>OZ244800.1:0-3151664 GCA_965220005.1 Dehalococcoidia bacterium
GGAGCAGGACTGATAGTCGTTGCGCAAAGCCTTTGGGAGGTCATGGCGTTCAGGGCGGTGTCGGGCGTGGGGGCGGCACTGATGATCGGCAACGCCAATGCCATACTGGCCTCAGCCTTCCCGATCAACGAGCGAGGCCGCGCCTTCGCGGTGCCAATCATGGGCTCCCGCCTTGGCACCCTGCTGGGCCTCGCCAGCTTCGGACTCTCCCTACAATTCGCCACCTGGCGCATCGCGTTCGCCACTTTCCTACCCATCGGCATTCTCGCTGTTGTCGCCTCACTGGGCCTCATTCGGGGTTCACAGACCGAAGTCGAAGACAAAGAGAAGCGCGACACGGGCCCCATCGACTTCATAGGCGCGGGCTTTATCGTTGCCAGCGCCTCCGTCCTGATCCTATCCACGAACCACCTGCACGGGGGCGAGGAGTCGTTCACTTCCTCCGAGGCTCTCACCTACCACCTCCCCATGCAATTCCTGTTCCTGGGTCTCGTTGTCGTCTTCGCCTTCGTCGAGCACAAGGTCCGAAACCCTATCGTTGATTTCCGCCACTTCCAGCAGAAGTACTTCACGCTTTCGCTGGTCTCAAACACGGCATTCCACTTCTCCATGCTCGCGGCCATGACCCTCGTCCCGATACTCATGGAGCAGGGTTTCGGCCTCTCTCCCATCTTCGTCATGATCGTCCTCATACCAAACCAGGGGGTCGGGCTGTTCATGCCTATGGTCGCCGGGTGGCTCTACGATAAGCACGGGTCCCGACTCTTCCGCCCAGCGGCGATGGCAACCATAGCCTTAGGGTTCCTTGCATTGGGACTGCTGGCCCCCAACATCACCTGGTGGATCGTGCCCTTCCTCATGCTGCCAATCACCATGGGCACAGCCATATTCAACCCGATCAACAACGCGACGGTTATGAGCGCGCTGCCCCTGGAGCACAGAGGTGTAGCATCCGGCCTGCTGGAGACCACCCGCGAGATCGGCCACGCCCTTGGGGCGACGGCCTCCGCGACTGCCCTGTCGATGTTCATACCCGCCCTGGTCAACGACCTCACCGAGGCTCAGGCACAGGCCCATTACTTCGACGGTTTCCGGGTGGCCACCCTCATGGTGATGGGCGTCCTCTTCTTCGGAGCGGTAGTTGCCTCATTCCACAAGACGAGGCGCCAGCCAGGGGTACTTACGCCTTCGCAGGCGCCGTCGCCATCGGCGTCACCTACGTCCTGACGGAAAGTAGATTCTCGTAAAGGCGCGCCTATTCGATGTATAATCGGCTAGTCACAAGAAGCATCCGAAGCCGGCAGGGAGCACTATCATGCGAGAGATATTCGAGGAAGTCGGCGGCCTGATTGAGAAGAGCAAGCCCTTTGCGCTGGCCACGGTAGTCAGAACCAAGGGGTCGACACCCCAGAAGCCTGGGGCCAAGATGCTGGTGAGGGAGGACGGGTCCTTCGCAGGGACCCTCGGGGGCGGGTGCATAGAGGCGGACGCATACACCGCATCCAAGTTGGCCATGGTCGAGAACACCCCCGCAGACGTTCAGGGTTTCACGCTGAACGACGACCTCGCTGCACAGGACGGCCTGGTCTGCGGCGGGACGATGTATATCATGATCGACCAGCCCCAGAAGGACCCTTTGTTCGACGCCTACACGCGTGAGATAAACGCGGCTTATCGGGGCGAGGGTGGGGTCGCACTGGCGACCGTCACGCAGAAGGGCGCGCTCTCGGGGCCGGTGGGGACGAAGCTGCTCATCCGGGAGGACGGGTCCAGGGTAGGCTCCCTGGGAGAAACCTCGCTGGACGACGCAGCGTCGGAGGCCGGACACAAGGCCATGGACTTTGGTCGGCAGGACTTCATCTCGTCGAAGGACCGGACGGAGATATACGTGGAAGCTTTCACCAGCCCTGCCACCGTGGTGCTGGTCGGGGGTGGTCACGTCTCCAACTCCATCTACAAACTGGCGACGTTCCTCGGGTATCGGACCCGAGTAGTCGACGACCGGCAGGAGTTCGCCAATCCCGAACGGTTCCCGGACGCGGACGCCCTCGTCGTAGACGACTACGACTCCGGGATCAGGCGTATCGGCATAACGGCCAACTCCTTTGTGGTGGTGGCGACTCGAGGGCACAAGTACGATGACATGGCCCTGCTGGAGGCGGCTCGGTCTCCGGCCAAGTTCATCGGGCTGCTGGGGAGCAGACGCAAAGCACTCCTGATTTTCCCGACCCTGCTCTCATCCGGTGTGCCGCTGGAGAGGGTAAGCGAAATCCGCACTCCCGTCGGCCTGAACCTCGGTGGGAGGACGCCGGAGTCGATAGCTCTGAGCGTTATGGCGGAGATAGAGATGGTGAGGCATGGCGGGGACGGCTCCTCGATGAAGATGGACGAGAAGCTGGTGCTCAAGGCACGGGAGAAGGCCGGAGTCCCGGTTTAGGGGGTCGGCAATTGGATCCATCCATGTCAGGCTGATCTTGGGTAATTGCTTTCACCCTCACCCCCTCGAGGGACTCGGGGCAGGCTCTAGCCGTCTCCCGTCAAGGGAGAGGGGATAGCCCGACAGGCACGGGTGGATGTCCTCCAGCACGAGCCCTAACTCAGGTGCCTATGCTGTAATTCTCGCTGCGGGGCTTTCCACGCGAATGGGCCAGCCAAAGGCCCTGCTCCCTTGGATGGGGACGACGTTAGTCGAATATCAGTTGGAGCAGATGGCGGCGAGTCGCGTGTCCTGTGTGGTACTGGTTGTCGGGCATGAAGCGGAGGCTATCAGGGCGCGGGTGGCGGGAAGGAAGGGCGTCAAGGTTGTGGAGAACCGGGAGTACCGGCAGGGGCGGGCCTCGTCAGTGGTAGCTGGAGTGAGGGAAGTGCCGGATGACGCCAAGGCTATTTTGATACTGAACGTGGACCAGCCTCGGCCCTCGTGGTTAATTGATGAGGTGGTGGACGCTCACCTTCTCGGAGGATCACAGATCACGATACCCGTCCACAAGGGGCGCAGGGGGCACCCAACGGTCTTCGACGGCAGCTTGAGAGACGAGATGCTGGCTATCACGGAGGAAGGGTTGGGGCTAAAGCAGGTGGTTAGGCGGGACGGGGGTCGGGTGGAGAATATTGATGCGTCGTCATCGCTCATCTACCTGGACATGAATACGCCGGAGGAGTACAAGAGGGGGTTAGAACTGTGGGGGAATGGGTAGGCGATGGACTACAGGAAACGCCAACGATTGGCACCACCACGTCGGCGAGCCGGGGTCTGAAGCCGCGCCTCTCTGCGCCGCATCGTGGGTTTCCTAGTAGGTTAGGGGAGGTTATAGGGAAGCGGAGGCGGTTTAGTCCCCCGACTTGAAGATGTTGCCGAGCTTCGTCAGCAGAACCAGGACTCCCACGGAGATGAGCAGGGCGCCTATACCTATAGCCAAGCCAGAGAAAGATGAAATCAACTCTGCGGTTTCAGACATCGTACACCTCCCAGGGTCATGCCCTGACAACTAACACACAACACGCCTAGACTCGGAAAGGGCAACGGAATCCTATCATACTCCGAGACGAAATATCAATGTGTACGCCCCTCTGCGAAGAGGGCTAGCCAGAGTCGTTTCCGTCAGCCATCGATTTCAAGACTTTGTTAATCTTCACCACGAGGTAGAGAACACCTATGGAAACGAGCAGCGCCGCCACCGCAACCGTCAGACCGGAGAATGCCATAATCATAAATGCAATGTCGTCCATCTCATAACTCCCGAGGTTGCATCCTCTTATGGGCGTTTCCGCCACGTTCAAGGCCCGAAGGAAGGGTTTCACTATATCACGTCCGGCAGTCCATGCAACGAGGCGCGGGTCTGCTTGACAACCTATGAGTGCGAGCCTATGTTAGCCGCGTTCCCGTAAGGCGGCTTTTTCAGGAGGTAAACGGCCCATGATGGCATTGGAAGGCTTACTAATAATCGA
Organism: Dehalococcoidia bacterium; assembly: GCA_965220005.1. GTDB lineage: Bacteria > Chloroflexota > Dehalococcoidia > Plut-88900 > Plut-88900 > Plut-88900. The sequence continues at coordinate 3,949 of OZ244800.1, forward strand.
CATGACCATATGGCAGCACGGGCCGGTGTCCACGGCGATGCTGGCGGACATGGGCGCCGAGGTGATAAAGGTTGAGGAGCGGAAGTCGGGGGACCCGGGGCGGTATCTATCGACTTGGAATTTCGGGAAGAACTCGGGGACCGATCTGAATTACTACTTCGAGAACAACAACCGGAACAAGAAGAGCCTGGCGTTAGACCTGAAGACAGCCGAAGGGAAAGAAATCCTGACCCGGCTGATCAAGAAAGCCGACGCTTTCGTGTCCAATTTTAGGGAGCCCTCTTTGAAGAGACTGGGGTTTGATTACGAGTCGGTGCACGAGATTAACCCCAAACTGGTGTACTCGGCGGGGTACGGATTCGGGCCAAAGGGGCCGGACTCGGCGAGGCCGTCGGCGGACTTGGCTGCGCAGGCCCGGGGCGGAATCATGAGTCAGATCCAGACATCGGCGCCGATGCAGGTGTGGGGAGGCATGGCCGACCAGACCGGAGCATTCATGCTGTGCCTGGGCACTACTATGGGCCTGCTTACCCGGGAGCGCACGGGCATCGGGCAGAAGGTAGAGGAATCGTTGTTCGGGACGCAGCTGGCAGTGGGGGCATTGATGGCCCAGGGAACGCTGTTCTCAGGGAATGTGCCCGGTGAATACAGGCGTCGGGCGCTGAGCCCATTCTGGAACGTCTACAAGGCGAAGGATGAAAAATGGCTGTGCCTCTCTGTGCTGGACATGGAGCGGGACTGGGAAGCCACGTGTCGGGCCCTGGACCTGGAATGGATGATGGAAGACCCGCGGTTTATATCGGGCCAGGACCGGGTGTTTGCCCACAGCGACACCCTAATAGGCATACTGGAAGAGACCTTTGCCAAGAAGACCCGGGAGGAGTGGCGGGAAATCCTAGACGCAACCGACGTCCTCTGGGCCCCTGTTCAGGATTACATGGAAGCCCTTTCGGACGAACAGGCAATCGCCAATGAATACGTGGTGGAGATAGACCACCCGAACGCCGGCAAGGTCAAAATGCTGGGTCTGCCCATTCAGTTCAGCGAGACTCCCGGCAAGGTGAGGAGTGGCGCTCCGGAACTCGGGCAGCACACCGAGGAGCTACTGACAGAGTTGCTGGACTATTCGTGGGACGAGGTAATCGGTCTGAAGGACAAGCAGGTCATCTAGGGTCGATGCTTTGCCTTATGTAGTACATACAGGCTTAAGGAGGTCCAGATGAAACGATTGGTGGTGTTCGTAAGTGTTGCGGTCGTGCTGATAGGGGTTTTGGCCTGTGGGGCATGGAATCAGGAGGACCAAGTTTCGCCTGCTACACCAGTTCGTACCCAGAACACACCCACAGAGGTCCCCAACAGCCCCGAGTTTGCCCCGACACCCACCACGGCCCCGACACCCACCACGGCCCCGACACCCACCACAGCCCCGCAACCAACGCGTGACCCCGACCAGCCCATTACCATAATAGTTCCGACATCTACGCCTTTTGTGGACACCTGCAACAAAACAGGTCCCACGGTTGCTGAACTACACAGAAAACAATGGCTTGAAGAAGAGTTTGCCAAAAGCACCCGATATCCACCCGAGCAAAGTTATCGGGGTAGTGGGGTTGACCTCAGTGTCGTCAGTACCGTAAGGGTTCCTAACGACCTGGTAGACCTGGGAATTTTCCTGGGCTACAAGGTAACCATTGAAGACAAGGCGCTGTTTCAGGGTAATCCCTTTTACGGGACGTCCAAGGCCATAATGGGCGAGCGGTTTACATGGATATGGAGAGAGGGTGCCACCGAGTACCTGAAGGCCCAAGGACGAGAACCTTACTGGGCCTGCGACTAACCACGATATTGTTTAGACATAAAGGTCCCGGGGTCATCAGTCCCGGTACCTTTATGAAATCATCGGCGTAATTAGGTATATAATCCCTTTTTTGATGGCGGACGCTAGCTATAAGTACATAGTGATAGGGGAAGGGATGATAGGGTCTGCGGCGGCGCGGCATTTGGCGGAGCAGACGGACGGGGTGGCGCTGATAGGGCCCGACGAGCCTCGGGACCTGTCAAGTCACGACGGTGTGTTCGGGGATCACTACGACGAGGGTCGGATTACCCGCATCCTGGACCCGCATCTTGTTTGGGCCAAGCTGGCGCGGGAGTCGATACGGCGGTATCGGGACATGGAATCCCGCTCGGGCATTCCGTTTTATCACGAGGTCGGTCAGCTATCCGTCGGGCCGCTTGACCGGGCATTGTCCGAGTACGTGCCCAACTCAGAGCAGGTGATGTTGGACCTGAATGAGCCGTTCGAGAAGCTGGGACCGGATGTACTTGAGTCGCGGTTTCCGAAGCTCAGTTTCGAGTCTCAATGCTCGGGTCTTTATCAGAGCGTCGACGCGGGGCACATAAGCGCCCGCGGCATCGTGGCGGCGGAGACGGCCCTGGCCAAGGGTCACGGTGCCGACGTTATCAGCGAGGAAGCGGTCTCGGCGGAGAGTGGGACGGGCGGGGTTGAGGTGAGGACGTCGGGGGGCGGGGTATACACGGCGGACAGGATATTAGTGGCAGCGGGGGGATTCACTAGGGACTCGGGGCTGGTGCCACGGACGCTGGACGTAGACGTGCTGGCAGTCAACGTGGTCTACATCGAGCTTACGGAGTCGGAGGCGGGAGATTTGTCGGACCTGCCGAGCATGATCTACATGACCGGCCGACCCAACGATAGCTGCTACATCGTGCCGCCCGTGCAGTACAGGGATGGGAAGTACCGGATGAAGATCGGGGGGTCTGAAGGGCACGGGAGCCTGGGGAGTATGTCGGAGATCAAGGCGTGGTTCAGGGGTTCCGGTACGCCGGCAGAGCGGGACCGGCTGTGGGACAAGATCCGGGCCACGATTCCTTACCTGCAAGCTATCCCAGACGAACGCGTGACCCTGGGCACGTGCGCCGTGAGCAAGACGCCTACGGAATTGCCCTACATAGATATGGTGGACGAGCGCATAGGCGTGGCAACAGGCGGCAACGGACTTGCGGCGAAGTCGGGGGACGAGATCGGGAGGCTGGGCGCGTTGACGTTGCTCGAGGCGACTTGGGACTCGGACCTGGACCCGGGCCTGTTCGGGGCCAAGGTGAGGACTCGGGCGTAGGAGTCCAGCCTGGGACCATCCTGCCGTTTGCTCCGCCGTGGGCCGCCCCTCGCTCATACTTCGAGAGCCTCAGCACGAGCGGCCCCACCCAGAGGAGCCACCGAGATTTAACCCTACAGGGAGTACCCCTACCTCGCACTACCCCTTGATTCACGCCATGGCGCACCTTCGGCCTGCCTCCGCAGGAAAGACGGTCATACGGGGTTATTTGAATGGGACAAGGGATTCAGAGCCCTACCGCACACCTTTAGCCTGCACAGGGCTGGCTCCAGTCTTCTCCCTTGACGGGAAAGGGGACAAGACGCCCATCGTTCATACTTTGAGGACCTCCCGCCAGGGGCGGACCTTCGACAGGAATGGCGGAGTCAACGGGCAGCAGTTACGGCGCGAGCCCGGTTGATGGACTGTTCGACGATATCAAACCCGGCCAGCTCTGAGAAGGCGGCCATGAGTTGCTGGGTGACAGGGCCCGGAACCTCTTCGCCGACGGTGCGGGTGTCGACCCTTCCCACAGGTACGACGCAGTAGGGTGTGGTGGCGAGGAATGCCTCGTCGGCGGTGTAGGCGTCGTAGGGCTGGATTTCCTCTTCGATGAATGGGATGCCCAACCGCTCCGCCAACTCACCGATGACCTTTCGGGTGACGCCCTGGAGTATGGCCGAGTCCCCGGCGGTCCTTATCTTGCCGTCGGTGACGATGAAGAAGTTGGAGCCTATGCTTTCGGTGAGGTTGCCACGGGCATCGGTGAGGACGGGGAAGGCCTCAGGATCGATGTCCGTGGCCTCCAATTCAGCAAGTACGAAGTTGAGCCGGCTGTAGTGCTTGATCTTCGGGTCAAGGGCGTCAGACGGATAGCTCCTGATCTTGGGAATGACCACGTGGGCGCCATCGTTGTATAGGGGCGCCATTCGGGCGTGGTCAAGCGGATCTATCCAGACGGCGATGTTGGGCTTTAGGGCCAAAGCGGAGCGTCCGCCTTCGCCGCGGGTGATAAATTGGGTGACCATGTAGTCGTCCCCGGTCTCGCGGATGGACTCGTTGCGCTGAACGACGTCGAGAGTGATGTCGATCATCTCATCCTTGGTCATGCCGGGGTCGATGCGCACGTAGGTGAGGGAGCGGTAGAGGCGGTCGATATGGTCTTCTAGGCGAAAGACCTTGCCATTGAAGGTGCGAGAGGTATCGAAGACCACGTCACCGAGCCTCAGGCCTCTGTCGGTCAGGCCGAGCTTGGCCTCGCTTCTGGGCATGAACTCGCCGTTTAGCCAGACTTGGTATTCCATGAGGGGTCTCCCTTCTCGTGCGTGTAAGTCCTGCGTTACTATGTTGATTGGTCTCTGGGGCTATTCACCCTCACCCTAACCCTCTCCCTTTGTACAGACCGGGGACATGGGTAACAGTTGTTCGGGGAGATAGGTAACACATTCTATCGACTTAGATCTATGGTAGCGATGGGCTGTACGGAGAAAAATACCTTCCATGTGCCATCGTTGGCCGTGGGCCTCAGAGCGACCCGCCTGTTTCTGAAGGCTTTACCGACAGGGAGTGATCTGCCCAGAAAGGATATTCGGCCGTTGACATCGACGGAACGTACATGGTCATCGGCATCGTACTCGACGGCTGGAAGGGCCTCCGGGAAAGGCCGAGGGCTGATGGCGTATCTGCTGGCAGGGGTATCGAGGTCCAGGGCGTGGTGAGGCCGCTTGAGGTTGTAGAAGTCTCTCCACCTGTCGAAGCTGCTCTGGCAGTGGGACAGGTCGGTGTATTTACTTCCCTGGAGCAGTTCCGTCTTGAGGGACCTGTGGAAGCGCTCGAGCTTGCCGAGGGTCTGGGGATGGTATGGCCTGCTGTGTACCACCCTGACTCCCAGTTGAACCAGCCAGACGGTGAGCGGGGTGAAGGGGTGGTAGAAGTCGCTGCCCCAGGGGGAGCCATTGTCTACCAGTATCGTGTTGGGCATGCCGTAGCTGCGGAAGATGGACGTGAGATGGTCATGGACAGTCTGAGTCTTCTCGTCTGCACAAGCCCTCACGCCCAGGGAGAACCTCGAATGGTCGTCCAGTACCGTCAGTGGGTGGCACCGTCCACCACTGCCTACCGGGATATGCCCCTTGAAGTCCATTTGCCAAAGGTCGTTGGGCCGTTGGTGCTCGAAGCGCCTGTACGGCTTGTGCTTGAGGCTGTCCGCCGGCTCTATAAGCCGATGTCGCCTGAGGATGGCCGTGACCGTGCTCTTGGACGGCACGCCGTTGTGACCACTATCCTTGAGTATCCTGGCCAGTACGTGTCCTCCCTTGGTAGGGTGCTCCCTACGAAGGTCTACGACGAGCTGCTCCATCTCGGCGCCCGTGCGGTTCGGGGAGTGACGGGGACGCTTCGGGAGATCATCCAGCCTCTGCTCTCCGCCTTCGAGATATCGTCTCAGCCACTTGTAGCCGGTCTTGCGGCTGATCCCACTGCGCAGACACAGCTCGCTCATATTCACATCCTCGGACTGCGCCAGGGCGATAAACTCTTCGCGTTGAGACATGGCACTTGCAACCTTCCATGGCATGAAAACCCTCCTGAATCAGATTTACCATGCCTTATGGTGTAACCCATGTCTCCGAACATGTGTAACCTATGTCCCCGGTCTATACACCCATCGAGGGGAGAGGGGACTGGACGCCCCACCCCTGGATTCCTGCCTCCGCAGGAATGACGGTGGTGCGGGATATTGTAGTTACTTTAGAAGACATCGATGTCCTGACCGAGACCCTTTTCTTGAGCTAGTTCGTAGATTCTCATGGCTGTTGCAACGTCCTGGATGGCAAGGCCCTGGGACTCGAAGAGGGTGATTTGTGAGTCCGATGTTCTGCCTGGCGCTCTGCCCGACACCACGTCGCCGAGTTCTGTCAGGGTCTCCCATTTAACCACGCCGCGCTCGGCGGGAACGAGGAGGTCGCCGCATTCGAGTTGGGCCTGCTCCCGGGAGTCGACGGTGATGAGGCCACATTTACGGACGGCTTCACCGTCAATCTCCTTGCGTATCAGTGAGTTGCTGCCCGCAGCGTTGATGTGGGCTCCCTCTCCAACCCATTCGCCGTTCACCACCGGGTCCCGGGCGTTGGTTATAGTCACAACGACATCCGCTCCGGTGACCGCATCCTCAGGGCTGGAGGCGGGGGATACGTCGATGCCAAGCTTTTTGGACATGCGGTCACAGAACTCGGCGAGGGGCTCGGGGCGGCGGCTGTAGACCTTGGTGGTCTCAATATTTCGAACCGCGCATACAGCCTCAAGCTGCGTTACGGCCTGGCCCCCGGAGCCGATCATCCCCACAACCTTCGCCCCTTCTTTTGCGAGATATTTGGCGCCGACACCGGAAGCCGCTCCCGTGCGCATCCTGCCAAGATGGTCGGCCTGGACGATGGCGAGAAGGTCTCCGGTCTCGGCGCTGAAGAGGAGGACCATGAATCGGGTGCCGGTGCGGTAGGAGGTATACACCTTCAGGCCCATAGCCTTGCGGTAGTAGCAGACGCCGGACATGAGTTGCATGCTGCCCCTGCCGGGAACGTGGAAGCGGCGTCGGGCACGATTTATGGACGTCCCTTCACCCTGGCTGCGAAATGCCCCTTCGACCGCGAGAAGAGTTTCTTCCATGGTCAGGAGCTGTACGACTTCGGATTCCCGGACGAGCAGTGTCACTACTAAGACTCCTTGACGGGGCCCCTGGGGACTAGGCCCTTGAGATACTGAACACTTCTGCCTATGACCTCGGCGTCTTCGGCATCGGGGCGGAAGTTGAGGTAAGTCTCCAGGTCTACTAGGGCCGTGGAATAGTCCTTCAGCTGGAGACGCACTTTGCCCCGGTCTCGAACCTCGTCGAGGTCCCAGGGCGATACATCGATCATCATTTCGATGACCGTGAGGGCTTTTCCGTAGTCGCGTCGGGAGGCGTGTATGCCCTTGAGGTTGTTCAGCATCCGGGTGACGAGCTGGGCCTCTGTACATGCGGCCAAGTGATGCTCCCGGAAGGGCATGAATCCGCCACCCGTGAGGCGGAGCCTCTGGGCAAGGTGTTCCGTATCGAGTATCAGGCCCTTATAGAAGGGGTCGATGTAGATCGGGCCGTCCTCGCTTTCGTGCTTGACGATGAAGTGGCCGGGGAAGCCGACCCCTTTGATTTCGATACCCGCGTGTCGGGCGACCTCTATGTAGACTACCGAGAGGGTGATTGGGATGCCGATTCTCCTGTCGATAACCTCATTGAGATAGCTGTTACGGGGGTCGTAGTACTCCTCCTCGTTGCCTCGGAAGTCTTCCTCTTCAAACAATACGCGGTTTAGGGCTTCAATGGCGGCCTTGGGCGATGCATCCTTGGAGCGGGACCGAACTCTCCGCCCGAGGCGCTCCAGAATATGCAGATAGTAGGGTATGTCCAGGTCAGGGTATTCCCCCTGGGCAATCAGGAGGGCCGCACGAGACAGATCGATGTCCCGGTGAGGAGGGGCCATCAGTTGGGCGAAAGCGCTTTTGGGTGCGCCGGGTTGCGAGTCTTCCATCAGGGCCTCGGGGTGGGGGACTGGGTCACGAGAAGTGTATCACGCAAGCGGGGGGGCATGTCTGCCAGCGTCCGGGGACATTGAGTCCTCCTGAGGCGGATCTTCGATTGTGGGTGGGGTTTGTGGGTTTATGTGTGTTTTGGAGGGGCAGGCGATGGAGGGTCCGGTGACTAGAAACCAGGCCGGGGGTTGCCGTGCCGTCGGCGTCGGGCTGGATTATCCCCACATGTTGTCGGCTGCGGTCAGGGTTGTGTGGGGCCGATCCCACCGGCAGCGGCACTTGACCGGACCGCTGACGGGGAAGATGCCGCCTGAGGCGGTCTTTCAGAACCGGCGTCCCGGTCCATCCGCCGGGTAGACGGGTGGCAGGGACGGCGGGACAAACAAGGCACGAGAGCCTTGCTAAACCGGGGGTCGGTTGACCTGCCGGGAAATCCGGCACGCAATGGGCCGGCGAAAACGCTTCCAATGACGGTAAGCGTTGAATCGGCAGGGGCGTCGTTGGACGGGGCCTGCCGAGCATAGTCTGTGGACCTTCCATCGCCTGGGTAGTGGGGGGAGGGTCAGCCGGGGCCTTTGGTATGAGGAGATGGCGGCTTTTGCTTGAGCCGTGGGGCGGCGTGTGGGCCGCCCTTTGGGATGGGCTGGGACGGTGAGTCCTCGGGGCCGGGGCTGGGATTCCCCCTGGGTTGTGGTTCCTCCTTGGGTTTAGGGTGAGTGATGGGCCAATCGGGGGTGAATATAGTACATGTGTACGGCTCGAGTCAAGGGGTTCGTGTCACTTTTAGGGGGACATCGCCCCGGCCTCACCGGGGAACCCTCACCCCCTTGGTCCCCCTCTCCCTTAGGGCCATTAAGGGAGAGGGGGAGATAAGAATAGAGGCCCATGTGCGTGCTCTGCACGCACATGGGCCTCTAATTCAGTACTGGGGAGAGGGGAATGGATTCCCGATAGGGTGCACGCCAGAGGCGCATCTTAGACATCTTCGACCGGCTCGGGGGGCGGAATGGTCCGCCTAAGGCGGAAAGGCTCCCCTCGGGTGGGTGGGAAGTCGGGCGGTTCGCGAACCGCCCCTACGGGGTAGGTGGGGGATGGGGAGGACTGGCACGAGAGCTGCTCATACGGGGAGATGAGGCGCTGTTTCTAATGGCGGGTGATTGGGGGGGTGTGATAATATGCGGGGGCTTTTCATTTGATATTTTTCGGGGGTTGTCCGATATGGCACAGGGCCAGCTGGCTTCTCAGACTTTCCAAGTACCGGATACCGTTGAGGCTATCGAGTTCTATTTCGAGCAGGGGTTGACCGACGGCCTGCCCGTCGTGCCTCCTACGCCCGATATGGTGGCGCGATTCCTGGACGCAATCGGCAAGGCTCCGGGGGACGTGCTCGGCACTATACCGACCCGCAAGCGGGAGATCACCGCCGGGAAGGTGGCCATCAACGCCATCATGGCCGGGTGCAAACCCGAATACATGCCCGTCGTCGCCACCGCCATCTCGGCGATGTGCGAAGAGAAGTTCAACCTTCACGGGACCTCGGCGAGCACCGCGGGCACGGGCCACATGGTCCTGGTACATGGGCCGATCGTGAAGGAACTGGACATCAACTACGCCAACAACCTGTTCGGCCCGACCAAGAGGTCGAATGCGACTATCGGGCGGGCGATACGGCTGATCATCATGAACGTATGCGGGTCGGTGCCTGGGATACTGGACAAGTCGACGTTCGGACATCCCGGCAAGTACAGCTACTGCTTCGCCGAAAACGAAGATCTCAGCCCCTGGGCTCCGCTTCACGTGGAACGGGGTCTGGCGCTGGAGTCGAGCGCGGTAACGGTCTACGCGGGGAATGCACCCATCCAAGGCAGCGACCACGGCAGCCACACCGCCGAGGGAATCATGAACTCGCTGGCCGGGGGCATCCTGGCCAACGGAATGCCCAACGGCGGAGAGCTGATGGTAGTAATCAGCCCTGAGGTGCTGCTACACATCCGGGAGGAAGGGCTGTCCAAGGATGACGTCAAGAACTACCTGTTCGAGGCGACGAAACGGCCCCGCTCTTTCTGGAGCAGCATGGACCGGGGATGGGACCCCGAGGGCGGTTCTCACGATCCGAATGAGATGGCCGCAGCCGTTCAGAGCCCCGACGACCTGATGGTGATAGTGGCGGGGGGCACGGCAGGGGGGTTCTTCTGCACGATCCTACCCTGGGGCGGGGGCACGGCCACTAAGTCGGTAACCAAGCAAATACCCGGTATGTAGAGTCCCAACACACGGGAAAGGAGCGCGCCATGACAACCGAGACCAAGAACGGGGGCATCACTGTGATGGACCCCAGGGCTAGGTCCCTCCACGCCGAGGCGGAGATGGCCCCGAGGCCCGGCAAGCTTGAAGGAAAGGTCCTCGGGCTGCTATCCAACAGCAAGCATAACGCCACCGAGCTTCTGGAAATGGTCGGAGACCTACTGGGTGAGCAGTTCGAGTTGAAGAACGTGAAGGCTTCCAGCAAGGCTGACGCGTCTCGACCGGCGCCGGTTGACACGGTGGCCGAGCTGGCAAAGGAGAGCGATTTCGCCGTAGTAGCGATCGGGGACTGAGGCTCCTGCTCTCAGTGCAGTTTGCACGACGGAATTGAGCTCGAAAAGCTAGGCGTACCCTCTGCGGTGCTCATCACGGACGAGTTTGTAAACCAGGCTAAGGCTATCGCCGAGATACAGGGCATCCCCGACTATCCATTCGTTATAATTCACCACCCGATCGGACGACTGACGCCAACGGACCTGAAGGCTCGGGCGCAGGCGGCCCTTCCCCAGATTCTAAAGATTCTGGAAGTGGAAGGGTAAGCCGTCTGCGGTGGCGGTGTCGGGGTGAATTTCGGGACATCACCCTCACCCTAGCCCTCTCCCGTCAAGGGAGAGGGGACAGGACCCCGCCCCAGGTTCCTCGCGGGGCATCGGAATGACATACTTCAAAGGGTTCTGTCGAGGGAAATGATGAAGGCCTCGGCGGACTGCGAGGTAGTGCGGCGGTTGGTGGAGGAAGTTGCCAACCAAAGCCGCATGATTCTCATTGACGATCTGGTGTCCGCCGATTTCCGGGAACACGCGGGCCCGCCGGGGCTCCCCTCCGACCGAGAGGTGCTGAAGCAGGCTCTGGCCTCCCGACGTCTGTTTGGGAGCGGCTCGGACTACGCAATATCGGAGTTGCGGGCACGGGAAGGCCTTGTATCCTTGACTCTGGAGGAGCGCAACGGAGGCCCGAGTCCCGTCTCGGCCGGAGTACACACCATCCGCGTGGAGCAAGGCAAGATTGCCGAGCATTGGGGTGTCGCGCCCCTATTCACCACTCCCACTCTATGACCACTTCGACAAAAAGCTGGAAGCTAAGCCCCTCGGACTTCGCGTTCCTTTGGGAGGAGTGCAAGCGTTGCTTCTATCTTAAGGTCGCTCGAGGCTTCTACCGACCCCGAACTCCTTTCCCCGGTATCTTCAGCGTCATCGACCGGCTGATGAACGAGTATTTCAACGGCAGGCCGAATGCGGAGATTTCGGACACACTGCCGCCGGGGTTGGTGAAATACGGAGAGAGTTGGGTCGAGTCCAGGCCCATTGCACTGCCAGGCCGTGCGTCCACGTGTTTTATCCGCGGGCGTTTTGACTCGGTGCTGGAGTTTGAGGACGGCAGCTACGGAATTATCGACTTCAAGACCACGTCCACGCAGAGCGATCACCTTCCTCTTTACACACGGCAACTCCACGCCTACACCTATGCGCTGGAGCGCGCCGCGCCCGGGAACCTGGCCCTTTCGCCCATCACGCGGCTAGGGCTCGTCTGCGTCGAACCTGATGAGCTTGTTAGGGATGCCCAAGGGCGGATATCCTATACCGGCAATGTGGAGTGGAAAGAGATGCCCCGTGACGACGCTGCGTTTGACGCATTTCTTGGCGAAGTTGTCACCTTGCTTGACCTTCCCGAGCCTCCGGCTCCGGGCCGGAGGTGCGAGTTCTGCCGCTACCGGACAGCGGCGAGGAAGATGCCCCACTAGCAGCTCAGCCTCGGCTTCGCATCACACAAATCTATAATTGCAATCAGACCTTTGCGTACTTACGATTCGCTTCTGTTGTACTATCCAGCTTACATGACCAGCCCCCCGCTCATACTTCGAGGGCCTCAGCACGAGCGGTCCCGGCCCCCCAATAAAGGTTATGCAAAGGTTCCTTTAAGGGAAAGGAATAGGACAGCGGCAAGACGACCATTTGCCAAGATGAAGTAGATATCTATTGAGGAGAGACGCCAAGCATGAAGATGAATTTTAGCGTCGGGATGGGACGAAACATACCTGCCTACGACATCCCGGCCCACGCCAGGGCAGCCGAGGAGTGTGGTTTTGCGATGATGGGGTGGGTGGACCAGCCGAACCTGTCCCGGGACATGTATTCCAGCCTGACCATCGCGGCGCTGAGCACTAAGCGTATCGGGTTGATGTCTGCGGTCACGGACCCGATAACCTACCACCCGTCGGTCACCGCCACGGGCCATGCCACCCTGAACGAAGTGTCGGGGGGGAGGGCGATTCTGGGGCTGGGGGCGGGGGGGCGGTTCGGTAAATCGATGCGGCCCCGTACTACTAAGGAGGTAGAAAAGGCTATTAACTTTCTGCGGGGTTACATGGCCGGGGAGGAGGTGGAGTGGCAGGGCGCCAAGATGCACTCGGAGTGGTCAAAGTCCAAGGTTCCCATTTACCTGGCAGTGGATGGGCCGAAGCTGTGCAAGCTGGCGGGAAAGATAGCCGACGGGGCCATTTTCATTGGGGTGCATCCGGAGATGGCGAAGTGGCGGGTGGAATTGATACACCAGGGAGCGGAGGAAGCGGGTCGGGACCCGGGGGAGATAGACATCTGGTGCCGCAACATGACCTACATTTCCGATACCAAGGAGGAGGCGCGTAAAGAGGTTTCGTCGTACCCGACGATGTACATCAAAATGCACCAGTTCTTCAGCCGGGACGTACCGGAGATTCACGATCTTCGGAGGCGGATGGAGCATCGGGAGCCGGGGATAGTCGAGGAGCTGATGAGCGACTCGGCGAACGCGGCGAAGGCCTACGACGAGTATTTCCACGAGCACGTGGATGCTCCACACTCGAAACTCGTGACTGAGCGGATGATTGATGCGTTCCACCTGACGGGGCCACCGGAGGAGATCCGGCAGCACATTGAGGAGCTGGGGAGCATGGGTGTGACGACGTTTTCTACAGTGCTGTTTACGATATTCGATAAGATAGGCATGATGCGGAAGTTCAGTGAGGAGATCATGCCTCATTTCCGGAATTAGCTCTCGAGGACAGGAGGCAACCGTGGCAGACTCCGCCGGCATTCAGCTACCGGATACCGTAGAGGCCATTGAGTATTTCTACGAGCAGGGAATGACAGACGGCCTCCCTGTCGTGCCTCCTACGGCGGAAACCGTGGGAGCGTTTCTGGAGGCCGGGGGCACGGGGCCAGGGGAGGTGATAGGGACTCGGGCGAGCCGTAACTGGGTCGTGACCGCTCAGAAAGTGGCAGTCAATGCGGTTATGGCCGGGTGCAAGGCCGAGTACGCACCCGTGGTGCTTGCCTCGATACGAGCGCTCCTGAAACCCGAGTTCAACGCATCCGCAATCGCCGAGACGGCGGGCACTTCTGCACCATTGATCGTCGTGAACGGCCCAATTCGCAAAGAACTAAACGTCAACGGGGGATGGAACCTGTTCGGGCCCGGGTGGCGGGCCAACGCGACAATCGGGCGGACGTTGAGGCTGGTGCTAATGAACGTGTGCCGGGAGATACCGGGTGTGACGGATAAGTCGACGTTCGGGCATCCAGGGCGGTACACCTTCTGCATAGCCGAAAACGAGGAGGCGAGCCCCTGGGAGCCGTACCACGTCGAGCACGGGATGGCGCTGGAGTCGAGTGCGGTGGGCCTATTCCCTGTCTGTCATCCAATGGAGGTGTTCAACCAGTCGGACCCGGTCCCGGAGCAGATTCTCGACACGCTTAGCCACACTATCGCTGCGAACCTGGTCTGCCACGGGCCAGTAATGCTCATAATGAGTCCCGAGCACGCGCAGAACATAGGGCCGGCGGGGTGGAGCAAGCAGGACGTCAAGGAATACCTGGCCAAGCGGGCCAACGAGTTTCAGCCTCAGTTCGCCTACGAGCGGGAGCGGCTCGGGGCGCTGGGCGGGACCTGGTACCCGGGCACCGATGACCCGGACGACTCGGGCATTCCCACTACTCCTGAAGGCATAACCCTGCTGGTCGCAGGAGGAGAGGGCGGAGGCCACTCCACGATTATTCCGTTGTGGGGACAGGGCGTTCTGAGTAAAAGCGTACTTGAACCCGTATCCGCGGCCTAGAAGGACATCATGACTACCAAGGGTACTGCGCTTCCGGATACCATTCAGGCAATCGAATATTTCTTCGAGCAGGGGCTTACGGACGGCCTTCCGGTAGTGCCGCCAACTCCGGAAGCAGTGCAAGGGTTTCTGGAAGCCGGGGGACTGGCGCCTGATAAGGTGCTCGGGACACGGGAGAGCCGGAACTGGATCGTCACCGCTCAGAAAGTTGCCGTCAACGCGATCATGGCCGGGTGCAAGGCCGAATACGCTCCGGTAGTTGCGGCGGCTGTGAGGGCAATGCTCAAGCCGGAGTTCAACTTATCAGGGATAAGCGAGACAACGTCCGGGATGTCGGCGCCGATGATCGTGGTGAATGGGCCCATCCGGAAGAAGCTGGACATCAACTCGGGGTGGAACCTTTTCGGGCCCGGGTGGCGGGCGAACTCCACAATCGGGCGGACACTGCGGCTGATCCTGATGAACATCTGCGGTGAGATACCGGGCGTGACGGACAAGTCGGCGTTCGGGAGTCCGGCCCGTTACACATGCTGCATCGCGGAGGACGAGGAGAGCAGCATCTGGGAACCGTATCACGTCGAGAAGGGTTTCGATCCATCGACGAGTACAGTGAGCCTTTTCCCCGCTCTGCCCCCAATCCCGGTGTTCAACTACGCGGACAACTCGCCCAGGGCGATCCTGGACACGATCAGCCATGCCATAGCCGCGAACATCAATTGCCACGGCGAGTTGGTGTTAATCATCAGCGGCGAGCACCTTTTCAATATAGAGGCGGCGGGCATGACAAAGGCCGAGATCAAGGAATATATATCAGGGCGCGTAAACGAAATGAGCCCGGGGCTGGTATTCGACGCCGAGCGGGCGTACGAACTGGGCGGCGTCACCCCGTTCGAGGACCCGGTCAGTGAGGAGCGCTCCGTCCCAACGGAACCGGACCAATTGCACCTGTACGTGGCGGGGGGTACGGGGGGTGCGGTCTCGGCGATGGTGCCTATTTTCTCTCATGGTCATTCGAGTACGTCGGTTATCGAGCCAATTGTAGAGCCCTAGGCACTTTTCGAAAGACCACAAGCAAAACTAACCCAGTCCCGGAGGTCAACCGATGGCAGGCAAGCTGTACACGTCATACACAGGTTTCCCATCTTTCTTCAGCGGCAAGATCGCGAGCGTGGAGGACGTGGAGGAAGGGACGCTGGTCGTGGCGGGAGTGCCGATAGACCAGGGGGTAGTCACCGGGCGGCCCGGGTCTCGGTACGGCCCCCGCGGCATCCGTGAAGCCTCCATGCAGCACCGGGGCGCTTACGAGGTCTCAGCCGAGACAACCCTTATGGACGTGGAAACCGGCATCTGGCGAAAGCCCATTGCCTCTCCGTCCCTCATCGACATTGGTGATTTCGACATCAACCCCACGGACACCCGGGACACGACCGAAATTGTTATCAACGGCGTCGCCGATGTTGTGAAGAGAGGGGGTGTACCAGTACTCCTTGGCGGCGACCATTACGTGGCCTACCCGGGATTTGCAGGCTTCTCGAAAGGGATGTCGGAGCGGGGCGGGTCCCCGAGGCTCGGATATCTGCATATCGACAGCCACCCCGATTTCCGAGACGTTCACGGTGTCGGGGGGAAGTACACTCACGGGACCCAGGCGCGGCGGCTCAGCGAGGACACCCACATCTCCTATAACAACATGGCATGGGTGGGGTTGAACGGGTCGGTGATAGACCCAGCGCAGCACCGGATATTCCGGTCGGGAGGAATGCAGGTCACCACGGCCAAGATGATCCGGGAGCAGGGGCCGGCGGAAATTGTGAAGAGTGCGATGGAGGTGGTGGGACACAGTGTGGACGCTGTCTACGTGACGATAGACATCGACGTGGTGGACGGGTCGGAGTCTCCCGGGACGGGGGCCCCGATATTCACGGGAATCACTGGCGTGGAGTTCCTGGAAATGATGGAAGCCCTTTCCAGCTACGACATAATCAAGGCAATAGACATCTGTGAAGTTGCGCCACCCCTAGACCCGACGGGTCGGACGGTGCACCTGGCTGCTAGCGGGTTGCTGGGGATACTCGGACCGCATATCTTCGAGACTGTCGAGATAGACTAGCCGACCCTGTCAGGAGAGGCCCAATTATGCCGAACGCAGGCGGCAGACTGGCGGGAAAGACAGCCATAATTACGGGGGCCGGGTCCAGCGGGCCGGGCATGGGGAATGGGAAGGCCACGGCTATTCTTTTCGCTCGGGAGGGCGCCAGGGTCTTGCTTGCGGACCTGCACGAAGACCGTGCCCGCGAGACCCTCACCACGATAGAGGCAGAAGGAGGAGTGGCATCCACCATCGAGGTTGATGTCACTGTCGAAGAAGACGCCAGACGTCTCGCTGAGACGGCCATCGAACGCTATGGCCGAATCGACGTGCTGGTAAACAACGTGGGCATATCCAAGCGGGGGTCGGTGCTGGACGTTACACCGGAGGAGTGGGACCGGGTGATGGCCGTCAACGTGAAGAGCATGATGCTGTGCAGCCGTCACGTCGTGCCACGGATGAAGGATGGCGGCGGCGGATCGATAATCAATATTGCTTCAACAGCGGGGCTCAGGGCACATCACAGCACTCCCTACACCACGTCCAAGGCGGCGGTTATCGGGCTGACGTTCTCCATGGCTGCAGACCACGGGCCAGACAATATCCGGGTGAATGCAATAGCCCCTGGTTTGGTCTACACGCCGATGGTCGCGCCCCGGATGGAAGAGGGGATGAGGGAGAGGCGGATGGCGGCGGCGCCTCTCGGGACGGAGGGGACGGGGTGGGATGTGGGGTGGGCGGCGGTGTTCCTGGCGAGCGACGAGGCTCGGTGGATTACTGGGGTTACGCTGCCGGTGGACGCGGGGCTGAGTGTTACCACGGGGATTACTTACCAGCCGCTGTTGCAGCAGAAGTGGCGGTAGGCCCGCAAGGGCGCAATGCGCACAAGCAGTCTTACTCCACCAGCATGTGCAATACATGACTCGATCCCCGATATGCAACCGTTTCAGGTCATATTCCTTTCGAGTTATCGTAAACGCGGTGGAGAAAATGTGTCATAATCGCCCCCAACCAAACGATTAAGGGAGCCGACTCAATGATTACTTCGAAGCTGGCCGCACTATTCATACTCATTGCTCTGCTCGTCCTCGGCTTGACAGCCTGCCGTTCGGAAGCCCCAGGGCCAGACCTGCAGGCCACCATCGTGATATTACAAGCACAGACACAAGCCGAAGAACCCGAGCCGACACCCACGGCAACGTCCGAATCTTCAGAAGCCGCAGGGCCGGACCTGCAGGCCACCATCGTGGTATTACAAGCACAGGCACAAGCCGAAGAGCCCGAGCCGACACCCACGGCAGTGTCCGAATCTTCAGAAGCCGCAGGGCCGGACCTGCAGGCCACTATAGAGGCGTTACAGGCACAAGCATCCGAGCCAACACCCACGGCAATGTCCGAACCCACAGTCGCAGCAATGCAAGATCCGACAGCCACACCGCTCCCCGAACCGACGCCCACCCGGATTTCGATATCGGACGCCGAGGACGCTGAGGGAGACTCCATTCTGGACGAGCCCGTCTGGAGAGGAAACGCCGACGTGGTGCGGGCGCTGATCGCCGCGGGCGCGGACGTCAACGCCCGTAACTCGGATGGGAACCCGGTCATCTACGAGGCTGTGTGGCGCGGGAATGCGGAGATAGTGCAGATCCTCGTCGATGCAGGGGCCGACCCCAACGCTCTAGATGCCGACGACAGCCCAATACTGATTGAGGCGGCATGGCGCGGGCACGAAGACGTAGTCAGGGTATTGATCGAGGCCGGAGCTGACCCGCTGGCGGCGGACCCGGACGGCAATACTGCAATCAGCGAGGCTGCATGGCGCGGGCACACGGTCATCCTCGAAATCCTCACATCCGGAGGGAACTGAGGCTTAGCGGCTTTTTTGGGCGAGTGACGAGGCTCGGTGGGTCACGGGGGTCACGTTGCAGGTAGACACAGGGCTGAGTGTGACTATGGGGATAACTTATCAGCCGTTGTTGCAGCAGAATTGGAAGTAGTTCTGTACGTGGTATACTGTTCGCACTAACGTCAACAAAGGAGGCACCCATGGTCAGCGAAATGCTGAAAACTATGATCGCACTAGACCCGAGGGGCGACGAGATGCTCGAAGAGCACATCGATATGGCCCCGAAGATCGACAGCCTCAACGGCAAGCGCATCGGGCTCTTGCACGACCGCAGGCTCAACGGGGACAAGCTTCTCTGGATGGTCACCGATCTCATCAAGTCGGAGTATGAGATCTCCGACGTCACGTTCGTCGCCAGGCCCAACGTCTCTGACGTATCACCCCCAGAGCTCCTTGACGAGCTAGCGGAGAAGGCGGACGCCACCCTGATTGCGATCGGGGACTGAGGCTCCTGCAGTACGTGCTGTATGCACGACGCGATCTCCCTCGAAGACCGGGGCGTACCCACCGCCGTCATAATCAGCGACCAGTTCATACCCGGAGTGCAGGCCATCGCCCGCACCCGCGGCCTCCCTGACTACCCCTTTGTGGTGGTCAAGCACCCCATCGGCAGCCTAGCGGATGACGACCTGAAGGCACGAGCGAAGGACGCCCTACCCCAGATTGTGGACATCCTCACGAACGGCAGGAGGTCCTAACTCCTGCCGAGCTAGACGATTTCATAAGAAACCAGGCTCGGTGGAAAAGCCGACGGGAGTGTCCCGTCGGCTTTTCCCGTTTCAAAGAACACCGAGTCTCATGCCTCCAAGACCAAAAGTGATATACTTCACGACGCCTGTCCAGGGAGGATCGAGGCACGGAAAGGCAGCAATGAAAGGCTCTATAGAACGGATTGAAGGCGGCACCGTTACCAGCCCCAAAGGGTTCAGCGCCGGCGGTGTTTACTGCGGAGTCAAACCCTACGGCACCGATAAACTGGACCTCGGGCTTATCTACTCGGAGGCCCGCGCCGTTGCTGCCGCCGTCTTCACCAAGAACCGGGTAACGGCGCCCGCCATCCTGGTCGACAGGGACTACCTGAAAGACCCGTATGCTCAAGCCGTTGTGGTAAACAGCGGCATCGCCAACGTGTCCGTCGGGGAGCAGGGGCGGATCGATGCGGTAGAGATGTCAGTGTTGGCAGGGAAAAAGCTCGGGGTAGCGACGGAGGACGTGCTGATCGCTAGTACAGGCGTCATAGGCGTCGAGCTTCCCATGGCCCGAATACGGGCGGGGATAGAGGAAATTGAGGTCACGGAGGACGGGGGGCAGCTCATGGCCCGGGCCATCATGACCACCGACACCCACCCCAAGGAGATCGCGGTCTCCTTTGACACGGGTGGCGGGACCCGGGCGGTGGTCGGGGGAATAGCCAAGGGGGCGGGAATGGTACACCCCGACATGGCTACTATGCTCTCGTTTATCGCTACGGACGCGGCGGTCGATCCTGCTTTTCTACAGACTGCTCTTGAGAATGCCGTGGGTGACTCTTTCAACATGATCAGCATCGATGGAGACACCAGTACCAGCGATACAGTCACCGTGCTGGCCAACGGTCTCGCCGGTAACGCGCCTATCAGCGACGACTCGCCTGCCGCGGAGGCCCTTTTAGAGGCCTTGACCCAGGTCTGCACCTACCTCGCTAAGCAGATAGCCCGGGACGGGGAGGGCGCTACCAAGCTAATCGAAATCATCATCGAAAAGGCTCGCTCCCAGGAGGAGGCCCGGAACGCGGCCCGAATCATATCGACCTCCATGCTGGTCAAGAGCGCAATACACGGGAACGACCCCAACTGGGGACGCCTCATGGCTGCGTTGGGTCGCACGGGCGCGTATATCGAGGAGTCGAAGACCGACCTCTTCATCAACGATATCTTCATGCTAAACAACGGCACCCCCGTCCCCTATTACGAAGACGCGGTCTCCCGTTCGCTGGACCAGGAAGAGGTCTCGATCAAGCTGGTCTTGAATGTTGGGGAAGCGTCGGCGACGGCGTGGACGTGCGACCTCTCGGAGGAGTACGTCACCTTCAACAGCGAGTACACTACCTAGGCCCGGGTCAAGGTGAAGGGGATGCGTCAGGCAGTAGTCAAGATTGGGGGAGGGGCCCTCGGCGCGTCCGACACTCTATTCTCAGACCTAGCTGCCCTCCAGCGCGACGGAGTCGAGATTATCGTCGTTCACGGCGGCGGCAACGTTGTGTCGGACTGGCAGCGGCGTCATGGGGTCGAGGCGCGATTCGTCCGCGGGCTGCGAGTCACCGACGGTCCAGCACTTGAAGTCGCCACGGCCGTCCTGGCAGGTCTCGTAAATAAGGAACTGGTTGCCTCGATAGCCGGGTGCGGGGGTCGAGCCGTCGGTCTGAGCGGTGTGGACGGAGGAATTATCCAGGCGGAGGTGCGGGACTCGGAACTGGGCTATGTGGGTCGGGTCACTGGGGTGGACCCCACGCCTTTAGAGGCCCTTGTTAAGAGCGGTTTTCTCCCCGTCCTGTCGCCCATAGCCTCCCAACGGCGAAACGGCAGCGCAGACTGGAGGGGCATCCTGAACGTCAACGCCGACACCGTGGCCGGCGCCCTGGCCTCCGAGATTCATGCCTCCACCCTTATTTTTCTCACCGACGTGGAAGGGATTTTGGACGAGACCGGCACCTGTGCATCCTCCCTTTCGAGAGACGACGTGCAGAACATGATCGAATCCGGAGTTATCAACTCGGGTATGATTCCCAAGGTCGAGGCTTGCCTAAAAGCCTCAGAGGCGTCGGTAAGGGCCGTGATAACTGACGGGCGTCGGCCCTACGCCTTGCTGGATGCGGTCGAGGGCAAGGGGCCGGGGACGTGGTTCGATGGAGGATAGTTAGCTGACATTAGTTAGGAAAAAGGAACACCCTCACTCGCCTCAGCGAGTCTTCGACCCTAGCCCTCTCCCATCAAGGGAGAGGGGATTGGAAACCTCCACACACCGGCCCATGACAATATCGTGGAAAGCGAAGCATAAGCGGGCCGCCTGCATGCGCCTTATATCCCTCGCGTGGCCTCGGGATGACAATGTTATCGGGTCCTTAGAAAGGAAAAAGATATGGTGAACTGGCAGGAGCTGGAAGCCAAGTATTTTATGAGCACGGGGCGCCGACAGCCCTTGACCCTGGTCAGGGGCGAGGGCGTCAGGGTCTGGGATGAAGACGGGAAGGAGTACCTGGACTTCGTGGGCGGGATCGCGGTCACGGGGCTGGGGCACTGCCACCCTGTACTGGTCGAGGCGCTGCAGAAACAGAGCCAGACCCTCTGGCACGTCTCCAACCTTTATTACACGGTGCCCCAGGTAGAGTTGGCCCAGCTCCTGGTCGAAAACTCCTGCTGCGACGAAGTGTTCTTCCAGAACAGCGGAGCGGAAGCCAACGAGGCGGCCATAAAAATCGCCCGAAAGCACGGCAAGGTCAACCTGAACGGGGCCTACGAGGTCATTTCGGCGATGAACTCGTTCCACGGGCGCACGTTCGCGATGGTCGCAGCCACGGGCCAGCCCGACCACCAGGCCACCTTCACCCCCCTCCCCCAGGGCTTCACCAACGTCCCCTTTGACGACATTGAGGCCATAATATCAGCCACATCCGAGAGCACCTGCGCAGTGATGCTGGAACCCATCCAGGGGGAGGGTGGCGTCAATGTCCCCTCCCGCGAGTATCTCCAGCAGGTCCGGGACTGGTGCGACCAGAGGAATCTGCTCCTAATCTTCGACGAGGTGCAGACGGGCATCGGGAGGACGGGAAACCTGTTCGCCTACGAGCATTTCGGTGTAGAGCCCGACGTGATTACCCTGGCCAAGGCTCTCGGCGGGGGGTTCCCCATAGGCGCAGTCATGGCCAAGAAAGAAGCATCCGTATTTGAACCAGGAGACCACGGCTCCACGTTCAGCGGAAACCCCCTGGGCACCGCCGTCGGCGCGGCCAACATGCGCTACATCCTGGAGAACGACGTCGTTGGGAATGCGCGCAGGATCGGGGAGCGGCTACGGGCGGGCCTTGAGGGGCTGACCGGCAAGCACAACCTGGCCGTCGGGGTGCGGGGAGTCGGGCTGCTCCTGGCCCTGGCCCTCAGCGAGAATGTCTCGGGCGCGCTGGTCAACGAGTGTCGCGAACGCGGCCTGCTAGTGAACCCCGTAAAGCCCAACGCCCTCCGACTCATCCCGCCCCTGATTCTTTCCGATGATGAGGCGGACAAGGCAATCGAAATACTGGACGCGGCCCTCGGGTCCGTGGCCCAAGCCTAGACTTACAGAGGAATAAAGTGACCCTAAAGATCGTCCTTGCATATAGCGGGGGGCTCGACACCTCCGTAGCCATCAAATGGCTTTCCGACCGCTACAATGCCGAGATCGTGACCCTTACCGTAGACGTGGGCGGCGAGATAGACCTGGAAAAAGTGCGTCAGCGGGCCTTGGGCACGGGGGCCGTCCAGGCCGAGGTACTTAACGCCCGGGAAGACTTCGTAAAGTTCTTCGTTTGGCCCGCCCTGCAGGCCGGCGCGATATACGAAGGCAAATACCCCCTGGCCACGGCCCTCGCCCGGCCTCTCATGGCCAAACTCCTGGTGGACGTGGCCTTGGAGACGGGCGCGTATGCCGTCGCCCACGGCTGCACCGGCAAAGGGAACGACCAGGTCCGGTTCGACGTGAGTGTCGGGGCCCTTGCCCCTGGCCTCGAGATCATCGCCCCAGCCCGCGAGTGGGGTATGACCCGGGAGCAGGAGATCGACTACGCAAAGGAGCACAGCATCCCCGTGCCCCTCACCAAGGCCAACCCCTACTCCATCGATGAGAACTTGTGGGGCCGAAGCATCGAGACAGGGGTGCTGGAAGACCCGTGGGTCGAGCCACCGGAGGACGTTTACCAATGGACCGTGTCCTCGGCCAACGCACCCGACGAACCGGCATACCACGAGATCGAATTCGAGACGGGCATTCCAGTCCGGCTCGATGGTCGGGACATCGGCGGCGTGGAGCTGATCGACATACTGAACAAGGCCGCCGGGGCCCACGGGGTGGGACGCATAGACCACGTTGAGAACCGGCTGGTCGGCATTAAGTCTCGGGAGATATATGAGGCTCCAGCGGGCATTGTACTCACCGCCGCGCACCGGGCCCTGGAAGACATGACTCTCAGCAAAGAACAGGCCCGATTCAAGGATAGGGTGGCCCAAGAGTACGCCGACCTGATCTACAACGGCCTCTGGTTTACTGCCCTCCACCAGGACCTGGCCTCCTTCGTGCAGAGCACCCAGCGACACGTGACCGGCACAATAAGGGTGAAGCTGCACAAGGGCCAGTGCACGGTGGTCGGGCGTAAGGCCCCGCAGGCACTCTACCAGTTCGAACTCGCTACCTACGATCAGGGTGACACTTTCGACCAAAGCGCGTCGAAGGGATTCATAGACATCTTTGGGCTGCCGGTCAGGACCCAGGCGCGAATTCAGCTGCTGGAGCAGCCAGGCGGCGCCCTAGGGATCACGGGGCCCACCACTGGCTAGCCGATCATCCAAGCCACGATCACAAATCCTTAGGGAGGACCGGATGAGCATAGTCCTAACGGAAGAGCAGAAGCAGATGGTCTCGACCATCCGTGAATTCGTCAATCGGGACGTGAAGCCGTATGTATCCGAGCTTGAGCACGCCGACGAATATCCCCACGAGATGGTGGAGAAGATGAAGGAGATGGGCCTGTTCGGGGCCGTCGTCCCCAAAGAATATGGGGGACTTGGCCTGGACAACGTCACCTTCGCACTCATCATCGAAGAGCTTTGCAAAGGCTGGATGAGCCTGAGCGGGACCATCGGCAGTCATTCGATCATGACGTATGCCATCGTCAAGTTCGGTACGGAGGAGCAGAAGCAACGCTTTCTGCCGAAAATCGTCACGGGCGAAAAGCGCGGGGGTATCGGGCTCACTGAGCCGGGCGGCGGCAGTGACCTGCAGTCCATCCAGACCATGGCCGTGAAGGATGGCGACGACTACGTTATTAACGGCTCCAAGATGTTCGTCACAAACGGCATCCAGGGCAACACCTTTGCACTTCTGACCAAGACGGACCCGAACGCCAAGCCGGGCTACCGAGGCATAAGCCTCTTCATAATCGAAAAAGGCGGTGAAGGCTTCACCGTCGGCAAGAAGATCAAGAAGCTCGGGTACCGGGGCATCGACACCACGGAGTTCGCCTTCGACGATTTCCGGGTGCCCATAACCAACCTATTGGGCGGGGTGGAGGGGCAGGGGTTCAAGCACATAATGTCGGGGTTGGAGGGGGGAAGGGTAAATATCGCGGCGAGGGCCGTGGGTGTCGCCCAAGCCGCGTTCGACGCCGCCATAACCTACGCCCAGCAGAGGGTGACCTTTGGGAAGCCCATCGCCGGGCACCAGGCCATCCAACTCAAGCTGGCCGAGATGGGCACCAAGATAGAGGCAGCCCGCCTCCTAACCATGTCCGCCGCTGCCAAGAAGGACCGGGGTGAGAGGTCGGACCTGGAGGCCGGCATGGCAAAGCTGTTTGCCAGCGAGACCGCCCACGAGGTCACGATGGAAGCCATGCGTATCCACGGCGGCTATGGCTACACAGAGGAATTCCCTGTCGAGCGCTACTTCCGGGATGCGCCCCTGATGATGATCGGCGAGGGCACTAACGAAATACAGAAGCTGGTTATCGCTCGGAACCTGCTCAAGAAGCATCAAATCTAGGCAGAGCAGATTTTTCCAAGAACTACCAGATATACCCAACCCAGACGCTAGAAACAGGAGCGAAGCATGGACCACGACGGACGAGAAGCCTTCGGGAGCTGGTACGACGACTACACGGTCGGGGACGTATACAAGCACTGGCCCGGCCGCACCGTAAACGAGTACGACGACACCCTTTTCAGCATGATCACGATGAACCATGCTCCCCTCCACATCGACGAGCACTACATGAGTGGGAGCCAGTTCGGGCAGAGGCTGGTGAACGGGCTTTTCGTCATCAGCCTGGTGGTTGGCATGACGGTCAGGGAGATCAGCGGCAAAGCCATCGCAAACCTCGAATATGAGACTGTAAAGCACCTGGGTCCGACCTTCCACGGCGACACCATCTACGCCGAGACGGAGATTCTGGAGAAGCGTGAGTCGAAGAGCAAGAACGACCGCGGCATCCTCTATGTCGAGACTCGGGCCTGGAATCAAAGAGATGAGACGATTCTGACGCTGCGGCGTCGGGTGATGATACCGAAGCGGGGGAACGGGGCGGGGTAAGAAGGTGCTAAACTTGGTTGTGGGCCAAGAATGCTAACTGGGAGGAGTAATATGGCAGAAGATAAGAAGAAACCTAACTTAACTCCTCAGCGCAGGACTTTCGAGCCAACGTTGCCTGATCCAGGAATGGCCGTTAGGGATGCCAAGATTCCGAAAAAGGAACGCGGTAAATAACCATCGGATCATGTGCGTAGTACCGTCCCGTATTCAACCCAATACGAACAGCAACGTAGCCCACACACCTATCAATAGTATCTCGGTTGCTGCTGAGAAGATCGTGATTCTTAGCCACCTAGCCTTGGCGTAGTAGGTGTCCATGTTTTCGACCCACCACTCCCCCATCCAATACAATAGGTTTTCATTGGCCTCGATAACATCCTTATCCACGTAGAACTCCGATATAGACGTTGGACTGGGACCTACCTTGTATGATGCCGGATCGAAGGCAATAACAAATGCGATGGTCGTTATCAAGAAGCTAGCGCTCGCCAAGCTAAGTAGAACGGTCAATGGAACGGTCCAAGCTTCCAGCGAGTTCGCCATGTTCGTAGCCCCGAGGGGAATGGCAATCCCGATTGCGAGTGCAGATACAGTAAAGACCCCCAGAGCCTTAGTGCCTATGGCTTCTATCCGCGTAATCACAAAATCGTTGCTGTCCTTGGCCATTCCAACCCAGGGTCGAATAGGGTCTTCCTGAGAATCATTCAACTGAGTCACCACCTATTTGTCCTATATCATCGCACGCTGTCAATGTAGTGTTTAATTGTAGGTCTTTCAAGCATTCCACTCCTTATTAACGTGTCCACTCCTCATCCATATACCACATCCATATCATTTGACAGGCGGCTTTATAAGCACGATATCGCCGGGTCAAAGGCGCATGCGCGGATGCTTGGGCGGCAGGGGATTGTGCCTGAGTCGGAAGTCGAGGCTATTTGTGAGGGCCTCGATGCGATACAGGTCGAGATAGAGTCAGGGCTCTTCCCATTTCGGGAAGAGCTGGAAGACATTCACATGAATGTCGAGACTCGGCTGGCCGAGCTCATCGGTGAGTCGGCGGGAAGGCTTCACACCGCCCGTTCCCGTAACGACCAGGTAGCCCTGGACGTACGTCTGTTCCTGAGGGAAGCCATCGACGACGCAATAGCGGGGATTCGCTCGTTTCAGAACGCTCTTCTCTCGCAAGCCGAGGCCAACGCCGACGCGATCATGCCCGGCTACACGCACCTGCAACGCGCCCAGCCCGTTCTTGTCGCACATCACCTGCTCGCCTACTTTGAGATGGTGCAGCGGGACATTGCACGATTCAAGGACTGCCGCCGACGCGCGAACGTACTGCCCCTAGGGTCGGGGGCGCTGGCGGGGGTCACCTACCCGATCGACCGTGAGTTCGTGGCGAGGGAGCTGGGGTTCGATGGCGTGGCTCGAAACAGCATGGACGCCGTCTCTGATCGGGACTTCCTAGTGGAGTTCCATGCAGCGGCGGCCATCGCCATGATGCACCTCTCGCGCCTGGCCGAGGAGATGATAATCTGGACGTCCGAGGAGTTCGGGTTCGCCTCACTCGCCCCCGAGTACACGACGGGGAGCAGCATAATGCCCCAGAAGCGAAACCCGGACGTGGCCGAGCTAGGCCGGGGAAAGACGGGTCGGGTCTACGGCAACCTTATGGCCTTGCTCACTACCCTCAAGGCCCTCCCGCTCGCCTACAATAAGGACATGCAAGAGGACAAAGAGGGGCTGTTCGACACTGTGGACACCCTCAACGCTACCCTCGCCGCATTCGCAGGAATGGTGGAGACCATGACCATCAACCGGGAGAGGACGCGGAGGGCTGCGGAGGCGGGTGTTTATTCCGGCATCCTGGCCACGGACCTTGCGGACTATCTGGTATCCAAGGGGCTGCCTTTCCGGGAGGCACATGGAGCTACCAAATCTCTTGTCATCTATGCAGCTGAGAAGAGCACGGCCCTCAACGAGCTGAGCCTGGAGGAATACAGGCGCTTCTCGGACTTATTCGAAGAGGATGTCTTCGCCATTACCGTGGAATCGTCACTAGCGGCTCGGGCCAGCCAGGGTGGCACAGCGCCCGATAGGGTGAGAGAAGCGCTATTACAGGCCCGCGAAGCACTGAGGTCTTAACATGCCTGATTCCGCCGAGATAAAAATCTCACCTTCGATCCTATCCGCAGATTTTGGGCGTCTCGGTGAGCAGGTTGCCGAGGCCTCGAAGTCAGGGGCCGACTACATCCACATCGACATTATGGACGGGCATTTCGTACCCAATCTCACGATCGGGCCGATCATCGTATCGGGAATTCGGCCATGGACCGAACTGCCCCTGGACGTTCACATGATGATAGAAGAGCCGGACAGGCTGATTCCAGACTTCGCCAAGGCGGGGGCAAACATACTCACCGTCCACCCGGAGGCTTGCCGACATCTGCACAGGGTGATCTACCAGATCAAGGAACTGGGCGTGAGGGCGGGGATATCACTCAATCCCGGTACTCCCGCCTCCGTGCTTGAACCCGTGATATCCGATGTTGACCTAGTCTTGGTGATGACTGTGAACCCGGGTTTCGGGGGGCAGAAGTACATTCACAGCGTGACGAGCAAGATTGCCAAGGTTCGGCAAATGCTGGATGAGGCGGGGTCGGGGGCGGAGTTGGAGGTGGACGGTGGGATCAATGTAGAGACGGCTTCGAAAGCTGTGGAAGCAGGGGCGAGGGTGCTTGTGGCCGGGTCGGCGGTGTTTAACGATCGGGACACGGTGGCCGGGTCAATTGCCAGAATTCGGGATAGTCTCGCGCGGGATTAGGCTGCCTAGTTTAGCAATTCGTCGATTATCGGCCCGAGCTGTCCAGCGGTCAGCGATCCAATCCTCTTGACTGACTGTCCACCACTGCTAATGATGAAGGCGGGCTGGGTGAAGATGCCGTTGGCTTGGGCGGCAGCTCGGTCTTCTTCCAAGAAATTCTGGTATCTCTGCTCTTCCATGCAGGCGGTAAATTGAGGCACGTTCAGACCCAGAGTCTGTGCCAAGCTGATCTGACCTTGGACGCTCCCGGAGCCGCTCCGGATTCGGGCGTCATGAAACTCCCAGAACTTATCTTGCTCACCGGCGCACTCCGTTCCCAAGGACATGATTCTTGAGGCGGGACCGAAAGTGGTCCGGTGGCGGAGCACCAGCTTTACCTGACCTTGGTCTATGTATTGTCGCTTTATCTCTTGGGCCGGTCCAAGGGCCCAATTCCTGCAAACGCCTCATTGAAAGTCGCTGAATTCCTCCAATATGACGGGCGCAGCAAGAGAGCCGAGAATGTTCCAACTACGCCCAGATGGTACAGGTTCAGGAACGGGGCTGGGTGTTGGGGTTGGCGTAGGAGTGGGTACAGGGGTTGGTCTGGGTGTCGGGACTGCAGTTGGCGTCGGTGTTGGGATGGGGGTTGGTGAGGGAGTCGGGGCCGGGGTTGATGTGTCGGAGGCGAGCGAAGTGGGGGTTGGGGAGATAGACGCGGAGGTTGCAGTGGGAGTAGGGGCGAGAGGGACAGGGATTGCAGTAGGTGTTGGGGTTGGTGCAGGAGTCGGTACAGGCGTAGCCAGCAACTCATCAATTACTGCGGATATGTCTTCGAAGGAGGGGGATCCGTCGTATTTTGTTCCAGTTTGGTTGGGGTCGGTGGACAGGACGAAGATGGTGGGTGTGACCGAGACTTCGTTCCGCAGGGCCAGATTTATGTCTCTTTGAATGACGCCGTCGTAGGTTCTGGCTTCCATGCAAGCCGAGAAGCGGCCCGTGTCGAGGCCAAGGT
Organism: Dehalococcoidia bacterium; assembly: GCA_965220005.1. Classification (GTDB taxonomy): domain Bacteria; phylum Chloroflexota; class Dehalococcoidia; order Plut-88900; family Plut-88900; genus Plut-88900. The sequence continues at coordinate 33,152 of OZ244800.1, forward strand.
CCTGGGCAAACCCTTCCAATCTCTCCACACCTCTGCCACCCTCGCCCTGTTTTTCGTAAAGAGTGTCATGGTACTGCCAGAAAGAGCCCTGTTCTCCCGCGCACTCGGTGGCGTGGGCCGCCAAGTAAGAATCATCGTTGATATGAGGGAAATGGAAGTAGTTCAGGTTCACCAGCCCAGTTTCGACGTAGGCTTTCTTTACTTCGAGGGCCGCACCACGGGCCCAATGCTTGCAACCGGGTCAGAGGAAGTCGCCGAAATCAGCGATGGTGACGGAGGCGTCAGGATCACCCAGGACGTTCCAGTTCCGGGTGGTGGGAAGTGCGGACGGGGTGGAGTCGGGTGGAGGGGTATCGGTGGGAGTAGTGTCGGTGGGGGCCGAAGTCGAAGGAGGGACTAGGGTGTTCGTGGGAAGAGGCGAAGCGGTAGATGTCGGATCAACTATCTCGGGGCTTGACGAGCAGGCCCATGAAACCATAGCAAGGGTAGTTATACAAAATAGGAGGATGCCTAGTCGGGTGAATGTCAGGCGTCGGGGGAGAATGGACATTTGAGAAGACCCGTGTCCCAGCATTGGCGCTCGGGTCACTAGTACGCGGAGCCCAAGTATTCGTCTATGACTGCGGAAACCACATCGAAGGCGCGTGCCCCGACGAACTTGGTCATCTGATCTCCGCTAAGGATGAAGATAGTTGGCTGCGTGGTTACGCCATCCTCTCGAGCCTGAGCCAAGTCCCCGTCAACAATGTGCTCATAGGTCTCGTTTTCCATGCAGGCGGTGAACTTGGGAATGTCGAGGCCGAGGGTATTAGCGCGGGCTATTTGTCCCTGGACGCCTATCTCCCTGGTCCGCTCCTGGAATATCGCGTCGTGGTATTTCCAGAATTCGCCCTGTTCACCCGCACACTCGGTGCCTTGAGCCATCAAGCGCGATTCGGGACCCAGGACGGCGTAATGGCGGTATTCCACCTTTACCTGGCCGTCGTCCACGTAGGTCGATTTGATCTCCTGGGCCGTTCCAAGGGCCCAGCGCCTACAGCCGGGTCATTGGAAGTCACTATAGTCCAAGACGGTGACTGTCGCGTCAGACGAGCCGAGGATATTCCATCCCCGGCCATCAGGATCAGGGAGGCTGGCCGATGAGTCCGCTGAGGTATCGGCAGGCTCGGCCGTAGGGTCAGGGTCGGCGTCCGGCGCGGTGGTGGCGGACGGGGCCTGGGTGGCGGTGGGGTCGGGAGAATCGGTTGATCCGCCGCAGGCCCAAGCAGCCCCAACGACAAGCGCGCAGAGGAGCAACGCCACAGCAGGCGCAACCGTGCGTCGGCGGAGGAGGGCAGACAAAGTCAAGATGCTTGCTTGTACTGGGTCCTGAGGCAACGGGTGCAGACCTTCATCCGCTGCCGCTTGCCATTTATCATCAGCCGCACGGGGTGAACGTTCGGCCTGTACATCCGGGGCGTGTGCCTTTTGGAGTGGCTTACGTTCCTGCCGAAGCGGGGAATCTTGTTACATATTTCGCACTTGGCCAATTTAATCGCCTTTAGTGTAGAATCAGTGCCTACCACGTTAGCATAAATGCCCCAGATTTTCAATCTGAAAGCCCTTGCTCAAGCGCAGATGACCTCCTCCAAGAAGACCAAAATCGCCCGCCGAGACTCCGGCGTAGACGACGCATCCCCTCTCCTCAGGATGTTTGATGCCGCAACCCGCTGCCTTGCGGCTAACGCACCTTACGTCGACTCCCTGAACGTCTTTCCAGTTCCCGACGGCGACACAGGCACTAACATGCTCTTTACCCTTCGCGCAGCCTACAAGGCCGCCGAGGAGTGCCCCGACCCCACCCTCGGGCCCCAGGCCCGCGCCCTAGCCTGGGGCGCCCTTATGGAGGCCCGTGGGAACAGCGGGGTTATATTGTCCCAGATTCTCCGTGGATTTGCCGATGGGACCGACGGGGCCGGTGAGCTGGACGGGCAGACGCTTGCCCGAAGCCTTTCATTGGCAACCGAGTCTGCATACAAGGGTGTCGAGAGCCCGGTAGAGGGAACTATGTTGACGGTTATCAAAGATACGGCTCGAGCAGCGGAGACGGCGGCTAACGCGGGCGGCAATCTCGAAGACGTGCTCAGCGACGCGGTCCGGGAGGCCGAGGCATCCGTTCTGCGCACCCCCGACCTCCTTCCCGTACTCAAGGAGGCCGATGTTGTCGATGCCGGCGGCCAAGGTGTGTTCCTTATCCTGGAAGGAGCATTGAAGGGCCTCACCAACCAACCCCTGGGAGAAGCGCCCCCCGCACTGGATGGAGATGCAATTGCCAGGGTATCTGTAGTGGGGAGCAGTGCACCCGCGGAGCAGGTCTACGGCAACTGCACCCAGTTCATGATTCGAGGCCAGGAGCTGGACTCGGCAGAAATCAGGGCGGCGGTCGGCAGGGTCGGGCAGTCGACTGTGGTGGTGGGAGAAAGAGAGCTGGTCCGCGTCCACACACACAGCTTCGCCCCGGATGAAGTGGTAGAGCTGTGCATGGGCTTCGGGGAGGTGTCCCAGGTCAGCGTTCAGGACATGGACGAGCAGCACGCCGATTGGCTTCGGTCCCCTTCAAGGGTGAGGGCACCGGCCATTGGAATTGTTGCCATTGTGCCTGGGCCCGGGATTGAGGAAGTATTTTCCAGCCTGGGCGTTGGGGCCTTTGTGCCGGGTGGGCAATCGATGAACCCAAGTGTCGGGCAGATCCTTGAGGCAGTCGAGTCTCTATCTGCGGAGTCGGTCATAGTGCTGCCAAATAACAAGAATGTTGTCCTCACCGCATGCAAGGCCGCCGAGGTGTCCTCCAAGCAAGTTGAGGTAGTGCCCACGACCAACGTCCCTCAGGGGGTAGCAGGGGTCCTCGCGTTCAACCTCACCGAGCCTATGGATGACAACGTGGAGTCGATGCGGGAGGCGCTGGACGGTGTATACTCGCTGGAGATCTCCCGTGCCGTAAGGTCCACTTCCGTAGACGGAATCCCCGTCCGCAAGGGAGACGCAATCGGCATCCTTGACGGGGAACTGACCGCAGCGTGCCCCGAACCGGAAGACGTGGTCCGCAAGCTTGCGCCGAGGTTAGAGTTGATGGACCTCTCCCTGGCCACCGTATATAGCGGTGAAGGCGTTACGGAAAGCCAGCAGGCACGGCTGATAAAGACCTTCGAAGAGGCTGCATCTTTCCTGGAAGTGGAAATGATCCTTGGGGGACAGCCCCACTACCAGTTTATTGTTTCGCTGGAATAGCAGGGGAGACGAGCCATTCCCTTGCTTCCAATAAATCAAGGGCAGGGTAGACAATGAGCGTAAGAATCGTTACCGACAGCACCTCCGACCTCCCGCCTGAAATCTGCCGGGAACTGGACATCACCGTCGTGCCCCTGACCGTTAATTTCGGCGATACGGGGTACAGGGACGGAGTTGACCTCAGCGCCGACGACTTCTACAAAAAGCTCATAGCAGCAGACAAGCTTCCAACTACTTCCCAGCCCTCCGCAGGCGCTTTCGCCGAGGCCTATAAGGACGTTGCCAAAGATACCGACGAGATACTTTCGATCCATATCTCCGGCAAGCTGAGCCAGACCTACAACTCGGCCCGGCTGGCCGCGTCGGAGATGGAGGGGAGTTGCAATGTTCAGGTTATGGACTCTCTACAGGTGTCCATGGGCCTGGGATGCATAGTAATGGCGGCCGCCCGAGCAGCGAGAGACGGCGCTTCCATGGAAGACTTACAGCAGCTGGTGTCCAGGATGATGCCGGAGACCCGTACCTTCGCCCTTCTTGAGACCTTAGAGTACCTGGCTAAGGGTGGCAGGATTGGCAAGGTGCAGGCGTATCTCGGCAACTCTCTCCGACCCCTCGCCATTTTCAAAGTCATACCAATCGTAGAGGTCAGAGATGGAGAGGCCCACCCCCTGGCGCGCGTCCGCACCCGGAAAAAGGGGCTCGACCGTCTCCTCACCGAGGCCCACAGTGCGTCCGGCATCACATTAGCGGGAATTGCCTACAGCACCAACCGCCAGGAAGCCGAGTCCGTGCTTGAGACCCTGCGTCCTCTCGTGAGCCCCGACAACCTCGTATTGTCCAGATTCGGCCCGGTTCTCGGCACTCACCTCGGGCCCGGTGCGCTGGGCTTGGGATTCACGACGGGCTAGAGAGGTCCTTGACGGCGCAATAGCCGGACCATGCAGCAAGGACTGGAGACCCTGAAGAAGGTATTGGCATTGGAGCGCCAACGCGGCTTCACCGATAAAGCCGTTGTCGGTGGTCTGGACGCCTTTCTTAACAAGTGGCGCGTAGACAGTCCGGAGGAATTCTCTCTGCCCAACAGCTATGAGGGCTTGGAACTAGCGGAGCGCAAGCGTTGGATAGAGGCGACCCTGGCAAAATTATCGGGATCCCCAACACCGCTCCCGGAACGGCCACCAAGCAAGACCAGGGCTAAAACTCCTGCAGTCAAAGCCAAGTCCACTCAACCAAAGCCCGCTCTCAAAGAGGAGACTCCGCAACTCGGCTCTCTGATAACCGCACTCAAGGGAGTCCAGGACGCCACCGCCAAGAGGTTCGCAAAGCTGGGAGTGACGACAGTCAGGGACCTTATTTACCACTTCCCCAACCGGCACCTGGACTTTCGTACCACAAGCCCCATTGCCAACCTGGTCCCGGGCGAGGACCAGACGGCCACGGGATTCATATGGGAGGCTTCGCTTGTCAGGCTCGGGCCCCGGGCGCAGGGAACCGAGGTGATCATCGGCGACGACACCGGCAACATCAAGGCCGTCTGGTTCAACAACACCTGGTTAGCCCGATCCCTGAAGCCGAACCAGCGCATCGCAGTCGGGGGTAAGGTGAAGGTATTCCGAGGTCGGAAGGTCTTCGAGAACCCTGAGCATGAAATAATTTCGGAGAATAACCGCACTCATACGGGCCGAATGGTGCCCATCTATCCACTCACCGACGGCCTTTACCAGAGGTCCGTCCGAAACCTTGTCCGCCGAGCCCTAGATCTATCCCTGAACAAGGTGTCCGAAGTCCTGCATGAGGACCTTATACTCCGCCGAGACTTACTCGGCATTCGAGAGGCGCTCGCCCAGGCCCACTACCCCGATGACGAAGAGTCAAAGGAGACAGCGCGTACGCGCCTCGCCTTCGACGAGCTCTTCCTCATTCAGTTGCGCGTCCTCGCAAAAAAGCGAGATTGGCAACTCGGCCAAGAGGCCAGACCGATTTCTATAGACTCCGCCCTTACCCAAAGCTTCGTCGATTCACTGCCTTTTCCTCTGACAAACGCCCAGTCGAGCGCCCTGGAGCAGGTCACCGGGGACATGCAAGGCCCCCGACCCATGGCGCGCCTTTTGCAAGGGGACGTAGGGAGTGGCAAAACTGTCGTAGCTACGGGCGCATTGCTCCAGGCGGTCGCCAACGGGGCCCAGGGTGCGATCATGGTTCCCACGGAGATCCTCGCCGAGCAGCACTTCCGCACCATTTGCGGGCTGCTGGGCAAGGAACCGGGGCTCGGGTGGGGAAACGATGTGGTCCAGCCTTTCGACTCGTTTCTCGATAGGCCGGTGAGGGTTGGGCTTCTGATCGGGGACATCCGGCAGGGAGCCAAGCGCGAAGTGCACAGGATGATCGAGGAGGGCCATATAGACATCGTGGTCGGGACTCAGGCCCTGATCCAGAAGGATGTCGAGTTCCGAGACCTTGCCCTAATCGTCGTCGACGAGCAGCACCGATTCGGGGTGATGCAGCGCGCCGCCCTACGACAGAAGGGAGCGAGCCCTCACCTCCTGGTCATGACAGCCACCCCCATCCCCCGTACACTCGCTCTCACCCTATATGGCGATCTCGACCTGACTATCCTTGACGAGATGCCCCCCGGAAGGCTCCTGATAGAGACCAAGTGGGTCAAGCCCCACCAGAGGAACTTAGCTTACGATTTTGTGAGACAGCAAGTGCAGAAGGGACGGCAGGCATTTGTCATTTGTCCATTGGTCGAGGAGTCGGAGGCGTTGCAGACCCGCGCCGCAACAAAGGAGTACGAGTGGTTGTCTGAGGACGTGTTCCCCGATCTGCGCCTCGGGCTGCTACACGGCCGCATGAATCCAGCCGACAAGGACGAGGTCATGGACTCTTTTCGTCAGGGCGAACTGGACATCCTTGTCTCGACTGCCGTTGTAGAGGTCGGGATCGACGTGCCGAATGCCTCGGTGATGATGATAGAGGGAGCGGAGCGTTTTGGTCTGTCGCAGCTGCACCAGTTCCGGGGCCGCGTAGGTCGGGGCCCGGACCAGAGCTATTGCCTGCTCCTGTCCGATCAGCCTTCTGAAGAGGCCCGGGAGCGTCTCGATCTTATGACCAGGACCCGGGACGGCTTCGTGCTTGCCGAGGAGGACCTTCGGCTGCGGGGCCCCGGCGAGTTCTTCGGCACGCGTCAGAGCGGCCTCCCCGACCTCCGCATGGCCCGACTGAGCGACACCGCTCTACTGGAAATGGCGAGGCTGGAAGCCGAGCAGGCCATGGGTCGGGACCCGTACCTGGAGTTGCCCGAGCACAAGACGCTGGCGGCTGAACTGGAGCGGCTCGGGCCCACGTGGGCCATTGGCGGGACCGAGGCTTAGGGTATAATCTCGGTTTCCTAGCAGCAGAGGCGGCTCGAATGACTATCAGAGACAAAATAGGCGCGATGATCAGAGAGGCCTCCCAGAAGGCCCAGGACAAGGGTGTCCTGCCCCAGATCACCCTGCCGGACACCGTTGTTGAGCGCCCTCAGAAACCCGAGCATGGCGACTATGCCGTCACTGCTCCACTGAAGCTGGCACGGGGCGCGGGGATGAGCCCCTTGGTTATCGCACAGCACCTCCTCGACAATCTCGATTCGTCGGAGGAGATAGAGAGCGTGACGCTGGCCCGGCCGGGTTTCATCAACTTTCTGCTGAAAGCCGACTGGCTAAAGGCCCAGATCAACGCCATAGTCGAAGCTGGTGACTCATACGGGAACCTTGATGCCGGGCGAGGGGCGCGGGTGCAGGTGGAGTACGTCAGCGTCAACCCCACAGGCCCGTTACACGTGGGGCACGGGCGGGGGGCGGTGCTCGGGAGTGCGCTTGCCCGAATACTGCAGGCCGCAGGCTACTCTGTCGAGCAGGAATACTACATCAATGATGCCGGCACCCAGATGACCCTCTTCTACCGCTCACTCTATGCCCGCTACCTCCAGGAGTTCGGCATTGAAGCAGAAATGCCCTCGGGCGGATATGTTGGCGCATACGTAATAGATCTCGCAAAGGAATTGATTGCCGAAGAAGGCGACAAGTTCCGTGACATGGGCGAGGAGGACGCCTTACGAGAGTTGGGAGCCCTGGGCCTGCGAAAGATGCTGGACTCCATACGGACGGACCTTGAAGAGGTGGGGGTACACCACGACGTCTGGTTCAGCGAGCAGAGCCTCTTCGACTCAGGCCGGTACGGAGAGACGATGGGAAGACTCGCCTCCGAGGGCCACACCCGGGACAAGGATGGCGCAACGTGGTTCGTATCCACCGCGCTTGGCGAGGACAAGGACAACGTTCTCATCCGTGGAAGCGGCAACCCGACCTATTTCGCCTCCGACATCGCCTACCACTACGACAAGTTTGTCACCAGGGGTTTTGATCGGGTGATAAACATCTGGGGCGCCGACCACCAGGGTCACGTCTCCCGGATGAAGGCGGCGGTCGGGGCCCTGGGGGTCGATCCTTCCCATCTGGACATCCTCCTATCCCAAATGGTCTCCCTGAAACGGGGCGGCCAAGTCGACAAGGTGTCGAAGCGCGGCGGGACAATCGTCACGCTGCGAGAGGTCGTGCAGGAGGTCGGTGCAGACCCGTGCCGCTTCTTCTTCCTCTCTCGCTCCCCCGACAGCCAGATGGAGTTCGACCTGGAGCTTGCGAAAAGCCAGTCGCTCGATAATCCTGCCTACTACCTTCAGTACGCGCACGCCCGCATGTGCAGCATTCTTCGTATTGCCGAGGAGCGGGGTATCGACTTCTCGGAAGCGGATGTCTCGCTGCTGGGCGAAGAGTCGGAGATGATGCTGATCAGGCAGATGCTCAAGCTGCCGGAGACGGTAGAGTTAATAGCCAAAACGCTGGAGCCCCAGCACCTTCCCCACTACTCCCAGGACCTGGCCGCCCTGTTCCATTCCTTCTATGAAAAGTGCCGAGTCCTCAGCGACGACCTGCCGCTTTCCAAGGCACGGTTGAAGCTGGTCTCCGCCACGCGGATAGTTCTGGCCCGGTGTTTGGAATTGATGGGGATGTCGGCGCCGGAGAGGATGTGAGGGGGAGTTTTGATTGATGCGCGGACTCAGGCACGATTTTTGATTGTTTTGTGGGGAAAACCACGTTTTCTTTGGATCGGGCAGAGGAGATTGTGTGGGTATGGGGTAGTAGGCGGGTCCTTTCGTGGGTGGTGGGGGAGGATGTGACGAATTGGCAGTCGTGGGCCACCCCCCGCTCGACCCCCTCGAGGAACTCGGGGCAGACTCTTCGAGTGGCCTCCCGCCTAAGGCGGACGGTCCCAAGGCGGACGTTCCGCCTATAGCCCGATGCGAGTTGGGAATGATCCGCCAAAGGCGGACAAGCTCCCCTCGGGGGGTGGTTAGCGGTTGAGCAGGGGGCATTTCCGTCTGCACTGTGATTCATGGGATTCAGGGATTGCTTTGATTTGTTGGGGCAGGGGGTGGAAGGTCCCGGACGTTTGCGCGAGAAGGCGTCTACGCCTGTACCGATGCGTGGTGTCCGCCCCTGGGGACGGTTCACATCGGGGACGACTCTGCGACAGCCCCTAACTTCTGAGGGGATGCGAACGAGACCCGAGAAAATCTCGGCGTGGGGCAGTCCCGTCCACCAGAAGTGCTCGACCACCCTAAGGGATGGGAGCGGGGACCCGTGACCGCCGTTCGTAGACCGGAGTTCTCCGGTTGTGACGACGGTGGAATCCTTAAATGGTGCGTTTGTTTTGAGTCGGACGTCGTACGACTGTTCGGACTGGCCGGCAAGGTCTAGGCCGGGGGAGTCCGGGAAGGGCGCGAAGGCCCAAGGGGGCGCTATGGCCCGAGGGAGCGACATGACGCTGCGCTCCGGGGCGTCGCCTGAAGAGGCGAAACGGATGCGCCGGGTGAGTGGGGCGCGCACTTGGCAGTAACCCTTGGAGAGGGTGTGCCGTGATTTGTCCGGGGACCTTCCATGCTGGGGGCGGGACGGTGATTGATCGCTGCGAAGGCATAGGCGTAGGGCCTTGGGGCAGCGCTTGTAGTGGTAGTTGAGATGCAGGATGGTGGGAAGGAAGGGGGTGGGGAGGAGGCGCGCTTGTACGCCGGGGCGGTGTCGCACCGCCTCGGAGGTACGGGTCATCATCATGGATGATGTGCGTCTCACGAGACTCATTGGTTCCTTTCCTTGTGTTCAGGGCCGACGTACGGGGTCGGTGTCCTGGCCGATAGTATAGAACGGGCGTTTTAGTTGAGTCAAGGGGCAAATGCCACACTTTTGGGGAGGGGATCCTCCCCAGCCCCTCGGGGGAACCCTCACCCCCTTGGTCCCCCTCTCCCTTAGGGCCATTAAGGGAGAGGGGGAGATAAGAATAGAGGCCCACGTGCGTGCTCTGCACGCACGTGGGCCTCTAATTCAGTACTGAGGGTAGGGGACGGGACAACCCGTCCCAGATTCCTCGGGTGCATCGGAATGACAGGGGAGTTGGGGGTGACTGTTTTGTGCTGGTGTGACGGATTAACGGCATGCGGGCCACCCCCGCTCGACCCTTCGAGTGCCTTTCACATAAGGTGAGTGAGCGGCCTCCCCCGTTCCGTTCTTGAGACCCTTCGACTCTGCTCAGGGCGAACGGAATGCCCCGCCCGGGGATGGATTCCCGATGGGGGTCGGGAATGATCCGCCTGAGGCGGACAGGCTCCCCTGGGGGGATTCTCTCGATTCTCTATTCCAGACCAGCTTTGTATCTGGGGACCATGGTGGTGTATAGCTCGCTGGCGGTTTTCAGGTGGTCGGCGAGCTCTTTTTTGAGAGGTTTGACCTGGGCGGGGACGCCGGCTACGAAGGAATAGGGTGGGATTCGGGCGCCCTCTTTGACGACGGCTCCGGCGGCCACGAGGCAGAACTCACCGATCTCGGAGTCGGCGAGAAGGGTGGCGTTGATGCCTATCAGGGAATGGTGTCCGATCTTTCTAGCCTCCACAACAGCGGCGTGTCCAATTGTCACATCCTCCCCAATCTCTACGCCCCCAGTGTGTATGACGGCATTGTCCTGGACGTTGCTGCGGTTGCCGATGCGGGTTGTTCCGTGGTCGGCGCGGATGACTGCACCCGGTAGAATCATGCACTCCTCGCCCACATCCACGTCGCCTATGAGGACCGCATCCTGGTCAACGTAGGCGGAGGGGTGGATGCGGGGCGTCTTGCCCTCGAATGAGCGGATTGACATCTTGTTTCACTCCTAAAGACGCGGAACGGGGATGAGTTGGGGGCCGGGGGACGACCGTGTGAAATTTACCACAGGTATGCTAAACTGCAACCGCTCCCAACCCCCGACTCCACCCACGAAACTCATGATCAACGGCAAAAAAGGAAGGGTATTTTCCGGTGCCCGACCCACGGGCCGGCAGCATCTCGGCAACTACCTCGGCGCTATCCAGAACTACGTCGCCCTTCAGGACGACTACGACTGCATATACTGCGCTGTCGACATTCACGCCCTCACTACCCTGGAGAACACCTCCCAGATGCAGGACAACATCAAGGAGATGCTCCTCGACTGGCTGGCCGCGGGCCTTGACCCCGAAAAGTGCATCCTCTTCGTCCAGTCCCACGTCCCGGAAGTCCTCACCCTGCACACGCTCCTCAGCATGGTCACGCCCCACGGGTGGCTGACCCGGGTCCCTACCTTCAAGGAGATGGCCCGCAATCAGCCTGACAACATTAACTACGGGCTTGTCGGTTATCCCGTCCTAATGACCGCCGACATCGTTATGTACAAGGCCGACACCGTGCCCGTCGGGGAGGACCAGGTCGCTCACCTGGAGCTCGCCCGCGAGATAGTGAGGCGGTTCAACAATATCTTTGGCCACACCTTCCCTGAACCCCAGCCAAAGTTCACCGAGGCCCCCCTCATTGTCGGGCTGGACGGTAGTCATAAGATGAGCAAGAGCCTCGGGAACCACATCGAGCTAGCAGCCTCGCCGGATGAAACGCGGAAAAAAGTAATGGGAGCGGTAACAGACCCTCAGCGCCAGCGGCGCAGTGACCCCGGACGCCCGGAAGTCTGCAACGTCTTCTCTCTGCACAAGCAGTTCAACCCCGACAAGATAGAAGATATCGCCGAGCAGTGCCGCACCGCTCAGCGCGGCTGTGTTGACTGCAAACGTATGCTGTCCGATGGCATAAACGATGACCTGGAGCCGTTCCGGGAACGCAGACGTCAGCTCGCTGAGAAGCCCGCCTACCTCAGAGAGGTCCTCGACGATGGCGCACGTAGGGCAAGCGTCATTGCCCGCGAGACCTTGGAAGAGGTCAGGGAGAAGATGGGCCTCAAGGCCAAGGACTGGTGAGCGAAGTCCCCTTATCCGCAACCGGCAAGACCGCCGAACAGGTAGCTCGAGAAGCGGTCGCCCTCGCAAGCCGCACCCTCGTCAGGGGTTTCCGAAGGCAGAAGAAGGTCTACTTCAAGGGCCGCGGCAATGTGGTAACCGACACCGACTACCGCGCCGAGGCCCGCGTTATAGACCACCTCCAGCGGGAGTTCCCCGACTTTTCCATCCTGTCTGAAGAGAAGGGTGCAATCGAAGGAACTGGAGGCTACACCTGGATAATAGATCCCCTGGACGGCAGCCGTAACTTCGCCTCGGAGAACCCACACTTTGCCGTGAATCTCGGCCTGGCCTACGAGGGTGACATGCTCCTCGCCCTCACGTTAGATCCACTGCGTAAGGAGCTTTTTCACGCCATCAAAGGCGGCGGCGCATTCCTCAACGGGGCGCCTATCTCGGTGTCCCAAGAGGAGACCATCGCCGCATCAGTCCTCGCCACCGACATGGGCTACGACGAGGAGATGGCCCGCCGAGGCCTGGAGATGCTGGCTAATCTCTGGCCCGGTATGCAGACCGTTCGGATAATGGGGTCGGCGGCGCTGGGCCTGGCTTGGGCTGCCTGCGGCAGGGTGGACCTCTACTTTCATCACGCCCTAGCCCCCTGGGACGTGATGTGCGGCCTGCTCCTAGTCCGGGAGGCGGGGGGAGTCATAACCTCGGGTTCGGGCGGGCCTGCAGACTTTCATAAGCCGAGCATCATCGCCACCAACGCTCAAATCCATGCCGAGTTTCTGGAACGAACTGAAGGCTCGGCGTGGCGGGCCCACGTCACCGGCTAGCCCACGAGCAGCGCAAAGTCCCCACAGCGGGAGCCTTCTCCTGTTGTGTCGGTCGAAGAGCTCGGGATACCATTTGCCCCGACCTGACGGGAGCAACCTTTGAAGATAGCAGTTGTCCTGACACTAACAGCGGTCTTCCTTGCCTTGGTGTCGGCCTGCACATCAACCTCATCCCCACCACTGACGCCTTCCTCAGTGCCGACTCCTGAGCCTACGCACCTCCCCGCCTCCCCTACGCCAACCGCACCACTCCAGCCAGCGCCCACGCTTCCGCCCACCTCCGCCACTCCCTACATAACGCCTACATCTCCCCCAACTCCTCCGCCTTTGCCCACCAAAGTCCCGACTGCCACGCCTGAACCAACCCCTACACAGCCAGCCCCAACCCCAACTCCTCTCTACACAAGTCCTACCGTGGTCATTGGTACCGTGGCGTTCCCGGTTGAAGTGGCAGTGACTGCTGAGCAGCGCCAGCAGGGGCTCTCGGGCAGGCTATCCCTTGCCTCCGGCGCAGGGATGCTTTTTGTATATGAATCCCCGGGGCCGCTGCAGTTCTGGATGGTGCGGATGCAATTTCCGCTGGACTTCGTGTGGGTCGGGGCAGACTGCACTATTGGGGAAATCACCCGAGACGTCCCGCCCCCTCCCCCCGACGCTGATAATTCGGAAGTTGCGCGGGTCAGCCCCTCAGCGGACATGCAGTACGTGTTGGAAATCAACGGAGGCGAGGCTACAGGACTAGGTCTGGAGCCTGGCCAGTCGGTGGTATTCGCAGGGTCGATTGTCGGGCGCTTCGGCTGCTAGGCGACTCGAACTACTGAGCAACCGCCCCAAGTTGCCAAAGGTGAAAGCGCTAAGTTAGGATAATCATCGCCTTTGGGGTAGAAGGCGAACACTGTTTGACTCGTCGGGCTCCGAAGCGCACTCTTGGGATCGGTGTATCCGGCCCACACAACCGAGGCAGCAAATGGGACTACGTACAGGTGAAGAATACCGTGAATCGATAAGGGACGGGCGCGAGGTCTACTATGACGGCGAGCTGGTGAAGGACATTACCACTCACCCCGCCTTCAAGCCTATTATCGACGTCCGATCCCGCATGTACGACATGCAGAACGAGGCGGCCTTTGAGGACGCCACCACTTTCGATTTCAACGGCGAGCCGGCGGCGCGTTCCTTGAAACCACCTACTTCCGTCGACGACTTAATGGCCCAGAGACGCTACGTAGAGACTATCCTCACCGAGATTGGCGGCATCGTCGAGCGGGTCGGTGACGACACGGCGGGTGAGCTGTGGTCGATGTACGATGCCCGGGAGACGCTGCGCAAGTTCAACCCTATGTTCGCAGAGAACGTTGAGCGGCACGTTAACCGGCTCCAGGAACTGGACCTGTTCCACGTGAGCGGCAACACCGACCCCAAGGGAGACCGCAGCCGTCCACCGCAGGAACAGGACCCCGACATGCTCCTGCACGTCGTCGATGAGACCGACAAGGGGATAATCGTGCGGGGCGCGAAGTACGAGACCGCCGCCTGCTATGCGAACCAGGGTTTCATAAAGCCGACCATCGCTCAATGGGGAGAAGGGCTGAAGGACTACGCTGTCGGTTTCATCACGGATATGAACAGCCCGGGGCTCAAGCTGATATGCCGTACGGGGTTCGCGGTCGGCAAAGACCCCAAGGACTATCCGATAGCAACCCGCTTCGACGAGATCGACACGCTGCTAATTTTCGACAACGTTCTCGTGCCCTGGGAGAACGTGCTGTTTTGCCGGGAACCCCAGGCCGCAGCATACATCCGGGGCACGTTACATCGGTACGTAGTTTTCCCATTCGTGCTGAGGACGCTGTTCAGGGCTGACTACCTGCTGGGAACAGCCTTTCTTAACATTGAGCAGACCGGTCTGCAAAACGTGCCACAGGTTCGGGAGAAGCTGACGCAACTGATGTGCTACCGGGAGACCATCAATGCCCACCTTCACGCTGCCGTCCACTGCGCAGAACCGAGCCCCGGTGGCCTGACCATGCCCAACCAGGCCATCATCTACGCAGGCCGTATCTACGCATCCAGCAACCTGCCGGCCATGGTGGGTATAGTAAGGGAGCTGGCCGGGGGGCAGCTGGAGCTCACCCCCGACACCGCCGCATGGAAGAACCCCGAGATCCGCAAATACCTCGAAAAATACTATGCTGTCGGGGACTGGAGCATGGAGGACCGCATAAAGCTGCTCCACTTTACCCGTGACATGGTCGACTCCTCAATGGCGGGGCACAAGCTGGCCTTCCAGCTATTCGCACAGAGTCCTCCCTATGCCAACCTACTCGCCCTATATTTCAACTTCGATCCTACTCCTATGAAAAACCTGGTCAGGAAGGCCGCCGACCTCTCCCATGAGGTAATGAAGGAGAAGTAGGCCCGGACCCTTACAGCGACAAAAGGAGAATACGATGACTTTCTCATTGGTTGGACACTGCAAGAGGACCGGTATGGTCGGGATGGCCGTATCCACCAGCAGCATCTGTGTCGGGGCACGATGCGTATGGGTTGAGACGGGAGTTGGGGCGGTGGCCTCGCAAAACCTCACCGACCCGCGGCTCGGCAAGCTGGGTCTAGACCTGCTCCGCAGAGGATACTCTGCCAAGGCCGTTGTAGACGAACTGGTCAAGGCTGGGGCCTATCCCCAATACAGGCAGATAGGCGTCGTAGACATCGTCGGGGGCACGGCTGCGCACACGGGGAGCCAAGTCTATATGGAGAACAACGAATACCTGGGAGACGGTGTAGTTGCAGTTGGGAACCTGCTTTTCTCGGAGGCTGTCGCGGTTGCCATCGGGCAGGGATTTGAGGCCGATCCGGACCTCCACCTGGCGGAACGGCTGGTGAGGGCCTTGGAGGCCGGCAAGGCAGCGGGTGGAGAGGTGGGTAAGAACGAGCACTCCGCGGCCCTCGTCGTACATCATAGGTACCCGTTCCCCATCATCGACCTCAGGGTCGACTGGCATGATGCGCCCATTACGGAACTGCGTCGGCTCTGGGGACTTTATGAACCGCAGATGAACGATTTCATGGACAGGGCCATCAACCCCGACGTCGCCGCCCCACACCTCACCGGCCCCTAAGCCTTAGGGAATACAGTCTCATATGGACGAAATGCAGAAAGACCAAATTCTGGCTCATGTAGACCGGGCCGCTATGCTCGATCTGGCCAAGCGGCTGATCAGCATACCCAGCTTCAAACCCAACGAAACTCCGGTAGCCCACTTCCTTGACAGCTATTTCCGAGAGAGAGGCTACGAGGTCGAGCTTCAGGAGGTTGAGCCGGGTCGGTTCCAGGCCATCGCCACCCTCAAGGGCAGCGGCGGCGGCAGGAGCCTGATGCTCAACGGTCACACCGACATCAACTCACTGCGCCGAGGCGCGAAGCGAGACCCGACAGTCCCCATCGTTGAGGGAGACCGTTTATACGGCCAGGGTGTCGAGAACATGAAAGGCGGTCTCGCCAGCATGATCGCCGCGGCGGAGGCGGTGCGACTCTCACCCGTGGAGCTTAGAGGGGACCTGGTCCTGGCCTGTGTGGTCGGGGAGACGCAGGGCGGCGAGGGCACCAACTTTCTTATGGAAAGCGGACTCCGAACGGACATGGCCGTTTCCCCGGAGCCGACGGGGGTCGGTAACATAGCTACGGTACATGCGGGCATCGCGCACATGGCCATTCACACCTACGGGGTAACGGGCCACATAAGCGTTCAGGAGCATACTATTAACGCCGTGAGCAAGATGACCAAGGTCATCAACGCTCTGGAGAGCATGACATTCACTCACACCCCGAGCGCCAAACTGCCGGCCATGCCCCGCATTAACGTGGGGAGCATTATAGGGGGGCGGGGTGAGAGCTACGTCCTCATAGAGCCCCCATACGTCCCCGACTTATGCACGATTCTCATCGACGTCCACTTCGTTCCAGGCCAGACCCTGGACACGATAATCGCCGACATCCGCAACGTTCTCGATCCGCTGGCCGCGCAGGACTCGGAACTGAGATACGAGATCGAAGTGCCGCCGCCCGCTTCTTTCGAGGGCAGGCGGAGGCTCGTTATGGAGCCCTTCGACTTGCCCGACGGCCAGGAAATCGTCGATATCGTGACCCGAAGCCATGAGGCAGTGACTGGGACGGCGCCTCGGGCTGTGGGCCCCATCTATCCCTTCTCTTACTCCGCGGGCGACGTTACCTGGCTGTGGAAGGCTGGAATCCCCTGCCTGGAATACGGGCCTTCAGGCGGGTTCAACTCCGCGGAGGGAGAGGACAACTTCTGGACCTCCATCAGCGAGATGGAGACTTGCGCTAAGGTGATGGCGCTCACCGCACTAGACGTCTGCGGGTAGGACTTTCGAGCCCAAAACAGAATTTAGACACGCGTATAATGCCAGCTCGATACCCTGCCTTGGTGGAGGAGTGGCAGGGCCCCTGTGAACCTGCTTTTTCTTGACACCATCGCGCCGACTCCCTATCATAAATCGTTAAATGGCCCCCCATTTCTTAAGGGCACTTAACACATAAGCACAATGAAAGTGAGGAACGGATGGCTATTCTAGTAGCCATCTTGTGCGCCGTTGGGGGCATTCTTCTAGGTGGGTTGATAGGTTTCTTCGCTCGTCACTTGATACTGGCCAAGCAAAAGAGACAGGCAGAAGCACAAGCGGCAGCTCTTCTTACTGAAGCCGAAGGCAAGCAGAAGGCGCTACTTCTCGAAGCTAGAGAGGAAGTGCATCAGATCCGCAGGTCGGCAGAGAATGAGTACAAGGAAAGAAGAAACGAAGTCAGACGTCAGGAAAAACGCTTAACCCAAAAAGAGGAAACTCTCGACCGCAAGGTGGAATCCGTTGACCGCAGGCTCCAGAACCTTAGTGACAAAGAGGAGGCGTTAGACCGGAAAGTAGCCGAAGCAGAAGAACTGAAGGAGCTCCAGCTACAAAAGCTGGAGACCATCTCCAGCCTCACCGTAGAGGAGGCTCGTGACAGGGTCATCGGTGAGGCCATAGAAGCCGCGCAGGGCGAGATCGACCGCCGCACCTACGAGCTTGAGCTTCGGATGAAGGAAGATGCGGACATGAAGGCCCGCAAGGCCATCGCACTTTCCATTCAACGCCTGACCTCCGACGTAGTCTCCGAGACTACATCCGCCGTAATACCTCTCCCCAGCGACGATATGAAGGGGAGGCTTATCGGGCGTGAGGGCCGTAACATCAGGGCCCTCGAAAGGGCCACGGGCGTCGACCTCATAATCGATGACACCCCCGAGGCCGTCACCGTCTCCACCTTCGATCCCGTGCGCCGCGAGGTCGCAAAGGTCGCCGTGGCCAAACTGGTCAGCGACGGCCGCATTCACCCCGCCCGGATCGAGGACATAGTCCTGAAGACCCAGGCCGAGGTAGAGGACGGCATGAAGACCTCAGGCCAGGAAGCCCTGTACGAGCTGGGCATCACCGGCTTTCACCCGGACCTCGTGAGGCTGGTCGGCCAGCTCAAGTTCAGGTACAGCTATGGACACAACATCCTGAAACACTCTGTGGAAGTGGCCCATCTGGCGGGTATGATAGCCGCCGAGATCGGCGCCAACGTGGACATCGCCAAGAAGGCCGGACTCCTTCACGACATCGGAAAGGCCCTCACCCACGAGGTGCAGGGCGGTCATGCCGAGATCGGGGCGGACATTGCCCGCAAGTACCACATCCGCGCTGAGGTCGTTAAGGCCGTCGAGGAGCACCACGAAGAGGACAGGGTCAACGTAGAGGCCTTCATAGTCGCTGCAGCCGACGCCATTAGCGGCGCCAGGCCCGGGGCCCGGCGCGATAGCGTAGAGCACTACATCAAACGCCTCCGCGCCCTCGAAGAGGTGGCCAACAGCTTCAACGGTGTGCAGAAGTCCTTCGCCATTCAGGCAGGCCGTGAGATCCGCATCATGGTCAAGCCCGAAATTATCGACGACATCGGGGCATCCCGGCTGGCCCGAGAGGTCTCGAAGAAGATCGAGGCTGAGCTGGTCTATCCCGGCGAGATCAAGGTAACCATCATCCGGGAGACCAGGGCCTTGGGGACCGCGCGCTGATTTCCATTAACGCACGTACCCATCTCTCTTCCCGGCTCAGCTCGGAAACTTGGGCGCATTACCTCGCCGGACGTTCGGTCACGGACGACTGCGGGAACGTCTAAGTGCGAGTACTGATGATCGGCGACATAGTCGGCAAGCCGGGCAGGCGCGCCGTGCGTACCCTGCTTCCGGGCATCAAGAACGAGTTCGGTGTCGACCTGGTTGTCGCCAACGCCGAGAACAGCGCCGGGGGATTCGGCCTTACCCCCAGCACATCGGATGAGCTTCTGGATGCGGGAGTGGACGTGATCACCACCGGGAACCACGTCTGGGACCAGCAGGAGATCATTGAGTACCTGGACTCGGAGGCTCCCGTCCTGCGGCCCCTCAACTTCCCACCCGGCCTGCCGGGGCGCGGCTACCTCATTTTCCAGGACGTCCTGGTAGTCAATCTCATCGGGCGCGTGTTCATGAAGGACTACGATTGCCCATTCAGGGCCATGGACGGCCTACTGAAAGGCACCCGAGACCGGCCCCGGGTCACTTTGGTCGACTTCCACGGCGAGGCCACTTCCGAGAAAGGCGCTATGGGCTGGTACCTGAACGGCCGAGTCAGTGCCGTAGTTGGGACTCACACCCATGTCGGCACCGTAGACACCATGGTACTACCCGGTGGCACGGCCTACGTCACCGACCTCGGCATGGTCGGCCCGTCGCAGTCCATCATCGGCGACGATCCCGAGCCAATCATCGAGCGCTTCCTTACCCAGATGAACCACCGCATGTCGGTGGCCAAGGGCCCTGTGCGCTTCAGCTCGGCACTAATCGATATCGACGCCTCCACCGGAAAGGCCACGGCCATACAGCGCGTAGACAGGTTTCTGGACTGACCCGTGCACGTAGACCTCCACTCTCACACCACCATCTCCGACGGCGTCCTATCCCCGGAAGAGCTTGTCGACCGCGCCGCACATAAGGGCGTCCGATTCCTGGCCATTACCGACCACGACACAACCGGCGGCCTCGCCCGCGCACTCGAACGCACTGAGAGGCACCCATCCCTGACCATCATCCCGGGCGTCGAGCTCAGTGCAGACGTGCCCGAGGGCGAGGTCCACATACTCGGCTATCTCGATTCTTACGAGGCCCCGGCCTTCCAGAGCGAGATGGAGAGGTTCCGTGAGGGACGAGTGGGTCGGGCCGAGGGCATGGTCAAAAAGCTGAGTGCGATAGGGCTGGAGATCGACTGGGAGAGGGTCAAGGAGATAGCAGGGGACGGAGCGATTGGCAGGCCCCACGTGGCCCAGGCCCTCGTTGAAAAGGGTCACGTTAAGTCGGTGCAAGAAGCCTTTGATATGTATATAGGCCGGGACGGGCCCGCGTATGTCGGCAGGGTAAAGTTAACTCCCGCCGACGCCATCCGGCTTATCCAGTCGGTCGGGGGACGGGCGGTGCTGGCTCACCCGAGCTTCACCCGCAACGTCGAGTCCATGCTCCCGAGCCTCAAGGCCGACGGTCTCGCCGGGATGGAGGTCTACTACGCCAGGTACTCCCGCGATCAGGTTGCCCGACTCAAACGCCTCGCCGACCAGCACGGCTTGATACCCTGTGGAGGCAGCGACTACCACGGGCCGGGCCTCGGGCCCGACGTAGACCTGGGAGACGTGGACGTTCCCGAGTCCTCGGTTGTCAGGCTTCTGGGAATCGGGGATTCGAAAGGCGGGTAGCGTGAGCGAAACGGTGCTGTCGGCCCAACAGATCCAGGAACTTCTGCCGCACCGGTGGCCCTTCCTGATGGTCGACCGGATTATCGAGCTGGAACCCGGGGCCCGGGCCGTGGGTATTAAGAACGTCAGCATCAATGAGCCGTTCTTCCAGGGCCACTTCCCCGGCTACCCCATCATGCCCGGAGTCCTCATCGTGGAGGCCCTGGCACAGGTCGGCTCCGTGGCGCTGCTAAGCCTGGAGGAGAACCGGGGCAAGGTCGGCTATTTCGCAGGGATCGACTCGTTTCGGTTCCGCAAGCCCGTCCAGCCCGGGGACGTTCTCCGCATGGAAGTCTCGCTGGAACGGATGCGGGGAGCGGTGGGCAAGGCGAAGGCCAAAGCCGAGGTTGACGGCAAGACTGTCGCCGCGGGAGAGCTCACCTTCGCTCTCGGCGAGTTGGGGTAGGCTCGGGACCTAGCCCTGTTCGATAATCTCCCATGCAGTGCGCTACTCACCCGAATACGGAGACACTTCTTTCCTGCGGCAAGTGCGAAAAGCCCATATGCCCCAGGTGTCTGGTCCACACGGCTGTCGGGGCACGGTGCAAGGAGTGCGCTAACGTCCGCCGCTCTCCTATCTACGAGGTTAGCGCCCTCTACTACGTTAAGGCCGCGGGCGCGGGGCTCGGGTTGGCTTTGGCCGGGGGTGTCGTGTGGGCCCTGCTGCGCGGGGTGCCGTTTGCCTCCATCATCACCTCGATAGTAGTGGGGCTGGCGATAGGGGAAGGGATTTCGAGGGTGGCTAACAGGAAGCGGGGCCTCGGGCTGCAGGTTATCGCCGCAGTCAGTGTGATTGCGAGCAGCTTCGTCGGTAAGGCAATCCAGGCTGCGTTCTTCTACGATCTCTCGGGGCAGACTTTTACTCGGTATGTGATATCGGTGGACATGTATTTGCTGCTGTTCCTGGGGGTGGGGGTGTTCTACGCGATAGGGCGGTTGAGGTAGTGCTGAAGGCCGATTTGACGGCCTAGACCCGAGGGTCGTAAAGTTAAGTCAGGCGCGGGCGTAACTCAGTGGTAGAGTGTCTGCTTCCCAAGCAGGAGGTCGAGGGTTCGAATCCCTTCGCCCGCTCCACCCCCCACCGCCATGTTCATACTCTCAGACGCCGATCTAAAATTCATCGTCGAGACCCTCTATCCGGACATGCGAGACCGTGCCAGGGTATCTGAAGCCGTACGCGATAAGCCCGACATCCTGGACGCCATGATCGGGGATACGCGCCTGGCTGAGAGGGTGCTGGACGACGAGGAATCTGTCGTACACATTTCGCCCCGGCTGTTGTTCACAATACTGCTGCGCCAGACGCGTCGGGACCTGGACAAACAGCCCTACATCAACGAGATAGGGGACCGGGGCGAGGTCATTCCCGTATTCGAGTCTTCCAAAGTGGCCGATCTGCTCGACGAGGAGCCGCCTCGGGACTATCTCGCCGACTTGATGTCTTCCTTCTCCAGGACCCAGTCCACCGTGATCTACTCCCTGGAGCGCGGCCGGCTGAGAAAGCGGCGTTTCAGCAGCATGGACATGGACGACATGATATACGCCGCCCGCCACGCCGACCCCGCAGAACGACCAGACTACTACCGCCGTATCGCGGACATAGCGCTGTTCATGACCGGGGTATATCCTCACCAAGCCATCCGAAGCCCGCGGCGTCGGCGTTTCGCTCATCGGCGATCACTCGCCGACTACGAACGAGAGGGCAGCGCCTTCTACGGTCTCGCGGCCAGGGAGTTAGACGTACCGGAACTCGGGGATGTGATGGCTACGCTATCGGAGAACTTCACGTTGGCTCGGCGAGCCCTCAATCATTTGAGTGAGAGGTATATACGGGCGAGGAGTGAGCGGTATTTTGGGGTGGGGATGTAGGGTAAGCCTCTCCATAACTCCGAGTTGTATGGGCAGGACGCCCCGCCCATTCCGCTCTTGAGACCCTTCGACTCCGCTCAGGGCGAGCGGAATGCCCCGCCCCAGGGCAACCACGAGGGTTTTGCCCCTACGGGGGAATCACCTTCTCCCGTCAGCGGACGATTTGCGGCTCGGTGAACGAACGTTACCAAGGTGGAGGGAAAGCTGCATTGTGGAGACGATCGGGTTGTTGAAGCCGACGCCCTAGATTCCTCGCGGAGCCTCGGAATGGCAGGGAATGGGAGGAGAGAAAAGGGGGCTAGGGGACGACCAGTAGGTTGTCTTCGGTGAGGACGTGGGTCTCGGCGGCGAGTTCTTCGCGGAGGAGGCGGGGGAGGAGGAAGAGGCCCTGGTGCGTGAGGCCATCGTAGGCACGGCAAGGCTTGGAAATGCGAGGGGTTAGAGCTGAGTCCACGTCGGCTTCGGACAGGGTTGATGGGTCGAGGGTCTGGCTGGCGGTGGCGAAACCCCAATCGC
Organism: Dehalococcoidia bacterium; assembly: GCA_965220005.1. Classification (GTDB taxonomy): domain Bacteria; phylum Chloroflexota; class Dehalococcoidia; order Plut-88900; family Plut-88900; genus Plut-88900. Next base: position 55,836 of record OZ244800.1, read on the forward strand.
CGCTGAAGCTCGGGACAACGGCATGGTAAGGCATCACCTTGTCGAATACCTCGGACAATGTGTGGCAGATGGCCGTGAATGCTGCGCTCCGGCGAAAGTCTACGGTCTCGGCCTGGATCGCCATGATACCACCGGGAGCCAATCTGTCCCGCACCACCTTATAGAAGCGCTCGGTGAAGAGAAGAGCGGACGGGTTGCCCTCCACGGGGTCGGAGAGATCGATGAAGATAACGTCGAACGTGTCGTCGGTATTTTCCAGGTATTCCTTTGCGTCCTGGTGGAGGAGGGTAGTGCGCGGATCATCGAATGCGCCGTCGTGCCAGGCGGGGAGATAGCGGCGGGAGGCTTCGATTACGTCACGGTCGATATCGACCATCACGGCCTGCTTAACGCTCTTGTGATACAGGACTTCCCTGAGGGTGGCGCCTTCGCCGCCGCCGGCAATGAACACACGCTCGGGGCCCGGGTGGGTGATCATAGCCGGATGGACAAGCATCTCGTGGTAAATGAACTCGTCCGACTCGGCAGACTGGGTCTTGCCGTCGAGGACCAGGATTCGGCCAAAGGGAAGGGTGTCGACTATCTCGATGGTCTGGTACTCGCTCTGCCCCGAGTAGACCACTCCCGAGATCTTGCATTCCTGGTAAAGGTTTTCGGATACCGATTCCCTGAACCAGGTGCTGGGGTCCCTGGTCATAGTTCCGTCTGCCTTAACCTGAAGTCGACGCGGCTAGGAGCCAACGGACACGGGGCTCGGGGTAAGGATGCCCCTCTTGACTACCATCAAGGACGGGTCTTCGCACCTGAACTTCTCTATGAGAAGCTCGGCGACTCTGTTAGGGTCGAAACTCTGGCCGCAGGTGAAAACATCTACGGCGGCGTATCGGTGCTCGGGCCAGGTGTGAACGCAAAGGTGGGACTCGGAGATGGGCACAACGCCGGTCACGCCCTGGGGATGGAACTTGTGGAAGGACTCTCCGAGGATTCGGGCCCCCATCTCCTGCGCCGCGGACATAAGGGCTTCTCTTACGAAAGACAGATCGTCCAGGAGGACGCTGTCACAATTCTTCAACTCCAGCAGTAAGTGGTTACCCAGGACATTCAATCACCCGCCCCCCGTTTTGGATTTGCTCGCGCAGACCACGAATTATATAAATCGCGGAGGGTTCTGACAACCGTGGAGGCTAGCCGACTCCCAAGGCCCCATCGAGGGCCGACATGTCTACGGCATTTTCGACAAGGGCGGTGAACTCTCGGAGCTTGGCCTCGCCGTCCAGCCCGGGTCCCGAGAGGATCTCCTCGATGGCGTCCAGGGTGTCGAGGGTATCCTTCTCGACGACGGCGATGGTTACTTGCAGCTCCTTGGCCCGCTCCAGGACGTAGGGAATCGGCTCGAAGTCACCGGTGAGGATGAGACACTGGGTCGGTGTGTTCATGGCGGCCCACTGGAAGTCGGGGCGGTCACCTTTGGCGATAACCGCCTTCTTGTCCCGCTGACCGAAGTATTCGGGGCCTGCGGGGAAGTCCTCGGCGTCCAGGAGGTTTGCCCCGACCATCACGTGCTCGACCAGCAGGTCCCGACCCTCTGCCTCGAGGGCGTACCGGCCTTCGAGCCGGGCCACGAGGTCGTCGACGGTGATGCCGTACAGGGCTCGGCCTTCGGGAACGAGGCCCAGGACCCGGAGGCCAGCCGCTTCGAGGGCGGGCTTCAGTTCTCGCTCCGCTACACGGTTGCCAAGCGTCGGAACCCGGTTGACGATCACACCTACGAGGGAGTCGCCCAGTGACTCGGCGGCGGATTTGACGGAGCCGGGGTCCAGGTCTCGGGAGAAGGCGACGATCAGCACCGAGGGGTCGGCGGATTGTCCTGTCGTTCCTTCAATAAGGACTATGTCGGCGTCCGTCTCTGCTGGGGCCGAACCGGATTGGACCGTTTTGCCCATTCCCTGCCATCGATGGGCGAGGGCGGCGATCAGGGAGGACTTACCGTCTCCGGGGGACAGAGAGACAACGTTTAAGGATTTGGACACTCGCTCCTCCTAGGCTTGAGGAAGGCGGCAAAGCGCCTGGAATTTAACGTGGTTTTAGGCGTGAGGATTATAGCACAGGGGGTTTGATACACCTCTGCCCCACTTCATGGCGCATGGTTTGCCGAAAGGTCTCATGGGGGGGCTTTGATTGTTTCTGGTTGTTTCTGATTGAATCCGTGCCTGTATGATTGTTCTGCGGGAAAATTTTCCGCCATATCCTTGGGATGGCGGCGCAGGTGATGTGTAAGGGATGGGACGTTAGGGAGGCGTGGGCTAATAGGCGGTCCCTTTCGCGGGTGAGGGGGGTTTTTGTGGGCGCTTCGATGCGCTCGACCCTTCGACGCTGCTTACGCCACGGCGCATCTTCGACAGGGTGAGCGGAGGAGAGGGAAGGGATGGAAGGTCCCGGACGGTTGCGCAGGAAGGCGTCGACGCCTGTACGGATGCGTGTTGTCCGCCACAGCGGATGTTCTGTCCTCCGAGGCGGATGTTCCACATCGGCGACGGCTCTGCGATAGCCCCGTGCTTCTGAGAGGACGTGGAGGAGACGCGAGGAAATCTCGGTGTGGGGCAGTCTCGACCACCAGAAGTGCCCGACCACTCGGAGGGAGGTGGGCGTGGACTCGGTACCGTCGCTGGGTGGAATGAGCTCTCCGAAAGCTACGACGGTGGAGTCTCTGGGCACGAAGGCCCTGTTGAGCGGTTTCACGCCGTGCTCGTGGGCGTCGCCTGAGGGGGCGAGGATGGTGCGCCGGGTAAGTGGGGCGCGCACTTGGCAGGGGCCCGTGTAAAGGGCATGCCGGTTTTTGTCCGGGAACCTTCCATAGCCGGTCCCAGTGACCGGGCGGGGCAGTGGTTGATCGCTGCGAGGGCGGAGGCGTTCGGCCCTGGGGCAGCGCGTGTAGTGGGGGTTGTGCTGGGGGCTGAGGGGAATGGGTGTGGGGAGGAGGCGCGTGCCGTTAGCCGGGCGGTCCCATACCGCTCGGCTGTGATGGGGTTTATGTAGGCTTACGCGACTCATGGGACTCCTACCGCTCCGCCAAAGGCGGACTTTCAGCTAGGCGGTTGTTCCATCCTCCAGAGGCGGATGTTCCATTCTCCTTATCCTTGATTAGGCCGACGTGAGATGTCGGTGACCTGCGGATTAATATAGTACATATGTACAAGTTGGGTCAAGGGGGTAATGCCACACTCAGAGATAGGTCTCGATTGACGAGGAAAAGGGCTGTGGTAACATATATCGCTGACGCCGAGGTAGCTCAGTTGGTAGAGCAACGGACTGAAAATCCGTGTGTCGCCAGTTCAAGTCTGGCCCTCGGCACCACTACCCACCCCCGCCGAGCGATCCAGGGCCGAAGTGGCGGAATAGGCAGACGCGGTGGTCTCAAAAACCACTGGGGGAAACCCTGTCCCGGTTCGAGTCCGGGCTTCGGCACCAAGTTTTATCCTTTGAGTGACCAGTATGGACCGTTACAACGATGACGACATATACAACCTTCCCTTTGAGGAGTACGCGCAGGTCATGGCGGAGAGGGGCGCTGCCGAATTCGGGGACCCGAACAAGCCCAAACTAACATTCCAGGAAATTGCCGCAAGCGACATGACATTTTCCGAGATTGAGACGGAATATGGCGAAGAAACAGCGATTAACGCGGGCATAGCTCGGGACCCTGACACTTGGGAATGGACTGAGGAAGACTTTGCCCGCGCCCGGCCCTATCCCGAGTTTCTAGCCCAGACTAAGGAGGGTTAGGGCCGATGGGGGGGTATGGAATGACGACCAAAGAGAAGATAGTCAAATATCCTGCAGTGATAGATGGGGAGCGCGGCGCTTACGGTGTTGTGATACCCGATTTGCGCGGTGCCTATGCTATGGGGGCCACCGTGGATGAAGCCCTGGCCGACGCCGAGGACATGCTACCTGAATTCCTGGACGTGCTCCGGGAACACGGCACTCCTATCCCCCCACCCAGAGCCGCGGAGGATGTGGAGTTAAGACCAGGGGAGATGCTGGCCTTCGTCACGCTTCGATCGCCGACTTTGATGAGGTAACGAATGGGTAGGTCGCAGATGGGCATACACAGCGGCCTCAAAAACCGCTGAGGGGAAACCCTGCCCCGGTTCGAGTCCGGGCTTTGGCACCACAGCCACGTTAAATTGACCGCGACTTCTGCTGATGTTCACTATTTGTTGGAAGTTGGCCGCGACGCTGATGGAAAGGGATGGAGGGAAAAGAGTGAAAAGCCTTTTCGCAGGGATATTAAAGGGCGAGGAAGAAACACAAGAACTTACTTCCACGAATTATAGCAAGGAATTACTCCTCGTCATTAGGGCACTAGAGTTAGTCCTTGATGTTACGAACCTCTTTTACAACAAAAAGATGGGTGAACTAGGACCATTACAAGCAACTAGGATTTACTTGATAGTCAGAAGCTTGCACTCAGCAAGAATGGCAATACAGGCGTTAGCATGGGGACACTATCAACAAGCAGTTGCATTGTTACGCATGGTAGCGGAGGATCAACTAGTCGCGAGAGACATAGAACAACATCCCCAAACCTTGGATTCCCTTATAAACAATGAAGCCCGTATTGCCAAGTTTTCGGAAATGGCTGAACGACAAGGGCCAGAGTTCAAGCAACATTGGGACACATTTTATGGGAAGCTAAGCGCTTATGCTACACACCCACGCCATGAAAGCATTATCAGCCTTGTTAAATTTAATTCGACTGAGGGGACATACCTCGTGCCAACCGGACCTTCGTATGATAAAGATTGGGTTGAGGACATATTAGTAATGGCAGGCGTTGGATTAAGGGAAATGCTCGGAACCAGTTCCGAGCTCATGAAAAAGGCAGTTGAAGATAAAACGGAACTAGGTCACCCGCAACTCCATTGGGCAGAAGACGACATAGTCGGTTTGATGAGATCCATCGACACCGAATTGCTCAATCGAAAGAGCATTGGTGATATGTCGCGCTAGTGGGTCTGCCGGACGAGGTTGAATGATATCAGTGCGCTCCACAATACATGGCGCTGTTCTGACCCTACACGTTTTCGATATTTTGTAGTCAGCAATTGCATTGACTGTGATTGGGAGTGCGACACTCCTGAGCCTAGTGACCCTACCAATGTCCAGTGCCTATTTGTTGCTAGCCAATAAAGAAAGCTCATGTCTACTATTCCCCTCAACACAAGAGGTAACATGTACATCGCGGAATCAGAAGGGTAGGGCCGAAGCGGCGGAATAGGCAGACTCGGGGCCTTAGAAGCCGTTGTCAGAACAATGGTCACGGTTGGAGCCGTGACTTGGGCATGAACCCCTCGCGCAACCCAGGCTCTACGCCTATATAATGGCTTTGGCGGCGCACTTATTTCCCATGAGGGGTTGACATGGACGTAGTCGGGTATACGGACAGGCCGAGTGTGAAGGTTGGGGAGACCGTGAAGTTTATGGTGAGTTCTCGGAGGGGGACGTACCGGGCGGATATCGTCAGGCTGATACATGGGGACCCCAACCCCACGGGCCCGGGGCTCAGGGAAGAGGTCTTCGAGTCGTCGGTCAATGGTGAGTACGCGGGTCGGGAGCAGCTGATCAAAAAGGGGTCCTACGTGGTGGTCCCCGACAACCCCCTGATTCGCAACCCCAAGTCCGTATGCATCCAGGCCTGGATATGGCCCACCACCCCAGACAAAGGGTTGCAGGGCATCGTGACCAAGTGGTCGGGGGCCGAGTCACGGGGGTACGGGCTTTTCATCGACGAGGAAGGGTGTTTAAGCTTTCGGCTCGGGGATGGAGAGGGCTCGATTGTCGAGGTGAGCTCCGAAGTTCCCCTTCATCGCTGGGTATGGTATTTCGTGGCGGCCAGTTTCGACGCCGACTCCAAGACGGTGGTCCTATCGCAGGAACCGGTCCCTCCCTGGCCCGACCAAGGGCTGCATAACGTCACCCGTTGGATAAGTGTGACCTCGGGGCCTGGGCCGACCGATGCCCCTCTGATCATGGCCGCCTATTCCAACGGGACCGTCGACGGCAAGCTGCAAATAGAGGGCTATTACAACGGCAAGATCGACAGCCCGAGGCTCTTCGATTCCGGCCTGTACGCCGCCGATTTATCATCGCTTAAGCGGGGGGCACAACCATCGTCCTTTGGCGGCAGCCTGATCGGGGATTGGGACTTTTCGAAGGACATCGCCTCGACTCGGGCCACGGATAACTCGGTGCATGCGCTTCATGGCCGCACGGTCAATAGACCGGCCAGGGGCATGACCGGCCACAACTGGACGGGTCGGGACAACGCCTTTCCTTTACGGACCGAGGAATACGGCGCGATCCACTTCCACGACGACGACCTGGACGACGCCGGTTGGGACGTGGACTTCGAGTTCACCGTACCGGAGGGGATGAAGAGCGGTGTCTACGCAGCTCGGCTCCAGGCAGGTGACGCAGTCGACCACGTACCATTCTTCGTCCGCCCCGAGACCGGCAATCCCACCGCCCCCGCGGCCTTCCTCGTACCCACTTTCAGCTACATGGCCTACGGCAACGGCCGCCACACCGAGGATACTGCAGGCAACTTCTCCGACTATTTCGTTCCCGGCTTCGAGTATCCGGTCAAGCTGGAAGACCACTACATCGTCGATAACGGGCTGGTCAGCCTCTACAACTCCCACACTGACGGCTCGGGTGTATGTCATTCGTCGTGGCTCAGGCCCATCGTCAACATGCGGCCCGGGTACTACTCGGTAGGGCTGGCCTCCGGCAAGGGGAGCCCCCATCAGCTCAGCGCCGACCTCCATCTCGTCGACTGGCTGGAAGCCGAGGAGCACCCCTACGATGTCATAACCGACCATGACCTGCACAAGGATGGGCTCGCGCTCCTGAAGTCCTATAAGGTGATAATCACGGGCTCGCACCCCGAGTACTGGTCCGCCGCCATGCTCGACGCGATGGAGACCTACCTGCGGGACGGCGGCAGGCTCATGTACCTGGGCGGCAACGGCTTTTACTGGGTGACGGCTCTCGACTCGGAGTCGGGGCACACTATCGAAATCCGGCGCTGGGGTGGCACCCAGACCTGGCGAGCCGACGCGGGCGAGACCCGCATCAGCTTCACCGGCGAGCCTGGAGGCATCTGGCGAGACAGGGGCCGTGCGCCCCAGCGGATGCTCGGCATCGGGTTCACCTCCCAGGGGAACGACGTCAACGCGCCGTACCGCCGGGAACCCGGCAGCCGGGACCCGCGGACTGCCTTCATATTCGAGGGTGTCGGGGATGATGAGCTAATCGGGGACTTCCCATCTCTCGTGATGGACTACGGGGCCGCGGGTTTTGAGCTCGACAGGATGGAACCCCGGTTCGGGACGCCGCCCCACACCATACATCTGGCCACGGCCACGGGCTTCTCCGACTCCTACCAGCACGTCGTAGAGGAGGTCGATCAATCGACCTCAAAGCAGGGCGGGACCACAAACCCGCTGGTGAAGGCGGATATGGTGTACCTGCGCTATCCCAGGAACGGCGCCGTGTTCTCAGTCGGCTCGATCAGCTGGTGCGGAAGCCTCTCCTACAACGAATACGACAACACGGTTTCTCGGGTCACGGGAAACGTGTTGCGTCGGTTTTCTTTGGGAGAGGCTGTGCATTAGGGGTTAAACCTGTTGACGCCTTTCACCCCTGAGTACCGAGATCGACGAGGTGGAGGGGTGTTTGGCCTCGGGCGAGCATGTCTACGTTCTCCATACCCACCTTGAGGAAGTTTTCAAGGGTCTCGGGGTTGTAGGCGGCACGGTCACCGGTCATGACAACGTTGTCCAGCTTGTGGATGCCCATGCGTGAGACAATGGGATTTGCAACACCCCAATGGATGAAAGGCACGGCATCCGAGGGGTCGGGCATCATATCGTAGTCCCACCACACGTCTGTTCCGAAGCCTGCGATCCAGTTCTCGGTCAGGGCCCTGTAGAGGGCTTCTTCGTCGACGATGCGGGCCCGAGCGACGTTGACGAGATAAGCCGTTGGTTTCATGGATTTCAGGGCGGCCTCACCGATGAGCTTGTCGGTGGTGGGCATCCAAGGGATGCAAAGCTCGACAAAGTCCGATTCTTCCAGGACGCGGGAGAGGTCTTCGGGGCCGCCCAGGAAGTCGAGCCCCAGCTGTTCGACGAGGTCGGGGGCCGGGGTCCGCTTGGTAGCCAGAATCCGCATCCCGAAGGCGCCGGCCCTCTTCGCGAGTTCCACCCCGATAGCGCCCAGGCCAACGATTCCCATAGTCTTGCCAGCCAGCTCGCAGCCCATGGTATCTCGGGTGTAGGGGTACCAGGAGCCTTGGGCTATGGCTCGGTGGGCGGGGAGGACCCGCTTGGCCAGGGCCATTGTCTGAGCGAAAGCCATCTCCGCCACGGCTACAGCGTTGGCCCCGGCTATGTTGCCAAGCAATATGTTCCGTGCTCTCAGGGTGTTGAATGAGAAACCGAGGTCCGCACCGACTATCGAGCGGTGGGTTACGCCGGAGTGGAGCACCTGTACCAGCTTCACATTAGGGGCTTGTTCGATCATCTGCTGCGGTATGTATCCGCCTACGATGGCATGGGCGTCGGGGGCCACGGTCAGCAGGTCCTGGATATGGTAGGACTCGGGCGAAAGTATCCGGCAAACATCGGAAACATAACCCTGGAGTTTTCGCAGTTCGTCTTGGTTAACGGGCCAGGACAGCGCTATGTTGAACATGTTAGACAAACCTCCCCGAAATCATTGGAACACCGCCGACCAGACAGTCCCACAGTATCATCACACCGCAACATAGTCACAGTAGAGACATTAGTCCAGTTATTGTCTGACAGTCCTAAAGAGCGGAGCATCAGTGATGGGCATTTCGTTGACTAGTCACGAGCCGCGCCATACCATTGACAATCGAGGCCGGGGTTAAGGTCACGCAGGTTTGTTAGACGGGAGGGAGTCAATGGTGAGCGTACTCGAGCGATTGGAGAGCAGGACGCGGAAATCCCAGGAGGTGTTCAAGCGCACCCGGGAGGTCGTGGCGCAGGAGGTGGTGGGGACCGTCGACATGCCCTATCCCCTTTATATCAAGGAGGCCAAGGGATCCCGGATCACGGACATAGACGGGAACGAGTATATCGACATGACGATGGGGTTCGGGCCTCACATCCTGGGCCACGCGCCCGACGTCGTTGTGGAAGCGGTGACCGAGGCCGTGGCTCGGGGCCTGCAGTTCGGGCTTCACAATCCATACCAGGAACCACTGGCGTCGCTAATGGTCGAGGCTGCGCCCTGTGCCGACAAGGTGGTCTTCGCAAACTCCGGCACCGAGGCCACCATGTATGGTGTTCGAGTCGCGAGGTCCTACACGGGCAAGAACAAGATCGGGATGTTCGACGGCGGCTATCACGGGGCGCATGACCAGGTACTGGCCGGGGCTCGGCGCGAAAGCGAACGCAATCGGCCCATAGCCCGGGGGTTGGGCGGGGGGATTCCTCTTCAGACCACGGAGAACGTCATTCTGCTTCCCTACCGGGAGGATGAGGCATTCGAGATTATCCGTGAGCACAAGGACGAGCTTGCAGTCGTAATGATCGAAGGGGTGCAGAGCTCCAACCCGAGGCTGGACCACGGAGACTTCCTCAGGCAATTGCAGCAGGTCTGCCGCGAATGCGAAGTCCTGTTCCTCATTGATGAGGTCATTACCGGATTCAGGCTTGGGTACGGGGGCGCTCAGCAGTACTTCGACGTCGTGCCGGACCTGGCGGCCTACGGAAAGATAATCGGGGGTGGGACGCCTATCGGGGCGTTGGCAGGCTCGGAAGACATCATGCGGGTGTTCTCGGGGTCCCGGGAAGGGGACAAGTCAGGGCCTCGGCGGATCTTCTCCGGAGGTACCTTCAGCGGCAACCCCATCAGCATGATCGCAGGTCACGCGGCGGTTAACCACCTGAAGAACCACCCCGAACTGTATTCACAGCTTGAGGAGCGCGGGGCACGGCTCTCGGATGAGATCAACTCTTTCTGCATTGCGGAGGAGCTACCCGTACAGATGATGAGCGCCCAGTCGTTGTTCTACCTGCGCTTCCAAAGATCCCCGATAAACAGCTCACGGGACATCGATTCTTCCCTGCATGACGCGGAGATCCAATTCTACCTCCACCTTTTGGACCGGGGAGTCATCGTGCCGGGGATACACCTGGGATTCACCTCCACAGCGCACACTGATGAGGACGTGGACGTGATAGTGGATGCGATGAAAGAGTCGCTAAAAGATGTATGCAAAATGGGGATGATGTAGCCCAACCCGTGAAGCAGGAGACTAGAGTCTTGAGCCCCAAACCGTTAGAAGGTGTCAAGGTCGTAGAGGTATCCAACTGGGTGTCGGGCCCGACCTGCGGCGTGATGCTGGCCGATTACGGGGCCGAGGTAATCAAGGTTGAACATCTACAGTCGGGTGGCGACCCGACAAGGGGCTGGATACCCAACATCGACCCTACACCCGACCTGGTCAACTACGTCTTCGAGCAGATCAACCGGGGTAAGCGCAGCCTGGCGCTGGATCTCGGTTCCGAAAAGGGGAAGGAGATATTCGCAAGGCTTATCAAGGACACGGACGTAATGGTTACCAACTTGCGGGTCGGGACAGCGGAGTCTCTCGGTATCGACTACGGGAGTTTAAATGCGATCAATCCTGCTCTCGTCTACGGGAGGCTAACTGCCTATGGAATAGATGGGCCTGACAAAGACCGTCCCGGTTACGACATGCTGAGCTATTGGGCGCGTTCCGGCTTAATGTCGGCGATTAGTCCGGTGGACGGGCCGCCTGTCGACCTACCATGTTCACTAGGTGACGTAAACACGGGAACTTTCCTTTTCGGGGCCATAATGATGGCGCTTTACACGCGGGAGCGGACGGGCAAAGGCGCCGTGGTTGATACCTCCCTATACAACGCTGGCATCTGGGGCAGCGCCGAGTCAATCTGGTCTATGCTGATCTCCGGCAGGCCTCTAAAGTCCCTTGCCGAATTTATCAGCATCAACCCACTGATCAAGTACTACCAGTGCGGCGACGGCAAATGGGCCCAGCTGTGCCTGCTCCAGGGCGACCGAGCGTGGCTCCCCTTCTGCGCAGCCATTGCAAGGCCCGACCTGGCGGAAGAGCCTGAGTACGGGTCGCTCCAAGGCAGGGCAGTCCACAGCGAGGAACTTACAGCCATCCTGGAGGCGCACTTCAAAACCCAACCGCGGGACCACTGGGCCGCACGGCTGGACGAAGCGGGCTTGCCGTGGGAGCCTATTTCCAGCATCGATGAAGTTGGGGTGAGTCCTCAGCTGGAGGCTACGGGCTCGATTGTAGAGGTGGAGCACCCGCAGCACGGTTCCCTCAAAGAGCTGGCCTCCCCGTTCCGCATTGGCAACGAGAGTTTTGCTTCAAAGGTCTCGGCCCCTGAGTTCGGCGGGTCCACTAGGAACGTGCTGCTGGAACTGGGGTACACCTGGGAGGAGATTGTCGGGTTCAAAGAGGCGGGTGTGGTAATCTAGGGCCGAGTATCCAGGCAAGAGAAAAGCGTCGGCGCGGTGCGCCGACGCTTTTACTTACCAGCTATTTCTTGGTGAAGGTCTAGGGGCTGGGGCTGAACTTGGGGTATTTGTCCGTGGCGAAGGCCAGGTAGAGGTTCACTCTCGTGCCCCAGCGCATGTACCCCTCCGCGAACCGGAATATCGCCTCGGGGAACCTGCCGGTGAACAGGATTATGAACCAGACGAAGAACAGGGCGATCATCAACGCGATGCCGTAGAAGAAAAGGATGATCCCGTGGGGTATGCCAACATAGAGCCAGCCCAGCAATAGCTTCAATACGGCGTGGGGCCTGGACAAGGTCTCCGGGTACTCTACTCTGAGGATGACCGGGTCGTCGGGTTCCTCCTCGAAGGAGAATGGCGGGTACTTGTCCACCATGAAGTTGCCCAAGAAAGGGCCTGCGTACGCCAGAACCCTCAGGTTCCACCGTTGGTAAGCGACTACGAAGTCAAATAATCCCCGAGGGTAACGCCCCTTGAACAGAATCACCACGAATGCGGCCAAAGAGACCAGCCAGGCCGCGATCCCCAAGGCGTACAGGATGATCCCGTGGGGGAGGCCCACGTAAATAAAGCCGAAGAATGTCTTCAGTAGAAGGTGCAGCCGGGACAGCTTCTCGGGGCGCTGGACGCTGACTACTATCGGGACCGAGGGTTCCCCTACCATATCCTGGGCCTGTGCCATCGCCATATACCCACCTCTTTCCCTTATAAGGGTCGGTGAAACGGCCTCCGAGGCATGATATCAGATTGCGGGACCTGTCACCCGGCACCCGACCCTTCGCTGAACATCGCGAAAGAGCTTGTGAAGCCGTGCAGGAAGGTCGAGCCGCCCACCTGCCCGATCTCTCCGTTGCAGAAGAACCCGGCCAGCGGGGCACGGGAAATGCGATTCAGGAAGATATCGCTGTCGTGGTTGGGACGCCCGAACAGGTGCTCACCCCTGCCGAGGCAGGAGAAGAGCAGGGCCCCGGACGTGCCTGAATAGTCGTTGTCCTCCACGTAGCGGTCCATCACGGCCTCCAGGTCCTGCCTGGCCGTCTCGGCGTCCCGAACGTGGAATTGCACTACCTGTCCCTCGCTCAGCATCTCTCCTATGACCAGGGCACCGGTTTCCTGGTGGAGGCCCATCACGTTTCGGATCAGGAAGTCGCCGGGCCTGAACTGGTCCTTGAGGGGATCCATCACCACGCCCAGGTGCAGCGCTGAATTTATGAGTTTTCTGTCGTGGTTGTCCGATTCATTGAAGACCTTGCGAAGGGCCTCCATAGGGCTCTGTCCGTCCAGCTCCACCAGCAGGTTCCCCTGACACTTGGTAATCACGCCCGACTGCCCGATGGGTCGGCACCCCTGCGCGACAATCGTGTCCACTTTCACGTTCCCGTACATCGCCATCCCCACTGCTCCCGAGTGATAGACGTCCTTGCCAAGGAAGAGGGCATTGGCCCCGGCGCTCATGCCTCCGCTGGCCAACCCACCTATTTTCACACCTTCATTGAACGCGAAGTCCAGCCCGGCGACCAGGCTATCGGCGTGGATGGTGAACGGGTCAGGCAGCACTACGAAGTGAGGCTTTTGGCCGGCACTAACGCCTACTATCTCCTCCCAGGACGCGGGGCCATCGTCGGGAGTGGGCAAGTCGGCATCATCAACGTGGAAGAAGTTCAGGTGAACGTCGGGCAGGATAGCGCCGGTGATGGAGACCGCCGGCCGGTTCTCGACCTCCTTACCCTCCCCGATCACGCCTCCGCCCGAGCAGCCGATCAGGTTTTCGACAGGGCTGATGTCGGCGATGATGTCCGGGACCTGGTCGTATTCAGCCCGGTGGGTATTGGATACGAAGACCATGAGCAGGTCAGGCGTACCACCGCCGAGGTCCGCCTTAACGCGCTCGGCGGCCTCCTGCACCGCGGCCTTCAAAGTATGCTGCTCTGATATGGCTGAAGCCCATTTCATAGTCCCACCCCACCCTAAAAATATTACTCCCATTATTATACATCCCGTCCGCCGCCTTACTGTTATACAATGCCCGAACGCTAAACTCAGAAGGCAGGATGCACAGACCATGCCCATCTACGAATTGGACGGCAAACGTCCAACCATTGCCCGATCCGCTTACATCCACCCGACCGCCGTAATCATCGGAGACGTGATGATTGGCGAGAACTGCTGGATAGGGCCGAACGCCACGATACGAGGCGACGACCACAGCATCAGAATCGAGGACGGGTCGGACGTGCAGGACAACTGCGTGATCCACGGGGAGACGGTGCTCGGGCCCAAGTGCCGCATGGGGCACGGGGCGGTAGTCCACGGGTCAGTCCTGGGGGAGGGGGTACTGGTGGCGATGAATGCCGTAGTTCTGGACGGAGTGCGGCTTGGGGATGGGGTGGTAGTGGCTGCGGGGTCGGTGGTGGCGCCCAAGGCAGAGGTTGAAGCCCGAAAGGTGGTGATGGGTGTGCCGGGCGCGGTGGTCGGGGACCTGCCTCCGGGGATGCAGAGGGCAGGCGAAGACGAAGATTACGTTTCCACTATCCCCACGTACCGGGACCGGCAGATCGAGGTTTCAATCGAGGAATGCAGAGACTCTTCCAAGGAGGCCGCTCTTGACCGCTCAAACTGAGGCTAACGAAATCCAGGCACGGGTCAGTGCGGCAATGAAGGAGGCCCTCGAAGCCTGTCCTTCCCCGAGGCTAGCGCCCTTTACTCCGGCGCAGATGGTGTTCCTGGAGCGGGTGCTGGCTTCGGCGTTGTCTTCGCAACCCACTACTGCTTAGGCCGAAAGGCTATACTACTCTCATGCGTCACGAACCAATCAAGCTTCTCCACTTCTCGGACACTCATGTCAGGGAGAAGGAGGAGTTGCATCCCGTCGTTAAGGAAGCCCTCAAGGAAGCCGACTGGGTCGTACACACGGGGGACTTCACAGGTCCCACCCTGGTCCATCAGCTGATGGAGGACCACCCCAAATTTGTGGGCGTATTTGGGAACACGGACAAGGACGAGACCCGGCGGATTCTCCCCGACAAGCAGTTCTTCGCCATCGGGCAGTGGAGGTTCGGCATCATTCATCCCTGGTGGGGCATGGAGCCTGACGGCATAGAGGAGCGCATTCTGCAGGAACTCGGAGCTCAGGACATCATTCTCTACGGGCACACGCACGAACGTGTCGAGCACTACATCGGGAATACACTCATCGTGAATCCGGGCCCCGGGTACCCGGACTTCATGATGCCGGGGTCGGTGGCCATGCTTACCCTTCACCCGACCTCCATAGACGTTGAGTTTCGGGTTTTTGAAAGGCCCTCCAGAAGGGCGTAAGACCCCTGACGGAGGCCCGCATTCCTTGCCCGCTCATACGCCCACATATATAATGGAGCGGTTGTCGAGGCTGGGATGCTGACAATTGCACAGGCTCAAAATCCTTCGACATGATCTCCGGGAGAGCAAAGAGATGTGCGGAATAAGCGGAATAATGCATAAGCATGCGGGGGCCTCCGCCCTGGCTCCCATAGGCGAAGAGCTCGTCCGGATGCTTGATGCCATGAAGCACCGGGGAATCGACTCCACAGGCATCACGGTTGCCGGGGAGGACTCCAACTCCGACTTCATTGTCAGGGTATGGTCCGATCCCGACGCCGACTACCGGGGCCGCTTCAGGGCCGTCGAGGAGGCGGTGGTTGCCAAAGGCGGCGTGGTAAGGAACCGGCAGTCGACGGACGAATTTCTACGCCTCAACGTCAACTATGAAGGTGACCTCAACTCCCTCGCAGCCTCGCTATACGAGCTTCCCGGCGTGACTATCCACAGCATCGGCCAGAACTCCGAGGTCGTGAAGGACGTGGGCACGGGCGTGGAACTCGACGACAAGCACAGCATTGGCACTATGAAAGGGACGCACGGCATCGGGCACGTGCGCCTGGCAACCGAGAGCCGCGTAGACATTACCCACTCCCACCCCTTCTGGGCCTACCCCTTCCCCGACGTTACCGTCGTACACAACGGCCAGCTGACCAACTATCACAAGATGAAGCGCAAGTACGAGGACGAAGGTCATCGCTTTCAGACTGGGAATGACTCCGAGCTCATAGCAGTCTACCTGGCCGAGAAGCTTGCCCGCGGCGCGGCCCTAGAAGACGCTTTATACGCCTCACTGGATGACCTGGACGGCTCCTTCACCTACCTGGTCTCCACCGACCAGGGCATGGGCTCCGCCAAGGACCCCCTCGCACTCAAGCCCCTGGTCCTGATGGAGACCGACGACGTGGTAGCCCTCGCCTCCGAGGAAGTCGCTCTCCGCTCCGTGTTCGACGAGGAGATAGAGCGGGTCGAGCCACAGCAAAACGAGGTCATGACTTGGCTGATATAAACGCCAGGGACATGACCATCCGGGAGATCAACACCCGGGTCAAGGAGCTGGTGAACGCGGGGGAAGAGGTTCGGATTATCGACCCCCAGGCGCGGCACAACCTCGTTATCGGGGTGCTGAAAGAATGCAAGATAACAGTCGAGGGAAGTGTCGGGTATCTGTGTGCCAGCCTCCTGGACGGCCCTGACGTTACCATCAACGGCAACGCCGGCTGGGCCCTGGGCGAGAACATGATGAGCGGCCGCATAACCCTGACCCGCAGCGCGGGCGCATCAGTCGCCGCGACTCTCAGGGGTGGGGAACTGTTCGTGGGAGGGGACGCCGGGGCACGGGCGGGCATCTCCATGAAGGGCGGCGATCTTATAATACGCGGCAACGCCGGATTCCTAACCGGTTATATGATGCAGAAGGGCCGCATTATCATCTGCGGCGATGTCGGAGACGCTGTCGGGGACTCTATGTACGAGGGCGAGATATACGTCGCCGGTAACATTGGCTCGCTCGGGAGCGACGCCAAGGAGGAGACCGCCTCCGAGGACGAACTGCTGGAAGTATGGGAAACGCTCCAGAGCTTCGGCATAACCGAACGCTTCCAATTCAAGAAGGTGGTCTCCGCCAAGAAGCTCTACCATTTCGACGCGCTTGAGCGCTTCGAGAAAAGGGTCGTCTAAGGATTCTCCCATGGTAATGAACAGCAGCCAGATCTACTCCCCCTGGGTCATGGAAGACATCCACGCGAAGGCCGACCTTGGCCGTTACCGCATCCGCGGCTTCTCTACCTTTCAGAAAGTAACCCACTTCGACGACCTGACCTTCCTGTCCACGGGCCTCACCCGAATTCCGCTGGAAGGCTACAAGGAGAAGTGCAGCACCCGCACGGTGATTGGAGAAGGGAACGCCAAGAACCCCCTGGTATTGGAAACTCCCATATATATAACGGGCATGAGCTACGGCGCTCTTTCCAGAAACGCCAAGGTATCCCTCGGGAAGGGGGCCTCGGAGGTGGGAACCGCCACCTGCACGGGCGACGGCGGGATGCTCATGGCCGAGCGGGAAGCCTCCGACAAGCTCATATATCAGATACTGCCCAGCCGCTACGGGGTCAACCCTCACCACATAATGATGGCCGACGCTATAGAGATTTGCGTCGGGCAGGGCGCTAAGCCCGGGACTGGCGGCATGCTCATGGGCGTCAAGGTGCTGGACCATATCGCCGAAATGCGGGACCTGCCCACGGGCATTGACCAGCGCTCGCCAACCCGACACCCGGACTGGCTCGGGCCTGACGACCTTCCCATCAAGATAGAACAGCTGAGGGAAGCCACGGACTGGCGCGTTCCCGTAAGTGTCAAGCTGGGGGCCTGCCGGGTCAAGGACGACGTGAAGCTGGCCGCCAAGGCGGGCGCCGACGCCATAGTCATCGACAGTATGCTGGCAGGCACGGGCGCGTCCTCGGAAATCCTGCTGGACCACTCAGGCATTCCCACCGTTCCCGCCATTGTCCTCGCCCGAGAGGCATTGCGGGAAATCGGGATGTACGGGAAGGTGAAACTCATTGCCTCGGGCGGAATCAGGAGCGGCGTGGACGCGGCCAAAGCCCTTGCCCTGGGCGCAGACGCAGTAGCCATTGGCATCGCCGCTCTCATCGCCCTAAACTGCAACCGGGACATACCCGAAGCCAACTTCGAAGAAGAGGTCGGGGTTCCGGCGGGGATGTGTCATCACTGTCAAACGGGCAAATGTCCCGTAGGGATTGCGACCCAGGACCCGGAGCTTGAGAAGAGGCTCGACCCCGAAGAGGGCGGCGCACGCGTCGCTAACTTCCTCAACGCCATGACGATGGAACTGGCACTCATCACCCGGTCCCTCGGCAAGAGCGACGTTCACAGCCTCGAGCCCGAGGACTTGGCCGCACTCACAATCGAGGCCTCCGCCATGGCCCGCATCCCGCTGGTAGGCACCGACAAGGTGTTCGGGTTTGACTAGCCGCCCGGACGCATCTCGAACAGGCTAGAGCCTCAACCGGAGCAGAGCATGGCCAACAGAGAGCAGATACGGGAGAAGATGACCCGGGACGGGATCAAGTACATCCTGACCCAGTTCGTCGACATTCATGGGGCCGCCAAGGTCAAGCTCGTCCCCGCTTCCACGTTTGACAACGTTGTCGACGATGGCGCGGGCTTCGCCGGGGGTTCGCTCCACGGCATGGGCCAGGGGCCCAACGCCCACGACATGGCCGCCCGTATCGACATCGACTCCTACACTCCCCTCCCCTGGGACCCCGATACCGCACGTTTCGCTTCCGACCTGTTCGTAGACGGCGAGCCTCATCCCTACTGCTCTCGGCAGCACATGAAGAAGGTGCTCGGAGAGCTGCGGGACCAGGGTTATGTATTCAACGTCGGCATTGAGCCCGAGCACTTTCTTGTAAAACGCAAAAAGAAAGGCAAGATTAAGATCTTCGACCCGGCTGACGTCGACAACCTGGAAAAGCCCTGTTACGACTACAAGGGCATTTCCGGAGTCCTCGGCTATCTGAAGGAGATGACCGACGGCCTGAACGGCCTCGGGTGGGGTGTTTACCAGTCCGACCATGAGGACGGCAGCGGCCAGTACGAGATCAACTTCGATTATTCCGACGCCCTCACCACCGCCGACCGCTACACATTCTTCAAGATGATGACCAGCCAGGTGGCCCGAAAGCATGGTGCAATCGCCACGCACATGGCCAAGCCCTTCGCAGACAAGACCGGCAGCGCCGGCCACATCCACTTCCACGTAGCCGACGCCAAGACGGGGGAGAACGTCTTGATAGACAATTCCGACCCGCAGGGTCTCGGGCTGTCCAAGATGGCCTACCACTTCATCGGCGGTATTCTGAAGCACGCCCCCGCTCTGTGTGCGATTAACTCACCGACGGTGAACTGTTACAAGCGGCTGCAGATGGGTTCTGCTCTCACCGGTTCGCGGTCGGGCTTTACATGGACGCCCGCCTTTATCTCTTACGGCGACAACAACCGAACGCAGATGATCCGTACCGCGGGCCCCGGACACCTGGAAGACCGGACCATGTCCTCGGGGTGCAACCCCTATCTCGCCTTCTCAGCATACGTCCTGGCAGGCATGGACGGCGTCAAGAACGAGATGGACCCCGGCGCTGCGAACTTCGAAAACACCTACGCCCTCGGTATGGAGGAGATCAGCAGGCGCGGCATCCGGGTCCTCCCACAGAGCCTCCCCGAGGCCCTCAACGAGCTGAAAAACGATCAGGTAGTGCGGGAGGCCCTTGGGCCTATCTACGACGAGTTTATGAAGGTGAAAGAGGCAGAGTGGATCGACTATCACCGGCAGGTGAGTCAATGGGAGGTGGACCGGTACCTCACCATGTTCTAGGGGCCCCGGTCAATCTGGTCTTTTGCGTTCCAAGGCGTTCAAACTCAAGCTCTCCAACCCCCGCCACATGAGCCCGCGCCTCCCGTCATAGCGCCATGTCCTTCCTTTTAAGCTGCCCGAACTGCGGCCCCAGGTCTGTCAACGACTTCCGTTTCGGCGGCGAGGTCTCAGCCCGCCCCTCTCCCGGCGACCCGGAGGAGACGTGGTCTGCCTATTTTTACCTGAGCAAGAATGTTGCCGGTCTTCAGCAGGAGTGGTGGTATCACAAGTTCGGCTGCCGGCGCTGGTTTCATGCCCAGCGCAACACACTGAACAACCGGGTATCGGCCACCTACTGGCCGGGGCAGGGCCCGAGCCTACCTGCCGGGAATGAGGCCTGAGTTGAAGCAACGCAGGCTCCCAGCCCACCCATCCCAGATCATAGACCGATCACGCAACGTCTATTTCAACTACGAAGGCAAGCGGATACTCGCCTATCCCGGTGACACCGTTGCCTCGGCGCTCTACGCTTCCGGCATCGATATCTTCGGCCGCAGCTTCAAATACCACCGGCCCAGGGGACTACTCTGCGTGTCGGGCCGATGCCCGAACTGCATGATGAACGTGGACGGCGCTCCTAACGTCCGCGCCTGCGCTTGCGCCGCGGCCGACGGCATGAATATAACGGGGCAGAACGCCTGGCCGTCCGTCGAGAACGACGCCCTTTCTGCCTTGCAGTACTTCGACCGTTTGATGCCAGTCGGTTTCTATTACAAGACCCTGATCCGACCCAAGGCCGCATGGCTTCTCGCCGAGCCGGTAATCCGGCGCGTCGCCGGACTCGGCACCGTGGATACAAACCGAATCCCGGACACCGAGTATGAGCACGTCAACGCCTATACCGACGTTGCGGTGATAGGGGGTGGGCCAGCGGGTTTGAGTGCTGCCCTCGCCGCTGCGGAGGCCGGGGCGCGGGTCACGCTAGTCGACGATCAGCCGAGCCTTGGGGGACACCTGCGTTACAACATTCTCCCCTCTCCCCAGATGGGAGAAGGACAGGTTAATTCACCTGTCCTCGGTTATGAGACCGCCAGACGCCTCGCCGAATCAGTCCACGCAAATAGCCTGATCCAAGTCCTATCCGACGCCTCCGCAATGGCCGTCTACCAAGGCAACATGGTTACCGTCCACCAGGGCGAACGCATAGTAAAGCTAAGAGCCGGCCAGGTAGTGGTAGCCGCCGGGGCCCAGGAATCGCCTACCGTATTCCCCAACAACGACCTTCCCGGAATCATGCTTAGCAGCGGCGCACTGCGTCTGGCGAATCTGTACGGCGTGAGCCCTGGGGCCCGGGGCGTGATAGTCACGGACAACGACGAAGGTCTAAAAGTTGCCGTTCAATTGACGGACGCGGGCGTAAATGTAAGCGCCGTCGTAGATTACCGGCCCCGCCGCGATACTCCCTTAGCGAGGGACCTCCGGGAGCGGGGTGTCGGTCAACTTAACGGATGGAAAGTGGTAAAGGCGGAAGGTCTAAGGAAGATAGAGGCAGTGCTTCTGGAAAGCGACGCCGGAGGCGGCGAACATCGTCTCGAGTGCGGTTTCCTCTGCCTGGCTCCCAACCCCGACCCCGTCACCGCCCTCCTCTCTCATGCCGACGCCAAGCTAACGTATGACGATACCCTTAGCGCATCCGTTCCTGCGAGTCTGCCTGACTCCATATATGCTGCCGGTGACGTCACCGGCATCCATGACTCCGAGATCAATATGCTGCAGGGTCGGGTTGCGGGCCTCGCGGCTGCGGAGGCATCCGGCGCGGGAACCATAGGCTCGGAGGCTCTTTCGAGTCTGAAGGACGAGCTTGATCGTCGTGAAAAGGCCTATCGGGACGAGCTATCATCTGCCTCACCCCGCATCACGAGGGAAACCACCGGCAAGAAGTCTGCTCGAGCCAAGAAATTTGTATGTATATGTGAAGACGTGACCGAGAAGGACGTTCGGCAAGCCATCGACGAGGGCTTCGCCGATGTCCAGTCGCTCAAGCGTTATAGCACTGTCTCAATGGGGCCCTGCCAGGGGAAGATGTGCCTCAAGAGCTACACGAAGGTCATCTCGCAAGCCACGGGGCGGAGCCTCGACGCAGTCGGCGGTACGACATCCCGCCCCCCCTTCCGACCCACACCCCTCGGCGCAATAGCCGGGCCGGGGCACATGCCCTTCAGGATGACCCCGATCCACTACGCTCACGTCAGGGCCGGTGGAAAGATCGCTGAGGTCGGGCAGTGGAAGCGGCCTCACTCCTACCGTGACTCCGCTGAAGAGATTGAGGCTGTTAGGAACCGCGTCGGGATCATCGACGTGAGCACCCTTGGCAAGCTGGACGTAGTCGGGAAGGACGCACCGGCGCTACTTGACCGTATCTACACTCACTATTTCTCCAACCTTAGGGTCGGGCGGATCCGGTATGGGATCATCTGCTCGGACAGCGGAATCATCATGGACGACGGCACCGTCACGCGGCTCGCCGACGACCGTTATTATGTCACCACCGGGACCGGCAACATAGACCTTATCGAGGAGTGGTTCAGGTGGTGGTTGGCCGGCACAGATATGTGTGCCCACGTCGCCAACGTGACCCCCGGGTTCGCCGCAGTGAACGTCGCCGGGCCCCGGGCCCGAGACACCCTTCAGAAGCTCACCGATATTGATCTGTCCAAGGACAAGTTTAGATACATGCGCAGCGCCAAGGGCCAGGTTGCCGGGGTGCCGGCCCTTCTCCTTCGCGTCGGGTTTGTCGGGGAGGCGGGTTGGGAGCTTCACTTCCCCGCCGAGGCCGGTGAGCACGTCTGGGAGGCCCTGCTGGAAGCCGGAGAGGAGTTCGGCATCCTGCCCTTCGGGGTGGAGGCCCAGCGGGTGCTCAGGCTGGAGAAGAAGCACCTGATCCCCGGCCAGGACACCGACGTCATGTCCAACCCCCTGGAAGCCGACATGGAGTGGGCAGTGAAGTTCGAAAAGGAAGATTTCATAGGCCGAGAGGCCCTCAAGCAGGTGTCGGAGCGCGGTTACCGTAACCGGATGGTCGGGTTTGTAATGGAAAACGGAACGGTGGCCGAAGACGGGAGCTCCGTCCTGGAGCACGGTTGGCCTGTCGGGAAGGTAACAAGCTCGCGGTTCAGCCCGTCCATCGGCAAGGGTTTCGGGTTGGCCTGGGTCCCCGACCGTCTCGCCGCAGAGGGTCAGCGAATCGAGATTCGGGTGCCGGGTGGCGTAGCCTACGCCCGAGTCCGCCACGCCCCCGTCTACGATCCTGAAGGCGTACACCTGAGGGAGTAAGGCCACTTTTATGGATTCAACCACAGCAGCGCTTGCCAAGCTCACAGCGATGCACGGGGCCCATCAGCAGTTGGGCGCCGAGTTCCTCTACAGGGACGGATGGAGGCTGCCCTCTCACTATTCCTCCAGTGGCGAG
Organism: Dehalococcoidia bacterium; assembly: GCA_965220005.1. GTDB lineage: Bacteria > Chloroflexota > Dehalococcoidia > Plut-88900 > Plut-88900 > Plut-88900. The sequence continues at coordinate 78,659 of OZ244800.1, forward strand.
GAGGTGTCCCGGGCAATCAACGGTGGCGGAATATTTGATATCAGCCCGATAGGCAAGCTATCTTTTCAGGGCGCAGACGTCCTGGCTGAACTGCCACGCGCCCTCGCCTTCCCGGAGTCCCTCACCGTTGGCAGAGCCATAAGGTGCCCGAGCCCGACGGCCAGTGAGGACAGCCGGGAGTCGGTCACGGTCGCGGCACTCACTTACGACGAAGCCCTCGTGCTCACCTCTCCCGGGTCCCGGGACTCCATCGCCGAAGCCCTAGAAGAGGCTCTTTCAGGCTGCGCCCACATGATCGACCTGACTTCCGCGTGGGCGGGTATCGGGATCATGGGACCTCGCAGCCGGGAATGCCTTGCCAAGCTAGTCGAGCTGGACCTGGACCCCGACAAGTTCCTTGATGGCGCATGTGCGCAAGCCAAGACAGCGGAGGTCCACTCTCTCCTTGTTCGCGGAGACGTCTCGGGGCACTACGCCTACCAGATGTACGTTACCCGCGACTATGGAGAATACGTGTGGGACGCCCTGGTCCATGCGGGCAAGGGTGTCGGAGTGTCACCCATTGGAATAGAGGCATTTGAGCAGATTTCCTCGGACAACCCGGGAATACCCTGGTAACGGAATTGAGAATATGGACCCACTGAAGTTTTTGCAGGAAAATCCAACACCCTCGGAGACCCCATTCCCCGAGGCCGAGTTCCAGGGCCGCATTGCCAAGGTGCGCTCTCTAATGGCCGACGCAGGCATTGAGGTCCTTCTCGTCACCCACCTGCCCAACCTCTACTATCTCACCGGCTATAACACCATCATCCCCAACCGATACGCCTGCCTCATCCTTCCCATCGAGGGCTCGCCGACGATTCACATTGCGGACGTCGAGCTTGGCGCGGTGTTCGCCACCGGCTGGATCCGGGACGTCGAGCTCTATCACTATTACGACGCCGCACGAGCCATGGATCTGCTTAGCGGAATTCTCAAGGACAAGGGCCTTGATTCTAAGGCCATCGGCGTCGAGACTGGGGTGTCGGGGCTGCACGTCAACCAGCACCGACGCCTCACCGAGACCCTTCCCAACGCCTCCTTCATCGACGCCTCCCGGCTCGTCTACCAAGTCCGAAAGACCAAGTCTGCGGCGGAGATAGAGTACATGCGGGAGGCGGGGCGGCTCACCGTCCTGGGTGTCGAGGCGGCGATGGCCGAAATCGCACCCGGCAAAACGGACAACGACCTCTCTGCCGTCTGCCACGAGGCCATGATCCGCGCCGGAAGCGAGTATTTCACCAAGTGGCAGAACATCATGACCGGCCACCGCACCGGCTTTCACCACTCCTTCCATGCCCGGTTCCCCATTGCGCCCGGAGACCTGGTCTACATGGAGCTGGGAGCGTCCTACAAGCGCTATGACGCACTGATGATGCGCTCCGCATCCCTCGGCCCGCCCGACGACCTAACCCTGAGAATGACCGACGCCATGCTCCGAACATTCGACGTGCTGACCTCCAATATCAGGCCGGGCCGCACCTGCCACGACGTTGCGATGGAGGCGAAGAAGGCTGTCGGCTCCGTCGCAGAGGAAGCCTTTTTCATAGAGAACTTCGGCTACTCCGTGGGCATAGGCGTGCCTTCAATCTGGGGAGAGGACCTGATATTCATTGCAGAGGGTGTGGACGAACCCCTCCTGCCGGGTATGACCTTCCACACTCCGCTCACCATCCACGTGCCGGGGAAACGGGGCGTCGGCTTCAGCGAAACCGTCCTGGTCACCGAGACCGGGTGGGAGTCACTGACTGCCCAAGAAAGGTCTCTGCGGGTGGTGCCCCTCTGATGTTCCAGCTATTCAAAAAGGAGCGGATGTGGCGGGACCCGCCCCTCAAGCCCCGGTACGACATTGTCATAGCCGGGGCAGGGGTGCACGGCCTTGCCATCGCCTACTATCTCGGGCAGCGGGGTATCACAAACGTCGCCGTCCTGGACAAGGGGTATCTGGGGGGTGGGGCCAGCGCCCGCTCCACGGCCATCATCAGGGCCAATTACGTGACACCCGAGGGCATCCCATTTTTCTACGAAAGCGTCAAGCTCTACGAAGACCTCTCGCAGGACCTGGGCTACAACCTGCTGTTCAGCCAGACGGGCCGACTTGAGCTTGCCCATACAGAGTCGTCCGTCTACGCCCTCCGCCTCCGCGCCGAGGCCAACGCCGCCCTGGGTGTCGACAGCAAGATTATCGGCACCGACGATATACGCGAGCTCGTACCCGTTCTCGACATGCGCCAAGGCAATGATCTCCCAGTCATGGCGGGCCTCTACCATCCGCCCGCCGGGGTTATCCGCCATGACGCCGTGATCTGGGCCTACGCCCGTGCCGCCGACCGCCGAGGCGCAGAGATTCACCCCTTCACCGAGATCACCGCCATCAACCAGAGCAACAGCCGGGTCACGGGTGTCGAGACCAATCGCGGCCCCATTCAAGCCGATCTGGTCATCAACTGCACCGCCGCTTGGAGTTCCACCATCGCCGCGATGGTCGGGCTTGACCTGCCGATGATCACTCACCCACTGCAGGCAATGGTCACCGAGCCCCTCAAGCCTATCCTTAATCTAGGTGTCTCTTCCACCAATTTCCACGTCTACGTCTACCAGACCGACCGAGGAGAGCTCGTCATGGGCGGCGCCGTCGACCATTACACCAGCTACTCTCAGAAGTCGACCTTCCCGATGATGGAGGAGCTATCCGCCGGGGCACTCAGGATGTTCCCCTTCCTAAAGGACGTGAACATACTCCGTCAGTGGACGGGCATATGCGACATGACCCCCGACTACGCGCCGATCATGGGACCGGTCTCGGGGCTGGAAGGATTCCTGCTCGACTGCGGCTGGGGCACCTACGGCTTTAAGGCCGCGCCCATTTCCGGGAAGATGATGGCCGAGCTTATCGACACCGGCCAGACCCCAGACCTGATAAAGCCATTCTCGCTGGACCGGTTCTCGGACGGCAGGCTGGTGAATGAGAAGGGGGCAGCTTCGTCGGCGGCGCTGCATTGACAGCCAGTACCCAACGTCGATCTCAGGTATAGCAAACCCGGCGGTTCCCCGTATCCTAATTAGGGTCGGGTTACCGGTGCATCGAGTCAATAGCCTGCGAGGAATTCCTCCATCCTCTTAGACAGGGCGTCCAGGTTGGCGCCCAGCCACACTTCGTCAACAATTACTCCTCTTTCAAGAGCCATCGGGGAAGTAGGTAAAGCAGCGATAATATTTGGGTGAACCCTTCCGGCTGTCAACGGCAGGGCGTGGGTGTTCAATGGCCCGTAGGTGATGTAGTTTGAAATCTCTACGTTAATCTCGGGGTACCCTGTCCAAGCAATGAACAGCTCAGCCAACGTCTTGTTGGGGGAACCCTTCGGGATGTAGAACACGTCGGTCTGGGTCAGGTGTCCACACTCGTAGCAATAGTGGATGTTGTCTCCACCGTATTCGTTTTGGGCGTTCCAAATTCGCCCGTTCCAAGCTGTGCACATGTCTGCTTCATCGGTCTGCAAAGCCCTCGGGCAGTCGGTTCCTGAATTCCACCAAGACTGGATGTGAGGTCTGAGTTCTTCCAGCATTGCGAAGGACTGGTCGACCTGCTCGGGGGTCAGTCTGGCTATCGCATTCCGGCCTTCGACGGTATCCAGAACCTCCGGCGTACGAGCGAAGTGGGCAAAGAAGATGTTCTCGTTCACCCTTCTACCCATCCACCTGGTGCCCGGGAAGGCCTCGACGTCCCAAAAGGCAGTCCAGTCGTTCGGCTTTTTGCCACCCCAAAGAGTGTTGATCTTGTCCTTCTGATAGGCGAGACCGGTGGACCAGACCACCCCTCCTCCACCACTCCACGGCGTTATAGCTACTTCAGGATAACCGGACAAGTATCCGTTGTGGATCGCCGGTGTCAGCCTTTCCAGTTCCCCCCAAGACCCGAGTTGTTGTACCGCCCTAATGCCTGAGTCGACGACGTCCCAGGTCACGTTCCCGGTTTCCACCATGGAACGAATCTTGGCGTACTCTACGGGGCTGTCTTCAACCAGTTGGATTCCAAACCTTTCCTGGAAGGGCAGGAAGTAAGCCTGCCGCTGGGCGGCCTGGTAGGCCCCGCCCCAGGAAGTTACACTCAGACTTTGGCCTCGGTAGTTGCCTAGTTCAGCCTCAATTTCCTCGAAGGTGGCGGGGTTGTCCACCGTCCACTGGCTCATAGGTCGACGCGTGCCAGGAGCTGGGGGAGTTGGAGAGGGAAAGGGGATAGGAGTCGGAGGGGGGAGGGAGGTCGCGGTGGGGATGGGAGTATCGGGGGGCAGAGGAGTCGCAATCGGCAGGGAAATCGCGGTGGGGAGGGGAGTCGCAGGGGGCACGGGCATGGGAGTCGGGGCGGGCTGAGGCGTTATAGTCGCCTGTATCCCGGGCTGGATAGTGGCGTCGATGACAGGGGTGGGGGTCTGGGGCGCAGTCCGCAGCGCCTCCGCTACGGCTGTCTGCACTGCAGCGTTGACGTCCTGGGTGGGAACGGGAGTTTCCATGAGAGGGACACACGCCGCGAATACGATGCCTATAACCATGGGGCCTAGAACTAACCAAACCTTCTTCAAGACCACGGGGCCTCCTCACCACGCAATACGATAAATGCTAGAAAGAGAACTTTGACTCGGGATTTCGGCTCGCCGCTTAAGGACCGCCCGATTGCCGGATAGCCCTTGGTAACATATTCTGTGCAGAGTATAACAACAAGACTTACCCAGGAGGCCCGACCATGACCCAAGACATCTGCTGGCTATCGGCGACGGAGTTGGCTGAAGGCATTCGAGGCAAGAAGTTCTCTTCGCAGGAGGTCGTGCAGGCGCACCTTGACCGCATTGCGGCGCTCAACCCGACTCTGAACGCCATCGTTACGTTCGCCCCAGACCCCCTGGCTCTAGCCGAGGAGGCCGACGCCACAATCGCCCGCGGCGATGAGCTGGGGGCGCTGCACGGAGTGCCGTTCACCCTGAAGGACTGCGTGGAGGTCGCCGGGCTGCCAGCGACGCAGGGCTCCAAGATATTGGCGGACAACATCTCCACCGGCGATTCCACCGTCTACAAACGGCTGAAGGGAGCGGGCGGAATCCTCCTCGGCAAGACCAATCTTCCCGAGTTTGCCCTCTGGTGGGAGACCAACAACCTGCTGTTTGGCGCGACCCAAAACCCCTGGAAACTCGGCTATACCCCCGGCGGCTCCAGCGGCGGCGAGGGCGCGTCCCTGGCGACCGGAATGTCACCCTTAGGCGTCGGCACTGACCTTGGGGGGTCCATACGGCAGCCGTCCAGCTTCTGCGGCTTGGCGGGCCTCAAGCCCACCCTGGGACGCGTGCCGTACACGCGAGTCGTTCCCCAGACGCTATTTCGGGCAATTCACGTCGGGCCCATGGCTCGAAACGTCCAGGACGTGGCCCTGGCCCTGTCCATCATGGCCGGCGCCGACGGCGAGGACATCTACGCCCCACCCGTCCCCGTCCCCGATTACACAAACCTGGATGGTCCTTTGTCCAGGCTACGGATCGGGTGGAGCCCGACGGGCGGGACGCCGGTAGAAGAGGAAGTGCAAAAGGTGGTGGCAAAGGCGGCGGAGGCACTCTCGGGGCTGGGGATGGAGGTGGATCCGGTGGAAATACCAGGGCTTGGGACCAATGATGCGCAAGTGATCTCATCAGCGGTTTACACGGTGGAAGGAAAAGCGTTTCTAATGGACGTAATCAGGGGACGGGAGTCGGAGTTGACACCGTTGCTGCGCAAGCGCTACATCGACTCCCCGGCCAAGACGTTCGACGAGTACCTGGAGGCGAGCTTCAACTGGGAGTCACTGAAGTGGGAGGTCGGCGAGTACTTCACCCGCTATGACATCTTCCTCTGCCCGACCGTACCAATGCCCGCCTACGAGGCAGGTCGGGAAGAATTCGTTATTGACGGCAAGACCATGGGCGCGAGGCACAGCCTCCGAGCCACGGTCCCCTGGGACCTTACGGGCTCTCCCGCCATGAACGTGCCCTTCGGCTGGAGCGAAGAGGGTCTGCCCATCGGCGTACAGATCGTAGCCCGGCACTTCGACGAGCACAACCTGCTCAGGGTCGCTAAGGCCCTGGAAGGCAGCCAGACGGACAGGCGTCGTCCGGCCATCGCCAACCGGCAATAGCATAACCCTCCATCATTCACCGAAAGGATTTGACACTGGTTACCAGCAGCCTTACCATCGTCTACATATGTGATTACAGCGTAGAAAAGGAGAAGTAACCATGAATGTGATTGGACAGGGGCTTAAAGTCTTGTTCATTGGCATGATAATCGCCGGGGCCATCATATCATTCACTGGATTGATGGTAGACTCCGATCCGGATAGCGGATCTCTACTGTCCGGCGAACCCGGCTTCGGTAACGAGTTGAGCTTCCTGCTCGTCCTCTTCGGAGCCATTGGACTCTTTGGAACCTTAACCCTTCGCAACTTGCCCTTTCCCTGGGAGAAGTAGAGCTAGCTCCCGAGGTATACCCGCGAAGAGGGTCCCACTCGGTTGATAAAGTGCGAAATTGCAGCAAGTATCCTTGCCGGTTCGCCAAGGGAACCGATCAAGAACTAACATACTCCGAATCGCACCCGCAAAGACAGCCAAGCGTGGAATTCCGCATACCAGACGCACGAATCAAACACATCGGAACACAGTGACCGTAACGTAGACAACTACGAGGTACGCTCAGTTGGGCGCATTGAAGCACCCAAGCCGTTTCCAGGGCCTTGAATTGGCTCAAACTGAATGGCTTGGGTGCATGTCATAAGAGGAGAAATTCGGGGGTTCCTGAACAACACAGGTCCCATTGGAGATAGGAGCAGCGCTATGGTTGCAGAGCTCACCGGCGTCTCGGCCCTCAACCGCACCCTCCCGAGCCCCTACTACTACGATCCCGGCATCTTCGAGCAGGAGAAGGAGCGCATCTTCTACCGCTCCTGGATCTGCGCCGCCCGAGTCGAGGAAATCCCTAACGAGGGTGACTACCTCCTCCGCGAGATTGCCGACGAAAGCATAATCCTCGTCAGGTCTAAGATCGGGGAGATCAAGGCCTTCTACAACGTCTGCCGACACCGCGGCAACCGGCTCTGCTCCGCCGAGTCAGGGAAGGCCAGGGGCAAGGTCTTCGCTTGCGGTTACCACGGCTGGACCTACAACCTGGACGGCAACCTCATCGCCACGCCCAATTTGGCCACCCGGCCCTCCCTGAACGGCGACCCACTCTCCCTGTATCCCGTCGCCGTGCACCTGTGGGAAGGTTTTATATTCTTGAACCTCGGCCCCGATCCCGAGCCATTTGTCCCGGAGCTCGGCGTACTTGCGGAAAAGCTGCCCAAGTACAACCTCGCCAACCTCAGGATCGGCCATCGCAACGTCTACGACATCAAGGCCAACTGGAAGCTGGTACTGGAAAACAACGTCGAGTGCTATCACTGCCCCGGCGTCCACCCCGAGCTTTGTGAAATTCACCCTACATTCAGGGGCGGCGCAATAGGCCAGGAGGCTCTGGACGGGGCACCTCTTATCGAAGGAGCGACGACCTATTCGGACACGGGTCTCGGGCCCCGGCCCATCATCAGCACCCTCTCACAGGAAGACGTAGCCAAGTTCCGCAGCGTCACCATCTACCCCAACCTCTTCTTCGGCCTGCTCCCGGACCAGGTCTTCGTCTTCTACAAGTGGCCCGTCTCCGCAACCACCTGCCGACTCACAGTCGACTGGCTCTTCGAGAAGTCGGTGGTCGAGTCCCCGGACTTCGACCCATCAGACACGGTCGGTTTCCTAGACCGAGTCTTAAAGCAGGACTACGACATCTGCGAAGAAGTGCAGAAGGCGCTCAGGTCTCGGGCGCACCGGCAAGGCGTCTACTCCGCCCAGGAACACCTGCCCCACAAGTTCAACCAGTGGATACTGGATAGGCTGGGGTCGGACGAATAACTGGGTGGGCTATGCCCCGTTTACCCCGTACATAGCCAGGCAGTTGTCCCTCAGGATCTTCTTCTTCACGTCCGCCGAGAGATCCTCCCGATTCCAGAAGTGCGCGACGCTCTCCGGGTATTCGTTGTCCCAGTGCGGCCAGTCCGAGGCGTAGAACAGGGAGTCCTCGCCGAGGATGTCGATCACTTGGGGAACTAGGGTCTCGCTGGGCTCGGCGTGGAACCACACCTTGTCGCCCTTTAGGTACTCGCTGGGCTTGCGGGTGCAGTCCGGGGTTTCGAGCCAGCCCCGCTTCTCCCACTCCTCGTCCATCCTGTCCAGGAAGAAGGGCACCCACGTGCAGCCGGTCTCCAGGTATCCGACTTTCAGGTCCGGGAACCGCTCAAAGACACCGCCATAGACCATGTGCACCGACTGAAGCATGTTGGATATCGGAAATGCGGTGGTGTGACGCTGGATGAACTTGGTGTACTTCATGTATTCGGAGGTACCGCCGTGTACCGCCACCAGGCACCCGAGGGACTGGGCCTCTTCGAAGAACGGGTCGAACTTCCGCTCCCCGAATCCCCCAAACCCAACCGCCGGCAGCATCACCCCCGAGAAGCCCGCCTCCGTCACCGTCCTGCGCATCTCCTTTGTTCCCGCGTCCACGTCGGTCAGCGGGACTAGGGACACGGCCTTCAGTTTAGGGCTAATGCTCATCCACTCGTCGGCGATCCAATGGTTGTAGGCGCTGGTAACGGCCTTCAGATAGTCCGGGTCCCAGATGGTCCCGTAGGTCAGCAGCGTCGTCGGGAAGAGGAAGGTCATCTCCATGCCGCCCCATTCCAGAGCGTCGAGCCAGTCCTTGGGAAACGGATAGCCCGCAGGCCCGAGACCTCCCATCCGCCCCCCGAGCGTCGAGTCCGAAAAGGCCCGGTTGGTGATCGCACTCCCGTGGCCGACCCTGCCCTGGGCGTCGGGGATATTGTCCATCAGGAAGCCGTTGTAGGGCTCCGGCATGTACTCCCTGATCCGGGCCTGGTCCTCGATGATGTGTCCGTCCGCGTCGATCACCCCGAATGGAAGTTGCATGGATATCCTCCGAAATTTCTGAAAGCTGCCCCGAGACCCAAACAGTCTATTCCCCATATGGATGCTGCGCAATCCTGGCCCCTGCATCCGCTATAATCCTCCCAACCTTTGCCATCTCGGAGGCCCCAATGCCCAGTTCACCTCACGGCGTGCAGTTTACGTCCCACAGGCCCGACATCATGGGCCGCAACGGCATGGTCGCCTCCGGGCATCCGCTGGGCTCCCAGGCAGGCATCTCGATTCTTCAGCAGGGCGGCAACGCAATCGACGCTGCCATAGCCGTGGCCGCCGCCGTCAACGTGGTGGAACCCCAGATGTCGGGGATTGGGGGCGATGGGTTCATCATGGTCTACCGACGAGACCTAGGTAAGATCGAGGTTGCCAATGGCACGGGCCCCGCGCCTTTTGCAGCGACCCGGGAACGCTACGCCGACTCCGGCATTCCCGAAAAAGGCATCCTGTCCGTCTCGGTTCCCGGCCTACTGGACGCTTGGCTCTCTGCCCACGAGAAATACGGCATTTTGCCCATCAGCCAGGTCCTGGCTCCAGCTATAGGTCTCGCCCGAGACGGCTTTCCGGTGAGCCGGAAGCTTGCAGGGGATATCGCCGCCGACACTTTCATGTGCAACCACCCTGCCTCGGGGTCCATATTTGCACCGGGGGGTCGGGCCCTGGGCCCCGGTGAAATCCTGTATCAGCGCAACCTCGCCGACACCTTTGAACAGATCGCCGCCGGAGGCGCAGAAGTCTTCTACCGCGGCGAGATTGCCGCAGCTATTGCCCGCTATCACCGTGTGAACGGAGGACTCCTCTCCCTCGAAGACCTGGGTCGCTTCCACGGTGAGTGGCAGGACCCCATATCCACCACATATCGCGGCCACACCGTCTTCGAGGCGCCGCCAAACTCCAGCGGGCACGTCCTGCTCCAGGAGCTGAACATCATCGAGCAGTTCGACATTCAGGGGCTCGGGTGCAACACCCCGGAGGCCGTTCACGTTATGGTCGAGGCGAAAAAGCTCGCCTTCGCCGACCGCGAGGCCTACGTAGCGGACCCCGACTTCCTCGACATCCCCATGGAAGGCATGCTCTCCAAGATGTACGCCTGGGAGCGCGCTTCCCTAATCGACAGGCAAAGGGTCAACCCGAATGCGACCCCCGGCAATCCTTATCTCTACCAGGATGGCCCTGCCCCACCGCGTTCCCCAAAGAAGACTCACGGCCCCGAAAAAGGCGGGGACACCACCTGCTTCGTCGTAGTAGACCGGTGGGGGAATGCCGTGAGCCAGCTGCAGAGCCAGCAGAGCGCCTTTGGTTCGGGGGTGGTGGTGGAGGGGACAGGGATTCTGCTCAACAATCGCATGACCTACTGGCATCTCGACCCCGACCACATAAACTGCCTGACACCCGGCCACCGGGTCCGGCACACCATGAACCCCGTAATGGTCTTCGCTGGCGAGGATGACGCTGCCGCCAACGGAGAGCTCGTGCTGGTCTGCGGCACACCGGGCGCCGACACCCAGGTGCAGACCAACATGCAGGTCATCACTCACGTCCTGGATTTCGGCCTCAACGTCAGCGAGGCCGTGGAGGCGCCCAGATGGAGACACCTGCAAAACCAGACGGAGTCCACCGAACCCCGTAAGTTCGCTGACCGGCTCCAGCTGGAAGGGCGCTTTTCTGAGGAAGTGAGAAACAGCCTCGAGGCCAGGGGGCACACCCTGGAAATCCTTCCCGACTGGGGAGCTTCCGGCAGCGAGGTGATGATCCGCCGGGACCCGCCAACCGGGGCATTATTCGGGGCGGCGGACCCTCGTCGGGATGGCTACGCTATCGGTTGGTAGAGCCTCGGTAAGTCAGGTAGGTAAGGGTAGTGTCATACCTCGGGTCGATGTGCATGTAGTCTTCCACCGGGAAGGGAGGCAGCAAGGGCTCGGTGTTCAACCTGGCTGCTTTCAGGGTATTGACCATCAGCATGGCCACCGTCATCACGCCCACCCCACCCGGCACCGGAGTTATGGCCTGGGCCTTTTCCTTTACTGAATCGAAGTCCACGTCTCCCACCAGCCGGTAGCCCGACTTCTTTGTCGAGTCAGGTATGGCGTGGATTCCCACGTCCACTACAACAACTCCCTCCTTCACCATTTCTCCGGTTATGCCCTGGGGATTGCCCGTGGCGACAACCAGGATGTCAGCCATTCGGGTGATGCTGGGTACATCCCTGGTCCCGAGGTGGCATATGGTCACCGTGGCGTTGGCCCAAGGCTTCTCCTGGAGCAGCAATGCCGCCAGAGGTCGGCCCACGATCAGGCTTCCCCCGACAACAACAACGTGCTTACCCTCCGGGTGATGCCCCACCGAGACCAGCATGCGGTGAATGCCCGCGGGAGTGCATGGCACGAATCTCGGTTCTCCGGCCAGCAGCCAACCCACGTCCAGAGGGTGCAAACCCTCAATGTCTTTCAGGGGGTCTACAGAGTTGATGACCTTGAGTGTATCGATGCCCGGGGGCACGGGGAACTGGACGAGGATGCCGTGAAAACGGTCGTCATGGTTCAGTTCCTCGATCTTCTGCAAAAGTTCGTCTTCGGTTGTGGAGCCAGGGAGTTTGAAGGTCTGGGAGTAGATACCGGACTCCCTGGCCGCCTTTTCTTTGGCCGAAACGTACCTGCTGGAAGCAGGATCGTCAGATACCAGGACTACCGCCAGTCCCGGGACCGCTCCGGTCTGGGACTTGAACACATCGACGGCTAATTTAACCCGAAGACGTACGGACTCGGCTATCCGGCGGCCATCAATTATCGCTGCGGTCATGACTAATAACCAAGCCTCCACCGATACTGCCATCAAACCGCTCGGGCCCCGTTACTCGTACCCCGCGAATGATACTCGCCGCCCACGTTTAGTGCGAGTCGCAACCTCTCGGAATCATGTATCTTTTGCGTGCTCCATTTTTGTCCCCGGACTTGTCCCACCTCCCCTATGCCGGTATCATGGTCACCGGCCACGCGAGCCAGGAGGAAGCACATGCGATTTAACTTCACCCCGGAAGAGCAGGCATTCAGGCAGGAGGTCAAGGACTTCCTTGCTGCGGAATGGACGGAGAATCACGACCTCGTACCCGGCAGCGCAGAGGCACATGCCGAGGAAATGGGCATGCGCAAGAAGCTCGCCGACAAGGGCTGGCTGGCACTCTCGTGGCCGGAAGAGTACGGCGGCTCTGACGCCTCCGTTATGCAGCAGGTCATCTTCACCGACGAATGGTCCTACGCCCACGCCCCCGGCCGCGACGGCGAGGGTATCGGCTACATCGGCCCGGCCATCATGGTGCACGGGACAGAAGAACAGAAGAAAGAGCACATCGGCGGCATAGCCCGCGGTGAAGTTGTCTGGGCGCAGGGCTATTCGGAGCCCGAGTCTGGTTCCGACCTGGCATCACTCCAGACCCGAGCCGTCCTCGAAGGTGACGAGTGGGTCATCAACGGCCAGAAGATCTGGACCTCCCAGGCCCACGTCGCCGACTGGATTCTCCTGCTGGCACGCACCGACCCCAACGCCCCCAAACACCGGGGCATCACCATGTTCCTCGCCGACATGAGGACCCCCGGCGTTTCCGTCCGGCCCATCGTCGACATGACTGGCGGCCACCACTTCAACGAGACCTTCTTCGACAGCGTCAGAGTCCCCAAGGGCAACGTAGTCGCAGAGGTGAACCGGGGCTGGTACGCCGGGATGACCCTGCTGGACTTCGAAAGGTCAGGCGTGGAGTATGCGGCGGTGGCCCGTCGGGCGCTGGACGAGACCCGCAAGTTCGCCAGCGAGACTAAACACAATGGCAAGAGTCTCATAGACCTTCCCATGGTACGCAACACCATCTCGGAGATGGCGATCAACGTTGAACTCTCCTACATGCTCTCCTACCAGATCGCGTACATACAGTCGAAGGGAGATGTGCCGAACAAGGAAGCCTCCATGGGCAAGAGCTTCGGCACGGAGGTTGAGCAGAAGATCATGCAGATGGCCATGGGCATCCTGGGCCTCTACGGCCAGCTTACGCCGTCCTCCCCCCGCACTCCGCTCCACGGCTGGGTCGAGAACAACTACCTGAAGAGCGTTTCCGACACGATCCAGAGCGGAACATCGGAGATTCAGCGCAACATCATCGCGACTCGGGGTCTGGGACTGCCACGGCAGTAGGCCTGACTCCTCAAGACTGACATTGCCACGCCGTTCCGTAATCACGGGGCGGCGTAGTAATTCATAGGAGATAGACTCTTGAATACAGCCGATGTAATTGTGGTTGGGGCAGGCAATGCAGCTCTGTGTGCAGCGCTATCCGCAAGGGAGCACGGGGCCCGGGTCCTGGTTCTTGAAAAGGCCCCCGAGCACATGCGCGGCGGCAACTCCTACTTCACTGGCGGCGGGTTCCGCTTCCCCTACAACGGCCTTGAGGACATCCGGGGCCTCATCCCCGAAATGGCTGACGAGGAGGCCAACTCCATCGAAATCGGCTCCTATCCCCAGTCCCAAATGTACGACGATATTATGCGCGTCACAGAGGGCCTCTCCGATGCCGTCCTCATCGAGACCCTCGTCACACGCGCCTACCCCACCGTCCAATGGATGGGCGAGCAGGGCCTTCATTGGGTCCTCATGTATGGCCGCCAGTCATTTGAGGTCGGGGGGAAGCAGCATTTTTACGGCGGCCTGATTACGGAGGCGGTGGGGGGTGGGAAGGGCCTCGTCGACTCCCTGTTCGACGCCGCCCAGGCCCGTGGCATAAACATCGAGTACGGAGCCAAGGTCACGGGCCTCCTGACCGACGACATAGGACGCGTGACCGGAGTATCCGCACGCACCCCTGAAGGAAGCCGTGACTTCGAGGCGGGCGCCGTGGTTCTCGCCTGCGGCGGATTCGAGTCCAATCCCGAGATGCGGACCCGCTACCTGGGCCCCGGGTGGGAGTTGGCCAAGGTGCGCGGCACACGATACAACACGGGAGACGGCATCCGCATTGCCCTCGACGCCGGGGCCCAGTCCCACGGCCACTGGAGTTCCTGCCACGCCGTCGCCTGGGACCTCAACGCCCCCATTTTCGGAGACCGCAACGTCGCCGACCTGTTTCAGAAGCACTCCTACCCCCTCGGCATTGTGGTCAACGTTGAGGGCAAGCGCTTCCTCGACGAAGGCGCCGACTTACGAAACTACACCTATGCCAAGTACGGACGAGAGATCTTGAAGCAGCCCCACCGAGCAGCTTTCCAGATCTTCGATGCCAAGGTCTCCGGCAAACTTCGGGACGAGTACTACATCGCCCGTGCCACTAAGGCCGAGTCGGACACCATTCCGGGCCTCGCGGACGCCCTCGGCATCGACAAGCAGAAATTTATCGACACCGTCCAAAGCTTCAACGCCTCCGTCACAGAAGGGGAGTTCAATCCCGCCGTTCTCGACGGCAAGGGGACCACGGGAATCGAGCCGCCCAAGTCCAACTGGGCCCAGAGGCTCGATTCTCCGCCATTCATCGGCTACGCCGTGACTTGCGGCATTACCTTCACCTTCGGAGGTCTCAAGATCAACCCCGACGCCCGTGTCCTGGATACGGAGGACGCGCCGATACCGGGCCTCTACGCGGCGGGGGAACTTGTGGGCGGGCTCTTCTACTACAACTACGCCGGTGGGTCGGGGCTGATGGCGGGGTCGGTGTTCGGGAGGATCGCAGGGGCGGAGGCTGCGAAGGCGACGGTGTCGGCTTAGTCGCCTATTGCTAAGTGCCCTTGGCTCCGGTGATGTCTCGCCTCTGGAACAGCCACAGGGCCGCGCCTCCGAACAAGACAATGTAGCCGAGCAGGACCAGAAACGCCTGCGCCGTATTTGGCAATTCACCATCGCCAAGGGTGGTGACGAGGAAGATAAAGTCCTGAGCGCCCTCCTCGCTAATCAGGGCGTGGGCACTGATGCCAAGGGTGAATCCCGCTATTTTATCGAACCCGTCGACGAACACCGTAAGGATAGGAACGACTATCTGCTCGGCTATGTGGTACCCCACAGTTATCGCCAGCCCGACGGTCGCGGAAGACGTCAAGATAGTCAGGGCTGCGGCCAACAGTGCATACGGTATCAATGTAAAAGCCGCTTTGATAATTGTCAAAATAGCTTCCGACCACTCGCCGGACGACGTCAATTCGCTACTGTTTTCCGCAAGTCCAGTGGTAACCAGGCTGCTAATCCCGATGAAAACAGCAGCGATAATTAGGCCGCCAAGTCCCGCCAGGGTGGAGATCCCGAACTTTGACACCAGAAGCTGCCACCGCCCCGGGCCCCGTGCCAGAGCCGTACGCAGTGTGCCCCAACCGTACTCCGTCCCCATCATTGACGACGATAGTGTCACAATCAGCACTATTGCCAGTCCAAACATCGATCTGAGACCCAGAGTCACGCTGCCCGGCAGGAGGAATAACTCGGCTGCTCCAACCTCTCCTTCGCCGCGATATACGAGATAACCGATCCAGACAAGCATCTGGGTAAACAGAGTGAAGATAACCAGCAACACCCAGGGGAACCAACGATGCCGCAGCTTGAACCACTCCCACCTCATCAGCGACAGAAGGTGCAGTATCAAGCCGATTCTCCATTTGCTCCCCCGGTCACTTCCAGGAAGTATTGCTCCAGGCTCTTGGCTCTAGGCCTCATCTCGGTGACGCACACGCCTGCGCCGCTCAGCGCCGCCGTCAGCTCCCCCGACCTGCTGCTCGGGGCAGAGGCCACCAGATATCCTTCTTCCTCCTCCACCTCACTGACCCAGTCCACCATCGAAAGAACCTCTTTGGCCTTGACGTCATCCGTCGTCTTGAGTTGCACCTGCTCACCCGACTTCACCAGCTCTGAAACATCTCCCTGCGCGATGAGCTTGCCTCTGGAGAGGATCGCCACGCTGTCACAGACTGCCTCAACCTCGTGGAGGAGGTGGCTGGAGAGGAGGACAGTGCGGCCACCGGTGCCTAGTCTACGGACCAGGTCCCGGATCTCGGCCATTCCTGCGGGGTCCATGCCGTTGGTCGGTTCGTCGAGAATAAGGATCTCGGGGTCGCCGAGGAGGGCGTAGGCGAGGCCAAGGCGTTGCTTCATGCCGAGGGAATAGTTCTGGAACTTGTCGTTGGCCCTCGTGCCCAGGCCCACGGTGTCCAGAAGCGAATCCAGCTCGGCCCGGTTGCCCTTTCCCGTTATTCCCTGAAAATAGGCCAAGTTCCTTCGGCCCGACAGATAAGGGTAGAAAGCCGGAGTTTCCACGATTGCGCCGATGCGGTGCAAGGCCTCGGTGTGAGAGCCTCTCCCTCCAAACAGACTGAAGTTGCCGGAGGTCTGCCTCGTAAGGCCGAGAAGAATGCTGAGGGTTGTGGTCTTACCCGATCCGTTGGGCCCCAGCAGCCCGAATATCCGACCCCTGGGCACTTCCATCGACAGGCCGTCCACGGCCACGAGTGAACCATATCTCTTGGTCAGGCCTTGGGTGCGGATTACGGAGTCGTTCATAGGCCAGGCATTATCTACGCCTGCGCAACAGGAAGTCCAGTATTTTCTTCAGGGGATTGCCGCCCTGCCGTATACTCTGCAACCTTCGTTGGCTGCAACTGACACACGTGCAGGCCGAGGGATGCCTCCCCGCCATTTCCTGGTTTCTGAACTCCCGCTCTTTCACCGCGGTTTATCCGACGGCCGCGCTTTTGGTTGGCGCTGCATCAAGCACAAACCCCTCGTAGCCGTTCTCTGCAATCTCGTCGCACCTTTTACGATATGTACCCATTCCGCCGGTGTAGGGCATGAAGACTCGGGGCTTGCCCGGTATGTTCGCGCCGAGATACCAGGAGTTCGCTTGCATATACAGAGTCTTGTTGGCTTCCTCCTGGACGTGGGCATCCCAGTCCTTTTCGGCCTGTGGGTCGGCTTCAGCGGTTTCGAGACCGTAATTACGCATCCAGCCTATGAAGTCGGCTACCCACTCGATGTGCTGCTCTATGGCGACGGGCATATTGGTCAGTACGGAAGGGCTCCCTGGGCCGGTGAGCATGAACATGTTGGGGAAGCCCGCGACCTGGAGGCCGAGATAAGTCTTCGGTCCCTCGGCCCATTTCCCCTTGAGGGTAACGCCGTCTCGGCCCTGGATGTCGATTTTCATGAAGGTGCCGGTCATGGCGTCGAATCCCGTGGCAAAGACAATGGCGTCGAACTCGAACTCCTTCTCTGATGTGCGTATGCCATTGGGGATAATCTCCTGGATGGGTGTCTTGCGCAGGTCCACGAGATAGACATTGTCCCGGTTGTAGGTCTCGAAGTAGTTGGTGTCCATCAGGGCTCGTTTTGAGCCGTAGGGATGGTCCAGGGGCAGGAGTTTTTCAACGGTCTCGGTGTCCTTTACGGTCTCCCTGATCTTGGATCGGATGAAATCGGCGGCGGTGTCGTTGGCATCCTTATTGGTCATAACGTCGCCGAAGGAGCCGTAGACAAAGTCGTTGCCTCCGACGGACCAGGCCTTTTCGTAGATAGCCCGTCGTTCGTCTTCCGAGAAATCCAAAGCGGAGCGACCCATTGGGATCTGCGGTGCGCCGCCGTGGGCCCACTTCATCCTCTCGATAATCTCATCGTAGTGGGGTTTGACCTCTTCTTCGATGAACCGTGTGTCGATAGAGCCGTGGTGTGCAGGCACGGTGAACTGGGGTGTGCGCTGGAATACGGTGAGGTGCTTTGCCTTACTGGCTATGACAGGTATGGACTGGACGCCGCTGGAACCGGTGCCAATTACGGCTACACGTTTGCCGGAGAAGTCGACGGGGTGGTGAGGCCAATTACCGGTGTGGTACCAGTTGCCTTCGAAGGAGTCGAGACCCTTGACCTTGGGGATATTGCCGGTGGATATGCAGCCGATGCCCGTAATGAAGTATCGGGCGGTGACTCGATCTCCACGGTCGGTCTCAATTTGCCAGAGGTTGCTGTCTTCAAGGAAGGTTGCGGAGGTGACGCGGGTCTCTAGCTGTATGTTGCGCCTGAGGTCAAAGCGGTCCGCGACGTGGTTGAGGTAGGTGAGGATCTCGGGCTGCTCTGGGTACTTGCCGCTCCACTGCCAGTCGTGGAGCAGCTCCTTGGAGAATGTGAAACAGTATGTGTAGCTCTCGGAGTCGCATCGGGCGCCCGGGTATCGGTTCCAGTACCAGGTGCCGCCCACACCCGTGCCCATCTCGTAGACCTGGACGGACATACCCATATCGTCCCTGAGCCTCTGCAACATCCCCAACCCCGAAAACCCCGCCCCGATCACCACCGCATCAAAATCGCCGCCGTTCTTCAAGCTAGCCATATAACGCCCCCTGCAACTCTACAACTTCAGCCTTGCCCTTTTCCCCTTCCCACAGAACCGGCCCTATTGTACCAGCAATGGATTTCGGCGGGGGTTAGGCGCTTAGTCCTGAAGACAGGAAACCGGGGAAGCGCAATGCGCTTCCCCGGTTCATTTCCAGTAGTGCAGGGTTAGGACGGGCTAGGAAGCTACAACCACCGCGTTATCACCGCCTTTTTCTACGTGAGTAAGTCGATCGCCACCCGTCCCCAGCACAAATCCCTCATACCCGTTCTCCGCTACTTCATTGCATCGCTTACGATAGGCGCCCTGTCCGCCCGCGTATGGCATGAAGACCCGGGGTTTTCCGGGAATGTTAGCTCCCAGATACCAGGAGTTAGCATATACAAATAGGGTCTTGTTGGCTTCCTCGTTGACGTGGTCGCACCACTCTTCCTCGGCGCGTGGGTCGGGCTCCGCGGTTTCAATGTCCCGCTCGCGCATCCAGTCTATGAAGTCTCCAACCCAGTCTATGTGCTGCTCAATGCACACCGGCATGTTGCAAAGCACGGAGGGGCTCCCAGGGCCAGTGATCATGAACATGTTGGGGAATCCCGCGGTCTGTAGGCCCAGGTAGGTCTTCGGGCCTTCGGACCACTTCTCCTTCAGCGTCATCCCGTCCCGGCCCCGGATGTCGATTTTCATAAAGGTGCCAGTCATCGCGTCGAATCCCGTGGCGAAGACGATGATGTCGAACTCGAAGTCCTGCTCTGAAGTCCGTATTCCCTTTACAGTAATCTCCTGGATAGGCGTCTGGCGCAGGTCTACGAGATGGACGTTCTCACGGTTGTAAGTCTCGAAGTAGTTGGTATCCATAAGAGCCCGCTTCGAACCGTAAGGGTGGTCCAATGGCAGGAGCTTTTGGCTGGTCTCGGGGTCCTTGACCGTCTCCCGAATCTTGGAGCGTATGAACTCGGCGACGATATCATTGGCTTTCTTGTCGCTCAAAGTGTCATCAAAGGATCCATAGATGAAGTAGTTACCGCCTATCTCCCAGAACTTCTCAAATATGCTGTTGCGTTCCTCTTCGGTAAGAGCCAAGGCTGAGCCGGATTCGGGAGTCATAGGTGAGCCCCCACTGGTCCATTTTCCCTTTTCGATGATCTCGTCGTAATTGGGCTTGACCTCTTCCTCAATGAACTTCCGGTCTATGCTGCCGTGTCGGGCGGGGACGGTGTACTGGGGCGTGCGCTGGAACACCGTGAGATGGCCGGCCTGTTCGGCAATCACGGGTATCGACTGCACGCCGCTCGACCCCGTACCTATGACCGCAACCTGTTTGCCGGAGAAGTCCACGGGGTGGTGGGGCCAATTGCCGGTGTGATACCAGTCCCCTTCGAAGGAATCCAGCCCTTTAATCTTGGGGATGTTGCCCGTGGATATGCACCCGATACCCGTGATCAGATGCCGAGCCGTGACCCGGTCCCCCTGGTCCGTGCTTATCTCCCACAGGTTGCTGTCTTCAAGGAAAGTGGCAGAGGTGACCTTGGTGTCGAACTGGATGTTGCGCCGGAAGTCGAACCTGTCGGCGACGTGGTTGAGGTAGGTCAGAATCTCGGGCTGCTCGGGGTATCTGCCACTCCAGCTCCATTCCTGGAGCAGCTCCTTCGAGAAGGTGAAACAATAGGTGTAGCTCTCGGAGTCGCATCGGGCGCCGGGGTACCGGTTCCAATACCACGTTCCCCCCACCCCGCTGCCCGCCTCATAGACCTGGACGGACAACCCCATGTCGTCTCTCAGCCGCCGCAGCATCCCCATCCCGGAGAACCCCGCCCCGATCACTACCGCATCGAAATCTCCGCTGTTCTTCAAGCTGGCCATTAACTCCCCCTGCAACTCTACTGCTTCAACCTGCTGCCAACACCACATCCGCGTAGCTTGGGCTATTGTACCAGTTGGGGATTTCGGTGGTAATTAGTGTGTGTGCTAATATGAGACAGGTTGTGGGTCTGGTGTTCGAGCTAAGCAGTACGTTCGCCCGTACAACATAGTCCCAGATGAAGAAGAAAGAGGTACTGGAGCAAGGATTGCCCACTTTTAGTCGAAGATACACCGGCAACCGATCCTATCCTCTTACCGATTGCCAGACAGTAATGCTACACAAATGCTAACATGTATGAGTGACGAACCGAGAATTTGTGAAGAAGGCTAGGCGATACGCACGAAAGAATCGGTTGGATTTCATTCTTGATACTAAGAGCGGCAAGGGGAGCCACGTAAAGCTAACCGTCGGCAATCGTTTCACGCATGTACCAAATGGGGAAATAGCCCCAGGAACATTGGCCGACATGTTTAGGCAGCTTGGTATAGACCGCAAGGAGTTTTGATCAATGAGATATGTCTACCCTTGCAATATAAAACGAGACGAAGAGGAGGCAAAGCTAACGGGAAGGGAGGCTTACAACGTAACTTTCCCAGATTTGCCGGAAGCCATCACATGCGGTTGGTCCTGGGACGAAGCCGTAGAAATGGCCGAGGATGTCCTTGGACTTTGTCTCGCTCACTATTGCGTGCACGAGGGTTACATACCCACCCCCAGCCTCCCCACCGAGGGCCAAGTCCTCATTCCCGTACCTCCTTTGGTCGCCGCGAAACTCACTATCAATTCCGCTATGCGAGAAAAGGGGATCACCAAAGAGGCTCTGGGCAAAAAGCTTGGCCTTGAAGAAGACGCTGTCCGGAAGCTCCTCGACCCCAACTACCGGACCCACTTCACCCAAGTTGAAAGAGCACTTAGGGCTGTAGGCCGTTCCCTCATCGTCGAGGATGTACCTATAACCAAACCCGCCCTCATCCCTGTCGCAGGGTAGCTTAGCGCAACAAAAAAAGGCGGGATGCGCGTGGCGCATCCCGCCTTTTTTCTTTTACGATCTGAGTGTCTTAGGGCTAATCCCCTAAAACCACCTCGTTATCACCACCTTCTTCTCGGTGAAGAAATCTACGGCGTCCCGACCCTGCCCGTGCAGGTCTCCGAAGAACGACTTCTTTGTATCAGCAGTAGATTCAACTCGAGTGTGGGGTGTGTGCTAACATGACTAGGTGAATGGCCGCGAATTCGTGAGGCGCGCTAGGCGTTACGCCAGGAAGAATCGGTTGGATTTTAGTTTTCGCCCGGATCTTGGTAAGGGCAGCCATGCGAAACTCAGGATTGGAAGCCGTAGCACAGTAATCAAATATGGTGAGATTGGGCAAAATATTCTGGCGTCTATGCTAAAGCAGTTGAATATTGATCGCCGGGAGTTCTAGTTATGCGGTACGTTTACCCATGCAACATAGCTCCAGATGAAGAGGAGTTGAGAGAGTCAGGGAGAGAGGCTTATGTGGTGACTTTCCCGGATGTGCCGGAAGCCATAACTGGTGGGTGGTCTTGGGATGAAGCCGTCGAAATGGCTGAAGACTGCATCGGTGTCGCTCTTAGTTTTTATTTCGATGAAAACGAGGTCGTCCCCACCCCCAGCCTCCCCACCGAGGGCCAAGTCCTCATTCCCGTACCTCCCCTAGTTGCAGCCAAGCTGGCAATTTATAGCGCCATGCGAGAAAAGAGGATCACCAAAGAGGCTCTGGGCAAAAAGCTCGGCCTTGAAGAAGACGCTGTTCGGAAGCTCCTCGACCCCAACTACCGGACCCACTTCACCCAAGTTGAGAAAGCACTTAGGGCAGTGGGCCGCTCCCTCATCATCGAGGATGTACCTATAACCGAACCGGCCCGCATCCCTGTAGCAGGGTAGCAAATCGCAACAAAAAACGGCGGGATGCACTATGCGCATCCCGCCGTTTTTCCTTTTACGTTCTGGGTGTCTTAGGGCTTATCGCCTAAAACCACCTCGTTATCACAACTTTCTTCTCGGTGAAGAAATCTACGGCGTCCCGACCCTGTCCATGCAGGTCTCCGAAGAACGACTCCTTCATCCCGCTGAACGGGAAGAAGGCCATCGGCGCAGCTACTCCCACGTTGATCCCGACGTTGCCCGCCCGCACCCGATGCTTGAAGTCCCTTGCCGAGCGCCCGCTGGACGTGAAGATGCTCGCGGCGTTCCCGTAGCGGTTCGCCTCAATGATGTCCATCGCCTGCTCAAGGTCGTCAACCTGCACTATCGAGGCCACGGGCCCGAATATCTCCTCCTGGGCTATGGTCATGTCGGGGTCGACTTCGTCGAAGATGGTTGGGCCTACGAAAGACCCGTCCGGGAACCCCTCCACCGACACGCTACGACCATCCAATATTAGCTTTGCCCCTTCCTTCACTCCCTGGTCAATATATCCGATCACCTTGTCCCGGTGCTTCGATGAGATAACCGGCCCCATGTCAGACGACTCATCCAGCGGGTTCCCGACCTTAATCGCCTTCGCTGCCTCCATGAGCTTGTCTTTGATCGGTTCATAGGCTTCGCCTACCGTGAGCACCACCGACCCCGCGAGACACCGCTGTCCCGCGCCGCCGTACAACGATCCAATCATGTTGTCTATCGTCTTGTCCACGTCGGCGTCGGGCATGGCTACCATGAAGTTCTTGGCCCCGCCCTGGCACTGAGCCCGCTTCCCGTTAGTCGTGGCTCGCTGGTAGACATATTTCGCAATTGCAGTTGAGCCTACGAATGAAAGAGCCCTTACGTCCGGGTTGTCCAAGAGTGCGTCTACAGCTTCTTTAGCGCCATTCACCAGATTGATGACTCCGTTCGGGAACCCGGCTCGGTCCATCAGCCCGATGCAGTACGACATGCTCAGCGGCACCTGCTCCGACGGCTTCAGCACGTAGGTGTTGCCGCAGGCGATGGCGTAGGGCATAAACCAGTGCGACACCATGGCCGGGAAGTTGAACGGCACGATACCCGCGCACACCCCAAGCGGCTGTCTTACGCAATCCTCGTCGATGTTGCGCGCTATGTCTTCCAGGTTGTAGCCCATCATCAAGGAGCTGATCCCTGAGGGCACCTCGACGTTCTGTATCGCGCGCCGGACCTCGCCGCGGGCGTCACCTATCGACTTCCCGTTCTCGTGGCTCACGATACGCGAGAGCTCTTCCCGGTTCTCTTCCAACAGGTTCTTGTAGTTCCAAAGCCGCTGCACTCGGTCCGGGGGAGGAGTATCTCGCCACGACTTGAACGCCGACTGCGCAGCTGCAACTGCCGCGTTCACCTCTGCTGCCGTCGAAAGCGGGACTTCCGCGATCACTCGGCCACTGGCCGGTTCCTGGACGTCCAACCAGTTATCTGTCGATGAGTCGACCCACTCTCCATTGATATAGTTCTGCACCCTCCCGTAGTACTGCTTGACTTCCAGCAAAGTGGACCGGGACTCAGCCATAATCTTTCCTCCCCGAAGATGAACAAATGCGCCGTGGGACGTTCGGAATGTTAACGGGGGGTGGGGAGGGGGTCAAGCGGGTACAAACACCAAGGGCCGTGTCGCCAAACCTACTGAGCCCCCTACCCGAACAACCCCGGCGTTGCCTTCTCTATCAGCCCGGTTATCGACTGCGGGTAAATCCCGATCAGGAAGACCACACCGACCAGCGTGAGCAGCACTCCCCCGGCTATTTTCGGCATGGTCAGGGATTTCGAGCCCACCGGCGCCGATTTGATGTACATCTGCCTGATTACCATCAGGTAGTAGTAAACCGATATCAGGCTGTTCACCACGGCGATGGCCACCAGCCACAGCAACCCCTCCTTTGCCGCCGCCGCGAATATGTAGAACTTGATGGTGAAGCCCGCGAAGAAAGGCAACCCGGCCAGCGAGAACAGGCTTACAGTCAATGCCAGGGCCAGCACCGGCGACCGCTTGGCCAGCCCAGCGTACTCCTCGATCTTCTCACTGCCCGTCAGGTTGAAATAGATGATCACGCAGCTGAAGGCTGCAAAGGTCGTGGCTGCGTAGCCGACCAGGTACAACACCAGTGCAGTCGACGCCATCTCCGAAAGCGCCGCGATACCCACCAGCAAGAATCCTGCATGCCCGATACTCGAATAAGCCAGCAGTCGTTTTATGTTGCTCTGCGAAATCGCTATGACGTTCCCTACGGTCATAGTCAGAGCCGCAATTACCGCAACTATCGGCTTCCAGTCGTCGATAACAGGCTGGAAGCCGACAGCGAATAGGCGCAGCAGCAAAGCGAAGCTCGCCGCCTTGGAAGCGACGGATAGGTAGGCCGTCACGGGGACCGGGGCCCCTTCGTATACGTCGGGTGCCCACATGTGGAAGGGCACAGCCACGACCTTGAACCCGAACCCGGCAATGAGAAGAGTCAGACCTGCAAGGAACGCCAGTTGCAGCTGTTCTCCCGAACGCAGAACCTCCCCCATGCCCTCGAAAGTGGTCGTGCCCAGGGAGCCGTAGATCAGGCTCATGCCGTACAGCAGCACCGCGGAGGAGAATGCCCCGATTAGGATGTACTTTACCCCTGCCTCGTTGGAGCGGGCCTCCCGCTTGGCGTAAGCCGCCATGACGTAGAGGCAGAAGCTCAGGAGCTCCAGGGAGATGTAGGCCGTCAAAAGCTCGTTGGCCGATACCATCATCATCATTCCCAGCACCGACAACATGATCAGGCTGTAGAATTCCCCCGGGTTCTCCAGGTGTTTCCTCACGAAGTCCCTGGAAGCGAGCACCATCACCGCCCCGACTATCGGCAGGAACACCTTGAAGAAGATGGCATAGTTGTCGACGACGTAGATGCCCGCGTACAGCTCACCTTCATTTCCGAGCAAGGTAAAAGCCGACCCCATGACCGCCAGCAGTCCCGCAACGGCCAGGAAGGGCAGTACGCCTTTCTTGTTTTCGGGAATGAACAGGTCCACCCCGAATAGCACAAAGGCCAGCCCGACAAGCAGGAACTCGGGGACCAGGAGTGCGAAGTCGATGTTCATGCCGCTGCAATCCTAGCCAGAATAGGGGCGATGCCCACGTCGATCATGCGCGTGAACGGTTGCGGGTATACCCCGCCGAAAATCAGCACAGCCACCAGGGCCAGCATCGAGACTTTCTCAAGGTTCGAGGCATCGGGGAGCTTCTCCCATCGCTCGTCCAGCGGCCCGAAGAAGACCTTGGCCAACAGTCTCAGTATGTACACCGCCGTAATCGCCGCCCCGATGATGCCGAGCACCGCCAACGCAGGATACGTATTAAACAGCCCCACGAAGACCAGGAACTCGGCGATGAATCCACTCAGTCCGGGCAGCCCCAGCGATGTCAGCCCCGCCACCGCAAAGAACGCTGCAGTCACCCCCATCCGCTTGGAGAGTCCCTGGAATATCGATATGTCCCGCGTATGGGCCCGGTCGTATACCACACCGACCAGGGCGAAGAAGAGGGCCGTCATTATCCCGTGGGAGAACATCTGGTAGACCGCTCCGGTCAAGCCCTTCGGGTCCAGGGTGGCGATGCCCATCAGCACGTAGCCCATGTGGCTCACGCTGGAATAGCCGATGATGAATTTCATGTCCTTCTGCGCCAGCGCCGACATCGCACCGTACACCACATTCACCGTCGCCAGCCCGACCAATACCAATTGCCAGTCCTCGGCGCCCTGGGGAAGCAGGTCCAGCCCGACGCGGATTATCCCGAATGCACCCAGCTTCATCAGTACCCCGGCGTGAAGCATACTCACGGAGGTCGGGGCTGCCGCGTGTCCGTCCGGGGACCACGTGTGGAAGGGCCACAGGCCGGCCAACACTCCGAACCCAAACATCAAGAGTGGGAACACCACTCTCTGGAAGGTTGCATCGAAGCCGGCCTGCTCCAGTTCCAGAAGGTTGAAGGTCCCGATGCCAGCATGGACGTAGATCGCTATCAGCCCGACCCACACCAGCACGCTGCTCGCTACAAGATAAAGGACCAGCTTCAGAGCCCCGTACTCCTTACGAGTGCTTCCCCACACCCCGATAAGCAGGTACATCGGCACGACGGCCAGCTCGTAGAAGAAGAACAGGAAGAAGAGGTCAAGGGACAGGAAGACTCCGTAGACACCGCAGACCAGGGCCATGAACAGCGCAAAGAAGTCCTTGGCCCGAGGCGCTGTATTCCATGCCATGAACACCGCCGTCACCATCACGATGCCCGTGAGAAGCACCATAGGCGTGGCGATACCGTCGACGGCCAGGTGGAAGGTTACCCCGAGCCCCGGCAACCAGTGATATTTCTCAGTCATGAACTGGTAGCCACCCACGTCGTTGTCGTAGGCGACGAAAACGTAGATGGAAAAGGCAAGGGTCACGGCAGCTATCGCCGCCATGGAGTATTTCATCAACTCGCGCTTGCTCTCGGGAAGGAGGACCGCGAGCACTCCACCCGCAGCGGGGAGGAACAGGAGAACTATGAGTACGTTGCCGTCCAGGTCAGTCTCCTTAAGCCGCCAGGGTTATAGCCACTACAAATATCAATGTGCCCACCGTGATCCCCAGAACGTAGTTCGAGACCTGTCCCGTCTGGTGCCGGCGCAGCATCCGGCTCATCTTCGCCGTGAACAGTCCCGTCCCATCGACCCCCGCATCGTTCACCACGTGCCGGTCGAACCACGCCGTCGCTCCGCCTATGGCGAGCACCACCCTGTCGATTGTCCACTGGTAGGCATCGTCCAGGTAGTACTTCCGGGATACCACGGTACGCACCGGAGCCAGTGCGCGGTCGACGCCCTCGGGCAGCTTCATTCCTTGTCGGTACAAAGCAAGACCTGCTGCTATACCAACAAGGGCCACGACCGAAGATATAGTGGCCAGAACGACGTGTTCGTGGAAGCTGTCGGCCTTGTCCAACACGAAGCTCCCGAATCCCGTGGCCTCTCCCGGAAGGCCGAGCACGTTGTCCAGCCAGTCGGGGGCGGTGAACCCGAAGACAAGGGTCAGGATGCCGAGCAAGGCTATTGGGGCAGTCATCACGAACGGCGCTTCGTGCGCGGCATCGTTCTCGGGTTTCAGCTTGCCGAAGAAGACCAGCCAGCAGAGCCGGGTCATATACAGGGCGCTAAGGAAGAACGCTCCAATGGTTATGACAAGGGTTGCGGGGTTTCCGTCCTTCCAGATGCCTTGCAGGATCTCGTCCTTGCTCCAGAATCCGCTCAGGGGCGGGATACCGGACAGGGCCAGGGCTGCGATAACAAATACGACGCTCGTCACCGGCATCCTGGACCTCAGCCCTCCCAACCGACGGATGTCCACGTCCGAATGCTCACCGACCGCATGGAGGACGTTCCCAGCTCCCAGGAACAAGAGCGCCTTGAACAGCGCGTGGGTTGCCAGGTGGAACATCGCCGCGGCAAGGGCGCCGTGGCCCAAGGCGAGCATCATGAACCCGATCTGGCTAACCGTGGAATACGCCAAGACCCGCTTCAGGTCCGTAGACGACAGGGCCATTGTGGCCCCCATGACAGCCGTTATCAGCCCGATGGCGATGACCAGTTCGCTCACTGCGGGTGCGGCCTCGAACAGGGGCAGCATCCTCGCCACGAGATAGACCCCTGCCACGACCATCGTAGCTGCGTGGATCAGGGCGCTCACGGGAGTCGGGCCTTCCATGGCGTCGGGGAGCCAGACGTGGAGCGGGAATTGCGCCGACTTCCCCATTGCGCCGAGGAAGATGAGAATGGCGCTCAGGGTCATGACACCGTCACTCAGTGCTCCGGCCTCAACTGCCTCCAGGATGGTCGGGATATGGAAAGTGCCCAGCTTGTTGTACAGGAGCAGTATCCCCACCAGCAACCCCACGTCCCCAATCCTCGTCGTGATGAACGCCTTCTTCGCCGCCTCCGCCGCCGACCTCCGCTCGTACCAGAAACCTATCAGCAGGTATGAGCATATGCCGACAAGCTCCCAACCGACGTAGAGCACCAGAAGGTTGTTCGACAGCACAAGGCCGAGCATCGAGGCCGCAAAAAGAGAGTGAACTGCGAAATACCACGCTAGTCTCGACTCCCCGCGCATGTAGCCAAGGGAATATATCTGCACCAGCAGGGAGACGAATGTGATAACTCCCATCATCACCATCGCTACGGGGTCGATTGTCATACCAAGGTCGAACACCCCACCCCCCGCCTCGAACCACGTAGCAGAAAACTCGCGCGCCGCGCCATTTAGCAGGTCTTTGAGAAGGAACCAGAACAGCACGAACCCGAAGCCTATGGCTCCGATGGCAATGTACGGGCCCTTCCACGGGAGATATCTCCCGAAAAGGGCCAAAGCAGTGAATGCACCCACGCAGGCCGCGGGAGCCAGCCATGCCCACTGCAGCCCGATTGCTTCGGTTCCGTTCATGAAGCCGGGGTCACCATTTCATCCGGTTAAGTTCGTCCACGTTCACCGAGGACCGGTTCCTGTACAACCTGAGCACTATGCCCAGTGCCAGCCCGACCTCTGCGGCAGCTATGGTTATGACGAAGATTGCGAATATGAAGCCCAGATGTTTTTCAGTGTCGCCCCTCGGCACCAGGTACGTGGAAAAGGCGATAAGGTTAATGTTCACGGCCTGGAGCATAAGCTCGATGGACATGAGGATCAGAACGGCGTTCCTGCGTACCAGGACCCCGTAAGCGCCCACGGCAAATAGAGCGGCGGCCAGGATGAGATAGTATTCGATCTCTATCAAAGGCTAGGCTCCTACTCCTCGGGCCCCGGGCGGGAGATCACTATCGCCCCTATCAGGGCCACCAGCAGCACTACCGATGCGATTTCGAAAGGTATGGCCCACTGCTGGAACAGCACCTCCGATATTGCAGTGAACCCCGGACGCTGAGGGTCCTCCACGGGGCCCGGCCAGTCCGACATCAGGAATATCACCGTCAGCGCTGCAAACACCGCGCCGGTAGCCAGGAAGGCCAGTACCCGCTGGTTGTTGTCCAGCTTCAGCGCCGACTCCCGGGCCCGGGTCAGCATGAGAGCGAACAGCAGCAATATCGTGATTGCGCCGCCGTAGATAAGTACCTGGACTATGGCCAGGAACTCGGCGAGCAGAAGGACAAACAGCCCCGACACCGCCAGCAGGGACATAATAAGAAACAGGGCCGCATGGACCACGTTGCGTGCCGCAACCGTACCCACAGCCCCGATCATGGTCATCGCGGCCAGGATGAAGAAGAAGACCAGTACAGTGGTCACTACTCTTCTTCGACCTCCCCTGCCGGCACGGCCTCCGGGTACGCCGGGCCGTGCTTTTCTTCGTAGTCCTGCCCTAGGGCGTGGAGGGCGTCCAGGTCGGCCCAAAGGCCCCTGCGGCCATATTGTCCTATCTCATGCTCCTGGGTCATGACTATCGCATCGAAGTTGCACACCTCCACGCAGATGCCGCAGACAATGCACCGGGACAGGTCCAGCTTGAAGTCCTCGACCATCTTCTTGCGCTTGCTGGTGCCCGCTTCGTAGTTCTCATTCGGCTTCATGGTCACGTACATGCAGTCCGTCGGGCAGTATCGGGCGCAGACCTGGCACCCGACACACTTCGACTCCCCGATCACGTCGTCCCACAGCAGCCCCGGAAAGCCCATGAACCTGTCGGCAACCGGCAGATGCTCCTTCGGGTACTGCACCGTTACCGGCGGCCTGAGCATGGTCTTGATTGTCGTGGCGAGACCCTTGATAACGCCTATCATGCCGCCAGCTTCTCCTTACGTACTCTCAAGGCCTCTTCGAACTTCGCCGTCCGTGATTTCTGCCGAATCCTGACAACCACCCCGCTACCTGCCAGCAGCGCCATCGACATCAGGAACATCGACCACGAGGGCCACCCGTAGAATGCGTATATGCCCGTCACCAGGATATTGGCGAAGGTCAGAGGAATCAGGAATTGCCAGCATATGGTCATGAGCTGGTCTATTCGGAAACGTGGCAGCGTCGCCCTCAGCCAGAATATCGCCATGATTATCGCAGTGGTCTTGATGGCGAACCAGATCACTCCCGGGAGCAGAGGCCCGCTCCAGCCTCCCAGGAACAGCACCGTGGCCAGCGCCCCGATGGCAAAGGTGTTCGCATACTCGGCGAGGAAGAATATGGACCAGTGCATGCCGCTGTACTCGACGTACGGCCCACCCACGATCTCCGACTCCGCAGTCGCTATGTCGAAGGGCGTGCGTCCTAACTCAGCCAGTCCCGCCACCAGGAAGACGACCAGGCCCAGGGGTTGCAGATAGACGTAGGGATAGCTTCCCTGGCCCAGGACTATCTCCCGCATGTCCAGGGTCCCTGATAGCATTACCACTGCGAGAATCACCAGTATTATCGGCAACTCGTAGCTGATGAGTTGCGCCGCGGCTCGGGCCCCGCCAAGCAGGGCGTACTTGTTGTTCGACCCCCAGCTCGCCATTAGGATCCCGACAATCGACACCACGGTCACCGCGATGATGTAGAGGATCCCGTACTCCAGGTTCCTGACGACGAGGTCCTCGGTGAAGGGTATGGTGACCCACAATATGAACGCTGGTACGAAGACGATAATCGGCGCGATCCAGAAGGCAGACCTGTCCCGAACGGAGGGCGTTATATCCTCCTTCAGGAGCAGCTTCAGGGCGTCGGCGATAGGCTGGAAGATGCCGTGAAAGCCGGTCCGCATCGGGCCCATCCTCATCTGGAACCGACCCAATACCTTGCGCTCGAGGTACGTGAGCAGCAACACCACCACCGTGATCAGCCCGATGATAGCGAGCACCTTCAGGACCGTGAGGAGCACGTCCAGCCAACTCACCGGTCGACGTCTCCCAGCACTATATCTATCGAGCCCAGTATCACCACCGAGTCCGCCAGGTAGGACCCTATGAGCATGTGTCTCAGCGCCACCAGGTTGCAGAAGGACGGCGTCCTCATCTTTATCCTGTGGGGCTTGTCCTTGCCCTCGCTCACCAGGTAGACACCCATCTCACCCCGGGGATTTTCCGTCCTCACGTACACGTCGCCCTTGGGAGGGCGGAGGGTGCGGGGGGTCTTGGCCATAATCGGGCCAGGCGGCATCTGAGCCACCGCCTGCTTCACTATCTTGATAGACTCCCACATCTCCTCCATCCGCACCATGTAACGGTCGAAGCAGTCACCGCTGGCGCCAACAGGTACGTTGAAGTCGAATCTCGGGTAGAGGAGGTAAGGGTCGTCTTTCCGCAAGTCGTAGGCCAGACCCGAGGCCCGCAAGTTGGGGCCCGTCACCCCGAAGTTTATGGCCGTCTCCGCGTCGATGACGCCCACGCCAATGGTGCGCTCCAGGAAAAGCTCGTTCTTGGACAGCAGGTCTTCGCACTCGGTGATGCCCTTTTCGAGCACCGGGAGGAGGGCGTCGAGCCTCTGGTTGAAGTCGTCCGGCAGGTCCCGAAACACACCTCCCACGCGGAAATAGCCGTGCATCATCCGGGCGCCGCTCACCGACTCGAAGAGGGCCTGCATCTGCTCCCTCTCCCGGAACCCGTACAGGAACGGGGTGATTGCTCCACAATCTGCGCCGAAGGCGCCGTAGAAGAGCAGGTGGCTCGCTATCCGGTTCAGCTCGCACATTATCAGACGGATGTACTGGGCCCGCTCCGGGACCTCGAGGCCCATCAGCTTCTCAACCGCCATCACATAGGGAAGCTCGTTGTTGAAGGAAGATACGTAGTCGAGCCTATCGAAGAGGTCGATGATCTGGCGGTAGTCCTCCGCCTCGCACAGCTTCTCCGAACCCCGGTGCAGATAACCGATGTGCGGCACGACGTCTACTATGTTCTCGCCGTCCACGGTCAGCACCATGCGGAACACACCATGGGTGCTGGGGTGCTGAGGCCCCATGTTCAGCATCATGTCGACAGTGTCGAGAGGCTGATCGATGGTCACTGGGGCACCTCAATGTCGTCCGGTATCTGTATCTCGGCGAAGGGATACTCCTTGCGGCCCGGGAACCCTTCGAACCCATCCCAAAGCAGCAGAGGCCGGGGGTCAGGGTGTCCCGTGTACGCTACCCCGAACAGCTCCGCTCCCTCTCTTTCGAACCATTCGGCGGCCGCCCATACCAGTGACACGGAGGCGAAGACCGGATTATCCCTGGGAGCGCTGGCCTTGAAAACGGCCCCGTGCCCGAGGCTCGTGGAGTAGAGATGATAGACGGTCTGAAACACGTCGTCATATTCGACTACGGAGAGGCAGCTCAGGAAGTCGAACCGGAGCCTCGGGTCTTCCTTGGCCGTGCGGCAGATGTCATCTGCCTGTTCCGGCTCTATGGACATCTCCACCTGGTTAAGGTTCAGGGCCGGTTCCCTGTCGGAGAAGACCTCTCTCAGAATATCGAGAGTCACCAGCGCTTTGGGGTCCGGCTCGGGGGGCGGGGGGCCCTTTTTCCCCTTGGGTGGCATACCTACGTCCCGACCTCGCCGCGCTCGCGCATGATCTTTTCCTGCAGCTTCAGGATGCCGTCCATCAGCGCCTCGGGGCGGGGGGGACAGCCGGGCACATACACGTCAACGGGGATAATTTTGTCCACTCCCATCACCACCGAGTAGGACTTCTGGTAAGGTCCCCCGGCGCTGGCGCAGCTGCCCATTGCAATTACCCACTTAGGAGATGGCATCTGCTCATACAGAAGCTTGATGGGCTCCTCCATCTTCTTCACAACCGTCCCCGCCACGATCATCAGGTCCGACTGTCGGGGCGAGGGCCACGGGACTATCCCGAACCTGTCCAGGTCATGGTGCGACATGAACGTGCTTATCATCTCGATGGCACAGCACGCTAGCCCGAACTGCAACGGCCAAAGTGAAGATTTGCGCGCCATGGCAAATATCTGGTCGGCCTTGGCGGTGATGATCCCCGGGGCTGCGCTCTTGAACAGGCTCTTCCCCGGCCAGTTGCGCCGGTCGCCGGGATTTACTTCCACCGGAGCATCCCTTTGCGCCAGCTGTACAGCAAACCGAATAGCAGAATGGCGATGAACAGCATCATCTCGTAGAAGATGACAGGGCCGTTGCTCTTGAATATCACTGCCCAGGGAAACAGGAAGGCGGCTTCGACGTCGAAAATGAGGAAGAGGATGGCGAAGATGTAGTAGCGGATGTGGATCTGGGACCAGAATCGGCCCACGGGAGGAATGCCGCACTCGTAGGGGATGTCTTTGGCCTCGGACTTGCTCTTCGGAGCGAGGAGCATTGATCCAAGGAACGCGAAAAGCACCATCAGGGTGCCAGCAATGACGGCGATAAGAACGGCGGTGTATTCGAGAGAGTACTGTTCCGGCACGTGCCTTATTCGTTATCTAGGGCCCTGGGCTGGGCCCTGAGCAAATCCCTTTTAGTCGCGCTTACAGCCCTTCATAACAATGCCAAAATCGGAGGTGCTTTTCCGCCCGGCGGCCAAGCGAGATCGGAGTAGCAATATACCAATCCCACACCCTCAACGTCAAGAAAATCTGCCGTATAAATGAGAGGTTGGCTAAGCCAACCTCTCATTCGTTTCCATTCTCATAGGGGCGAGTGTTTCGGGGGTGCTCACCCTCCCAGGGCCCGTAAGAACAGCCCGATGCTGTACGTCCCAATAAACACCGGCACCATCCCGAGACTCGGGCGGATGTTTCTCTCCGTCTTCTCCAAGTACAGCCGCGCTATCGCCGCCAGCAAGATTATCATGATCAGGAACGCCACTAGAGTCGTCACCCCAATGACCACGCCGACTATCAGCCCGCCCAGCGCCCAAGCTAACAGCTCAGTGTCGGAGCGCCTCAATGGGCTGAATAATCCTGTACGGGCCTCGGGGTTTTGCTTTCCAGGCCTTGCTGTTCTAGATCGTTTACTTGGACTCAAATCAGCCTTCTTCTCTTCTCTCCAGACAGGGTTACCGAAGCTTTAGTCACTCTTGAGGGCAAGAGCGGCTTCACTCTTGCCCAAATCACTGTGGACACGGCCTCAGGCTCCTGGACGGCATCTACAATCAGCCATCTTTCCGGGTCTCGCCTAGCCTGTTTCAAATACCCTTCCCGGACCCTCTTGTGGAACGTGATGTTCTCATCCTCGAACTTTTGGCCTTCTTTGTCCACCCGGCCCCCCTGCCCCGCGTTCTCTTCCATCGAAAGCTCCGGTGTAAGGGCAGCGATCCGCTTCAAGGCCTCCTCGGGCTCCATGTCCAGCAGTATCGTCAGGTCGGGCATGACATCCTTGGTAGCGATCAGGTTGACGGCCTGGATCTGCTTTTGTGTCGGCCCACCCTTCCGGCCTTCGTACCCGTAGCCCTGGTAAGCGATGGTGGAGTGGACGTAACGGTCCGCTATGACTATGGAGCCCCGTTCCAACTCAGGCCCGATGTGCCTGGTTACCAGTTCCGCCCTCGCCGCCGAAAACAGGAGAAGCTCTGCAATGGGTGTCGGAGGGGTCTGGCCCTTGAGCAGCGGCCTGAGCTTTTCTCCGAGGACCGTTCCCCCCGGTTCCCTCACCAGCGAGCAGACGTAGCCTTCCAGCCTCAGTTTATCCCACAGTTGTCGGGCCTGCGAAGTCTTGCCCGTCCCCTCGCCGCCTTCAAAGGTTATGAAGAGTCCCATAGAGTGTGACAGCCCCACTTAGTAGGGGGCCGGGTTCCTTCTGGTCGGCTGACCGCCGGGCCGCGAGATGTTAACGTGCCGCAAAGGGTCCGTCCCCACACTGAAAGACTCCAGGTTGGAACGTTCCGCCGTCTGGTGCTGAAGTCGCCGGATGAAGCTGCTCTGGGGGCTCAACGCCACCGAATCCTCTCCCGTTTCCACCTTCAGTACAGCGTCCTCAGCCTCCTTTATCGCCGAGTTTAACGGGTCGCCCTTCTTCTCCAGACCGAACACCGACATCAGGTACTGCTCGATCTGGCTCACGCTGCTGTGGCGCAGCACGAAGACGGGCACCCCCTCGGCTTCCGCGGCCCGGAGGGCCTGGGGTCTCTTCCGGTAGAAGGTCTTCGTGGTTATGACAAGGTCAGCGTCCCGGAATCCTTCCACAAGGGTTACGGGGAGTTTTAGCTTCTTGATTACGCTTTCCATTCGACCACGATTTACACCAAAAGAGTAGATACGGGAAATCCCAGCCAGCATCTTGGGCCTGGTCTCGACGGACGGGCCAAGCGCCGGAGTCCGAGTCTCTACTTTCTTACTGACGTTACCTTCCGCGTCCAGCCAGCGCTCTTCCGGTGGCGCTGATCTCTGCCGCAGCGTCAAGTCCACAGTCGTCGACACGTCCGTGTGTACTGCCACCTTGTCCCAGCTCTGTATCTCTACCACTATGTCGAATGTCGGGGGGGCCTTCCGCTCCAGAATAGACTTCTGGGTTCCTCTTCGCCGCGCCTCGTCATCACCCAGCGTCACCGACTGAATGCCCCCGATCAGGTCCGAAAGCGTGGGGTTCTGGATCAGGTTGTCCAGGTTGTTCCCGTGGGCCGTGGCCACCAACTGCACCCCCCGCTCCCCTATCGTTCGGGCGGCGGTTGCCTCAAGCTCCGTGCCTATCTCGTCGATGATGATCACCTGGGGCATGTGGTTTTCCACGGCCTCAATCATCACGGCATGCTGAAAGGCGGGGGTCGGGACCTGCATCCGGCGTGCCCGGCCGATGGCCGGATGGGGAATGTCTCCGTCTCCGGCTATCTCGTTGGAAGTGTCCACGATGACGACCCGCTTCCGCATGTCGTCGGCCAGCACCCGTGCAACCTCTCTCAGCATCGTCGTCTTCCCGACACCCGGTCTCCCCAGGAGTAGAATGCTCTTGCCCGACTTTACCAGGTCATCAATAACCCGTATTGTGCCGTAGACTGCCCGCCCAACCCGGCAGGTCAACCCAACGATATTGCCCTTCCGGTTCCTTAGGGCCGAGATGCGGTGCAGCGTCCTCTCGATTCCCGCCCGGTTGTCGTCCCCGAAGCTGCCTATCCGCTCCGCGACGAAGTCCAGTTCCTCCTGAGTCACCTCGGCGTCCTGTAAGTATGCCTCGCCGTCAGGGAAGCGGGCCTCGGGCTTCCGGCCCAGGTCCATGACCACTTCCAAAAGCTCCTTCCCATCCTGCCGTTCCCGCAGCCGCTCCTGCAGGTGAGACGGCAGAGTCTGGAGCAGCGCCCCCAGATCGTCCGTTATCTGTTTTTCCATTCCCGTTTAACCGCCTATTGCTGCTATTCCGCACCTATGGGCACCAGAGAAGGCCGCTTGATCTTGGCCGTGACGTTTCGCACGGCCCTGGAATACTCCTGTACCAATGTGTATCCTCGGGCCTCCAGGGCTTGCATAAGTGGCGTTTCGAACTCTGTGGCCATACAGTACACAGTCTCCAGGTGAGCCATCCGACTCTCCACCAGGTGCAGGATGTCGTCGGGGGATATCGAGGCCCCGGGCCTGATTATAATACTGAAGTAGCCCGCCCTCCCCTGCACCCGAGTCCCCACCCATCCCACCGTCAGACCCTTCTCCACAACAAAAAATTGCCCGGAGTTTCGTCCTGTCCAGTTTCCTGCCCGGGTCTGCCTCCAGTAATCAAGGGTCTGGCCCTCCACCACTCTCACGTGGAAAGGATACACGGCGTTGTAGAGCTGGAACACAGTGAACTCGTTGGATTGCGTCACCGGTTGCAGTTCAGCGTCCGTTCCACTGCCCGCTGTTTCCGTTCCGGAACGTGTGTCCCGACGGAAAAGGCTCTCTCGCAGATAAAAGGTGAATCCCACGGCCCGGACCCCGTCCCGGCACGGGCTATCTTCCGCAACCCTTATAAACAACCTGTCGACTCCACGCCGGCCTGCGTTGAGGATAAGCCCATTGAGCAGGTCCATAAGCGAATGCTCCAGGTCCGGGGAAAGGGCCAGGGAACTTACCTCCCAAACCGTAGGGCTTCCCATGTCATGGGCCAGGGCCAGCCCCTTCACCTTGAATCCCCTGGTCAGGACGCAGGTGTGCCTACGGGGCGCGAGGCCCAGCAAGGGCTTGGGGGAGATAACGTCCAGCATGGACAGACGGTCCGAGCCCAGCTTCCTGTGGGGTTTCGCTTGGTTGGGCAGCTTTCCCATCCCGGAAAAGACCAGCCTGACCAGATCGAAAGGGCTGATGGTCCTTATCATAGTCCCCGAGTCTGCTCGCCCGTCATCCGTATATGCGTGTACTCCGAACCGGGCCCCGTCAACGGCGGCCCATCTCCAGGAACAAATTGTGGAACCGGGAATCGTCGGTGAGTTCGGGATGGAATGAAGTTACCAGGACGTTGCCCTGGCGCGCCGCTACCGGCATCCCGTTTTCCAGCTGGGTGATGAGCTCGACTCCCGGCCCCATCCGTTCTATCCAGGGCGCCCTGATGAACACCGCATGAAATGGACTTCCACCTAAAGCTGGGACAGGAAGGTCTGCTTCGAAGCTGTCTATCTGAGACCCGAACGCGTTCCGTCTCACGTCCAGGTCTATAAGACCCATCGGCACCAGAACATCCCCAATCACGCGGCTAGAGGAAACAATCATGCCCGCGCACGTACCCCACAAAGGCTTACCCGACTCTGCGAACTGCTTCACGGGCTCCACGAGCCCGTAAATTTCCATGAGCTTCGTGATGGTGGTGCTTTCGCCGCCGGGGATTACCAGGCCATCAAGCTCGTCAAGTTGCCGCGGCAACCGGACTTCCGAGGTCTCGACACCCAGGTCACTGAATATCTTACAGTGCTCGGCAAAGTCTCCCTGGATCGCCAGGACTCCTACCTTCTCCATCAGAGAAGGGACACCTCCGCGAGTCTACCAGCCCCTGGAGGCCAGGAGAGCCTCCGGCGGCAGGTCCTTTGCAGACATCCCCTTCATAGGCGTCCCCAGGCCCTCCGAGACTCGAGCCACGATGTCCGCGTCCTTGTAATGGGTCGTCGCCTCGACTATCGCCCGGGCCCTCGGGGCAGGGTCATCGGACTTGAAGATGCCGGAGCCTACGAACACACCCTCGGCGCCGAGCTGCATGACCAGGGCAGCATCAGCGGGGGTCGCTATGCCGCCTGCACAGAAGTTCACCACCGGCAGCTTGCCGCTTTCCCGGACCTCGGCGACTAGCTCACGGGATGCACGCATCTCCTCGGCTGCGATGGTCAGCTGGTCGTCGTCCAGCTCACGCAGCCCTTCGATGCCCTCCGTGACAGTGCGAAGGTGGTTGACGGCCTCTACGATGTCTCCGGTACCGGCCTCGCCCTTGGTCCTGATCATCGCCGCGCCTTCGTCAATGCGCCGGAGGGCCTCGCCCAAGTTACGGCACCCGCAAACGAAGGGGACATTGAAGTTGTGCTTCCAGACGTGATATTTCTCGTCGGCAGGCGTAAGGACCTCCGACTCGTCGATGTAGTCGACAGCGATGGCCTCAAGCACTTGGGCCTCTGCGAAGTGGCCGATGCGGCATTTCGCCATGACCGGAATCGTGACCGCGTCCTTGATGTCTTTGATTATCGTGGGGTCCGACATCCGGGCAACACCGCCGTCCCTCCTGATGTCCGCGGGGACCCGTTCAAGGGCCATAACCGCGCATGCGCCCGCGTCCTCAGCGATCTTGGCCTGTTCCGCGGTTACCACGTCCATGATCACCCCGCCCTTCAGCATCTGGGCCAGTCCCGCCTTTACTTTCCATGTCCCCTTGTCCATCTTAGCCCCTCCTTGATCCTTTGCGATGGGATTCCGTCAAGTGCGAAATTCTCATTATGACAACGGAAGATATTCTATCATAAAGCCGTTTTGGAGGGACGATCATCCCGACCCTCCCCGCCCCTAGACCCTGGCCGCCCCCACGATACTGGACAAGGTGTCTACGCCCTGCTGTTCCATGTACTCCCTCAACCCCTCCGCCACGTCCACGCAGGCCCGGGGATTGGTGAAGTTGGCTGTCCCTATCTGGACTGCAGTGGCGCCTGCCATTATGAATTCCAGGGCATCCTGCGCGTTGCTGATGCCCCCCATCCCGACCACCGGCACGTCTACCGCACCCGCGGCCTTGTATACCATAGCCAGGGCCAACGGTTTGATTGCCGGCCCCGAAAGCCCGCCCGTCCCCGTACTCAGCGTCGGTCTGCGCTTGGGCACGTCTATGGTGAGCCCTACGTAGGTGTTCACCAGGGATATGCAGTCCGCCCCACTATCCACCACCGCCCTGGATATCTCGGCAATGTCGGTCACGTTGGGGGTCAGCTTGACCATGACGGGGAGCGACGTGTTTCTCTTGACTGTCTCGGTCACCAGCGCCGCCGCCCGTGCATCGACGCCGAACTCCAGGCCCCCTCTCTCCACATTCGGGCACCCGATGTTCACTTCGAGACCGCTTATGCCCGGCTGGCCTTCCAGTATCCGGGCAATCTCACCGAACTCAGTCGCGGTCTCGCCGGATATGTTGGCTATGACTTTGATCGGCCACTTTGCCCACTGCGGAGCGAGCGTGTCCGCCGCTGCCTCCGCACCGACGTTCTGAAGGCCGATAGTGTTAAGCAGCCCGGCGGAGGTCTCGGCTAGGCGGGGCTGTGGATTGCCGGCGCGCGGGTATCGGGTGATCCCCTTGCACACTATCGCCCCGATACGGGACAGGTCCGAGACTTCTCCCAGCTCCTTACCGTAGGCCACCGTCCCCGAGGCCCCGATCACCGGATTGCTGATGACCAGGCCCCGCGGATTAAGAGGCGCCAGATTGACCGAAAGGTCCAGTTCTACGGCTGTCCTCATCTAGTTGTCGGAGAACCCGTTGGTAAACCCGAAGGAATCGAAGAAGTCCTGGCCGTCGTCCATGCCCGGAGGCATCTGCAGGCCCTCTCCCAGCTCGGGGATAGGCGTCTTCTCCAGTTCAAGCAACTCCGGTATGTTCAACCGG
Organism: Dehalococcoidia bacterium; assembly: GCA_965220005.1. Classification (GTDB taxonomy): domain Bacteria; phylum Chloroflexota; class Dehalococcoidia; order Plut-88900; family Plut-88900; genus Plut-88900. The sequence goes on from OZ244800.1 coordinate 118,848, forward strand.
GCCGGGATCAGACGACCTATTATCACGTTCTCCTTCAGGCCCAGCAGGTGGTCCTTGCTGCCCCTTAGCGCAGCCTCGGTCAGTATCTTCGTCGTCTCCTGGAAGGAGGCCGCGGCCAGGAAGCTGTCCGTGTTGAGGGAGGCCTTGGTAACGCCCAGAAGTATCGGGTTAGCGATTGCGGGCTCTCCGCCCTCGGCCAGGACCTTGGCGTTGCTGTCATGGTAGACCAGCCTGTCGACCAGCTCGCCGGGAAGGAGCTGAGTGTCCCCCTGGGAGTCGATCCTGACCTTCCGCAGCATCTGCCTGACTATTACCTCAATGTGCTTGTCGTTGATGTTCACTCCCTGGGACTTATAGACCTTCTGCACCTCCCGCACCAGGTACTGCTGTACGGCGTCGGTGCCCATGATCCTTAGAATGTCCTGGGGATTGATGGGGCCCTCAGTGAGCTGCTGTCCGGCGGTAACCGCTTCTCCCTCTGCCACCAGCAACCTGGTAGTCGCCGGCACCGGGTACTCCCGACGGTCCTGCTCTTCGTACGTTACTACTATCCGGTCTTCTTCCAACTCGACCATGCCGGGTGTCCGGGCGAGGATAATCTTCTCCGGAAGAGCGCTCTCGGGATCATCCACCGACTGCTGTTGAGCCAGCGGCATCTCCGACTCCACGTGCTGCCCCGACTGGACCAGTGGTTTGTAGCCCTCCGGCAGCGGGTACTCTTCCGTGTACTGCTCGGTGCTTACGGTGACTATCTTTCGGGTCTCTTCGTCCTGCTCGACCTGGGCTATGCTGTCCATCTCAGCGAGGATCGACTGACCCTTGGGGGCCCTTACCTCGAACAGCTCCTCAACCCTCGGCAGTCCACTGGTTATGTCCAGGCCGCCAGCCACTCCGCCGGTGTGGAACGTTCTCATCGTCAGCTGCGTTCCCGGCTCCCCGATGCTCTGCGCAGCGATAACTCCCACCGCCTCGCCTTTCTCCACCGTCTCGCCTCTCGCCGGACTCCAGCCATAACAGACCTTACAGAGGCCACGCTTGGCCTCGCACCCCAGGGGCGTGCGCACGAACACGCGGGTCACACCCGCATCCTCAATCTCCTTTGCGGTTCGCTCGTCAATCTCTACCCTGTTGTCTATAAGCATCTCCTGGGTCTCAGGGTGATAGACGGGGGCCGCGGTGAACCGGGACACAATCCATTCGGACAAGGAGCCGAGGATTGTCGTCTCACGGTCGTAGTTGATCCAGATCCCGGAGGTGGTCTCGCAGTCCTCTTCCGTAATGATGACTTCCTGGGACACGTCTATCAGCCGGCGGGTCAGGTAGCCGCTGTCTGCCGTACGCAGGGCTGTGTCCGCCAACCCTTTCCGGGCTCCGTGGGTAGAGATGAAGTACTCCAGCACCGTCAACCCTTCCTTAAAGCTGGACCGGATGGGCAGGTCCATAATTCGGCCCCGTGGGTCGGTCATCAGACCCCTCATGCCCGCCATCTGCTTGACCTGGGAGATGTTACCCTTCGCCCCCGAGTCGGCCATCATGTAGATCGAGCCGTAAGAGGGTAGGACCTCCTGGATTAGAGCCTGGACCTTGGCGTCTGCCTGGCTCCATACCTCTACAGAGTTCTTGTAAAGCTCGTCCTCGGTGATGAGGCCCATGTCGTACTGGGCCTTCTCCTCGGCGACCCGTTCATCAGCCTCGCTCAACACGCCGGCCTTGGCCTCGGGCACCTTCAGGTCGGTCGCAGCGATACTCATGCCGGACTTCGTCGCGAAGCTGAACCCGAGCCGCTTGATGTCGTCCAGCACGACGGCCGTGGCCTCTGACCCAATGAGCTGGTAGCACTCCGCAACAATGTCTTTGAGGACCTTTCTGTCGACAACCTCGTTGCGGTACTCGACCTCCTCGGGCAGGATGTCGTTGAACAGGATGCGCCCAACGGTCGTGGCCAGGCGCTCGCCTTTGCCCAGGGACACTTCTATTTCCTGCTGGAGTTGTATCTGGTCCAGATCGTAGGCCAGCTTGGTGTCTTCCTCACTGCGGAACAGCCTTCTTTCGCCCTCAGGTACGGGCTTGATCAGCGTCATGTAGTAGCACCCGAGCACGATGTCCAGGGTGGGCGCGGTAATCGGCTCCCGAGAGCTGGGCGACAACATGTTCCTGGTGCTGAGCATCGCGTGCTTGGCCTCTATCACCGCAGCGCGGGACAGGGGCAGATGCACGGCCATCTGGTCGCCGTCGAAGTCCGCGTTGAATGCGGTGCAGACCAGAGGGTGGAGCTGAATGGCACTCCCGTCTATGAGCACGGGCCAGAAGGCCTGTATCCCGAGCCTGTGCAGGGTCGGGGCCCGGTTCAGCAGTACGGGCCTCTCCTTGGTCACCTCTTCCAGGACGTCCCAGACCTCGGGCCTGGTGCGCTCCACCATCCGCTTGGCGCTCTTTATGTTGTGAGACAGCCCCTTCATGACCAGCCGCTGCATCACAAATGGCTTGAACAGTTCCAGGGCCATCCTCTTCGGTAGACCGCACTGGTCCAGCCGCAGGTTGGGCCCGACCACGATCACGGATCGCCCACTGTAGTCGACCCTCTTGCCCAGGAGGTTCTGCCGGAACCGTCCCTGCTTCCCTCTGAGCATGTCCGATAGCGACTTCAGCTTGTGGTTGTGGCTCCCGGCTATTGCTCGGCCCCGCGCCCGTTGTCTATGAGCGCATCCACCGCTTCCTGGAGCATGCGCTTTTCGTTACGGATGATAATCTCCGGCGCACCCAGTTCCAGGAGCCTCTTCAGCCGGTTGTTGCGGTTGATGACTCTGCGGTAGAGATCGTTAAGGTCGCTTGTGGCGAATCTGCCGCCGTCCAGCTGGACCATCGGTCTCAGATCGGGAGGAAGGACGGGCAGGACGGTCATGATCATCCATTCCGGGTGATTGCCGCTCTTGTACAGGGCATCCACGACACGCAGCCGCTTCGTGGCCTTCTTGTACCTCTGCCCCGAGGTGGAGTTAATCTCCATCTTGAGGTTGTCCCGGAGTTGTGTCATGTCCAGGTTCTGCAGAATTTCCAGGATGGCTTCCGCCCCCATCCCCGCCGAGAATATGCCCCCGTGCCGCTCCTTCAGTTCGCGGTAGTGGGCCTCGGTGAGCATCATCAGGGGTTTCATGTCCTGAAGCTCATCCAGTTTCTTCTTGGAGTCGACCTTGAGAGCGTCCCTCTCCTCAGCCATCCTTCGTTTGACATCATTGATCTGCCCAATGGCGCGGTCGGACTGCTCTTTGATCTGCTTTGTGTAGCGGGTAGAGGTTGCTTCTATCTCCCTGTCCGACCTCTCGGTGATCTCCGCCACCTTCGCTTCCACTGCCTCGCTAAGCGCATCCAGGGCCGCCTCCGATACCTCAGCTCCCTCGCCTACTATCGTGTGGCCGTTCAATGCCAGCTCACCGACCGAGGCCTTGCCCATCATCTCAGTTATCTGGGCTTCCAGCTCCTCCGCAGTCTCACGCACTCGCCGAGCCTCTTCATCAGATTTCTCGGTAAGGGAATCAAGCTCGGCGTCCCGGCGACGTTCAAGGTCGGCTTTCGCGTTCTTGCCAATCGTCTCCACGCCCTCTATGGCCTCGGCGGTCTGCTGAGCGAGCTTCTCTTTCTCGAGATCCACAGCCTCCGTCACCTCAGTCAAGGCCCGCTCCCGGGCCGCGGCGTCAACGCTGGTAACGGTGTACTGAGCGAAGTACAGGATCCGCTCCAGCGTTCTGGGCGAGACATCCAGTAGAAGGCCGAGCCTGCTCGGGGTGCCTTTCACATACCAGATGTGACTGACGGGCGCCGCCAGACGGATGTGGCCCATCCGTTCCCTTCTAACCTTTGACCGAGCGACTTCAACGCCGCACCGATCACAGATTATTCCCTTGTAACGGACTCTCTTGTACTTTCCGCAGTAGCATTCGAAGTCCTTGGTAGGACCGAAGGTGCGTTCGCAGAAGAGGCCATCCTTCTCCGGCTTCAATGTCCGGTAGTTGATGGTCTCAGGCTTGGTCACCTCTCCGTAGGACCACTGTAGTATCTGCTCCGGCGAGGCCAGAGAGATGCGTATGGCGTTAAAGTTTTCGGATTCGACTCCCTTGATGTCGGTGACCATGTACTACAACACCTCTTCCTGCGATTCTCCAGTTTCTGTTTCGGCTTCGTCCGGCTCGGGGCCCAGCTGTGCAAATATGTCCAGCTCTCCATCCACGCCGTCTTCTGTTTCGGCAATGTCTTCATCCAACAGCGTTTCTTCTGCTTCCTCGTTCAGCAGCTCCACCGAGAGTCCCAGGCTCTGCAGCTCTTTCTGCAGCACCCGGAAGGACTCGGGAACGCCGGGCTGAAACACGTCCTCGCCCTTGACTATCGATTCGTAGGTCTTCACCCGGCCCGCAACGTCGTCCGACTTGACGGTCAGCATCTCCTGCAGCAGGTGGGCCGCACTGTAGGCTTCCAGGGCCCACACCTCCATCTCCCCGAACCTCTGCCCTCCGAACTGAGCCTTGCCGCCCAGGGGCTGCTGGGTTATCAGGGAGTAGGGGCCCGTGGACCGGGCGTGGATCTTGTCCTCTACCAGGTGAATCAGCTTCATCATGTAGATTGGCCCCACGGTTATCGGCTGGTCGAAAGCCTCTCCCGTACGACCATCCCGCAGAAGCATCTTGCCGAAGAAAGGCGGGATTACATCCCGTTCGGACATGGCCTCCGTCATCTTGGCGTTCAGCTCCTCGCGCCCGAAATCGGAAGCATCTATTCCCAGGTCGTCGAACCAGAGCTTCAGGCACACCTCTTTTGCCAGGCCGGGGCTGTTGTCCCCCATAACCTGCTCCCCGTCGTATCCCTTGCCCTTGAGCCAGTCTATTGCCATGTGGCCGTTCTGGTGACCGGCGCCGTTCTCGGGGCCCGGGAGTGCAGTCTCGGCCCGCTGGTTAATCCACATCTTGGACAGGGCATCTTCAATTGACGTGTCGCTCGCTCCGTCGAATACGGGCGTCGCGACCTTGAACCCCAGGGCCTGGGCTGCGAGGCCCAGGTGGGTCTCCAGAATCTGCCCCAGGTTCATCCTGGAAGGCACCCCGATGGGGTTTAACACTATGTCTATTGGAGTCCCATTCGGCAGGAAGGGCATCTCCTCTTCAGGCAGGATTACCGCTATGACGCCCTTGTTGCCGTGGCGTCCCGCCATCTTGTCTCCCTCGGCTATCTTCCGGGTGTGGGCCACCCAGACCCGGACCAGCTGGTTTACGCCGGGAGAAAGCTCGTCCTTGTCGTCCCTGGTGAACTTTTTGACGTCAATTACCTTCCCCTGCTCGCCGTGGGGGACACGCAGGCAGGTGTCCTTAACTTCCCGGGCCTTCTCACCGAAGATCGCCCGCAGCAGCTTCTCTTCCGCCGTGAGCTCAGTCTCACCCTTGGGCGTTATCTTGCCGACCAGGATGTCTCCCGGCCCGACAACCGCCCCGATCCTGATGATTCCTTCCTCGTCCAGGTCGGCCAGGCTTTCTTCGCCAACATTCGGAATGTCCTGGGTGATCTCCTCGGGGCCAAGTTTCGTGTCCCGGGCCTCCACCTCGTGCTTCTCAATATGAATCGAGGTGAACTTGTCCTCCCGGACTATCCGTTCGCTTATTACAATGGCGTCTTCGTAGTTGTAGCCTTCCCAACTCATGAAGGCACACAGGACGTTCTGTCCCAGCGCCAGCTCTCCCATGTCGGTCGAGGAGCTGTCGGCCAGGACCTGGCCTCGGCTTACCCGGTCTCCCTTCTGCACAATCGGCCTCTGGTTTATGCAGGTGCCCTGGTTGCTCCGCATGAACTTGAGCAAGGGGTATTCCCGCAGACCGCCCTCGTCCTGCTTGATCATGATTTCATCGCCGGAAACCGAGACCACCTTGCCGTCCGCCGCAGCCACACACACCTGACCACTGTCCTTGGCAACGTAGGCCTCCATTCCAGTCCCGATCAGGGGCGACTCGGGGCGGAGGAGGGGCACGGCTTGCCTCTGCATGTTGGAGCCCATCAGCGCTCGGTTGGCGTCGTCGTGCTCCAGGAACGGGATCAAGGAAGTGGAGACGCTAACTATCTGCTTCGGCGATACGTCCATGAAGTCGACGTTCTCGGGAATCTCCATCCGCAGAGTTTCGCCGTAGCGGGCCTCGATCCTTTCCGTCGTGAACTGGTTCTGTTCGTCCAGCCTCAAGTTGGCCTGCGCTATGACGTACTGCTCCTCTTCATCCGCCGCCAGGTAGTCGATATTGGCCGACACAAACGGCTTAACACCGATGGTCCGCCCGTTCAGACCTGCGATCCTCTTGGCCATCGCCTTAGTTACTACCCTGCCCTCCCGGGATATCGTTCTCCCGTTATTCCCAACCACTTTCTCAGTCAGCGTCTTGCCGACAATCTCGGGGGAATCGCAGGGAACTTCCTTTATCACGCGCCTGTAGGGAGTCTCAATGAAGCCGTACTCGTTGATGACTGAATAAGTGGCCAGGGACCCGAGAAGTCCAATGTTGGGCCCTTCAGGGGTCTCGATGGGGCATATCCGCCCGTAGTGGGAGTGGTGTACGTCCCTGACGTCAAATCCCGCCCTCTCTCTCGACAGACCGCCCGGGCCTAGTGTCGATAACCTGCGCTTGTGGGTCAGCTCCGCCAGGGGGTTGGTCTGGTCCATGAACTGGGACAGCTGTGAACCGCCGAAGAACTCCTTGATGGAAGCCACTATGGGGCGCACGTTGACCAACGCCTGCGCCATCGCAGTTTCCGCCTCGGTCAGGGTCATCCTCTCCCGCACCACCCTCTCCATCCGCATCAACCCGATTCGGAACTGGTTCTGAATAAGCTCACCCACACCCTTCACTCGCCTGTTGCCCAAGTGGTCGATGTCGTCGACGGTGTCTTTGCCCTGGTTTACCAGGATCACCTTGCGGACTATGGCCAGCAGGTCCTCCTTGTTGAGGGCGCGGTTGCTGAACACCTCGTTTACCTTCTCGGCCTTTTCCTCCGGCAGGATGGCCTTTACTGCCTCTTCGTCAAAGATGCCCGGCGCCACGATGGGGTGAACACTCGCCGCTTCCTCTTTGTCCAGGCCCGAGGCCTTCAACAGCTCGGTCCCCAGCCGCTTGTTTACCTTGTAGCGGCCAACCTTTCCGAAGTCGTACCTGCGCGGGTTGAAGAAAAGGGCCTTCAGCAGGTTGTCTGCATTCTCGACGGTGGGGGGCTCTCCGGGCCTGATGCGCCGGTACAGCTCTATCAGCGCCTCCTCCCGGGACTCGATGCCCCCGTCCTTCTCCAGCGTCCTCTCGATGTACGAGTTTTCGCCTTCCAGGTCGATGTCTTTGAACAGCTCCTTGATTGGTTCATCATTCCCGTACCCGACGCACCTGAGCAGCGTGGTCACGGGGAGCTTCCTCTTCCGGTCCACCTTCGCCGAGATTATGCCCCGGTTGCTGGTCTCAAGCTCCAGCCACGCGCCCCGGTTGGGGATCAGCTTGGTCGAGCAGAGTCCTCGTCCCGTTGACGGGTCGGTGTCCAGTGTGAAATAGACCCCCGGCGAGCGCACGAGCTGGCTTACAACCACCCGCTCCGCGCCATTGATGATGAAGGTGCCCTGGGAGGTCATAAGGGGAATGTCCCCCATGAACAGCTCCTGCTCCTTCACCTCTCCCGTCTGCTTGATTACCAGCTGCACCTTCACGTACAGGGGAGCCGAGTAGGTTGCGTCGCGCATCCTGCACTCGCTCTCGTCGTACTTCGGGAAGTGCTTCTTATGGCAATCCGGGTTCTGCAGGGGGCACGGGAGGGGAGTGCCGTCCGGGCTCTTATCCTTTGTCGGGTCCCGGAACTCGTAGTCCAGGAAGTGGAGGTCGAACCTGCCGCCCGCGTAGTCGGATATCGGCGACACTTTTTCGAACAACTCCTTGAGTCCTTCTCTGCGGAACCATTCATAGGAGTCCAACTGAACGAGGATCAGGCTGGGTATCTCAAGGACTTCGGGGAGCTTGGAGAACGACACTCGGCTCCGGTCAAGGGTTTCGGGCGCGGGTAGAGTCGACACCATGGCGTCTAGAACCTCCAGGACAACAGGGTAGTAATGCCTATACCTGTGCTAGGTGAGGTGCGGGTACAAATGGTCAGCTCGGGGGATGAGCCTTAGAGGGGGAATGGGGCACGGGGAGTACTGCATTCGACCTGCCATATTAGCACCCGCTAAATACCCTGTCAATAGAATGCGGCCCCAAATTTGGAGCAATTCCATGTTATCTCGTGAGAGTGCTGAGGCCAAGACCCGGGTCATTCACCCAAGGAGGTCTCGCTTCTCTGCCTACGGCCCCTGTTCAAGTTGACAATAAGGCGCACATGCAGGTAGGCTTCATTAGCTATGACAAACTGGGATGGTGTACAGGGCTATTATCGCCGCTTTACAAGCGTGCTAATGCGCGCCGGTGAGGTCTTGACGCTCTACGCCCAACCATAGGACAGGACAGACAAGAGAACGTTCGAGACCTCGACCACAACTGGTCGAGGTCTTTTTGCTGAGAGGTGAGGAGATGGTCCAGATCGAGAAGTCGGTAGTTCATGACGTCAGGGTGGAGAGCATCAAGCGGCTTGACCCACCGTCTGCATATTGGAAACGTTACCCGCTGCCGGACCCGATAAGGGAGCAGATTGCCCGGCATCGGCGCCAGATAGAGGCAATACTGAACGGCCGAGACACGCGGCTGCTCATAATCGTCGGGCCATGCTCTATCCACGACACCGAATTGGGCCTCGACTACGCCCGGCGTCTGGCAGGGCTCGCCAAAGAGGTCGAAGACCGGCTCATGATCGCCATGCGCGTCTACTTCGAGAAGCCTCGCACCACTGTCGGCTGGAAGGGCCTCATAAATGACCCTCAGTTGAACGACACCTACGATGTGCAAGAGGGCCTGGCCAAGGCCCGGCAGTTTCTGATAGACGTCTGCTCCCAGGGTCTGCCGACCGCTACAGAGTTCCTGGAGCCGTTCACTCCTCAATATCTCAGCGACATGATCTCCTGGGGCGCGATTGGCGCAAGGACCACCGAGAGCCAGCCCCACAGGCTCATGGCAAGCGGTCTCAGTATGCCGATAGGATTCAAGAACGGTACAGGCGGTGGAGTGGAAATCGCAGTCGACGGTGTCGTATCCGCCATGTCGGAGCATGTTTTTCTCGGCATCGATGCCGACGGAGTCGCTTCCGTCGTCAAGACCATAGGCAATCCTGCGGCCCATTTGATACTCCGGGGAGGAAAGACGGGCCCCAACTACGGCGTGGAATCGGTGGCAACTGCGCAGGGGTTACTCCGGAAGCGCGGCCTTTCCTCCAACCTGCTCGTGGACTGCTCCCACGCCAACTCGAACAAGGACCACAAGTTGCAGGCCTCCGTCTTCAACGCACTCCTTGATCAAAGGGTGAGCAATCCCGGGATTGTCGGCCTTATGCTCGAAAGCAACATCAAAGAGGGAAACCAGTCCTTGGGAGATCCTTCAAAGCTCGAATACGGCGTTTCGATCACGGATGCCTGCATCGGGTGGGAGGAAACCGAGGAAATAATCCGGTCCGCCCATGCGCGTATGGGGAGCTAGGGCATTCGGCTGTCTTGATTGGGGCGCTCAGCCCGGACCCGAGCGTTTTGCTAAGCGAGACCTTTGCATAACCTCTAGTGGTGGGGCCGCTCGTGCTGTCGTAGATCCGCCGAGGCGGAGGCTCTCGAAGTATGAGCGGGGGGCCACGCACTGCCATTCCGTCGCAGTTATCCGCCCTATTTTTGTGACACGGACCCCTTGCTCCTCCCCTCCTCTCCCCCTCTATAATGCCGTTATGCAAATGTTCCTCACATCCCCTGCCAGACCCCGAAATCTCTGGAGTTTCCAAACAATCAAACACAAGGCTGGTTTCCTTTGATTGACCGCTTTCATTTTGATTGTCATATGTCAACTGAACCACATGTGTAGTGCCAATTCAGAGGTTTCCCGCCACCTTCCCCTGTGCTATCATCGTTCGGTAGTTTTCCTCCGCTGGTGGCATGTCTCCCCTTGACCTGAGTCTTCTCATCGAGCCCCCTTACCGCGACAATTTGGATGCCGCATTGATCGAAAGTGCCGTGTCAAATGTCCTTGAAATAGAAGGTGCCCGATACCCCGCCGAGGTTTCCGTAGCCGTCACCGGAGACGACACCGTTGCCGACCTGAACATGAGGTTCAGAGGCAAGTCGGGCACCACCGATGTGCTGTCATTCACCATGAGTGGGAACGAGGTCGGAGAGGGAGGATTCGTTAGCCCGCCCAGCGGCAAGCAGGATCTTGGAGAGGTGATAATTTCCTATCCCCAGGCGTCCCGCCAGGCCGAGAGCCTCGGCCACGAGACCAAGGACGAAATAGCCTTCCTTACGGTTCACGGCGTCTTTCACCTCCTGGGCTACGACCACGAGGTGCCCTCAGAAGCGGGACTGATGAAAGAGATGGAGACCCGAGCCCTGCGCCTCATGGGCATTGAGCGAAAGTCCCTGTTCCCGGAGCAGAATGCTGGGGTAGACATGGATTCACACCTCGGCGCATCTTCGACCGGCTCGGAGGCCCGAATGACGGATTTGGGGAACAACTGATGGTCTCCGAAGTGCTATATCGTAAGTGGCGGCCCCAGACCCTCGCCGAAGTGGTTGGGCAGGAGCACGTCACCCGCACCCTGATCAACGCCCTGGCCCAGGGCCGGGTCGCTCACGCCTACCTCTTCTGCGGGCCCCGAGGCACGGGCAAGACCAGCACCGCCCGCATCCTCGCCAAGGCAGTCAACTGCGCCAGAAACGGCAAGGGCGAGCCCTGCAACGAATGCCCACAATGCCTGGCGGTCGGCATGGGCAACGCCCTCGATCTCATTGAGATAGACGCCGCCTCCAACCGCGGCATCGACGAGGTGCGTGACCTGCGGGAGCGTGTCAACTACTCCCCCGCCGAGTCCCCCTTCAAGGTCTATATAATCGACGAAGTTCATATGATGACCACGCCCGCCTTCAACGCCCTCCTCAAGATTCTGGAGGAGCCCCCGAGGCACGTCATCTTCATTCTCGCCACCACCGAGGCCCACCGCCTCCCAGTCACAATCGTGTCCCGATGCCAGCGCTTCGACTTCCGCCGTCTCAGCCAAAGCTCCGTCGAGGGTCGGCTCCAGGAACTCTGCGACGACGAAGGCGTAAAGGTCGAGCCCTGGGTGATGAAGTCCATCGTCCGGGCCTCGGAGGGGAGCCTCCGGGACGCCGAGAACCTGCTGGAGCAGCTCATCGTCTCTTTCGGCGCCAGCATCGAACCTGCCCACTTGCGGGAGCTGCTCGGCGTATCGTCGGGCCTGCCCCTTCAGGAGGTCGCCGCGGGAATGCTCTCCGGCGACCTGCCGGGTGCGCTCAGGGCCCTCCACGGCGTCGCCGAGCAGGGTTTGAACCTGAAGCACTTTCACCGGGAGATGCTTGAATATCTCCGGTCGCTGCTCCTGATCAAGGCGGGCGCTGCCGACGTCCTGGACTTGCCCGAAGAGGACTTGGTAGGGGCTCGGGAGCAGGCCTCGACATCCGACATCGGACTGCTGCAGCGCGCCCTCACGCTCTGGAGCAGCGCCAACCTGAAAGCCGACTCCTCGAGCCCTATGCCCCTTGAAATGGCCATCCTAGACGTCGCTCTCTACGCCTCCCAACCCGCCTCCACTCCCCAGCAAACCAGGTCTGCCAGAACCGCCGCTGCCCCGGAACAGGCAAGGCCGGCCGCGCCTGCGCCGCGCGCAATGGCCGCCCCGACGCCCGCGCCCCAACCTCCAAAGCCGCCCATCCGTGACCCCGACCCCCAACCGGTCGCAAAGGCCGCTCCCAACGGTGTGTCGACGCCCGATACCCATATAGAGGAAACCCCGAGTCCCGCGCCGACCTCAGATCCTTTGCCCGAGCCAACACCTGCCCCCGTGCCGGTATCTGAAGCATCGGGCGACATATCTGATTTCAAGGAGAGATGGCCGGCGTTGGTGGATGCTCTAAGAGGCGTCGGGTCCAAGGGAAGCCTTGACGCGGTTCTCCGCAGTGCGAGCGAGCCCGTGGCCCTTGAAGGCGACACCCTGGTCATTGGTTTCTTTCACGAGTTCCACAAGAACTGGATCGACAACCCCAAGTACCGCCACCTGGTCGAAAAGAAGGTAAACGAGGTGTTCGGCGGGCCATATAGGATCCGCTGCGACCTTGTCAGCAAGGATAAGTCACCTTCCTCCGACTCCGGCCCTGCCATAAGCGAGCCCGCACCTCCGAACGGCGGCTACGGACAGCCCGCCCCGGCCGAGCAACCCGAGCCTCGGGCCACGAAGCCCCCACCCGTCCCCGCCACCCCCGACTCGGGGCCCGGGCCACTGGTCAGAGCGGCGATGGACATGGGGGCCAGGATTATCGAGCGCGGGCCGTAAGAGCCGAGGGCCACGGGAGCACAATATGAACAGACAATTTCGGCGTCAGATGAAGCAGATGCAGGATGTCCAGTCCATGCTGGCCAAGGCCCAGGAAGAGCTGGCCGACAAAGACGTCGAGGCCAGCGTCGGCGGCGGCGCAGTCAAGGTCGTCATGAACGGCAAGCAGGAGATCAAGTCCATCACCATCTCCCCCGAGGTCGTTGACCCGGAGGACGTGGAGATGCTCCAGGACCTGGTCCAGGCCGCCGTCACCGAGGCCATCGAGAAGTCCCAGGGCCTGGCGTCCAGCCACCTGGGCGGACTCACCGCCGGCCTCAACATCCCCGGGCTGTAGGCAGCGGGGGAGTCCATGTCCACCTCGCCCACCTCTCCAGCCGTGACCCGGCTCATAGAGGCTTTCAACCGGCTGCCGGGCATCGGGCCCAAGACGGCCCAGCGGCTTACCTATCACATGGTGCGCCTGCCGGAAGAGGAGGCCCGAGCCCTCTCCGAGGCGATCATCGCCGTCAAGGAGCTCACCACCCTTTGCGGCTCGTGCCAGAACATCGCCGAGACCGAGGTCTGCCCCCTCTGCAGCGACTTCCGACGAGACCGTAGCCAGATCTGCGTCGTAGAAGAGCCGTTGGACATCCTTCCCATCGAGAGGTCGGGCAAGTTCCACGGACTGTTCCACGTCCTCCACGGCGTGATCTCCCCCATGAACGGCATCACGCCCGACGACCTGAAGGTGAGGGAGCTGCTGGACAGACTCCGCGACGGCCAGGTGAAGGAGATAATCCTCGGCATCAACCCCAACATCGAGGGTGACGCCACCTGCATGTACCTGAACGGGCTGATATCTCCCCTCGGGATACGGGTCACGCGCCTGGCTCGTGGCCTCCCCGCCGGCGGCGACCTGGAATACGTGGATGACGTGACACTCGCTCGGGCGCTGGAAGGTCGGCAGCCGTTCTAGCGCCCCGCCCGAAACTCCATCATTTCGACACCAAGAGAGGAAGCTCAGGCATTCCTTGACGTTCCCCCCATCTTTCACTGTGGAGCCCGGCGTATAATCCCTCTATGTCCAGACCCCGAGTCTATAAGACCGAGGCCATTGTCCTCCGCCACCAGAACCTCGGCGATGCGGACAAGATTGTCACCGTTTACAGCCCATATTTGGGCAAGCTGAGGCTCGTGGGGAAGGGTGTGTTGAAGCCCAGGAGCAGGGTTGGAGGCCACGTCGAGCCGCTGTCACGGGTCTCGCTGCTCATTGCACGGGGCCAGAATCTCGACGTCATTAGCCAGGTCAGTCCCATCGAAAGCTTTGTCGAACTGCGTGATGACCTGCATCGCACCGCCCAGGCCCTCTACGCCGCCGAGCTTATAGACCTCTTCACCGGCGAGGAAGACGCCAGCCCCGAGGTCTACGAGGCACTTTTGGAAACGTTGAGAGCACTGACTCTAAACAAGGACGGCGGACTGGTCCTGCGCCGCTATGAGCTGCGCCTTCTGGCAATTCTCGGCTACGCGCCCGACCTCGATTCCTGCGTAGTGTGCCGGGCGTCGAGCTTCCAGGGCGGCGCATCCTTCAGTCCCGTCGGTGGCGGCCTCGTCTGTCCCGACTGCGCCGAGGGAGACGGAGCGGCGCGGCCCATCTCCCGGGACGCCCTGACATCCTTCCGCTACCTTCGCAACTCAGACCCATCCGCGATAGCAGAAAAGGTAACACCCGAACGGCTGGCCGGGGAGATGGAAATGACCCTGGGTAGGTACATCCGCTACCAGTTGGAGAGAGAGGTACGGTCGGCGGGTTTCCTCGACCGGCTGGCGTCGTTGCCTTCGGGGAGATAGCAATGTTTAGGGACTCATATGCCTATTTACCCAAGGTTTTAAGCACGACGCCGCAAAGGAGCAAGACGTGTGAATAAATATCATCAACACCGCGCTTCGGTCTTGAGAGGTGTCTCCTTATTTCCAAAGAGCGGAAAGCGACTTAAGGGGATAATTCGCCAAGACGACTATATCGCTGCACCCCCGCCCATTAATCTATCCGCTCACCCCGTCGGTGACTGCCTAGTCTGGCTGTATGCCTTAACTGAAGAAGGCTATGGCCGTGCTACTTTCCCGGAAAGGGAACAGCTTGCGCATAGACAGGCTTTCAAGCAAAGCCGAGGAAACAAAACAGATGCGGACGTTCTGCATTTATGCCATAGAAGGTTTTGCATCCAGCCCAGCCATTTGTACTCGGGCGATGCCCAAGAAAACGCCGATGACCGCCGACTATATAGGGACGACGGGCTGGATTTGCGATTGCACTTTCGTAAAGCGGAGATTGTGCAGAGTGTTGCTAACTATCGGTGGCCATCCCCCGCCATACAACAGGCGGCATTGGGTGATCTCACCATTATTCCAGTAGGGCACAACTGCGAATATGTCATTCCTGCAGGCAGTATGCGTATTTGCCCGATTTGCGAGCAACCTGAAGACGGGCGATTTCGGGAGCAAGAGCAAGAACGACAGTTACAGCCCCCTGACAGTTCTAGAATCAGACATAGAATGGTGACGACCAAGCGGTCATATGGGGACTTTAATGACGGCACGGTCCTTCGCCTAGATTCCCACTCTACAATCGAAGTTGCCAAGAATAGGGCCGAGAAACGACGGATGGAGCGGGCACGAGAAAATGCGCCTAGTGAGCCTGTGCTCCTACATCAAAAGGTGTTGAACTTTTCCGAATCATCATCTCAATCAGTCTATTTAGACAACGCCTCAAAGGTGTATGGGCCAGCGCTTATTGTAAACGTGGTTACGCCCCTGCAAAGTAAGCCCAAGTCAGCTTCAGTCGATATTTGCCCTCATGTATTGAGGATGGCACAGCAGCGATGGGTTGGTCACCCGCCTATTCGTATCTCTAAAATCGCTGGGTAGAGTGGGCATCGCACGCAAGCGATGATCCGAGTTCCTAGCGGCGAAAAAGCCTGTGCTATACTCGCCTAAATCCCGATACCCTCCCCCCTGAAGGAGAATTCATGTCTGACACTCAGCGCAGCTCAGAGCTCATGGCCCGGGCCTCCCAGTTCCTGGCCGGCGGCACCATGCACCACACCACCCACGGGTCTCTGCCTCAAGAGCTTCAACCCATCGTGGCCCGGGGCGAAGGGAGCAGGTTCTGGGATGTCGACGGCAAGGAATATATCGACTACGTCATGGGGTCGGGGCCCCTGATCCTGGGCCACGCCCACCCCGAAGTCGTTGAGGCCGCTGAAAAGCAGGCCGCCGCCGGGTCCCAGTACTACAACCTCAGCGAGTCCATGATCGATCTCGCCGAGACCATAGTCAGCGCCGTACCTTGCGGACAGCGCATCAAGTTCGCCGGCTCCGGCAACGAAGCCACCATGATGGCACTCCGACTAGCCAGGGCGGTCACCGGCAAACCCAAGATTATGAAGATGGAGGGTGGCTATCACGGCACCCACGACTACACAGCCTGGGCCGGGACCCACAAGGAACCTTTCGAATACCCACGCCCACCCCGCGACTCCCAAGGCATCCCCGACGCCCTCGCAGATCTCGTACTGGTGGCCCCCTTCAACGATATAGAAACCACCTCCCGCCTCATCGAACGCAACAAGAATGAGTTGGCCGCGGTCATTGTGGAGCCGGTACAGCGCAACATTCCTCCAAAGGTCGAGTTTCTGGAAGGGCTCCGCGACGTCACTCGTCGATGCGGCGTGGTACTTATTTTCGACGAGGTGGTAACCGGGTTCCGGCTCGCCTGGGGCGGAGCTCAGGAGTACTACGGCGTCTCACCCGACCTTGCGACCATGGGCAAGGTGATAGGAGGGGGCTACCCCATCGGGGCCATAGTCGGCCAGAATGACCTCTTCTACCCCTTCACCCCCGAGGCAGCCGCCCGCGGTGAGTTGGCGATGTACGGCGGCACCTTCAGCGGCAATCCCGCATCCATGGCCGCAGGCCGAGCAACCCTGAACGTCCTGAGACGGCCCGGCCAATACGAACGGCTCGCAACGATGGGCAAGAGGCTCGGGGACGGGCTCAAGGAATTGGGCCAGATGCTCGAGATCCCCATGTTCGTGTGTCAGGAAGGTTCGATAGTCGACGTACTGTTCACCGATCAGCCCGTGACCCAATACCGGGACACCTGGTCGGCCGACGCAGACATGGGCCGCCGATTCAAGATGGGCCTCATCCGCCGAGGCGTCTGGAGCGTGCCCGGCGGCCCGAAAATGTACGTCTCGCTGGTCCACTCGGAAGAGGACATAGACCACACCCTCGCCGTCGCAGAGGAGTCTCTGCGAGACCTGCGGGCTTAGCCCCCCAACCGAGGGGAGCCTGTCCGCCTAAGGCGGATCACCCCTCCCCCATCCGTCATTCCGGCCGCCGAGAGCCGTAATCCATCCCGTGGAGTGGGGCCGCTCACCCTGAGGCACTCGAAGGGTCGAGCGTGGGGCGGCCCTGCACTTGCCAATCCGTCACGTTCCACCCCCACCCCACCCCACAACCCCCTTAACCCCTGTCATTCCGAGGCTCCGCGAGGAATCTAGGATTTGCCCTCTCACGCCCTTCCTAGCCTTCCTTCCCCTCCCCTTGATAACGACATATCAGCCATGTTGCAGGGCAACATGGCTGATATGTCAATAAAACAGGGCGGGTGGGCGGGACTCAATATATCCCTGAGGGTGGTGAGGGGTGTCCCCCCAAAAGTGACACGAACCCCTTGACCCGTGTGAACACCCGTGCTATTATCCCCGCCGTTCGAACACCAACCTAACTATCTCAAGGAGGAACCAAAAACCCAGGGGGAACCCCAGCCCCGACCCCCGAGGACTCAACGTCCAAGCCCATCCCAACGGCCCTCGCGCAGGCCCGTGGCTCAAGCGACCGACGCCATCTCCTCTTCACACGGGCCCCGGCTATCCCTTCCCCCAAACACCCAGGCGATGCAAGGTCCATCGACTCAAGACGGGCAGGCCCCTCTCTCATAGAGGCCCTGCCCATTTGCGCCCTTCCTGATGGGCGCACTGCGTCACCCGCATTGACTTCGCCGGTGACAAATACGGCCCCACTTTGTCGGGCCTAGGGCCTCAGGGCCCTCGCGGGACTCCACCGTCGTAGTCATATACGACGGAAGCGGGTTCGCGCTCCTTCCTCATAGAGAGGTCGAGCGCCACTGGTAGACGGGTATGCGCCCCACGCCGAGACTCTCTCGGTCCGCCCCGGAACCAACTTGAAAACCTGTGGGGTTGCACAGGCTGGCCTCCCGCCCCCTGTGCCCGAGTCCCGGACCTTCCATCGCCTGCCCCCTCCCAAACAAACCAAACGGAAACCCAAACCCCACAATCGAAGATGCTGCAAGTCCGTCGTAGGCGGGGAACATCCGCCTCTGGAGGATCCCCCTCAGGAGGACTGAATAAATACCCTTCACCAGCATCAGTCTCTTGCACAATCGTCATTCTCGGAACCCAGGATTCCAGAAACAGCGTGAAGTGTGGAATGGCGCTGTTGTGACCAAACCCTGCGTGTGGTAGCATACTTCCTCGTCGCACGACCATGATACTTACCGCCGTAGGCGCCTATCCGAAAATCACTGAAGGGCCCGAGGGACAGAGGCTCCGCAGGGCCATAGCCCGCTCTGACAGAGGAGACATCACCCCCGAAGACCTCGCCCGGGTTGAGGACGACGTCACCCGCGAGGTAATCGAACAGCAGGTTGCCGCAGGCCTCGACATCATGACCGACGGCATGATTCGCTGGGATGACGGGCAGACATACATCGCCCGTAACCTGGAGGGCTTCGAGGCCACGGGCCTCCTGCGCTACTTCGACACCAACACCTATTACCGCCAGCCCGTAGCCACGGGCCCCATCAGTTGGAAGCGCCCCATCACAGTATCTGACTACCGGTTCGCCGCCGGTTGCACCTCGCTGCCGGTCAAGGCGATTATCACCGGCCCCTATACCCTCGCCAAGCTCTCCCGCTCCGACCACCACCATGACCTGGCCCACCTGGCCACGGAACTCGCCGACGCCCTCAGGCAGGAAGCCCTAGCCCTGGAAAGCGAGGGTGTGCCCCTCCTCCAGGTCGACGAGCCTGCCATTGTAAGGAACAAAGAAGACTGGACACTCTTCCGCAAGGTGATGGACCGCTTCACCCAGGGCTTGACCGTAGAGCGGATGTTGTACACCTGGTTTGGAGACGCCACCGGGCTGGACGGCTTTTTCGATCTTCCCTTCCACGGCTTCGGCCTGGACTTCGTCAAGGGCCCGGCCAACTTTGACCTGCTGGACCGGTTCCCCGCAGACAAGACCCTGGGCCTCGGCATCCTGGACGCCCGCAACGTCCGCCTGGAAACGGTCGAGCATATCTCGAATACTATTACGGAGACCTCGCAGCATGTGTCTCTGGCCCGCATTCACCTGACCCCCAGCTGCGGGCTCGACTACCTGCCCCGGGACACGGCAATAGCCAAGCTGAGGCGCATGTCTGAGGGCGCAGCGGCGCTGAAGGAGGCGGTAAGCTAGATGGGAGCCTTGTTGACGACCTCCGTGGGAAGCTTCCCCAAGCCTCCCTACCTGAGGAAGGCCCGGGGACGCTACTCCCGGGGCGAGATGGACCGGCAGGAACTCCGCGAGCTGGAGTTGCAGGCAACCCGCGAGTGGATCGAGGCCCAGGAGGAGATCGGCATCGACATCCTCGTCGACGGGGAGATGGACCGTGGTGACATGGTCACCTTCTTCGCCGAGAACCTGGACGGGTTTGCAATCAGCGGTCTTGTCCGCTCCTACGGCAACCGCTACTACCGCAAGCCCATTGCCACCGGCCCCATTAAAAGGCGTCAGCCCGTCACCCTGGACACCTGGAAGTACGCCCAGAGCCTCACCGAAAAACCGGTCAAAGGCATGCTCACCGGCCCTTACACCATCTGCGACTGGTCATTCGACGAATACTTCCCAAACCGTGAAGCCTTCATCATGAACGTGGCCGAGTTTGTGCGCGACGAGGCCCGGGACCTGGAGGCCGCCGGCGCAACCTATATTCAGATCGACGAGCCCGCCCTCTCCACCCGCCCGGAGGAGATCGACATCGCCATCCGGGCCATGGGCGTCGTAACCGAGGGGCTCACCACCACTACCATCACCCATATTTGCTACGGCGATTTCGCCAAAATATATCCCCGGATGCTGGATATGCCCGTAGACATCTTCGACCTGGAGATGGCCAACAGTGGCTACCAGCTCATGGACGTGTTCGCCTCCCACCCCTTCAGAAAGATGTTGTCCGCCGGCGTTGTAGACGTGCACAGCCACCAGATAGAACCACCCGAAGAGGTCGCAGAGGGTGTGCGCCGGGTCCTGACCCAGTTCTCCCTCGACCAGATCCTCGCCGACCCCGACTGCGGCCTCAAGACCCGAACGGTTGAAGAGGCCAAGGCCAAGCTGAAGGCCGTCAGGATGGGGGTCGACCTCGTCAAGGAGCAGTTGGGCGTCGCCTAGGGTCCAACCGGCCCTCAAAGCAGAACGCCTGGCTCTCCCAGCAGGCTTCCTGTAGGGTGCAAGCTTAAGTAGAGAAGGGCAGGCCGGTTTGAGAGCGGTATCGATAGAAGAACACGGCGGCCCCGAGGTCCTGCAGGTCAACAAGGTTCCCAACCCGGAGATCGGGCCACTGGAGGTCTTGATCAAAGTCTGGGCCTGCGGCGTCAACCACGTCGACCTCTATCTTCGACAGGGAATCATCGGCGCTACCATACCCCTCCCCGCGATCCCCGGCCGGGAGGTTGCCGGGGAGATCGTCGAGATGGGAGAGCTGGTCACCGACTTCTCCGTCGGGGACCGGGTGACGGTCATTCCCCGCTTCCCCTGCGGCAACTGCGACCCGTGCCGCATAGGGGAGGAGGGCATGTGCCTCAAGGCGGCCAGCATCCCCGGCGGTTACGCCGAGTTCACCAAGGCCCCAGCATCAAGCATCATTCTTCTCCCGCCGGAGGTTTCATACGACATGGGGGCCAGCGTAGCCCTCGCCTATCTCACCGCCTGGCACATGCTCATCACACGGGCCAAGGTACGGAGCGGGGAAGACGTGCTCGTTCACTCCGCGGGCAGCGGAGTCGGCAGCGGGGCTATCCAGATAGCAAAGATGGCCGGGGCCCGCGTCCTGGCAACCGCATCCTCGGACATCAAGCTGGAGCGCGCCCGTCAGATCGGCGCCGACGAGACCATCAACTACTCCACTGAAGACTTCAGGGACTCCGTGATGGGCCTCACCGAGGGCCGGGGCGTCGATATCGTCGTGGAGCACATAGGCACCGATACCTGGCAGAGCAGCATCGGGTGCCTGGCCTTCAATGGCCGGCTGGTGACCTCGGGGGCACATACGGGGGTCTACGGTAGGATCAACATCCAGGAGCTTTTCATCAAGCAGCTAACCATCATCGGGTCCTACCTGGGCTCACGCCACGAGTTGGCCCAACTGCTCAAGGTTGTGGCCCAGGGCAAGGTCAAGCCCGCCATAGACAGCGTCTATCCCCTGGAAGGCGCCAAAGAGGCGCACCAGATGATGGAGGAGAGGCGCCAGTTCGGCAAGCTGCTGATCAAACCCTGGCTGCGGTAGACTTTCCCGTTTCGCTCCTGATTCCCCAGTCGTCATTCACCTTTGAAACCCTTATTGGTGAATGCGCTATGCGCATTCACCAATAACCTAAATCTCTTCGGAAAGAATAATGGGCCGGCGCTGAGCGCCGGCCCATTATTACTATTCGGTTGTGAATCGCCGTGCTGTTGGACTAATAGTCCATGGGCGGGGCCGGGGGCATGGCAGGCGACTTGTCCGGTATCTCGGTAACAAGGGACTCGGTGGTCAGTACCATGGCCGCCACGCTGACGGCATTCTCCAGGCCTGCACGGGTCACCTTAAGGGGGTCGATAATCCCCTTGCCGATGAGGTCGCCGTAGTCGTCACTGGCGGCGTCGTAGCCGTGGGACGGGTCCAGCTTCTTCACCATGTCGACGACGACGGAGCCCTCTTTGCCGGCATTCTCGGCGATACGCCGCATCGGCTGTTCGAGGGCCTTGGCAACGATGGAGACGCCGGTGCGCTCGTCACCCTCGTTGTCATCCAGGACCTTGTCAAGGGCTTTCTGGGCGTTGAGAAGGGAGACGCCGCCACCGGCGACGATTCCCTCTTCCACCGCGGCTCGGGTGGCCGAAAGCGCATCCTCTACGCGGTGCTTCTTCTCTTTCAGCTCAACCTCGGTGGCTGCGCCAACCTTGATGACTCCAACGCCGCCGGCCAGCTTGGCCAACCGCTCCTGGAGCTTCTCACGGTCGAAGTCGGAGGTCGTGTCCTCGATCTGGGCCTTGATCTGCTTGATCCGGCCCTGGATCGCGTCCTCGCCGCCCCGTCCTTCTATGATGGTGGTGTCGTCCTTACCGGATACGACACGCCGGGCCCGACCCAGGTCTTCCAGTGTTGCGGAGTCCAGCTTGCGTCCGACCTCTTCGCTTATGACGGTGCCGCTAGTCAGGATGGCTATGTCCTGAAGCATGGCCTTGCGCCTGTCCCCGAAGCCGGGGGCCTTCACTGCCAGGCAGTTAATGGTGCCACGCAGCTTGTTCACTACCAGGGTGGCCAGCGCTTCGCCGTCCACGTCCTCGGCAATGACTACCATGTTCTTGCTGACCTGAAGGACCTTCTCCAGGACCGGTAGAACGTCGGCCACGGCAGAGATCTTCTTGTCGGTAATGAGGATGTAGGGGTCGTCAAGACCTGCTTCCATCCGCTCGGAGTTGGTTACAAAGTACGGGCTGATGTAGCCTCGATCGATCTCCATGCCCTCGACGTACTCGATCTCGTAGCGGATGCCCTTGGACTCCTCTACGGTGATGACGCCGTCCTTGCCGACCTTCTCCATTACCTCGGCGATGAGTCCACCGATTTCGGAGTCGGCGGCGGAGATGGAGGCGACCTGGGCGATCTGGTCCTTGCCTGCTACCGCGATGGAGAGCTTCTTGAGCTCTTCGACGGCCGCGCCGCGGGCTACCTCCATACCCCTCTTAATGGCCATGGGGTTGGCGCCGGCGGCCACGTTCTTCATTCCTTCGTGGATCATGCTCTGCGCCAGGACCGTGGCGGTGGTGGTGCCGTCTCCGGCCACGTCGTTGGTCTTGGTGGCGACTTCCTTGATGAGCTGGGCGCCCATGTTCTCGAACGGGTCCTCTACCTCGATCTCCTTGGCGATGGTTACACCGTCATTGGTGATGGTGGGGGGACCGAACTTCTTGTCTAAGATAACGTTCCGGCCCTTGGGGCCGAGTGTGATCTTCACCGCGTTGGCCAGGGCGTCAATTCCCTTTCGGAGGGAAGCCCTCGCGTCTTCGGCGTATTCCAATTGTTTTGCTGGCATTTATGCTCCTTTCCTAATCCTTACCCGGTCCAGGTGTGCCCCGGAACTAGGTTATCTTGGCGACGATGTCGGACTCCCGCACTATCAGGTAATCCTCGTCATCCTCTTTCAACTCGGTGCCGGAGTACTTCCGGAACATGACCATGTCGCCCTTTTTCACCTCCATGGCTATCCGGTTGCCGTCGTCATCGAGACGACCGGGGCCCACGGTTATGACCTCGCCCTCTTGGGGCTTCTCTCTAGCCGTGTCGGGAAGTACAAGGCCGCTGGCCGTGACCTCCTCTTTTTCGGCGGGCTTGATGAGCACTCCGTCTCCCAACGGTTCAAGCGTTCGTGTCAATATGAATCCTCCTTTCGAATCATTCGTCCGTACAAAATTTTAGCACTCAAGTGGCCCGAGTGCTAACCGGTGCAGATTTTAACGCCAGAAATAGCGTTTCGCAAGGGGGTGATGTCACCCCTCTATGTGAACGGGATCAGGGAGGTTATTTGTTAATCGCCTCCTTCAGGCAAACTCTCTAATCGGAGTCCAAAAACCTGCCCGAACGCCGCCCTGAGCGAGAGCCGCACATCGGCCCGGGACACGGGTCTGCCCAATATCTTCTCCACGGAAGTCATGGGCGCGTCCTTGATCCCGCACGGATATATCAGCGATAAGTGCTCCATGTCAGGGGAGACGTTGAGCGCAAACCCGTGCATCGTCACCCAGCGTTTGACGTGAATCCCTATGGAGGCGACCTTGTTTTCTCCAACCCACACTCCCGTCAACCCCTCCCGCCTTCTCCCCCCCACCCCAAGGCCCTCAAGGGCGCGGATCAAGACCTCTTCCAGCTTCCACAGGTGTTTGCGAAGGTCTATCCCATGCGGGGTGAGGTCCATGATCGTATAGCCGACTATCTGACCGGGGCCGTGGTAAGTGACGTCTCCTCCCCGGTTGGCGTGGAAGAACTGGATCCCGCGGTCGGCCAACTCTGATTCGGGGACCAGGATGTTCTCCATATTGCCCGACCGGCCCAGCGTTATAACCGGCGGGTGTTCGAGCAGGACGAGGGTGTCGGGTATCTCACCGGCAATGCGCCGGTCTCTGAGGTCGGTCTGCAGGTCAAGGGCAGACTGATAGTCCACCAGGCCGAGGTCCAGGACCCGTGCTTCTCCCTTAGCAATGGAGGCTTGTTTCTGTTCGGCTATCATGCCTAAAAGACTTTGGGCCGCTTAACAGCGGCCCAAAGCAATTTCAAATTGGTCTACGTGGGCACCGGACTGCCCGAGAGCGGTAACTAGACGCTGAAGCCGTCCAGCATCTTCTCCAAAGTCGTCTGCCTGGCCTTACTTATGACTTCATCCTGCCGCTCGTGCAAGGGCTTGGAGTCGGGGTCCTTGTAGATTATTCCTACAGGAATCCCGGGCTCGTGGATGGCCTTGTACGCCGACATCCTGTCGCTCGAATCGTAGTCCTCGGGCAGAGCCCAGAGGGCCGGCTTTATACCCTGCTTGGCATTCCCTTTCAGGAGGTCGTAAGTGTCGTTGTATTCAGTGCAGGGAGACTGGATGTGCACTATGGAGAAGCCCTTGTGATCCATCCCCTGGACTATTAGGGAGGCCAGGTCCCTGGGCTTACCCGAAAAACCGGAGGCGATGAATGAGGCGCCGCTGGTAAGGTAGAGGTCCAGCGGGTCCACCGACCCCTCGATCTTGCCGAACGGTGTGCTGGATGTCTTGACCCCCAAGTCGGTGGTTGGGGAGCTCTGGCCCTTTGTGAGCCCATAGACGCCGTTGTCCATGATGACAGCGCAGACGTCCAAGTTCCTCTGGGCCTGAGGCACGATGTGCTCTCCTCCGATACTGAGAAAGTCCCCGTCCCCTGCGACCACAAGAACACTCAACTCCGGCCGGGCCATTTTTATGCCGAATGCCTGGGGCAGCGTGCGCCCGTGGACCCCGTGAATCCCGAAGGGCTGCTCACCCTCGACCAGGTGGACCAGGTTACCGGAGCAGCCTATGCCCGCGACTATGACCGTCTCGGTAAGAGGGGCCTCGTCTCTCAAGGCCCGCTGCCGGATGGCCATCTCGACGGCACGCCGCACCCCGAAGTCGCCACAACCGGGGCACCACTTGAAGTCGTACTCTGCGTTCTTGATCTTCGGCGCCTTTCGCGGCGCCTGCTTTAGTGTCGTCATACTTGAACTGTCCTTTCAGCCTGTACCCGGACTCTCTCCCCAATACGCTCTACCAGGTCTCTCACCTTGAACGGCAGTCCCGTAATCTGGGTGATCGACTCGGCTTTCACGCCCTTAGCTCTCAGAATCATGGCGAACTGCCCAAGATAGTTGAGCTCTGGGACTATTACCAGTTCCTTCTTTTTCAGTTCCTTAAGCAGGGTCGGGGGCAAGGGGTTGATGTTCATAGTATAGTACCAACCCAGATCGCACCCCTCGGCAATGAGCTGCCGATAGGCCTCCAGTGCAGGGCCCTTTGACCCGCCCCAAGGCAGTAGCACAACTGGGCAATCTCCGTTCTCCACCTCGAACTCGTCCTCCATAAGCAGGTCCAGTTTGCTGAACCGACGGTCGGTCATCTGGATGTGCCTGTCCGGCCTGTGGGTAGTATCGCCATAAGGGTCGTGCTCGCTGGCGTTGGCCACGTAGGGGCCCGGCCCGCCCGGTAGGGGCATGGGGGAAACCTGACTGCCCTCATAACGCAGGTAGCCGTTCGACCCGGTATAGACATCCCGGTTTTCGACGACCACGCCCTCAAGATTTGGCCTGGGAATGTTCTGCGCCCTCTCCGAGAGGTTGTGCTCGCTGAGCAGGGCCACGGGGCCCTGGTATCGCTCCGCCCAGTTAAGAGCCTTGACCGCGGCATCAAAGCACTCCGACACGTCGCCGGGGGCTATAATTGGCAGTTCCATGTCCCCGTGGGCGGGATGCAAAGCCGCCAGCAGGTCGGATTGTTCGGTTTTCGTTGGCAGTCCTGTGGCCGGCCCACCCCTCTGGACGTCAACCACTACGCAGGGAATCTCGGCCATCCAGGCAAACCCGAGGCCCTCGCCCATCAGGCTGAACCCGGGTCCTGCCGTGGAGGTCATCGCCTTCTTGCCGGCGTACCCCGCACCCACTATCGAGTTTATCGATTCGATTTCGGAGCTGGCCTGATATGCGAACTTGCCCTCTCCGACCAGGTTGTTCTCCATGAATATCAGTATCGAAGTCGCCGGGGAGATAGGATATCCGATGAAGCAGTCGAGTCCTGCGGCCATTGCACCTATGGAAAGGGCCTGGTTGCCGTTGATAAGTACCTGGTCACCCTCGGTCTTGGTGGCAGGGGCCAGGGTCCCGAGTCTCAAGCCGCTCTTTGCAGCGCCCTCCCTGCCGAGGAGCAGAGCCTTGTTGTTGGACTCAATTATCTTCTCGTCGTTGGGGCGGCCTCTCGTATAGCGCTTTCTGTTGAACTCCGCCAGGTACTCGTGGGGCATGTCAACCAGATGGGCCAATGCCCCTACGACGACAAAGTTAGCCGCCCGCAGGTTGCCTGTGGACCGGGCCAATTCCTCGAAGCGCAACCCTACGCTCTGATCATCCTCTTCAAGCTGGAAGTCACCGGAGTTGTATATTACTACGCCGTCTTCCCTAACCTCTTCCAAGTGGGTCTCGTAGGCTTCCTTGTTGAAGGCCACCAGGACGTTAAGGTCATCCCCGGAACTCAGAATAGGAGAGGTCGCTACCCGGACCTGGGTCCAGGTTGGTCCACCCCGGATCTGGGACGGAAAAGTCGAGAATGTCAGGACGTGGTAGCCTACCTGAGCTGCCGCCTGCGCCAACGCCGCGGCTGCTGTAACTACACCCTGCCCGCCCTCGCCGGCAAAGCGGACTACAAAGTCTCTTGTCTCCAATTGCCTTTCTCCCGTCTAGCCGGCCGCTGTAACGGTTTGAGCATCCACAACTGGGGCCCTAAGAGGACGCGGCCGTGCCTATCATGTCCATTTTTGTTCCCCTTCTTCTTTCCTCACGCGCGCATCAGGAGGCGATGCCAGAGGAACCCGCCATCGCGCAAGGGCCCCCACTGCCTAGGCACGAGGGGCCGCAAAATCCTAGCATTTAGAGGGCCGGATGTCAACTTGCGGGCCCTCAAACACATCCCAAATCCCGTTCCTTGACACTCAGACGGACAGAATGATAAAGTCCGAATCCGGTACTCGAGCAGGCCAGATTCCAGTCAGCCTCGTCCGGGCTTTGGTACCCGACGCTTTCGGACTTATGTAGTCGAGTGTCGGTCATGTCGCCCAAGGCGGGGGGCCGGGGCTTATGGCCCCCGGTGGCGTTTAAACGGCCCGGAGCTCTTGACTCGGATGGCTCTTGCCCGGAACCTATATTTTGACAGTATCATGACAGGCTGCTCAGGGGGGCACGAATGGCTGAGGCCAAAGAAGATATTCAGCTACACCGCGGGCTAAAAGGCATCTACTTCGAGCGATCGGC
The DNA here is from genome assembly GCA_965220005.1 of Dehalococcoidia bacterium. GTDB lineage: Bacteria > Chloroflexota > Dehalococcoidia > Plut-88900 > Plut-88900 > Plut-88900. Next base: position 146,194 of record OZ244800.1, read on the forward strand.
AGCCTCTTTTATCGACGGCGATGTCGGCAAGCTCCTCTATCGTGGATACAACATCCATGACCTCGCCGAGAACTCCACTTTCGAAGAAACCACGTATCTGCTCCTCCATGGCTCCCTGCCCACCCGCAGTCAGCTTAGCGAGATAGACAAAACCCTAAAGTCCAGCCGCCAAATTCCCGATGCCGTTTACCAGGTGATAGACCTGGTCAAGGATGCCCACCCGATGGATGTCCTGCGCACAGGGATATCCGCACTATCTGCCTTTGACCCCGACGTATCCGACAACTCCGCCGAGGCCAACATCCGCAAGGGCGCCCGGGTAACGTCTCAGGCTTCCACTATTGTTGCCGCACACCACCGGATAAGGCAGGGCCTGGACCCCGTGACTCCCGACCCCTCGCTAGGCCATGCTGCAAGCTTCCTCCACATGCTTCACGGAGAAAAACCGACAGATGAGGATGCCAAGCTGCTTGACGTCGACTTCATCCTCCACGCCGAGCACGGGACCAACGCCTCGGCGTTTGCGGCAAGGGTATGCGCCAGCACGATCTCGGACCTCCATTCGGCCATCGTTACTGGTGTAGCCGTGTTGAAAGGGCCTGCGCACGGGGGCGCCGCAGAGGCAGCCCAGACGATGACTCAGGCCATCGGCTCACCCGACAACGCCGAAACCTACATCAGGGATACCATCAAGAACGGCGGGCGGATAATGGGCTTCGGTCACAGGGTCTACAAGGCGGAGGATCCCAGGGCTAGGCACCTCAGAGAGAGGTCTCGGGACTTGGGCGAGAAGTTGGGAGAGCCGGAGTGGTACCAGATCCTCACCCGCGTCGAAGAGGCGATGGCCCCCTATAGAAAGCGCGGTGTATTCGTAAACGTGGACTTCTACGCCGGTTCTATCTACCACCTTCTCGGCATCCCGGACGATCTGTTCATCCCCCTGTTTGCCATGGGTCGGATACCCGGCTGGACCCTGCAAGTAGTGGAACAACACGAGAAGAACATTCTCATCCGGCCGCTGGCAGAGTACACGGGCCCAATGGACCTGGAATACGTCCCGCTGGACCAGCGCGGGTAGCAGATTCCCGTCTCTCTTTCGCTGCCTGAATCTCATAACTCTTTGTGCTATCATTTGCCAAGCTGTTTGCAGCAACCTCATTCGTCAATATCGTGGGAGGAATTTAAACATGGCGGACCAAATCCAGGTAGGACAGGAAGCCCCCGACTTTACACTTAAAGGCACTCAGGGCGGGGACGTAACCTTGAGTCAGTACAGGGGCGACAAGAACGTACTCCTCGCTTTCTATATTCTCGATTTCACAGGCGGCTGAAGCACCGAACTGGCCACCCTTAGGGCGGCCCGGAGCTCCTTCAACGACGCCGACACCCAGGTCCTCGGCCTGAGCATCGACAGCATCTTCGCCCACAAGGTCTACGACCTCAGCCTCGGCGGTCTCTGGTTCCCTCTCCTCGCCGACTTCCACCCCAAGGGCGCGGTGGCCGACCTCTACGGCATCATGACCGAGAACGGCATCAGCAAAAGGGCCTGCTTCCTTATCGATAAGCAGGGCGTAGTACAGGCAGCTGAAGTGTACGAGCGGGGCCTGCCCGATGTCCCAGCCCTAGCCGCCAAGGCCGCGGCTCTTTAGGCCCGGTCCCGTTTCCAGCGGAGGCGCCAGCCTATGAAGACCAGGCAAGAGGCCCTGGACCTCCTCCACGAATACACCAAGAGCGAAAACCTGCGAAAGCACGGCCTAGGGGTGGAGGCTGCCATGCGCGCCTATGCCCGCAAGTTCTCGGAGGACGAGGACGTCTGGGGCATGGTGGGTCTGCTCCACGACTTCGACTACGAGGTGCATCCCACTGCGGATAAACACCCCACGGAAGGCTCCAAAATCCTCAGGGAGCGGGGTTACCCGGAAGAGATCATATACGCCATCCAGTGCCACGCCGACTACCTCGGCCTGGATAGGAAGGCGAATATGGATAAGGCCATTTTCGCCTGCGATGAGCTCGTCGGCCTCGTCAACGCCGTGGCCCTCGTCCAGCCCACGAAGAGCGTCATGGACGTCAAGGTCAGGTCGGTCAAGAAAAAGTTGAAGGACAAGTCCTTCGCCAGGGGTGTGATTCGCGAAGACATTACTAATGGAACGGCCCAGCTTGGCGTCGAGCTTGACGATCACATCGCAACGGTGATTGAGGCCATGCAGGGCGTCGCCGCCGAGCTCCGGCTGGACGGCAGTCTGGTCAAGTCCTAGGGACTCCCTTGCAGCCCGACAAGATCCTGCTCGAGGGTATGGAGTTCTACGCCTATCACGGCGTTAATGAGATTGAGAAGACCCAGGGGCAGCGATTCATAGTCGACGTGGAACTGTCCGCCGACCTTGCCAGGGCCGCACAGACCGACTCCCTGGCAGACACCATCAATTACAGCGAAGTCTTTCGCCTGGTCAAACGCACAGTAGAAGGCCCTTCCCGTGACCTCATCGAGACCGTAGCAGGAGAGATAGCTGCCCGGGTTTTGCACGACTTCCCCGTAGAGCAGGTCAGGGTCAAGGTCAGCAAACCGGACGTCCCGATAACCGACTCAACACTCTCGGCCGCCGCGGTGGAAATCGTCAGGCACCGGGAGAACTCCCACGGAGGTAAAACGATTTGAACGTAGCAAACGACAACCGGGACTGGGCCATTGTCCTCGGAGCTTCCAGCGGGTTCGGGGAAGCCTGTTCCCTCGCCCTGGCGGAGAAGGGGCTTAACATAGCAGGCGTTCATCTCGACAGAAGGGCAACGCTGCCAAACGCTCAAGCCGTCGCTGCCAAGATCGAAGCCTTAGGCGTCAGGGCCCTGTTCTTCAACACCAATGCCGCCGACGATGGGAAAAGAGCCAACGTCCTGGATGGTGTGAAGGAGAACCTGTCGCCGGGCTCCTCGGTTAAGGTGCTGGTACACTCGCTGGCCTTTGGCACCCTCAAGGCCTACGTGCCGGAAGACCCCAAAGACTCGCTAACCCAGGCCCAGATGGACATGACACTGCACGTCATGGCGAACTCCCTGGTCTACTGGGTGCAGGACATGGTCTATCGAGACCTGATGACTGAGGGGGGTCGGGTCTACGCTCTCACCAGCGCCGGTTCTCATAGAGTAGTTCCCACCTACGGTGCCGTATCAGCCGCCAAGGCGGCGCTGGAGTCCCACGTAAGACAGCTGGCCATGGAGCTTGGCGGGCGCGGCATCACAGTTAACGCCATCAGGGCCGGCATAACCGACACCCCAGCCCTTAGGAAGATCCCCGGCCACGAGGAACTCATAGCCGGCGCGTCGGCGAGCAACCCCGGAGGCCGCATGACCACGCCCCAGGACGTTGCTGCCGTCATCGCCATGTTGGCCACGGGCCCGACAGGTTGGATTTCCGGGGATGTAATCGGCGTAGACGGCGGCGAGGATATATCCGGGTTCTAGAAGCCCAGCATCTCTGCTTCTACCCCACGTCCCACGCCATATGGGGATATTTTCCCTCCAGCAGATTGATGTGCCACTCGGATAGGAGGGGCACGGGCAGGCCATTGTCGAAGATCAGGCCCTCGCCACCGAGCCCGGACAACCCCCCAGCCTCTACTTCCTTGGCCTGAATACAGACCTTAAAACCACCCAGACCCTCGGGTTCAATCAAATTGCCGAGTCCCATCATGTTGGCGTTGTATTGCCCCGACGGCAGCCTAAGGTCACGGAGACCGTTTCTTATGCCAACTATGCCCAGGTTGCCCAGGAAGTCCCTCTGGGTAACCAGTTCGCACGTCTGAAGCCCCCACCTCTTGCCCATATGCACCAGCGTCGTGAAGTCCACATGCGCAGTGATATCCTGCCGCCCGATGCGCCGGAAAGGTTGGTTATTAACCGTGTGCCGATAGTGGCACTTCAGCGTTCCCTGCAATCGGGACGAGGAGTACAAATCCGAGGCTTCGTGGCCGTAGTCGACACTAAGCACGTATCCTGAATCCAGGGACTCGGCGAGGGAACGGGTCAGGTCGTCAAGGCCAAGGTTGATCTCGGCGCGCTGATCCTCGGCCAGAGTAACTCCAAGGCTATCGAGCCGCTCCTGCAAGAGGTCTGTAGATAGCTCACCCACAACTTCAACAAGCTCCCCACCCTCCACCCCAACATACAACTCCCGCAGTTTCCCTTCCTCCATCGTGACCCGGTGCACGGGCATCGCATCCAGATACTCGTTGGACAGGATGCAGCCGGTGATTCCCTTGAGAGGAATGCCGTCTGACACGATGTGGTGGGCACTCTCAACGCGGTGTGCGTGTCTCATATCTATGGTCACATACTCCAAAGCGTCCGCAAAGTCGGAGGAGACATGGTTTGAGTGTTCGATGATGTCCCTGGCCAACACCCCCGTCCCCGCCCCCAGCTCAACCACATGGAACGGCGATGGCTTTCCCATCATCTCCCACATCCCGGCCAGCTGCACCGTCAGCAGCGCCCCGAAGGCAGGATGGGCCACGGGGCTCGTGTAGAAGTCTCCCCCCGCCCCGATTCGCTCAGGGCCGGAGGAGTAGTAACCCCAGGGCCCGTGATACAGCGCCAGCTCCATGAAGCGCGCAAACGTAACCGGGCCTCGGGTTCGGACCTCTTCAATTATCAGCGATTCGAGAGGGTTTTCAGGCATAAGAAGGCAGCTTTGCCGCTGTGTCTGATTGACACCTAAACCGGCCCACTTGTAGGATATCGCATATTACGGCACTGAGTTTTTTCATTCGGGAGCGACTGGCTATGGCCACAAAAATCGACTTCAACTGCGACATGGGAGAGAGCTACGGAGCGTGGAAGATGGGCCTCGACGAGGAGGTCATTAAGCACGTCACCTCTTCTAACGTTGCCTGCGGCTATCACGCCGGAGACCCGGTGTGGATGCAGCACACCGTGAATTTGGCCAAGGCCAGCGGTGTCGCAATTGGCGCCCACCCGAGCTACCCGGACCTTCTAGGCTTCGGACGCCGCAACATGAACGCCACTCCCGAAGAGGCCCGAGCCTATGTTAAGTACCAGGTCGGGGCCTTGCAGGGGTTCATGGGCGGGGCCAAGCTCCAGCACGTCAAGGCTCACGGGGCCCTGTACAACTCCGCCGTCAAGAACGATGACCTCGCCAAGGGCATTTGCCAGGCCATCCTGGACATCGACCCGGGGATAATCCTTGTGGTGCTGGCCGGTACCAACTGGGTCAATATAGCCAAAGAGATGGGTAACAGGGTCGCTCGGGAGACGTTCGCCGACAGGGCGTTCAACGCTGACGGCACCCTCGTCGCCCGCTCCATAGAGGGCTCAGTCCTGCACGATCCCTCGGAAGTCGTTGAACGGAGCCTCAAAATGATCACGGAAGGCTCCGTAACTGCTATTACCGGGGAAGAGATCCCCATGCAGGCCGACACCATTTGCCTCCACGGCGACAATCCCGGCGCCGTGGAGCTGGCCTCCGCGATCCGGAGTCGGTTCGAAGAAGCGGGTGTGGAAGTCGCTCCTATGGGGACCTTCTGCTAGCCCCGAGCCGAGGGCAAAAGCCAGGGAATGCCACTCTTCACTGAACCCACCTTCCGCTTTGGCGGCGATAAGGCCCTGTTCATAGAGGTGGGCGACGAGATAACCCCCGAGGTCAACCGGAGCATACGTCACCTGCTCAACGCCATCGATACCGCCGATATTCCCGGCGTACAGGCCCTCGCCCCTACCTACCGCTCCATCCTCGTCTACTACGATCCTCTCACTTTGCAGGTAGAAGACCTCCAGCAGCGTCTTGCCGACCTATACGGCAACCTACAGGACGCCGATCTGGGAGCTTCGAAGGTCGTGGAGATTCCCACTCTTTACGGCGGGGAGTACGGCCCGGACATCGAGTTCGTTGCCACTCACACCAACCTTTCCGAGGCCGAGGTTATTGAGGTCCACACAAGTGCCGACTACCTGGTCTATATGGTTGGTTTCAACCCTGGATTCCCGTACCTCGGGGGTATGTCGGAGAAGATTGCCACGCCGCGGCTCCCAACTCCACGGGTGAGGATGGTTTCAGGCTCCGTCGGCATCGCCGAGCGGCAGACGGGCATATATCCGCTGGCCAGTCCGGGGGGCTGGCGGGTTATAGGAAGGTCACCCATAAAAATGTTCGACCCCGGCAGGGAGCCACCGTCCCTCGTCGAGGCAGGCGATATGGTCCGCTTCACGTCCATCAAGGAACCAGAGTACCGGGAAATCGAGAAGCAGGTGGAGGCGGGAACGTTCAAGGTCACGGTGCGGGACGCAGACTGATATCAATATGGGCGTCATAGAAATAATAGAGCCCGGTCTCCTCACCACGCTCCAGGACATGGGCCGCTACGGTTACCTGCACCACGGCGTCCCGGCCTCCGGGGCAATGGACACCGTCGCCCTACGCATGGCCAACATCCTCACCGGCAACCCCGAGGACGAGGCCTGCCTGGAAGTCACCCTGGCAGGGCCCAGGCTCCACTTCCGTTCTCCCGCCCTCGTAGCCATAAGCGGGGCAGACCTCTCTCCATCTCTCAATGACTCCCCCGCCCCGATGTGGGAGTCGTTCCTGGCTCGGCAGGGAGACGTTCTATCCTTCGGGAAGCACAGGTCCGGGACCCGGGCCTACGTGGCGGTGGCCGGGGGCTTCGACATCCCTGTAGTCATGGGTAGCAAGTCCACCTTCATGAAGGCAGCAATAGGTGGCTTCAAGGGCCGAGCGCTGGAGGCGGGCGACATGCTTTTGACTCGGCTGCCCGTCTCTTCCAGTGATCGTTCAGGTCGGCGGATTCCCCGAAGCCTGGTCCCCAACTACGACCCTGAGCTTGCTATACGGGTGGTTCTGGGACCCCAGGACGACCGTTTCACCCAGGCCGGATTGGACGTTTTATTTGGCGAGTCCTTCACGGTATCGGCGAATTCGGACCGGATGGGATACCGGCTTCAGGGCCCGAAAGTCGAGCACAGCGACGGCCCCGACATCATCTCCGACGGTATTCCCTTCGGAGGGGTACAGGTCTCGGGGGACGGGCAGCCCATTATCCTGATGGCCGACCGAGGCACGTCCGGCGGCTACACCAAGCCAGCGACCGTTATCAGCTCGGATATCGGCAAGGTAGCCCAGAGGATGCCCGGTGACGAGATCCGATTTCAATCGGTCACCCTCGCTGAGGCCCACGAGGCCCTAAGAAGCCTGGAAGCAACAATAGCTCAGACCAAAGAACACCTGATGGCCCCCATCTCCCGCCGCCGGTTCACGGTGACCGTAGAGGGAGAGCCGTTCCAGGTAGACGTGGAGATTGCGCGGTCGGAGTTTGTGGCGGCAGGGAGAGCGGTGGTGTCGGGAGTGGGGGGGCAGGCGGAGACATTCGCGGTGGAGATTGCGGCTCGGTAGACCCGGGAGTGTTTGGGGTCTCGGGTGCGGAGTGGATGAAATTCAAGCCTCTTCTTCGTTGCCCTCTTCCTCTAATTCGTTGACGATAGGCGTTAGGGTCTCGATAAAGGCTTGTACCGTGTGGGAAAGCCTGTCGGCGAGGTGGTCGTCCAAGGATGAGGAGGCATGGGTTAGCAAGACTCGTGTCTCTTCCAGAGTTGGTTCGGAGTCGATGCCCAACGACTTCAGTTTGCTAGACAGTTCCCCGATCACGTCACGCTCCTCAAACCTAGCCCGCAGCTCACCTGAGAGGTAAGCCAATTCTACGTTTGCCGAGTTGGGGCGAGCTTGGTCATCGAAGAATAGATTTATCCTGTAAGATAAGCCCCAATTGTTCCACGGCTGCCGATTAGCGTACCAAAAGTGGTAATAGCGCGACTCCCAATTCCCTCCTGCCCATTTACTTTTCTTGTTTGGGCAGACTTCCTGCGGCAGTTCGTTCATTACAGAGTCGCCTACATTACGCATGAAATCGGTAACATGATCGCCGCTGTTCCTCGCGAATGTTTCTGCTAGCTTAATTCCAAAACTGCTGGAACTTCCACCGCCTTCGTCCCGTCTGCTGCCTACCTGTACCATGTAGTCTTCTGCACCGGGCACAGGAATGATGGTATTCGCATGTACATACATGGATTCTCCATCCTGATATGGCGTCAACTGGACGCAGGTTATCAGGTTGGGAGATTTCCCGTTCAACCAAAGTGCAGCAGAAGTAACTTCACGCGCGAAGCGATGGCTTGCAAGAATTATGCGCTGGTCGTTGTTCAGGATGTTCAGGTCGTCTTCGTTTAGGTGCCGCAGCAATTTTGCTTCTGCTTCTCCACTCGACGAACCATCGTAGTTCGCAAGTATGCCGACGATCTCTTCAGCACTGGTCTTTTGGAAATAGCTTGCATACTTGATTGCCTGCCAATAGGCGTCAGCCCCGGAGTCATCACGCTTCAACTCGATAATGACCAGCTTACCGGTCGGGTCTACGGCCAGGAGGTCTAACCTTTCGTTCACCCTGTCGAAGTCGCTAAACTCCTTGCCGATTATCAACAAGTCTTCGCCCAGAATGCTTGGGTTGGCGGCTACCCATTCCTGAATGTCCCGTCGTTCCTGAAACCCCAGATGGGAGAATTCAGTCTCCTTTATCGCCTGGCTTTGCTTGTCTTTGGGGTCTATTTTGAACAGTTGAGGGGCAGCATTCATCTCTTAATCCTCTGGATTATGCAATGAGTAGGGGAGAGCGGAACCTAAACCACCGTCAGGTCCCGGCTGGTCTTCGACAATATCTCGCAGCCGGTGTCGGTCACAAGCACGTTGTCGATTATCCGGGCCCCGAGCCTCTCCTCCGGCAGAAATACCGGCGGCTCGATGGACAGCACCATGCCGCTTTGCAACGGCTCATCAATACTGCCGTCCATTTGAAACGGTTCCGACCACCTGGGCGGGAATCCGGGAGCTATTCCGTAGCCCGTCGTATGCCACCGACCCTCCTCCATCCCCGCATCCCCAATTACCTTCTTCGCCACCTCGTGGGGCGCCGACGCCAGGACCCCCGCCCTGATCGCCCCTATGGTCGCATCGCAGGCGTCCCGGACAACCTGGTAGACCTCTTTCATCCTGGCCGTCGGCTCCCCGATGCACATCACCCGGCCAATTGTGCAGGTGTACCGACGATAGGCTGAACCGTATTCGTGATGGACCAGGTCCCCGTCCTGAAGCACCCTCTCCGAGGGGAAGCCGTGAGAGTAGGGCGTCCGCTCTCCGCTCACAAAGTTCATCGGGCTCGACGTGAACTCACCGCCGAGGGACATCATCGTGCGATGCATTTCACCGACAACCTGGAACTCGGTCTTGCCTGCAGCCATGGTATCGAGGCACGTCTGGTGCACGGCGTCATTGATGTCGGATGCCTTGCGGATGTAGGCCAGTTCCGCAGGAGACTTAACGAACTTGAGCTCTTCGACTAGGTGGGTCGGTTCGGCTACCAGGGCGTCGCCGAGAACCTCCCTGAGTTCCAGATAATCGTGCACGTTGAGATACGTATTCGGGACCTCAAGCCCTATCCTCCGGTTAAGATACCCCTTCTCTTCCAGTATTGACTTGAGGATGGGCACGGCATGGTCGCCCGGGTCCCGGTCCCACCCCCGCACGTCCCCCGACAGCGACATTTCCTGCGCCTCGAAGACATCAGCGAAACGAGTCTGGAGTATCAGGTCGCTGGGCTCCAGCGTGAATAGTAGGGCCTGGAACTCCTGGTATCCCTTGATCCGGCTGCCGGCCAGGTAGTTGATGTTGACGGGGTTGGTCACTATGAGAAGGTCGATGCCGATCTTCTCCATGGCCGCCCGAGTCCTCTGCTGCCGGTCCTCGAATTCGGAAATCTCGAAGTCCAGGTTGGTCATGGGTGACGCCTTTCTTATTGGAAGACTGGCTGGACTAGGTTTCGGGGGTGGGGGGTGCGCCGTCGGTGGGCGTAGGGACGAACGCCTCGGTGAGGCTCGAAATAATGTCGTCCTCGCCGGCGCCGGCCAGGAGATCGACGTTGATAGCCTGAAGGGTCTCGGTGTGGACGCCGGCTCGGAGCCCGAACTCCAGGGACAACCGGGCCACCGACTCCGGCCCGTCCGCCTCGGCGATGATTACGAAGTCGTACCTGCCGAGAACCATGTACCGGGCCATAAGACTGGCGCCAGGCACATCCACCTCCTGCGCCACGTCATTTATAAGGTCGGGATTATCTATCAGCTTCCGCTGCCCGTCAGTCGTCAGAGTGGCCAGGAGAATATAAAGCATGGCGACCGCCGTTCTCTGAAATTCAGGCGCATTCTAACACACACCCGCCCACCATCCCCCACCCCAATCGGGAATCCAGTGGGGCCGCTCACCCTGTCGTAGATCCGCTGAGGCGGGAGCCACTCGAAGGGTCGAGCGGGGTGGGGTCTTATCCCCTCTCCCTCGATGGGAGAGGGCTAGGGTGAGGGTGATCCCCTCCTCGGTGCGGGGTGTCCCAATGCCCGTTATGCCGTACAATCTACCCCCACCACCCTTGGCCCGACCACCAAAGGACTTGCACCCCAGATGCCCCGTCAAACCGAGCCAAACGCCAACAACGCCTTGGGCATCCTGTTGCAGGCCATGTTCTCCCGCAGCAGCGTCTATTACGAGAACACCCGGGTCATTGTCGATCATCCCGGCCGACAACCCGACATCCTCATCACCTCCCCCGGTCGCTCGCCCGTTGTGGTCGAGGCAGAGTACATGCCGGCGTACACCGTGGAACCCGAGGCAAAGGAACGGCTCGCACTCGACGTCACGGTCGACTCCCGCCCCATCGAAGCCGCCATTGCCCTCCGCTACCCAAGCGAGATCAGCGAGGTATCTGATTTAGCTGACGCCCTAAAGTCCTCAACCCTCTCCTACTGCGTCTTCACCCAGGAGCGCAAGGACGTCAAGCGATTCCCCGAGTCCGGCTGGCTGGACGGCTCCGTTGAAGACCTCGCCGACCTGATTCGCCTCGTTTCCGTTCCCCAATGGGCCGTCGACGCGGCTACTGAGATACTGAGAAATGGCATCGACAACGCTGCCAAGATACTGGACGAGACGGCCACTTCGCGCCCGGAGACTGTCAAGGACATAGCCGCGCGGCTGGGCATGACCGACGTCACCCAGACCCGGCGCATGGCCTGCGCCATCATGGCCAACGCCATGGTCTTCCACGAGCGCATCGCCAAGATGCACGCGGGTATCAAGACCCTGGAGAAGGTCTGCGGAGAGAAGGTAGCCAACCCTCAGCACGAGGTGTTGGCCTCATGGGATGCCATTCTCAAGATTAACTACTGGCCTATTTTCGCCATCGCCAGGGACATTTTGAGCGAACTGCAGTCCAGCGACGCTGCCCGGATTCTGCGACGGCTGAGGGACACCGCCCAGGAGATCAACTCCGCCGGCGTGGAAAATGCCCATGACCTGACGGGCAGGATCTTTCAGAACCTCATTGCGGACCGGAAGTACCTCGCCACCTTCTACACTCTTCCCGCCTCCGCCGCTCTGCTGGCAAGGCTGGCCGTAGCTAAGATGGATGGTGTCGACTGGTCTGACAAGGAAGCCATAGGCAAGCTCCGCGTCGCCGACTTCGCCTGCGGTACCGGCACCCTCTTGTCAGCAGTCTATGAGCAGATCGCTGCCCGACACGAACGGACAGGGGGCAACCCCACCGAGCTTCACAAGGTGATGATGGAAGAGATGTTTTACGGCTGCGACGTCATGCCCTCCGCAGTCCACATCACCTGCTCCACCCTCTCCGGCATGGAACCCGCTCAGAAATTCGGCAAGTCCCGGCTCTACGCCCTCCAGTACGGCCGACAGGAAGACGGCACCGTGAAAATCGGATCCCTGGAGTTCCTCCAGACCTCTGCCCAGTGGACCCTCTTCAACACCAGCGACCCTGCTACTCAGATAGGTAGCAGCGGAGAGGAGATTACCCCTCAGGCCATTGCCAACATCCCTGACGAGGGCTTTGACATAGTAATAATGAATCCACCATACCCAAAGGCTACTAGCCACGAAGGTGCTAATGCCAACATAACTAATCCTCCGTTCGCTGCCTTTGGCGCTTCGCGTACCGATCAAACTGATATGGGACGTCGGGTCAATAGGCTTGGAAAAGGGACGTGCTACCACGGCAATGCGGGAGTCTCATCGGCATTTGCAGCTTTGGCGAACAAGAAGCTAAAGGCTGGGGGAGTTCTCGCTCTCGTCTTGCCATTATCAGCGGCTGCCGGTCTTTCTTGGAGAGGTCTTCGGAAAATGCTGTCTAGCCGTTATGAAGACTTGACCGTTCTTAGTATTGCGGCTGTTAAGCGCGATATGTCATTCTCGTCGGACACCGGCATGGCAGAGTGTCTCATTGTCGCCAGAAAACTGCCTTTTGCTCAGCCATCTAGGCCTGTTCAACCGCGACCGCAATTCACCTCGTTGCATCAACGCGCACGCGATCCCGCAGAGGCTGGTGCCATCGCCAAGTGCATCACATCATCATGTAACTTAAGGCAGATTGAGGATGGCCCTTATGGGGGCACTCCTCTACTGGTGGGAGAGCAGTTGATGGGCGAAGCGATTCGCTCAATAGAGGAGGAGGAAGGAGGAAAATGGGGGGCAGTACGCGTGAAGGATTATTCACTCAGTCAATCAGCTCATGCCCTTTGCCATTCACAGTTGTGGTTGCCGGGTAGTTCAACGTACCTTGAACTCAAGGTTGACTTACTTGGCACCATCGGCAGCATGGGCTTGGTGGATCGCGACATCAACGGTCCGCCCCCGCGCGGACCCTTTGACAAAGTAGCACCAACGCCCACGGCAACGTTTCCTGCGCTCTGGAATCATGACGCGCTTCAGGAAACCCGGATGGTGTGTATTCCCGACTTACAGTTACACGTACGGTTAGGTATGGAAAAGAGGGCTGCATCGGTATGGGCCACAGCTAGCCGGGCTCATATCAGTAGAGATTTTACGTTTGGCTCCCAAGCTCTTTTATGTGCATTTACGGAGCAAGAAACAATCGGTGGGAGTATGTGGCCAAACGTGATTTTTCAGGATAAGCGATTTGATTTTGCATTCGCTGTCTGGAGCAATAGCACGCTTGGTTTGCTATCTTATTGGTGGCACTCAAATCGTAGACAATCTAGCAAGGCTAATCTCTCAATCCGCTCCGCTGAATCCCTCGCCATCCTAGACCTCCGTACCCTCACCGACGCCCAACTCGCCAGTGCAAAAGAAATCTTCGACGAGTTCCGAGACAAGGAACTCCACCCCGCCTACCTCGCAGACACAGACCCCAACCGTGCCTTGCTGGACCGCCGCGTCATCCGCGACCTCCTCGGCTTTGACGAGGACACCTACCTCGGAGTCCGACGCCTGGCCGCCAAGTGGTGTGCCGAGCCCTCCGTCCACGGCGGCAAGAAACGGCCAGCATGGGCCAAGTTCGTCACATAACCCTCCCCCCATCCACCCCCTCCATCATTCCGGCCGCCGAGAGCCAGAATCCATCCCCATCCCCTTCTACCCAGTACTGAACTAGAGGCAGAGGTTGGCGCAGAAGCGCCAACCTCTGCCTCTGTTCTTATCTCCCCCTCTCCCTTGAATGCCCTAAGGGTCGAAGATGCGCCTGTGGCGTGAGAGGGGGACAAAGGGGGTGAGGGTTCCCCGGTGGGGTTGGGGCGGTGTCTCCCCAAAAGTGACACGAACCCCTTGACCAAAGCAAAACGTATGTACTATATTGTCCCCCAGGCCCGACTCCCCAACGTCGGCCCTATTCAAGGAAAGGTGGAACATCCGCCCAGCTGAAAGTCCGCCTTTGGCGGAGCGGAACCATAGGAGTCCCATGAGTCGCAATAGCCTTCATAGGCCCCGTCACACCCGAGCGGTATGGGACCGCCCGGCCACAGGCACGCGTCTCCTACCCTACTCCTTTCCACCCTACTTCCCCCACTTCAAGCGCTGCCCCAAGGCCCATCGCCTCCGCCTCAGCAGCGATCAATCACTGTCCCCACAGGTCCACGTGACCCGCCATGGAAGGTTCCCGGACAAAAACCGGCTTGCCCTTTCCAAGGGCCAATGCCAAGTGCGCGCTGCACTCACCCGGCGCATCCGTTTCGCCTCCTCAGGCGACGCCCCGGAGCACAGCGTCATGTCTCCACCTTGGGCCATAGCGCCCCCTCCGGACTCCCCCGGCCTAGACCTTGCTGGCGAGTCCGAACAGTCGGATGAGCGCCGACTCAAAACCAACGCACCATTTAAGGATTCCACCGTCGTCACAACCGGAGAACTTCCGACTACGAACGCCGGTCACGGGTCCACGCTCCCATCCCTTAGGGTGGTCGAGCACTTCTGGTGGACGGGACTGCCCCACACCGAGAATTTCTCGGGTCTCGTCCACATCCCCTCAGAAGTTAGGGGCTGTCGCAAAGCCGGCTTCGATGTGGAACATCCGCTGTCGCGGACAACACCCATCGGTACAGGCGTCGCCGCCTTCCTGCGCAACCGTCCGGGACCTTCCATCCCCTCCACCTCCCCGGCCCCCTCAATCCAGGGAAAAGCGGACTCTTCCCGCAAAACAACCAGACCTCACGCCTGGGTCCGCGCATCAATCAAAACTCCCCCATTCATACCCACCAAAGGGAGCCGCCCAACAGCCCATACCCTCAACCCCTCCCCCACAATTGAATAACCGCCGCCCCTAGCTCCGCGTATACACCGCCTCCCCTGCTCGGCGGGTGATGCGGCCGGCCCGCACCTCCGCAGTCACCAGTGCCAGGTCGGTCACGTACTGCTCGACGATGTCGTGGTGCGAGTAGTCGAAGAAGAGGTGGATGCCCTCGGGGTCGACAATGCGGTTGCTGTTCCACCCCCGGTCGGACATGCCGTCGTGAACGGCATAGATGTCCAGGCTCTTCGACCCGAAAGCTACCAGGTAGGCGTGAGGCGTCCCGAACACTTCGAGCCCCTCGATGGAGTTGATCCCGTCAATGAACCGGTCCCGCGTCCCCAGAATCCTCTCCACGATTCGAAGGTATCCCTCTTCCCCCAGGTAGTTCATCACCGCCCACGCCGACGCCACCCCACCCCCGGACCTGGACCCCGTGTTGTTGCGAGTCGAGTAGAGCCCCGAGGGCCACTCGTCGAAGGTGAACCGCTGGTACTTCTCCAACGTATCGTCCCGCAGCAGCAACCCTGAGACCCCCTTGTTGGCATACCCCAGCTTGTGCACGTCCACCGAGATGGAGGTGACGCCGCTCACACCGAAGTCATAGTCCGGGATGTCATATCCGAGCTTCCTTGCGAAAGGCAGTACGAACCCACCATGACAGGCGTCGACGTGGCACCACAGCCCATGCTCCTCCGCCAGCGCCCCGATCTCGGTGATCGCATCGTTGGCGCCGTAGGGGTACGAGGGCGCAGAGCCGGCGACCATTATCGTGTTGTCGTTAATGGCCCGGGCCATTGCATCCACGTCCGCCCGGTAGTCGACACTGCCCGGCACCCGTACGGTCTTGATGCCGAGTATATGAGTGGCTTTGTCGAAGGCCGGGTGGGCGGCCCTCGGCACCACGATCTCAGGCTCGGTCGCCGAGGGCCTGTGGTCTCGGGCCCAGGCCTTGGCCGCCTTCACCGCCACCACTATGCTCTCCGTGCCGCCTGAAGTAACGCTCCCGCCTGCGCCCTCAGGCGCGGTCAGCATCTCCAGCAGGGCGTTGATCAACTCCCGCTCGTACCTGACGAGGCTTGGGAAGAGGTCGGGAGCGAAGAGGGCGTTGTGGTTGATGTACATCTGGTAGGCCTCGTTGGCCACCTTGACCACATCCTCCCCGCCAAAATAGCTGCCCCCCTTGAACTGCCGAGGCGCGTACCACGGCTTGTCCTCCCCGTGCGCCGACTCCATCTCGGCGCGGACGTCGGGCCAGGGTCGGGAGCTGGGGGGAAATTGGGGTGGGGTCATGGTGGGGCCTCCTGAAACGCTACCCTTGGACTTCCTGATATTGGGATAGTAAGTCCTATTCTGGAGGTGAAGGAAGAGAGGAAGTGGAGAAATGGCGGGATTCGGATTTAGCTACGAAACACCCATATTTTGTGTTCATTCCAACAATCCTCACCACACTGATAGGCTGATGGCAACCTTCGCCGATCATTGCCTCACAAGGTATGGTATCACGCCTTCACCTATGAATATTGAACGGAGTGACTGTACCCGGCGTCCTGCACTCAGATGCGTGCAGGACGCGGTTGCGCAGGGTACCAATTGGAAGTTCGAGTCTAACTAGACGGGTCTAAGTGTGCTGTACTGTGAACGTTCGGAGGGATATCTCAATTTAAGAAGCCGATCAGGTAAATCCGAGTCGTGACCAGTTCTAGCGATAGCTCCGCCGAGACCCATGGCACCGCTTTCTCCATGCGGCCCTCGAAGCAAAGCTCTCGGAACATATCTCTTGCCTATCAGATTTATTGCTTCATAGTTCTTGAATGCAAGTGAGGTTGCCTGACGGCCATGTTGCCTAAAGGTAATCGAGATTGATCAACTACCGATCCAGCTTGTGCTCTTATGCGAGGGGCATCTCGGCCAAATGTCGCAGGCGCCGCTACTTCAGCAATCAGCCAGGTTGGACAAGACATCTCAAGACCGGTCGGCGAGCTCCACCAGAGCTATGTTCGCCTCGCGGCGTAGCTTGTTGGCATTATCCCGCTCCCGGTCCACCGCTATGAAGGCGTCAACGGTGAAGGGCTGCCAGGAGGTGCGCAAGGTTCGGACAGCGCCCTCTTCCCTTTCCACTGCTTCTACCAACAGGTTGTACATGGGCAACAGGTAACCTGACTGCGGAAGGTCTCTCACTTGAAGCCCGAGTTCACTTATGCGTATGTTGAATTGACTCAAGGCTTTGAGAACTTCGGTACGATCGCATCCGCCTTCGACCTCCCGCCAGCCGTTGTAACCCTCGTGGAATGCGCCCCATGAAGCCAACAGGCTCTCGTACCCGTCAACAAACTCTCTAAGGTCCTGTAAATCTTCTTCGCCACTGCCATCCAACGCATCCTCGATGGACAGATTGACTTCCTTGAGGGTTGCCTGGGATTTCTTGATGGCGGCCTGCGGCGCCTTCAGACGCAGTGCGATCGTTTGACTGGACGTTTCTGGTTCAGGAGTGGCCGGCTCATCACCTATCTCCAAGGCTGCCATAATGACCTGTCTGACGACTTTA
This sequence comes from Dehalococcoidia bacterium, assembly GCA_965220005.1. GTDB lineage: Bacteria > Chloroflexota > Dehalococcoidia > Plut-88900 > Plut-88900 > Plut-88900. The sequence goes on from OZ244800.1 coordinate 163,390, forward strand.
AATGTGTTCGACAGGGCAGCTTGTTCAGCCTCCGCGACCTTTTGAAGCTCCCCGATCATATCTTCCGTAGCGTCTGTCGCAGTTAGCCTGTCAATAGAATCAACTACTTCGTCGAGTTGCTCGATTAGCTGGTTGAGCCGGGTGACCACTTTCGCGTTGTTCAGGGTCTCGGACTCCTTCAGCAAGCCGGAGTAGTCGTCGTGATAGCCCTCCCATGCATCACCGATGGCATCAAGAGCCTCGGACAAATCTTCTATCGCCTGCAACCTCTCGGGGTCGGTAGCCTCCTCGAGATCTTCCTGTAACTCCGCGACCTGGTCTTGCACCGTCCTTTGGGCGAGGGCCGATTCGGAGCGCTGCTGCTCAACTGTCTCAAACAATGAAAGGTTGTTTGGCTGCCAGCGGTCGCGTAACTGTCGGAATGCCTTCTCCTCCGACTCGGCAGCCGCTATCAACACGTCGGCTAACTCCCGAGTCACCGTCGCCCTGGGAAGGTCCCGGGCCTGTTCCGTTACACCGTTGAAAGCTACGGCAAAGTCCCGCAGGGCATTCTGAGCGGTGCTCTCGTGGCAAGATGTTAACCCGGCGCGCCAGTGGTCAAAGTCCTTGTGGAATTGGTCCCACTCCAGCCCAACGGCCTCCTGTTGTGTGGCAAATTCATCCACCACCATCAGTTCGGTAGCCGACAGGGGCCTGGACGATTGGGGGGTTGAGTCTGTGGGCAGGGTAACGGGCACGGTTTCAGGATCGCCACTGCCTCCACAGGCCAGGACCAGGCCCAGCGTTAATATCAAAGTGGGTAGAAGGATATATAGACCTAATTGTTTCTTCATTGACTATTACGCAACCCCAGATAGTCGCTAACTAGTTCGTCTCTGAATTCACCGCTGAACAAGCTGCTCACAGCTCCGGTCAAAGCAACGGGTGTTTCCCCGAGGACTACCAGCACGTATCGGCCTTGGTCCCTATGAAGCAGGATGATCGCTGTTCCTTCCCTGTCGATTTCCGGGGCAAAGGGCAGGGTAATTGCCTCGTCGATGCTAATGCTGGCAGCCTGTAGATATTGGCTCACCATGCGTGAATCTTCATACAGGCCCAGGAACACCGTGTCCCGGCTCACGTCTTCCCCTTCACCAATCCTGGAGGATAGACCGTAGGCCGTGAGGCCGTTTCTCATCTCGAGGCCAATGTCCCAGAGGGAAGGCTGGCCCAACAGGATGTCGGTATTGTCTCCGGGGTCGCCCTCATAGAAGTGGGGAAAATCGCCGAGGTCAAACTCACGTTGACCGTCGGTCAGAAAGTCCGCCAGATTTGACAACAGCCTGTCGTTATCCAGTAGAGAGTTATAGGGAGGAACCATAAATGTGAAATCAGCAATAGCCAGGACGTTCCTCTTGTCTCCCAGGGAAATGGGGTTGAATTCCTCTGCAATGTTCCCCAAAGAAGACTCCGTATTAGTATCGGTAAAGGCCAAGCCGTCACCGGAAGACTGCACCGATCCGGCGATATACAGGGCTATAGTCTCCAGGCCACTGGTAAGGGGAGCGGGCTGGAAATCTCTAACGAATATGTGCCTGAAGTTCAGGTCGTATTCCACGGTGTTGTAGAGATAGTCGGGTTGGAACTCCACACCAAATCTCTTAGCCAGAGCATTTATTCGGTTGGGCCGGGTCGGATCAGACACCAGCACCAGTTTTCCGCCCTTCTCGACGAACCGTCCCACCAAGTCCACTTCCTCGTCCAGGTAGGTAGTTCGGGGAAGCATGACTAGGAAGCTGTCGGCTTCCCGCAGCTTCTTTTCCATCTGTTCCAGTCTGGTCTTTGCCAGCACACCGAAAAAGTTGCCAATGAATTCAACGTCATAACCTCTGTCGGTTACCCAGGAGCTGAGGGTGGCAATTTCACTTTCACTGAAGGAGTTGTAGTGCAGAGCGTCCACGACCAGCAGTCCCTTCCGAACCTGGGCCGCCCCCGTATCAACGGGAGCAACGGGGGCCACCGCGGGCGAAGTTATCTGCTCATAGGGAATATCCACCGAAGGCGGAGGGTCATAGGTGCCTTGGTAAAAGAAAAAGAATATGCCCGCAAAAGTAGCGGCGGCAATTATGGGGAATAGAAAGAGAGCTGCTAGTTTAAGGGTCATGCCCCACATACAGGTAATAGATTTCCGGGCGGTATATGTCGACGGGCAATCCCGGGAGAGGGTCCTCCCCGTCTGCTCCAAGGCCCTGGTCCAGCATCAAGTCTCTCAAGGTACGGAGAGTTGTCAGGGCGTTCTCGGTTTCGCCTTCCGAGGGCAGGGGCTCCCCGTCTCGGGAGGGATTGGATAGGAAGGAGAGGGCCCCCGACAGGTCTCCATCTCCGTCTTCGAGTGTAAAGACAAAATCGAGCTCCTGGACGAATTCCCGCAACACTTCCAGGTTTACGTCTACGAATCCGTAGTTGGAGATTCCCGCTAAGTCGGCGGCCTTTTCAATCGCGTCAGAATAACTCCCAACTTCGTCGGCCAGTCCCAGTCTCACTGCAACCATCCCCGGATAAAGGCGTCCTGTGCCAAGTTCCTCCCTGGAAATATGCAGCTTGTCCCCCCGTTCGCTAACCACCATTTGCACAAAGGCCGCATTCAGTATGTCCACAGTCCCGATCCACTCTCTCCTGGTGCCTCCATCCAGCTTGTTGGGACTGCTGAAGACCAGCCCCTCATCGGGAAGGTCCGGGATCAGGGGGCCTGTGGAGAATATCACTCCCACGTTCCCCACAAGTGAAGATGTCTGGGCGTAGGTGTAGGAAGCGCCCATTGACATCATGTAGCCGCCGCTAGCTACCAGGTTACCCATAACTAGCACCACCGGCTTTTCTTCACGGAGCCTGCGGGTCTCGTTGTATAAGCGTTCGCTGGCTGAGGCGCCTCCACCGGGAGTGCTCAGTTTAATCACCACAGCCTTTATGGAGTCATCTCGACGGGCGTAGTCGATGTATTGGCTAATAGCGAAGGCAGAGCGATCATTGATGACGGTGTAGGGAATCTCTATGACCCCAATCTGGGGTTTGCCGGGAGTCAGGTAGACGAAGCCCAGCACACCTACCGCTATACCCAAGCCCACCATAGCCGGCACTAGGATGTACCAGCTGACTAAGAATCTACCTATAGGGGAAATGAGGAAAATGCTCCACCTCTTCGGCCTTGGCTAGCCGCTGAAAACCTCGCGAGGACGAACTCTGTGCCGATGAGCTGTAGTTTTGTGTACTTTTCCGTAGTGATTTTGCGATCCACACCTGTGATTTGAAGTATGTCATTGCAGAGCGCAAATTGGGACCTTCGTGTTTAGGCTTTCGTCAGAAAAAGAAATGCTAATTGTGATTCAACTAATTATACCAAAGCGGAAATCGGGCTGGCGGCATTACTCAGAGCACCATGTGCGGTCACTGGGTGCCATTCGAGTTGTTTAACCTATCTGCACACAGAATTTACGCTGCCGATGTTGCGAGGCAGGGGCCCGACGCTATTTGCGCATGGTGACGCAACGGGATTTTGAAGGGTATGCTTATGTGCACAGAAGCAGTGGAAAGATTGAGATTTGGGAATTTGTCCGAGGTGGTAGGCCGGTGCGTATTGTACTGCTAACCTAGCAATGAGTAATGTCAATACAAAAGGTCAGGACATCCAATCGATAAGTCACAACATCCTGCCCTTTGGTGAACGGCGCCGGTATTCCAGACACCAGGCACCCTTGGCATCTCTTGTAGCCTCGGCCACTGAACCCGTAAGCTCCAGTTCAAATCCAGGTTCCCCAGCCAAACTGTTGTCCTCTTCCACCCACCCTTCCCGAGGTAATGGCTCGCTTTTGGTGCTAGGATATCCCCTAGTTGTCCTTCTGTAGTAGCTGAGGTCTCGTGTGGAGGCAGCAATTCGTGTGCTTGTTTTCGTTGGAGGGGAAAAAGCTGTGGTTACTGGGAATGATTGTGGGCACGTCTAGACCTGGTGCAGCTAGATGTTAGGCATCATGCGCGCTCAGCGGAACGCGGGCCAGCGTTTTTTGCCGGCCCTAGCCCACCGGGATTATCGAGTGATGTGGTTCGGGCACATCTTCGGCGAATCGGCATCGTGGGCGATGGGAGCCGCCGAAGGGTGGCTGATTTTCAACCTGGCGGATAGTAATCCCAGCACCTGGGTGGGAGCGATATTTCTCGTAGCTATGCTCCCCTGGTTCGTTGTACCTATCATCGCCGGATACTTAACCGACCGGTTCATACGACGAAACATACTGACGTTAGCCTACGTCGTCAGCCTTTTGCATAGCTTGACCTTGGCCCTTCTGGTCCTCACTGGCGTGGTGCAGCCATGGCACATTCTTGCTCTGGCCTTCGTCAACGGATGCGCCAGGGCAGTCCACATGGGCGCCATCGAATCTCTGGCTGCCAATCTGGTACCGGGGCAAGTCCTGCCGAACGCATACATCCTGGTTAACGCGGGCTACTATGCAACCCGGCTGATAGGTCCCGGAGTGATTGCACCGATTATAGATGTGGTCGGTCTGGAATGGATATTTTTCACTTGCACTGCTTTCTACGGCGTAGGGGTATTCTTCGTACTCCGGATACGCACTCGATCTACGGGCATCATAGATCCTGACAAAGGTTTGCTTGACAACGCTTTTTCAGGATTCAAATACGTCTACGGCCATAAGGTGCTACGAAGCATCATCCTGATAGTGCTGTTCCACTGAACTTTGATAATGTCATTTGAATCGCTCGTGCCAGCGATTTCGGAAAACCGGTTGGGTTCCGGCGGCAGCGGCGTAGCCTACATGCATATGATGGTTGGTTTTGGTGCGCTACTAATCTCCGTTGCAATTGCTCCAATGCGAAGGGAATCAGCGATAGGACGACTCTTCCTGGTGACGGCCGTGGTCAGCGCTCTAGGTAATTTCGTTCTGGCAATAGCGCCCACCCTGCCACTGGCACTGTTGGGGACCGTGATTATAGGCATCTCTCATACGGGTTTCATGACCATGGCTACGATCATGATTCAGTCGGTAGCTCCTGATCACCTTCGTGGTCGAATCACCAGCATATACCTGATTCACGCCGGCGGGATTATGGCGTTTTCATACTTCGCTAACGGGGTCCTGGCCGACGTGTTCAACCCCGGGTGGATACTACTGGTTGGAAGCGCGGCGTTCCTGGGAGTGATGGTTCTCAGTGTCTTTACACCGACACCGCGAAGACTGTACATATCGGGTGTGCCCGCACTTGCGCCGGCAACCTCGTAATAGCCCCTAACAGCCTTCATCACTCCATACACCTTTTCAGCCATCTACGGGATAAGAGAGAAGGTGAGCAAATTGATAACTCTCGATACCAATGTAATCTGCAGCTACTGGCTCGTCTCGCCGCACATCGTGCAGCCGTCGTCCCAGGCATCCGCTGCGAATGCGAGATGCACTAAATCGGCTGCTCGTCCCCGTTTATAAGGCAGGGCACTTGACCCTCAGGAACGCGCGCTTTGGTCGGCGGTCTCTTAGCAGGCACGACGTGCTGCCCAAGCCCATCCGGTAGACCCTTTAATGGAGCAGTTCAGCTATTGCTATTCCCTGTTCACCAGCGACCGAGTACAGCAGATAGACGGACTCGCCGACCTGGAATATCGCCGGGTCTCTTAACTGACACACCGGCTCCATGACGGCGCCTCTTGCTGAAGGCGCCTGAGGCAGGTCTACGCCCTCGTACTTCATTTCAGGTTCCAGCACCACCTCCGGCTCGGAGGCGGTCCACCTGGTCCAGTCACAACTGAGGTCGATTCGGGAGCGAAGGATACGCTCGGGCTGGGCGTAGGCGTTGGTGTAGTAGACCTCTGCCTCGTTGCCGACAACTCGCACCGCCGAGTGGCGCATGTCGGAAGTGAACAATGTTGGCCCCTTCTCGAATCCTGTCAACCCGTCCTTCGACCGGTAGAAGATTCCAGGCATGGCAAGGGCGTAGAAGTACCTGCCCCAGCGGAACAACCGGAAGTAGGGCTCTCCTAGGTTATCGGCCCGTGCTATGAACCTGATGCCGTCGTCGGAGATGGCAACCTTGGTCCGCTGTACCTCTTCACCGACCCATCCGTGATAGTACATGCGGACCTGTCGGTTGGTCTCATCCACGTGTACGTCCGGGGAAGCGATGTGGTTATAGCAGTAGGAATGCTCCAAACGCAGGGTCCCCGGCTGGTATATCCGCCACGGACCCTCCAGGCTGTCTGAATATGCGAGACGGATGTAGTCGCCTTGGTGATGGGCAAAATAGAGGTAGTACCTGCCCAGGGGTCGGTCGATCCAACCGGGGGCCTGGATCAGGGAGGGCCCATTTACGTTGCCTCCCAGACCAGCGTGTGAACCGAGATGGATAATCGGATTGCTGGCGAAACGTCTAATATTCATCCCACCGGGCTTTGGAGAAGTCTCTATTCTGGAGCGAATATCGTTGGGATTACAGAATGTCCTTCAATGGTTTGCGAAGACGGTATTCCCGACTGAATAGCCAGAACCATTGTGGTCGGGGTCTCCCAGGTAGTCGGCATACTCCTCCTTCCTGGCGGGACTCCGGGCCCATTAGCCAGAGTCGAGGGTGTTCTTCAGGGGCACGAGGTGGTCGGGGTCCAGGTCCCTCGGCGTGTCCACGTATGCTCCAGCGAATGCGCCCTACCAGCGGCCCGAGGCAACACGGCAGTTCCCGTCGGGCTCGGAGGCGACGTCATCCAAGCTTTCCGATGTAAGCCCTTTCCTCCTGGAGGCAGTCCGGCGGTTATTCTCCGTCCTGTTTGAACTCCTCAGCGGGCGGCGAGTAGACATCAACGAAAACCACGGGCTCGTTCCCCAGGATTTCGCCCCCGTGGACTACGTTGCCCGGAGCATGCCACATGTCTCCGTGCCCGATTTCCGCAACTTCTTCCCCTACGGTGAGACGCATTCGGCCGCTCACCATGAAGCTGAATTGTTCCCGCTCATGGGAGTGTAGGGAGTAAGTGGTGCCGGGTTGGAACTCGGCCCAAATGAGTTGCATGTTCTTGCCATCCACCACTTTGGTGGCTATCCCCGGATATTTCGACGAATGCCTGGGTTCCACTCCATCCCAGTTGAATATTTTCCCTTGGCTCATTATTACTCTCCTGCTACTTCTCTTTGAAGATCTCGTCGCCGCGCTGGAGGCGTACGGCGATGTTGAAGGTCTGGTTCACGGCCCTGGGCGTCGGGTAGTGGGCAGCCAGGAACCTGGCTGCGCCGACCAGTACGTGCCGAGCCGCGTCGGTACCCCTGCGCTCCTCGTACTGCTTTATCGCTGCATCGACGATCTGGAAGTGGTGGAAGGTAGAGTCCTCCCTCAGCATGGCGTGGGCCAGCACCGAGAGGAGATCATCTGGGTTGGGAGAGGCTACTACGTAGTCGGTCACGATGCGGGCTGCCTGTTCCACCTGCTGCTGCGAGTCCATCGCCTCCAGTAACCTTGTCCCGAGGTCGTCCGAGGGCTGTGCACCGTTCGACTCGGGCATACGCTGGGGCGGCATGTTCAGGAAGCGGTCGAGGTAGATGCTGATCGCCGTATCGAACACGGCGCGCAATAGCTCGACCGAAGGGGCGCGCTTCAGCGCCTGGTGCAGTGCGTTGGCGGCGGTGAGGGTGTTGTGGACGGTGTCCCAGTCCCCGAACTCGTTGGAGGTGTGGAAGCGGGCCATCCTCAGGAATGCAGCGTAGGCAACCGCACCGCCCAGCTGCTCGGCAGTCGCGCCCGCCCGAATCGCCCACCGCAGCTCTTCGAGGGTCGCCGCCGGATCGTCTGCGAGGATGGTATCTGCAAGAGGCCGCTCTCCGTCCCACGCTCCCCGGGAGCCGGCTCCCTGCCGCCAGAGGTCGGGTAGGGCACTCCGGGCTTCCCAGACCAGCGAGGAGAGGTCGATGGGGTTTCGCCACGAGTTGAGCTCCTCGCTGCGGCGAGCCGTGGCAATGCCCCGCACGAGGCTGGTGAGCACCTGTCCCGCGTGCTCCCAGCCGATGTGGTCGAGCAGCTCAAAGGCTTTGTTGCAGAAGTCGAGGACGTGGCCTCCGTCCAGATAGACCCGGTCCGTAGCCGCGGCGAAGACCATGCCGGCTATCTCGCGGGGAGATATGCCCAGGTCAATCGCTGTGCGCAGACACCGCTCGGCGCCCTCCATGTCACGGACCTCGATGAAGCCGCGGAACCACTCCTTGAAGACCTCGGGGCGGGTCTCACCTGTGGGCAGGGGATCGACTGGAAAGCGGGGAGGCCTCCCGGCGCACTCGGCGGCCACCTGCCTGATGCCCTGGTAGAGGGCTAGGGGTCGGTCTTCCGGGTAGAGATAGGCGAGGACGTTGGCCGAGCAGGTCATCATGGTCATGGCCGCTCCCCAGCCGCTGTCCGAGTAGGTGGTCCCAAACCTGGCGCCGATAGTCAGCGGCGTGTGGTAGTCGGCGGGGGATGAGTTTAGTCCGAGGACCGACTTGGCAATCACCAGCCGGATGTTGTGCTCCATCCCGTCTTCGAGGCGACGCGACCACCTCTCTACGAGGTCGGATGTAGGCGGGCTGGGGTCGACCCACACGCGGCCGCCGGAGACCGAGACCGGGAAGGCCATCACGTCGTCGGCGAAGGGGTCGAAGGTGCCTCCGCTGGAGAGGTCGAACCTGGCGTGGTGCCAGTGGCAGGTGAGGATTCCGTTGCTGACGGTGCCCCTGTCGAGGGGGAAGCCCATGTGGGGGCATCGGTTGTCGACGGCGGCGAAGCGGTCTCCGAGTGGAAAGACGGCGATGGCGTGTCCGCCTCCGGTGACTACCGTGCATCGCCGGGCCCGCACTTCTTCTACTGTTCCGGCGTCGAGCAGGCGCTGGATGGTCGTGGTCATCGGACACCTCCCTATGGATTGGGTCAGGCGGGATCTCCTGTCAGGATAGCACGGAGCATCAAGGCGTCATGAATTCAGGCCATCGCGGGAATAACGGAACGCCGGGGTCACAGTCCTATCCGACATGCCGCCACCATCCCAGTCACCATCACTCACGTTCTTATGTGGAGCCGTCGGCAAAGTAGAGGCGGATGACCGCCAGGAGAGCGGTGCAGTCGGACACCAGGCCGGGGTTGTTGTCCGGCTCGACCACCGCTTCGCCGGCTGTGCAGGAGTAGTCACCGTTCTGGGCGTAGACGGCGTAGGCAGTCGCGAGCATGACGGCCAGAAGGGTCAGCGCTGCGGAAACCAGTACGAGGAAGCGGTTAAGTGAGCCTATAATGGCTAGACTTCCTTTTCCCCTGAGCAGGGCCTGAGTAACTGTGGGGCGCATCCGCACATGAAGGCTACATTCGGGAAGCCAGTTTGGGAGGTATAGGGCGACCGGTGAGGCAAGTCCATCAAGCCGACGGTTTACACTCATGCCATGTATTGACGATTTTATACAATGCCTTTCTATGCGGTACTTCGATTATCATGAGTTGCCTCTCACGTCTGGATAGGTGTATCAATAACCATGCGGTCGACGGTAGAAGCGAGGTAGGCGAAGTTGCCATGGTAATCTAAGGCGGGAGCCGTGCGGCTATCGTGGGCTTCTACTTGGCCCATCGCCTCGGCAAAACAGCGTTTAAGGTGGTGACCCGTCATGCAGTATGTTACGTTGGGCAATACAGGCGTTCGCGTTTCCCGGATCTGTATCGGCACAGCAGCCTTGGGCGTGGCTCCCCGAGAAGAGGATGCTCCAGCCCTGTTCAATCGGGCCTTGAACCTGGGCATCAACTTCTTCGACACCGCCAACTGCTACGGCGACCAGGCCAGGTTTAGTAGGCCTGGAGCGCCTCCCGTCGAGCAACGCAAGTCTGCCGAGGAGATTCTTGGTCTGGCGCTAAAGGGCCACCGTCATGACGTGATCATCGCCTCCAAGGTTCAAGAACGGGTGCTGCCGGGCCCAAACGGGGGAGGAAAAGGTGGTGGCGGCCTCACGCGTGTGCACATCATGCGGATGATCGAGCGGACCCTGAAACGGCTCGGGACCGACTACCTGGACCTGTACTACTGGCATGCCCCTGACCCCTCCACACCCATCGATCAGACCCTGCGGGCAATGGACGACCTGGTGCGCCAGGGCAAGATTAGGTACTTTGCCCTGTCCAACTTCCCTGCCTGGCAGATGACTGAGATTGTGATGACGTCGAGGTTGCTGGGGCTGAACGAGCCGGTGGCAACTCAGATGCGGTACAGCATGGCGGCCCGTGTCATCGAGAAGGAGGTCGTCCCCGCCTGTCGGTGTTTCGGCCTTGGCCTCACATGCTATAGCCCGTTGGCCGGGGGATTGCTTACAGGGTTGGATACCCTCGAAACAAGGTCAGTCTCCTCGCTCGGGGACCGGCGATGGCTGGAGGGCCAGGGGCCCGGGTTCAATGCCGATGAGAAGAACGCGGCCAGGCAGTTGGATGCTGTAGCGAAGGAGTGGGAGCTGCCTCCGGCACAGTTGGCACTGGGCTGGCTGCTCTCTCGACCGGCGGTGACCAGCGCCGTGATCGGTCCCGAGAACCTTGAAGAGTTGGAGCAGAACGCCTCGGCGAGCGACCTTGAGCTGACCCGTGAGCAGCTGGACGTCCTGGAGCCCATCGGGGCAAAGGTATCGATTTAAGGTCAGGGACGGGAAGTGGATTGAATCGCCGTAACGCCATCGCTAGACTTAGTGCGTAGCGAGCTTCGCAAGTGACGGAACCAGACCTCACCGGGACGGGTTTAGAGAATGAGTGTCGATATCAAACAACTTGTGGACATGGAGCGGGGTCTGATCGACCGCAGGATATTTGCCGATCGGGAGATCTACGATCTGGAGCTGGAGCGGATCTTCGCCCGTTGCTGGCTGTTCGTGGGACACGAGAGCCAGCTACCCAACCCGGGGGACTTCATCACAACCTACATGGGTGAGGACCCGATCGTAGTGAGCCGGGATGGAGACGGGAAGCTGGGCGCCTTCATCAACATGTGCCGGCACCGGGGCAACCGGGTCTGCCGAGCGGACCGCGGGAATGCCACGTACTTCACCTGCTCCTACCACGGGTGGGTCTACAACAACGCGGGGAACTGGTCTCGGTGCCCAGTTGGAAAGAATCGTATTTCGAGGAGTTGGATTTGTCCCAGTGGGGGCTGGTCCAGGTAGCACAGTTGGACACCTACAAGGGGCTTATCTTCGCCACCTTTGATGCCCAGGCTCCCACGCTGCTGGAGTACCTGGGGGACATGGCCTGGTATCTGGACCTCATGTTCGACCGGCGAGAGGGCGGCGTGGAGCTTATAGGAGGGGCTCACCGGTGGGTGCTGGAGGCCAACTGGAAGGTATCCGCGGAAAACTTCGTTGGGGATATGTACCACGCATATCCCTCGCACCAGTCCGCAATGAAGGCGAGATGGAACTCCGGCGATGAGGCCGAGGGCCCCATCTTCCAAGGCTACCAGGTATCACCGGGCAATGGACACGGCCTGGGGATATTCTACTTCCGGGAGGGTGAAGAGGTCTGGTCCCGTGGCGACTATCCCGACGACCGGGAGTACGCCAAGGTCATCGTGGAAGAGGTGGAGGCGCGTCTGGGCCGGGTCCGGGCCCGCAAGATCAGACCCAATCACGGCACGGTTTTTCCCAACCTGTCGTTCCTTCCCAACGACACCCTGCGCATATGGCACCCGCGAGGCCCGGAGAAGATGGAAATCTGGGCATGGACCTTTGTCGATAAAGCCGCTCCTCCCGAGGTCAAGGAAGCTCAACGGATCAATGTAACGCAGACTTTCTCGACCGCCGGGACGTGGGAGCAGGACGACATGGACAACTGGATACAGGTCACCCGTTCCGGACGAGGCGCCGCTTCAAGGCGAATACCCGCTAACTTCCAGATGGGTATGGGACACGAGACTACGCACCCTGATTTTCCGGGCAGGGTGGGGGAATTCTACAGCGATATCAACCAGCGCTACATGTACGAACGCTGGGCCGAGCTGATGGCTGCCGAGTCCTGGGAAGAAGTGAGTGATTCCGGTCGTAAGGTGGAGGCAGCCCAGCATGTCGGATGACCTGCGGAACGAGGTCGAAGACCTCCTGTACGAAGAGGCGGAGCTTCTGGATGACCGCCGGTTCCACCAGTGGCTGGACCTGTTCACCGACGATCTACACTACTGGATGCCGGTACGAGAGAACAGGAACAGCAGAGAGGTGGCGGAAGAGCTTTCCAAGCCTGGCGAAACGGCCTTTTTCGAGGACACCAAGGAAACCCTGCGGATGCGGGTCGCTCGTCTGGATACCGGGACCGCCTGGGCGGAGACTCCACCCTCTCGAACGCGGCATCTGATCTCCAACATCCGAGTAAAAGGCGCCAATGGGCACTCCGAATTTGAAGTCCATTCCAACTTCCTGGTCTACAGGACCCGCCTGGACACCGACCAGGACATTTACGTCGGCACCCGGCAGGACACCCTTAGGCGGGTCGACGGCCAGTTGAAGATCGCCAGGAGGACTATCATTTTAGACCAGACGATACTGGATGCCAGAAACATCAGCATCTTCCTGTAGGAGAGGATAAAGAGGGCTCGCTCGAAGCAGGCGACGGAGGAGACTATGGTCAAGCCCAAAAGACTCGGACACCTGGTGCTTTCGGTTCGCGACCTCGATACATCCGTCAGGTTCTACAAGGATGTCCTGGGTCTTCACGTCACCAACGTATGGCCGGGCCGGGTGATATTTATGAGCTCCGGGGAGGACTCATCCCACGAGCTTGCTCTGATCTCCGTGGGGCCCGATGCCCCGGGCCCGGAGCAACGCCGCGTAGGGCTCAACCATTTTGCCTGGGAGATGGAGACTTTCAAGGAGCTGCAGGAGCTGTATCTGGACTTGAAGCAAAGGGACGTGAAGATCTCCATGGTGGACGATCACGGGATATCGCTCGGGGTCTATTTTTTTGATCCCGATGGAAACATGATAGAAGCCTTCAACGAGCTGCCCAGAGACCAGTGGCCCACCGAGGGCGACCTCTTCGGTGGCACGTTCCCCCACACTCTGGCGGAGCCGACGGCCTCTACTCCATAACCACGCCGGATGACGGTCCCATAGGGTGCGTGGACAGCGCCGAGGTCGGCCTAAGAGGGCGGGTTATGAGTACAGTACGTGATGGTGGAGATGGGGGGATTCGAACCCCCGGCCTCCGCATTGCGAACGCGGCGCTCTCCCAGCTGAGCTACATCCCCAATCAGGGGTCGAATATAGCAGGGCTTTGTTAGGGGGTCAATTACAGGTAAGCACTGTCGTATAGTACTTCGGGAGACTCTTCGTGGTGTTCGAGGGAACGGGGGTAAGGGCTGCCTAATCGGCAGCCGGGCGGAAGTAAGGGAGGGTGACGCCTGCCTCGACCTCTTCGAAGACCACCTCCACCCGCATCCCGATTCGCACGTCCTCTGCAGGGCAGTCGACGATGTGGCTTATCATCCTGACGCCCTCGTCGAGGTCGACCATTATCACCGTCCACGGGACCCGGCCTCTCAGCGACGGGTGAATCGCCTGGTGGGTCACCGTGTAGCTGTAAACCGTCCCCAGCCCCGACACCTTCTTCCACCCCAGCCCCCTACCCCGACAGCCAGGGCACATGGGCCTGGGCGGGTGCCGTAGAACGTCGCATCTTGGGCAGTGCTGGATGACCAACTCGCCCCGGTTGCAGGCCTCCCAAAAGGCCTGATTATCGATAGACGGGACGGGTATGGGTAGAGGTTGGAGAGTCTCTTCGGTCATTTCCAGTTACCTGCGGAGGATCATCGCACCGACGCCTTCGCCCGTGTCTACCAGCACGAACTCGGCATCCGGGACCTGGGCCGTCGAGCAGCTGCGGAGCTGCCTGACACCTTCGATAATATGGTTCACGGTGTGGACGTAGGCTTCCGACAGATGGCCGCCAGCGGTGTTTATTGGCAACTCGCCGCCTATTTCGATCCTGCCACCCTCAACGAAGGACCCGCCTTCTCCCTTGGCGCAAAACCCGTAGTCTTCCAGGGCGAACAGAACAAGGGCGCTGAAATGGTCGTAGATTTGAGCGGCGTCGATGTCCTGGGGGGTTATGCCCGCCATATCAAAGAGTCTCGGCCCCGACACAGCAGCGACGGTCTGGGATATCGGCCCGTTTTCCAGGATCGGTGGGACGAGGCTCTGGGCAACGGCGGAAACGTATACGGGCCTTTGACGCATGTCTTGGGCCCGCTCGGCGGAGGAGATGACTATCGCGGCGCCGCCGTCGGTCTCCAGGCAGCAGTCGAACAAGTGGAACGGGTCGTAGATCATTCGGGAGTTCTGGTGGTCCTCAATGGTCATGGGTCGGCCATACATGATGGCCCGAGGATTCATGTTGGCGTGCTTCCGGCATGCGACCGATATGGCGCCGAACTGCGCACTGGTCGTGCCGTATTCGTACATGTGGCGTCGGGCGTACATTGCAAGCTGCTGACCAGGGACCAGGAGTCCGAAAGGCTCCATGAACGCCGCCTGACCCTGCCCTCGGCGCCCGGTTATCGCTCCTGATCCATACCGCTTCCCAGACCTCCCGTTCATCGCCCGGTAGAGCAGGACATTGTTGGCCATCCCGGTGGCCACCGCCATGCAAGCGTGTGCTACAAGGCCCCCGGCAGCAGTTCCCGTGTAGGCAAGTTCGTCGAAAAAGGTGAGCTCGGGGATTCCGAGTGATGCGATGACCTCTTCTTCAGTGGTGGGGTCGACGACGAACCGGACCATGCCGTCGATGTCTTCGGGTTTAAGGCCCGCGTCATCTATGGCTTTCATCGAGGCATCGATGACCAGGGACAACTCGCTGCGACCCGAATCCTTCGAGTATTCAGTCTCACCTATGCCAACGATGGCGCACTTATCTTTGAGTGTGTTCATCCGTTTTAGTATTGCGTTCGATTTAGGTGGAGGTCTATAAGACGCCCCGACTGCGCAGGTCTTCGAGCTTCTCGGGGGTCATGCCGGGAAGCCTACCGAGGATTTCGCAGGTGTGCTCGCCGGCGGCGGGGACCTTGCCGACGGCGCCCTTGGTCTTGGAGAACTTGATGGTGAGGCCGGGGGCCATGATCTCATGCTGACCGTTCTCAGTCGGGACAGGGACCATCATCTCACGTTCGCTCATGTGGGGGTCTCGGGACATCTGAGCGGGGGTCTGGACGGGACCTACGGGGACTTCGTTGGCGACGAGTTTCTCGGTTATATCGGCCACGTTGTTCGAGGCGACCCATTCCGTGAGGAGTGCCAAGCGCTTGGCCTTCGAGCCTTCGTCGGCCTCGAAGCCGAGGATGCTGGGGTCTTGAGCAAGCTCGTGGCGACCCATAGCGATGAAGACTCGCG
Organism: Dehalococcoidia bacterium; assembly: GCA_965220005.1. Classification (GTDB taxonomy): domain Bacteria; phylum Chloroflexota; class Dehalococcoidia; order Plut-88900; family Plut-88900; genus Plut-88900. The sequence goes on from OZ244800.1 coordinate 178,773, forward strand.
TCCAGAGGGTCCTGGAGGTAGCAGGAATGGTCACGTAGCCATCCTTGGCCTTATAGACGGAGGCGTAGTAGTCCTCGGGCCCTGCGCCTGTGCCCATGTGGTGGGAGATGGGAATTTCCATAAGGGTCACGCCCGTGTCCAGCAGGCTTACGTCGATCACCTGACCCTCGCCGGTAGCGTTGCGATGAATGACCGCCCCCAGGGTGCCAATGCAGGCATGGAGGGAAGTTATACGGTCGATGATCGGGGAGCCTGTGAGGACCGGGTGGCCTTCGTGGAGACCGGTGATCTCCATCAGCCCCGACATCGCCTGGCCGATGGGATCGAAGGCGGGCCGGTTTCTGTAGGGACCATACTGCCCGAACCCCGACACTGAGGTCAGGATAATGTCCGGTTTGATCTTCTTGAGCTCCTCGTAGGAGAATCCCATCTTGGCAATGACGCCGGGGCGGAAGTTTTCGAGAACGACGTCGGCGGTCTTCACGAGCTCCCGGAAGATCTCCTTCCCCTCCTCGGTGCGCATGTTGAGGGTGATGCTCTTCTTGCCCCGGTTGTAGACGGTGAAGTAGACGCTGGTGCCGTTAACCAGGGGAGCATGGGCTCGGGTTTCCTCGCCGCCGGGCTTTTCGACTTTGATGACCTCGGCGCCCATGTCGGACATAACCATGCCAGCCCGGGGCCCGGCCTGATACCGGGCCAACTCCAGCACTTTTATGCCGTCCAAACAGCCGATCAACAGTCGGGCCTCCTGTGGTGAGGGTTCACGGGGTCGGGGTGCATCTTATCATATGGGGGTGACTGGTCATTTGGCCGATACCAAGTATGTTGTCACCTAAGCCAGGGAGCCTAGGAAGTCCAGAAGTATCTTGTTGGTGGCCAGGGGTTGCTCTATGGACGGGTCGTGGCCGGCGTTTTTTATCCAGTGCACCTGCGAGCCCGATATCCCATCGTGGAGGGCCTGGGAGCCATCGACGTAAAGGTCTTCCTCACCGCAAATCACGCAGGTCGGGACATTTACATCGCCGAGGCGGGGCGCCTGGTTGAAAGCATTACACGCCTCCAGGTCCCCGATCCCGACCGCCATGGGCGTCGATTTGTTGTTCCATTCGTTGAGCTCCACGATGGCCCTGGGGGTGCTCTTCGAGAAGTTGCGGCCTGCGCTTTCCTTGACGGCACGGTCGGGGTCCGTGCGGTAGATATCAATGTAGTCCTTGTCGATGTTCCATTGAGGGGCAGATCCTACAGGGATATAGGCCTCGACGCCCGGGTAGTTGAGCGTGTAGTCGAGGGCGATGGAGCCACCCATGGAGTGGCCGGCTATAACGAAGGAGTCAAGGCCGAGGGCGTCTACGAAGCCTTTGACGAAGTCCCGATATTCGGAGACGTTTGTCGAGCCCGATCCTTCGGAGTCTCCGTGGCCGGGAAGGTCCATGGCTATGGGCGTATGTCGGCGGGCCAGAGCCTGTAGCTGCGGCGCCCAAATCCGGTGATTGCTCCGCGCCCCGTGCACCAGTAGCACCGTCTTACCCCGGCGGTCACCGCCGGCCACATCATGAGGGGATGCGTAGAAGGCTCGTTTTCCATTTACCTGTATGTGTGTCATCACTTCTCCCAGGGCAGTTGGCTAATCTTCTATCGGTAGTCAGGACAGGGTGGCAAGATAGGCTCCAATGGCCTCGTTAAGCAAGGCGGGTTGCTCGATCATTACGGCGTGGCCTGCGGCAGGTATTATCTCGAAGGTTGAATTCATGGCGCTGGCATGGATCTGCCTCGAACCCTCGATCCACGTTTCTTCGTCACCACACGCGACGAGAGCCGGAGCCCGAATCTCATCAATCCTGCCTAATAGATCGTACTTGTTGCAGTTCAGATAATCCGCTATACAGGCCTCGGCGCTCTGGGTCGCAAGTTGCTTTGCATAATCGTCGACTATCCGCTTGGGTGTCTTCTTCGAGACCAGGAGTCCGATGTTTGCGCTGTGGGCACTATCGGGGTCGGTCTTCCAGAGTTCCAGGTCCCTTGCAGGCATCTCCCACTCGGGACCCGCCCCGACTAGTATCAGCCCTTCGACATCTTGGGGATAGTGTATTGCGTAGTCTAACGCCATCGAGCCGCCCATCGAGTGGCCGGCAAAGACGAAGGGCGCAAGGTCCATCACCTCTACGAAAGCCTTTATGAACTCTCGGAAGCGGGCCGGGTCGTCGATAGCTGGGCCCTGGGACTCGCCGTGACCGGGCAGATCGATGGCCAGGGGAGTGTGATCTCTTTCGAGATAGGCATACTGGTGCATCCAGACCCGGTGATTGTCAAAGGCGCCGTGGACCATCAGGACGTTGTGCCCCTGGCGGACGCGGGCCTCGGCCTGTGCCGGAAACTGATAGTGGATGTTTCTGCCTTCGACCGTCGCGAAACCCATAGCTATGCCTCGGCGTTGATGTGCTTAGAACAGGCTGATTTTAGCAGACGGACGGGGTATACCTAAACCCTGTGTACACGTTCGGTAGGTTAGTGACACACTGGAGTTTTATTCAGTCCTCCAGAGGCGGATCTTCGATTGTGGGGTTTGTGGGTTTCGGTTCTGTCTGTTGAGAAGGGGCAGGCGATGGAAGGTCCGGGACTCGGGTGCAGGGGGCGGGAGGCCCGCCTGCTCATCCCACTTGTGTTTGTGAAGGCGGTCCGGGGGGGAGAAAGTCTCCCAGTGTGGGGGTTCCCCGTCCACCAGAAGGGCTCGATGGCCCTCTAGCCCCGCGTTGGGGGGCTCATTCGATTCGCCGGCAAGTTCAATGCCAGCCACGTAGTGCGCCCTCAAGAAAGGCGCTGCATCTTTCGGCTGTTATGGCCCTTCTCTACGGTCCTTCCATTAGGAGGGCCTGTGCCGGATAAAGAGGGGCTACATCGGCTGCGATGGCCCTTCCCTCAGGAGGGCCTGTGCCGGGTTGAGTCCAGGACATCTTCCATCGCCTGGGTGTCAGGGAAGGGGACACGGGACCGCGGGATGAGGAGATGGCGTCGTTTGCTTGTGCCGCGGGCCTGCGCGAGGGCCGTTGGGATGGGCTTGGACGTTGAGTCCTCGGGTGGGTCGAGTGGACTTCCCTAGTTTTTGGTACCTCCTTAAGGTGGATGTCGGGTCTAGACTGGCCCAATAATAGAACACATGTCTTATAAAGTCAAGGGGGTGATGTCACTTTCTATGTGAACGGGACCACCCTGTCCACAAGCGGCGATGCTATAATCGCCGACAATCCGGAAATCCCGCCCTCACCTCGTGACCGACCTTGCTGGAACAGCAAACCCATAGTGCAGACTCCCTTCTTCCACCCAAAGCCATGGACGGCGTAAAAGTCCTGGACTTGGGCCACGGCATTCCTCCAGCACAAGCCGCTAAACTGTTGGCTTGCTTCGGGGCTGATGTGATCAAGGTAGAGCCATTAGACGGGGACCCGCTGCGGAGGTCGGGGCCGTTCTCCGGTGATCTGCCACATTCCGAGACCAGCGGACTATTCCAGTATCTCAACGTCAACAAGAAGGGCGTAACCCTGAACTTGGACTCAGGGCACGGGCAGAAGGTCTTTCGTGGGCTGCTTTCCTGGGCGGACATCCTGGTGGAGGGGTTGGGGGCGGGGGTATTGGACGGCCTCGGATTCCCGTACGAGGAGATTGAGGCCGCTAATCCAGCGCTCGTGGCTGTGTCCATCACGCCATTCGGGCAGAGTGGGCCGTACAGGGACTACAAGAGCCATGAGATACAGCCCTACGCGTTCGGCGGGCCGATGTACTTCACCGGTCAACCGGAGCGAGAGCCAGTCAACTCCGCTAACAACGTAGTGGACCTACACACGGGGCTGGCAGCTGCGGCGGCGGGTATGGTCGCGTTTCGCAGGACGGAGGCCTCGGGGGTGGGGGACTATATCGACATTGCGGCGTCGGAAGTGCAACTGGGGAATATAGACCGGCGGGCTGCGAAGCTGCTGGCATATTCGTATACAGGTGTGGTCGGGGACAGGAACCTGGACCACATGGGCATAGGGTCGGGGCCCTTTCCCTGCGCAGACGGCTATATCAACCTGTTGGGCGGAGAGTTTGGCTTTGATCGGGTCTGCTCTATGATCGAGCGTGAAGACCTAATGGATGACCCAAGGTTCAACACTCCCGAGGGCAGGCGGGACCCAGCCAACATAGAAGAGATTTCGGTGCTGGTCATATCCTGGCTTTACTCCCAATCCAAGTTGGACGTATGGGAGACGGCACAGCAGAAGCGAGTGCTATCGGGAGTAGTGAACACGACGGAAGACCTTCTAAAGGACGAGCATTTCTGGGAACGGGGCATGTGGGCCCGAATGCAACACCCGGTGATGGGGGAGATGACGATGCCGGGCAGGCCTTTGAAGATGTACCGCACGCCGTGGCGGCTGCATTCCCCTGCGCCGAGGATAGGGGAGCACAACCAGGACGTGTATTGCGGAATCTTGGGTTACAGCAAGGAAGAGCTTACCAGGCTCAGGCAGTCGGGCACTGCATAGAGTCTGGAGAGGTATATATTGGCGAAGTTACCCCTTGAGGGGATAAGGGTCCTGGAAATCACCGTGGTGTGGGCCGGTCCCCACTCCAGCCAGATATTGGCCGATTGGGGCGCAGACGTGATCCGCGTAGAGTCGACCCAGTTCCTGGGCACGACGACTCGGACGGGCTTGATGAGGCCCAGCAGCGAGTATTTCAAGGTGATGATAGATATGGGGTACGGTTATGCGGGCCGGTACCCAGAGAGTCGGGCGTGGGATAGGGGGGCGTTGTTCAACACTCACGCCCGAAACAAATCGAGCATGACAGTCGACGTTACGCGCCCCGAGGGGTTGGAGATATTCAAGGACCTGATATCCAAGTCGGACGTGTTCATCGAGAATAATATGCCGGACACCATGAAGAAGCTTGGGTTGGTCTACTCCGAGCTAAAGAAGCACAATCCCGGACTGATCATGGTCAGGATGCCTGCGTTTGGGCTGGACGGCAAATACCACAGATACCGATCCTGGGGTCAGCACGTGGAAGGGGTAGCTGGGCATAGCTGGCTAAAGGGGTACCGGGACACGGACATATCACAACGTCCCGAGTCCAACCAGAGCGATTCCGGGGCGGCCTACAGCGCCGTTCTTTCGGTACTGATGGCAATCAGGCACCGGAGTCGCACGGGAGAGGGTCAGCTTATTGAAATACCTCTTTGCGAGAATTTCATACCCAGCCTAGCCGCTCCGATATTGGACTACACGATGAACGGCAGGGTGCGGTCGTCGTTGGGGAACGGGCATACGTCTATGGCGCCCCACGGGGTCTACCGTTGCAAGGGCCCGGACTCATGGGTAGCGATTTCTGTAGGCAGCGACTCCGAGTGGGACGGGCTGTGCCAGGCACTCGGCAACCCGGAGTGGACCGGAGAGAAAAGGTTCCGTACTGTGCTCGGGAGGTGGCACAACCAGGAAGAGTTGGACCAAAGCCTAGACCAGTGGACTCAAACCCTCACCCAGTACGAAGTGACGGGTCGGCTACAGGGTGCCGGGGTGGCGGCTGCACCCGTCCTCGATGAAAAGAGCGTCCATGCCGATCCTCATATCAAGGCCCGCGGGTTCTTTCAGACGGTCAATGATCTCGATCTCGGGAGTCACGACCATGTCGGGTTCATGTGGAAGATGGCCAGGACGCCCAATGCCATTCGGAAGCCACCCGCCCACCTGGGCTATGGAAACGAGTACGTATACAAGGATCTCCTGGGGTACGACGACGAACGATACGAACGGCTGGAGGAAGAGGGTCACATAGGCACAGAGCCCGCGCCTCACATTCCGTGACACTTCCAACCCGAGGGTAGGAACAGCCCAAAGTGTAACTTGTGGAAACCTTGGTCGAAATAGTTTAAGGTTGTAGCGCTTTGGGAGCCCTGACTGACAAGTACTGCATTGTAGGGGTTGGAGAGACTCCCCATAGGCGTCCCTCCAACCGAACTACGCTTTCCATGGCCTGCGAAGCCGTGCGAAATGCTCTGGCCGACGCGGGTCTCGATCACACCGAGATCAGCGGGATGACCTCCTACCAAGCGTTCGATTCCTCTCCCTCCAAGGACGTTGGCTCCGCTCTGGGCATGCGCCTGGACTACTCCATGGACATAATGGGAGGAGGCTCCAGCACCGAGGCGCTCGTGGCCCACGCTATAGGCCTGATCGAGGCGGGGTATTGCCGAAACATGGTGATATTTCGCTCCATGAACGGCCGCTCGGGGCGGAGGCCAGGGGGGCAGGACCCCGGGGGATCGGCGTCTGTACCTGCCATTAGAAACATGGGTGACATGACCAAGACGTGGGGCTTTACCACGCCTGCTCAACACCATTCCCTGACCTGCATGAGATATATGCATGACTATGGCCTCACCTCTCGGCACCTCGGGGAGGTGGCAGTAGCGCATCGCAAACATGCGAACTTGAACCCAAAGGCCGTCTTCTACGACAAGCCATTGACGATGGACGACTATTTGAAGGGAAGATGGATCTCCAAGCCGTTCCGCCTGTTTGACTGCTGCCTGGAGACCGACGTGGCGGCGGCGATAGTCGTCGCGCCCCGGGAGTGGGCGTACAATTTGAGGCAACCTCCGGTGTTCATTATGGGTGGCACGGCAAGGGTGCAGGCGCCAGGTGCTGCGTTTCCATGGGGAATGCCCAAGATTCACTACGTCGGTGGGAACTACGGGCGGAAGCGGCTGTTTGGCATGTCGGGGGTTAGTCACGACGACATCGACTTCGTATCCGCCTATGACGCCTTCACCTTCACATCACTGATCTTGCTGGAGGCGTTCGGGTTTGCTCCCGAAGGCGAGATAGGGCCATTCGTCGAGGGTGGGACGCTACAAATCGACAACAAGCTTCCTTCGAATCTGTCGGGCGGTCACCTGTCGGAAGGTTACACTCACGGCATAGCAATGGTAGTAGAGAACGTGCGGCAGCTTAGGCATCGGTCGGACGACGCTTGTCCCGGATGGCGCGAGGGGATACACACATATAACCGGAGCAAAGGATGCCGCCAATTGAAGAAAGCAGACATCGCCGCCTGCCTGGCCTGGTCTTTCGAGGCACAGAGCAGCGCAATGATTCTCAGGAGGTAGTGGCAGAGTGGGAGCACTAACGGACAAATATTGCATCGTAGGCGTGGGAGAGACTCCCCACATGCGCCCATCTAACCGGACCACCCTGTCCATGGCCTGTGAGGCCGTGAAGAACGCCATGGCCGACGCGGGGCTCGAACCCTCGGATATCAGTGGCATGACATCGTATCAGTACGCTGACTCCAGTGATTCCAGCGAAGTCGCCTCGTCCCTTGGCATTCGCCTCGACTATGCCGTCGACATCATTGGGGGTGGGAACAGCACTGAGACCCTTGTTGCCCACGCCATAGGTCTTATTGAAGCAGGCTATTGCCGGAATATGGTGATTTTCCGTTCGATGAACGGGCGGTCGGGGCTGCGGTTCGGGGGTCAGGACCCGGACGGTCCAGCACCCGTGACCTCGGTATCCAGTATCGGAGATATGTGGGATGCGTGGGGCTTCACAACTCCCGCCCAGCACCACGGGCTCACGTGCATGAGATACATGCACGACTATGGGCTCACCTCCCGGCATCTAGGTGAGGTGGCCGTAGCTCACCGCAGGCACGCCAACCTCAACCCGAAGTCCATTTTCTATGACCGCCCCCTGACTATGGACGATTATCTGAAAGGCCGCTGGGTGGCCAAACCTTTCCGCCTATTCGACTGCTGCCTGGAGACCGACGTTGCGGCTGCCATCATCGTAGCGCCGAGGGAGTGGGCCTATAATCTGAAGCAGCCCCCGGTCTTCATTATGGGCGGCACGGCGCGAACACAGACGCCGGACGCGTCCTACCGGTGGAACCGGGAAAAGATCCATTACGTAGGCGCGAACTACGGGCGAAAGCGGCTGTTTGGCATGTCGGGCGTCACGCACGACGACATCGACTTTGTATCCGCTTACGACGCCTTCACGTTTACGTCCCTTATCCTGCTGGAAGGCTACGGCTTCGCGCCTGAGGGCGAGATCGGACCCTTCGTAGAGGGAGGCACCCTTCAGATTGACGGTAAGCTGCCGTCCAATCTCTCGGGAGGGCACCTTTCCGAAGGCTACACGCACGGCATAGCCATGGTCATCGAGAATGTCCGCCAGCTAAGACATCGTACCGACGACTCGTGCCCCGGCTGGCGGGAGGGAAAGCACACCTATGACCGAAACAAGGGTTGCCGCCAGCTGAAGAAGGCTGAGATCGCCGCGTGTCTCGCCTGGGGCACGGAGACCGAGAGCAGCGCCATGATAATCAGGAGGTAGGCTCCCATGCCCGGACCCATCGACTATTCCCTCATCAACGTCAAGCCCGACCCCGACACCAAAGAGTGGTGGGACGGCACTAAGGAAGACCGACTCCTGGTACGCCTTTGTAACGATTGCGGCCACAAGTTCTTCCCGCCCTTTCCGGCCTGCCCCGGTTGCACTTCCATGGACCTGGGTTGGCATCAGGCCAAGGGCACGGGTGTGATTTACAGCTACAACGTTGTGGTTCAGCCCATCCTGGCGCCCTTTGTCAACGCAGTGCCCTACATAACCGCCGTCATCGACCTGCCCGACTGCGGCAACCCCGACGGTTCGCTTACGAGAATCGTGGGCGTTCTGGTGGACGATGAAGACGCCGTAGCCATCGGCAATCCCGTGGAGGTCGTGTTCGAGCGTTCGGAAGACGCCGAATACGTTATGCCCAGGTGGCGAGTCACGGGGGTAGGCGAGAACGCCTGGAAGTTCACCGGCGAGGGCGGCGGGCCCGTCAACTCGTAGCTCGTTACCCTGGCCTGCTCCAAGCCTTGCTTTCCGTTCCGTGCGCTCCATTCGTGCACTATAATTTCCTTGCGGCCCCTGTTATGAATCCAGGTATAGGCATTGGCAGAAGTCAAAGAGATTAGACTCACCGAACTCGCTCACTGCGCGGGCTGAGCTTCCAAATTCAGCCCCGAGGACCTGGTCCAGGTCCTGAAGAGCCTCCCCAAAATAGACGACCCGAACCTTCTCGTGGGATCGGGCACGTCGGATGACTCTGCTGTCTACAGACTGAACGATTCCATGGCCTTGGTGCAGAGCGTCGACTTCTTCCCTCCCATCGTTGATGACCCCTACTCGTTCGGGGCAATAGCAGCAGCCAACTCCCTGAGCGACATCTACGCCATGGGCGCCACGCCGCTTATGGGGCTCAACATAGTGGGTTTCCCCATAGGCCTTCCCAAAGACATCCTTGGCAGCATCCTCAAAGGCGGCTCCGACAAGATGACTGAGGCGGGGGCCATTATTGCCGGCGGTCACACCATCGATGACGTAGAGCCAAAATACGGCATCGCCGTTACAGGGTTGGTCAGGCCCGGAGAGCAGATCACCAATGCGGGCGCCCGACCGGGAGACCGGTTGGTGCTGACCAAACCCATCGGCACCGGAATCATTACCACCGCCCTGAAGGCCGGAAAGTCCAACGCAGAGACGGAGCGCAGCGTGGTCGAGCTGATGGCGGAGTTGAACAAAGGTGCATCGGAGGCGATGGTTGGGGTCGGGGTGAACGCATGCACGGACATCACGGGCTTCGGCCTTCTTGGGCACTTACGTGAGATGGTGGAGGGGAGCGGGGTCGGGGCCCGGATTGCGCTGAACGATGTGCCGCTTATTCCCGGGGCCCGTGCCCTGGCCGAGCAGGGGATAGCCCCCGGCGGCACGCTCCGTAACTTGGACTCGTTGAGGGACAACGTGGTCTGGGACGCAGAAATACCCGACCCGTTTAAGGTATTGCTAGCGGATGCGCAGACTTCGGGAGGGCTACTAATATCCGTGCCGGAAGAAAAGGCTGGTAGGTTGATGGCAGCATTGGCCGAGCATGGAGTGGTCGGGGCCAGGGTGATAGGAGAGATAGTAGACGCACCCAAAGGCACCATAGCCGTTACACGTTGACGAAAGAAAGCAGACAGGAATCCATTGTTTATACTCAGCAGGCAGCACGCGGACGAGATGATCGCCCACGCTAAGGCGGACGCGCCCAACGAATGCTGCGGAATCCTGGCGGGAACGGACGGCAAGGTCAATCGGGTCTACCAAGTTCGAAATGCTGAACCCAGCCCGGTAAAATACGTCATGGACCCGGAAGCCCAGTTCCGAGTTTTCGAGGAGGTGGATGCCGAGGGGTGGGAGATCCAGGGCTTCTACCACTCACATACGTTCAGCGAGGCGTACCCTTCTCCTACCGACGTAAGACTCGCCACCTACGTGGACGAGGCTACCGGCGAGAAACAGACCATTTGGCCGGATGTCCTCTATTTCCTAGTTTCCCTCAGAGAGCCGGACAACCCGGAAATCCGAGCCTTCCACATAGTTGAAGGAGAGATCACGGAAGAGGAAGTGGCAATAGAGGGATAAGCGCCCCATCGCTTGGGGGAATTACCACCGGCGAAACTAATGGGGACTATAGTCGATCGCTCGTGGGTCAGTTGGGGATGGATTCACGCCTCGGCGCATCTTCGACCGGCTCGGGGGCCGGAATGACGGAGGGAGAGAGGGACATTCCGGCACGGTGGGCGTAGTCGGGGGTCTAGTCCTGGTTCTTTATCAGCCAGTATTCAAGGCTGTCTGCCATGGCCAGCCAGCTTGCCTCTATGACGTTGGTAGAGCTTCCAACAGTCCGCCACTGTCGCGTCCCGTCCGTTGACTCTATGAGCACCCTGATGCTGCTCGAACTTCCCGAGGTTTCATCTACGATCCGCACCTTGTAGTCCGATAGCTCGACTACCGAGACCCGCGGGTAGAACTGCTTCAATGCCTTCCTGAGAGCGAGGTCGAGCGCGTTCACCGGGCCATTGCCCTCGGCGGCGGTGTGGATGGTCTCTTCTCCCACCTTCACCTTGACCATTGCTTCGGCGAGCAGGTGGGGCTCGGCGTCCTGGGTCATGCTCGGGGAGCGTCGGCTGTTTTCGACGAGAACCATGAAGTCGACAAGCTCAAAGGGCGGCTTGTAGCTGCTGTGAGCCCGTCTGACGAGAAGCTCGAAGGATGCCTCGGCGCCTTCGTACTGAAAGCCCTTGCTCTCCAGGTCCTTGATCCGGCCCAGTACCTCTCGGGTGCCCTCCGCACCAAGCTCAACGTCGATACCCAACTCCCGCACCTTATAGGCTATGTTGCCTCTTCCGGAAAGTTCCGAAACAACGACCCGTTTGTTGTTGCCTACAAGCTCCGGTGGCACGTGCTGATAGCTCTCCTCCAGCTTGTTCACCGCAGCCACATGCATTCCACCCTTGTGGCTGAAAGCGCTCATCCCGACATAGGGCTGATGATGGTCGGGGGGGAGGTTTACCAGTTCGCTGGCATAGCGGGAAACTTCCGTCAGCCGGGACAACTGCTCATCTGATATGCAGTCGATTCCCATCTTGATCTTCAAGTTGCCAATGATGGAGACGAGGTTGGCGTTTCCGCACCGCTCTCCATAGCCGTTGATGGTGCCCTGAACCTGCACTACACCTTCGTTTACCGCGGCGATACTATTGGCGACGGCCATTTCGGCATCGTTGTGGGCGTGGATGCCGAGCTTTGCGTCGGTGGCCTCACGAACCTGGCGGATTATGTCGCCTATCTCAGATGGGAGCCGGCCCCCGTTGGTATCACAGAGAACGGCGCACTCAGCGCCGGCTTCGTGGGCGGCCTTTATAGTCTCTATGGCATAGTCAGGGTCTTCACTGAAGCCGTCGAAGAAGTGCTCTGCATCGAAGATGACGCGCCGTCCCTTGTCACGAAGGTAGCGGATGGAGTCGGCGATCATGTCCAGGTTCTCTTCAGGAGTGGTCTCCAGGATGGAGCGGACGTGAAGGGCCGAGCTCTTGCCGACCAGGGTGATCACCTCGGTCTCGGCCTGGAGCAGCGCCTCTATCTGAGGGTCCTTGTCCACGCTAATGTTGGCCCGGCGTGTTGCCCCGAAAGCGACGATAGTGGAATTTTGGAGTTCCAAGTCCCGGGCTCTTTCGAAGAATTCGGCGTCCTTGGGGTTAGACCCGGGCCAACCGCCTTCGATGAAGTCCACACCCAGCTTGTCCAGCATGCGCGTAATCTTGAGCTTATCCTCCACCGACAGGGAGATGCCCTCCATCTGGGTGCCGTCCCGCAGGGTAGTATCGTAAAGGGTGAGTTGCTTTGCCGTGGTAGCCATTTAGACTTAGTTCCTAACCTGCCACCTTCTCAGCGATGAGAGCTCCCATTTCAACAGTGCCCGTGGTCTCGGTCCCACTTTCGGCGATGTCAGGTGTACGGTATCCCTCTTCCAACACTTGCTCGACCGCGTCCTCAATCGATTGGGCCTCTTCATCAAGGCCCAACGAGTGCCTAAGCATCATTGCAACGCTGAGGACCATTCCGCAAGGATTAGCCTTGTTCTGTCCAACGATATCGGGCGCCGACCCGTGGCACGGTTCGTAGACGCCCACCGCGGCCTTATCAGATTCCTCCATATTCAAGCTCGCCGAAGGGAGCATTCCCATAGAGCCGGAGAGGACGGCGGTCTCGTCCGTGAGTATGTCTCCAAAGGTGTTTTCGGTGACTATGACGTCGAAGCGGGAGGGCTGGCGTATCAAGTGCATCGCGCAGGTGTCTACCAAAAGGTGGTCTAGTTCTACGTCCGGGTAGGAGGGCGCCATTTCCAGCACGATTTGACGCCAGAGTCGGGAGGACTCCAGCACGTTGGCCTTGTCTACGGAAGTGAGCTTCTTACGGCGCCGCCCCCGAGCCATCTCGAAGCCGACGCGCACTATGCGCCGGATCTCGTGTTCGGAGTAGGACATCGAGTCCACGGCCCTTCGGCCCTTGCTGGTAGTCCATTGCCTTTTCGGTTTGCCGAAATAGAGGCCGCCCGTAAGCTCCCTGATCACAACCATGTCCACACCGTCCAGGCGCTCGGGTTTCAAGGGGGTCGAGTCCCGGAGCTGGGGGTAGACCTTCACAGGACGGATGTTGGCGAACAGGTTGAGCTTCTTGCGCAGGGCCAAGAGACCCTGCTCAGGGCGGACGGCGGCTTTGGGGTCATCCCACTTAGGGCCTCCGACGGCCCCGAACAGGACTGCGTCGCTCTTCTTGCAGGTCCTCAATGTTTCATCGGGCAGGGCCGTGCCACATTCGTCTATTGCGCGGCCACCAACAATGCCGTATTCCAAGCTGAACTCGTGTCCGAACCGGGATTCGGCGGCACGGAGGACGCGGACACCCTGCTCCATAACCTCGGGCCCGATTCCGTCCCCCGGTATTACTGCTATGTTTGCTTTAGCCATGCTTATCTCTTCAATAGGATCAATGGATGAGCGCCGCGGGCGCAGGTCGTCTGACGATGACCGTGTCTCGGGGCCCAGTTCAGGGAAGTGCGCTCAGGACGATAGTAGCCCTAGCCTACCGCCACCGTTTCTTTAACGTCCTCCCGAGAGGCGATCATCCGGTTGAGAGCGTTCATGTAGGCCTTGGCGCTGGCCACGATGATGTCCGTGTGGGCGCCCCTGCCAATGAAGGACTGGTCCTCGCTTTCGATCCTGATGGTGACCTCGCCCAGCGCATCGATGCCTTCGGTAACAGACTTGATGCTGAACTCGGTTAGTTCGTTGGGTACGTCTATGATGCGGTTAATCGCCTTGTAGACCGCGTCCACGGGCCCCGTGCCGACGGCTGCATCGGTGGAGGTGTGTCCCTCGGGACCCCTGAGCATCACGGTGGCGGTGGGTACTTCATGGTCACCACAAGCGACCTGGACATGCTCCAAGTGGTAGGTCTCGTTGATGGTGCGGCGTTCTTCACCCATCAGGGCCTCAAGGTCACGGTCGGTGACCTCTTTCTTCTTGTCGGCGACGTCTTTGAAGGCCTGGAAGGTCTTGCGGAGTTCGTCGTCGGACAGGGTGTATCCGAGATGTTCCAGCCGGTTCTTCAGCGCATGCCTGCCGCTGAGTTTGCCCAAATAGAGGGTAGTCTGGGGCACTCCCACGGACGTGGGAGTCATGATTTCGTAGGTGATGGGGTTCTTCAGGATGCCGTCCTGGTGTATGCCGGACTCGTGCCTGAATGCGTTGGCGCCAACCACGGCCTTGTTGGGCTGCACTGGCAGTCCCGTCAGGTCACTGACTAACCGGCTGGTCCGGTAGATCTGTGTAGAGTCGATGCCGGTGGTGATGTCGTACAGGTCGTTCCGGGTGCGGATAGCCATGACGATCTCTTCCAGGGAGGCGTTACCCGCTCTCTCACCGATCCCGTTGATGGTGCACTCCACCTGTCTCGCCCCGGCCCGGATCGCGGCTATGCTGTTGGCGACGCCCAAACCCAAGTCATTGTGGCAGTGGACACTCACCATCGCCTTATCGATGTTGGGGACGTTGTTGAAGACGCCGGAGATGAGCTCGTAGAACTCCTCGGGGGTGGTATAGCCGACGGTGTCGGGAATGTTAACGGTAGTCGCACCGGCATTGATGACCGATTCGAGAATCCTGTAGAGGTATTCTCGATCCGTTCGGGTGGCATCCATGGGGGAGAACTCGACATCGCTGAGGTAGCCTGCGGCCCGACCCACCATCTCGGTGGCCAGCTCCAGAATCTCCTCGTGGTTCTTCTTGAGCTGGTACATGAGGTGAACGTCGGAGCTGGAGAGAAATACGTGGACTCGGGGATTCTCTGCGTTGCGAACGGCCTCGTAACAGGTGTCGATAGCCTTGGCGTGGGCGTGTGCCAATCCTGCAACGATCTGGCCCTTAACCTCCCTGGCGACCCTGCTCACCGACTCGAAGTCGCCCGGCGAACTGTAGGGGAACCCCGCCTCTATAACATCCACACCCAGCTTGTTCAGCTGGTGGGCTATCTCTACCTTTTCATCTACGTTCAGGGTAGCGCCGGGCGCCTGCTCTCCGTCCCTGAGCGTGGTATCGAATATCATTACTTTTTCCATCTCGAACCTCCCAATGTACCGGTCTGGTAGACGACGAACCCCTTAGCGCCGACCTTATGTCGGCTTGTTAAGGAAGGACATCATCTCCCGCAATTCCCTGCCGACCACCTCGACCGTGTGGGTCTTGTCCTTCTTACGCATAGCGTCGAAGTTCGTGCGTCCTTCCCGGTTCTCGGCAATCCACTCCCTGGCGAAAGTGCCGTCCTGTATCTCGGTCAGGACCTTCTTCATTGATGCACGTACGTGATCGTCGATAATCCGTCCGCCGCGGGAGTAGTCCCCGTACTCGGCGGTGTCGCTAACCGAATAGCGCATGTATTCGAGGCCGCCCTGATAGATCAGGTCAACGATGAGCTTGACTTCGTGTAGGCATTCGAAATATGCGACCTCGGGTTGGTAGCCGGCATCAACGAGGATCTCAAAGGCGGACTTGATCAGTGAAGTGACGCCACCGCAGAGGACACTCTGCTCGCCGAAGAGGTCGGTCTCCGTCTCCTCTTTGAATGTGGTTTCCAACACACCGGCCTTGGTGCAGCCCAAGCCCTTACCGTATGCCAGCGCGACCTCCCTGGCACTGCCGCTGGCATCCTGATGGATAGCGATGAGGGCGGGGACACCGACTCCCTCCGAGTAGAGCTCCCGGAGCCGGTGGCCGGGGGCCTTGGGGGCGATCATGCTCACGTCCACGTAGGAAGGCGGCACTACCTCCTTGTAGTGGATGTTGAACCCGTGGGCGAACATCAAGGTCTGCCCCGATTTCAGATTCTCGGCGATGTGGTCAGTGAAGACGCCGCCCTGACGTTCGTCGGGGATAGTCATCATCAAAATGTCGGCCTCTTTGGCCACCTCGGCCACCTGGGCGACCCGGAGGCCGGCCTGTTCGGCCTTCTCCCAACTCTTGCTACCCTGGTACAGGCCGACCATAACGTCACAGCCGCTGTCCTTCAGGTTCAGGGAGTGGGCGTGACCCTGGCTGCCATAGCCGATCACGCCGATGCTCTTCCCATCGAGGGCTGAGATATCGGCGTCTACGTCGTAATATACCTTTGCATTGATTGCCATGTTGTTATACTCCTCCTATATCCTCGTAAACGACGGCCTCTTCGACGCCGTCTCCCCGCCGCCCAGCTGCCCCACGAATCATTGCGACCTCGCCGGTCCGCATCATCTCCAGCACGCCGAAGGGCAAGAGCATGGAATGCAGTGCCTCTATTTTGTCGGCGTCACCGGTTGCCTGGATGACCATAGTGTCGACGTCCACGTCGATGATGTCGGCCCGAAAAATGCCAATGACGTTAATTATGTCGTTCCGGTCTCTGGCCAATGCCCTCAGCTTGATCAAGGCCAGTTCCCGGGCCACGGTCTGAGACCCGGTGATGTCCTTTACTTCCATGACCCCTACTATCTTGCGGAGCTGTCGGGCAGCCTGTACCCGGACTCCTTCTCCACCCTCTACCACGATGGTCATGCGGGACAGTTTAGGCGTTTCACTGTGGCCTACGGCAAGGCTGGCGATGTTGAAGCCGCGGCGTCGGAACAACCCCGACACCCTATTCAGGACTCCGGGCTTGTCTTCCACCAGAGCTACCAATATATGTCTCGGCTGTGCCATACCTAGCGGCCTCTATCCCATGGCCTGGCTGACGTTGGGGTCTTCCACCATCGAGCCGACGGAGCCGCCGGGGGGTATGAACGGGTATACGTTCTCCTCCACCGGGACCACGAAGTCGACGATTACCGGGCCATTGTGGGCAGTGGCCTCCCGGATTGCGGGGACCACCTGGTCCTTCTCGGTCACTCTCAGTCCCATGCACCCGAAGGCATCTGCAAGTTTGACGAAGTCCGGGGCATGGACCTCGGTGGCTACGTAGCTCTTGTTGTAAAAGAGCTCCTGCCACTGCCGCACCATGCCGTGGAAACCGTTGTTCATTATGGCCAGCTTGACGGGAATTTTGTTCTGGACCATGGTCAGCACTTCCGACATTGTCATCTGGAAGCCGCCATCGCCGCAGATAGACCAGACTACTCTGTCGGGGTTGCCCACCTGGGCTCCCATAGCGGCAGGGACCTCGTATCCCATCGTCCCGGCGCCCCCGGAGGTAATGAACCTGCCCGGTTTGTCAGAGACAAAGTGCTGTGCGGCCCACATCTGATGCTGCCCTACACCTGTGACAATGATCGCTTCGCCAGCCGTCTCCCGGTTCAGATCGGACAGGATGTGTTGGGGCAGAAGGTCATTGGTGTCCCTAATTGTTAAGGATGGGTGGGTACGGCGCCACTCGTCGATCTGTCCGACCCACTCGGCGTGAATAGTGCGCTCCACGAGAGGGTTGAGCTCGTTGAGGACTTCCTTCACGTCGGAGACGAGGGCCAGGTCCACCACGACGTTCTTAGCCACTTCCGATTCATCGATGTCGATGTGTATCTTCCTGGCCTTTGGTGCGAAGAGGTTTACGTTTCCGGTGACCCGGTCGTCGAACCTCATGCCGATGCCGATGAGCAGGTCTGCCTCGTCGATGGCCATGCTGGCCCAGGCAACGCCGTGCATGCCGGGCATACCCACATTCAGCAGGTGGCTGCCAGGTATCGAGCCAAGGCCCAGTAGGGTGGTTATAACGGGGATTTGAGCCTTCTCCGCAAGCTCCAGCAGCTGGGCGTGAGCCCCAGAGATGTTAACGCCCCGTCCCGCTATGATAATCGGCTTCCTGGCGGCTTTTATCATATCCGCGGCACGTTTGAGGTCAGCAGCTTTAAGGTCCGAGCCGGGATTGTATGTGGGGAGCACCGCAGTCTCAGGATAGCCGTGGAACTCCACTTCTTCGGTCTGGACATCCTTGGGGATGTCCACCAGCACGGGCCCCGGGCGCCCGGTACGGGCCAGGTGGAAGGCTTTCTTGATGGTCATGGGCAGATTATTGGTATCCATGACCAGGTAATTGTGCTTAGTTATGGGCAGGGTGATGCCCGTAACGTCCGATTCCTGGAAGGCGTCCTTCCCGATCATGGCCCGGGGCACCTGCCCGGTGATTGCGACTATCGGAGCGGAGTCCATCTGTGCGGTCATGATCCCGGTTACAAGGTTAGTGGCGCCGGGCCCCGAAGTGGCCACGCAAACGCCCACCTTGCCTGTGGACCGGGCATAGCCGTCCGCGGCCATTGCTGCGCCCTGCTCGTGCCGGACGAGGATGTGGCGGATATCGGGGTACTCGGGGAGGGTTTGGTAGAAGGGTAAAATTGCCCCTCCGGGAAGGCCGAACATCACGTCGACGCCCTCGGCTTTGAGGCATTCCAATACAATTTGAGAGCCGTTCAGTTTCATTTCCGATCACCAACTCGGGGCCCTGGGTTCGGGCCGCCGGCAACTCGCCTATCTTCAATTTCCTGTGTCGGGTAAAAAAAATCCCCACCCCTAAAGGGGCGGAGAATCCGCGGTACCACCCTTCTTCATCTCCCGGCACGCCGGAAGATCTCAGGACCTGTAACGGTTGTCAACCGGCCAAAATTACTTGCCGACATACGGCTTTCGGATTGGTAGCTCTGAGGCGAGTTCGGAAACCTACGACCGCCGGACTTTCACCTTACCCCGGCTCTCTAGAGGTTTTCGGTATTCCTACTACTCCTCTTCTCAGCCTTTCACTTTTAAATTAGTCAGTGAAAGTTAGCATTTTGCAGATTCGATGTCAAGCAAAGCGATACGATTCAGGCACAAGAAGGCTTGCTCCCGAGATTATAGCGAGTCAAATGCCTGGATGGCGAGACCCATTGAGGGGCAGCCCCGATAGTTTTTCACTTACATAAACTGGAATAGAGCCTCATATATAAACGGCGCATTATTGATGGGTGGCGCTCCTTAGCCGTTCCTTTTCGACGAGCCTGAAGCATGCTCAATGGTATCAGGGAAGGCTTAGGGTAAGGTGGAATGGAACATTTTAGGTGAGGCAATCGTTATATGATTAGGGAAAGGGAGAATATGGCTGGAGGCGAGTTTTGAAGATAAAACGATTGGCCTGGACGCTATTGGTCATAGCAGCAACGATAGTTGTGGCTTTTGCCTCAGCTTGCGGGGCATCGGACTCCGGGGCGTCCTTATCGGACCCTGAGGGGTCATTTGACACGACCGAAGAGTCCAACCAAGTAGCGATTATGGCCGAGCCAACCGCGGTGTGGCTAATGACTAGGGATGGAGAGGCTATGGAGGAGGAGATGGCGGCATTCGACGACGCCATGGACACCGACAGTGCCTCTGCCGAAAAAACCGACGTTACAGTACAACTGACTTCATTCGCCCAGAACCGCATCATCGTCCACACAGGACGTATGTCACTGGTGGTGGATGACGTGGAGGATGCGTTATCGCAGATCACGAATGTCTCCATTGATCTCGGTGGCTGGGTGGTTGGATCCAACCGGGTTTCTCAGCATAGCGGGTCAATCGCCATTCGGGTGCCGGCGGGGTCGCTGCAGGACGCTTTCAACATGATCGAGGCGCTGGCCCTTGAAGTGGCATCTCGGGAGATTACGAGCCAGGACGTAACGGATGAGTATGTGGACATTGAATCGAGGTTGGTGAGCCTCAGAGCAACGAGGGACAGGCTCCTATCGTTCCTGGAGCAATCTGGGACTATTGAGGATGCTCTGCTTGTAGAGAAGGAGCTTTCGGTGCTGGAGGAGCGGATCGAAGGGATGCAGGGAAGGATCAACTACCTGAGTCAGACATCAGCATTCTCGCTTATCGAGGTGAACCTAAAGGTCTCCCCGGTGCAGATCGAAGTTGACCCGGGGCCAGACGCATCGCTGAGGGTGGGTGAGAACGGCCGGTTCCGCGCATCCTTCAGGGCGCCGCCGGGTATAGAAGAGTTCTCATTCGTGTGGGATTTCGGGGACGGGACGTCGGCTGCAGGGGCTGGAAGCACTCTCAGGCCCGACGGGACACGGCTGACGGCGACGGTAACACACACGTATGAAGATGACCGAGATTCCCCGTACATCGTCAGAGTTGACCTGACGGGAGCCGGTGAGGAGGGGTTAGCGGAAGGGTCGGCTTCCATGGAGGCGACTGTGCGGGAGGTCCCGACTATAGACGTGTTTGCCGGAGAGGACCAGACGGTTGAAGAAGGAGACGAGGTCGACTACGTTGCGCGGTTCACCCGGCCAGCGGAACTGCGGGACTTCGAATACCAGTGGGAGTTCGGGGACGGGTCTCCGACGGTAACGGGCAGTATCGAATATGAGGAAAGCCGCATTGCAGTGTCCCACGAGTACTCGGACTTCAGACCCAGGCCGTACGAGGTAATCGTGACGGTAAGTGCGATGAGCGACGTGGGCCGGATCAGCTCAACCGACTCCTTTACAGTTCATGTCACCGAGGTCGAGGGGTTCGCTGTGGGTGGATGGGATGTGGGGGAGACGGCGAAGACGGCGATCAGGGCACTGTCGGCGGTAGGAAAGGTGGCACTGGCCGTGCTTATCTGGGTGGGGATATTCAGCCCGGTGATCATAGTGATAGGCGCAGCCGTGATACTCATTAGGCGGTACGGGTCCCGGCTGCGCTCAGTGATGCCGGGTGGGTCGAGCCCTTCGGGGCCAAATCCCAGTGGTGAGTCAGAGTAAGGGAAGGAGTCCGGCGGCCAATCGAGCTGTTGCCCCGATTCAGTGCTAGTAGCGGACGAAGAGGCGGTCCAGCTCTGCGACCTGGTCGGGGGTGAGGTCCCAGCCAGAGGCGGCGCAGAACTCGAGGACGCGGGCTTCCTGACTGGACTTGGGTATCGGGACTACGTTCTGCTTGGAGATGCACCAGTTGAGGGCCACCTGGGCGCTGGTCTTGCCCAACTCCCCGGCTATCCGCCTGAGGGCGTTCATGGCCTTGGTGCGCCAGAAAAAGGACAGGGACGCGAGCCGACCCTGGGCCAAGGGGCTGAAGGCCAGCACGGTGATCCCGTTCTCCTGGCAATAGGGCAGCACCTCGTCCTCAATCTCCCGATCGGCGAGGTTGTATAGGACCTGGTTGGAGACGATGCGATTGCTCTTCAGGCAGTCCTGGGCCTCCTTCATCTGGTCGGCGGTGTAGTTGCTGACGCCGATGTACTTCACCTTCCCTTCGTCGACCAACGCTTCCATGGCACTCATGGTCTCCTTGATGGAGACGTTGGGGTCCTGCCAGTGGACCTGGTAGAGATCTATGCAGTCGACACCGAGCCTGGCGAGACTCTGGTTAGCGGCATCAATGACCTGGTCGTACTTGACGTTGGCTCCCGAGACCTTCGTCGCAACTAACACGGAGTCGCGGCGACCGCGGACTGCTTCGCCTACCACCTCCTCGGTGCCGTAGCGCTCGGCGGTGTCGAGAAGGGTTGCACCGGCTTCTATGCCGCGCACCAGGGGCTCGAGGCCTCCGTTGTACTGGGAGGTCCCCAGCCCGATCTCCGGTATCTCGACACCCGTATTACCAAGCTCTTTAGTCCGCATTATGTCTCCTTATTTGATTGATTTTGATTGATTCAGTCAAAAATCGTGCCTGTTTGATTGATCCGGGGGAATTTTTGCGGCGGGGGCATCCCTCGATGGGGAAGGACGGTACAGCCCACAGGGGAGTATTGAAGGGTTTTTCCATAGGGGGTAAAGGTAGTACATGGGGTGGGGCCGGGGCAAGGGGCTCGTGTCACACCCACTCGACAAACGGGTGGGGGCGGGGTTAAATGGCGAGGGGCGGGGGGTGGGGGGGCTGCTACTAACCGCTATATTGGAGGAGATACCTTGGCTGGCAATACACTGACAATCGGAAATGTCACAGTCCTGTCGCTATCGGACGGGCACATGGATGGCACGGTGCGGGATATGTACGGTGACGAGGTGACCCGGACGTGGGGCTGCGGCTGCGTATCACCCGAGGCGGAGCCCGAGTTCTCGACCAACCTGGGGTCTTTCCTGATCCGGTCAGGAGGGCAGACCATTATGGTGGACACGGGGATGGGAGACGTGGAGGCCGAGGGCGTCGGAGGGGAGTGGGGCAGCCTGTTTAATGAGATGAAAGCGAACAAAGTAGATGCGGGGGACGTGGACATGGTGTTTATGACGCATCTGCACTTCGATCACACGGGTTGGAACGTATCTCGGAATGGTGGGGTGCCGGCTGTCCTGTTTCCCAAGGCCAGGTACGTGGCCCACGAGATCGACTGGGAGTTCTTCAGGAACGAGCCGGAGGCCAAGGAGAAATACTTTTACGAAGCGTCCACCGTCGAGCCGCTTTACGAGATGGGGAAGCTGGACTTGGTGTCGGGTAAGGAGTGGGTTATAACCGATGAAATTACTGCGATCCATACTCCCGGCCATACTCCGGGTCACATGAGCTTGCTGATCTCGTCTCAGGACGAGCAGGGGCTGGTTTTAGGGGACGTGGCGCACCACCCGAAGCAGGTCCAAGAGACGGGATGGAAGGTCATTGCGGACTGCGATCACGACGTGGCGCATGAGACTCGGGAGTCAGTGATGAAGATGGTGGAGGAGAAGGGGCTGAAGGTGGCTGCGGGGCACTTCCCGGCTCCGGGTTTCGGGCAGATTGTGAGGCTGGAGGGGAAGCGGGTGTGGCAGGTGCTTTAGGGGGATGGGACGTACGCGACGGATTAGCGGTACTTGGCCCCCCCCCCCGCTCGACCCTTCAACTCAGCTCCCGCCTCGGCGGATCTGCGACAGGGTGAGCGGCCCAGCCCCGGGGAGGGCCACCACTAGGGCATAGGGCCAGGCTTTCCGGTTAGACGGAACGGTGAGCTAGGCGCCGTTGGGCATGCCGTAGAGGCGGGCGCAGTTGTCCCAGAGGATTTTGCGCTTGGAGTCGTCGGGAATGGGGAGTTTGAGGAACTCCTCGACGGCGTGTGGGTATTTGGAGTCGGTGTGGGGGTAGTCGGTGGAGAAGACGAAGTTCTCGTCACCCGCCCAGTCTACGGCGTATGCGGCAGGCTTCTCGTCGGCGTCGATGGAGACGTAGCCCTGGCGCTTAAAGTATTCGCTGGGGGCCATGGAGATGTAGCCCTCGGTCCAATTGCGCCTCAACTCGTAGTGCTCGTCCATGCGCCAGAGCCAGAAGGGTATCCAGCTGGCGTTTCCTTCCAGGAAGCCAACCCTGAGCCTGGGGAAACGTTCGAAAACGCCGCCGACGCACATGCAGAGGCAGGCATACATCTGCTCGATGGGGTGGCAGGCGACGTGGGCCATTGTCCAGACCTTGTCCTGCTCCCGGAGGAATCTCTCGGCCATGGCCTGGGGAAGGTTGCTGCGGAAACCCTCGTGGAAGATCATGGGGACGTCGAGGTCCTGGCAGACGGCCCAGAGGGGATCGTAGATGTCGTCGTGCCAGTTGCGGTCGCGCAGGGGATTGGGTCGAGCGAAGACGCCCTTGAAGGCAAGGTCTTTGCGGGAGCGCTTGATCTCGGCTATGGCGTCGTCCACGTCCTCCAGGGTGATCATGGCGGCGCCATAGAGCCTGCCGGGGCCCTGGGCACAGAAGTCATAAAGCCAGTCGTTGTAGCCGCGTGAGACGGCGGAGGCGAAGGCGCGGTCGTTAAAATCTACCGCCCCGACGGCGAGGCCGCGGGTCGGGAGTAGGACGGCCCCGGTGAGGCCCTCAACGTCCATAGCATGGACCTGGGAGGCGGCGTCGAAGCCACTGGCGATGCCCTCGGGGAGCCTCTCGGCCTGGAGCTTCTCGACCTCGCGGTGAATCTGCTCCTCGCGGTTGTCCCTCACGCCCGTGTCCTGGGCAAAACCGATGGGCTTGCCGTTGATGAGGGTGTTCATGTCCATCGGGTCTTTGGTTGCGCCGACGGGGGCTCGGTCCCGGAACTCGGGGGAGATGTAGTTGAGCCAGATGTCCCAGGGCTCGTGGACGTGCATGTCGCTGTCGAGAATCTTCATAATCGTTACCCCCGATTCACTGCTAAAGGCCCCGAGGGAGTGGAGGTGGGAGGGAGTCGGGGCCTATCCGTTGTTTAACCGGCCAATGTAATATAACGAGCCGTGCGAAGGCCGACGGTTTTCGCCGGTGCAAGCCTCATGCCCTACCAATACCACGAAGAGTTGCTGCTGCCCCACGCTCGGGAGCCGGTTTTCCACTTCTTAGCCTCTGCCGAGAACCTGAACCTCCTTACGCCGCCCTGGGTCAAGTTTTCGATAGTAACGCCGACTCCGATAGAGATGGGGCTCGGAGCCATTATAGATTACAGGATCAGCCTATACCGGGTGCCGTTCAAGTGGAAGAGCGAAATCTCGGTGTGGGACCCTCCTTACGAGTTCTGTGACTTCCAGGTCAGCGGGCCGTATCAGTATTGGCTGCATCGGCACACTTTCGAGGAGACGTCGGAAGGCACGCTGGTGACCGACCACGTCGACTATCGGGTGCCGTTCGGGTGGCCGGTGGAGCATCTATTCATGGCGAGAGAGCTGCGAAGGATTTTCGGCTACCGGAGGAAGCGGCTGCTGGAGATGTTCTCGTAGGGGGCGCTCTCAGGCTATCTGCTTTATTTTCTCTATAGCCTTCTTCACGCCATCGTCCATCACGTCCGGGACGCCCAGGTCCACGCTGGAGGCCCATCCGCCGTACCGCTTCTCTATGAGGGCTGGAAGGGCGTCGTAGGAGCCGAAAATGGCGAAGGCGTCGAGCATCTCGTCTGTTATGAGGACGGTCATTTCTCGCCACATGCCCCTGAGAGAAAGCCTGTGCAGCTCCAGGGTCACGTCTCCCCAGCCGTGGACGTCCATCACGGACTTGTAGGTGCGGGTGGAGGCGTAGAAGGCGATGCGCTGACGTACGGCGGCGACTTGGGCGTCGAGGTCCTTGCCTGGGGTCTCGGCGATAATGAAGCAGCCGCCGGTAACAGCCACATCCTGCAGGGACCGGCCAGCCTTCTTAGCGCCCTCCTCGACCATGGGCAACACAACCTCAGCGACGTACTTGGGGGTGCAGAAGCTGTGCAGTTGAATGCCGTCGGCAACTTCTCCACCCAAGCCGAGCATGTATTTGTTCACGGCGGAAATGGAGATGGGGATGCGGGGCTGGGGGATGGGGCCGGGATCGAAGACGGGGATCATCAGGGTCAAGTTGTAGAACTTACCGCGGAAGTTTAACGGCGTACCGTTCTGCCACGTGTCCCATATGGCCCTGAGAGAGGCGATGTACTCCTTGAGTCGAGGGCCGGGGGAGACCCAGGGGGTGCTGAAACGCCTTTCGTTGTGGCCCTTGACCTGAGTGCCAAGACCGAGTTCGAATCTGCCGCCTGCCAGCTGTTGTATGTTCCAGGCCATGTAGGCCGTGGTCATGGGGCTGCGGGGAAAGGCGACGGCGATGGCAGTCTTGATGCCGGCGTTTCGGGTGTGTTCCGCAGCCAGGAGGGAGCAGAGGAAGGGGTCGAGGGTGAGTTCGGCGAGGGCGAGGGAGTCGAAGCCAAGGGCCTCGGCGCGGGCGGCTTGTTCGGAGATTTCCGAGAGTTTGTTGATATCGAGGTGGGCGTTTACTTTCATATCGATTGGCTCCCGCATAGAGTTGGAATATAGGTAGGGAAAAGATTATCACTTTACGATGGTAATGCAATCATGGGCGAGGGGAGTCGGATTGACAGGCGACACCCCGTGCGGGTAAGTTTTAGCGCGTAGAAGTGTGTGAATATCCTAAAGGTCTGACGGGAAGCGGGAGTGTGGCGGCCACCGGCTAGAAGGTGCGATGCAAGCTAAGATTGTCATAGAGCGCCACGTGCTGCCGGGCAGCGAGGCCCGGTCTCTGGATATTCTTGTAGAAATGAGGGCGATGGCAACCCGGCAGACCGGATATATTTCCGGCGAGACACTTGTGGACGTGAGCAACCACGCGACATTGATAGTGGTAAGTACGTGGCGCAGTGTTCAGGACTGGCAGCGATGGGCGGGGCACAGCGACCGCAGGCGCTTCGAAGACATGCTGCACCCGATGCTGGCCTCTTCCCCGATTGTTCATGTTTGCGCCGACGCCGGTGAGTTGCGGGTCGGGGGTGGAGGGGCTTCGAGCCAACTCTTAATTTAACGCCCCCGTCCTCCGACAGTCCCCGACTTAACCTTCTTATCCACCCAAAGGATCCCCCATGACCCTCAAAGACAAAGTGGTACTGATAACCGGCGCGAGCCGCGGGGTGGGGGAGGCTTTGGCCTATGGGTTTGCGGCGGAGGGGGCGATTGTTGTTGCCACCGCCCGGACCCTGGCCCCGAACACGGGCGAGTGGCAAGGCTCCCTGGAAGAGACGGTCAAGCGGATTAAGGCGTCGGGGGGGAGGGCGCACGCGATTGCATGCGACGTCGCTGTGGAAGACGACGTGAAGGCGACGGTCGAGAGAGTGCGCTCGGAGATTGGGGCGGTGGACGTGCTGATCAACAATGCGGGTATTTCGATTAAGGGTTCGATAGTCGATATGTCGGTGGATGACTTCGACCGGGTGATGACTGTGAATGTGCGCGGGCCGTTTTTGATGTGCAAATACATTGTTCCGACAATGATCGAACGTCGGCAGGGAAACATCATCAACATCAGTTCAAGGAACGCTAATTGGAGCGAACCCAACCACATTGTTTACGGGGCGTCCAAGGCGGCGCTGGACCGGTTCAGCCTGAACATGGCCGAAGACCTGAAGCCCTACAACATAGCAGTAAACGCGATGAGCCCGGGGCTTGTGATTTCCTACATGACCCGTAACTGGGACCCGGAGAACAATCCTCGGGGGCTGGTTATAGAGCCTGCCGAGGTGGTTGTGCCCTCGACGCTATGGCTGGCACAGCAGGACGCTTCGTTTACGGGCAAAGTGCTGCTGCGGAACGACTTCGGGAAGACCTGGCCATAGGGTTTCCTCTATGACCTCAAAGCCACAGATTACTATTCACACCGATGGCGCCTGCATTGGCAACCCTGGGCGCGGTGGTTATGGAGTAGTCCTGCAATTCGGTGAACAACGCAAGGAACTGAGCGGTGGATACCGCCTCACGACCAACAACCGAATGGAACTGATGGGACCGATAAAGGCCCTCCAGACTCTCGAGCAGAGCTACTTCGTGATTCTCTACAGTGATTCCCGTTACGTAGTCGATGCCATTGAAAAGGGGTGGGTGGAGCGCTGGCGAGCCAAAGGTTGGATGCGCAACAAGAAGGACCGGGCCGTCAATCCAGATTTATGGGAGTGCCTCCTTGACCTCTGTTCAGAGCACGAAGTTGAGTTCCGCTGGGTACGAGGGCACGCCGGTAACCGCTACAACGAGCGTTGCGATCGGTTAGCAACGCAAGCCGCTCGCCAGAAGGGGCTTCCGATAGATGAAGGCTACGAGTCACCGGTAGTGGTACAACCTAGACTCCAGTAATTCTGTCTCCTGTCATAGAGAGTTCATTGCGTCCAGTCGATTCGTGACTTCCTGTACATAATCACTCATTCATTAAGAGTGATTCCCTTCTTTAGACCACTAATTTGACACTGCCTACTCGGGTAGTACAATCACCCCATCCAATGGGTAAATTCTTTATTTTTGGGGCATTCCATATCAAGGCAGAGCGTCTGTTTTAGCCAGGAGGGCGAGATGGCAAATTCGCAATTTATCTCCGCAGATTCCCACGTGCAGGAGTCCGATGAATTCATGATGAGGGTACCGGCACACTTTCGGGAGCGGCTTCCCCACAAGGAGATCATCGATGGGGGCGAGTACGAGATAGTCGAGGGGCGGAAGCCCAGACGATTCGACGTGGCGGAGACCCGAATCAATGAGGATGATCTGAACCGCAATTTCCGAGAGGACCCGGATGGGGGACGAAACATCAATCGGCGGCTCTCGGACCAGACCCGGGACAGCGTGGTGGGTGAGGTTATCTATTGCAACGCACTTCTAACGTATCTCGGGTCTCCCGACACGGAGTACCAGATGACTGTCGCCCGAACATACAATGACTGGGTGCACGAGATTTTCGGAGAGCACCCCGACCGGTTCGCCCCAGCGGCCATCCTGCCGACCCTGGACGTTCCCTCAGCGGTGGAAGAAGCCTACCGGCTGGCGAATATGGGGTTCAAGGTGGTCAGCAGCCCCATCGGCATCAAGAACCAGCCCTACAACCGGAAGGTGTACGAACCGCTGTGGGATGTACTTGAAGAGACCGGGCTGGTATTCAGCCTGCACTTCAACACAGGCACGGAGGACCACCTGCCGGACAACGTGGGTGAGGAAGACGACGACAACGGATTCCTGCCATACATGATCATCAGCATGGCCGAGGGTATAGAGCCGGTTTCTCATATGCTGGCGTCGGGGGTTCCGATGCGGCACCCGGGGCTGGACTTCGTGGTGGTGGAGTGCGGGGCGGGGTGGCTGGCGTGGGTACTGTATGCGCTTGACGAACAGTACCAGCGTAAGCACATGTGGGTCGAGCCGAAGCTGGAGCTAGACCCAAGCGATTACTTCAAGAGGCAGGGCCATGCAACCTTCGGGGATGACCCGGTGGCGCTGGCGACGCTGGACTACATCGGGGAGAAGGCATTGCTTTGGGGCAGCGACTATCCCCACGACGAGGGCACGTTCCCCCACTCGAACGAGGTAATCGACCGGATTTTCGAAGGGTACTCGGAGGACATCAAGCGCAAAGTAGTATTTCAGAATGCTGCGGAACTGTACGGGTTCCCGGTGAGCTAGACCCGACCACCATGTCCGAGCTGACCGGGGTATTCTTTTTGTTGGGGTGACCACGTGGGGCATGCGGGCCTCACGTAATGAGGAGGTAAAGATGGCCAAACTGCGTTTCATATCCGCCGATTCCCACGTGCAGGAGAGTGACGAATTCAAGATGAGGGTGCCGGCCCTATTCCGGGAGCGGCTGCCCCACACGGAAATCATCAACGGTGGTGAATATCAGATCGTGGGGGGGCGTAAGCCACGCAGGTACGACATTGCGGAGAGCCGGGTGGACGAAGATGACATGAACCGGGAGTGGCGAGACGACCCGACGCAAGGGCGGGACATCAAGCGCAGACTGGAGGACCAGGACAGGGACACCGTGGCGGCTGAGGTGATCTATTGCAACGACCTACTTACCTACCTCGGGACTCCGGACACCGAATTCCAGATGACCGTGGCCCAGACCTACAACGACTGGATCCATGAGCTTTTCGGGAGCCGGGCGGACAGGCTCGCTCCGGCGGCCATCCTGCCGACGCTGGACGTTCCCGCAGCGGTAAAGGAAGCGTACAGGCTTGCCGAGCTGGGATTCAAGCTGGTCAGCAGCCCAATCGGCATCAAGAACCAGCCCTACAACCGCAAGGTGTACGAGCCGCTGTGGAAAGCACTGGAGGAGACCGGGCTGGTATTCAGCTTGCATTTCAACACGGGAACGGAAGATCACCTGCCGGAGAAAGCCGGTGAAGAGGACGATGACAACGGATTCCTGCCATACATGATCATCAGCATGGCCGAGGGTATCGAGCCTGTCTCCCATATGCTGGCATCGGGGGTGCCGATGCGGTACCCGGGGTTGGACTTCGTGGTGGTGGAGTGCGGGGCGGGGTGGCTGGCGTGGGTGCTGTATGCGCTTGACGAGCAGTACCAGCGGAAGCACATGTGGGTCGAGCCGAAGCTGGAGTTGAACCCGAGCGACTATTTCAAGCGGCAGGGTCATGCGACCTTCGGGGATGATCCGGTGGCCCTGGCGACGCTGGACTACATCGGGGAGACGGCGTTGCTCTGGGGCAGCGACTACCCCCACGACGAGGGGACTTTCCCCCACTCGGCGGAGGTCATCGACCGGATATTCGAAGGGTACTCGGAGGACATCAAGCGCAAAGTAGTGTTTCAGAATGCCGCGGACCTGTACCGGTTCCCGGTGAGCTAAAGGAGACCCTGATGCCGGAGCTAGCAATCATCTCGGCGGATTCCCATTCGAACGAGCCTGAAGAAATATATGATCGGCTGCCAGCCGAATACCGTGCCCGCGCTCCCCACGAGGAGGTAATCGACGGGAAGCGGTACCTGGTATACGACGGACAGAGACCATCGCCAATGGAGGCGCCGCACCCGCTGAATGAGGACGACATGCGTCGGTATTGGAGGGACGGGGAGGCGCTGGGCCGGGTACAACACCGGGAAGGCGGGACGCACATACCGACTCGGCTGGCGGACCAGGAAGAAGACGGGGTCGTCGCGGAGGTGATATATCCGCAGGCGGTGTTCAAACTGTTTGCCTCGCCGGACCCCGGGTATCAGCTGGCCCTAGCCCAGGTGTACAACGACTGGCACCACGAGATATTCGGGGGACATCCCGATAAATTTGTATGTTCAGCGCAGATCCCGGTGATTGACATCCAGGACGGCATAAACGAGGCGAAACGGGCGGGGGGGCTCGGGTACCGGTCATTCTCGTTGCCCGTGTCGATGCCTCTCGTACCGTACAACATGCCCTCATACGAGCCGTTCTGGGCCAATGCAGCCGAGCTGGGTGTGCCGTTGGCTTTCCACGTTTTCAGCGGGGGCCCCAAGGGCGGAACCCCCTCCAAGGAGCCGAACGTAGCGACACCCGGGTCCGACCAACTGGGGCAGGTGCTCGGGATGACCGAGGCGATGTACCCGATGGTGCAGCTGGTAGCGGGAGGCGCATGTGCAAGGCACCCGGACCTGAAGTTTGTGCTGGCCGAGGCGGGTATCGGGTGGATACCGTGGCTGCTGGTGCAGATGGACGACAACCATCACCGCCGGCACATGTGGGAGGTGCCCCAGCTAGAACTGCTGCCGAGCGAGTACTTCAAGCGGCAGGGATACTCCACCTTCTCAGACGACATCGTGGGGATAATCACCCGGGAAATTGCAGGGGTGGGGTCACTGATGTGGGGCAGCGACTATCCACACGACGAAGGAACCTTCCCTCACTCCCAGGAAGTCATTGAGCGAATGTTTGAGGGCGTACCCGATGAGGACAAGGCGAAGATCGTATCGGAGAATGCCGCGAAGCTGTATGGGTTTCCCACCAACGGTCATTAGAGCCGCCAAGGGGCTAGACTAAGGGTTACCGGGGCCGGACATCCGAATAGAGTCAGGGAGGCGCGTAATGGCAGGGTATAAGATCATATCGGCGGATTCCCACGTAGCGGAGCCTCCCGAGCTTTACACGGAGTTGGTGGCGCCGGAATTCCGGCACAGGACTCCCAAAATCGTGGAGGAAAACGGGCGGACGTACCGGGTGGTGGAGGGACGAAAGCGTCGGAGGTTGGACCTGGCCGAGGCTCGGCTGACTGAGGAGGATAGAGAGAAGGAGTTCCGGCACGAAGAGTGGGGAGGCCGCAACCTGGAGCGTCGGGTCTCCGAGATAGAGCGGGACGGTGTCAGCGCCGAAGTCATATACCCGGACTACACCTTGTGGATATTCAGTTCCCCAGACCCCGACTACCAGATGGCCGTTGCCCAACCCTACAACAACTGGGTAATAGACCATTTCCGGCCCCAGGGAGACCGGTTTGCACCGGTGGGGGTGGTCCCGGTGATCGACATTCCCAGGGCAATTGAGGAGATCAAGAGGTTGGCCAGTCTGGGGTTCAAGGTAGCAGCGATACCGGCGCTGGTAAGCAGGCTGCCCTACAACCAGCCCGAGTACGAGCCGCTCTGGCAGACTATCGAGGACTCGGGGATGGCGTTAAGCCTTCATGCACGGGCCGTCGACTATGACCCCTTCCCCGACAACATAGGGGAAGAAGAGAATGGCGGGTTCATCAAGTGGCTGGTGTGCGGCATGTCGCAGGTGCAGGAGCCGATAACGGACCTGATATGCTCGGGGATATTGGAACGGCACCCCGGGATCCGGTTCGTGGTGGCGGAGTGCGGGGCGGGGTGGCTGGCATGGCTACTCTACGCGCTGGACGAGCAGGCTGAAAAGAAACACATGTGGATCCGGCCCACCCTGGAGATGCGGCCCAGCGAGTATTTCAAGCGGCAAGGAGGGCTCACCTTCGGGGATGACCTCCCGGCCCTGCTGAACATCTCGCTAACCGGGGCCGACTGCCTCCTATGGGGCAGCGACTATCCCCACGACGAAGGTACATTCCCCTATTCTCAAGAGGTAATCGAGCGTACGTTCGGGGGACTCTCAGAGGGGGACAAGAGGAAGATTGTCGGGGAGAATGCGGCGCGGATATACGGGTTCTCGCTGAACGGGGGGTAGGGGGGAGGATGGATTCACGCCTCGGCGCATCTTCGACCGGCTCGGAGGACGGAATGAACGGGGGGAATCACTCTCACTCTCCTCAGCGAGCCTACGGCCCTAGCCCTCTCGCGCCTCGGCGCATCTGCTACCCATTGAGAGACCTTTGCGTAACTGCTCTTTCGGAACCCGGCTCACCCTCACTCTCCTCAGCGAGCCTACGGCCCTAGCCCTCTCACGCCTCGGCGCATCTACGACCCATCGAGAGGCCTTTGCGTAACTCCCTATGCTGGAACATATTGGCAATACGAGACTTGTTATCCAATCCTGAGCCCCTCGCCCCAGATTCCTCGCGGAGCCTCGGAATGACAGTTATGCAAAGGTCACATCGAGGGAGAGGGGACAGGACACCTCACCCAAGGTATGTGAGCGAGTTTGCCAAATGTCTCACAGTGAGAGGCGATGGGACAGACGGCTAAAGGGTGAGTTCTTCGCGGAGGCTGCGGGCTAGGAGGTGTTCTTCGCCGGGGAGGAGGGTGTCGACGCCGAGTTTGAGGGATGAGCCTTCGAGCCAGAGCCAAATGCTCGGATCTCCCTCTCTCAGGGCTTGTTCCACGGAGGCGGCAGTACGGCCTAAGGCCTGTTCGTCGAGGGTGATTTTCATCTCCATTGAGCAATAGCGATCGTACCAGCCCTGCTCTATCTCGATGTGGGGAAGGCCAGCGAGACCCTCGGCGACGACCTGGAATTTGCGGTCCTGGTCGGTCAGCCTGGCAGAGTGGTCCATCTCAAGCCACTCTCTCAGCACGGCCACCGTGGCGACTACCTCCTGACGGTCTATCTTGTAGCCCCGGCCCATATTTCGGTTCTTCTCGGTCTCGAAGGCCATGAAACCGTTGAGAGCTGCGGCCTTGACCGCTTCGCTATTCCCGCACAGGAAGCCTGCGGAGTTGGGTCCGCCCATGTACTTGGAGCTGAAGCAGATGAGGTCAGCGCCGCTGTTGACGAGCTCGCTGATCCTTTCGAGGGGATAGACCTGGTAGGCTGCGTCGACGATGACGGCAACTCCAGCGTCCTTGGCGATGGATACAACCTCCGAGAGAGGCAAGATGCCCGGTTCGCCTTCCTGGTGGGCGGCATAGACAATCCCGCCGGTGCTCGGGCCTATGGCCTGGGCCAACTGATTGGGAGTGGTCTGCGCATCATCCCCGACTTCGATCATAAGGGCCCCGGAGACGGTGACGCTGCGGTCATACTGGTAGCGGGCGCACTTCTGGATAAGAAATTCGTTCTTCAGGCCGGAGGTGTCGGGGAGGCGGGCGACCAAGTCCGGGGCACCGCCGGTCATTACGCCGGAGACGCCCAGGGTGATGGCTGCGAAGCAACCGGGGGTCGGGTAGGCGGCCTCGGCGCCGATCAGTTCGGCTATCGACTCCCCTGCCCTGTCGAGGAGCTCCGGCATGCCGACGTATATGCGGTTGGCCTCCTCCATCGCCGCTCGAACGGTGGGACTCAGAATGGAGCCACCGAGAACGGTGGAACTGCTGCGGGCGCATATGACGCGCTTCACTCCGAGGTCGGCATAAACTGATGGAGTGGACTCGGCGGGCATGAGGGCGCTCCTTATGGGACTGTGGGGGCTTATCCGGAAGTCTTATCGACGACCAGACGGCCGTCTTTGAAGACCATTTGGAGCTGCCGCATGTTGTCGATGTTTTCCGTGGGGTCGGCGCCGACGACTATGAGGTCTGCGATCTTGCCAACCTCGACGGTGCCGAGCTTGTCGTCGACGCCGCAGGTGAGGGCAGACATAGCGGTAGCCGCTTTGATGGCCTGCATGGGCGTAGCGCCGTCCCTGACCCAAAGGGCCATCTCCAGGTGCACGGCGTCCTTAACGGGGCCCAGATCGGAGCCCAGGGCCATCTTGACGCCGAAGTCGAGGGCCGTTTTGAACCACTTGACGTGCTCTTCGACGGCGGCGTCGGCCCGGGCCAGCATTTCAGGTGAGATCTGCTTTACTTCCAGGTACTCCTGTTCCCATTCGTTAGTAACCTGCCGGGGAGTGAGGTGGCTGATTCCCAGGGTGGGAACGTAGATGGTGCCCTTGTCCTTCATCATGCCGATGCATTCGTCATCCATGATGTAGCCGTGCTCGACGGTCCAAGTGTTGTTGCGGACGGCACTCTTGACGGCGTCGGGGTTGGCGGCGTGGGACATGACCTTCATGCCGCGCTGATGGCAGACCTGGTAGGTGGCCGCCAGCTCATCAGGGAGGAAGAAGCTGTGCCAGTGGCGGTCCCAGTCGGGGCCCATGATGCCGCCGGAGAGGTTGAGTTTAATGTGATCTACGTCGTTGTCTATCTGCTGCCTGACGGCGAGAACGAAGTCCTCGGGGCCGTCACACTGCTGAGAGAAAGGCCAGCGGGTAGCATGTCCGCCTGTGGTAGTGAGGAAATAACCGGATGCGAAGATGCGAGGGCCAAGGTACTGTCCAGAGGCGAAGGCGTCCCGCCAGGCCACGTCTATCCAGTTTTCGATTCCGCCGCTACGGATTCCGGTTACTCCGCTTTCGGTGAGGCCCTCCATAGCGTTCTTGCCGTATTTGACGACGCGGTGGGGGATGGTCTTAGGCGGGGGATCCGGGAACATGAGGTGCACGTGTACGTCCCAGAGGCCCGGGAGAAGCCAGCCACCTCGGGCATCGATGACGGTGGCACCGTCGGGGTCAATCTTTGTGTTATTGGTCTCGATGCGGGTAATCAGGCCGTCTGCGATGGCGACGCTGGCGTCGGGTTGGGCGTGGTCGGAGAGGGCATCAATGAGATGGCAGTTGGTGATTACGAGGCGGGACATACTGACCTCCTTGAAGGGCGGGCGTAGGAGGCATACTACCGTCTCGTTTCCCAGTAGCGCAAGCTGGTGCCGCTTCGTCGCCCAAAAAACAATGGTGAGAGCGGAAATCGCTCTCACCAATAGATGAAACGTCGTGGGCAGGCAGATTATGCTTTAGAGCTACGCTTTCTGACCAGTAGGCCAGCCACTATGGGAGAAAGGACTACGATAGCCAGTCCAATTATTATGGTGCCATTCTCACCGGCGAGGGTAAATATGACGCCCAATCCTCCCCCGACAAC
Source organism: Dehalococcoidia bacterium (assembly GCA_965220005.1). GTDB lineage: Bacteria > Chloroflexota > Dehalococcoidia > Plut-88900 > Plut-88900 > Plut-88900. The sequence goes on from OZ244800.1 coordinate 214,098, forward strand.
CAGGACAAAAATCCCCGCCATTAAGGGTAGAAGTATGCTTGCAGGTATCCGATCCATGATGTCTCCAGTCGGGTGATGCCGACACAGGGCCGTTGGGACTAATTATAGCCTCGCCTCTGAGAATGTCCAGCCTGGTCGGGTTAAGGAGTTCACCTGATTTACAAAGGGCACGTTCCTGTCGATAATAGGGGGTGTCTGGGCATATAGGCCCACATTTGAAGCCAGCGTAGCTCAGCGGTAGAGCAGCGGTTTCGTAAACCGCAGGCCAAGGGTTCGATTCCCTTCGCTGGCTCCATCTCCCCCCTTGTCGGCAGCCACGGTTTCGACAGCATCGCCAACAAGCGCCGCCTCAGCCGAATTTTCGTTCACGGTCCTGTCGGTCGGATCCTGGTCAACGAACTCAGGGCCCCGGTTGATGTGCGGTATGCCCACAACCGGTTCATCGGTTGCAGCGGCCGCGGTCTTTGTAACCGTAGCGCTCTCTCTGTCTTCGTAGTTGGCCGTGGCACGAAGGTAGCCACCGACATCGGCTTCTACGGGAGTGTAGTTTCTTGTCGTAGCGCCACTGATGTTCGTCCAACCGCTTAAGCCGTCGGAGGAGCGGGACCACTGCCACTGAGCTTGGGTGGTGATGCCGTCAGGGTCAGAAAGTTCAGCACTCAGACCGACTTCCTCTTGAGGAGTCTAGGTGGAAAGGGTTACTGTACCCCGTTCGTCCACATTGAGCACTGTAACGGTCACGTCGGCGGGGGCGACATTAAATCCGGGGTCTCTGGCCTCTACCGTTACCTGGTATATGTTGTCGCGGTTTTTGTCAGCCGGGTTTTCGTAGTCAGGAGTGACACTAAATGAAAGTGTGCCTTCCGTAATGGAGAAATCGGCAGCATCATCTCCCGAAAGTTCCCACCTAATCGGCTGGCCTTCCGGATCGGTTGCTGCAAACTGGAACACCAAGCCCTCGTCGTTTTCATCGAAATCTCTGGCAAATTTCTTTGCCTCGATGGGCCCTTGCGCGTATCCCAAGTGATGCAATTGCGATTGATTTAAAACCAAATTCAGTAAGCCATTGGCAAGGGGCAAGACTGCTTGTCAATGGCTCTGGCAACAACTTTTTTCGTCAGTTTCTAACACTAACTTAACTCTTTGCCCTGTGGAACGGTATTAGGCTTAAGATTCGAGTGAGCCAAGAGGAGACACTATCCCGAGCCACATGCCAGTCATGTGATTACGTAAAGGCGGTTTAGAGGAACCTCTCTAATTGCTTCTGAGATGGCCTCCTGTCTGTTGACCAGTACACGGGATGTTCTGGGATCTATTTCAATCTCGGGATTAAGTTTGTTGCGAACCATCTTTCTTTTGGATGCACTACGAACGTTCTTAACGGGCAGAAGCTGCCGCCGGCTGCCCAGGCGCTCCGACAAGCCATTGTCCAATGAGGCCTGGGATACGAAAAAGGCGCTCAACCTCCCGGCGGCGCGACCCATCGCTCCGAAAGCAGGGCCGTATATCACCGGCTCACAGTTCGATATCGAGGCGTTGCCTTCTCCACGCGTCCCCCACGTAACAAAGCCGCCTTTGATCACTGTCTCGGGTTTCACCCCGAAGAAACGGGGGTCCCAAAGGACGATGTCGGCCAGCTTACCCTTCTCCAAGGAACCGACGTAGTCCGAAATGCCGTGAGTTATGGCAGGGTTAATTGTGATTTTGGCGAGGTATTGAAGAATGCGGTCATTGTCGTTATGTGGATCGGCAACGCCCCTTTCATTCTTCATCTTGTGAGCCAACTGCCACGTCCGCGTGACCACTTCCCCTATACGGCCCATACCTTGCGAGTCCGAATTGATGATGGGAACGGCTCCCATATCGTGGAGTACGTCCTCGGCGGCCATGGTCTCGCGACGGACCCTCGCTTCAAGGGCGGCAACGTCGGTGGGCAGGTGGGGCGTAAGCCCGTGGACCAAGGCGGTCATGGGAAAATGCTCCTGATATGTCCCGGCTGTGTAAGGGACGGTAGGAGTTGTAGAGGAGGTCATTATGTTTTCGACACCGGCCAATTTTAGGAGATCGGGGGCGTGGCCTCCGCCTACACCTTCTACATGGTAGGCGTGAAGAGCTCTGCCTCCTATGGCTTCTATGGTGTCCATTACCTGCATAGACTCCTGAAGTCCATCAGTGTGGAGGGCAACGGAGACATCATATTGCTCGGCGACCTGCAGGCAGAGGTCTATCACATAGGGATAGGCGCCCTCGTCCTCATGGATCTTCATGCCGCAGGCGCCAGCTTCTATGTTCCGTTCTATAGGAGCAGGATGGCTGGCAGCGCCTCGGCCCTGGACTCCCAGGTTTATGGGGATCTCCTCAAAGGCCTCGAAGTACTTGTGAATGGTGAAGTCACCGTTGTGATTCAGCCCTGCGCCTATGAAGGTGGTAATACCGGAACTTATGGCGGTCTCCATGAGTTTAGGGTTGTCATAGATGTGGACATGACTATCGACGCCACCTGGGGTAGCTATCAGACCAGCGGCGGGGATAACGTTGGTGTTCGGGCCCAATACAAGGTCAACTCCATCCATGATGTCTGGGTTCCCGGCCCGCCCGACTCCAGCGATCAAGCCATCCTTGATGCCGATATCGCCCTTGAAGATACCGAGCACGGGATCGAGGATGATGGAACCAACGATGATGCTGTCTAGCTCGCTGTCCCCAGGGGTCTGGTAGGTGTGCATCATGCCGGTGCGACTGTTCTTTCCCCAACCGTGAGTTATTTCGTTGCCGTAGGAGGTGTGGTCAGCCTCCACTTCCAAGAGGAGATCAGTGTCACCCAGCCGGATACGATCGCCGGTCGTGGGTCCATATAGGGAGTTGTATTGGGTCCTGCTCATCTCGGTGGACATGGTTACTTCTCCTGATCTAGAAAGCCACGGTACCGAGCTTGGTGAAGGGCTTCGCCGCGCTGCTCGTCGGTCAGGCGGCCGTTAACCAGTCCCTGGAATCCGAATACTCTGCGTCTTCCTCTAATGTCTATCAATTGGACTTCTCTGGTCTCGCCGGGTTCCCATCTGACTGCAGAGCCCGAAGGCACGTCCAGTCGCCGTCCGTAGGCTTGTATTCTTTCAAACCGCAGCCGCTTGTTGGCTTCGAAGAAGTGATAGTGGGACGTGACTTGGACGGCATGGTCCGAGGTGTTGGTTACAGATATGGCGATAGCCTCTCGATCTTCATTAATATTTATGGCGCTTTCGGCTGGAATGGTCTCGCCCGGTTTCATCGGTGCTGTCCTCCTATCTGATAGGGTTTTCCACATATATGAGCTTGTTCCCATCATTGAAGGTGACTTCAAGGCGAATGGGCGTTACCAAGTCAGGGACGCCGTCCAGGACGTCATCAGTGGAGAGAATATTGATCGCGTGTGTCATGACCTCTTCGTAGGTTTTTCCTTCACGGCCATCCTCAAGGAGTTCGTCGCATATGAGGGCTACGGCCTCCGGGTAGTTTAGTTTTAAGCCTCTCTGCCGCCGCCGCCGAGCGAGCTCGGCTGCGGTGAAGATTGTGAGTCGATCCATCTCCTTAGAGGTAAGACGCATGTGATTTCTCCAAACTTAAGAAAGCAACAATCTCTACACATCCGACCTAAAAAGTCTCCGCCCCCAGGGGTTGTGACCCCTGGGGGCGGATTTTACTCTACTTTGTGCTGCCTACTTGCGCAGCGGGTTCTTAGCCCCGGTTTACGCTTGGCGTCTGCGGTAGATGACGAACCCGATGATGGCTACGCCCGCTATTACCGCCAGGACTATCACTATGATGGCCCAGACCGGGAATCCACCTTCGTCCTCGGGTTCAGGCACGACCGTGGGCTCTGGTGCAACCGTCGCCGTGGGCGGTACTGAAGTGGCCGTGGGCGGCACCGCTGTGGCCGTCGGTGGTACTGCCGTGGGCGGCACTGCCGTGGGCGGCACCGCTGTGGGCTCAGGTGTGGCCGTGGGTTCGACGTACTCATCACGGTCGAGGACCTTGATGGTTACTACTAGCGATGCAGATTCGCCGTACTCGTCGGTGATGGTTACCTGGAGCGAGTAGCTGGCCCTGGTCTCGAAGTCCAGGTCTCCCTTCGTTCTCAGCTGACCGGTGTCGGCGTCGATGTCGAAGGTGTCTGCGGCGGCGCTGGTGATCTCGAAGGTGAGGGCGCTGACCGCGGATGAGGCGGCTATCGGGTCGCCGATGCGTACGCCGAAGGGGGTATTTTCGTTGATTTCGCGGACACCGCTGTCGTCGATCATGATGCCCGGGTTACCGACATGGAGGTCGGCGGCTCCACCGATTGCGATCTCGGTCTGGTCGATGTCACTCAGGGTACCGCTGAAGGCATAGACGCCCGTGTCAGCGGGGGCGATGACGGTGTAGGTGAAGCTGTCTTCGCCGAGAATCACGAAGGTGACGGACTGACCGTCGGCGCCTGTGGCGCCGCCGGGGAGGTCTGTGTTCACGTAGGTGAAGCCCTCGGGGAGGGTTTCCACGATCTGGGCGGCGGGCCCGTAGCCGGCGGCCGCGATGGTCACAGCGATTTCACCTTCAGGTTCTGCGAAGGCGGCGCCGAAGGACCGGTCAGCGGTGGCAGGCACAGCCGCGGAAACGGTTACGCTGTCATCGCCGGTGATGTCTAAGGTTACCTTGTCCAAATCTGTGATTGTGCCGGAGATAGTGTATTCACCCGGGTCTCCGGCGGTAAGGGTGTAGCTGAAGCTATCCTCGCCGAGGAGGGTGAATCTGATGCTACCTTCGCCTACGTTAACGGCGGCGGAGGAGAGACTGCTGAACGTGTAGGTGAGTCCAGCGGGTACGTTCTCTACCACGGATGCCGCGGCGCCGAAACCGGAGGCGTCTATGCTTACGGTGATCTGTTCCCCGGAGCTGACGGAGGAACGGGATATGGACCTCTCAGCCCCGAGGGGTGGGTCTGTGACTTCTATGGAGGAGTCTCCGCCGGTGTCCTCCGCTTCCTTGTCAGAATCGAGGACTGAGCCGGAGAATTCGTAGGTCCCGGCGGCGGCGGGGGCGGTGACGGTGTAGCTAAAGGTTGCCTCGCTGTTGAGGACGGTGAAGCTAACAGTCTGGCCGTCCACGACGGCGGATTCGTCAGACCCGGTGAAGGAGAAACCTTCGGGGAGGGTCTCCCGCACCTGGCCGAAGCCGCCGAGGCCGGAGACCGATATCTCGATCTCCAGCTCGGCGCCGGTAACTACGGTATTGGTTGCGAAGGACCTGGCCGCGCTGTGCCCGCTTGCGCTCACGGCATCCGGCAGCAACAGCGACAGGCCAGCGACCCCGACAATTGCGAGGACTCCCAGCAGCATCAGCGCTTTCTTGACCAAGTTCCTAACTCCTTACTTTCTTCTCTCTGTTCGTATTCCAGCCGTATCAGACTCGCCTTACCCGAAGTAGAGGGCGAGGATTGCGTTGACTTCGTCCCTGGTTATGTTGTCCAGGAAGTAGTCGTCAACGGCTGCGATTGCTTCGTCTCTGCTAATTTCACCATTGTCATCGGTGTCGTAGCCGTTATCCAGGCCTACGTTGTTGACGTTGACGGTGACCTCAATGGAGGAGCCGCCGATGCCGTCCGAGGCGGTGAGGATGACGGTGTAAGAGTTAGCGTCACCCTCGTAGTCCAGGTTGGCGCCTTCGGCGACGGTGAGCTGGCCGCTGGGCCAGATCTCGACTACCGAGGAGTCATCCAGGGCGTAGGTGATGTCCTGGCCGTCCTTGTCCTTGGCGGTGATGGGGTCACCGACCGGCGTACCGGCCTCTGCGTTTTCGTCCACGCTTACGGTCACGCTCTCTGCCGCAAAGGTGGGAGGAGTGTTCTCTGTTGCGGGAACGATGGTTGCGGCGTCATCGGTGTCGGTCACCGTGATGTTCACCACGATGGACCCACTGGCCAGAGACGGGTCTGTGGCTGTCACCGTGATGGCGTAGCTCGACTGCGTCTCGTAGTCCAGCGCATTCTTAGTCGTTATCTGCCCGGAGTTGTCCACCTTGAAGTTGTCACTGCCGTCCCCGCTTAGCGCGTACTGCAGTACGTCATCGTCAATGGCCGTCACCGGGTCGCCTACGCTGGCACCCTTCGCGTTCTCGGCTACGCTCCGGTCCACCGACTCTTCGTCACCGAAGGACGGCAGGTCGTTCTCGTTGGGCCGCAGTTCCGCAGCGTTAGCCGATGTCTTGCGGGCCGAGTTCTGGGTGGTGCCAAAGGCATCGTTGTAGCGTGCTTCCGCAGTCAGCAGTCGCCCGTCATCAGCAGCCTTCGGTATGTAGGTCGATGACGTGGCGCCATCTATCTTACAGACGGTGGTGGCGGCAGTGTCGTCTGCGCAGTCCACAGCGCCGGCTACGGTCACTTCGCCTTCGATGTCTTCATCGTCAGTGCGGGGGTCAGCGGTGTTGGCGGCATCCGCACCACCCCTGTACCACTGCCACTCAGTGCCAGTTATGTTCCCGTCATTGTCGCTCAGCCGGGCAGTTATCGCTATGCCCTGCTGCGGCTGCGGCTGCGACAGGCCCACGCTCCCATTCTCTTCTACGTTTTGCACCGTGATGTTCACGAGCTGGGACTTGCTGGCTACGCCGTCAGACGCAGTCACCGTCACCAGGTACACGTTGTCACCATCGGCCGAGTCCATGTCCTCGAAGCTGGGGCCTTTCCTGTTATCAGTCGCCCAGCGGAGTGCAGCGCTGCTGTTGAAGTCGGTCTCTGCCTCAGCAAGTTCCTCGATGTCGAACCGCTTGGCGTCAGCCCCACCGCTAATCGACCAGGTTACCTTGTCTACTTCGGCGTCTTCTTCCGGATCGTCCGCATTGAATATGGGGAGACCGGTCGCGAGGGCGTCAGTGTCGCCGGTGCCCGACAGGTCCAGCGTGACCTCCTCAGGCGTGGTTACCACGAACTCATCGCCTTCTATGCTTATGGTTGTACCCTGTGTCACCCCAGGATCCGCTGCCAGGGAAATCACCGGCGCTTCGTCCACCGCACCAACAGCAATCATTACCTGTACCGTAGAATTCGAACCCGACGGGTCCGTCGCCGTTACGGTTACCGTGTAGCTAGTGTTAAGGTCTGCCGCTTCCGCTTCCTGGTCAAACTCAGTCCTCACATCTGACTGACTCTTCGATGAGGACACCGAAATCTGGCCCGTATTGGCATTTATCTGGAACCACTGGGAATCGCCGTCAGACCTCTCAGGGGTGTCGGCAACTTGGTCGTCGTTCTCATGCTGAATGCCGTCCGTGGTCAGGTCTGTATCACCATCCTCCAGGCTGTAGAGCAGCGGGTCGTTGTCGGAGTCCGTCGCCGTCACTGCATTGCCCACGCTCGATCCGGTGGCCGCAGTCTCTTTAACCGTCCGGGTCACCTGGTTGCCAGCGGTCTGTGGGTCCTCGTCCTGGACTCCGAACGAGGGCTGGTTGTTCGCCGCCGGCCGCCTCTCCACTGCGAATGACGTCACTGCACTGGCGCTGTCACGTCCAGTGCCCAGGCCGTCGCTGTAGGTCGCCGTCGCTCGCAGGTAGTAGCCCGCATCGTCATTCGACGGTGCGTACGTCGCAGACGTTGCTCCAGCTATGTCTTCCCACGCAGCCTGGTCCATCGACTTGGACCACTGCCACGCCGTCTCCGAGGCGTCTCCGTCCGGGTCGGACAGCGTCGCACTTACCGACTCACCGGCCTGCGGCTGCAGGTCGTCAAGGCTCACCGATCCCATTTCGTCCACGTTCGTTACCGTCACGGCAACGTCCAGGGAACCGCCGGACCGGTTTACCGTCACGTTGTATGTGTTGTCGCCGCCCGTATCAGCGGGACTCTCGTAGTTAGGCGAACTCTTGAAGCTCAGCGCTCCGTCATCGGAAATCTCAAAGTCTCCAGAATCCGGACCGCTTACCGACCAGCCGGCCTCAGAGGCGTCCTGGTCGCTCAGCGTGAAGGTCTCCACCGCGTCCGTCCCATTCTCCGCGTACTCAATGGAAGTTGCTGCGGAAATGGTGGCCGGGTCATCGGCGTCGGTAACGGTGATGTTCACCATGATGGACCCACTGGCCAGCGACGGGTCGGTAGCTGTCACCGTGATGGCGTAGCTCGACTGCGTCTCGTAGTCCAGCGCATTCTTAGTCGTTATCTGCCCGGAGTTGTCCACCTTGAAGTTGTCACTGCCGTCCCCGCTTAGCGCGTACTGCAGTACGTCATCGTCAATGGCCGTCACCGGGTCGCCTACGCTGGCACCCTTCGCGTTCTCGGCTACGCTCCGGTCCACCGACTCTTCGTCACCGAAGGACGGCAGGTCGTTCTCGTTGGGCCGCAGTTCCGCAGCGTTAGCCGATGTCTTGCGGGCCGAGTTCTGGGTGGTGCCAAAGGCATCGTTGTAGCGTGCTTCCGCAGTCAGCAGTCGCCCGTCATCAGCAGCCTTCGGTATGTAGGTCGATGACGTGGCGCCATCTATCTTACAGACGGTGGTGGCGGCAGTGTCGTCTGCGCAGTCCACAGCGCCGGCTACGGTCACTTCGCCTTCGATGTCTTCATCGTCAGTGCGGGGGTCAGCGGTGTTGGCGGCATCCGCACCACCCCTGTACCACTGCCACTCAGTGCCAGTTATGTTCCCGTCATTGTCGCTCAGCCGGGCAGTTATCGCTATGCCCTGCTGCGGCTGCAGCTGCGACAGGCCCACGCTCCCATCCTCTTCCGTGTTCTGCACCGTGACGCTCACGGCCTGGGAGTTGCTGGCTACGCCGTCAGACGCAGTCACCGTCACCAGGTACACGTTGTCACCATCGGCCGAGTCCATGTCCTCGAAGCTGGGGCCTTTCCTGTTATCAGTCGCCCACCGTAGCGCTGCAGCACTGTTGGCAGGGGCCGTGGCATCAGCAAGTTCCTCGATGTCGAACCGCTTGGCGTCAGCCCCGCCGCTAATCGACCAGCTTACCTTGTCTACGGCAGCGTCTTCTTCCGGATCGTTCGCATTGAATATGGGGAGACCGGTCGCGAGGGGGTCAGTGTCGCCGGTGCCCGACAGGTCTAAGGTGACCTCCTCAGGCGTGGTTACCACGAACTCATCGCCTTCTATGCTTATGGTTGTACCCTGTGTCACCCCAGGATCCGCTGCCAGGGAAATCACCGGCGCTTCGTCCACCGCACCAACAGCAATCATTACCTGTACCGTGGAATTCGAACCCGACGGGTCCGTCGCCGTTACGGTTACCGTGTAGCTGGTGTTAGGGTCTGCCGCCTCCTGGTCAAACTCCGTCCTCACGTCTGACTGACTCTTCGATGAGGACACCGAAACCTGGCCACTCCTGGCATTTATCTGGAACCACTGGGAATGGCCGTCAGACCTCTCAGGGGTGTCCTCGTTGTCGTCACTGTCAACGTACTGGACGCCATCATCATTAGCGTTTTCGTCGCCGTCAGTCAGGCTGTAGAGCAGCGGGTCGTTGTCGGCGTCTGTCGCCGTCACTGCATTGCCCACGCTCGATCCAGTCTTCGCAGTCTCTTTAACCGTCCGGTTTACCTGGAGGCCCGCGGTCTGCGGGTCCTCGTCCTGGACTCCGAACGAGGGCTGAGAGTTCGCCGCCGGCCTTCTCTCCACTGCGAAGACCGTCACTGCACTGGCGCTGTCACGTCCAGTGCCCAGGCCGTCGCTGTAGGTCGCCGTGGCTTGCAGGTAGTAGCCCTCGTCGTCTCTGCCAGGCGCATACGTCGCGGACGTCGCTCCTGCTATGTCAGTCCAGGATGCCTGGTCCATCGACTTCGACCACTGCCACGCAGTCTCCGAAGCGTCTCCGTCCGGGTCAGACAGGGTCGCACTCACCGAGGCACCGGCCTGCGGTTGCAGGTCGTCCAGACTCACCGATCCGGCTTCGTCCACGTTCGTCACCGTCACCGCCACGTCCAGGGAACCGCCGGACCGGTTTACCGTCACATTGTATGTGTTGTCGCCGCCCGTATCAGCGGGACTCTCGTAGTTAGGCGAACTCTTGAAGCTCAGCGCTCCGTCATCGGAAATCTTAAAGTCTCCCGAATCCGGACCGCTTACCGACCAGCCGGCCTCAGAGGCGTCCTGGTCGCTCAATACGAACGTCTGCACCGGGCCAGTGCCGTTCTCCGCGTAGTCAATCGACGCGTCCTGGGCGAAGGCCGCAGGCACGAAAGGAACAACTAGCGACAGCGCGAGAGCGACGATGGCTATTCGGGCTATCAATGATTTGAAGGGTCTCTTAAGCATGAGCTGCCTCACTTTGTGGAGTCTTCGGACAGGGACAACATTACCATTTCCATAGCTGTTTGCACAATTGCGGGGCATGTTAGCACCGCCTTTCGAGTCGTGTCAATAGAATTATTGCACAATTGGGGGTGTCAATGTGGGAATCGGGTGGAGACAATGTGGTAGGCATGATGGTCAGGGGTGGTCAGCTCCTTCCAGGACTAGGGGCCGATAAGGCCGGTGAAGGGACGAATTGGTCGAACGAAACGTCGAGCAATTGTGGTGTCCTGGGGCCCGAGGGAGTGGAGGGCCCGTGTGGGGTATGTAGGGTGTAAATGCGCCGAAAAGCGTCGGGGAGAAGGATAACACTGTAAGTCAAGGGAAACAAGGGGGATGGGGATAGGAACCTTCACCCCCTTGATCCCCCTCTCACGCCGGTGGCGCATCTGCGACCCTTAGGGCCTTCAAGGGAGAGGGGGAAAGATAAACTAGAGGGATACGCCTGCGCGAGGGCGCAGGCGTATCCCTCTAGTTTGGTACTGGGGGGGATATAAGGATAAGAGGAGTAGGGAGGGGGAAGAGGGGGATCCGGCACCATTCCGCCCTTGAGACCCTTCGACCCTGCTCAGGGCGAGCGGAATCCCCTCGGGGGGGTTGATTGATGGTTGATTGGACTCGATTGAATGTTGATAGGACTTGATTGGACTTGATTGATGGTTGATTGGACTTGATTGAACGTTGGTTGAATTCGTAGCTAGTTTGATTGAATGACGCCTGAATGGGTTGAGAAGGGTCGATTGTGGGGGAGAGGGATGGATTTTCGGCTCCTCGGGGATGATCCGCCTGAGGCGGACAGGCTGCCCTCGGGGGGTGTTCCGCCCTCCATAGGCGGACGTTCCGCTTGCAGCATCTTCGATTGTGGGGTTTGTGGGTTTCGGTTTGGTTTGTTTGGGAGGGGGCAGGCGATGGAAGGTCCGGGACTCGTTTCAGGGGGCGGGAGGCCCGCCTGCTTCAGCCCACTTGTGTTTGTGAAGGCGGTCCGGGGGGGAGAAAGTCTCCCAGTGTGGGGGTTCCCCGTCCACCAGAAGGGCTCGATGGCCCTTGGCGCCCCGGGTTGCGGGGCTCTTTCGATTCGCCGGCAAGTTCAGTGCCGGCCACGTAGGGCGCCCTGCAAGAGGGGCGCTGCATCTTTCGGCTGTTATGGCCCATCTGTACGGCCTTCCATTAGAGGAAGGTCGGCGCCGGATAAAGAGTGGGCTACATCGGCTGCGACGGCCCTCCCTCAGGAGGGCCTGTGCCGGGTTGAGTCCAGGACATCTTCCATCGCCTGGTGATCAGGGAAGGGGGCACGGGACCCGGTGGGGTGAGGAGATGGCGGTCCTCCGTAGGCGGACGTTCCGCTTTTGCTTGTGCCGCGGGCCTGCGCGAGGGCCGTTGGGATGGGCTGAGGCGTTGAGTCCTCGGGTGGGTCTAGTGGGCTTCCCTGGGTTTTTGGTTCCTCCTTTGGGTTTAGGGTGAGTGATTGGCCTATCGGGGGTGAATATAGTACATGTGTACGGCTTGAGTCAAGGGGTTCGTGTCACTTTTGGGGGGACACCCCACCAATTCCGTTCTTGAGACCCTTCGACTCCGCTCAGGGCGAACGGAATTCCCCGCCCTTGGGAATGGATTCCGGGTCTCGGGGTCGGGCTGATCCGCCTAAGGCGGACTGGCTCCCATCGGATGGGGGGGTTAGTTGACATATGCTTTGGGGATTGAGAGAATTCGGATTAAGTTTAAGACTTGTGCGAAAGATGAAGTAGTTTTTTTATTGGGCTCGGCGTTCCTATCTGACTATTGGAGGGCAGGCTGAGCGGTTGCTGCGCAAGTCCTAGATCCCATTCTCGGGGCCTCGGGATGAGAGAAGTAAGCAAGGTGTAGCTATGATGCATTCGTCTATATTAAAAGGATGGGTGGGGCGGGGGGCGCTGAGCCTGGCGTTGTTGGCGGGGGCGATGATGGTGTTTCTGATGAGTGGGGGGCTGGGGGAGGGGCAGGCGTGCCCCGTGGACGATTGCGTCGACTACCCGGAGCACGGGTCTGGGACGGTTATCGCGTTCACGGCGGTGGACCCGGAGGAAGAGCCGGTGGCGTGGAGTGTGTCGGGGACGGACAGCGGTCTCTTCGACATCGAAGAGGGAAGGTTGACGTTCAAGACGCCGCCGGACTATGAGGCCTCTCAAGACAACGGCAACAACAACCTTTATGAGCTAAGCGTGACAGCCACCGATGGCAACCCGGACTCGGATGACACCACCCGGAGTGTCAATGTGAGTGTGATGAACCTGGATGAGCCGGGAACGATCTCGCTATCTACGGTCCAGCCGAAGGAAGGGGTCGCATTGCTCGCGAGGCTGGCAGACCCGGATGGAGTAACGCTGACTACCTTGACGTGGCAGTGGGCCAGTTCGACGCGGGTGTCGGGGCCCTGGACTGATATCGAAGACGACGAGGATACAGCCGTAGTAGAGGGGAAGGCGGAGTCCTACAAACCAGCCGAAGACGACGTGGGAATGTACCTTCGGGTCACGGCGACCTACGAAGACGGTCACTGCGCCGCATGCGATCCGAAGAAAACGGCAGAGGCGATATCGGCGAATTCGGTGGAGACGGCGGACTACAGCAATGAGCGCCCGGTGTTCAACGACGCTAACGGCGTGAAAATACTGGACAACACGTCGATAACAAGAAGTGTGGCTGAAAACTCCCCGGCGGGAACGGCGGTGGGCGAGCCCGTGGCAGCCACGGACAGGGCAGAGTTCGGCCCCGACGTGCTGACCTACAGCCTGGGCACCGATGTTGATGACCTGCTGTTCGACATTGACGCGGGCACCGGACAGATAAGGGTTGGGACGGGGACAGCGCTGGACTTCGAGGACAGCATCAATACAGATGATCAATACACGGTTAGGGTCATGGCGAGGGACTCTTCGGGGGAAACCGACGCTATAGGTGTGAACATCAAAGTCACGAACATAGACGAAGACCCAACCATCACGGCAGGGCTACCAGAGATAGTGTACGCCGAGATCACCGCCCCCGATACCCCAACTGAATTAGCCTTTGGGCAGGTGGGAGGAGATTTGAACATCTACCTGGCCACGGACCCTGAGGATAACTGGGAAGAACTTGAAACTCCTACTCCTGACAAGTTGAGGTGGTCATTGTCGGGGCGGGACGCCGACAAATTCTACATCGGCAACGGCCCTGACAACCGCGGAAGGTTGTATTTCAGGGAAGCGCCGGACTACGAAGACCCGAGGGACGCTAACCGGGACAAGGTCTACAACATTACGGTGGAAGTCACCGACAGGGGAGGAAACAAGTCTACCAAGGCAGTGGCGGTGGAGATAACCAACGTGGACGAACCAGGTTTGATCACCGTGTCCAGCCTGAATCCTCGAATAGGTGTCAAGATTACAGCCACCGTGACGGACCCTGACAAGCCGATCACCGGCATAGATTGGACCTGGACTCTAGGTGGTGAAACCGTGGAGAAATCCGCTAGCTACACGCCCCCGTCCACAGCAAGTGGCAGACTGACCTTGAGCCTGACCTACAATGACGGATTTGCGAACAGCATAACTGGCCTCACCCAACCGAGCTTTGAGGACATCGGAAACAAAACTCTAAACAGTCCCAGACCAAACTTTGTCAAATCAACCGATGAGAGGTCCGTAGACGAGAACTCAGCTGCTACTACGGCCGTCGGAGTGTCGGTGGTGGCTACGGACTCCGATAACCAATCCAATTTGACCTATTCGCTCAGCGGGTCCGATGCTGCTTTCTTCTCCATCAACCAGGAAACAGGGCAGATAACGGTGAGGCAAGATACGAGACTGGACCACGAGAAGAAGAGCAGCTACGACGTGACGGTGGCAGCGGAAGACCCAAACGGAGGCAGAGACACGGTCAGACTGACCATCAGGGTGGCGGATGTGGACGAAGAGCCGGTGATCACGTCGGGATATGGCACCATCTACTATGCGGAGAACGGCACGGGTACCGTTGGCACATACGTGGCGTCGGACCCGGATGATGATTCCATAACCTGGACGCTGGACGGCGCCGACGCCAACTTGTTCACGATTGACGGTGGACTGCTGAAGTTCATAGCTCCGCCGGACTACGAAGCCCCGGGGGACTCAGGCGCTAACAATGCTTACGACATCACGGTGCAGGCCAGTGACGGCAACGATGATCCGGTTGCGCAGGTTGAAATGGAAGTGGACGTAATCGTAGATAACGTCGACGAGCCCGGCACGGTGAGCGGGATGCCGGAGCGACCAAAGGTGGTCGAGAACATCGGGATAACGGTTAACGTGACCGACCCCGATGGCACTGTAACCGACCCTGTCTGGCAATGGGCCAGAGCGTCATCGAGAACGGGACCATTCACCGACATTGTGGAGGATGCTGAGAGCAACCCAGTCGGACGGGCCGCGAGCTACACTCCCACAGAGGACGACGTCGGCAAATACCTGAGGGCAACGACAACGTACACTGATCCTGCGGGGCCCGGTAAGAGCGCTCACGCCGTTTCCAGTCAGGCTGTTGAACGGGCAGACTATCGCAACACTCCTCCCCGTTTCCTGGACGAGGAAGAAAAAGATCTACCTTCGACAACGAGGAGCGTGAAGGAGAGCTCGAGCCCGGGGACCAAGGTCGGGGCTCCGGTAGCGGCTACGGACATCGGCAAGAACGGCAGGCAGGAGAGGTTGACCTACAGGTTGAATGGCACTGACGAAGCTTCCTTCACCATCGACGATACAACTGGGCAGATCAGGGTCAAATCCGGCATCGTCCTGGACACCGAGACGAAGGCCAGCTACAGCGTCACGGTTACCGCCACGGACCCATCCGACCAGGGAGACACTGCGGCATCGGCGGAACAGTCCAGGGATATGATCTCCGTAACGATAAATGTGGAGAACGTAGACGAGACTCCAATAGTGACGGTGCCCCGGACTGAAGGGGTCACAGGGACCCTGGAAGGCGGGTACAAACACGATGAGCCCGTAGGTAACAACCCAACCATGAGGATCGAATTTGCCGGTAATGACCCTGAGACAGCGAATGATGTAAACACAGCTACCATAAAGTGGACGCTGACGGGCACCGACGCCGATGACTTTTCCATAGGCAATTACGACAACACCGCCGGGGTTTTGACATTCAGGGAAGACCCGGACTTCGAAGCGCCCACGGACTCGAACCGGAACAAGGTGTACGAGCTGACGGTGCAGGCCACCGACGAGGGAGGCAATACGGTCTCTCAGGCGGTGAAGGTCACAGTTGAAAATGTGGATGAAGTGGGGTCTTTGACCCTATCGCACGTACAGCCGGAGATCGGGACCAAGCTGACGGCAGCCCTGACCGATCCGGACAAGCCCAGCAGTATTAGGTGGCAGTGGTACAGGGGAGACGACACCCTGGACTCGGATAACGACGGGGATGTAGACGACGCCATAACTGACTGTTCTGCTGTTGATTTCTCAGCCACCTGTGCCATAGACAAGGCCACGTCAGCGTCATATACCCCGGTTGAGGAAGATGAAAACCGTAACCTGACAGTCAGGGCAAGCTACAAGGATGGAGAGGGCGACAAGAAGAGCCAGCAAGAAACCAGTGCCCAGAGAGTGCAGCTGGAGGATGAAGACAACGAGCCTCCACAGTTCCTGATAGCCGGTACTCGGGTAACTACCGATGAGAGAGACGTGGAAGAGGACGAAGGTCCTGGCCGGAATGTGGGAGAACCGGTAGTAGCTACGGACCAGGACAATGATGAACTGGTCTACACGCTTAGCGGGACGGACGCAGCCTCCTTCTCCATAGACAATGTCGGGCAGATCACCAACGACGTGCCGCTGGACTTCGAGACTAAGGAGACCTACAAGGTGGTAGTCAAGGCCGTGGACCCGAGCGGGGCATCCGCGACGATCACCATAACAATCCACGTAACTGGCATCGATGAGCCTCCAGTGGTATCGACGAAAGGGCTGGTGGCAGTCGGAAGCGGATTCATCAGCTATGAGGAGAATGGAACGGGCGTAGTGGCAGGGTACACGGCGACGGGGTCGGATGGGGCCAGTGTCGGCTGGAGCCTGGGCGGGCCGGATGCCGGGGACTTCTCCATCAACCGGAATGGGCAACTGACCTTCAAGAGGTCGCCCAACTTCGAAGCGCCCGCGGATGCCAACAGGGACAACACCTACGAAATAACGATCACGGCACGAGCGGGCAGCGATCGCGACCAGCTCGACGTGACGGTGAACATGACCAACCTGGACGAGGAAGGGGCAGTGTCGCTGTCCCCGGCGCGCATCATCGTAGGCGGGCAAGTCACGACTACACTGTCGGACATCGACGGCACGCCGACCGGAGTAAGCTGGGACTGGGCGAAGTCGGAGGACGGCGCGACGGGATGGGCTAACATTGCCGGCGCCAACTCTAACGTCTACACCCCGGTCACGGCGGACGTGGGTCATTACCTGCGGGCGACGGCCAACTACACTGACCCCGAGGGCCCCGGCAAGAGCGTCAATGCGAGGACCTCGGTAACGGTCCTTGCGGACGACGACGGCAGAGTGACGCTTTCCGAGACGCGGCCAGCAGTTGGCGACACGATAACGGCCACCCTGACCGATCCGGACGGCAGCATAACCAACACCACATGGCAGTGGGCAAGCTCATCGGATGGGGAGTCGGGGTGGACGGACATAGCCGGGGCCAGGTCGAAGACCTACACGGTAACCTCGGAGGACACTAGGAAATTCCTGCGGGCCACGGCGAACTACGATGATGGTGACGGAGCGGACAAAACCGCCGCGGCCGCGACCTCCGTGGGGGTCGGGGTCGATGACGACGGTAGTGTGAGTCTCTCGCCCTCCAGTCCCACGATCGGGGAGACGGTCACGGCTACGCTGACGGACCCCGATGGCGGGATCACGGGGGAAATCTGGCAATGGGCCTCCTCCTCCGACGGCACGAGCAACTGGACGGACATAACGCTTGCCACTTCAAGGACATACACGGTTGTTACGGGTGACCTGGGCAACTACCTGCGTGCCTCGGTTAGCTATGACGATGCAGCGGGCGCCGGCAAGGGCGCAGAAGAGGTCACGGCGGCGGCGATTACGGTCGACGACGACGGGTCGGTGACCCTGTCTCCTTCGAGCCCACAGTTTGGCGACAGGGTAACAGCGACGTTGTCGGATCCCGACGGCGGGGTAACGAACCGGACGTGGCAGTGGCACATATCCTCCAATGGTACGAGCAGTTGGACGATCGTACTCGGGGCCACTTCGTCGACGTTCAACGTCACGGAGGTTCACATAGGGAGGTACCTGCGGGCGACGGCGAGCTACACAGATGCATTGGGACCAGGCAAGAGTGCTGAGGCGATCACAACGGCCGCCGTGTCGGAGGACGATGACGGTACGGTAACGCTTTCGACAAGAACGCCGGAGGTCGGGAGTGCTATCAGGGCAACTCTGTCGGACCCCGACGGCGGGGTCACGGGAGCAACCTGGCAATGGGCGAAGTCGAGTAACGGCTCCACAGGGTGGACGGACATCCAGGGAGCTACGTCGAGGAGCTACACGCCGGGAGAGAGTGACGCGGGCATATTCCTGCGGGCCACGGTCAGCTACAACGATGCAGTCGGGACTGGTAAGAGTGCGCAGGCGGCAACGAGTTCGGGTGTGGCTCAAATGGAACTGCTAAGCGAGTACGATGCCAACAGGAACGGGAGCATAGAGAGAAGTGAAGCTATCCGAGCGGTAAGCGACTACTTCAACGGCGAGATCAGCAAGGACGATGTGCTGGCGGTGCTTGTTCTATACTTCTCGGGCTAGGGCAGGACGAAGATAGAGATCGAAGAATCGCCCGCCGGGTCACGGGGCCCGGCGGGCGATTTTGTTGGGATTCGGAAATTGGCTCCCCGAGCAGGGCTCGAACCTGCAACCTAGCGGTTAATCCGCCTCGGGCGGACTCGCTCTACCACTGAGATGGAGCTTGAGCCAATGCCGCCCAGTCCCGGACTTGAGGAACCGCTCCCGGACAACTGCTTGCTTCCTCGTCTCCCAGTCTTCCGAGTGTACCAACACCCACGGGCCTCGGGCCTTTGTATATGTCGAACAACCACATTGATGCTCGAGAAGACGGCGCTGCAAGTCCCCAGTTTGTCCAGTGTAGAACTTGTGCGTGGACGAGCTTTGCAACACATAGACGGTGAACATGGCACGTGGAAGGCGGTTGGCTCCCCGAGCAGGGCTCGAACCTGCAACCTAGCGGTTAACAGCCGCTCGCTCTACCATTGAGCTATCGGGGATCGGGGAGATTATACAACGACAAGGGCCACGGCACTAAGAGGCTTCTGGCAAATCAAGTGCAGTGAGGGAAAAGCGTGGCCCGCAACGTAACGTCCTGCCTTATACTACCGAAAGTCGAGACGGTGTAAGGAAAACACGGGCCAAATCCGGGAGGTCAGTCAATGAGCCACGAATACATAATCGCAGAGCAGAGGGGACGAGTCGGGATAATCACCTTCAACCGGCCAGACAGGCTGAACGCCATGGTCCCCGACATGGGTTTAGAGGTCCGTGAGCAACTAAAGGCCTGGGAGACCGATGATTCGGTGGGTGCGATAGTGCTCACAGGAGCGGGTCGGGCGTTCTGCTCGGGGGCGGATATATCGAATTTCGAGCGCCAGCTCTCGGCACCCAATGGCGATTCAAGCCGGGAATCCGACCTCTGGTATCTGACCCTGAGAGCCATGTCAAAGCCGACAATCGCCGCCATAAACGGGGTGGCGGTCGGGCTGGGGATCACCTGCACGCTGCTCTGCGACATCCGGCTGGCGGCACCGGACGCCAAGCTGTCGTTTCGATTCGTGCGGCTCGGGCTCACGCCGGAGCTCGGGAGCACGCACACGCTGCCTCGGCTTGTCGGGCTTCAGCGGGCCAACGAAGTTATGTTAACCGGCCGGTTCTTCACGGGCCAAGAGGCCAAGGACATGGGGCTGGTACTGGAGACCTATCCGAAAGAAGAGGTGTCGGACCAAGCCGTCGAGCTAGCTCAATCCATCGCTGAGGCCCCGGCCTGGCAGTTAGCCGAGACGAAACGGATGCTGCGGGACAACTCTATCGCCCAGGACTTCGATTCCATAGACCGCCATGAGGCGGAAATATTCGTTCGGTCGATGGCGACACCGGAACATAGCGAGGCCATCGCTGCCTTCCGGGAGAAGAGAGACCCACGCTTCCATTGATGGGCTTCGTCTAAGTGAATTCATAAGTTAGTCGGGCCCTGGCATTGAAGGGCCGACTGGAGGGGACCAAAAGGAGTCATCATGGCCTACGAGATTATATCTGCAGACACACACATGGATTTGCGCTGGCTGCCCCCTGATCTGTTCGTCTCTCGGGCCCCCGAGGCGCAGAAACCGCACATGCCAAATGTCCAAACGTTGGACCGCGGCAACTATTGGTTCGTACAGGGCAGCGAGTTCTGCGCAGTAGGCTCCGACAGCGCAGGTGTCCGCGAAGGCCAAGGCTATGCGCCGGGGGAATCGGTACATATGGACCGGATGGCAGAGGTCGGGTTCTTCGACGGGGTGGCCGAGGGCATATATCACCCTGTAGACCCCGAACTCAGAGTTAGCGACCAGAATATCGATGGGATTGACGCGGAGGTGATATACGGCATTCTGGGAATCGGCGGAGGCATGTTTATCGACTCGGGGCCTGAGGCGGAAACGCTCACAACCATATACGACATTTATAATGAATACGTTGCAGGACTAGTCACGGGTTATGAACAGAGGATGGCTGGCCTAGCCTGCATTACCTCCTACGACCCCCAGGTCTCGGCGCGGCAGTTGCGGACTGCGGCAGAGCTGGGGTTGAGGGGGGCAGAGGTCAACGTTTCGCAGATGAGGAAGCCAATCTATCACAGAGACTGGGACGTGCTTTGGGACACCTCTGCCGAGTGCCAGATGCCCATCTCCTTCCATACTCTCGGCCTCAACTACGCGAAGCCCGATGCGTTGGAGCAGAAAACGTACGAATGGGTGGACACGGGCCTCCTGTATATCTTATTCCAGCTATCGGGGGCGGAGTTCCTGGTTAGCGTCCTTCTATCGGGCGCCTGCGAGAAATACCCGGGATTCAACTTCGTCCTAGGGGAGTGCGGTATAGGGTGGCTGCCCTACGTCCTCGAGCGCACGGACAACGAATACAAGGACCGCCTCTTCCATATAGGACTTCCTCAAGCTCCTTCCGACTACTGGAAGCGGCAGGGTTATTCGACGTTCCAGCAGGAATTCGTTTCGCTGGACCAGGTTGAACGCATAGGCGTCAACAACATCATGTGGGGTTCCGACTACCCTCACCAGGACGGAGTCTTCCCAGACTCCCGGAAAGCGATCCAGGAGGGTCTCGGGCACCTGCCGAAAGACGTCCTCCGAAAAATCGTTTGCGAAAACGCGGCCCGGGTCTACAGGTTCAACTAGTGGGAAAGTAGCGAACGAAAAGCGGGAGCCGGCGGAAGGCGTTTATACTCACTGCGTTCGTTTATCGGTGGGGGTTGGATGCGGAGTCAGGACTCGAACCTGACCCCAGGCATTGAAGGGCCGATTGGAAAAGACCGAAAGGAACCATAATGGCCTACGAGATTATTTCTGCAGACACACACCTGGACTTGCACTGGCTTCCCACTGATCTGTTCGTTTCACGGGCCCCCGAGGCGCAGAAACCCCACATGCCGAATGTCCAAACGCTGGACCGCGGCGACTATTGGTTCGTACAGGGCCGCGAGTTCTGCGCCGCAGGCTTCGGCAGCGCAGGCGTTCGAGCAGGCCGAGACTACGTTCCCGGTGAAGACGTCCGCCTCGACCGCATGGCGGAAGCAGGATTCTTCGAAGGGGTCTCCAACGGCATCTACCACCCAGCGAATCCAGACCTACGCGTGAAAGACCAGGACATCGACGGAATTGACGCCGAGGTCATCTACGGCATACTCGGCATAGGCGGGGGCGTACTCGGCTTAGGCGATGGCATGGTCACCACCCCTGGGCCCGAGGCGGAAACCCTCACAACCATATACGACGTATACAACGAGTACGTCGCTGAGCTTGTCACGGGTTATGAACATAGGCTGGCGGGTCTGGCATGCATCACGTCCCACGACCCCCAGGTCTCGGCGCGGCAGCTGAGGAGGGCGGCAGAGCTGGGGCTGAAGGGCGCGGAGATCAACGTTTCCCAGATGATAGAGCCAATCTATCACGAGGACTGGGACGTGCTTTGGGACACCGCCGCCGAGTGCGAGATGCCCATCTCCTTCCACAGCATCGGCTTGAGCTACGCCAAGACCAACGCGGCGGAGCAGAAAAAGTACGAGTGGGTGGACACAGGACTCCTGTACATCCTGTTCCAGCTATCAGGGGCGGAGTTCCTGGTGAGCGTCCTTCTATCAGGCGCCTGCGAGAGATATCCGGGATTCGACTTCGTACTAGGGGAGTGTGGTATAGGGTGGCTGCCCTACGTCCTTGAGCGCACTGACAACGAATACAGAGACCACCTCTACCATCTCGAGCTTCCTCATGCTCCTACCTACTACTGGAGGCGTCAGGGCTATTCGACGTTCCAGGAAGAACTCATTTCCCTGGACCAGGTCGAACGGATAGGCGTCAACAACATCATGTGGGGTTCCGATTACCCACACCAGGATGGAGTCTTCCCAGACTCCCGGAAGGCGATCCAGGAGGGTCTCGGGCACCTGCCGGAAGAGGTAGTCCGAAAAATCGTCTGTGAAAACGCCGCCCGGGTCTATAAATTCAACTAAGGTGAAGTCGCGGACTAAAAGCGGGAGCCGACGGAAGGCATTTAAGCTCACTGCGTTCGTTTATCGGTGGGGGTTGGCTGCCGAGCCAGGACTCGAACCTGGGCTAAGGGATTCAAAGTCCCGTGTGCTACCACTACACCACTCGGCACCTTTGGCCGCTGCCTATACGCGGCCGGTGAGATTATAACCCGAACCCGCTCTCCAGGCCCTAGCCCCCGTTGACGCACCATCACCGCGATGCTAGCATTTGGCCCGGCCTCCAGATATGCAACTTGAGAAGGGCGCACCGCTATAACATGAGACCCCTCGAAGAAGCCCAGGTGGGCGAAACATGCCGTCCTCACACCTACGTCCTCACCCGGGAGGCAGCCCTTTTTGCGGCGCGCAATATCGGCCAGGACTCGCTTGAAACAGATGCGTGTGGCAATGAAATAGCCCCCGCCTGCGTTACCGACAGCGACTACGTCCCTCTGTGGATCTCAGACTTCACTACCAAAGAGGCCGTTCATGCCAAGGCGGAGCACCACTATCTCAATCCGCCGAGGATCGGTAAGCAGATGACCGTGACGGGCAGGTTCAGCGACAAATACAACCGAAGGGGCCGGGACTTCCTGATCATCGAATCGGAAACGATTGATGAGGACGGGAATAAAATAGTCGAGAGCAAGAACGTATTACTTATAGATCTGTAGGTTAAACATGTCTATCAACAGTCAAGATACCAACCGGAGAAATCTCACACCCGGCATGGACCTGCCGCCGGTAACCCGCATCCTCTCAAGAGAAGAAGTGCTCTTCTATACGAACCGGGGCACGGAATTCGGGGGGCGGCCCACGGACAAGAAGAATATACACAACGACGAGGAGACGGCTAAGTCATACGGCTTTCGAGGCGTCGTTGCGGCTGGGGTACAGACCATGCCCTACATTTGGTCCCTATTCCACGACAATCTGGGCGAGAGCTGGGACAAGGGCGGCCTCCTGTCGGTGACCTTTACGAACATGGTATGCGGTGACGATACGCTCGAGATCCGGGCCATCGTCCGAGAGTCCAAAGAAGGCGAGTCCGACGACCGCATCTACTTCGACACCTGGATCGAAAACCAGCTTGGCGAAAAAGTCATAGTAGGGAAGGCGAGCATTCCCGCTACGGCGGGAAGCGCGAACTAATGGACAGAGCCCTGGAAGGCCTTCGCGTGCTAGACCTGAGCGAGGGTGTCGCCGGGGGATACTGCACCAAGCTCTTCGCCTGCATGGGAGCGGAGGTCATAAAGGTCGAGGACCCGGCAGGCGGGGACATCTCCCGCAGGATGGGCCCATTCCTGGACCATCTGCCAGACCCCGAGACCAGCGCCACATATCTTTACCTGAACACGAACAAGAAGAGCATTACGCTCAATCTGGGTACTACATCAGGCACAGAGACGCTCAAGACGCTGATCCCGTCCGTTGACGTTGTCGTGGAGACTTACACTCCTGGCACAATGGAGGACAAGGGAATCGGATACGAGGTCCTGGAGTCGATCAATCCGGGAGTCGTGCTGGCTTCCATCTCGTATTTCGGGCAAACCGGCCCGTACAAGAACTACAAGGGCAACTCCATGGTGGGGTATGCACTCACCGGGCAGATGCACCAGACGGGTGAGGCAGACCGAGAGCCGCTGGTCGGGGCAGGATTTCAGCCTGAGTACACGGCGGGCATACACGCCTTTGATGCGGTGATGGCCGCTCTTTACTGGCGTGATTCGAGCGGCCGAGGCCAGCACGTCGACGTGTCCGCTATGGAGGCGATGGCCTACTACCACGAGTTCTCCATTACTACCTGGACCCATGTCCAAGCCAAGAACATTCGAGCCGGGAATGATTATCCAGTCGGGGGGCACCCGCTGACCATGTACCCGTGCAAGGACGGGTGGGTGTCCATTAGCAGCGTAATGCCCCATCACAGCGAGAACCTGTTCCTTCTGATGGAGCGGCCCGACCTCATCGACGATCCCCGCTTCTCCACCGCAGACCAGCGTTGGGACCATAAAGAGGAATACAACGAGATCTTGGAAGCCTGGCTTATACAACACACCATGGACGAGGTGGTTGACGTAGGTCAGAGTCTCCGCATACCAGTCACATACGTGCCCACATTCGGGCGGTTATTTGAGGACGTACAGCTAAGCTCCCGTGACTACTGGGTTGCACTGGAACACCCGTTGGCGGGTCGTCAACTGTACGCCGGCGCCCCCTTCAAGATGAACGAGACGCCCTGGCAGGTTACTCGGGCTCCGCTGCTGGGCGAACACAACGAGGACGTCTACTGTGGTGACATGGGACTAAGCAAAGAGGAACTGGTCCGCCTCCGAGAGCGCAACATCATTTGAGGGCTTATGAGCTATCCCGCAGATAAAGGGCGTGCATTGGAAGGGCTCCGGGTGCTGGACTTCACGAGTGGGTGGTCGGGGCCAATAGGGGCGAGATTTCTGGCCGACCTCGGGGCTGAGGTAATCAAGATAGAGTCCCTGTACGGTCGGGGGGCAGCACAGGTCCCGACGCCGGAAGACCCAAAGGGCTACGCTAAGGTTGCTCATTCCGTTTACCCTGACAATGATCCCGGAGACCAACCTTACAATCGATACGGCATTTTTAACGAATATCATCGAAACAAGAAGAGCCTCACGCTGGACCTTTCGCGCGACGATTGCCGTGAGCTGGCCAAGAGACTTATACCCATTGCTGACGTAGTAATGGAGAACTACAGCGCCAGAGTGATGCGAAACTTTGGATTGGACTATCCTTCGATACGCCCACTCAACCCTGCGATCATATTTGTCACGATGCCGGGATTCGGGGCCACGGGCCCGCATCGCAACCACGTGAGCTACGGGACAAACATCGAGCCGACTGCGGGATATGCGAATATGATGGGGTACCCGGGCCCGGTCCCTTACAAGTCCGGGGAGGCTTATCCCGACCCCAACGCCGGCGTGAACGCGGTTGCCGCTATTCTAACGGCACTGTACTACCGACGACGCTCCGGCAAGGGCCAGTTCATAGACCTGTCGCAGAACGAAGCGGCAGCCAGCCTGATCGGGGAAGCGCTGCTCGGTTATCAGCTAACCGGGGAACATCCAGTAAGGATGGGCAATCACCACGCCTACTACGCTCCGCACAACGCTTACAGGTGCAAGGGCGACGACAACTGGGTGACCATAGCAGTGACCAATGATGAAGAGTGGGCCGCTCTTTGCGAGGTTGCAGGGAATCCTGACTGGAGTTCCGACCCTCGGTTCCTAGACCAGCTGAGCCGGTGGCAGCACCAAGACGATATTGACAGACATATCTCGGAATGGACCGCGAACGAGGACTACAAAGACTTGATGCACCGGCTCCAGGAGGCCGGGGTCACGGCGGCAGCGGTCTACACGAACCAGGACGTAGTGGAGGACGAGCAGCTCAACGATCGGGGCTATTTCTGGGACACCCCACATGCCGCCTCGGGCACGATGCCTTTTTCAGGTGCGCCGGTCCTGCTTTCCAAGACGCCCGGAACACTCATTAGGTCTGCACCCCTTATGGGTGAGCACAACCGCTACGTGCTTGAAGAGCTGGCCGGAGTCGAACCCGGCTATGCGGACTCACTGGAAGCTGAAGGTGCGATCGGGACCCGGCCCCCGGAAGGCATACTGGGCATCTTTGCTTAGGGCCCTGCCTTCACCTTTACATTCGCTGACTGAACCGCCTAGAATGACCGCGCCTTGACTACCACAACAGCCGTAGAAAACAGGTTCAAAATCACCTCCGACTTCCGCATGATGGGCGATCAGCCCCATGCGGTGGACCAGCTTGTCGCGGGGCTTGAGTCGGGGATGAAGACGCAGACTTTGCTCGGGGTGACGGGCAGCGGCAAGACCTTCACCATGGCCAACATTGTGGAACGCGTCCAGCGGCCCACATTGGTAATGGCCCCCAACAAGACCCTCGCGGCCCAGCTGGCCACCGAGTTCAAGGAGTACTTCGCCGACAACCCGGTCGAATACTTCGTCAGCTACTATGACTACTACCAGCCCGAGGCCTACATACCCCGTAACGACCTCTACATAGAAAAAGACGCGGACATTAACGAAGAGATCGACAAGCTGAGGCATGCGGCCACGAGGTCGTTGCTCAGCCGGCGGGACGTGCTGATAGTGGCCTCGGTTTCCTGCATATACGGTCTCGGTGATCCGGCGGAATATCACTCCTTCGTCGTCAACATCCACAAGGGCGAGACGCGAAACCGGAATAAGCTGGTGCGGCATCTGGTAGACATGCAGTACGAGCGCAACGACATGGACTTCACCCGAGGCCGGTTCCGCATCCGGGGCGACACCCTGGAAATCCAGCCGGCCTACGAGGAAATTGCAATCCGAATAGAGTTCTGGGGAGACGAGATCGAGCGCATCGTTGAGGTGGACCCGCTGACGGGTGAGATTCTTGGGGCGAGGGAGTGGGTGGACATCTACCCGGCCAAGCACTTTGTCACCTCCACTGAAAAGCTCAACGCCGCCTTCGGTGACATCGAAGAAGAGCTCCAGGCCCAGGTGGACTGGTTCAAGTCCCAGGACCGGCCCCTGGAGGCTGCCCGACTCGAACAGCGCACCCACTACGACCTGGAAATGCTCAGAGAGGCCGGCTACTGCTCCGGCATCGAGAACTACTCCCGGCCCCTAGCTCGGCGGGCGCCCGGCAGCACGCCGTGGACACTGCTCGACTATTTCCCTGATGATTTCCTTATGTTGATAGACGAGTCACACATGACTCTCCCTCAGATCCGGGGCATGTTCCACGGAGACATAGCCCGGAAGCAGACGCTGGTAGACTTCGGGTTCCGTCTGCCCTCGGCGCTG
This sequence comes from Dehalococcoidia bacterium, assembly GCA_965220005.1. Lineage (GTDB taxonomy): Bacteria > Chloroflexota > Dehalococcoidia > Plut-88900 > Plut-88900 > Plut-88900. The sequence goes on from OZ244800.1 coordinate 241,099, forward strand.
GACAACCGGCCGCTTAACTTTGCGGAGTTCGAGAGGCATATCAACCAGATGATCTGCGTTTCAGCCACTCCAGGGCCCTACGAATACGAGCACAGCAGCCAGTTCGTAGAGCAGGTCATCAGGCCCACGGGCCTCGTGGACCCGACAATTGAGATCAAGCCCACCGAGGGTCAGATCGACGACCTGCTGCACCAGATCAAGACCCGTGTCGCACGGGAGGAGCGGGTCCTGGTCACGACCCTCACCAAACGTATGGCGGAGGAGCTGGCCGACTATCTGAGGGAGATGGGCGTCAAGACCCACTACCTCCACTCGGAGGTCGACACTTTTCAGAGGAGCGAGATTCTCCGGGACTTGCGGCTCGGCGTGTATGACGTGGTGGTCGGGATCAACCTGCTCCGCGAGGGCCTGGACCTCCCAGAGGTTAGCCTGGTAGCCATCCTGGACGCTGACAAGGAAGGCTATCTCCGCTCTTGGGGGTCTCTAGTCCAGACAATGGGTCGGGCCGCCCGTCACATTGAGGGTAGGGCCATCATGTACGCCGACAGGGTTACCGATTCCATGCAGAAGGCAATCGACGAGACCTATCGCCGCCGGGAGATCCAGACAGCCTACAACCGGGAGCACAACATCGAGCCCCAGGGCATAAAGAAGGAAATCAAGGACATCACCGACCGCGTCAAGGCCATCGCCGAAGAGCGAGCGACATACACAATCAACAAGGAAGTGCCTCGGGGCGAGCTTCTGCGTCTGGTGAAAGACCTTGAGACCCAGATGAAAGGGGCGGCCCGTAACCTGGAGTTCGAAAAGGCCGCGGCCCTCCGGGACCAAGTGCTCGATCTCAGAAAAGTTCTGGTACTAGATGAGGATGCCAAGGCCGAAGAAGGCATCCGCACACGCTCTTTCAAGGCCAAGAGGGCCAAGCGCCCCCGAAAATAATCCTTCAAAATTCGCAAGGAGGCAATCTATATGAGTCCCGAGTCCAACCCGTCTGAGTGGCCACTGCAAAAGCAGGCCGAGTTCATGTCCAAGCTGTACGGCCTATGGGGTGGCGCCATCACTACGATCCTCTATTCCCAACAGGGCGACGACACCGTAGTCCAGTGGCGTGAGACGGTCCTTCACAACCACCAGAAGGAATATTTCCTCCAGGGCCTTGAAAAACTCGGTGTGGACCCTGAGAGGGAGCCTGGGGCCGTAGTAGCTGCCAAGTATCACTATTTCTCCAATGCGCTCGGTGGGATAGACATGGAGATGTTTGTGGAGTCGCCGAAGAAGGCGTGGATCCGATATAACGCTCCTTTCGGGCCTGCGGGACTCGCGTGGCTGGCGATTCCTCCCCGCATGGGCCGCGCGATATTTGCCGGCTGGCACCCTTACAACGGCGTGCGACTGAACAACCCCAGGCTCGGGTTTGTGCTCTCCAAGGCCTTTGGAGATGGGGAGCCCTACGCAGAGGGCTATTTCTACGAGTACGACCATGACCTGACAGACGAGGAACGCTTCCAGTTCGACCCCAACTCCACCATGCCCGAATATGATCCTGAGCGGGCCCCCAAGCTCGATCCTGAAGTCTGGCCCGACGACCGCCGCTCTAAGGCCCTGCGAAACTTCGGCAGAGGCTATATCGAGGAGGCAGTGGTTGGATTGCAGCAGGTAATCGGCACTCCGGTCACCGCGCACCTGGTCAAGCGGGCCTACGAGGGTGTCGCACTCCAGTACGGCAAGGAGCTCCTCGCAGAGTTAGGCATCGAGGGACGGGACGCGGGCAGCCTGGCCCTTTTCGCGAAGTATATTTCGGACATGTCCGGCGATGAGTCGGAACTCACTTCCCCGGAACCCGACCGGCACGTTCTGCGAATAACTCGCCGACGCCTCTTTGAAGGCTCGTCATCATCTGCCGAGGTGATGACCGGCATGTTCGGGTTTATCCATATGCTGGGCAGAACTATGGGGCGTCGGGTGCAGTCGGCTCTTACCGCCATCCGGGAAGAAGGCTCGCCCTACGACGAGATGGTCTTCGAGGACATCAGGTAGGCCCCATAAGGGTCGACCTACCGACCTCCAATGGCATCATCCGGCGAAGGGCATCCCACTGCCAAGGCTTGGGACGCGCCCGAATACCAGCAGAGCCACTCCTACATCTGGCAGTATGGCGCCAGCCTGGTTGAGATGCTGGACCCCCAGCCGGGAGAGCGTGTCCTGGACCTGGGTTGCGGGACGGGGCACCTGACAGCGGAGATTGCTAAGTCGGGGGCCGAGGTGGTCGGGATCGACAACTCCCCGGACATGGTGCGCATTGCCAAAGCGAACTTCCCGGACCTCGCCTTCCTTCACGCCGACGGCAGAGACTTTCATTTCTCCGAAGGATTCGACGCCGTGTTTTCCAACGCGGCTCTCCATTGGATCAAGGAGGCTGAGCAAGTCCTGGACTCGATTTCCGGTTGCCTTAAACCCGGTGGCAGGATAGTGGCGGAGATGGGGGGAAGGGGCAACATAGAGAGCGTTGTATCCGCCCTCCGGCGGGCCCTTACGGCTAAGCTCGGGCACCCGCGGGCCGAGGTAGACCCCTGGTATTTCCCGACCATCGGGCAATACTCTGCGCTGCTGGAGCAGCAGGGCTTCGAAGTGTCCTTCGCCAACCACTTCAGCAGGCCCACGCCCCAGAAGGAAGGGGAAGAGGGTCTGAGACACTGGATTCGGATGTTTTGCTCGGAGTTCCTGGTGGGGCTGGAACCCGCAATTGAGGATAAGGTGCTCACACTGGTGGAAGAGGAGTTGAGGCCCACCCTCTTCGACGGTGTCAGGTGGGTGGTCGACTATCGGAGGCTCAGGTTTGAGGCGCACAAAATTGGTCCGCCTTTGAAGGGGTAGTCGATTAGGCTATAATTGCCTGTACGACCCCAATGGAGGAGATATGGCTACCATAACCGAGAACGACGTTCTTGAAGCTCTCAGCGACATCTACGACCCCGAGATCCCGATGATTAACATTGTGGACCTGGGCCTGATCTACGACGTCGACATCAGCGACAGTGAGGTCAAGGTCACCATGTCCCTCACGGCCCAGGGCTGCCCCATGGCCGGGAGCATCGGCGGGGTGTGCACCGAAGCCGTGGAGTCCATCCCCGGCGTTGACAACGCGTACGTCGACATCGTCTGGGACCCGCCCTGGACCCCCGACCTGATTACCGAAGAGGGCAAGCGGGCCCTCGGCTGGGAATAAGGCTCATGCCTGAGCAGATCCAGCCCATCGTCGGCAAGAAGTCCATGACCGAACAGGACAAGGCGCGCATTGCCGCGATGAAGCGCAACTGGGAGCAGAGGCGCAAGGTCGGGGATAACTTAGGCAAGATAAAGACCAAAATAGCCGTCTACAGCGGCAAGGGCGGAGTGGGCAAGACCACTATCGCCGTCAACCTGGCAGTCCTGCTAGCCCAGCAAGGTCACTCAGTCGGTCTGCTGGATGCCGACATCGATTGCCCCAACGTCATCCGAATGCTCCACATGCACTCGGGCCCGTCCTCCGACGACGATGGCAAGATCATCCCACCCGAGAAGCACGGCGTGAAGGTGATGTCCATGGGGTTCTTCCAGAAGAATGAGCTGGAAGCGATCATCTGGCGCGGCCCCATGATCCACAACGCCATCAACCAATTCCTGGAACTGACGTCCTGGGGAGACCTCGACTACCTGGTCGTGGACCTTCCTCCCGGCACTTCGGACGCCCCTCTCACTATCATGCAGGTCCTCAAGCTGGACGGGTTCGTAGTCGTTACCACCCCTCAGGACCTCTCTTTTGTCGACGCGGTGCGATCCATCAACATGATCCGCAAGATGAACGTGAACATTTTGGGCGTCGTCGAGAACATGTCCGGTGAGATCTTCGGGCAGGGGGCCGGTGAGGCGATCTCCGAGCGGCTCGGGATCAAGTTCCTCGGCCGGTTTGAGCTTCACAAGACCTTCAGCGACATGTCTGCGCCGGTGGTGCTCAGGGACGAGTCGATCAAGAAGAAGTTCGCAGAGGTGCTGGAAGGCGCGATGTCGAACCTCAGCCCCTCGACGAGCGGTGCTAGCGTCCCATCGAGCTAGTCCACCCGCCGTCGATGGCTATAGTCTGGCCCGTCATGTAGGCTGAGGCCTCTGAGGCCAGGTAGACGGCCAAGAGCCCCACCTCTCTCAACTCCCCACCTCTCCTCATTGGAATAGTGCGCAAGAGCCTTTTGCGCAATTCTTCATTCTCAAACTCGGGCGCCATCATCTCGGTGTGGAAGGCGCCCGGCGCGATGGTGTTTACAGTGATACCGCTCCTGGCCCATTCGAGAGCGAGGCTTTTGGTCAATCCTTCCATTGCCGCCTTGGAGGTGGAGTAGAGCGTGTGCATCTGGACTCCACGCAACCCTTCCACTGACGAAATGTTGATGATGCGGCCCCACTTCTGTTTCAGCATGTGGGGCGCTGCGGCCCTGGTACAGCGGAACGCGCTTGTAAGGTTGGAGTCCAGGACGTAGCGCCACTCCTTGTCGCTTGTAGGCTTGAAGAAATCGGGGCTCAGGCCCTCGGCCTTGGGAGCGAAGCCGGGTATCGGGACGAGGGGTTTGACTATTGCCACCCCTGCGTTGTTGACCAGGATGTCGATCTTTCCGAAGGTCTCAACCGTGCGCTCTATCAGCGAGACTATATCCTCGTCACTGGTCACATCTGTCACAACGGGCAGGACTCCTCGGCCCATATCCCTGATCTCAGACGCCGTTTCCTGAAGCTTGGACTCCGTGCGGCCCGCTACGGCCACGTTTGCACCTGCGTCTGCCAATGCCAAGGCTATTCCCTTACCGAGGCCTCGGCCTCCGCCAGTAACGATGGCCGTCTTTCCGCTAAGGTCGAATTCAGGTAAGGACATGGCCGCGCCTTTCGATTCAGGGAGGGTTGATGGGAAGGTGCCGGGGTCGGTCAGTAAGAGACCCGGACGTTGCTCTCTTCGGAACCGGAGGACTTGCCAGCCCCGGGCAGCCGGTTACCAAGTCTACGCACACGGCTGGACACGCGGCCCTGCAGATATTCGATTTCCTTCATCAAAGCTTCGCGGTAGTGGGAGCTGTACCCTCCCATGTTCCGATACTTTTTGTAGCGCGCTTTGACCAGCTTGTTGGTTGGGACAGCCTGTACCCGCAACAGCTCACGGACGAGAATCCTCTGGAGCTGTTGGGCAGCCTCATTGGGGTACTGGTGGGCTCCGCCCTCGGGCTCGGGGACGACTACATCAATTATATTGAGCCGCTTGCAGTCCCGGGCCGTTAGCTGGAGGGCCAAGGCCACTGTCTCCGCCTTAGCTGCATCACGATACAGGAGGGTTGCAGCGCCCTCGGGGGAGATGGGGGAGTAGATGGCGTTTTCGAGCATCAAGATTGTGTCCGCCACACCAAAAGCCAGGGCGCCTTCGCTCCCTCCCTCACCGATTATTACCGAGATTACGGGTGTGGAAAGGTCCGAGAGCAGCGCCATGGTGTTGGCTATTGTATTGCCGAGCCCCTGCTCCTCCGCTGCGAGACTGAGAAGGGGACCCGGAGTATCGATGAAGGTTATAAGGGGGAGATGGAAGCGGGAGGCCATACGCATCATGCGCTGTGCCTTGCGAAACCCCTCCGGGCCAGTGCGCCCGTTATTCCGTTTGCGGGAGTCGGGCCCGTGGCCCTTCTCCTGCCCCAGAACCACCACTGCCTGGCCGCCCAGATATCCGAGACCCGCCACCACGGCCTCATCATCGCCGTGGACGCGGTCTCCCTTGAGCTCGACGAAGCTGGAAGCCATCCGGCCTATGTAGTCCAGGGCCGTGGGTCTCTGCTCATGGCGTGCGAGTCGGACTTGCTCCCACGCCGAGGCATTGTAGGTGGTGGAGTAGCCCATCTTGGGTTTCTTTCCTCGCACCTCCACCTTGTACCTCGAGTAGAGCATGTCCAACAGTAGGGAGAGAATGTCCGGGAGCTGTTCCCGATCAACCACCTTATCAATCATCCCGTGTTCCAGATGGGACTCGGAGGTGTGTGCGCCGGATGGGAGGGGTGTGCCGCTGCTCTCCTTGACCGCCCTGAGGGGAGCGAAGCCGACCAGGGCGTCCGGTTCGGCAAGGATGATGTCGGCCATGTTGGCGAAGCTGGAATAGACCTGGCCGGTGGTCGGGTTGGTAAGCACCGTTATGAATGGCAGTCCCGGCTTCCGCAGTCGCTTCGCCGCTGCGACGGTCTTTGCCATCTGCATCAGCGAAAGGACACCTTCCTGGATTCTGGCCCCCCCACTAGTTACCACCGCCACTATCGGGAGCTTTTTCTTTACTGCGGTCTCGAAGGCCAGGGTGACCTTCTCTCCGACCACGCAACCCATGCTGCCGCCCAGGAACCCGAAGTCCAGAACGGCAATGACGGTGGGACATCCCTTGATTTCGCAGGTCCCGGTGACCGCGGCCTCCGTGAGGCCCGTCATCTTTTGGGCCTCGTGCAATTTCTTGCGGTAGGAAACTCCACCGGAGAAGGACAGGGGGTCCATGGAGATCAGGGACCGATTCAGCTCCTTAAAGGTCCCTTCATCGGCGAGGAGTTTGATGCGTTCCCGCGCCGATATGTTGAAGTGAAAACCGCAGAAGCTGCAGGTCTTCAATTTCTCGAAAGACCTGGACCCCGTGAGGAAAGCGCCGCAGGATAGGCAGACACGCGTTTCGGGGTCATCCGCCGCGGCCTGCTCGCCACCTCCCTTTATGAAGGAACTCAGGAGGTTGGCGAGCTTCCGTGTCTTTTGCCTAGTAGTCGTCATCGTCCTCGTCGGGCCTCACCACTGTGCGGGACTTTCCGGGCTCCCCATCGGACACTATCCCATTCTCCTCCAATTGGTCAAGGAGGCTGGCAGCCTTCGGGTAGCCGATTCCGAGCCGTCTCTGTAACAGAGACGCCGAGACACTCTTGTGTCGCATCGCCAAGCCACGAGCCTTGGTGAACATGGGGTCTTCATTTTCCTGTATCTCTTGCAGGGTGTCGGATATCCTGGGCAACAGGGGTAGGGGAAGGGACGGCTCCACAAACTCATTCTGTTCTTTATCCGATCCGGAGGCCAGGAGCTCCTCTATCGTGGGGGGCTCTGCGACTCCACCCACCTTTTCAGACCAGAAGTGGACTATTCTCTCCACTTCCATGTCCGACAGGTAGACGCCTTGCAGCCTCTTGGGTTTGGCCGCGTCGGAGGGCAGGTAGAGCATGTCTCCACGGCCCAGTAATTTCTCGGCGCCTGGGACATCCAAAATGACGCGGGAGTCGGTCATGGAGGTCACTGCAAAGCTGATGCGGGTCGGGAAGTTGGCCTTGATCAGTCCGGTGATCACGTCCACCGAGGGCCGCTGCGTGGCAACGATCAAGTGGATGCCGGTGGCTCGGCCCATCTGGGCCAGCCGGGTCAGAGATTGCTCCACGTCGAACGGAGCCATCACCATGAGGTCGGCCAACTCATCTATCACTACGACGAGATAGGACATGTGGTCTTCATCGTCAACCTTGGCGTTGTAACCGCTGATGTTACGAGCGCCTGCGCCGGCCATGACCTTGTATCGGCGATCCATCTCTTCGGTGACCCACTTCAGAGCGCCAACTACCTTGTCCATGTCCATGATCACGGGTGTCGCCAGGTGGGGAACGGTGCTGAAGGGCACCAGCTCGACCCGCTTGGGGTCTACCATAACGAACTGGACGTCCCGGGGAGTGTTGTTCATCAGCAAGCTGGAGATAAGTGACGTGATGCAAACGCTCTTGCCGCTGCCGGTGGAACCGGCAATGAGCAGGTGGGGCATTGCAGCGAGGTCACCCATGAGCATCTGGCCTGCGCTGCCCTTACCGAGGGCGACCGCGAGCCTGGACTTGCCCAGCATCTTTCGGAACTCAGGGCTGGCGAGGGCCTCTTTAAGGCCGACCACACCCATAGTGACGTTGGGGACCTCGATGCCTACCATGGCCTTGCCCGGCACCGGGGCCTCAATCCTGATGGTGGGGGCGGCCATAGCCAGAGCGAGGTCCTTGTCGAGGGCTGCTATCTGGTCTACCCGCACTCTTTTCTTGGAGACTTCTTCACTACGGACAACCGGCATGCCTGTTTCGTCTACCCTTAGTTTTCCGTCCGGGTCCCGCTCCCTGACCTCTTTGAACTTCCTGAACCAGCCCGGTTCGACACCAAACTGGGTGACGGTCGGGCCGGGGTTAATCTGGGTGACTTTGGCATCAATGCCGTGACTGGCCAAAGCCTCTTCTATCTGTTCTGCACGTTCCTGGTGGTCGTCGGGAAGTGTCTCAACCGGTTCCGTGGCATCCAAGATGTCCAAAGAAGGAACTTCGGGGCCGATGTCCGAGGCATGGGCCCCGGAGACGCCATTAGTAGGCTGGGGCTCCGCCGGTACAGGGTCGGTGAACATGGACTCCTGCTTAGGCAGGTATACCGGCGTGAGGGGTCCATCATCCTCCGGTTCCTCGTCGTCGTACTCTTCCTCTTCGCCCTCGTACTCTTCAGCCTCATCGATGTCGGCCACGGCGACGCCTGTCGGAGCCGGAACAGGTTCGGCCATAACTAGGGAGTCGGCAATGGCTCCCTCGTAGTTAAGTTCTGCGGGTGGAGGAGGCTCTATGGGCTGCGCTTCCCGGGGACGGATCATGCCTAGCCTCGGCCACATCTCCGAAACGTTAACCCGGTTTGGGTTAACCCGGTTCAAGGAACCGACCATGCGCCGCACCTGCCGGTCCTCATATCGTTCCCGTATTGTGGCGAATGCAGCGAATATCACCCTGAAAATCAGTGTGATTGACCACAACACGGAGAATAGGGCTATGAGCGTGGTTTGAAGTGAAAACCTGGGAGCGACCAGGTAGCAGGCTAACAGCGCCATGCCGCTCAGGCGCGCTATTCCCCACCTGTCCTGTTCCCCGATTATCAGAACTCCGGTTTCTCCACCCATGGTAACGTCCCTGAGAACGCCATATTCAAAGCTGAAGAACGCCATGCTCCCGAAGGTAATGGCACCCGCGACCACCACAGCCAGCCACCAATTGAACTTTGACACCAAACTTCTCGGGTGTCTGGCAGCAACTATGATGCCCAGCAGGGCGACCCCACCGACAGGCCCCATTGCGATGCCGAAGGTCCTAATGAGAGTGTCCCGGAAAATTACGGCTGGGGGAGTGAGAAGGATTAAAATTACTATTGCTATAAGCAGCCAGCGAACTTCCGAGTTCAACCTCCCTGTATCTGACATCCTCAGGTCCCATCCCGTGGGTCCCCTGGGGTGAAAGCCGCTTTGCGAGCCGCGAAGAGCCCTTGACCTAGCCATTGCCGATCCTCCTTTCTTTGATTTGTGATTACCATTGCCAAATGCCTCAACCTTCCACAACTATTGGAAGGATAATTGGGCGTCGTTTTGTCTCTTGTTGATAGTATTTCTTCAGTGCGGACTTAATACTTGATTTCAAGTTGGCCCCGGTCAGGGTGCCGTTCAGTTGCTCTACGGTTTCGGCTACTACCCTATGGGTACCCTCGATGAGAGCGGGGGTCTCGGCCTCTTCGGCGAAACCTTGGGTTACGACTTCCGGGTTAGAGTTCACTTTGCCCGTAGCCTTGTCAAGACTTAACGTAATTATAACAAACCCATATCGGGCCAATTTTCTCCGGTCTTTGAGGACCTTGCTTTCGGTCTCCCACCGACCGCTTCCGTCGAGGTAGACGGGTCCTGCCTGGACCCTATCGGTGATACGAGCCTCATGTTCCGAAATTTCCAAAACGTCGCCGTTGTCCAGCACGAACGTGTTGTCAGGGTCGACTCCCATGGACTGGGCCAGCCTGGTGTGAATTACCTGGTGCCGGTGCTCACCGTGGACTGGCACGAAAAATCTGGGCCTGGTTAATCCCAGCATCAGCTTGAGCTCTTCCTGGCTGGCGTGTCCGTGCACATGAACTTGCCTGACCCGTCCATATAATACGTTGGCGCCCAGACGGAACAGGTTGTCTATGGTCTTGCCGATGTGGCCCTGGTTCCCAGGTATGGGAGAAGCCGACATCACCACGGTGTCTTTGGGTTCTATCTCTATGTGCTTGTGCTCCCGGTTGGCAATCCTGCTCAGGGCCGAGGACGGCTCTCCCTGAGTTCCCGTGAGCACTATTGTCACCTGACTCGAGGGAAGTTTCCGGGCGTCTTCCAATCTGATGAGCGTACCCTCAGGCACATCCAGATAGCCCAGCTTTTCGGATAGATTGACGGTTTCGACCATGCTCCGGCCTTCAACACACACTTTCCGCCCGTTTGCCACGGCCGCATCTATCACCTGCTGGACCCTGGATACCAATGACGCAAAGGTTGCCACGATTACCCGACCCTCGGCTTCGCCCATTATCTGCCGCAGCGTCTCACCCACCGTCTGCTCCGACGGCGTGTAACCGGGCAGCTCAGCGTAGGTAGAGTCCGAAAGAAGCAACTGCACTCCCTCGTCTCCTAGCTGGGCCAGGCGGGACAGGTCTGCGGGTCTGCCATCTACCGGAGTATGGTCGAATTTGAAGTCGCCCGTGTGTATAACGGCGCCTCCCGGATATCGGACTATGAGCCCTGTGGAGTCCGGGATGCTGTGGCAGACCCTGAAGCTCTCCACGGTGAAAACACCCACATCGAAGGGTACGCCGGGTGCAGCGATCTCCAGCTGGGCATTTTTGAGCTTGCCATAGCCCTTAAGCTTCGCCGAGATTAGTCCTTCGGCGAGGCGCGGGGCATAGACCGGGACGTCCAATTGGTCCAAGACGAACGGAAGCGCGCCGGTATGGTCTTCGTGGCCGTGGGTTATAACGATACCCCGGACCTTGGAGGCGTTCTCGACGAGGTATGAGATGTCGGGGATGACCAGATTTATACCTGGAAGGTCTTCCCCGGGGAACGAAATACCGGCATCTATAACGACAATATCGCCGTCATATTCCAACGCCAGCATATTTTTCCCTATTTCACCCAGACCGCCTAACGGAATTACTTTGAGAGGAAGGTTGGACATGCCAAAAAATTAGAACATGGATAATTGCTCGGGACCGGCCTCTTCTTGGGCCACCTCGGGCACCTGGGCCTCCTGCGCCAATACCCCGGGGATTTTCTTCATATCTTCGATCAACGTATCTCTGAGTCTCTGTTGGTGCAGCGCTGCGGCAGGATGATACATGGCAAAGACCGTGCGGCCATCGACTTTCTTAGCCGTACCGTGCACCTTGCCGATGGTCTCTTTAGGGAAGAACCTGGACATCGAGTGGCGGCCCAACGTCACTATAAGGGCCGGGTCGAGAAGGTCCATCTGCTGCTCAAGCCATACTCTGCATGACTCCACCTCTTCGGGAAGCGGGTCTCGATTCCCGGGTGGGCGGCACTTGATGATATTGGTTATGTAAACGTCTTCCCTGCGCATATCTATTGCGGACAACAACTCTTCCAAGAACTTTCCCGCAGGCCCTACGAAGGGTCGACCCTGCTTGTCTTCGTTAAATCCGGGACCCTCACCGATGAACATGATCCTGGGGTGCTCCGGGCCTTCTCCCGGGACTACAGTCGTGCGTCCCTCGCAGAGGCCACAGGCTGTGCACTCCTTGATCCGGTCATGCAAGCGGTCAAGTTCCAAAGATAGAGTCACCTTTCAAAAGACGCATAGCTGAGACAGGGAGCGGGCTCTTCCGGAGCTAGAGGTCATGTTCAGGCGAGGACTTTGGAACGGGGCCGGGGCTCAGGATGTTGGCTTTCATCAAACCAAGGGTAATGGAAATAATCGAATATTACGTTTGGAGTATAGCACTGCCCTGAAACGGGCCGCAACACCAACCTGAAATGGAAGGCTGAGCTAGCTTGCCTATGCGCCCAATCGGCAGAGCGCCGAGGGCTTTAGGCGCCTGTATCTACGTTTTCCGAGATGAAGTCGACCGCATCCTGAACGGTCAGAATCTTCTCGGCGTCCTCGTCGGCGATTTCCAGTTTCTGGTCACCGTCGCTGAACTCGTCTTCCAGGGCCATTATCAGTTCAACCAAGTCCAGGGAATCGGCGTTGAGATCATCGATGAAAGAGGCAGAAGAAACTACTTCTGCCTCTTCGACACCAAGCTGCTCTACTATTATCTTCTTCACTCTGTCATGGACATCAGCCATTGCATAACTCCTGTTAGTGACTGCTAATTGCCTATATGTAAAGGCTACAGGGGGGTCGTGTCAAGCATTGCGCTCGGCGAGCAAACCCCCCAGCACACCGTTTATGAAACGCTGCGAACTGTCGCTTCCGAAGGTCTTGGCCAGCTCAACAGCCTCGTTGGCTGCGGCCTTGGGCGGAGTGTCAGTCGGTGCAGTGAGCTCATAGACGGCTATTCGCAAGATATTCCGATCTATAGATGAAAGCTGAGAGATCGGCCAGTTGGGTGCGTATGACTCGATGATCCGGTCTATATTTTCTATGCGGTTGACGACTCCCTTGGCGAGCTCGGCGCCGAATTGCCAAGAGTCATCGGATGGGCCAGTGTTTTCCTTGGACCGCTCGAGGATGGCGCTGACTTCATGCTGCACCGTGTCGGCTTCATAGAGCGCCTGCAGCGCCAAGATTCTGCCTTTTCGTCTGGACCCGGGCATCTAGTTCCTCAGCTACGTCATGAACATTCCGCCGTCGACGTTAATCACTTGTCCGGTGATGTATGCCGAACGGTCGGATGCAAGGAACTCTACGAGGTCGGCGACATCATCGGGAGCGCCGAACCTGGCTTGGGGGATCTGGCCTCGGAGCCTGTCCCGGACCTGTTCGCTAAGGCCGGAGGTCATGTCCGTATCGATGAAGCCGGGGGCCACGGCGTTGACGGTAATGTTTCGGGATGCGACTTCTCGGGCCGTGGTCTTGGTCAAGCCGATTATTCCGGCCTTGGCGGCGGCATAGTTAGCCTGACCCGGATTGCCAGCCACCCCCACGACGCTGGAAATGTTAATTATTCTTCCCCAGCGGCTTCTCACCATGCCGCTGAGAACCTTCTGAGTGCACAAGAACGCGCCCCGCAGGTTAGTGTTGAGAACCGCGTCCCAATCATCCAGTTTCATGCGAAGGAGCAGCCCGTCCCGGTTGATCCCGGCGTTGTTTACCAGGATATCTACCTTGCCGAACCGATCCGTGGTGGCCTTGACCAGCGTCTCTACATCTTCCTGGGAAGTGACATCGGCGTGGGTGAAGAGGAGATTTTCGGTGGGGACACCGGCGGCTTCCACCAAGGCTCGGGTGGCGGAGATATCGTGCAGCCCGCCGACAGAGACCAATGCCCCAGACCTGGCCAGCCTGACAGCAATGGCTTGGCCTATACCCCGGGACCCCCCGGTTACGATTGCAATTTTTCCCGCGAGATTCTGGTCCAAGTTAATGTGCTGGATAGCTAAGGGCGCCGAAGCCGGGTATTAGCCGCTGAAGTAGTCGTTCAAGGTCAAAGCGGAGACAGAAGGGTCTATGCGGCGCATGAGGCTGCTGAGGATTTTTCCAGGCCCGATCTCCACGAAAGTGGTCACCCCCGCAGCGATCATGTACTCCACGCTCCCCAGCCACTGGACGCAGTGGCAGAGCTGCCAGACCAGTTCCTCCCGGATGTCACCGGCTGCGACCACGGGCTTCGCGCTGCTGTTGGCGACGATCGGCACCGAGGCGTCGCTCAGGCTAACCTGGTCGATGGCACTGGTCATACGCTCGACGGTGGGTTCCATCAGATTGGAGTGGAAGGCGGAGCCAACAGGAAGAGGCACGACTTTTTTGGCGCCTCGGGCCCTTGCCAAGTCCAGTGCGTTGGCGATGTTCACCTGGGGCCCGCTTATTACTATCTGCTCCCGGGAGTTGATGTTGGAAATCTGCATGCCGGTCTGCTGGCATATCTCTTCGGTGGTGGACTCATCCAGACCGATGATAGCGGCCATGCCGCCGGGCTGGATGCTGTTGGCATTCTGCATGAGCTGACCCCGCTCCCTAACCAAGGGCAGGGCGTCGGAGAAGGGGAGGGTGTCGGCGGCAACGAGGGCGACGTACTCACCGAGGCTGTGTCCCGCTACGAAAGCGGGGTTTACCAATTTTCCCTCGGACTTCTCTTTCATGTCGGCCAAGGCCGCCAAGCTTGTCGTAAATATTGCGGGCTGGGCGTTCTGAGTCTGGGTCAACTCTTCCTGGGGTCCTTCAAAGCAGAGTCGGGTGAGGGAGAAACCGAGAATCTCGTCCGCCTCGTCGAATATCGACCGCGCAGTGGGAGAGCTCTCATAGAGGTCCTTGCCCATTCCCACTACCTGTGACCCCTGACCCGGGAATATGAACGCGGTCTTTTTTTCTTCTAGCTGTGCAACCATAGATGGATCTCCTTGATGACGTTCAAGGGAACTATTCGGCGAATACTTCCCTGCCGTTGTAGGTGCCGCACGTGGGGCAAACGTGATGGGAGAGCTTGGGATTGCGGCAACGGGAACATTCGACGAGGGAGGGTCCTATGACCTTATCCTGCCCACGCCGCTTATTTCTTCTGGCCTTGCTCGTCTTTCTCTTCGGTAGTGCACCCATAACTATCTTTGAATCTCCGCGACCGGCATCACGCCGTTCGATATTTTGCCAAGAGGCCCGACAGCCCCGATTCTTCGGATCCCTCGGCAGTAACGCAAAGGCAACCGGTCTGAGTCAGATCAGCTCCGCACCGAGGGCAGAGGCCGGGACAGTCGGGCCTGCACACGGGTTTCAGCGGGCTGTTCAATGTAGCGTATTCTTTCAGCGCGGGTTCCAGGTCCAGAAGGTTATTGGAATCAATGAGCAGGTTGTCTGCTCGAAGAGCCTGCCTTTCCACTCTTCCGGAAGTCTGATGCGCCGATATGTACTCCTCCTCCAAGGCGACCGAAACTTTCTCCTCGAATTGGTTCAGACACCTCACGCATTCCAAGGTCACTACTGCACGCAGTTTGCCGCGGACCAGGATCCCCCTGTCCGTGTGCATCATCTGCACCGGCCCGGATACCACGGCCTTGTTTAGACCGTCCGCCCAATCCAGGCCGCCTGAAACTTGACGCTCCCTCACGGCCCCCACGGGCCCGGAGAGAAGTTGCGCTACGTTGAAGTGCATGCGCGTGAACTCTAGGAATTCAAAGCGAGATTATATTTACGTGTGAAAATCGTGTCAAGGGTAACCCCTCGCCGAGGGGCTGGCTATAAGGCCTCGCGACAGTTTGTTGACGCCTGAATGGGGTGCTGGGTATCATGCGGAGAGGAGCAAGCCCAACCCCGGCCCACAATACAGGGAGATCAGAATGGCCTTCAAGCACTTCCTTCTGGACGAGGACAACGGCAAATTCGTACTCACTCTGAACCGTCCCGATAAGCTCAACGCCGTGACTCATGACATGGGCCTGGAGCTACGAGGCATACTTCAAACCATCAATGAGGACCACGACAGCCGCACCCTTATTATCACCGGGGCCGGCAAGGGTTTCTGCTCGGGGGCCGATGTATCCGGGAACGAGCAGAAGCAGTCCCAAAATGCATGGGCAGGAGTGTGGGATGCCGTGATTCAGCAGATGCGGGCCTTACGACGCCCAATCATAGGGGCAATCAACGGAATTGCAGCAGGCCTAGGGTTTTCCCTCACAACGGCATGTGACATCCGCATCGCCTCGGAACAGGCGCGGTTTACTTCCATATTCGTGCGTCGGGCGCTGGGGGTGGACTGCGGGCTGAGCTATAACCTCCCCCGTATAGTCGGGCTTTCCAACGCATTCCGACTCATGTACACGGGCGAAATAATTGACGCGCAGACGGCATTGGGGATGGGGTTGGTCAGCCAGGTTGTGCCTGCCGATGAGTTGCTGTGCACGGCCAATGCCCTGGCTGCCAAGATTGCGGAAAACCCTCCTCTGACTGTATCGGCAATCAGGAAGGTTACCTATGCTGCACAGGAATCTCCCCTCCATACGATGCTCGGGATGGAGTTCCACACCAACCGCATGCTGATGCACACTGAGGACTATACGGAGGGGATCATGTCCTTCAGGGAGAAGCGGGCGCCTTCCTTCAAGGGGAGATAGGCTAGACTGGCGTCAAACGAAACTTCTTCACCCTTTCGGTCGAAGACAGAACGCGGGGACGGGAGGCCCGATGGCTGAACGGATTGTATCGGCTAAACCCCATACCCAGGACGGCTCTCTCGACCTGAGCCTGCGTCCCAAGACCCTTTCCGAGTACATCGGGCAGGACAAGGTGAAGGGAAACCTGTCCATAGCCGTAGCCGCTTCCAAGAAGCGGGGCGAGGCGCTGGACCACATCCTGCTCTACGGCCCTCCGGGTCTCGGTAAGACCACCCTGGCCAACATCGTTGCCGCCGAGATGGGGGTAAGCATCAAGACCACCTCAGGTCCCGCCGTCGAGCGCGCGGGGGACCTGGCGGCCATCATCACGAACCTCAAAAAGGACGACATTCTCTTCATAGACGAGGTGCACCGCCTTAGCCGCGCGGTAGAAGAAGTTCTATACCCAGCGATGGAGGACTTCGCCCTGGACATCATGATCGGCAAGGGGGCCGGGGCCCGGAGCCTGCGGTTGAAGCTCCCTCGCTTCACGTTCGTCGGGGCTACCACCCGCTACGCCATGGTCAGCGCACCTCTTAGGAATCGCTTCGGGGCGGTGTACCGGTTAGATTTCTACGACACGACTGCGATCAAGGAAATAGTTAGCAGGGCAGCGAGCATTCTGGGGGTGATGGCGGAGGATGACGGACTGGAAGAGATAGCGCGTCGGGCGCGGGGCACGCCCAGGGTAGCCAATCGACTGCTCAAACGCGTCAGGGACTATGCCGAGGTCATGGCCGACGGAGTCATCTCAAAGCAGACCGCCTCCGAGGCTCTCACCCGGCTAGAGGTTGACTCGCTGGGCCTGGACGAAATAGACCACCGCGTCCTACGCACCATCATCCAGAACTACAACGGCGGTCCCGTGGGCCTCGACACAGTTGCCGCTTCCATCAGCGAGGAACCCGACACCATCCAGGACGTCTACGAACCCTACCTTCTACAGCTCGGCTTCCTGGACCGTACGCCTCGGGGCAGGGTTGCCACCAAGGGCGCATACGAGCACCTGGGCATCGCCTACGTCAACAGCGCCTCCTCTGAGCAGGGAAGCCTCCTGTAGTCCCGAGCCTCCTCAAGCCTCCATTGCCTGCAGTGTCATGGCGTTGAGTCGGGCGTAGACCCCACCCTGTCTCACCAATTCATCGTGGTTGCCGATCTCGGCGATCCGGCCATTGTCTATCACCACAATGCGCGAGGCGTTGCGAACGGTCGACAACCGGTGGGCAATGATGAGGGACGTCCTGCCTTCCAGCAGTCGAACGAGGGCGCTCTGGATGAGGAACTCGGTCTGCGTATCGATGTTAGCCGTTGCCTCGTCCAGGATCAGGATGCGCGGGTTGGCGATTACGGCCCTGGCGAAGCTCACCAGTTGCCTCTGGCCGGAGCTCAAGTTGCTCCCCATCTCCTGGAGTTCGGTCTCGTAGCCATTGGGCAGCCTGGAGATGAATGGGTCGGCCCCCACCAGTCTCGCCGCTTCCCGTATCTCCTCGTCCGTCGAGTTGAGGCGTCCGTAGCGGATGTTCTCGGCGACGGTGCCGGTGAAGAGGAACGGGTCCTGGAGAACCGTGCTCACCTGCCGGGTCAAGGACTCCCGGGTCACGTCACGAACGTCCATCCCGTCAACGGTGATCCGACCCGCGCTTACATCGTACAACCTCGGGACCAGGGAGACGAGGGTGCTCTTGCCCCCACCGGTCGGCCCGACCACGGCCACGGTCTCTCCGGGTTCGATGAGCAGGTCGATGTCACGCAGCACCTCGACTCCTTCGTTGTAGGAAAAGCTGACGTGATCGAAGTGGAGTCGGCCCTTAACGGTGGAGAGGGGGGTGGCGTTGGGGACGTCCTTGATGGAAAGGGGCACGTCCATAAGCTCGAATACGCCTACACCCGACGCCATTGCCCTCTGAATTTCCGTGTACTGCATAGTCACGTTTCTGACCGGTTCGAAGAAGCGCTGTATGTACATGGCAAATGCCACCAGCAGTTCCTCCGGCAGGTCTCCCTGGAGGGCCAGGCGTCCCCCGAATATGATAACCAGTACCAGGGCCAGGGCGCTGATAACCTCCACGGCGGGCAGTACGCCGGACGACAACCGGCTGGCGTCGAGGCTGGTGTTCAGGTTGCGACCGTTCAGGTTGCTGAACTTCTTCAAGTTCAGCTCTTCCCTACCAGTGCTCTGCACGACTCGGATGCCGGCGATGTTCTCCTGCAATGATCCGTTCACCGCCGCTATGGCTCTCCTGACGCGCAGGTATGCTCTACGGGCGAACTGCTGCCAGTAGTAAAGGAGCAGGAACAGGAACGGGAGCACGGCTAGGGTTATCAAGGCCAGTTGGACGTCCATCAGCAGCATTGCCCCGACTATTCCGCCCAGCACGAGAATGTCGCCGAATACCAGGATGCCCGTTGTGAGGAATTCCTGGAGTTGGATGATGTCATTCTGCATACGGGACATGATGCGTCCCACTTCGTTCTTGTCATAGAAGTTCAGAGAGAGGCTTTGCAGATGCCGGAACAGGTCCATCCTGAGGTTGTAGAGGACGTTTTGGCCCACCCGGGCCATGAGAACGAGCTGGACGTAGTTAAATGCCCATCCGACCAATGCGTTGACGCCCATGGCAACCAGCACCCAGGTCAGGCGGTCCGGGTTTCCGTCCACCACCGACCCGAATGCCATAGCGATAAGCCAAGGGAACAGGACCAGGCTTCCCGTGTGCACCAGCATCGCCACCGTGGCAACGGCCACCGTCTTCTTGTACGGCCCCAGATACGGGAGCAGCCTGGTCATCACCTGTTGGTTGTACAGGCTGCCGCGGATGTCCGTCTCGTCGATATTGCCTGAGCCGTGATAGTGCATGTGCATGAGCGAATCTGCCTAGCCTTCTATGGGAGAGGCAACCACTCCCTCTCCGGAGGCCTGGGGCCTCAACTGCAGGTCGTGGATCTCCCTGTATATGCCACCGGAGGCAAGCAGTTCCGCGTGGGTACCGCTCTCGGCGATCCTGCCGTCCTTTAGCACCAGGATCAGGTCTGCGTTCCGCACCGTGCTCAGCCTCTGGGCTATCACGAAAGTGGTGCGGCCCTTGATCAGGACTTTCAAGGCCTCTTGGATCAGCATCTCGGTCTCGGTGTCCACGCTGGCAGTGGAGTCGTCCAGGATAAGTATCTTGGGGTCCATGAGCAGCGTCCTGGCAATCGAGATGCGCTGCTTCTGGCCCCCGGATAGAGTGATTCCCCTCTCTCCGACCCAGGCATCGTAACCCTTCGGGAAAGACTCGATAAACTCGCTTATCCGCGCAGCTTCGGCCGCCCTCTTTACATCCTCCAGCGGCGCGTCGGGTGTTCCATAGGCGATGTTATTCCTCACGGTATCCCCGAATAAGAACACTTCCTGCTGGACTATCCCGACTTCCCGCCGGAGAGAATCGAGTGTCAGCTCCCGGATGTCGGTGCCGTCAATCAGGATTGCTCCCTCGGTGACATCGTAAAAGCGGGGCAGCAGATGGACCAGTGTGGTCTTCCCGCTCCCCGCTGCCCCTAGAAGAGCCACGACCTGTCCCGGCTCGACGTGCAGGTCTATCCCGTCCAGCGTCGGCACGGAGGAGTTGTACTGGAACCCCATGGCGCGGAACTCGACTCTGCCCTGAACGTCAGTCAGTTCCCTTGCATCGGGCGCTTCCTGCACAGGCGATGTGGCATCCAGGATTTCAAATATCCTCTCCCCGGAAGAGGCGGCCCTGGAGAACATTGTTATTACCCAACCCACTATCCTGACCGGGAACGCCAGCAGCATCAGGTAGAAGATGAACTGGGTGAGCTCGCCGGGCGTCATACGTCCGTCGATGACCTCCCTGGCCCCGACCCACAGCACTGCGATGGTAATGACCGCGAATATGAAGTTCATCAGCGGTGCGTTGGAAGCCTGGATCTGGGAAGCGAGAACGTTCTCTTCGGCGAGACTAACAGCGTGCCCACCGAACTTCCGGCCTTCAAACGTTTCTCGGGAGAAGGCTCTGACAACTCGGGCCCCGGCGAGGTTCTCCTGCAACATCCCACCCATCCGGCCCCTCATGTCCTGGATGTTCCGCCATACCACCCTCAGCCTCCGGGAGACGAAGGTGGCTCGGCCCGCAACGAGGGGCAAAGCTCCTAACGAAATGAGTCCCAGCTTCCAGTTAGTGGCCATCAAAAGCCCACTGATGCCCCCGAAGAGCACTATCAGATGCAGGGAACGCACCAGTCCCAGGCTGATGAACCACCGCACACCCTCCACGTCAGCAGTGGCGCGGGACATTAAGTGTCCCGTTTGTTGGGTGTCGTGGAAGGCGAAGCTCAGGTGCTGGAGGTGATCGTAGATGGCGCCCCGCAGGTCGTAAGCTACTTTCTGCGATATGTATTCCGCCACGTAGGTCTGGAGATAGGCAAAGACTGAGCGCGCCAGGGCGAAGGCGATAACCGCTGATCCCAGCAAGACAAGGAAACTGAAAGTGTCCTTCTCGAGGATTTTGTCGATGGAGTCTCCCAGGAGCCGGGGCACGGCCAGGGAGAGCAGGGTGGACATGACCAGGGCAAAATAGGTCAGCCCAAGGTGTTTCTTGTAGGGTCTGAGAAAGGCAGAAAGCCGGAGGAGAGGTCTCATAACTGGTAAACGCCAAGCCTACCAGCTAATAGCCCCACCATCAAGGCAGGCGCTATTTGCGATAGGTAAGCCTGACGCCATTCAGAGAGTCGAGATCTTCAGAGGAGTGGTTGTCTTCCAGGGCGGCGATGGTCTCGGTGTAGTGGGTACGCACCCGGGCAATGACGGTCTCAAGTTCGGGGTGCATGTGGTCGGGCACCTCATCCATCGCCCCTTTGAGTCGGGCGTCATTCATCCTGATGTCCTGGCCCAGCATGACCAGCAACTCCCGGAGCTGTGTATGGTCCATATCCCCATCACCCTGTAGGACCAGCTCCAAGGCTTCTTGAAACTGCTTCTCACCCATAAGGCGGGGGGCTTCTTCCAGGTGACCTTGAAGTTTTACGAGCAGCTCCTCTACCATCTGTTGGTCCCCGTCGACAGCTGCTGTTGCCAATTCCTGGGCTCGACGGCTGGCCAATTCCACATGGAGCTTCGCCTCGCCCTCATTGGAGGTGGTCAGTTTCATTTGTACGGATTCGGAGAGTCCCTTGACCGGATATAGAAAATCACCGGGGGCGCTGTCCGAGGATGAACTTACAGTGAGATGGCCGGCGGATACCATTATCAGGAGCGCTGCCGCTGCCAAAGCGCCTCTATAAGCCCACCTGGGCCACGACACCCAAGGCAGCAATCTGGTGATTCCTGCCTTCCCCACCCGGGACAACACCCGACGCCGCGCCTCTTCTTTGAACCGGAGGCTTGCCTTGACGTTAAGATCCTCGCGAAGAGTTGAGGCCACGGTCAGCAGTGGTTCAAGCCCAGCGGAGAACTCGGGGTAAAGTTCAAGGCAATGCTCGACGCTCTTGCCCTGTATCAGGAGTTCCATGCAGTGATCCAAGGCGTACTGGAGACGCAACTCTTCGGGACTGGGGAGTGAGACGTGGAGCGCCCTTTTGGTCTCGGACTTCAACTCGGGGCTGGGGAGAGGTTGGGGTACAGCAATTATTTCCTGTGCGGTGATAAGCAGCGGCTCAAGCTCGTCAGCATATTCGGGGTGACGGGCAAGGCAGTGCTCTATTGAGTCCCCTCTGTTCAGGGCATCAATGCACAGGTCCAGGATATGTTCTAGTTCGCTAATATTCTCCATGCTCCGCGGCGAATATCCTCCTGATCGCGGCTAGGGCACTGTGTTGGGATGCTTTTATTGCCCCCTCCGACTTGCCCAAAATCTTCGCAGTCTCGGCCACTGAGACCCCGGAGGCCAACCTGAGGCTCAACACTTGCTGCTGAGCCTGGGTCAACCGGCTCAAGGCGTTTTTGACCCGTTCGACGGCAATATTCGTCAACGCGCGCTCCTCGGGAGAGGGGCTCTTGCTGGATAGGCTCTCTTCTATAGGCATGGTCTGCCTCTTGGACATCTTCCTCAGGTGGTCCACTGTTATGTTGTGCGCTATCCGAAATAGCCATGC
This sequence comes from Dehalococcoidia bacterium, assembly GCA_965220005.1. Classification (GTDB taxonomy): domain Bacteria; phylum Chloroflexota; class Dehalococcoidia; order Plut-88900; family Plut-88900; genus Plut-88900. Next base: position 263,330 of record OZ244800.1, read on the forward strand.
ACCTATGGAAATACCCTGCCACTTGAAAGACCCTATCGATTTAAGGGCCTTCAGGAATACTTCCTCAGTCAGATCCTCCGCGTCGAACCGGTTGCCGATGCGCGCAGCGATGTACGAAAAGATCCTGTCGAAGTATTCTTCGTAAATCTGCTCGAAGGCACTGTTGCTGCCTGCCTGAGCGCTTTCTATAAGCTGTTGCTCGGTCTGCATCGGGTTTCCCTTTGGGCCCTCGAGTTCGCCGGGAATTTACCTGCCTGATACCCTATGAATAATATAACGAAAGTGGTAGCCAAAAGGTAGCGGCGCAGCCTTGTGATAGAATGTAGCCACTTTGTCCCGTGCATCGGACAACGCTATGTCCCTCATCCCGATCCGGTTCCATATAAGGCACATTTCGCGCCTGGATTCCCAGCAGTTGGTTGAAGTCGAGAAGGACGCATTCCCAACCCTCTGGCCTCCCACATCCTTCAACCGCGAGATAAACAACAAACTGGCCGTCTATTTGGTCGCCGTGGCACTGGATGACGTATCGGACATCCCTTACGTCACTTCAGAAGATCCGGCCCTGCCCACCCTGCTTTCTCGTGCCGTCAGCGTCCTGCGCCGACTCTTGCCCGGGACACCAGCCCCCGGTAACGACGATTACATTCTCGGGTACCTGGGGCTCTGGGACGTCGTTGACGATGCCCATGTCGTCTCTGTCGGGGTCAGGACGCCCTTCCGCCGACACGGGGTCGGGGAGGCTCTCCTCATACGTGCCATCGAGACCGCAATGGGGTGGGGCTCACGCTATATAACTCTTGAAGTCCGGGTCTCCAACCGCGGGGCCCAGTCCCTTTACGACAAATATGGTTTCAAAAGGGTGGGAGTCCGCAAGCGCTACTATCTGGACAACAACGAAGACGCTTACATCATGACCACAGACTCCATCCTGACACCTGAGTACAAGGCTCATTTTGAGCAACTCAAGGCCCTCCACGGCAAGAGGGTATCCTTAGACCTGCAACCCGCTCCTCCAATCGATCTCCCTGCTCAGTAAGGAGGCCCAATGCCCACTCTCTCCGAGCTCTTCGAACAAGTAGACCGGGCCTATGATGAAATAGTCGGGCTCCAGCAGGACCTGGTACGGATCCCAACGGTTAACACGGGCTTCATGCCAACCGGAGACGAGACCAAGGCCTGCGAATTTTTGAGCGATCTCCTGGCCAAGGAGGGCATCCACGGCGAGACAATAGAGTCGGCACCGGGTCGAGGCAACTATTTTGCCACGATCAAGGGCACCGGCGGCGGCCAATCTATGATCTATATGGCCCATACCGACGTGGTGCCGGTAGAGACAGAGTCTGAGTGGATCTGCCCACCCTTCAGCGCCGATATCATCGGAACGCGTCTATACGGGCGCGGCTCCTCGGACTGCAAGGCGCTGCTGACGTGCCAGACCATGGCAATGGTCATCATGAAGAGGGCTGGGGTGCAGCTTCAGGGCGATCTGACTCTCGCGGCCTGCGCCGATGAAGAAGCGGGGGGGAGGTTCGGGGTGGGGTGGCTCGCGGAGCACCATCCCGACAGGCTAAAAGCCGACTACTGCATCAACGAGGGCGGCGGCGACGTAGTCCAGCGCAAGGGAGCGCCCGCCTATCTGTTCGGGATCGGGGAGAAGGGACGTTTGGAGGTGCACATCACCGTCAACGGAGTCCCGGCCCACGCCTCCACACCCTGGAGGGGGACCAACGCCCTGACCAAGTCGGCCCAGGTGCTGAATAGGATTGCCGAATACAAACCGGAGGTCGACGTATCCTCCGAAATCTTCGGCCACTTGAGGAGCCTTGACATAGAAGAAGAACCCACCGCGGAGAACATCGATCGCCTGGCCGCAGAGCTCGCGGAGAGAGACCCACAGATGGCTTCCAGGATCAGGGGCCTCTCCCGAATGACCATCTCGTCTACCATGATCGAAGGGGGCATCAAGTCCAACTCCATCCCGGCCAAGTGCCTGATTACCTGCGACGTTCGCACCCTGTATCACCAGGATGAGGCGTACGTGCGGGGCGAAGTGGAGAAAATCCTGGACGGCATCCCGGACGTGGAATTCGATATCGACTACATGGCCATTCCGAGCATGGCCCCTTACAACACCGAATTTGCAGTCAAGGTGAGAAGCGCCACCGAGCGCTCGCTGGACGGGTCGGAAGCGGTATGGATACCCACCTTTACCACGGGATTCACGGACTCCCGCTTCATGCGTCCCCTGGGCACATTGACTTACGGGTTCCAGGTATCGCACCCCGAGGACGCTGCCAATCTCGCCAACGTCCACGGCACGAACGAGTCGATTGACGTGCGAAGCCTGACACTGGGCACCAAGATGCTGATAGCCCTTGCCCTGGACGTTCTAGGGTAGCGTTGTAGTGATCACCGTCCTCGCGGGTGGGGTGGGGGCCGCCAGGTTCTTACAGGGCCTCGTCAAGGTCGTAGATCCCACCGAGGTCACTGTCATCATCAACACGGGGGACGACGTTGTCCTCCACGGCCTGTACATCTCTCCCGACGTGGACACTGTCACCTACACCCTCTCAGGCCTCGCCGACGAGGCTCGGGGGTGGGGGCTTAAGAACGAGACCTGGGAATGCCTTTCGGCCCTCAAGCGTCTGGGTAGGGAGACATGGTTCAACCTGGGGGACCAGGACTTGGCCCTCCATATCCACCGTACGCAGCGCATGAGGGAAGGAGGCTCGCTCTCCGAGATCACATCTGAAGTGAGCCGGAGCCTCGGCCTCAAATGCCGGCTCCTGCCCATGAGCGATCAGAGGGTTGAAACCAGGGTCTTCACCGAAAAGGGGGATGCAGGCTTCCAGGAGTACCTCGTAAAGAATCAGGCGATGGACAGGGTCGAGGCTATCCGGTTTTCAGGTATCGAATCCGCGGAGCCCGCGGATGGCGTGCTTGACGCTATCGACAACGCTGACGGCATCGTAATAGCCCCAAGCAACCCTATAATCAGCATTGGCCCGATCCTGGCAGTAAAGGGCATTGTGGGGCAATTAACGGCCGCCCAGGCCCGGGTCACGGCCATAAGTCCGATAGTCGGGGGGAAGGCAATCAAGGGCCCTGCCGCGGACATGATGGATGCACTGGGCCACGATGTGAGCGCCTACGGAGTCGCCGAGATATACAGGCCGTTTCTCGGCTCTTTCATTATGGACTACGCGGACGCGGAAGACATGGACCGGGTGCGAGGCCTTGGCGTGAAGACCGTCATAACCGATACGATAATGTCCTCTCTCGACAAGAAGAAGGCTCTGGCCCGAACGGCTCTCCGGGCCTTGGGGATCGAGTCCTCATGACCGCGTGCCTGATCCCCGTCAAAGAGCTTTCCACTGCCATGTCCCGCCTAGGGGATATTCTCGAGCAGGATGACAAGATAGCCCTCTCTCTGGCGATGCTGGAGGACGTGATAGAAATGGTGAGTGGCGTATCTGGCATTTCACCCCTGGTGATAGTGACTCGGGACCCACGCGCTGCCGCTATCGCCGATAAATACGGCATAGAGGTCATTCAGGAGCCGCTAGATGTCAGGGGAGAGGGCCCCGCTGTGGACTATGGTGCGGAGACCCTGGCCCGCCGCGGTGTCGATAGGCTGCTGGTAATTCCATCGGACATACCCCAGGTTGAGGCCTCAGACATCGAGGCCATTCTTGCCGTGGATGCCGGTGCTCTGTCTGTAGTAATGGCGCCTGCCCATGACGGGGGCACCAACGCCATGTTCAGGAGACCGCCCACGTCCATACCCTCGCGGTTCGGGCCAAACAGCCTTGCATTGCACTTGCAAGAGGCAAAAACCAAGGGTATCGACGCCCGGATAATCGAGCTGAATTCCCTGTACGTGGATGTGGACACTCCTGAAGACCTGGCCTCGGTGCTAACCTGGAAAGGCCCCGAGCGTACGAGAAGGTTCGTGGAGTCGGTGGGCCTGAGTGACAAGCTACCCATGCCCAATAATACGTGGCTCGGGAGGCAAAGTTAGCTCTTCCAGCGAGGCAAGAAAGGCGCCGGATGTTTGATGAAGGCAGATGATCCGCTGCTCAGTCGCATTCGCGGTTTGGTATTCCGCTGGCAAGCCCTCCTTCTGCTACTCATTGCAGCCAGTGTACTTGGCCTGCTGCTAATTCCAGAGCCCACTTTCGATCGCGAGTATTTCGAACGAGTCGGTTATCCGGGGTTGTTCCTGGTAACCCTGATGGCCAACGCCTCCATCATATTGCCGACGCCCGGCTTTATCGCGGTTGTGGTTGCGGCGGCGGTCCTGAACCCGTTGCTGGTAGCCTTGATTGGGGCCGCAGGCATGACGATAGGCGAACTCAGCGGGTACCTGGTCGGCAGAGCGGGATCGACCATAACGCCAGGCAAAGGCAAAGCCGAAGAATCGCGTTGGGCTCGGTGGGCCGCTTTTAGCAGCAAGCTGGTGAAACGCTGGGGTGTGCTCGGCATTTTCGTCCTGGCGGCTTTGCCAAATCCGCTGTTCGACATTGCAGGCATCGCTGCCGGTGCGGTCCGGATAGGGATTCCGAAATTCCTGATCGCCACATTCGCCGGAAGGTTGATAAGGACCTCGCTCTTGGCCTACTCTTCCGCTTATTCCATTGAAACCATTATCCGCTTATTCGATTGACCCATTGAGTAATAATGCACGTACTAATTCTGGCCCCATTTGAGCAAGCATGTCTGGAGCGGCTCCGTTCCCGCATGACAGTGACTTACAAGCCCTGGACCGAGTCTCGTGAGTTGCAAGACCCTGAAGAACTGGCCGAGGTCATCAACAATTCTCAAGTCGACGCTCTTATAGTCGAGGCCGACTTTGTCCTGGAAGAGACCTTCGAAGGGGCACCGGGTCTGCGGCTTGTAGGAACCTGTCGAAACGCTACCGGCCAGATTGATCTGGATGCGGCCACGGAATCCGGTGTAGTAGTAGTAAATGCCCCCGGCAGGAATGCTCCCGCCGTCGCCGAGCTGGTCATAGGGCTCATATTCTCGCTGGCGAGAAGGATCGTTACGTCTCATGGATACGTCTCGGGGGGTCAATGGGAGGACCCGGTATCTCCGTACCTGGACCTGAGGGGTGTGGAGCTAAGGGGCAAGACGCTGGGGTTGGTGGGGCTGGGGACAATCGGCTCAGAAGTGGCGCGGCTTGCCTGTGCCATCGGCATGAAGGTCTTAGCCTACGATCCCTATATCACTCATGATCACGCCTCTAGGGTCGGAGCGTCTCTCACCGATCTTGACACTGCGCTCAGCAGCTCCGACTTCGTCAGCCTCCATCTGCCCGCCAGCCCGGACTCGCCTAGTCTCATCGACCGGCGCGCTCTCCAGCTGATGCGGTCCAACGCGTACCTTATTAACACCTCCACACCTCAAGCAATAGACCCCACAGCACTCCTTGAGGCACTTGAGAACGGAGAAATAGCCGGGGCAGCCCTGGACGTCCACGAAAGTCCCCCCATCCCGCCCGACCATCCGCTCTTGGCTCACCAAAACGTTATCTTGACGCCTCACGTCGGCGGGGCTACGGACGGCACAATCGCCCGTCACTCCCAAATGATGACCGAGGCCCTGGAGCGCTTCCAGCAGGGCCTGCGGCCTGTGCACATCGTCAACCCAACTGCATGGCAAAGCGATGGCTGAAGGGGCGGTCCTCGTTCTGGACCTGGGAACCAGCAGTCTCAAATGCGCCGTATTTTCGTACGAGGGCCGCAAGCTTGCGACAGCTCGGGCCCCGATGACCTACTTCAATCCTCCAGGCCTCTCAGAGATAGCCCTGGAGTTTCACCCCGACGAAACGTGGGCCTTGGGGTGCCACCTCATCAAAGAGTGCCTAAGCGAAGCCGGTCTGAAGGGCAGCGACATTTCGGCGGTGTCTACTACCAGCCAGCGCGGCGGCATTGTATTGCTGGACGGCAGAAAAAGAGAGCTGTACGCAGGCCCGAACAGGGACGTGCGCGCCTTCTTCGAGGGGATGGCTATCGACGAAGATCTCGGGGAACGAGTGTACCGACTGACGGGTCACACACCATCTTTTCTCTTCGCCCCAGCGAGGCTGGCCTGGTTCCGAGCCAACGCACCCGATACAGCCGCTAAGATCGCCCATATCCTTCCCATAGGGGATTGGGTGAGGTTCCGGCTTTCGGGAGAAATCAGTGGGGAGCGTTCAGCGGTGACGGAGGTGGGGCTCCTGCCAGTGTCGGATGCCGAGCCTGTGGACTCGGTTTTCACACTATTGGGCATCGATCTTGGCCCAATGCCTCCGCTCTGCTGCTCAGGTGAACAGACGGGTGAGATATCCACCACTGCGGCCGCCGACACAGGGCTAGCGCTTGGGACTCCCATGATTGCCGGTGGGCCTGATACCCAGTGCGGCCTTTTGGGGATGGGTATCACAAAGCCGGGTCAGATGGGCATATTGGCGGGCTGGAGCGGGCCTCTACAGATCGTGACCGACGCCCCCTGTATAGATGCCGAACGTCGAACATGGAGCGGAAGGCACATAATTCCAGATATGTGGGTCCTGGAGAGCACTACGACCGAGGCAGGACGTTCCCTCGACTGGGCCGCCGAGACGCTGGGCTTGCCCGAGCATGGACTGAGCCTCAACCTTGAAGGGCCGAACTCTCCGAACGCTTATACGCCATTAGCCTTCCTTGGCCCGCGGATCATGGACGCCAAAAGGACCGGGATTCAGATGGGCGGAATGCTCTTCCCCACGCCCGTAGGGCATTCAGGGATATCCCGACAAGGGTTGGCCGATGCGGCGCTGAAGAACCTCGCCTTTGCCATTCGCGGCAACGCCATGCAGTTGGAGGAGGTGTCGGGGCAGCGGCCTCTGGACATCGCTCTAGGGGGTGGGGTCGCCAGGGTAGAGGGGTTCCCTCAGCTCATCGCCGACACCCTGGGCCGCGAAATTATCGTGCCAAGGGAGCGGGACGCTACACTTTTGGGCGCAGCGGCCTGCGCAGCGGTTGGCGCCGGGGCGTACAATAGTCTACTGGAATCAGCCACGGCGATGGTGGGAGAGACCGAAATCTTCGCACCGGACGAGGACCGTGCCTCAGTCCTGGAAGAACAGTACGAGGCCTGGCTGGATATGTATGAAAGATTGACCGAGATAACCGGGGCAATGTAATGAAATGGCAGTCTGAAAGAACAATCGTGGTCCAGGCGGCTCAGCAGCTGCTCCGTCTTGGGTTGGTTGCTGCGACAAGCGGTAACGTGAGCATGAGGCTGGAAGGGGATGAGAAGGAGAGCCTAATAGCCGTCACTCCGGCCGGCACGGACTACGAGACCATGACGCCAGAGGACATCGTAGTCGTAGACTATGACGTGGATGTCATAGAAGGCGATACCGTGCCTTCCTCCGAGTCTCTTACTCACGTAGCCGTCTACAAGGCTCGGCCTGACATTTCCGCCGTCATACACACTCACTCGATATACGCCAGCGTGCTGGCGGTGGCCGGTGTGGCTCTACCACCCATCCTGGACGAACTGGTCGCCTATCTGGGTGGGCCGGTGGAAGTCGCGGAATACGGCTTTCCAAGCACCGAGGACCTGGGAGAAAAGGCAATCCAGGCCATGGGTGAGCGCAATGCCGTCTTTATTCGTAATCACGGCGTCGTGGCCGCGGGCCGGGACATGCCGGACGCCCTCCGCGCCTGCGAACTCGTAGAAAGGGCAGCCCAGATCTACATCCAGGCTCGAGCCCTGGGCAGCGTGAGGACTCTTCCCTCGGAAGTCGTGGAAGCAGAGGTAAACATATTCAGAATGAGACAGGGAACAGGGGACTAGGGAGGCCAAACGGCACCCTGGACCAACAAGGATGATTAGATGGTAACGGTACCGGGGTTTCTTCTACGCAGGCTGTATGTTAAAGGAAGCCTGCAAAACACTGAGGCAGGGGTGAGCTTTCAGCTCAAGAACAGCCTGGGATCAGGGTACGCCAAGGGTATGACACCAGTGGTACTCGACGGGGTTGAATGCTCCATGGACGGGACGTTCTTCGTGATGGAAGGCAACGAAACTGCTTTCTCCAAAGTGTCCGACGACAACAGATTCACGATAGCCCTCAACAAAGCGATCACGATAATAGTAAAGGGCGCTCACCTGGACCCCGGCCCTCACAAGATAGCCATGGGTTTCATTGTTCCGGGCCTCGGTCAGCTTCGCTTTGACGTTAAGGACAAGATCGGCGAATAGAAACTTCGATTAGCGGTAGTCCTTGATGTCCGACCAGCCCTGGTCGGCGACCGAGTAGTCGTAGGAGTAGGTGCGGTGGGGGGTTAGCCGAATCAATGCCATTCCCAAGGGCCTAGGTTCGGAAGCCACTTTCTCCCCTTCCTCATCCCCAACGTACTTCGACATTATCTCCCGCCTCTTGTCCGCTATCCCGTCCCGTATCACTTCCGCCGTACAGTACATCACCACTCCCTTGTGAGGTGTGGACTTGTCGTCGACGCAGAAGCTGACCTCCGGGTCTCGGGATATGTTGGCTACCTTGGCTACCCGAAGCTCGGTGGGTATCAAAACACAGCCATCCTCGTAGGAATACCAGACGGGGACCAGCTGAGGCCCACCCTTCCGACGATTGATGCCTAGAACCCCTACGTGCCTCCCCGAAAGGAATTCACGTATCGTTTCTTCATTCATTGTTGGCAGGGCCATATTCATTCACCTACGGTTTAGGGGTCGGGGATAGATTATCTGAACAGGTCTTTTGTAGGGTCCATCACCAAGTCGGTGGACCGGCCGCTTCCCAACGGTACGCTGCTTCCCTTGATCACCGCCACCGGGCATCTCTCCAGCTTCCCGGTTACGAGCTCGGCGGCGGAAGCCAACTCGTCAGCCTCTGCGACCACGGTGACCTTAAGCTCCCGCCCGTCATCATCCGTTTCGCCCACGTAGTCCCGAAGTGGCACAAGCCCGGAGACCCCGATGGCCAGGTCGATTATTCCTTTGCGCCACGGCCTACCGATGCTGTCCGAAACTATTACACCAAGCTTGCTGTCCGACTGAGCCTCCAGTGCAGCCCGTATAACATCCGCTGAGGCGTCCGGGTCTTCCGGCAGGAGTACGACTGCCTGGTCGAGTCCCACGTTGGAAGCGTCAACTCCCGCGTTGGCGCATATCAAACCGTTCCTGGTCTCTGCGATGATCAGGCCCTGGTCCATCTTCACGATGCGGATGCTCTCCCGCAGGACGGCCTCCACATGGCGGGGGTCCTTTTCGTAGCGCTGCCCGATCTCAAGGGCCAGGGAAGACGGCGTAATCTCGTCCAGAAGAATGACCCGGCCCTCAGCCTTGGAAACGATCTTCTGCTTCACCACCACCACGTCTCCCGATTCAAGGGCGACATCTGAGACGATTGCCGCGTCCAAGATTAGCTGGGCAACGTCATCGCCCTCACGAACCTCGGGAATGCCGGACAAGCCGAGAATCTCGACTCTATTGGCCATGCTACGCCGCCGGGTACTACAGGCCCACTAGCTTCATTGACGCGTGGGACTTGTAGATGCGGTTAATGTTCAGGATAAGCGTGGTGAAGTCCTCTACATAGCGGGAGTTGGCAAGGCCGCCTCCGTTCACCGCATGAATCCCTTCGATATCCTCGGCTAAGTCCATCACGCGTCGGCGGGCATCCTTGTCGCCACCGCAAACGACGACGGAACAGTCAATCTGCCCGTTGTGGTCCATGAGGGTCTCGGCGCTCAGGTTCTGGAAGGCCGAGACGACGGTGGCGTCGGGAAGGACGGCCTTGGCCTGTTCGGCGGCGGAGCCCTCGTCTACGGGTATGGCCGTGATCTTTCCCTTGGCGAACTGAACGGGCACCACTGTGTCCACGACCAGTTTGTCGCCGATGGCATCCCGCAAGGCAGCGAGGATGTCGGCCTGCCCGGAGTAGGGAACAGTGATAATTACCACATCACTGGCGGCTACGGCCGGTTCGTTCTCCATACCGGAGGCCTTGCCTACATTAGGCCCTGCCTTTTCGGCTGGGACCGCGGCCAGCATCTCGGTTAGCTTGTCCGCTGCGGCTGAGGCCCTTTCGGCGGATCGGGACCCGATGACTATGTCGTGACCGGCCAGAAGGAATCGGAACGCGAGGCCCAGCCCTTCAGGACCGGTGCCGCCGATGAATGAGAGCATATAGTTCGCCTCCAGGGTGGTTTGGTGGGTCGGCGCTCATTATACGGGCGTGCCCCGACCCCGCGCTAGGCGGGCCAACATATTAGTCGAGCCACTGGAGCACTCGCTCTATTTCCCGACCCGTCAGCCCCTTGGTACGGGCGAAGCGGGGCATGTTCCACCAGTAGCCCATGATGGTGTCGGACCAGTTGGGTCTCTGGGATGCAGGCCAGGCGTCGGGATGGTGAAGGCCAAGTCCGTGAAGGAGCTCATGAAGGAAGGCTGCGGTTTGCCCTACGCTGCTCCGTGCGTTGTCGGGCCAGGACTCGTCCAGCAGCGCTGATGCGGAGTTTGGCAGTGGATAGGAGCAGAGAGCCTCAAGGCATATGTCTCCCAGCATGGCAAATCCCGGCGCCGACTCCGAGTACCCGATCCCTCCCGCATATCCCCCCATGCCCCGAACGAAACCCAGATAAATGTACTCTCTGGACGCCGGTTTGCCCCTCTCCTCAATCTCCTTTTTGAGCACCGCTATACCGTGCTCACGCCATTCAGACAAAGGCGCCAGGGACTCCAGTCGTTCAACGGCGTACCATCGTAGGTCAACCCCCAGGACTTCGTTCAGCCAGGCCCTTCCGGTGGAAACGGCATTGTAAAGCTGCTGCTCGGGAATCCTGACCGGCCAAGACAGATGATAGGTGTCATCTCCTGCGTGCACGGTAGTCCCGACAGGTTCCCTGTCCAAATCCTTGGGGTATATCAACAAGACCACTATATTGCGGTTTACAGCGGGGGCCGGAGGCACGGGTGCAGGAGCCCGTCGTAATCTGTCGCGAAGTCTGTCGAGAAAGCCCAGAAGCAAGCCTCGGAGGGGGAAGTGTGATAGAATTATACTCCCCAGCCGAAACACTGCCTGCGTATGTGGCGGAGCGCTCTTTTTGAGCAATCTAAAGACTTTTTTCGAGGGAAACTCGGGGGTAGGAGGGTAAGATGCCGGCTATTACGATTCGAGGACTCATTGGAAGCGGCGCATACATAATCGCGCCCGAAGTCGCACGGGTAATGAACGTGCGATACGTGGACCGTCAGATCCTGAGTGAAGTTGCCCGACACCTGGACACCTCCGTCGACGAAGTCGCGGACATTGACCATGTGCCCTGGGGCCTTAGAGGGCGGATCGCCAAGGAGTTGGGCCGCGCTTTCGAACAGATATCAGCCGGGCCCGTGGCCCCCTTCGATCTCGGGCCACACTACGTGCCCACAGGTGACGTTCTCACCGAGGAGAAATACGCCAACGCCCTTGAATCAGTCATCCACGACATGGCGGAGGGCGAGAGTGTTGTACTGGTGAGCCGTGGCGCCCAACTGGTGCTGAAGGACCATCCGGGCTCCCTTCACATATTCCTCCACGCACCGCTAGACGTGCGCATTCCCCGGGTAATGGACTACTTCCACATCACGCGGGAGGAGGCGGAGGAAAAGGTAAAGGAGATGGACAAGGCGCATCATGCCTACATCAAGAAGTTTTTCAAGGCCGATGTGGAAGACATGGAGCACTATGACATCGTGATCAATACCCGGAAGATCAGCCTCCGAGAGGCAATTAACATCATCGTCAGCCTGGTCAACCAGACACAAGAGGTCCAAATGGCCGGGACCTGATCCAACACCGCAGGTAAGTAAAAAAGCCCTGCTCCGAGGCATGTCCCGGGGCAGGGCTTTTTGTATCCGTCGACTTAGGCGGGCCGGAGTATCTTGATGAATTCGCTCTCCGTCGAAACAACCACTACTGGTCGGCCTTCAGCTGCCACAACCTGGTCGTATTCGTCCCAGTCGGGATGGGTTTGGCCGGAGGCTGCCTGGTAGACATCTCGAAGTATCTGCCTCAACTCATCGGGGTCCGTGTTCTCGGGGGAGCAGATACGCGCAGTGCCTTGCAAGACGACGTACCCCCACCAATTGTGCTGCGAGACCAAGATGGAGCACCTCGGGTCCCGACGCAGATTGGCCAGCTTCGCAGGGCTCCGGGCCGTCGTGAAGGCCACGCCATCACCGTATAGGCCACAGGTCACGATGCTCATTTGCACCGTCCCATTTTTCCGAAATGTCGTGAACACGCCGTCATGGTTTTTGGCCAAGAACTCCTTTACCGGCGCTGAAAGCATATGCGTCCCGTCCTATTCGATGTGGGCTATCCCTTCGATCTCCACGAGCCACTCGGGTTTGGCTAGAGCAGAGATCACGAGGGTCGAGTTGGCCGGTGGGTTGTCGCCGTAGGCTTCTTCTCGGGCAGCGCTGACCGCTGCGTATTGGGACAGATCGGTGATGTAGGTGATGGTCTTGACCATGTTAGCCAGACTGCCGCCGTGGGCACGACACAGGTCGTCCAGGTTCTTGTAGACCTGCTTCAGCTGGGTGGCAGCGTCATCGCCTACAGTGTTCATGTTGATGTCCAGGGCCACCTGCCCTGAGATATGGACCGTGTTGCCGACCTTAACCGTGGCGCTAAGCCCCTTCAGATGGTAAACGTTCTCCGGGTTCACCCGTTCGATAGCCATAGCATTCCTCCCTTAGTGATTATCCTTGCGTAGGCTCCATTATACAGGCGCGGCTGACCCCGACCCGTTTTCGAAAGAGGCCATTACCTTGCTCGCTGCGCTGTAGTCCCGCATCCCACCCCGGTATACAGGAGATATGAGGTAGAAGCAGTTTATGCCTATTCGGAGGAAACGGGATATCATCTCCTTCGCGGCATCCACACCCGACCGTCCACTTTCGATATCCAGGCGCAGGGAGTCGGGAACCGGGGCGAATGCAACGCCTCCGTTTACCAGCACCTGGATCCCGAAGAACATGGGCACAGATGTGTCTACTTTTGCCAGAAACCGCTCTGCAGCGTCTATATCGAAGGTCGGCTGCACGAGTAGGAAGTCTGCCCCCGCATCGATTTTTCGACGAGAAAGGTGGGCCGCTTGCTCCACACACTTGGCGAGGTCCGCCACCGCACCAACGCAGAAGCCATCACCGCAGCTTTTCAACTCCCGGATAAGCTCGGTTGGCTTAAAGCTATCCTCACAAGCTACGTTGCCCACTCCCCTGTCCGCATCTCCCTGCAAGACCACTGCGTTTTCCAAACCTAAGCTGCGGGCGCGACTAAGCCGTTCCCAGACTTCCGCTTTACTTGCATCCCGTGTGCCAAAGTTGAAGACAACCTCTGCGCCGGTCCTTTCCCGGATGAGATGAGCGGCAGTTATGGCGTCGGGGCGGGTGGGATGGGGAACCATGTGGGGGACGCAGATCAGATCGGAGTTGAAGGAGAGTGCCTCGTCCGGCCAGTTTGCACTTGGTGTTCGGGGAGGCGAGAAATCGCACATGAACACGGTGCTCGCCCCCGCTCGAGAGACTATATCCGTGACTGTGGTCATGTTGGAGGGCCTCTAGTTGAGGTCTTTCAAATGCTCAGCCGCCTCCTGCCGGTCTCTCTCGTCTTCATTGGCGGCCCAGGTGAAGAATATAATGCCCGCCGCCAGAAGGAAAATCAGGAAGCCCGGCAGCTTCATGATCACACCGCCAATCTGCTGATCGGCCTCTGTCGAAATGCCCCATATCTCGGGTGCGGCAGCGTAGGTCTCGTAGAGGATACTGTCGGAAAAGGTTATAAGGGCGCCGACTATGGCCGGTGGGATTGAAAGCACGAAGAGGTAGAGCACCTGTCCTGCGTAAGGGAGTCGGGGCAGCTCTTTCATGGGGCTTAACACAGGCCACCACATGATCACCCCGGCAGCTATAAAGGTCAGGTGTTGGATAATGTGCACCGAAAGTCTGTTCAGTCCCGCCTCGTAAATCGCAGGCACGTGCCAGACGGCGAACAGGAGGTTGAATAGGAGAGCCGCGAGCACGGGATAGGTCAGAACTTTCGCGACGCCGAATACCCCGGGTATCCCGAGCACGGGTCTCAGCATCCATCCCGGGGTGCCCAGCAGCATTAGAGGGGGACCCACCAGTACCAGGAGCAGGTGCTGGATCATGTGCGCGCTGAACAGATAGTGATCGCTGAGCTGGTCCAGTGGGGAGTAGAGGGCAAAGAAAATGGACCACAGGCCGAGGCTGAATAAGACTATCCGCCGGGTGGTGACGTCCGATGAGTCGGCGAATCGAGATCGCAGAGGCCCCACGGACAACAGGTACAAGGCCTCCAACAAGAACACCCCGGCGACCACGCTGATGTCGCCGCCCCAGTTCAGCCAGGAGAATTCGGGAGTGAAACCGCCATCGACCGGCACAGTGCACCTCGGAAATCAGGGGCGAGAGCCCAAAACGCGTGGCTGGGGCCCGGACGCTACTCTACCAGGATCTGGAACAGGCCCAAGAGGGAGAAGAGAGCAGCGGCAGCCAGGGTAAGGCCGCCAATGAAGAGCCTGGAGAAGAGGATATCATCGAACTTCAGGTGCATGTAGAACATGATGACGATGGCGAACTTGACACCTGACAGGACCAAGAAAACGATGATGAACAGCGTCCTGTCAAAGTCCAGGTAGAACACGCCCACTTCTATGAGCGTGATCAACGCCAAAATTATCGCTATCTTGATGTATTTAGCTACGGTAGGGTGCCCGTCATCCTCAGGAGAATGGGCAGACCCGGCAGCGGTATTTATTGCGTCGTCCTGCATCAGCTGTGCTTTATTGTTGCCTTAGTTCCGGTCCCTAAACCATCGGGAACTGCGTCAAACCGCCCGAGAGCAAGGCATGACCAGCCTCGCCTACCGGTCCGTCCTCTGCACCCAGCAAGTACACCAGGGTGAAAATAATAATCCAGACAATGTCGACGAAGTGCCAGTAAAGGCCAGCCAACTCCACTCTCAGAGAGTCTTTCTGGGTCAACGTACCGTTCACCGATTGTCCGAAGAGCGACACCAGCCAGATTACGCCTCCGGTCACGTGGGCGCCATGGAACCCCGTCAGGACAAAGAAGGTGGTCCCGAACAGGTTGGTTGACGGGGAGAGGCCGTGAATGTAGAACTCCCGGAATTCGAAGACCTGAAAGCCGAGGAATACAGACCCGAGCAATGCGGTACCAATTACCCAGACCCGGAATCCCTTGTTGTCGCCCCTCCTTATGGAGTAAAGGGCCATCACCATCATGAAGCTGCTCATGAGCAACACGAAGGTGCTTACCGAGGTAACCGGAATACTGATGATGTCTTTGGGGTAGGGGCCTACCAGGCTCTGATTCCGGTATACGAGGTATGTCGAAATGAAAGTGCCGAAGAATAGGCACTCGGAGCCCAGGAAGGCCCACATCGCCAACTTGCGATGATCCAGACCGGTGGTGGTCTCGTGCTCCGGGCCGTGTTCAGTTGTCGCGGCGTGGGCCAAAAGGATTCTCCGTTGTGATACGGCTAGATTGCGTGGGTATACAGGCTAATGGTGTTCATCTTTCGACACGGGCTCGGCGGCCCAGGAGTAGAGCCCTATCATGGCGATTACAAGCCCAATGGAGCTGTACCATGGCCCCACAATGAACAGAGCTCCCGCAATGCCGAATCCCGCGGCCACCACAATGGGCCAGTAGGAAGGGCTGGGCATATGGATTTCCGGGTGGTCTTCCTCTTCTGCCTCGTTGTATAGCTGGGCGCCCGGGGCGTCCGGTCTCTCGATAGGCATAGCGCCTTCGGAGTCGTGACCGTACTTCATGTCCCAAGCGGGCTCCCGGCTGTGGATGGCAGGAATCTCCACGAAATTGTAGTGGGGGGGAGGAGACGGGATAGTCCATTCCAGGGTGCGCCCGTCCCACGGGTCCTTGCCAGCCCTTGCACCCTTCCTTAGTGAGCTGAACACATTGTGCAGGAAGATCAGGAAGGACGCGGCGAGGATAAATGCCCCGACAGTCTGAAGCAGGTTGTACGCCTCGAATCCTGACGTGGCGGAGTAGGTGTACACTCTGCGGGGCATGCCCACCAGGCCCAGGATGTGCATGGGGAAGAAGGTGAGGTTCGACCCAAACATCAGCAGCCAGAAATGGAGCTTACCGAGGTTGTCGTTGAGCATCCGGCCGGTCACCTTGGGGAACCAGTAGTAGATCCCGGCGAGCAGGCCCATGATGCTGCCGCCGAACAGCACGTAGTGCAGGTGGGCGACGATGTAGTAGCTGTCCTGTTGCTGGGCGTCGGCGGGGGGCGAGGCGTGGGTCACGCCACTCAGGCCGCCGAGTATGAACATAGCCACGAACCCGAGCGCGAAGAGCATGGGTGTCGAGAATCTGATCGATCCTCCCCACATGGTGCCGAGCCAGTTGAATATCTTCACTCCCGTCGGGATTGCTATGAGCATCGTGGTTATTGCGAACACAGAGTTTGCGATGTTACCCAGGCCCACCGTGAACATATGGTGGCTCCACACACCCCAGCCCATAAATCCGATGACGATACCCGAGAAGATCACGAAGTGGTACCCGAAAAGCGGTTTCCGGGAGAAGGTAGGTATGATCTCGGAGACTATGCCCATGGCGGGCAATATCAGGATGTAGACCTCGGGATGGCCGAACAGCCAGAAGACGTGCTGCCAGAGCACCGGGCTGCCGCCTGCAGTGGTGTCGAAGAAGTTGGTCCCGAAGTTTCGGTCGAAGAGGATCTGGATAAGGCCAACGGTGATCACGGGCATCGCCGTAACCAACAGGAAGGAGGTCACGAGAGTCATCCAGATGAAGGGCGGCATCCTCATCAGAGTCATACCCGGCGCCCTCATGTTGATGATGGTGACTAAGAAGTTAAATGCGCCCGCGAGTGACGACACCCCCAGGATGATCAGTCCCAGGGCGTAGAAGCTCATCCCTTGACCCTTGGAGAACGGCTCTTCCGTCAGGTTGGCATAGGCGAACCAGCCCGCGTCCGGGGAACCCATTCCAGATATGAAGCCACCGTTGAGCAGCAGGCCGCCGAAGAGGAATATCCAGTAGCTTAGGGCGTTGAGCCTCGGGAAGGCTACGTCCCGGGCACCAATGGCCAGTGGCACAATAAGGTTGAAGAAGGCGACGCTCATGGGCATCACGCCCAGGAAGATCATTGAGAGCGCGTGCATGGTGAACATCTGGTTGAAGGTTTCCGCTTCGACCAGTGTGCTGTCGGGTCTGGCCAGCTGAGTCCGCATCACCAGCGCTTCGATCCCCGCGCCGAAGAAGAAGATTATCGCTGTGACCATGTAGAGGATGCCGATCCGCTTGTGATCAACAGTCGTGATCCAACTCCAGGCCGCATCCAGAGTCTTGGACCTAGAGGTTACTCCCTCTATTACTTCGTCTGCCGTTACCAAAATGACGCCTCTTCCAAGGTTAGGGTCGAATTATATTAGTTTTCTGTGGGGCTCTCAACAAACTAATTGAGGGTTAACAGGTACTCAATCACGTCGGCTACGCCCTGCGGGCCTATAGTCTCGATGAAGTTGGCCGGCATAAGGTCAGCCGGGAAGCCTTCGACAATGTACGAATTGGTGTCCAGAACAGACTGTGTGATGTACTCCCTGGCGTCCATGCCCGGGATTCGGGTACCGGCTCTGGCCGCTATTCCTTGCTGGCTCGGGCCCAATCCCACCGTCCCGTCCAAGGAGTGACACGTGACACAGGTGAGGGGAGTGGACGTTTGGAAGATCTGAGCCCCCCGTGCGGCATCCCCAGGTGGGAGCGATACCGGCGTGGGACTAGGTTCGACCGTTGGCGTTATGGAGGGGTCGGGGGTTGGAGTAGGAGTAGAGCCTACAGGAGGCATGGGGGTGGGGGTCGGTATGGCCTCGACCGCCGGGCGCAAACTTAGCAGATAGGCGGCAAGATTAACGACCTCTTCTTCAGTCATGGCCTGGGAAGGCTCATTGTAGACCGCAGCGAGTTCGGCCATCCGGTTGCCGGGCTTGAACTCGTCGGGGTTTCTAAGCCAAGCTTCCAGGTTAGACTTGGTGAGAGGGGCGATGCCTGCAGCCATAGTAGTACGGGTCGCGAACTGTTTCAGGTTCGGGCCGGGCACCACGGCATTGCCTTCCATGAATTGCTTCCTCTGCTGGGCCCTGACTTCCACGGAGGTAGGGGCGTCTTTGTTATGGCACAGGACACACCCCTTGCTCAGGAAAACCGCTTGGCCTTCAAGTGCGTCGCCGGTGGGCAGTTGGGGAGCGGCATCGTAAGCCGCCACCCAGCCGTCGAAGTCGTCCCATTCATGGGCGATTACGACGAAACGCATGTCTGTGTGCGCCAGGCCGCAGAATTCGGCGCAACGGGCTTCATAGACTCCAGGCTCTTCAGCCATGAACCATGTCTTGTTGGTAACTGTGGGGACGACGTCGAGCTTACCTGCGAGATTGGGAATCCAGAAGCTGTGAATAACATCGTCTGAGTGCAGGTCCACATCAATCCTGGTGTTGACTGGGATATGGAGCTCGTTGGCCGTTTCCACTTCGATGTCGGAGTAGCGGAATTCCCACCACCACTGGTGGGCCCGAACCTCGACGTGCATCCGGGGGACGGTTATTTCGTCTCCCACTGCGGCAGCCGAGTCAATCGAACGGGCCTGCTCAACGGTTACCTCGCTTCTGGAGTCAACGACCTCTTCCACAACGGTCATGGTGATTTCGTACCCGCTGGAGGCAGAGGTGTTGAAGATGGCAAAGAGGGTCGGGATGGCCACGCCGACAAGGACGATGGTCGGGGCTATAGTCCAAGCTATCTCCAGCTTGGTGTGGCCGTGGGTCTGCTTCGGGATAGCCTGTCCGGGACGCCTCCGATACCGGAATGCTCCGTAGATGAGGGCCCCTTCGACGAGCACGAATACGAAGGCTGCCAGCGCAAAGATGATCCAGAACAGTTCCAGCTGCTGACGCGCGACCTCCCCCTTGGCATTAAAGGTGGACTGGTTGCCGCAACTGGCCAGTATGAATAGGGCGGCCAGTAGGAGGCCGGGGAGAAGTGTCTTCCTGATGAGGCCTGAAGCCAATATAGGGACCTCTCGTGAAATCCGGTATGAGGAGCACGGAGTCTGTAAAAATTTTCACGTAGGAGATTATCAAAGATGGTACTGCCCGTCAAGGGCTGAAATCCAAAGGAATAGGAGTGGCTGTATGCTATAATTTCTCAGTTGTGCATTACTGCACAAACGGACTCTCAGGCGGACTTAGAAACCTGCCCGCCGCGGCTCCGCCGTGGGGGAGTGGGGCCAATTGGTCGACCGAACACTCACTGCCAGCCCGACAACCGAACGTGCCGGAGGGCCCCTCAGGGTCTGGTCTCTGGCCTCAGTCATATTTCTTTTGGGGCTCATCATTCTCGGAGGGGTGGTCCGCATTACGGACTCGGGCCTGGGATGCCCAGACTGGCCATTCTGTCACGGCAAGGTCATCCCTTCCTCCGACCCCGCAACTCTCATCGAGTACTCACACCGCATGGTCGCGGCAGTGACGGGGCTGATTATCGTGGTCACGGGGTTTGTAATCTGGCGTTCCCATCGCAGAGAGAGAATTCTCACATCACCAATAATCCTTGCGATCTTGCTGCTGATAGTCCAGGTAATTCTCGGGTGGATAACGGTCAGGACGGAGCTTAACGAATGGCTGGTCATGGCCCATCTCACGGTGGCTCAGTCGGTGCTCGGCCTAATGATCCTGGTAACCGTAGTCGGGGTCAGCCTTCGCAGCCCACGAACAGGAGAAGCCACCTACATATCCACGACTGCGCGTAACACGTTCATTGCCGCTTTGGTGGCAACCTTCGCAGTAATACTCAGCGGGGCCTACACGCAGGCGACGGGGGCCACGGGGGCCTGTGGGGACTCGTGGCCGCTATGCAGCGGCTCTCTTTTCCCCGACACATTCCTGGAAGGCGTCCACATGGGCCACCGCCTTTTGACAATTCTGGCCGTACCCATCATCGTAGCCGCGGCGAACCAGGCATATAATCTGAGGCGCCAAATTCCGAGTATCAACCGCCTGGCGCCCTTGTTCATCGCCTTATTTGTCGGGCAGATTGTCGTGGGGGGCGTCAACGTAATGCTGGGCTTCCACAGGGCCACGAATGTCATGCACCTGGCCGCTGCCACCTTTGTATGGGCAGCCTTGGTGCTTCTTGTAGCGGTAGTCTACCTGGGACCTAGAGATAAAACCGAGGAGCGTTATGCTGCTTAAGCAGGGAGTGGCAAGAGGACCGAGCGTGATTGCACTGCTCCAGGACTACATCAGTCTGACCAAGCCCAAGATTATCTCGCTTCTCCTGGTGACCGCCCTGGGCGGGATGTTTCTGGCCGAGCAGGGCATACCCTCCGGGCAACTGATACTAGTTGTTCTGGCGGGGGGGACATTGGCCGCGGGTGGGGCAAACGCGCTGAACCACTACATGGAGCGGCAGTCGGACCAGAAGATGCTTCGCACGCGCCAAAGGCCGGTAGCCTCCCAACGGATCCTGGCGTGGCAGGCACTGACATTCGGGGTGGCTCTCAACGTCATCGCCTTTGGAGTGCTGGCCGCATGGGCCAACGTCCTCAGTGCGGGCCTGACCCTGGGTGCGACCGTATTCTACGTGCTCGTCTACACGGCCTATCTGAAGAAGCGCACCCCACAGAACATAGTAATCGGAGGGGCCGCGGGCGCCGTGCCCCCGATGGTCGGGTGGGCGGCGGTCACCGGGGGCCTGGACCTGCCCGCCCTATACCTCTTCGCCATCGTCTTCTTCTGGACTCCGGCCCATTTCTGGGCGCTCGCTCTCCTCATAAGGCAAGATTACGCCCGCGCCGACATCCCGATGCTTCCAGTTGTCCGAGGCGTCAAGGAGACGACGTGGAACATCCTGCTGTACAGTTTCCTTGTTGTCGCTCTCACTATGGCCTTCTTCACCACCCAGGCCGTGGACTGGCTCTACCTGTACATAGCCGCACCCCTGGGAGCGGGCCTGATCTACCTGACCCTGAAGCTGTGGAGGGATGAACAGGCTAGCCGGGCGAAGTCGGCATACCTTTACTCCCTTCTCTACCTGGCCGGTATATTCACGGCCATAATGCTCGACAGTACGATATCCATCTGACCCGGGGCCCGGTTGGCGGGCAGAACCCAATAGAACAAAGTTTGGCTATCCCTAGAAGTCCAACATTTATAGCTCTGACCGTATTGGCCGCGGCACTTACTGCGTTCTTTTTCTCCTCCTGCTCGTCCCCTGAACCCACCCCCACTCCCGGCATATCCATACCAGCGCCTACGTGGGAGCTGCAGAGCCACAATGGAGAGACGCTGAGCAGCGATGCCCTGAAAGGTAAAGCCTACGTGGTCAATTTCACGTGGACTAACTGCAAGGACACGTGCCCCACCCTCTCTCTCCAAATGGCACTTCTCCAGGACAGGCTGATTGAAGAGGGTTTGCTCGGCGAGAGCGTGAAGATGGTATCAATTTCATTCGACCACGAACGGGATACCCCGGACAGGCTAAACGAATACGCCCAACTGTTCGGGGCCAAGGATGGCGAATGGCACTTCCTCACGGGTTCGCCGGAAGAGCTGGAAAGGGTCATAACCCGCGGTTTCGGGGTGTCTTATCGCCCATTTACGCCAGACCATGGCGGGGCCTCGGGGCTGAGGGAGGAATTGGGCCCACCCTTAGAGGTGAATGTTGACGACCCTACGCTTTCCGACTATCTCGGAGCAGACTCGGTGTCCGACTTCCTGGAGATCGACGAATCAGTCGATTTCGACCACCAGAACGTGTTCGTCCTGGTCGACGCCGAGGGGAACATTCGTCAATACTATCTCACCGTCTTCCTTGACCGAGACGAAGTCATTGCGGACATCAAGGCCCTATCGAGTTAAGGTGCTGGACACACGGTTCTTCGAATTGAGCTAACAGAAGGGTCGGCAAATTCCCCATTTGTGCTATATTTCACTCATTGACTTATTAAGTGGCATGATTTAGGCTTTTAGCCGTTCTCGCCGAGGACCCATAGGACGCAGACAAGAGTTGTTTAACCTAACGCTGAAAGCACTGTTAGCAGGTGGCGTAATTGCCGTCATAGTGGCGGTTGCGGTGCCGATGTCAGTACTAGCGACTCGGGACCGGGGCGCCGGAGACCCCGCAGTGTTTCCCACCGCAACCCCTGTGCTTTCAGCAGTGCAGAAAGGGAACGTGGACGCTGAGGCTCCCCCCACCACACCTCCGGACGACAGTTCGGAAGGAGACACGGGTGGGAGCGACGGCGAACGGGTCTTCAACTCCGCATCACCCATCACCTGCACGACCTGCCACTCGCTCGACGGGACCGTCGGGCTGGGGCCGAGCCTACAAGGCATCTCCGAAAGAGCCGCGACCCGAATATCGGGCCTCGGCGCAGAGGAGTACATACGGCAGTCGATACTCGATACCAATGCGTATATCGTTGAGGGATTCCCGGAGAGCCTGATGCCGGTGACCTTCAGCGAAACCCTAAGCGCAGAAGAACTCGACGCCGTTGTCGCCTTCCTGATGACCCAGTAGACGGGTCTCACTGGTTCACTCGCCACGCAGACACATCATCCCTACCGTAGATTAAACGCGGGTCGGTCCGGCCAAGGCAACCACTAGGAGTGTGTTTCAAAGGGGGTTGAGCGCCCCACCCCAGGGGATGGATTTACGCCACGGCGTACCTTAGGCCCGTGTCGGGGCGCGAGAATGATCCGCCTAATGCGGACAGGCTCCCCTCGGCAGTGAGGTAGGGATTCCGGGTCGCGGGAGGGGTTATTCAGTTGTCGGTCGGGGGTTTCGGTTTTGGTTGGTGGGGTGGCGATGGAAGACGCTCTTTGGACGGTGCCCCTATTGCGATACAGCGGGGGTTCGGGCGCACCGGGGTGGAGACGCACCTGCGCCGCTACCCCATATGCTCGACTGCTGCACGGACTCGACCGGGGCCGGCGGTCCGGCACGGCTCCTACACGTGGGTTGGCTGTACTGTCCTAAGACAGCCTTAGGGGGCCGGGTCCAGCTGTAGGCCCCACAGGAGTAGTAGTTCAATCATTGCCGAAGCGTTCGGGAGCCGGGAGCAACGGCGGAAACGACTTAGACAAGGGGGGCACCGAGGACTTCTCGGCTCGGTCCGGCCCCTCCGCGTGAGCGCTTAATGAGCGCCCTGCCCGCTTCGCACGGTGGCGTCGGGTCTTTTCAGGCCTCCTCACTCACAAGGGAGGAGACCTGCTCTCGACCACCTGTGAAGAGGTGGTGGAGTCTTCAGTTTTACGAATCCAAGGCGTCTTCCATCGCCAGGGTTGGGGAAGGGTGAGCCGGGACCTTTAGGAGAGGAGATGGCGGCTTTCGCTTGAGCCGTGGGGCGGCGGGTGGGCCGCACTTTGGGATGGGCTTAGACGTTGAGTCCTCGGGGGCCCGGTGGTGTTCCCCGGGTGTTGGGTCCTCCTTTGGGGGTTGGGTGTGTGACAGGCTAGCCGGAAGTTAATATAGAACACACGTGTTATTATTGTCAAGGGGTCGCATGACTTCATAATTTTGGTTACCGAGCCGGGGAATGCACCTCAAAATTACGGTTACCCAAACCACGGGGAGGTAATCGTGAACCGAGTGAGCATTCAAGAGTACTGCGAACGACAGCGGGACAGGTACCGCGAGGCCGACAGGACCGAGAAGGGAAGGATCCTCGACGAGGTGGTAGCTGTGACCGGCTACCACAGGAAGTCGGCGGTCCGGCTGCTGTCCGGTCGGACTCGAAAGGGGAGAGGCGGCCGTGTGGGTAGACCGGTCGAGTACGGTCCTGACGTGGCGGCGGCGGCCAGGGTGGTTCACGAGGCTGCCAGCGGCATCGGAGCCAGGAGGCTGCAGCCGTTTGTGGGGGAGATGGCGTCACGACTGGAGGCATTCGGAGAGCTGGAGATCGACCCTGCCACTGATACTCTGCTCAGGCGTGCAAGTGCGGCAACTCTGGAGCGGCTCCTGGCTGCGGATCAGGTGCCCGTTAGAAAGAGGACGCACAGCCTGACCAAGCCCGGGACACTGCTTAGGAACCGCATTGCCGTGCGTACCTTCAGGGACTGGGACGATGCGAGGCCGGGCTTTGTCGAGGTGGACACGGTGGCACACTGCGGTCCGACGGTTGAGGGGTTCCACCTGTGGACGGTTACGGCGGTGGACGTGGCCACTGGGTGGGTGGATATGGACGTGGTCTGGGGTAAGACACAGGAGCGTGTGGGAGCTGCTATACGCAGGATGCATCGGAGGCTGCCCGTCCCTCTCCTGGGCCTGGACAGCGATAATGGGTCGGAGTTCATCAACAGAGGGCTCTACACCTACTGCGAGGAGAACGGGATCAGCTTCACCAGGAGCAGGCCCTACCGTAAGAACGACAGCGCCCACGTCGAGCAGAAGAACGGTGCTGTGGTGCGGCGTCTGACCGGACACGCACGGTACGCCTCGTCAGCGGCCTTCAAACAACTCACCGAGGTCTACTCGCTGGCGAGGCTTCACGTGAACTTCTTTCAGCCGGTCCGAAGACTCACTGCGAGGAGTGGGCACGGGGCCAAGGTCATCCGACACCACGACGAGGGAGCGACCCCGTACCAACGGATGCTCAGCAGTGGTGCAGTCTCACGAACTCGGCAGATGTTGCTGGAGAAGCTCTACCTGTCGCTCAATCCGCTCTGGCTGAGCCGTCAGATCGATGCCGAGACCGACAAGCTGCTGGGGCTAGCATGGCGTCAGGGTCAGCCGCTATCCTGGAACACTGCCGGTAACCGTAATTATGAGGTCAATTCCCTCTCCCGGTAACCATCAATTTTGAGGTCGCACGGGGGTTCGTGTCACATTTGGCCAAGTGGGACCACCCTCACCCTAGCCCTCTCCCATCAGAGGGAGAGGGGACAGGCTCCCTTCGGGAGGGGTGGAGGTGGGGAGAACTGGGGCCGGGGTCAGGAGCGGTTCAGCTTCTCGATCTCGTCTTCTATGCGAGCGACTTCCATGTAGTCTTCGTCGCATAGCTTGTAGCACCGCTCCGTGTAGAGGGCCGACAGCCTGCTCGCGAGCAATCCCGGCGTGAGCGCCGCATTTATCAGATCCTCTATCCTGAACTTCTCTCCCAGATGCCGGCCAAGGCTCTCCATCTGAGACCTCAACTCTTCCGCCGCGGTCTGGTCATTGCCTTCCACAGCGTAGCGCATGGAGCCCGCCAGTTTGGAGAGTTCGCCCAACTTGTCTTTGTCGGACATCAGTGGGATCAACAGGTCATCCATAGAACCCTCGGAGGCCGAAGGGCTCTCCATCTGGGCCAGCGCGTCGGGCAGCGTGGGGCGGCTGTTGTAGAGCCGCAGGTAGTCCTGGGCAGCCTCGCTGGTGGTGTGGAGCATTCTCTCCACATCAGAAGCGTTCACCGAACCCCCGAAGGTCAGATCATCGCCACGGGAGTCGGCCAGAGCCTCGAGGTAAGGGATACTCCCGACAGGCTCGGGCATGGGCGGCAAAGGAATAGCTGACACGCTGTCCACGTCAGAAAAGGAAACGTTGGATGCGAACATTGGAGGCATGTACTTGGCCAACTCTATCTTGATAGGCGGAACCACGAGATAGGTGGCAAGCACTGACTCGCCGTCCTCGGCGCTTATGAAATAGAGGATGGCGTGACCCACAGGGTTATCGGGGTCTCCGCGTTGGAA
The DNA here is from genome assembly GCA_965220005.1 of Dehalococcoidia bacterium. GTDB lineage: Bacteria > Chloroflexota > Dehalococcoidia > Plut-88900 > Plut-88900 > Plut-88900. Next base: position 289,138 of record OZ244800.1, read on the forward strand.
TTCCAGTGACATGGATCAGGACTCCACTGAGCCTAAGGGTGGGTCAACCGACCCGGGCCCCACGCCGCCGGGTCTCTATCATGTCGGCGGCGGACTCTATAAGGGCGGGCGTAAGAAGCAGCGCCGAAACCACCGTTGACAGCACCGCCATAGACGTCCGATCTATATCCTCTTGCGAAGCTCGGAGGATGGCTGTCACGGCGAAGAAGGTTACGGCCATGAGGCCGAAGATCTTCAACTTGCTCTCTCGGAGTAGCAGGAAGCCCGCGGTTGCGAACGCGAACGTGACACTGACCAAAGACATGATGGCGTCAAGCTGATGGAGAGCCTGTGTCCGTCCGTCAAAAAGGCCTCCGACACGCTCCTGTAATACGAACCAAGTGATCATAACGGGCATGGGCAAGAGCATTAAGGAGGCCAGGGTCCAGTTCCGCTTGGCCACTCTCACAGTTGTGGAGACCAGGATCCGTGACGCCACCACCAAATAGGCCAGAAGGCCTGCGACGGCCCATGAATCGGGCGCCGGGCCCGAGGAAGTGAGCAGACGGTATATCTGGTTGAACACCGGCAGTGCAAAATATGCGCCGATGGCCAGAGGCACCAGAGACCAGCCCGCCCAAGGGTAGAGCCAGCCAGGTTTGCCCTGCCACCAGCCGTAGAGAGTGACCAGTACCATAGGGAGGATAAACAGCGGAGCCCATACCCAATTATCCCAACCGCCTATGGCGAAGAGGAAAGCAATCATCAGGTGGGGGAGGGATGAAACACCCAGCTCCGCCCACGAAGTCCTGCGGTGGGATTCATCGAGCAATCGGGCCAGGGCCCTGGGTCTGCCGAAGGAATCGATGGAACGGGCCAAAGCCTCTTCACGAGAGAGGCCGGACTCTTCGCCGTCCTCGGCCCGTTCGAGAAGGTGGGACCTGAGCTCACGGATAATCGGGCCCGAGCGTTCGGCGTCGAAGTTCAGGCGGCGCCTGACCTCTTCCAGATATAGTTCAAGCTCGATAGGCGATTGCATAAGCGTCTAAGTGTTGGGCTGTGTGTCAGGGACAGCCGGGCTTATTATGCGGTCTACGGCGTTTGAAAACTGCTGCCATTGCCGGCGACGGTTTTGCAGGACCTCGGCGCCTCGTTCCGTGAGCGAATAGTAGCGGCGCTCCATACCTTTCACCGAAACCCATTCCCCCTTGATCAGACCATCTTCCTCCAACCGGTGAAGAGCGGGATAGAGCGTACCTTCCTTGAATCGGAGCTCGCCCTCGGTGCGCCTCTCAATTTCCTTGATGATGCTGTAGCCGTATTTCGGTGATTCACCGACCAGCGCCATCAAGAGGGAATCCGTGCTCCCTCTCAGGAGATCGCTTATGTAGTCCGCAGGCCTGCCGCCGTTCCGCTTTCGTGATTCCATATCAGGCAACTCTTTCCTATCCCTTGCTCATCTAAAAGTCATTCTAAGGCTTGAAGGCGTTCAGGTAAACCGCTCCCCGCCTTGTATCCCTCACAATGCCTCCCTATAATTCGCTCCCAGGAACCTAGCTAACATGACTTCTCGATACGGCTCCGACACTTACATGGACCAGGCCAACGCCTCTCTGGAGGAAGCCACCACCCGGCTCAAAGAGCTGCTACAGGATGCGGCGTCCAAGCTGGACCCCTTTCCCACCTTTTACGGCAGCCTGACCGTCCGGGCCATAGAGGCCGAACCTCCACAAGGGCAGTCAGGCGACATAGGCTGCGTGGTCGTATGCCCGGACGGGGAGCTATACGAGCTGGAGGTCAACTTCAACCCTTCTCCCTTCGGCTTCTCCACGAACATGGAGCGGGAGGAGAAGCTGACGAAGCTGGACCTGCCACCGTTGACGTATATCTCCTACGCCCACAGCGCCCTGTCCGAGGTCAGCAAACTGCTGTCCAGATCCGGTAGGGTCTGACGCCTACCGGCCTGAGGCCGGTCAGAACTCCTGGGGCGTGCCCCGTCCGTACATGACGGTGCCGAACACGCCCGGAAAATCTCTTCTGGATACCTCTGTGAAGGCCAGGTGAAGCGTGTCATCAGCGCCGATGGCCAGGCTGACCAACTGTCCGAAGGGCAACTCCCCACGGTAGCGGACTACCTCGTTCTGCCACGTGGCGCCTTCCTGGTAGGCAACGTATATGGTGCTCTGGTCAGAGTAGGCGACGATGGGTTTGTTGGCAGAGTCGATGACCAAGGAAGTGATCAGCCGAGCACCTCGGAAGCCCATGAACAGGTCGTCCACCTCACCGATCTCGTCAATCTCCCACACGGGGCCCGAGTCAGTAATCTCGGTGGCCCTGGCTACTTTGATGATACCACTGCTTATTCCCTTTTCGGGGCCGGTGAGCTCCATATAGGAAATGACGGGCATGTCGTTCCTATCGAGGGCCAGGGAGGCGTACTTACCGACCTCACCTTCACTCTCGACGGTGTGGATGGTCCAGCCCTCATCGCCCTTGGTGGCGTAGAACAGGTCGCCCCCATAAGGCTCGTGGAAGGTTACGTGGGGGCTGTCCTGTGAGTCGAGGACCAGGCCGGTCCCCCATTCGTAGGGGACGGGAGGGGAACCTATGGACTCGATGGCCCACTCTTCCCCGTCGTAGAAGTAGTACTCGACCCCTTCCGTCCTGTTGAAATTGTAGGGGTCAATGGCGACCATGTGCACGTTGCCCTGGGAGTCCACGGCAATGGAGTTGTCCCAGCCATCGTGTCCCCTACTGTACGCGTACCCGACCTCCCATTCGAAGTCTTTATAGAAACCGTAGGCAGCGTCCCCAAGCTCCGGGACGAAGTTATCGGGGTCCTGGTGGTCGTGCCACGTGATGTACGGGGCGTCGTCCGGGCCGTAGGCCAAGTCGAGAGGGGCATAGAAGTAGCCCTCAGCGACTATGGACGAGCCGAAGAACTCGGGATTCCACTCGTCGGTCGGCCACCACTGACCGTACCTTATGACCCCGTGGATCTCCTCCTCGATGTAGGCGACGCCCGGGATACCCTCACTGTTCAAGGCGAGAGCAGGCTTGGCGCCTGGGCCGACTTCCAGGTATTCCCAGGTGTACTTGGTCAATACGTTGGGGTCGGGAGTAGGGGGGATGGGGAGAGGGGTGGGAAGCTCGCCGCCCCTAAGCAAAGGCACGATGTGAGTGACGACCGCTTCGCCGCCCCGACCGTCGGTCACCGTCAAGGTCACCTCATAGTCGGCGATACCGGGGAAGTAAGTAGTCGCCTCTTCCCCTGTCGCCGTGGGAGGCCGTCCCCCGGTGAAGGCCCATTCGTAGGTGAGTTCATCGCCATCGGGGTCCGAAGCCATAGCTAAGAACTTATAGGGAGTCTGGTAGTTGTCACCCGCGGGAACCATGTCGGGGTGCCATACGAAGTCGGCCTCCGGGTCCTGGTTAGCTGTGGGGACGTCGGTTGGGGGAACCGATGTGTCGGTCGCGGCAGGAGTGTCGTCTCCGCCACAGGCCACGGCCAACCCAACCCCGATCATTACCAGGACAATTAGAAGAGACCATATCGTTTTGCCGGAAAGTAGTTTCATAAGGGTTATTCCCGTCTAATAATCGGGGCTTGGAGGCCGAGGAGTCGCCTGGTGAGCCTAGTCCTCAGCCAGCGTCGTTCGGAGCGCGCCTATCAGTTCTCTATTTAGTATATCGTTCGAGGAACCCAAAGGATAGGAGAGACGCTACTCCAGAATTATGTCCCCCGACTTGCCTCCAGTTTTGCGCACGAGCCTCACTTTCTCGATTCGCATGGCTTTGTCGACAGCCTTGCACATGTCGTAGACGGTGAGGGCGCTGCCCGTGACGGCGGTCAGGGCCTCCATTTCGACGCCCGTCTTGCCAGTGGTCCTGACGGTAGCAGTGATCTCGATGGCGCTGATATCGGTGTCGAGGCGGAGGCCAACCTCTACGTGGGTCAACAGAAGAGGGTGGCACATGGGCACCAGGCTGGGAGTATGTTTGGCCGCCATGATCCCTGCAACCCGGGCGACCGAAATGACCTCGCCCTTGGAGATTCCTCCTTCGGAGACGAGCTTCAGGGTCTCGGGTTTCATTAGGACGAGGCCACGGGCCACGGCTTCGCGTTCCGTATCCGCCTTGGGGCTTACATCCACCATCCTGGCGCGGCCCTGCTCATCGACGTGGCTCAGTCCTTCCATGGTCCTATCTTCCTCCCTGTTAAAGTCCCATCTCTTCAAGTCGGCGCTTTATCACGGGAATGGCCTTCCTCACTGCTCGGGCGCGATGGCTGATGCGATTCTTCTCTTCCATCGGTAGCTGCGCCATAGTCACGTCCCGGCCGGTAAGCAGGAAAACGGGGTCATAGCCGAATCCATCCTCACCTCGCCTCTCCCTCGCTATTGCGCCTTCACATTCGCCTCGGCGGAACTCAATTTCCTCTGACGGACCGGCGATAGCCACTACGCAGACGAACCGGGCAGTGCGGAGATAGTCCGGAACACCGCTCAGGTTATTCAAGAGGAGGTCTACGTTATCGCCATCGGAGCCGGTGGTTGAATAGCGGGCAGACCGTACCCCGGGGGCTCCGCCAAGGGCGTCGACTTCCAAGCCTGAGTCGTCGGCCAAGGTCAAGAGTCCCGATGCAGACACGAAGGCCCTGGCCTTGATGGCGGCATTCTCTTCGTAGGTGTCGCCGGTCTCCTCGACATCCAGTGAAATACCCAGATCCGAGGGGGTAACCAAGGTAAGTCCTGATCCGGCAAGCAATTCCCGCAACTCACGAACCTTGCCTCGGTTCGAGGTGGCTAAGAGCAACCTACGGGAGCTGTCCGGCGGTTTGATGACCGGGTCTCAGGGGGAAGGGCTAGCCCACCGATTTCATAGTGGCAGCCGTTTCCTCGACGGACTTCTGGCCGTTCTGGATGGCGAACCTGCTAATCAGGTCTTCCACCACGTTGCGGAAGCCGCTGTACTCCAACTCGGTGTAGGGAAGCATCGCTGCGCCGGACCAGCCCTGGGAGCGCATTTCCATCGCCTTTTCCTGAGCCTTGTACCTGACCGAGTCCCATGCCACGTTGTCGAACATGTCTATCCATGACTCCGAGAAGTGTCCTGCGGCATCAACTGAGAAGCCAACACAGGCGATCAGGGGAAGGCAGTATATACCGGTAACGGCGGTGTTGAGGGCCACGGGCATGAGAGGCATGACGTGGGAGCCGCGGGCGTCTCCGCCGACGTAGTGGGCCTTTGCGAAGGGGGACAGTATCTCCTCGGGGGCGGGGAAGATGCCCTGGTTCCTAACCAGGGCCACGGGATCGTCTTTACCGGTGTAGGTGCCGGCGATATTGTGGAGTCTCTGCGCCGAAATAGCGACCGCGGGCTCGCCGAAGGTCCTGGAGGAAATCGATTCGATGGCGAAGCGCTCGTTGTCCCGCAGGAGGATGGCAATCTTGTAATAGTCCTCGGGAGCGTTCAGCTCAATGACACTGTCGCCACCGACGTTCTCCATGTCGATTATTCGGAATTTGAAGCCCCCGATCAACTTGGGGAGCATGAGACCTGCACAGTACATGGGATCCGCAAAGGCGAGGAAGATGGGGAGGTTGTATGCGCCGGGGCCGCACTTGTCGGCGGTAAAGACACAGAAGGACTCGGCGGGGCGGACCTTGTTGGACTTGGCGGGCTCGTGGTTGATCTCCATCTCGGCGACCGCGGGGCCCGCGCCCCGGACATTGCCGGACGGGGCGTCGACCAGCAGGTCTTGTCCAGCACCGTACAGGCCCGTTTCCTGAGCTATCCCGGTCGCACCGATAAAGCTGTCCCATGCGAACTGGTGGACGTCCGTGTCGTCTGTGCCTCGGGTGTGGGTCATAATTATCGCGATATCGTCTCCCGTGTGGGAGACGAATCCATCAATAATGAGGCCCTTGCTCCTGGCCTGCCGTACGTCGGAGCGGACCGCTTCCAACATGCGTTCCGAGGGTTTGGTGTGCCCGCCGATGGAGCCTACGTCCGCCTTAATAACCGAAAGGGTGAGTTTCATGGTGCGCCAGCCTTCCCGACCGTCAATGGTGAGCCTTCATACATTCTCCGGCGGCAAGCCGCGTCCCAATGAAAAATAGACTGCCGCCAACAATAAAAAACCCCTTGAAGCACGGGGGCTCTCAGGGGATTTTCATCGTCAGTAAGTTACCAAAACCGGGCCCGGATGTCAAGGAAAATCACACGTTCAGGACGTTGAGCGCACCGTGTGGGACAACCCAACGGATGGAGCATACGGCCCATAGGGGATGGGCCATTATGGATGGGATGGGGTGGGGAGGGGGCTGATGTCACAGGTATTGTTCAGTAAGAAACGCTGGAGAGGCGGTTGGCGCCGGTGACGTTGGTGGAGCCGAGGAGGTAGCGCAGCGGGAGCGACATCGGGCCTCTGGCGTCGATCTCTGGATTGCCCAGCATCGAGCCGCCCAAGACGGTTTCCATCCGAGGCAGGTCTGTTTCTTCCTCGTAATTGCCGGCACAGACCACGGCGTCGGCTTCGGGGGGGAAGTAGGTGATGCCGGTGTCTCCGGCGTACTTGGACATCTCCGAGTTCACGACCGTCGACTTTATACCCGCCTTTTCCGCCTTTGCAGCCAGCATCATGGTATCGACGCCCGGGTTCCCGGAACCCGACCAAGTGAGCACAAGCCCATCCGCACCCGCCATGTTTAACAGCTTCACAGAGTAGTCCGTAGTGCGGTCCTTGTCGTCCTGGCTCATAACCTGCGCCCTCTGGAGGAGGACACCGGCAAAGTTGATTTCCCGATTGTGCAATGCATAGAGTTGCTGAACCACGGGATGGTTCTGCAGCCAATAGGTGGTCTCCCTGCCGCATGCCGGAGGGTTGTAGGGATTGAAGATTGCGCCATCGAAAAACTCGTTGGGGTGCAGTAGAGTCGGCTGCCAGCCTAGCAATTCGCCATATACCCGGTGAAGTACGAGTTGGCAGGCGAAATATACCCTGGGGAGCCCGGGCCTGGCATTACCGATTTCATAAACATCGACGTTATCAGCGTCCGTCCCTCGGGCGCAGCGCGACAGGTATTCGGCCACCCTGAGACCAGCCATTCTCGCAACGTGGTTGTAGTCCCGCACGTGTCCGGCTCCATAGGCGTGGTTGGTGAGGGCGGAGGGGCCTCGGTCTGCGGTTTCGTCCAAAAGCCGCGGTTTCAATGCCAGGACGAGGACATGGCTGTCTCGAAAGAGGTTGTACCGAGCCGCGGGTCCGGTCATGTCCATTATCGAGTCGCGCCAGTAGACCGGTTCATCGGTCATGGGTTCGCTGCACAAGGCGACTACCGGGCCGGTGAGCCGGTCGGTCCGTCCGGACCCCACACCGAAGACCGGGCCCAGCAATCCGGGGAATATGCTTCCCGGACCCGACGCCTTGTGACGGGGTTCCACCACGTCCAGAATGTTTATGAGGCGGATATCGTCCCCAGGTCGAACCAGATGGACCTCGACTTCGCTGAAATGGCTATCCTCCGAAACCATGTCGACGATGGCCTGACGGTCGATATTCAGCGTTCGGCCCGAGAGGTGCGTCTTGGAGGAGAACTGGACGTCATCAACTTCAAAGGTATGTAGTTCGAGTTTCAAGATACTAGTTCACCTAGCCAGTGTATGTTCGGGGCGAGGGGCCCAGCCACATGATGGAATCTTTGGTCGGCGGTCCAGAGCTCGCAGTCTAGGGTCTCGGCGAGGGCGAGATAGTGGGAGTCGTAGGCTGCGCCTTGTTGGAGTTGAGAGGCGAATTCCAGGGCTCGGTGGTGAAGGTGGGGGGGTTCAAAGTATTCAATGTCCAAGTCTGTCAATTCATCCAATAGGCCCTTTGCGGCATCTAACGTTAGTTGGCCTCTCAAAACACGACGATGAAGAGCATTAGAAATCTCCGCCAGCATGAAGTATGGAGCAGTCAACCTGACGCCTTGGTCAAACCATGATCTGTTAAGAGCAGTAGCTACGTCAGTGTATTCCTCATTGACCAGCCACTTGAACACCAAACTGGCATCAACTACAACCCGGTCGTTCAATATAAGGACTCTAACTCTTTGTCTCGGATTTCTCGGGCCTCCCTGATCAGGTCAACAGAACTTCCGGGGAGTACTTTGTCTCCAAAAATCTCTTTCCGGAGCGCTACGAGCCGTTCGAATGCGTCGCTGGAGGAAGTCGGTTTACGCGTACCGTTGATATCGTCTTGAGAGAGCTGCTTCTCGATGGCTGTCTGACAGTACTGTCTCATGCTGATGCCTTTGAGAGCAGCCACGGCTTTCAGGCGACGCTGGAGAGGGGCGTCCAAGTCCAAGGTGAGACGTTTTTTGTTGTCAGCCATTGCCATGTCTCCTCAATATCATTGACTGAGACAGAGGTTAGCGTAAATACAGAAATACGTCAAAACAAGTCGTGAAGTAATTAGTGGGTGGGCTAGAACCCAACGCCCGCCAGTCGGTTGAAACCGGCAGGGTTTACAGCACCGTAGATGAACCTGAGGGGAAGGGACAAGGGGCCCGCAGCGTCGATGGGGCGAACTTCAAGGTGGGTCCCGCCCAGGACCCGGTCCGGGGGCTGCATGTCCAGGTTCATTTCGTAGTTGCCCGTGCTGACGAGGGCGTCGGCTTCCTCCACGTAGTGGACGAAGCCTGGGTCGTCAACGGTGAGAGCCATCTCGGGGCTAAGGACGGTGGTGTGTATCCCCGCCCGCTCGAACTTCTGGCACATCATCATTACGTCAACGCCCGACTGTCCGTCGCCGATCCAGGTAAGGATTGCCCCATCGGCATTTACCATCCGGAGCAGCTTCGTAGCGTAGCCACCGATCCGGTCCTTCTCATCGACACTCATGGGGCCGTAGAACCAGAGGAGCACCCCGGCGAAGTTCAGGTCGACACCGTGACGGCTGTAGAGTTGTCTGATTACCGGGTTGTTCTGGTAGAAGTAGCTGCAGTCCCGGGACCCGGCGGGGCCCATGAAGCTGCTGAAGACTGCGCCGTCGAAAATCTCGTTGGGATGGACGAAGGTAGGCTGCCAGCCCATTCTCTCGGCGTAGAGCCACCTGTCGCGGTGAAGCTGGCAGACGTAGAAGACGCGGGGCAGGTCATCGGCCACGGGAGGGAGTTCAAGAACTTCCCTGGTGTCAGGCGCTGAGTCTCGGGCGGCGGAGGCGAGGAAGTCGGCGACTTTGAATCCGGCCCTGCGGGCGGCGAAATTGTAAGCCCGGGCGTAGTCGGAGCCATCGATAGCATCCAGCCACTCCTGCTTCTGCACTTCCTCTGCATCGAACTCACTCTTCCCCTTAATATGGACGACGAGGTTAATGGTTTTGGAGAATGGGGTGTACTGAGCTCCCGCGCCCCACATATCGACGACGCTGTCTCGCCAGTGGACGGACTCGCCGGGGGCGGGCTCACCGACGGTCAAGACGGCCATGCCTTCAAGAACGTGGTCCAGTCCCTCGCCCGTAGTAACAGGGGCGCCGACCATACCGGGAAACACGGTGCCCGACCCCGACGCCTTGTGCCGCGGCTCCACCGCGTCCAAGACGTTGATTATGCGGGTCTTGTCTCCCGGTTTGGCAACATACAACTCCACGTCCTGGAAAGGGCCCGAACTCGTGACGATCTCCCGAATCTCCTCTCTGGATACGTGAAGGACGCCGTCGGAGAGACGGGTTGTATCGGAGAAGCGAATTTCGTGGACGGGGTGGCGGGCAAGTTCAAGGCGCATCATAAATCGCTCGTTAATACTGGACGCCGGCCAGCGTCCAGTCTCCCAGGGGGCTGGAGGCCCCGTAAATGTGCCTGATGGTAATAGGCAATTCGCCATGAGCGTCGAGGTCCGTCAGGTGGACGGTGGTCCCGCCGATGACTGTCGGGGCTGGGGGTAGGGTGACGATTTCCTCGTAGTTGCCGACACTCACCACGGCGTCGGCTTCCTGCACGAAGTGGACGAACCCGGGGTCGGACGAGCCAGCAGCCATCTCCGGGTACATGAGGGTGGTACGTATGCCCAACTGCTCGCACTTCTGGCACAGGAGCATGGGGTCGATGCCCGGGTGCCCGCCTCCGACAAAAGAGATGACCACGCCGTCTGCTTTCATCATATCCAACAGCTTGGCCGCGAAGCTGGTGATCCTCTCCTTCTCCTCCACCTTTTCGCTGCCGAACGGGTACAGCACCACCCCGCCGAAATTTATGTCCTTGCCGTGTCGGGCGTACAAGTCAGCGACGACCCGGTGGTTCTGGTAGAAATAGGTTGCCTCCCGGATGCTGCCGGGGCCATTGAAGGCTCGATATATAACGCCGTCCGCGTATTCGTTGGGGTGAAGGAGCGTAGGCTGCCAGCCCATCACCTCTCCGTATAGGAACTGGGTGGACTCCTGGCAGGCGTAGAAGACCTTAGGCAGGCTCGGGTCTACGGGGCCAAGCTCTAGCACGTCCACGGAGTCGGGTGTCATGTCCGCGGTCAGGCTCGCAAGCCAGCTTGCCACCTTGAATCCGGCCTTACGCACGGCCTTGTTATAGGTTGCAGAATACCCCGAGCCCATTATCGTGTTGTCTTCCTCAATATCCGGCTCGTCGTTTGGGCGGGCCTTGATCTCAAGGACCAGGTTGGCCGTGCGGGAGAAGGGGGTGTAGTCGGCGCCCGGGCCGAACATGTCGATAATCGCTTCCCGCCAGTAGACCGGCTCCCCCCGCACTGCCTCTCCTGCGGTGGTCACTGTCATGCCTCTCAAGCAATGAGTCCGTCCCTCACCCACGGGGAGCGGGGGACCCAGGACACCCGGGAACACCTGACCCGGCCCCGACACCTTGTGCCTCGGCTCGACAACATCCAGAGCGTGGAGAATGCGGACCTGGTCTCCGGGATGTACGGCGTGGACCTGAACGTCTTCGAAGAGGTCTTCGGAGAGGACGAGGTCTTTGACGGCGGCGGGATCGACGCGGAGTTCGCCATCGGAGAGGCAGGTCTCATCTGCGAGCGTTATGTGGTCTACGTTGAAGGAGGCCAAGTCGAGTCGCATGTTATATCAGCCTTGAGTGATGAAGTGGACATTCTCTGTCGGGGGCGGGGTAATGGAACACCCGCGCGGCGGCGTTGTCAAGGAGAGGTGCGACTTAGGTTCTCGGCCAGTGGTAAAGTTGCCGGGATATGAGCAGCAGGGCGAGGGGATACGGACTTGCACCGGGCCGGGTGCTGACGGTTACTGCAATAGCGGGGGCGGTGATCATGGGGGACTCCATGATTTACGCCGTGCTGCCTTCAAACATCTCCTCGTTTGCGGTGTCGGCAGGGCTGGTGGGGGTGCTGTTGAGCGCCAACCGATTTGTCAGGTTGGTCTCCAACCCGCTGGCGGACCGTCTCTTCAGGAGATTCGGCATGGAGAGGCCGCTGGCATTGGCTGTGGTGCTGTCCATTGTGACCACGCTTGCCTACGGGATCGGCCCCGGATTCGCAGTGCTGTTGATAGCCCGGATCCTGTGGGGACTGTGCTACTCGATCCTCAGGCTCGGGGGATACGTGACGGTGCTGGAGGATGGCCGTGAGGGAGACAGAGCGCGGCTTATGGGGCTGTCTAGCGGGGGACAGAGGGCAGGGAGCATTGTGGGGGTGCTGCTTGGCGGCATCTTATTCGACTTAACGGGCCGTCTGGCGAGCTTTTCAATAGTAGCGGGATTGGGGCTCGTGGCGCTTCCGCTGGTCTTCGGCATTGTGAAGAAACCGAGTCCCACGCGCTCTGACAAGGCTGCTATTTCTATCTCCATCCCTATGAGGGCCGACGCAAGGGAGGAAGACGGGAGTTTCCTGCAGGGGATGCTTCTGGGCAGAACCTCAAGAGAACGGGACGGAAAGACGGTCCGGCTGTTGGCGCTTTTTCTTAATTCCTTCGTATTCTATTTCGCGCTGGGGGGAATAGTAGTATCGACCCTCGGTTTCTTTTTGAGCGAAGTATTGGGCGAGGATGGGGCGTCGGTAGGAGGGTGGATGATAGGGACGGCGACGCTGAATGGGGCTCTTTTGGCCACCAACTGGATTGCGGCTCTCGGGGGTCCGATCCTCGGTCTTTTCGGCGATCGGATCGGGCGAGAACGGATAATCCTAATTGCCACGCCTCTCTCCATCTGCATGGTGTTACTCCTGGCCTTTCCGGGAAACCTGGCCCTGACGCTCCTTTGGCTTCCTGTGGGGTTCATAAGCGCTGCGACGGTCGGCGCGTCCTCGGATGCGCTGGCGGGGGACCTGGCGCCAAGAGACAGGAGGTCAACGGTGATGAGCCGGTATGCGACGTGGCAGGACCTGGGCTCGGCGACGGGCCCTCTGCTCGGGTACCTGGCGTTGGGGTTTGCCTCCCTGACGTGGGTGTATGCGGTAAACGCCTGCCTGATGGGTATTTCGATGCTGATATTCGCTGTGGTGTTTCGGGAGCGGGTGTTGGGTGGGGGGCGGGGGTAAGGGGATTGCCCATGCGGGGCTCCTCCCCTGCTCGACCCTTCGACGGGGTTCCCGCCCGAGGCGGATCTGCGACAGGGTGAGCGGCCCCGTCCCGCGGGGATGGATTCCCGTGTCGGGGCACGGGAATGACGGGGGAATCGGGGGTAAGGTGAGCGATTTGACGCCTAATCTGGCCGTATGTTAGCCTAGTACCTCGGCTGTCGATATAGTCACCCCGCCCGCCTATGTGGCATTATTTAAGCCGAGGCCAACATCGGCGGGCATTTTTTTATCAAGGCAGCGAGAGGTTCCCGTGTCAAACAGCGTACTAGACAAAATAGACAGTCCCCAAGACCTGAAAGGCCTTTCCTACGCGGAACTGGACACCCTGGCCGAAGAGATCCGGGAGACGATCATCCGGGTGGTGAGCAAGAACGGGGGCCATATGGCGTCCAACCTGGGCGTGGTTGAGCTGACCCTGGCTCTACACCGCATCCTGGACAGCCCACGGGACAAGATTGTCTGGGACACCAGCAACCAGTGCTACACGCACAAGTTGGTCACGGGCCGCAAGGACGGGTTCGACGATATCAGAACCAAAGGCGGACTTTCAGGCTTTGCGGAGATTAACGAAAGCCCCCATGACATATTCGGGGCGGGGCATGCGGGGACTGGGTTGTCGGCGGCTGCGGGCGTAGCGGCGGCTCTCACCCTTACGCACGAGGGCGGATACGTGGTCGGGGTGGTGGGGGATGGGGCGTTGACTGCCGGACTCAGCTACGAGGGGATGAACAATATAGCGCATGACAAGCCCGAGAACCTTATGGTGATCCTGAACGACAACGGGATGTCGATCTCCGAGAACGTGGGCTGGCTCACCAACTGGCGGAACCGGATCACCCTGAATCCAGAGTATCGAGCCCTGGTCGAAGGGGGACGCAACCTGGCCAAGGCCCTACCCCAGGGAGAGCTGGTCTGGCGGCTGGCCAACCGCATCAAGACCAGCCTGGAGGGGATCATTATCCCCAACCTCCTCTGGGAGGAGATGGGCTTCCGCTACATTGGGCCCATTGACGGCCACGATATTGAGGAACTGGAAACCGTCCTGCGGGACGCAATGAAATACCACGACAGGCCGCCCCTGGTACACGTGGTTACCCACAAGGGCCGGGGCCACGAGCCTGCGGAGATGGACCCCATCAAATTCCACCAGCCAAGCTCGCCTCTAGGGGCGGGGTCCGGAGCACCGACTTACTCCAAGGTCTTCGCCGACACGATGGAGAAGCTGATGGAGGCGAACCCCGCAGTGGTCGGGATCAGCGCTGCCATGCTCGAAGGCACGGGGCTCAAGCAGGTCGAGAAACGCTTTCCCAAGCGGGTCTTCGACGTGGGAGTAGCTGAGCAGCACGCCGTCACCGTAGCGGCGGGCATGGCCCGCGGCGGCTTGAAGCCGGTGGTGGCCATATATTCGACATTCATGCAGAGGGCTTACGACCAGATCCTGCACGACGTATGCCTCCAGGACCTGCCGGTGATCATCGGAGTGGACAGGGCGGGGCTGGTCGGGGAGGACGGCAGGACTCACCAGGGCATCTTCGACATTGCCTTCATGGGTTCTCTGCCCAACATCGTAATGGCGTCTCCGAAGGATGAAGACGAGCTTCAACACCTGCTCTACACGGCTGTCCAGCGTAACGGCCCCACCGCTCTCCGTTACCCGCGAGGAACGGGATACGGGGTACCGCTGGCCGCCGAGCCTCATCTCATGGAGATTGGCAAGGGCGAGGAGCTGAGGGAGGGCAAAGACCTGACTATCATCGCCATCGGCTCGATGGTCTACCCGGCTATGGAAGCCGCGGAGGCCCTGGCGGCTGAGGGTGTCGAGTGCACGGTGTTAAACGCCCGGTTTATAAATCCACTGGACGAAAAACTGATACTGGACAGCGTTGCCAAAACGGGCCGGGCCGTCACCGTGGAAGAGCACATGATAAGCGGCGGTTTCGGGTCCCGAGTGCTTTCGCTGATAGAAAGCGCGATGCCCAAGGGGGCGAAGGTGAAGACCCTCGGTGTGCCGGACAGGTTCATCGAGCATGGTGTTCGGTCGGAGCTCCTGGAAATGCTGGGGCTCAACGCGCAGGGCATCGCCAGTTCCATCAGGGGGGACTTTCCAGATTTGTTTCCGAAGGGCTCGGAACAAAGGACCATGGCGAAGAACGGGGCAGGGCAATAGCCTGCCCTAGCAGGGCTTCTCGAAGCTATATGACGCTTCCCGCAGTCTTCGAAACATATAAAGAATCTCTCGACGCCACACTCAGGTCTGCCTTCGAAGGGCGGGACCTGGGCATCTACCAGATGCAGCGCTACCATCTGGGGTGGATCGACGCCGAGGGTCGGCCAGCGAACGGGCAGGGCAAGGGCCTGAGGCCCATGATGTGCCTCTTCGCCTGCCAGGCGGCAGGCGGCGACTGGCGCAAGGCCCTCAATGCAGCCGCAGCCATGGAGCTGGTACACAACTTTTCCCTGATCCATGACGACATTCAGGACGGGGATATCCAGCGCCGACACCGGGACACGGTGTGGCACAAGTGGGGTCTGGCCCAGGGCATAAATGCGGGAGACTCCATGAGGGGATTGGCAGCGCTGACCTTGGTCAAAGATGTGGACTCATCTCAGTCCGCCACACAGATCCGCCTTGCAGTCGAGGGGTTGGAGTCTGCATCCCTCGCCATGATCGAGGGGCAGTTCCTGGACATTACCTACGAATGCAACACAGCCGTCACGACGGAACAGTACCTGGGCATGATCAGGAGGAAGACTGGTGAGCTGTTCGCATGCTCGTTCTACCTGGGGGCGCTATTCGCCGGATGCGATGCTGAGACGGCGGAGTCATGGCAGCTCTTCGGAATAGATTTGGGCCTGGTCTTCCAGATTCGGGACGACGTTCTCGGGGTCTGGGGAGACGAGGATCGGCTGGGGAAGCCCATAGCCTCAGACATCCGGCGGAAGAAGATGTGCCTGCCGGTGGTACATGCCCTGCAGTCCGCCCAGGGAGCCGACCGGACGGCCCTGCAGGAGATATATGGAAACAGCGATCCGGCCAACGAGGACGAGGTGAGCAGAGTGCTGTCCATTCTCGAAAGGACCGAGGCTTGGAACTATTGCCAGGGCCTCGCCTCGGAACACAAGGACTCAGCCATGCGGCGTCTTAACGCTCTTAACCTAGCGGAAGACATGGACTCCCAGCTCAGGGGTCTCGCCAAATTCTTCCTAGAAAGAGAACATTAGCCATGGGCGTACCCCTTTCGCAAGTGATAACCGTCACGGGCCACGTGCTCAAGCAGAAGCTAATGCGTCGAAAGCGCTACCCGCTGGTGCTGATGCTGGAGGTCCTGTTCAAGTGCAACCTTGCCTGCGCGGGCTGCGGGAAGATCCAGTATCCGGCCCAGATTTTGAAGAAACGGGTCAGCGTGGAGCAGTGTCTCGGGGCGGTGGAGGAGTGCGGCGCACCCATAGTGAGCATCCCAGGCGGCGAGCCCCTACTCTACCCGGAGATCGGGGAGCTTGTTGAAGAGCTGGTCCGGCGCAAGAAGTACGTATATCTCTGCACCAACGCTATTCTCCTTAAGAAGAAGCTGGACGAGGGGTTGTTCAAGCCCTCCAAGTACCTCACTTTCAGCATTCACCTAGACGGATTGAGGAAGGACCACGACGAGTCGGTGTGCCAGGACGGGGTCTACGACAAGGCTGTCGAGGCTGCGAGGCATGCGCTGGCGCTCGGGTTCCGGGTCACGACGAACACCACGCTCTTCGAAGGGGCCGAACCCCTGCGGGTGCGCGAGTTCTTCGATGAGATGACGGAGTTGGGGGTGGAGGGGATGATGGTGTCGCCGGGCTACAGCTACTCCAAGGCTCCCGACCAGGAGCATTTCCTTCGAAAGCAGAACACCAACCAACTCTTCACCGAGATACTCGCCGAGAAGAAGAAGGGTTGGAAGTTCAACCAATCCCCCCTGTTCCTGCAGTTCCTGATGGGCAAGCAGGACTACGAATGCACTCCCTGGGGCAACCCGACCTTCAACGTCTTCGGGTGGCAGAGGCCCTGCTACCTGCTGCAGGAAGGGTACGCCCACAGCTTCAAACAGTTACTGGAAGAGACCAAGTGGGAAGACTACGGCAAGGCCAGCGGCAACCCCAAGTGCAAGGACTGCATGGTCCATTCCGGGTTCGAGGCCACCGCCGTAGACAAGACGTTCGCGAGCTGGAAGGGGTTCAAAGGCTCCGTAGCAGCCACCATTTCCGGCAAACTTTAGCCCCGAGTTAAAGGGCGCTTAAACATGGCGGAACAGAAATCGCTGGAAGGCTGGACACCAGCCCTCGACGAGACGCTGAGCATTGAGCAGGTCATTGAACTGGCTTTCGACTATCGCGGCAACACGACCATAGTGAAGACCGACGGCTCGGTTATCGAGGGGTACATATTCAACAGGGACGTTGAGACGCGAGAGCCGTTTCTGGAATATTTCGACGCGTCGGGGGGCGGGCCATTCACCCTCCCATACTCCGAGATAGCCAATGTCAACTTCTCGGGAAAGGACACTGCCGTCGGCAAGTCTTGGGAGGCTTGGCAACGAAGGAAAGCAGAGGCCAAGGCTCGGGCGGCCGAGAGAGAAGCCGAGGAAGTGAGCCCAACGTGCTAGCGGTGTTAACCGCCATGCCGAGGGAGGCATCCTCCTTCGCCAAGACGATCCACGCTTCGCCAGTGAGGGATCGTGGGCGAGTGTCGAAGGGCGTTTTCGGGGGGACGGGGGTCCTTATCTCGACTGTCGGCATCGGAGCACGGGAGACGGAGAGTGTGGTCTCGGAGCTGACTCGGGAACACGGGGTGACGGAGATATTAGCCTTGGGCTATGCGGGGGCAGCTTCGCAGGGTCTTAGGACCGGAGACCTAGTTTTGGGCGACGAAGCGTGCCTGGTGGACGACTCGGGCGATGTCGAGA
The DNA here is from genome assembly GCA_965220005.1 of Dehalococcoidia bacterium. Lineage (GTDB taxonomy): Bacteria > Chloroflexota > Dehalococcoidia > Plut-88900 > Plut-88900 > Plut-88900. The sequence continues at coordinate 306,585 of OZ244800.1, forward strand.
CCCTATCCAACGCCACTTCTCTCGATCCCGGTCTACTAGCAAGAGCAGAGTCGGCGCTCTCACGATCAGGTGTGCGCTATCGAATCGGAAGAATCGGGACTGCCTCGTGTGTAGTAACCGACCCGGATGCGAAGAAGCGACTAGGCCAGAGGTTCGGGGTGCTGGCACTGGACATGGAGACTTATCAAATAGCGGAAACAGTCTCCCGGTATGGCCTTTCCTTTCTTGCAGTCAGAGCGATATTGGACACGGTGGAAATGCGGCTCCCAGACGGGTTAGACAGCTTGTATGAAGAGGGGAGGGTCTCGGTGGCACGAGGGCTGGGGTATGTCGTGAGTCATCCCGGAGAGGTGTGGAGGCTATCGGGTCTGGGGCTCAAGGCTCGGGCGGCGGATAGGGCCCTGAACGGGTTCATCAGGAGTTTTCTCCTTGTCAACTGAAGCAGCCGACGGAATATTCAAGGAGCCGAGGGCATTTTGAAAGCCTTGGTGACTGGGGCCACGGGGTTCATTGGCGGCAACCTGGTCAGGGAATTGCTGAAGGACGACCACGAGGTCCGGGCGCTGTGCCGCCCGGAGGCCGACAGGTCGAATCTCAAAGACTTGGACGTCGAGGTAGCTATCGGAGATCTGCGGGACCGAGGATCGCTGGCCGGCGCAATGAGGGGTCGGGAGGCATTGTTTCACACCGCGGCGCTGTACAGCTTGTGGAGTCCCGACCCCGGAGACTTCGTCAAGACCAACGTAGACGGCACCGTGAACATATTGGAAGCGGCGATGGAGGCGGAGGTTTCAAGGGTGGTCTACACCAGCACGGCGTCGGTGTTCGGGCACTGGAAGGGCGGGCCCATCCCAAACGAGAACTCTTCCTCCTCACTGGATGAGATTGTGGACGGATATCACCGCTCCAAATTCATAGCTGAAGAGCAGGTACTGGAGTTCTGCAGTCGGGGGTTGGACCTAGTCATCGTGAATCCTACGGCACCAATCGGGCCTTGGGACCCCAAGCCGACCCCGACGGGTCGGATCGTACTGGACTTTATCAAGGGTCGGATGCCGGCCTACATAGACACGGGAATGAATGTCGCTGACGTCCGGGACGTGGCTCGGGGGCACATATTAGCTTTTGAGAAGGGCCGCACCGGTGAAAGATATATCTTGGGCAACCGCAATCTGACCCTGAAAGAGCTTTTCCAAGCCCTGGGGAGCGCGGCCGGCATGCCTGTGCCTCGGTTCAAGCTCCCTTACGGGCTGGCCATGACCCTGGCCCACGTCGACCAACTGCTTTCAGTGAAGCTGCTGAGCAAGCAGCCCCGCATACCGTTGGCGGGGGTGAGAATGGCCCGCCATCCCATGTACTTCGACTCGTCAAAGGCAGTCTCAGAGCTTGGGATGCCGCAGACGCCTATCGAGATCGCTCTGAGAGACGCAGTCTCGTGGTTCCGAAGCCGGGATTCATTGGGAGTGGCGGCGTGAGGCAGAGAACTCCAGAAATAAGGCGCTTCTGGGTCGGTGGCCCGTCTGATGGCAAGGCGAATGGCCAAGGCAATGGAAAGGTCAACGGCCGGGCGAATGGGGCTGTGGATGGGCTGGCGCTGGAGTCGGCGATCAGGAGCTGCCAGGAGCATTTGCTGGACACGCAATACAGGGAGGGGTATTGGTGGGGTGAGCTGGAGTCCAACGCAACCATTACCGCGGAATACCTGATGCTCACTCACTTCCTGGGCATAGGCGAAAAGCGTAGGTGGGCGCAGGTCTCCCGATATCTGTTGAGCTGCCAGAGGGAGGACGGCACATGGGCCGTGTATTACGGAGGTCCCGGAGACTTGAATGTCACCGTGGAGGCGTATTTCGCACTTAAGCTCGCCGGCATTTCCGCCGACGACCCTCGAATGGTCAAAGCTAAGCAGTTCATCCTCTCCGAGGGGGGCCTTCCCAAGGTGAGGAACTTCACGAAAATCTGGCTCGCCATGCTCGGGGAGTGGAGTTGGGACGCCATCCCGGCCATGCCGCCCGAGATGTTCCTTCTGCCAACGTGGTTCCCCTTCAACATCTACGAGTTTTCATCCTGGGCCCGGGGCACGATAGTACCCATGACCATCATCATGGACAAGAGGCCCGTGCGAGGCGTACCCGATTACGCAAAAATCGACGAGCTGATCCCGCCGGGCACAGGACGCCTAAGCTACACCGTCCGGGGAGAACCCGGACTGGTCAGCTGGAGGCGTGCTTTCATGGGACTGGACAGGATGATCAAGATCGGGGATAAGTGGCCTCTGCGACCCACCCGGACCCTGGCCATCAAGAAGGCAGAGGAATGGATCCTGGAGCACCAGGAGAACAACGGAGCGTGGGCGGGCATCCAGCCTCCGTGGGTTTATTCCCTAATCGCCCTGGACTGCCTGGGATACCCGATAGAGCATCCTGTTATGGCAAAAGGGCTGGAGGCATTCAACACCTTCGGCATCGAAGAGGATGATAATTTCAGAACGCAGTCGTGCATCAGTCCAGTGTGGGACACGGCGTGGGTGGTGATAGCACTGGAAGAGTCGGGGATGTCACGACAGCACCCGGCCCTGGTGAGGGCCGGGCAGTGGATGCTTGAAGAGCAGATCACGAAAGAGGGGGACTGGGCAGTGAAGAGCCCGGGGCTCAAGCCAGGAGGCTGGGCCTTCGAGTTTGACAACGAATGGTATCCCGACATAGATGATGCGGCAGAAGTTGCCATCGCCCTGACCAAGGTAGTGTTGGACCCAATCGCCGGCGAACGGGCCATAGACCGCGGTATCGAATGGATAATGGGGATGCAGAGCCGAAACGGGGGGTGGGGCGCATTCGACAAGAACAACACTCGTACCCTGGTCACCCAGATCCCATTCTGCGACTTCGGTGAGGTGATCGATCCGCCAAGCGTAGACGTGACGGCACATATATTGGAGCTTCTCGGGCTGCGGGGCCTTACCGTTGAGTCGGACCCCCGGATTGCCGCTGGACTGAGGTACATCAAGGACGAGCAGGAAGAGGACGGGGCGTGGTTTGGGCGGTGGGGGGTGAACTACGTTTATGGAGTCGGGGCAGTTCTGCCCGCGCTCGAGGCCTTGGGCGAGGACATGAACAGTCCTTACGTACAGAAGGCAGTGGCGTGGCTCAAGACACATCAGAACGAAGATGGCGGCTGGGGGGAGACCTGCACCTCCTACGACGACCCGTCTCTGAGGGGTCAGGGGCCAAGCACGGCATCCCAGACGTCCTGGGCACTGCTGGCCCTCATTTCCGCCAACGAGGCCGACAGCACGGAGGCGCGCAGGGGCGTAGAATATCTCCTGGCAATGCAAGGCTCGGACGGGACGTGGCCCGAGGACTACTTCACCGGGACGGGTTTCCCCAGGGACTTCATGATCAAGTACCACATGTACCGGATCTACTTCCCCCTTCTCGCGCTGGGGCGCTATCGTCGGGCCCTCAACGGGAACTAGGGCCTTGCTTCCTACCCTGGAAGAATCCTACGCCTACTGCACCGACCTAACGCGGAGCAGGGCACGAAACTTCTATTACGCCTTCATCACTCTCCCGAAAGAGAAACGGAAGGCAATCTACGCGGCGTACGCCTTCTGCCGCCTGTCTGACGACTACAGTGACGAGGAACTCCCCTTAGACGAGAAGGCAGCGCTTCTCACGGGTCTGCACCGTGAACTGGACGAGGCCTTTGAAGGAAACCCAGAGTCTCTCGTGTTCGTTGCCCTGTTGGACTCGTGCCACAAGTTCGGCATACCCAAGGACTACTTTCACGAGATCATCAACGGCGTGGAGATGGACCTGGTGACCCACAGCTACCAGAATTTCGAAGATCTATACCAGTATTGCTACCGCGTTGCGTCGGTGGTCGGGCTGGTGTGCATTGAGATCTTTGAATACACGGACCCAAGGGCCAAGGAGTTAGCCACCGACATGGGAATAGCCATGCAGCTGACGAACATCCTGCGGGACATTGAGGAAGACTGCGGGCGTGGCAGGGTGTATCTGCCCCAGAACGAGTTGGCAGAACACGGTGTGACTCCCGAGTCACTTCAGGCCGGGGCCACGGGGCCCGAGTTCCGGGCGATGATGGTGCAGCAGGTCAACCGGGCACGCGACTACTTCGAAAGGAGCGCGGGCCTTCTTCCCCTGCTGGCCCCTCGGTCCCGGCTCTGCCCGGCCGTACTGCGGGCTCTATATTCGAAGCTCCTGGACAGGATTGAGGCGCGGGAATACAACGTGTTCGGCGAACGAATAGCACTTAGCTCCAGGGAGAAGATGGGGCTCACCGCACGGGTCTGGTCTGAAACCATGCTCCGCAACCTGGTGCGGCGTTGGTAGGCGCTCCCATATCGTTCGAGCCTCACGTCGCCGCGTTTCTCGCCAGTCATTTCGTCGGGCGGCTGGCTACTGTAGACGAATCCGGACAACCTTACGTGGTGCCGGTGTGCTTCGCCACGGCATCCGACCGCATCTTCATCGTAATCGACGAGAAGCCCAAGGACGTGTCGCGCAGGGAGCTGAAGAGGATTCGTAACATTCGTACCAACCCCCGAGTGTGCCTCACGGTGGACACCTACTCAGACGATTGGTCGCAGCTGGGGTTTGTGATGGTGCGGGGCAATGCAACCATCGTCACGTCGGGGCCTGACCACAACGCCGCTGTTCCCCTGCTACGCGCTCGCTACCACCAGTATCGGGACCTGGATTTCGGGGGGAGGGCGGTAATCGTCATCGTGCCTGGCCGAGTAGTCACGTGGGGTCGGGTGTAGGCTAAAGGCCGTAGACTCTCCGGGCATTTTCACCCAGCACCTTATTCAAGTCGTCTTCGGGCAAATCTTTCAGAGTGCTACGTACGCTGTTTACTGCATCCCAATGGCCGTCGGAGTGGGGGTAGTCGGCGGCCCACATAAAAGACTGGGCCCCGACGTGCCGAACGCTGACAGCAGCGAGCTCTTCGTCGGCATCCATGGTGATAAGGCATTGCCGTTTGAAGTACTCGGACGGTTTGAGCTTCAGGGCGGTGGAAAATCCGGTGTGTTCAAAGGTGTCGTCCATGCGGTCGAGCCAGTAGGGGAGCCAGCCGCAACCCGACTCCAGCAGCACCATCTTGATACCCGGAAACTGCTCCAGGACAGCGCCGTTCATCACCGTGGTAAAGCCCAGCTGTACCTCGCTCATAAACATGACGTAGATCCACCAGGTTGAGCGGCCCATTTTCACGTCGAACAGCTCCTCACCCATCATCCTCGGGGCTCCGCCAATGTGGAGGGCTAGAGGAACACCGGTCTCCTCCGCCTGGGCCCAAAACCGGTCATTAGCCGGGTCGCCGTACTGCCTGTTCCCCGAGGGGTAGGCCCGGAGCATGATTCCTTTGGCCCCGGCACCCACAGCTCTCTCCATCTCCTCCGCGGCCAATTCCGGATCAAGCAAGCAGACGTGAGCTATGGGGATTAGCCGGTCCGGAGATTCGCTGCACCAGTCCAGCAGCCAGTTGTTGTAGGCCCGGCAGTACGCGTCCCCTAGCTCGGGGTCGGTGCAACCACCCTCCCAGGTGATGCCCAGAGACGGATAGAGGACAACCTTGTCGATGCCTTCCTTGTCGAGAACGGCAAGTCGCTCCTTCGGGTCCCAGCCCCCGGGCGCGAAGGCTATTCCTTCTTCGTAGGAGACGACACCGGGCGTGAAGTGGGGCTCCAGGTCTCGGCCGATTGCGCCCATATCCCCGAACACTCCATGCCTGTACCCCCACGGTTTCCTATCTATGACCCACTGGTCCCAGCCCTGGTCGTCCTTTTCCAAACGCAGGGCACGGTCCCTATATTCCGGTTCCAGGTACTTCTGCCAGAGGTCGGAAGGTTCAAGGATGTGGCTGTCTGCGTCGATTATGGGGCAAGTATCTTTGTCGCTCATCTACTAATCTCAATCTCCGAAGAATTTTAGGAATAACACAAACTGAATACCGGCGAGTATCAAGGCCAGAAGAAGAATTACAAAGACGAGCTTGAGGGGCCCTACAGCAAATCTTGCCGGAAGCGTCAACACCCACAGCAGGAGCTTGAACGGGAGGCATAATGCCTTGCCCAGTACGCCCAAGCTCAGCGTCCCTGGAATTCAGGTTTACGCTTTTCCAGGAAAGCGTCGACGGCTTCAGTGTGGTCGCGGGTGAAGAAGGTCAGGCTTTCGGTCGCCAGAGAGGATTCCAGAACAAGGTTGACCTCGTTCCTAAGCCGCTTGTTAAGGGCCATTTTAGTCCACCTGATTGCGAGAGTCGGGCCCGAGGCTAGCCTTTGGGCCATTTCCATAGCTGACGCAACCACCTGATCCCTAGCCACGACTTTATTGACCAGCCCCAGCCCCAGGGCCTCCTGCGCGGTCACCAAGTCTCCGGTGAGCAGCATTTCCTTGGCTTTGCAAAGGCTAACGAGAAGGGGCCATATGACCGCTCCGCCATCGCCCGCCACGACGCCCATGCTGACGTGAGGATCTCCAATCTTAGCCTGTTCCGAAACGATAATGATGTCTGAGAGCAACGCCAGCGTAGCCCCGAGGCCTATGGCGTGGCCGTTTACGGCAGCGATGATGGGCTGAGGCAGCTCCAGCAGGTTTCTGACCAGCTTTCTGGGTCCCTGCATAAGCCAGCCGTGAATGTAGGCCTTCTGCACTTCCGGGTCTCGGGCCCGCTCCTGCATGCCCTTGATGTCACCGCCGGCGGAGAAGGCTTTGCCGGCTCCGGTGAGGACAACGGCATTCACGCTGGCATCCTCAGCCAACATACCGAAGACTTCTTCGAGATCAAGGTGCATCTGGTGGTCGACGGCGTTGAGGGCGCCGGGTCGGTCAAGGGTTACCTGGGCAACGGAGTCCCTAACTTCAACCTGCAGGGACTTAAGGCTACTGTAATCCGTCATTTTGCTCTCTCCTTGGCACCGTCAGCAAGTTGTATTGGATAAACGATGGCCGGGGCCCCGATGTCGGAGGCCCCGGCCATTATATCCAAGCTTGTTAAGGTCTATCTGAGCGGGCTAGGAATGTTGCCGCATGAGATCGGGGTGTCGTTTACCAGGTCTTCGCCGTCAACAACTATCACGTAAGCCAAGCTGAACTGGAAGAACTGGGCCGGCGTGTTTACCATGCTTACGGACTCGCCGCCTTCTACGCTGAAGAGGAGGTAGTCGAACTGGCCGTCGGGATCCCCGCCCTCGTCCGGGCAACCGCCTCTGCGGACTGCTGCGGCGTAGGGGCCCGGGCCCGCGTCGTCCAGTATGACAGTTACCTTAGTCTGACGCTCAATCTGGATCAGGTCAAGAGTCCCACTCAATCCATCTGCACCGATGGGCATCATGTCCGTCGTGCTGGCCGTCGCCGCTATCTCTTCGCCCCCGGTAAACTCTTCAGGCAGGGGGGCTCCCCCGACACCTGAAAGAGGGGTGCTAGTCGCCGCCGGGGCGGGAGTAGAAGTAGGACCTGCCGAAGTAGCCGTGGGGGCCGGTTCATCACCGTTACCATCATCACCATTGCCATTGCCGCCGCAGGCAGCGGACAAAGAGAGCAAGGCCAAGATCCCTACGAGCCCCAACAGGATTAGTGTCTTTTGAATGGTACGCATCTAAGTGATCCCTTTTTGATCTTTCTTCCTATGTTGGAATGTACCTAAGTCGTCGCTGCATCCTTCTTCCGCATCTGGGTCTGGACGAAGAAGGCCAACCCCAAGAGTAGTATGGTCACAAATACCAGCATCGTGGAGATCGCTGCGATGGTCGGGCTGATCTCGGTCCGGATACCGTCCCATATTTCCTTGGGCAGGGTGCTAATCTGGCTAGTCGAGAGGAACAGGGCTATTAGCAGTTCATCGAAGGACACGAGGAAGGAGAAGAATGCCGCAGCGGCAAGGCCGGGAACCATCTGCGGCAGAACAGCCCTAGTTAGCGTGCTAATTGGCCCTGCGCCCAAGATGGCCGCCGCCTGGTCCTGATTACGTTCCACATTCCTAAGGGTTGCACTCAAGATGATTGTGACGTAAGGAACAGCCAGCATCACGTGGGCAACCAGAAGGCCTGCGCCCACCACCGGGACTTGAGGATACGGGTCCGCCGAAGAGAGCAGCCCTCCATCGAACTTGTCCGTCCAACCCGACATCCACGGGATTACCAGATAGGGAACTGTAAACAGTATGCCGATCGGGGCCCAAGGCCTGAACCGTTCATACCATGCGACAAGCTTCGCATCCCACTCTTCTATCGGCTTCTTGTAGAAGCTCCTAAATAAGAGGACACCTATGGAGATAATGCCCAGGCCGATGGCCAGGAAAATCAGTGCGTATTCTCCCCAGACGGGAACCGACAGTCCAGAGGGTGACTTGAAGAAGGACCGCAGGGCCTTTGAAAGGAAAAAGAACAGGGCGATTGCAGTAATAAGTATCGGTACGATGAGGGGCGAGATGATGACCGCGTTCAGGATGTTCTTACCCCAGAACTTGCCCCGAGTCAGCCCGTAAGCCGCCAGTGCTCCAATGGGTACAGCAACAACCATGACAGCTATCGCAAGTTCGACGCTGATTATAGTTGCCGGTATCCAGCGCCCAGTCGAGCCGAAGTGACTAGCCCCCTCCACACCGAAGTAGTCCTGGTACCAGCGCCAGGTGAATCCCCTGGGCGGGAACTGAAGGAATATGGAGTCGGTCACCGAAAGCGGTACGACGATGAAGTTAGGGAGGATTAGGAAGGCAAAGACCACAGAGACGAACAGATAGAGCACAACCCTTCTGACAGGAGCCCTACGGCCTTCCCAAACACCGAGTCCTCTAGTGCCTGCACCTTTCATGTTCTCTCAACTCCTTGCATTGATCGGCGTATCCTTTAGTTCCTGAGGGACTTGAGTCTAGCTGGCAGCATTGTTAAGAGCCAAAGGAGCCCAAATGCGGCACATATCGCTACGGCAACCCCTGTGACAGTCCACATCACGTTTGACCAAGAGTTGTTGATCGTAGTGTCTTCTGTCGAGTAGTCGGGCAGAAACTCTTCCAACAAGTCGGGGGGAACCCGCAGAAGTTCTTCTCCGGCTCCAGCTCTGACGTCAGCGTTCAGGGACTCGGGCACGGCCGCGACCAGGGCCTCGGGCGCTATCTCGCGCTCAATCGTCACGAATTCCGGACCGATGGCCACGAGGGCGAAGCCGAACATTATGATAATCAGGACGCCTGTCGAGATGATCATAATACTCTTAAAGACTTCTCTTGTGGCGTTGGTGATGCCTTCCATGATTTTTGGTGTTCCTTCGCGTTATCTGTAGGACGCGGGTATGAAGGGCTTCCTCCGCTAACGCATCTCTCCGTATAGTCTGTCCATGCTCAGGAAGCGGGCATAGATGAAGTACAAGACGAGGGTGCCGCCCAGGAGCATGAAGGCAAGAGCCGCCGCAAACTCCCAGTTATTCACCTCATTAATTTGTATCTCTATCATGTTGGATATCATCCGGTCTCCAGGGCCTCCCAGAAGAGCCGGCGTGATGAAGAATCCAAGGGACAGGATGAATACCAGTAGGATGCCAGCGCCCAGACCCGGCGTGGTCAGCGGGAAGTAGACCCGTCGGAAGGCTGTAAAGGGGCCAGCGCCAAGGTTCTCGGCTGCCCTCAAGTATTCATTGGGGATTCCCCGCATTACGGCGAATATGGGGAATATCATGAACGGGACAAGGATATGCACCATTCCGATCAGGGTGCCTACACGGTTGAAGACCAACTCCAACTCTCCCCCACTGCCATCCACCGACGGGTCCCAACGTGTGAAGTTCAGAGCGTCGGGCAGTCCAGTCCAACTAAGAATCCATGTGAAGGGCCGCATGTGTATGACTTCGCCCACCCACTGCAATAGCTCTCCCGCACCGTCCCGAACCCCTATCCAGTCCAAAGTCTCGTTTATGAAACCGTTCCTACCAAGGATGATGCGCCAGGCAAACGTGCGGACCAAAATGCTGGTCCAGAAGGGCACCACCACCAAGGGAAGCAAAATCGCCCGGGTCTTGTCCGCGACGTTAGCCAATAGATAGGCAACGGGATACCCCAGGGCGATCGAGAAGACCGTAGTTAGGAATGAGATCTGGAAAGTTGTCTTGAACAACTCTCTATAGACCGGCCCATTCACAGCTCTCTCGTACTGGCCTATGGTTTCGAAATTATAGTTGAAGGCGACCCCGTCATCCGTGGTGCCGAAGCTGAGCGAAAGCATGCGCCACAGGGGGAAAATCAGGAATACAGCCACCAAGGCAACAGAAGGAAGAATGAGCATCAGGAAGAAGCCCTGCTCCTTAAGATTGAGCCAGAGGAGACGTCTCCTAGCCGGATCCATTATTTGGTCACCGACGTCTCTTAGGTCAGCAAGATAAGGAACCTTCCCTACCAAAGCGCCTGTTTGTCGAGCCCCTGCTTGAGCCATACCTATCTCCAGTCGTCGACTTCACCCCGGACCTTGCGGTAATTTCCGCTTGGGGGGGACGGAGTGTTTAGCCTAGCTGATGTGTATACGCTTAATCCGTTGATGTAATCTCAGTTGCCGTGCTGCCGGCTTATACAGCCAACATGTCGTCGGCTTCCCAACCTATCCGTACTCGCTCTCCCTGCTTGTAGAGGTGAGAGTCCGCCTTAAGCAGCCATTTCGCCATAATGCGCGTGGAGGTGCCGAGCCTTATTATGTACTTGACGTGCTCTCCGAGGTAGATGATCTCTTCAATCTCTCCCTCGAAGACGTTGGTCATTCCGTTGCTTTCCGCCACCTCTACGACACTCTCCGGTCTTACGACCGCGGTGGCGTTCTCAACGTCGACATCGGCGTCCCGGGCAATGCCTGTCAGCCTCAGCCCATCATCGGTCTCCAAAACATACCTGGTGCCGTCCAAATCTCCGTTGCCGGCGATGAAGTTCGTCTCTCCGATGAAGTCGGCGACGAAGCGGTTGACGGGCCTCTTGTACATAACGTCAGGGGTAGCCACCTGCTGTATGGCACCGAAGTTGAGAACCACGATCCTGTCGGACATGGTGAGGGCTTCGCCCTGGTCATGGGTAACGTAGATGATGGTGACGCCGAGCCTGTTGTGGAGGTGCTTCAGCTCGATCTGCATCTCCTGCCTGAGCTTGAGGTCAAGGGCGCCGAGGGGCTCGTCCAGGAGCAAAACGTTAGGTTCATAGACAAGGGCCCTTGCCAATGCAATACGCTGCTGCTGACCACCACTGAGCTGGCTGGCCCGCCTCTTTTCGAAGCCCGTCAGCCGTACCAATTCCAAGGCGGCCTGCACCCGTGGCTCGATCTCCCGCTTCTTCATCTTTCTCATCTGGAGCGGGAAGGCGATGTTCTTCTCCACATTCATGTGGGGGAAGAGGCTGTAGTTCTGGAAAACCATCCCCAGGTTTCTCTTGTAGGTGGGGATGTCGACGATCGAGTTGCCGTCTACGAGAATATCCCCGGCGGTTGGAATGACAAAACCTGCCATCATCATGAGGCAGGTTGTTTTCCCGGAGCCGCTGGGCCCCAGCAGGGTGATGAACTCTCCGGCGCCGACCTCCAGGTTGGCGTTATCAAGAGCGCGAACCTCACCGTATAACTTGGTGAGATTGCGGACTGATATGCTAGCGCCACTGATCTGTTCTAAAGCTTTTGCCATCGCTTAAGGTCCCCCTGTCTGTGACTCCTGACTTAAGCTGCGATTCTTGGTACGATGCAGTTCCGCCGTATGGCCGCCACTTGGGGTGGGGCCGGTGATATAGGTCACCTGCTAACTAAATTATAGGTACTTCGCCGTCTGTTTCGATAAATGGAATTGCAAGGCACTATGTGAGAGGCCCCCCAGAGCCTCCGCGCCTCTAAAGTTGGCTCAGTATATTTGGCGCACCGACCCTTGTCAACCCTTTACCAAAAAGCCACGGTCAAATGCCGCTCTTGCCTTCCCGTATACAATATCCGAGTCCCCGAACCCGTCCGACGAAAAGGAGCACGACATGCTGCAAGATTCCCGCAAAACGGTCCTGCTGGACCAGGCGAAGGCCCACCTGTTCCGCTCCTCCAAAGACTACGGGGAGCCTATCATCGCTCACGGGCGGGGCGCGACCCTGGTGGACATGGACGGCAAAGAGTACCTTGACTTCGGGTCGGGGCAGATGGCTGCGAGCCTCGGGCACAACCACCCGGCCATAACCGAAGCTCTGGAGCGCTCCTGCGAACGGATACTCCACCTCAACACCAACCTGGTTAGCGAGGAGGTCATCGAGCTGGGCAAGTCCCTCGCCGATCTTCTACCACCGCAACTCCAGAAGGTGCTCCTCCTGAGCACGGGCGGAGAGTCTACGGAGGTAGCGCTTAAGGTGGCCAAGATGTTCACCGGGCGTTTCGAGGTTGTAGGGCTGATGCAGGGCTATCACGGCCACACGGGAGGGGCGCTCAGTGTGACCTTCTCCAACCGGAGGGAAGGGTATGGACCTCTGACACCGGGGGGCATGGCCATTCCTACTCCATATTGCTACCGGTGTCCCCTCCATCTTACTTTCCCGTCCTGCGACTACGCCTGCGCCAAGGTTGGCTTCGACATGGTCGACGCACAAACCACGGGGTCGCTGGCCGCATTCATCGCAGAGCCGATTCTGAGCGCGGCAGGAGTGCTGGAACCTCCGCCCGGCTACTTCCCATTGGTGAAAAAGATGTGCGAGGAGCGAGGAATGCTGTTCATCCTAGACGAGGCTCAGACGGGGCTCGGGCGAGTGGGTGCGACCTTCGCCTTCGAGCAAGATGGTTTCGTGCCGGACATCCTGGCCTTGTCCAAGACTCTCGGGGCTGGGCTGCCATTGGCCGCCATGATCACTTCCGAGGAGATAGAAGAGACCTGCCACGACAAGGGGATGGCCTTCATCTCTTCCCACCAGAATGACCCGTTCGCTGCGGCTGTCGGACTTGCCGTGATAGAGGTGCTGGTGAAGGAGGGTCTGGCCGACGAGGCGCGGGCCAAGGGGCAATACCTGAAGGACGCTTATCTAAGAATGAAAGAAGACCACCCGATTATCGGGGATGTCCGGGGGAGGGGACTGCTGCTCGGAATGGAGCTGGTCAAGGACCCGGAGACCAGGGAACCTGCCGGTGAGGAGGCACGTCTGTTAACCAAGAAGTGTCTGGAGAACGGGCTAATCCTTCAACAAGCCTCCTATGCCAACATAGCCAACGTCTGGCGCATTGCGCCTCCCATGACGGCTACATACGAAGAGCTGGACCGCGGCGTGGAACTCCTGGATAAGTCCATGACTGAGCTGGGACTATAGAGCACGAATGTATGGGGTATAATGCTCGGACGGGCAGAGAGGACCGGGGTAAGCGAGCCTCGGTGCCCGTGTGCCGGGCGTTAATTACGCAGCTAATCTATCGTTAACGATTAGGAGGAAATATCCATGAAGATGTTCGTAGGCGGAGAATGGATCGATAAGGACCGGAAGATCGCCGTTGTTAATCCATACGACGGCGTGGAGATTGACACCGTACCAAGGGCCGAGGACTCCGACATAGATGCTGCGATCACCAGCGCTGCCCGAGGCGCCAAGATCATGGCCAAGATGCCCGCCCATGAACGTTACAGCATCCTCAAGAAGGCTGCTGAACTGCTGGAAGAGCGGCGTGAGGAGCACGGCCGCATCATCACGCTGGAAGAGGGCAAGGTCATAGCAGAAGGCCGCATAGAGGTCGACCGGGCCGTGCAGACCCTTACGGGCTCTGCGGAGGAGGCCAAACGCATCCACGGCGAAACAGTGCCCCTGGACGGAGCGCCGAGCTGGTCAGGCCAGTTCGGGTTCACCATGCGGGTGCCCTGCGGCATCGTGGCAGCGATCAGCCCGTTCAATTTCCCGCTGAACCTGGTAATGCACAAGGTCGGGCCTGCATTGGCAGCGGGCAACTCCGTCCTTATCAAGCCCGCCACCGACACTCCTCTGTCCGCCCTGAAGCTCGTGGAAGTACTCCTGGACGCCGGGCTACCGCCCGAGGCAATCCAGTGCGTTACCGGCAGCGGCAGGCTTATCGGAGATGCGATAAGCACCGACAACCGGGTGCGCAAGATCACGTTCACGGGGAGCAAGGAAGTCGGGGAGCACATCTGCCGGATGGCCGGCGTAAAGAAAGTGACGATGGAACTGGGGTCCAACAGCCCGCTCATCGTCATGCCGGATGCCGACTTAGACAAAGTCATCCAGGCAACTGTTGCGAGCGGCTACTCCAATGCGGGGCAGGTCTGCATATCGACGCAGCGGGTACTGGCAGACCGCCGGATCTACGCTGACTACCTGGAAGGGTTGAAGGAAGGTGTGGAGAAGATAAAGATCGGTAACCCGATCGAGGAAGGCATCGAGTTGGGCCCGATGGTACGTGAAGAGGATGCCGTGCGGGTGGGTGCGTGGATCGACGAGGCAGTTGCCTCGGGCGCAACCGTAGTCACGGGCGGGGACCGGGAAGGGGCGATCTTCTCCCCGACCGTAGTGGCCGACGTCAAGCCCGAGATGAAAATCTCCTGCGAAGAGATCTTCGGACCGGCGGTGGCCGTCACCCCTATTGACAACATCGACGACGCCATAGCCCTGGCGAACGACAGCGAATACGGACTGTCTGCCGGCATCTTCACCCAGAACATAGACTGGGCCATGAAGTTTGCCATGGAAGTCGAGTCCGGGAGCCTGCACATCAACTACGGCCCGCAGTGGCGCGCCGACCTGATGCCCTACGGCGGTCTGAAATTCAGCGGCATGGGCAAGGAAGGCCCCCGCTACGCCGTCGAGGAGATGACAGAGCTCAAGATGGTGGTGATGCACCTTTAGGAGCATCGTCCAAACGCTCAGATTAAACCGCGCTGGACAGCCCCCGGGGCCCGGACCGGGCCCCGGGGGCTTTTATTCAATTGGGGGAAGGTGACGAGTGAGAGTCAAGGCCTTTGAGACTACGGACCCAATTCCTGAACTAAATCAGCCTCACGCCATAGCGATGATGAGGCCCTGGGTGGACGTGGGGAGTGTCGGGACCACGGTGCTTAGCCGTCTCGAACGGTATCTTAAGGCGTCCGAGTTGGCAAAGTTGGCGGAGCCCGGGCGCTTCTTCGACTTCACACGCTACCGGCCCATGCTCCGCTACGCCAACGGTGAGCGACAGGTGACCATTCCCAACACCTTCATAAACTACTCCCAGGCCGAGGGCCTGCCCGACCTCCTATTCGTACACCTGCTGGAACCTCACTCGCTGGGCGAGGAGTACATAGAGTCGGTGCTGGAGCTTTTCAAGGAAGTGGGAGTGACCCGTTACCTGCTGGTCGGGGGGATGTACGACGTGGTCCCC
Organism: Dehalococcoidia bacterium; assembly: GCA_965220005.1. Taxonomy (GTDB): domain Bacteria; phylum Chloroflexota; class Dehalococcoidia; order Plut-88900; family Plut-88900; genus Plut-88900. Next base: position 321,946 of record OZ244800.1, read on the forward strand.
CATACGCGGCCTATCCGCATCTCAGGCTCCCTGAGGATGAAGGACATAGATGAGACCCTGGCCGACCGGTTCAAGGTGAAAAAGAGCACCTATGAAGGCCCAACCAGCATCCTTTACATGATCTCCCGCAAGGCGCAGGAGATTGGGCTGGAGACAGGGAACCTGACAGTGCATCTGCCCCAATACGTCCAGCTTGAAGAGGACCTTTCGGGGGCGGCGGCGGTGCTAAAAGTGCTCAGCGAGCTGTATGGCCTGCCGGAAGAACTGCAGGCGAGGGAAAAGGCTGTCCGGCAGTACGTGGAACTGGGCAAGACCGTGGCTCGTAACCCCGAGCTGGGCGCCCTGGTGCAGCGCCTGGAAGCTATATATGACGCCCGGGCCGAGGAGGAACGCGAGCCCGACGACAGTCCACCCCTCTCTCCCCAAGTCGAGCGTTTTCTCCTGGACATGGACGAGCGTTTCAGCAACAACTGACGAGGGCGGACGCGTCGGCACTTACATTCACGGGTTTAGTCAAGGCCAACTTTAAGGCCGCCCCAAGCAACTGCGCAGGAGCGATAGCATGAAGAACGGGTTCCGGGTCATGGACTCGGACATGCACGTGATAGAGCCTTCCGATCTGTGGGACCGGTACATCGATGCCGCATTTCATGACCGGAGGCCGCGTGGCGCAGCTCGGTGGCCGGGGGATATGCAGATAGAGCTTGAAGGCAAGGTTATGCCCGACGTTCCTACGGATTGGGGCAGGAACCGAGCGGACGAACAATCAGGTGCATACTCCGACGGCTACGCCAACAACTTCGACTCTGCATCCCAGCTACGTGCGATGGACTCCGAGGGGATAGACGTGGCGATCATGTTCCCCAGCCGCGGCCTCTTCGCCCTCGCTCTGGACACTATGGACCCGGCGCTCAGCGCAGCCGTTGCTCATGCCTACAACCTGTGGCTATCCGACTTCTGCAACGAGAGTCCGAAAAGAATGCTCGGAGCGGGCATGGTCTCCCCATTCGACGTACAGTCGGCCTGTGCAGAGGCCGAGGCAGTCGTCAAAGACATGGGGTTCAAGTCGGTGTTCATACGCCCCAACATTGTCGAAGGGCGCAACTGGTACCACCCGGACTATCATCCTCTTTGGGAAACGCTGCAAAGTCTCGGAGTACCCATCGGGTTCCATGAAGGGGCAACGGCGGCGATGAACCAGGTCGGCAAGGGATTCGACACCTACATGATGCACCACACATGCTGCCATCCGATGGAGATGATGCTAGGCGTGGTGTCGATGTGCGGAAGCGGGGTCCTGGACCGGTTCCCCGACCTTCAAGTCGCCTTTTTGGAAGGCAACTCTGCGTGGGCGCCGTGGCTGCTGTGGCGGCTTGACGAGCATTTCGAGCTTTCCGGCAAGTATGAAAATCCGGAAATGAAACTCACTCCCTCCGAGTACTTCCGCCGACAATGCTACGTCTCCATTGAGGCCGACGAGACCCCCGCCACCATAATTGAGGACTGGGGCCTGACATCCAACGTGATCTTCTCCACAGACTATCCCCACAACGATTCCAAGTTCCCACACGCCATTGAGGGCTTTCTTACAATGCCCTTATCTGATGAGGCGAGGAAGGCCATTCTGTGGGACAACTGCGCCAGGTTGTACAGCATATCCTGACCAAAACGAAGGTGAACCATGACTAGCGATCAGGTAACGGACCTTGGGGCTTGGGCAGCTTTTTCCAAAGAGGACATCGACAAGCGGCACAGCCGCGCCCGGGAGATGATGTCTGCTAGAGGCCTGGACGCCCTGCTGGTCACCAACGAGGAGAATTTCCAGTATTTCACCGGGGCCACGGGGTCACTGGCACTCCACTACTCCAGCACAAGGCCGGCGGTACTGGTGTTTCCCCTAGTCGGGGAGCCAATCGCCGTAGTCGGGGCGATGATAACCGAGACGGTTAGGATGTCCACCTATGTCAGCAATGCTCGGGGCTACACGGACGTCCTGTCTTTCCCCGTACACATGGTTCTGGACGCCATTACCGGCCTAACGCCAGCAGTGAAGCGAATCGGCGTGGAGCTTGGGATGGAGCAGAGGATGGGCGTTCCGGTCGGGGACTATCTGGCGATTGTCGATGGCGCGCCTGAGGTGACATTCGAGGACGCCGCCGACATTTTCGTAAAGCTGCGGATGATCAAGACACCCGAAGAGGTCGAGTACATGCGGCAAGCGGCCGCGATCACAGGCCGCGCACGGCAGAGGCTCTTCCGAGAGATTGTACCGGGGATGACCGAACGGGACGCGGTCCGGAGACTTCGTGCCCTGATATTGGATGAGGGCGGCGACCGAACCTCCTTCGTCCACTTGATATCCGACTTTCCGGTCAGCCAGACGCAGTTCCACTTTGACCGCCCACTGAAGCGCGGGAGTCTCCTGTACATCGACGCGGGGGCATACGTAAGAAACTACACCATCGACTACGCCCGATTCGCGACCCTGGGGCCCGCCAACTCCGAGCAGATACGGGGCCACAGCGTCCTGCTGGAAGCAAATCGGCGGATGACGGAGGCCCTGCGGCCCGGACTCACCTGTGCTGAACTGCACGAGATCGGGGCGGAGGTCATTGTGGAGTCGGGGTTCGAGGTTGCACCGGTAGGGCGGATGGGCCACGGGCAGGGGATACAGTTAACCGAGCCCCCCTCCGTTTGCCCCGAGGACGAAACGGTGTTGGAAGAGGGCATGATAATCAGCACGGAGCCCGAAGTCGGGTTAAACTTACTATGGGAAGATGTCCACGTCATAACGGCGGACGGATCGGAGCAGTTGACGCTGGAACCGGTGGACCTGGTGGAGATACCCTTCGAATAGGCACTTCCACGGCTCCAGCCTAAGCCTAGACGATTGGACTGACGACACAAACAGCAGCACCGGGGAGGAGCAGCATATGCAAGCTAAAATCCTGATCGAACGGCACACTGCGCCCCAGCAGGCGCACCACGTCCTGGCGATCGCCACAGAACTAAGGGCCGCCGCCATCCGTCAGCCCGGCTACATCTCGGGCGAGAGCCTGATAGACGTAGCCGACAACACGGCCCTCGTCGTCATCAGCACCTGGCGCAGCATGGAAGACTGGAGGCGTTGGGAGGCCAGCGAGGAACGGCGAATGCTGGAGGAAAACATCGTCCCGCTCCTTAGCCAACCCCCCTTGGTCCGGGTCTGCACAGACCTATCCGGGGAGTCTTAGCCTCTGCTTCGCTGGTGAGGGGCCTTTACATGGGTGTTCCTTGACCACCGATATGGCGGTTGCTAGAATGACCCTCACCCTTTGTGAGCAAATGAACGAATGCGCCACAACCTGATGCAACGCGCTATCAGTCCCGCCGGATATCCGACATGCTAGTCATAGGCCTTACGGGCGGAATTGCCACGGGCAAGACTACGGTGTCACAAATTCTTAAGGAACTGGGCGCCGAACTCCTGGACGCCGACAGGGTCGGGCATGAGGCCTATCTCCCAGACACAGTGACATACAATGATGTCGTGGCTACGTTTGGGCGCGACATTGTCAGGGAAGACAGGCAGATCGACCGGGCAAAGCTTGGGGCTCTTGTATTCAGCGACCCGGCAAACATGGATAAGCTCACGGGGATCATGTGGCCCCGCATGTACGACATGGTGGGGGAGAGGATAGAAGAGCAGAGGGGTAAGGGCACGGAGGTGATGGTAGTCGAGGCCGCGGTACTACTGGAGGCCAAGTGGGACCCCCTGACCGATGAAGTCTGGGTGACCGTCTCCCCCGAGGCCAGTGTTATTGCGCGGCTCAAGGAGTCCAAAGGCCTAACGGCCGAGCAGGCCAAAGACCGCATCAACTCCCAGATGTCCACCGAAGAACGCATCAAAAGGGCCAGCGTGGTAATCCAGAACGACGCCGGACCTGAACAGCTTAGAGAGAATGTCATCGAAGCGTGGAACCGCAGAGTGACGACCAGAAAGTAGGATTGGAATGACCTCGAGCGTGACCAAAGAGGAATACCGAGGATACCTCATCGAGGAGTATGTGCTCAGGGAAGAGCCGTTCTATCTTCCCGTGGCAGATGAGATAGAGATATTCTACGCCGCCTACGAAGAGCGGATTCCACTACTGTTCAAAGGGCCCACAGGATGTGGCAAGACCCGTTTCGTCGAATATATGGCTTACAGGCTGGGCCAGCCACTGACTGTCGTAAAGCCCCAGGATGGCCACGCAGCCGAGTCTACGAACGGCTCGCCAAGCCTGCCGCTAGTGACTGTGGCCTGCCACGAAGACCTCACCGCCAGCGACCTGGTAGGCCGATACCTGCTCGAAGGAGACAGGACGGTCTGGGTTGACGGTCCCCTGAGCCGAGCCGTCAAAACGGGCGGCATCTGCTATCTGGACGAGGTGGTCGAGGCACGGAAGGACACCACCGTCCTCATCCACCCCCTGACCGACCATCGGCGCATCCTCCCCGTCGAAAAGAGGGGAGAGCTCCTTGAAGCCGCCGACAACTTCCTGCTGGTCATTTCCTACAACCCCGGCTACCAGAGCGTCCTGAAGGACCTCAAGCACAGTACCCGGCAGCGGTTCGTCGCCATAGAGTTCGACTACCCGCCCAAGGAGGTCGAGCAGGAGGTCATTGCCCACGAAAGCGGCTGCTCAATGGAGGTTGCAAAGGACCTGGGCAAGCTGGGTGAAAAAGTGCGGAACTTGCGGGAGCACGGGCTCCAGGAGGGTGCCAGCACCCGGCTACTGATATACGCCGGCAGGCTTATCAAGAAGGGGATCGCCCCTCGTAGGGCGTGCCAGGTGTCAGTCGTCTGGGCTCTTACAGACGACGCAGAAGTCCAGCGCAGCGTCGAGGAAGTGGTCAACAGCATCTTCGAGTAGTCCGAACTACTTATATTTTGACGATGCTGGATACAAGCACAGATACCTTCCCGCAAGAGGTCGCCCGACTACTTTCCAACAGGGACGCGACCCGGGTGTCGGCTGACGGGCGGATGCCCGCTGCGGTCCTACTCCTCCTGATGGAGAAGGAAGGCCGATTCCACATTATCTTCAACGTCAGGACCCAACAGGTAGAGCACCATAAGGGTGAGATCTCATTCCCCGGCGGGATGCACGAAGCCAGCGACCCCGACCTTCGCACCACTGCTCTGAGGGAGACGTGGGAGGAGATGGGGATAAGGCAGGAGGACGTGACCATCCTGGGCGAACTGGACGATTACGGGACTCACAGCGGGTTCGTAATATCCCCCTTCGTCGGGGTATTCCCCTACCCGTATGAGTACAACCCCAGCGAGATTGAGGTCGCCGAGGTGCTGGAGGCGTCCATAGACCACCTCCTCGCTCCGGCGAACCACACAACCGTTAGAGTGGAGCACGACGGGTTGGTCTACCAGGACAGGGCCTACAAATTCCAAGACCATGTAATTTGGGGGGCCACGGCCCGAATGCTAACCCAGTTCCTAACTCTGATAAGCTAGCGACATGGCGATAAGCAAGAAAATACAGGACGATTACGAGCAAGAGCTTACAAGTTTCCCGCCTGCTGTGGTGAGCCAATACAGGACATCGGCCCGACTCCTGGCCGGAATCCTACGGGAAGACGACTTCCGATCCTGGGCCACCGAGGGCATTTCCATTGCTCGGCATTCATTCAGGTCCTGGGAGGCGGGCGCCGAGTATTTCCGGGTCACTCCCCAAGTCCTGGCCAAGCTGCCCTTTCCCAATTTCATGGAATGGGCCCGCTGGGGCAAAGTGCTGGCCAAGGAGTCGGCGGTCCTATCAACCACATATTTTCACTCTAGCCCGGAGGCCCTGGCCCATCTAACGCCGCACCAGATCGGGGACTGGGTGGCGCTTGGCAAGGGGCTCTACAAGGGCACATGGAAGTCGGGGACGTTATCTTCCCGGTTCTTCGAGACATCACCCTCTTTGCTCCGATATATGACCCTTGGGGAGTTCCGGCGTTTTGTCACTTTTCTGGACGCCCTGTCCCGCCGCTCATACGACCTCGCCAACGAGTGCCTGGCATCGGCGGAACCGGTATTCCGCAGCATGGAAAAGCAGGACCGGCGCGGGTTCCTGTCCCTTGTATCCAACATGGTTGAACTCAACTGGCGGGATGCGAAGGCCTGCTTCGAGTCGGGGGGCGCGATACTGGGTCGGATAGACCGGGAGCAGCGAGGCCGCTTCCTAGACCTGGCCGACCGGTTCGCCAAGAAGGACGCAACCCACATCCAGAACTTCCTTGTTGAGGCATCTAAGGCTCTCGGGGAGGTTGATGGAGATACTCAAGGCGAGCTTCTAAAGCTCTCAGGCGCACTGCTTGCCGAGTCTCCCTATGCCGTTGTCGACTTCCTGTCCACCAGTCCGCTGGTACTTGAAAAGATCCCCCGCACCGACCTCATACGCTGGTTCGATGAGGGTATGGATATCCTGCGGGAGAACGAAGAAGGCGGCATCGCCTACTTCAAGCTGGAGTCGGTAAAGGGGCGGGGGGTGCTGGAAGCGCTGTCGGCGGGTGTGGAGCTGGACAAGATCCGAGAAATCCTGTGGATGTACGCTGTGGCCCTCACCGGCATAGACGTGCAGATCCAGACTGGGGAAGACCTTCGGGAAAAAGGGATAGGCTGGGTCTCCGGAGACAATCCCACAACCGAGGGCCGGTCCGTCTATCTGCCTCCCTTCGTCCGCAAGTACGCCTCCAAGGACGAAAACTTCGGCTGGTACAAGGTTGTCGGGACTCATCAGGTTGCACACTTGGAGTTCGGAAGCTTCAAGTTCGAGTTCGACAAAGAGGCCGTATATTTCCCCAACCTCCGGAAGGAACGGGCCGGAAGCAACGGCCAAGCCTCAGCTGCCTCCGTCGACCTGCAACGTTATTTCGATCTCTTCCCCGAGCGTCAGCTGGCCTACGATCTGTTCACACTATCGGAGGACACGCGGCTCGACTCTCGGGTGCTTTACGAATACAAAGGCATCCGCAAGTCATACAGGCTTACACAGGACGATGCACTCACCCAAAGGCCCGATATCGAGTCGCTACCCCTGCAAGAGGCCATTGTCGAGTTGCTCTTGCGCATTAGCCTCGACCAGAAGGCCGACCTGAAGGTGCCTACCAAGATCAAGGCCCAGGTGGAGGAACTGGTCAGGATCCTTATGAAGGTCCGCCCTCCCGAGGCCACGGTGGAAGATGCCGCTGAGGCAACGATCCGCCTCTATGACTACATCCGCCAGCTTATGAACCGCGAAGTCCCCGAGGATGAGTGGGAAGACTTCAACACCGACGAGATGGAGCAGCAGGAACAGAACGTCGACATGTCCATGCCCGCGGCGTACGGGTCCGGGGGTGCAGAGGGCGAGGAATCGGCGACGGGTGAAAGTGGCGAGGGAGAAGGGGAGGAAGAGCAGCCGTATGATGCGGCGCAGGACGTCGGTTACAGGGGCGAGTTCAAGCCCGAGCTGGTACAGCTTCTGGCCAAGCTCCGGCAGGGGCAGGATGGTGAAGAAACCCAGGCTTCCGGCGAGCCCATCTCTCCCGAGGCGCTCAAGGAGTTGCTTGAAAAGAGCGTCGAGATAGAGATAGACCAAGCGTCGGAGGGGGAGATTACCAACTCGGCGAGCATGTTCGTCGATAACCTGATGGGTCAGATCGGGCAGGACCAGCAGGAGCCCGGCAAGGGCCAAAACGTCGACACCTCACCGCCCGCCGGAGGTCCGCTCCAGGCCGACGATGCCAAGACCTTCTTATATGACGAGTGGGACTTCCGCGCCAACGACTACAAGCCCAACTGGTGCAGTGTCAAAGAGCGGGTAATGGAGGAGGGGACCATAGAGTTCTACGAAAAGACGCTCCAGGAATACTCTCTCCTGCAGTCCCAGATCAAGCGCCAGTTCGAGCTCCTGGCCCCTGAGATGTTCCGCAAGGTCCGTCGCCTACCCGACGGCGACGACATAGATTACGACGCCGTCGTAGAAGCAATGATCGAAAAGGCCACTGGCAACTCACCGTCCGACAAGATTTACTGGCGCCGCAACAAGATCCAGCGCGACGTGTCCGTCGCCTTCCTGCTGGACATGAGCGCCTCTACTGCTGAGGCCATCGATGATGCCCGCAAGGCTGTAGACGACTGGAGCCCACCCGACGACCCCCGAGAATACCTGGCATGGCTGCGGGCCCGCCGGGAAGAGGGAAGCCGCAAGTCGTACAAGCGCATCATCGACGTGGAGAAAGAGAGTTCCGTACTGCTCATCCGGGCCCTGGAGACCATCGGGGACCAGTATGGGATCTACGGCTTCTCGGGGTACGGGCGTGAGAACGTGGAATTCTACGTGATCAAGGAATTGGGAGAGACTTTCTCCGAGCGGGTCAAGAACCGGATTGACAAGATCAGCCCGCTGCACGCTACCCGTATGGGCCCTGCGATCCGGCACTGCATTTCCAAGCTGGAAGTACAGGAGGCCAGGACCAAAGTGCTATTCCTGATCAGCGACGGCCGGCCCCAGGACCGAGGCTACAGTCGGGAGGGAGTGGAGAAGGAGTACGCCGTCCACGACACCAAGAAGGCGCTCCAGGAGGCTCGGGCCAAGCAGATCGTGCCGTTCTGCCTTACCGTTGATCGGGGTGGGCACGATTATCTGAAGACGATGTGCCAGGACATGGGCTACGAGGTTGTGCCGGAGATCGAGTCGCTGCCCAGGCGGCTCCCGTACCTGTACCGACGTCTCACCGTATAACCCGGTTTTAAACGGAAAAGATATGGGGCCCCGCAAACTTGCGGGGCCCCAACTTTTTTATCCTGTGCGGCAGGAACAGGGTCGGTGGGCTAGGGCAGAGACCCTTCACCTTCAAACATTGTCTGGATTCCGCAGGCTTCCTGAGCGGCCATTAATTCGGGCATTAACATCATGAGTTCGGGATCAGGCGTGGGAAGTTCCGTGGCGGTCTCCAACATAGCAAACGCCTCAAGAACCTTGATGTAGTTCTCCAGGTCGATCTGCTCTGCTACGCAGCGGAGCTGGGAGGGGGGCGGGAAGGCGTCGTCTGCAGAGACCCCTCCCTGTAAAGCCAGCGCTTCTTCGTCGGTGAGGCAGAGTTGGGCGAAAAGGAAGGAACGCATTGCGTCGACCATGTCCATGGACGCGCCAGGTATCCCGTGCTCACCATAGGCGTCTGTTATGCACGCTATGCTCTCATCGGAGAGTCCGCCGGCCTGGAGAGACATCAGCGCAATGGTGGCGCCGATGGCGTTCTCTGGGGTCAGGCAATCCAGAGGGAATGCGCCGAACCCAGTAGCAACGGCAGCCAAAGGCTGGTCTTTCACAGTGTCAAGAATCGCCTCTCCGAACGCTGCGGTGAAGCAGGCGACCTCTTCCTCGGAAAGCGCACTCATAAGCTGGCCTACCGTGGTGGTCTCGTCGATATCAGTGAGGGACATCATCGAAGACTCGGGAGCTTCTGTCGGGACCGGGACGGCGGTTGGCTCAGGAGTAGCGGTGGGTTCCGGGGTGGCGGTCGGGGCGGGAGTGGCAGTGGGCTCGGGGGTGGCGGTCGGGTCTTCACCGCCGCAGGCGGCGAAGGCCAGGGCCCCGGCCACGAGGGCCACCAGGAGCACGGGCCAAAGCCACGAGGCCCGCTTGGTTATTCTGAATCTACTAAACATACTTTGGATCCTCCGTCGTTAACTAACAAAGAAACTATTGCTTCGGGACACCACGCATAAATTCTAGTCCTTCGGTTGTTTACACGTCAAAGGGTTGTACTCGTTCGGTAGATTAGTGACACACCGGAGTTTTGTTCAGTCCTCCTGAGGCGGATCCTCCAGAGGCGGATCTTCGATTGTGGGGTTTGTGGGTTTCGGTTCTGTGTGTTGGGAGGAGATTGGCGATGGAAGACGCTGGCTGGACGCTGCCCCCGTTCCTGTGCTGCGGGTATTCCGACGACGCCCTGGGGCAAGGGCACCGGCCCGACTACGGCGGACTACAGCCGCCTGCCGCTTCTGCGGCCTAAGGCCCTGACACGCCGGACAAGGCACGGACCGTCAGAGCCGACAGTCCGAGCCCTGCTCCTGAGGGTTGGCTGCACCCCGCAGTGGCAGGGAGGAGACCCGGCGTCCGGCGTGGGTCGTCGGGGCTCTTGCAGACGTAGTATGTTTGAGTTTGCCGGTGTGACCCGGAGCGCACGGTTCACCGGCGCCCGACTTGTTAAGCGGTCGAGGAGCCGAGAGGACCTCGGCGCCGGGCTTACCCGACCGCCCCGCTCGAAAGAGCGGGAACCCTCCCGGGGGAGGCAATCCCTGTAAGAGGCCGAGGGCGTCTTAGAGGGGGCACACATGGAACGATAGCGAACCAGGGCGTCTTTCCATCGCCTGGGTGGTCAGGGAAGGGGGCACGGGACCCGGTGGGATGAGGAGATGGCGGCGTTTGCTTGAGCCGCGGGTCGCTAGGCGACCGTTGGGATGGGCTTGGACGTTGAGTCCTCGGGGGCCGGGTGGGCTTCCCTGGGTTTTGGTTCCTCCTTTGGGTTTAGGGTCAGTGATTGGCCTATCGGGGGTGAATATAGTACAAATGTACATATAGAGTCAAGGGGTACGTGTCACTTTTGGCCAAGTGGAATCACCCTCACCCCCTCGGGGGGACTCGGGGCAGGCTCTAGCCCTCTCCCATCGGAGGGAGAGGGGAAAGGACTCCGCCCCAGATTCCTCGCGGAGCCTCGGAATGACACTGGAGGGGGGTGGACGGTTGCGGGACTCGGCATCAGGTGAATATGAGGGCCGACCCGGCTGTCAGGCAGACCATGATGAACAGGACCCACTTGACCACCTTTTGGCTCACGGTCAGTGCGAACTTGACGCTCAAGATGGCGCCGACCGTCATGCCGGCGGCGATGAGGATGGCCGGTACCCAATCAACATGACCCGTTGGAATGAATACGGCCAAGGCCGCAATGCTAAAGAAGGCGGTACATACGACTTTCAGAGCGTTGGTGCGGGTAAGATCGTAGCGGAGACCGGCGGCCAGGACCAGCATCAGGACAAAGCCCACCCCTGCCTGCACCATTCCTGCGTATACGCCGGAGCCGAACAGGACCAGAATCACTATCGGACGTTCTCTGAGGTTGTAGGTGCGGGTGTCTTCCGGAGGCATTATGACCTCCGGAAGCACGAGCGTTACCAAGGCGAAGCCAATCATCACGGCAAGGATGAGGGGTTTGAAGGTCTCGACGGGAATCCACGTAGCCGTAAAAGCGCCCAAAACGGCCCCCGACATAGTCGGGACGAGCATGGGCAGGGCGGCTCTTTTTTCGAGCTTGCCCGCCCTCTCAAAGCCTACGGCACTGGTGATCGACTGCTGGAAAGTTCCGACCCTGTTGGTAGCGTTGGCAATGTCGGCGGGCATGCCCATAAGTATCAGCGCTGGTACGGTGATCATCGCACCGCCGCCACTGAAGGTGTTGATAAACCCCGCCATGGCCCCGGTTGCCAGGAGGATAATCGCCTTCCACCAATTCAGGTCTATCGGTGCGGGGGCCAGGAATTCAGGCACGGCTATGTTCACCCATATGTCGCGAACCATAGCACGGGGCAATGGGGGCTTGCTGGCAGTGGGTAGAAGATCTACGCACGTCGGTAATCACCCTCAACCACGCCCATTCCATATACGATGCGCGAGATACATAGGAACGGCCCCGGTCATACCGGGGCCGTTCCTATTGCTATTCAAATGTGGAGAAAGCCTAGAACTGGGTGATGACGCCTCGGCCGATTTCTCCACGTTCCAGGTCATCGTAGGCTTCGTTGATCTGGTCGAGAGAGTAGCGTCGAGCGACGAGGTCGTCCAGGGGGAGCTTGCCAGCGAGGTACATATCGATGAGCTTGGGCATGTCGGCGCTCAAGCGAGCGGAGCCATAGTAGCAACCCTTAAGTACCTTCTCGTCCCTTACCATTGCAACGGGGTCTATGGGAGCCCTAGATCCCCACGGCGAGATTCCGACTACGACAGCCGTACCCCCCTTCTTGGCCATTTCGAAGGCCATGGCCGTAGTATCGGGAGAGCCGAATACTTCGAATGCGTAGTCGACGCCCTTACCGCCGGTAAGTTCCTTGACCCGCTCAACGGCATCCTGCTGGCTGGGGTTAACGGAATGGGTCGCCCCGAACTTCATGGCGAACTCGAGCTTACCCTCGTTTATGTCCACGGCGATGATCTGCCGAGCATTGGCCAGTACGGAGCCCATGATCACGTTGAGGCCCACACCGCCGCAGCCGACCACGGCGACCGTGCTGTCAGCTTCGACCTTGGCGTTGTAGAGAACCGCGCCGACTCCGGTAGTGGTGCAGCAGCCGATGAAGGCGGCTATTTCCATGGGGAGGCTGTCGGGGGCAGGGATGCATGCGGACTCGGGGACGACGGTGTGGGAGGCGAAGCAGGACATCTGGTCAAACTGAGCGATCTTCGTGTCGCCCTTGTGGAGCCGGCTGGTACCGTCGAACTGGGACATGACGAACTTGCCTCGCGTCAGGCACAAGTTGGGCCTGCCTATTACACAGTTCTCGCACCTTCCGCAGGCGGACACGAAGGCGATTACGACGCGGTCGCCAGGGGCAACCGAGGTAACACCCTCGCCTACTTCTTCCACCGTGCCTGCAGCCTCGTGGCCGAGGACTATGGGGAGGGGGCATTTGGCATTTCCGTCCATGAAGTGTAGGTCACTCCGGCAGACGCCCGCAGCGCCGACCTTTATTTTCACCTCTCCCGCCTTGGGCGGGTCAAGGTCCACTTCCTCAATTACCAGAGGTGTGTTGGCTTCGTATAGTACCGCTGCTTTAGCTTTCATAGGGGCTCCTCTCAGGTTGATCCGGGACTTTATTACAGGGCCTGAAGTTCTTTTTGAAGCTCGGATAGGGCGGCTATGGCCGCTCTCTGCTTGATGAGGGGCCGGATTCCGGGAAGGGTCAAATCCACGGACCGGGTCCCGTTCCTGGTCGATATCCCCAGGAACACGGTGCCGGGGTCCTTGCCTTCGCTAGGGTCGGGGCCAGCGACTCCGGTTATGCCGACACCCATGTCTGCATTGTTTCTCTCGCGGCAGGCCTGTGCCATCGCCTGTGCGGTTTCTCGGCTGATGGCGCCATGACGCTCGAGAATGGCGCTGTCCACGCCGTTGGTCATCTTGACTTCGTTGGTGTAGGAGACCACCCCGCCTTTGAAATATTGGGAACTGCCCGGCACGTTGGTAATCATGTTGGAAAGCAGGCCCCCACTGCAGGACTCCATGGCAGCCAGGCTCAATCCCTTGGACAGCAAAAGCTTACCTACGTTCCCTTCCAGGGTATCCTCGTCTCTACCCCAGATGTAGGCTCCCAAGATGTCATCGACTCGGGCCTCCATGTCTTTCAGCAGCGCAGAGGCCGTATCCTCGTCCTCGCCCTTGGATGTGATGCGGAGATGGATGCCATCATCCTTGGCATAGACCCCGATGGTCGGGTTGTTGGAAGAAAGGAGGGAAGAGACCATCTCGTCGAGGCCACCTTCGCTGAGGCCGACAGTCTTGATAGTTCTCGACACCAGGACGCCGCCGCCGACTACGAGCTTCTTGAGCTCGGGGGCCACTTCCTTGTTCCACATCCTCTGCATCTCCCCCGGCGGACCGGGCATGCAGATTATCCTTTGTTCACCGCTTTTGACCCACCAGCCAGGGGCCGTGCCCCTTGGGTTGTTGATGGCCCGCGCCGAGGGTATCAGCGTGGCCTGCTTCAGGTTGGAAAGGGGCATCGGGTAGTTGCGGTTACTGAAGAAAGAGCGAAGCTGCGCTTCCAGTTCGGGGTCTACCTGCATCTCCTCGCCCACGAGTTCCGACACAGCCTCACGGGTAACGTCGTCCTGGGTCGGGCCAAGGCCGCCGGTGGTCATGATAAGGTCGGCCCGGGACCAGATGGCGCGGAAGGTCTCTACCAGCCGGTCCTTGTTGTCCCCAAGCTGGTGTATGCGATAGAGGTCGATGCCCAACAGGGGGAGTTGGGAGGCGAGGAAAGGGGCATTAAGGTCGGTGATTTCACCGAGGAGAATCTCGGTGCCTATGGATACAATTTCAGCCCGCATGGTGCATAGCCAAGGAGGTGGATTTTCGAGTCGAATGTCGGGCGCGAGTATAGCACAAGGCCTGAATCAGTCGCTTCTGTCGACCAACTAGTCTACTAGTCCAGCATTACATATCAAGCCATAATCCTTATCCGCCACGGTTGTATAATGGGTCTAGTAGCACACGCACCCCATTCTTCAAATGAACGGCTCAATCACAATTGCACGGGTATTCGGCATCCCGATCAGGATAGAGGTCACATGGCTGATCATCTTCGCCGTGCTCCTCATCCCCGGTGGCCTCTATTACGTACCCAACCAATACCCGCACTGGTCATCGGTCGAGGTCTGGACCGTGGCGGGCGTTTACACGCTGCTATTCTTCGCATCCATCCTGCTCCACGAGCTGGCCCACAGCATCGTAGCGAAGCTTCATGGAATACCGGTGCAGAGCATCACCTTATGGCTCTTCGGTGGCGTTGCCCATCTGACCAAGGCGGCGGACCGGCCGCGTACCGAAGCCCTGATATCGATAGTCGGGCCTGGCGTCAACCTGGTCATTGGAGCGGCCCTCTTCGTCTATCTCTACCTGGTCGGGCCCAGCAACGAGTATGTGGAATTTCTCGGCGCGTACCTGCTCGGGGCGAATGCCATCCTGGCCATATTCAACCTGATGCCCGGCCTGCCGTTGGACGGGGGTCAGTTGGTCAGGTCGGCGGTCTGGGCCATTAGCCACAACCGAGAAAAGGGTACGGTTTACGCGTCCCTGGGTGGCTGCGGTGTCGCCATTTTGGTCTGCGCTGGAGGAGTAAGCATGGTCTACTTCCTCGGGCAGTGGCTGAGCGGCCTGTGGCTCGGATTTATCGGCTTTTGGATGCTCCAGACCGCTATCGCCGGTTACAGGGCGGCCAAGACTCGGGAGGCGATGAGCCGCTTCTCGGCGTTTCACGTGATGTCGCCTTATACCGGTCTGCCAAGCCCACCAGACGCCCCGCAAATTCCGGCCAACGTCAACGCATTGGCCGTATTCGACTTTATGCGACAAAATAGCCTTCACCGCGCTTTCGTCACAGACGGCACTCAGATCGTCGGGGTTATCGAGGTACAGTTGTCCCGGCCGTAGCAGCGAAATGAAACGTCAGATATATCTGGACCACGCCGCCACCACACCCGTGGACTCCCGCGTCCTGGAGGCAATGCTCCCCTATTTCTCCGAACAGTTCGGCAATGCCTCGGGGGTGTATTCCATCTCACAGACCAGCCAGGCGGCCCTTGAAGAGGCGCGGGAGACGGTGGCCGCAATTCTCGGGTGCTCTCCCTCGGAGGTTATCTTCACCGGAGGAGCGACTGAGGCGGACAACGCGGCGGTGTCGGGGGCCGCTTTTGCGCAGCGGGATGCAGGCGACCACATAGTTACATCGGCCATCGAACATCACGCCATCCTCCACGCCTGCCAGGCACTGGACGATTTCGGTTTCGAGACCACGTACCTGGGCGTCGACGAGTCGGGAATGGTAGACCCGGCAGAGGTGGCCAAGGCCATCTCCGAGCGCACCAACGTAGTATCGATAATGCTGGCCAACAACGAGGTCGGAACCATCGAACCCATTGCCGAGATCGGAGCTGCCATTAAGGAGCGGGCCCGACATATGGGTCATGACATCGTCTTCCACACCGACGCTGCCCAGGCTGGGGGCGTCCTGGACTTGAATGTCGACCGGCTTGGCGTGGACATGCTAACTTTGGCCGCCCACAAGTTCTACGGACCCAAGGGTATCGGGATCCTTTACGTTCGTAACGGGACACCCTTCCGGCCCTTCCAGTACGGGGGCAGCCAGGAAGGGAACCGGAGAGCCGGGACCGAAAACATTCCTCTGATAGTCGGGGCGGCGGAGGCCCTTCGCATCGCTGCCGAGGAGCAGGGTGTCAACAACGAGCATAGCAAAGCCCTCCGCGACCGGCTTATCGACGGGATTCTATCCCGAATCCCGAACTCCACCCTCAATGGCCACCCCACAGAGAGGCTCCCTAACAATGCCAACTTCTGCATCGACGGGGTGGCCGGGGAATCGGTATTGGTAGGGCTGGATATGGAGGGAATCTCCGCATCAAGCGGCAGCGCCTGCACCTCCGGGTCGCTGGAGCCGTCCCACGTGCTCACGGCAATGGGCGTCCCTGCGGAGAAGGCTGTAGGCAGCCTGCGTCTCACGGTGGGGAAGAGCAATGAGGACCTTGACATCGACAGGGTGCTCGAAGTGCTGCCGGCAATAGTAGAGAGGCTCCGAAGGGTCTCGGGGACCGAGTAGCGGGCCAAGCCGCGACTAACTTACCGTGCCTCGATACAGCAAGACATTCCTCGACCACTTCAACAACCCCCGCAACGTGGGGATAATCGAGGGTGCTGAGGGTGTCGGGACGGAGAAGAATGCAGCCTGCGGCGACACCATGACCCTTTACCTTCGAATGCAAGAGGGGGTAATAGCGGAGGCCCGCTTTCAGACGCTCGGGTGCAGCGCCTCGATAGCTGCGAGCAGTGTCACCACAGAACTTGTGACGGGGAAGTCAGTCTCCCAGGCCCGTACCCTGACCCGCCATCACATCGCCGAGGCACTGGACGGCATTCCTCCCGTCAAACTTCACTCTACGGTGTTGGCGATAGACACCCTAAACTCTGCCCTGGACTGTTTCGAGTCTCGGGGCAAGGGCGTCTGAGTTGCCACAACCTGCTCGTCCAATCTCCATCCCTGACCCCAAGCCCGCTCCCCGGCTGCACCGACGCGTTTTTCACGTCCTGACCACCGCGGCACTGGCCCTGATGGCATTGGCCCTGGACAGGGAGGTGATGATTGCCATAACCGGGACAATTACGGGGCTGACGATAGCACTGGAGATGGCTCGAAGGCGGTTTCCCCGGCTCAACGAATGGTTCCTGGCTCGCTTCTCGGTGCTGATGAAACAATCGGAGTCGAGCCAGGTGCTCGGCAGCACTTACATGGCGGCTGCCAGCCTTATCGTATTCTTCTTCTTCGACAAAGAGCTAGCGATACTAGCGCTTTTGTACATCGCCGTGGGAGACCCGCTGGCGGGCGTCGTGGGAAAGAGGTACGGCCGGGTGAAGATAGGAAGTAAGTCGGTGGAGGGAACTTTGGCCTTCGCGGTGGGGGCGGGGGCAGTGGGGTGTGGGATGGTCGCAGGTGGGCTGGACGTGCCGTACTGGGTGGCGCTGGGTGGGGCGGGAGTCGGGGCCCTGGTGGAACTCTTGCCCTCACCTCTCGATGATAATTTGACTGTGCCTCCGGTGTCGGCAACCCTTATGTGGGCTCTCTTATTGCTTCCAAACTAACCTCACGTATGTCGGTTCGTTTACACTATTGAAGCCCCCCTACGATTCGACCGACACAATCACCTAAGTGAACACCTACTCCCGCTCAGCCATCCTTCTGCTCCTATTCATTGCCGTAGTTTCACTGGCTGCGGCCTGCATGCAGCATAAGCCGACCAGTCCGAGCCCCGAGCGAGCTCAAATGCAGACTTCGACTCCGAGTCCCACCGCGACCTCCACAGCCACACCTCCCCCTACTGCTGCTCCCGAACCCACCCCCTCGCCAATCCCCGAATCAATTCAAGAAGTTGTGGAACTGATTACGGCCCAGGTCTCGGAATTGCGGGGACTTCCCGTCATGCAAGATCCTCCTACGTTCTTCATCTCTTCCGATCAGATGGCGGAGAATGTCAGGGAGAGCATCGAGGAGGAGTATACGCAGGAGGAAGCCGACATTGAGGCAGAAATCTTCATTCTCCTGGATTTCATCCCGCCCGGCACGGACCTGAAGGAGGTCTTTGCCGACCTTTACGCGGGGTCGGTGGTCGGGTACTACGACACGGACACAGGTGAGATGTTCGTGCTGAATAACGGCGAGGACCCGAATCCCGCTGCCAAATACACCCTTGCCCATGAGCTCATTCACGCTCTCCAGGACCAGGCCTTCGACCTGGACGCATTCTTCCCCGAGGATGAGGAAAACGACGACCTGGCCCGGGCCAAGACAGCATTGGTGGAGGGTGATGCCGTTGTAGGTTCAACGGAATACGCCCGGGCGTTCCTGACTCGGTCGGAGATTCGGCAGATATATTCCTCGGGGAACGACGGCCCCGACCTTTCACGCATTCCTCCCTTCCTTTTCAAACTCCTGGCCTTCCCTTACCAGCAGGGAGCGGGCTTCGTGGCTGCCGTCCATTCCGGCACGGGTTGGGACTCAGTCGATGCGGCCTACTCCGACCCGCCCCTGTCTACAGAGCATATCCTGCACCCCGAAAAGTACCTTGCCGGTGAGCAGCCGGTTACCGTTACCCTCCCCGACTTCACTGCCGCCCTTGCACCGGGTTGGGAAACCATTGACGAGGGGGTGCTAGGGGAATTCATCATCGCGACCTACCTTGAGAATCGCCTCACCGGCTCGAGGGCGGCCAACGCCGCTGAATTCTGGGGAGGCGACAGCTTCGCACTTTTCCGCAACTCCGACCAAGACGAGTCTGCCTTGGTATCACTCTCCACATGGGACTCGGTAGAGGATGCCCAGGACTTTTTCGGCGCCTGCATTTCCTACTTCCAAGCCCCGGGGCAGGAGTCCCTGGACCTGACAACTTCCGCCGAAGGCCTCCGGCGCTGGGACTCCGAATCCCGAAGTGTTCACCTGGCCCAGGACGGCGACAATGTTCTGCTAATAATCTCCGAGTCCGGCCCTGCGCTGGAAGCCATTGCCGCAGAGTTTCCCGACTTCCCGTCGGGCATCTAGCCCAGCCTGTGTTATAATTTTTCTGACTGGAAAGAGTAGATACCGTGCCTAAAGTGGCCCGGAAACGCCGATTCAGACCCCCGGAGGAACATGATGCCGAAGCCAATAGAAGTAGGAGATGAGAGTTGGCAGAAGGAAGTGCTGGACTCGGACGTGCCCGTCCTGGTCGACTTCTGGGCCCCCTGGTGCGGCCCGTGCCGAATGATCGCACCCATCGTGGAGGAGCTGGCCTCCGAGTACGAAGGCAAGATGACCTTCGCCAAGCTCAACGTTGACGAGGCTCCCGAGGTGACGACGGGATATCGCATCCGCAGCATCCCCACCGTGATGTTCTTCAAGGACGGTGCGGTTGCCGAGACGGTGGTCGGGGCCGTGCCGAAGCGGGAGCTGGTCAAGAAGGTAGAATCCGTCCTGACCTAGACCCACCCGCCGGTTTCAAACAGGAAGACCTGAAGGCCGGGGCCTGGATAACGTACGGGCCCCGGCCTCCTTTTGACCTGTGTTAGAATCAACCGCCGGATGGGAGCGGATGGGTCCCGGTGGGCTCCGCGGACTTCAAATCCGTCCGGTGGGCGCCCTTCGGCGTCCACGGTGGGTTCGACTCCCTCCCGCTCCCGCCATTACCTACGTCCAGGAGGTTTACCCATGCACGCGAGAGTCGTCACCCTGAAGGTCACGTCCGAAACCGCCGCCGAGGCGGTAAGACGCTACGACGAGTCGATTGAGAATTCCAAGAGGACGCCGGGCTACAAGATGGGGATCCTTCTGACCAACCCCGATACGGGCAAGGGTTTCTCAATCACCCTGTGGGAGACCAAAGAGCAGGTGATTGAGCGCAATACGGACGGGTACTACGCCCAGCAGATGAAGACCATGGGAGACGTGTGGGCCGAGCCTCCCATCCTGGAGGACTATGAGGTTAGCATCTTCTACAACCACGACACCTAGTCCCGGCCCCGCTCCTCTTCCAATATCCGCCTGACACTCTCCACCGCCGCGTCCAGGTCATTCTCCGGGTTGACCACAACGTGGTCGAAGGATTCGGCGGCTTGCATCTCTTCCCTTGCGGTCTTGAGCCTCAAGTCCCGGTCCTCAGAATCTACCGCTCCCCTCTTATCTATTCTCTTCTCAAGGTCCGACTCATCTCCCGGCGAAATGAAAATGGTCAGCGCTTCCGGGGCAAGGGCCTTCACTGAAGCCGCACCCTGGGTGTCGGTCCTCAACACCACGTCCAAACCCTCACGTATCGAGTTGTCCACGTCCGCCTTGGGGACACCATACCAGTTGTCGTAGACTCTGGCGTGTTCCAGAAGCGCGCCTTCCTCTATCAGCTCGTGGAAGCGGTCTAGGGTAACGAAATAGTGGTCTCGGCCATCTATCTCTCCTAGTCTCGGGGCGCGGGTGGTGACGGTGGTTATCTTCCGCATTTTCGGCTCTGTCAGGAGCAGCTTGTGGATCAGCGTGTCCTTGCCGACGCCGCTCGGACCGGACAGGACGATTAGCAGCGGCGCCACGTCAGCCGATCCTCAAGGATTCCAGGTCTTCCCAGAAGCCGGGGTAGGAGACGCCGACACACACGTGTCCCGCTACCAAAGTCTCGCCGCGGGCCAGCAATCCGGCCACTCCCAATGTCATTGCAAGCCGATGGTCTCCATGGCTTTCGCAGGGGGCGCCTTTGAGTACCGTCGGGCCTCTGACGATCATTCCATCAGGCAGTTCTTCTATGTCCGCTCCCAGTTTTCTGAGCTCCACGACAGTCGTGCTGATCCTGTCGGACTCCTTGACCCGCAGCTCCGCGGAGTCTCTGATCTCCGTCTCGCCCTCTGCCTGCGTAGCTGCGAGGGTGATGAGCGGAATCTCGTCAATAACGTTCGGGATAGTCGCACCTCTGATTGAGACGCCGGTGAGACTGCTGCTCTCGATGGAGATGTTAGCGACGGGCTCGGCACCAGCGGATACTTGGTCTTCCATCGTGACACTTGCACCCATGGACTTCAGCACGTGGACTATGCCAATGCGTCCGGGGTTTACGCCGACGTTCCGCAGCCGTATGCGTGCGTCGGGGTGGATCGCCCCCAGAACCAACCAGGCCGCTGCAGAACTCGCGTCCCCCGGCACGCCGATCTCAAGGCTATTCAATGGCCCCGGTCCAATGCTTACAGTGCTCCCGTTTACAGATATGTCGGCGCCCATGGCTCGGAGCATCCGCTCGGTGTGGTCTCGTGTAGCGGAGGGCTGGTGGACGACTGTGCGCCCATCCGCCCCCAACCCCGCCAACAGCACTGCCGATTTAACCTGGGCACTGGCCACCGGCAGAGTGTACTCAATACCTTGCAACCCACCACCACGAATCTCCAAGGGCGGGAATCGGTCACCGTCTCTGCCAAAGATTTCGGCGCCCATGAGCCGCAGCGGGTCTATCACCCGGCGCATGGGTCGGCGGACAAGTGAGGCGTCGCCGGTCAACACGGAGAGAAAGGGGAAAGAGGCCAGCACTCCCGACATCATTCGCATGGTGGTACCGCTGTTTCGCACGTCCAGCACCTGCTCCGGTGCTCGGAATCCCTCGCGCCCCCGCCCTGCGATGGTGAGTTTGAGGCCCCTTGATCCGGGTCTAGTTTCTTCCACATGAATTTCGACGCCGAGGGCGCGAAGGCAGTTCATCGTTGCCTCGGTGTCTTCTCCGTGCAGAAAGTTGTCGACGATTGTCGTGCCTTGGGCGAGGCCACCAAGCATCGCCGCCCGGTGGGAAATGCTCTTATCGCCGGGCGGCTCTATCTCTCCGACGAGGGACTTGGCGGTGTGTACTCGGTAGACCACCGCTAGCGACTCCTCCGTTCCTCATCCCGGCCCTTCCCCGTGCCTCGCTCGTATAAGTCCATAAGCTTCCGTCCCCGTTTAGCCAGAGCCTCGCCGAGGAACATGCTTCTCATCTGCTGGCCCGCGCCCGGGACCCTGGGCCCGCTCTCTTCGGACGATGGTTCTTCTCCGGCAAGCCACCTCTCCCTGGCATCGCGGGCCCTGTCGAGCCCCGACCGTATCTCCTCCTCACCCGCACCCAGCAAGGCCTTATACCCCAGCAGCTCATCGATGAACCTGTCTATCCAGTGCTCGATGGCCTCCCGGTTGGTGACACATATCCCCGTGCTCATTGAGGGGACGGTCGAGGCCAGGCGCGTGGCCCCGGCGAACCCGCTGGAGGCGACTCGGCGGACCTCTCTCCACGACTCGGAGGACGTGGCAAGGGTCATCAGGGCGGATGACAATATCAGGGGCAGATGGCTGGTAACGGCGACCATGGCGTCGTGCTCACGGGGTTCGGGGAAATAGGCCACGGCACCCACCCTCTTTGCTACTTCAATTACAGCATCGAAGGCCGTACGGGATGCGGTGGGAGTCGGGCAAATGCAGTATGTCGCATCTTTAAAAAGGCCTGCCTCAGCGTGCTCGATTCCCGGCACTTCCTTGCCGGCCATCGGGTGGCCGCCGACGAAGTCGACGCCCGGCAGGTATGTCTCGGCCCACTCCATCACGACCGCCTTGGTGCTGCCGGTGTCTGTGACTACACACTCGGGGCTCAGGCTCGATCTGATCTCCTGCATGACCTCCGGCATGGCAAGGAGGGGCGTGGCAATGACCACCAACTCTGCACCCTCCACCGAACCGGCCAGGCTATTACCGGCCTTATCTATCGCTCCCATCTTGAGGGCTCGGTTGGCGGAGGCCCTGGCAGCGTCCCAACCCACGATCTCGTCCACGCCCGACTCCTTCAGAGCCAGTCCGAGAGAGCCTCCAATTAGCCCGAGACCTATGATGGTGATGCGTTTCATGTTCGATGCTTGTCCTCCAGCCCACACCCCCGACCCAAAGGCGGGCATTATAGCATCCTGCATATTATCCACTTCGATAGAGGAGAAATAAGCATACGCCCTCATCTGCTCCTGATTGACACCCCATCGCCCGCGCTTATACCATACCCACCCGTTCCACCTACGCAAACCCTGATCGGAAGGCCACCCTAAATGAGCAAACTACTGGACAAACTTGAAAAAGCGGGCCAGCCCGCACCGAGGCGCATGGGCTTCGTCGCCGCCGACACCTCAGCCCCCGTGCCGCCTCTGGTGCTGATAGTCCGCCAGGATTCCTCTGCGGCACTCTCCATACCCGATTCGGCCGAACACGCCGACTCAGTCATCCTGACCGTGCCCCAGGCCAACCAGGCCCCTCTCCCGGCAAACCTCCCCGAGTCGGCGCTGTGGGGCATCCAAGCCTCTTCTATCAACTCCGAGGATATTGCACCCCTCACCGAGCAGGGCTGCGACTTTTTCGTCCTGAGCCCCGACAACTCTCCCGCATCCATTCTCAACGATGAAAACTCCGCCAAGCTCCTCTCCGTCTCTCCGTCCATCGAGGAGGCGCACCTTCGCGTACTTGAAGACGTACCCATCGACTGTCTGCTCATCGAGCACGGCGCCCAGGACGTCCTTAAAATCACAGACTTAATGACCCTTAGGTCCGTCCTAACTGCCGTTAGCAAACCGAGTATCGTGTGCGTCAGGGCAGGGTTGTCCGAAGGCGAACTCTCGGCACTCCAGCACGTGGGAGTAATCGGAATCGTAGTCGACGTGGCTTCGGAAGAAGAAGCCGCTGAGCTGCCCCGGCTGCGTAAAGAGATCAACGCTCTGCCACCGAGGGAAGAGGACGAACGGCGTCATGTGGAGAGTATCGGGTCTCATCTCGGCCATTCCCCGGCCCACTCCGCTCACGACGACGATCTGGACGATTGATCCGTCACCTCAGTGACCGGATCTGAGGCCTCAACAACACCAGCAGCAGGGTAATCAATATGAGTCCTGCTGCGCCAATGGTCAGGGCATTCGGCGGTCCAATGGCGTCGGCGGCGGCAGTCATCGGGAACACTCCCAGGGGCATGATGCCGAAGCTCGTCATGTAGATGCTCGTGACCCGGCCTCGCATCTCGGGTGTCGTTGTCGTCAACAGAAGCGTGTGGTTCAGGGCGTTGTATCCCATGCTGCCTATACCTACCAGGAAGAGCGCGCCCATGGACAGGTACAGGTTCCCAGACTGGGAGAACAGCACTAACGCCAACCCCAATAGCACCAATAACGCGACCATCAGTACGCCCCGTCTCCTGAAGTTCGACAGGGATGCCAAGGCCAGCGTACCGGTCACTGCCCCTACTCCGACCGCACCCATCAGGAATCCCAGCCCGTCCGAGCCCACTCCCAGAATGTCCTTGGCAAAGACGGGGAGCAGGGCCTGATAAGGGTGGGCAAAGATCAAGGGTACCAAGGCCAGGAGCAGCAGGCTCATTATCTTGGAGTCGCTCTTCGCATACTTGAGTCCGGCTTTCAGGTCCTGGATTATCGACGTGGTGCGCGCCTGCATGGTGCGTCTTACGGGATGGACCATCAGCATGGTGAACGCGGCGAAGGCGTAACAGCCGACGACGATGAAGTAGACGCCGCTCAACCCGATAAAGGCCACCAGCACTCCCCCCACCCCGGGTGCGATGATCCTGTTCAGATTCATCCCCGCAGCGTTCAGCGCAATGGCATTTGACAGCTTGTCCTTGCTCACAAGCTCGGGGATCAGGCTTTGGCGGCCCGGCATGTTGAATGCGAAGACCGTCCCAGTCAGGACCGCCGCCACTATCATGTGCCAAATCTGCACGAGATCGGTGACGATAAGAACAGCGACCAGGAGAGCGATTATGGCGTTGCAGGTCTGGGTTACCACCAGAAGGTTCCGTTTAGGAAACCTGTCGCTGATCACTCCGCCGAACAGGGAGAGGAGCAGAAGAGGCACCCCACTGCTGGAAGTCACGATGCCGAGGTCCAGCGCCGAGCCATCCAATTTGTCCACCACCAGCCAGCCCCGCGCCAGCATCTGCATTTGCATTCCGGCGAAGGCCCCCAGCATCCCCAGCCACAGCCATCGGTAGCTGCGCTCCTTCAGGGAGTCGAAGGTGTGGACCCGGGCCAGCAGGCCTCGTCTATCTCCGCTGCCGATGCCCTTGGCCGCAGGTGCAGCAAGGGTCTGCTGGGCAGATAGTCCGGTCTGCTTGCTCAAATAGTGTCGTCTTATCGGGTGCGTGGGGAGAGAGGGCGATCCCCTACTCCATACGAGACCCACCCCAGTTAGAAATTGCCCGGGCCAACGGATCGGCTATGACGTTGATTACGGCCGCTTTGCCGCTGGCGTAGGCCCTTTCCAGGGCGGGCCGGAGCTCGTTGGGGTCTTCTACCTGCTCGCCGTACCCTCCCAGGGACTGAGCCATCTCGTGGAAGGCGGTGAAGCCCAGCTCACGGCCCGGCTTGCGGGTGTCGAGAGAGCGGGCGGTCCAGCCAGCGTTGTTGCTGACGACGGTGACCACCGGGAGGTTGTGCCTAACCGCCGTGTCCACTTCCATGGCGTTCATGCCCATAGAGCCGTCCCCGTGCAGGACGAGCACCTGTTTGTCGGGCTTGGCTATCTGCGCGCCGATCCCGTAGGGAAGTCCCACTCCCATGGTACCCGTGACGCCTGCATTCAGCCTGTGGCCGGGTTCGAATGTCGGGATGGACTGGCGGGCATAGTGGAGTATCTCGTTCCCGTCGACGCAGAGGATGGCGTCCCTGTCCAGGAATTCCCTGATCTCCTTGCATATCCTGAGGGGGTGGATGGGCCTACTGTCGGAGTTCAGGAGGTCGGCGATCTTTGCTGCCCGCTGGTCGTTCGCCTCGCTGAGACGGAGCACCCAAGGCGACTCCAGGGCTCCGGCGAAATTGGCTTCCTGCGCCTCGGCCTCAGCGACCATCTGCGCCATTGCCACCTTTGCGTCGGCTACTATCCCGAGGTCGACGCTCCTGTTGTGGCCAATCTCGCTTGCCTCGATATCGATCTGGATAATCTTGGCGTTGGGGGAGATACGCTGGCCGTAGTTCATCATCCAGTTCATCCTGGTACCGACCACCAGCACCACGTCAGCCTCCCTCATCGCCGTGCTGCGTGCGCCGGGGAACGAGACCACGTGGTCCTCGGGCACTACGCCCCGTGACATGGGGGCCGTGTAGAAGGGGATGTTGGTGATGTCAACGAACCGTTCCAGCTCCGGGCTGCCGCCGGAGAAGAAGACGCCTCCGCCCGCCATTATCATGGGGCGTTCCGCCTTGGCCAGCAGGTCAACGGCTTCGGCCACGGCGTTCGGGTCGGCGCCCGGCTTGCTCCTCTTCTCGTATCGGCTGGGGACGACGGCGTCCGACTCCTCTATCTCTTCGTAGAGAACGTCTGCACCGCAGTCGATGTACACGGGGCCCGGCCTGCCGGACGTAGCCTGCCGAAAGGCCGTGCTGACGACCTCCGGATACCGGGCGGCCATGGTGGGCCTGTGTAGGTACTTACACAGGGGCTGCATGATGCCGACCTGGTCGACCTCCTGGAAGGCCTCCCGGCCTATGTCGTGGACGGGGCCCGCGCCGCCAAGCACGACCATCGGCGAGTTGTCAATGGAAGCGGTGTATACGCCTGTCAGAAGGTTCAGAGTGCCGGGCCCAGACGCTGCCGTGCAGACCCCCGGCTTCCCAGAGACCCGCGCATAGGCGTGCGCAGCGTAGGCCGCTCCCTGCTCGTGCCTGAAGTCTACGCTCTTTATCCCCAAGTCCTCCGAGGACATGACGATATCGAAGTTCGGGCCTCCCATGAGGTAGAAAAGGGTGTCGACACCCTCCTCCTTCAGGGTCCTTGCGATCAGGTAGCTTCCATTAACTGTAGCCATATTTGTCTCCCGTGATTTGTCGAATTGGCGACTCTCACCCTATACCGCTGCGCGTTCGGTAGTCAAGGTTGAGGGTGGGGGCGCAAGGGAAGCCGGGGAGAGGAATGATGAGCGACGATTGAGTTTGACCGAACTTGATTGACAGACGATTGATCTTGATTAACAAATGATTGATCTTGATTGATAGTTGATTGAACATTGATTGGACTTGATTGAATTCGTAGCTGTTTTGATTGAATGACGCCTGGAGTGAATTGCGGGAGCGGTTGGGGCGTTTGAGGATGAGTGCGACGGATTGGCAGTCGCGGGCTGCCCCCCCGCTCGACCCTTCCCTTCGACTCCGCTCAGGGTAAACTTTGGGGCTCAGGATGAGCGGCCCCGCGCCGAGGAGGGATACCAGCCCATTCCGCTCTTGAGACCCTTCGACTCCGCTCAGGGCGAGCGGAATCCCCGCCCATGGATTCGCGCCTGAGGCGCATCTGCGAGACGATGGGAGTCGGGAATGACGGTGAAGGAAGGGACGAGGATGGATTCACGCCTTGGCGCATCTTCGACCGGCTCTCGGGGGCCGGAGGGACGATTAAGAAGGACGGGTCGGTGTGGAGGAAGGGGTAGGCGATGGAAGGGCCGTGACCAGGGCGCACGGGCCGGGGGGCCAGCTTGCGCCAGACCCGCGAGGGGACAGGGCGAGGGGGAGTCGTCCTTTGCGGCCTGTCCGTGTGCGGGAAGCGCTCTACCAGTCGGAGGGATGGGAGCGCGGACCCTCTGCCGTCTCTGGGTGTTGGGGGTTCTCCGAGGGGGAAGACGGGGGAATCCAGAAAGGGGTATGAACCCCAGACACTCTCGACCGTTCGGAGGGGGTCGGGCGTAACCTCCTTCCCGTCGCCGTGGGATAGGGGAGTTCCGAGGGAAGCGACGGGGGAGTAGACCCGGGGCGCGATGGCCTCCGGGGACCCGACAAAGTCGGGACATAGCCCCTGGAAAGGGGCGTAACCGCGTGAGTGACCTCTTGAAGAGGTGTGCCGCGTAGAGTCGATGGACCTTCCATCGCCTGGTGGGGGAAAGGGGTTGGGGAGGAGGCGCGTGTCGTGTGCCGGGCGGTCCCATACCGCTCGGGGTCGACGGGGCCTATGAAGGCTATTGCGACTCATGGGGCTCCTATGTCCTTTCCTGATTAGGGCTCGACTTACAAGGTCGGGGCCTGGGGGAGAATATAGTACAAGTGTTCACACCAAGTCAAGGGGTTGGTGTCACAGTTGGGGAGAGTTCACCCTCACCCCAACCCTCTCCCGTCGGAGGGAGAGGGGGTAGGACCCCGCCCACGGCCCGCCCCCAGATTCCTCGCGGAGCCTCGGAATTGTAAGTGTATAGGGGTGCTGTTGGGAATTGGCAGAGCGTGACGGATTGGCTGTACGTGGGCCACCCCCGCTCGACCCTTCGAGTGCCTCAGGACAGGCTTCGACTTGGCCCAGGGCGAGCAGAATGGCCCGCCCCAGATTCCTCGCGGGGCATTGGAACGACAGGGGTAAGGGGGGAGGGTGCGGGAGAAGGGGGGGACGCTAGCTGACCTTGAGGTTGGTGAGGAATTCGGCGTTGGTGGCGGTCTTAGCCATGCGCTGGAGGACTTTTTCAGTGGCCTCGGCAGAAGAGTTGGGGTCGTTGGAGACCATTGAGACCATACGGCGGAGGAGCCAGACCTGCTTGAGAGTCTGCTCGTCGAGGAGAATCTCTTCACGCCTGGTACCGGACTTCTGGATGTCGATAGCGGGGAAGACCCGGCGCTCGGAGAGTTTGCGGTCGAGGTGGACTTCCATGTTGCCGGTGCCCTTGAACTCTTCGTAGATGACCTCGTCCATGCGGGAGCCCGTGTCAACGAGACAGGTGCCGATTATCGTAAGGGAGCCGCCCTCTTCACAGTTACGGGCTGCGCCGAAGAACTGCTTGGGTGGGTATAGAGCTACGGGGTCGATACCGCCGGAGAGGGTGCGCCCGCTGGTGGGGATGGCGAGGTTGTAGGCACGGGTGAGCCGGGTAATGGAGTCGAGGAGGATGACAACGTCCTCTCCAACCTCGACGAGGCGCTTGGCTCGGGCGAGGGCCACTTCGGCGACCTTGGTGTGGTCCTCGACGGGCTCATCGAAGGTAGATGAGATGACCTCGCCGGAGACGGACCGCTTCATGTCGGTGACCTCTTCGGGGCGCTCACCAATGAGCACGACCATTAGGCGGATATCATTGTAGTTGGTGGTGATGCCGTTGGCGATGTGCTTGAGGAGGAGGGTCTTGCCGGCCTTGGGGGGCGACACTATGAGACCGCGTTGACCGCGGCCGATGGGCGCCATGAGGGTGAGGAGTCTGCCGGAAAGGCCAGTGATGGGGGCCTCCAGGTTGATGAGATCCTGGGGGAATATGGGAGTCAGGTCGTCGAAGGAAGGGCGAAGCTTTGCGACGTTGGGGTCGACGTTATTGATGGTCTCCACGCGAAGGAGGCCGTAGAACTTCTCGCTGTCCTTGGGCGGCCTGATCTGTCCGGTGACATAGTCCCCGGTGCGAAGTCCAAAGCGGCGGATCTGGGACTGGGAGACGTAAACGTCGTTTACGCCAGCCTTCAGGCCGTCGTGCCGTAGGAATCCGTATCCTTCGTCGGCGAGAGCAAGGGTCCCACCCGAGACGATAGTGTAGTGGTCATTAAGGCGGGAGGGCAGGAGGCGGAAGATGAGCTCGCTCTTCTTGAGGGAGGGGAAGTTATTTATGTTGGCTTCTTTTGCAAGCTCCAGGAGGCGTTCACGGGGAAGAGCCTCCAGGTCTGCGATATCAATGCGCGTGGGTTCGCCGAGTATGGTAGGGCTCACTGCGGGGGGTGGTCTCCTTTTCATGGGGTCCTCGAATGGAAGGGGGTGAAGGCTGGGGTGATCTGGGGGTTAGACTCGGACAAGGCCGCGCCAGTCATCTATAAAACGTTTCAGACCGACATCGGTTAGGGGATGTTGGAACATCTGCTTGAAGACTTTGTAGGGGAGGGTCGAAATATGGGCGCCGGCAAGAGCGGCCTGGACTACGTGCTGAGGGTGTCGGAGGCTTGCGGCCAAGACTTTGGCTTTGAGGTCGTGCTTTTTGAAGACCTCGACCATTTCGGAGACTACGGTCATGCCGTCGTTCCCCGCATCATCCAGCCTGCCGACGAAGGGGCTTATATAGGTTGCGCCGGCCAGGGCCCCGAGGAGGGCCTGGTTGACGGAGAAGGTGAGGGTCTGGTTCACGGCTATGCCCTCGCCGGAGAGTACGGAGATGACCTGCAGGCCTTCTTCCCCGATGGGGACTTTCACTACGACGTTGGGAGCCCAGGTGGCAATCTCCCGTCCTTCTTCGATCATGTCCTGGGCGTTGAGGCTGAGTACCTCGGCGTTGACGGGGCCGTCGACCAGGGAACAGATTTCGATAACGGCGGCGCGCAAGTCCAGGTGCCCGGCCTTCGCGGCGAGGGATGGGTTAGTGGTCACGCCGGAGATGACGCCGAACTTGGAGGCTTCCCGAATCTCTTCTATGTCTGCGGTGTCAAGCCAAATCTGCATAGCTGCATCACCATATATTGTAAACTAACTGTAAAGTCACCTTGTTAGGGCAAAGCTGGCAGGGGTCTTTGCTCCCCTTCTCTAACTACTTTCCTGGCAACGGATATGAACTCCCGGAAGAGAGGATGGGGACGTTCTGGGCGGGAGCGGAACTCTGGGTGGAACTGGCTCCCGACCATGAAGGGATGGGCATCCAGCTCAGCTATTTCGATCAGTTCGCCGTCGGGGGAGAGGCCGCTGAAGACCATCCCGTTACCCTCCAGCAACTCTCTATAGTCATTGTTGATTTCGAAGCGGTGGCGGTGTCGTTCCTGCACGACGTTGCCGTCGTAGGCCCGCTCTGCCCAGGTGCCGGGAACGGCCTTGCAAGGGTAAGCGCCCAGACGCATGGTACCACCCATGTCGGTCACGGTCTTCTGGCCGGGCATGAGATATACGACGGGCTCTCCTGTCTCGACGTCGAACTCGGTCGAGTTGGGCTCGGATGATTTGAGGACGTGGCGGGCGTATTCAATGACCATGACCTGCATCCCGAGACAGAGGCCCAGGTAGGGTATATCCCGATCCCGGGCGTAGCGGGCGGTCTTGATCATGCCTTCAACGCCTCGGGGGCCGAAGCCTCCCGGCACGACTATGCCTTTCACTGACTGCAGGTGCTCATGGACACCGTCCGACTCCAGGTCTTCCGACCGTATCCAGGACACGTCAACGTCGCAGCCGTGGTAGAGGCCCGCATGGTGTAGGGCCTCTCTCACGGAGCAGTAGGAGTCGGCGAGCTCAACGTACTTACCAACGATCGCGATGGGTACCGATTCCTTGGGCTGCTTGATTCGGCCCACCATATCGATCCAGCCGTCCATGTCCGGGGAGTCGGAGGCGTCAAGGTCCAGCTTGTCGATGATGAGCGGGCCGATACCCTCCTCCTGAAGAAGAAGGGGCACCTCGTAGATGGTATCGACGGTGGGGGCAGCTATGACGGCGCGAGGCTCGACATCGCAGAAGAGGGTTATCTTGTCCTTGATCTCCTGGGGCACGGGATGGTCACTGCGGCAGAGGATTACGTCGGGC
The DNA here is from genome assembly GCA_965220005.1 of Dehalococcoidia bacterium. GTDB lineage: Bacteria > Chloroflexota > Dehalococcoidia > Plut-88900 > Plut-88900 > Plut-88900. The sequence continues at coordinate 353,252 of OZ244800.1, forward strand.
TGGAGGCCGATGCTGCGTAACTCCTTGACGCTGTGCTGGGTCGGCTTGGTTTTCAGTTCGGCAGTAGCCGAGATATAGGGGAGAAGGGTCACGTGAATGTTCAGCACGTTCTCCCGGCCTACGTCATTCCTCATCTGCCTGATGGACTCAAGGAAGGGAAGGCTCTCGATGTCTCCGACTGTGCCACCGACCTCAACAATCACCACGTCGGCGCCGCTTTCCTCGGCGAGGGCCATCATGCGGGCCTTGATCTCGTTGGTGACATGGGGAACGGTCTGAATGGTGCCGCCGAGATAGTCGCCCCTGCGCTCCTTGGAAATAACTGAACTGTAGATGGAGCCGGCGGTGACGTTGGAAGAGCGGGTGAGGTCGATATCGATGAAACGTTCGTAGTGGCCGAGGTCCAGGTCGGTCTCGCCGCCATCCTTGGTGACGAATACCTCGCCGTGCTGATAAGGGGACATGGTACCGGGGTCAACGTTGAGGTAGGGGTCCAGCTTCTGGACGGAGACGTTGATGTTGTAGCTTTTGAGGATGCGGCCGATGGAGGCGACTGCGATGCCCTTACCAACAGAGCTAACGACGCCGCCTGTGACGAATATGAATTTAGCGGTCAATACAGATCCTCTGGGGACGCGAGGGCTGGAGGCCGGAGAATGCGGAGCGGCGGTGAAGGGGGTAGGAATCCTGACTCGGCTGAGGATGGGCGCCGAGGGTGTAGACCGGCCTAAAAAGTCTGCTCAACAACAAGTCCGGGGGCTCAGGATCAACGGGGAACTTACTAATCTCCGGCTTTGAGCAAGGAAGCGAGTCGGGGGATGCCGGAGAACCTGCCGCCCAAGGCAAGGCTTTGGGGGCCGAGCCAGTTCGCGGTTTGTCGGGATTATAGGGAGGGATAACGCACATGTCAAACGGGTGTAGGCGTTGGGAGCAAGTGCAAAACCCAAGTCAGAGAGGAGCGGTATAATCGCATGATGGTGAAGCAGACTCGGATCATCTTTGACTTGTCGGACATCAAGGCGGTTCGGCTTCAATGCGGCCACTGTAAGGCAGAGGTCGCTGATGAGGTCCTAAACTACCGACTACCCAAGCAGTGCCCGCTGTGTGGAGAGGATTGGGATAGCCAGTTAGCGAATGACCCTATGGGGCCAAATCAGCTATTGATTCGTGCTATCAAGGATGTGCTCCAATCAGACCGATTGCCGATGATGGTCCGCTTCGAGATAGACGGCGAGGACCGCCCGACGTGATCCGCTGGGGTGGAATCTACAAAAGGGGGCACAATGAGTACTAAGGAGCGTATGGCGGGTCAAAAAAGCGACGCAGGAGCTCCAAATCATCCAGAAGGGCGGATACCCGATTCTCATCCAGCAGAAGGGTCACCCGCGCAGGTTTGGAAGCCGACTCCGTGGAAGATTGAGAGAGTATTCGAATTAGTTCCAATTGCAGAACGACTCGGTTTACATGTCCGTCGTATGTCGCGCGATGGGAGTTCAGAACCGCCGAGTTTTCATACGGAGCTGGGCCAAACTGATCCATAAAAATAGGCCGGGTTAACCTATATCGCAGCCGTGTTTCTCCAGAACCTTATAGGTAGCGGCTGATAGGTCTTCCTCAGCTTGCTCCACGACCATCATGAGAGCCATTAAGGATGGCTCGGCCATGAACTCAAAGAAATTTGCCGTCTCGTCTGCCTGCTTGTCCGTAATGACGTCGCGGGTTGCCTTCCTAGCCGCAAGGCTAGCCTGATGGTAGGTCTTTAACTCCGCAGGCGGCGTGACGCTCTCGTATTTCTTGATCTCGACTTCGATAATGTCTCGTAGCTCTCCCCAGGTCGCGTCGTCAGAAGCGCTTTCCTCAACTCCGCAGACTGTTTCGGCGTATTCCTGAACGGTAAGAGGCGTCGACACGGACCCGCTGCAGGCTATGGTGATGACGCATATCAACATCGCGACGATGCTGACCTTGCGACGAACTGACAGATGCTTGGACACAGGACCCCCCCTTGCGGCAAAGATCAGGCCCCTCTTACAGAAGTCGCCATCCTAGGGATCGTGAGCCACAAGGGGGCATGTGGCCCGATCCATCCGAGGACTCACGGTCCCGGAGCTATTCCTGCAAGAGTAGCAACACCTTAAGGGCGGGCCAGTCCCATGTCAAGCAAGTGGCGCGCCGACAGGCAGTGAGATGCCATTCTGAGCTAAGCAATCCGCCGGACCGTCCAGCTCATGTCGTCGGCCCTGCCGTCCAGCAGGTTCACCAGTGCGGTCGTCTGAAAGGTCAGCACCGACATCATTGAATCCTTTATCATCTTTTACCCGAGAGCCTGGTCCAGTTTTTTACGTAGGTCTTCTGGCGGTTCGTCTCCGGGGAGGTGGGGTGGATGGACCTTTTCATCTGGTCCATGCCCTCCCACCACTCGGCGATCCGGGCTAGGGCCTCGGGGCCAGTGCGCCCGTGGCGGACGAGCCAGCACCCGACGGTCGTGCCAGTGCGCCCGACACCTGCCCAGCAGTGGACGTATACGGTCTTGCCATCGGCGAGGGCGGAGTCGATGGCGTCCAGGATGGCGGTCATGTACCTGGGGCTGTCGGGGGTGTTCAGGTCGACTATGGAGTGGCGTTCATGGCTGACGGTCATGCCCAAGGCGCGGGCTTGTTCCTCGGCGATCGCGTCGTAGGGTTCGAGCTCGTTGGGCTGGGTCAGGTTGATGAAGTGGTCGATGCCCGCTTCAAGGAGCCGCCTGAGCCTTTTTGCGGCGCGGGCCGAGTCCACGTCGCCGGGGTACTCGCCCGCGGCGAAGGAGCCAGGGACTACCCAGTAGGAGTTGGGGGCGGGGGGGTTCATGTTAGGCAAAGCACCTTGCGTCAAAGCGGCTACGAGGCTAGAGGAACAATCTTAGAGTTACGCATCATGTGGTCTCGGGTCAATAGAGGAATGTTGTGCACGAGGCTGGTAGCGGCGATGATCTCGTCTGCCGGATCGCTTCTGAAGTCCAGTCGGGTCGAAGCGCGTGCAATGGCGAGGTCGATTGGCCAAACGTGCATTAGACTCAGGATGCGTACCACCTCGCGGTCGTCAAGATCCATATCCACCCGACCTAGTTGAACGAGCTTAGCCAACTCCCACAACACAATGGACGAGATGGACCAACGAGTGTTGGCCAACAGATTCCGTTCGGACAGTTTGAGCCCACCATTGAGTGCAAATATAAGAATGTGGGTGTCAAGATTGAGCATTTGCATCCCATTTGAGGCCTGTCGTAAACACGTCGCCCTTGACCTTGATCTTATGGCGCAGGCTGCCTATCAGGTCAACGCCCTGATTATCGTAAGGAAAAACGCGGGCGACGGGCTTACCATGTTTAGTAACGATCAAGCCCTCGGCGTCCAGGTGATCCAACAAAGCCAAGCACTGTTCCTTAAATTTTGCGGCTCCGATTGTTTTCATAGTGCCCCCTGTATACAGACATATTATATGACTAGTCGCTATTTATGTCCATAATCTGGACAGCTCCAATCCCACGGCAAGGCAAGAATGTCATCGATCACGGAGAAGGGGTTGTCGGGTTCGGTAAGTGGCGACTCGCCAGAGCCATTCGGCGGGGCCGAAGAGGAAGCGGTTGAGCCAAGCTTGGGACCACCACAGTTGCAGGGCCCAGACAGCGAATACAAACACCAAAACGACGCTTCGACTCACAAAGTCAGCATTGCCCAACAAGGTTGTCAAAACAAGCACTCCGAGCGCCGTCTGTGTGAGGTAGTTGGTGAGGGCCATTCTCCCGACTGCGCGCAGCCGCTTCTTGAGCCGGCTGTCGGGGCGGCTGTTCCAGAGGATGACGAGGCTCATGTATCCGAGGGACGATGGAATGGTGCCAACGATATTGGGTATCTGGCCGATGAAGGCTATTTCGCGAGAGTAATCGTTCAGCGCGGTGATGATGACACCGGTGGCGGCAAGGGGGAGGCCGACGGCAAGGCCGACCACGGCGGCGAGTCGATAAGTCCTGGAAGGCAAGACGCCGTCCATAAAGCCGGTGCGGTACAAGCCCGCGCCGACGAGAATGAGCCCGAGAGCACGCAGGAAGAATCCCAAGACGAGGACAAGCCCAAGAACCTCCTGGACAGAAACCTCGCCGGGAATCCATATGCCGGAGAGCGACGCATCAGTGGTGTCGGCGAGGCGCTGGGTGAGGAAGGCTGTGGCAACGGACAGGTTGAACACGGCTACGCCGAGGGAGATGAGCGCCCAATTGGGAAGCTTTCGGAGGGCGATGAGGAAGACCGAGGAAAGTGCATAGGCCATGAGCACATCGCCATCCCAGACCAGGAAGTGGAGGACGCCGATTAGCAGAAGTAGCCCGTTTCGCCACAGATTGAGCAGGACGGCGCGCCTTCCTCTCCGGGTGGCTCGGTCGATAAAGAGGACCATTCCTGCGCCGAAGAGGAGCGAAAAGACTCCCATGAACTTCTGGTCGACGAAGACTTCGCCGAATATGCCCACGGTCCAGTCGAGCCACGACTCCGAACCGCCTGCGCTGAGGTTGAAATAGGGCCCGCGGCTGAACCTGAAGGAAACGGCGTTCATCAGCAGGATGCCGAGCACCGCCACGCCGCGTATCAGGTCGAGGGAGGTTATCCGCCCGGTCTCGAGAACGGGGCCGGAATCAGTGGGCTGGGGATGCACTGCCAAAGGGTCGTACTCCTTGAGGGACACTGGAGAGTCAGAGCGGATTTTATCAGGGGTGGGGGATGGCTGTTGGATAAGTGAAGGTTGTTAGTTAACGAAAAAACTGTTAACGTTGGTCATTATGAACAACGCAAAGCAGATAATCGATCGTTTCGGTGGTCAGTCGGCGCTGGCGGCACTGCTGGGCAAACGCCAAAGCACTGTTCAGCACTGGGCCAATACTGGACGCATACCATCGCAGTGGCATGAGCGGCTAATGGAACTTTCACATGAGAAAGGGATCAACTTGGAACCTAAGGATTTCGTAACAACAGCCGCCCCCACTATCAGCCCAGCCAGCGGGAAACTCGGTGTCCTGATGGTGGGGTTGGGGGCGGTGGCATCCACCTTTATCGCAGGCATCGAGCATATCAAGCGGGGGACGGGACAACCGGTGGGATCGGTTTCACAGATGGCCACCATTCGTCTCGGGAAGCGACCTGATAAACGGTCGCCGCTCATACGTGACTTCGTTCCCCTGGCAAAGCTAGACCAGCTGGTATTCGGGGCTTGGGACCCGATCCCCGACAACGCCTACGACTCGGCGGTAAACGCAGGTGTTTTGGACCGGCATGAACAGGTGGAGCCCATAGCCGACTTCCTGAGGTCGGTCGAGCCTATGCCGGCTATCTTCGACAACGATTACGTCCGGCGGATCAACGGGACCAATGTGAAATCGCCTGGCTCCAAGGTCGCCGCCGTGGAGGCCATACGCAGCGATATCCGGCGTTTCAAGGAAGAGAACAATTGCGACCGGCTGGTGATGGTCTGGTGCGCCTCGACCGAAAAATTCATTACGGAGACTGAGGCCCATCGAAACATCGAAAATTTCGTTGGGGCGCTTCATGACGATGACGAGAACATCGCGCCTTCGATGATATACGCCTACGCCGCACTGATGGAGCGAGTGCCCTTCATAAATGGGGCTCCCAACCTGACCGTGGATGTTACCGCTCTTGAGAAGCTGGCCCGGGACCAGGGCGTGCCCATATGCGGAAAGGACTTCAAGACCGGCCAGACTTTGGTGAAGACCGTTATCGGTCCGATGTTGAAGGCCAGGATGCTTGGATTGAACGGCTGGTTTTCGACGAACATATTGGGGAATCGGGACGGCGAGGTGCTGGACGAGCCCGAGAATTTCAAGACGAAGGAAGAGTCGAAGCTAGGCGTGCTGGAGTACATCCTGCAGCCCGACCTGTATCCCGAGTTGTATGAGGACGCCTATCACAAGGTGCGAATCAACTACTACCCTCCCAGGGGAGACAACAAGGAGGGATGGGACAACATCGACCTGTTTGGGTGGCTCGGGCGGCGGATGCAGCTGAAGGTGAACTTCCTGTGCTCAGATTCGATACTGGCGGCTCCGCTGGTGCTGGACCTGGTGCTGTTCATGGACCTGGCACAACGGGCCGGCATGGCCGGCATCCAGGAATGGCTGTCCTTCTATTTCAAGAGTCCGCAGCACGCGCCGTCGGTGTACCCGGAGCACGACCTGTTCATACAGCAGACGAAGCTCAAAAACACCTTGCGGTGGCTGATGGGAGAGGAGCAGATCACGCACCTGGGGATGGAGTATTACCGGGGGGATTGAGGGGGGGAATGGCTCGCCGAGGGACTGCTTTTATTCAGTCCTCCTGAGGCGGATCCTCCAGAGGCGGATGTTCCCCGCCTACGACGGACCCTCCCCAGGCGGGTGTTCCACTTGCAGCATCTTCGATTGTGGGGTTTTGGTTTGGTTTGTTTGGGAGGGGGCAGGCGATGGAAGGTCCGGGACTCGGGCGCAGGGGGCGGGAGGCCGACCTGCTCATCCCACTTGTGTTTGTGAAGGCGGTCCGGGGGGGAGAAAATCTCCCAGTGTGGGGGTTCCCCGTCCACCAGAAGGGCTCGATGGCCCTTGGCGCCCCGTGTTGCGGGGCTCATCCGATTCGCCGGCAAGTTCAATGCCGGCCACGTAGTGCGCCCTGCAAGGGGGCGCTGCATCTTTCGGCTGTTATGGCCCATCTCTACGGCCCTTCCATTAGGGGGACCTGTGCCGGATACAGAGGGGCTACATCGGCTGCGACGGCCCTCCCTCAGGAGGGCCTGTGCCGGGTTGAGTCCAAGACATCTTCCATCGCCTGGGTGTCAGGGAAGGGGCACGGGACCCGATGGGGTAGAGGAGATGGCGCTCCTCCGTAGGCGGACGTTCCGCTTTCGCTTGTGCCGCGAGCCTGCGCGAGGGCCGTTGGGATGGGCTGGGGCGTTGAGTCCTCGGTGGGTCGGGTGGGCTTCCCCCTGTGTTGTGGTTCCTCCTTGAGTTTGGGGTGAGTGACGAGCTAGTCGGGGGGAATATAGTACATGTGTACGGCTTGAGTCAAGGGGTTCGTGTCACTTTTGGGGGGAGGATCACCCTCACCCTAGCCCTCTCCGTCTAGGGAGAGGGAACTGGATGCCGCCCGTTCTCCCCTTCTACTCTATTACCACCAGAAGGTGGGGGCGGGGGTTAGGACCTCGGCGCCGTTGGTGGTTACCAGGATGTTGTCTTCGTAGCCCGCCACGCCTACTCCCGCCTTCGACAGGAATGCCTCGATGCCGAAGGTCATGTTCTCCCGGAAAATCCCGTCAGTCTCTAGGCCTATACTCAGCGACGGGCGCTCCCAGAACAGGCCGATGCCGTGGCTGAAGAGGGGGAACATCTCGGCGAGCTGATTTTCCTCGGTGCCGGCCTTCTCCACCAGGTCGACGCCGCATGAGATATCATAACCGCTGCCTCTCTTCTAGTTGATCGCCTGCTCCGGCATGTCTACTGCGCTCGCGGGGTATCGGCGAGTTCCCGTTCGGCTCGTGCAAGGGTGCTGCGCAGCCGGTAGTTCTGGTAGGCGGCCCACAGGATCATCGCCGGCGGCACAACCACGATGGCGGCGATCAGCGAGTAGGCTATGGTGATTGCCGTGACTATCCCGAACTGCTGGAACGGCGGCAGCGACGAGAAGATCAGCACCCCTAAGCCGAGTGCGGTGGTCAGTGCAGAGCCCAGCAAGGCCGAGCCCGTGGTCCTTAGGGTGCGCCGCGCGGCGGCCTCGGCGTCTCTGGAGTGGGCGAACTCCTCCTGATAGCGGTGGATGATGTGGATAGTGTAGTCCACACCGATCCCGATGGACAGCGCGGTGATCAGCGCCGTTATCACGTTGTACGGAATCCCCAACAGCGTCATGGTCCCCAGGACGCAGAAAAGCGCCATCACGATGGGAGCGACGGCTATGAAGCCGAGCGCAGGACGGCCCGCGGTGATCCAGAAGAACAGGCAGAGGATGACGAGCGCGGCGATGATGGTGATGATGATCCCGGTCGTCTGATTGCTGGTCAGCGCGTTGGCCACTTCGATCCCAACTATCTCGCCCGACGTCGGCGTCAGCTCCTCCTGCGGCCCGAACCACAGCCCGTCTATGTCGTCAACCATCCGCTCGGCCCGCTCCTGGTCACCCGTGAGAGCCTTGAACTGGACCAGCAGAGTATCCGGCCCATTGGGGTCGTCGACCGCAACCCGCGCGAAGCCCTCGGGGTCCAGCTCCTCCAGCCGGTCGATGACCGCTTGTATCTCCACGGGGTCTAGGCGGAAGTCGTCCGCCGCCAGAGTCATCTCGCGTAGCTGGGAGTCGTAGTTGTCGCCTGGCGTGCCGTCGTCGACGACCCAGTCGACCAGCAGGAGGCCGAGGGATGACTCGATGCCGCTGACCACGCCCTCGGGCCGGCGCAGGTCGTCCGAGAACGCAACGCTGAAATCGAGGATGTTGCGGATGGTGCGGTCGTCGGTGATCTCGGTCTCTATCAGCACCTTCACCGTGCCGGTGGAGCCGCCGAAGGCCGCGTCGAGGGTCTCGATGTGGCGGATGGCTTCGCCGCCGGAGGGCAGAAAGTCGTTGGTGTTGAACTCCGTGACGATGCGGGTGGAGGCGACGCCCAACAGCAGGGTAACGACGCCGATGACCAGCAGGAACGGCATCGGCCTGCGGGCCAGCATGCCTCCCAGCGCCGCAACCGCCGGGCCCACACCGGGTATGGCGCCGGAGATCGGACGGGCCGGGGGCAGTGAGCCGCGGCCCTCCCGCCAGCGATCAAGCAGCGCCCGCGACGACGAGAGCAGCGTCAGCATGACGACGAGGCCCGCTCCCACGCTGATGCCCGCCACAACGCCGAAGTCGCCGTTGGCCGGGATCGGGGAGGCGAGGTTGGTGAGGAAAGCGACTATAGTGGTGACAGCAGCCAGCGAGAGGGGAATGATTACCGACCGCAGTCCCAGACGAGCGGCTGCCTTGACCTGACGTCCCTCGTTGCGCTGCTCGCGGTACCGCCCAACCGTCTGGATTGCGTAGTCCACCACCAGCCCGATGAGCATGATCGGCACCATGGTGGTCAAGATGTTGGGCGGGCCGATCACCCCGAGGCCGTTGGGTCCGAGCCAGCCCTGCGCACCCATCATCCACACGATGGTCAGTACCAGTCCCAGCAACGACATCAGCAGGTCGAAGAGGGAGCGGGTGAACAACAGCAGCAGCGCGGCTATCACCAGCAGGGCCAGTCCCATCAACAGGATCATCTGAGAGCCGGTGGCGCCCCCGGTCTCCTCGGAAACCGTGGCCGAAGACAGGCTACCGCCTTCAAGCGGCCCCTGGCTCGCCTCCGCGATGTCCCGGATGGCGAGCTGGGCCTGGGTGAGAGCATCGGCGTCGTCCTCGGCGTCTCCGTCTTCGTCCGCGTCCGTGAGCAGACGCACGGTGGCTATCGCAACCAAGGCGCCGTCGGAGTCGGTCCCCACCAGCCGTTCTATAGGGACCTGCGACGCCGCCTGATCGATCTGCTGCTGCGACAGCGGGGCGAAGTCGTCGACGCCAAGGACGGAGGCCAGCATGTTGGTGGGAGCGATGACCGGATTTGGAGGAGCCAGCAGCGGGGCGACCCTGGGATCGGAAGCGACCCGGCTCAGCACGCCGTCCATCTGGCTCAGACCCTCGGGCGTCAGGACTGCGTTCCCGCGAAAGAGCAGAGTTGCCGTTATGGTGTCATTGGAGTCTCCGAACAGCGCCGCGATCTTGTCGGAGGCGGTTGCGGCCCTGCTGTCCTGGGGGAGGAACACCGTAGCTTCGGCCTGGGGAGCAAGCCGGGTGAACCCCGCGCCAAGCGCGACGGTGACAGCTAGAAGTACGAGAAGCGTGGCGATGGGCTGGACGGTGACCAGCCAACTCAGTGCGTCAAGAACCTTCGTCACGTTCGTATATCCTCTCACCCCTCGAGAGGGAGCGTACACGCGGCCCCGCACGTTCTAGAGATATTCCAGTTTCCAAGTGGGTGATTTCCCCAAGTCTGCTACTCTCTTTCGCAGATACTATATTGCAGTTGCAACCTGTCTTCAACCGCAATATGCAATAGTAATTGTCTAGAGTTGATGTAAATCATCTACCAATCGTTCGGTAGGCTTTGTCATGGACTTCTCGGTTGGAGTGGCGCTTCGGACTCAGGACTTCCGTCTAGGCTACGAGAAGGTCGAACGGAATCCTCCGCCTTTGGGTATGGATTCCGGCTCGGGGGGCCGGAATGACGGGTGGGAGGGGAGGGGGCGGGTGGGTATTTCCTGTTGGAGGCAGTCGGGGGGTTACTCTCCGTCCTTTTTGAACTCCTCGGCGGGGGGCGAGTAGACGTCAACGAAGACCACGGGCTCGTCCCCCAGGATTTCCCCACCGTGGACCACGTTGCCCGGAGCATGCCACATGTCTCCGGGTCCGATTTCTGCTACTTCTTCCCCGACAGTGAGGCGCATCCGGCCGCTCACCATGAAGCTGAATTGTTCCCGTTCATGGGAGTGGAGGGGGTAGGTGGAGCCGGGCTGGAACTCGGCCCATATGAGTTGCATGTTCTTGCCATTCACCACTTTTCCGGATATCCCCGGATAGCGATCATCGGGAGGCCAGGATTCCACGTCGGCCCAGTTGAATATCTTACCTTGGCTCATTAGGGGTCTCCTTTTCTGATTCGCAACAGTCGGGAGGCGATTGGCTCTCGGGCTCCCAAATCACCTGGTGTGTGTTCGCGGCAAGCTTATCACGCGGACTGTTGAGGGGGGTGGGGGGGGTGGGGGGAGAGTGTACGCGACGGAATGGCGATGCGGGGCCGCCCCACGCTCGACCCTTCGACGGTGCTCAGGGTGAGCGGCCCCTCGGGCCCGGGGAGGGGATGGATTCCGGCTCTCGGGGGCTGGAATGATCCGCCTAAGGCGGACAGGCTCCCATCTGGGGGGTTGGAAGCCGGTTGCTTGACTGTGCTTGCCTGGCCAACTTAGGCTACGCTGCATTCTGGCGGTCTGTTCGAGAGCGAGCATGGTTTAATGGGTTGGAAAGAGCACTATAGGCGCAACATGGTCAGCGTGGACGAGGCGGTGGCGATGGTCAGTCCGGGCGACAACGTGGCGATCAGCCTGGATCCCAAGCCTACCCTCCTGATGGATGCCCTGGTCGCACACCACGAGCAGCTGGATGATTTGCGGATATTCGATGTTGCCCCACACTACAACCCGGGCTGGCTGCATCCCAACTTCGAGGGGTCGTTCAGGTACAGTGCCACCATGTTCCTGGGTTCTGTGGCTCGGCCGGCCTACTACGAGCACCGTATAGATTTTGCTCCCGTAATCTTTACAACAGACATACAGCCTTATAGAGAGCCAAACAGAGGGCCAAGGCTGGACGTAACCCTGGTGTCCTGCTCACCCCCCGACGACCAGGGGTTCTGCAGCTTCGGCAAGGCCCTGTGGAACAAGCGGAGCTTTGCCAAACACGCCCGGATAGTCCTTGCACAGGTGGACGACACTCTCATCCGCACCTATGGGGACAACTACATACACGTCTCTGAAATCGATCGCTTCGTCGAGCACACGCATCCCGAGCTGTCTATCGAAGAATCGGAGGAGCTGGTCTCCAACGTGGAGGACCCCCTTCTGCGAGCGGAGCTGGAGCGGCTGGCACCCCAGTTGAGTGGAAGCGCCAGGTACGAATATCTGCCCAATCTGCTCGGCAGCACCCTCAAACAGGTACAGGAGTTTGCCAGGCTCCTAGCTAACGCGGAACAGCCGAGTGAGGAAGACAGGAAGATAGCACAGTACGTGGCTGAGCTGGTCAGGGATGAGGATACGATCCAGATTGGGGTCGGCACCCCGAGCGCGTATCTGCCCCGTCTGGGAACCTTCGATGACAAGAAAGACCTGGGCTGGCATTCGGAGATGACGGCCCCGGGCATACTCACGCTCATCGAAAAGGGGGTCATCACCAGCGAATGCAAGAACGTTAATCCCGGTGTTGCAGTGTTCACCGCACTGACCGGCAGCGATCCCAAAGAGGTGCCCTTCGCCCACAACAACCCCCTCATAGAGCTTCGAGACGCAGAATACGTGGTCAGCATCAACACCGTGTCTTCCCACGACAACTACATTGCCATGAACAATGCCATTTCCATAGACTTCTCCGGGCAGATCAACTCGGAGACCATTGGAGGGCGCCAGTGGAACGGGACCGGCGGCCAGCCGGAGCTTCACATGGGCGCCGTTATATCGAAAGGAGGCAGGGCCATCACGCTCCTGCGGTCGACGGCGGCACGAGGGACCGTGTCGCGCATCGTGGCTCAGCACCCGGAGGGGGAGGCGGTGACCGTGCCTCGCACCTTTGCCGATACCATAGTAACCGAGTACGGCGTAGCTCAGCTCCTTGGCAAATCTATCCGGGAGAGGGCTCGGGAGCTGATAGCCGTCGCCCACCCAGACTTCAGGGCCGATCTCCAGAGGTCGGCCAAAAGGCTCTACTACCCCTAGGAGGAACCTATGGCCGTTATCGAATACGAGGTGAGAGACAAGATCGCATATGTGACCCTGAACAGGCCCCGATCTCTCAACGCAATCAACAATGAGATGTCCCGCATGTGGAACGAAGTCTGGGAGCGATTTCGAGACGATGACGACGCCTGGGCGGCTATCCTTACGGGCGCCGGGGACAGGTCTTTCTGCTCGGGGGCCGACCTCAAGGAGATGAGGTCCCAGTACGATAGCGGCGCCCGCGACAGCAGCCCCTTCGGCGGGGATCCCAGGCCGCTGCGCCCATCGGAGGAGCTGGGTGTCTGGAAGCCGATAATCGCGGCCATCAACGGTTGGGTTATGGGGGGTGGGGTGGTCTTCGCAATGGACTGCGACATACGCATTGCGTCGGAAAGGGCGGTATTCGGTCTGCCGGAGGTGGAACTGGGGATAGTCACCACCTGGTGGGGGACGGTGAGGGCCAGGGCGCACATGTCCTTTGGTCGGGCCCTGGAGTTTCTGCTCACCGGAAATCATGTCACGGCGCAGCAGGCCGAGCAGTGGGGTTTCGTGAACCACGTCGTGCCTCATGACCAGCTGATGAGCAAGGCAGAGGAGATGGCCCGCAAAATCAACAGCAACGGCCCCCTGGCAGTCCGGGGAATCAAAGAGGTCTCCTATAGAAGCCTGCTGGACGGCATCCGGGAGGCGGGTCGGCTGGAAGACGTGATCAGTGTCGTGGCCGCGCAGAGCGAGGACGTTCAGGAAGGTGTGCGGGCCTGGCTGGAGAAGCGTCCGCCCCAGTTCAAGGGCCGTTAGGAGACCCCCGGGTTCAAGAGTGGCTGGAGGTTGGGGATGGGCGGGGGGTGGGCGATACTGGACTTGAGCCAAGAGCCTTAGTCTAATCAGGGCTGAACTCTAAGCACTTGAACTAGGGTGGCGCGGCGGTTGAGTTGCATCGGGGCCAGGGCTTCCAGTCCAGCGTCATGTGGCGTTCGCCCCCCATCATCTCGAGGGCGCGGGAGCGCGAGATGCGGCCTCGAGAGCGGCTAAAACCGCCGTGGGCATCGTTAAATCGGAACTCTGATTCCTGCCAACCGCTGCCCAGAAGCAGAGGCACCTGTATCGACTCGCGGAACCCGCCGGAGACGACTGATTTCACCATCCTGGTCATATGCTCGATCAACCCGTCGGGCATTTCGTCGCAGGCATCGCAGCCACAGTTGGGGAATGGCTCGGTGCGCCAGGAGCCGAACCTCAAATGCAGCCCCGGAAAATCAGTGAACGCCACAACAATTGGCGCAGCTTGCGGGTCATACGGGACGAGTCTTACGGGAGGACGAGCAAGTTTTATCCTGGCCAGTTCGTCGTCCACATCGTGCACATCTAATCGTTCGACCGCGAACTCTCGCTCTAGTCGGCCGAGCAACTCCGTCGCTGCGGCGTGAAGAGGTTGGAAGCGTTCGGGGTTGGTTACTCGGGAGTACGCTTCATCGGGCGGTCCTTCTATTCCCCACCTGTTTCTGCGCATGTCATTGCTCTCCGGCGGACATCTATGTGCTTTGTTGTGCCCTTAGCCAGGGATGATGTGCCGGTCAGGCGAAAGCCGGATCGTCGTGCGCTTGAGGAGGCGGTTCTGGTCGGTGCGGAAGGCATCCCGGCGATGCAGCAGGAAGCCGTTGTCCCACATGATAAGGTCGCCCGGACGCCAGTCGTGGCGGTAGACGAACTCGGGCCGTGTGGCGTGTTCGATCAGTTCGTCGAGCAGCGACCGGCCTTCCGCCTGGTCCATGCCTTCGATCCCGACCATGGTCGACGGGTCCAGGTAAAGGGTCTTGGCGCCGGATGTCGGATGGGTGTGCACCAGCGGGTGGGTTACGTCAGGCGTCCGAGCCAGGATTTCTTCGCTGGGCACGCTCTCGTCTTCGTAATCCTTGTATCGTTCGCCGTATCTGAAGATAGCGCGTCGGCCGGCGATCCGCGCCCTGGTCTCCTGCGGGAGGGCTTCATAAGCGAGACGCAGGTTGGCCCAGTAGGTGTGCGGCCCGTCCTCCGGCACCTCAACGCCATAGAGGATGGCGCCCGTGGCCGGCTCTGCCATGTAGGCTTGGTCGGTGTGCCAATGGAGTTCTCCCGACCCGAGACCACCAATTGTTTTGCCATCGGCGTTGCGCATATTCGAGATCTGCGTGACCTCGGGGCGGCCCTTGGACGCCCAATCGGTGCGGACGATGACGTCGGGTGTGCCAAAACGGCTGCTGAAGGTGACCAGCTCCTCTTCCGAAAGCGACTGGCGACGGAACACCAGCACTCCTTGATTGGCCCAGGCGTCATCGAGTGACCGCACTTGCGCGTCGTCGAGGCCCGACCAGATGTCGAGGCCCTGGACTTCAAAGGCGAAGTTGTTGTCGAGAGGGGTTAGGTGGATGGGCATGGGTTTGGGGGTGGGGTCCTGTCGAATAGCTTTTTAACTTATATCACAAAAACATGTGTACATGTTTGTAGAAACGTACGTGGGATGAAGGCTTGGCTACAGACCCACGGCGGACCGGAGGGTGAAGGTAGTTGGTTTGGTTGGGGATGTTGGGCCGAAGTGGATGGTAGGTGGAACCGTCTTCGAGATGTGGCTCGGGGCTCCGTGAACCTACCGGGGAGTGCGGTCCAAAAGTATCATAGTACGGTGTGGTCGAGGACTCAAGAACCGGTTTCGGTAAACTGTCCACGTTGTCTCATCTGTCCGATCCTATCCTTTGGGAGGTTGTCCTCTAAGGGGTAGAGCAGATCTTGTAAAGTAGCGCATCGACCCCACTTCGCTAATAATCGTCGTCGATGCGCGGTGGCTTGAATTGGGTTGCCATTGGGAAGGTACCTCCGAAGAGGTAGCTGGGCAAGCCCCATATTCAGCGTGGTGCCCAACGATGTGGCGGGATGGAATGATGGTTAAGTGTTGAGTGTTGGAGGCAATAGTCCCTGGCTGTCGAATCGCGCTGGTTCTCGGGAAGGTGCGCACGGCGCTTTCTCCTGCTTCGATGCGTTGCCTGGCGCCGGGGTCCAGTAATTGGTGCCGGCCGTAGGGCTCGTCCAGAATCGAACAAGCCATTAACCGACTGTGCTCGTTCCTATTAGCTATGTGGCTTCCTTTGTACAGCAATCGGCTGATGCGCCCAGCGGAGCGCCGGATGCTGCCGATGCGTTTTGGTCGTGGGGGTTCGGCCTTGTCATCTCTCTTAGATACTCCGGGTAGCAACTCTTCCAATGGTATGTGAACTGTCCATGAATCAACGATTATGAGGGCGTTGCCATGGTTTGTAATGCTTATGAGGATAACGCGGTCTGACCATGACTGCTCGATGTGTGTGACGAGCGAGATTTTAAGTCGATTGCGATAGCAACGGGTCGCATATCCTAAAGTGTGCTTAGCGATAGCCTGTGCAAGCCATTCCAGCATGGGTTGAGTATTCCAAGGATCAGAGCGTCAGCCTTCGGAGAGCCGTTGAGGACACCGTCCGAGTCTAGTCTAGGGATGACCGAGGCACGCAACAACACAACGACGCGACAACCACCGCCGCCTAGAGGAAAGAAGGTGGTACTGGTGGGCGAAATCACTTGGGCCGATCCGAACCCTAGCCCTTCACGCAATAGATGCCAGGAGAGACTCGTCGCCTTCCAACCCATACTATCCCACTGGTGCACCGCGATAACAAACCCACCGTCACGGAATGGAAAGAGTTGGTCTACCGACGGTCAATAAGGTTATCGTCATCCCTCAACCTCAGCCGATGTCTCACCCTTCAACACCCCGTAGCCTGCCCACCGCTCAATGATGGTGGGCCAAAGCGTACTGTATTGCGAACTTTTCGGTGGGAGGTCTCGGTCTGATTGTGCCCGTGCAGCTGGACTACCCTCTAGGAACTGATCTTAGCTAGGGAGATTGTAAATGGCGGCAGTCAGCAAGAAGGATCTCCTACACCCGAAGAGTAAGAGTGATCGGGCTGGCCCGCTCTTCAAGTACTGGACCTGTTGCCCTGCACTTCCAACGTGAAGTGAAGAATATATGCGGCGATGGGGTCGTCGCATTGCCAGTCCTTCGACAGGGCAGCGATGAAGCCGGGTTTGTTAAGAAAAGTGAGGCAACACCTCTTCAACGCACCGGCGGAACTGACCCTGCTGGTCCCAGGAGGGAAACCGTAGCAAGATGTCGGTCGCTCCGGCATCCACATAAGCCTGTATCTGCTCGATGCACTGTTCTGGAGTTCCCAGAGCTACCCATGTTTCCACGAAATCTCGATTGAAGTCCACCGAGTAATACAGGTCCAAGTACTTTTTGGCCTCTTGGAAGGCGGCCTCCCGATCCTCGTTAATGTTGATGTTGTAGTAGGCCGAGAATGGCAAGTTGTCATAGTTGCGGTCGTAGTCGCCGGCATACTCCAGAATCCTGCGGCGGATCTCGGCAAACTGGTCAGGGGGATTGGAGGTTGTCATGTAGCCGTCGCCGAATCGGGCCGCCCGGCGCAGCGAGCGTTCGACAATGTGCGGCTTCCAAGTGGTCAGGCGGGGATTGCTGACTATCCAGATGGGTGGCGGCTCTTGTACAGGTTTGGGTTCGATGAATGCGCCCTGCAGTTGGTGAAACCGCCCCTCAAAGGTGACTCGGTCCTCGCCCCAAAGCCGACGCAGAATCTCAATGTTCTCTTCCATCCTCTCGGCCCGGTCGGACCCTTTGATGCCCATGTTTACGTACTCGGCGCGATGCTGTTGCTCGTTTATGTTGCCGCCCATGCAGGCGCCCAGAATCATGCGGCCATTTGACAAGGCGTCAAGACTGGCCCATTGGTACGCCAGAACAATGGGTTCGCGCGAAGGGAAGCTGGCCATACAAGCGACGCCGATCTTGACCCGTTTGGTCCTGGCTGCGATACCAGCCATAAGGGTGATTGATTCCATCCGGGGCTTTGCCATTATGGAATCTCCGACCCACACATGATCGAAGGCGCCGGAGGCTTCGGCCATTTCTGCCATTTCCAGTATCTCATCCGGTTCGGTCAAACCGAGAAGGACACCCCGGTTGGAAAGTGTTAGTCCGAACTTAACCTTTTGTGCCATGGAGCCTCTCTTTACACTCTCCTGTTGTATAGCTGGGGCCCGACTGGGTAGCGGGCGGCCACCTATTCTACTTGTCTTCCCTCAATTCGACCCTATGCGACGCCGCACTCAAGTACGTGGCGTCGCTCAGTCCGATAACCCCGATCCGGATACGACTTGGCCGGATTTCAAAACTGCGGAAATGTGCTGCACGTTTGTGATGTCTTCAAGTGGGTCGGCGTCCAGGATCACCATGTCGGCCAGCTTTCCCTTTTCAACGGTTCCCAGGACGTTTTGTAGGCCCAGCAACTCGGCGGCCTGTCCGGTGGCGGTATTGGCGGCGGCCCTCGTGGCAGCCGTATTTGGGATAATCGCGCTTCGAGTGACTGGACTGTACTTTATTCTGGTTACATTCGCGTTGGGGCAACTGGTCTTCAGCATGGCCTTCAGCGTCGGCTGGTTAACTACCGCCGGAACCGAAGGAGTTACCGGCATCAGCAAACCGGACCTTGGATTTATTGATATCGCCTGGAACAACCAGAGCTATTTTTACTTAGTTGTCGTCACTTTTGCCATTTGCGGGTTTGTTCTATATCGCATCGTAAAGTCTCCCTTCGGTGTCGCATTGCAGGGAATCAGAGAAAACGAACCGAGAATGTGTGCTTTGGGTTACAACACCTAGGGAAGCTCTGAACAACTCACTGTAAACCAGCTTAGGTTGTCTTGCATGGAGTTTTGGGGAGAGGTTGGGTCGTAATGTTGCGTCTCGGTGGCTTATTTGCATCCTATGTTCTGGCCTGTCAGGGCATCCAGTCACCATCGACCCGGATTTGACCACACTGCTCCTCCGTCACACCGCTAAGTGGCGCTCGGCCCTTACCAAGTTGGCCAGCCCCAGCAGCATCGCCACCCGTTGCGTGTTCTTGTACAAGCCCCTGTAGCGGACCTTGGCGTAGCCGAAGTGCCGTTTCACGTACAGGAACGGATGCTCCACCTTAGCCCTGATGGATGATTTGCTCTTCTCCGCCAAGGCCTCGCAGCTCCCCGCCCTCAGTTTCCGACGCCGTCCAGGTCTCATCGCCACCCGCCACTCCACATCCATATCCCGATTCTCCGCCCGCTTCTCCACTCCCTGATATCCCGCATCTCCCCACACTCGCCTCTCCCCTCCATGCAGCAGCCGGTGCGCCTCCGTCACGTCATGCACGTTCGCAGGTGTCGTACTCATACTGTGCACCACCCCCGTGTCAGCGTCTGCACTAATGTGCACTTTCATACCGAAGTGCCACTCCTTCCCCTTCTTCACCTGGTGCATATCGGGGTCTCGCTCTCCAGCACGGTTCTTCGTAGACGCCGGCGCCTCGATGATGCTCGCATCCACAATCGTACCCTCCCTGAGCCTCAGTCCCCGAGACTCCAGATGACGGTTGATCTCCTCGAACAGCCCCCGACCCAACTCCTGCTCTTCCAGCAGATGGCGGAAGGTCAGTATCGTAGTCTCGTCAGGCAAGGGGCCGGACAGACTCAGACCTGCGAACCGCCTCACCGATTCCACCTCGTAGAGCATGTCCTCCATGCCCGGATCGCTCAGGTTGTAGAACAGCTGCACGCAGTGTATCCGCAGCATCACCGACAACTCGTAGGGCCTCCGTCCACGGCCTGCCCTGCAATAGTAGGGCCGGATTCGCTCCTCTAACTTTCCCCATGGAACCAGGTCCTCCATCCCCTCCAGAAATATCTCCCGGCGGGTCTTTCGCTTCTTGCCCTCGTATTCCAAGTCCGCAAATGTCGGCTGCTTCTTCAAATCTCACCTCACCTTTGGCCTTACTCTCCTTATCTTACCTATTACCTAATCTTACCTATTACCTATGCCCTTAGACTTGTTCAGAGGTTTCCTAGCTCTATAAGTATATTGCCTACGTAATCGCCGGGACTTTTGCCGGAGTGGCCGGCGTGTTCTTTGCCTACCACAACGGACTAATAGCCCCCGCTAACGTTGGTTTCCTTATGTCCGGCCTAGTTATGTTCATGGTAATCATTGGCGGGGTGGCCACCCTCTATGGTGCGGTTCTGGGGGCAATAGGAATAACCTTGCTGCAATTCTTCGCGGCTGATTACACCCCGGAGCGTTGGCCGCTCATACTGGGAGGCGTATTCATTGTGAGCGTGATGTTTGCCCGGCAGGGATTTGGAGTCTACTTGTACAGGATGTGGAAGAGGGTAATGAACTAGCGTGGAAGCATTGCGGGTGAAAAATGTTTCCAAGGACTTTGGAGGCGTTCAAGCCATACAAAACGTCTCCTTCAATGTGGAAGCCGGGCAGAAACTGGCAATTATAGGACCGAACGGGGCCGGCAAAACTACTCTGTTCAATATTCTTAATGGCCAAATACCACCTACAACGGGCCATGTATACCTCTTCGGCCAAGACATTACTCGTGTGTCCACCCACCGCCGGGCACACTTGGGCATGGCACGATCATTTCAGGTATCCAGTGCGTTTTTGGGCCTAACCGTGCTGGATAACGCTCTGTTGGCCGCTCAGGGAACTCGCCCTTCAAGATTCCAAATGTTTCGCCCAATGACCGCCTATAAGGATGTATATGCGGCCGTCGAAAGCCTTCTGGAACAATGGGGGCTATGGGAGCACCGGAATAGCATCGCTAAAGAACTGGCTTACGGCAACCAACGAAAGCTGGAGATAGCTCTCAGCCTGGCATCCAATCCGAGGTTCTTACTGCTGGATGAGCCAAGTACGGGGCTAACCGCAACCGAAAGCGCGGATATTGCCACCATGATTCATAGCCTGGGTGCCGACATAACAGTCTTGTTGGTTGCTCACGACATAGATTTAATATTTGGCGTGGCAGAAAGGATCATAGTTCTGCATTATGGGCAGATCATAGCGGACGGGATGCCTCATGACATCGGCGCCAATCCTGAAGTCCAAGAAATCTACATAGGACTACAAGAAGCAGGAAGCGATGCTGGATCTGGTTGACGTACACACCTACTACGGCGAGAGTTACGTGCTCCAAGGCCTTTCCCTCAGTGTCGGCGAGGGTTCTGTTGTGGCTCTTCTCGGTCGCAACGGCATGGGCAAAACCACCACAATCCGTTCGATTATTGGCTTCAATCCGGCTCGCCGTGGAACAATCCACTTCAAGGGACAAGAAATCACGCGCGTTAAATCTTATCGGATTGCTCAAATGGGTATAGGGTTGGTGCCTCAAGGGAGACAAATTTTCCCTTCATTGAGCGTGCAGGAGAACCTTACGGTGTCCGCCAGAGGTAGCGGAAAATCTTCCCCGTGGGATTTGCAGGGAGTTTACTCGCTCTTCCCGGTGCTGAGGAGCCGGGCCAAGAACAAAGGCAATCAACTAAGCGGGGGAGAACAACAGATGCTTGCCATAGGCAGGGCTTTGATGACGAACCCGGACCTGCTCTTAATGGACGAGCCATCAGAGGGTTTGGCCCCGGTGATTGTAAGGGAGCTAACCCGAATCATCGCCCAGTTGAAGGATCAGGGCTTTTCGATTCTGCTGGTAGAACAAAACCTTCCAATGGCATTAGAACTCGCGGATTACGTGTACATAATAGACCGAGGCCAAATAGTATATGAATCCTTGCCGGAAGAGTTTAAGAGAAATGCTGAGGTACAAGCGAAGTATCTTGGCGTGACAAGGTGATGTGCAAATGCGGCACATGACTCCTGGAGAGACTTCGGCGAGTTATGTGCTGCCATCCTGTGCACAGAATCGAATTTATCGAACGTTGGGGCGGCTTCGAAGACGTTCAAGGGCCGGAGTTAAAATCCGCACCCCTGAAGGGCCGAAGTGTAATTCTCGGCCAGAGTCTCGGGGGCGGCGTGGCGAATTATCATAGCTAGCTTCGACATTCAGACAATGGGCCAGGACTGCGGGAAGTGGGTGTCCGTGCGGGAGAGCATGTCTGAGCCTATGGCCTGTACCTTCTGGATCAGCTCCCACTCGTCCACATAGGTAGGCTTCTGATTCTCTACGACGACCCTGCCGTCCACGAGGACGGTGTGCACGCTTCTCCCATCGGCATTGTATACCAGGCTGTTGACGGGATTGAACAGGGTTCGCCACTCCGGTCTACGGGTGTCGAAGAGGACGATGTCGGCCTTCTTTCCAGCCTCGATGGAACCAATCTCCGACTCCAGCCCCACGGAGCGTGCCCCATCTATAGTCGCCATTTCCAGGGCCTTCTCGGCAGGAACCATGCTGGTCGAGGCCCGGCCGTCCTTATAGAGGACCGCCGCCAGGTACACGGACCGCAACACCTCTGCCACAGAGGAGTTGTTTGCCGAATCCGAGCCCAGTCCCACTGTGATGCCCCGTTCTATCATTTCAGGGAGGCGTCCCTGGGAGGAAGTTCCCGAGCCCATCTTCACGGCCGCGGTGGGGCACATGACCAACCTTGTGTCGGACCTCGCTATGCGGTCCAGTTCCGAGTCGTCAAGCCCCACTACGTGAGCCAAGAGCACGTTCGGGCCCAGAACGCCGATGTCCTCCAGCCACTCAATTGGCCTTCTGCCATATTTGTCCAGATGGGCCTGAACGGACTGGGGCGAGTTGCCGCAGTGGATAGTCATTCGGGTGTTGTTTTCATCAGCTATGCGTTTAGCAGCCTGCAGGAGCTCCTTGGAGCAAATGCTCACGTCCATTGGCATGGTCCAAACCTGGACCCGACCTTCAAGGGCGCCGTTAAACTGCTTGACCGTGCTCTCCATCAACTTCTCGGCGTCCTGCACGCTCACCATCGGCAAATTGATAGGGTTCGGTAAATCGGTGACGGATGCCCCGATAATCACCCTAGCCCCCGATTCCTCATACGCCTTCATGCAGACGTCCGGATAGCGAGTTGATCCCGGGTCGACGATGGTCGTCGTGCCATATTTTAGGCACTCGGTTAGGGCGAGAAGGGAGGTGAGGTACTCCTCCTCGGGACGCATTTGGTTTGCCAGATGGAATACCCTGCCCAAGTAGTCCACCGGATTCAGGGAGTCTGGGAATATGCCCCGGGTGGCGTGTGCATAGGAAATGTGGAGGTGGCCGTTTATAAAGCCGGGTGTCGTCACCATTTCAGAACCATCGATCACCCTGTCTGCGGGGATGTCCTTGAGGTCGGCGGATTTGCCTACCTGCGTAATCCTCGACCCTTCAATGACAATCGACCCGTCCCGCATGATCCTTCTTTCTGGGTCAAGGGTGAGGATGAAGCGGACGTTTTCAATCTTTACGGTTGCATTGGACATCGGCGAACTCCTGTTGATGGATAGTCGGTGAGTGAGTCGTACAGTGTAAGTTTACCTGTTAGATAGCTGAAGGTACTAGGGATCGGGGACGGCGAGGTGCTCGATTGGAACGTTCCGGAGAACCCAGAAGGCCGCTATCCCGAAAAACAGGGCCCATATGAGGTTAGGATGAATGAACAAGGGTGCGGGAGCCGGGGAGCGGAAGGCTCTCAGCCCTCTAGCTATGAAGGCATATGCCAGGAAGGTTAAGGAAAGTACCGTGATACCTTGCCAGCCCCTGCGCTTCTCCCCACGGTGACTCCTTAATCGACCCCCACCTCTACGCCCGCACTCGCACCGATGCCTTTACCTACTCTACCTGCGGCGCCTCCAATCCATCCGTTCCGGGCACAGGAACAGCGGTGATACCGTTGATTATCCTGCCTTTATTCTCGCCCAGCCTCTTGTAGCAGGCTAGAAAACAGGAATGGCGCCGTGGTTTTCGCGCTGTCCTGGCTCTGGGCCTCTGGCGCAGCTAGGGCATCGGGATCAGGATATCTGTCCCCTGGAGGCAAGTTACAAAGAGGACTTCATCGGTTTGAGACCTGGTTGTGGGATGACGAGTTTTCAAAACGATAAGCATCAATGTGGGGCTTCAAGGGGCGCAGCATCCAGCGGGGTCTTCGCAGGCCCCCGGGGCCCGGGGCGGACCGGGACTGGCGCAGCCATTTTTCGTACACCTGGGATGCGGCTCCCTCATCTACGGAGATATCACCATACTTATCATCGGGCCCTGCTCGCTCCACTCTGACTTTCTGATGCCAGCAGTGGCCTCCGCTGATCGGGTCCGGCTGTACCGGAAAGACTAGATTCTGGTGTACGCCGCCATCGCTCCACCAAATCCGTTCTGAATCGGGGTCACTGCTTTTGAAGGGAGTAGCGCCCTCAAGTTGGCGCAGAGACCACGTGTCCTCCTGTTGTTCGATAGTCACCAATGCCGAGTTCCACCTGTCGCTTCCCGAGTCTTTATGAAGCCGCCACCGACCCAGGTGGTGCGAGCAAGCTACTACGCCGGGACGAATGGCCTCCGTAACCCAGACCCGGTCAACGAAGTAGCCTATTTCGGTCTCTACTCTTGCCAGGTCACCCGTGCCTACGCCGATCCGGCTTGCGTCTTGCGGATTAATCCACACGGGATTGATGTGTGCTATTTCGTGGAGCCACTTGGCCCCGTTGGTGCGGGTGTGAATCAAGGTGGGCAGGCGAAAAGTCGGCAGGAGTACGTACTCGTTCCGAGAGGTGTCTATCTTGGTGTGATGGACCTGGCTGGTAACTTGGGGCATACTCTCCCGCTGTTGAGAATCCTTCGGGTAGATCGGGATTGCGTATTCAGGCCAGCCCCACTCTGCAAGGGTTGCGGAGTAGAACTCCAATCTGCCCGAAGGGGTGGGAAAGCCTTCGACGGGCCGGCCGTCCACCGAAATGCCGATCCTGGTACGGCCCTCCTTGTCCTGAAATGGCCCAGGGTAAGGGCGCACGTTGGTCGGGGCCGGGGGGTCCGAGCTCCAAACGTGCCCGGTGCTTTCATCCAGACCGGCTACTTTCATAGCCTCTGAGGAGAGGGGCCGCTCCTGCTGGCTGTATACGTCAGTAGTTATCTTGAAGGCACCATACCGTTTCATGTACTCGATGGGTGCCAGGCCCTCACTTTCCGCAGCTTCGGGTAGCCCCGGGACTGAGTTTTCGAAAATCCACCGGTAGTATTCGCTTATGGAGACCTTCTCACCCGGCCGAAAGGGCGACTCGAAGTGCCGCCGTATGCCCAGTGAGCCATCTGGATCTATCTTCCAAGAGAGCTCGATCCAGAACTCATTCTCCTCCCACACCTCTCCTGGATTGGTCTGGTGAGTGAACTCTATCTGCTCTCCGGCTCTTTCCCTGGCGACCCTGAGCACAGGCTGCCGGAATCCGATCCACTGGCAGGCGTGGCTCTCATAGCTGTGGAGGTCGTGGCGTTCGGGTGAGAGGCCCATGGGGAGAACGTAATCGGCATACTGGGCGGTCTCGTTCCATACGGGGGTGAGGGCAACGTGCAGCCCAATGCGACTCCGATTCTGAAACATGTCGATCCAGGAGAATCCATCCGGATTGGTCCAAACGGGATTATAGACGCGGGTGAAATAGACATCTATGGACCTGTCTCGCTCCCTCAACAGGTGAGGCAATAGGAAGCTCATCTCGAAATGAGCCAGAGGGAATTCGAGTGGGAAGTGTATTTCGTTCCAGTGCTTGAGAGGTGGTGGTTGAGTGAAGGCGCGGGGCACGAACTTGGTCCAGGCATTGGGCAGAGTACCCCCTGGAGTTCCCACGGAGCCGGTGAGTACATTCAGAAAGAAGAGGACCCGGGGCACCATCCAGCCACCCAAGTGCCCTGCCGCCGCATTTCTCCAAATGTGGCTGGCGAAGGCAGTCCCGGCCTTCGCCACCTCCTTGGCCACTTCGAGAAGCTGCTCGGAAGAGACGCCGGTTTCGGCCTCTGCCCATTCGAAAGTATATCCCCTGTAGAGGTCTTTCAGCACTTTGACGAAGCTATCGAAAGATGCATTTTCAGGTTCCTGGCCTAGAAGACCCTGGTCTGCCAGGTAGCCAAGATAGGCGTGATCTTTCATCAGGTCCCGCCAGTTGACCCATTTCTCCAGGAAAGGACGGTTGAAGAGGTCCTCCTGAATCAGATAGTTGGCTATAGCCAGCAACAGCCCCGACTCGGTGCCTGGCCTCGGGGCCAGCCAGTAATCTGACTTGGAGGCTGTGTTGGACAGTCGGGTATCGATGACCGCAACCTTGGTGCCCGAGGCCTGAGACTCTACGATCCGCTGGGCCTGAGGCACAAAATAGTGTCCTGCCTCCAGATGGGAGCTCATCAGCAGGATGAACTTTGCGTTGGAGTGATCGGGGGTGGGGCGGTCCATTCCCATCCACGCGGCATAGCCCAGTCGGGCACTGGACGAGCAGATATTGGTATGAGAGTTGTGACCATCGATTCCCCAGGCTGCCAGTACCCGCTCGGTGTACAGGTCTTCTCCGGGCCTGCCCACGTGATACACCACCTGGTCACGGCGATCCTCGATTATGGCTCGTCGGATAGGCCGAGCAATGTCTTCCAGGACCTCCTCCCAAGATACCTTTTG
Source organism: Dehalococcoidia bacterium (assembly GCA_965220005.1). Classification (GTDB taxonomy): domain Bacteria; phylum Chloroflexota; class Dehalococcoidia; order Plut-88900; family Plut-88900; genus Plut-88900. Next base: position 379,320 of record OZ244800.1, read on the forward strand.
CCATTTCCCTTCTCCCCTATTCCCGGTCCTCCGAAGGGGGTAGAGGATTCGGTCGGGGTTGGTAACCTGGTTTAGAGTAGCAGGCCCCTTGGCACAGTTCCTGCCCCGGCTGGCCGGGTGAAGGGGGTGGCCCTCCAGCTTGCGGATCTGGTGGGAGTCCTTGTCTACGTAGGCGAGAAGGCCGCAGGCTGACTCGCAGTTGAAGCACGCGGTCGCGACCAGGCTGTATCGCCGCTCCACCTTACGGGGCAACTCCCTGGGGTCGTACTCTTTCCAGTCATCCCATTCCTCGACACTGGGAGTCGACCTTAACCCCTGATGTTCTTTTGGTGTACAGTCATCCAGGTCTGTATCGCTTCCCGACTGTCTTTTTTCCATTTTCACCTCACTTATGTTCTCGCCCCCAAAACGCCATTCAACGGGCTCAGCTTTGGGGGACCGATTGTCCCGCCTGGATATAGGCGTGCTCGTAGGCTAGAAGGCCAACGAGGGCCGACACAGATGCGGCTATGTAGGTCCAGTCTGGAAGGTACGCCAGCGCAACCCCTGTAAGAACCAGGGGGACAATGCCCCCAAGGGATACACCGGCCCAGTAGTAGATCCGATACCTACCTCTCGACATGTTCCGAGCTGCGATCGCCGCCTGGGGGGCGGGATGGAGGTTCAGAAGGTCGCTTAGGGCAAGGACTAAGAAGGCGGCCAGCGAGATAAGCAGGGCCCACTGCAACCGGGTGATGCCGCCTGTTTCCAACCCGACGAAGCTGCTGAGTATCAGAAGTGATGCGGAGCCGGCGACCACGGCGTGGGAGAGAAAGACCAGAACGAGAAGGGGGTTTTGCCACAAGTCTCGACCCTTGGACTGGCCTAACAGGAAGGCAGTGTATATGGCTACGGCAACAGCGATGACAACGCCGATCCATCTCAGCACCTGGATCAGGTCCCGCCATTCGAGCAGGGCGGCAATGAAGAACAGCAGCAACACCAGTACAAAGGCACATAGAATGTACGCGCCCCGGACGAGCCAAGACTTCCATTGAGGTCTGGTCAACACGTAGTAGAACCGTATTGGGTGGCTAAGGTCCGCGACCAACAAGAGGCCGGTCGCTCCCAGGAAGGCCGCCGATAGGACTGCCGTGATTACCTCCCAGCTTTGACTGAGAGAGATGCCCAGCAGCCCCAGAATAGCAGTCATGAGAAAGACGCCGGAGGCGACGGACTTGGTCCAGCTATATGATGATACCCTCCAGTCCCATGGAGTCCGGTGAGGTTGGTCGTAGACCAGGATGGCCGCGGCAGCGCTTCGATCCGGGTTCCCGCTCCTTTTCTTATCAGCGGTGCCCATCGCGGCGGCGCCGTACAATGTGCTGAACTGAGACTGGCCCCAAACCTGGCTATCGGCCGAGGTGTGCTGGGGATTCGAAGGGGATTGAGGGTCTAGGGTATGCTCGCCGGCGCCTAGATAGAACAGCTTGGGCGCGGTCTCCTTTTCCGGGCGCCGTACCTCCACTTTCTGGCGATTCAGTATCCGGGACACCTGGCTGCCGGGGTCGTTCATATCTCCAACTAAAATGGCCTGCGTAGGGCAGACCACCACGCAGGCCGGTTCCAGGCCAATGTCGATGCGATTTGTACAGAAGTTACACTTCTCAGCGCTATGACTCTCGGGGTCGATGTAGATGGCATCGTAGGGACAGGCGGCTATGCAGGCCTTGCATCCGATACATTTGTCTCTATCGAAGTCGACGATGCCGTCGGGGCGTCGGTACATGGCGGTTGTTGGACATGCGTCAACGCAGGGAGGCTCGTTACACTGGTTGCAGCGGGTGACCTGGAAGTGCCGCTGGGAGTTGGGGAAGCTCCCAACATCCACCTGCTTCACGTAAGTACGAGTAACTCCCAAAGGGACGCTGTGTTCCTGTTTGCAGGCAACCGTACAGGCATGACAGCCGATGCACCGGTTCTGGTCTATGACTTTGCCCCATTTTATATTTTGTGCGACGTCACCCATTGGCGGTTATTGTAATGTACACGATCAGTGTTGTCTTGCGGAAGGGAAAAGCGACAACCTTGCTTTCCATAGAGTTTCACAATCTGGTTGAATGTGCATAGGGTTGCATTGGAAGGGACGCCCGGGGCGGACAGGCGTCCAAAGACCAAAAGCGGACGACCCGGCGCTTGTGGCATCACTGCGCTTGCGGGAGGGGCTACGCCGTATGGCAGGTCCGTAGCGCAAGGGACTATCTCGGTTCGTAGGGGCGTATTGGGCGCTTACGTTCACCCACCACCCTGTTTCAGCGATCGTCGAAGCTAATCAGGGACATCGCGAGTCCGGTCGCTCGTCGGTTCAAAGGTGAAGCATTCACTCCAATCGTAGGGCAAGCCCGTGATCCGGCCCGTTTCATCGAGGGTGTTCAGAGTACCGAGAGCGACTTTGCTGATGTACATCTAGAGCTTTCTCCGGTCCCTCTGCCACTCGATTGTGAGTCCTTTCGTCCTGGAGACAGTCCGGCGGTTACTCCCCTTCTTGTTTGAACTCCTCGGCGGGCGGCGAGTAGACATCAACAAAAACCACGGGCTCGTTCCCCAGGATTTCGCCTCCGTGGACTACGTCGCCCGGAGCATGCCACATGTCTCCGGGCCCGATTTCCGCAACTTCTTCCCCGACGGTGAGACGCATTCGGCCGTTCAGCATAAAGCTGAACTGTTCTCGCTCATGGGAGTGGAGGGGGTAGGTGGCGCAGGGTTGGAACTCGGCCCTCTCTCATGTCGAGCTTCTTTGCCTGCACCGCTAGTCGGAACCAGCCCACAGTGGCAGAGCCGAGCCACCATTCGAAATCAGTTCCCCAGAAACTTTCCATGTATTGAGGGGTTTGAAGGAAAATCGACCTTGTCAGTCCCTGTCGGCATAGGTCCAACATCGCAAGGTCAGTGATAGTTGTTTCTCCAAGACGCACCGCATTGAACGGTTCGGGCCGCTGCGAGAACACCTTTATGTCCCGGAGACGGTTCCATGTCTCGACCGCGAGTTTGTCGAGAGACGCTTCCAGTGGGTTTGCATACGCACTTACCATCGGTTCTCAACTCCTGTGTGTAAGTCTAGGGTCACGCAACAACATCGGAATGCAGGTAGTGCTGTTCAGCCCACTCAGGGCTGCGCCTCCACCTTCGGCATCCGATAGCCGACGCGGAGCAGCAGCTGGCCGTAGGTCAACACCCACCTAGCGTCCATCGACGGCCCGGAGAGCAGCCGATGCCCCATTGGACCTCTTCGGTCGCGTTTCTCTGTCCTCCGCCGACCGCACCAAGGCGACATCACCCACCCGGCTCCGGGTCGTCCAGCAGGCCGTGTTTTACGGCCCAGACGACCATCTCCTGTTTCGTATCGACTCCCAGCTTGTCCTGAATGCGGTAGATCGAGTTCCTTACGCTTACAGCCTTGTTGCCATTGGCCTCGGCGATCTGGGCGTAGGACTTGCCGCTGGCAAACAGCTGCAGGATCTCTCGCTCCCTGCCGGTCAGCGCTTTCGGGGTCCGACTGGCGGTGAGACCTCGCAGGCCCCAGATCATCGCGAAGACCCGCCGTATGGCCTTGTCCGGTATGCGCAGACGGCCCTGGGCCACCTCCCGAATCGCCTCCGCCAGCTCGTCAGGCCCCGAGTCCTTTTGCAGATAGCCCGTCGCGCCGGCGGCAATCGCCTCCATGACCGCATCCTCTGTTGTCGAGGCCGTCAGCATCAGCACCCGCGTATCCAGCAGCAGTTCCATGATCTCCCGGCAGGCGTCGACGCCGTCCTTGTTCGGCATCCTCACCACCTCCGCCCCGTCGACCGCCAGTCCGACGACCTCGAATTCCCCCTCGCCCTCCAGGGCGTCACGCAGGCCGTCCCTCATGATGGGATGGTCGTCCTCCACCATTACCTTGATATGCTCCGTTGAAGACATCTCGGCCTCCCTCTATAGCCTATGCATATGGCGCCTCGCAGGTCACGGTCGTTCCCCCATTGCCTCCGCCCGTCTCTACGATGAGCCTGCCGCCCAGCCGCTCGGCGTCCGCCCGCATGCCCCTGAATCCCCGGCCGCGCTCGGCGTAGTCCTCGGGCAGGCCGACCCCGTCGTCCGAGACGGACAGCCGGATTCAGTCGGCCCTGAAGTCCAGCCGGACTTCGACCCTGCCGGCCCCGGCGTGCAGGAAGGCGTTGGTGAGTGCGTTGTGGGCGATGGAGAAGAGGCGGGCCCGGGTCTCGACGGCAAGCGGGGGCTCGGTCCCGGACTGCACCATCTCGGTGGGGATCGACGCGACCCGCTCGAACGTCTCGGTGTGCGACCAGAGCACCCGGCCCAGCTCCCTCCCCTCGAAGAGATGCCCCTCGTCGATGGAACGCCGCAGCTCCCAGATGGCCGCCTTCGACAGCGATGCGGTCGCGGCCAGCGTGGCGGTCAGCTCCTCGTTCGAGTCCCCGGCCTGCCTCATGGCCTTGCGTATCCCCAGACCGACCATGTACGCGGTCTGTGCGGCCGTGTCGTGGATGGCCTGGGAGAGCTCGATGCGCTCCCGGAGCAGCCCCTGTTCCCGCTCCGCGGACTCCTGCCGCCTCACCCGTTCGAAGCGGGCGACGAGGCAGACGGCTGCGACGACGGCATACATGGCCATCACCCTGGCGAACAGGGCCTTCTCCTGGCCCAAATCGAAGTCGAGACCGGGGCCCGCCAGGCTGACGGAGGCATAGATGGCCGCAGCCATCGTCGCCCAGGCGAGGCTGAGCCACAGAGACGAGAAGACGACCGCGAACAGCGCCAGGGCGGGGTAGTAGGCCACGTAGCTGAAGAAGTGAAAATCGCCGCCGATGATGACGGCGGTTGTGATCAGCACGATATCCATGCCGCTGAGGAAGAGGAGCCAGCGCCACGTCACCGCCCGGCCCCTCCGGAGCCGGTAGTGGACGAACCCGTTGAACGCTATCACCGGCAGGTGCAGGAACAGGTGTTCCTTGTCGGTGGCGAACCAGAGCGCCGGCCGATACGCCTGCTCGGCCACGGCGACGAGCCAGATGAGCCAGCGCCCCCAGACCGAGACCCTCGCGGCGAACAGCAACGCGTCCGGGTCGGCACGGACGACCCCGAGAAACCATCTGCGGAGTCCGGCGCCGAGCACGGCCGGGCCTCCAGCCCCCCGGCGCAACCCGCGTTGCGATGCCGCGGGGGTGGGATGCGCTCCGCCCAAACCGTCCTCTGGCAACACGATAGGTGGACCCCTCTCACTTGCAGGGTGAGCCGCTGCATGCCGCGCCCCAAACGTACCGCGACTGTACGGCGTTGTCGAGACTCAAATGCACCCATCAGTTGTAGGCATTTACACATGCTAAACGCCCTAATAAACAACACACCTAAACAACTCCTAAAACGCCCCATCCCCACCCCTGTAACGTTGCGTCTCAATGCCTACTGGGAAATGTGGCAAACGAACCTTGTGCAGCCTCTTGCACGGGCCATAGGCTCAGATGGAGTGTTGCCGGCTGGCGGAGCACGAGGTTAATCGCCGACCAGGAGGCACAAACAAATGAAACTCAAGCTTATTCAGCACAGAGGCATAGCCTCTACCGCGCTCGTCCTGCTTGTTTCGGCGCTCACCGTGCCGGGGGATGCCCAGGCCCAGTCCGAGGTCCCCCTCGTCAGTAACTTGACCCAGAACATAAAACACAAGAGAGCGAGTGACCCTGGCCAAGGCAAGGTCAGCGCCTTCTTAATCACCGGGGATGACGTCAGCCAGACGAGAGTGGCGCAACGCTTCCAGACAGGAACCGCAGCGTTCATCAGGCTGTCGAACGTCGAAATCGGGCACTACGGCAAGAGCGTTGCTTCTGAGCACAGGTACTTGAAGAAGTTCAGTGTGCGGGTCTGTGGGGTATTCCATGATAACCCGAACAGCACCTGCACGAACCTTAGCGCTCCGTCGGGGGATTTCGGTTGGAGGGGGTCAAACTGGATTGGCCGAACCAGTTTCACCGCCCCCAGCAACACCATGCTCTCTGCGAACACAGCCTACTTCGTGGAGATATACGATTTTACAGGCCCTAACAGCCTGGCGACGACGACCTCCAACGGCGAGGACCCCGCCAGCCTCAGTGGCTGGACCATCCAGAATGAGCTGCGATTCCAGGGCAGCAGCGGCGTGTGGCGTACACAGACTCAGCACTCTGTCCGGATCGTAGTCTGGGGCACGGCGAATACCAATCTTCAGGTCGCGGCGCCCACCATTGAGGGCGCGCCGGCGCTGAGCGATGCCGGCTCGGACGGCGACTGGACGCCTGGCGAGACCGTGCAGGTGACGCTTGCCTTCAGCGAGGCGGTGAACGTCGACACGAGCGCCGGCACGCCGTCAATCGGACTCGAACTCGGCGGCACGGAGGCCCGCAGCGCGTCCTATGCCAGCGGCAGCGGCACTACGGAGCTCGTATTCAGCTACACGCTGAGCGACGCTGACGGCACGCACTCTTCGATGCTCGTGCCGGAGAACAGTCTGACGCTCAACGGCGGCACGATCACGAGCGCCTCCTCGGGCGCCGACGCGGTGCTCGAACACCTGGGCGCAGCCAGGGCTTCAATAGGTGGCTTATGACGATCCTGACATGGGCAACTCGCCGCCCATATCACACCGGCGGCGGAACGAGTGAGGCGTCCATGACCAACCGGAAGCTGAATGCCTTCATAGCGGTCATCCTAGTCATTCCGGTTCTGCTGCTCCTGGCCGCCTGTGGAAACGGGGATTCGGGGCTGTCCCGGACCGATGTTGAGAAGATAGTGCGCGCGGAGCTTCCCGACGCGCCCACTGTGACGCCTGAGGAACCGGGCATCACGACTGCCGAGGTCGAGCAGATTGCGCGAGGTGTGGTTGCCTCCATCCCGCCACGCTCGGCTCCCGCCGACTACACAAGATTCTTCGTCAACAACGCCATCAGCCGGTACGAGACACAGGGGCTTGATGTAACCCTCGCCTACTATAACCGGGAAGAGAGCGTCGACGGTCAGTGGTACGTGTTCATCATCGACGAGAACGATCTGGTCATCGGCCATCCCGACGCTCACCGGCTGGGGCTGGACCTGAAGGGCTGGGTGGGCACCGACGCCAACGGCTACAACTTCGGCCCGGACATGGTGTCGGCCACAATGGACGGCAAGTGGGTGTCCTACGTGTACCAGAACCCGGAGAGCGGGGACCTGGGGGCCGGCTACACCGGTGAGCTTGAGCTGAAGAACGCTTGGGTTGTGAAGCACGACGGGTTGCTGTTCGCATCGGGCTGGTATGTCAACGCCGACGACTTCACCAAGGCCATGGTCTCCACAGCCGCTCGCGTGTTCCGCCGGGCAGGGCTGGAGGGGACCATCGCCTACTTCGCCAGCCCTCAGAGCGATTTTGCGGGACTGGCGGCGACCATTGAGTACTACAACAACGCCGCAAACGTTGAAGGCGAGTGGTTCGCGTTTATAGCCGACGAAAGCGGCATGGTCATAGACCACTACGACAAGACACTGGTTGGAACGGACCTCAAGGACCTGCTCGGCACGGATATGTTCGAGGCCACCGCAGAAGGCAACTGGGTGACCACAGAGTACGTGCGCGTCTGGCTGGTCAGTCAGGACGGGCTGGTGTTCGGCTCCGGCTGGCGCCACACCGAGTCGGGGAGCTAACTTACACACCTATTGGCCAAAAGAGTAGGAGATGAGCGGTAAGGGCACACCGCAGGATTGACCCGTGCCCTCGGTCGCGGCAAATGCAACTGCATTGAGGGAGGCGGCAATGATACGAGGGCACATAGGGTTGAAGAGGCTCATGGCCACTGTGGTTGCCGCGTCAATGTTCCTTGCAGGATTTTTGGCCACCGGGAACTCAGCCTCGGCCGAACCCAGTTTCACTTTCACGAGGCTCAATTTCACGGTTGAGTCAATCGCGATTGTCTCAGAGCCGGAGAACGGGGACACCTACCGGGTAGGCGAAGTGATCGACGCAGAGATGGACAGTTCTACGTGGATAGCCATGGAGTCTGGCTCTTCCATACGTTTACGAGTAGGGACTAATACCAGACATGCTTTTCTCAACGAAGAGGTGCGGACGGAGTCTTTTGAGGGGTCTTTCACCGACAGCAATTTCATCTTCAGCTATGAGGTGCAACCCGACGATTACGACGCGGATGGTGTAGTCATCCAGTCTGGACCCTTTGAGGGTGCATATGCTTTTTATGTATTCGAGCCGATTAGGTTTATTGGCCCATTGTTATGCAGCCGATTAACTGAGAACGAAGTACAGTACACAGAATTGCCCGGTGCGTTTTCCGTTCTTGGCGGGCACAAGGTCGATGGGAGGCCCTGGGTGGACAAGGTCGAGGTCGTCTCGTCGCCGGCCTCGGACAACGCCTACCAGATCGGCGAGAGCATCGATGTCGACCTCACCTTCAATCAGCCCGTAGATGTCGTGGATGAGAATATCGCTGCGAGCCTCTGGTTCGGCGAGACCAACGGGGGCGAGGGCAGCGTCTGGCGGGGTGCATACTACGAGAGCGGCTCCGGCACGGACACGCTGCGCTTCTCTTATCAGGTGCAGCCGGGCGATTACGACGCCAACAGCCTCCACGTGGGCGCGAAAGGCGCCACCAGCTTAGGCGCCGGTAGGATAAAGGCTGCCGGGACCGACATCGACGCCGTCCACACTTTCGCCGGGGTCAACACCTCCCAACGGGTGGACGGACTGGTCCTGGTCGATGGCATGGAGGTGATTTCCAGTCCCAAGGCCGCGGGCGTCTATCGCGCCGGGGAGACCTTTGAGATCGCAATGATCTTCAACCGTCCGGTGGAGGTGCAAGGAGAGGTCCGCCTCAGTATGCGGGTGGGCTCGGACGACCCCGCATCGGGTTTCGCGCGGCCACCTACCGCAGGACCGATGGCAGTGACACTCTCAGCTTCGGCTACACCATCCAAGCCGGAGACGTGGACAATGACGGGATTACCGTGCTCGGCTCGTGGGATGGCTACGACGGGATACGCTACGGCATCGGCGGTAGTGGCGCCATCAAGGTTGCGGGAACCGATTTCGGCTTCCCGACGCCTCAATTCCGCGGCGTCACCAACTTGGCGGGGCACAGGGTCAACGGCAATCCCGATTGTCAGGATGTCGGCGGGCTATGACTTCCAGATCGCAAGCAATGTCCACGTCAGGCGGGTCGCACCGCCGAATAAGGGAGGGTTGCTAGACCCGAAGTTGGCCGTATGGGGTATCGTGGCCCTGGGCGCTTCTTGCCCTTCCGCTCGCTTTGCGGGGGCGGCCAGCCTGCCCACGTTTCCCGTGCGGAGGTAGGAAGGAGATCGTCGGAGAGCGCATTGAGGCCGCCATCGCGGATGTCCCCCAAGCGCCGTCTCCACTTACTTCCGCAGAGGTGGAGCGAATGGACCGGGGCGTCGTAGCATCCATCCCGCCCAAGTCCACCATAATGGTCTGTACTGCGAACTGCGGTTTCCAGATCAAGCGCGGCCACCTTTAGGCTCAAATTGGGCTGTCTTACGGCATGGGGACTGCGTAGTTGATCACTGCCCTGCCCGGGCCGACGTCGATCCCCTTGAAGAACGAGGTAGACCCCTCTCACTTGTAGGGTGAGCCGCTGCATGCCGCACCTCCAAACGTACCGCGACGGCGCCACGTTGTCGAGACTCAAATGCACTCATCATCTGTAGGCATTGGTACGCAATTACACATGCCAAACGCCCTAATAAACAGCACACGTAAACAACTCATCAAACGCCCCTCTCTCCCCCCGCAACGTAGCGTCCAAATGCCTACTGCGAAACGTTGCAAACGAACCTCGTGGAGCCTCTTGCGCGGGCCATAGGGTGATATTGAGCCGAGCCCGACGGCAATTGCACGGAATCGTTCGAACATGGCAAGCCGGAAAGCGTGGGCTGCTTTAGAACAGGAAATCATGATCAACCCTACAGACAGAATGCTAGTGACCGTCTTGCATACTATTGCACGCGGCGGCGGCGTCCAAATACTTAGGCGCCTCTGCATAGCGCATGGAGTTACAGCCATACTGTTCGTCTCGGCCATTCCCCTCCTCAGCGGAATGGCTAGTGGAGACCAACCGCCGAATGCCGATGTAAGGGTCTGCGACCGTACCGGCAAGGTCCGCAACGCCATCGTTGCAGCAACCGCCGCCCAGACATGCGACGCCGTCACGCTAGACCATATGCGTGACATCACATCTCTGGACATAAGCAATCAAGAGATTACAAGCCTGAGTGTGGGCGATTTCAGCGGCCTGCGCAGTCTCCGTTCCCTCGATCTGTCAGGCAACACTTTAGAATCGCTGCCCAGAGGCCTGTTCGATGATCTGTATCTCCTGGAAAGACTTCGCCTCAATGACAACCTCCTCCGCACCTTGCCCTCAGACAACTTTGACAAGTTGCTCCTCCTGGAAAAACTAGCCCTTCACAACAACCGGTTCACCTCCCTCCCTAACGGGTTATTCGACGACCTGTCACGGTTTGACGGGATGCAGATGAACGGGGACGCACCAGAAGACTCAGAGCCGCTCGCGCAACTCCGGAGTTTCCTGGACCGGCACGGCATCACCAGTGTGGAGGAATTCATCGAAGCGCTCCCTGACCTGCACAAGGAACGCTTCGTTTTCGTTTACGAATCGGAAGCCTTGGGGCAAACTTCGTCTCCAGAACCCATCCAAGAGTTGTTTCCTGGGAGGCCGACGCCCAGTTCGTCTTCACATGGTTGACGAACCCGGAAGCGACAGATGACGTGGGGAAGATAGTAGAGTTCCTGATTCCCGGGGAAACGGAGTGGACCGCCGGGGTTGTCAATTTCGCCAGTGGCGCACCGGAGATAACCCAGCCTGACACCTGCCAGACCTGCCACGGCTCTTTCGACAAGCCCCTTTGGACAGGCTACGCGTGGCCGGGCACGGAGTTCCCCAGTCTACACAACCAGTCCTTGAACCTAACGCAGAAGCCATGCGCAATCTGCTAGCGTCCACGAACGGCCGGATAACGCCACTGGACCTTGAAGGCTCGGATTTCGATCTCGGTTTTCATGAACGGCTATTTAAGACTTCCCCGGGAATCCCTCCTCACGTGGCGCCGGCGGAAGAACTGTCGGTTGTGCTTTCGATGCGCCAAGCGCAGATACTCCTGCAAAGGCTGAAAACTCGCACCGACTATCAACAGTTTGCAGAAGATACGTTCTGTCATGATTAAATGGAGCAATTTGTAATCATCCCGTTTCGAGAAAGCCGTGAGTACACGTTGGGGATTTTCCCCCATTCGGACCGGCACGTAGGCGGGGAAGGAGATCTGAAGTACAGCGTCAATGCTTTGGATCAATACGACTTTCGCACTGGGACACTCAGTGCAACCTTAATCTTTCTGATGGCTCACGATCTTTGGGAAACTCACCCCGAAGTGCGTCAGCTGTACCGGGACACTCCGAACCAGGATACCCCCACCCTGAGCGGCGCCGTGTGGACAACGTCTATGATGACGTCGACGCATTGCTCGTCTACCCAGCCGGAACGGCAACGGCGGAAGACGAATTGATTCAGTTATACCGCCTGCACTTCGGCTACGGCAACCGGTACTCTCTCGGTATTCTGGATTCCGTGGCCCCGTTGTACACACAGGACGGGGACTACACCACGGACTTTGAAGCCGGCAGCCTCATCAGCATGGGGCCAAAGGTATGCGCGGTGCTCGAACTCAAGCGCATTCACGAATCCCAACCACACGATCTGGAGGCCGAGGTTGGCGACGGTCAGATCTAACTCACCTGGAATGCCCCCACCGTCGACACGGGAATCACAGGCTACCAGATCATGCGGGGGCTCGAAGAAAACACCCTGGAGGTGCTGGTCGCAGATACCGGCTCAACAACGACAACTTACACTGACACCAGCGTGACGCCAGGCGCTACGTATGTCTATAGCGTAATCGTGCTGAAGGGCGGCGATGTCGGAAATGAGTTCCCTCGGCTCACCCTTCAATTAGCAGCACCTCCTGCTGTACCCGTCATCATTACAAAGGGGGATGTTACGGTTGAAGAAGGTGAGACCATGGTGGTGATGCTGATGGTCACCGATGAGGATACTGAGACAGCAGACCTGACTTGGTCGATCTCCGGTGGCACAGACAACGGTCACTTCACCGTTACCGACGGCGGCGTGCTTGCCTTCGCCTCCGCCAAGGACTTCGAAGCGCCTGACGACGCGGACACCGATGGGACCTACGAAGTTGCCGTACAGGTCAGCGATGGCGAGAACACCACCTCCTCAGTGATCAGCGTCACACTCTCCAACCTGAACGAGGCTCCACGAGTCCGCAGTCCGACGACATTCACGGTGGCGGAGGGAGCCACTGCGGTTGGCATGCTAACTGCCGTGGATGCTGAGACCCCGATGGTCGATCTGGTTTGGTCGAAATCCGGTGGTGCGAACCATGACCATTTCCTGTTGAGTGCTCAGGGGATAATGACGTTCCAAACGGCTAAGGATTTTGAAGCGCCTGATGATGCGAACGTTGACGGCACGTACGAGGTGACCGTGCAGGTCAGCGACGGAGATAGAACCACCACTGTAGACATTATTGTAACGCTTTCCAACCTGAACGAGCCGCCGACCGCGGATGCAGGAACGGATCAAGAGGATGTTGAGCAGGGAGCGACGGTTGACCTAAGCGGTGCGGGAACAGATCCGGATGCAGGCGACATCCTGACTTACACATGGACGCAGACTGTCGGTACGACCGTGACGCTTTCCGCACCGATGGCGGCTGAAACCACTCTCACCTTGCCGATTAATCTAGCCGAGGGCGAGACTTTGGAGTTCACTTTGCGGGTGACAGACGCCGCGGGACTCTAGGACAAGGACACCATAAGGGTTTCTGTCGCGGCGTTGGGCCCGGTCATGCAGTCCGGTTTGACGGCGTGGTTCGAGGGAATGCCAAACGATCACGACGGGCACAACGATTTCACCTTCGAGCTGCGGTTCAGTGAGGAACCCAAGGAAGGCTTCAGCTACAAGACGCTGCGGGACCACACGTTCACGGTGGAGGGGGGCACGGTGGCCGGGGCCCGGCGGCTGGACCGGGACAGCGACACCCGCAACATGCGGTGGGAGATCACCGTCAGCCCGGACTCGGGCGGCGACGTGACGATCACTCTGCCCGTCACTGAGGACTGTGACGCCGACGGGGCCATCTGCACCGATGACGGAAGGGAGCTGTCCAGCCCGCTGGAGTTCACCGTCCCGGGGGCGGGCCAGTAGTGGGCAAACGAGAAGAAGTCGGCACGTATGAACGGGCGAAGCAGGTGCTCCGACCGGGACCCGGGCCTCCCGCAGTATGAGCCATACGGGAATGAGACCAGGGAACGGCGCGCCAAGTGGCCATCGCCGCAGGCCCTGAAACATAAAAAAGGCCGCACACATGGATGAGCGGGGGGAGGATACCGGATCACGGTGCCCTCCCCCTGTGTGTTGTGGCCAAGCGTCCCACGCCGACCGGCTCCCTTAGAACAGCCGCAGCGTCTCCGGCTGCAGTTGCTCCGCCTCTCCCTCGGCGGTCCCGGCCTGTGCCGTCCCCTGCTCACGCCAGTTCCGGCGCCTGGCCGGGGGAGCGGGCCTCTCGTGGGCCGGATGCTTGGGATCGTCCTCCCACTTGGCTCGCGCCCTTTCGATCACCGCCGAGACCTCCTGGGTCAACCCGGAGAGGTCAGCGTCGTCGAAGGACTCGATGTGCGGGTCGGACGAGGGCCGTTGCACCCCGATGGTGGCCCTGCGGCTCTTGATGGACACGACGACCTTCAGGTCCTCGGGCGAGCCGGTCTCGTCTCCATCGGCCTGCTCCTCGCCGTCGTCAGCGCCCTGCGGGTCCTGTTCGGCGTCCTGCTCGTCGGCAACCGCGGCCTCCGTGTCGTCCGCCGCTTCGAAGAGCTCGTCGTCGGCAAGATTCGTTCCAACGTCCTGACCGACTCCAACATCCGCGCCCTGGTAAAGGTCGTGGACGAGCAGATGGACGGCGTTGTCCAAGAGCAGCGAAAGCGGCTGGAGACCATCGAGGATGAGCTTGAGGACGTGAAGCGGAAGCTGGGCGCATCTGGCACTTCGTCGAGACGGCTGGCCACGTCGAGATGACCGACGCCTCAGGGCGCATCAGGGAGCACCGGGACCGGCAGGAGCGTCTGGAGGACTTGGCGGCCGAGACCAGGGCATCCTCGCCCAGCGCAGGACCGTCCTGGACGACGTGAACACTATCGCGGCCTACCCCCAGGACATGAGCGAATTTCTAAAGAAGAGCGAGCTGACCGAGCGCAGAGCCTTCATAGAGACCTTCGTCAAGGAGATCGTCGTGATGCCCGGCGACGCCCTGATGCGCTACACCATCCCCATGCCCGACGATAGTCCCATACCCGGCAGGAACGCCGAGGAGATCGCGCTGAACGACGGAGTTCTGTCTACCGTCAAAAATGGTGGGCCAAAGCATATCGTATTGCGAACTTTTCGGTGGGTGGTCTCAATACAGCAGTGTGGTCACCTCGCCCGGGCGATGACCTCCGGCCCGTCATTGCCGGCGTAGTTCACCATCGTCGAGACCTTACAGTTGAAGTCGCTGTAGTCAACCTCCAGGCCCCTCCTTACTACGAGCCATTGAAGCACGATTCTCCAGATTTCAGAAGCACATAGACAAGACCGAATGAACCTGTTGGAATCGACACCACTGTGATAGAATCGTACAAGGCCATGGTAGGGATGTCTGGAGGTGAATATGAGCTTTTCTTCTTGTCCCATTAGCTGACTCTCCTCCTGCCCTCCCTTGGGTTTGGCTAGGTTAACCTAACGCCCCCTCCTTGCCCTTCTTTTGGCCAGACCCCTTGTGTCAAACACGGGTCGGCCTCTCCCCAGTTGGTGTTGACCACTAGTTGTGCATTCTATGCAACATTAGGCGCCTAGATCAGGGGGGAGTCCTATAGGTGTAACTTACGGAGCTGTCCTATTCTAAACCTCGGCGTGGTTGGGACAAAATGTAGGATGAGATGGAGTCCAGGGTGTTGGGACTTCCTAAGGACTAGAGGACGATGAGATTTGAGGAAAACTAATATGCAGCAGAGAATCTCTCAGTACTCGGCACCACCAAATCGCTCGAGATTGATTGGTTCTCTACAGGAATTGGCATCTTGCTAACCGATGGATTGTCACTGGCGGACCTGCGTTGTTTTATGGAGTCGACAATAAGCCGTTCGTCCGTACTAGTGTAGCAAGAACAGCGTGGACTGAAGCTTTGAGATATGGAATTTTGTAGCGTAGGAGGTGACGCACGGCAGCGAGAGTTTGGGCACACAGCAAGAGCTTAGCCAGGAGGGAAGAATATGAGAAAAAACTGGAGGATTCGTAGCATTTATAGAAGGAAAGTGGCCAAACCCAGCATCATTATTGGAGCGCTTAGTATCCTTCTAGTGGTGCTTCTGGTGGCAGTCGCCTGTGGCGGTGATGCTGCTGCACCCACGCAGATACCGGCAACCGCCGAAACAATAGTTGTCACTCCCACCGGCGGACTAAGGCCCCTGTCCGAGTGGACGGTGGAGAACCCCGGCACTTTGCAAGAAATAGAGGCTGAACTGGAGAAACGCAGGGGTCAGCCCGTTAACTGGGTCTCTTGGGGTGGCTCTTTCCAAGATGCTCAACGGAAAGCTTACTTAAACACCTTGAGAGCGCGTTTCGGCATCAATGTAGTCGAGCACACACCCCCGAACCTGGCTCAACTCAAAGCTATGGTCGAGTCGGGTAACGTTACCTGGGACATACTCCAAATTCCCATATCCTGGATGAGGGAAGCTTCCGCCGAGGGAACCCTACAGGAACTGGATCGCCGTATTGTGGACAGTAGTGACCATTTCGGAGAGCTTGGTACCAGTCCCTACTATGGTGGTGGCACGCTAGTTTTCGCCATGCCTTTGACTTACAACACGGATGCCTATACTGACGAGACTGCGCCTAAGAGTTGGGTTGACTACTTTGACCCCAACTTCCCCGGGCCGTCGGGGGCTCCCGCTCGCCGTAACATGGGTAACTACATGACTGATCATTTTGTGCTCGGCCTGCTGGGGGCTGGTTTCACACCTGAAGATGTGCTGCCAATGACTCCCGAGAAAGAAGAGATATCCTTCCAGAGTTTCGCGGAGCTGGCGCCCCTAGTAACTGCTTTTACCACCACCAACCAGGAGCCTATAGAGCTGCTGGCCGCTGGGGAGTTGGATATGGCTATTGCAGCCAACGGGCGTGTAGTCGTTGCCCAAAAGGAAGGTGCGCCCCTCAAGATGTGTTGGACGTGCGGGTACTTCCTGTCGCTGGATGGCGAGGTGTTAGCTAAGGGTGCACCCAACGCTGAGTTGGCTAATTTGGTGCTGGGCTGGATCTCTTACCCCGAGATTAACTCTCAATTGACCATGCACATCGCCTATAGTCCGGGTAACTCTAAATCGGGAGAATTGCTAGAGGATCTTCTGGCCCACGACCCCGTGACGTTGCAGGGGCTTCCCACCTACCCGGGGAATTTGCCCTACTCCTTCCTTAATCCGCAAGCATATCTGGGGGAGAACTTCGATAGGTTAAACGAACGCTACCTCGCCATCTTCCAGCAAGAGTAGTAAGTGTCTGGACCTCTTTGCCTGCTCTGAAGCCGAGATTGTAGAAAATACGATATCGGGAGGCCGTGGGTACGTAAGGTGAAAGGGGGTCTTCGCTCTTTGGTAGGCGAAGACCCCCTTGTGGTCCACTGGCTTGGTCAGGCATGGCAACAGCCTTAACGATAAATAAGCGCCATGGTCTTGGCTGAAGTTAAGGGACGATTTATACCAGACGGCGTAACCCGGGGATCGGTCATGGCTGAAACGACACAATATATCGATCCAGCAACGGACAAGGCTCACCGGAGAAAGCTCGCCAGGCTGCAATTGCGAGAGCAGCGGTTTTATGTCCTGCTGGTGCTCCCTGTGGTCCTCTTCATCCTCATGTTCCTTATTGTACCCATATTCACCTTATTCTTACGCAGCTTCGAGGACGGTAAACAGGGGTTGCCTGTAGCACTGGAAATAGCAAATGAGATGCCAGATGGCTTCAACACAACCTTCACGGTCGATAAGACTCCCCTGGCAGACCGGAATGGCGATGGACAGATTAACGCCGATGACCTGCAGAAGCTACTCGTGATTCGACCCGTCGACATCCTTTCTATCACCCCTGACACGGGTGCGGTCGTCATGGCGGAGGAGCCATCGGAGTTCGAAACTATTCATATAGTGTATAACGATATAGGTCCATTGGAACCGGAAATAGGGATAAGGCTGCCCGGCGATAGACGGGACGCAATCACCCTCAAAGATGCCCCGATAAAAGACAACAACGGCGATGGTCGAGTTACCAAAGCCGATGTAAATCTACAGTTTGCTGAAGAACTGGGACGTTCAAATATTATTGCCTTTAATGCTGATGTCGGAGCTATTACCTTAGTTGAACCTCCTATTCCAGGTCGGCTGGTCGCCGTAAGTTATAACTACTCAAATCCCGTTACCATATTTCAATACGATAGGGCACTGGGAACGGATTTCTACTGGGACTGGGCCTTTTGGCGACCTTCCCTCTTCCGTACCACCTTTGAAATCACCCTTTGGATCACTATGGGATGTCTCGTCATAGGCTACCCTGTGGCGTACTTCCTGGCGAATGTTTCAAACCGGTGGCGAACCATTCTGATTCCTTTAGTAGTGATACCCCTGTGGACAAGCCTTTTGGTCCGCACCTTTGCCTGGAAGGTGATGCTAGGCGTAAACGGTCCCGTCAATGACATCATTCAAGGGATAGGAGTCAGCGATGAGCCCCTTGGATTGGCTTTCAACGAAAGCAGGCTGGGGGTATACATAGGCACCATTCATATAATGCTGCCTTTTTTCATACTTCCCCTGTTTGCCGTAATGCGGGGCATCCCGCAACATCTCCCAAGAGTGGCGGAAAGTATGGGAGCATCTCCTATCCGCAGTTTCCTGAGGGTTTACCTGCCTCTTAGTCTTCCTGGCGTTGCTGCAGGATGCCTTCTGGTTTTCATTCTTAGTATAGGCTTTTTTATAACCCCTGCCCTGCTAGGCGGTGCCGGAGACCGCATGATCGGCAACATGATCGAACTTCAGGTCAACGAATTGCTTAACTGGGAGTTCGGTGCCGCTCTGTCCTTTCTCCTTCTGACCATGACTCTGGTTATTTTCCTCGTGTGGAGTCGCTTCACCTCCTTCGATCAGCTTCACGGCGGGGGGGTTCAGGCAGTTGTTACTGGAGAGCATCGAGTGACGAGAAATCCTATCCAGCGCTTCACCACCTACCTAGCGCCCCAGTGGAGACCCTTAACTGCGGGCGTCGAGGAAATTGTTACTTTTCTGCAAAGGCGTCGGGAGGTCGTTTGGGAAGCCATCCAAGACTGGCTACGTTCACTACCTTCAGGCATCACTGCAACTATTTCCATAGCCCTGGCGCTAGGAATAGTGGTCTTACTTGCTGGGTTTATATACGATGCCGATTGGAAGTTGGTGATAGTTTCTTTGATTTGCCTGCCGATATTTGTAGCTTTCGCTGTCTTAGGAGCTCGTCTGTTTCAAGCGTCTATTCGTCGGGCAATGCTAACGTTGTTTGTCGCCCTAGCTCTTTTCTACCTCTTCTTGCCGAACATCTTTGTTATCCCAATGTCCTTTACCAGGCAACGGGCATTCTTCAGCTTCCCCGGGGAATGTTGCACGCTGGAGAACTACGAATCGTACCTTGGAATATTTGGAGCCGGTCGTTATACAACTACCGGTCAATGGATCCCCGCCACTATAACCAGCCTGGAGGTGGCCTTTTTGGTGATGATTTTCTCCGTGACTCTGGGCACCCTTGCAGCCTATGGATTGATACGGGGCCAATTCCCGGGAAGGCTACTTATAAACTCCCTTATAATCGCACCGTTAATAATACCGTTGGTCATTATAGCTGTCGGTGTATTCATATTCTTCTCCAGCAACATGGACTTCATGCTCGGAAGTCTGGTGAGCGTAGGACCCTTCGATATTCCGCTGGGCTTTGTCGTTGCTCATAGCCTTTTAGCTATTCCCTTCGTCGTGATCATCGTAAGCGCCTCATTAAGGGGAGTAGACGCGACCTTCGAGCGGGCGGCCATGAGTCTCGGTGCCGGCCGCTTCACCACCCTTCGTAGAGTGGTCTTTCCCCAGATTCTGCCAGCAATTGTTGCATCGTCCTTTTTTGCCTTCCTAATCTCCTTCGATGAATTAATTATCGCCTTGTTCCTCAGCACGGGCACAGTGGTGACCCTTCCTAAGAAGATGTGGGACGGGATCCGATTCGAGATTGACCCAACCATCACAGCTATCTCTACAATACTGGTCTTCTTTACTATATTAGTCATCGGTGTTATGGCGCTCTCTCAGCTTTATTTCTCTAGACGCAGGTCTGATGGGTAGTTGCCCCCGGTATGGATTACCGGACTATTTCCAGTGTTTATTGTAGTGGTCACCGGCATTATGTAGGCTGAGGTGTGGTTTTTTCGGATGATTAGTACGCATTAGGCAAGAGGAGGTGTGATCATGGACTTACCTTTCGGAGTCGTAGACGCCGATGGACACCTGGTGGAGAACCATGCTCGTATTCGAGAACACATGGAGTCCCCTTATAGCTCTTATCTCCTAGACAATGTACCCGACAAAAAGGGCCGGGTGGGGCATGGGAGTGCTCTGACCAACATCGGTCCCCCTGACGCGAATATGGGTAGGTTTGGGAGCGTGGGGCCTACGGGATATCCCTTCCCCCAGGACTGGCTGGAGATGCTGGATAGGGGCGGCATGGAGATGACCTTCCTGTTCCCTACCAGCCTGTTGGACTATAGCTCTATCTACGATCCGGATTATGTAGTGGCTTTGTGCAGGGCCTACAATGACTGGGTAGCTGAGGACTGGCTAGGGGTTAGCCCTCGTTTGCGGGCGGTTTCCTTGC
Organism: Dehalococcoidia bacterium; assembly: GCA_965220005.1. GTDB lineage: Bacteria > Chloroflexota > Dehalococcoidia > Plut-88900 > Plut-88900 > Plut-88900. The sequence continues at coordinate 399,395 of OZ244800.1, forward strand.
CCCCTCTGTGCGATGTGGATGAGGCGGTTAAAGAACTGCGGCGGACTATCACGGAACTGGGCTTCTCCTCGGTAATGGTCTCCGCTCTCGGTTTTGGGGCGCTGGGCGATCGTAAGTACGATCCCTTTTATGAAGAGGCCCAGCGGTTAAACTGTTTGATAGCGGTGCACGGTGGCACAACAGACCAGTTCATGCGATTCCCCAAATTTATTCAGAGACACGTGGCCTCCTTCCCCGTGAGCAACATACTCCAGGTGGTGAATATGACCTTAGAGGGGGTGTTCGAGCGGTTTCCGAAACTCAGGGTAGGCTACCTGGAGACCGGCTGTACTTGGGTGCCCTATTTCTTGGACAGGATGGATGAGGAGTGGGAAAAGCGCGGTGAGTTTGAGGCTCCTGATTGCAAGAGGAAGCCCAGCGAATACCTCAAGGGCGATAACGTCTTCTTCCACACCGAGCCCTCGGAGACCCTGATACCCCAGGTGGTGGATATCCTGGGCGAGAACGCTCTCTTCTACGCCTCGGACTGGCCCCACTGGGACAACGAATACCCCGAGAACATCCAGCACATATGGGAGCGACAGGACCTGAGCGAGAGCGCCAAGCGGGCCATCCTATCGGATAACGCTAGGAGGATGTACGGTGTCTCGGCGGCGACCTAAAGTGGGTCAACGTTGAACTACCTATTCGGCATTCTTACCCCCGCCAATCAGAAGAATTACTCGTTGACATTCTCTTTAAGCTGATAGTGTCGTCGCCGAAATCGTCTTCTCCGTTTTCTTGGCTGAGAAAGAACCTCAATAGTCCCAACAGAGGTTAAGTCAATAGGTGTGTAGTGATTGGGTACACCTCGGGCTGCCAGGCAGAGGAATCCCCCGAACGTAGGCACGTAAGTAATATCGGCAGCCCCCACCGGATTGGGCCTCGCAATCTTCATGCGTTGCAGCAGGTATGAATAACCCCTGTGCCCCCAGTCCGGGATTGGTGGTCCCGAGGTGCCGATAGATGGCCCTGAGCCCCTGCCCCGCATCAGTTGCTGGACGCTTCGTCCTACCCATCCAGTGGTGAGCTCCCTAAGCCAAGCAACTGTTCGCCGAGTTCCGTTGAGAGGCAACGATAACGGATCTCTCGTATAAGATGGGACCCTCTGGATGCATCGGCCAGTTTATAATCCGCCACCCGAGGCCCAGATCGACACTGAGCCGCCTTACTCGAGCAACGACCGAATCAGAAGACCGTTCAGTACACCTCCCGATCGTCCACCCGGACTGAGTGGCCTTCCCTAAATACGACCTCACCGTTTACCAGGACAATATCCACGCTCCCCGTTCCCATCGTTAACACCAGCAAGTGAATCGGGTTGTTGGAGGGATAGGCTTCAACCACTTGCGCGGACCTCACCACAAAGTCTGCGCGCTGCCGACTCCAGGCTCCCCAGGTCTACATCCATTCCGGCGGACACCAATCAAATCATGGAGGAAATAGGCACGGGCTAACGCCTACGGGGAACGATGTAGGACCTGCCGCGTAGCTATCGAGGATGGTCGTTACCGCGACGGGACGGAATGGTCGCCCCACCTGCCCCATACTACGATCGCGAAGTAACAGACATCGGTGAGCCCATTAGGCTCAGCCACATCTCGAAGATGGTTCTGTCTATCGTCAAGTTTGGTGGGCCAAAGCATACCGTATTGCGAACTTTTCGGTGGGAGGTCTTGTTGTAGGGAGCTAGCCAAGTGGGTCTGCTTCAGCAGCATTCTATTTGTTGGCTCTAAGACGCTTCTCACTGGCCAGTTACGCGAGCGTATCCAACTCACTTATGGCAAATTCGTGCAACGAAGCCGCGATGTGCAAGGCCAATTCGGCACGAGGTCCCGTGGGATCATTCCCACCAATTGACGCGTGGCGTGCCCCAACCGTACCGCTACCTTGGCTATACAGTGACTTGAACATCTTCTTGATTCCTCGGGGTACGTCAGCCGGGAAATTTTCATTGATGATCGTCGTCATTGATACACCAGGGCGACAATAGATGACTTGAAGGATGCCCTCTACCGAATTGACAGCTTCTTTGATGGTATTGGCCCAGTCAGCCGGACGCCGATTCCGAAAATCATTCGCGAGCTCGAATTGCCTACGAGGCTCGGCGAATCTCTCATCGTCCAATACACTTCGCGCAAGTCTCACTGCCTCATGAAACTCTTCAGTGCCAAGCCGAACAATGCCACCTGACTCGAACTGGTATCCGATTCGTTCTTGGGCAAACAGTGAGTTCATCTTCTCATAATATTCAGTGACCTCCTTCTCAGCCAAGAATCTTGGAATCCGTTCCATGGCATCAAAGAACTTGTGCCATGGCTCAACGGAGATCATGTCTAGGATTCTATTCTCCGTAAACTGAGGGAAAAACGGATTGAGCAAGCTGGACTTTCGAGGAAATCTCCTCAGCGCCTTACAGAGCATGACTTCCTGTGCCACCGGTCTGTTGTACCCGAGATCAATAAGAACCTCACGGAGTCCACTGCGAAGTTCTTCTGGCGCATTGTCATAGATCAGTGGGTGTTCGGCACCGAGGCCCTCACGTCTCGAGAATGGTTCATTCAAAGACATTCACTAACGCAACAGACCCAGTATCTCTTCACGCGCTCCATGTTGTTCAGCGATTTCGTACGCTGTTTGCCCAGCGCTGGTTATGGCTGCAAGATCGGCCCCGTTATCTAATAGAGACCTAATGTTCCCAACCTGGCTCAGGGTAAAACGGTTCATTGCTGCAAGGTGCAAGGGCGTGCGGCCCATGTTATCCCGCTCCTCTATATCTGCACCGTTGTCGAGCAGCATATCAATTGATGTGCGTTCTAGGCCAAACTGGTGAATCCATCCGGGATTAACGCCCTCATTATCACGCTCCATCGCGAATAGCGCTGCCCAGTGTAGCGGCGTTTGACCTTGCTGATCTCTCGACTCGATTGCTGTAGGATGAATCAGCATCTCAAGGAAGACGTTACTCAAGTCGCGTCGCACCGCGAGATGTAAAGGAGTTTCGCCTTCATTGCTCTGCTCTGTAATATCTGCTCCATGACGCAATAATGACATGAAGACGCGCCCCATCTTTCCGGTGCCGCATTGCACAGCGTCGTGTAGTGGCGTCCGACCCAGGTTGTCCTTTGCGGATACACTAGCGCCATTCTCGAGCAATAGATCCACAGTGCCGACCTTCCAATGCCAGAATTTTGGCTCAGGTATAAAACCCAGCTCGAAGTGACGAGAAAACGGATACATTACGCTGTGCAAGGGAGTGTCGCCCTTATAATCTCTCGCCATGATATCGGCTCCGCTATCTAGCAAGAATTGAATGGGCTCATAATTGTGGTAATGCTGTACCGCATAATGTAGGGGTGTCATGCCATAGTAGTCCGTTGTCTTAGCAGACACACCGTTATCTATTACGGCAATCACTGATTCAAGAGAGGGATTTGAGAACCAAAATCCCTGAGCAAAAAGCATGCCGTGCCGCAGTATGTTCAACGCTCTACTCAATTCATCATCTATTGTCTCGCCCGATTGCAAGGTGTGCTCAAGAATCAAGTCAGTAGCAGTTCTTCCCGTATTGTCTTGTTGTGAGATATCCGCTCCACGACTCACTAGGAGATCTAATTTCTCGTAGAACCTGAAGTCTTCGTCAGAGTAATTTTCCTGTCTCAACAGTTCCAAACCCTCTTCTGCTGCAATATGCAAGGCAGTGCGGCCTCGGACATCCCGAGCATCAATATCCGCTCCGCTATTGAGAAGCAACGTGGTTACACGAGGGTCTGCTGAGAATGCAATCGCAGAGTGCAAGAGGGTCCAGCCAAACTTGTCTACAGCCTTAATGTCTTCAGTTTCCCCAACCAATTCTGCGATTGTGTCCAATGGCGCGTCGGATTCAATCGCTGTCCGCAACGCTGTCTTGCCTTCGTTCATTTCATCTCTAATGTGGAAGTTTCGGCCCAACGTCAGAATCCCAGCATTGGAACTGAGTCGAAGGTAAACAGAACCATTTTCGAGCTTCGACTTTCGTTTGACTGAAACTTCGCCCGGTATCCTCGCTAAGCAAGGCCATCTGAGCAGACAATCCGGACGACGTGAAGGTCTTGGACCTGTTGCTGGTCGGAATAGTCGGGTGGATTGAGGCGGTATCGTTCCCGGAGGGCCTCCAACCTGGTCCGGAGAATTGACCCCTCAAGACGGAGATTTCTAATTTCCCCCAGGACACTTTCTACTTGTGGGGACAACTCGCCAAGAAATATGCGCCTGAGCACGTCAATGCGATCTATGTAGGCTTTATTGTCTCCGGCAGATTGCATAGCGATACTCAACTGCTTGGAGATGTAGCGGCGGGCCCGGGTATCCCGCGGCCTCCTGACTTTGCCTAATCGTCTTTGAAAGTCACTTCTGAAGGTTTCGAACGCTGCCATCACCCGCTCGTTAGTATTTTGGGGAAGCGGCATGCTTGCTGTCTTGGGACCACACTCAGCCGCGGCTATGAACTGAGCGGGACTAATAGGTCGAGGTTCCAAGTCGTTGCTAACCGCGTAACAACCCCTGATTTCCCCGGCACCCAAGAGCACCAGTATCTCGTCTTTTCTGGGTTCATCGAAGGGAGACGGAATAGACTGCAACACCTCTGGAGACACTAGAGGAGGTTGGGTCCCTTCTATCTCTAAGACACTCTGCGCGTAAGCCTCATTTTCTGCCGTGGTCTCTGGAGAGGTGACGCTAAGCGCCGACCTGATTCCATCGGGTAAATTCGTAATGGTCTGCCACAATGATGAGTCTTCGTTTTGGATTCGTTGAAGCAACGTTATCGCCCTTTGATTGGCAGCAATTTCGTCCAGTCCATCATCGATCTCAGGCAGCTGTTTGTCCTGGTATATCCGATACATTGCACTTACATTTAGCCGCTCGGCATCCGAGAGCAACTTACTGTCAAGCCCAATCAAGTCATGAAAGGACTGAATGCGATTATGCAACTTTTCGGTCAAGGATAGCTGGGCATCCACTTCCCTGTCGGGCCACATATTGTGTAAGTTAATTACAGTATGCTAGGTTCCTATGCGGTCCACGCGGCCGAACCGCTGAATTATTCTCACCGGGTTCCAGTGCAGGTCATAGTTCAGGACACGGGCGCAATCCTGGAGGTTCTGTCCTTCGGACACAATGTCCGTGGCTAGGAGGATCCTGATTTCCGGACCTGGGATGGACTCACACTTGGCCAGGTTCGACTTTGGAGAGAACCGCTTCACGATCCTTTCAGCATCGCCGTACCCACCGGATAGCCTGGCAATAGTCGAATCCCTACCTCCCGGGTTTAGCTGCCGATACAGGTACTCTATTGTCGTTTCCGCCTCCGAGAATATCAGAACCTTACCGGTTCGAACTTCAGGGCGATCCAAGAAGTCGCGCAGGGCGGCCAGCTTGTCATCATCATCAGGTACGATACCCTCCACTCTTCTAAAGATCCCTTCGAGCACCCTGAAGTCGGCATCAAGATCGTTAATCCAAATGTCCACATTGAAGTCTATGGTGTCGTACACCAATTTGCTGGTCTTGCTGCGCAGTTTCTCCCGCTTTTCCTCTTCCTGCCTCAGGATTTCAAGCAGGTCGTCCACGTCAAAGGACTGACCGGACAGAATGCGAGTGGCGGTGCTGCCGACTGGCACGTATCCCTTGGACAGAGCCTCCTGGAAGTTTCGATTGCTTGTCATTAAAGTAGACAAGGTAGATCGGAAGGCGTCAATGCTCGACTCTAGGCGCTTAAGAAGTAGTACACCCATCAACCCAGCAATCCGATCCTTGGCCCGTAGGAGGTCCCTGTACTGGGGTTTCTTCTTCGCTTCCTCTTTGAGATATTTGCTTGGGAGATACCTTACCCCTGAGTGCCTGCCGAGGTCCCGCTCCAACTCTTCGAGTGATCCCGCCTTGGCATACACCTTGTCAAGCCGATAGGCCACATTGTCCAGTCTAGGTTCAGGGAAGAGCACTGGCTTTCCATTGACTTGGGCAGAATCACCATATAGGTCTTGGATATCCTTGCGCCTCCGGCGGATAAATACCGGGGACAGCACCTGTTGAATCTCCGCCCTAGGCACATCCGGCTTGCTGGGCGGGAGAGGTGGTGCGTCTTTCGAGAAATTTGCCCACCATGCATCATAGTCTGATGTGTAGTTCTCATAGTCCACGCGATAAGCTAGCCATTTCTGTGCATTGCGGAAATACTCGTTTAGGCTCACGGGCTCTACATTGAGCCCGTGTTCCGTGTCGTCTATAAATAGGATCAGCTGGCGATAGATGTCCATCGGTCCTAGGTTCTGGGGTGTCGCACTTAACAACACGACTTTGTGCTCTCCGGAATCCAGGTAATGGCGTAGACCGAGGGAACGATTGTTAATATTGCGGAAATTGTGTGCCTCATCGATCAGCACGGGCCCCCGGTTTGGGTACTCGTTTTCCAACACGATACCTTGCTGTGGTTGTTCAACATCAACGTACCGCCCCAACTCTTCGTCAAATTCCGTCTCTGGCGGCGGGGCGATCATGCTGTGGGAGACAACAGCTGCCCCGATCCCAAACAGTTCATTGAACTTTTTCCACATGGGTATGAGTCCTGCAGGGCAGAGAATTAGGGGCGGTCCATCATTCGGGTAGCTCACGCGAAGCTGTCGTAGCAGTTCTGCCCCGACGTACGTTTTCCCAAGCCCTACCACGTCACCTATATAGCATCCTCCGTGGGATTCGATCATGGCGAGAGCCCGGCTCACAGCGTCAAGCTGGAAGTTGGCCAACTCCTCAGACCGAGGCGGAAGTGGCAACGGGCCAGCGCCTATCTCGGTGTAATAAAGCTCATAAAGGGCTTTGAGGTAGACGTGGTATGGGGGTGTCTTTGCCAGCACCCAGGACCGGTCCAGTTCAGATACCAAGGCCGCGCTGATATCCTCTGAATCCCTCCACAGGTCGTCGAACCATTTTCGGAGAGCTTCCATCTCCGCATCCCCCGTGACCCGAACGTTCAGTTCAGTGTTGCCGGTGAATCCGGCGAGGGTAAGGTTCGAGGAGCCGACGACAGCCGCGCCGGGCTCGGCGTGATGTTCGTACCAGCAAAGATATGCCTTGGCGTGTAGCGGGCTTCTCAGGTAGGCCCGGACCTCTACTTTGCCCGATGCCACCATTTCCCGGAGCTTAGACACTGCCTCCTGACTTTCCCAGGCCTGAGCCATCACGGCCACACCTTCTGCAATTCGTTCCACCACCTGCTGTGCGATCTCGGGCCGATCCCCTTTCTTGACCAAGGAATCAAGTTCGAGTCGAGCGTGAAGGGCCTGCGACTGCTGAATCCCGAGCGCAACCTCTTCCAACACATGACGGTCCGTGCGCCCGACCAAGATGCGTACTTTCTGAAGTTGGGATATTGGTTCGGCGATAGTCTCAAAGCCGCTGATGAAGAAATACCCAACGGCAATGTCGGCTCGAGCGGAGCTGCCGAGCATCTGCTTTAGACGATCAAGCAGGGTCGGGTCTGTTGAAGCGTGGAGGATGTTCAAAAAACTAGACCGAGAGGATTGTCAGACCCTCTAGACGTTCGAAATGCCTGCGATTGTTGGTTAACAGGGTAAGGCCGTAACGGATGGCAGTAGCACCTATCAGAAGGTCGAAATCACTAATGAGAGTGCCGGCAGCCCTTAGCCGTGCGCGCTCTTTGGCGAACGTGTGACATATGGATTCATCCAAGGGCAATACATCGACTGACGCCAGGAAGGTGTTTAGCATCCTTTCGTCACGCTCTGGATTGGTAGAGCCGACCACGCCATCGTAGAGCTCGGCCAGCGATATGATGCTCAGCCCCAATCCGTCTGGGGCTAATTCCTGAAGACGGCGGACCACGGGGTCCACTCGGTGCAAGTGATTAATTACCCAATCCGTATCCACCAGATAACGCATTTGGTGTGCTAAGGCTCAAGCTTCGCGCGGGAGCCTGTGACCCGGGCCTCATAAATCGTACGTTTGAGTTCATCCGGATTGTGACTACCCACCCAACCACCCGCCGATGCCCTCAACGCCTCGATAGCGCCAGTAGACGATGGAATGTCTTCAATGGACACAGTCACCTCTTTACCCTCTTCGAGGTTTAGGGGTTCCAACGGTCGAAGTACGCCCCCCGAGAATTTCGCCTTTACATTCATAAGCATTTCAGTCTTCTCATACAGTAGCCGTTACTCGGTTCTCACTATTCATTCTAATGTCATTCCGCATTTTTTGGAAAGACAATTGCTCTTCGGGTCTCACGTACCGCCAAGACTGAGGTACAACAAAACTTCGAAACAGATCCCTAAGCTTAGCCAATCCGACCGGATTCTCGAATCGCCAGACGTTTGTGATCTTCAGGGCATACGCTGTTGACTGACCAGCAAAATAGGTGTCGTATTCCGACTTATCCACACCTGCATCCTCGGACACTATGCCCCAAATCTCCTCCGGCGTTCCACTGAGTACCTCCTCGACACGGAACCCACCCATCAATTGCATGACAGGGCTAGTGACATATATGAAAACATCACGCCCTGCCATCCCGTTTGGACTTCTTCTTCTGAGTTCGGCTTTTTTCGAGCCCGCAAATATCAGTTCTGAATAGTGCGGCTTTAGTGACAAGAGTAGTGCTTTTGAAACTGCGTTCATACTCGCCTTGGATATCCCAATTCAAAAAGTTTCCTAAAGGTCTTGTGCGGCAGTCTTCTTGGGGACTGTAGAGAACGGCCAATCCCATCTTCACCAAAAACCCGCCATATGTCGGGTAGAGGAACTCGACGCTGCAGCGGAAAGGTGTGAGAGAACTGCAATGCCATCAACTCTGTTGATATATCACCCTTGCAAAGGTGATAAATGTCTTCCCATTGCAGGGTTCCGGACTTTTTGAAACGACGAAAGAGTTCCTTCGGCGCATCTATCACGACTTCATCGAGATGGGATACTGCCGCTATCTCTCCCCTGCCCCCACTTACATACCACAAGATACGGCCTGGCGGTTGAATCAACTTGTGAAGGGTCTTCGCCCGGTAATAGGTGTTACTCCAAAGCATTAGTAGGCTGGGCTCACCACCGAATAAGTCGTACGAAGATTGTTGTCTGTCGAAGAGATTGAGAGCAAAGTTTGATTTGATAGGAATCAGGAAGGTCTTTTGGTCTGTGTTGGATGCCAAAGGCGAACAAGAACGCACAAGTTGTTGATCTGACAATGCTTGGAAGGACGTAGATGCCTCAGGAACTAACTTAGCGATCGCGTCCAGAGCCTCTCCGCGGTTCAGGTGGCGGGTAAAGCAGAACCTCACTAGGCCTCCGTTGCATTCAACAAAGCCCATATCCGAGAGAGTTTCCGCCATTCCTGAAGGAAGCGCGGATTCATCTACCTTGACGACATCTTGATTCTTACGTATGGCTCTGTAGACGACATCAGACAGCAAGAATTGTCCAATAAGCGAGATGTCAGCCTTAGGCGAAACTCGGCCAAGAGACAAAGTTAGGGCCTCTTGGCTTTCTACACTCAGGGCTCTCAGCGCAACCGGTTCGTCATGAGCCCAAAGGACCTCGACATCTGCGGGCTGCGGGGCCGTTATCAGGGATGAAATGCTCCCACGAAGCTGATGCAGCTTTTCTCCTTTTGCAAGGAATCGCTCGAAAGGGAAGCAACGGAACTCTTTGGAATTTAGGGAGCGCCATTCAAGACCTAGTCCAGAGACCCTGTCGGGAACGGGGGCTTGCGACTCTTGAAGCTCACGGAGACTCATAATGAGTTGAGTTGGGGATAGTACACGTACGTTGATGGATTCAAAGATCTCTTGAGATTTGTTTATCAGTCCTTGATCCCTGGTTACGAAGACACGAATATCGGACGACGCCACCTTGGCTAGATGGCCGATATCAGAGATTTGGTTCTCATTGTTGCTAGGCAAAAAGGTCTGAAGCACTCTTGTGAATTTGTCGAGAAGGAGCGGGTCATATTTAACATCCAGGAACTGCTTAGCCCTACTTCTCGTTAGTTGCCGGGTTTTGGCATTGTGATTTCGGTTGATTTCAGTAAGTAGCTCATCTGTAACCCAGAGATTGATTGAGTCGATGAAAAAATCAGAAAGCAGAGCTTTTGATGGTTGCGTTATCTCGCTATCGTCTTCATCAAAGTCGAAGAATATCTGCGCATCAATGGCAATATCAACGATGTCTTCAGAAACATTAGCTCTAAAGAGCTCCAGTTGAGTTTCGAGTGCCAGGGTCCTACGCCATAGGGTAAGCAGATGACCTTCCTTTGATCGCCCGGGTCGCTCATCAATCGGCACGAATCCAAACTTCGGCCACAAGTTGTGTGCTGGGAAGTCGTTGCGACAAGAGAGGGTGATAATCGTCTGAGATGTGGCTTCGTCTATTAGGGCATCCAGGAATTGCCTGGCAAGTCCCTGTCCTCTAGATGTCTGTGTCACGCAGAGGTGAACGATTCGGAAGCGGTCATAATAGGCCGCATACAGAACATAGCCGATGAGTCGCCCTTCCGGAGTCTTCGCCCCTAGCACGAACTCCTTATTGAGGTGGTCCTCAATGACTGCGAGGGGGAGAAAGCCGAGCGTACTGCTGTGGCGTTTCATCAGCCGGTCTAAGGCCGTAAGGTCGTCGGGTGCCAGCTTCGAGATCTTTATGTCCATAGTGCTAAGGCGTCCTGAAGTCCCAAGCCCCTTACCCTATGCCAATCAGATTCTTGAACTTAACCACAAGAGACCTTCGAGATGCCCTCTTCGCCTTTTCTCGTTTCGCCGCGGCGATACCTTCCTCCAGTTGAGCAATTGCGATGGAAAACGGTCTTCTGAGGCCAAATTCCTTGGCGACATCTAATCGAACCCTCACGTCTTGGAAGTCAACGTTCGCTCCCTCATCAACTGCACGAGCAATTAGATCTTCTACTTTGTCTTCCAAAAGTTTCAGTTCTTCGTTGTTCTCAAGCATAGTTATGCTCACACGGCCCCACCACCCGAAATTGTCTTCCGAATATACTAATCAAAGTCTTGATTTTGAAGGACAGAGGCCTTCGAGACGCTCGCTTACCTTTTCCCTATTGGAGGCCGCAACCCGGCCTTCTAGGCGCGGTATTGCCAGCAAGTAAGTACCAAGACTCTCAATTTCTCTTCTTACAAGCATGTAACGTCTGGCAAGCGGTATGTTTGGCATTTGTCCTTGATGTCACCTGTCCTTCGCTTAAGGAATTGACGCCATAGGAAAATGCTCTGCGCATCATAGGCCAAACAATACCGAGACAGCACGATTTGTCTCACGTTCGCATCTATCCCTTTCCGCAGGTTCCGCATTGGAACACAGCCAAACTAGTTTTGCGATCTCCTGTCGCTGTGTTTCATTGGCTTTAGGAACAGGAAGCTTCCTAATTTGAGGTGCTCCGAATCTCAGGAAACCCCCTGCCAAGGCCAATGAACCGAACATGGCCAAATAAATTCTTCGCATAATGTCGGAATTCAACAATCCGCACATAAACGCGTTATATTCAAAATCAGCAGCAATCACTAAGACGGTCGACTTCCCGGCGGCTATGCCGGTCTCGTCAAATACAGAGGTTGGTCTTCTGGACATGCCGGAAACAACAACCTTGGCACGTCTTATCTGGTGCCTTCGTCTTTCTCTGATTGTATTATGGTAAATGTCCAATACAGGCTTTTCGTACCGATGCTTGATGTATTGAACAGGGCTTTGGTTCCACGTGTGAAAATAGCGTCTGATATTGCCACTCACGATGAAGGGTCTATATCTATCAGGTTCAAGCAAATGAAGACTTGTTCCTTGGTTAGAAATAGCCTCCTGCCATTCGTAAGCCTCGCTTACTGTAGCCGACGCACTCACTTCCGCAACATCCCCAAGCAGATCACAATGCTCGATAATTGGGAGCAACTCACGCGCATCCGGTGCTAGAAACGGTGACCACAGATCACCAAATTGGGAGGCCATTGAAGAGGATGTGGAATAATCGAATGCAATTTCTTGCGTATGATCGTTTCCGCCCTTCCCTCTGTAGATCTTGATGGGATTTGCGAATTCGATATCCCTTCCTTTGGATGCGACTGTAATCACCGGGTACACGGACACATTGAAAATAGGCGTCTCATAGCAATCAATAATCGAAAGTAGCTGGGTGTTGACCATCATAAAGGACCTTAATGTCTTCGCGTAATCCGCTGCAAGCAACTTATTGGGTGTGATGTATGCCATTAATGCCCCAGGACACAAGACTTGCATTCCTCGCTCCATGAAAGGCACAAAAATATCAAAGCCCCCCCGAGCGGTGCTATACGTGGATTTCAACAATGCACGGTAATTGGCATCGACATCCTTCATAGCTACCATATTTACGTAGGGGGGATTGGCAATAGCAACATCGAATCCACCACGGTTGAAGACTTCGGCAAACTGCACTCGCCAATCGACTGCTTTAGAGTCTCTAGGTGAGTCAGAGAGTGCCTCCCTCAGCTCGTTCTCAACTGCCTCCACTTTCCCCTTCAAAGCAAGCTTGCCAGGCCCCGATTCCCGCATGTGCTTATCTTTGAGATCGGCTAGCCGGTCTGCGACAGTGCGCACTTGGTGTCGGAACAGGTCGCCGTAGTTCCCTGGGCTTGGGTCGGGACCCAGAAGGCTGTCCCCGCAGACAATCTTGAAGTCTAGGTTGGGAAGGGGCTCGGGTTTCTCGCCTTCGTACTCGATGGAAAGGGAAAGCCACAATCGGAGCATCGCGATGTTGACGGCAAACTCATCGATATCTACCCCGTAGATGTTTCGCTGGATTATGCCTAGCTTGAGCTCGTAGAGGCTCTTGGAGTCAACGCCAACGTTATACAGGACGGTCTGAAGATCTACCAATTCCTGCATCATTCCCAGAAGATAAGCGCCTGATCCACAAGCTGGGTCTACCACTGTGATGCGGGCCAGGGCATTGCCTACACTGTGAGCTGCTGCCAGGGTTATGCCACGTGTGTCGTGCTCATCTACGAACTTCTCTATGGCTTCGGTGCTGAGGTCCAGCGTTTGGCCAGCCAGGTAGCTCTTAAGGGCCTCCCTGCACATAAAGGAAACGACGGGCCGAGGTGTGTAGTAGGAGCCGGAGTCGTGCCTGCCTGTAACCAACTCTTCGAAGACCTTGCCCAGCATCTTGGGGTCCACGCCTACCTCGATGTCGAATGGAGACGACTCCATTACGGTGAAGTTGAACCGGTCGAAGAGCTTAACCAGCATGTCGGAAATGCATTCATCGGGAATGATGACATTGGAGCGGGTGTCCAAGTCAGTCATATCGAAAAGCCCGCCGTTGAGGAATGGAGGCTCACCGATTAGTCTTCGTGATTCTGATTCGGACGTCAGGTCTTCAGACCTGTAGTTGTTGAGGCCAGCGAAGAAGAGGAGGCGCAGCCTATCGATGTAGAAATTCTTGTTCTCCCCAGCGGTGGAACGATAGTCGTCCCAAAGGGCTTTCAAGTAGTCCTTGTTGCCACGGAAAGCGAGCCAGCCCTTGCGGGATAAGAAGTAGATGAACATGAGCCGGTTGAAAAGGGTTTGAACAAAGAACTTCTTGCGTTCGGTTTCATCGTCGTCGTCCCCGAAGCCTTGAACTCTTTCCATCGTTACATCAAATACTTGCTTGTATTCTTTGAAGAACTCATCCGTGACGCGCTCCACGTTGAAGGCGTCATTCAGTGCGCCCCGGATGCTGGCGCCGTCATGGATGTTCCAGTAGATGTTGGAGACTTGCTGCACTGCAGTACGGCGAGGCAGGTCCCGCTCGATGATCATGCGACGGAGAGTCGGGCGCGTACCTTCGAAGGTGGGGAGAATTAAGTGAATTTGGTCTGCGACACGGTTAGTGAAGACTAGTAGGAGGTCGTCTCCAAGCTGGTCGGCAATAAGTTTGGCGGCCGCTGAAGCCTCAGTCTTGCGGACCCGGTCCGTGCGCTCCGTGCTTAGTGATATATAGAGGACATGCACGCCGTCCATGAATGCGATTCGGTCAGCGGCAGCCGGAAGCTCGGCCTTACCGGTGCCGCCAGCTAGGGAAACTTGACCGATCGCCGGATCGAAGTCCAGCACTTCGACGAAGAGGGCTCGGAGTTCGGAAGCTCGCTTGTCGGGCTCAGCGTCGAAAAAGCTTTTGATCCGATCCTCCACCTCCACCGCATCTTCACGATTTTTTATGGGCATTCTCGGGCTCCGGGTAACAGGATGGAGGGAGTATAGCAGAGGATTGAGGGTACCTAGTAAGCCACGACCAGGTGCGCCGTTGCGCTACAATTTCTGAGAATGTGACTGCATAATAGTAATCTAAGTGACTATGCTATCGTTCAACCAAGAAGGCCTCCCATTCGGGAAAGCCGTACGAGTGCGGGTGCCCTCAAGTTACGACCATCTACCAAAGCCTCAATCGCCCTCCCAGAAGCGAACTGATGAGGTTGCAGCGCTACAACGCTCAATCATCAAGCAAGTGGGGCTGAGGCCAGGAGTCTATACATCGTTGGGAGACCGATTATTTGATCAAGTAGAGGCTGTTTATTCCAACCTCTCTACGAACTTACTTAACGCTCTTGCGGGCCTTGATGCCGTTGATCTCTGTAAACGTTTCTATCAGAGACATGAAGAGCTATTGGGAAATATTCTAAAGGCTAAGCAAGAGTCAGTCCCTCATATTTTGCTCCACGGGGACACCCGGCCTACTGAGCAACGAATGCTACTCTGGGAACGTGTATCGCTTTATACAGAATCGATTCGTTGGCTCATTGAGGTGGCAGTCAAATGTTGCGAGTCCCCTGGAGTAATTGTCGGCAATGCCAAACTCGACTATCTGATGGAACTTGCCCGCGCAATCTATGAATGGGACCTCATTTGGGAATACATAGCCCACCAGGTACTGCCCTATGAGCTCACGATCCATGATAAGTTTACTGTGACTGCTCGACCAACTCCTCAAGGTATAAAGGCATGGCAAGCGTATCGGCAAGCGTCCAAGGCTTATTATATCGAGGGCGACAAAGAGTATGCGGAGTCTATGCGCTTGCCCCAAGACCGCGTGGAGCTTGAGCAATTGTTTGAGTTTTCCGCCTTCAAGACACTGAATGCCCCTTTATTGGAAGAACGAGGATACACGTTAACGGATTGGGTTCGATGCTTGTGGGGTTTAATCGACTCATTCGGTCCGACTCAGTACTTTAGACTAACCAAGGTATCCAAAGCGGCCAAGCACTTGTCAGACAGAAGCGACCTAATCCCAGAACGATTTGACAACTTGCTGTTCGACCACGCGATTTCGAAGGAGGGATTAGCAAGTATTCCACTAAGTAAGCTTCGTCCCTCAGAGTACGCTAGGCGTGATACAAGGCTTTTGAGGAGACCCATTGTATTGCCATTTCACAGGGAGAAACGCCTTTGTTTGTACGGTGTGGACACGCTAACTGCCAGTGCCAATCTGTTTCTGGAGCTGTTGACGTATGGACGCATAAGAATTCCCAACGTAGATCAAGCTGGCCCACTAAGGAAGGCGATCGGCAGACTTCAGACCAATCTCGGAGACGTGATGAGGGACAGCATCGCGGAGTCCTGTGCTAGTCAGTTGTTTGAGGTTGAAAAGGAAAAGAGAAGGATATTAGATGAGGAAATTCCCCAGGGCAAGGGTTTCGGACCAGTAGATGTATTTGTGGTGGACAGGGTAGCACGGCGATTTCTATTGGTAGAGACTAAGAACACCACCGACACAGGCACAGTGCCTAAGCTAATGCGAGCTGAGCTCAAGCAGTACCTCTATGCTCTTGAGAAACAAACACATCAGATTCAGTGGTTTCGGAATCGTCTGGAAGCTCTAAAGGTTGAATATGGAATTCCCTATGATGTTGCTTATTCGGTAGAGGGCGTTGTTATCACTAACGGCCCCAGAATATGGATGTACACCCATAAGAGGCCGTTACCCATAATTCACGAAAAAGCCTTCTTAAAGACGCTCAAACGAGGAGGTAGTTTCCAAACAGGTCCTGCAGCCATTTAAGGCAACAATTGGTAACTTGCAGGGACTTGTCGAACTCGGACAAAAAACATGCAGCAGGTCCTGTTCGGGACGTTACAACGAGTACTCTTGCTTGCACTGAATGAGATGATCGAATGTCTGCCGTGAGGGTTCATGTTGCTAGGCTACGAGAAGTATACGCATTCATAAGCAATGCCAGAAGGCATACTTAATTATGTGACAGCTTGCCCCTCGCCTCGGCGCCTAAAGTGCATCATCAACCAAGGTGATCTTCGGTCCTGTTCTAGGCTCTGCGTCTGCTCGAAGCGTGTTGGGTAGCCGACTGGTGCTGTAGAGGACACCCCTCGTCTCATTCCGACTGCCTAGCAATGAACCTTGACAACCATGACAAGAACCGAAGTGCCTCAGGCTCCCATCCGTGTTTGCCGGCACTGTTATCAGGAAGGTCCGCTTCGGTGCTGTACACCGAAGCGGACTTATGGTGGCTCCCTATTCCTCTGGATGGATAACCACCACTTCCACGGAGATGGGACCGGTGCTGCGCTAAGTTCCTCCACAATGCAAGGTGATAACCCGTCGTATCCAAAGCCTGAGCACGGCTCTGTTGCGGCTTACCCGCCCCCGGTCGAGGGCCACGTGCCTGTGCCTAAGCTCGTCACTCCAACCGAGGTTGTCCGGGGATAAGTGCTGGAGGGAATGCTCGGCCGATGGTTGTCGATCAGGTCGAGATCGATTCCAGCGTTCTTCGCACGACCTCGACTTTCACCCATTTGTTTCTCTTCCCTCGATATTCCGCCTGTGCTTCCGCAATTCCCTGATCTGGCGCACCGCATCGCGATAGACCTGCTACTCGTCATGCTCCGTACTCGCAGTCTCGAGGTCGATGTATTTCTGCCACTTAAGCCTGGCGCCTAGAACGCCGCTGATCATAGACCAGGACCTCAGATGAGGCCTAGTTCCACCACAGCCCGAGGGTGAACACTCTACGCAGCCGTCTGGTCCTCTCGGCCTTGACTCGCTCCCTGCGTGCCCGAACCAGGGCTTCCTTTCGCCATCCCAGGTGGGTATCCTTCCTGGACTTAGGCAGGGGTTCGGTCTCCGGAGGAAGTGTCAACCCAAATTCCTCGATCATCTCGATCTCCAGTTCCCATCGCCGTTCTTCAACCCTTGCCCGTTCCACCCGGCTATAGCCGACATAGTCCACGGTCCGCAGGCTGCGCCATTCAGCTACCAGCGGCGCCGAAGCCCCGAAGGACTCTTGCTCACTGGGCTGGGGTGCAAGAGTAACTACTGCCGGCGTTAGTAACCCGTGGCTGAGACTAGGTGAACCGGCTACCTTAGACGTCCCTTCCTCCACGCCCGATTTAACCCTGGTTCCAAGGATTGGGGAAGCCGCTGGTTCCGACAATCGACTCTCTAGTGCCCCAATGCGTTCGGTCTGGGCGCTCAACTCCTCCCTGATACCAATCAGCTCTTCCGCCAGGGACTCGACCTGTTGCATGACTTGCTCGATTCGACACCCCCCCTCCTTCTGATCCTCATCACCGCCTTCGGACTGTATTTCCTTCACCAAGGCCTCCCTCATCCGCCGGGACAGCCTGCCGGAGTCGAGGCTTCCCGTGAGGGTCCTGAAGTTCACCCCCAGGGCCTTGGCGGCGCCCACGAGACCCTTGCGTCTCACCAGGTCATGGAGGAGTTTCCTGAGTTCATCCTCTTCAAACCGTTGAGGCGCCACATCGGTTTTCAGCTGTTGCTCTTCATCGCTCATTCTTCCGTCCTCCCAGTGGGCAAAAGTACAATTTCTGCAATGCAATTTCTGCAATAAATCCGACACCGGCCCTCAGGCAGCAATTTTCCAAAACCTCCAATATCCCCCCGGATTCCCTCGGGTTTAGCCTTGTCCCACAACCGCATTCTTCATGTAACTAAATCCAATTCCTTGTACAGGCCCCCGCCATGCAAAACCTCTCCAATCGATTGCACTTTCACCATCTCCATAATGGTCTCCGAAGGGGCTTAGAGGGGACTGTAGGTTTAGGGCCGGTGTCGTCAATATGTCCCGACTTCTCCCGGCATAAGGAGTGGGGAATCCATTCCGACGACCGTGCAGCACGACACTTGCACAATTGTTCGATTAGGTCTAATATAGCACTGTTGTCCTAACAATGTCTCTAGTAGGGATATTGATGGACACGCCCTCAGTGGCTCTCCGCACTGACCAGGATTGCCGGATGCAGGATTTGACGTACACAAAGGGAAAGGAGCGAGATGCCATGAAGCTGAACCCTATTGCAAAACTGTTAAGGGGCAAAAAGAAGCCCGACCTGAAGCTGTTTGCCTTGACGCCTCCCCGGAGGGGGAAGCGCAGCATGGTTGGAGTTGAGAACATGCTGGGTTCCATCGCCGTACCGGAACCCTTCTCCCTGGAGATAGCGGGGGACCCAGGCGGCGTGACCGTCATGGCGAGATGCCGTGAGGGGTCGGTGGTGAAGCAGCAGCTGGGGGCCCACTATCCCCAGGGGTCGATCCAGGAGCTGGCCCCGCAGGAGGACCCCCTGCGTCTGTCGGAGGGAGAGCAGGCCTGGTCCAGGGAGATCCAGGTCAAGGGGCCGGAATACGCACCGCTCCGCCCCTTCCGCAGCGACGACCTGGTGGAGGAGGGTGCAGACCCCCTGATAGCTCTCATCGGCTCGATGTCGGAGCTGGATGCCGGGGAGCGGCTGGTAGCGAGGCTCGACCTGAGCTCCCTGGGCCCGGACTGGTCCCGGGCGCACATGGAGAGGGCCTTCAAGAGACCCGAGGCGGAGCAACGCCTCTCTGCCGATGCAGAGCGGGCAAGGTCTCTCCAGGGCGACGGGGTAAAAATGGCCGTCCTCGGAGTCGGGGCCCTGGTGGCCTACAAGGGCTACCAGTGGGTGCAGGACGGGGATATGTGGAAGACGGTCCTCCTCGGCCTGGGCATATTTGGTGCGGTGATGCTTGCGGGCTGGGCCCGGTGGAGGTGGAACAAGGGACGGTCCCGGATATACGATCCCCTGCTGATAAAGGAGAAGGCGTCCCGCATCGCCTTCGCGGCCCGCCTGGAGATAACGGCCATCCTCTCGGCTCACGGGAACAGGGCCCGCGCCGAGAGGTTACTGGACTCCGTTGCGGCGGCTTACCGCCAGTACGACTATGCGGCGGGGGCCAGCTTGAGGGCGGGCAAAGTCCGCCCATCCATCCCGTACCCCGGCCTGAGAGCACCGCAAGGTGGACTCTTCCGTAGAAGGAACGTTCTCGGGGTGCAGGAGGTGGCGGCCCTGTGGCATCCGCCGGGAGCGGGGGAGGACATGCCCCTGGTGGAGAGATCGGGGGCACGGGTGCTCCTCCCCACGGCGCGAGGGGTCGGCTCCGGCGCCCTGGTGGGAGAGTCCACGGGAGGTAGGGGCCGGCAGATCCACTTCCCCGATGACCTGCTGAGGCGTCACCATCTTTACGTGGCCCGCACCCGCATGGGCAAGTCCACGCTGATGCAACACGTGGTGGTCCACAAGCTGAGGGAGAAGGCGGCCGGGCGCAATGACGATGCCATCGTGGTCATCGACCCCCATGCGGATCTAGTCAAGTCCATCCTTAAGCATGTTCCCCGGGAGGTAGAGGACCGGGTTCGACTCATAGACCTGGGCGACGAGAGCAGGTCGGTGGGCATCAACCTGCTGGACACCCGCATCTTCTCAGACCGCGACCGCACCGCCGACTCGGTGGTGCGCGTCGCCAAGGGGCTGTGGGAGCAGTGGGGGCCGAGGATGCAGTCCATCCTCGAACAGACCGTCAAGACCCTCCACGAGGCCAACGAGCAGGTGGAGGCGGAGGCCCAGTACACCATCCTCGACGGGCTGAAGCTCCTGTCCGACGAGCCCTTCCGCAAGGACGTGCTCAAGAAGGTCTCCGACCCCTACCTGCTGGAGTGGTGGGCCAGGGACTTCGGCAGGTGGCATCAGCAATACCGCGCCGAGGCCCTCGCCCCCGTCCAGACCCGCCTCTCCTACTACGCCTCCTCCAAACGGGCGCGGGCCATCCTCGGCCAACGCCGCTCCACCATCGACCTGCGCAGGACCATCCACGATGGCGGCGTGCTCCTGGTCTCCACCTCCCAGGGCACCGTGGGCAGGGACGTGGCCGCCTTGGTGGGCGCGTCCCTCCTCAACCTCGTGGACGCCGTGATACGGGAGCAGGGCAGCGTGACGCTCAGGGAGCGGCGGGGTGCGCTGGTCGTGGTGGACGAGATGCAGTCGATGCCCGGCGTGGACTACGAGTCGATGCTCAGCGAGCTGGGAAAGTTCGGGGCCAGCTTCGTGCTGGCGACCCAGAGCCTCGCCAAGCTGGACGACCTCTCCCGCACCATGCGGGACACCCTGCTGGCCAACGTCGGCTGCCTCGCCGTCTTCCAGGTGGCGGGGAACGACGCCCGGACGCTGGTGTGGGAGCTGGGCAAGGACCGGGTGACCGAGGACGACATCACGTCACTCTCCGTCCACCACTGCTACGTCCGCGCCACCGTGGGCATCGAGCGGATGCCCGCCTTCTCGATGATGGTGCGCAAGCCGGAGGACGGAGACCCCACCGTCGCCGCCCGCATCCGCGAGGCGGCAACCGCCTACACCGTCTCGGCGCGGCAGGCGGGCTACGCCGACGCCGACGGCCACAGGAAGGTGGGCGACTACCGCAAGGGCGTCGAAGACCTCGAAAAGGCCAGGCAGGAGGAGCGGGCGGCGGAGCAGGACCCGAAGGGCGGAAAGCAGACCGGCAAGCGCCGGGCCGCTGACGGGGAAGAGGAGGCGGAGGAATGAGACCCGAAGGATGCGAGGCCGACCTGCTCCGCGCCCTGGCGCGGATGCCCTTCCTCGACCGGATGGAGATGGTAACAATCTGTGGCTGGTCCAGGGCCGCGGTCTACGAGGCGGTGCAGAAGCTGGAGGCGGGAGGGATATGCGCCTCCGTGCTCCACGCGACGGAGCTGCAACCCCCCGCCCGGAGGTTCCACCTCACCGCCGCCGGGCTGCGCAGGCTCGCCGGGGAAGAGGACCAGCCCCTCGAAGAGCTGGTGCGCTCCCGCCCCGTCTCGGCCCAGTGGCGGCGCGGCCTGATGGAGCGCCTCGACGCCCTGGCCGCCGTATATCACCTGGCCTGCCTCCTCTCCAACGTCGCCTTCCCCATACGCTTCCGCTGGTACCGCGCCGTGCGGATGGACGCCGCCGTGACGTTTCCCGATGGGAAGACGGTCGGCATCGTCAGGCAGGGACGCACCGTCGACCGCTCCGGCTTCGTCAAGCGGCTCTGGCGGCTGCGAGACGAGCCCATGCCCGGAGCGGTCCTCGTCCTCATGGCCGACGACGTGCGGCTCAGGCACGCCCGCAGGCTGCTCTCGACCACCGAGGTCCCGGCCCTATTCGCCCTGGAGCGCGAGGCGGTCTTGGCCGAAGTGGGCGACCGGATATGGAGCCCGCCCAGGGTCGGCGCTTCCGTCGACCTGCGCTACGTCCTCGACCGCACCGACCCCGGAGGCGAGCTTCCCGTAGAGGACGAGCCGCAGCGCGTCTCGGCCCCCGACGACATCCCCGACAAAGGGGCGGTGTGGGACATGGCCGACCACCTGCTGCCCGTCTTTCTGAAGCCCGCCGAGAAGCGCGCCCTCGACCTGATCTCCGACTGGCCCTGGATCACCCTCACGAACCTTGCCGGGTTGCTAGGCGTCTCGGTCCCGCGGGCCACCCAACTGGTCAACCCGCTGGAGGGCTTCCGCCTCGTGGCCCGGCCCCGCCACGCGGACCGGCGCCTGGCCCTGACCGACCGGGGGCTGACGCTCCTGGCCCGCAGGGACCGCACCTCCGTCGGCGTGGCGAAGCGGCGGTGGAGCATCGCCCCGGAGGACGCCGACGCCCCCTTCGAGTGGCGCAACCTCACCGGCCGGCGCAGCCGCCAGCTTCTCAGGAACATCGAGCACACCGCCGCCGTCCACGGCTTCCTGGCCGCGCTGACCGCACAGGCCCCCCTGCTGGGCTGGGAGATCGCCCAGCTCGACCCGCCCCGCAGGGCCTCCCGTCACTTCAGGCACGACGGCGGGATGCGCGCCGTCAACCCCGACGCCTTCGGCGTCCTCACCAGGGACGACACACGCTGGCCCTTCTTCCTGGAGTGGGAGCGCCGCGCCGTGCGGCCCTCCACCATGTCGGAGCGGCTCGCCCCCTATCTGCGCTACTTCTCTTCTCACCGGCCCACCGACGACCACGGAGTCAGGCCCGCCGTCCTGGTCGTCTTCGACGACGAGATCGCCCAGACCCACTTCCTGCGCGTGGCGCGGGAGGAGAGGGTCACCGTGCCCCTGTGGGTGTCCCACAAGGAGGCCATAGACGCCCTGGGGCCTATGGGACACGCATGGCGCACCCCCGGCGAGTGGGAGTCGCCCCAGGCCCTGCCGCCCCCATGAACGAGGGAACAACGGCGGGAGCTTGAGCCCCGGCGCCGCTCCCGTCTCTACTGAATATCTCTACCGAATACAGGAGAACGAAAGCCATGCGTTCACGAGACGCCAACGAAGCGAAGGGACGCCCAAGGCGCGGAGGACGGACCGTTGTCCGGCTTGACGCGGCGGCGCTCTGGAAGCGGTTGGCACTGCTCAACCGCTCCCAGAACTGGCTCGCCAGGGAGGTCGGGATTAGCCCCGGATACCTCTCCTTGCTGGTCAACGAGGGGCGAGCGCCCTCGGGACGCATCCGACGTCGGATGCAAAAGGCCCTCGGAGTAGAGGACTTTCACGAGCTTTACAGATTGGAGGATGGAAATGACCAACACTAACGTTTCGCCCCGTTTCGACGGGAGCATGGACCTGACCGCGGCCGACGTGGAGCGCCTGCCCTACGTGAGCCTGCTGCCGGGCGACTTCACCAAGCGGCTCGAACGCCTCAAGGAGGCCGCCGGCCTCACCTGGAGCGGCTTCGCCAAGGCCATCGGCATCGATTACAAGCAGATGTACCGCTGGCACAACGATGGCGTCGAGCCGAGCGGGGGCGCCTACCACTCCCTCGTTCTGTTCGCAAGCAGGGTCCCCGGAGGACTGGAAATCCTCTTCGGCGAGGGGTTCCAGATGACCTTCTTCAAGGACTGACCGGCTCGCCCCGCCCGCGCAGGCGCAGCGGCGGGGCCTGATCCGGCATGGACGCCGCCGGGCGCGCGCCCCTTCCGTCCACGCCGGGCAGCCCCCATCCACCGACCTGTAAGGAGAGGCCAGCGGCCCGCCGATTCGCCGCTGCGACTACGCACTATGAAAGATGCCACCGGAGAGAACGAACACAACAGACGGGAGAGGCCCGACGGGGACGAGACCCTGGCCGAGCTGCTGTCCTCCTACACCCCGAAGCAGCGGGAGACCTTCCTGAAGGGGTTCCGTATCCTGGCAAAGGTCGCCGTCCGCGCCCACATGAAACGGCAGACGGCCGGGTCCAGGACGACGCCGGACGACAACGTCGGCGAGGAGGAGGAGCAATGATGGATTCTCCTCCAACCCTCACCTTCACCTGCCTCGGAGGGGGAATCCAGTCCTCCCTCATAGCGCTCACGTCCGGCCAGGGCGCGTTCGACCGCGTACCGGACTCTGTTGTATTATATGGTCGTACCCTTTCCAGAATGCCCTCGTCAGAGAGGAAGCCTGTATGAGCTCCGCGCTTGAACTGGTGTATGCCTTGACCGACCGGGATCTACCGACCGGCCAAAGGCGGGACCTGACTAGAGAGTTCTCAATTGAATTCGGCTGGCGTCCGAATGACTTCATTAAGACACGCAGTGCTCTATCGACGTCCAGCATTGTAGTCGAGCATGGCTTGGACAATGCTGCGGTGCTTTCGTTCCTACCTGCTGAACGAAGGCTGCGGGATATCCAAATCGACGAACGGCGGAGTATTGCAGGAATTGCATACAACAGCCTTGTTGACTGGCACGTATGGATTGATCGAGAGTCAATTGAATACGTATACAACCGTACCGACCCGATTCGTCCCACAATAGCGCACAACTTCGGTCACGCTGACTATTCGGCACTAACAAAGAGAGTCTTCGATCAGGCCGTTGGGGAAGCACCGAATCCTAATATACCGACTCTCGATGGAATACTGCTGGAGACTATTGCGAATTGGCGTCGCATACTCCGTTCGGAGCTCGGGACCACTACTACTAACGCATCTATCTCTGCCCTTTTCAATGCGATTATATTCGCGCGCGCCGTTGAAGATTTTCATACTGGTGTATCAGGCGAGTCTCGATCTGGTTCTCTTCGCGATCACGTTACAGACCGTCAAATCACCATCACCGAGGCTATAGAAAGATCGATTGCTGAGATCACTGGCTCCCCAGTCTCCGGAAGCCTTTTCGACCGGTCGGCACTAGAACCCTTCCAACGGCTGTCCAAGAGCATGTGCGTTGAGATCGTCAATGCGTTCTACGGGCACCCTGCTGTCCCTTATGATTATGACTTTTCCGTCATATCAAAGCATGCACTGAGTAAAATCTATGAGCGCTATGTTGCGGTCATGCAACTTGATGAGCCAATCCAGTTTTCGATGTTTCCTTCCGAACCAGAGGAGGCCTGGAATAGAAGGCTTGGGGGAATATACACACCCCAGTATATAGCTAGCTTTTTCGCCAGGTACTTGAGGAGTCAACTCTCGCCGGAACGATTCATAGAATCCTCAATACTTGATCCTGCATGTGGGTCCGGCATCTTCCTACGTGCTGTCATGGAGCAGAAACTCTTGACCAGCGGCACCACATCGGACGGAACGGTTCAGGAGGTTCTGCAATCGCTCTGGGGGGTGGATGTAGACGACAATGCAGTGGCTGCCTCGCGTTTGTCTCTCGCATTGCTGCACCTAGCCTCGTGTGGTGAACTACCTGAAGACGTTCCCATCCTGCGCGATGATTCTCTCGAACTGTTCGCACCGGACTCGGCGTCACGTGATGGTACGTTCGACGCTGTAATGATGAATCCCCCCTTTGTGCGAACAGAGCGTCAATCCAACGTGATTCGTCAAGCTGTCGTTAAGCATGTTGGGCTTCTTGCACGAGGGAAGCTGGACACCTATCTGGCATTCATAGCCTTGTCAATTCGAGCACTACGGCCCGGTGGTTTCGGCTTTTTCGTTGTACCACAGCCAATGCTCACTTCTGACAATCTTGCCAAACTGAGGAATTGGATACAAGACCACGCATGGGTACGTGTCATAGCTGACCTGTCAGCAATACCCGTCTTTCGGGCTAATGTATATGTTGCTTTGCTGATCGTACAGCGCAAAGACGACATTGCGTTTGGAGACCCTCCTGTCTCTCTGGTTCGCTGTCAGCGTGACGTTGGATTGGCACTAGAGGATTTCTTGGATGGCAGGCGTCGCCAGACTTATTCGTACTCTATGTTCGACGTACCCCAAGCGTCATTGCGGCGCTCGACTTGGGCAGTGCAAACACCGGATGAAACGGATCTCATCAAGAAACTAGACGCAATGCCTAGACTCAAGGATGTTGCCGTGGTTCGTCAAGGGGCGATTACCGGTGCAGACGATGTGTTTTTGGTTGATATGAAGGACATTCCCTCAGGCGAAGAACCTCTATATCAGCCCCTCCTTCCAGACAGGATGATCGGCCGCTTCACTGTGCCTGAGGAAACCGGTCGCCGGATTCTCTACCCGTTTGTTGACGATGTCGCCCTTACAGCTTCTCAAATGCAGACGGAGTTCCCAGAGACGTGGAGCCGGCTGGAGGAATCCAGGGAACGGTTGTCCTCCCGGTCAGGTATGGCAAGTAACGACTTGGAGTGGTGGAGGCCTATGCGGCCTAGGCCTCCACATGAAATGCTTGCGCCGAAAATAGTGGTTCCAGAGATTTTCTTGGTTCCAAGATTTGGATTTGATGTATCGGGGAGATGGGTAGTCAGTCATTCGCCTTTCGTATTTGCTCCAAAATGGGATGACGACAAGGATTTGTTGTTCGTGTTGACTGCCATTCTAAATTCCAGCGTTTCGTCATGGTTCATTGACACTAATGCCAGGAAGTATCGCAATCAGTACAATAAGCTCGGCGTCTCGCTTCTTCGCAGGATGCCTGTGCCGGACCTGCGAATGATTCCCTTCAACACCCTCCGAAGGGTTGTTGATCTTACAACGACCTTGGTGACCGGGGCGACGGATTCTGACAGGGACCTAGCATTGTCGCTTGACGCTATCGTCTTGCGTGACCTGTATGGTCTGTCCGACAAAGAAGTTGCTCTAGTCACAATTTGAAGAGAGGGCAGCGCTAGACTTCAGAACTATGGCAGATGTAACGTGCGATACTCGGACTTTGGCGCAGTTGCGGCCGACGGACATTGCAAGATGCTTGTCGGGCGTTTCCACCGTGTTTCCGTACATTCACCATAAATCACGGCCGCTGGAATTCGTGCTGGTAGCAGCCCATGGCCAACCGTTGACGCCCACGGAGCGAGAGTGGAGCTTTCCATCAAAGGTTGACTGGATAGAGTGCCGATATATGGAGCGTTGGATTCCTGTCGGGCCAACGCATGAGACATGGAAGTTGAGGCACGCCTACTTCCATCTTTACCAACACCTTGGGCCGGATGACCCCCCTGAGGAGATGTTTGCGTTCCACTGGGAACCAACCGCAGACGATAGCCCAAGTGACGGTGACGAATACACTCGCCGACCGCATTTGCATCTCGCTTCCGCCCCGGGGCCACTGTCCCGCTCACATTTTGTCGTAACTCTGACTGTCTCATCTGACAGCCAAGCAAGTGTGGGGTATCTCAACGAATTGCTAGATGAAGTCATCAAGATGGTCGGAACCGAGGTTCTCGATCGAATGCCTCCCCATCCGTAGTGTCAGGAGTGGAGCCTCGACAGAAAGAGAGACTTCAGGGTCTCTCTAAGCGTTCAGAGTAGCGAATGTCTATCTCCGATCTGGCGTCCTTGACAGAGGCGGGCCGATTCGTTCATGATAGGGGTATGACCATGTATTACCACAAGGACTGAGGCAATATGCCCAGGAACAGAAAGGTCATCACCTTCTCAATGCCCCCGGAGATGGCCGAGCTAGTGCAGCAGGTGGTCGAGGAGGAGGGTCGCACCATGAGCGAGTTCCTCCGCGAGGCCATCCGCCTGTACATGGAGGAGCGGGAGTGGCTGCGGCAAGAGCGCCGCGAACGGGCGAAGGCCCGCCGGAACGACCAGGAATGAGCAGGGAGGACGCACCAATGAACCAGAACACCGACTACAAGCCCGTGGCCCTCTACGCCAGGGTCTCCAGCGACCGCCAGGACGTGGACCTCTCCATCTCCGCACAGCTTCGGGCGCTCAGGGACTACGCACAGAAGAACGGCTACATCGTCGCCCGCGAGTACGTGGACGAGGCCGAGAGCGGTCGCATCGCCGACCGCCCGGAGTTCCGCAAGATGATCGACGAGGCCGCCAGGCCCAACGCCGCGTTCCAGGAGATTCTGGTCTGGAAATTCTCCCGCTTCACCCGCAAGCGGGAGCACGCCGTCGCCTTCAAGTCCATGCTCAAGCGCAAGGGCGTCAGGGTGGTCTCCATCACCGAGCACGCCGACGACACCCCCACCGGCAAGCTCATGGAGGCCATCATAGAGAGCGTGGACGAGTTCTACAGCGAGAATTTGGCCCAGGAGGTCACCAGGGGGATGCGAGAGGCGGCCTCTCGCGGCTTCTGGATCGGCAGCAGGACGCCCTACGGCTACAACAGGCTCATGGTGCAGGACGGGCCGAAGAAGCGTCCCACCCTGGAACCCGACCCCGACGCCTCCCGCGTGGTCAAGCGCATCTTCGACATGGCCGAGGCCGGTACGGGGATGCTGCACATCGCTAGGACCCTCAACGACGAGGGCATCGCCAGCCCCGCGGGTAAGCTCTGGTCCAAGAACGGCATCCACTTCATCCTCAGAAACGAAGTCTACACAGGGACGTTGATCTGGGGCGCCAACGCCAAGGACAAGGCCGACCCTATACGGATCGAGAAGGCGTTTCCCGCCATCATCTCCAAAGCCAAGTCCCAGCGCGTCAACAGGCTGATGCGCTCCCGCGCACCGAAAATCGCACACCCCCGTAGGGTCGGAAGCACCTACCTGCTCAGCGGGCTGGTCAAGTGCCACAAGTGCAACAGGGCGCTCAGCGGCCAGGACGCCAAGAGCGGCCAGTTCTCCTACTACGTCTGCCAGTCGATCATGAAGCGCGGCAAGGATGCCTGCGACACTCCCAGACTCAACGCTCGCCGTTTCGAGGAGATGGTCGTCGGCAAGATTCGCTCCAACGTCCTCACCGAGGGCAATATCCGCGCCCTGGTGAAGGTCGTGGACGAAGAGATGGACGGTGTGGCCCACAACCAGCGCAAGAGGCTGGAGACCATCGAGGATGAGCTTGAGGACGTGAAGCGGAAGCTGGGCCGCATCTGGCACTTCGTAGAGACGACCGACATCGACATGGCCGACGCCTCAGACCGCATCAAGGAGCACCGTGAGCGGCAGGAGCGCCTGGAGGACGCGGCGGCTGATGCCAGGGCCATCCTCTCGCAGCGCAGAGCCGTCCTGGACGACGTGAATACCATCGCGGCTTACGCCCAGGACATGAGCGAGTTCCTGAACGAGAGCGAGCTGATCGAGCGCAGGGCCTTCATCGAGACCTTCGTCAAGGAGATCGTCGTGATGCCGGGCGATGCCCTGCTGCGCTACACCATCCCCATGCCCGACGACAGCCAGGTACCCGGCAGGAACGCCGAGGAGATGGCGCTGAACGGCTCAGTTCTGTCTACCGTCAAAAATGGTGGGCCATCCTGGACTCGAACCAGGGACCTCAGTCTTATCAGGACTGCGCTCTAACCACCTGAGCTAATGGCCCGTGAACCAATATTATATCAAGGGCGAGGGGTGGGGGGCTATTGGGATAGGGGGTGTCCCGTTCCCCTCGCTTGCGCGGCTTCGTCAAGAGGGAAGGTCACCCTCACCCTAGCCCTCTCCCTCGATGAGACCTTTGCGTAACTCACGCTGGTGTGATTTTGGGATGTCTCAGTTGCTAAGGTCGGTGATCTTATGCCTTGGGATGGGGGACTCCAGCGTCGGATAATAGCCTGAACGGCCCCGGATGGCTGTTTTAGTGGCATGCGTTCCTGCATAGCCCACTGCTACCCCACTTTCTCACGTTCTATTCAGGGCTATCCGGTCTGCCCTGCGCAGATTGTAGGCCAT
The DNA here is from genome assembly GCA_965220005.1 of Dehalococcoidia bacterium. Lineage (GTDB taxonomy): Bacteria > Chloroflexota > Dehalococcoidia > Plut-88900 > Plut-88900 > Plut-88900. Next base: position 428,740 of record OZ244800.1, read on the forward strand.
GCACTTCAACCACATCTCCGTAGCGTTCCGTTCCAACCCTATGTAGCGCACCCGACTGTACCCGTATGTCCGTTTCAGTGTCCCGAACACCTTCTCCACTCTGGCCCTCACCCTCGATATCAACTCGTTCCGTTCCCTATCCTCTTCACTAACTTCAGGATGATGCTTGTTCCCCCTCTTCATTATCCTGTCCCCTATCCCCATAGACTTCAGCTTCTGCCTCCTCTCATGCGTGTCGTACGCCCGATCAGCGTACACCGCCCCCTCGTCTCCCATTATTAACTCGTCGGCCACCTCCGTGTCGTTCAGATTGGCCGGCATCAACACCGCCTTCCGTATCAGCCCACTCCCATCGTCCACCCCAACATGCACCTTGTACCCGTAGTAATTCCGTCCTCCCTTACGTGCCCATGCCGCATCCTTATCCGTTGCCTCTTCTTTCTTTGACACCCGCCTCCCCTGGGACTCCACTAGCGTCGCATCCATCAGCGTCCCAGCCTTCACCATCATCCCCTTCTCCTCTAGCTGCCTGTTCAACTCTTCCATCAACCCTTCCACAACCCCTATCTCCGTCAACATGGCCCGAAACCGGCTCATCGTAGAGTGGTCAGGTGTGTCATCCTGAAGCCCCAGCCCCACAAACCGCCGGAAGGATATCCGGTCCCCCAGAGCCTCCTCCATCTGAGGATCCGACAGGTTGTACCACTGCTCCAGCAATAACACCTTGACCATCGTCAGCGGTGGATAGCTAGGCCTTCCTTCACACGCCGAGTAGACTCCCACAACCAACCGGCCGAACCGACCCCAGTCCACCGCATCGTCGATTCGTTCCAGCCGTTCATTGTTACCCAAGGTCTCAGGCAACAACGATTCCGCTAATGAAGATTGGCCCATGTCTCGGTGTATACCACCCTCCTCATACATCGATGCTCAAGCACCTTATTGTTGCCCCTATCCCAAGGTTATCCAAAGATCCCTCGATGGGAGAGGGGATTGGACACCCCCGCTCGACCCTTCGAGTGGCTCAGGGTGAGCGGAACCCCACGCCCAGGGCGCCAGAGGCAGTTACCACCAGAAGTTGGGGGCGGGGGTGAGGATCTCGGCGCCGTTGGCGGTTACCAGGATGTTGTCTTCGTAGCCAGCGACGCCGACGCCCGCCTTCGACAGGAATGCCTCGATGCCGAAGGTCATGTTCTCCCGGAAAATCTCGTCGGTCTCAAGGCCAATCCGTAAGGACGGTCGCTCCCAGAAGAGGCCGATGCCGTGTCCGAAGAGGGGGAACATCTCGGCGAGCTGGTTTTCCTCGGTGCCCGCCTTCTGCATCAGGTCGACGCCTATCTTGACGACCTCGTCGATACGTACACCGGGTTTGATGGCCTTGATGATGCCTTCGACAATGCCGTAGCAGTTTTCGGTAAGGTCACGCTGCTCGGGGGTCGGGGCCCGACCGGCAACGGCCGTGCGCCCGGGGTCCATCCAGTAGCCCTGGTAGACGGCGCCGTAGACCCAGCCGCGCACCATGTCTCCGGGCTCTGCGCCGTCCAGGCTGAAGCCCGAGATGGGGGAGCGGGTGAAATAGTAGATGGAGTCGCCGTGGGAAACGGGGATCATGTGGAAGCGGCCCCCCGCCTTGGTGATCACGTAGGCTGCGTCGGCGGCAGCCTCGGCCTCGGTCTTGCCCTGGACCAGGGCTTCCATGAGCCGGGAGATGGCCTCGGTCATGGTGTGGCCAGCGTTGCGGTATAGCTCGACTTCCTCGTTGCTCTTGACCTGCCGGACCTCGCGGACAAGCTCGTCCTCACCGACCCACTCGATGGCGGGGGACTGCTGTTCCATCTGCTTGGCGTACTTCATGGGCAGGAAGTCGGTGCCTATTAGGGCGGTGCGGCCCTCGACGCCGAGCCTCTTGAGAGCCTCGGTGACACCGTATATGGGGTCGGTGTGGCCTTCGGCGTTATCGACGGCGAGCTGGTCCATGTCGAAACTGGGCATGTCCATGATGAGCTCGGGCTCCCGGCCCCGGTGGAGGATGACCGCGCCGTAGGAGCGGGCCTGCTGGTGGCCCTCGACGTCCAGGGAGTGGCCGGAGAGGTTGGAGTAGTAGTTGGTCAGGTAGAGGAGGTCACCGTGGCGTTCGTAGTTGCCGGCGGTCTTGCCCCAGATGACGGCGGTCTCGTAACCTTTCTCGGCCATCGAGTCGTAGACGGCCTTCCAGCGGCGTTCGTATTCATCCTGCGAGAAGTATAAGTTCTTGGGCATGATGGCCTCCGTCGGGAGCGGGGATGGGGGCATGGTAGCACAGGGGGGTTGGGGTGGGGAGGGGTGGGTAGTTAGGCGGACGTCTTAGCTCCCTCGCGGGGCTTCGGGATGAAGAGGGGTGGGGGATAACTCCTACTGCATTGGTCAGGTCGAGAGAACCTAGCTCGCTCAATTAACGCCAACGCCTACAGAAACACCGGGGACGCTAACTGTCTTGGGAATACACTATTTCAACGCCATCAAGAACTGTGGAGCGTTGAGGATTTTCGTTCCCTGATGCTCCGTCAGGGGGATGAGATGCCGACGGTCTCCAGTGACCAGAAAATCAGCAGGCGCGGCGACCGCGCACTCCAAGATGCGGTTGTCGGCGTGGTTTCCCTCTATCACCTCCGGGAGCCGCGGCGGCTCAATGATGGTTGCTGCATCTTTCAGCGCTGTCACAGCCTGGGACACGAGCTGGCGTTCCCATCCGAACTTGTTCCATAGCACTCCAGCCACTTCTTCCAGGATGAACGGAGACAGACACAACTCGAACCGTCCCCTGAGAGCAAGTTCCAGCACAGTGCGCTCGTTGCCAGGGAAGTTGAGGCCCGAGACAATGACGTTGGTGTCCAGGACCACTCTCACTTCGAGGGCGGTCCGGACTCGATCCTATACTCTTCCACTAAGGGAGCAACGTCTTCGGGGCCTATACCCCGTTCCCTCGCTTGCATTTCACCATACTGGAGCAGCCGTCTCCAATCGCATTCTTCGATGTACCGGAGCAGTGCATCCCGCAGAAACTCGCTCCTGGACATCCCCTGCTGCTTCATCGCCTGATCAACTCTGTCAGCCATATCGGGTGGGAGAGAAAAGGTGATGGTCCTGGTTGTTCGCGGCATGGGCGCTCCTTGTTACCGGGTCTTACCAGTATAGCACTCCAAGGGCAGTCCTCTTCCAAATGCCCCTTTTGGCGTGCTTGATATGGGCGGCACTATCTAAGACAAATCGGTTCCCACCACATTGCTCTCGATTCTTTGTTTAAGGGGGGAGGCGTATTCAGGCCCTAGTTGTGTGGAAGGAAGTGATACCCGGCCGCCTTAGGTTACTTTGGCCTCCAAAAGGGGGCTGTGTCATCTTCATGATGATCTGTTACGTTAGTCAGTTCACCGCCATTGGCATCTATAACGAAGATTGCAACGTCGGGGTAGTTGGTCGAGGGGTCAGGGTTGGAATCGTAACGTATCTCGAATGCTATTTGAGTGCCGTCCGGGGACCACTTAAGTGTCCTTATATAGCCATCAATTAGGGTGCTGGTCAGGTCCACAAACCCACTGCCATCGGCATTGATGATAGATATATGTGACAGATCATCTCTCGATGAAATGAAGGCAATACGGTTCCCATCCGGTGACCAAGCAGGGGAACGATCTCCTGTTCGATTACGGGTCAGGCGGGTTAAGCTAGTGCCATCATTGTTCACTACGTAGATTTCATCATTTCCCGTATAAAAGTCAACGGGAGCCATAACCAAAGCTAAGCGACTGCCATCCGGAGACCAGTCAAAGTTAGGACCATAACGGGCTCTACCAGACACAAAATTTGCATCTTCGCCATTGGCATCAAGTATGACAAGTCCCTCTCTACCAAGGTGAGAGGTATAGATGGCCAAGTGAGTCCCAGTCGGGGACCATTCGAGGGCTCCGTCATATTCGTTATTGGTCAATGGGGTTACGCCACTCCCGTCGGGGTCCATCAAGTAGACTTTCTCCCCAGGACCTCCGTCGGGACTTGAATAAAAGGCGATTCGGGTGCCATCGGGCGACCAGTATATATCTCCATGAAATCGGCCAGTACTGCTCAAAGGGGTGATGTTATTGCCATCGGCATTCATCACATAGATATCCAAGGGACTTCTAATGTTGGGTTTAACCCCAGCTAGGAGCATGGGAAGTGAAGAAAACACGAGTTTGGTTCCATCGGGCGACCACACGGGGTCGGTGCCTTCAGCAAGGTGTGTTGTCTCTCCACCATCCATGTAACGTATATAGATACTGCCCGAGGCACTGAATGCCAGCCGGGTCCCGTCGGGCGACCATTCAGCATGATGGCTCGAACCGGAGTCGGTCAGACGGATTACGCAACCGGAGTCTACATCGGCTATGTAAAGGTCTCTATGGAGACTCTGGGAGAATAAACCCCGATGGTCTTCTCTGTGAAAAGAAATGAGATTTCCCGAGTCGCTAAGGTCGCAACCTTTGTTTGCATAGCAAACACCGACGGAAATTGCGGGGAGCAACACTATCAGGAAAAGACCTATTTTCAAGCGTGTGATTCTAAGTTTTTTCATTTAAGCAGTAGGTTGATTGAGATGCCAGTCGGGACTCTGGAGCATCTCTAAGATACTAATATGGAAAGTGGGGGCGGGGGCTATAAGCTCGGCGCGCGGAAGCAGGTGGGGTGGTGGTCGTTGACCTGGCCGGTGGCCTGCATGTGGGAGTAGACGACGATGGGGCCCATGAATTTGAAGCCTCTTGCTTTCAGGTCTTTGGATAGGGTTTCGGACTCGGGGGTCTGGGCGGGGACCTGCTCGTAGTCCCGACGCAGGACCTTGTTGCCGGTGAACTGCCAGATGTAGGCGTCGAAGGAGCCGAACTCCTTCTGGACCTCCAGGAAGCGTCGGGCGTTGTTGACTATGGCCTCGATCTTGCGTCGGTTTCGGACGATGCCCGCGTCGGACATCAGGCGCTCGATGTCGGCTTCGGTGTAGGCGGCGACCTTCACGGGGTCGAAGCCGGAGAAGGCTTTGCGGAAGTTCTCCCGCTTGTCGAGGATGGTCTTCCAGGAGAGGCCGGACTGCATGCTCTCCAGGCAGAGGAACTCGAACTGTTTGCGGTCGTCGTGGACGGGGATGCCCCACTCGTTGTCGTGGTAGGACATCATCAGGGGGTCGTCGGGGGAGCCGAAGCAGCGGGTGAGGTTGTCGTCGGGCATGTGGGGCCTCCGTGAATGATTGGGATAAGTTTAGCGTGAGTGGGCAAGTCCTGAATCCCTCGCGCCTGAGGCGGACTTTCAGCACGGGGCCTCGGGGTGACAAAGGGGTGAAGGGAGTCGGTTGGGAGCGGACAGACGTGACGGATTGGCAGTTCGGGGCCTCCTCCCGCTCATACTTCGAGAGCCTCAGCACGAGCGGCCCCACACCGGGGATGGATTCCGGTTGGAGGCTGGCATGATGACGGGGTTAGGGGGTGGCGGAGTCGTAGAGGACTTCGCCGTCTACTACCGTCATGGAGACGGAGAGGTCGCGGATCTTTTCACCGGGGGTGTTCAGGATGTCGCCGTCGATGAGGGTGAAGTCGGCGGCCTTGCCTACCTCTATGGAGCCCTTTTCGTTTTCGAGGAAGACGCTGTGGGCGGCGTTGATGGTGTAGCCACGGATGGCGTCCTCGACGCTGATGCGCTCATCCTTGCCCATGTCCTGCCCCTCCATCGTGACACGGGACACGGCGGCCGAAATGTTGTCCAGGGGTCGGAAGGAGACAACTGGGGAGTCGGTGCTGAGGACGATGGGGATGCCGAGATCGAGCTCCGAGCGTAGGGGGATAAGCTTGTGCGCCCTCTCGGGGCCGAGGTTCGTCAGGAAGCCGTCGCCGTTGTAGTAGAGATAGGATGGCTGGGAAATTGCCAGGATGCCGAGCTTGGCCATGCGCTCCAGGTATTCGATGGGGTAGCCGCAGTGCTCGATGCGGTGGCGGTGGTCCTCCCGCGGGTGTTCTTTCAGGATCTGCTCCCACGCCCCGACAATCTGGTCCATGGCCTCGTCACCCTGGCCGTGGGTGCCGGTGTGTAGCCCCGAGGTGTGGGCATCTTCGAGCAGGTCCTTCAGCTCGTCGCGGTCCCAGTAAGTGTAGCCGTAGGTGTCGGGTGGGTTGATGTAGGGGCTCTTGAACGCGGCGGTGCAGCCGATAAGGGAGCCGTCCGAGTAACACTTGATGGTACCGCCGGAGAGATATTTGTCGCCCATGAAGCCCAGAACGCCGAGGGCCTTGACGTCCTTCAGGTGGTTGGACAGATACATGCAGTGGGTCTTGACAGTGAGAAGGCCGCGGTTGCGGGCCTCGACGTAGGCGGGCATTTCTCGGGCGGTGACCTGGGCGTCGACGATGGAGGTGAGGCCCTCCTTGTGGTAGGCCTTACAGGTGTCCCCGATGATGTCGACGAGCTCGCTGACGGGGGTGTCCAGTCCGGGGTCGGGGCCGTGGTTCCCGACGTCGACCGCGCCCTTGATGACCTCCCTCTGCGCCGAGTCGAGCAGCATACCCGTGACCCGGCCCTTTTCGTCGCGGACGAACCGGCCGCCCTTGGGGTCCTGGACGTTGTCATCGATGCCTGCCTGCTCCAAGGCGATGGAGTTGACCAGAGCGAAGTGGCCGGAGGTGTGGACGATGACGACGGGGTGCCTGCTGCTGACATCGTCGATCTCCCAGCGGGTGGGCATGCTGGCGCCTGGATACTTGGCGTAGTCCATGCCCCAGCCGCGTATCCACTCGCCCTCGGGGGTCTCCTCGGCGGCGTTGGCTATACCGGAGGAGAGCTCCTGCACGGAGCCTACGACTGGGTAACGGGCATCAAGTTGCTGCATGGTCGAGCCGACGTGGACCATGTGATTGTGCGCATCCATTAGGCCGGGAAGGAGGGTCTTGCCACCGATCTCGACGATCTTGGTGTCGGGGGGGAGGTGTTTGCAGACCTCCTCGGCGGGGCCGACGAGCCGGATGCGGCCCTCGTTGGCGTAGACGCCGGTGACTATTGAGTTGCTGGGGTCGGAGGTGAATATCTTTCCGCCGAGAAATGCTATGCCGGGCATGTTTGTCTCCGATTCATAAAGTACTTACGGTTGCGAATACCTATATTACCTGACGACTTAGATTATCACTTACCGCTCCCCACTGGGGATGGACCCCGGTTCGGCGCTGGGTGATACGTTCACGGTACACCCCACTCAGCCCCGGGAACCCTCACCCCCTTGGTCCCCCTCTCCCTTAGGGCCTTCAAGGGAGAGGGGGAGATGAGAACAGAGGGCCGCACCTGCGCATTTTGTGCAGGTGCGGCCCTCTAGTTCAGTACTAAGGGGACGAATGGATTCCGGCTCGGAGGCCGGATTGACGGCTGTATGGGAGTTTAGTTCTCTCCGCGCGGTGGTTATGAGACTGGAGGTCTAGCGTCGGCCCAGGGGAAGGCTTCCTCGTAGGCGGCGGAAGCTCGGAGGACGGTGGCTTCGTCGCCGGTCTGGCCGATGACGTGGAGCCCGACAGGCATGCCGTCTGAGAAGCCGCAAGGGATGCTGGCGGCAGTCTGGCCGCTCATGTTGATGGGGAAGGTGTGGGGTATGTAGCCGAGATGTGGCGGCAGCCTCTTGCCGCCGACCTCCTGGGGCGCCTGCCCAACGGGGAATGCCACCGTGGGCATGGTGGGGCTCATCAGCAGGTCATACTCGTCGAGCAGCTCTTCGAACCGGAGCTTGACCAGGTTAACCTGGTGGAGGGCCTGGGCCAAGACTGCTCCACTCGTGGCTTTGCCCTGTTCCAGGCTGTAGCGGCCATAGGAAGTGAGCTCTGCGACGTTGGAGTTGAGGAGATGGCCGTAGGAGCTGTATGCGGAGGTGCTAAACATGGTCCAGAAGGCTTGGAAGGGGTTTTGCAGACCAACGTCTACTTCCTCTACGGTTGCGCCGAGGGACTCAAAATTGCGGGCGGCGGCTTCGGAGATGCGTAGGATGTCGGGATCGACGGGGGTGTAGCCGTAGTCGGGAGTCCAGCCGATCCTGAGGCCCTTGACGCCGTCATTGAGGCCGGCAGCGAAGTCCGGGACGGGGGCCTTGAGGGACATTGGGTCCCGGGGGTCGTGGCCCGAGAGGACCTGTAAAAGAATGGCCGAGTCCTTGACCGTGCGGGACATGGGGCCCGACTGGGAGAACAGGTTGGCGGTGGCAGGGCCTCGGCCGACGCTACCGTAGCGGGGCACCCGCAGTTGGGTCGGCTTGATGCCGTAGACGCCGCAGAAGCTGGCGGGGATGCGGATGGAGCCTCCGCCGTCGGAGCCGGTGGCGAGGGAGCAGAGGCCGGCGATGAGGGCCGCGCCCGCGCCGCCGCTGGAGCCTCCGCTGGTGCGCTCGGTGTTCCAGGGATTGCGGCAGGCGTCGCCAAGGAGGTTCTCGGTGGTGCCGGACTGGCCGAACTCGGGGGTGTTGGTCTTGCCGAGGATGATTGCCCCGGCCTGCCGGACCCGCTCTACGGCGACGGAATCTTCGTCGGGGACGTGGTCTCGGAAGACGTAGCAGCCCATCGTGCTGCGGATACCCTTGGAGAACTCCAGGTCCTTGATGGATATGGGGACGCCGTGAAGGGGCCCGAGATCGTCGCCGCGGGCCACGGCTGCTTCCGCCTCGACGGCCGTCTCGCGGGCCAGGTCTGCGGTGACGGTGAGATATGAGTTGAGTTTCGGGTCAAGGGAGTCGATGCGGTCCAGGAATAGGTCGACGAGCTCTCGGGGGGAGACCTCTTTGGATGCGACCATGTCCCGGACTTTCCAGGCTGGTGCGAAGGCAAGATCAGCGGCGTTCATGGGGCACCTCCGGTGGGGTGGGGCGTGTGGATTGGCATCTATAGTATCACGCAGGCTTGACCGGAGAGGGCAGGTTCCGCAAGTCGTCTAGGACTTTCTCCAAGCGCTCTGCGATGATGTCAATGTTGTCGGCCGCGTCCTGATGATTGACGATCCAGGCTTCTAGGCCCTCATTTGGGTATTCAGTAGCGAAAGAATCACCCTTGAATTGGCTAGTCCAACGCTTGAGGATTTCGACAACCTCAGAAGGCGGTCTATCCTTAGGTTCATAGTCGTGATAGTTGAACATTCCGAAAGTGAAATTCTTAGTTCCCATCCATCCGGAATAGTCGGGTCTGGGGTTAATCCAGGCTAGAGAAATAGGGTAGGTCAATACAGGAGAAGTATAACGAATGGAAAAGGCGACACTTCCCGGATAAATAAATCCACCCTTTTGATCGGTCAGGTCGATCAAGCGTTGCATGGCTTGGCGTATGTCTGGGTTCGGCATTTGATTGAGGATTTCTTCGAGGGTTTTTGTGCCGCGCTTTTTGGTTAGGCGTTCGGGAGGGATATGGCCGAAAACGCGGGGGGAGAGAATTTGTAAGTTCTTGTCCGAGAATCGTTTGATTTCAACGGCAAACACTTCCGCGTGGGGCATTTGCCCGTTCAGGAATTCCACAATGCGTTTCAACTCGTTGGGGATGGAATCGGCTACGAATAGTAGGCGGAGGCGGGCACTTCTAAGGTTCTCAGCAACCTTACCCCAGAAGACTTGTATCTCAGTCTCGCCATCTGGTTACAGGAATCTTGAGAGCTCATAGTCCGCGTCCGTTCCCTCAAGAATGCATCGCTGTCGGAAAGATCGTTGAATCGTTTCGCTCTGCCAAGTCCTTGTGGCGTGGGCTGCATAATCCATCATTTGCCCGACTACCTTCCGTCGGCTTTCAGGATTTCCGGAGAGTTTAGCTTCTACCAGTGTGGGTATGGCATCTTGGTCTACAAAAAGATGATCTACACTCCAGCGTTCGCCTGCACCCACGACATCGGCTATGCCCTGTTCCCGACTGATGAGAAGCCAGCGGCGAGGACTCTCAGGATCCATCTGCTCCCCGGACAGCAGCGAAGGGTATCTGGCAATCAATTCTTGCAACTCGTCCTCTGTGCCAAAACGCTTTTCTTCCATCCGTTCCAGTTCCTCTTCTTTGTTGAGGTGATAGATTTCTTTCGGCATGGGGTCTCCTTAGATCAAGGAATAGGGTATGGCTTCCATCTAGGCATTTTAGTGTATATACAAGTGTGCTGCTGAGAAGGTGTTGATTTGCAGGAGGGGCGCCTTAGATCCCTCGCGGGGCCTCGGGATGACACGAATGGGAGTGGATTGGGATGACGGAGTGGCCGTTTTAACGGGCGTGTCCCACCCCCCGCTCATACTTCGAGTGCCTCAGTACGAGCGGCCTCAACCCCTCCAATACAGGTTGTACAGAGGTGTCGTCGAAGTAGAGGGAATAGACGGCTCACGGCGCCAGGGCACGGATGACTTCCTTAGCCCTCTCCGCAGCCCCAATCCCCGAGCACCGAGGAGCGATGATGGGGAGGGTGACGCCTGCGTCTCGGTAGGCTTGTATGCGGTCTTTGCATTCGTTCGGGGAGCCGATGATGGCTAGGGAGCGGAGCATGGAGTCGGGGACCAGGGATTCGAGGTCTGGGCCGCGCTTGCCCTCAAGGAAGGCCTTGCGAATTGCGGCGGCCTCGTCGGGGAAGCCGTTTTGGGCGAGGGCGCGGTTGTAGCGGGGGAAGAAGCCGGCGTAGAAACCCGTTGCCTTGCGAATGCCTTCGAGGTCGGCGGGGCCGTCAGCGGAGACGACTGTGGTTATGAGGTCGGCTATTTCTACCTCGGCAGGGTCTCGGCCAGCGGCTCGGGCCCCCTCGGCAACCACCCTGGCAGCATTCCGAGCGCCGGACAAGGTAGTCCAGGTGAGGATCGTGCCGTCGGTTATTTCGCCGCAGGTGCGAAGCATTTTGTCGAATACTGCGGCGGCGTAGATGGGGACTTCGGGGTGGAGGGTGGGAAGCCAGAAGTCGAACCTGTCGATGTCCAGGACCGACCCTTTATAGGAGACCGCGCCGTCTCGGAGGAGGGTGCGGATGACGTCGATGTATTCCCTGAGTCGGGTGATGGGCTTTTCGTAGGAAACGCTGTGCTCACCCTCGACCTGGACCTTGTGGCTGGAGCCGAGGCCCAGGATGAACCTGCCCTGTGAAAAGTGGTCGAGGCATGCGGCGGCCATGGCGATGGTCGGGGCGCTGCGCACAAAGACGCTGACAATGGATGTACCGAGCTTGATCCTTTCGGTGGCGAGGGCGCAGGCGGTGAGGGTGGTGAACTGGTCGCCGCCGTGGCCCTCGGAGAGCCAGAATGAGTCGTAGCCGAGCTGGTCGGCGAGCCGGCAGCACTCGACTACCTCCAAGGGCGTCATGTCCTGGCCGCTTAGGCCTATTCCTAGTGGGGTTTTCATGGTGTGGGGATTATACGGGAAGGGGATACGGACAAGGGAATCCACAGCACAGTAATCAATTCTGTCATCCTTCGGCTCGCTCATACTTCGACGGGCTCAGCACGAGCGGGTGAGTGGTCGCTTCGGAGGAGAGGAATCACCCTCACCCTAGCCCTTTGTCGAAGGGTCGAATGAAGGACTTGCATAACTGGCCGCTTAAACGGGCGTGCTCCACCCCTCGCTCATACTTCGAGAGCCTCCCGCCTGAGGCGGATCTGCGACAGCAGAAGCGGCCCCACCCCAGGAAGGGGGATTGGGAAGGATTTAGGGGTTGAATGGCTTGACGGGAACGGGGAAGTCGAGTATTACGGGTCGGGAAATGGAGGGATATTTTGGTCAAGTCTCGAAGAGACGCAGGGAAAGCTGACTGACAGATGAATTTCGCCGAAGCCATATCGTCCGTAGTGCAGAGCCTAGTGCTGCCATACGGCTACACACTATCCATATGGTCGGCTGGGATATTGGCGGTCTTCAGGTACGGGGCACCGAAGCGGGTGGACCCGTTGTTGTTCGTGGTGGGAGCCGTGATCGGCTTCATGGTGTTCAACATCCCGACCTTCTGGACGATTTCGGGGCAGGAGCAGTTGGATGTTCAGGTGCCAACTGTGGCGCTGCTGAACATCGTGCCCCTGGCGGCCGTAGTAGTATCCACCCTGCTGATACGGCTAATCCAGAGCGAGTGGTTAGGCTATTTCCTGAGCGGGTTCAGTGCGACGGTGGTTTACATCGGCAGCCTGAGCCTGCTGCTCTGGGGCTTCGGCTAGCTGCGCTTCGGGATGCGGGGGACTAGCCAAGTGAGAAAGGCGTCGTCGCTTCTCGACTGCAGGAAGATCTTCCCGGGCCCCGTGAGCTCGCAGACAAGGCCCTCGCCGCTGAACAGGGTCGACTTCAGCCCCCCGACGCGGGTCACCTTGTAGCCAACGTTTTCGTCAAAGGCAACCATGTGGCCCGTATCGACGATGTAGGTTTCTCCGTGGCGCAGCTCCTTGGTGTGGATTGCACCGTAGCTGGAGAGGAAAAGGTCGCCGGAGCCCTGGACCCGGAGTAGGAAGAGGCCCTCCTTCGAGAAGAAGGTCTTTGCGCCGCCCCACTGGGTGTCGACGGAGATGTCCTTGGAGCAGGCCAGGTAGGCCCCGGAGGTGACCATGATAGTCTGGTTGCGCATGTCCATGTGGAGAACGTCGCCGGGGAGAGGGGGAGCGAGAGTGATCTCGCCGGCCTCGTCGGCGCGGAACGTGTTCATGAAGAAGCTCTCACCACTGAGGAATTTGCGGGCGAGGCCACCTAAAAGGCCGCCGCGCGCGGAGGTCTCGATGCTGATGCCGGAGGACATGCTGACCATTGCGCCGGCCTCAGCGACTATCTCATCGCCGCGCTCCATGCTGAGGACGGCCAGGGCGTAGGAGGGTTTATATAGAATTTCGTGCTTCATTTTTTCAGCCTCATTTCGAAGATATCAATTGGGGATCTTCCTATATTGTACCGCTACCATAGGGAGACTGGGACAACTCTCAACTGAGAGCCGGGTGTATCATGGCCCTGTCCCTATAAAAGGCGCTGCCCCGAAACCCGGCGCGCAGGAGGTTACGACATGGACTACGAGCTGATCATCTACGAAAAGGCGGACGGCATCGCGACCATCACCCTGAACCGCCCGAAACAGCTGAATGCGCTCAATCATCAGACGTTTGACGCGATGTTTGACGCTCTCGCGGACGCAGCCTCGGACCCAGAGGTGCGGGTGCTGGTGCTGAAAGGCGTGGGCCGGGCGTTCAGCGCGGGGGACGACCTGAAGGGCATGGGTAAGACTTCACGAAGGATAGGCACGGACAAATTTTCCGTCCAATTGGAGGGACCGCCGGGTATGGTGAAAGCGCTGCGGGGCTTCCTGAAACCGGTGATAGCCCAGCTGCACGGATACGCCCTCGGCGGGGCGTTTGAGGTAGCGCTGGCAGCGGACCTGATCATAGCCGCAGAGGATGCGAGGCTGGGGATTCCGTACGTGCAGCGGGGCCTGGCGTCGGGCACCTACTCATTGTTGATGGCCGCCGGGTATCGGAAGGCCTGCGAAATCCTGTTCCTGGGAGACTGGGTAAGCGGCAAGGAGGCGGAGCGGATAGGTCTGGTGAACAAGGCGGTCCCCGCTGAAGAGTTGGACGACGCTGTGGCGGAGTGGGCGGGGAGGCTGGCCAAGGGCGCCACGACGTCTATCGCCTACATGAAGAAGTCGATGAATGCGTTCATTGACTGGGATAGGGGCCTCACCTTACAGACACTGATAGAGCAGCCTGTTTCGGACTCGGAGGATGCGCAGGAGGGGAAGCGGTCGTTCATGGAGAAGCGGGAGCCGGAGTTTAAGGGGCGGTAGGGGCCGTCCCTCCCCCCTCCATTAATACTTAGACAGGCTCAGGATGAGCGGCTCCGCCGCTTTGTCCCTCGACTTTCGCTGGCCGGTCACTGGACATCCATCATCCATCCTGTTCTTCCACTGTTGCTGAGAGAGCGTCCGGCGACCAACGCTCGACAGTCTTAGCCTTGGTATCTACATCGAGAATAAACGGCAGAGACGCAACGTACACCTTAGTTCCCAAAAGTGGCAGTTCCACACTCAAAGTAACGCTAGCAGTCGCGGCCACCTGGTATTCTTCGTCACCTACGCGTTTAGGCGTTGAGTACGACCACGCAACATTGTCGCGAACCTGATCCGTTAAGACATCTCCCGCAATTTGGCTCACAATGGGAACATTGCCAGTGACCAATGCCGCCACAGCGTGAGACACGTCCTCTATGCTGTTGTCAACCCAGGTTTTTGCCGCTTCGGTTGCGATGTCTTCCTGACTCTCTCCGCTTCCACACGCCGTCGCTAGACTGATGACAGCTATCAGGGTCAGGAGCAAGACTGTGATTCTTGTCATTAGGTAATACCTCCTAGTTTCGGGGATTATCTAGGCTAATCCATACTATGGCAAATTGGGGTGTATTCTTAGCAGTTTCCATATCAGGTGGGAGGGATCGGGGATCACCCTCACCCTAGCCCTCTCCCGTCGAAGGAAAGGGTAAAGGACCGAAGCGGCCTTTCGAGAGGAGGGTTTCGAGGAGGACGGCGAGGCCGTGGTCGGAGGCGGGGAGAGTTACCTGGTCGGCAGAGCACTTGACCTTATCGGGGGCGTTGCCCATAGCCACTCCGAGGCCCGCCCACTCGATCATGTCGATGTCGTTGGGGCTGTCTCCTACGGCTATGACTTCTTCTCTCTTCACGCCCAGGGACTCGGCTAAGTAGCTGAGCGCCTTGCCCTTGCTCCCGTCAGGGTGGCCGATTTCGCACAAAAAGTCGTGGGTGAGCATCGCGGCGAGGGTGCCGTTGAAGGTTGTGTCGACCATAGCTGGGACGCTGCCTATGGGCCCGGCGTCCCCGGTGACTACAATCTTGGTTGGGAGAGACTGAACACTCCTGATCAGGTCGCTGACCTGGTCCGCCTCGACATTCAGGACCTCCTCGTACTGGCGCACGGTCTCGGTGATTTCACGCACGTAGAAGTGGTCCCGCACGAAGACGTAGGGGTTGAGGCCTCGGTCTTCTAGGAGGCGAATTAGTCGATGCGCGAGGGGGAGGGGGATGGGGGTCTCGCGGACAATCTCGTGGGTTACGGGGTCGGAGGTGAAAGCACCCTGGTAGCAGATTATGGGAAGGGTGATGCCCAAGGCCCGGCTGAATGGAAGTGAGGAGTTGTACATGCGACCCGTGGCCAGGGTCACCCCTGCTCCCGTCTTCAGTACCCGGGCTACGGCCTGTTTGGTCCGCTCGGTGAGGGGGGTGTCGGTCTGGCGGTCGTGGAGGGTGCCGTCGATGTCTAAGGCGAGGAGTCTGTAGGTCATTGTGTCGTCGGTTGGGGGGTGGGGAGGGGGGCGAAGCGGCCTTTCGAGAGGAGGTCTTCGATGAGGAGGGCGAGGCCGTGCTCGGTTACGGGCTTGGCTACGAGGTCGGCGGAGTACTTGACCTTCTCGGAGGCGTTGCCCATTGCCACCCCGAGGCCCGCCCACTCGATCATGTCCACGTCATTTGGGCTGTCCCCGACAGCGAGCACTTCCTCCTGCTTCACGCCTAGGGACTCGGTTAGGTGTTGGAGCGCCGCGCTCTTGCTTCCATCTGGGTGGCCGATTTCGCAGAGGTAGTCGTAGGTGTGCATGGCGGTGATGGCGCCGTTGAAGTGGGAGTCCACCAAGGCCACGACGCTGCCGATAAGCTCCGCGTCTCCGACGACGACGATCTTGGTGGGCGACTCCCGGATGCCGTGGACGAGATCGGACACGACTTCAGCTTTGATCTTGAGGAACTCTTCGGACCGGCGCACAGCATTGGTCATTTCCCGCACGTAGAAATGGTCCCGGACGTATACATAGGGATTCATGCCACGATCTTCGAGGAGACGAATCAGCCGATGGGCAAGAGGCAGGGGAACGGGGGTCTCGCGGATGATCTCATTGGTGACGGGGTTGGACGTCAAGGAGCCCTGGTAGGAAATTATTGGCAGGGTGAGGCCCAGGTCACGGCTGAAGGGGATAGCGGAGTTGCTCGTGCGCCCCGTGGCCAGGGTCACTCCCGCTCCGGTCTCCAAAACGCTGCTTATGGCACGCTTGGTGCGCTCGGTGAGGGGAGTGTCGGTCTGGCGATCGAGGAGGGTGCCGTCGATGTCGAGGGCGAGGAGTCTGTAGGTCATTGGGATGACAGGAATCTGGCTAGCTCGTCGATGGGGAAGTCGGGCATCTCACGTTCTCCCTCGGGGGTGATCATCACGAAGCCCTGCTCAGGGGGCGTTACGACGCCGATTTGAGTAACTGGGATCGCAGCACGCTCCAGGCCGGCGGTTACGGCGGCGACATGCTCGGGAGCCAGGGTCAATACCAGGGCCCCGGAGGCTAGGAGGCCAAGGGGGTCGAGGTCCAGGCTTTGGCAGAATCCACGGGTCTCGGGGAGGATGGGTATGGCATCGAGGTTTATCCTGACGCCCGCGCCCGCGGCCCAGCCGATCTCTCGGAGGCCGGTGACTAGGCCACCCTCTGTGGGGTCGTGCATGGAGTGTATCTCTCCCGCGGCCCGGGCGGTGCGTGCGTCCTTCAGAACGCTTATGCCGGGGTCGTAGAGGAAGCCTCGGGCGGTCTCAATGGCAGAGCCAGGGACTCCGTTAGCGGTGAGGACGGAAGCTGACTCCCGGGCCAGGACGGCTGACCCTTCTATGGCAATGGCCTTGGTGAGGAGAACTGCGTCGCCGACCTGGGCGGCGGAGGTGGGGGTAAGGTCGGATGGGTGTGCCTCGCCGAGCATTGCACCCATAACAATGGGTCTGCGGATGTCGTAGGTGACCTCGGTATGGCCGCCGACAAGGGAGACGCCGATGTCTTTGCAGGCATCGGCGATCTGGCGGAAGGCTTTCTCGATTTGGGACTCGGGCATGTTCTCGGGGACTAGAAGGGTAGCGAGAAACCAGCGGGGCTCGGCGCCCGTGGCCGCGATGTCGTTGGCGTTGACGTGGACCGAGTACCAGCCTATCTCGTCGGAGGCGAATGTGATGGGGTCGGTCTTGGCGACAAGGACACGGTCCTCGGACATGGAAATAACGGCGGCGTCCTCGCCGATGCCCGGCCCGATGAGGACACGGGGGTCGGAGATAGGTGCGTCGGAGAGGAGACGGTGAAGGAGGTCTGGGGGGAGTTTACCTACTTGCATCGGGGGGATGATAACACTGAAGGGGCAGAACTCGTACAATAGCACGATAACCCAAGCATCATTCTGGGCATCAGGGATAATCGCCTACTCTTTGTATGAAAAACCGCCCAATAAACTATCGACAAAGGCAGCGTCATATTCTTCGGCGGCAGTGGCGCAGATGCGTAAAGAAACGAAGAACCCACCGTTAGGCAAGTAAACGTGCAAGCCGTGAGCCTCGGCATCACATTCCATCGCTGGGTCGGTAATCGTATATCGTGATCGCATAGTCGTAGGGGATAATTGATGCAGGCTGATCAGGTTGTAGTTAGGTTCGATAGACTCCCCGCGCAGGTCACCTTCAGTTTTTTCCTGCAGGGTGTACCATTCTGCCCATCCATTTTCTGCGTAGAAACCAAATATGAGCAATGCGGCGTCTTGCCGAGGATTGAGCAGTACTTCTAACCGGGTACGCCCAAAAATAAGGGTTTGCACTAACTGCCAATCGGCGGGTACAGACACTGAATAGGAATCCCAGAATTGTTGTTTCAATTCGTCGGGCGTGGGTGAAGGAACCGGGGTAGGCATGGATGTGGGCGAAGGAACCGGGGTAGGCATGGATGTGGGCGAAGGAACCGGGGTAGGCGTGAACGTAGGTGAAGGAACTGGGGTAGGCGTTGACGCCAACGTGGGTAAGGGTGTTGGAAGGGGCGTAACAGTGGAGGTTGGTTCAGGCGTAGACTTCGAAACTGGGGTGGAGGTACGGCTCGCTGCCATCGTGGCTTGTATATCAGCCTCGATACTTCCTTCAAGGTCTGGTGTCACGGTGGAGGTCGAAGCACACGCCATTAGCACCACAAGCATAGTCAAAAGTAACCCTGCATATAGAACAGCGATGATGCGCACGATTAACGCCAAATCTGCTTAGTGATACGCCAAGCTCTGATGTACGATTTACCGATATGGCCCCGTAGCATACGCCACGGCGCACCTCGTTCCGATGGGAGTCAGGAATGACTGGGATGGGTCAGGTCCTGGCGTCGAGCCTGTTGAGTTGTCCTGACCAGTGGAGGATGCGGTCGTCGGCAGTGACGAGTTGGTGGCCCTCGAGGGCGGTTGCGACAATGATGCGGTCAGCGGGGTCGGCGTGGAGATCGGCAAGCTCAGCGGCGCGGATACCGATGAGGCCAGTGAGCGGCACTTCCACCATTCCCTGCTCCAATTGGGACAGCCGCCACGAGGCAACATCTTCAGCAAAATGGATGCGTCTCTTCTGTTTGAGCATTGCCACTTCCCAGAAGGAAATGGCGGAAATGGCAACCTGCCCCGCTCTCGATTCACGGTCAATGGTCTGCCGGGACCGGGGGCCTAATCTCCGGTCACCCGCGCTAAGCCAAAGCATGACCTGTGTATCGAGTAGAATCACGTTGGAATGTCCGGCTACTTGCCATCCAAGAGGCCCTGATCAGCTTCCCATTCCACATCCAGGGGAGAAACGATGTCGCCGAGTATCTTGATTTTCCCCTTGTCTGCACCGAAGAAAGTGTCGGGCCGCTTGCGGTAGGGGGCGAGCCTGGAGACGGGGCGGCCGTTCTTGGTTATGATGATCTCCTGTCCACTCTCGGCTACCTCATCCATGAGCTTGAGACATTTAGCCTTGAACTCAGAGGCCTTCATGGTCCTAACTCCTGTAGCCATGCCGTCATTCATGGTCATCGACCCACTCCCGATACGAAGATGCTTACATAATACCATGGTCACGACCATGGTCATATCTCTTTTGAACAGCCTAGGCCAGTGGAAGAACGAGAGTTCCGTAGGCAAGCCCTTTTGCCAGAGGGTGACAGGAGGCTAGGGTCGGCCGGTTAGGATGTCCAGGAGGCGGCGGCTCTGGAAGCGCATGACCCAGATTACGCTGGCGGCGGCGAGGCCCGCGGCAGCGAGTAACAGGGCCAATCCGACGAACTTGATGGGCTCCACCCAACGGTCCATCGACTCCAGGTTGCCGAGGGTAGAGAGCAGGGGGTCGCCGGGGGTGGCGGGATTTAGCTCAGCGGTGATGGAGTGGTCCCAGTAGCCGGAGGCAATCAAGCCCTGAACGACACCCAGAACGAGGGCCGCTACCAAAATGGTTAGACCAGCCAATGTGAAGAGGGGGAAGAGTCGGGCGGTGATGGGGGGGCCGGGCAGGATGACGGTGACGCCGAGGGACTGCTGCACCGTGGCGCCGGAAACCCGGAGACTGCCAAGGATGATGGTGAAAAGCTGAAGAATGCTCGCCAGGACCAGGCCGATCCCCAGAAATTGCATCTCCGGCAGCCAGGCTCCGACGGATTCGATGAATATCCTCTTTTCCACGATGTCCGTGCCTGAGGCTGCCGCCTCGCGCTCCGCCACAGAGAATGCAAAGTAGTCCGCGGCAACCAGGCCGTTGATTACGCCAAGGATGAAGGCGGCGGCGGAGAGTATCAGGCCCATGAACATGAGGGGCGCCCAGAGCCGGACGGCGAGGGTTTGGGCGCGGGTAAAGCCTACTGCCGGACGGGCGATGGCTTCGGCGGCGCTTTCGAGGGTGGTCATTGTCGCTCCTTGGCGTCGGGGGTGGGCCTACCTATGATTTGCTCTCCGTCAGAGGCGGATCCTCCAGAGGTGGATGTGCCACTTTCAGCCCTGCCCAAGTTTTCCATGCTCCTGAGTGAAGGGAGTATCAGGGCGGATACAGTCATTCTGAGCCTTACGGTAGCGACCCAGCGCCAGAGGAGAAGGCCCATGCCAACCAGCATCAGGGTGATCCCCTGGTATGGCAGCAGGGCGAGCCACTCGGCACGGGAGGCTAGGTCGGCTTGATGGAGGGCTATGGGGTCGGCGGGTGGGGCGGAAGTGCGGGTCTCCAGGGAGGATGAGTACACAACTCCAGACGTTTCCGAGGCATCGGCCCAGAAAAAGGCAGCGAGGCCAATGATGGCCAGGCCCGCAGCGATTAGAAAGAGGGAGGCGAGGGTCAGGAGGGGGCCTCGGAAGGCCTCCTTTTCCAGTTTCTCTATGGCGGGTTGGGAGATCAAAGTGGGTAGCGCGTGCGAAGAGCGGGCCCATGTTCCATCGGGGAATTATAAGGGTGTGGGGAAGGGGTTACATCTTCTCGCGTTGTGAGTGAATCTTCGCTATACAGGAGGTGCACTTGCAGTCGGCTCTGGGGATGGAATGGCGGAGGGATGGGAGGTGGATCAGGCGGGGTTGGGTTTAGCGCCCCAGTGGAGGGCTACGATGCCCATGTTCATTCGCCGGTAGCCGACCTGCTCGAGGCCGGCGGCTCGGAGGAGGTCGGCGAGGCCGTTGGCGTCGGGGAAGCGGTCTATGGACTCGGAGAGGTAAGAGTAGGAGGAGCGATCGTCGGCTAGCAGGTGGCCAAGGAGAGGGACGAAGCGCCGAACGTAGAAGTTGACAAGGGGTTTGAGCGGCGACCGGCCTTTGACGGGGCTGAGATCGAGGACGGCGATCCGGCCTCCAGGCCGGACTACGCGAACCATCTCCGATATGCACTTCTCCAGGTCCTCGACGTTGCGAAGGGCGAAGCTGGAGACGGCGCAGAGGAAGGAATTGTCTGCGAAAGGGAGGGAAAGGGCGTCGGCCTCAATGAATGAGACGGGACACCCGACGGAGTGCTCCTTAGCCTTGCGTGAGGCGACATTGAGCATGGCCCGAGAGAGGTCGACGCCGACAACGGATGTAACATTGGCCTGTTCTCCGAGGTGAAGGCGAGGTCCCCGGTGCCGGTGGCAATGTCGAGGCCAAGGCCCTGGCCCCGTGCCTCACTCGCAGCGATGGCGGTGGCCCTCTTCCAGCAGCGATGCCTTCCCAAGGTGATGATTGTGTTAAGGATATCGTAGCGGCGGGCAAGGCGGGAGAACATCCTCTCGACGTCTCGGGCGGGGGGACCTTTGGGTGTAGGCATGGTGTCTATGGGGATGGGAGGGGAAGGATGATCTGTATTTCGTCGGGAGGGCCGGCGGCTTCGTAGGCGTTCTGTAGCCAGCACAGGCCGACGTAGGCTGCGGTCACGGCATCAAGCTCGTCATGGACACGCTTGGGTTTGTCATCGGTGAACCGAATGCCGAGTCTAAGGAGCCCTTCGAGCAGAGCATCTTCTCCACGCTGTTTTCTCGGGAGACCTAGCCTGTCCTGGGCTGCTCCGGGGTAGACCTCGATCACCTTGACGCCCATGGACTCCAGGGTCTCCCGGAGTCGAATAGACCGCAGCGTAAGGTTCACCATGGAGGGAAGCAGAGTCCAGAAGGGGTGGTAGCCCATGCGGGAGACGGCCCTATCTGCGGAGCGAACGATGCCGTAGACAGAGCAGGCGCAAGAGGGGTCGGCACAGCAGCGGCCCTTGGGGAGGGAGAGGGGCGCGTCGATGGCGACGACGTCGGGCTGGGTCTCGTGGATTGCCTGGAGGATGTCGGCATCGGTTCTCACGATCCGAGACTCCGCGGCAAGGCTCTCATCGATGATGGCCAGACCGGACCTCTTTCGCTCGGAGCCGCTAGGGTCAAGGCCGAGGGAGATCAAAGGCGGCCTCGGGTCACAGGACCGTCCGTATATTGAGCGTTCGGGACTCGGGGGTCAGTCTTCAAGAGTAGAGGTGTCGCCCTCGGGGAGGCCGAGTTCACGGGCCTTGAGGAGGCGGCGCATGATTTTGCCGCTGCGGGTCTTGGGCAGGGTGTCGATGAAGTCGATCTCCCGGGGCGCGATGCCGGGCGAGAGCTTATTACGGGTGAAGCGCATGAGCTCGCGGCGGAGGGACTCGGTCGGCTCGTAGCCGTCCTTGAGGGAGACGAAGGCCTTGACGACCTCCATTGCGATGGGATCGGGCTTGCCGATGACACCGGCCTCGGCGACGGCGGGATGCTCGATGAGGGCGCTCTCCACCTCGAAGGGGCCTACCAAGTGTCCTGCGGTGTTGATTACGTCGTCGGCCCTGCCGACAAACCAGAAGTAGCCGTCCTCGTCCATTCGAGCCTTGTCGCCGGTGATGTACCAGCCGTTTTGGAAGCGGGAGTTGTATCGCTCCTCGTTGCCCCAATAGGTCTTGAACATGGAGGGCCAGCCGGGCCGAATGGCGAGATGGCCTTCTTCGCCAACGGGGATCTCGTTGTACTCGTCGTCAAGGATGCCGGCGGTGATGCCGGGTGTGGGACGGCCCATGGAGCCGGGCTTGATATCCTGGATGGGGTAGTTGGAGATGAGGATGGAGCCGGTCTCGGTCTGCCACCACGTGTCGTGGAAGGGCATGCCAAAGACGCGGTCGCTCCAAATCACGGCCTCGGGGTTGAGGGGCTCGCCGACACTGGTGATGTAACGGAGGGATGAGAGGTCGTGGCGCTTGATCACTTCATCACCGGCCTTCATAAGCATCCTGATGGCCGTCGGGGCGGTATACCAGACCGTGACCTTGTATTTGTCGATGACCCGGTACCAGCCGGAAGCGCCAAACCCTCCTTCGTAGATGATCTGGGTGACGCCGTTGGTCCAGGGAGCGACCATGCCGTAGGAGGTGCCGGTTACCCAGCCGGGGTCGGCAGTGCACCAGTAGATGTCGTCAGGTTGAAGATCGAGGGCCCACTTACCGGTTGCGTACTGCTGATAGGTTGCTCGGTGGGCATGGGCAGCGCCCTTGGGCTTCCCCGTTGTCCCCGAGGTGTAGTGCATGATGTCGTAGTCTTCCTCGGTGGTGCGGACGATCTCGAAGTCCTCGGAGGCGTTGGACATGGCCTCATCGTAGCTGATGTCGCCCTCGTCCAGAGGCCCTTCGTCGCGGTTGTTCTTGTTGACGATGATTACGTGCTTCAGGTTAGGCAGGTCACCGAGGATGCCCGAAATCTTCTTGCGAAGTTTGGGGCTGGTGATAAGAACCTTGGCCCCGGAGTCCTCGAGGCGGTCTTTAACGGGGTCGGGGCCGAAGGCGGAGAAGAGGGGTCCGGCGATGGCGCCGGCCTTGAGGATGCCAAAGAAGGCGAAGTAGAGCTCCGGGACCCGATCCATGAATATGAAGACGCGGTCTCCGAGCTCGACGCCCAGGCCGGCGAGGACGTTGGCGAACTTGTTGGACTGGGCCTTGAAGTCGGCGAAGGTGTAGGTCTCCTCCTCGCCGTTGGCCCCGAGCCAGTGAAAGGCGACCTTGGAGCCGTTTCCGTGGGCGACGTGCCGGTCGATGGCCTCATAGGCGAGGTTGAGGCCGCCGCCGGGGAGGCCGTCTATCTCGGCCTTTATGGTGTCCCATGAGAAATTGTCGCGGGCGGCCTGGTAGTCGGGGATATTGGGAACGACCTGCATTTCACTGAGAGCGGGCTTGGGGATAAGGTTGTCGGCCATGGGGTCCACCTCCCTGGGGCGCGGGTTTGGGGCCTGCACGGATTCTACACAGCCCAGAATCTAATGCAAGGGGTCGGGAGTAGTCAACGCGGGGGGCGTCACTGAGGAGGAAACATTTGCATGAGCTCGTCGAGGACCTCATGCATTACGGGTAATTGGGCGCGGGTCAGAGTCCTGAAGGATACTTGGTCACCGGTTTCGGGGTCGAATACGTGGCGGTGGTAGATGTCGGGTTCGTCAGCATGCATGTTGTCGTACCGTAGGACATTGTGTTTGCGAGGGAAGTGGGCGTTGTAGCGGAAGCGCGACATGCGAACTTTGTGGGCAGGAGTCCGGTCCAGGTCGCCTGTCTTGGTGATTTCAAGAACGAGGCCGTTTGCACAAACGACAAGGCCCCCTAGTTTGATGTAGTCATAGGGAAGAGCAGGACAATCGGTAACGTCAATATCCAAGCTCCACCCTTCCGGCAGGACTAGAGGGTGCTGCGCAAGGTGTTTTTCATGGAGGAAGCGGTAGTTGTCTAGCGAGTTCCAGTTGTGGGGGTCTCCCCCAGGAGATGCTTCAAACTCAGCCATTCAAAAGCCCACTTAGATATTTCGTTGGTCTCACGGATAACGCCAGCCTGAAGGCAAGTCATCATGACTTCCGAAGACATTTCGTAGCGGCGTTCGTAGACCCGGATTTTGCGGCGAATGCGGCGCTCAATACGCGGGCCATTTTCGGCGGCCTTCGACAGGGCGATGCGGTTTTTCTCCCGCACCTCGGCCATTAGCTCCTGGTCGGTCTTCTTCCGGGTTTTTGTATCCTTGGCGGGGGCTACCATGGCCGACTCCTTCGGCTTGTGGGCTACGTCTTAGCCTGCATTATACCCTCCACTGAGGCAGGGTTGCACAAGGAAGAACGGGCACGCCGACGCTTACGCGTCCTGCAGGAACTCGTTGTAGTCTACGAGCTTGCGGTAGGCGTTGGCGCTGCGGTGGAATGTCGGGAAGGAGGGTATGCCCCGAGCCATGAGCTCTTCCCTGAGCCTGATGGCCTCGACTTCCTGGTCGACGGGGCAGACGGTGGTGAAGTAGGGCTTCTTCGTCTTCTCGCGGTGGTTAAAGAGAATGTTGATCAGGTTCTCGACGTAGCCTTCACCAATAGCCTCACGGCGATCGAGCAACGACGTGGTTAGCTCGGTGGTGATGGCGTCGACCTCCGGGTCCCTCTCGAGGATTTCGAGGATGCGGACGAGAACCGTCAGGTCGGGGAGGTTGGAGCTGATGTCCAGGGGGTTCCGGTAGCTGGCGCCGATGATGGTGAAGAATTTGGAGAGCTCCTCGTAGCTGGACTCGCTGAGGGGGCCAATGGTGAATCCCTGCTTGGCGAAGGCGTCGGCGGCAGCGACGGACTGGCCCCCGGTGAGGGCCATGATGCCCATGCGCTCGCCGGTGGACGGGGCGATGTACAGGAGGCCCTTGAGCACGTCGACGATCTCTTCGAGGCTGTTGACGCTGATGGCGCCGGCCTGCCGGACGAGGGACTCCCAGACGGTGTTCTCGGTGGCGAGGGAGGCGGTGTGGGAGGAGACGGCCCGGGCCCCGTCAGCGGTCTGGCCGCCCTTCCAGATGACTACGGGCTTACGCTTGCAAACGTCCTTGAGAACTTCGAAGAAGCGGCGGCCGTTCTTCACGCCCTCCACGTACATGCCGACCATCTTGGTATCGGGGTCCTGGCCGAGGTATTCAAGGTAGTCCGGGACGTCGAGGACGATGGCGTTGCCCAGGCTCACTAGCTTGCTGACCTTGACCCCGTGCGCGCCCCCGAGCAGGCTGAAGTACATGCTCTGGGTGCCGCTCTGGCCGATGAAGCCGACGGGTCCGGCCTCTCCGGCGTACTGCTGGGTTGTGAAGCGGACGCCGCAGCCGGGGATGAAGAGGCCCATGCAGTTGGGGCCGACCAGCATGAAATTGGCGTCGCGGGCCATGTCGGTCAGCTGGTTCTGTAGGGCGATTCCCTCCTCCTCGGCGGTCTCTGCGAAGCCGGAGGTGAAGAATGTAGCGCCTCCGACACCCTTGTCGATGCACTGCTGGAGGACCATGGGCGCGAACCTGCGAGGGACGGAGACGATGACAAAATCGATATCGCCAGGGACGTCCATGAGGCTCTTGAAGTTCTGGACGCCCATGGCCTCGATGTTGGGGATCTCTCTCTCGTCGATCTGGACGGAGTAGACGGGGCCCTTGAAGGTGCTCATGGAGTTGAGCCAGGAGTAGCCAAGGGCCTGCTTGTCGCCGATGACGGCGGCGGTCTTTGGGTTGAAGAGGCGGTCGAACTTCGCTACGTCGATGCCCATCAGCCAGCCTGCTCTTCGAGGATGATTCGGGCGTCGACGGCGGTTAGGCCGTCCTTGTAGGCGAAGATGGGGTTGAGGTCGATCTCCTTGATCTCGTCGTGCTGCTGGACGAACTCGGAGAGCTTGAGGAGGGTATCTTCGAGCTTCTCGATATCGGCGGGCTCCTGGCCCCGGTAGCCATTCAGGACGGGGAAGCCCTTGATCTCCTGGATCATGCTGCGGGCGTCCCGCCGGGTGAGGGGGACGATGCGGAAGGCGACGTCTTTGAGGATTTCGACCATGATGCCGCCGAGGCCGAACATGAGGACGGGGCCGAACTGGGAGTCCTTGGACATGCCGATGATGACCTCCGTGCCGGGGCGGGCCATGCCCTGTACGGATACGCCTTCGATGACGGCGCCGGGCTGGTTGGCGTTGATGGAGGCCACGATGTCGTCGTAGGCGGCGGCGGTCTCGGCGGCGTCCTTGAGGCCGAGCTTCACGCCACCCATGTCGCTCTTGTGGACGACGTCGGGGGAGATGACCTTGAGGACGACGGGAAATCCGATGCTCTTGGCCTGCTCGACGGCCTCATCACGGGAGGTGGCGAGGGTGGCCTGGGTAGTCTCGATGCCGGCGTCGCGAAGGACCTGCTTGGACTCGACTTCGTTGAGGAAAATGCGGCCCGCGTCACGGGCCTGGTGCAGGGTCTGGCTCTCGGTCATGGGGTGTCCTCCTAAGGCTTATGCCGTCGGAGAGGATAGCAACGGGGTTGGCCGGGTGTCAACGCGGGGGCGGGGTGTTCAGTTGTGGGTTGGTGCCTTGGTAGTTTGTTTTGGAGGGGTCGGCGATGGAGGTTCCCGTACATTTGCGCAGGAAGGCGGTGACGCCTGTGTAGATGCCTGTTGCATCGACTATTTCTCTGCGACAGCCCCTGACTTCTGAGAGGATGTGGCGAGACCCGAGAATTTCTCGGTGTGGGGCAGTCCCGTCCACCAGAAGTGCTCGACCATCCCAAGGGATGGGAGCGGGGACCCGTGACCGCCGTTCGTAGACCGGAGCTTGCCGGTGGTGACGACGGTGGAATCCCTAAAGGGTGCGTTGGTTTTGAGTCGGCGCTCTTCCGACTGTTCGGACTGGCCGGCAAAGTTCATACCGGTTATGTAGGTTTGCCCCTCGACGGGGGCGCTGATAGGGAGATGGCTAGCCGGATGGATGCCGGGAACCTCCCATCGCCTGATGCTGGAAGGGATAGCCTGGACCCTGGTGAGAGGAGATGGCGTTCCGCCTGAGGCGGATGTTCCGCTTTTGCTTGAGCCGCGGGCCTGCGCGAGGGCCGTTGGGATGGGCTTGGGCGTTGAGTCCTCGGGTGGGTCTCGGGGGCTTCCCTGGGTTTTTGGTTCCTCCTTGAGATAGTTAGGGTGGTGTTCGAACGGTGAGGATATTAGCACGGGTGTTCAGGTAGGGTCAAGGGGTTCGTGTCACTTTTGGGGAGGCACCCCTCCCGACCCCGTTTAATCGGTACCCGCCCACCCGCCCTGTTTTATTGACATATCAGCCATGTTGCAGGACAACATGGCTGATATGTCGTTACCAAGGGGGAGGGGAAAGAAGGCTAGAAAGAGTGTGAGAGGGCAAGTCCTAGATTCCTCGCGGAGCCTCGGAATGACAGGGGTTAAGGGGGTTGTGGGGTGGGGTACATCACCCATTCCATTCTTGAGACCCTTGGACTATGCTCAGGACGAATGGAATACCCCGCCTCTACGGGATGGCATGAACTAACCTAGATTGAGATGAAATGACGAACAGGCTTTATTACGGGGACAACCTGGAGATTTTGCGGCATTACGTGGCTGATGAGTCGGTGGATCTGGTCTATTTGGACCCGCCGTTTAACTCGAATGCGACGTATAACGTGCTGTTCAAGGAACGGACCGGGGAAGAGTCGCCGGCGCAGATCAAGGCGTTCACGGATACTTGGGAGTGGACGCGGGAGTCGGAGAGGACGTTTGAGCAGGAGATCATCGGGAATCCGGCGGCGTCACCGAAGGTGAAGGAGATGATAGGGGCGTTCCTGAACTTCATAGGCAGGAACGCGATGATGGCGTACCTGGTGATGATGACGCCTCGGTTGGTGGAGCTGCACCGGGTGTTGAAGCCTACAGGGTCGATTTACCTGCATTGCGACTCGACGGCGAGTCATTATTTGAAGATGCTAATGGATACGGTGTTTGGACCTCAACAATTCAAGAATGAAGTCATCTGGAAACGCTTTAATTTCCACGCCGACGCTCGGCGTTTTGGAAGGGTATCCGACAGATTGTTGTTCTATACAAGAACTGGCACATATGCATTTAATCGACAGAGAGTTCCATTTTCTAACGAATACGTGGACAGTAAGTTCACTTTTTCTGACACAGATGGAAGGTTATTCGCCTTAGATAATCTGAATCCTCCCGGCGGACGTGGTCCGATATACGAATTTCACGGAGTTACTAAACCTTGGAGATTCACTGAAGAAAGAATGCGTCGCCTAGAGGAGGAAGGGCGAATCTATCTGACTAGTCGTGTGCCTCGACTAAAGAGATATCTTGATGAACAAGCAGGACAGGCGGTACATGACATCTGGACGGATATTCCGCCTGTAAATTCACAAGCAAAAGAACGCCTGGGATACCCTACCCAGAAGCCTGAGGCGCTGCTTGAAAGAATGGTAAAGGCGTCAACGGATGAGGGAGACGTAGTGTTAGACCCGTTTTGTGGTTGTGGGACGGCGGTAGCGGCGGCTCAGAAACTGAATCGGCGGTGGATTGGGGTAGACATTACGCACCTGGCGGTGGCGTTGATGAAGAACCGGTTGAAGACGGGATACAGTCTTGTCGCTGGAAAGGACTACGAGGTGGTGGGTGAGCCAGTGGACGTGGGGAGTGCGAAGGCTTTGGCAGAGCAGGACAGGTTCCAGTTCCAGTACTGGGCGATGTCGCTGCTGGAGGCTTTGCCACGGGGTGATGAGAAGAAGGGGGCGGATAGGGGAATTGACGGGGTGGTGCATTTTGTCGACGGGCCGAAGCGGAAGATGGAGAAGGCGGTTGTGCAGGTGAAGAGCGGGAAGGTGTCGTCGCCGCATATCCGGGACTTGAAGGGGACGATGGAGCGGGAGAAGGCTGCCATGGGGCTGTTTATCACGCTGGAAGAGCCGACTCGAGAGATGGAGCGGGAGGCGGTGAGCGCGGGGTTCTACAAGTCGGAGTTGTGGCAAAGGGACTTTCCGAGGATGCAGATTCGGACTGTGGGGGAATTGTTGGCCGGTAGGGACTTTGAGATTCCGAGTCAGCCCTCGGGGTACAAGGCTGCGCCTCGGGTGAGGCGGAAGGAGGGGGAGCAGGCGAGGCTGGGGTAGGGGGTGGGGGGGTGAGAACAATCGTGGTTCAGGGAGAGGCGTATTAGGTCCCCCGCGGGGCATCGGGGTGGGGGGGTCGGCAGGGGGTGGGGTGGTGTCGAGTAGCCACGATGGATTGGCAGTGCGTGGTTGCCCCTCCGCTCGACCCTTCGACGGTGCTCAGGATGAGCGGCCCCTCGGGCCCAGGGAGGGCAACCACGAGGGTTTGTTCCTACGGGGGTGGAGTATCGGAGGGGATGGGTTCCTGCCTACGCAGGAAACGACGGGTGTTACGAACGTCGGTTGGCGAGGAGGGGGTTAGGGGGTCCAGACCCGGGTGGCGGGTTGGAAGGCGGCCCAGGCGAACCAGAAGTGGTTGCCGTGGACTATGGGGGTGAGGGTCTTGCCGGTCAGAGGGCCGTCGACTGCGCGGCCGAGGAGGTTCCACGTCGAGCCGGTCTCTTCGTCGATGAAGGCGTTGGAGTCGGGCCGGAAGGTGAGGGTCTGGTCGCCGAGACGGCGGTCATAAACACCGGTGGCGCCCACGTCTCGGGAGGCGGCTATGTCACTACCATCCAGCGCCGAAGTGGTGCCCGGCGAGAAGAAGACCACAACCGGCGTCCCACCTATATCGTCGTTGACCACGGGGGTCTCCTCCAGCCTGAGGAAGGGGTAGGCCACCGACTCTCCACCAAGCTCCACAGCCGCTACACGCTCCACGGGGCGGAGGCGTCCGTCCTCGGGGCCGACGAAGAGGAAGGGCGAGGAGTCGATATCGTCGTAGCCGGTGTAGGGGTTGCGCCCGTACTCGCGGGTAAAGCCCGTGTCCCGGGTGAGGACCTGGCCATCGGGGTAGTTATCTCGAAAGTCGGCCCAGGAGATGATCGACGCAGGGACCTTGGGGAGCCGGGCGCCGGTTAGTTTGCCGACGATAGCCTCGCCGAGAATCTGCTGCCACCAGCTGTCGGTGTCCCGGTCGTACATGATGAGGTCACTGTAGCGGAGGAGTCCACTGACGCCGAAGGAGTTGACGGTGTCTCCCATGCGGCGTTCGAAGACGATGGCGGAGTTGCAGAGGGGGCAGAAGGTGACGATGACGGGCTCACCGCCGACGATGTCGTTGACGATCTCGTGCCAGGTCATGATCTGCAGGGGATAGGCGCGGGCGTCGTCGCCGATCTGGAGGGAGATCACTGGCTCCCTGTCGGCGAGCCAGTCGGGGTCGTCGGACACGGGTGCGAACTTGGGGTTGTCGATAGACGGGATGCCGTCCCGGACCTGACCGAGAAGGATTTCCGTGTAGTCGATGGAGTGCTTCGAAAAGTCGGTGCGCCAGGGGTTCCTGCCGGTGGGGTCGGATTGAGCGAAGTAGGCGGCAGGGTCGAATTCGGGAGTGGGGACAGGGGTTGGCGTTTCCAAGGATAGGATGGGGAGGGGGGTCTGGAGGTCGAGCTGAGGCCAGGGCTGTTCGGGGGCCGGGGGGATGGGGGTGGGGGAAGTGGGATCACCGGCACCCTCTTCCTCGATGGGAGACGGGGTTGGGGGAGGGGTAGGCGCTGAGCTTCCGCAGGCGGCGATGAGGAGGAGCGCTATGAGGAGGGTGGTTATGGGGAGGAGGAGTTTGGTCGGTGGCATGATGTCGTTCGTCTATGCAGAGTGACCCCACCCCATTCCGTTCTTGAGACCCCCTTCGAGAGCCTCAGGACAGGCTTCGATTCCGCTCAGGGCGAACGGAATAAAAGGGGACTTAGTTCTCTAGGGCGAGGAGGGCGCGTTCGCGGATGCCTTCGTGGGTGTCGAAGCCGAGTTTGCGGTCGACGATGACGCCGTTGATGTCGATGTAGTAGGTGGTGGGCATGGCGAGGACCTGGTAGGCCTTGACGATCTGGTCGTCCTTGGGGAGGTAGAGGAGGGGGTAGGTGACGCCCCGGGCCACGGCGAAGGGATCGCCCTGGGAGACGGTCTCCTGGTTGTTCACGCCGAGGATTACAAGCTCGTCGCTGAACTCCTGGCCGACAGCCTCAAGGTCGGGCATCTCTTCGAGGCAGAAGTTGCACCAGCTGGCCCAGAAGTTTACGACCACGGCCTTCTCGCCGAGGAAGGAGTCCAGGCTTACGACCTCGCCGGCGGCGTTGACGAGCATGAAGTTGGGTGCGGCGTCTCCGACGTCGGTGCCGACTTCACCGCTGTTGGTATTATCGGCAACGCCGAGCATGACCATGGAGCCGTCCTCGTTCATGATGGATGGCTCCGAGGCGAAGGGATTGTTGAGAGAGATAACGATGGCCGCAATACCGGCCAAGCCTAGGGCGAAGATTATCCTCTTCTGAAGCTGAGTCAGTGCTTTTAAGTCCAACATATCTCTACATCAATGATAACGTACGAGGGTCGGGGGAGATAGGGGAGGGGGTGTCCGGCACGGTGGGCATTGATTGGTCTTGATTGGAGGTTGATTGGCCTTGATTGAAAGCCGATTGAACTTGATTGAAGATTGATTGGCCTTGATTGAAGGATGATTGAATTCGTAGCTAGTTTGATTGAATGACGCCTGGAAAGGAGAAAAAGTTTTTTGTGGCGTGGGGGAGGGGGAGGTGGGTAGGTGAAAGAAGGTGAGCATTTGAGGGTGAATATAGTACATGTGTACAAGTTAGGTCAAGGGGATGGTGTCACTCGCCTAGGCGAGCCTACGGCCCCACCGTCCCACATCCGGGGATGGATTCCGGCTCTCGGCGGCCGGAATGACGGAAGGGGGTGAATGGCAGGATAAAGTAGGTGTTGGTGGGCTTATGCTCTAGATTCACGCCTGAGGCGCATCTTCGACCTCGCGTGGCCTCGGAATGGTGGGTTTGGGGGAGGGGGAGACAGGGGCGGGGTGATAAGACAATGCGATGACGTTGCAATACGAACTACAGCTACTCTAGATGAAGACGTATTGGCGGCGGCCCGGGCGTTGGCGCAACGCAAGAAGACCAGCTTGGGGAGTGTGGTGTCGGAGCTGGCGCGTCGGGGATTTAGGGGTGGGAATGGCGTAACGGTCGGGACCGGCCGGCCCGGGTTCGCCGTTCCTGCCGATGCTGAGCCTATTACCAGCGAGGATGTGTACAGGGCGCTGGAAGATTTCCCGTGATTGCACTAGGTGATAGGCGTTGCCAAGATTCCTTTTGATAGATGGGGGCTAAGTGCAAGACGGTATTCGAATCTTTCTCCTTGCAGTTGGGTTGCCATAGTGTTTGTTAGATCAGGTCCTTCTCTTTTCTCTTAGCCCGTTTCTCCGCGATTGCCCTCCGTCGGTTCACAGGCAGTGGATGCTTCAACAAAGGCGCAACCCAAGCTCTTCATAGTCGTTGTGCACCACATATTGCAACCCCCTCGGTAAGCACCCGACGAATTGATTGCCATGGAGAAACAATATTTCAAGGCTGGACAGGTTGCCCAGTTCCGGCGGTATCTTTCCGCTCAACCGGTTTTTGTGAAGATCCAGTATTGTAAGACTAGAGAGGTTGCCCAGTTCCGAGGGTATCTCTCCGCTCAACTGGTTTTTGCGAAGAGCCAATAGGGTGAGATTAGACAGATTGCCCAGTTCCGAGGGTATCTCTCCGCTCAACTGGTTTTCATGAAGACCCAAGCCAGTGAGATTAGACAGGTTACCCAGTTCCGAGGGTATCTCTCCACTCAGCTGGTTTTCAAAAAGAGCCAGTACTGTAAGACCAGACAGGTTGCCCAGTTCTGAGGGTATCTCTCCGCTCAATTGGTTTGCAGCAAGACCCAAGTCCGTGAGATTGGACAGGTTGCCCAGTTCTAAGGGTATCTCTCCACTCAGCTGGTTTTCATAAAGAGCCAGTACTGTAAGACCAGACAGGTTGCCCAGTTCTGAGGGTATCTCTCCGCTCAATTGGTTTGCAACAAGACCCAAGTACGCGAGATTGGACAGACTACCGATGTCAGATGGAATTTCCCTTTGCAAGTCGTTGAAGCTTAAAGCTAAAACTTCCAATTTGGACAGATAGACTAGCTCCTGGGGAATCCATCCGCTCAACTGATTTTCATTAAGGGCCAAGTACGTGAGATTAGACAGGTCTCCCAGCGCTGGAGGCATCTCCCCAGTTAATCCGTTATTCGAAAGGTTAAGCTTCGATACCCGCCCCTCTTCGTCTATGCTAACTCCGTGCCATTCGGCGATGGGCGCATCGCTAAGCCATTTATCGTTCGACTTCCAGCGTGCCCCGTCCGTTGCCTCATAGAGTGCAACCAGCGCCGCTCTATCCACACTGGATTCTGCGGCGGGTACGGGCGTGGGAGTTGGGGTGGGCGTAGGGAGGGGGGTGGGAGTAGGTGTCGGACTGGGAGTAGGTGGAGAGGTAGGGGTGGACGTAGGAACCGGTGTAGGCGCAGGGATAGAAGTGGGTGATGGCGGATGGGTAGGTGATGGCAAGGCTGTGGCTGCCGGGGTGGGACTTGGGATAATCGTTGGCGTTGGGGCGGCAGTGGCAGGAGGTTCAGGTGTAGGGCTGGAAGCAATGGTAGGCTCGGGTTGGGTGCAGGCCACGGCGGCGATTGTGACCGTGCATACCAACATAGCCGCTGCCCATATAGCTCTAAGGGACAATGTGCTATTACACATTCGAGTTAACTTCAAACCTACTGATAAAATTGAGTTACAGTATAGCCTCATCCGGTGGCCGGTGGGGCAAAGTCAGGGGAGGAAGTGGAGTTAGAATATATGTTAAGGGCATAAGAAGAGCCAGGGTTGCAGATGACCAGGAAGCTGAACATAGAGATCGAATACGGCAGGGCGTCGGGGGGCTTTCGGGAGGCGGTGCGGGTGATGCAGGATGTGATGAGGGAGCATGACTACGATGTTGAGAGCTTCAAGTTTGTGGTGGGTAAAGAGGGGCAATTCGACGTCAGAATCAACCGAGAGTTAGTATTCTCCAGGCGGGAGTCGGGCCGGGTCCCGGGCGTCGAGGAGATAAAGGGCGCCGTCAAGGCTCGGCTGGCGGACGGCGCGTGGAATGACGGATGGCGGTGGGTGAGATATAATGTCTTTCGCTTTTGGAGGGCGGTTATAGCCCTTAGTCGAAGAAAGGGGGTGGGGTACGGATGGTGAAGAAGCTGAACGTCGAGATCGAATACTGCACGCTGTGAAACTACCTCCCCGAAGCCGTCAGTCTGACGGAAGAGGTGATGAGGGAGTACGATTACGACATCGAGACCTTCAAGATTGTCACTGCCTCGCAGGGTAAGTTCGAGGTCAGGATCGACGGTGAGCTGGTGTTCTCCAAGTTGGAGACAGGCCGGTTCCCGAGCAACGAAGAGATAAAGGAAACGATCAAGGCCCGTCTGCCGGAGGAGGCAACTCCTTTCCTGTTCGGGTCTAGAAGCTAAGTCAAAACTCGAAATCATCGGCGAAGACGGAGACGAGTAGGGGCACGTCGCTGCGGTTAGCGAGCCTGGTGCGGTGAAAGCAGGCCCGTAGCCCGGCCCCGAAAATCCCTCCCGAGCCGCCACCCGAAACCCGTAAGATGGTGAGTAGGCGTGGCCGGAGTCGCTCCACGTTAGCGGGGCGAGGGCATCGGCTTCGATATTTGGGCCCGTGTTCTAGTGAGAAGGTCCGCGTGAGGCGGGCAAATTGGGTGGTACCGCGGGTTGTATCCCGTCCCTGTTAGGGGGGCGGGATTTTTGTTGGGGTGGTGTGGGAATGGGGGGCGTGGGCGGTCGCGTTCCTTTCACCCTCACCCTAGCCCTCTCCCCTCAAGGGAGAGGGGATGGGAGCACCCCCCTCGCTCGAACCTTCGACTCCGCTCAGGGTGAGCGGCGCTTCAATCCCGGGGAGGGGATGGATTCACGCCTGAGGCGCATCTTAGACCCGTGTCGGGGCACGAGAATGACGGTTAAAGACAGGCAACAACCTTGTAGAGTGAATGACTAAAGAGATGAGCGAAATGATGTTCAAACCGGTATCGAGCAAGGTGAGTTTTCCGGAGCTGGAGACGCGGGTGCTGGAGTTCTGGAAGGAGCGGGATATTGCGAAGCGGTCGGTGGAGGAGCGTCGGGACCGACCCCAGTACGTGATGTTCGAAGGGCCGCCGACGGCCAACGCCGGCCCCGGCATCCACCACGTTCTGTCTCGGGTGTTCAAGGACATCATGCCCCGCTACAAGACTATGAAGGGCTTCTGCGCACCCCGCAAAGCGGGTTGGGACACCCACGGCCTGCCCGTCGAGCTGGAGGTCGAGAAGAGTCTCGGCATTACGCGGAAGGCGCAGATCGAGGAGCACGGGATCGCCGAGTTCAACGCCGCCTGCAAGCAGAACGTGATGCGCTACGTGAAGGAGTGGGAGGCGCTCACCGACCGCATTGGCTTCTGGATCGACATGGAGCACCCCTACGTCACCTTCGAAAACTCGTACATCGAGTCGATGTGGTGGATCCTGAAGCAGCTCTGGGACCGGGACCTGATCTACGAGGCCTATAGGTCGATCTGGCACTGCCCCCGCTGCGTCACGTCCCTCAGCGACCACGAGGTGGCCCAGGGCTACAACGACAAAACGAAGGACGTGGCCATATTCGTGAAGTTCAGGGTAGACCTGGAGGACGACGACTATAGCAATGCGGCCCGCACCCTCATTGGCGGGTCCCCACTTCCGACCAGCATTCTCGCCTGGACCACTACCCCCTGGACCCTGCCCGGAAACACGGCCCTGGCCGTCGACCCCGACGCAGACTACGCAGTCGTCCAGGACAAGGCGGAGGGCGCCATACCCGAACGGCTGATCCTGGCCGAGGCCCTCATCGGAAAGCTGCTTCCGAAGGGCTATCAGACCCTCGGGACGGTGAAGGGAAGCGACCTCGTGGGCATGGGATACAAGGCGCTCTACAACCCGGTCGCGTACAAGGTGCCGGGAATCGGGAAGTTTGCCGAGGGTCGGGTGCAGAGGGGCGCCAGCTATACACCGGGCCAGACGGCGACGTTCCACGTGGTCGGTGGTGACTTCGTGAGCCTGGACGAGGGGACGGGGGTGGTGCACATCGCACCGGCCTTTGGTGAAGACGACTTTAATATAGGGGCGTCGGCGGGGCTTTACTTTGTCCAGCACGTCGATTTGCAGGGCGGGATGCTCGGGGACTTCCCTTTCGCGGGGAAGTTCGTGAAGGACGCCGACGCGGACATCATCGACGACCTTACGGCCCGGGAGCTGATGTTCCGGAGCACCCAGATAGTCCACACCTACCCCTTCTGCTGGCGGTGCAGCTCGCCGCTGGTCTACTACGCCAAGAGCTCCTGGTACATCAACACCACGGCCATCAAGGACACGCTGCTGGACAACAACGACAAGGTGAACTGGTATCCCGGTCACATCAAGTGGGGCCGGTTCGGGGAGTGGCTTCGGAACGTGCAGGACTGGGCCATCTCCCGGGAGCGGTACTGGGGGACGCCGATTCCCTTCTGGCAGTGCGATTCATGTGAGAAATACGAGTGCATAGGCTCGATAGCCGAGCTCCGTTCTAAGAAGGCCGTGCGAGGCATCCCCGAGCCCCTTGACCTACACCGTCCGAACGTCGACGAGATCTACTACGAATGCGGAGACTGCGGCGGCACGATGGGCCGCATCCTGGAGGTGATGGACGTCTGGTTCGACTCTGGGGCCATGCCCATCGCGCAGTGGCACTACCCGTTCGAAAACGACGGCATGCGAGAGGACGGTCGGTTCCCCGCCGACTACATCTGCGAAGCCGTCGACCAGACGCGGGGCTGGTTCTACAGCCTCCACGCCATCTCATCGCTGGTATTCGGCGAGCCGTGCTTCCGCAACGTCATCTGCCTGGGCCACATCCTGGACGAGGCCGGGGAGAAGATGAGCAAGTCCAAGGGGAACGTGGTAAAGCCGTGGTCGGTGCTCGACGCCCAAGGCGCCGACGCCCTGCGCTGGTACCTATACACGGCCTCGCCGCCAGGGAACCCGCGCCGGTTCTCGGGCGAACTGGTACAGGAAGCAATCCGAAAGTTCATGCTCACCCTGTGGAACACCTACTCGTTCTTCGTCACCTACGCCAATATCGATGGTTACCAGCCAAATGGGGGGAGGAACGGGGCAAAGGGGTCGGGGCTGGACAGGTGGATAGAGTCGGAGCTGCACAGGCTGGTCAAGGACGTTACGGACTCTCTGGACAACTACGATCCGACCAACGCGGGCCGCAGGATCGAAGGTTTCGTGGACGTGCTGTCCAACTGGTACGTGCGTCGGAGCCGACGCCGTTTCTGGAAGAGCGAGAATGACGCCGAGAAGCAGTCGGCCTACGACACGCTGTATGGATGCCTCGTCACTCTGTCCAAGCTCATCGCTCCCTTCACGCCATTCCTGGCAGAAGAGCTCTATCGAAACCTTGTTTTCGCGGTTGATTCTTCTGCCCCTGAGAGCGTTCACCTGGCCTCGTTCCCTGAGGCCAACGAGTCACTGATAGACCCCGCCCTCAACGACGAGGCTCGGCTGGCAATGAAAGTTAGCAGCCTGGGCCGCGCCGCCCGGAGCAAGGCGGGCATCAAGGTGCGTCAGCCCTTGGCAGCAGTTAAGGTCGTTGTGCGGGATGCGGGGGAGAGGGAGGCTCTGCAGCGCAGCTTCGACCAGGTGGGTGAGGAATTGAACGTCAAGGCCCTGGAGTTCGCCGAGTCGCAGTCGGAGCTGTACGACTACAAGGTATCGGCGAACACGCCGTTGCTCGGGCCCAAGTACGGGAAGGTCACGCCGAAGATTGTGGAGGGTTTGTCAGAGATGGACCCCGGCGATGTTGCCCAGGCAGTGCAGTCGGGGCAGAGCATCGAGGTGGGCGGATTCACACTGGAGCCGGGGGAGGTCAACCTGCAGGCGGTGGAGAAGGAGGGGGTATCAGTGGCTTCGGAGGGCGAGTATGTGGTGTCAGTACCGACTACCGTATCTGCAGAACTGGCGAGAGAGGGGATGGCCCGGGAGCTGGTACACAGGCTGCAGACCATGCGGCGATCGGCGGGCTTCGAGGTTGTCGATCAGATAGTGAGCTACCTTGTTGGTGAAGGTGCGCCGGTAGAGGCCCTCGCCGCCTTCGAGTCATACGTGAAGCAGGAGACGCTGTCCCGTGAAGTTCTCACGTCTGCCCCCCCGCCCGAGGCTTTCATGGAGACGCATAAGCTGGACGGTCGGGAGGTGGTGCTGGGGGTGGTGAAGGTGGGGTAGTGACTAGTAGAGGATAAGGCTTGTGGGGATGAGACGCTGCTCTACCGGATCTACAGCGAGACCGAGGCCTTCAAGTGTGTAGGCACCGAGGAGCGACGGTGCGCCGTCTTCGGCAAAGACGACCAGGGTCGTCACGCTCTCGCCGTCTATCGTAGCTCGGGCTTCACCATAGTCCATGTGGATACGACGGCCGTCAGCGAGGAGGAATCTGCGCTGGCCGACAGGTTCGACTCCGATGTCTCGTAGCAGGGGAGAGGGGAGAGTGGTGTAGGCAGCGCCAGTATCGACGATGGCCTTTATATCCCTTGAATGCTCACCATCGACGGTGGAAATCCGTATCGGCCAAGTAAATGTTCCCATTAAACTCTTTCTCAGTGTTGTCGTCCTGCTCACTTTAGTATAGCAGGGGAATCGGGGCGATTGGCGGGCTGGCTTGGGCATCCGCTTGACCCTTTGAGAGCCTCAGGGCGAGCAGCCCCGCATGGGGATGTATTTACGCCTCGGCGCACGCCAAAGACGCACTTGCAGCATCTTCAACCGGGTCGGGGGCCCGAATGACGGAGGGGAAGGAGGCGGCTCGAGGGGAGCCTGTCTAAGTACGAGCGGAGGCGGAGGGTTATTCCCTGACGGCGAGGACTACGGAGAGGGTCATTTCTTCGCCGTCCCGGACTATGGTGATGTCCAGCTTGTCTCCGGTAGGGCTGGTGCGGATCAGGTGGATGAATTCGTCGCTGGTAGTGAGGACTTCGCCGTCGAATTTTATGGCGACGTCCCGGGGCTCGAGGCCCGCCTCTTCGGCGGGAGTGTTCCTGAGAACGTTGGTTATCAGCACTCCCTCCTCGATCCCCAGGTCAAACCGCTCTGAGATTCGGGAGTTGACGGTTGCGAGGGTGACGCCTAAAAAGCCCCGCACCACCTCCCCGTGGGTGATCAGCTGATCGACCACCCGGTTGATAGTGAGGGTGCCCACTGCGAATCCTATGCCTGGCTGAGTGCGGTCGACGGCGGTGTTGATGCCCACGATTTCACTCTCCAGGTTCAAGAGGGGCCCGCCGCTGTTGCCGGGGTTGATTGCGGCGTCGGTCTGGACCAGGTCGCTAAGCTCGCCGTCGCTCAGGGAAAGAGACCTGCCAACGGCGCTTACGACGCCCGCAGTGACGGTAGGCCCGCCCTCCAGGGCCATGGCGTTGCCTATGGCTACGACGGGCTCTCCGATTCTGAGGGACTCGGTATCCCCGAAATCGAGGGTGGGCAGGCCCTCGGCGTCCACCTTGATGACTGCGAGGTCCGATATGGGATCCGTGCCGACAATCTCGGCGCTGAAGGTCTGACCGTCGGTCAAGGTAACCAGGATGAAGCTAGCTTCGCGGACCACGTGGCTGTTGGTGACGATCAGGCCGTCTTCGCTGATGATTACACCGGAGCCGCTGTAATCGGCCTGGACCCCGGGGTCGAGGAACTGGCTCAGGTCGACTGCGCTGGTGAGTATGGAAACGACGGCCGGGAGAGAGCGCTCCGCCACTTCGGCTACGGACATGGGACGGACGGTGGGTGTAGGGGCAGGGGTCTCGGTGGGGGGAGGGGTGGGCTCGGGGCCCGAGCCGCAGGCAACACCCACCAGGGCCAGGAGCAAGACGAGGGTCGAGAGCAGGCGGACGCCCGCGCTCAGTCCGTGGGGCCTAGCCATCGTCTTGCGTTTTAGTGTAGACCAGCATGTCGACGGCTAAGCGCCCAGAGTCTTCGCCGTCATAGTCCATCTGCTGCCTCTTCCGTCTCAGCTTGTTGATCCGTGAGGCGACGACCGCCCCGAACAGGAGGATGACGCCGGAGAAGTAGGCCCAGGCCAACAGGACGACCATCGTGGCAGCGGTGCCGTACACCAGGTTGTAGATGGAGAGCCGGGCCACATACCAGACGAAGCCGTGGCGAAGCACTTCGAAGGATATGGCGGCTATCAACGCGGCGGGCCATACGTCCTTCCACTGGACTCGGGTGTTGGGAATGTAGCGGTAGAGGGAACTGAAGGCGGCGAAGGTCAGAACCAGCGGCAGGCCCCAGCCAAGGAGCAGCCAGGTCCCGCCCCAAGGGCCGGAGGAGTCCGCTTCCGCCGTGTTGCGGGAGAACTCGATGATAGGGGTAATCGAAAGGGACAGTATGAATATCGTCCACGATCCGAGCATGAGAGAGAAGTCGATAATCCTTTCCCGCAGGAACGATCGGGGGTTGAAGATGGCCCATGCGGCATTGATTCCCTTGCGTGTGGCGGCAAATACGGAAAGGGAGGCCCAGCCCAATCCGATGACGGCAACCGTACCGGTATACGGCCAGTCGTTGGAGACATCTATCAGGGTGTCGGTAATGAAGTCCTGAGACACGGGGACAGAGTTGCCGACTCGATCGATGAAGGAGTCATAGGAGATAAAGTCGCCGGTGATGATGACGATGGCCAGGACCATTGGGAACATGGAGAAAAGGCCCCAGAAGGCTATGGAGGCGGCCATGTGAGGGACGTTAAAGGTTAGGAAGTCGTGGACTATGGCCTTAGCGAGGACCTTGACAGTGTCACTACGCCTGTGGCCGCGCCTGTCACGCTTGTTCAGCCAATCGGGATTGAATAGGGCCGGTACTTTCATGCTCTACTTCATTGCCGCCAAGGGCATAGCCGGGTTACGGTGCGGTCCAGCCAGGCCTCGAGGCTAGGGAAGGGCGGCGGCGGGCGCTTTGACCGGAGCCCCGACCGCTTCTTTCTGAGCGTCGAAAAGCTGTCTCAGGCCAACGGACACTGTGTCGAGAATCGAGTCCATTTCGTCCCGGGAGAAGGGCCTCGCCTCCCCGGTGCCCTGGACCTCTATGAGCTGTCCAGATTCGGTCATTACAATGTTAAAGTCCACGCTGGCGGCGGAATCTTCTTCGTAGCACATGTCCAGCAGAACGTCCCCGCCTCGGATGCCGGCGCTCAGGCCCGCCACGGCAGACATTATGGGGTTGGCGCGACCGGTCAGGCCCAGAGTCTGCATGGCGTCCATCAGGGCGACATAGGCCCCGGTGATCGAGGCCATGCGGGTGCCGCCATCGGCCTGCAGCACGTCACAGTCGACGGTCAGGGTCCTTTCGCCGAGCTTCTCCATGTCCGCTACGGATCGGAGAGAGCGGCCTATGAGCCGTTGGATTTCCATGCTTCTGCCACTGGGTCGGCCTCGAGACTGCTCCCTGGGGGAGCGTTCGGGTGTGGCCCGGGGCAGCATGGCGTACTCGGCGGTAATCCAGCCCTGCCCCTTACCCCTGAGGAAGAAAGGCACACGGTCCTCTACGGATACGGTGCAGAGCACCTTAGTGAGGCCCTGGGATATCATCGCCGAGCCTTCCGCGAAGGCCTGAATACCTTTTGTGATCCGCACGGGCCGTAGCTGGCCCGCGTTCCTACCATCGGTCCTGATCAATCATTTCCCCCTAGTGGACGGCCGACCCGTAGGGCCAAGCCGTATGTAAACGAGTATAGCACCGGGCTATATGGGGGGCAATTTGAGGGAGGTTGGGTGCGCTCCCAATCTCCTAAGGAAGTTGTACTCCCAGTGAAGCGGTCCAGTATGCGAATGGAGGCTTCAGATAGGGAGAATTTGGTGAGGCTCCGTCGGCTCGGAACACCGGAGTCTCATTCACTTTTACGGTCGACGGCATCTTCCAGGGCCTTGATGAAATCGTCGGGCTTCACCTGGTCCGTGAGGTAGACGGGCGAGCGGAGGTCGTCGGAGTGGGTTACCTCGTCGCCGTCGATGATGAAGTGGTTCCAGTGATTGATCCAGCTATGCGTTCCTCCTTCGGGGTTGGCGGCGAGGACATAGAGGCGTCTGTCCCCAATACTCGGAACCCGCCACATCCATGGGTAGGGTTTTACAGCCTGCCATCTGTCGAACATCCTCAGTATGAGGGGGCTGCCGGAGCTGATGGGCCCGTCGTCCAGGATGACCGTTTCCACGTCTATCCAGTAGTCGATGTAAGGCCATGAGGGATTGGGAGGAGGAAAGGGAGCAGGGTTACCGTACCGGGCGTTGTATTCATCCAAGCGGGTGTTGTCGGCTTCGTTATAGGGCACCTGGACACCAGTGGCAACCACTGCGGCAACTGTGCCGATAGCTATCACTTCCGCCCTATCAACCAGCTTTTGCACGGACGAAGGGGGAGCCAACC
Source organism: Dehalococcoidia bacterium (assembly GCA_965220005.1). Taxonomy (GTDB): domain Bacteria; phylum Chloroflexota; class Dehalococcoidia; order Plut-88900; family Plut-88900; genus Plut-88900. The sequence continues at coordinate 471,305 of OZ244800.1, forward strand.
ACGTACCTGTCCTGTTAGCAAGGTAAACCATCATATTGTCATTGAATATGTCCCGTGCGGGTCGAGGCCCTCTGGCGTCGTCCCAGGTCTTGCTAATGACATCGATAATCCGATATCCGTACCTCCCCGCATCCTCGGGCGGCTCATCCAGGTCGGGCCAGGCGTCGTACCGCTCGACCTTCAAGCGCCAGGTGTAGCCCTCGCTATAGTTGAAACTGTCAATGGCGTCGTAGAAGAGCGATCCGTTCACCACCAGGCATTTCCGTGGTACGACCCCGACACAGTCCACCAGGTCCGGCCCGATCGTGAATTCCATTTTCATAGCGGTATTCTGAACAGTTGGCTCGGCAGTACTTTTAACCTGCGGCTCGGTGGTGCTTTGGGCAGACGGCTCGACGGTGCTTTCAACAGTAGGTTCGGCAGTGTTCGGAATAGGCGGCTCGGCGGTGCTTTGAGCAGCAGGCTCGACAGTACTGCGAATAGTCGGTTCGGCTTTGCGTCCGTCCGGCTGGCATGCAATCAAGACCAGGAATGCAGCTACCGACATGACTAGCACGGCTTTAAGAACGTGGTGTTGGGGATAGAAATTCATCAGGGTCTTCATAGTGACCCTCCTACCACTAATGGTAACATCCAAGGCAGCAAAGGCCCGCTCCTCCGCTATGGTATGATCATTCGGAACTCTATGTAGCGCAGCCCTGGGCCTCTTGAGGGCATGTAGTGAGAAGCCGGCTGTATGCCAACTACGCCCAACAAATTCATCCCCATATCCGTAATCGGCGGGAACACCTGTGATGAGGAAACCGGCCGACTCGCCGAGGCCGTGGGCCGCGAGTTGGCCAGACGTGGCGCGACTGTCGTGTGCGGGGGGTTGGGCGGGGTGATGACCGCCGTGTGCAAGGGCGCCAAGGAGGGCGGCGGCACGACCATCGGCATCCTGCCTAGGGAGGACCGCAACGAGGCGAATCCCTGGATCGACATCCCAATCGTCACGGGCATCGGCTATGCGCGGAACTCCATCGTAGTCAAGACGGGCCTTGCCGTATTGGCCATCGATGGGGCTTTCGGCACACTTTCGGAGATAGGCCATGCCCTGGGTCAGCCGGACGCTCTCACCGTGGTCGGACTTCACACCTGGGACCTCTCCCGGAATGGAGAACCCGACAGTTCAATCGTCAGGGCCTCCGACCCCGTAGACGCCGTCGATAAGGCGATGGCCGCCGCCGAGGCCCGCCTCGCCCGGGACGCCGCCGCCGGATGACGGCTATAGCCGATCTCTCGGCCCGGGAAGTGCTCGACTCCCGTGGGAGCCCCACCCTTGAAGTCGAAGTCAGGCTTGAAGATGGGGCGATGGGTCGGGCGATGGTACCGTCGGGCAAGAGCACCGGCAGCCACGAGGCCCTGGAACTCCGCGACGGCGACCGCTCCCGCTTCGGCGGCAAGGGCGTTCTGAGAGCAGTAGGCCACGTGAAGGGCGAGATAGCCGGGCGAATAAAGGGGATGTCCGTTCTCGACCAAGCTGACCTCGACGCGGCTCTGATCGAGCTGGACGGGACGCCGGACAAGTCCCGGCTCGGGGCCAACGCGATTCTCGGAGTTTCACTAGCAGCGGCCCACGCCGCCGCCAACCACCGTTCCCTGCCTCTCTACCGTTCACTGGACACGGGCGCCGGGCCCCTGCTCCCGGTCCCCATGTTCAATATTCTCAACGGCGGCCAGCACGCCGCAAACTCCACCGACTTCCAGGAGTTCATGGTCGTACCCCTTGGCGCGGATTCCTTTTCCCACGCCCTCAGAATGGGCACCGAGATATACCACCAGCTTGGTAAGTCATTGGAAGAGCGAGGCTTGAGTACGAACGTCGGGGATGAGGGGGGATTTGCGCCGTCGCTGCCGTCCAACCGAGAGGCCGTGGAGGTGGTCGTGCGGGCCATCGAGGCCGCGGGTTACAAGCCGGGAGTCGAGTGCTTCATCGCCTTGGACGCCGCCGCCACCGAGTTCTTCGACGGAGAGTCCTACACCTTGGCGAGAGACCAAATCTCCCTCGCCTCGGGGCCTATGACCGAGTACTACACCCGCTGGGCCATCGACTACCCCATTGTCAGCATTGAAGACGGTCTCGCTGAGGATGACTGGGGTGGGTGGGAGCGGCTCACCTTCAAGGTTGGAGAGAGGGTGCAGGTTGTCGGGGACGACCTCTACGTCACCAGCCCCCAACGCCTGAGCCGGGGCATCGAGAGCGAAGCAAGCAACGCCATCCTCGTAAAGCCAAACCAAATCGGCACCCTGACCGAGACCCTTCAAGTCGTCAAAATGGCCAAGGAGGCGGGTTGGGGCACGATAATCAGCCATCGTTCCGGCGAGACAGAGGACACAACCATCGCCGATCTTGCCGTAGCCACGGGAGCGGGTCAGATCAAGTCGGGGGCCCCGGCACGGTCGGAGCGGGTGGCAAAATACAACCGGCTCCTGCGCATAGAATCGGAGTTGGGGTCGGGGGCGCGGTACGCCGGACGGGAGGCATTCTCTCACCTGGTAGCGCTATAATAGGCCTGTGTGTCGGCCACCGGCACAGGAGGCGTGAACATGAAATGCAGCTCTTGCCAGAAGAAAGTCGAAAGGTGGCTCCGCCGGGAGTACAACGTCTACTGTATGCCCTGCTACAAGCAGGCCCTGGACCTGAGGCAGGGCCTTTCCACCAACGACAACGAGGAGTGGAACAACCGTCGGGCCCTGGCTCAACTGGAGGGGCAGTAGGCCACATGCCAAGGCCATTAACCAACCCATGCCGTCCGAAAACCACGTGCAGACCGTCCGAAACTTCCTCGTCGCGTCCGACAAGGAGTTTGAGGCGGGTGACTATCTTCAGGCCTCAGAAAAGCTTTGGGGCGCCGCCTCTCACGCCGCCATCGCCTTGGCAAAGAAAAGGGGTAACCGCGACAACAGGCATAGGGCACTTCGAATCATGATTCGAGAAGTAGCTGAGGCAGAGAATGCACCTTTTTTGCGAGCCGGTTACGCGGTGGCTGAGAAGTTCCACGCAAACTTCTATCACAACTTCCTCCCCCCGGGAGAAGAATTTACCGAGTCCAGGGAACTCGTACACCAATTCGTTGACTCTGTTCTCATTCTGGCGAACGGCGAGACCCAGCCGCAGAACGGGCAGGAGTCCGGTTAGACCATTATTTGGAGGAACTGAATGACCACCAGGATCGGCATTAACGGCTTCGGCAGGATCGGCAGGCAGGTCACCCGCTCCATACTCGAGAGACATTCTGACGAGCTCGAAATCGTAGCTGTCAACGATCTCACCGACACCGAGACCAACGCCCACCTCTTCAAGTATGACACTAACTACGGCAGGTATCCCGGTACGGTCGAAGCTGCTGATGGACACGTCGTTGTAGACGGTCGGCCCATCAAGGTCTTCTCCGAGCGCGACCCCGCCAAGATTCCGTGGGGCGACCTCGGGGTGCAGCTGGTCATTGAGTCCACGGGCTTCTTCACAAATGCCCAACAGGCCGCCGGCCACCTTCAGGGCGGGGCCAAGAAGGTGATCATCTCCGCCCCCGCCAAGGGTGACGACCTGACCGTAGTCATGGGCGTCAACGAGGACAAGTACGACCCCTCACAGCACACGGTTGTCTCCAATGCCTCGTGCACCACCAACTGCGTAGCGCCGCTGGTCAAGGTTCTCAACGACAACTTTGGCATCAGTAACGCCCTGATGACCACCGTCCACGCCTACACCAACGATCAGAAGATCCTGGACCAGGTCCACAGCGACATTCGTCGGGCCCGAGCCGCCGCCGCCAACATCATCCCCACCACCACAGGCGCCGCCAAGGCCGTAGGCGTCGTCATGCCGGAAGTGCAGGGCAAGATACATGGCATGGCCTTCCGGGTACCTGTTCCGACAGTCTCACTAATCGACCTTGTCGCCAACGTCGAACGCTCCGTCACCCGAGAGGGCGTGAACGAGGCCTTCCAGCAGGCCTCCCAGGAGACCCTGAGCGGCGTGCTGGAATACTGCGAGGAGGAGCTGGTCAGCAGCGACTTCAAGGGCAACCCCGCCAGCGCCATTTTCGATGCCCCCTCCACGATGGTGATGGGAGACTCCATGGTGAAGGTGCTCGGCTGGTACGACAACGAGTGGGGCTACAGCTGCCGGGTAGGAGACCTGGCGGCGTTCATGGCGTCCAAGGGCCTCTAGGCCCTAAGGCCGGGCCTTGGCTTCTCCGCTCGCGCCGAAGCTGCCGGCTCTCCCGCGCCCGTCGCCCGTCGCTCTTGCCCTGATCGTCATCCTGGTCTTTGCCCTCGGGCTCAGGCTGTACGGCGTCAACTGGGACGACGGCTCCAGTCACTCCCTCCACCCCGACGAACGGTCCGTAGTCTGGACCGCCCAGCAGCTCTCACTCGACTCCCTCAAGTCACCCTTAGAGCTGTTCGACGTCCAGAAGAGCAGCCTCGTGCCCCGGCCTCCGGGCGCCACTTCAGGTCACGGCGTCTACGACTACGGTAGCCTGCCCTTCTACCTTCTCGGGGCGGTGGGATGGGTGGTGAGTGCGGTCCCGGGCGTCGAAGACTCCAACATGTACGACCTGACGATAATCGGGCGCGTCCTCTCCGTCCTCTTCGACACGGGCACCGTCTTAGTCGTCTTCCTCATAGCCCGACGCCTCTTCAACGAGCGCGCCGGACTCCTAGCCGCCCTTTTCACGGCCTTCGCAGTCCTGCACATCCAGCTCGCCCACTTCTACACCACGGAGGCGATGCTGACCTTCTTCAGCTGCCTATCATTCTTATTCGTGGTGCGTCTCTCGGAAGGGGGCCAGAGACGCGACGCAGTATTGGCCGGGGCCTTCTTCGGTCTGGCTATGGCGTCGAAGTTCAGCGCTGCGCCCATGCTGGCCGGTTTCGCCGTGGGGGTCGGGCTCCTGGCCTTGCGCAACGGTGCGCGGGTAGACACCCTCATCCCCAATCCCGACGCCATCAAGCCTGCCCTCCGAAAGCTGGGTATAGCAGCCGCCTTCGGGTTCCTGACCTTCGCCGTTGCTCAGCCTTACGCCATTCTCGACCTACCCTACTACGCCGCCGACGCCTACCAGCAGAGCCAGATGGTACGCCGCGTCATAGACTTCCCCTACACCCGCCAGTACGACGGCAGCCTGCCTTTCGCCTATCACCTGTGGCAGTTCTCGGTGTGGGGCGTCGGGTTGCCGTTGGCGGTGCTGATGTGGGCGGGGCTTGGGTTCACGGCTCTCAGGGCTGCGCTCAAGCGTACCCACACCGACATCCTGCTGCTCGCATGGTTCCTCCCCTTCTTCCTCATAACCGGCCTCGCCGAGGTGAAGTTCCTCCGATACCTGCTCCCGGTCACGCCCTTTCTTGCAATCATGGCCGCGAGCCTTTCCGACAAGGGGCTCACCCGGCTCCGAGCCATCCGCCCGAGCCGCAACTTCCTGTACGGGGGTGGGGTGGCGGGGCTGGGACTCGTCGTATTCGCCACGGTCTTCTACTCCTTCGCCTATGCCAACGTCTACACGGATGACCACCCCGCCACCCGAGCCTCGGATTATGTCAGAGAGCATATCCCTCCCGACTCCGTTCTCGCTATGGAGCACTGGGAGGAGAGCCTGCCCAATCTCCATTCGTACCGCCGCATAACTCTCCAGCTATACGACCCTGACGACACCCCGATCCAGTACACCGACCACGAGGGTTTCACAGTCATCGGGAGCAAGGCCGAGCACCTCGCCGACACCCTCGCCAACGCCGACTACGTTATCTTTTTCAGCAACCGCCTCTACGGGAGCATCCCCACCCTCCCCGACCGATATCCTCTCAGTTCCCGTTACTATCAGCTCTTGTTTGCAGGTGACTTGGGATTCGAGGTGGACTACGTGGCCGAGGCGCGCCCCAACTTCCTGGGCGTCAGCTTTGTACACGACACATTCTCCCGACCCGGACTTGAGGCTCCAGCGGCGCTCGGGCCAGGTCGGCTCTCCGGTCTCGTGCTCAATCTCGGGCACGCCGACGACTCCTTCACCAACTACGAACACCCAACGCCCATCATCCTAAAAAAGGTGCGGCCCCTGGAAGAGGGAGCCATCCGCACCCTATTGGAAACTCCCCTGGCCGGTGAGTCCGTACGCGCTCCCCCAATACCGGGGATCCCGGAGCGCGGCATGCTCTCAGAGGGGAGCGCGGCGCGGCAGCAGGCGGGGGGCACCTTCTCGGACCTTTTTGACCGAGGCAGCTTCGCCAACCGCTTCCCGACATTCGTCTGGTATATCGCAGTCCAGATCATCGCCCTCGCCGCTCTGCCCATCGGCCTCCTCCTATTCCGCCGCCTGCCAGACAGGGGATATCTGCTCACCAAGGTCCTTGGCCTGCTATTTGTGGGATACCTCGCCTGGCTGCTTGCAAGCCTTCGCATATTGGACTTCTCTCCGGGCGGACTGTGGCTGATGATCGGCGTTGTGGGCGCGGTATCAGGGCTTGTCGCGTGGCGCGGCAGGGTGGGGGTGGTCAATTTCTTCCGGCGGCGATGGCGGCTAATTCTTTTCTGCGAGGTGTTGTTCCTCGTAGCCTTCCTCTCCTTCTACGGCGTCCGAGCCTGGAACCCCGACCTCTGGCACCCCTGGCGCGGCGGCGAAAAGCCCATGGACTTCGCCTACCTGAATGCGGTCACGAGATCGACGGAGATGCCCCCCTACGACCCCTGGTTTGCCGGCGGTCACCTTAATTACTACTACTTCGGCCAGTTCCAGATAGCCTCAATCACCAAGATAACGGGAGTCCTGCCCTCCACGGCTTTCAACCTGGCCATAGCCTTGGTATTCGCACTCACTGTTGGCGGGGCCTTCAGTGTCGTCTACAACCTGGCCGCGAGCCGGGGGGGCGGAGGAGACCGAGCCCCGCCCTCGATACCCGGCGGACCCTATCTTGCGGGAATCACCGGAGCCGTATTCGTCGCCGTCATTGGCAACCTGGACGGGGCTGTTCAGCTGGGACAGGCCGTCTGGAGATTCACCTTCGGCGAGGGAGCGGTCGGGCAGTTCGACTTCTGGCGGAGCAGCCGCGTTATCGACACCTCAGCCCAAGGAGGTCTCGACTACTGTGGTGGCTGTGAGATCACCGAGTTCCCCTTCTTCAGCTTCCTCTTCGCCGACCTCCACGCCCACCTCATCGCCCTCCCCTTCGCCATCCTGGCCCTGGGCCTAGGGCTCGCGCTCCTGATGGGCGCCGAAAAGACCTGCTCAACCAAGGCTTGGGCTGCGAGAATAGCGGCCCTCGCCCTGACCGTCGGGGCCCTGTTCACGATAAACAGCTGGGACTACCCGACCTACCTGCTCTTCTCAGTGGGAGTCGTGGTTTTGGCCGCGCTGATTTTCACTATGGGACGGGTGTCGGGGCGGACCCTTGTGCTGGCGGGGACGGGGGTGGGGGGGGTGTGGTTCCTCGGCATCCTGCTATTCGCCCCATTCCACCTCAACTACGATGGCTCTGTCGGTTTCCCGTTCGTAGAGCGCCACGATTTCGCCACGCCCCTCTACCAGTACCTCGCCATCCACGGCATATTCCTGTTCATCAGCATCAGCTATCTGCTGTACAGGCTGTGGCAGGAGTACCCGGTCAAGTCGGCCGGCAAAGCTCCGACTGCGCTCCTTGTACAGGCCCTCCGCTCCCGAAAACTCTGGCCCGTAGCGGCGATAGTAATATTGCTAGCAGTTTTGATGGGCTTCAGCTATCACACCGCTGCCTTCGCGTTGCTAGTCTTGCTGATGGCGGGCCTGGTCGCCGTCAAGACCCTTGCCAAGAGGGAGAAAGGCTCGGGGCCCGAGCTTTTTGCTTTGCTCATGCTGGGTGTAGCGCTGGCCCTGGGCATCGGCGTCGAGTTCCTGAAGGTCAACCTCGTCGACCCAGGCAGGATGAATACGGTGTTCAAGTTCTACTTCCACGCCTGGACGCTGATGGCGTTGGCCTCGGCCTTCTTCGCATGGCGGCTCGGGGCAATGGCGATACCGCGTCAGTTCACGGGGCGTCGTCTCGCGTGGACCGGGGCCCTGGTCATCCTTATTGCCGCGGGGCTGGTCTATCCCATCACCGCCACCCCAGAGCGGTCCAAGCACCGCTTCGAGAACTCGCCCATCACCATAGACGGCATGGCCTACATGCCCACCGCCGTCTACTACGACGACGCAGACCGCAGCGGTTCCATCGAGCCACCGGAGATCCTGGAGTTGGGCTGGGACTATCATGCCATTCTCTGGCTCCAGGACAACATTGAGGGTTCGCCGGTGGTGCTGGAGGGGAACTCGGGGCTGTACACGTGGGGGAGCCGGGTGTCGGTGTACACGGGCCTGCCGACAGTCGTGGGATGGGACTGGCACCAGCAGCAGCAGCGTTGGGAAGACCGGGACCAGGTGTCAGTCCGCCGCGCCGACGTTCACACCCTCTACTCCACCACCGATATCGAAAATACCCGACGCCTCATCGAAAAGTATGGGGTGCGCTACGTTTATGTCGGCCAGCTTGAGCGGCTCTACTACCCACAGGCGGGTCTCGAAAAGTTCGAGAGGATGGCACAGGAAGGGCTCCTCAGCCCCGTCTATCCCACCCCCGACTCCTCCAACCCGGAGGTCAGGATTTACCGGGTGCTGTTTTGAGCCCCGACCCTCACCCCCGACCCCCAGCCAGGATTTCGGCGATGGTCATGCCGCCGTCCAGGACGAGATTGGAGCCCGTGACGAAGGCCGACTCGTCGGAGGCGAGGTAGAGGGCAGCGTAGGCGCAGTCGTCGGGGGTGCCCATCCTGGGGTAGGGTTGGCGAGTCTCGAAGTCTTCGACTATCTCGGGCCGAGTCCAGTAGTCTTCATCTCTGTCCAGCCCGACATATCCGATATCGCCCGGCGAGATGCAGTTGACTCGGACCTTCTGTCGCGCATAGTCGAGGGCCGCCTTCTTGGTAAGTCCGATGATGGCCGCCTTGGAAGCGACATACGAGCCCGCGCACCGGTGGCTGGCCGTGATTCCCCACATGGAGGAGTTGCTCACTATGGAGCCGCCACCGGACTTGATCATCTCGGGGACGGCGTACTTTATGCCCAGAAAGACGCTCTTGAGATTGACGGTCATGCAGCGGTCCCAGCTCTCCTCCGACTCGTCGGCGGTGAGGCCCGTGGTCCCGATGCCCGCGTTGTTGAACAGCACGTCCAGCTTGCCGTAGGCGGAGACCGTCTCCTCTACCAGGCGCTGGACGTCTGCGGTCACTGAAACGTCGGCCTTCACGAAAATCGCCTCGCCGCCCGCGGCCCGGATGCCTTCGGCGACCTTCTCGCCCGCATCCACCGTTCTGCCGGAGACCACCACCTTGGCCCCTTCCCTGGCAAATAGCTCCGCCGAGCCCTTCCCTATGCCCGCAGTGGACCCGGTAACTATTGCGACTTTTCCCGCAAGCCTCATGTGCTTCTCCTGGTCAGAAGGACCTCTAACGATTCAGTATCACTCTCCGGTCATAATATTCAGGACAACAGACCACACAGTCCTTACACGTAGGCTCATCGGATACTGTATGGCAGGGACATTCCTGGCAGATCCTCCGGGGAGTCCCGCCAGCTCCTACCGCTTTCCTTGTTCTCCCTTTAAGCCATTGCACCACAACCGCCAAGAGCACACCAAAGAAAACCACATCCCCCGCCACCGCGATCCAGATCACACCAGTCCCCCGAGCTATGACACCCGTAGCGGCACTCACTATGAAGGCCAACAGTATGAACACGCACGGATGGGTCTTCATCTAACGCATATCGTCTCTAATCCCTCGTCAGCAGGCTACTAAACCTCTCAGGAGAACTACGTATTATTATCACACCGAAGCGTTTCGCTAGACGACGTCCCGGTAGGCCGCCGCTTGCCCGCCGTCGATGATCAGGGTGGCGCCGGTTACGAACGCCGACTCGTCGGAGGCGAAGTAGAGGGCGGCATAGGCGACATCCATTGGGTGGCCCATACGGTGCATGGGCTGCAATCCCACACGGGTCTCTATGGTGTCGGGGTCGGTGAGCTTGTCCCACGGGATGTCGACCATCTCGGTGGCGATGGGGCCGGGGTTAACCGCATTGACCCGGATGTTCTCGGCGGCGTAGACCACTGCGGCCTTCTTGGTGAGGGCCGTTACGCCTCCCTTGGAAGCGTGGTAGGAAGTGGTGGACGCGGCGCCCGCCTGGCTGTCATTGACTGATGAGTTGTTGATGATGGACCCGCCGCCGGCTTTCCGCATCTCCGGGACGGCGTACTTTATGCCGAGAAACGTGCCCTTGAGATTGACGGCTATGACGTGGTCCCAGGCTTCTTCAGGCTCTTCATCGGCTTGGCCGTAGCCGGAGTAGTCGATGCCCGCGTTGTTGAACAGCACGTCGAGCTTGCCGTAGCTGCTCACCGCCGTATCCACGACCTTCTTCACGTCCTCAGCCTTGGCCACGTCGGCCGTGACAAATGTGGCCTCGCCACCTCGGCCCTTGATTACGTCGACTATCTCCTGTCCGAGTGACTCGCGCCGACCGCAGAGGACAACCTTGGCCCCCTCCTGTGCGAAGAGCTCAGCCGCCGCCCTGCCCATGCCCGCCGTGGCCCCGGTCACGATCGCTACTTTTCCCTCAAGCCTCATGTATTTCTCCTGGTGATGATATTCGATACGAAAGATGGGACTCTACACGGCATCCCGGTATGTCGCCGACTGTCCTCCGTCGATGAGGAGGTTGGCCCCTGTCACGAAGGCCGATTCGTCGGAGGCGAAGTAGAGGGCGGCGTAGGCGACGTCCATGGGGTGGCCCATCCGGCGGAGGGGCTGCTTGGTCTTGCGCTCGGAAATGATATCGGGGTTGGATAGCATGTCCCATGTGATGTCGACCATCTCGGTGGCGATGGGGCCGGGGTTGACGGCGTTGACCCGGATGTTATCGGCGGCGTGCATAACGGCGGCCTTCCTGGTCAGGGCCGTGACGCCACCCTTGGAGGCGTGGTAGGAGGACATGGACACCATATCCGCCTGGACATCATTGACCGAGGAGTTGTTGATGATCGAGCCGCCGCCCACCTTGCGCATCTCAGGGACGGCGTATTTTATGCCGAGGAACGTGCCCTTGAGGTTGACGCCTATGATGCGGTCCCAGATCTCCTCGGGCTCCTTGTCGGGGTCGCCGGAAGCGTGCTCGTTGATGCCGGCGTTGTTGAACAGGACGTCCAGTTTGCCGTAACTGCTAACTGCCGTGTCAACTACCCTCTTCACGTCCTCGGCCTTCGCCACGTCAGCCGCAACGAAAGTCGCTTCGCCGCCTCGGCCCTTGATAACGCCGACAATCTCGTCGCCTAGCTGTTGACGCCGACCGCATAGGACAACTTTGGCCCCCTCCTGTGCAAATAGCTCAGCCGCCGCCCTGCCCATCCCCGCCGTGGCCCCTGTCACGATCGCGACTTTATCTTTAAGCCTCACTTGTGCCTCCGAAATGAAAGGTGGAATGTTGGTCGGGAGCGGGGGTCATTGTAGCATGGGGTGTCGGGGCATAGGCTGTGGGGTGGAAACTACGGACCGGAGGGAAGGGTCTCTCTAACGCCCCGGTGGGAAGTCGGTAGGCAACCACACCAACAGGTCAGCTATTGAGTCCCGCGCTGCCTGCGACGTCGGCACCCCCCACGCCTCAAAGAATGGGCCGAGGTTCCTGCCCACTTGTCGGGAGAAGCGCACCAGCCACTGGTCGCGTTTCTCGTCGTCGCTTTTGGGACGCTCAGCGTCCGGCAGGGCGCGGTACGTCGCGAACACCTCCCGGTAGGCGTCCCAGCCGAATTCCTGCTGCATCTGCGCGTACATGATCAGTGCCAGGAACTCCTCGCGCTTCCACAGCTCGAAGTCCGGATCATCGAAGTCATACAGCGCCATCAGCTCGGACCAAGACTGGTGGGAGCCGTGAAATCGCTTATCGTCCACCGGGATTCCGCACAGAAACTCGTAGATGTAGAGGGTGAACAAATTGACGTTCACCTCGACCGTGCCATCGAAGGTCCAGTCGTCCACTTGGTGATTGTGGCCCACCTCGTGATAGAAGCCCCAGTTGCACTCGGAGCGCAGATGCTCAGCGTTCACTAAGTTTGCCTGCTGGTCCAGATGGGCCATGATGGGATAGCCGGCATGCATGTACCCCACTGAGATTTGTCTGTCGACGACGAACCGCTCCGGGCTTGAACGGGCGGGCAAGGGCCAGGCGGCCAGTTCCGCGCTCAGGTCGAGCACGCGGTCCCAAGCCTCAGCTACGGCGGCCGGGTCATCGAGGTCGCGCACCTCCTGAGCATCCGTAGTGACTATCATGTTCCGCCCGGCGATCTCCGCCCAAGGAGCGGGCGCATGGCGGATCTCGTCGCGCCAGGCGTTCAGGTCCGTCTCGCCTAGAACGAACAAAGGCGCCGCCACAGCACCCCGAATCTCTATTGTGACACTCCCGATGTCAGCGGCTTCGGGGACATCGACGTATATCAGGCCTCCGAAGGCATTCGCGACTAGGGTCGTGCTTGCGGATATGGGGAAGTAGCGACTGATTTCGGGCATGCGCGTCCACTCGGACCGCCGCCATATGCGGTCGCTGTGTGCGCCCACGCGCACGCCGAAGCCGACGGCTTTGGCTACCTCGGCGGACACCGTGACCGTGACCAGTTCGCCCGGTGCGGCATATAGACCAGTGGAGTGCCAACGAGGTATTGAGGTGTCGATGGTGAGGCTACGCGTAATGCGTGGAGCATCGGCGGGGACGGGTCCGGGGAAGTCCTCAGAAGCTGGATGTGGACGCACGGAGTCTGGCGGAGTGTAGCTGTGTTCAAGTGCGAAGAGCACGGAGGCCAGTTGGGTTACCACATCGGCCTTGCCCACCGGTTGCTCGGCAGAGGGCCATCGGCGGTTCGTTGCCGTCGCCAGGGCGATTTGGGCGGGGTCAAGCAGTGCATCAATCAGGTCAGGGTTGGTCCTACTCACGTCGTATAGAATGGCGACAATTTTTGTCCAATCGTCGGTGATGCCGTTGGTCAGGGTCGGGTGGGAGAGGACACGTTGGTACTCGGCTTGTCTAAACGACACCATATACACAAGAGACTCGAGTGCAGATACGTCTGGAGGTTCAAGAGTTTCGAGGAACGGCATTGACACTATGCGCGATGCTTCACCCGCGTTTTTACGCGAAAGATAGGAAATTTCTTTAATTGCCCGTATCTCTTGCCTGCCCACGCCGTCCTGTACCCATGGGAGGGCGATGACTGTGGCAGCAACCTCAGAGTCGTCCAAGTTGATGTAGCGCATCTGTTGAAGTGCTTCAAACTCAATCGTCTCAATGCCGTCCTGGACCCAAGGAAGAGCCATGACTGACGCTCCAACGGCTGAAGGGTCTTGGGCGATATAGGAAAGCTCTTCTATAGTTTTGACTTCCAGCTCTTCAATCCCGTCCCGCACCCACGCAAGCTCGGTGACTGACAAGGCAACATCGGCATCACCAGAGCTGTCAACCCAATTGATGGCCTCGGCTTCCTGCTTATCAACGCCATCCTGCACCCAGGCCATCTGGATGATGTTTGACACTGCAGGTTGACTCAAGACCACAAGGTAAAGAAGCTCCCGTAGGACCTTGGATTCCGCGTTGTCTATCCCGTCTGAAACCCAGGGCAGCGATTTGATGTCCGATCCCAGAGTCGGATAGTTCTGCTCCAGCCAACGGGCGTTCACGAGCCTGTTCCAGGCTTGATAGTAGGCCGGTACGGGCGTTGGCGTAGGTCTCGGCGTTGAGGTAGGTGTGGATGTCAGGATGGGAGTCGGTTCAGGAATGGATGTGGGGCTTGGCGCGGATACAGACGTCGAGGCTGGTATGGGGGTCGGAGTTGGCTGTGGTGCAGTAGTGGGAGTCGGGGTGGTGGACATGACGGGTGTCGGCGTCGAAGGGGCCAAGGTGGGGGGTGGGGATGTAGGTGTGGAAGACTGGCCGCTGCAGGCCGCGAGGACGGCAAGCACTGCGGTCGCCGCGACCAGCAATGCAATGGCCGGCTTGGGTCGATCTTTCATGTTAATCATTCGGCTACTAGTGCCGACAGCCGCCTCCCTCCGCCCGATAATCGTCTCCAGCAATCTCCAGCGTCCATTTCAGGCTTGCCTCGGTTCGCGCGACCATCTTCGCGGCGGGTTTAGCTGGGGCACTAAAGGGGGTCATTGTAGCACGGGGGTGTCGGGGCTCAGGCCAACTGAGGATTGGGGGATCGGTCCCTCACGGACAGCATGAACGCCGCTACCAGGAGGGTTACCGGGAACATTCCACAAATCAACAGGGACAACTGAAGGTTGCCGGTGATCTGCTGGAGTCCACCCACCAGCAGGGGCCCGACAGCCGAGCCTCCCCAGATGGAAGTCTCCATGAAAGACATGCCTATTCCTATTTCACGGGGCTTTATGCCCGGAATGAGGAATACCATGATCATAAGCACGGGGAAGTAGGCGAAGGAAAAGCCTTTAAGCATGGCAAATAGCAGGACCAGCGGCGCAGAGGTGGTGTAGACCATGCCTACAAGGGAAATAATGGACAGGATGCCGCACACCGAAAGAACCAGGGAGCGGCGCCGTATCAGTGTTGGAATGGCATTGGCCATGAAATCTGTCGGGGCGGCGGCAAAGGTCATGGCGCCCAGCGCAAGGCCGACAAAAGATGGAGTAAGGCCAAGCTGGTCCTCGGCAAGGGTGGGCCAAAAGTTTTGGAACCCCGCCTGCGCGGTCATCGAGCCGCCCATGCCCATACCCATTATCCAAAGCTGCTTGTAGTTTCGCAGTGCGTTCAGAGGGCTGGTTGTTTCGGCTCGGGCGCGGGTGGCGTATTCCTCGTTGACCCTCTCCCCGCCTACGATCATCCATATCACGGTAAGGCCAAAGGAGATCATGGACCAGATGAAGAAAGTCTCTCGCCATCCCCCGGCCAGCTCCTGGAACTGCGGCGTTACCAGGAAAGCGATCCCCATGATCAGGTCGATGCCTGCAAAAGAGAGGCCATTGGTAAAGGAGATGCGGTGTCGTGGGATCCATTGTTGGATGATGAGGGCTCGGGGTGACTGAGTAGACGTGAAGAAAAGGCCCGAGCCCACTCGCCCAATGAAGAGGGCGGCAAGGATGGGCGTCCAGCTCTGCAGCAGCGCCGCACCCCCAATCCCCAGAAACAGCAGGGTCACGGTCCTCCAGGGCCGGAATCGGGAGGTGATCAGGTTAGCCGGGATGCAGAAGATCAGATTGGCAATGAGGACCGAGGAGCCGAGCAATCCCTGGGTCAGGGGAGAAAGGTCCATCTCCTTGGAGATGTCCGGCAGCAGAATGCCGATGATGAAAATGATACCAAGGGATGTGCCTACACAGGAGGTGACGGATGCTACGAGTGCCCAGCGTCGGAAGCGGGGACTTTCAATATTGGTTTGCAATCAGGCTCGCGTGGGTGTGTTTTGTTGGGATGGGGGCTTTTGGTGCGGGGCTCTGTTCAGTAGGTTGCAGCATCACGCGGGCCTGGCGCCGCTTTCCCATATTCCCAACCATTCGTCTCGGCTGAGGGTGCAGTCCACAAAAAGATTAAATTGTCGGGAGGAGAGGCGCATCTGCCGGGCAAACTCAGCTAAACGTCCTTTGGAGATCTGGCCTTTAGCACCGTGTGACATTTTCGTGATCCTTTGATTTCTGCCGCTCATTCTTGCGTTAAAGACTATGTGGTCGCCACTATCATCTTCATCAGCAAGGGCCTTGCGGTTCAAGGCGCTTCTGAGCGTGCGATAGTCCACCCCTAGACAACCATGTTTTCGATTAGCTCTAGGTCTCTGGATGAGCACTCGGCAAGGTTGCCCCTGTGTTTGTCCAACCAGAGTTTGTAGTCTCCAAGGGAGCACACCAGATCATCTATGGCCTGCTCTTCTGTCTCGCCAACCCCCCACTCATACAAGCACTCAATCTCGACTGTAGCGAACCACTCTTCCGAGGTCTGTTTGATCTCGACCGTCAGATCAGTTTTGATCTGGTGGTGGCAACCGCGTCGGCCCTTGGGCAACACCTTCGTGTACCTCGCGAGGATTTCGGGTTCGTCGTCCGTGTCAGTGACGGGCTTGGTAGATTCGATCATGGTGTTACGCCGTCTTTATCGGGACTAGGCCTTCATCATACTTGACGAGGGGACATTCCCCATATTGCCAGCCACTGGTCACGGCTGAGGGTGCAGTCCACGAACTGTTGCAACTGTCGGCCGGTGAGTCTCAACTGCTTCGCGATTTTGCTCAAGAGCGGTTTGGAAATCTGACCCCTTGCACCATGGGAGGTTAGTGTAATGAATCTGTGGACGCCCTCTATTTCTGCGTAGTACTTGATATGCCTTCCCGTGCGATCTTCCTGGGCCCGAGCCTTCGAAAGCAGGGCTTTGCGCAGGGCGTCATAGTCCAATTCTAAAGGACCGTGTCTTCGAGCAGTTGCAGCTCGCGTTCCGGGCAGGGCGCCGGTCCGTCCTTGAAGCTGCGGTGGGAGTCCCTGACCTCACCCAAAACGCACACCAGGTCGTCTATAGCCTGCTCCTCAGTCGCGCCTGTGCCCCAGAGATACAGGCTTTCCATTTCCACGGCGGCAATCCATTCCTCCGGTGTCCTCTCGATTTCCACCTGGAGGTCGGATTTCAGCGAATAACCGCAAGGATATCTGCCCTTGGGTAGAGCCTTCGTATAGCGGGCGAGGATTTCGGGTTCGTCGTCCGTGTCAGTTGCGGGTTTAGTTGATTCGATCATGGTGGGGCCTCTGGGTACGGGAACGTGTACGGGGCAAGGGGTAGATGCGTAGGGGACATTCTTCACCCGCATTGGGCGCGGTGTCAAGAATAGTCTTGCACAGCCCGTGTGCTCCCACCCCACCGGATTCCAGCCTGCGCAGGAATCCCGGACTCCTACACGCTACCCAGATGGATGGTCTGCACGTAGCGCGGGCCCCGTGGCCCGACGGCGTATCGGGTATCGAGGCCCAGGACACGGCGCTTCGCAGAGATGAGTCCAACTGTGGGGTCGGTCAGCTCTATGACGTCGTATAGCTCCTGGCCCGCGTTAACGGGGATGGTGATGCTCCCTCGGCCAGGGTAAATTGCGATGCGGCGGGCCTCGGACTGGGCGCGGGCGTCGGCCTTTTCCTGGGTGTCGAGGGTTGCGTCATGGATGTGGATTGGTCGGTCGAAGAGGGCGGGGAAGTCCGACCAGTTGGAGAGGTCACTGGTATGAGTAGAGCCGAAGACGATGGCCCTGCTGTGCCTGGGTACCGGGTCAAGATATCGAGCTTCCAGAATCCCGTGCCCCGAGCCGTAAGCATACGTGCTCACCTCAGTGGCAGAGGGGACTTTGAGAACGAATCCGTCGCTGGATGTCCCAAGCAGAATGTCGGGAACGTGGGTCATAAGCCTTTCAACGACCATGTCCAGCGGCTCTGACTCCTCGACAAGGAACTCCGGTCGATGATTGTTCAGGAGAAAATGGTCAGGGCGAGTTGCGAGCTCGAAGCCTGCCCGGGCCAATATCGACCTGAGAATCTGAAATAGGCTGGCCTCCCCGGCGGCCCAAATGCGTTCGCTCCGAGCCTGCTGCCAGGCCAGGAGGCCCCATCCGCCCGTGGCGCGGACTATCAGTGTCGAAGAGGAATCGGAACGGCGATGCTCGAACCCGTCGATCCATACCGGAGCACGCGGTGAAGACTCCCTCCCCGATGCAGTCACATAGCCCAGCCCGATCCTTATCTCCGACCCCTTGGTCAGGAGAGCCAAGTCTCCCTCCCCGGGACGAGAGTAGCGCCCATCGTTGTTTCGAAGTTCTATACGCCACATGGTCTCTCTCGCCGACTCTTCACCTGTAAGGGAGACCACGTCCCGGCTCAGGTCCAGGGGCGGGGGGTTGAGGGGGGCCGACCACACGCCGTTGGCCGTCGAGAGCCAAGCGTGGCTCGCCGTGTGGCCGATAGCCAACCCGTAAGCCGTGTCCAGATCGAACGCGGCAGGCTCACGCCATAGGTTGTCCAGATATGAGGTCGAAGGCATGGTGAAGGTGAAAAAAGGACGATTGTGTGCCCCGGTGACCTGCTCGATGAAGAAGAGCCGGTCGACGTCCGGGTGGTCGATGAAAGGGGCGCGGAAATCGATGCCCAAGACACGCTCGGCCTCGGTGACGGGCTTCAGCGCCGACCATGTATCAAGGATCTGGGCCGCGCCATCACCTAAGACAGTGCTCCACACGCCGCTTTTCCTGCCCGTCGAGTCCCGGCCCGCCACGGCCACGTTCCAGTCCCCGTTGTAGTGGACGGCGACCCCATTGACTTGGGAAAGGGAGTTGGACCAGATACGGGGAGAGCCCCAACTGTCGTTGGAGCGCCGAATGGCATATAGGCCGGAGTTGACCAAGGCATAGAGTAGTAGGGCCGTGCCGTCTGGCTTGAGGTCGGCGGCCAGCCAGGTAATGGGTGAGGCGGAGGTGGTCACATAGACGGCCTGCCCGAAGGTCGCGCCGCTGTCAGCGCTGGCCCGAACGTATAGGGTGCGCCTGTTGCTGGACACCGAGAACAGGAGCACCTCCGCCCCGGCAGAGCACAGGGCCACGTCGCCATCCCTGGACGCCGGGCCCAGCGAAACCCACTGTGTAAAATTGGCGGTAGGGGAGGGGTTGGGCACCCGTTGGACGTAGAGGTTGTGGCTGTTCGTGGGGTCGACCCGTGCGCGGATCAGAGCGCCGTCGGCGGGGATGGTAAGAGCGTGAGGCCCCTCGGCCTCCGAGCCCATGTGGAGCCGCTTGAACCGTAGCCGGGCTATGCCGGCCATCCGATCCAGGGCCTCGACCTTCACCCAAGGCTTCGCTGAGGACGACCTCTGGGCACGGAGCAGGGAGTTGGATAACGGCCTCATGCTAGGAGTTCTCCGGTGCGGTCGATTTCAGGCTGCTCATACATTGACGGTCTCGGCTTGAGCAGCACCACTTCGTGCGCCGTTTGGCGCCGCCTGAACCAACCCCAGGCGGCGCGACTTCATCCGTCGGGGGCGCCCGTGCCTCGCCAACGCCCGATAGAAGACGTTCAACCGCTCCCGGCCCCATATCATGTAGTCCCGCCACACCGAGTCGCCGCCGGTGTTCAGCCGGTTGATGGTGAAGCCTGACATGCTGTGGGCCGCGTACCCCAATGCCCCCGTCACCAGTATGTCTTCCAGGGGCTGCGGCACGGTCGAGGACAGGTAGTCCAGGGTGTGGAGTTTGCCGTAATAGACCACGGCCTGTTCCCCTAGGGCCGGGACCCGTTCCACCAACAGGGTCAGCGTGTCTCCCCAGACCCGGAACTCGGTGAAAGTGGGAGGGGACTGACCGGCCGGGTACTCGACGGAATCGACGAGCACGAGGCCGGTCAGGGAGGAGAGATCGATGTCCCGGGACCCGGCGGTCACGCCCAGCATGGCCTTGTCCTCCACGGGGATCGCCAGGCTCATCTCCCGCAGGGCGTGGAATATGTGCCGGTCCAGCTCGGCGCTGGCCCAGCGGAAGCCAGCAGCGTCTTCGTCGTGAAGGTCGGTGCGGACGCGGGCACGGATTTCGGTGAGTGTGGTCATGAGTTGTCTCCTGATGCGGGGGACGCGATTTTCACGTTACTGATCTTTAGAGATTCCATTCATCCTCACCCTCGCCCTCTCCCATCGAGGGAGAGGGGATTGGACGTCCCCTCCCCCATCTCTCGGAAAGAGTTTTGCGAGAGTGTAAGTGGGGCCCGGCCTAGTTCTGGACCCCGGTTAGCTTGGCCAGCTTGACGGTGCTGAAGAGGGCCACGGCTACGTACCATTTGACCCGGGTGCGGGTGGCGTCCTTAGTCTCCAGGCTCCCGACCCGCTCCACCTGCAGGCCCGAGGGCCCCGTCAGCCCCGCCACTCCATCCTCCCCGAATTGCACCGCGTATACCGTCGAGGAGTCGCGGCTGGTGCCCGCTCTCTGTTCGTCGGATACCCAGTCGCTGATGCCTATGGGCACGCCATCGTAGAACTGGACCATCTGGCCGAGCATGTTGCGGTCGGTCTGCAGGAAGCCGCTGCCCGTTGTCCGGGCAAGGGAGTTGAGCTTGCGCCGGGTCCTGCGGCTCATGATGAGAATGTGGGGCTTGCCGGACTTCACCTTGTCGATCAGCTCATCCAGCTTGTCCAGGGTGAGGGTTGCCCCGTTGACGCCCATCGTGATGGTCTGACCAGTGGGAGTCAGCTTGTCGATCCCGTCGAAGGACTTGGCGTTGGCGTCGACATCACCGTTGATGAAGGTGTCGTCAAACTTCTGCTGTACGGCCTTGGACTTGAGTTCGACGACGGCGGCCTCCAGGTCCTGTACATTGCCTCGAGTGGCGGCTACGTAGTTGTCCACATCGGCGTCTCCGCCGAGTATCTTGAGGGTAGCGGTGACCTGGCTGAAGGTGGGCGTGGACTCGGCCCACGCGTCGCCAACATCATAGAAGGCGACGGTAGGGGCGGCGTTCTCCCGGTTGTAGGTGAGAGAGTTACCTACTATTTCGATGAAGGGCATGTGCTGGAGCACGGGGCTTTCGTTGACTATCGTCTCTATAACCCCGGACAGGAGCACGTCGTTGGACAGCTTGCTGGCTTCTGTTAGCGTCAATGCCATTGTTGTGTTTCTCCTTGTTTCTTGCGTTCTGCGGCTAGCTTTTGTTTATTGCGTACATGATCTTTTCTCTGGGAGAGAGGCCCGAGAGATCGGCTTCTCGGCGGGCGGGTGCGCCGGACGGGACCCGGTCTTCGGGGGTGCGGCCTCCGATGCGCGAGGCGATTTTCTCGACGATCTTCTTCGCCGACTCCATCGCATCGTCCAGCTCTACGATTGTGTTTCCGCATATGAGCTCTTCAGGCAGGTCCGGGGCGCTCACCATGAGGGCGATACGGTAGCGGCCCACGGCAAAGTCAATCTGATGCCGCATGCCGTCCAGTTCCGTCTCCTTCTCAGCGACCAGGGCATTCAGCCTCTGGACTTCGAGGGCATCCCGGGAGGGTTCCCCCGCGGGCTCCGTGCTCGGGGTCTTGCCGCCGATTGGGGTCTCGGGTCTGGGGTCATGGGGTGGTGCAGGATCTTGGGGCGATGTGGGATCATGGGGCGGGGTTGGGTCGGGCATTGGGTCTCCTTTAGTGAGTGATTTGTGGCACATAATAGAACATGCGTGCTTTTGCAGTCAAGGGGTTCATGTCACTTTTGAACAATACGACCTGACTCCCTGCGCTCATATGACGTAGATACGCTCGCTTGCCGTCATTCCGGCCCTCGAACCGGCCGAAGATGTCGAAGATGGGCCTGGGAGTGCGCCGAAGAGTGAATCCATCCCCACCCTCCTCCCTCTCGTCAAAGGAACCCTGTGGAACAATCCCGACCCTTCGCCCGTCTTTAGAAATGAGAGTCGGGGGCGAAACGCTCGGCTTTGCTGACGCGGTGTACGCAATCGTATACTGCCTGAATGTCGCCTCCAGAAAGGATGTCGGAGCCGGAAGAGGACCTGATTGCCCGAAGCCGGGACGGAGACGTCGACGCCTTCAACCAGATTGTGGACATGTACCAGCGACCCCTCTACAACATGGCCCTGCGCATGCTCGGCGACGCCCCCGCCGCGGAGGACGCGACCCAGGACGCCTTCTTCTCGGCCTTTCGGAATATCGGACGGTTCAAGGGAGGAAACCTGAAGTCGTGGCTGTTCACCATAACGGCCAACGCCTGCCGGGACGTGCTCAGGTCCCGCAACGTGCGCCGGACCGAGTCCCTGGATGCGGAGGACGTGACGATTGATCCCCCCTCCTCCTCCGAGTCCCCCGAGGACTATGCCGTCAGGCGGGAGATGGGCCAGAGCATCCAGCAGGGTCTCGACTCCATCCCACACGACCAGCGTCTGGCCGTGGTGCTAATAGACGTACAGGGCTTCGGGTACGAGGAGGCCGCCGGGGTCATGGGCATATCCGTGGGTACGGTGAAATCGCGCCTTAGCCGGGGGCGGGCCCGGGTCAGGGACTTTCTTAGAGACAGGCCGGGCGTGCTGCCCGCGCGATACGGGAGCGGGGCCTGATAAAGTGTTTGAGATGCTGAAAAAGCTATTCAATCGGGGGCACGGGCGCTTTCTGGAAGTGCTGTCGGATTACATCGATGGCGTACTGCCGGAGGCGGAGCGGATCGCGCTGGAAGCGCATTTGCAAGGCTGTGACTCCTGCACCGAGGAGATGGAGTCGCTGAGGGCGACTGTCCAGCTGCTGCAACGGATGCCGGAGGTAGAGGCCCCGCGCTCATTCAGGATAGCCCCGGCCGCCGTAGCCGCACCCACCCCTCTCCCCGAGAGGCCGGTGTTACTGTGGACGATGCGGGTCTCGACGGCGCTGGCGGTGGTTGCCTTCACGGTAATGGTCGCTGGCAACGTGACGGGGTTGTTCGAGGGTGGGGGTGGGGACGGGGGGAGAGCGGCCTCGGAGGACGAGACGGCCTATGACTCCCCCGCGCTTAGCCCGATTCCCACGCCAGCGCCGATGACGGAAGATGAGCCAGAGGATGCGATGATGGCCCCGACTCCTCAGGCCATGATGGAAGCTGAGCCGGACATCATTCCAAAGTCCACGCCAATGATGATGGCCGAGCGCACAGCTATTCCAGAGCCCGAGGCGATGATGGAACCCACCGCCATGCCGGAAGAAGCGAGGGAGGAACCCACGGCGACTCCCAAGCCACAGTCTGATACAGTCGCTAGCAGCGCATCTGATGACTCTCTAAAGTCCGAGACCACGATTTCCGCCACCGGGCCCGCTCCCGCGGTTACGGCGGCGCCCGTGCCAACACCAGCACCCGCACTGACGGCGACTCCCAGGCCGAGGCCAACCACAGTCCCAACTTCCAGTCCAACGCTCGCGCCAAGGATAACGCCCGTCCCGACGCCTGCCCCCATACCGACGCCCTTAGCCTGGGCGAGAAGTAGTGATGTGGAGGAGGACGGGAGTGGGGTAGTGCTTGGACTGACGGTCGGGCTGGGGGCGCTGATGGCGGGCCTGGCCCTCGGAACGATTTATCTTACGGTGAGGAGACGGCGGGGGGTGGGGTAGGGGGTCCCTCGCCCCTTCGAAGGATCCCGATCTCTACCGTCGGGAGCGCGGCTTGAGCGGTCCATGTCTTGTGGACCTGGAGTTGTCTAGCGGTGGCTGGGGGGCAGGTTGTCGTTGCCGTCGAAGGTCCGCAACAATTCTTCGTAAGCTTCTATATGGGAGGTGTCTCCACTCGCGCGCTTTAGCTAGAGCACGCTGAATGACTTTTCGTGCTTCGGCACGGCGTTGCTCTCGTATTCTCTCCAACCAGACCATCGACTCTGCGACCAGTAATGCCCCCCGACACATCGCCCGTGGCGAAGCCGACGATGAACTCTATCCCCGTGACAACGCTGCGAGGTTGTTCGGGTTCCCCAACTAAACGGAATCCGCAGCTTGGCGCGGTCCCTACGCTTCCTCGCCTAACATGTAGGCGCCTTCATCCCAAACCTCCTGTCGCCCGCCTGGTGTCCAGTTTACGATAATCGCCGTCAAAGGCTCGCTGCTGGTCACCCGCATCGCGTGAGACATATTGGGAGGGCAATAAGTCACCGTTCCAGCCTCTGCCGTGAAGGTCTCGTCTCCCCATTCACATTCGGCCGTTCCACTCATAATAATGTATATCTCCGGCCTCAGATGCGCGTGGGCACCGTAGTATGTCCCCGGGTCCAACTTGAACGCCGACGCAGCGACGTCCGTATCTAGTATCCCTCCATCCCGGCCAATAAGCGGCTTCGCATACATCGCCTTCAACAACGACTGGGGGTAGTTGCTGTACGAAGGCATTTGTTCAAGCTCATAGTCCTTGATGTAGTACTTTCCCTTTTTCTCTTTCGCCATCATTGCACTCCTTTACGATTGCTGCTGTCACTTCAGAAAAACTATCGGCCTCATGCCGTGGAATTAAAACGCGGCCTTTAAGATAGGGCCATCCACTGGCACTGCCGAATCTTCCTACGAGCATCGCCTACAGAATCATTGTGATGAGGTCTTTTTCTATGAACTCGATTATTGTCGAGTCACGAGGCAACCCTTTCTCGCAAATCATCTCCAGGACAGACTCATAGGAGTCCCATCTTAGCAGATGAGGAACAGAGATTACGTCTCAGCGGTGTCAGTCTCCTCCCCCACCAGAGCCAGCTCTCTATCCGGGTCTTCGACGCCGAGGTTGGACATGGCGCGGCGCCGGCTGTGGATGCCGGATCGCACCAGCGTCTCTTCGTCCTGGACCAGGCGGCTGCGGTCCTGGGGCAGGATCGGGCCCCAGAGGACTCGGGGGTGGGCGGGGCCGAAGTCCAGGCCCTTGTGCTGCTCCAGCACCTTGAGAATCATGCGCCCCCGCCTTTCGTAGACCGAGGTGCGGATCAGCCTCTTGCGCCGAACTTTCTGGACCAGCGGGTTCAGCTCTATGTCCAGCGCCACGCCGGAAAGGCCACGGGCGTTGTCTCCGAAGCTGGGCCGCGGGGATTCCGAGAGGTCGTGGAGGGCGCGGTAGACCAGGTCTATGAACTCGGTGTGGAGCCGGACACCTCCGCCCTGCAGCAGGTCCAGCAAGTAGGCACGAGAGCTTTCCGGGACCTCCCACACGGCCCCCGGCTGCACCGTGATGTCCTGCGCATCCTCGATGTTCTCCAGCACGGCTATCGGGTTGCCGGACAGTTCCAGGATCATGGATAGCTGGGAGAAGGCGCGGTTCAGCTCCCGGGCGGGCTCCATGATGGCCGGTACGTCGGAAACGCCCCAGAAGCGCTTCGGCTCACGGATGTTGGGGAAGACTACGAAAGGGATGAAGCCGTAAGGGTTGGGCCGACGCTGGCGCCGCGCATTGTCGATCCATATCTCGAAGGAGTCCGCAGTCCAGACCTCGACGATTGTGGAGTCGGAACGGCGATCTCCGGCCGCCGGGGCACGGGTCCCGACGCCGTAGATGAGGCTGACCTCGTCGGCGGAGAGCTTGTAGCGGCTGGCCACCCGCCAGACCCGGTTCACGTCGTCGCCGACCCACCAGACGAAGATGCCCTGGACGTCGGGTGCGGAGACTCGGACGCGCTCCTCCTCGGCGTCCCAGGTGACTTTGTAAACGCCATCGCCGAGGACTGCGGCGTCAAGCTCTGTGTCGAAGTCGAGCTGCTGCAGGTCGTTGTCCCGGTAGGCTGCGGCGAGGGCGTGGGTGGCTTCCTCGGCCTTGCGGGCCGACTCGTCGGAGGCGTTGTTCGGGTCTATTGAGAAGCCTATGTCGGCCATTAGATAAGAGGTGATCTTGTCGATGAAGGAGCGGGCGTAGTTGAAGGTCAGGCGTCGCTCTTTGCGTCGGGTGCGGCCGGCCCACTGGGCGCCGCCGTAGAAGGCGAGGTTTTCGGAGTAGGCCCGGAACCTGTCGGCGTCCAGGCGTTCGATCTGTTGGGGGAGTGTGAGGTTGTTTATGTTGTTCTCTCTATGCGTGTTGACTTATTTGGCTATTGCGGACTCTGGCTTATCTTTTCACCCTCACCCCAGCCCTCTCCCCTCAAGGGAGAGGGGGTAGTACCACCCCTCCCGCTCGACCCTTCGACTACGCTCAGGGTGAGCGGCCCCTCCGTCGGGGTTTGGCATGGTTTTCCTTGAGGATGCGGTGGACCATGCTGCGGCTGAGGCCGAACCGATTGGCGAGGGCCACCACCCCCAACCCCTCCTCCCGCCTGACGGCCAGCAGGTCCCTGTTCCTCTTATCCTTGGCCTCGCGCCTTTGCCCGCGGGGGTCGTCATGGCGGCAGCGGGGCAGGGGGCAGGCGAGACACTCGGGGGCGACTTCACATCCTTCGTCTCGGTAGTCGACGTGCTCGGGCCTGGGGTCATCCGGGGATTCGGGATCGGGGTCCGGTTCAAGGTACAGGTCATCCAGGACCGGGTCGTAGCAGGCCAGTTCCAGTTCTTCGACAATAAGGTTGTCGTGGGCGAGTTCTGTGTAGTACGGCATTTCGATGTTTGTCTCCGTTCAATTCGATGTGTACGGCTGTTCAATTGTTCCCTTCCTTTCTTGGGGGGCACCCTCACCCCCTCGAGGGACTCGGGGCAGGCTCCAGCCCTTTTCCTCGACGTGAGAGGTGGCGGGGAGGAGCCCCACCCATTCCGCTCTTGAGACCCTTCGACGCTGCTCAGGGCGAGCGGAATGCCCCGCCCCTGGATTCCTGCCTCCGCAGGAATGACGGCGGTGGTGGGGGATTATTCATAGCCTTTTCTCAGGTGGCCGGAGGCGCGGCGGGGGATGTAGTGGGAGGCGTGGACTAGGAGGGCCAGGCTGGTGAGGAAGTCGTCGTGGCCCTGGGATGGGTCGACGAAGAAGTTGATTGTCTGGTTGGGTCTGACTGTGCTCCTTGCTTTGGAGATTTGGGACCAGAATTCGGTGGATTCGGGGGAGCCGTCTGGCTTGTAGGTGTGGAGCCTGCCGGAGTTGATGGCGGCGAGGAGGTCGAAGCCGAGGTCCGACTTGCTGCGGGCGGTGAAGGTGAAGGGTTTGACGATGGAAGGTCCTATGGTCTTACGCAGGAAGGCGGCGACGCCTGCACCTACACCGGTGGCGTCGACGACTACTCTGCGGCATGCCCACACGTTTTTGAGGAGGTGGACCAAAGTCGAGAAGGTCTCTGTGTGGGGCTTACCTTTCCACCAGAAGTGCTCGACTACACTAAGGGTGGGGAGTTTAGACCCGAAGCCGTCGTCGAGGGAGCGGAGCTCGCCGATGGTAACGACGGTGGAGTCTCTCAAGGGCTCGTTGGCCCTTAGCCCGCCGCTGGCGGGCTCTTCCGATTCGCCGGCAAGGTCTATGCCGGCCACGTAGGTGCGCCCTACGAGGGGCGCGTTCTTGCGGCTGTGGTTGCCCTGGAGGAGGGCCTGCCGGGTATTGTCCAGGAACCTTCCATCGTCGGAAACGGGGGTGAGGCAGTACTGGGAGAGGAACAGTGGGTGATCGCCGCCGAGGCGAAGGCGTTCGGCCTCGACGTGGCGCTGGTAGTGGGGGTTGTGTTGGGCTACGGCCTGCCAGTCGAACTCGAAGTGGCGCTGGATACCGTCGGCGCGTTGGAGCTCGAGGTTGGACTGCTTGACCTGCTGGAGGAGGTCGTGGTCGTCCCAGGCGGTGCCGTAGTGGACGGTGGTGACGTTGGAGGAAGCGCCCATAGGGACGAAATCCCGGTTGAATTTGTCGGGTAAGACGTCCTGGGACTCGTCGATTTCGAGAAGGAGACTGGCGGTGTTGCCGACGACGTTGCCGGAGGGGTGGGCGCTGAGGAATAGCTGACGGGCGCGGCCGACGCTGAATAGGGAAGCGTGTTGGAATGCGCAGTGGATGCGTTTGCGTCGGAGGACTTTTTCGAGTCGGGATATGCTGATGCGGGCCTGGGGGTGGAAGGTGGGGGCGGCCTTTATGGCGGTTACGGCGGCGCGGGAATAGGCGGAGAGGAGGGCAGCTTCGATCCAGGCGGAAATCTCGTTCTTGCCGCCCTGCCGGGCGATCATGACGGAGAAGGAGAGGCCCTTGCGGTCCTGGACGCTATCGAAGACGGCCTCTGCTATTTGATACTGGTAGGGCCTGAGGGAGTGGATGGTTACCAGGGGGTGACTCCGGCGATGCCGAATACGAACTGGAGCATGGCGGCGATCATGACGAAGAAGAAGAGGGTGTTGATGCGGCCCTTGAGCTCGGCGATCTGCTGGTGGAGCTCTGCGAGGCGCATTTCGAGGACGGCGTCGAAGGTGGACTCGGGGCGGATAGCGAGGGGTAATGCGGTACGAGGTTTGCGGTTGAATATGTTCAAGGGGTTCTTCATGGCTAGTCCTTCCAGGGGATCACGTCCATGCCGAGCTCAAGCGCGACGTCTTTGATGACGGTGGCGATGCCTTCGGCTGCATCCTCAGGGGAGTCCCCGGAGACGCGGTTCTTAGCGGCGTAGGCGCGGATGATAAGCTCGCTGGTCTTGATTATGCGGGGGGTATTGTCTTTTTTGCGGTCTTCATCGGGGTTGCTGGTGCGGTCTTTGTACTCCTCGTAAAGGAGCTCCTTGAGCCGGAGACGAAGAATTCCGATCTCGTTATCGAGGCTCTTTATGTTCTGAGCCAGGGCACGGTCTCTGTTTGCGGATTTAGTGAAGACGGAGTCGTAGAAGGAGTTACCCGGGGCGCCGGCCTTGTGGGCGCGGCGGCCCCGGGGCTCCTTTGGCCCGGGCTCCGGGGGATGGGAGGGTTTGCGGGTCTTTCCGGTCATTTCGGCAGTCCTTTTGGTGTTTCGGCAGATCTATTTGTTTCGGCGGTGCAACGGGTCCCATGTCGGGCCCGGGTCGGGGCGTAATATAGAATATGTGTGCTAGTTAAGTCAATAGGTCCGTGTCACTTTTTGGGGGGGGAAGGGAACCCTCACCCCCTTGATCCCCCTCTCACGCTCCGCCAAGGGCGGACTTGCAGCTCGGCGCACGCCCAGGCGCATCTGCGACATCTTCGACCCTTAGGGCCTAAAAGGGAGAGGGGGAGAGAAAACAGAGGCATACACCTGCGCTATGGCGCAGGTGTATGCCTCTAATTTGGCATTGGGGGGGAGGAGGGTTTGACAAGGGACCGGGGTTGATAGTTAATTGCTGCTACAAGAGTTAGCAATGATACCGTGAGTCCCAAGGTGGTGATCTGCGATGCATGGCCCGATGTCCTCCATTTCGTCCTGGTACACAGTTCCGAAAAGATCTTGCCCTTCGAAACTGCTGCGGTTGGCTCTGCTGTGCGGGCTGCTGGGTCTGGCGGCGGCATTGCTCGGGGCCTGCTCAAACGAGCCCGGGCCCACGGCCACGGCTGACTCAAGCACAACGCCTGCGGCCACGGCTCTGGCAGAACCGACGGTTAATCCCACGCCGACGCCTGTTTCGACTCCCGTACCGACGCCGGAGCCCACGGCAATGCCAACTCCCATACCGTCGCCGGAGCCTACGGCAATGCCAACTCCCATGCCGACGCCGGAGCCCACGGCAATGCCAACTCCCATACCGTCGCCGGAGCCTACGGCAATGCCAACTCCCATGCCGACGCCGGAGCCTACGGCAACGCCAACTCCCAACCCGTGCCCGACCGGCACCACAGGGGAAGATTGGGTAAGTGAGGACTTCTGGAGCAACGCGGACCTGGCGCAAGTCCAGGCAGAGCTGAAGTGCGGGGCCGACATCGGGGCGAGGGATGAGGACAACTGGACGCCACTGCATCTTACGGCGAGATACAACGAGAACCCGGAGGTGGTCCGGGCGCTGCTGGATGCGGGGGCCGACATTCAGGCGAAGTCCGAATTCGATTCTACGCCCCTACATTTTGCAGCGGGATCCAGCGAGAACCCAGAGGTAGTGCAGGCGCTGGTAGATGCGGGGGCCGACATCGAGTCGAAGGGCAACGGCGATCTTACCCCCCTGCACTTTGCGGCGAGAACCAACGAGAACCCAGAGGTAGTGCAGGCGCTGGTGGATGCGGGGGCCGACATCGAGGCAAAGACCAACCGCGGTCTTACGCCCCTGCACCATGCGGCGGGATTCAACGAGAACCCGGCGGTGGTACAGGGGTTAGTGGATGCGGGGGCCGACATCGAGGCGGAGACCAACCGCGGTTTTACGCCCCTACATCTTGCGGCGTGGTACAACGAGAACCCGGAGGTGGTACAGGGGCTAGTGGATGCGGGGGCCGACGTCGAGGCGGGGACCGGCGATGTCGGTACGCCCCTGCACTATGCGGCGAAATTCAACGAGAACCCAGAGGTAGTGCAGGCGCTGGTGGATGCGGGGGCCGACATTGAGGCGAGGGATGGCGATGGCGCTACGCCTCTGCATGTTGCGGCGGCATTCAACGAGAACACGGGGGTGGTACAGACGCTGGTGGATGCGGGGGCCGACATCGAGGCGAGGGAAGGCAATGGCCTTACGCCCCTGCATATTGCGGCATGGTACAACGATGACCCGGAGATGGTACAGGCGCTGGTGGATGCGGGGGCCAACATTGAGGCGAGGCAAGGCCAAGGCATTGGCCGTACGCCCCTGCACTATGCGGCGAGATTCAGCGGGAACCTGGCGGTGGCACAGACGCTGCTGGATGCGGGGGCCGATCCCAATGCGAGGGATGAGGACAACTGGACGCCACTGCATCTTACGGCGAGATTCAGTGAGAACACGGGGATGGTACAGGTGCTGGTGGATGCGGGGGCCGATCCCAATGCGAAGGATGACAATGACGGTACGCCCCTGCTCTATACGGTGAGATTCGCCGAGAACCCGGAGATGGTACAGGCGCTGCTGGATGTGGGGGCCGACATCGAGGCGAGGGAAAGCATTGGCCGTACGCCCCTACACTATGCGGCGATGTTCAACGAGAACCCGGCGGTGGTGCGGGCGCTGCTGGATGCGGGGGCCGACATCGGGGCGAAGACCAACATCGGTTCTACGCCCCTGCACTATGCGGCGATGATCAACGAGAACCCGGAGATAGTACAGGCGCTGCTGGATGCGGGGGCCGATCTCAATGCGAGGGATAGCAATGGCGATACGCCCCTGCAGCTGGCGATGATATTCAACGAGAACCCGGAGGTGGCGCAGGCGCTGGTGGATGCTGGGGCCGAAACGTAAGGGCTGCCGTAAGGGCCAGAGAGGTTGAGAGGAGTCTCATTAGCTAGCCGACGGCAGAGAGACTGCCTCTATTGGGGGGTGGGGGGAGGGGGGTAGAGGAAAAGGTCCCGCCCCAGATTCCTGGCAGGGCATCGGAATGGTTTAGGGGGAGTCGGGGGTGGTCAGTTGTGGAGGGGCGTGACGGGTTGGCGTAGGTGGGCCGCCCCCCGCTCGACCCTTCCCTTCGACTCCGCTCAGGGTAAACTTTGGCGCTCAGGGTGAGCGGCCCCTCCCAGTACCCGTGCTAAGATGTAATTAAACCCCTTTGAGGAGAGAACTCATGGACCGCAACGAATTGAAGCAGAGCCTTACTCCACAGCAGTACTACGTGACCCAGGAGAAGGGTACGGAGAGGCCCTTCAGCGGCGAGCTGTGGAACAACAAGGAGTCGGGGGTGTACAGGTGTGTCGTCTGTGAGGCGGAGCTGTTCGACTCGGAGACGAAGTTTGAGTCGGGGACCGGGTGGCCGAGCTTCTACGATGCGATGGACAAGTCCAAGCTGGAGACGGAGACGGACTTCAGCCACGGGATGGTGCGCACGGAGGTGATGTGCAAGTCCTGCGAGGCGCACCTGGGCCATATTTTCCCGGACGGGCCTCGGCCCACGGGCCTGCGCTACTGCCTGAACTCCGCGTCGCTGAAGTTTGAGGGGAGGAGGCAGGGGGCCGGGTGACCACCGCAGGGGAATTGAGGGCGGAATTCTCAAAGACTCGCTTGGAGCTGAGAGCGGAAATAACGAAGACCCGGTTGGAGATGCAGAGGCTTTATGTGAGGACCGTCAGGTTGATGGCGGGTTTCATGGCCATCGGCTTGGTCAGTTTCACTGTCATATACAAGTTTCTGGGCTGACGGGGGGATTGTTCGTTTGTTGGGGGGCAAGGGAAGGCTGCATGCTATACTGACCGCATGGGAGGATGGCGATGACCACTGTGGAAGAGCGGCTCAGCAGGCTGGAGGGCGTTTATGATCACCTCTCCTCTAAAGCTGACGTTGCCAAGGTCGAAACGCAGATTGCCGATTTGCGGACGGAGTTGAAGGGGGACATTGGCAAGGTTGAAACGCAAATCGTCGGGCTTCGGGCGGAGATGTACAAGGTCAACGCTAGTCTCATCAAGTGGGGAGTTGGCTTCATGATCATCGGTCTGGGCGCTATGACTGCGATAGTCCAGTTTCTCGGATAACCGCTTCTCATCCCCCGGACACCCACGGAAATGGACTGCATCTTCTGCAAGATAGTCGCGGGGGAGATACCCGCCGAGGTACTCTACAGGGACGAGCAGGTCATCGTCATCCGGGACATCAATCCCCAGGCCCCCGTTCACCTTCTCGTCCTGCCCACCTCCCACCTTGAGTCAGTCCGGGAGATCAAGGCTGGGAACGCATCCCTGGCCGGGCACATGACCGTCGTGGCCAACGACATGGCACGCAAGGAAGGCGTCTTCTACAAAGGGTACCGACTCGCCATCAACTGCGGCGATGAGGGGGGCCAGACCGTCGGGCACCTGCACATGCACGTTCTCGGGGGCAGGCAGCTCTCGGGGCAGCTGGGTTAGCCCGAGGTGACCGTCGCCGAGTCCACAATCGAGGAGATCAGGCGCGACGTCGGGCAGCTTTCCAGGAGCCTGTTTGAGCACATCCTGAGGGTCGAGGAGATCGCTGTCGGGCTGGCGGAGAACCACGGTCTCGACATCCAGAAGGTACGCATTGCCGCCCTGCTCCACGATCTGGCTCGGGCCAAGCGCCCCGAGGAGTTGATTTCTTTAGCCCAGGGTTTCGGCATCGAAATCGGCCCGATGGAGGCCCGGATGCCGATATTCCTGCACGGCCCCGTGGCTGCGGCGTTGGCTCGCGAGCGTTATGGCGTCGACGATGTGGAGATTCTGGAGGCGGTGAGGGTACATACGACGGGGTTGGCGGGCATGGGGCCCGTGGCCCGAGTTGTCTTTCTGGCGGACAAGCTGGACCCGACGAAGGACCGTCGGTACCCGTTCAATACACGGGTGAGGAAGTTGGTGGCGCAGGACCTGGACTCGGCACTGCTCGCGTTTCTGGAGGGGGAGATATCGGGTCGGGTGGCCGGAGGTCGGGTGGTGCACCCGGCGTCGGTGGAGTTGAGGAATGAGGTTTTGTAGCAACCCCCCGCTCATACTTCGAGAGCCTCCCACCTCAGGCGGATCTTCGACAGCACGAGCGGCCTCACCCCTGGATTACGGCTCGGGGGCCGGAATAGCGAGGGTTGGGGGAATGTTGACAGAAGGTCGGGCTTTCAGATAGCGTTGCGGCGCATTCTGAGTCCTTTTAACCTCGGGCGAAGAGCAAGCCAAGAAGAATGAAGACCTACGTTTTCAACGTCGAAATGGAGCAAGATGAGGATGGCCGCTGGGGAGCGGGTATCCCCGCTCTGTCCGGCTGCGCTACCTGGGGCTACACGGCGGAAGAAGCTCTGGAAGCGTTGCAAGAGGCGGCCCAAGCCTACCTGGAGGATATGGTGGAGGCGGGCGATTTCAGCCCGGATGGAAGGTTGCGCGTGGGCGGCACTCCGACAGTCACAGTCACAGTGTGACTGACTCGACTCGGGTGGCGTTCCTGCTTAGGAACACACCTGTACGCGAGATAATCGCGGCACTGGAGAGAGACGGCTTCGGCCTTCGGAGGTCCACTAGAACGGGGTCCCGCATCTACCGGCATTCCGATGGCCGCAGAGCGGTCATACACTACCACCGGGGAGGGGATACCTGGTAAGGAAAACTCTGCGAGAAATACTGAGAGGGGTCCAGTGGACCGAAGGAGATCTGAGGCGGTTGGGCCTAATCAGGAATTGACCGATGGGGGGTGAGGGGATAGGACACCCCACACCGCCCCGCGGGATGGATTCCGGCTCGGGGCAGCTATCTCTAATCCCGGACACTCTCCCTTGCAGTTCGGAAATGTCGTACGCTATTGCTCGGCCTAGGAGGGCGCTTCCTGCGTTGTTCTCGGAGTAAACCCATGCTCAGCAAAATCCATAAATGGAGCGCGGATTACGCAGCCTTTCTCCTAGAGTTGAGCAAATCTCTGGAGTGTCGCGCTAAAGCCAAGATTAAGGAGGCCCGCAAGCATTCGTTGAAAGACCTGGGTCGGGGAGTAACTGTCAACTTTGCAATGGCATTGTCGACCCTGGTGACGTTCACCTACTTCATTTGGGAGTTTGACCACATACACCGGTTGTATGACAGCGTTGTGATGAATCTTCTCGTTGCGTGGTTTCCTATCGCGGCGTTCTACGAAGGGATTCACCAAAAGGACAATGATCGACGGTTCAGTTTGCAGTACGCCGGGATTGCGGCTTTATCAGTATCCATATTGCTTTTGGCGTTTAGCAACAGGCATGAACTCCACGAATTAGGGATTAACGTAGTCCTGATAATGGCATCCTTTCCCTGGTTGTTCATATTCTGGAAACTGGTACGAAGAAAGAGGGGTATTGGCAATTGGCATGGTGCCGGCGGCAATCATGTTGATGGGTTATTGGGTTGTGCCCGCGCTCTCGGAGGGATTGGAGTTGTATTACTCTTTGGTCCCACTGCCTGTTGTCTCAATCCTGCTTGCCGCATGGACTCTCCTGGTATGGCTGCTATTCAAGGGTGTTGACAAGTTGACAACGCATCCCAAGCCTCCTGTGCATTCAAAGCATGCCGCGCATCAGAAGCATTCTACACTCGGCCCGCTTATGGAGAGCCTTGCAATGTTGTTCCTGTTCATTCCGACCATCATCCTTGCCATATTGGTTACCAGGACGATTCCGGGCGGCGAGGATTGGTCTGCAGTGACCACCGTAATAGTCGGCTTTGTACTTGGGAGCGTGGTCTCAGACCCGTTCACATGTTTCTTGCGGAATTTTGGAAATCTCCCATCGGCTTGCAAAAATTATGGTGGAGATAAAAGTTGAAGAGAGTCAGGACGCTGAAAGACAAGTTAGTGAGTAATAAGATTTAGACTAGCTTTTCTTGGTTATCCACCGGATCCTGACCCCACGGGATGGTCCCGATCAAGGGCGGGAATGACGGGGGAGAGGGGGTTGGGTGGGTGTGACGTAGGTAAGTGTGGGCCGAGGCTTTAGACTCCTCGCGGGGCCTCGGAATGACAGTAAAAACTAATCGGGCGGCTGGCACACCCAGCCGCCCGATTTGGTTTATTTGGAAGGGACTTTCACCCTCACCCCAGCCCTCTCACGCCACAGGCGCACTTACAGCCCGTCAAGGGAGCGGGGGTAGGACACCCCGCCCATTCCGCTCTTGAGACCCTTCGACTCGGCTCAGGGCGAGCGGCCCCACACAGGGGATGGGTTAGAGGCCTATGGCGTCTGCGACTTTTTCTTTGTGGTAGTCGGCGTCTCCGAAGAAGAGCTCGGCCTGCTTGGCCCGTCGGAAGAAGAGCTGCATGTCGTGCTCCTTGGTGAAACCGATTCCACCGTGGACCTGGTGGCCCAGCGCGGCGACTCGGCGGCAAGCCTCGCTCACCCACGCCTTCGCCATCGAGACCTCGCGGTCGCACTCCAGGCCCTCGCTCATGCGCCAGGCGGCCTGGTAGGTGATGAACCGAGACCCGTCAACGTCGGTAGCCATGTTGGCGCAGTGGTGCTGAACGGCCTGGAAGCTCCCGATGGGCCTTCCAAACTGCACCCTGTTCTTGGCGTAGTCGACGGCTATCTCCAGCACCTGCTGGGAGTTACCGACCATCTCGGCGCACTTGCCGACGGCGCCCCTGCGGAGGGCCTGCTCGACTATCGGCCAGCCTTCGTCGACGTTGCCCAGAACGTTGGTCCTCGGCACACGGACGTCGTTGAGCTCGACCTCGCACTGCTTGTCGGAGGCGATGGTCTTGAGGACTTCGTAATTGATTCCCGCGCTCTTCGCGTCGACGATGAACGCCGTTATACCCTCGTTCGGGTCGTCGGACTCCTTGGTGCGGGCAGTGACGATGAGATAGTCGGAGACGTGGGCGTCGGGCACAAAGAGTTTGACGCCGTTGAGGATGAAGTCGTCACCGTCTGCAACGCCGGTAACCGAGACGCCGCCCGCGTCCCAGCGGCCGCTGGGCTCGGTGTGGGCCAGTGTCATGATGGCCTGTCCCTCGGAGATCTTGGTCAGGTACTCCTGCTTCTGCTCCTCGGTGCCGGCCTCGTTAATCGCCATTCCAGCCACGACTACGGTGTAGAAGTAGGGGCCCGGGACCAGGGCTCGTCCGAACTCCTCCACGAGCACCATCAGGTCGAGAAACTCGAACCCTGCGCCGCCGTACTTTTCGGGGAAGGGCAAGCCCATGAATCCCTGCTCCACGAGCTTCTGCCACAGTTCCGGCGAGTAGCCCTTTTCGTCCTCTTCCATGTCCCGCACCAGGGTTTTGGGACATTCCGCTTCAAGCATCTCCCTTGCGGTCCGCTTGAGCATTTCCTGTTCTTCGCTAAGGCCCAGGTCCATCTTGCTTCCTCCTTGCCGGTTATGGACGTGCGGGAGCTATCTTAACACTAATGGGCCGAAGATACATGTGCCTTTATGAGCTCCCGGGGCCTGTGCGGCACTGCCGTACCCCTCTGCCTCCCGGCATGTGTCGACGCGCGCACGGGCCACGGGGGTCAAATCTACTAAATCAAAGATGTTATATGCAATGCTGTATATGTTACATATAAGTTATCTGAATACTGTTAGACTATGCGGATTATGACATATCGCTGCACCATCTTCATAACAGTGATGGGCATTTTGTGTGTCGCATTGCTCTCGCTTGGGTGCAGTCCCGAGCCAGGAGCTGCAACATCCCAGCCTACCGGCGAGGCACAGGATACAGCCCTGAACTCTGGGGGCATTGGCTTCGAAGGCACGATCACTTTGGAGGAGCGGATACTGGAAGCCGAGGCAATTGCCCGGGTGAGACTGAGCTCAGTGAAGCAAGTGGTGGAATTCGTACGCATTAGACCGAGCCTTGAAGGGTACGTGGGCGCGCTGGAGTTCACCTTCGAAGTTCTGGAATATCTGAAGGGGAGCGGTGGCACGGAGGTGAAGGTGGTGGCAGACGACGGGGACGCGTTGTATAGGACGCGAGCGGAGGCGGAGGCGTCTAATGAGGACTTTCTGGCGGAGAGGGAGACGCGCTGGGACGACAGGGAGGCTATCGTCTTCCTGAGAGAAGACAGCGACTTTGTACCGAGCACCAGTCAAGTTGACCGGTACTTGCTGGCTTACCTGAGGGCCAATGGCGAAGACGGATACACAGTGGCCAGCAGATACAGACCATCCTGGCTGCCGAATGCGGCCGGCCCCGGTGCGACAGGTGCAGCCAGGAGCGAGCAGAGGTTTCTGCTGGAAGCGCCGGAGTCCGGGGCAGGAGCGTCAGGCGCCGGCGGGCTAACGCGGAATGCCCAGCCGGAGACGATAACCATCAGTGCACTAAATGGCCTTATAGGCCGACTACAGGCCGAGGTGGATGCTGGGGACGGCACGGATGACTATCACGAGTGCGTTATTGAAAAGTACGACTGGGAACGACGCATACAATTCAGAAAAGAATACCTGGAGACCTACACAGACCGGCAGTTTGCCATACAATTTGACCGCCAGGTTGCATCGGGCATGCCCGTCGGGACGGAGGTCTACGTTGGTGGCGCTTACCTGCAGTTGTCAGAGGCGAGTAGGCTGAATAAGCCCGAGGGAGCCGATGACTGGGTGGTGAAGACGGGACGGGATGCGGACTTGTTTGCAAAAGGATGGCCTCTCACGGCGATAACGGCCCGTCCATTGCCAGCGGGGGAGTACAGGTTCTACTGGGCCGAACAGAGCTACATTGACGCGCTGTGCGGTTCAATGCCCGAAGACCATCGGACCAGACGTGAGGTCGTAGTCACCGTCACCCCATCCCCCAATACCCTCCACGAAGCCTTCTTTGACCCCGTGACCATCGGCACGAGTGTGGGTGCAGACTCATCCAACGGCGTCATCAAGCCCGCCGAGTTCACGGTGGACGGGACTTCTACTTCCATCACAAGTCTGAAGTATGACAACAGCAAGGTCGTGTTGACACTGTCACCCCATGTATCGCTCTCGGGGCAGAAGGTGGAGTTTATAGAGCTGGACGGGTCGGTGGGGTTGTCGCTGGACGTCTCATCCGCCACGGAGGACTCCTCGGCGGGGACATTGACGTGGGCGGTGTCGGAGGAGCCGTGGGAAGACGGGGACGAGCTGATGGTGCGGATATCCGAGGCGGAGTCGGCGGCGAAGGTGGAGTAGGGGGGTGGGGGAGTGGGATGGATTGCCGGTGGTGGGCTGGCCCCCGCTCATATTTCGAGAGCCTCAGCACGAGCGGCCCCACCCAGGAAGGAGGATTCACCCTCACCCTAGCCCTCTCCCCTCAAGGGAGAGGGGACTGGATCCCGCAGCCCCTCCCATGGATTCCGGCTCGGGGGTGGGAATGGTGTGGCGGGGTTAATTTTGGGCGAGGGCCTCGGCGTCCCGGATGAAGTCGGCGGTTTCGTGGATGAGGCGTTCGGTTCCGGGCATCGGGCAATACTCGTGGTAGAAGCATTGGCCATGAAGGCTCTCTTGCCGGTTGAAGTAGCTAAGCCGAAGAGCATACACGGCGGGGTCGGCATCGGAGATGCTGATGAGCCGCCTGCTGGCTTCGGGTGACTTGCCAGGTTCCTGTCCAGTGCGAGCGAGGACAAGGGCCTCAACAGCGCGTAGGGTGGCGCACCAGGCTTTTTCGGCAGCGTCCCGGATGTCATCGTCGGCCATGCGGGCCAGTGCGGCGCTGTGCATGCGCCGGGCATCGTCGAATATGATGTGAGGACCAGCCTCGGTGGTGGTCATGGGTCGGATTATAGCACGGGGGGATTCACGCTACGATAAGGGCAGACTCACCATAGGCAGATGTGCCATTTCGACGGCATGAACGGTGGGTGGGGATGGATAACGGCGGGGGCGGGGATGCGGCGACACCGCAGAAAGGTTAACTTAACGCATCTGAGGCTTCGTGAGTGAATCAAACCAAACTTGGGTTTGGAGAGGATTGCATTGAGCCGACGTAGATTGCCAAATCCAAGTCTTGTTCTAAATTGCGGTTTCAGGAATAGTTCTCCCATACTTGTAGGATGTCCCGGAGGTTTGACTAGACTTAAACAATATGCGAGCCTTACCGTGGCATCGACATAGGAGATGAATGTATGACCATGAGGAATTCGAATACTCTGAGATTGCCTGATAGCATCAAATCCATCAAGGCGCGAGTGGTAATTCTCATTGTTGGATTGTTCACCGTATGTTGGATAGTCATTGGATTGATATCACTCCGGTTTGAACTGACAGCGGACTGGTCGGCCCTGCTCTACACGCAATTGATTATCTTAGGAGCTGTTTTCACCTTCCTAGCTAATATGCATGTCATGAAATCGGGCGGTTTCAACAGAGGTCGGCCTGGGACAGTATGGCAAGTCACCTCATATAGCCCTGTTTTGTGGGCAGGGATTGCGATCGTCGGTCTGTTGATGGTCATATGGCCCGTGTGGGTATCCTTCGCTGACACAGAGCCTAAAGTACTGCTAAAGGTCATGTTTTCCCTGATCACCATCGGCGTGGGCGGCACCTACGCAGGGTTCGTGTCTTTAGCCAGTGCAAAAGGGCCATATCAAAGGTACCAGCGGTATATCTCGTGGGTGACGTATGCATTGATTGTCCTCGCAGCAGTGGAGGTGATAGATGCCATATGGATACAGGCGGGAACACTCTCCGGTGAGGAGATTGGTGAGAAGTTTGGCTACATCGGGTCGGCAGTAGTACCGACGGCAGTCATTTATGGAATAGTTGGATACGCTATGGCACAGGGAGTAAAGACCGAAAGATCCCGCACCATCGCACTTATCTGGTATTTTCTTGCCGGAGTTGCCGGATTCACTCTGGCAACTTGGTCGCTATGGGATACTCTCGGAGCAAGTGCATTTCGCCTGGTCCTGGGCGCAACTGTCCTTCTTGTTATCTGCAGCGTCGGCCTATCATTACTAAATTATTACAACTCCAGAAAACCAGAGCAGGCGTTGGGAGTCCCCGCCAGCCCTTCCCTAAATGAGGAGCCTCCGACTCGCGAGCCCAATCTGGACGACCCTTACAGTCCGCATCACCGCCAGAGCAGCGAATCCGGACAGGTCGGAACACAAGAACAAACAGCCACTTCTGAAGTGGTAAATTGTCCGCGCTGTAATGCCTCGGTTTCTCCTATGGCAAACTTCTGCCGCTCCTGTGGCGCTAGGGTTGCCGAGAGGGAGTAATGCCAGTTTCCTCTGCTGGAACGACGGCAGGACAGGCAAGGGATGGCCGTTCCAGAACCGGTGTTACCTAGCCGTTGCGAGTAAGTAATATGCAACGTAACCGGCAAGAGCACCAGGTGACGAGTTCCAGTCAGCACACCAGGTATAACGGTGCGACTACCAACGCCCCGAATATGCCGATTCAGGCGATTAGTGAGGACACATGAGTTTGACGGAATCAATTAAGACGTGTTTCTCAAAATACGCTGTCTTCAGCGGGAGGGCACAGCGTTCGGAATTCTGGTGGTTCTTCCTATTCTCAGCTGTTTCATCGGCCATCGCTAGCATTGTTCCCGTTATCGGTCAGATTTATCTTCTGGTCTTGCTCATCCCGTCTCTGGCAGTGTCGGCGCGACGGCTACATGACACCGGCCGTTCTGCCTGGTGGCTCCTGCTATACCTCGCCTCCATCCTGGCGATGGGAATAGCATTTGCAGCAATCCTAGTGTTGCTCATTGAGCCTGAAAGGCCCAATGATTATGAAGCGTTGATGATCTTTGCCTGGATAGCAATGGTCAGTTTCTTCATTGCACTGGGATGCTCATTAGTGCTGCTGATCTTATGTGTTCTTCCGGGAACCGTCGGACCCAACCGGTACGGACCAGATCCGCTACATCCGGAGCTAGAGGTAGGGAGCGTCGGCGAAGCCGCCCGATACTCGGCCCCACTAGATCCGATGTCGAGACCAGGACCCGAGGGAACGTTGTTCTGCTCTCAATGTGGGACCCGCGTGCCAGGAGACTCGGGTTTCTGCCCAAGCTGCGGCACGGCGGTTTGATGCGTCGACACCCATTCCACTCTTGAGACCCCCTTCGACGGGTTCGGCGCTGACCTATCTGGGGAATGCGGGAGAAAGCCTTGGGTTCAGGTTGGTGGTGAAGTACGGGTCGGGTGCCGGGGCTACCTCGGAGGCGGTGCCGGTCACCTGGCCGTAGGGGGCTAAGCGCCCCTGGGGAGGCCGAGGCCCCGGGTGGCGATTATGTTCTTCTGTATCTCGCTGGTGCCGCCGGCTATGTTGACGCCGATGGTTTCAAGATACATGTGCCTCATGCCGCCTTCAAGCGCGGCGTACTTGGAATCGGCTCTCAGCTGGCCGGTCAGGCCCATTACCTGCATGCCAGTTTCGCTGAAGCGTTTGAGCATAGCGGTGCTGTAGACCTTGGCGATGGAGCCTGCGTCGTCGGGGGAGTGGCCCTGGGTGGCAAGCCAGGCGACCCGGTAGCAGAGCATACGCGAGACCTCGATGTCGATGGCGGCGTCGGCGAGCTTGTTCCTGACGCGGAGGTCGTCTATCAGCCGTGAGCCGTTGGATCGGGTCTCCCTGGCGTAGTCGATAAGCTCTTCCAGGGCCCGACGCGCGGCGGCGGGCCACTCGACGGTGGAGCGTTCGAAGCCGAGAAGGGTCATGGCCACGTACCAGCCCCTGTTCACCTCGCCGACGATTTCCGCCTTGTTCACCCGCACGTTGTCGAAGAAAACCTCGTTGAAGGAGTGTCGGCCCGTGGCGCTGACGATGGGACGTACCTCGACGCCGGGGTCGGACATGTCGCCGAGGAAGAAGGTTATGCCGCGGTGCTTGGGGGCCTCGGGATTGGTGCGGGCGAGCATGAAGAAGCGGTCGGCGTGGTGGGCGCCACTGGTCCAGATCTTCTGGCCGGAGATCACGAAGTCGTCGCCGTCTTCCACGGCCCGGGTCTGGAGGGAGGCGAGGTCGGAGCCCGAGCCCGGCTCGCTGAATCCCTGGCACCAGTTGATCCGGCCCTCAGCGATGGCGGGGAGGTATTTGCGCTTCTGCTCCTCGGTGCCGTGCATCATCAGCGCGGGCCCGAGCATGCCGATTCCGAAGGCGTCTTTGCCAGGGGCGCGGTAGTAGGCCATCTCCTCGTTGAAGACGAGTTGGGTAATGGGCGAGGCGTCCCGACCGCCGTACTCCTTGGGCCAGCCCATAGTGAGCCAGCCGCGGTCGGCCAGTTTGCGGCGCATGGCTCGGGCCACGTCCGAGTCTTCGTCTGCGGTCTCGATGAGGCCGTAACGCCACTTGCGCGGCAGCTCCTTCTTTAGGAATGTGCGGAGTTCTTCTCGGAAGGCGTTTTCTTCTTTGGTGAATTTGTATTGCATGGGAACCGTGCCCTTTACTTCAGGTACCTGTCTATATCTGTGATGAGGTTCTTGAACATATCCGCGGTTTCTAATTTGGTTCCCTTGTTGCCTAAATCTCTACGTATAGCCAACAGAACCTCACCCCATAAAGTAAGTATTTTAAGCGGCTCAGCGTCAGTTGGGTGTCTATAAAGATACTGCATATAAGTATTCAATGCTTGAACTACATCATCTGAGCCAATCAACGTTAGCTCAGAGAGAGTCCGGCGATATTCGAAGGATGTGATTTCCGCCAGAGCCTTCTTATTTTCCTGCGGGTTCTTCGTGCCAGCCCATAGCCGGATAGTTGGGCTAATACAAGCCATGTAAATTTGCCGTCGGTCAGCCTGCAGTGCCTCGGTTGCCCTGCGTAGGGCTTCTTGGCGGGAACTAAGCCACCAGCCAACAATAACTGCTAGTAGAGGAGGAGAAAAAGCTATCGGAATTGTCCACCATTCTGATGTCATTGAAGGACTTCTTTACCTTTTTTTGTGTCAAACCCTAACCTTGTCTGCTTCTGTAGTTGCTCTATTTCGGATGGCTGAGAGGATGCTGGCTGAACCTCGATGCGCATAATCTTATCGACGGGATATACAACTAACGGATGAAATAGTCGAAGGAAACCACTGCTAACCATATCTGTAAGCGGTGTGTTGACTTCCTCTTGGAATTTATCCCAAGTACCGTCCATGTCCAATTTGCCATCGACACCATAAACTCGGGAACATGTGTGCACGCCCTCGGTTTTATCAATGAGGGTTACCTTCACAAGTACTTCTTTACGGCTCTGTGTCATGTTTGTCTCCTCTTCAGCACC
Source organism: Dehalococcoidia bacterium (assembly GCA_965220005.1). GTDB lineage: Bacteria > Chloroflexota > Dehalococcoidia > Plut-88900 > Plut-88900 > Plut-88900. Next base: position 514,397 of record OZ244800.1, read on the forward strand.
AGATAACCCTGGGGGCTGCCAAGATAATGATGTTGGGAATTATATCTGAGGGGTATCCCCTATAGGAAAGGCCCAACTCACGGTACTAGGTCCCCCTCCCCAACCCCAGCCCCCTAGTTGCGATTATATTACGTTGCACCTCTGATGTGCCTCCACCTATAACATCGTTGACGCTCCACAGGTACAGCTTCCGAAACTGTCTATGAGGATGCAAACACGGGAGAAGGGACACGAAATAGACGATGGTTTCCCCTGCGTGCTACGATACGAATAGAGCGTCTTCGCGCTTCGTTCGAAAGGATATCGGGCGAATACGGGGGTGAGTATGGCCGCGATTGTAGTTCTAACAGGCGTAGTGGAGAAAGAGGATGATCAGTTCGCGGCATTTTGCCTGGAGCTCGGCACCGCTACTCAAGGCGATACTGAAGAGGAGGCATGGGCAAACCTTCAAGAAGCGGTTCAGGGTGAAATAGAGCTTTTGGGGGAATTGGGCGAACTTGACCACACCTTGAAGGAGCGCGGCATCAAAGTGTGGACGGTGGAGAGAAACATCATTCCTTATCGTGACCTTGCCGCTGTCAAGGACCACCTGGCAGAGAACGCCATGGTAAGGGTGATATGTCCTTCTATTACCGGCAATGCAATGAGCGAAAAGGTTGCGATTTAGCTCTCTTCCGGCCTGCTCCAGTCAAGAAGAAGCTAACGCCCTCGTGCGGCTGGGTTGTTACTACGAGAGAACTAAAGGAAGCCACGCTTACTATTCAATCCGGGTCCAAGGCGGGCACAGGCGGGTAGCCGCCCTGGCGCTTGGCAAGAAGCAACTACAAAAGTCGGTACTTAAGAACATTCTCACCAAGCTGGAAATCCCTTTAGAAGATTTTGTAGAGGCCCTAAGGCGTAGGGGGTCGTAGGATATGTAGACTTCCCTCAGGGAGGATTTGATCTAGAGGCTTAGCTCCCCCTCGGGAGGCCGAGGCCCCTCGTGGCGATTATGTTGCGTTGGATTTCGGATGTGCCTACTCCGATGGGCTCGCTCTCAATTTGTCCCGTCACTCACCTGCTTGACGTGACTACTTCCAGGTCAGTAGGGTAGCTCTATCCAACCGGGGAAAGACTTGTGGCATCGCAATGAACTACGAGAGTTTGAATGTGCTGAGAAGACCCCTAGCCGTGCTTCTGGGGCTGACGGCCACCTATGCGTTGGTCCACTTCGTATTCAACTCCCTCTACGACGAAACCTCCCTGATGCTGGACATCCTCGGATACATAATGGCTGTTGGAGCCACCTTCTTCGTTGTGCTCACCTACATCCACCGGCGTCGTTCGGAAGAGCCGAATCTCGGCGCGGCCTGCGCTTTCTATGCGGCGGTAGTTCTCGCAATCCTTTTCTTCGGCAACTGGATTGACTCCCTCAACGACTATGTGCACCTGTCTGAGCAGACTACCAACAACGTATGGACTGTGGTAGACGTCATGTTCGTAGTGGTGGGATACACGGTGAGCGCCCGACTCTGGCAGCAGAGTCCTGCCAAATAAGCGGCTCGTTACTGGAGAGGATGCGGTTCAGGGACTAAGTCCCCCTCGGGAGCCCGAGGCCCCGGGTGGCGATTATATTACGTTGTATCTCCGACGTTCCTCCGCCTATGGTCTCGCTGATGCTCCACAAGTATAAACGGCGCAGCTTGCCCCTGAGCGGGGCCCACTTGGAACCCTCGGCGAGCTGACCCATCAGGCCCAGGACCTGCATGCCCGTGTTGGCGACCCTCAGGAGGAGCTCAGTGCTGAACATCTTGGAGATGGAAGCCTCCTGCTGAGGCTCCAGCCCGTTGTCGGCCATCCAGGCGATCCGGTAGGCGAGCAGGCGGCTAACCTCAGTTTCCAGCAGCCTGTCGGCGAGGCGGTGGCGCAGAGCGGGGGAGACGGCCATATTACGCCCGTTGGCTTGGACAAGCTCGATTAGCATATCGAGAGGCTTTTGCGCCTTGGCGGTGTACATGGTGCCGTCCCGCTCGAAGTTGAGGGTGGTCATAGCCACATACCAGCCCCGGTTGAGCTCCCCGACTATGTTCTCGCTCGGGACCCGGACGTTGTCGAAATACTCCTCGTTGAAATGGTGGTCGCCGACCATGTTGATGATTGGCCTGATGGTGATTCCAGGGGTCTTCAGGTCGACGAGGAAGAAGGTGATGCCGCGGTGCTTTGGGGCGTCGGGGTCCGTGCGGGCCAGGAGGAACATCCAGTCGGACAGATGGGCGCAGCTGGACCAGATTTTCTGGCCGGTTATCAGGTAGTCGGCGCCGTCCCTGACGGCCTGGGTCTGCAGAGAGGCGAGGTCGGAGCCGGACTCCGGCTCGCTGAACCCCTGGCACCATGTCATCTCACCGTTGGCGATGGGGGGCAGGTACTTGCGCTTCTGATCGGTGGTGCCGTGCTGCATGATGGCCGGGGCGAGCATCCCGATGCCCCAGTTGTCCTTGCCGGGGGCCTCGTGGTAGGTCATCTCCTCGGCGAAGATGGCTGACTTCACGCTGGAGGCGTCCTGCCCGCCGTACTCCCGGGGCCATGCCATGGTGAGCCAGTCCTTCTCGATGAGGCGTCGGCGCATGTGCTGTTCGAAGGCAAGATCGTCGGTGCGGCCGTCTTCGTCGGCGCCCTTCCAGTCGGGGGGGAGCTCGGTTTTGAGGAAGTCGCGGAGGTTTTGTCGGAAGGCGGTTTGCTCGGGTGTGAAGGTGAAGTGCATGGGGGTGTTTAGGATACCCTCTCCCTTGAGGGGAGAGGGTCAGGGTGAGGGTGACTCTTGGCCCATTTACAGTTCAACGCGAGTTCATTTGGCTATCAGGAAAGTCACAGGAATACCATGTAGACGCTCGACTATGGGAGCATAGTCAAGCAGACTCATTAGTTGACTCCAACTCTGCGAGTATGGCCTCCTGGACGGCTTCAATCTCCGCCAAGACTTGGTTGTTCCAGAACCTCAATACTCTGTACCCCTCACACGTTAGCCACTTGCTGCGCTCCTCGTCGTATCCTGCCTGCTCTTGGTGATGTCCGCCGTCCACCTCGATGATTAGCTTTGCATCGAGGCAGACGAAATCAACGATGTAATTTCCAATGGGGGCCTGTCTGCGAAACTTCCAGCCGCGAAGCCGGCGATTTCGGAGCGATCCCCACAGCTTGTTCTCGGCTTCCGTAGAGGTCTTTCTGAGGGTTTGTGCTCTGAGCTTACGGTTCATGCTGCGTGCTCAGTTTATCGGAGTCTTTTCACTCACGTTTCACCCTCACCCTAGCCCTCTCCCCTCAAGGGAGAGGGAACAGGACCCCCCGCTCATACTTCGAGAGCCTCAGCACGAGCGGCCCGTCCCCGAGGATAGATTCCGGCTCGGGGGTCGGAATGACGGCCTAAGTCCCCCTCGGGAGGCCGAGGCCGCGGGTGGCGATTATGGTGCGCTGGATTTCGGAGGTGCCGCCGCCGATGGGCTCGCTGATGCTCCAGAGGTACATGCGGTGCAGCTTGCCCTTCAGCAGGGCCCACTTGTCGCCCTCGGCGAGCTGGCCCATCAGGCCCAGGACTTGCATTCCCGTGTTGGCGACCCTCATCAACAGCTCGCTGCTGATGAGCTTGGATATCGACGCCTCGTGCTGGGGCTCGAGACCCTGGTCGACCATCCAGGCAATCCGGTAGGCGAGTAATCTGCTCACCTCGGTCTCCAGGACCCGTTCGGCGAGTCGATGGCGCAGGGCTGGAGTCAACTCCAATCCGTTGCCATTGGCCTGGGACTCCTTGAGCAATGTGATCAGCATGTCCAAGGGCTTGCGGGCGCGGGCGGTGTACGTCGTGCCTTCACGCTCGAAGTTGAGGGTTGTCATGGCGACGTACCAGCCCCGGTTCAGCTCCCCGATTATGTTCTCCGCCGGGACCCGGACGTTGTCAAAATACTCCTCGTTGAAGTGATGGTCGCCGACCATGTTGATGATTGGCCGGACGGTTATTCCGGGCTTCTTCATGTCTACGAGGAAATAGGTAATGCCCCGGTGCTTTGGGGCGTCGGGGTCCGTGCGGGCGAGAACGAACATCCAGTCGGCGAGATGAGCGCCGCTGGACCAGATCTTCTGGCCCGTGATCAGGTAGTAGTCGCCGTCCTTAACGGCCCGGGTCTGGAGGGAGGCGAGGTCGGAGCCCGACTCAGGCTCGCTGAAACCCTGGGCCCAGGTCACCTCGCCCCTGGAGATGGGCGGCAGGTACTTCCGCTTCTGCTCCGGGGTGCCGTGGCGCATGACCGCCGGGGCCAGGAGCCCGACACCCGAGCCGTCCTTGCCGGGGGCCTCGTGGTACATCATCTCCTCGGCGAAGATGGCCATCTTCACGTTGGAGGCGTCCTGTCCACCGTACTCCCGGGGCCAGGCCATGGTGAGCCAGTCCCTCTCGATGAGACGTTGACGCATGTACCGCTCAAAGTCTACGTCGTCGGTGCGGCCGTATTCATCGGCGCCCTTCCAGTCGGGGGGTAGCTCGGTTTTCAGGAAGTCGCGGAGGTCTTGTCGGAAGGCGGTTTCTTCGGGGGTGAAGGTGAAGTGCATTGGGTATTCTCAGGCGGTATGATTATCCGGCGACGCCATTATAGGGCACTCAATGACAATTGCTGTACATCCGATAACCCGCTCAGGACTCGGATAGTTAAGCCACCAAACAGGAGAGGACTGCATGAAGGCAATCGTATTCGGGGCCACGGGAAAAACGGGACTGTACGTGTGTCGGCAGGCGGTGGAGCAGGGCCATGAGGTTACGGCCTTCACCCGCTCGGTGAGCAAGATTGACGGGCTGGCCCCCGACTTGCAGGTAGCGCAGGGAGATGTTACCGACGCTGATTCGGTGGCCGCGTCCGTGGCCGGCCATGATGTGGCGATCGTGGCCCTGGGCAGCAACGGGCTGAGGGACAGGACTACGCTGAGCGCCGGCACCCGAAACGTGGTGAACGGAATGATGAAGCACGGGGTGGGGCGGCTGGTGGTGCTGTCGGCGGCGGGAGTGGGTGAAAGCTGGAAGCAAACTCCCTGGCTTGCCAAGATCATGTTCCGAACGTTGCTGCGCAACATCTATGCCGACCACGTGGCACAGGAGTCGGCGGTCATGGAAAGCTCGCTGGACTGGACGATCGTTCGTGCGGCTATCCTGAAAGACGGATCGGCCACCGGAGAATATACGGCTAGCAATGAGGGGAAAGTCGGGCACATAAACCGGGCCGACGTGGCGAGGTTCATGGTGCAACAGCTGGACGACGCGGCCTACAGCAGGCAGGCGATATCGGTCACGTCCTGAGTGCTACTCCGGGGTGCCACGATCAAAGCTGGAATGCTGTTTCCTCGGGTGTGAAGGTGAAATGCATGGCTATGCTGATTATCCCCTCTCCCTCGACGGGAGAGGGTCAGGGTGATGTTTGTGCGGTATCTCAAAGTTGTCTAGCCACAATCGGAGTGACTCAAGGTCTCCAGTCTGACCAGAATGGATTCCAACACTGATTGAGTCTCTGTCAATACCTCATTATTCCAGAACCTCAAAACCGAAAACCCTTGACTTTCCAACCATTTGGCTCGTTCCTCGTCGTGGGCCACTTGCTCCTGATGATGTCCTCCATCCACCTCAACAATTAATCTTGCATCGAAACAGAGGAAATCTACGATGTAGTGGTCAATTGGGACTTGCCGGCGGAATTTCCAATCACCAAGACCACGACTCCGGAGCACTCCCCACAATTTTCTCTCGGCATCCGTAGATGCTTTTCTAAGGCGTTGGGGTGTCTGCTTTCTACGGCGGTGCCGCACTATTACCGCGTTCACCAACCCCTGACCCAAACCCATGCTCGTGGCAATGCTTCGGTAGCTCTGCCCGCCCTGGTAGCGCCGGATGATCTCCGCGTTCCTGAGCTCGCGGGCTTTCCGTCCTGGGTCCTTCTCCTATCGGGATTTCCCGCCCGTACTGGAAACCTCGCGCAATTCCACGGCACTCAACTGGTCGAAACTCAAGACTTTCCCCCTTTGTAACCCCCGGGGATCTTCTACTGGGACTAAGTATCTCTCCCATATACTCAAATGGTGGTGTTGGTCGAGCGCTTACTGGGAGACGAGGATCACCCTCACCCTAGCCCTCTCCCGTCGAGGGAGAGGGGACAGGACAGCCCACCGCCTACCTTCTACGCCCCTCTGGGCAGGCCGAGGCCGCGGGTGGCGATGATGTTGCGCTGGACCTCGCTGGTGCCGCCGGCTATGGTGCGGCTTATGGCGTTCAGATAGGTCCGCTCCACGTATCCCTTGAAGGGGACCCACTTGGACCCCTCCACAAGCTGTCCACGCATTCCCAGCAGCTCCATCGCCAACTGAACGCACTGCTGGGCCATCTCCGCGCCAAAGGCCTTGGCCACCGACGCCTCGTAGTTGGGCACCTGCCCGATGCTCTGCAGCCACATAACACGGTAAGAGAGCATCCGGGAAATCTCGGCGTTGATGCGCATCTCGGCCAGCTTGGTAGTTGCCGACGGGTTCTCGGCGAGGGTACCGCCGTTCCAGGGAGTCGCCTTGGCGTAGTCGACGAGGTCGTCGACCATCCTTCGGATGTCGGCGGAGTTCTCGATGCCCGTCCGCTCAAAGTCGAGGGTGGACATTGCGGCGTACCAGCCCCGATTGACCTCCCCTATTACGTTCTCCTTGGGCACGCGCACGTTGTCGAGGAATATCTCGTTGAACCGGTGGTGCCCCGTGAGGTCGGTAATACCGCGCACATCCACGCCGGGGGTTTTCATGTCGATGAGGAAGTAGGTGATGCCACGATGCTTGGGGGCGTCGGGGTCAGTGCGGGCGAGAAGGTGGCACCAGTCCGACTGGTGAGCGCCGCTGGACCAGATCTTCTGCCCGGATATCACGAAGTCGTCGCCGTCCTCGACGGCTCGAGTCTGGAGGGAAGCCAGGTCGGAGCCAGACTCCGGCTCGCTGAAGCCCTGGCACCATGTAACTTTGCCCTCGGATATTGGTCTCAGGTGCTGGCGCCTCTGCTCCTCCGTGCCGTGGATCATGAGGCACGGGCCGATAAACCCCACGCCCTGGATGTCCTTGCCGGGGGCCCGCTTGTAGGCCATCTCCTCGCTGTAGATCATGGACTGTCCGGGGGAGGCGTCCTGGCCGCCGTACTCCTTGGGCCAGGATATAGCCAGCCAGCCCTTCTCCCCGAGCTTCTTCCTCATCTCCAGGGTGAAGGGCCACACGGTGTCGTCGTAGGCCTCCTCGCCCCACCAGCCTTCGGGAAGTTGGTCGTCAAGGAAGGTAGTGAGCTCGGACCTAAACTGGCGGTCTTCTTCGCTGAAACGGAACTGCATGTGATGCTCCTGCTTCGTACTGCTAAATTTGGGGGATTATATCTTTTGTTCCGTGGGAAATTTGACAGAATGAGCAACCTGTGATCCGGGGGCTTAATTCTGAGTCCCGCATTTTAGGTCGCCGCGTCCTTAATCAGTTGATGAATCGACTTTAGGACAGATTGAGAACCGTCCACAAAAGCAGGGCCGAAGCTAGACTGGCCCTGCTCTATTTTTTCTAGCGTCTCCATGTTTTTGTCGGCGAACACCACAAGGGCGGTAACAATACTATCGCGTGTCTTTTCCGGGTCTTCAAATGCACCTTTTATCAGTACACCTAACAACAACTGGATTGCCGCAACTCTTCCGGTGAGGTCTTGGATCTTGACTTCAAGTTCCGCAAATTTATCGAGAAATGCCCGCTCTGTTTCAAAGAAGTGTTCAATGGCTTTCTTATTGGCTAAGGTTGCTTGTCTGGCCTCTTTGTCTTTCATATCATCTGCTCCCTCAAAGCTGGTGGGCCAGCTGTCTCTCAGGCCGCTTGTTCCGAGACCCAGCCTGCCCTCAGTGTATAGGTTTGGACTGTGCCGCAGACGCAATCAAGACTCCGGCCAATGTCATCGCCTGATCTTTTTGAAGTATGAGAAGAATAGTAGACCGACGGGCATCATGCCTGCCTATTTCCATCGCCACATACTCATTTGACCCACTAACCCTGATGTAGTGGTTGATACCCACGTTTTCTAGTGTGAATTCCATAGCTCTATCCTCCACGTTAGCACTCTCACGCCTCGACGCACTTCTAGCCCATCAAGGGAGAGGGGACATTGAGAGACCCGATACCAGGGTCCGGTGTACTTCGGAAGTGCCGAGATAAATTGATGCGGCGGACGACTCCAGGTACAGGTGCTGCACTGGCCCCGGGACACCCTGTCCCCCAAGCCCTATTACGTTGAATGCCGTCTCCGCGACTCTTTGAAAAACTTCTGAACTGATGAGTTTGGCGATGGATGCCTGACGCCTAGTCTGGGCACTGTCGCGCCCAGGCCAAATGCTGCGATAGGATAGCAGACGGGCAACTTCGATGTCCACAGAAGCCTCGGCCAACCGAGCCCTCAGCCCCACCCCACCCCCTCCCGATTCGAGGGCCAAATCAAGCATCCTCCGCGCCCAGCCGATATGCTCGAAGCCGGAGCAGGCTTCCGTCAGGAACTCGTCAACGATGTCCCACCCCCGCCCCCGCTCCCCAAGGATCGCGGACTCGGGCACCGCGACGTCATCGAGGAAGATTTCAGCAAAGATGCGGCCCGTGGTGTATTCAACGGGGTTAAGGAAGAGGCCGGGGGTCGACATGTCCAGCAGGAACCAGGTCAACCCATCTCGCCCTGTCGAATCCTTATCCGTGCGGGCCAGCAGGTGGCACCACCCCGAGAGTTGGGCCCATTCGCCGTAGTCCTTCTGGCCAGTCAGGACGTAGCCCTTGTCCCGTTCAACGGCGCGAGTCTTGATGTTGGAAAGATTGCTGCCAGCGAGGGGCTCGGTGAAGCCGACGCACCACCATTCCCGGCCCTCTGCGAGAAGCCCGAGGTGACGCTCTCGCTGTCCGGGGGTGCCGTGTCTCAGGAGGAGGGGCCCGGTCAGGTTCGTCCCGTGGTCGTTGGCCCGTGGCACCAGGTGGTAGGCCAACTCTTCCTGAAGTATCGCCGCCTTGAACGGGGAAGCCACTCCGTATGGCGGCCCCCAATTGAGGGTCAGCCACCCCCTCTCCCCCAACCCCTCCCTCACGACGCGGGCGCGGGCCTCGTATTCCTCGTTGTCGAGAGGGATATCCCAGGCGTCGGTGACTTCTTGGAGGTAGGCGCGGACTTGGGTCTGGAAGGTGCGTTCCTCGGGGAAGAGGTGGAAGTTCATGGGGGTATAACGAGACTTGGCAGGCCTTAATCAAGCCTCGGGCGTATGACTAAGGAAAGCACGTCATTAGCTGTCATTCCGAGGCTCCGCGAGGAATCTAACGCGTCGGTTAGCAACTCTCATACCAACCCGATGACAGGTCTTTCCATTCCGGATTCATCACATCAACCAACTCCACCTTCTTCTCTCGACGCCATGCCTTTATCTGCTTTTCCCGAAGAATCGCTGCTTTGACGTCTTGAGTCTGTTCATAGTAGACCAGCCAGCTCACGTTGTATTTCTTGGTAAAACCTTCAACGAGCTTTTGCCTATGCTGATACACCCTTCTCACTAAGTCGTTGGTGACGCCTATGTAGAGTGTTCTGGATGAGTTGGTGAGAATGTAGACATAGTATTCCGGTCATGGCTTTTGGTACAAACGCGTTAGATTCCTCGCGGAGCCTCGGAATGACACACAAGGAGGTCGGCATGCGAGGAGAAATGTGGACTATGAAAGCGCGCGGAGACGGTAGAGAAGCCTGTTTCCGCATTCAAAACCAGGGCTTGCGGTTTTTGACGTAGGTCTCTTCGAATTCGAGGTGACCCCTCCGGTCGGATTTCCCCTACGTCCCCCGAGGCAGCCCCAGCCCCCGACGCGCGATGATTCCCCTCTGCACTTCCGAGGTGCCCGAGTAGATGGCGCCCGCGACGACGTTCAGGTAGAAGTCCGGGATGACGCCCTCCATCGGGGCGTGTTTGGAGCCTTCGGCCAGTTGGCTCCCGAGACCCAGGATGTGGGTGAAGGTGTTTGCCACCCGCAGCCACATCTCCGACCCGTACAGCTTCCCTATCGAGGCCTCGTGGTTGGGGACGAGGCCCGCGCCCTGCATCCAGGCAATGCGGTAGCACAGCAGCCGGCTCACCTCGATGTCGATGGCGCACTCGGCCAGTTTGCCATGCACCCCCGGCTCCTCGATAAGGGTCTTGCCGTTGACCTTCGTTTCCCGGGCATAGCGGGTCACGTCTTCCAACAGTCGCCGAGCCCGGCCCGGGTACTCGATGCCCGACCTCTCAAAGTCCAGCGCCGACATCGCTGCGTACCAGCCCCGGTTCTTTTCGCCAAGCATGTTTTTCTTTGGGACGCGGACGTTGTCGAAAGTCACTTCGTTAAAGTGGTGCTGGCCGGCCATGGTGATCAGGGGGCGTATGGATATGCCCGGCGTGGCCATGTCCAGCAGAAAGTAGGTGATGCCCCGGTGCTTGGGGGCGTCGGGGTCGGTGCGGGTGAGGATGTGCATCCAGTTAGCCAGGTGGGCAAAGCTCGTCCAGATCTTGCGGCCGTTGATGACATAGTCGTCGCCATCCTCGACAGCGCGGGTCTGCAGACCGGCGAGGTCCGATCCCGCCTCGGGCTCGCTGAATCCCTGGCACCAGAAGGCATCGCCTTTGGATATGCGGGTGAGGTGCTCTTTTTTCTGCTCCTCGGTGCCGTGGATGATGATGGTCGGGCCTATGAAGTCGATGCCCTGGTCCTCGACTTTCTGGGCGCCACGGTGGCTGATCATCTCCTTGAAGATAAGCTGCATCACCGGCGTGGCGGCCTGACCGCCGTACTCCTTGGGCCAGGCCATGGTCCGCCAGCCCTTGTCGCCGAACTTGCGGCGCATTTCCATCTCCTGCCTGCCGACGGCATAGATGTCGGGCTGAGGGTCATCCCAGCCTTCGGGCATCTCGTTTTCCAGGAAGCCGGCGAGCTCTTTCTGAAAGGCTATTTCCTCGGCGGTGAGTGCGAAATCCATAACGGCTCCTTTGCGTCGGGCGCGGGTATGAGGATATTGTATGCGGGCGAGGGGTGGGGGGCAAACGGGGGGCAAAGCAACCTTCAGCGACTACCCTCGTGGTATGCTAGTTTTATTCATTGAATAAGGACGCAACCGGAGGGTTCAACAATGAAGTTGATGGTAACGATAGACCGGGACGAAGATGGAGTCTGGGTTGTGGAATGCCCAAGCATTCCGGGTTGCGTCAGCCAGGGCAGAACGAAAGATGAGGCATTGGCCAACATCCGGGAGGCCATCGCCCTCTGCATGGAGGTACGAGCCGAACAGGGACTGCCCTTGACTATTGAGATGCGCGAGGTAGAAGTGGCGCTCTAATGCCGAGGCTTCCGGTACTGAGTGGAGAAGAAGCAGTTCGTGTCTTTGAGAGCCTCGGTTGGTCTGTAGCCCGGCAGCGGGGTAGCCACATAGTGATGACCAAGCCGGGGGAAATGGCGACGCTCTCCGTACCCAATCACCGAACAGTGGCCAAGGGAACGCTCCGTAGCCTCATCCGCAGCGCAGGCCTGACTGTATCCGAATTCTGTGATGCCCTCTAACTGCCGCCGCCGACCACTCCTAAAAGCAGCACGGCATGTTGCGTAGACCCCATCCCCGAGGGCTGAGTACGGGCAAGTGTGTCGTGATTCAGAGGGAGAGGATTCGGGAGCAAAAGGCGTTCTTTCGAATGGCGGGATATGAAAAAGGTATTTACCCACGGACCCAAGCTGAGCCTGAAATCAACAGTACTTCAGGAGGATCCTTGCGATACCATATTCTGCGAAGGGACTTATTGTGATGCGTAGAACAAGTGAATCCCGTTCTCTTACGCTGTTCCGCTCGCATTTTGATGGCATCAAGTCGCGTCTGGAAGCTGAGAGCAATCTTGCGAAATCGTTTCATCATGGAACAAATAGGGGCTTGATACGTGAAGCATTCATCAGGGAGTTTTTGACCGAGAATATCTCAGGCCTCTGGGGAGTTGGTACCGGAGAGATATTCCACGCAGAATCTAACGAGGATGAGACAAGGAATCAGATCGATGTAGTCATACACAATAAGAGATATCCGAAGCTTCCGCTATCTGTGGGTATAGACCTTTTCCTTATCGAAACCGTGTCCGCTACGATTGAAATCAAATCTCGTTTAACGAAGGATGACGTTAGAAACGCCGCCGCTGCTGCCAAGCGAATCAAGAACCTGGCACATCTAGAACCGCAACCCTTTAATCCTTCAGGCATCGTGAAGACTCCACATCCCTATTGCTTCATCTTCGCATACGATGGACCCGCCAAGATAGAAACAGTTCTAAAATGGATGATAGAAGTCTCAAGAGAGGACGACTTTCGGTTAGATGAGTTGAAAATGACCAAACCGGAAGGCCGACAGTCCTTTAACCATTTGTTTCTTGATGGCATTTTCGTTCTTGGAAAAGGATACATACTAATCGACTCCCTGCCCCTTGAGAGTCAGGTCGCGCGAGCAATACGGGCAGGGAGTCCAGTACCTTCGGAAGAGATTTGGATTCATGCTCCACAGCGCGAGCTAGAGATGTTATGGCTCGTTCTAGCTGCCGTGAACGAAACGCTATACTGGAACGCTTTTAACTTCGGACGGTATTTGGGAAGGGTGAAATTCAATTTAGGACCATAGAAATCACCTTTGCAGGTGCACCAGGTCGGCACCTTGGCAGCATCGATAAATATGAGAGGGGCAGAGGGCAAAAAGCACCTTCAAAGACTACCCCTAAGCCCCCTGAGGCAACACCAGTAGATTCGAATCAATGAAGTAGCCCGCCGGAGGCCATTCGGTCAGTCCCGTGCGACCAGGATACGATCCTTAAGGGACTCGATCTTGCCGCTCTTATCGTCGATCTGGACTACCTTATAGGAGCGTTCAAATGGACTGGCTAGCCTTTCTGCAGCAGTCAAGGGATTTTTTCGGTGCCAGGGCCTCGAAAAGCCGACAGTGATTCCCCAAGTGTCCGATTCGTCTTGGTATACGACCTCTCCCAACCCGACATTAGTGATTGGTTCACCCTCGAAGAGCTCCGAAACATATTGCTTTGCAATCTGAACGGCTTGTTTTACGTCCATCCCGCACCCCTAAGCCCCCCTCGGGAGCCCCAGGCCCCGGGTTGCGACTACGTTGCGTTGGATCTCCTGGGAGCCTGATTCGATGGTGTAGGGGACGGAGAACAGGTACTGGTTCGAGATGAACCCCTGGATCTCGGCGTACTTGGAGCCCGCCTTCAGCTGACCCTTGAGCCCCATCACTTCCATCCCCACGCGGGCTAGTTTCTGAGACGTCTGGGTGCTTATCAGCCTGAGTAACGAGGCCTCCATGTTGGGCACCATGCCCTCGCCCTGCATCCAGGCGATGCGGTAGGCCATCATCCGGGAAGTCTCCAGGGCCACGGCCACGTCGGCGAGCTTGTGGCGGATTGTCGGGTTGGCGGCGAGGGTCTTGCCGTTTACGGTGGTCTCGTTGGCGTACTGAATGAGAAGGTCCAGGATGCGCTTGCCCCCGGCGGGGTGGTTTATTCCGGTCCTTTCGAAGTCCAGCAGGGTCATGGCCACATACCAGCCCCGATTCACCTCGCCGAGCACGTTCTGCTTCGGAATCCGGACGTTGTCGAAGAACTCCTCGTTGAAGGAGCTCTCGCCGCTCATCTCCTGGATGGGCCGCACGGTGATGCCGGGAGTGTCCATGTCCAGAAGGAGGAAGGTTATGCCCCGATGCTTCACGGCGCTGGTGTCCGTGCGGGCGAGGAGGAACATGTGGTCGGCGTACTGGGCGTAGCTCGACCATATCTTCTGTCCGTTGATCACGTATTCATCGCCGTCTTCCACGGCGCGGGTCTGCAGCGACGCAAGGTCGGACCCCGAGCCCGGCTCGCTGAAACCCTGGCACCAGACCACTTCGCCTTTGGCAATGTCGCCCAGGTAGGCTTTCTTCTGCTCCTCCGTGCCGTGGACCATCAGGGTCGGGCCCAGGAGGTTGAGGCCGAAGGAGTCGAGGCCCGGTGCCCCGCGGTATTCCCACTCCTCATTAAAGATGAGCTGGGTCATGGGAGACGCGCCCTGGCCGCCGTACTCCTTGGGCCAGCCTATGGTGTTCCAGCCCTTTTCGGCCAGCATCTTACGCCACTTCATCTCCGTGCCCTGATCGACGTTGGCGAAGGATATGGGGCCGCCAATCCAGTCGGAGGGCAACTCCTTGTCGAGGAAGTCCCTTATCTCCTGGCGGAATGCAGTCTGCTCTTCAGTCAGGTGCAAGTCCATGTTTTCTCTCCTTGTGGGGCGTCGATACTTTAGAGATTGTAAAGCCGGATGGCGTTTTCTCCCAGGACCTTGGCCTGGTCGGGATCCGGGAGGGGGCTGAGGGTCTGCTTGATTGTGTTGACGGGGTCGGAATGGCCCTCGGAGTGGGGGTAGTCGGACGCCCATACGAAACGGTCGGCCTGGAGCCTTTCGATCATTGGCAGCGCCAGGTCCTCGTCGGGGTCCATGGAGATCCAGCACTGGTTTCGGAAATACTCGCTGGGCATGAGCTTCATGGGAGTGGTGAAGTGGAACTGCTCGGATGTGTGGTCCATCCGGTCCAGCCACCAGGCTATCCATCCACAGCCGCTCTCCAGCACCGCCACCTTGAGGTCCGGGAACCGATCGAAGACTCCGCCCTCGAATAGCGTGGTAAAGGCGATCATCACGTTCCCAGGGGCCATGACGTTGGTGAACCACCAGGGCGTCGGCGGGTAGGCCGGCGACTCGGGGATGGGGTATAAATCGCTGCCGGGGAAACTGGGGTCGCCGACCACGTGCAGGCCGATGGGGGTTCCCTGGCCCTGGGCCTCGGCCCAGAACGGGTCGAAATAGACGTCCCCGTAGGGACGCCCGTTAACCGAGTTGGCGCTCAGCATCATGCCCTTGGCCCCAAGACCCCCCGCCCGCGCCAACTCGGTCACCGCCCCTTCAACCTCGATCATGGAGATCATGGCCACGGGTATCAATCGTTCGGGATAGGGCTTGCAGAAGTCGAAGAGCCAATCGTTGTAGGCGCGGCAATAGGCCTCGGCGACGTTTGCCTGCCGACACTCGGCCTGCCAGCTAAGCCCAAGGGAGGGATACAGGACCGCCACGTCTATGCCGTCCTCGTCCAGCACCTTGATCCTCTCGTGGGGGTCGACGGCGCCCTGCACGATGCCCTCTTCATAGGTGACCATACCCGGCGTGAGGAGGGGTACAAGGTCCTGATCGATGGAGCAGATCCGGCCCAGGGTGCCGCCCTGCAGAAGCAGCCCCACCGGCTTTTGCCCGTTAACCGAAAGGTATTCCAGCCCCTGGTCGTCCTTCGTGAGCCGCATGGCCAGGTGACGATACTCGGGATCTATGTACTGCTCCCAGAGGTCCGGGGGCTCGGTCACGTGGGCGTCGGCGTCTACTATCGTGGTATTCACAACTTTGACCTGTTTATCGACAACATATGGCTCGGCGCACCAGCGAAGTGGCCGGTTCGTGAAGCCGTGGAAAGGGCCCTGCGGGTTCGCTAGGGCAAGGACACTGCGAGACAGGTCACGGTCTTGACGACACTGCCGACTGCGTGGACCTTGTTGGTAACCAGCTCGCCTATGGTGTTGACGTCCTCGGCTTCCAGGACGACTATCACGTCGTATGGCCCGACCACGGCATCCACTGACGTCACACCAGTGACATTCCTCAGGTTCTTGACGACGGTATTGGTGGTTCCGACTGCAGTCTCGATGAGAACGAAGGCCTTATTTGCCATTTGCCCCTCCCCTTGGGCTTGGGGCCCGCGCCCCTGTAGGTGACCGCATTCTATTCCGTACGGAAAAATGGTGTCAAACCGCGTTTGACCGCGCTTTTCACACCGGAATTACATACAAGTATGACCGTTCACTCTCTGCAACCAACCCTTCCATCCCTGCATCAAGAGTGGCCAGTTGTCCTTCTCGTTGCATCGCTGCGGCCAGCAGTACTGCATCCGTAACTTGGCGGTACCCCTGAAGACGCGCACCGATTGACTCCGGCAGTTGAAGGATGGATCGGTCCAGTGGCCAGAATATGTGATCTCCTAGCCTCGTCAGCCTCTCCATGACAACAATGGCATCAAGAGGAGTAACATTGTGCCGAACCACCGACGGGTTGCATGAGAGTCGCACGAAACCTGCCTCTGTCAATGTGCACGTCGCCCACCCTTTATGCCGTTGCTCTTCAAACCAGGCCCTTGCCGCGGCATGGTGTACGTGGTTGGGCCAAGCGAGGGCTATCAGGACATTGACGTCCAGCAGTGCGGTCACGGCCAGTCGCTCAACGCTCGGTAGACATCCTCGCTGGTGATTGGCTCGGCATCGGCGGAGACGGCAAACATTGTCCCGTCCCCGTACTCATCCCCGCTAGCCGTGCCCTTGAAACCGCGCCGCGCCAACTCCGACAGAGCGCTCCCGAGGCTACACCCCATCCGTTCAGCTAGCGCGCGTGCGACTGCCATCACATCGTCGTCGATAGTTACTGTGGTTCGCATATGAACATCATATCATCACACCATCATTGTGTCGCTCTGTTGCTTTCTCCATTCTGCCTGAGTCAGGAATCCATCCCCCACCCACCGCTCATACTTCGAGAGCCTCAGCACGAGCGGCCCCGCCTTCGACCATCAACTCTCAATCCCGAATGGCCCCTCACCCCACTCCCCCCGAGACTCTCAAAATGTCGAGCGTCACAAAGCTATCACCTTGTGAACACAGCAGGCCTGATATAGGATGCTTTTCAGCAACTAAGTGGAGGAACAGAACATGGGTATATCACTTGCAGAAGCCAACAAGATGTGCGAAGTAGCCATGGCCAAGGCGGACGAGCTTGGCATAAAGATTAGCGCCGCCGTCTGCGACTCGGGAGGACGACTTATCGCCTTCAACCGCATGGACGGGGCGTTCTGGGCCAGCGTCTACGGGTCCCAGGGCAAGGCGACGGCCTCGACGGCATTTGGACGGGCCAGCGTACAGCTAATGGAGAGGGCCGACCACCCGACTATCAAAGGCATCATCGCCGCTGACGACGGTCGCATGATCCCCGGCCAGGGCGCGATCCCCGTCATCAGGAACGGCATGGTTGAAGGGGCCTGTGGAGTCGGGGGCGGCACAGGTGAAGAGGACGAGGTCTGTGCCCAGGCAGCCGTGGACGCGCTCTAACCCCCCACCCCGCTCATACTTCGAGAGCCTCAGCACGAGCGGCCCCACCCCGCTCACCCTGAGCTAGCTGCAAGTCCGCCTATGGAGGATCGAAGCGCTGAAAGCTACCCGGCCCGGTCTAAAGCAACGACCGGGATTTTCCGGGTGGTCTTCTTTTCGTAGTCGGCAAACTGGGGGAGCAGAGCGGCCTGCCTTGAATAAACCTCGCCGCGGGCGGGGTCGGGCAGGACGGCAGCTTTAGCCTGGAAGCTCTCGCTGCCGACTTCTACGGTTACTTCAGGGTTCGCTACCAGGTTGTGGTACCAGCCGGGACTCGTGGGAGCGCCCGCTTTTGAGGCGAACACATGGATCCGGCCGCCATCGTCGAAATAAATCATCGGGGACACGTACGTCTTACCGCTCTTTGCGCCGGTGGTCGTAAGCAACAGGAGCGGCAGGCCTTCAAAGTAGCCCCCGACCTTGCCGCCGTTCTCACGGAACTCTTTAATCACTGACTCATTTGAGAAATCTGCCATCGTAAGTAATTTTCCTACATTCACGATTCCGCGATCCAAGGCGGAATCGGCTAGCCTGTCCTTGTATCGGGAAAATTGTAACGCGATTTATCCGGTGAGGGGGCAAGGCCGCCCTTCGCTCAGTCCATCAAAGCAGCTTGCGCGGCCAAACCTTCTGCTTGAGACACCCTCGCCCGAGCGTGGTCCACGTACTCCGGGTTGATTTCGTAGCCAACATACCGGCGGTCAGTCTGCACCGACGCCTCAGCAGTCGTGCCGGAGCCCATGAACGGGTCCAGCACGATGTCTCCGACAAACGAGTAGAGGCTAATAAGCCTGAGCGGAAGTTCGACGGGGAAGGGGGCGGGGTGATTGGCCTTTCTCGCGCTTGCAGCTGGGAAGCGCCAGATGCTTTTCGTGTATTCCAGGAACTCGTCCCGGCCTACGCTATTCTCGCCTGTCACCCGACGTTTGTACGCGTCCTTGCAGAAGACCAGGATGTATTCGTGGACGTCTCGCAAGACCGGATTGCTCGCCGACCTCCAACTGCCCCATGCGCAGGACGAGCCTGCGCTGGCGCCCTTGTCCCATATAATCTCGCCCCGCATCTGAAACCCGCACTCACGAGCGATGTCCATGATATCGACGTGCAGGGGTATGTAAGGTGTCCGCCCGACGTTCGCTATGTTTACGCACGCCCGGCCCCCCTGCACCAGCGTCCGGTACGTCTCCTGAAGCACCCCCGTAAGCAGGCCCCGGTACTCAGATAACGAAAGGTCGTCATCGTAGTCCTTGCCGACATTGTACGGCGGCGAGGTGATCATCAGGTGGACGGAGTTGTCGGGGAGGTGGTGCATGTCCCGGGCGTCGGCGCAGTGGATGACGTCCACCTGCTCGGGCGCGTGTTCCCGGTACTCCCCCGACTCCTTGGACCCGTTCCGCAAGTCCTGGTAGAGGCGCTTGCCGTAGAAAGCCCGGGAGTCGTGGCCTTCACGGGTCACGGTACCAAAGGAGGAGGTTTTGCTGCGTTTAGGGTTGCCCTCTCCCTTGATGGGACCTTTATGTAGTTCCATCGACACGTCTCGGATCACTTTTGCTGTTCTGGCCAAAGACCTAGGAAATCCCATCTATTCTCCCAAGGTTCCAAGCGCTTGGCATGAAAACTGTAATGGTCGGAATCGTGCTTACTACCTGGTCTCTGTCCACCATGCTTTTTCAAGTAGTCTTGATGCCACTTTCTAACCAAGACTTCTCGTACTTCTTTATCTGGGACAATGTAATACTGTTGGCCTCCGCATTTGAGCAAAGACACAAATATCCAGTAGTGGTCAGGCTTTCCTGATATGGGTTCATCCAGTCGTGGCGTACATTCCTTGGGACATTCACCATTTTCAAGACACCCGTAGGGTATTACTTTGGCCCATCCAGTTCGTAATCCGACCTGCCAATTCCTGCTATTTTCACTCTTCGTCTTCACTTGGACGTAAGCCATCGACGTCATTTCTTGATTGGTGGCGACAATGTCTATGCCGGGCACATTACCGGAAAAGGGAGACGCATAAGCTCCACGCCGATTCAGCTCGGCAGCAGCATAATGCTCACCTGCACGTCCTATGGTATCCGTTCTACGCCTAGGCATATTCAACCTCTAAGACAAACTTAGGATTCAGTGGGATTTGTGGGTATGCGTCAAAACTCTAATACTAGGGGAGCCAAGTAGAGTCCCTCCCCCACCCCCCTAGGGCCGGAGCACGGAACTCATCGCCCGAGGCCCCTTCCTCACCCTTCTTGGGGAGGACTTGGGCTCGACGCGGACGGCGCAGACCTTGTACTCAGGTATCTTCGCCGAGGGATCGAAGGCCCGGTTGGTCAGGAAGTTGGCCGCCGAGTCCCGGAGCTTCACGAAGGGCACGAATATCTCGCCTTCCCGCACCGCCTCCGTCAACGACGCCCTACCCTCCAGCTCACCCCTCCTCGACTCCACCCGCACCTCTTCCCCGTCTCCGATTCCCGATCTTTTGGCGTCCCTGGGGTGAATGGAAATCTCAAGGTCCGGGGCCCGGGCCATCAGCCCCTCCACCCTCCGGGTCATGGTGCCGCCGTGCCAGTGATAGAGCATCCTGCCGGTATTCAAAATCAGAGGGAACCTGCGATTGGGCATCTCCGCCGCCGGCTCCGTCTGCTCCACGGGTACGAACTTGCCGAGACCCCTCGGGAAGCTGTCCTCGTAGAGGATTGGGGTGCCGGGGTGGTCGGGGGTGGGGCAGGGCCATTGAATGCCGCCCTCGGCGTCCAGCCTTTCGTACGTTATGCCCGAGATTATCGGCGTAAGGGCAGCCATCTCATCAAATATGTCCTTGGGGTGGCCGAAGTCGAACTGCCCCTCGTCGAGGCCCAGGCGCCGGTACACCCGACGCGCGAGGTCGCATGTGATATCCCAGTCAGGCCTGCTCTGTCCGACCGGCTCGATGGCCTTGCGAACCCGCTGGACCCGACGCTCGCTGTTGGTGAAGGTGCCGTCCTTCTCGGCGAAGCTGGTGGCGGGAAGGACCACGTCGGCTATTTCTGCGGTCTCGTGGAGGAAGATGTCCTGCACGACGAGGAACTTGAGGTTCTCCATGGCCTCGCGGGCGTGGCGCAGGTCGGGCTCGCTGAGAAGGGGGTTCTCCCCGACGACGTACATCGCCTTAAGCTTGCCCTCCTCGGCCTCCTTCATCATGTCCGTGACCACCATCCCCTCCTCTTCGGGAATGCGTCCACCCCAGGCCCGAGCGAACTTCTCCAGCGACTCGGCGTCAAAGTCCTGGTATCCGGGCAGGTTGCTGGGGATGCAGCCGGCGTCGCCGCAGCCCTGGACGTTGTTCTGGCCCCGCAGCGGCGAGATGCCGTTCCCGGGCTTCCCCATCTGCCCCGACACCAGCGCCAGGTTCAGCACGGCGTGGCAGTTTGCGGTGCCGTTGGTGTGCTGTGTGAGCCCCATGCCCCAGACGAAGCACGAGCCGCTGAAGGGAGGACTGGCGTAGATACGCGCCGCCTCTATCATCTGCTCCTTCGGAACACCTGTTATCGACTCGACGAAGTCGGGGGTATATTTGTCCAGCGACGCCTTCCACTCCTCGAAGCCCTCCGTCCGTTCGGCTACAAAATGCTCGTCCGATAACCCCTCGTCGAGGATCACCTTTGCCATGCCGTTGAAGAGCGCGACATCGGTGCCGGGGCGCTCCCTGAGCCAGAGGTAGGCGTAGTCACAGAGGTCGATGCGCTTGGGGTTGATCACGATTAGCTTGGCGCCATACAGGTCGACGGCCTTGCGGAATCGGGTCGCCGCCACCGGGTGGTTTGAGCTCGGGTCACAGCCTGCGATGATTAAACAGCCGGCCTTTTCGTAGTCCAGGTATGAGTTGCTGGTCGCACCACTCCCGAGAGACCTCAACATCGCCTCCACCGACGGCGAGTGGCACAGCCGAGTGCAGTGGTCGATGCTGTTGGTGCCCAACGCCATGCGCATGAACTTCTGGAGGATGTAGCCGTCCTCGTTGGTCGCCTTGGCGGAAGCCAGGGCGGCGGTGGCCCCCCGGTGCTCGACCAGCTTGTCTGCGGTCAGGTCCAGGGCCTCGTCCCATGACGCGGGCGTGAGCTTGCCGTTCTTACGTATGAGGGGCGTGGTCAGCCGGTCGCCGTGATTTACGAATGTCACCCCGAACCGGCCCTTGACGCACAGCTTCCCGAGGCTCGACTGGTTGTTGGGGTCATCGTCGACCCACAGGACCTTGTCATTGGCGTCGGTGTTCAGCACGATCCCGCACCCGACCCCACAGTAGGGGCACACCGTCGAGGTCTGCTTGACGGCGTTGGCGGGATTCAGCTTCGGCTCGATCGCTCCCGTCGGGCAGGCAGCTACACACGAGCCGCAGGAAGTGCATATCGACTCGGCGATGGGCTCATCAGCGTACGTTCCTATGAACGCGTCCTGCCCCCTGCCCAGAATGGCGATAGCCCCGATCTCCTGCAGGCTCTGGCACGCCTCGACGCAGCGGCCGCACATGATGCAATCGTCCATCTCCACCGAGAAGAATGGGTTGCTGGCGTCGGTGTGGTCACGGGCACGGGTCTCGTAGCCGGTTGAAAGCAAGTCGTGATACTGGGAGGCAGTCTTCAACTCCTTGTGTTCGGCGAGGGGTTGGCCGGGAGTCTCGGTAGGAAGCATTCCGAGGGTCAGGTCGAGGATGCCCTGGCGAATGCGCCGGACCTCGGGGTTGTTGGTGTGTACGACCATGCCCTCGGAGGCGGGGGTGTGGCAGGAGGCCGGGAACCCGCGTCGGCCCTCGACCTGCACAAGGCACGTCCGGCACGCCCCGATGGCGGGCATGGCCGGGTCCTTGCACAGCTGAGGCACATACACCCCGGCGGTGTTTATCACCTCCAGGATGGAGCTCCCCTCCCGTGCCTCGACGGGCATCCCGTCTATTGTGAGGTTTATGGTCATGGTCTTACCTAGAAGTCTCCGGATTGACACATATCAGACTGTACGAGCAGATTCCGCAGCTATATGTCCTGCCAGCTTCGACACGAAGGCCCGCAACCCTGTCGAAGGACTGAGTTCCTGATACGCCCCTGTCTTTGAAGCGCTACGGGGTGACAGTATAAGGGTTGCCGCCGAATATATTTGTTCCAAAACCAATTTCTGACAAAGCAAATGGTAACGTTCGGCATAAGAAGCGCTTTGAAATTCGGGGAATACGGGATAATGAGGCGACGCTTCTTTAACAGGTGCTCGGGACCCGGAGGAATCTTCTAAGAGCATCAAGAATCCAACAAATGGGAGTGACGCTCCTTCACCGAACGCCCCTTCTCGAAAAGCCGTCCATAGGTCTACGGCATTACCTATAGCTTCCTCCACCCGATTATTTGCATTGTTGCCAAAAGAGGGACCTACCTGAGATTTGAACTCTATTGCTGCAACCAATTGCGCGTCATTAAGGACCAAAAGATCCCACTGCTTGGTAGGACGAAAATATCCAGGTAAAGTCAACAGCCGCCGACCACGCATAATTGTGGCGTCTTTAAGACCATTAGCTTCTACTAAGCGAGAAACCAGTGATGCAAAGCCATCCATATTCTTTCCGGCAGTAACGCTGGAACGTTCACCCTGATCCGATATCCCGCCTCGTTGCTGTTTTTGCCTTGCGATATCTCGGCTTTTCCAGAACGCCCTTACAGCTTGCCGAGCTTGCTGTTCGTAACCTTTAAGCCTTAGAGCCATCTTACCTAATCATCCTAATCCTTGTTTTCAAGCAAAGTGATGACCAAAACAGAGTTGCCGCTCAAAATTATCTAGTTGACTTGCATCACCCTTGCAAATGGCAGATGTGTTGCAAGACGGAATCTTGCACCTTCCAAGAACTGGGGTTCAATATCTATACCCAGGCCGTGACGACCCCATGAGCCAGCTGCCAACAAGGTCGTGGCGGTCCCGCAAAAGGGGTCCAACACCGTATCTCCAACGAACGAAAACATGCGTACAAGGCGTTCCGCCAGTTCGAGTGGGAAGGGAGCCGGATGGTACTTCAGAGACTCGCCGCGTATATTCCAGATAGACTGGAACCATTGGTGATGGCGATGCTCAGGTATAATAGATAGCACTCTTTGGGCATTCGTGGGCGAACGATAAGCTCGGGCCCCCTTCAGCCCCGGTTTCCGCTGTTGCAAGATGAATTCGATATCGTTCTTGATTATCGCATTGGGTTCGTACGGCTTGCCTAAAAATCCGCCACGGCCTTCTGATTCATAAGACGCGTTAGTCGTCTTGTGCCATATTATCGGTGTCAGGTTGTCAAACCCCATCTTTCGACAGCTCTCCTGTATGCTTGCATGTAGCGGCATGGTTACGTGGCGACCGTAGACTCTCCGCTTTAGACTGACGTCTCCCACCACTATCACGAGACGACCCCCGTCAACTAACACACGGTGGCTTTCTATCCATACTTGGGATAGGTTTTCTACAAATTCATCGTAATCATCTACGTGGCCTAGCTGTCCCTCCCGTATTGGATATTTTTTTAGGATCCAATAGGGTGGAGAGGTAACTATCAGATGGATGCTCGTATCCGGTACAGTCGACAATAATCCTCTCGCGTCTCCCAGTAGCAAGGACTGTGTGGTTGGAATGCGACGCACGTGGTCTTCTATTTCATCTGACAACTCTTTTGATTTGGCAATACGGGGGAAAAACGTTTGCGTGGAAGTAACGTTACAAAGTGAAGCCGGGAGGAAGTCGTTCAAGGTTTCCACCCAATTCGGATCAGCTGTTACGACAGTTTGAGGCACCCGGTATTCCACTCTACTTCAATCGCCCCGCTTAGCCCCCACCGCCTCCTCAAAAGCCTCCTTGAAATGCGCCAGGCCCGACCGCACGGGGCCCGGGGCCATCTGCCCGAGACCGCACAGAGAGCCGAAGCCCACCACGTCGTTCAGATAGGCCAGCTTCTCCAGCCCCGACCTCCCCTCCTCGCCCCTCTGCACAGCGCCCAGTACGTCCAGCATCCGCTTCGTACCCTCGCGGCAGGGTGTGCACTTGGAGCACGACTCCGCGGCATTGTACGCCGTTAACCGCCTCACTACCTCCACCGGCGACACGCTGGTGTCCAGCACAGTGATCCCGCCCGACCCCAGGACCGCACCCTCGGGGTCCAGCATTCCGGGGCCGATGGCAACGTCCAGCATCGACTCGTTGAGCAGCCCGCCCGACGGGCCTCCCGCTACCACGCCGATGACCTCACACCCATCCGGCGGCCCACCTCCAATGTCGAACACGATCTCCCGGACGGTGGCCCCCATTGGCACTTCCACGAGTCCTGGCCTCCGCACCCGCCCGCTCAGCGATATCAGCTTGGTACCGGGCGAGGGCTCGGCGCCTACGTCGGACAGCAGCATCGGGAGGTTGCATAGGGTCTCGACGTTGTTTATGACCGTCGGCTTGCCCCATAGCCCCGACTCCACCGGGAAGGGGGGTCTGGTCCGGGGCACGTTACGCTGACCCTCGATGCTGTTCATCAGCGCGCTTTCTTCCCCGAGGATGTATCCTCCACCACCCCGCCGCACCTCTATGTCCAGGTTGAAGTCGCTGCCCAGTACGCCATCTCCGGCCAAGCCCATGTTCCGGGCCTGCTCCAAAGCGTTCTCAATTCGCCCCGCAGCAGCATTGGCCTCGCCGTTGACGTAGAGGTAGGTCTTTTCCACACCTATCGCGTAGGCAGCGATGGCCAGCCCTTCCAACAGCAGGAACGGAGAGCCTTCCATCACGTGCCGGTCCTTGTATATACCCGGCTCACCCTCTTCCGCGTTGACTATCAGGTACCGGGGCCCGGGGCCCGCGGCCCGTGCTCCCTGCCACTTGCGCCCCGCCGGGAAATAGGCACCTCCCCTCCCCCGAAGGTCGGCCCTCACGACCTCTTCGACGACCTGCTCGGGAGTCATGGAGTGGAGGACTTCGTTAAGGGTGGCGTAGCCGCCTCGGGCCATGTAATCGTCGATGTTGCCGGGCTCTATCTCCCCGACGTGCTCCATTACCCGCCGCTCCTGACCCTTCCAGAAACCGGGAAGGTCGCCGGTTGGAGGCCAGAGGACGGGCTTCCCCTTCCAGGTCGAAGAGGCGTCGGCCTGACCCGCTAGCCAGAAGCTGAGGATCGAGTTCACGTCTGCAGGGCCGACATTTGTCAGCCGATAGGTGAGCCCCTCGGCCATCTCCACGATGACCACCGGGGCCTCGTGGCACGCGCCGTCGCACCCTGCCACACACACGGGGGTCATCAACCCCTTCTTGGCGACCGTGGCCTGCAGCAGGGACAGCACCGCCCCCGCCCCGACGGTGCGCGTGCAGCCCCCCAGCTGGACCAGGGCCCTAGGGAAGCGGGTCCTCGCCTCACGTTCGGCGTTCAATTTGAGTTTCGAGTAGCTCATCGTTGCAATGGGATGTTTCGAGGCACGGACTGGAGGCGAGTCACCGCGTCCTCGGGGGTCAACTTTCCGAAAGTCCCGCCTTCCAGCTCCATTGTCGGGGCCATGGCACATACGAAGAGGCAGGGGGCTTCTTCCAGGGTCAACGCACCGTCGTCGGTCGTCTCCCCCACCCCGATACCCAGCTCACCACTGACCGCATCCAGGACCCGGGTCCCGCCCTGCAGGTAGCAGGCCAGACCCGTGCAGACTCTCAATACGAAACGGCCCGGCTCCTTCAGCCGCAACTCCGGGAAAGAGGACGCTACGCCGTGCACCTCGCTCTTGGGTACCCGAAGGTAGGCCCCGATCTCCTCCATGGCCCACGCGGGTATCCAGCGGAGCCCTTCCTGGACAGCACGCAAAGCCGGCAGCAGATAGGTCCTGTGTCGGGGAAAGCGGCCAAGAATCTCTTTTGTCTCTTCCCTGTCCAAAGCCCCTCCCAGCAGGGAATGGGGCCGATTATACAGGTGTTTCGTCGGGGATGTTCAGGCCGAGCCCATGCACCGATTCCCGAGAGGGCAGCCCCTCCTCACCCCACCCCCGAGCCCCGTAATAGGCCGCAACCGTCTCTGCGAGACCGGACTCAGTCACCGCGCCGCCCTCGAAAACGCGGGTTGGAAGGACGTCATCTTCCCGCTTCCAGCACTCGCGAACGTTGAACGCCTTGCGGACCAGGTTTATACGCTCCCCTGCTTTCCTCAAGCCCTCTGCGCCGATGTCGTGGCCCGTAGCCAGGCGGTAGACGTGGGCTGCTTCAGGATAGAAGTCATCCAAAGCTCGACGAACGAACTTGGACAGGACAAGCGAGTCGAGCACCGCTGCGAAGTCCT
This sequence comes from Dehalococcoidia bacterium, assembly GCA_965220005.1. Taxonomy (GTDB): domain Bacteria; phylum Chloroflexota; class Dehalococcoidia; order Plut-88900; family Plut-88900; genus Plut-88900. The sequence goes on from OZ244800.1 coordinate 540,980, forward strand.
CGGCCTTGGCGACTGCCAGCCCGATCTCCGAGGCATGCGCCCGTTGCGCTGCATCATCGCTCAGATCGAAATCGTAGGCCGACGCCTTGTTGTGGCACGCGCCCCGTGGGCTGACCGCTAGCGCAAGGGCCAGGTGTCTCAGCCTGCCCGGGTGATAGCCGGGCATCTCCAGGCCCTTGACGTGCATGGCCCACGACTCGGAGCCGCCGCCTGTGCGAGACGCTGCTGTTCGGCTGCCCTCCGACAAAAGCTCCCCGACTCCTGCCTTGTGCCCTATCTGTTCGATAACAGCGAGGAGCTCGGGCCCGTTCCCAAAACGCAGCTCCAGGCCGTTGGTGTCGGCGCGGGTGAGGATGCCTAGTTCGAAGGACTCCATCGCCCAGGCTATCGTGCCGCCGGCGCTTATCGTGTCGATCCCCAGCCGGTCACACAGCCCAGCGGCTTGGATCACGACGTCGGGATCATCGATCCCGCACAGTGGCCCGAAGGCGAAAAGGCTCTCGTATTCCAGCCGAGATTTAGTCCTGCCTCCCTTCGCCGAGTAGACGTGCTCCCACTCCCGTGACATATCCGACCCCGACTCCCGGCTCCGTCTCTGTTCCAGATTCTCGACGCTCAGGGAATCAGCGCCTTCGAAAGTGTACTGCCGGAAGTTGTAGGCCGGGAGCGCGCCCGCTGCATTCAGTTTCGCCAGGTTGGCCACGGTGCCCGGGCCCCGGTACTTGGCCGTCGACCCCGACTGCATGGCCCGATCCAGCTTTGCAATAAGCTCGGCGAGATCCGGGTTGGGTGGGGGTAGGGCCATGTTTCCTTTGAAAGCGACGGCCTTCAGGTTCTTCGCCCCCATCACCGCGCCTGCGCCCGTCCTACCCGCCTGCCGACCACCGTTGCTGATACAGGCGAACCTGACCAGAGCCTCGCCCGCCGGGCCTATAGCCGCGACCTTCGCATCCGAGTCTCCGAGGAGTGAGCTTATCTTCGCTGCCGTCTCCTCGGCAGACAGGCCGACAAGAGGCGCTGCATCCAGCAGCCTAACCGAGTCATCCTCGATATGCAGGAAAACGGGCCCCGACGCCCTGCCCTTGATCACAAGGGCGTCGAATGGCATCAGAGACAGCTCTTCCGCCACGGGCCCCGAGGACAAGGAGTCGCCCACAAACCCCGTCAGCGGCGATTTGCACGCCACCGCCATCTTCGAAGACCCCGGCACCCCCGCCCCGAGAAACGGCCCGCGGGTGAAGATGAGTGGGTTCTGAGGGGAGAGGGGGTCGACGCCCGGCGGGCAGTGCTTGTAGAGCAGCCAGGCCCCCAGCCCCGCCCCACCTATAAAAGAGACCTGCTCCACCGCCGACAGCGGCTCGAAACTCGACTTGCCGCTGGCGAGGTCGATTACGAAAATTCGGCCATGATAGGCATGCATTCGGGTTACTCTCGTGTGCCGGGCCCCGACGAATCTAGTCGTCGTCCGGCGAGGCTTGCGCCTCGAGGGCCAGGGCCTTGTCCAGGTCTTCCTGGGTGTTGACGTTGAAGAAACTCAGGTGATGCGGGTCCATGCGATTGATGTCATCTTCTTCTACGTAGGCTACCCTGACCTCATCGAAAAACAGGGCGATCTTCAGGTCATTGCGCTTCAGCCGCTGCTCGATTGGCTCAAGACAGCTCTTCGAATATATGGCGTGGAGGGGCTCGGGCCTGCCGTTCAGCCTCGGGACCACGACGTCATAGTCGGGGGCGATGTCCAGCATGAAACCCAGCAGTTCCGTGTTCAGGAAGGGCATGTCGCAGGCAACCACGATTCCGTAGTCACCCTTTGCCGCCGAGAGGCCGGTGAATATGCCGCCCAGCGACCCGCTTCCGGGATAGATGTCGGCGGCGGTCCTGACCCAGGGTGGGAGGTCCAGGGCCTCGACCCTCGACTCCTCGGCGACGACCACTATGGTCTCCGAGCTTACCTGGGAGAGCCTGCCGACCACCCGCTCGATCAGCGATTCCCCGCCAATCTTCTCGACGGCCTTGTTCCTCCCGAGCCGCCTGCTCATCCCGCCCGCCAACGCCACGCCGCTAACCTTGGCAGTCTGCCTTCCATTTAGCATAACGAGGTCATTATAGCGATGGGGAGGGTGTCGGGACAAAAGGGGAAAGGGAGGGGCCGCTCGTGCTGAGGCTCTCGAAGTATAAGCGGGGGGGTGGCTACAAGGTTACGGGTGCCACCGCCCATCATTCGTACTGTTGTGTCTCGGATTACGTCCGTATCGTTTGCGAAAAGAGGCTAACTTAGCACTTTCAACGTTTTCGGCGGACTTTTGAGGAATTGCCCTTGTCTCGACCACTAGCCTGTCCCTCGGCCCTAGCTTACCAGCCTTGGAGTGCTCGACAGCCCGGCGGGATGGATTATTGGTAGTGCCAATATATTTGGTATAGCCCCTCGAATTCTTTATGGAATACTGGACCTTCTTCCCCGACCTTACCTGCCCTCTTCTTTTAGCAGCGCTTCCACTGCCCCGTCGAGAACTCCCTCGGTTTCCTCTATATCCCGTTGCCATCTATTGCTCCCCCAGATTGACTCTACAACTGCATTTATCCTACAAGCCAGACAACAAATATTCTACGCCAAAATATCCTCTCCATCGAGGGGCGAGTGCTAAGGCGACCGTGACTCCCCCACCCCCATCACCTCCCCGAGTTCCGCGCTCAAAATCTCCTCCACCCCCAACCCCTCCCGAGGCCTGAACCTGAGCGAACGCCCTTCCCACGACAGCACATAGTCCTGTCTGCCGCCCGTGTCCAAGCGCCCGTTGCCGGAGGTTGCGCCGGTTATGGCCTGCAGGGCGTCGTTGATGCATCCATCGGGGCCCCAGGCGACTCTTAGCGTAGGCTCTTTCTTGGCGATGCCCCAGTGATGTATCGCATGGTCGACCATCCTGGCCCCGAGAGCCGCGCCGATGCACCGCTCCCCATGAAAGTTCTCAGCTTCGAAGAGCATGTCCCGCAGGAACGACGCCCGGTTCCGATTCCCAGGTTGCTCCGTATCCCTCGCCGTTCTCGCCGAGAAGATCGAGTCCCAGCCCGGCGAGTAGCGCTTGATGTCGACTATCGGGGTGCCGTCTATCATGTCGAGGTGATCAAGCCTAACCACCCGGCCCTCGACTCCCAGCACCCGCGCCGAGGTGAGCCCTACCGGGTTCGGCCTGCCCGGCGACCTTACCCCGAACACGCCCCTCCCCCGTCCCCCGTGCCTGGAAACGGTCAGGCTGGACCTGTCCGCCCGGTGAAACCATCCCAAGATGATCAGGTGCGTGTTCGACTCTATCCCCGCCAGTCCAGCCTCGTATTCGGGATACACCTTGATGGACGCGGGCACGCCGTCGATGGGCATTTCATCCCCCTCCCCAACGTACGAGACCACCCTCCCGATTGGCGTGACTTCATAGGTCTCGCTGGTCATGCTCCTACTGCCCCTTCCAGAAGATCCGGTAGATGGTGCCGCTGCCGTAGTCCGCGACCAGCAGAGACCCGTCCGGGGCCTGTGCCACGTCCAGAGGCCTATCGATGCCTAACGCGAAGTCCGACACCTCCGTCCTGTAAGACTCCCCTTCCCTCTCGAGTTTCACCCGCACTATCTTCCGCCCCGTGTCCCGAAGGTGGGAGCCCCACTGGGCGATGAACAGGTCGTTCGTGTACTCCGTCGGGAACATCGAGCCCATGTAGAAGACCAGCCCGTTCGCCGAGGAACGCTCCTCCATCTCGGCGATGGGCGGGAGCGTGGCCTCGCAGTTTGACCCCTGCCCATCGCCCCAGCAGTCGGGCCAGCCGTAGTTTCCGCCGTCTATCAGCAGGTTCAGCTCCTCCGGGACGTGCAGCTCCAGCTCATCCCTGCCGTTGTCCGCCCCGAACAGCGTGCCGTCTTCGGGATGAAAGGCGATGTCGTAGACGTTGCGCAGGCCGCTGGCGTAGACGCGCATGTCGGTGCCATCGGGGTTGAACTGCAGAATAGTTGCACTAAGCTCACTCCGCTCCTGGCAGGCGTTGCACGTCGAGCCCAGGGTCAGGTACATCTTCCCGTCGGGCCCAAAGGCCAGGCCGTTGTTCTGGTGTATCCCCGTCGGCAGCTCCGAGACAATGGTCTCGACATCATCGGGCTGTCCGTCTCCGTCCGAGTCTCGGAGCGCAGTCACTGACCCTCTGCTCGATACGTACAGGGTGTCGTCCCGGTGCGCCAGCCCCAGCGGTGCGGGAAACCCGCGTGCATACAGCCCCACCGAGTCAGCTTCACCGTCCGAGTCCATATCCCTCAAAGCGGCAATCGCACCGTCCTGCTGACTCACGTATACGACCCCGTCGTCCGACACGGCAAGGCTGGTCGGGTTGGAAAGCCCGAGAAAGAACACGTTGGCCCCGAAACCGGGCGGCACCGCCAGCCCCGCACCTCCCGCCACCAAGCCTACGTCGACTTCCACCATCTTCTCCATAGTTGGAGTGGGCTCTGCGGTCAGAGTTGGCTCCGCGGGTTTCTCGGTGGGAATCGGAGTGGCAGTCGTGTCCGATGCCCCGCACCCGATTACCACGACCGCAATAAGCAGCAGAACGAGAGCTACCGCTTGTAGAACTGTGAATGTTGGAAGTCTAGCTGCCACAAATAACCTTCGGATTGCGCATCCCCAAAGGCCATTCTACCAACTATCCTGGGCGTCTATGTACGAGCATTGGTTGAAGGGAACTCGAAGTGGAAGGCGCTTTCCACCGCCTAAGGTCTTGTCGGAGCCCCCACCGCAAGGGCCTGTATTCGCACCTAGCAGCCGATGGGTTTCGTGAAGTCGCCCTGGGCGTCGGAGAGTGTGCCGGGGAACAGGCTTGCGCTTAAGGGACCTCGGCGTAGCGGTCTGTACCAGGAGGCCGCATCGTGCAACTCGAAGCTCCGTCTACGGCTTGGGTCAAAGACCCCTATTTGCTTCCCCAACTTGGTTCGAGCCATCATGATGGGAAGCAGGAGGTCGGAGTCGTTGGAGATTACCACGGCCATTTCGTAGTCATTTTCGAAGCCGTCCATCAACAGGTAGGATGCGAGATTGACGTCGGAACCCTTCTCCTCGGTGTTGAGTATCTCGACAGTGCGCGGGCCGGTTTGAGGGTGCTTCGCCAAGGGTCTCCACTTGGTATTCACAAGGAAATATCCGTAGTGAATGCTCAGGTTTGGAACCGTTTGTAGAGCGCGAAGATAAGTCTGCTGGCGCTGCTGCTGCGTGGGGTCTCCAGGGCGGTTGACTACAAGGGCGGTGAAATAACGTATCCGGCCTATGTCGTGCTGGGGCAGCAAGAGCGCCGCCAGCTTCCCGACATCCAGCCAACGATATGGCGTACCCCGCAGGGCTCGATAGTAAAGATTGAAGCCGTCAATATAGACGTTGGTACGGATGAGTGAATGAGCCCAAATAAAAGCTAAGGCTGCCTTTCGGCAGCCTTGCGCCCCGCCGCCGAAGCGCACGGGGGGAGTACACAGACAACTTTATAGCAGGCCTATATGTATGTCAACACTTTTCCCTACCTCGCCATGAGACCTTTGCATAACTGAGTGACACGCAGTTTCCCTCTACTCTTCGACAGCAGGCTCCAGGGCTTCAGTAGTCGCAGGAACACCTCGCCGGAACAGCCGGTTCAATTGCCTTGGGATGCTGTCGTTGAAGAGCATGTAGACGATTGGCAGTACCAGCAGCGTCAATGCCGTGGAACTGGTCAGACCCCCGATAACCACGGTGGCCAGCTCGGCGCTGATCAGGCCGCCGTTGCCCCCGGTTTCCACGGCCAGCGGCAGTAGCGCAAAACTGGTGGTTATGGCAGTCATCAGGATAGGCCGCAGCCGCACCCGAGCCCCGGAGATAAGGGCGTCGTAAACGGTAAGGCCCCTGGCACGTTGCTGCTCGACAAAGGAGATGAGCACGATGGCGTTGGTAACCACGATACCGATGAGCAGCAGGACCCCCATCATCGCCGCCAGGCCGAGGGCCCGGTCCGTCACCGTAAGCGCTACCATCACGCCAACCAGAGCCAGGGGCAGCGTCAGGATGATGACCAACGGGTTCCGCAGGCTCCCCAAGGCTGCAACCATGACGAGATAGACAAGGATGATTCCGACGGCCATCGCGGTGAATATGGCCTGGAAGCCTTCTGCTATGTCCGCGAAGATGCCGCCGCTGTTGACGGCGACTCCCGGCGGCAAGTCCAGAGCCGCAATCCTTTCGTCCACCAGGACTCCCACCGCCTGCGTGTCATCCGAGACGATATCCGCAATGATGCTGGCCGACCGTCGTCCGTCCGTGCGGCTGATCGATACGGGCCCTTCCCGCAAAACCGGCTCGGCCAGATCTCCTAGGGGAGCCGCCCCGCCCGGTCCGACAATCATCAGCGAACCTAGCTGGTCGACGCTGCCGGTAGCTCGGGGGTCGCCGGTGAGCACCACGTCCACGGCTTCCCCATCTACGTTGATCGAGGTCACCCGCTGGCCGATTGTGTACTGGCTTATCTGAAGCCCGACCTGACGTGTGGTCAGGCCGATGCTGCCCGCCTTTTCCGGGTCCACCTCTATCGCCACTTCAGGCCGAGCCTCCGCCACGTCGCTTTCCAGGTTTACGATTCCGTCAATGGCGCCTATGGAGACTGCCAGTTCCTCGGTCACGTCGGAAATGTGGTTGTAGTTGGGGCCCGTGACAAATATCTCAACGCCACCCGCTGGCGGACCGTCTGAAATCTCGGACACGCGCAGTGTCTGACCCGGCTTCTCGAATTCATCCCGCAGCGTTTCAGCTATGCCTTCCGGAGCGTCTCCCGAAAGCCGTATGAAGAAACTGGCCTGCTGCAGGCCCATGGGCCCGCCGGCTTCACCGGGACCGGTAAAGTCACCTCCGCCTATGATCACCGTGTACACGTCGGACAGTTCGTCTACTCGAGTCTCGATCACGGTAACGGCTTCTACGGTCTGCTCCACGCTGGAGCCGGGTGGCAGACTAAGCTGGATCTGCAAGAAGCGGTCCCCGTCGCCACCGAAGAGGTTGACCGGAATGGTGGACAGCAGGCCCAGGCTGCCGACGGTGATGACCGCCGCAGCAAGGAGCGTCACCACACGATGCCCCAGCGCCCACTTCAGGACTGTGAGGTACGTCCGCTGCAGCCAGGTGTCCTGCACCGGCAGGTCTCCCTCGTCGCCTGCGCCCTCGGGCAGGTCGCCGGGACGCAGGAGGAACGCTCCCAGGACGGGCACGGCGGTCAGGGCAACCAGCAGGGAGGCAATCAGCGCGAAGGAAACCGTCAGGGCGAAGGGCAGGAAGAAGGAGCCGACCAGCCCTTGAATGAAGGCCAGAGGCACAAAGACTACAACCGTGGTCATTGTCGAAGCGAAGATCGCAGGGCCGACCTCCCTCGTAGCCTCCAGCGCTGCCCGCCATCGCTCACGACCCCCCTGTATGTGACGATAAACGTTCTCCAGCACCACGATGGAGTCATCCACGACTCGGCCCACGGAGATGGCCAGGCCTCCCAGCGTCATGAAGTTCAGGGTCATGTCCTGCCAGTTCATCAGCAGGATGCCCGTGAACACGCTCAGGGGTATGGACAGACCGATGACAACGGTGGGGCGCAGCGTGTTGAAAAAGCCGCGTATAAAGGTGGGTCGGATGGTCAGCATGAAGGCAAAGACAACCGACACCGCAAAAAGGAACCCGAACGTGCCCTCGCGGACCAGGTTGTCTATCTGGCCCTGGATTTCGGGGCCCTGGTCGGTCACTACAATGACGTCGACGTCGTCGGGGATGCCGTCCAGGTTGGCAATGACATCGTTGACGCCGTTGGTGACGTCCACGGTGTTGGCTTCGGGCTCCTTGGACACACTGATGGAGAGGCCCGGTTTGCCGTTGGTGCGGGATATGCTGGAAGTCCGGCCCACTCCGAATGTAACGTCCGCCACGTCCGACAGCCGCACCGGTCCGGCCTCGTTCGTGCCCACGACCAGGTTCCGCAGGTCCTCCACCGACTCCAGGGAGTGGGTGGTCTTGGCGATCACGGCCTGTGTCCCATCAAAAAGCAGACCGGCGGGGAGGGTCACGTTGTTGTCGCGAAGCGCGGAGGAGACCTGAAGGAGGGAGACACCGTTGGCCGACATCTTCTCAAGGTCCGCCGTGACAATGAAGTTGCGGTCAACGTCCCCGACCAACTGGACCTGCGTAACCCCCTCAATGTCCTCGATCTCCGGGATGATCAGGTCTTGCACCAGCGCCTGGACCTCGACCAGTGGCCTGTCAGACACCACGCCGAACTGGATCACGGGAAATGCGTCAGGATCGAAACGGCCCACGGTGGGGTCACCCACGGCAGTCGGGAAGTTCACTCCATTGAGGGCATTCTCAATAAACGCTTCGGCTGCGGCCATATCCGTGCCGTACCTGAATGTGGCAAAGACCGCGGTGTTGCCTTCGGAGGACGTGGACTGAACGGTCTCCAGTCCATCGGCGCCCGAGATAGCCCGTTCAATCGGGTCCGTGACCTCGCGGACCACGGCCTCGGGGTCGGCGGACGGATAAGACGCAAATACCGTGACCAGGGGGAACTCAATCTGCGGGAACAGTTCCACCTGCATCGAGCGATAGGAAATCACGCCGGAGGCCAGGACAAGAATGATCGCCAAAAGAGTCACGGTCGGGCGGCGCAAGGCGAATGTGGTAAGGAAGGTCACTTGGCAGCTCCTGCTGTTCTGTCCTCTGCGGCAGAGGGTCGGTTGTGTAGGGTTATAAGACCGGGGGACACCAAGGAGGGTTGGCAGAACTTTGTGAAATTCTTACCAATATTTTAGCACGATGTTGTAGCACAAGGATGGCCCGACTCTGAAACCTCAGCCTATCCTGGTTCCCGCCGAGTCCGCTGCCGTCATGTATAATCCCAACGGAGCCTTCTCACCATGACTTCCAACTACAACGGCAACCCCATGAAGGTCCGCATCGGCATTGGCCTTGGGTCCTGGCCCTTCGGCGCGATCACCCCCGCCTCCGTCTTCGATTTCATAGACCGCTGCGAGGCCTTGGACATCGACTCCCTATGGCTCAGCGACCGCATAGCCGGCCGCGACGACCTCCTGGAGCCCGTTACATTCATGGCCTTCATGGCATCCCGCATGCGGAACATGCTGTTCGGCACCAGCGTCCTGGTCCTCCCCGTCCGACATCCCGTAGTCCTTGCCAAGGAGCTTGCCACCCTGGACCTCCTTTCCGGGGGCCGACTCCTCCCCGCCGTCGGAATCGGCCCGCCTACATCCGAAGACTTCCGGGCCACGGGCATCGAGCAGAAGGGCCGGGGGCGTCGCACCGACGAAGCCATCCGCCTGATGAAACGACTCTGGACCGAGGACAGCGTCACCTTCCACGGCGAGTACTACTCCATCGAAAACATCTCGGTCACGCCCAAGCCCGCCCAGCCCGAGGGCCCGCCAATCTGGATTGGTGGCCGTTCAAAGGCCGCATATAGACGGGCCGGGACCCTGGGCGACGGATGGCTTTCGTCCAGCATCACTGTCGAGGAGACCGGCGAGGGCGTCAAGACCATCAAGGGCTACGCCGCCGAGGCTGGACGGGAGGTCCCCGAGGACCATTTCGGAATCTATCTCCCCTTCCTCTTCACCGACGACCGTGACAGAGACCTCGACATCGCCAGGCCCTACCTCCACGGCAGGCTGGACGTCCCAGATTCCGCTATCTCGGCGGTCGGCAACCCGGACGAGGTGCGGGCGCGGGTGCAGGAGTACATCGACGAGGGCGCTACCAAGTTCGTTATGCGGCCCGCCTGCCCCGGCGCCATGTGGTTCGACCAGCTCGAGACCCTCGCCCGGGAGGTCATCCAGCCCATCCAGACCCCGTTCAGCATGCGTGAGCGAGAAAAACGGGCGGCAGCCGCCGGTTGACCCCCGACATGTCCTTTCCCTTCCATTGGAATCCCATAAACTAAGCTAGGAATTAGACAAACGCGGGCCGAGGCCCGCACCCGGAGGTGTACCTTGCCCTACGAAAACGTGCTCTACGAAAAGGACGGCCGAGTCGCGACTATTACGATGAACCGGCCGGACAAGCTCAACGCCCTCAGCGAGGGGCTCATCGACGACATTGTCGCCGCAGCGGAAGAGGCGGAAGCCGACCGCGAAGTCCGCTCGATCATCCTGAAGGCCGCCGGCCGGGCCTTCTCCGCAGGCTACGACATATCTCCTGGCGCCCACGGCGACGGCTCAGACGACCTCTACGGCGAGCTCATGCGCTTCCGCAAGACCAACATGCAGTGGGGCAAGCTCTGGAACCTCTCCAAGCCCATCATCGCCCAGGTCCACGGCTACTGCCTCGCAGGCGCCACCGACCTCGCTACCTCCTGCGATATGATCATTGCCGCCGAAAACAGCACCTTCGGCCTCCCCGACGTCCGGGGCATCGAGTCGGTCGAAAATCACATGTGGACCTATCTGGTCGGGCCTCAGTGGGCCAAGCGCATGATGATGACCGGCGACCCCATCGACGGCAAGACCGCCGAGCGCATCGGCCTCATCATGCAGGCCGTCCCCGCAGACCAGCTGGAAGCCGAGGTGAAACGCCTCGCCGGTCGGGTGGCCAACATCCCCCTGGAGCTTCTCGCCCCTCACAAGTCGCTCATCAACAAGGTGATGGGTCTCATGGGGCACGCCGTCGCCCAGCAGCTCGCCTTCGACACCGTGTCCATCACCCACTACTCGGACTCCCGCAAGAACTTCACCGCGATGGCCGAAAAAGAAGGCCTCCGAGCCGCCCTCCTGAACCGTGACGGCCCCTTCGGCGACTACACCGCCCGGCCCAAGAAGTAGAGCCGATTAGAACCTAAGCTATTCGCCCTCTGGCGAATAAACACCGGCAACGCGGTGCGTTGCCGGTGTTTTGGCTTTTCATTCGTGAAGGGGGGAGGGGCCGCTCATGCTGAGCGTAGTCGAAGTATGAGTGGGGAAGCACGACCGTCCAACCGGCCACACTTGCTCATTCGCTGCACAAAGACCAACGGCAACACTAGGCGTATAATTTCTTATGAAAGAGACCATTGTACCTATTTGCCTTCGCTGTATCGCGAAGGGATGTATTGAAAATGCCTGAAAGCAACGAGCATAAGACTGCAAAGGAGTTGCTACGTAGGGGCCATTTAGTGGCGCAGCCGATTGGAGAAACTCTGTTGGCAAGCCGTGTAGATGCGCCTGAAAGAAAAATAACTAAAGGGCCTGCACGAGGCCGCAGACCTGACAGTGTGTTTTTCACGGAAGAGGGAATTCAGGTCAGAGTAGAAATCAACGCTGGCTCCAAAATAAGGCCGGATAAATTGTCTGAATATGAACGCGGCGGAACCCCTGTACTCGAAGTGCCCGTGCCTCGGACGCAGGCAGAGTTCACCCAATGGATCGCCCGAGCCAACCCGTTTGAACAAGACGGGAATCGTTGGGTTTTCGTCCCAGACCCCAAGAAGTTGGCAGAACTGGCCCATAGCCCCTTACGATGTGCATATCCTCAATGCGATCAGCTAGCAACCGGATATAAGGGCAACGTCTATATTGATGCACAACTTACTTTTGACAACTGGGAAGGCAGCCAATACTTAGCCGACAATCGCATCATTGGGTGTACACTTCCCCGCTTTGCGTGTCAGGAACATCAAGTCTACGCAGCAAGTTTGGTGATGCCAGGTGGATTGAAATGGTCTCAAAATGGGACACAGCAATCAGAAATTGGCGTACGGTTGCCTCTTGCTGAAGGCATGATTTCACTAAAGCCAGGAAATAATATTATCCGAGCTCAACCGGTTGCCAGTGGCGAACAAATATTTTTAGGGGATTATATTCGTGTGTGCGCACGATTCTAGGCACACCCTAACCCCGTGAAATCCTCGTAAGTAAACATTGTGATTCCGGGCTAATAGAAAGGTTGGAACATAAATGGAAGACTTAACCTGGGGCTTTTGGTTCATGATTGGATTCGGGGTTGTCGTAGCAATCTGGTTAGGGGTGCTTATAGGCTTTTGTATAACGCAATGCCGACGGCTAATCCGAGGATACCGCCGTAAACGAAGGCTTGCGTCCACTTAGGGGAGAACGGCCAATTCCCCATAGCTGTGCGCCACATACATCCAATGACTAGGAGAAGAGTAGAGATGCCGCCCACAGTCATTAAGACTATAGCGATAACCAATGCTACCCACCCGCTCACATCGCTCACATTATCGTCCATCGAATAACAGCCCTTCCCCTAATGGTGACGTACCTTGCGAACGGTACACCCACAAAACCAGAGCATGACATCGGTTAGCACATAGGTTAGGGCAATCGCCGGCATAAGAATAAGGCTAGTCGCGGCCGCATCAAAAATGTCGAGCACTGTCTCCTCCACTGAAGCGAAAACACTCCACGTGATAGCCGTTGCCACGAGCAACCAATAAGCGACGAACAAAAAGGCCGTACCATACAAGGCCCTCTCGCCCAAGTGACGCATTTGCTTGTTACGTTTTGCTCTAGTAGTCCTCTTATCATGCTCGACCAACAGCTTATTTAGCCACTCGATATAGCCATTGTTTTCTGTCACTGCCGACATCTCCTAGAAGTATCTCATCGCCCGATGCGCCGGACCACAAAGTAGCCAAGCACAATAAGAAGACCGCTTATCATCAGACTGGTCAAGAGTGCCCAAGCAAGTGTCGGGAACATCATTCCCATCAAGGCGGTTGCAAGCCCCATACCCAACAAGGCAGACGCAATGAATGGCGGTATGCACCCCGAGAACATCGCTAACCAGTGATAGTAAAGGTCGAGGAAATGACCACTAGAATAGCTGACCCTTCAGGCCACCGCAAACGGGCCACCCCGCAATTGGGGTGGCCCGTTCTTCGTTAGGGGATTATATAGGTGTGTACCCATGTTTTAATCGGGGGCGCATGGGCATGAATCCCTCGTAAATATAAGTTATGCTACTAAGATTTAGGCACAAACAGTACCTAAAGTTATTGTACTCTGGTCGCGCAAAGGGGTGTGTTGGTGGGGGGAGAGGTGAGGGAATTATGGCGTAAATCTATACTCCCAGGGCGAGGTTTTCAAGGCTTCCATACCTTGAATGCCATCTTTGTTCTCTTTAGGCAGGTGGAAGGAGGGGTTTGCGACCGCCCGGATGATTGACTTCACGTAACCGAAAACATAAACTGAATTCAAGGCCAAAAGGCCCCGGTAACGCCGGGGCCTTTTGGCAGTTTTGAAAAGGAGGCTTTCTCCAATGGCAGACCCGCTGACCATACCTCTATCTGACCTTATAGCAGACTCGGAAAATCCCCGCTTGCCTACACGCAACCTCGACCAAGAGCACATCATTCGGGCTATAGCCTCCCATCAAGGACGAAAGCTCGTTGAACTCGCTCAGCACATTATCGACAATGGGTTGAATCCTACCGACCCGCTATTCATTATGGAATCCCTGGATAATCGATACGTTGTGTTAGAGGGCAACCGTAGGTTGGCAACTTTAAGGATATTGGAAAAGCCAGACATATTGAAAGGCGATGTTGATAAGAATATCGAGGACGCTTTTCTTGCCAAGAGTGTTGCCTATCGGACCAATCCAATTGAGGAAGTTTCCTGTGTGCTCTTTGAAGACCGTGACGAGGCGTATCGTTGGATTGTGTTGAAACATGGTGGGGAGCAAAAGGGAGTCGGAACGGTTCCGTGGGGGTCGCAGGAAAAAAGCCGCTTTGCGGCACAAAGTATTGAATCGCCGACTGAGATTGCACTATTGGATTATTTGGAAAAGAACGGCTTTTTGACACCTGACGAAAGGCAGGTCGTGCCCCTAACAAGTTGGCAACGTCTAATCAGAAGTCCAGATGTACGCGAAAAGCTAGGCATTACAATTGAAAACAAAAGGGTTAAGAGGCTAGCTGAAGAAGATGAAGTGGGAGCAGCTCTGGCCTATGTCGCCCTAGAGCTTGCCAATGGTGATATTCGGACAGGCGACATCTACACGAAAAAAGACCGTATACGATACGCAAAGAACCTACCACAAGACATCGTCGTCACACCTACACTCAAGAAAGGGATTGTCCTACAAACTGTTGCTAAGACGAAAGAGAAGTCCAAAAAGGCTCAGACACCGAAGAAGCCTCAACAACGAATCAGACTAATCCCTGACGATTGTGTCTTGAAAGTAACCAATCCTCGCATCGCAAATGTCGAAGAGGAGCTTCGGGATTTGAATGTCAATTATTACCCCAACGCAATCAGTGTTCTCTTTCGGGTCTTCATTGAACTCAGCGTAGACGCCTACATCGAGTGCACTAAGCTGAACGTTAAGGATGGTGCGAGACTAAAGCACAAAATGAATGAAGTAGTGCGCCATATGGTAGATTCCGGGGCACTCACCAAGCAACAAGCTGCCCCCGTTAGAAAGGCAGCACAAGGCAAGTCATGGCTCACTCCCTCGACACACTTATTCAACGAATATGTGCACAACGCCTACATGTCACCAGAGCCAAATGACTTGCGTGCCGCGTGGGATAATCTACAACCATTCATTACTGTGATGTGGTCGCCATAAAGGGCTGGCCATATGGTCTATTTACGCCTATAATACGCCTATGGTGTATTACTCACCGCTTAGATATCCAGGCGGGAAACGACGCCTCTTTGGGCTAGTTACCCGGCTTCTCGAAGCGAACGGCTTGAAAGATATCGACTATGCGGAGTCGTTTGCTGGGGGGGCATCACTAGCCCTTGCGTTACTATTCAACGGTTATGCCCAAACTATCTATATCAATGATCTTAACAGGTCGATTTACGCCTTTTGGCACTCCGTCCTCAACGAAACGAAAGGCCTTTGTGAGCGCATACAAGAGACTGCGGTCACAATGGACGAATGGCACCGCCAACATGAGGTGCACGCAAACCACGAGGATGCAAGTCTGCTCGATTTGGGTTTTGCCACCTTTTATTTAAACCGTACAAATCGGGCGGGTATTATTCACTCGGGAGGAGTCATCGGTGGGCAAAAACAAGATGGAGTATGGTCATTAGATGCCAGATTTAACAAAGAAAACTTGATTGAGCGAATTCATAGAGTGGCCAAACATCGAGGTCGTATAAAGCTCTACCAGTTGGATGCCTTTGACTTCACTGACCAAGTGGTGAGTGCTCTAGGCAGTAACACATTGTCCTTTCATGACCCCCCATATCTTGATAATGGGCATGACTTGTACTTAGACGTATACGAACTAGCTGACCATCATCGGCTGGCCAAGCGGATTATGCAAGTGAAGTCTCCTTGGGTAGTAACCTATGATTACGATGCTGCAGTTCGAGAAGACCTCTACCCGGACTGCCCGCGAATAGCATTTGGCCTCTCTTACAGCGTGAATGAACGCCGTAAGGCTAAGGAGGCTCTATTTCTCTCTCGCAACTTAAAAGTGCCATCGAAATGGGCTACACCACAGGGGTTCAGTGTTGTCTCTAAGCCGGGCAATGTACCACTCTTCGGTAAATTAGAAACGAGGAAAACCACCAAGCATGTTCCAAATGCGTATGGTGGGGGCCTGCGCAAGATTGCACGTCTAAATCAGAGCTAGATGTCATCTTAGGGACATAGGCTTGCTCACAGTTGGTTACACACCTTGCCCTTCAAGGAGCGTAGACCATTTGCATGAAGCTAATCCTCTCCCCCGATGCGCCGGACCGCAAAGTACCCGACCACAATCGACAGGCCGGCAATAATCAGGCTCACCAGAAGTGCCCAAGTAATTGATGGGAACATCATACCCATCGCGACGGTCACAGGCCCCATGCCCAACAGAGCTGCCTTGATGAATGGTGGCATACGCTCCGAGAACATCCTTCAAGTTGTCTCACGAAGTGCAATAGGCGATAACGGGCTTGAACGCCTCCGGGAACCCCTCGGTTTGAAATATGAACCTAGGATACGCTTCTTTCCAATCCTCCCATTCACCCCATACCATCTCCACGCTGCTTGCGCCTTTAAGCATGGAGTCGATGATGTTATCCCGCGCCTTCTTGGGTGCAAACACAATCTCGGCAGTGGAGTCAAATTCCCCTGGTAGCCAATAGCTTGAGTGCAGGGTGCCGTTATCTATCATGTAACTAACGAGCTTGGGCGGTTCTTCCAGACCAAAGCGATAGCGAGTAATTGACCACAGCTCGACGATGTAAAGCTCAAAGCTTCGTTCGCCATCGACAATTTGGCATGTAACGTGAAGAAAGCCACTGGGGTAGCTGCTCTTTTCTGGCAACACGATTCTTGGATTCTCCCCCTCGCCTTCAAAGCCATAGTCTAATATCTCCTCCCAAGTAACCCATAGTCCTGTGCTTGGTGGTGGAATAGGTGTAGGCGTCGGCGTGGGTGTAGGCATCGGCGTGGGTGTGGGTGTGGGTGTGGGTGTAGGCGTCGGCGTGGGTGTAGGCATCGGCGTGGGTGTGGGTGTGGGTGTCGGCGTAGGCATCGGCGCGGGTGTGGGGGTCTGAGTCGGGACTGGCGTCGGGGTAGGGGTAGAGGTAGGAGTAGGAGTCGGGATAGGCGTAGGGGTCATTTCATGGGCGAATTGCGGACAACCATCGGCTCCCGTTCCCTGAATGGCCGTATTGAACTCCGAGACAGGAAACGTAGCCGACTCCCCGCTCAAGCCCCGCAAGCGCATCGTCAAGGCACTCAGCGACAACAAATCGAGCATGCGCCTATTGGCCGCACGCGGTGGGGCGAATATCACTGCTCCGTTGTCTTGAAAGGCTACCCATTCGCTTGACGCTATGTAGAACGTGTCCCCGCTTGGCATCAAGGCCGACCCCGACACCCTAGGGTTGATGTAGTAAGTACCCGTCATCACCCGTCTCACTTCTATGAACCATCCTTTGTCAGGGTGGTGACATTGAATGCGCAAAGTTGCGGGAGAACCGAACACCGAGATGCCGTTGTCGATGTTACGCCACAAATTACCCCCAGGTGTCGACGTAGGCCCTGGTGTTGATGTTGGTCGGGGAGTGGGAATTGGAGAAGCGGTCGATGGGGGGAAGGGTGTTGTGGTCGGCGTGGGTGCAAGCGTCGCCGATGGCTCAACTCCTGCACAAGAGGCTATCAAGACAACTATCGCTATGAGGATGAAGGCGCGCGAATATCCTGTGATTCTCAATGGGGTTCTCCATTCGGGCCGGCTAGACTAGGGACGTGCACCGAGAGCCTATGAGCTATTCCGCGATTTCACAAGGTCGGCTTTCGGTGTTTCGGGGTCCGGCAAGCGGACAAAATGGTGCTCCCTTGCGCCATAGGTGAGGCTCAGTTTGCCAACTACGCCGTCCCCTACTTGTGCGGCCACAAGGGAGCAAGGGGCCTTACCCCCGCGCCGCGCGGGCGCGCTCCAAGTAGGGTCGGTTTTGTGGCGTTGGCTTGATAGCCTACGGCGTAGTTGGCACGGGCATGATGCCTGACTCGTGAGGTCGTGTCAATAAACAAAGGCCCTGGGAGAAGGGAATCCCCCAAGGCCGAGAGAGGAACGGGCTTGGTGATGCGTTATCTTATGGCATCCAGCTCGCTTTGCTTGGGTGCATAGTCACGTTCCCATGCCAAGGCTTCCTTACGGCTTACCCTACCACCGACTTGCACCATTAAGCCCCTTTTGCCGTCTCGCCCATGTTCCTCGGCCCGTTCGGTGAGCGTGCGGCTGGTGATGCCCTTGGTCACGAGCAGATATCGAGCGGTGGGCCGCTTGCTTAACGGTAGGTCTTGACTCTTCTTCTGTTTCCTGGTATCAGTACTGCGCGGATGTTTGGGAGCGGTCATCTTCAATGCCTCCGCCGCCCGTTGGCACTCACCGGTGCCGACGGGCATTTATATTTAGCCGCTTCTTCTCATTACCCAAATCTTAACAAGCTGACCTCATGGGTCAAGACCGAATCCGCCAACCTCTATACACTTTGGGCCATATAGTCCTGAATATACTCATAAAATGCTCCCTAATATATTCAGGCTCAAATAAGGTATCCAATACTCCAATAGTTGTATATAACTAAACAATCCAACAAGGGTATTTCCCCTGTTAGGGTTGACACGCTTTGAATTATCATTCAAGCTAGGAATGAGCCTATCTAGCCATAGTGTAGGCTCAACCGCCCCCCGTGTGTCGCAACCACCGGGGGGCATTTTCAGTTTGTGGCTCTCTCACGCATTGCAAGGTGGACATAAGCCGGAATAGGTCATATTGTGGTGTCAAATATCCCGTTGCGAGGGAGAAAACTATGGCGAATCAAGCACCCGGTAGACACTACCGCAAAGGTATCGGCTTCGTTGAAGCCGCACGCAAGTTTGGCGACGAACAAAAGGCCCATGATTGGCTTGTCGCCACCCGTTGGCCCCAAGGCATGCGTTGCGCCTATTGCGGAAGCAATAACGTAACCCATGCCAAATCCACGCGTAAGACTCCCCAATTCAGATGCCGCACGTGCCGCAAGGTCTTCACTGTCAAGACCGGCACAATCATGCACGACTCCAAGCTCCCACTTAGCAAGTGGGCCTTGGCTTATTACTTGGTGAACACGAACATCAAGGGCATATCGAGCATGAAGCTGCACCGCGAGTTGAACATCACGCAGAAGAACGCGTGGCACTTGTTGCATCGCATCCGGGAGACTTGGCGGGAGAACGCCCCTGACAGGTTGGCCGGACCCGTAGAGGCGGATGGGACCTACGTGGGGGGCAAAGAGGGGAACAGGCCCTTATCCAAGCGGCTAGACCCAACACGAGAGAAGCGCAGAGGGCGCGGCTCGCATGGCAGAACCCCCGTAGCGGGCATCAAAGACCGGCTTACGGGCATTGTGCGGGCCAAGGTGGTGAAACACACGGACGCCGCCACCCTAGTACCGTTTGTGCACGAGAACACACTTCCTGATGCGATTGTGTACACGGATGAATGGCATCCCTATCGAAAGCTCAACCGCAAGCACGCAAGCGTCACGCACTCGGCAGGGGAGTACGTGAAGGGCATGGCGTCCACGAATGGCATAGAGTCCTTTTGGGCGATGCTCAAACGCGGGCATGACGGGATATATCACCACTTCAGTGAGAAGCATTTGCAACGCTACGTCACGGAGTTTGCGGGGCGGCACAATCACCGGCCTTTGGACACCCTCACGATGATGGAGCTTATGGCGGCTAATGCGGACGGCAAGCGGCTTCCATATGCCGACTTGATTGCAGACCCGGAGCCGCCAGACTCACTGGAATCACGCCAAATGCGCTTGATTTAGGCCGTAGTTGCGTAGGCGTGAATTAGGCATTATTGTAGAGCCAAATCATAGGGAGAAACGCAATGCCCCGACGCCCGAAGAAACGGGAACAACCTGCCAAGAAATACGTCTTGCCGCCGCCTATATTGAACGCCACGCCCGAAGAGATAGCCCACGTGACGTTGAATGCCAAACCCCCCAAGAAATGGCGATACATGGAAGAGGCAAAGGTGAAGAAACGGCCTAGCCTAATTAGTGGGGGCAAGGCCAAGCCGTTAGGCCAGAGACGCAAGCGCACGCGAAGGTCTACGCCGACGCCGGACTAGGCCATGCCTAGAAAGTGCGCACACACGAATATAATCCCCTATTTTTATAAGGTTGCCACGACGAATGATGGCATCTGATCTTCCTGCGCCATTTATCTATTGTCGACACCATAAGGGTGGTGGCGGGTATCCGACTGCAATGCTGTCCATTGGGCGCCACGGCGAGGACATCCTAGATGTGCGGCCACATGCGTCCAAACGCAGCCAGGTTCCAATACTTGGGGCAGGTGTATCAACAATCGTTAGAAGCGGAAAATGGTATTGGTGGCGCATTCCTGTAACCAGTCCTGCGATCCTTTCCATGATTGCCGAAAGATGGGGTGCTGGTCGTGACATTAGGTGCGAGGAGAATCCGCCATGTAACTTGAGCACCTTGATCGCACAGTGTGGAGGTACGCACCCATGAAACCCTCGGCTTCAACGAATAAGATGGATAGTCCTCACCCCCAATTCCTGCTAAAATATCGCATGGAAATGCAACCCCCACCCGCGTTGACTTCCCTCTATCCGGTTGCTATATTTCCCCGCAATCCCCTCTCAGGCCGTGGTGTAGGCTAACCAAAATCGGAGGCTGAATGTACCTTCCCAGGATCAAGGAATTGCGAAGGGCCTACGGGTTCGAAGAAGTAGCAATCGTTCCGGGGGAAGTAACAATAAACCCCGAGCTCGCCAACACCACCTTTTCCCTCGGCCGGCACTCCTTTTCCATGCCCCTGATCGCCTCTGCAATGGATGGTGTCGTCGACCCGGCGATGGCCGTCATGATGCACGAGTTCGGGGGGCTGGGCGTGCTCAACCTGGAAGGCATTCATGGCCGATACGAAAACCCTTCGGACATCCTTGAGGAGATATCCCACGCCTCCGAAGAGGACATCACTCCCCTGTTCCAGAAAATCTACTCCTCACCCATAAAAGACCAGGCAATCGCCGGCTGCATCACCCGCATCAAGGACGCCGGTGCGGTCTGCGCCGTTTCCGTCACACCCCAGAACACCAAACGCGTAGCGCCCATAGCCGTCGAGGCCGGCGCCGACATACTCGTCGTCCAGTCCACCGTCACCACCGCCCGACACGTATCCCGCAGCTACAAAGGCCTCATATTCCAGGAGCTGTGCCAGCAGCTTTCGATACCGGTGGTTGTCGGCAACTCCGTCGGGTTCAACACGGCCCTGGAGCTTATGGAGACTGGTATTGCCGGTCTGCTGGTGGGTGTCGGGCCCGGCGCCGCATGCACCAGCCGGGAGGTGTTGGGCATAGGCGTTCCTCAGATCACCGCCACCCTCGAATGCGCCGCCGCCCGAGACGAATACGTCCGACGCACGGGTCGAGACGTAGCCATCATCACCGACGGCGGCCTCCGCACCGGCGGCGACATCTGCAAGGCCATAGCCTCGGGCGCCGACGCCATAATGCTCGGCACTCCCCTCGCCCAGGCCTACGAGGCCCCCGGCCGAGGCTACAACTGGGGGATGGCCAGCCCCCACCCGGACCTCCCCAGGGGCACCCGGATCAAGGTAGGGACACGGGGCTCTCTGAAAGAGATTCTCCTTGGCCCTTCATCCGTTGCCGACGGCACTATGAACCTGGTCGGGGCCCTGCGCACGGCCATGGGAATGTGCGGCGCCCTCACTATCAAGGACATGCACCAGGCCGAGATGATAATCGCCCCCTCCATAAAGACCGAGGGCAAGGTCTTCCAGATGCAGCAAAGGGCCAACTCCCGCAACTAGCCCCCCTGTTCCCCCGTCATCCGGAGGCCCCGCGCGGGGGCTAACGCCCCTACACGAACAGCTTAACCAATATCCCCACCATCCCTGCCACCAGTGCTGCCCCGAACCCAAACATTGTAAAGATGACCCGGTCCAGCTTTTGCTCTACGCTCGACAACCGCGCTCCCAGACTCCGCACCTCGCCTTCTAGCCGTCCTAGACTTCTAGAAATGTCATTCGCTCCGCCGGTTGCTTCCACTGTTAGCTCTCCTGTCCAGATCGATGTGTCAGGGTAATTGTAGCGCAACTATGCCAATATTCCCCATTATACGGCCTCCCGATTTGGCTGAAAGTGCTCGTCAGGAGTGATCCAACGGGTCGGCGCGAGGCGTGGTCCTAAGCCCCCTAACGCGCCCCCAATCCGCTAAACTACGCCCAACCACCCCCCACCAGGAGACCCCCCATGCCCGAAAGACTGTTGCAAGGCGACCGCTTCCCGAAAATCAAGCTGGACCTGACAAACGGCTCGACTATCACACTCCCCGACGAGGCCCCCGGACGCTACTTCGTGCTCCTCTTCTACCGCGGCGAATGGTGACCTTACTGCAGGGTGCAGTTGGCCACCTATCAGAAAAGCAAGGCCGAGCTGGAAGAGCTCGGCGTCTACGTTATCGGGGCGACCATTGAAGACCGGGACACGGCGGCGCGCATGGCCGAGGAAGAGGGCGTAACCTTCCCCATTGCCTATGGAGTCTCGCCAGAGAGCATCGGCCCTCTCGCCCCATTGTGGGGGGAAGAAAAGGGCTACGGCCTCACCGTCGAGCCTATGGAATTCCTCGTGCGGCGAGGGTTTGTGATTGGCTCGATGTACGCCTCGGGCCCTGTCGGGCGGATGGACGTCACCCAGCTTATCCATTTCATCAAGCTGCGGGAGAAATCACGGCAGCGGGCCTGACCCTCTCCCACCCCCAAGTACTGAATTAGGGGCACAAGCATGCGTCTTGGCGCATGCTTGTGCCCCTATTCATCTCTCCCCCTCTCCCTTAAAGGCCCTAAGGGAGAGGGGGACCAAGGGGGAGAGGGTTCCCTGCTGGCGATTGCAGGTGTGAAGAGTTGTTGACACCCCCCCACCCCCTCCCCATAATCACACCAACCCATCTCTCCCGCCCCGCCAAGGAGGTCCAGCATGTCCCCTTCCCAAAAGATGAAGAAGCTCGTAGTAGTTGACGACGGCATCGGCACCATAAAAGTGGACGGCCTCGAGCCCTATGCCCGCACCCTCGCCGACGAGTTCGTCATCCACCACGACGCCCCCACCGACAACGAAGCCCTCATCCAACGCTGCCAGGGCGCCGACGCCGTGATCAACATCCTCTCCACCTCTGAGTTCACCCGAGACCTCATGACACGCTGCCCCGACCTCCGCATCGTTTCCATCTGGGCCGCAGGGGTCAACAACGTCGATCTGGACGCCGCCCAGGAGCTGGGAGTGACCATCTGCAACACTCCCGGCTACGGCAACTTCGGCGTGGGAGAGCACACGCTGGCCCTCATGCTGGCCGCGGCCCGCAACATGCACCAGGTCGACAGGCGGATCCGGCAAGGCGAGTGGGTCAAGGAACCCCTGGTGCAGCTGTACGGCAAGACCCTCGGGGTCCTGGGCGCGGGGCCTATAGCCCAGCGGGTCATGGAGTTGGGTCGGGTCATCGGCATGGACGTTATTGCCTGGACCCTGAACCCTTCACCCGAGCGGGCAGCCAAGTACGGCGTCGAGTTCGTGGACGTCGACACCCTATGCCAGAAGTCCGACGTGGTAGCCGCCATCATCGCCCTTTCCGACAAGACTCACCACGTCATCGGGCGCAAGCAGCTCGAGATGATGAAGCCGAGCGCCATAGTCGTGAACACAGGCAGGGGCGCGCTCATCGACGAAGACGCTCTCTACGAGTTCCTACGAGACGGCAAGATACATGCAGCGGGCCTGGATGTATTCGGTACCGAGCCCCTCCCCGCCAAGCACCCCTTCACCGAGCTCGACAACGTCATCCTCTCGTCCCATGTCGCCGCCCACACCCCCGAGACCACCCTGGCCGGCGTCAAGATGTCCCTCGACAACATCGCCACCTTCCTCGAAGGCAACACCCAGAACGTCTTCTCCCCCGGCTTCCGGTAGAAGAGGCGTTTATCTGTCATTCCTGGGGAGACAGGCCGAAGGTGCGCCGTATCGTGAATCCAGAGGTGTGGGGAGCAGAGTCTTATCCCCTCTCCCTTGATGGGAGAGGGCTAGGGTGAGGGTGATTCCCTTCGATCCCCCTACCCGAACAACGCGCTCCCCACCCGACCCAACCCCTCCAGATCAAACGGCGGGTAGATGTCCAGGACGACCCTGTCGACACCCTCCTCCTCCATCCGCGCCACGTACCCCCGAGGATCGGCCTTCACTTGATCATCCAGCCTGTCGGAGATGGAAATCTCGAACTGGTCCCTGGGCCGCCCGAGTCTCGCCAGCTCTTCCAGCACGATTGGCTTTAGCTGTCTGAACTTCGGGTTCTCCTCGCCGTTCCACCCCCGAGGCGCCTCGCAGTTCCACCCGTCCCCCACCCTCACGGCATTCCTCGCCGACATAGGCCCCAGCCCCGCTACCATTATCGGGGGCACGGGCTCGGGGGCGGGAGTCGATAGGATGCCCTCGGCGCTGTAATATTTGCCGTGGTAGGTCACCCGCTCCCCCGTCCACATGAGCCTCATCAGTTCCACGGCCTCCCCCACCCGTTCCACCCGCTCCCTCCCTGCCGGGAAGGGCCTGTTAAACCCGACCTGTTCTTTGAGCCTGGCCCCGGCGCCTATGCCCAGTTCGATTCGACCCCCGGAGACCTGCTGCACGGTGGCGACCGTTTTCGCCAGCACGTCCGGGGCCCGATTCAATACGTTGGCAACGAAGCTTCCCAGCTTGACGCGCTGAGTAGCCTCGGCCAGACCAGCGAGCAGCGTCCAGCATTCCAGGACCGGCTCATCGTCGTCATTGAAAGACAGCAGGTGGTCCCACGTCCAGACCGACTCAAACCCCGACCCCTCCACCGCCAGCGCCGCCTCCCGGCACTCACGGTACATCGTTCCAAACGGCACTATGCAGATCCCGATTTTCATCTTGAGCTTGCCTAGCCCGCCCGAGTCGCGGGCCACGGCCCATCCCACGTATCCTTCAGTTCCAGCGACCTATTCGGCTCATGCTCACCAGTCATAACTCACCTCCACAGGGGTCTCGGGGGGTAGGGGTGGGGATTATACAACGTGGGGGGCCAGAATTTTGATGCGGATCTCGGTGGCGTTGCAGGGCGAGAGAAAGGGCATGCGAACCTTTGGTCCCTAATGTTGGTGAAATCTCCACCTCAGGGTTTCTCCTGAGACAACGTTGCTATTCCGTGTCAGTGCTCCAGGCTTCTGGTTGTGAAGCGAGTACTTCAACATACTTTAGTCTTTCTAGCCTTTGCTTAAGGGATTCTCTGTCGTCGATTCGAGTGTTGAGGTACTGGTGCAACTCTAAGTCAGTGCGGATTCGCCTGATCTCATTCACGAGATTGTCGCCCTCTATCGACGTGTCGATGACGGCCTCAATACGCTCTAACATCAAAGCAACGTCCTCCTTTGTTGCCGTAGATAAGTGGTCTTTAAAGAAACGTGACTTCTCTCGCTCTACTCGAGCCGAGATGGATTCGCGCTCGCGCTCACGTTCAGCTTTGCGTTGCATGGCTGTCAACTTAGAGAAAAGTGCTGCAAATCGATGCCGTATCTCCTCCGTCTCGTATAATTCTCCTTTATCGCATACGGCAATGACGTGCCGTGCAAATCCGAGTTTTTCTAGATGAAGTTCGCTACCAGCCTGGTCGAGCCCCTGCTGGATCGCCTTGAAAACTCCTTTGGTTTCCGATAGGGATTGTCTAATGGTCTCTGCGTCCGGAAACCCTTCGGGAGGCTCTATTTCCATCTCCTTTAAATATCCCCTTACAGCCTCTAGCGCAATTGGGACGGGTACCATGTCCTCAATATCCACGGGGCCATTGGGTCGTTCGCTTGTAACGCCATCGATCTCGTCACGCTTCAACTGTGCAACGTATTCATCCTTAATTAGCCGTTTGTCATGGGGCCCACCCCGTTTGAGAATTTTAGCGGCACTGTTCCCCTCTTCGTCACCGTCAAGCAGCACGATAACCGCAGGCTTATTGGCGTCTCTGCCACGGGCCAAGTAGGTCATGTATGGAACGTGACTGGCAGAACCTGCTGGCACCAGAGTAATGCGGTTGAGGTCGAGACGTTGGGTATTGGGATAGTCCGCTCTACCCAGTATGTCAGACATGCCCGCAAGGTATACCTGATCAGCTAGCCCTTCCAACATCAAGTTACAGTTACCAATAAACGCTGTCTCTCCCACAAATCCCCCTAATGCAGTACGGAGGGGTTCGAAGTGATTGTGCCCAACATCGCGTACGACACGCACACCTTCCACTCCGTTCCCCTTGTCAAGAACACGAATTCGGTCGGCCCGATTCTTGTCTATCAGGAACGGTGAGTGCGTTACAAACACGACCTGACCCCCAGGGCAAGTCTCAGTCGGTACCGTGAATTCATGCAACACCCTAAGGAGGTCTTGCTGACCCTGGTTGGACAAATATGCATCTGGTTCATCCATAAGGAGAATTTCACTCCCGCTGCGGGCCTTGGCATGGGCTAAGAATTGGACGAGGTAGCTAAGGAAGTATTTGAGACCACCACTGCGTTCGGCAAAAGAATATTCGCTACCAGTACGATCCCGGACCGTAAATGCGATATCAAAGTCCCTGATGCCGATCGCCAAACGGAAATGTTGGTCTTGCGACCACCATTTCGCTAGATCCAACGAACTTTCGAGTTTTGTGTTCATCGACGATACTATACCGTTGGCAAGCCCTTCATCATCATTGCGAAGGGCTTGCTCCAGTTGAATGAACGCAGAAATATCGATGCCTCCAACGGTTATTAGAAGATCGAAGGCAAGGTTCATCTGGCTTCGATGGACTTCTGCTTCTTGCTTGCTCATTGGGCTCGGAGGAGACATTTCTGAGAATATGGTCTGGATGCTCTGGGCAAAGGATTGTTGATCGCCAACCTGAGTCAATAGATCAGGGGCACTTTTGACGAGTGGATCAACGACTGACCAGCGTTCAGTGCGCCTCATTCCTGGAATTGCATCTTTGTCTCTGTCTCTCTCAATCAGAAACGAAATCGGGACGCTGTTTGGAATAGCCCGTGCCGGATCTATACGAAATACTTTTGGTAGCAATCCGGAGAGATTTTCGATGTTGGCGACTTCGTACTCTTCCTCGTTTGCGTACAATTTCGCTCCGTCCTCAGTAGTACGAAAGATCCGAAATGCGGAGATGCTTTGTAGCTCTGGGAAGTCCACGCTTTCTGATATTGCTTGTGCTTCTTGTTCCGTAACATCTTCGAAATGAAGACCAAAATGAGGAACCCTCATAACTTGTGCGACTGTGAAGTAGTCGGAGTACCGGCAAAAGTCGGCTGGACTTGGGCATTTATTGCCCAAAGCGAATTCGATCGCATCGAGAAATTGGCTTTTCCCAGACTCGTTGGCACCAACAATGGCGGTGAGCTTTTGATCGATGTCTAGGGACACGTATGGGAAGAACGTATCCTCTTCCATGGAATCCCAGGGATCAGGCTTCGCATTGGGGTGCTGCTTTCGTAAGTAGTCAAAGTTGAAGGCTCGATAAAACCTTATGTATGCGGTGCGAAGAATCATTGTCGTCAGATCCTGTTGCTAGATAAATCCATTAAGGGAGTTGGCTCGGCCTCTACCATTCGACTCGGGAAATGCATTCTTTCTGTAGCATACCATGACGCCTAGCGAGCTCGGAGTGAAAATAAGCTAAGACAAGAAATGATGGTCCGCAGAGTCCTCCGTCCACGGCGGTAAGAAGCGGCCCGCATGGGCCAAGTACGTCGTATAACCCCACCCCCCCACCCCCAAAAAAGAAGCCGACCCCCCTTCAGGAAGGTCGGCCCCTTTGCGGTCTTTCTGACCCTATGCGCTCAGGCGGAAAGGAGGATACCGGTCCGTCGTCAGCAGGAAGGCGTAGGCGCCGACGCGGTAGCTCCACCGTAGCACCCCGACCACGAAATTGAACAGCACCTGGGGATACCGGCCCAGGACCAGGATCGACAGCCAGGCCAAGATCGTGGCCACGATAGCCAGCACCCCGAGAATTACGAGAATTATGTAGTGCGGGATGGCCAGCAGCCACTTGAAGATGGGCACGATCCGGTTCAGATCGGTCTCCGCGTTCGGATAGTCAATCCGCAGATGCACCGACTGCTCTTCGTCCGTGGAGGGATACTCGTCCCGGAGCACCAACAGAAACGACTCAATCCTCGCCGTGAACCGGCTCAACTCCAGGTTCCAATCGAACCACCACCGTGGGATACTTCTTACGGAACACGATCATCAGCAGGGGCCCGCCCCGCCGGCAGAAATGGGCAGCAACGCCTCGTTCAGTTCCGGGCTCCCCGTGTCGAAGTAGCCACCTATGAATGCGCCCACCACGAGAATCGGTATCGCCAGGATTATTCGCAGCAATACCGACAGCCGGTTCCTCGACGCCTGATAGTCGACGGAAAACTGCACTGGGTAGTCGGAACCCGCTTCACTTTGAATCATGAACCTCCCTATTAGAAATTCAGAAACCCAGTCTCCACAGCCACGTCGCTCATCATATCAGAAGGGGAGTTTATTGCCTAAATAACCCCCCCAAAACAAGAGGCCGACCCCCATTCAGGCGGGCCGGCCCTCCGCCTGAGGCGGACGCCGGTTCTATGGAATCCAGCGACTAGGCTTCTTTTTCAACCACCGTCAACGACTCGTCGATGATGGACACGATCTCGTCCGCTTCTTCCCGGGTCAGGGTGAGGGGCGGGGCGATGTAGAGGAACGGCTCCGTCCGGGTCAGCATGCCCCGGTCCTCCAGCTCCTGCACCAGCTGCTTCAGTTTCGGCGCGCCCTTTTCGAACTGCTTGCCCGTGGCCTTGTCCTCCAGCAGCTCAATACCCAGGAGCAGACCGGTCCCGTGGACCTCGCTCACCATCGAGTGCTCTTTAAGGGTTTCCAGCTGGCCCTTCAGGTAGGCCCCCGTCTCCGCCGAGTTCCGCACCAGTTCCTCTTCCTCGATGATCGCCAGGTTGACCAGGGCCGCTGCGGCCCCCGCCGGGTGCCCCGAGTACGTGTACCCGTGGGTGAACGTCTTGTCGGCGTCACCCTTGAAGGCGTCGTAGACCTTGTTGGTCACCATCACGCCGCCGACAGGCTGGTAGCCGCTTGTGACGCCCTTGGCGAAGGTCATCAGGTCAGCGGTGACGTTCCAGTGCTCCATGGCGAACATCTTGCCCGTCCGACCGAAGCCCGTGATCACCTCGTCGGCGACCATCAGGACGCCGTACCTGTCGCAGATCTCCCGGATCTTGGGCCAGTAGTCGTCATCGGGGACCTTCATGCCCTTGGGCACAGAGATCGGCTCGGTGATGAAACCAGCGACGGTCTCGGGGCCCTCGAACTTGATCATCTCCTCCACGTCCTCCGCCGTCTCCCCGACAAACTTCGTGTCGATAAGCATCGGGTCCCAGATGTCCCGGCGCACATTGGCCGCGCTGTTCATGCTCAGGGCACCCATGCTGACGCCGTGGTACGAGCCCCTGCGGGCGATGAACTTGGTCCGTCGGGGCTCGCCGTTGTTCACGTGGTACTGCCGGATAATCTTCAGCGCCGTGTCCACCGCCTCAGAGCCACCGCTGGCCAGGAACACCCTGTCCAGGTCCCCGGGGGCCAGCTCGGCCAGCTTTTTCGACAGCTTGATCGTTGGGACTGCGGGGTATGCGAAGGTGTTGGCGTAGTGAACAGCGCCAAGCTGGTCGGCCACTGCCTCCGCAATCTCCGTACGTCCGTGCCCGACGTTGACCAGGAACAACCCCCCGATCGCGTCGATGTAGCTGTTCCCGTCACTGTCCGTCATCCGAATGCCGTCGCCCTCGACGATAATCTTCGGGCCGCCCTTGCTCAGCAGGTCGTTGTACTGGCTGAAGGGCATCCACAGGTGGTCCATCGCCGCCTGCTTCAGGTCGCCAAAATCCTCACCTGCGTAAGTTTTCCCGTTTGATTTCGCCATTTAAGTCCTCCTTAACTGTCCGTCCCCGTATCAATAGGGGGCATTATACACCCCCCACCCCTCCCCGCCACCCGACCGACTACAGACGCCGCGCCCCCGGCAACTTGGACATTCTTCGGTCCAAGGTCAGCACTTCCACATCAGCACGGGAATAGTCGTCCGCTATGAGCCGATCAAAGAGTCCAGCACCTCCGGAAGCGTGCAGTACATCAATCACCGCCCGACCGTTAAGAGGAGCGACAAGGCCGCTTTGCAATGTTCTCGACAACTCGGTTAGGGCGTCGGCCTTGGATATTCCGTAGTGGTGCTGAACGGCGACATACGCCTCCCCGATAACTTGGTTCGAGGCAAATATCTCCGCGCCATGGTCTTCAACTAACATTCTCAGTTCGCTCACACAATAATCGAAGTGCTCCGCCGGCTTTCCGGTTATCAATCGCACCAGGACGGAAGTGTCAATCCCGAAGCGCTGGGTCATACCCCTCCTCCCGAAACTTGTCAATGTCGAACGGAGGATGGTCGGTTGGAATCTTGTCCCTCAACCCCCCGAGCATCGACACGTCAATTCGCCGTGGGCGAAGGATGTACCCGTCAGGCGTCTCTTCCAGTTCCAGCCGGTCCCCCGGCCCGACTCCCATTGCATCCAGCACCCGGGCCGGAAACGTAACCTGCCGCTTCGAGGTGATCTTCACTAGCATGTCTGTCTCCTTACTATTATGGTACTTTAGTAAGGTTATCGAGTCAACTCCTTAACTCAGCACTACAATAGCCTCCCCACCCCCCACCCTTTACAATACCCCGTATCATCTTAGCGTAGGCAAAGTCTCGTACTAAGGAGGTAACCCCTTGGCAGCCATAAAGATGCTCGCAGCCGTCTACCTCATCCTCATAGCCGCCGCAGTAGCCGTCCACTTCATCGTCAATCTCTTCTATGACGCTGCTCTGGAGGGCACCGCAGCCACCGTCTGGCGGATACTCGACCCCATGATGGTCGCCGGAGTATTCATCGTCTTGCTCCTGGCCCTTGGCGCAAAGCGCCGCCGGGACGCCGACTCCGAAAACAGGTCCATAGACAGGGACTACCTCGAAGCTAACGTGGTCTTCTACTTCTCCGTGGTCCTGCTGTTGGTCCTCCTCTGGAACTGGATATCCTCCGAGTGGGTGGAACCCGCCGGCGACATGCCTCTGCTCTGGATATTCATCGATACCACCGTTCCTCCTCTCTTGGGATCGGTCGGAATCCGGCTCCTGCGGCAGGATTCAGCCTTTGATTGCAGACCCTGACAGCAGTGTCCCTGGTCTTTAGTGGGGCAAGAAATGGCTTTAAAAAGACACTCGTTCCTCGGTGTAGTAGGCTTGGCGGTCGCCCTTGTCCTCATGCTGAGTCTCCGATGCGGCGGGGAAGAGACCCTCACTATCCTCTACTGGCAGGCGCCCTCCACCCCCAACCCCTACCTTTCGGGCGGATTCAAGGACAGGGACGCCGGGGCCATCACCCTCCAGCCATTGGCTTACTACAACCCCGACGGCGCCCTCGTCCCGGCCCTCGCCGACGAAATCCCCACCCTCCAGAACGGCGGCATCTCACAAGACCTCACATCCGTTACCTGGAATCTTAAGGACGACCTCAAATGGTCCGACGGCAGCGACCTCACCGCCCATGACGTGGTCTTCACCTGGCACTACTGCACCGACGAAGCCACGGGCTGCACCGGCAGCGCCGCATTCGCCGACACAACATCCGTCGAGGCCCTGGACGACTCGACCGTCAAGATAACGTTCCACGCCCCCACCCCCTACCCCTACAGCGCTTTCGTCGGCGCCGGAGTCCCGATTCTCAGTCAAGCCCAGTTCGCCGATTGTGTGGGCGCAGCAGCCGCGGACTGCGATGAGCAGAACTTCGCCCCCCTGGGCCCGGGCCCCTACCGCATCGTCGAGTTCACCCCTGACGAACTGGCCGTCTACGAACGCAACCCCCACTACTATGGAGACAAGCCCTTTTTCGACCGCATCATTCTCAAGGGCGGCGGCGAGGCCCTTGCTGCGGCCAAATCTGTCCTCGAAGACGGCGAGGCCGACTACGCCTGGAACCTCCAGATAGACCCCGAGACCCTCGCCACATTGGAGGCCGCCGGCAATGGCAAGGTTATCTCCGCGTTCTCGAGCCTTGTGGAGCGCATTGTCCTCAACCAGACCAACCCTGACCCCGCCCTCGGAGAAGACCGCTCCGAGTACCTGGACGGCACAAATCTCCATCTTTTCTTTGCCTTCGCTCCCATCCCCCAGGCCATGTCCCTCGCCATCGACCGAGGCTTGATATCCGAGCGGCTCTACGGCTTCGCAGGCGAGCCCACCTGCAACCTCATCGTCGGCCCCCCGAGCTACGTGTCCACTGCGAACGACGGCTGTCTCATGCAGGACATCAGCGCTGCAAACCAACTCCTCGACGACAACGGAGTGATCGACACCGACGGAGACGGCGTCCGCGAATACAATGGCATTCCCTTACGAATCACCTTCCAGACCTCCACTAACGACATCCGACAGGACACCCAGGCCCTCGTCCGCGACTGGTGGTCGCAAATCGGCATCGAGACCGAGGTCATCCACCACGACGCAGCCGTCTTCTTCGGCGGAGACCCGGTCGAAGACAGGGACGCCGTCTACAGCCGCTTCTTCGCCGACGTCCAGATGTACGCCTCCGGCCCGGATATCGACCCTCAGCAGTACCTCGTGGGCCTGACCTGCGATGAAATCCCGGACCGGGACAACAACTGGGGAGGCGGCAACGTCACGCGGGCCTGCAACCCTGACTTCGACGAGCTGGTCGAGGAGCTTTCCCACACTCCCATCGGCCCCGACCGCACCGCCCTCGTCAAACGCATGAACGACATCCAGGTCCAGACCTACTACGAGATTCCCCTGGTGAGCCGAGGCATAGTCTCCGCCCACTCCGACACCCTGAAGGGGGTACGTATCAACGGCTGGGACAGCGAGATGTGGAACATCGCCGAGTGGCGTCGCTGATTGACCAATTCGCTTTGTCCTACTATCCTCTATCACCTACGGACAGGAGTAGTGAGGAACCACCGCACGCCTTGCTCCAATTCGGATAGTGCAAGGGGCTTGGGGGTCACATCACTCCCAGACAAATGCCGGAGCAGTCGCTTAACTAAGAATGAGAGCGTTCACTAGACTTTCGGGAGGCCGACCATGAATGTAGAAGTCCAGAGACAAGACGGCAATCTGATAGCCTTGGTTGAAGGGTCCGTAGATGGCAATAACGCCGCCGCGTTCCAGTCTTCCTTGCAGGGCGCAGTCCAGGAGGGCGATAAGTCGATGGTCCTGGACTTCAGTGCGCTGGACTACATCAGCAGCGCCGGACTGCGGGTGCTCCTGCTCGTCGCCAAGGATATGCAGAACAATGGCGCCAACTTTGCAATCTGCTCCCTCCAGGGGCAGGTCAGGGAGCTTTTCACAGTCAGCGGCTTCGACCAGATCATCCAGATCAGCGACTCCCAGGAAGCAGCCCTGGCCTCATTCAACTAGCAACCCCACCCCCCTCCCCGCAGGGGTGTCCCTCGTGGGCGCCTTCCCCCTATAGCGCAGACCAGCGAAGTTCTAGCCCCACACCCCCGACCATGTCATCCCGAGGCCCCGCGAGGGATCTAGGACTTGCCCCTTCACCTTTGCACCCCCCACCCCTCCCCCCATACAAAAAAGCGCCGCCCGGCTAAGCCGAGCGGCGCTCCTCTTTATCCCTTGTAATACGTCCTAGTAAAGATGCGGCTGCATCGACGATATCACCGTCAGCTCAATGTCCCGGATCGCCCGCGACATCGCCTGGCCGATCAGGTCCAGCTTCCGCACCTGCTCGATACGCGGCGCTACCTGCCCCAACTGCCGCCGAGACAGCACCTCCTTGAAGATGCCGCACGCATCCACCAGGCAGATGATCATAATGTCCCGGGGATCGGGGATTACGTCGCTGAACAGCACCTCCATGATCCGCAGCTTCACCTCGCGCTCCGCCTCTCCGTCGATCATCGGGTAACGCCGAGACCTGAACATCCACATGAATCGGTCATCCTGCCGTTCCAGGATGCCGCCTGCCACCAGCCGGCCAAGTGCTTCTTCCCGGATCTCGGAAGCCTTCTCGGCGATGTGTTCGAGCCAGTACCGGATGTCCTTCTGCTCTTCTTCCGCTATCTCGGCCAGCACCGGGTCGAGCAGGCTGTCCCCGACAAACGTGGAGTCGATGAGCATCAGGTTCTCGATGTCCGTGTCGATGCGGTTCTCCATCGCCAGGTCCATCAGCACACCCCCGGCCAGGGCGTAGTTGAGCGACCATCTGGGCACGCGCACGAACTTGCCATCCTCGTCGTCCAGCAGGATCAGGATGATCTCTTCGGCAAATCTAAGCATTGTACTGTTCTCTCCCTCCGAGGAACCGAGCGATTTGTGACAATTCTATCCCACCCTCAACCATTCTGATAACCCCCGACCCACTCCAATTTCCCTACTGCCCCGCCAGCCGCTCGACTATCTCCAGCGTCAACTCGACACTCTGCGCCAGAGGCTCGGGTTGCAGGTGCTCCAGCGTGTCCAGGGGCGAGTTGATATAGGTCACGTCGTCGGCGAACAGGAAGATAACCTCGATGCCCGCCAGCCTGAAGGCTATGTGGTCCGACCCATAACCTGCAGGCAGGTCCACGACTCCCAACTCTATCCCTATACTCTCCGCCGCCTCCACTGCCAGCTCCACCATGCTCTCCGACCCGATCCCCGTCAGCACCCCCGTCCCCACCACGTCCAGGTTGATCATCACCAATATATTCTCCGACTCCCCCTCCGCCAGTCCCCCGACGTGCGCGAAGCTGCCGTTAAGCCCTATCTCTTCCGACCCGAATAGCACGAATCGCAGGTCGAAGGGAAGCTCGTCGTCCGACAACTCTTCCGCAACGACCAGGGCCGCTGCCACACCGCTGCCGTTGTCATTCGCGCCCGGGGAGTTGGGTGTCGTATCGTAGTGCGCCCCGATAACCAGTGTCTCGTCGTCTTCTATGTCATTGTTCAGCTCGGCGACGACGTTCCGGGACGGCTGTTGCGCCAACGGCGCTTTGGAGACCCTCACCTCCAAGTTGCTCCCCGTTTCCAAGGCCCGCAACAACCCCCGCCCCTCCCGATTCCCGATCCCGATGGCCGGAATCTCGGTGTCTTCGTAAAACCTCCCCCAGGATGCTCCGGCGTCGGGCTCCTCGTTGAATATCACCGCCGCTTCCGCCCCGGCTTCTCCCGCCCCCTCCACCTTCTCCCTCAACGACAACCCCCCACCCCCCTCTATCAGCGCGATCTTGCCATTCACGTCGACCCCCGAGAAGTCCTCTCCCGTGCCCCGGCCCGCGTACGCCATTTCTCCTTCGACTTCGTACGCCTCCGCTGCCAGCGATGACGGGTCCACCGGAAAGGCAAACATCCAGACCCTGTCGCCGTCCCTGTACCCGAGCCGCGACAGCCCCTCCACCGCATCCCCCGGCCCTAGCACTACCAGCCGGGTTGCGCCCCCAATCTCGACTGCCTCAAAGTCCTGCAGCCCCACCTCATATCCCCACCCCGAGAACCGACCCGCCAAATACTCCGCCGCCCTCAACTCCTCATCCGTCGCGCTCTCCCTCGGGCTCAACTCCTCCGCCAGCATCACCGCCGTATCCCAAACCTTCTGCGCCAAGGGGTCGGGTGTGGGGCTTGGCGCCTCCGTGGATTCCTGAGTCGGAGCGAGGGTGGCCGTGGGCACGGTGGTCGGCACGGGAGTTGCAGTCGGAGCCGCCGTCGGCTCACCCCCACCACAGGCCAGGATTAGGGTGAGGGCAAGAAGGACGGCCAAAGCCCGAAGGACGGGTCTACGCGCGCGGTTAGTTGTCGAAAAGTCCATACATAGAGTTTAACGATTGGTCGAGGGTGGAGTTAGGCCATTCACATCCCCCTCCCCGGGGCCGCTCACCCTGAGCACCGTCGAAGGGTCGAGCGGGAGAGATGGCCCACGCACTGCCAATCCATCACCCCCTCCCATTCCGATGCCCCGCGAGGGATCTAAAACGCCTCTCCCTGAGCCTCGATTGTACTCACCCCCTGAGGAGTTGGGCCCCTCACCCCAAGCAACGTCGACGCGTCGAACGGATGATGACGGGTAAGCATACTGTCAAGATCAGTGAGATAATGACAACGTATAAAGGATTGCACCAGTCGGCAGGAGGATTATTGTGACAAAGCCTGTATTTGGCAAATATACCTTCAACTACTACGGGAGAGACTTCGAGCTAAAAACAATGTCCAATGAGGACAGCAATGACATTGAGTTCATTGCACCCAATTCCAAGAGAAAAGTAGCTATTAAATGGAGTGAGCAAGGCCGCTGTTACAACATTGTGGAATACGACGAGTTTGGCAATCCTAACAGCGCGGGTACACAGCATAAGGTGACTGCACGTGAGGGTGCCATTGAAACAGCTTGTACGCAATTACTGGTTAATGCAGGTTACAAGTTGTGAGGGCTCATATACCCCTTTTCCCTGTCATTCTCGAGTAGTCGGGAATCCATCTCCCCGACCCGGAACCCACTCTCTTAACCATTGGGACAGGAGGATTAGTTAATGGAACTGTTAGTTCAATTGGCCGTAGCCGTAGGCTTGGCAGCAGCAGGGGTGTACTTGTTTCGGGCGGCCTGGAAAGGCCAAGCGAAACAGCCTCTAGCGGCCTTCATAACCGGCCCGATCTTGGTTGTGGCAGGAATAGCCGTATTGGTGGGAGGCTGACCGATCGAAGGGTCAGCAGGGTACAACTGCGAACCCGTCATTCTGTCTGCATGGGTGAGTTAGCCTAAAGGTTGCTCTGGTTAGCCAGACTGACAAATCTGTCGAGTGACACTATATTCACTCGCTCTGCACCCCTGATGAACTCATTAAGGGTGTCACTAAGATAAACATCCTTGCGTCTCCCCTACCCCCGCGTCTGCATATATAATGCCCTGGAAAGGGCCTCTCAACGTGCAAATCATAACAACCCCAACCTACGACTGGCTCGCGGAACAGGCCCGAGCCTGCAACTCTCGCCTGCTCATCGGCAGCCCTTTCGTTAACGATGGCATCCTGCAATTGACCGACTTGGTTCCCAAAGGGGCATCCCGCACCCTCGTCACCCGTACGGACCTCCGCGACTTTGCTATGGGAGCATCGAGCCTGGATACCCTTTGTTCCCTCAGCAAGGACGGGGTGAGCATCCGTAGTCTTAGCCGCCTTCACGCCAAGATGTATGTTTTCGACTCTTCCGTTGCTTTGGTGACTTCCGCCAACGCCACCCGTGCTGGCATGTGGAGAAATTTCGAATGTGGTCTCGGCATCACTGATAGTCACACTATAATAATGTTGGCAAAGTCTCTGCTGAACGGATTTGGGACAAAGGATGCAGTGGATGAGGTTGGCCTTAAAGAGCTCCTGGGCATGTATCGCCATCTGGAATCAATCAAGGTAACCGTCGCCCCTCATCCAAAGCCTGATGACCATGCTCCTCCCGCGCCTGAGCCCACATTCTCCATATCTGACAAGGAAGCTTTCCTGAAGGGGTTTACTGGTTGGCGAAAACTCACCCTGGAAGGAGTCTTGGAAATGTCGGAAGACGGATTCCAGATGGACCAGTTGATGCAGGTTTGTGGGCCACAGGCCGCTAGGAAGTACCCAAAGAATCGTTTTGTCCCCGAGAAGCTCCGTCAGCAGCTTCAAGTGCTGCGCAATCGGGGATTAGTTGAGTTTGTCAGTCCGGGAATCTATCGACGGACAATGGACGCTGTCGACCCTAGTCCCGACACCCCTTGAACTGTCCACCGGCGTGAGCCGTGCATAGGATAGGTCCGCGAACTCCTTGATGTACTCCGCCCCCCAGAACCTCCGCCCAAGCCCCAGCGCCGCCACCCCCGTGCTCCCCGACCCTACAAACGGATCAAAGACTATCTCGCCTGGGTGGGTGGACGCCCTCAGGCACCGCCGTATCAGCGACAGGGGTTTCTGCGTCGGGTGCTTGCCAAACCTCTTTTCGTCCCGGCCCGGCGGAGGCATCGTCCAAACCGTCTTCATCTGACGCCCACCGTTCTCCTCCCGCATAACGTCATAGTTGAATGTATGCCGGTGCTTGCTCCCCTTCTTGGCCTTGGTCGCCCACAACAGGGTCTCGGTGGAATGCGTGAAGCATCGACGACCCAAATTAGGCGGAGGGTTCGGTTTCTGCCATTGGACGTCGTTCAGGATCCGGTACCCAATCTGAAGCATCGCCATCCCGACACTCAGGTACACGTGCACAGTCCCCGTCACCCATATCGTCCCCGCCGGTTTCAGGATGCGGTGGCACTCCGCCAGCCATTGCTTGGTGAAATCGTGGTCGCTCTCCAGCCCCCTGCTCCGGTCCCACTCCCCCTTGTTCACCTTCACCATCCTCCCCGCCACGCACGTTATCCCGTCATTCGAAAGGAAGTACGGCGGGTCCGTCCACACGCAGTCGACGGAATCGTCCGGTATCGACGACATCACCTCGAAGGCGTTGCCTAGGTACAGGCGGGACAGGTTGTCGGCGGACTGCCAGAACGGCTCCAGGATTTGCAATGGATTAGATCAAGCGTTCAGCTAAGCTCGATCCGATCCTACCACAAAAAAGATCGTTTGATCTACATAAGGTTGCTATGCGCTCCCAACATCCCTCCATGACTCTCGGATTAGAATGATCGCGAGCGGAACACCCCCACCCCCCGACTCCCTTTCCCATCCCGATGCCCCGCGAGGGATCTAAAACGCCTCTCCCTGAGCCACGATTGTACTCACCCCCCTCCGACCCCTCCGTCATTCCGGCTCTCGACGGCCGGAATCCATCCCTCTTCTCTCCAGTACTGAACTAGAGGCAGACGTTGGCGCAGAAGCGCCAACGTCTGCCTCTGTTCTTCTCTCCCCCTCTCCCTTAATGGTCCTAAGGGTCGAAGATGTCGCAGATGCGCCTGGGCGTGCGCCTGTGGTGTGAGAGGGGGATTAGTTCCCCGGTGGGGCTGGGGCGGATCCCCTCCCCCATGAGAGGGGTTGGGGTCGAAGACTCGCCGAGGCGAGTGACACGAACCCCTTGACCCTAACTGAACACCCGTGCTATTATCCCCACCGTTCGAACACCAACCCAACTATCTCAAGGAGGAACCAAAAACCCAGGGAAGCCCACCCGACCCAACCGAGGACTCAACGCCTCAGCCCATCCCAACGGCCCTGCGCAGGCCCGCGGCTCAAGCGACCGGTGTCATCTCCTCACCCCACCGGGTCCCGTGCCCTCTTCCCTGACCCCCAGGCGATGGAAAGACGCCCTGGACAGAGCCATAGCGGACCGGCCATGCCCCGACGAGACCCCGTCTCGAAGGTCGGTTAGCAGCGAGCTTACGCTATATCAAGCTAGGGGTGGCGGACCGGCTATCCCCGGCCGAGATTACCTCTCGGAGGTTGGCCCGCCTGGCGAGCTTACGCCATATCAAGCAAGGGGCAGTTGGGCCGCTTAGACCCTCGGGTGGCCCACGCAAATACGATATCTGAGGGGGCTGTGCAGCCCGAACACTGGCCCCCACCATGCCTGCGGGCATTCAGAGGCGGGGTCAAGGCATGACTGTCTGCCCGGGCAGTCGGAGCCCTCCATCGAGCGCTAGGGCGCGGCCGGCTGCAATCCGCCCTCGGCGGACCTCCAGGCCCCCGACAGCCGGATCACCGCACGAGCATAGAGGCTGACAGGCTCAACGGACGTCTTCCATCGCCACCCCCTACCAATAAAACAATCAAAACCACTACAACTGAATACCTCTCCCCCTCCACCCGACTATAATGTGTCGGCATCAAAACTCCGACCACCACTATGACTGAAACCAACCCCAAACCCTCCCTCGACTTCGTACGCTCCGCCGTGGAAGCCGACAACTCCTCCGGGCGCTTCGGCGGGCAGGTCGTCACCCGCTTCCCCCCCGAGCCCAACGGCTACCTTCACATCGGCCACGCCAAGTCCATGTGCCTCAACTTCGGGCTGGCCCAGGAGTACGGCGGCCGCTGCCACATGCGCTTCGACGACACCAACCCCGCCAAGGAGGAAGAGGAGTTCGTCGACGGCATCCTGGAGGACGTCCGCTGGCTCGGCTGGGACTGGGGCGACCACCTCTACTTCGCCTCCGACCACTTCGGCAAACTCTACGACTTCGCCATTGACCTCATCAAGAAGGGCAAGGCCTACGTCGACGACCTGGACCAGGAGCAGATTCGCAAGTACCGCGGCACCCTCACCGAGCCCGGCGTCGAGAGCCCCTGGCGCAACCGCTCCGTCGAAGAAAACCTCGCCCTGTTCGACGAGATGAAGAACGGTCGGTGTGAGGAGGGTCAGCGAGTCCTGCGCGCCAGGATCGACATGTCCTCCGGCAACATCAACATGCGGGACCCCGTCCTGTACCGGGTCCTCAAGACGCCCCATCACCGCACCGGCGACAAGTGGGTGGTCTACCCCATGTACGACTTCGCCCACGGCCAGTCCGACTCCGTGGAAGGCGTCACCCACTCCATCTGCACCATGGAGTACGAAGACCACCGGCCCCTCTACGACTGGCTCCTCGACTCCCTGGACGTCTACCACCCCCAGCAAATCGAGTTCGCCCGCCTGAA
This sequence comes from Dehalococcoidia bacterium, assembly GCA_965220005.1. Lineage (GTDB taxonomy): Bacteria > Chloroflexota > Dehalococcoidia > Plut-88900 > Plut-88900 > Plut-88900. The sequence continues at coordinate 581,228 of OZ244800.1, forward strand.
CCTGAGCCACACCGTGATGAGCAAGCGCAAGCTCGCCCAGCTTGTCAACGAGGGCCACGTGAGCGGCTGGGACGACCCCCGGATGCCGACCCTCGCCGGTCTTCGCAGGCGTGGATATACGCCGGAGTCCATACGCCGGTTCTGCGAGATTGTCGGGGTTGCCAAGAGGCAGAACGTCATTGAAATCGCCCTGCTGGAACACGCCATCCGCGACGATCTGAACACGCGGGCGGCTCGGGTGCTGGCCGTCCTGAGGCCCCTCAAAGTGATTATCGAAAATTACCCCGAGGACCAGGTCGAGCATTTAGACGCGGTCAACAACCCGGAAGACCCCGACGCGGGAGCCCGCAAGGTGCCCTTCTCCCGGGAGCTGTACATCGAACGGGACGATTTCATGGAAGACCCACCCAAGAAGTTTTTCCGTCTGGCCCCCGGGCGCGAGGTGCGGCTGCGCTACGGCTACTTCATCACCTGCACCGATGTGGTCAAGGACGACGCCGGTGAGATCGTCGAGCTGCGCTGCACCTACGACCCCAAGACCCGCGGCGGACAGTCGCCCGATGGCCGGAAGGTGAAAGGCACAATCCACTGGGTCTCGGCGAGACACGCCGTGGAGGCAGAGGTCCGGTTGTACGAGCACCTGTTCACGTCGGAGCGCCCCGACGAAGAAGCAGACTTCCTCTCGACCCTGAACCCCGATTCGTTGGAAGTCGTCGCCGACGCCAAGGTCGAACCCAGCCTCGCCGACGCCCGACCAGGCGAAAGGTTCCAATTCGAGCGGCTTGGCTACTTCGCCGTGGACCCGGACTCAGAGCCTGGATCGCCGGTGTTCAACCGCACGGTCTCGCTCAGGGACACATGGGCGAAGGTCAGCAAGGGCGGAACACCCCGCAAGTCGTAGTGTCCAAGGAACCGTATCCCTTACCGAGTCTTGTCCACGTGTACCGTGACTATATCCATTCCGTGGTACTTCTGGTGGCGTAACGACGACGCATAATGGCGCAGCAGCCGGAAAGATATTTCACGAGTGTCAGCGATTTCCACTGATTCTCCCACGTATGCCAGCCTGTCCTCCAGGTTTTCCTCCCCTACCGTCGACACAAACTCCAGTTCCGCCCCTTCCCCTGTCGCCCGCGCGCTCACACTTAAACTATGTGGTTTGTCTCTGTCTACGTCGTCGCCTTCTGCGGAAAGCAGGCTGGTCAACGTCTCCTCCCCGACCAATCTCAGCCGCTGCATCGACTCGGAGTCCCATCCGGCCTTCGTTGCAAACTCCTCAAGGAAATCATTCAACTTTGGCAGGGATTCAATATCCAGGGCAACCCTCAAGCGTTTTCGTCGGGGGCTTGTCAACTCCAGGAACACCATCATTATTACCGCAATCATCGCCCCCGCAGTCATCCCGTTGCCCAGCAGAATGCCCAGGAAGCCTTCTCCCAGCAGTTCAGGGAATATCCATCCGTTCTGGAACCCCGTTCCCAGCCAGAAAGACATCCCTACAAGGACGGCCTTTCGGTGATCGACCCCGTCCTGAATTATGACTCTCATTCCCTGCACGAACAGCAACCCGATGAGGACCGTCAAGAAGCCGGCAGCCACGGGGGCCGGGATCGCGATCAACACGGCCGTAAACTTTGGGAAGAATGCCACTGCCACGAAGATCGCTCCGATGATGACCCCCACCCGCCGGGCCGAGACTCCCGTCACCTCCGCCATGGCTACGCTTGTTCCGTAGGGCGTGCTGGGCAGCGTCCCCGCGAAGCCCGATAGAAATTTCCCCACTCCGTCGGCGTTCAGCGCCCCCTGCACCACCCGGTAATCCGTCGCCCGTGGCCTGCGCTGGGACACCCTCTGGATAGCCACCGAATTCCCAATGGTTTCTATGGAACTGACTGCAGTGAACAATACGAAAGCAGGAAGCAGTGCCCAGAACTCCGTGCCTGGGGTTACGTCGAGCCCCGGCCACGATCCCATCGGTACTCCAACCCACGGAGCGTCCAGTATCTGTCCCACGTCGTATAGGCCGAAGGGTGCACCCGCTAAGGAGCCCACCGCTATTCCGATTATCGGTGACCACAACCGCCAGGCCGGGGGCCCCCTCAGCACGAGCCCCGCCACCACCAGAATGGTCACACCCACCGAAATGGGAGCGGCCCCTTTGGAAACGCCTTCCGGGATCTCATTCAGGATGTCGAACATCACCGGCATGATCGTAACAGCTATCAGCATGATTACCGTGCCCGATACGACCGGCGTGAATATCCGCCTAAGCAGCGATAGCCGGGAAGCCAGCAGAATCTGAAACAGGGATGAGACCAGGATGAGGCTCGCCATGGTTGCGGGGCCCGCCTCGCTCAGCGCGTCTGCGCAGACGGCTATGTACGCCCCGGACGTGCCCATAATTAGTACATGCCCCGCCCCTACACGCCCGATCTTGACGGCCTGCAGCGCTGTGATGACCCCGCTCACCGCCAAGGCCGCAAACACGGCCCAAGAGACGTAGCTCTCTGGTTGATCAGCTATCCGCGCCACTATCACCACTGTCACCACCACACGCGTCACCATGATCGCAGAAGCCTGGATCCCCGCCCCCAGCGCTACCAGGTGAGGGGGCTTTTCATCCGGTTCGTAAAGTACGTTTTCGTTTTCGCGAATTACTGAGGCCAATTGCACCCCGGCCGCCTGAGAGTTCGCACTACTATGCTAGCGAGGCAGGCCAAGTGTACAGCATCGCAAACTCATTGGTGGGCAGCCTTGGACCGCTAGCGTTTACTCGCCCTCACTAAGTTCAACGGTCCAGCCTGCAGTACCGTCCACCTCCATCCACGGTGCCCCACCCCTCCCTTTTGAGACAGGCTCCTCGTGGGCGCCCTCCCCCCGAGCCGCGTCAGGTTTACCAAAGGACAAGTGGCCTTTGTCGATTCCGCTTGCCCTCTACTCGTACCACCCCGAGGCGAATATCAGCCCGTCGTGCAGCACGGCCCATGTGTGCTTCTGACGCTCGTCCCCGGTCTCCGGGTTGAGCAGTACGTAGTCCACCCAGCGCCCGGCATCCGTGACGGACAACAGGTCGTCGCCGTAGAAGTACCCCGTGGAGTCCACGCGGGCGGCCGGGTCCCGGTTCCTGAACATCGGATTGTGGTGGCCTATCGTGTAGCCGAGTTCGTCAACGATGAACACGTACCACTGTCCGTCCACGCTCTCGACGGTGTTGTAGTAGGCAACAGTGGCTTGTCGCCCCAGCGCGTTGTACAGGTTTATCGCCGACTTCACAAAGCTCTGCGTGTACGCTGGGTTGTCGGACTTCATTGGCCCCGCCTCATACCACCCCGACCCAAAGGTCAGCCCGTCATACTCCACCATCCATGAATGCTTCGTCTCCACGCCACCCGTGGCAGGATTGGTGAACGTGTAGCTAATCCACTCCCCGTCCTCGTCCGCAACCGCTGCAGCAGCCTCACCCGCAGGGTAGTTGTTCGGCCCGACAGCCGCCGACACGGGACGGTCAATCAGGTCGGGATTGCCGCCGTGAGCAATCATCGTATCGCTCTGGTCGCTTATGAACATGTACCACTGCCCGTCCACGCTCTCAGGCGTGTTGTAGTAGGCAACCATCGCTTCCAGCCCGTCAGACTTGTACCTGTTGATCGCCTCCTTCACGTAGTACTGGGTGTACTTCTCGACTTCGTATTTCGCGGGCGCGGGCTCCGGCACGGCCTCCCCCAAGCCCTCAGTCAGGCCCGCCCCGAATAGATCAAAGAAGCCCATGAGGACTTCCTGATCCATGTCCATGGGGACAGCTTCTCCCTCGGACCCCGGAGGCCCGGCTGGACCTTGGGGTCCGACTGGTCCAGCCGGGCCCGGTGGCCCGGTGCGTCCCTCCTCTCCCTCAGGCCCAACATCCCCCTGGCAAGCAACTGCCGAAAGGACAAGCGCAATGACCAATATCGCCGTAATTAAGATGCGTATTCTCACGATTGCCACTCCAAATTATTCTCAGCGAGAGCGTGCCCACGGAGTCCGCGGGTATACCAAATCGCCCTCAGCGGGCAGTAGGTTATCACACAACTGGGAATCGGTTAACCGCATGGCCAGTCAGCTCGGACAAACTCTTACCCATCTACCTCCCAACCGGCGGCCAAAGCATCCAAGCGTATAATCTAACTGACCGCCGACACACTTTTGAGAACTCTGTACTTTCTCACATACTCGACGAGTGAGGGGTCCAGGAGGTTGAAGGCCGAATAGCTGGAATTAAGTGAAAAGCAGGTGACGCAATGGCCTTGATTCCCCCTTCCTTCCTGGATTCCGTAGTAGCCCTCGGCATGCAGTCCCAGGACAAGAATATCCATTTCACCGGGACCGGCTTCATGTACGGCTATCCAACCGGCGAGGTCAATGACAATGGCGCGCCCACCTATTGGACCTTTCTGGTTACCAATCGCCACGTCGTGGCAAAAGCGAGCGAACGGGGTAATACCCTCCACGCTCGCTTTAACAGACCCGTGGGCGCCGAGTCCCACACCTACCCGCTAACTCTCAAAGAGCCCGACGGCTCATTATCCTGGACGACCCACGAAAAGGCCGACATCGCGGTCCTGCAGCTCAACGCCGATAGGCTCAAGGCCGATGGCATCGACTTCTTTTTCTTCCCTTCAGACGTCCACACCTTCACTGTCGACCAGCTCCGTGAAATCGATGTCAGCGAGGGAGACGGCGTTTTCGTACTTGGCTTCCCGTTAGGCGAAGCAGGGGAGGAACGGAACTACGCGATAGTCCGGCAGGGCGTCATCGCCCGCGCCCGAGACTGGATTAGGGGCAACGCCAGTACATTCCTCATCGATGCGTCGGTCTTCCCTGGCAACAGCGGCGGCCCTGTCCTCCTCAAGCCCGAGCCCGTCTCCGTCGAAGGGACCAAGCCCAACAACAGGTGCGGCCTGATCGGCATGGTGTCCGCCTATATCCCCTACCGGGAAATCGCCGTCAGCACCCAGACAGACCGCCCGAGAATGATCTTCGAAGAAAACTCCGGCCTCGGCGTAGTAGTCCCCTACGACCTCATCCTCGAAACCGTAAAGTCGGCGGTTGACAAGCTTAAACAATCACAGCCTACGCCGAAGGCCTGACACCCCCCCACCCCCCTTGCCCCCTCCTCCACAAATCCTTCATAATCCGGCCATCGGGATCCTGACGCTGCAGTAGCTCAAGGAGGTCGTGTATGGGTGCTTTGAAGAGTTATGTAGTCCGAGTGGGTTCTTTAGAGTTGGGGGTAGTCATCTTCTGGATGCTATTCTGGCTCGCCAACGGACTCGGCAAGGTGATTCCCGGCGTCCATATCGGCGTGAAATTCGCCGAGAAGGGAGGCAACCCCTTCACCGCCACCTTGGACAAGATGGGCTGGGGCACGAGTCTCGGCGAATTTGCCTGGTACTTCACGGCGGCCTTTGAACTGCTGGTCGGGGTCATCTTCTTATGGGCCTTGATACAGTTCTTCATGCGCACCGGTTCGGCAGCGCGTCAGCCGTGGATACTGTTGGGGCTCTTCATCAGCGCCATCATATTCACCGTATTCGCCTTCTCGAACGTTGTTACGGCGAACCGCCCGGATGCTCTTTTCTCGCACACCGCCTACTTCGCCTCCGCCGGGGTATCGTGGCTGGTGATCGTCGGCCAGAGCGTGTGGATGCGGGCTTCAGGCAACGGCGACAGCAACTAGGCGTCGCACGGTAAGGCCTTGAGGCCCTACCGTGTCAAAACAGGACCGTCACGTCCCTTGATGGCGCGCGGGCAGATCGGGCTTCCCCTGGAAGAAAAACGCCCCTCGCCCTCCCACGCCCCCGGCTAAACAAACCCCCTCAACTGTACCGTCCGAGCCACCCGCTCCACCCCAATATCGAAGGCCGCCTGCCTCAGCGACAGTCCGCTTTCCTTGGCCCTGTCGGCTACGCCGTGGTAGGCTGGCACGATACGTTTGTACAGCTCTTCGTTGACCCGCTCCTCGCTCCAGTCGAACTGCTGGATGTTTTGCGTCCACTCGAAGTAGGAAACCGTAACGCCGCCGGCGTTCACCAGCAGGTCGGGCAACACCTGAATTCCCCTTTCCTGCAATATGGTGTCACCTTCGGGGGTGGTGGGATGATTGGCAGCCTCCAGGACTAACCGCACCGGGAGCCGACGCGCCTCTTCCTCCCCAATCACGTTCTCTATAGCGGCGGGAACGAATACGTCGGCATCCATTTCCAGGACGTCGCCCGGCGCACAACTCTCACCCCCCGGGAACCCCTCCACCGAGCCATTGCCGGACACAAACTCGACCAACTCGGGAATGTTCAATCCAGCGCTATTGTGTACCGCACCCCGAACGTCGGCCACCGCCACGATTTTCGAGCCCGCCTGATGGGCCAGCCGACAGAACCACGATCCCACGTTCCCGAAACCTTGTACTGTTATCCGAGCCTTGGCCAGGTCCAGCGACATATCCTTTGCAGCTTCCTGCAGCACGTACAGGGCCCCTCGCCCCGTGGCCTGTTCCCTCCCCACCGACCCGCCGACTTCCACCGGCTTGCCGGTCACAACCGGCAGTGTGTAGCCGTGGATCTGGCTATATTCGTCCATAATCCAGGCCATGGTGTTAGCGTTGGTGCCCAGGTCCGGAGCGGGAATGTCCCGGTAGGGTCCGAGAAGATGTTCGATATTCTGAGTGTAGCGTCGGGTGACTGCATTGAGTTCCCGCTCGCTCAGGGCGTGAGGGTCTAATTGAATGCCGCCCTTGGCCCCGCCGAATGGCAGGTCCAGCAGGGCGGTCTTCCAGGTCATCAGGGAGGCCAGGGCCCGCACCTCGTCCTCGTCTGCCCGTGGGTGGTATCGCACGCCTCCCTTGTACGGCCCCCGAGCCCCGTTGTGCTGCACACGATATCCATGGAAAACTTCAATGCGCCCGTCGTCCATCCGCACCGGCAGGGATACCCTCAGGTCGCGCCACGGTTCGCGCAGCATTTGGCATGTCCCCGCGTCCAACCCGAGCCGCGCCGCCGCAGTCTCGAAGTGGAGCATTACGTCTTTCTGGGCGCTGCGATGTTTAGCTGGGGCAGTCATAAAACCTCCGGTAATCCGTCGTTCGGGCGCTGGGCCGGGCCTCGAGGCGCATGCCAATATCCTTGCACGGCAATTAGTCGTTGCTCCCGACAATGCACCATCGCGTCTACACCATCATTATGCCCGAAGACAGCCGTGGACGCTGAAACAACCACCACCAAGTGTCGCCGTACCCTTGGGATCCCGCCTGTAATGCCATCCCCCCACCCCCCTCCCTGTTGTCTTCTCAATATCCCAGTCTTATTCTGTCGTCCATAACCCGACCATCGATAGTCCTCCCGCCCGAGCTACAAACGTCCACCACACCAACGACCCCCTTGCCGTTACCCGCCTGGAACAAGGAGCTTACAAATGACGGATATCTTCAAAGATAAAGTGGCGCTGGTCACAGGTGGCAGCTCCGGTATCGGCCGGGCCACGAGCCTCGCCTTCGCCCGCCAAGGGGCCCGTGTAGCGATCGCCGACCGGGAGCCGACCGGCGCGGCAGAGACGGCCCGCATGATTGAAGACATCGGAGGCAGCGCGGCAGTCTTCGAGCTGGACGTCACCAAGGCGAACGACGTAGCTTCGGTCATCGACAGAGTCGTTCAGACCTGGGGCAGGCTCGACTGCGCCTTCAACAACGCAGGTGTCGGGGGTGAGGTCGCCAAGACCGCTGACTACCGAGAGGAAGAGTGGGACCGCATAATCGACGTCAACCTGAAGGGCGTCTGGCTCTGCATGAAGTACGAGATTCCCGTCATGGAGAGGCAGGGCGGTGGAGCCATAGTCAACACGGCCTCCATCTACGGGCTGGCAGGCCACGGCGGGTACATCGCCTACAACGCCGCCAAGCACGGGGTCGTCGGCATAACCAGGACCGCCGCATTGGAATACGCAACCGCCGGCATACGGATCAACGCCGTATGCCCCGGCTACATCCTCACACCCATGACCATCCCCAGAATCCAGGCCAACCCCGAGTTCGAGCGAAAGATGGTCTCCCAAACCCCCATGGGAAGAATGGGCTTGCCCGAGGAGATCGCCGAGGCCGTCGTCTGGCTATGTTCCGATGCCGCCTCCTTCGTCACCGGCCACACCATGACCCCCGACGGCGGCTACATGGCCCAGTAGCCGCGCCAAAGCTCGCCCATCCCCACCGCCCAAATCCTCCCTCCCCACCCATTCTTGCCACCCCGACGCCCCAGGTGCTAACTTCCTCCCAACCCTATTCACCCATGACAGGAGGTTGCCCCTTGTTGGACATCTTGATCAAAAACGGACTGGTGGTCGACGGTACGGGCAACCCGGGATTCTACGCCGGGGTGGGCGTTCAGGGTGAGACCGTTGTCATACTCCGGGGAGACTACTCGCATATCGAGGCCGCCCGGGTCATCGACGCCGCAGGCAAGGTTGTCTGCCCCGGGTTCATCGACATGCACGCCCACACCGGCCTCGTCATCCTCGCCGAGCCCGAGCACCATCCCAAGGTTCGGCAGGGCATCACCACCGAGCTGGTGGGTGTCGACGGCAACTCCTACGCTCCATTCACCTCTCACGAGGACTTTCTGGACTTCGTCGAGTTGAACTCGGGCCTGGACGGGTCGCCACCCCTCCCCGGCCGCTGGTCTACCGTCGCCGAGTACCTGTCCATGTTCGACAATAAGGTCGCCGTAAACATCGCCTACGTCATCGGCAACTCCCCCATCCGGATCTGCGCCATGGGCTGGGACGACAAACCGGCCACCGACGCCGATCTCGCCAACATGAAGGCCATGCTGCGCGAGGGGCTGGAGGAGGGTGCCTTTGGCCTGTCCACCGGCCTCGACTATCCCCCAGGCAGCTACGCCAACACCGATGAGCTCGTTAGTCTCTCCGAGGAAGCCGCCCGGCTGGGAGGCATCTATCACACCCACCTGCGCAACACCCTCGGCGACCGGTTTCTGGACCCGGTGAAGGAGGCGCTGGAGATCGGCAAAAGGGCGGCTCTCCCCTGCCATCTCACCCACTTCTACCAGCGCATCACCCATCCGGGAAGCGCCCGCCAGCTCCTGGACCTGGTGGAGGGTTCCGCCGACTCCGGGCAGGACGTGACCATGGACTGCTATCCCTACGAGTACAGCAGCACCCGGGCGCTGATCCTGTTCCCCCAGTGGGCCCACAACGGAGGCCCGAGAAAGCTCAAGGAGGTCCTCCGTTCCGACGAGGGCCGGAAGCGACTGCGGGACGAGGTCCGTGCCCGGGGCACCGGATCTTGGCACGACATCTGGCTGACCTATTTCAAGCAACCCCACAACCAGAAGTTCGAGGGCCGCTCCGTCGCCGAGATTGCGGAGATGATGGGCAAAAGCGAGGTCGACGCCTTGTGCGACATCCTCCTCGACGAAGACCTTCAGACCTCCTACGTCTCCCCCGGGCCGAACCTGTCCACCTTGCCCGACTTCATGATCCATCCTCTCACGATGGTCGGCACCGACGCCCTTCTGCTGGGGGACTATCCCAGCCCGAGGACCTACGGCACTTTCCCGACCATCCTCTCCCACTACGTCCGAGACGAAGGCGCCATCACCCTGGAGGAGGCAGTCAGGAAGATGACGTCCTTCGCCGCCCTGCGCCTGGGCATACCCGACCGAGGCCTGCTCCTCGACGGCATGAAGGCCGACATCGTGGTCTTCGACCCGGCCACCGTAAAATCCCCGTCCACCCGCCACCGGCCTAAGCAGTACCCCACAGGCATCGAGCACGTCCTGGTAAACGGCCGCCTGGTCGTAGACGACGGTGACCACACCGGCGCCCTCCCCGGCCGCTCCCTCCGCCGCGGCCGAGCGTCTACCTGACCCTGACGGGGCAGGTGCGAGGCTATGCTCCGAGGCCGCCTAATTCGTCACTGGCCACACCATGACCCCCGACGGCGGCAATATGGCCCAGTAGCTGCACCAACGGACAGGGTTTACGGGGTGGAGTAGCGCTTGTAGCCGATGGTAGCACCGGGGGTAGGATGGGGCTGCATGTTCGATGGCCCGATTAGAGAAGCAGTGCGTATCGTGGGCCTCGATGTCGAAAGTCACTTCGGCGCAGTAGAGCGCTCCCTGTCCTTGAAGAGCGCTGCCGACGCAGTCCCACCTGCTGCTTCAGTCTCTAGCGTATCAGGCGAAGCCGTAGCAACCACTCTCAGAACCGCTGCCCCTGAGTCGCCACGATTGGTCTACTATCCCCGCATGCCACGACAGCCATAGTCAAAAACGGTCAGGCAACCTGTCGACCACAAAATTCGTTCATTTGGCCTCATCATAGCTGCGGGCCTAGTTCCCAGCTACTGAGGTGACCAGTCTAAATCCACATATCTCCCGGGATTGTCTGTCAACTGCCTCACCCCCGACCCGTCGGCGTTCATGACGTATATGTCCGAGTCTCCGTCCCGGTTAGAGGAAAACGCTATTTGCCTCCCACCGGGCGACCAGGCTGGAGACCCATCCCACTCGGGATTATCAGTCAATCGCCTCACGCCCGACCCATCGGCGTTCATGACGTATATGTCCGAGTCTCCGTCCCGGCTAGAGGAAAACGCTATTTGCCTCCCACCGGGCGACCAGGCTGGAGACCTATCCTGCAAGGGATTGTCAGTCAACCGCCTCACGTCGGACCCGTCGGCGTTCATGACGTATATGTCCCCGGTCTCCACTGTGTCCACATTCGCGTCTCGATCTGAAGCAAACGCTATAAGCCGACCATCGGGAGACCAGGCAGGTTCCACATCATATCCGGGATGGTTCGTCAGTTGTGTCACGCCCGACCCGTCGGCGTTCATCACGTATATATCTGGGCCTTCGTCACCGGTAGAGGAAAACGCTATTTGTTCCCCACTGGCGGACCAGGCGGGTTCCACATCATATCCAGGATGGTTCGTCAGTTGTGTCACGCCCGACCCGTCGGCATTCATCACGAATATATTCCAGTCTCCGTTTCGCTCGGAAGCAAACGCTATAAGCTGACCGTCGGGAGACCAAACCGGGCCCCAATCATACCCGGACCGCTCCGTCAGTCTTGTCTCGCCCGATCCGTCGGAGTTCATGACATATATGTCCCAATTCCCGTCTCGATCGTTAGTAAACGCTATCCGCGTCTGACCTATGGCGATGAATGCCGTACGCTCCAGACTCTTCCCTGCGGTGTATATCGTGTTGTCGAACTCGACCGGTATCTCCAGGTTTTCCTCGGTAACATCGGATATCGTCAGCCGGAACAGTAGTCCGAAGTTGCCGAACTCGACGGGAACAGGCGAGGAGACCTCATAAAAGCCCTCTGTGTCAGGTCCTGACAGGTTCCAACCGTCCAGCAGCCCACCATCTTGCCCCGCCACCAAGTCCACTTGGACCGGCTTGAATGTGTCGACCTTGAAACGGACCCGGTCGATGTTCCTCGGCATGTGGAGTGCGCGAACGAAGATCGTAGCCTTGCCTTCGTTGCGGTCAATGGAAGGTGGGTCGAACTGGATGGCCCCCTGGTTGTCGGGGCCGAAGAAGGTGGCTGCATTGAAGGTAGCGGTCTGCATACTACCCATAACCCCGACCAATTCGACCGCTACTTGGGTTCTGTACTCACCGGACCTCCTTAATGTTATGTAGCTGACCTGATATTGGCCGCGCAGGTCACTGACCAGGAGTTGAAGTTGCCTCTGAAGCACCGATACATCGTGAACCGGGTAGTAACCGCCCCCGGTCAAACCGGCCAGCTCCCTCAGGTCTTCTTCCTGAAAGACCTCACCTACACCCAAGGCGTAGAGTTGGACATTGCGGGCCTGCGCATGGAGTTGCATATCGTCCCGCGTATTGACGCTGCTCGTATCCCTGCCGTCGGAGAGGAACACCAATGCTCTGATGGCGCGCGGGTTCTGTGCAAAGGTGGAGAAGAGGTCGGTGCCAGCGACCACACTGTCCCAAACTCTCGATGAGCCGGGGTCGAAGCCGCTTTGTGAGAACTGGGAGATGTTGTCACGAATTGCCTGACGGTTCGTTGTGAGGGTTGACAGGACTCCCGGCTCTACGTTCCTGTCGTGGAACTCAACGACGCCGATCCTGTGGGCGTCCGGCAGCACACCCAGTCCGGCGTTGACGGCCTCCAACATGGCCGCAATGCCGCTGCGTCCGTCCGGAAGCCTCGCCTGTGCCATGCTGTTGGTGAAGTCCAGCACGAACACAACCTCAAGGTCGAAGTTCTCCGCTGTGTGAACGAAGAAGCTGGTCTCTGTATAGTCGATCTCCTCCCAGTCCTCCGTCCCCTGTCTGCATCCTTCCTCTGTCCTCGACTCGCACTCGTATATCTTGGTGGCTCTCTGCACATCCTCGGCCGTCAGCGCAATTGCGTGTCCGTCCTGGTCCCTGAGGGAAAAGACGATTTGCACTTGGCTCGGCGGATTCGTTCTCGTGACCACACCCGCGAAGTTGATCTCTTCAAGTGGCGCTGGAGTGGGTTCGGGAGTAGGTGCGGCGGCGGTTGCAGCCGCCTGGGCCTCCGTCAGTGCGGGTGCAGCCGTCGGCGCAGGCGGCTGCGTTGGGGCTACCACAAACGGCTCCGGGTCGATGCAGGCCAAGGCAGCCAGGGCGACCAGCAGGGTGAGCAGTACTGGAATCCCAAGTGACCGCCAGACGCCAGCCAACTCAGTTATGGCTTTACCAATCACCTCGCGGTCACACCCCTTCCTCGTTGGCCTGGTAACACTGGCGTATACGGAGCCAAAATGCCCACCTTACCATCGAAACAGTACCGGCCAATGCTGCCCATTGTCAATCTGGTTGCCCGCAGCTGTTACCGATATGCCAATTCTGTGCTCGCTGATCACTTTGAGCGATAAGGTGGAATGCAGGCTTGACCACAGACCGAAAACCAGTCTGAGGGCGAAGGCTCTAGAATTTGTCCAGCTTGGTTGGCGATGATGGCATCAAACCACCCCACCCTTCCCCCTTTAAGCCAAGCCCACCCACCGAGCTAGTCACCTCAATCCCGGGAGAAATGGCGCGCCTTGCGGAACCCCCACCCCCACTGTGTCATCCCGAGGTCTCGCGAGGGATCTGGGGCTGGGCTCCCCCCAGCAGTCGCCCACCCTAAGGCGAGAAAACCTCCCCTGGAAGGTTCTCCCGGAGATTCCCCCACCACCCGCGGTCCACTCCGTAATGGACCACGTATCCCGCTTCCTCATCTTCCCCGATCCTTCCGGCCATGTGAACGCGCTCGCCTACGGAAACCCCCTCGAAGACATCCTCCGGTCCACGTACCAGCACCCACTGCACGTAATCTCCCCGGTCCATCTCCACCACCAGTTCGCCGACGCCCTGCGACACAACCTCCCCGTCAACGCTCACGCACTCATCCAGGTACACGTCAAGCACCGCAAGTAACGGCCCCGGTGGAGGGATAGTCGGAGAGTTCTCCGGACACGGTTCGACAGCCGGCGAGACCAGGTTGTAGCCAACCACGGCCGCCGCGACCAGCACTCCCACGCCGAGCAGCCGGAACACCCACTTGCAGCACCTGCCGCACCCCCCTCCGCCCTTCGGTGGCTCCTCTACCTGCCCCGCAACCCGGTACTTCCGATAGTCCAGCGGCGAACTCGATGGATCTGTCATTGTTTCCCCTCGCGCCTCCGTCTCAGGAGTGACGCCCTCAGTTAGTGGTCTCTCATACACCGTTCCCCCACCGACCTCGCTGTTCGCCGTCCTCTCAGCCTCCCCGATGTAACGCATCAATTCCTGTTCTGCCTCGCTGCCTGGCCCCGCAGCCGCTTCTACCGCGCCTGCGGACCGGCCGGCGAGGCCCCACGCCGATGCCGACATAAAGCCGTGATAGGCTACGCTCAGGTCGTGAGCCCCCAGGGAGGCTGCCTCACTTGAGCCGAACCATGATGGAGCCGGGGCCGCGACGTCCAGCCAGGGCTTAGCCGCATCCAGTGCGACTGCATAGGCCAACATGGAGTCGGGTTCGTCCCGACCGGGAGGCCGGTCGGGACTGGGCAGGGATTCTTTCAAACCAAGCCACTGACCTATCTCATATGCCCCAGCCTCCGTTGGCGTCAGCTTACCCACGTTCGTCGGCGTCGCAATCAACAAATATATGAAGCCGATCGCCGCGCCGATCAGGGAGTTCGCCCACCATTGAGACAGCCATAAAGCCGTCCAAAACCCGCCGCCAACGCCGAGCAAAATCCCGGCCAATAACTCCAGTTCGAACCCATCACCTCCATGTTCCCTCATTACCCGCATCGCGTTGTCATCGAAGAGGCCCCGGCCCTGGAGGTGCTTCCCCAACTGGTCGCCGATGACATCCTCCCGCTCGTTTATCACGTCGTGCAGCTCTTGAATCGTTGTGGGGCGCGCTGGCAATCTGTTGCAAATCAACTGCTCCCAGTCAAACTGCGCGGACCCCTTCTTCGATAGCCGGTACCGGTAGCCTCCCTCTGCTCCGACACACTCCAATTGCAGCGTGCCGCGCTGGCACATCTCGACTATCGCCGCCAGCAGCGTTCGGTCGCTGACCGTCCGGCCTTCCAGCACCGACACCGCCGCCGCCGACAGTTCGCTCGGCTGCCGGGTTACCGGCTCCGATAAGCCCGGGTACTTGATCTCCTTCCATGACCGGAACTTGCACCACAGCAACAGCGAGAGCAGCACCCCGACGCCCACGCCAATCGTCCGGAAGCCCCACGCCGTCAGCTGCTTCCAGTCCATCTCCCGGAAATCGGGAAAGCCACTCTCGGCGATAGCCCCGCCAGGGTCCAGCACGAACAACAGACCAATGGCAGCAAGGGCTGCCAGCGTTGCAATCACACCCACCATAGGTCACCTTCCATCCCGCCTTGTTCCACCTGCACTCGATAGTACAGGGAATCCCCCCACCCCCAACCGTGTCATCCCGATGCCCCGTGCTGAAAGTCCGCCGAGGCGGGAGGGATCTGGGCTGGGTCCCCACTCTACTCGATAACCGTCACGTTCCTGCCCAACCCTGAGAGTGTCTCGAGGCCCGTGTCGGTCATCAGGACCGTCTCGATGAAACCGCCGCCTGTGCCGCCCTTCCAGCCGGAGTCGTCATCCAGGACCGTGAACAGGTTTTCATAGTTCGTGATCATGCCCGGATCGTAGCTCGCTGTCTCGAAGCCCGTGTCCGGGTCGATAAACGTATGCCCGACCCAATCCGGCGGTATCGCAATCCCCATGTTGTACCCGCTCACGTAGGCCGCGTAGGGCCGCAGCTCCATCAAGTCCACGTACTCGTCCATGGCTTTCTGAGCCACCCCCGTGGGGTCCCCCGGCCTCACCTTCGAAATCACGTGATCGACACTTCCGTACGTCTTGTCCATCAGCCACCGCCACTTCGGCGAAGGCTCGCCCAGCGAGAACAGCCGACCCAGGTCCGCGTGGTATCGATGATATGACCCGCAGTGGTTGATCCACACCAGGTCGCCCTGCTGCAGTTTCCGGTGGCTGGGCGCCGAGTGCCGAGCCGCAAACCGCGGCCCCGACCTCACCGCAGCGCGGATGGCCGGGTCCCCACCACCCTCCTTCATCATCGCCTGCAGCACGACACCTGCCAGCTCGATTTCCGTTACTCCCGGCCGAATGTGTCCGCGCACCGTCTCCATGGCCCTGTCCGCTATGGACGCTGCCTTCCGCATCACCTCTACCTCCGCCGCCGACTTGATAAGCCTGACCCGGTCCACTACCCACGACCCGTCCACAACGTTCGCGCCCGCACCGGCCAAGCCTTGCTTTATCTCGTTGATTACCATCCCGCTCGGCGCCCGACTCCACTCCTCGACACCCACGTTCCCCTTCACCCACCCCCGCCCCTTGAGCGCACTGACTATCGACTCCGCAGGAGTTTGCCCATCCCGGAAATACTCCGCATCATCGACCACCGCGTGCCACTCGACAGTCGGCCGATGGTAGGGCACCTCGAAGAAAAGGGTCTGCCCGGAGTCGGCGTGTACGGCCACGCTGACCGGACTGGTCAGGTAGTACCAGATCATGTCGTAGCCCGTCAGGTAGGTGATGTTCGGCGGCGACGACACCAGCAGAACGTCGATCCCCCGCCGCCCCATCTCCCGACGCACCTTCTCCACCCGCTCCCCATACTCCCCGACAGAAAAAGCCGGCCCCCACCCCTCCCCCTCCGCCAAAGCTCGACCATCAATCATAGCCAAAGTCCTCCTCGCAAGGGATGCTTAGCCCGACTCTAGCCCAGGGCCCAGTCCGTGGCAAGGCTCCCCAAACGAACATGCCCGAGGCCCCGCGAGGAATCTGGAGAGGGGCCTGTTCCTTTCCCCCGTAAGGGCGTCACTCGTGGGCGCCTTACCCTCGGCTACCACACGGCCTTGAGCGCCTGCCCCACCCGAAGCCCGACCACCACTGCCCCCAGCCCCACCGCCACCTGCAGCAACACGTTGGCCGAACCCGCCAAATAGGCGTGGTCCCTGAACAACCTGATCGTATCCATCCCGAACGCCGAGAACGTCGTAAACCCACCGAGAACGCCTATGACAAGGAATGCCTGGACCTCGGGGCTCAACGGCTTATGCGCCTCCGCAAACCCCACAACCAACCCGATAAGAAAACACCCCACCGCGTTCACAGCCAGCGTCCCATACGGAAACCCCACCCCGCCCATCCCCCCATTCAGCCACACCACCACCAGGTAGCGCGCCATCGCCCCCACCACACCCCCCGCCCCAACCCACA
Organism: Dehalococcoidia bacterium; assembly: GCA_965220005.1. Lineage (GTDB taxonomy): Bacteria > Chloroflexota > Dehalococcoidia > Plut-88900 > Plut-88900 > Plut-88900. The sequence continues at coordinate 598,030 of OZ244800.1, forward strand.
CAATCAACAAACCCGACTCCCTTTACTTATCATTCCAAGACTCAACTTACTGTCATCCCGAGGCCCCGCGCTTACAGTCCGCCTAAGGCGGAAGGCCGGAGATGTCGAAGATGCGCCTGGGCGTGCGCCTCAGGCAGAAGGGTTATCCCGATTCCCAACTGCCCCGACATCTGCTCTCCACCCTCTTTGAGCTTTTGGGCGGGGAGGAGAGTACGCGTCGACAAAGACCACCGGCTCGTCACCCAGGATTTCGCCCCCGTGCTCCACGTTGCTTGGCGCATACCACATATCCCCCGCCCCGATTTCCGATACCTGGTCCCCCACCGTAAGCCGCATCCGCCCGCTCAGCATGAAGCTGAACTGCTCTCGCTCATGTGAGTGGAGCGGATAGGAGCTGCCTGGCTGGAACTCCGCCCAGATCAGCTGCATATTCTCCCCATCCACCACCTTTGCCGTTATCCCCGGATACCGCTCGTCGGGAGGCAACCGTTCCACCCCATCCCAGTTGAAAATCTTCCCTTGACCCATTTATCCATTCCTTATCCAAGCGTCCCCCCCAGCCTCATACCGCCCTTCCCTATCAACCCACAGCCCCCTTGCCCTCCCATTCCGAGGCCTTTTCCCACTGTCATTCCGAGGCTCCGCGAGGAATCTCAAGCGCCAGCCCACCAACCAACCTTTCACTTCTCCTTATGCGATGCGCTGCCTGTGTTAAATGCAGCTTTCGGGAAGGCTCGCGTGTCCCGGGCCGGTGGTGGCTCACCATAACAGGCTGTAATTCCAGTTAGCCCCAATACTGAGCGCGTTAGGTGTGCCAAGATCTCAACATAATAGCGATAGAAGGAGTTGTTGGACTCCCTGTGGTTTACCTGCAATATTAGTTGCTTGTCTGCATCAGCCATGTACGTCGCATTGTATGGATTGCCACTTTCTACTGAGTACCAAGCTGTGCCGTGCCCTAACACACAGAGCATCTTCACCATATCATTCCGGCTTAGCTTGGCATTTATTGCCGCAAAGCGATTAACAACGTCATTGAAGTTGGTACGGCTTGGAAGTCTAGTGGCGAAAATTGTCGTATGGAGGGGATTAAGCGTAGCGCCTGGTTTATCGAAGTTAGTAATGTGTTGATTCTCGGTTATGTGACCGTAAGGATTGTCGGGGCGCTCAAGCCTGGCAACCATAACCAATTTTTTCATAGCTGCATCTAATTCTTTGCGCCCGAGACTTTGTTTAATCTCCGTTACTGCATACACCCCTTCGATTGGGAAATGAAACCGTCGGGACTGACCGGTTGCACCAGTTTTGATCACAGGAGACCAATTGGGGTCTCGTACAATCAAATCACAGTCGCCAGCCGTGCGTCCCATGCGATCGTTGATTACCCCCGCAGAGACCTCATAGCGATTTGGAAGAAGGTCGGTCAATTCTTCGCGTACGATATCTTCCAATGCAGAGCCAGAATCAAAGTTCCGTATATTGAACCTAATCTCAGCGTCAGCCCGCGCAGCGATACGTGCCTGTACGAGTTGACACGTGACCATTAACGAATTCCGAAGTGTGTCGTCCTTACCCTCCGCAGGCTGCCAGGAGTCGACGTCGGGTATAGCTCTATGCCATGTCATGGCTATATCCTCTTCTATTTACTCGTGTAAGGGATAGTCAATCGCCTATCAAAAGATATCGGACCTCTTCATGCCCACCCCTCACCCCCTCCGAGGTCTCCCCGCAGCAGTTCGGACAAATGTGATCCATCTCGGCGGCACACGGCGGGCAGCCTTCAAGTCGCCTTACCTACATGAATTTGCACTGCATTCAATTGCTCAACCAAGGCATGTAACATAGAAGTAGTAATGACCACATCATCGGGATTCACATCCCAAATCTGAGGCAGCAATGTGGCCTTCTCCAAGTAATCTTGCTTAGCTTTCTCACTGCGGTGAAGTACTAGGTTTCGCAAACGTCGTAGGTCAGCCAAGAGATCACACTTGACATCCCGCTCTTCAACTTCGAGGATTTGCGCAATCCTTGTACGCACTGAGTCCTCCCAAATGGCATCGATAAACACAAGATATGCCTTTGCATTTAATTGTTCGAACTCACCGCCCTCAGCCATGGCGTCAACTAGCTCTCCGAATTTGATCTGGGCGATGGTCGAATTCCCAATGCTCTGTTCTTGATCAGGAAATTGGTTCCCAACAGAAAGCCTGTTGTCCCTCTTTCCATTCATTTCTTTGAAGCGCTGAACAGCTAGGGGGCGGCCATTCATCATACCGTCGAACGCAAACCAGAGTCTCTGACATTGAGACCGAAACTCTTCCAAGATACGTATCACTTCTAGTGCAATGTCTTTAGATGGCGGTGATGCCCAATAAACACTTACATATGCCGGACCTTTCGTCCAATACAGTTTGCTCATCTGCAATCCCATTTCTGCCCGTTCGCGGTTCAACAATAGGGTTTTAGGGGTGTATATACTATACCTAGAAGGTCTGGTTCGGCCTGGTGGGCGATACTGGACTCGAACCAGTGACCTCTTGCTTGTAAGGCAAGCGCTCTCACCAACTGAGCTAATCGCCCCATTCCCGGGTGAAATGGTGCGCTTGGCGGGGCTCGAACCCACGACCTCTGCCTCCGCAGGGCAGCGCTCTATCCAACTGAGCTACAAGCGCATCTTCATCGCAGACACTTTACCGTCCGCTATTTCAACTACCGATGCCAACCTTCCAAACGTTGGTGCCGAAGGTGGGATTTGAACCCACACGTCCTCGTGGGACACTGCGCCCTGAACGCAGCGCGTCTGCCGTTCCGCCACTTCGGCCCTTAACCGCACCCTCATGGTGGGCGATACTGGACTCGAACCAGTGACCTCTTGCGTGTGAAGCAAGCGCTCTAACCAACTGAGCTAACCGCCCGGCCTCGAGTGCCAAAGGCGCACCTTTAACCAGCCCAAATGTTAAGTCCACCCTTTGGGAGTGTCAACCAAACCCCCCATCATTCCCGACCCTGATCGGGCTATAAGTGCGCCTTTGGCGTGAATCCACCCCCCTTCACCCCAGTACTGAACTAGAGGGAGACGTTGGCGCAGACGCGCCAACGTCTCCCTCTGTTCTTATCTCCCCCTCTCCCTTAATGGCCCTAAGGGTCGAAGATGTCGCAGATGCGCCTAGGCGTGCGCCGAGCTGAAAGTCCGCCCTTGGCGGAGCGTGAGAGGGGGACCAAGGGGGTGAGGGTTCCCCTGTGGGGCCGGGACGGTGTCCCCCCAAAAGTGACACGAACCCCTTGACCCCACCTGAACATCCGTGCTATTATCCCCACCGTTCGAACACCAACCTAACTATCTAAAGGAGGAACCAAACACCCAGGGAAGCCCATCAGACCCAACGAGAGGACTCAACGCCTAAGCCCATCCCAATGGCCCTCGCGCAGGCCCGCGGCACAAGCGAAAGCGGAACGTCCGCCTATGGAGGAGCGCCATCTCCTCATCCCATCGGGTCCCGTGCCCCTTCCCTGACTCCCAGGCGATGGATGGTCCACAATTTTAAGCGGCACGCTCCCCTCAAAGGAGCCCTGCCCAAATGAGCCCCGCTCACGCCGGGCCAAACACCTCGGGCCTTTACGCCCTTGGAAACATCTCCCCCGTCGTTCCCTTCGGAGACCCCCATACAACCAGCGACGGCAGCGAGAAAACGTGCTCCCCACCCCTCCGAGTGGGTCAGCCAAAACTGGTGGTAGAGATGCCCTCAAGCGAAGGCCCTCTCGCTTGTCTGCCACGTATCCACAGAAACACGGGGCTGAACCAGGCTCGTATCCCGCCCCTCGCGCCCGAGTCCCGGACCTTCCATCGCCTACCCAAAACCCAATAGACAGAGTGCAAACCCCACCCCCCCACAATCGAATATGCTGCAAGTCCGTCGTAGGCGGGGAACATCCGTCTATGGAGGACCCGCCTCAGGAGGACTGAATAAGAGCCCGGCGAGCCACTAACCCACCGAACGAGTCCACGGGCTTGAACCCCACCCCGCCACCCGCTACAATAACCCCCGCAGCCGACCGCGAGCGGCGGTAAGCATCACAGCCCCAAGCCATACATAGACCCAATGGCCGGCATCCATATAGAGCCGGACCGGGTTGAAAATACAGGTATAGCGAACCCTCGCGGTCGGGTTGCGAGGGTTTTTGTTGTACGACACGATTACCGACGTTCCAGGCATCCAGGTCGGCCACTACACCGACCCGGTTGCCGTCACGGGCTGCACCGTGGTCCTCTGCCCCGACGGCGCTGTCGGCGGCGTCGACGTTCGCGGCGCCGCTCCCGGCACCCGTGAGACCGACCTTCTTCGACCCCTTAACCTCGTCCAGCAGGCCCACGCCGTCGTCCTCAGCGGAGGCAGCGCCTACGGCCTCGCCGCCGCCGACGGGGTGATGATCTGGCTCGAAGAGCAGGGCGTCGGTTTCCCGGTGGGCGTGGGCGTCGTGCCCATAGTGGCCTCCGCTATTCTCTTCGACCTCGCCATCGGAGACCCCACCGTCCGCCCCCGCCCCGAGAACGGCTACCAGGCTTGCGCCTCCGCCGACTCCTCCGCCCCGACCCAGGGCTCCGTGGGTGCAGGCACAGGCGCGACCGTCGGCAAGGCCCTCGGCCCCGACCGTGCTGTGAAGGGCGGCCTCGGCTGCTCTAGCCGACGGGTTGGCGATTACGTCGTCGGGGCCCTCGTCGCAGTCAACGCTCTTGGCAGCATCGTAGACGCCGAGACCGGCAACCTCATCGCCGGCCCCCGAGACACCGATGGCCTCGGCTTCCTGGACAGCGTCGATATATTGGAGAGCGCGGCTGTTCCGGTAGAGGCCTCGGCCCTGCGCAACACCACCTTGGCCGTCGTCGCCACCGACGCCCCTCTCACCAAGGAGCAGGCCAACAAGGTCGCCCAGATGGCCCACGACGGCCTCGCCATGGCCATACGCCCCGCCCACACCATGTTTGACGGCGACGTCGTCTTCGCCCTCTCCACCGGCAAAGCCACCCCCGTCCCCGACGTCACCCCCTTCGGTGTCGCCGCCGCCCGGGCCCTCAGCACCGCCATACTCAAAGCCGTCGTCAAGGCCTCAGGCCTGGGGGGCGTGCCCTCCGTCTCAGATTTGAAGGATAGCGTCTAAACGGGTTCACCAAGTATTGATAGTCTACCGAAATACAGGGTGTGCAGAGGGGCCCAGCCCCCTTTGCCGGGAGTCTGAGGGTGTCCCTCAGATACATCTCTCTCTCCCTTCCTTTCCGGGAGGAGACCCTGGCCCGTAGGTAGCAAAGTGCATGGCAAGAGTTCCTGGAGTATTGACAGCCTACCGAAATACGGGGTGTGCAGAGGGGCCGAGCCCCTTTGCCGGGAGTCTGAGGGTGTCCCTCAGATATAACTCTTTCTCCTCTCCTTTCCGGGAGGAGACCCTGGCCTATCGGTAGAAAGGTTCATGCCAAGGAGAATCGTATGAGGACAACCACGGCATCCATCATCAAGATGAAGCGGAACGGCGAGAAGATCCCCATGCTCACCGCCTACGACTACCCGACCGCAAAGCTGCTCGACGAGCTTGGCATTCCCATGATCCTCGTCGGCGACAGCCTTGGTATGGTCGTCCTCGGCTACGAGTCCACCGTCTTCGTCACCATGGACGACATGGTCCACCACACCAAGGCCGTGGCCCGGGGCGCTAAACGCTCCCTCATCGTCTCAGACCTGCCCTTCATGAGCTACCGACAAGGGAAGAAGGAAGCCCTTACGAACGCCGCCAGACTTCTCCAGGAGGGCGGCGCGCAAACCGTCAAGCTCGAGGGTGGAGAGTCCGTCGCCGACACCGTCCACCACATCGTCGAGAACGGCATCCCGGTCATGGGTCACATCGGGCTCACGCCGCAGTCGGTTAACCAGCTCGGCGGCTACCGATGCCAGGGCAAGACCCCCGAGAAGGCAGCCCAGCTTCTCAGAGACGCCAAGGCCCTTGAGGACGCCGGTGCCTTCTCAATAGTCCTCGAATGCGTCCCCGCACCCTTGGCCCAACTCATCACCGAGCGAGTCTCCGTCCCGACCATCGGCATCGGTGCCGGCGTCCACTGCGACGGCCAGGTACAGGTGATTAACGACATCCTCGCCACCTGCCCCGACTTCACACCCAGACACGCCCGCACTTACGCGTCCGTCGGCAGCTCCACCGGCGAGGCCATCACCCAATACCGTGACGACGTCCGTGGCTCTAGCTTCCCCACCGAAAAGCAGAGCTTCACCATGGACCCCAGCGTCCTCTCAGAGCTAATGCAATACGCCTAACAAGCCGACCCTCATTTGTCCGTCATTCCTGCGCAGGCAGGAATGCAAGCGTGGGGGCTCCAATTCCCTCTCCCTCGATGGGAGAGGGCTAGGGTGAGGGTGATCCCCAGGGGCGGGGCCGCTCGTGCTGAGGCTCTCGAAGTATGAGCGGGGTGGGGCTAGGTCAGCCGCTACGGCCACGTATGTCCCGACACCCTCCAAACCACTTAAACTCCCCTCAATGCAAGTCCTAGCCACCATCACCGCCTTCCGAACAGCCCGAGCCTCGACCCCCGGCACCCTCGGCTTGGTCCCGACCATGGGTTACCTCCACCGAGGTCACATGGCCCTCGTCGAGCGCGCCGCCGCCGAGAATGACGTCGTGGCCGCCTCCATCTTCGTCAATCCCACCCAGTTCGGCGCCGGCGAGGACTTCACCTCCTACCCCCGAGACCTCGACCGCGACCTAAGCATGCTCGAAGCCGCCGGTGTCAGCCTGGTCTTCACCCCCACCGCCGAGGAGATGTACCGACCCGGCTCCGAGACCAAAGTCGACCCTGGCCCCATCGCCAACCTCCACGAAGGGGCCTCGAGGCCCGGGCATTTCGTCGGCGTGGCGACCGTCGTGGCCAAGCTGTTCCACATCGTCAAGCCTGATAAGGCGTACTTCGGGCAGAAGGACGCCCAGCAGCTCGTCATCATCAAGCGGATGGCCCGGGACCTGGACTTCGACCTTGAGGTGGTCGGGGTCCCGACCGTCCGTGAGCCCGATGGCCTGGCCATCAGCAGCAGAAACGTCTACCTGGATCCCGACCAGCGCCGTGCCGCAACCATCCTCTGGAAAGCCCTCGACACCGCCCAGTCACTCTGCCGCCAGGGCATCCGCTTCTGCCCCGATATCAAGGCCGAGATGGCCCGCATCATCAACGAGGAACCCCTCGCCCGCCTCGACTACACAGCCATCGCCCACCCCGACACCCTCGAAGATCTTACTACAGTACAGGACGGCGCCCTCGCACTCCTCGCCGTCCAAATAGGCAATACCCGTCTCATAGACAACCTCCCCCTTTCCGTCTAACGATCGTCGTTCCTGCGTAGGCAGGAACCCATCCCCAGTGACGGGGGGGGTCCGCTCGCCCTGTCGTAGATCCGCCTATGGCGGGAGGCTCTCGAAGGGTCTCAAGAGCGGAACGAGGCGGGGCCCCCACCCCCCACTATGCTAAAATCTTCCCGCATTCCCCACCCCCAAACACGGAGCACCCCCGACCTTGAAAATCCTGGTCACCAACGACGACGGCATTTCCTCCCCCGGCCTCTGGGCCCTCGCCGAGAGCCTTAAAGAGATTGGCGACGTCGTAGTCGTCGCCCCCGACAGGCAGCAGAGCGGCGTCGGAAGCTCCGTGACCCTGCACCACGCCGTACGCATGGCCCCGACCATGTTCAACCGGGACGGCATCAAGTCCTACGCCGTCGAGGGCACACCCGGCGACAGCGTCATCCTCGCCACCGAGAAGCTGGTCGAAGGGAAGATAGACCTGCTCGTCTCCGGCATCAACACGGGCTCAAACCTGGGGAACGACGTCTTCGTTTCAGGCACCGTCGGGGCGGCTCTTCACGGCTTCTTCCGCGGCATTCCCTCCCTCGCAGTCTCCGTCACCGCTCTGTACGACGTCCACTTCCCCGTCGCGGCTCGCATAGCCTACCTCATCGCAGCCAAGGCCCGGGACGGCAAGCTCCCTCCCCGAGCCCTCATCAACGTCAACGTCCCCAACAAGCCCCTGGACCAGTTGAAGGGCGTAAAGGTCACCCGCCTCGCCGACGGCTCCTACACTGAGGTCGTCGAGGAGGGTAACGACCCCCGGCGCCTCCACTACTGGATCAACCGCACGAGGCCCAACTGGACCATCCAGCCCGGCACCGACATCTGGGCCGTCTCCAACGACTACATCTCCATCACTCCCCTCCAGAACGACGTCACCGCACACTCTTCCCTCCCGGATGTCACCGGCCTCGCCGAGAACATGTTCCAAGACCTGACAAACAGCCTAGAATAGCAGGGTCCCGCTTCCGGGGCGGGATCGGGGGACTGTCTTATCCCCTCTCCCTCGATGGGAGAGGGCTAGAGCCTGCCCCGAGTCCCCTCGAGGGGGTGAGGGTGAAATTGATAAAGCCGAGACCGTCAATGACACACAGGCCAGATCATTTGGAGGTACAACCATGAACCACGAAATTGAAGGCTACGCCCACTTCATAGACAAGCTGCTGAAGAAAGCGGACGAACACGCCGCTTCCCTCTCCGCCGACGCCCTAAACTGGGAACCCCTGGACGCCGACACCAACTCCGTCGCGGCCTTAGCCGCCCACATGTGCGGGGTCGTCCGATGGTGGGTGGCCCAGGGTTTGACGGGCAATGAAGTAGGCCGGCAGCGGGACACCGAGTTCGTCGCCCAAGTCGATGCCAACGGTGAGATCAACTTCTGGGGCACCCGCAGGACCATCACCGACGTCATCTCCGAGACCCGTTCCATCGCCGCCGACGTCCTCGCCAACCTCGACCCCGCATCCCTCACCGAGCAGAGCGCCGTCGACACCCTTGGCCCCCGACTCAAAAGGTGGACCCTCGTCCACACCATCGACGAGCTTTCCCAGCACATCGGCCACATGGAGCTGACCATCCAGCTCTACAACGCCCGGGGCTCATAAGCCTATACCCTCATTCCCGACCCCGATGGGGAATCCAGGGGTGGGGGTAGTGGAGTCTTATCCCCTCTCGCTCGACGGGAGAGGGCCAGGGCGAGGCTCCTGCATGTGACACGACCCGATTGACCAGTCACGAAACAGGTGCTAAATTGTCTCGTGCCCTGCCCCGGCGGTCATCCTCGGCAACGTAGCTCAGCGGTTAGAGCGGGGTCTTCATAAGGCCTAGGTCGCTGGTTCGAATCCAGCCGTTGCCACCAAAACATCAAAGTTAATTCCCACACCAGACATGCGCGAACGCAAGTGTATACGTCGATGACGACTTTTGAGGGCCATTTGGGAAACAGTTAGGAGACTAGAAGTTATCATGACAGGCAAAGAGTATTTAGAGGACATTCGGAAGCAACTGCAGTTGGGGCGTAATCAAAACAGAATGGGCGAAAAAGTGCTTCGCGCCTTTGGTTACGTAAGGCGGAGAGCTACGGCGATCAACGAGATCAACGCCGCACTAGAAAAGCTTGGGCTGGAAGCCTACCCTCCTATCAACTCGCAAATGCCGCTTAGAGCTCCACGCATAGTCTTCTCGCTTAAGTACAAGAAAGATGTCGCGGCTCAAGCGGCCAAGGACGTTCCTGATACAGAGGTATCCCAAAGCCTCGATGACTCACAGCAAGACCCTGACGATACCGATAGCAACCTGCCTGAACCTGCGTTCAGTATTTCTGAACTCAAGTCCGCAAATACAAATGTCGCGTACGTGAATTCTAGTGCCTCAATCCATGAGGCCTATACTAGAATGCTAATGCACAAATATTCTCAATTGGCGGTTGCCAACAGTGAAAAACCGAGACAACAAGACATTAAGGGCATTGTGTCGTTCCAATCGATGGCGAAAGCTCTGATAAAGGGCAACCCTACAACTATAGGTGATTGCATCGATAAAGATGTGTCGTTTGCCCAGATCCATGATGACCTAAAGTCGGTTGTCAATCAGTTAAGGGACAACGATGTAGTATTGGTGATTGGCCCAAACAAAAGGCTGCAGGGAATTGTTACAGCTTGGGACTTAGCTGAGGAGTTTGCCGAATTGGTAGACCCTTTCAAACGTATTGAGGAAATTGAGGGACGACTCCGCACACTAATAAGAAAACGAATAGGTGCTCAGCAGGTAGTAGACTTTCTGAAAGAGCACGGTCTCTCAGGCAATGATCCAATCTCTGAGATTGAGGAACTAACATTAGGAGAGTTGCATTTGGTCATAGATTTCCCAGAGCATTGGTGTAAGCTCCAACTGGCGTTCGACAGACGTGTATTCATTGAGGCCTTAGGAAAGGTGCGAGCCTATCGTAATCGTTTAATGCACTTCAAGGATCCTCTGGACGAAATTGAGAAGGCAAGCCTTACAAACTTCTGCAATATGGTTCGCGAAATACAACTGTAACAGCTTACTGGTTGAGACAGATCACTGCGACATCCGCCCCTTGCCCTTAAACACTCCCTCTCCCCGACACCCCCAAGAAATGAGTTTTGCAGCTTAGATAGATGGCGATGCGGCCAGGTTGAAAGTCCAACACTGGTACCAAGGTGTTCCTGTCACACAGCCAGGGGCCGCACCATCGGTGTCTCTAAAAGGTTGAGGTGATATTGTCAACGAGGACAGTTAGTTACATAAGGCTTTGCTATTGTTTACGTGGTCGAGAGCTACCCCTACAGCCTCTTCCATGTTTTGTAGAGGGGTGTTTTCTTCAATCGTCTTAGGGTCAGTAGCACGGTACTCTGCCATGATGGAGTTGCTATTCGTTTCCATTTCTCTGAGTAACTTCTCTAAATCGTCATAGTGATCGGGCCAAGCGAGCCACAGTTGATGTTCATCTTCGTTGATAGCGGTAGGAGTAGGTCTGAGGCCCTCCTTAACGTTAGGCGTAACTGTTAGCCTCAAATATTGCGCTCTAGCTGTAGCAACGCTAGATTTTGCTTTTGCCGTTGCTGTTATTTTTGCTTCTAGCCAATCTTGTTTGGGCTCTTCCTGATCATCCCCAACAGCCCCACAAGCACCTATAACTATAGGCAGTACAAGACCAAGCAGTATAAAGCTCGCTAAAGTCTGCTTAAAACAACTCTTGCCTTCAGGAGCAGACGGTATATTCGATTGTCGTTGTGGTCTGGTCCCTTTTCGATACAACATCAAGATGTCCCCTTGTAGCAAGGATTTGAGTACTCACCACAAGTTAGCCAAACCAGTAGCCGCACTGGTGAATGAAGCCGCTCCCTGCTAGGTGGCTCACTAATTGGTTGTGGTACATATACTTGTGGTGAGCCCTCGTTGACAGTACGCTCTCAACTTTTTAGAGTCAACGGTGGTGCAGATCCCCACCACCCCCCTTGTGACACGGACCCCTTGCCCCACCCCCACCCCTCCCTCCTATAATGCTCCCATGTCTCTGACCACTTCTTCTCTTTCCCCTGCCGTCTCCCACCACCTATCCCCCCGCCCCCCACAAAACATATTTTCCTAAAAACAATCAAAATTCGTGCCTGCATGTTTGCATAAATCAAAAAACTCCCCATTCCCCTCCGCATCTTCCTCCTCCCGGCCATCCTCGCCCCGCTGGTCATCATCGCCTGCGGCGGAGGCGAACCCGAGACCTACCGCATCGGCGTCATGGAGTCCCTCACCGGCGCCAGCGAGACCTATGGCACCGTCGCCCTCCAGTCCAAGCAGATGGCCCTGGACGAGATCAACGCTGCTGGCGGCATCAATGGTCGCATTTGGAATTCGTCGTAGAGGACTCCAAATGCAGCGGCATGCTCGGCGTCGCGCCCCTCGCAGAGGAGGATGGCGTGGTCCTCTTCTCGGGCCTGGCCAGCAGCCCCGACATCGCCAATGCCTTATAGTCCTTAGTGAATTGAAGAAGCCGCCAAGCAATAAGGGAAATCGCAAAAGGCTTCCCACGCGGGGTCGAGGCCAGGTCTCCTTCAACGGCACTACCATCGACTACGAAGTCCGCCGCAGCCCACGGCGCAAGAAGACCCTCGAAATGAGGCTCGCCCCCGAGGGCATCATCGTCGCCGCCCCCTCCAGGGCCTCGGATGACCAGATCCGCGACATCGTCCTCAAACGGGCCCCGTGGATCGTCAAAAGGATGGCGGAGCTTCCGGTGGAACCGCTGACCAGGCAGTTCGTGACCGGCGAATCCCTGCCCTACCTGGGCCGCAACGTCGAGATGATCGTCGAGGACGGAAAGACTTCTTCGACACAAGTCAGTCTCCACCAAGGTAAGTTTCAGGTCTCCGTGCGCCCCACTCTCGAAAGAGATGTGCGCCGAGGTAGCATCCTGCAGGCCTTCGCCGCGTGGTATAGGGCCCGGGCTCAGGAACACATAGCTGAGGGCGTCGACCTCTGGTGGCCCCGACTCGGGGTGGGTGAGAGATCTCGGGTGCTCATCGGGAACCAGCGCAGCCGCTGGGGAAGCTGCGCCCCCGACGGCACCCTCCGATTCAGCTGGCGCACCATGATGCTCCCGCCCGAGGTCATTGAGTACATCATCGTCCATGAGCTTGCGCACCTGACCGTAAAGGCTCACTCTGCCGAATTCTGGAACTTCGTTTCCCGCGCCCTCCCTGACGTCAAGCATAGGCGCAAACTTCTGCGGGAGGTCGGTCCGGCCCTCCCCCTGTAGCCCCCGGGATCGGAGCGCTATAGCCGGGTTAACCTGTGGCATAATTTACGTAGCTATGCTCCCTCTACGCCCGGCAACCGCCATCCTTATCCTGTTTGCGACAGCCCTCTTAATCACCCTTTTGGCCGCATGTGGCGGAGAACCTACCGACTCCCCCTCCCCGACTCCTGCTCCAATTCCCACACCCACCCAAGCGTCAACAGCGCTTCCGTCCCCAACCCCACCCCCTTCACCTAGCCCACCCCCCGAATCTACGCCCACGCCCATATACGAACGGGCTATGCAGCTGCCCCACGATGAGGGCGTCCATGCCTCTCCCCTGGAGTGGTGGTACTTTAACGGTCACGTAGCCACGGAGGATGGACGGGTATTCAGCTATCACTTCGTGACATTCCAGTCGGTCTTGGCGGACGGATTCACTCCTCGGTTGGCACAACTCACCTGGGCCGACCATGACATGGATCTCCACCTCACCGCAGAGCAGCCCGACCTGCCCGTCCTGGAGACCTCCTCAGGTGAATTTGACCTTTCTATAGCCGACTGGCGTATGAGCGGAGACAGCCAGACATATCATCTCTCGTTCCAAATCGGGGACTACAGCGTAGAGATGGAGGCCGATTCCCGGAAGCCCGCAGTGCTCCATCACGACACCGGGCTGGTCGACCTGGGCATAGCCGGCAAGACCTACTACTACTCCCGCACTGACCTGGAGACTTCAGGCATGGTGTCGGTATCCGGGGACTCCCTTCCCGTGACCGGGGTTTCCTGGTTCGACCATCAGTGGGGAGACTTCTCCACTGCGCAGATCGGCTGGGACTGGCTCAGCCTCAACCTGGACGACGGCACCGACATCATGGTCTCGGTGGTCTGGGAGCAGGCTGACCGAAAGCACATCGCCGCCTATGGCACCTACGTCCCGGCTGACTCCCCCCCGATACATCTGCCGGCCGCCGACATCTCCCTGGAACCCACAGGGACCTGGACCAGCCCCGACACCCAAGGCGTCTACCCCATGGGCTGGAACCTCCTCGTCGACTCCCTGGACCTGGACCTCACCCTGGCTCCCGCCATAGAAGAATCCGAATTCGCCATCAGCACCTTCATTCCCGTGATCTACTGGGAGGGAGCAGTAGCGGCAACGGGGAGTAAGGGTGGGATCGATGTATCGGGCAGGGGGTTCGTCGAAATGGTGGGCTACGTCCCGTCGGCACCCATCGCACCGCCGACACCCCCCGCCGAACCCTGACCCTCGCCTCTTAGACAACACCACCAAATTCGATGATGCGAACCGGATAGAATCCGCTTCGGCCTTCGGTTACTCTTGGTGTGAATCCAGGAGGCGCCGATGACGACAACGCAGAGACCCTTAGAAAAGACCCACCCCGACCTCTTGTGGCAAGCCGTCCTCCAACGAGACTCGACGTACAACGGCTCCGTCATCTACGCCGTGCGCACCACCGGCATTTACTGTCGCCCGACCTGCCCCAGCCGCCGACCCAATCGAGACAATGTTAGATTCTTTTCGGATTCCAAAGAGGCCCAGTCGGCGGGCTACCGAGCCTGCCTGCGCTGCTTCCCAGACCAGCCACAGCAAGAAAATCGCAATAGCAGCCTCGTGAAACGTGTCTGCCATCAGATCGACTCTCACCTCAACCAGCACCCTGATAGCCTGCCTTCCCTTGCCCAGTTGAGCCAAGCCGTCGGCGTCAGCGCCTCCCACCTGCAGCGTGTCTTCAAGAAGGAAACGGGCCTGACGCCTCGGCAGTACGCTCACACCGGCAGACTGGAGCGCTTCAAGTCCCTGGTCCGGGACGGTAGCCCAGTCTCCGCAGCGATGTTCGACTCCGGGTTCAGCTCTTCCAGCCGCCTCTACGAAGACGCCGACGGCCAATTCGGCATGACCCCCGGCCGATACAGGAGCGGTGGCGCAGGAACGACCATCGGATACCTGGTTGCAGAATCGCCGCTCGGCTCTCTGCTGGTAGCGGCAACCGGCAAGGGGATCTGCTCCGTGAAGCTGGGGGACGACGCCTCGGTGCTGCTGAATGACCTGCAGGCAGAGTTCCCGGCAGCCGATTTGCAGGAGGGCGACGAACCCCTCCGGGGTTGGCTGGAATCAGTGCTGGAATACCTGGAAGGAGAGCGTATCGGCCTCAATTTGCCCCTCGACATTCAGGCCACGGCCTTTCAACGCCGAGTCTGGCGTATGTTGCAGTCCATCCCCTACGGCAAGACCCGCTCCTACCAGCAGATGGCCCTCGACGTGGGCCTAACCGGCAATGCCGGCCGGGCCGTCGGCAACGCTTGTGCTTCTAATCCCGTCGCGCTCGTCATCCCCTGTCATCGTGCTGTGCGAAAGGACGGCTCTCTCGGAGGCTACAGGTGGGGTCTCCATCGTAAAGAGGCCCTCATTGCAATGGAAGATCGTAAGAGTACCGAAGACCCCGACTGAGCGGCCTCACCTGTCGATCTGCTGATTTGACTGGTCGGTAGCCTATGGTGTTGGGGGTTGGGTCACTCTCACCTGACGCAGCCACAGCGCCACAACCATCGCCAAAAGCGCCATCACCGCCACCCCGATGCTCACAACCGGCCACGGCGACTGTCCCAGCGTTCCCCCAAACTGCGACACTCCCATCCCGACCATCAGCAGCGCTCCCGTTATACCCAGGCTTCCCCCGGCCACCGCCCCTAGCACCAGCCCCTCATTTCTCACCACCACACCCTGCTCGCTGTTCTCCAGCCGCAGTTCAGCCAACTTTCTCTTCAGCCGCCTGAGGTCTGCAGTCCTGTGCAATGCGGTCAGCAGAAGCAGAGACACCAGTAGCAGCAGCGCCACCAGGTACTGAGGTATCTCCGTCGTGAACATCGGGTATTTCCAGAACGATAGCCAGTCCACCTGGTTGTACGAAAGGGCCGCAGGCATCTGCGGAGCAAGAGCCGCGAGGCACACCAGCCAGAACGACACCCGGTGCATTCCTCGGGCCTGAAACACCCAGTACAGCCCTATCGGTAGTCCGAAGATTGCGGCCAGGGTCAGGGAGAACACCGTCGAGCCCCAGTCCTCCCACTCACGGATCTCCAGTAACCACTCCCATCCCTTCTCCACGTCCACCGCCGCGCCTCCGGTCTGCCAGATCATCCACCCCGCCACCCCAATCAGGTAACCCAGCAGCGCCGTCTCCAGAATCCAGAATCTCACCATAGTCTCACGCTCCCAGGTAGATGTGTTGCATGAGCGTAGACGTGAAGTCCTGCTCTGCCGGGTCCCAGGAAACCACCGAAGCCCCTACCTCCCGGATCGGCTTGTACAGCTGCCGGGCTTCCCATCTCATCAGGTCTTGCGTGCGTGCCTCTATAGCCGCTTCCCCCTGCCTGACTCCCGCCGCTTCCACATGCACCACTCTGACCGGGTTCAATCTGCGCGTCCGAGACCTTAGCGCCACAAGGCGTTTTATCCCCGCAACGAACCCGTCTATGGACTGGGCCTGATTCCCGTCACGAGGGTAGTGAACATCCAGCCGGGTAATGGCGTAGACCTCCGGCTGAAGCCGGTACAGAAAGCTCTTGCACCACTCCACCGCTGCCGACAGGTCCTGCCTCGCAGGTCCCGGCTGAAGGGTGGTCAGCATATCCGTAAGACGTTTGAACTGTTTGCGGCCCAGGTCCGGCGTCAGGATGTCGTTCGGGGTGTTGTAGATGTACGCCCCCAGCGTGTACCCCTGGGACAGATAGTACTGGGCTATGCTGCCCGCAGCCTCCACAGCATGGTCTATCAACGACGACAGCGTCGTACCCACTTCCATGTACTCAGCCCCATCCAGGAAGATCCAGATCGCCTTACGTCCCTCAGCCTCGTACTGATTTACCAGCAGGGGATTGGCGCTGTAGGAGTTTCGCGCACTCGCCTTCCAGTTAACTATCCGCATAGGGTCGCCTGGGGAGTAGGGCCTCAGATCCTTGAAATCGGTTGTGGAGGGACCCAGCGTAGCCACGTCCGTCCTGAAAAAGCGGGTGTACGCCCTCGCACGGACCTCCTTGACCCGACGCACCGCCTGAATGCGGGGCACCACTGAAAACTCCTGCGTTTCGTCCGCCGTGCCGCGGTTCCGGCGTTGAAGCCCCAGGGCGCCCTCCGTGTCCCACGACGTCTCTCCCAGCTCGTACAGTCCTCTCTTCGGGCAAAGGAACTCATAGGAAAGGTCGTAGGTCTTGGGCCCGGGCCACTTCCACACCGCCCGGAAGTTGTTGCCCTCTACTACCTCCATTTCCGCGGGAAGCTCATCATGCACGTACAAAGTTCCGAGCCCCGATCTAACGTGCACCCTGCGCCGCACCTCCAGCCTGTCCCCCGCCCAGCACACCAGGCGCGTCATTTCTCGCTCTACCTCAATCCCTGCCGGGGGTGTCAGCAGAGTGCCCAGCAGGACTACGAGAAGCACGAATACCGAGCCCGCCAGCAGGATAGGGTTCCCGAACACCAAGGCCAGGGCCAGCAGAAGGAAGGCCAGCGCCAGCCACCGGGCTGGCAGCGCGGAGAGCATTAGGCGCCGTCCCTGCGGCCCAGCTCGGTCGGGACCGGGACCTGCGCCACGACTTCATCTATCACCGCCTCGGGCCTCATTCCCTGCAACGTCGCCTCGATGTTCAAGATCACGCGGTGTCCTAGAGCTTCCGACGCCACCATTTTCACATCGTCCGGTATGACGAAATCCCTTCCGTGGATCAGCGCCATACTCCGGGACACCTTCAGCAGGGCGAGACCCCCCCGAGGACTCACGCCCAGGGACACGTGGGGATGCTCCCGCGTCAACCGCACGACCTGTGTGATGTAGTCGATCATCACCTGGTCCACATACACGTTTGTCTCTACGATCCGCTGCAACCCGACAAAGCTATCCGCATCGAGCACAGGTTCCACATCTTCGGTCGGGTCGTCCTTCTGCCACTGGATGCGCCGTTGCAGAATGCTGCTTTCCTGTTCCTGGTTGGTCGGATATCCCGTCCCGAGTCGGAACAGGAATCTGTCCAGTTGTGCCTCGGGTAGAGGATAAGTCCCCTCCTGTTCAATCGGGTTTTGCGTGGCGATTACCAGGAAGGGTGGCTGCAGGGCCAGAGTATCTCCATCGATAGTGACCTGCCGCTCTTCCATCGCTTCCAGCAACGCCGCCTGTGTCTTGGGAGGAGCACGGTTGATTTCGTCAGCCAGCAGCACGTTGGTGAACACCGGTCCCTGGATCAGTTCAAATAACCCCGTGTTCTGGCGCCACACTTTCGCTCCCAGAATGTCCGCAGGGAGCAGGTCGGGCGTGAACTGCACCCTCTTCGTATTACTGCCAATTGCCTTGGTGAACACCTTCGCCAGCAGCGTCTTCCCCAGCCCCGGGTAGTCTTCGAAAAGCACGTGGCCGTTGGCCAGGGCCGCAGCCAGCAGCTTCCTCAACAGCAGCCGATTCCCGACAAAGACCTCCGATACCCTGTCTATGATTCTGTCGCATACCGGCCCCGCCTCTTCTACCTCTATTTGACTTTTACTCTCGTCCATTTTGTATCTCCAGCCCTAATCTCCCGGCAGAATGCGCCGTCGCGCGATCCCCGCCGGAGTTGTACGAATCTGCTGGTCGTCCCCCGCTCTCACCCTCCACCGAGTTCCCTCCTCCGACAACACCTCTATTGCCTCTCCTTGTGGAATATTCGACGCAAAATAGCGCCCCAGGCGATCATAGACCGACGCTGGAGCGGCCAAAACGACTACGGGTAAATCACCGGACGTTCCTTGTCCAAACAGGTGGGATAACGCACCTTCAACAATCCGAGCCCGCCGCTCCTTCTGCCTCTGGTCCACGCCTTCCCTCGACCGCAGCAAGGAGAGTGGACCACCCCGACCTCCATCCGTTATGGTGAGCACTGGGAACCAAAGCGCTACCGCCAGATCAAGGGGTGCGCCCTTCTGCCAATAGGCCGCGGCAAGGGTCACGGCTACTGTCTCGGGCTGCGAACCGTCCTCGACAAAGGGCTCGCTCAAATCCCTAATGCGCCCTTCGTCTATCTCCGGCAGGGGCTCGGGGCTCCGCTTGAGGGTAGCGTCCATGCGGCTCAACGATTCAGCTAGCGTCGAGGCCCGCCTCCGCATGGCTCGGACCCGCTTTCGAGGCCACGGGTCCCACGCAGTTGAGGTCGCGAGGTTGCGTCTCATCGGCTCGAACACGGCTGGAATCTCTTCCAGGGGCGTCCGATTGCGAAGCAGCAACCCCAGCATGTACCTCCAGAGATAGCCCCACCTTCCCGTCTCGCCGTATCGCTTCTGCAGGTCGACCAGCCCTTCGAGGCGCAGGTCTCGCCGCTCCTCCACAGTCTGCACGTGCCGGGACCAGTGCGGCCACTCCGCCGGAGGTCCTCCCTCGGGGAGCACCTGCTGTCTCGCATGGCTTCTCATCCGATTTATCGCAATTGCAGCAAAGAGCACCACCGCCATCCATTCATATATCGGAGCGAACCACATCACGTCGTAGACCAATGGACGTATCAGCAAGCCGTAGAGCGCCAGGAACGCCCCCAGGAACGCGGTCCTGTATACGGACTTCGCCAGCAGCCGGGCCGCGGCGCTCACTGCCCACACCGCGTTGGAAGTGTAGTATCGGGCCATGAAAGACAGTCCCGCCGCGAAAAAGCCGCAGGCCACCGCCGCTCCCAGCAACGGGAACCCATGTCCCAACTCTGCTATCTCCGCACCTATGAGCCAGACCACCGCCCCGACTGTGCTGTATCCCACTGCCTTGGACAAAGGCATATAGTCCGTCCCGCCCGAGTCCCGCGCCCCCGCTGGCAGCTTAAACACGAAGTACAAGGCCGTAATGAACAGCCCAGCCAGGTGCCGCGCCTCGTAGAACTGCCCGAAATGGGGCTGTGTCGCGTATCCAATTAGAAGATGCGGCCACCTGTTTAGAAAGAGAGCGGTCACGTTTGGCAGGGAGTTGAGAGCTCCCCAAACGACCAGCCCTCCGCTCACCCCTGCTAGCAGGGCCCCTGCCCCTTTGACTACCACAGGAGACGGGGTCCACCATCTCCTCTTGTTAGACTGCGTCATCATCTTCGCCGTACCGCCGAGCCTTCCGCCCGCATAGCTGGCTGCCAGGGCCACCCACAGGGCAACTTGCAGGTCTCGGTTAGGGAAACCGTGCTCGGTCAGCCAGCCGGCGTGAAGTATCACGTAGACTATGACAAACGCTATGAGCCGGACCCAGGGCACAGGGAAGATCTGGCTGGCAACCGGGAACCGGACGCTCGACGCCCGTACCACCGCCACAAACACGAATATCCCGGTCAACCCACCGATCAAATTGTAGTAGGTTCCCGGGTCGGGCCGAGTCCCGGCAAGGGATAGACCTGCACTCATCAGAATCGCCATCCAGGCCCCGGCCCTAAGCAAACGTACCGTGATCCTAAGCGCCAGCCCTGTCCTTGCCCTGAATTCTTCCGGGAGTCTCAGGGCCTGCCTAAGTCTATCTTTGGGCTGTATCCAAGGCAGCAGACTCACCACCATAGAGATGAAGGCAGCGGCCAGCACGGGCCCCAGAAGCATCTGAAAGGCAAATCCCGTTTCAGGCAGTCGCAGCACTTCGAATATCCAAAGTGCCGACGCCGCAGCCACGATGGCCGCCGTGTGCAGTAGCGAGACTCTAAGCCGGGCGTCTATCTTCATCCCCACCTATTCCTCCCCCAACCGACGCCAGGCGCGGTATGCCGCCTCGAACTGCCGCCTGCCTATGTCATGTTCACTGTAGTCCGCCTCTTCGAAACGGGCTATCAGTTCCTCCAGAGCTCTCTGGTCCACGGGAAGTCCGCTCGCAACCACCACCGACTCCACCTCCCGAGGGGTGGCCTTGCCAGATATACCTGACACCTTCTGCCGCATTCCCGCCAGGAACAAGTTGTACCGCTTCACTATGTCATCCCTGAACTCGACCACCTCGAACCGACCACGACCCTCCGATGGCAGATATCCTTCGTCCCCCATGAACTCTGCCTCCACTTGATAAACTCCCAGGTCAGCGCCCCTCCAGACCGACTCACAGCGACCATCATCGTCCGCGTCCAGCTCTTCCATTTCACCCGTGTCACCGATTAGAACTCGAATTGACCGTCCTTGCAGCCCCCGCCCCACATCATCCAGCAGTGCTAATGTGACCTTCACCTCCTCCCCGACACCCCATATCTCCGGCAGGTCTTCCGCCGGTTTGACGAAGGAGACCTCCAGGCGAGTCGGCATCAACAGTCTCAGTTCAAATTCTTCAAATGTCTCCGCTGACGAGAACCGTTCTGTGCCTGCAAATGCTGCTGTGACCCGGTACATTCCCGGCTCGTCTCCGATCCACGAGGCAGAGCATTGGCCCTTCCGGTCCGTCACCAGCTCCATCTGCGCTTCCTCGTTACCCCACACCACCCGGATCTCCGCCTCCGCTATCCCCCTCCCCGACTCATCGGTCAACTTGCACCACACCTCTACTTCCTCCCCCACTTGCCACGCGTTCTTCGCATCCGGGGACGGGTCCACAAAGCCCATCTCCAGGAGCGCCGACTGCACAACCACTTCTACCGTGAGTGGTGGGCCCGAGGCAACGGCGGCAGCACCCGAGGGCCGGGCGGACGCCAATACCGTACGTCTCCCAAAGCGTCGGCTTCCGAAATAGCCTCCCCCGGCGCCTACAACCAGCAGCACCGGCAGAAGCACCCATACCAACCACCCCAGGCCTCCATTCCTGATTTGCAGGCTCGCCAGATAGGAAACGGGGAGGTTTGTATCGTCTCCTTCGTAGCTGACTCTCAGCGGTACGATAGTCAGTCCTTCTTCGTCAGGTATGTCAACCATCAACAGCGCCACGCCAAGCTCATCCGTCACTGCGGACCCAGCTCCCGCGTAGTGAACCGCAGCCCCCGGAATCCCGACTCCATGGTCGTCCAGAAGCCTCGCTTCCACCTGCACCAGCCGTCCCGCCCTCACTTCTTCCACGGGCGTCACCAGCAGGCTCGTCGTCGCCATTACCCTCACCGAGACCTTTGTCTCAGCCTCAAGCTCCGCCGCCGACACCTCCAATGCCATCACCCCCAGCTCCGCATCCGACGAGACAGGCATCCGCACCACGAAAGCCCCCACCGCATTCGTGCGCGCCAACTCTTCTCCGTTCACCTCAATGCTCGTGTCCGGCACAGTTTGGCTGCTTATCAGCGTCACACCCCTAATGGTGACACTATCGCCCCGGGCCACGGGTTCAGGTTCCTCTACCACGATCTCCGCCCTCCCTACCGTCACCGATAGAGTAGCCTGGATGGGTGCAAGTTCGTCCGTACCGGCAAATTTCACCTTGAGATCAGTTTCCGCTATCTCTTCGAACGTCGTTTCCCAAAGGAATGACCCCAGGAGACTGGTAACCACTTCCACCCCCTCCCCCTGACCTGCACTCACCATCAGGGTATGCCCTTCCAGTCCTTCACCGTCCGTCCCCGCTAGCGTTCCCTCAAGTCGGTAAGGTGCACCTACCCGCACTACCCTATCGCCGCTCAGGTCCAGGAGGACAAGCTCTACAACACTAAGGGTATATCCGCTCCTGCCCGTCTCCAGAAGGTCGTCTCCCGTGAAGGTCGCCTCAATTGCATACCTTCCCGGATGGTCCGTTACACCCTTCAGCTCGAACCCGCCCAGATCATCGGTCAGCACTGAGGTCACGGCCTCCTCGGGCAGGGTGATGTCGACCTCCCGTTGAGACAACGGCGCCCCTCGGCTATCTGCCAGCGACCCCCTGATTACGTACTCCTCCCCAACCTGCACCTCTCTGTCTCCACTCAATTGCAGGAAGACGGGCTCGGTCACGCTCAGGGTATATCCAGCCTTACTCGGCTCAAGGACATCCTCACCAGAAAACGCCGCTTCAATGCCGTATCTACCTGGCCGCTCCGCTAGGGCATTCATTCGGAATTCGCCCTGTTCGTCGGTCAAGGCCGATGCCTTTACCTCTCCAGGCAATGTGATCTCGATCTGCTTCAATGCCAAGGGGGCCCCGTTGGAGTCCATCAACGTGCCATTGATCACGTATTCGCCCCCGACCTGTACCTCTCTGTCACCACTTAGCTCAAGGAACACCGGCTCGAATACGCTGAGTGTATATCCGCTCCTGCTGGGCTCAAGAATGTCATCCCCCGCAAAAGAGGCCTGGATGCCATATACCCCTCGCCGCTCCATCGACCCTCTTACTGTGAACTCACCCCGCTCCCGGGTCTGGACCGAGGCCACCTCCCCATCCGGCAGGGTAACTTCGATCGACTGCATGGCTAACACCCCTCCGCGAATGTTCCTCAACGTGCCGTTTATGACGAAATCATCCCCGACACGCACGTTGTCCACAGCATCGATAGTCAGCACACTCGGCATCGTGACCATCACATCTAAGCTGGCCTCGTTCCCCAGCATGTACCCTTCCTGCTCAAACGTCACCGTCACCGACCGCTGCCCCGTCCGACCAAACGCCCTTGTGAAACTGAAGGCGCCTCGGTCATCCGTCGTCACTTGGAACGGGGCTAGTCCCTGTATGTTCACGCGAATCGTACGGCCTCCCAACGAGCCGCCAGTTTCTTCCATCAGTCTCCCTTGGTACGTCCCTTCCTCATCCACCGAAATCTCCGATGGCCCGCTAAACTCCATCTCCGTCCCTGAATAGACCCCTATCTCCGGGTCGCTCCATGACCCCTTATAGTCGTCGTTGCCTATCGCGTGCGCTATTAGTTGGTAGCTGCCCCCTTCGAAACTTACCGGCACCCGGACCTCTATCTCAAACCGACCGTTTTCCGTCTCCGTAGTTCCCAGCCTCCAGCCACCTTGTTCCTTCGTTTCGTTGATGAATATTTCCACCTCCATCCCATCCACCGGAGCGCCGGATAGCGTATCCACCCTCCCCCCTATATCGAACGGCAGCCCTTTCCGCGTCTCCCTGGGCCATTGGTCGATCTCGATTACAGTCCCGCGCTTTATCGGATCACCCTGTGAATGGACTAGATCGCCCCTGGCTTGGATCACTCGGGAAGGTGCGCCCCCCGATCCCGTCGGTTCGAAGGTCACCCATCCAATCCCCTCAAACGCCACTTCCGCCCACTGGTGCCCCTGGTCCGAATAGACCGTTTGGGTTCCGGGGGCCTCTACTATCGCCCATCCCGACACCACCCGTGCCGGGATGCCTACTGACCTCGCCATCACTACGAATGCACTGCTGTACACCCCGCATGTCCCCTCTCGATGATCGAACAGGAACCAGTCCACCGGGTCCCGGCCCTCTGGGGGAGCGTCATCAGACGAATCGGCAAACGCATAAGGGTAGGTGGTACTCAGATATCGCTCCAGCGCCTTGGCCTTCAGGTAGGGGCTGCTGTATCCCCTTGTAACCTCCTCCGCTTTCAGGCGGACCCTGTCCGGGACGCTGGAGGGCAACTGGGTATAGGTTGGGTCCGACGATACGGCGGCCCTTGCGAGTTGATCTTCGGAGAAGTGGGGTATCCTTGCCCTCCAACTGTATGTGGGCACGGTGTCTGCGGAGTAAAATGTTGCACTGTACGCCCAAAGAAATGTCCCAGTGCCGATGCTGTCCACGTGGAGAGAAGTCGGCAATGGTCCCTTGGGGAACTGCTGCAATGATCCGATAGGCGTCATGCTAATAGTTGTTGTATGGGTCGAAACGGGTTGTGTCTGGAAGCCAGCCAACAGCGACAAATCGAGCCGTTCAGCAGGAAGTCTCGAGAAGCCACTGCCTTCCTCTTCTATTTTCCCCTGCACCGCCTCCGGCACACTCTCGTTTGGATAGACCCAGAACCCGACAGGGTGCAACTGATGCCACCGGCCATTCTGGTACAAGTCTCCTACTGCAGTCCGTAGACGGTCTGTGTGACCCGCGCCGTGGACCTGGAATATGGGATTATGGGCACTTCCAGGAGATTGCGCCGTAGTAGTGCCGGGTACCCAATATCCCAGATTCTCGTACACCACCAGGGAAGCGCCGTTCTCCAGGGTAGTGATCGACGCCCCCCGCTCCTCCAGGATTTCCCGTGCCGCTTCCCCATAACCCGGCCTCGTGTCACCGAGGAGACGTTCCAAATTGAACAGTCCTACACCGCTGTCTTCATCCAGGATATCCAGGTTCTTCTCTATCTCACTCTCGATGGCCTGCCTTGCAGACTCAGATATTACCGATTGACCATCTCCTGCTGTGCCCTCGTCGCTTCCTTCGCCCTCTTCCCCATTCTCTGCACCTGCCTCCTCGACATAGAAGCCCGCCGTCCGGGACGGTGGCCCCGATGCCGTAGGCTCGAAGGACACCCAACCGATTTCATCCAACGCCACCTCCGCCCACTGGTGCGCCTGGTCCAGATACACCGTCTGCGTTTCGCCGGTCTGCCCGATCGCCCAGCCCGACACCACCCGCGCCGGTATCCCTACCGACCTAGCCAAGACCACAAACGCACTGCTAAATTGGCCGCAGGTGCCTTCCCTGCTTTCAAATAGGAACCAGTCCACCGGGTCTCGGCCTGCCGGAGGCCCGGCAGCCCCCGATTCTGCAAACGCATACGCGTAAGTCTCACTCAGGTACTGCTCAATAGCCTTTGCCTGGGCGTATGTCCCGGTATAACCATCCGTGATCTCCCTCGCCAGCTCGCCTACCCGTCCCGGCACGGTTTCCGGCAACTGCGTGTATACAGTGTCCTCATATGCCCCCGCCGCTCTCAACACCTCGTCCTCGAATTCCACTGCCCGCGCCGACCACACGACACGTTCGGCCTCGTTTTCGATGCGGACCGTGCTGCTATACGGGAAGTACACCCCCGGCTCTAATACGAACCGCATGTTCAGCGACCCCGGTATTACACCCGCTGCTATAACTGCCCCATCATTTTCTGGCGAAACTATGACTGACAGATTGACAGTCTGGCCAGTCAGATAGCGAGAGGTGGAAGATCCGGGCGGCGCAGGTCGGCTGGTCCCGCTCTGCGCATTCAGCACCACTTCCTGCAGCTGTTCTATCCCTTCGTATGGCGCTTCCACCGGGTCCGATTGCGTCCACCGCCCGTTTTCGTACACATCCCCTGTTGCCGTGCGCAGATAGTTGAGCTTCTCAGCGCCACTCACCTCGAACACCGGCAAGTGCGGTGGCTTTCCCGCCTGCATCGTGGTTGTGCCCGCACCTAAAGCCAACACCTCATCATCCACTAACCCCACAAGTCCCCCACTCTCTAACCGGGTGACATCGGCCCCAAGCTCCTTAAGCGCTGCCTCCGCCGCCTCCCTAACCGCAGGGCTCGGGTCCGAAAGGGTCTCCATCAGCGCTCCTATTGCTTTCGAGCCTCCCAGGCCCGACAAAGCGCCAATTCACAAGCCTCTAACAAGTGCGGACTCATCCTCCTTCAGCGCCTTTATCAACGCGTCGATTACCTTATCGCCCTTCAATTTTGCCAAAGCCTTTGCAGCTTCGGCCCGCACCTCTTCCGCCTCATCCTCATGCAGGGCTGATATAAGGGGATCTATAGCGTTCCGGTATCCTTCCTCTCCCAGTGCCTCCGCGGCTTTGGCCCGGACCTCGGCTGCCTCGTCGCTGCCCAAAGCATCAATTAGCGGATCGCTCACGTCCGTTAATGTTTCGGGCGCGATCTCCGAGTACTCCAGCAGTTCATCTATCGTGCCCAAGCGCTCGTCCAAGTCGGGATTGGTAAGCAGCTTATCGCCCAGCCGGTCCAGTTCGTCCTCCCATGCCTCCATCACCGTGGCCCGGAAAGGCGCCCCGTTATATGGTGTCGGTTCGAACCTTCTCCAGCCTATGCCCTCGAAAGCTACCTCTGCCCATTGGTGGGCCTGGTCCGCGTAAACCGTCTGCCGTTCCACTCCCTCGCTTATCACCCACCCCGACACCACCCGCGCCGGTATACCCACCGACCTTGCCAACACCACGAATGCACTGCTGAACTGGCCGCATGTGCCTTTCTTAGTATCAAAGAGGAACCAGTCCACTGCGTCTCGGCCCTCGGGCAGGGCTTCATCATCCTCTGTTGCGAACGCGTATTCGTAGTTATCTCGCAGGTGCCACGCCAAGGCCCTCGCCTTCTCATACACCGACTCGTGCTCTTCAGTGATCTCTTCGGCCAGCAGACGCACCCTTTCGGGTACGTTTTCCGGCAGTCCAAGTGCTATGGGGTCCGAGTACGCCTGCGCCGCATACAGCTCCTCTTCTTCCGAGAACCGATGCACACCGGACATCCACCCATACTCGTCGACTTCCACGTCCGTCGAGAAAGTCCCGCTGAAAGGCCTGTAACGCCCGTCCGTATCAAAGAACTCCGCACCTATAGTGGTAGGCAGCGCTCCCGCCGGCACTTTACGCCCCGGTTCATGGGCCGAAACGGTTATTCGCTGCCGTCTCGTTTCTTCTGCCGGGCTCTCCGGCCAGAGCAGCAGGGATGCTCCTGCGTCTTCCCACGGCAGGATGTCTACGTTTCCCTCCTCTATTAGCACCGCATATACAAGTTGGCGGGTCGGCGTTCGTGCCGCGTAAGCCAGCTCCACAGGGTCGGTCCTGGTCCATCCTTGCCCCGTGTACTCGTCTCCTGCGTCTGTGCGCAGGTATCCAGTCGCGCTTGCGCCGCTCACCTCGAATACAGGCCTGTCGTCCGGCGTTGACACCCAGCTTGCGCTCGTCCCTGGCGCCCAGAAGACTTGGTCACCTATATAGACCAATGCCGCGCCGCTCTCCAGCGGTGTCATCGAGGCGCCTATGTCACTCAGGATCCACTCCGCTGCGTCCTTCACCCCAATAGCAGGGTCTCCCAACGCCTCAACCAACGCCGACTCAGCCGCAGCACTCACTTCCGGGTCATCGCCTCCCAATGCCTCAACCAGCGCCGACTCCGCCGCCGTCCTCACGTCCTCGTTACTGTCCCCCAACGCCTCAACCAGCGCCGCGACTACTGCCGGATCAGCCATGCCAGCGAGCTCTGACACAGCCTCGACCTTTTCATCCGGGCTCCCGTGTATCAGAGCGTAGACGTAGTCCTCCACACTCAATGGCGCGTCCTGATCGCTTGGCTCGCCCGGTTGCCCAGTAAGTCCGGCCTGTCCCAGCTGCCCTTCTCCCTCCATGGTCCCGGTTACGGGTTTCCAGTAGACGTTCACGGCGCCGGTGTAATCGGGTGTCGTCTCCACCACCGAGTGGTGTTTGAAAAGGTTGACCCCGTATATGGCGTCGGAGCCGAACATGCCGAATACCAGGGCTGCTGTCAGCCACGCCAGAAGAGGTATGGGCAAAAGCTTGGGCTTTGCTACCGCAACCAGGCCAACGGTCACCACGAATGCGGCCAGCAGCGTTAACCCTAACGGCGCCACACCCTCGGTCTTGACCGGGTGTTCTCCGTAGTCCACCCCGCCGAAGGGCAACCCCTCACCGAATACCATGGAAGCGACTAGGTAAACACCCGTCCCCAGCAACCCCACCACGACTACTCCACCCGGCAGCAAGGCCGTCCACCGACGCCCCTCGCTATCTTTGAATCGGCGCTTAAGCAGAAGGAGTGCCGCGAGTCCCAGCAGGATGCTCATGGCCGGCGCAACCACGGCAATCAGACTTGCGCCGCTCGGTATTTCTGACGCGGCTGAGTCAGCCGATTCCTTGGTAGTTAGCAGGTCCCTCGGTCCGTCGCTGGTGAGCCCGCCAAAAAGCTCGAAGAGGAAAAACAGTCCACCAAGAGCCACCGCCAAGACCAGGAGCAGACCGAGATGGGACCTAACCTCCCTGAACAACCCCCTCATCGACCCATTATACGCACCTTTATTCAGATCACGTCCTTGACACTTACCTGTCATCCAGAAACAAAAGACGCTAAGCGTATCGTTCAGCGCCTCTTACTCATTCCCCCCTCCCCACAGAAAACGAAACTGCCGACTGGTCAGACCAGTCGGCAGTTGATTCAAATGCTATGGATGAAGAGACTATGCCGCTATGCGCTCGGGTCTTTCACCTTTCGCAGATAGGGCTTCACTGTCTCCCAGCCGTCCGGGAACAGGTCTTTAGCCGCCTCATTGTTCACCGCCGGAACTATGATGACATCCTCGCCCTTAGTCCAATTGGCGGGGGTTGCCACTTTGTGGTTCGCAGTCAGTTGGCAGGAGTCGATCACCCGGAGCAGCTCGTCGAAATTACGGCCCGTGCTCATCGGGTAGGTCAGACTCATCTTGATCTTCTTGTCCGGCCCGATAAGGAACACCGACCGTACCGTAGCGTTGTTCGCCGCCGTCCTCCCCTCGGAGGAATCTCCCTCCGACGCGGGCAGCATGTCGTACATCTTGGCCACGTTCAGGTCATGGTCGGCGATGATGGGGAAATTAAGCGGTGTCCCGGCCAGGTCCTCGATGTCCGACGCCCAACGCTGGTGATCTTCCACTTTGTCGACGCTCAGGCCAATGACCTTGCAGCCGCGCTTCTCGAAGTCGTCTTTGACGCTTGCCACATGTCCTAGCTCGGTCGCACAGACCGGCGTAAAGTCCTTTGGATGTGAAAAGAGCATCGCCCATCCGTCTCCGATCCACTCGTGAAAGTTGACCGTGCCGGAGCTGGTGTTCGCCGTGAAATCCGGAGCTGTGTCGTTAATGCGAAGTGCCATGTTTCCCCCTCTCTTCTAAAGATGCCATTCGACGCTCCCGCGCCGAAACCTGTATGTGTCCGCTAAGTGTCTCGCGCAGGAAACTTTACCAGAACTTCCCCAGTGGGGATAGGTCTGTTCCTGCTACACCATAGTCGGGATCTTCATGAATCAGGCTTCAGCCTCGGAAGAGGAAGAATCGCTCCACATGTGGCAGCCCGTCACGCCCAGGGTTATGGGCAGCATCACGTCCACCACCGCCCAGATGATCCATCTCTGGTGGTTCCCCGTCGCGTCAGGGCCGCCCAGGTTGTCGGACCCGAGCCCCAGCAGGGCAAACCAGTTGTGCAGGAAGAGGATCGTAATACCTGCCGTTAGGTAGAACAACAGGTTGACTTCCATGTACCTACGGGTCACCGACTCTCCCGCGTCCCGGCTGCCTTCCCTGCGCTTCCGATCGTAGTTGAAGAGTAGTGCCACTCCCAGCGCGGCGACCATCAGTATATTCAGGATCCTCCAAACGCTCAGTGCATCGAAGGAGTCGGGGAGGAGCGGACCGATGATGAAGTAGACGGCCACCACCACGGCAATTCCCACCATGTTGGCCCCGCCTATTTTCTTTAGTGCTTCCATTACTCCTCCTTTACCGCTCGTTCGCCGGGCCTGTTTCATGCTCGGAATCAGGGGCACGACCCGCCTAAACTACGGAAGATACGCTACGTTAACCCTCGTTTTGCGAGGATAGCATATTCAATATACAGGCTGTCGAACATCCCATTTGATGATATCAGGATAAGCGTTTTAGTCTAAGTGCTATAATGCCGACGCGGAAGTGTTTTCTATGATGGTCCGGAGGATGAAGGCTTGACTGAATATCTGGCGCGCATAAGTGCGCGCAAGCCGTTCTTGATCATTGCTATCTGGGCTGTGATAGGGCTGGTTGCAGGCGGGTTCGCTGTCGACGCCCAAATCGCCCCCTGGCCTCCGCCTCTGACAGACTTCCTCGACAGGGCCACCACCACCGAGTTTAAGCTCAGCAGCAACGCCGGGTCCGAACGCGCCGACCGCCTCCTGGAAGACCGGTTGCGTGGCCCCAAACCCGTAACCGAACTGATAATCTTTCAGTCAGACTCCGTCACCGTAGACGACCCCTCATTCCGACCCAAAGTCCAGGAGGTGGCCAACGACATCCTGGCCCTCGGGCCCGAAATCGTAGCCCTTCCTCCCGACTTCAATCCCGCCACCCCTCCCCCCATCTCCGAAGACCGCAGCACAACGTTTTTCGCCGTTATCATGACCGGCTCCTTCGAAGACGCCGTAGACAACGTCCCCGAGGTCCTCCACGTAGTCGAGGAGGCAGATGGAAAGGATGGCTTCCGCGTTCTCTTGGTGGGGGACGCCAGCACCGCCCACGACAACAACGAGTTGTCCGAAAGCGACCTGAGGAGGGGCGAACGCGTCGGCCTTCCCATCGCCCTCGTTATTCTTATCGTCCTCTTCGGTACGATCGCAGCAGCCCTCATGCCCGTGGGACTGTCCATTGCCGCCATCATGGTTGCCCTCGGCATCACGGCCCTCGTCGGACAGGTCTTTGATCTGACCATCTTTGTCACCCTCATGATCATCATGATCGGGTTGGCCGTCGGGATCGACTATTCCTTGGTCATAATCTCCCGCTACCGTGATGAGTTGGCCCGCGGCCTCGACACCAACGCTGCTATCGAGCGTGCCGGCGCAACTGCCGGCCGCACCGTCCTGTTCAGCGGTATCACTGTCGTCATCGCCCTATGCGGCATCCTGATCGTTCCTTTTTCCTTCTTCCAGTCCCTGGCCATTGGGGCAATACTTGTCGTATTGGTCGCATTGGCGGCCACCCTCACCCTTCTGCCTGCCAACCTTGCGATAATGGGCCCGAGGATCAACCACCTGCCCATACCCTTCTTCGGCAAGTCGAGAATCGCGCCCTCCGAGTCCTCCGGCCGGGGCTTCTGGGAGCTTATAACCCGCGTCGTTACAAAGTCTCCGGTTATCAGCTTCCTCATCGTGGCCGCCCCCATGGCCGCCGCTACATATTTCTATTTCGATATCGAAACGGGCCTTAACGGCGTCGACGCCTTCCCCGAAGGCACCCAGACCCGAGAGGCCTTCTTCGTGATGGAAGAGCACTTCTCATTCGGCCTCGTCAACCCGACCGAAATAGTCATCGACGGCGATATCGACAGTCCCGCGGTCCGGCAGGCCATAGGCGAGCTTCAGGCCTCCCTGGCGGCCCACCAGGGCCTGCAAGTCGTTCCCGGTGAGACCGTCAACGATCCCCGAGACCTCGCCCTGTTTACCGTTCTCATTCCCGGCGAACCCCGCACCCAGGAAGCCGTCGACGTCGTCAATACCATCCGAGACCAGTACATCCCCGACGCCTTCGACGGGGTAGACGCTGAGGTCTTTGTCGGCGGCATTAGCGCGGAAGCCACGGACGTATATTCCATAGTCCAGCGGTACACGCCCATCGTCTTCGCATTCGTACTGGGCTTCAGCTTCCTGATACTAATGTTGGTTTTCCGCTCAATCGTCATCCCCATCAAAGCCGTATTCATGAACCTCCTATCCGTCGGCACCGCCTACGGCCTCATGGTCCTGGTCTTCCAGAAGGGAGGCGCCGACTTTCTCGGCTTCCAGCACGCGGAGGTCATCGACGTCTGGATTCCCCTATTCCTCTTCTCCATCCTCTTCGGCCTGTCCATGGACTACCACGTCTTCCTCCTGAGCCGCATTCGCGAGCGCTATGATCAAACCGGCGACAACGCCGAGGCCGTGGCCTACGGTCTCCGCTCCACCGCCGGTTTGATCACCGGCGCCGCCCTTATAATGGTCGCCGTCTTCGGCGCTTTCGCCAGCGGCAAGACCATAATCAACCAGCAAGTAGGGTTCGGGCTTTCCGTAGCCGTGCTCCTGGACGCCACACTCGTGCGTTCGGTTCTCGTCCCGGCCAGCATGGATATGCTCGGCAAACGCAACTGGTACCTCCCATCCTGGCTGAACTGGCTGCCAGACCTGAGAATAGAAGCGGAAGAAATTCCAACTCTCAATGTTCAAGGTCAAGACTTACAAGGAGGTGCTACCGCCAATGAAAGTCCCGACTGACTACACAATTGGTTACGAAAAAGCCCGAGCCATCGCGCCCGATATCGCAGACAAATACATCGCTCACACCCTTATCGGGGACCCCTTGGGCGAAGAGATGGCGGCGGACCTCGAGGCATTCAGCGCATCCGAATCAGAAAGGCTCATTCAAGCGGCCATGAACGAGGAAGGCGAGGAAGCTCTAAAAGACGCCCCGGACTCCTTGCGAAGGTTCTTCAAAGAAGCGGAAACCACTCCGGAGTGGCTCGACTATTCGGCATTCGCTCCGAGTGTCCGTATGTTTTACAGAAACTCGCAGATAGTCCTGGCGGCATTCGTTGCAGGAGTTCTCATAGAAGGCTTTACAACCAACATCGCAAAGTCCTTCTTCATCACCGGGCGGGTGCGTGACCAGGGCATCCGGCGTCTGGGGCAGAACAACCGTCACATGATGGAGATATTCCTCCCTGGCGGCATGTACAGGCATGGGGACGGTTGGAAGCTTTCCCTCCGCATCAGGATAGTTCACGCACGGCTTAGACGCCTCCTCAGCGATTCCGAAGACTGGGATAAGGAAGCTTGGGGAGAGCCCATCAGCGCCGCTCACCTGGGCTACGCCATTTCCGCCTTCTCGGCAAGGCTGCTCAAGCACATGAAGACCCTCGGCGCCACTTACAATAAGGAGGAGTACGATAGCTTCATGGCCGTCTGGCGCTACAGCGGTCACATAATGGGCATCCCTGAAACCATCCTATTCCAGGATGCCGATGGAGCCCTGAAGCTGTGGAAAATCGCCCTCACGTGCGAGCCCGATTCCCCAATTGAATCAATCGTGATGGCCCACGCCCTGGTCAACTCGGCCCCATTGATCGCCGGCGCCACCGAGCCGCAGGCCCGCCGCAGCTTGGCCAAGTATGTATACCGCTTGTCCCGCGGACTTATCGGAAAAGAGTTCGCCGACTCGCTGATGTATCCACCCATCTCCCCCTTTGGAGCGGTATGGTGGTTCAGGACACAGCAGCGCTACGGCCACGTCCTGAACAAGCTGTTGCCGGGCCGCCGTGAAGACAGCAACTTCTCCAAATTCACGTCCCTGCTCAGTACCTCATTGTTCGACGAGGAAGGGATACGCTACACACTGCCCGACCGCGTGTACGCTGAAGAGTCGGTCCACTACTAGCGGGCGTGTCCGTCTACTGCCGATCGCATTGCACAGGCAGTATTCTATCTTGACATAGTGATGCTATAATCCCGATGGAGAAATTCGTAGGTTTAACCCACACCCCAGCTTAGCCCTCCGGCAAGGTGATGTGCCCAGGGCAGTGGTGCCGGGTGTTGGATAGACATCTAGGGAGACGGTTTCAATGGATACCAACGGTCAGGAAGACGGAGCGACCACTTGGGCGGTCGCCGACACTAAGAATCTGACGATACAGGGAGAAAAGAAGTCCGGGACCCTCATTGCAAAGGCTGCTGGGCGCATAGACGGCAGCAATGCCCGGGAATTTCAGGACGCCCTGGATACCTTCCTGGAAGGCGAAATCTCCGCCCTTATCCTGGACATGGAGAATCTCACCTACATCAGTAGTGCTGGCCTCAGAGTCATCCTGCTCGTCTCCAAGAAGCTGCAGAGGTCGTCTGCCAAGTTCGGCATCTGCTCCCTCTCGGAATCCATCGGTGAAGTGTTCCAGATCAGCGGTTTCGACAAGATCATCCCGACTCACCGAACCCAAGCCGATGCGCTCTCCGCTATCAACGGCTAACGGCAGCCCTCGCCCCCGGACCAATCTTTATGCCTACCCCGAGTGCAGGGATCAGATCCGTTAGCCACGCATCTATCACAGGACACAGCTAATGGCTATGGAGCCGCCTTACAAAATCCTCGTAGTAGACGACGAACCGGACCTCGAGCCCCTTATGCTCCAGCGTATGCGCCGCGACATCCGCCGCGGCCAATACGAATTCGTCTTCGCTCACGATGGCAATGAAGCCTTGGCACGCCTCAACGAGCACGAAGATGTCGATATGGTCCTATCGGACATCAACATGCCAGGCATGGACGGGCTCACCCTCCTGGAACAGATACCCCAAGTTGACCCCGAAATCCGCGCCGTCATGGTCTCCGCCTACGGAGATATGAAGAACATCCGCACGGCGATGAACCGCGGCGCCTTCGACTTCGTAACAAAACCCATAGACTTTGAAGACCTCCGGGTCACCATTGAGCGCACCCTCCGGCACATGATGGAATGGCGCGAGGCCCTCGCCACGCGGGACAAGCTCGTCGCTCTTCAGAACGAGCTCGACGTCGCCCACAAGATGCAGCAATCAGTCCTGCCCACGGAGTTTCCCACCAGCGACGCCTACGAGATCGCCGCGAACATGCAGCCTGCCCGTGACGTGGGAGGCGACTTTTACGATGTCATACGCCTCGAAAATGACCGGGTCGGACTCGCCGTAGCGGACGTTTCGGACAAGGGCGTCCCCGCAGCCCTGTTCATGATGTCCTCCCTTACCATCCTCAAGGGTTCCGCCATCGGCATCGGTGACCCGGGCGCCGTCCTGACAGAAGTCAACGGCCTCCTCAATGAGGATAACGAGACGGCCATGTTCGTCACTCTCTTATACGCCGTCTTCAACCCCGCCAACGGCCTGTTGAAATATGCCAATGGCGGCCACAACCCTCCCATCATAGTCCACCCGGACGGCAATTCCGACATCCTGCCCTCCACCGGGGGAATCGCTCTCGGTGTCGCCCCCGGCTTCGAATACACAGAGAGCGCCGTCACGCTGGACCCCGGCGACACCATCATCCTCTACACCGACGGCGTCACCGAGGCTATGAACGCCGAGGAGGAAGAGTTCGGCCTTGACCGGCTCCGCAATCTCTTCACCAACTCCCCACCCAAGAGTCCCAAAGAGACCAACGCAGCCATATTCGATGCCGTCAGCGCATTCGCAGGCGACACCCCCCAGTCCGACGACATCACCTGCCTGGCTTTTAGGCGGAGCGAGGCCTGAGCCTTGAGCGCTAATCTGTCCCTTAAAGTCAAGTCCGACCGCGAAGAGCTCGACGGCATCACCGCCGCCGTCGAGGCACTCTCTGCCGACGAGGCATGGTCGACCGACCTCCTTTTCCGCATCAACCTCGTCATTGAAGAGCTTGTCCTCAACATCATTGACTACGGCTACGATGACAACGATCAGGAGATCGAGCTCAACTTCAAGTCGGACGCCAACTCCGTTACTATCGACATCACAGACGAAGGCCGCGCCTTTGACCCCCTCAACGACGCTCCCGAACCCGACATCGACTCCCCCCTCGAAGAACGTCATGTTGGCGGCCTAGGCGTATACTTGGCCCGAACCATGATGGACGAGCTCACCTATCGCCGCGAAAACAGCCGCAATCACCTTACCCTGGTCAAACGCCGCGAAGAGTAATCTCAACACTTCAAGATTGAATCGACTAAAGAAAGGGCCCGCACAATGTGCGGGCCCTTTCTTTATCCCCTCGTTAAGTAGAAGAGGCTGGGCATTCACACCAGCTCGTATTCGAAGTACGTTGAAGTCACCAGATCGTGCAAGGCCCGGCATTGGTCTCCCATTTGCTGCAGAAACTCTTCGTGGTTCTCGCGGTCCGGCCAGTCATAGTTAACAAGTGCTCCCAGCCAGCCCGCGAGTCGGCGGGCCGCTGCACTTGAACCTTCGTCGGGTGCAGGCCCGAACCCCGACAACACCTCAGACGCACTGTCCAATGACCGGCTCAAAGAGCTGGGTAACTGCGGATCGGCCACCAGCAAATCCAACACTTGGTTCGCCTGCACTTCGACTCCATGCTTTTGCCCATATGCGTCGAATGCATTGTATATTCGTAAAAGGCTTAGCCAGTCATAGTCCGAATCTTCCTCATCGGTAGCTTCGACTGCCATGTGTGCGAGAAGGAGCGAAACCAGTTGCTGGGCCCGCTCCATGGCGCTTCCCAATTGCAAGAAGCGCCAACCGTCGTCGCGGTACATCGTCGTCAGCGCCACTCCTTCAAACCTGTTTATGTCCGCAATAGTCTCCGCATAGAATCCTTGCGGGGATGTGGCCCAGATGTCCTGTATTCTCATCTTTTGGATCCGTAGATAGGACAGGTTCAGGGACGTCCACATCTCCCCGCTTATGCGGTTGCGCATCTGACGGGCGTTCTCTCTGCCCATCCAGAAGCACTGCCACACCGACCCCGGGTTCGAGCGTTCGAAGGTCAGGTCGTCTGCCAGGGTGAAGGAATCGGCGAGGATGAAGTCGTCATCGTCGCTTACGTCCAGGCTGCCCCCCGGGGGCGCCCTCCCGACACAGGCATAGATGCGCCGCCACCCGAAGTAGATTTCCCGCACCGGCCGGTCCACCAACGCCTCCGTCTGCAATTGCAGCAGACGGCTCAGGTGACGCGCCCGCTCGAGGTAGCGCCCCATCCAATACAGCCCTTGAGCGCTACGTGAGAGCATCCGCTTTCTTTGGCTCCGTTTCTTCGTCGAATTCTTCCGGCATCAGAATGAACTCGGGGTAGGACTCCATGCCCAGCTCCGCTACATCCTGACCGAGTTCCTCTACCTGCCTCGTAATCCGCACACCCAGCACCCTGCCCAATGCCCACCACACGGTAAACGCCGAGCCAAACACGAACCCGCCTACCGCAGCTATACCCATCAGCTGGATGTGGAACTGACCGCCGGATGTGAAGGTCACCGCCAATGTGCCCCAGATCCCTGCAATCAGGTGCGCCGGGATCGCTCCCACCACGTCGTCCAGCTTCATCTTCTCCAGCAGCTTGATGCCGGCGGTGCACAACAACCCGCCTATCGCCCCGACTACAACCGCCCAGAAGTGGTCCGTGCTTGCTGGTCCCGCGGTAATCGCCACCAGACCCGCTATAGCGCCGTTCAGCCCCGCAAATAGGTCAATGCGTCCCAGGATCGGCCTCGATACCGCCAGTGCAGTCACGACACCCGCCGCGGCCGCTAGGTTAGTGTTTACCAGCACCACGCTCATTGCCACGGCATCCAGCGCGCTCCCGAGCGCCAGCTGGGAGCCTCCATTGAACCCAAACCACCCAAGCCACAGGATGAAGACCCCAAGGGTGACCAGAATCACGTTGGACGGCGGGGTCGGTTTCACCCGCCCATCCTTTCGGAACTTGCCGAGCCTCGGGCCCACCAGCATTATCCCGGCCAGCGCCGCCCAGCCTCCCGTGCTGTGGACTATCGTCGAGCCTGCAAAGTCGGAGAACCCCGCCTGCGCCAGCCAACCGCCGCCCCACGTCCAAGAGCCGACTATCGGATATATGAAACCGGTCAGCGCCAGCGTGAAGAGGAAGAACGGCAGTAGCTTTATCCGCTCTGCTATAGCCCCGGAAACTATTGATGCCGCCGTAGCTACGAACACCATCTGGAAGAACCAGTCCGACATAACGGAGTATCCGTTGCTGATGACAGCGCCGGTCGCCTCGCTGTCTCCGCCTATCATCGCAACTTCATCCGCTGAAGGCCCGTACAGAAATTCAAACTTGCCCCACAACCCCACCTCTCCCACGTTCGTGTACATCAGGTTGTATCCAATGAAGAAGAACGCCAATCCCGCTATCGAGTATATGCCGATGTTCTTGAGACAAATCGTCGATGCGTTCTTTGTACGCACCGACCCCGATTCCAGCATGGTGAAGCCTGCACACATCCACATCACCAGCGCTCCCCAGATAAGGAAAGCAAACGTGTTCAAGATGAACTGCGACTCCTCATCCACTCCCGCAGCATGGGCAATCGCCGGCCGGGCGAGGAAGACCCCAGCTGTAAACAGCGCAACCAAGGCGATTAGTATTCTGGGGTTGCGAATAACAATCATGTCTCTAGGCCTCCTCGCAATGTTTCGGTCTTAGGGTCTCTAATCAACGTTTTCGTCAATCTTCCAATACCCAGAAGTCTTTGCCCCCGCCCCCTTGGCTGGAGTTCACCACCAGGCTCCCCCGACGCAGCGCTACCCGGCAGAAGGCCCCAGGGACCAGCCGAGTCTTCTGTCCGTGCAATACAAAAGGTCTTAAGTCTACGTGCCGAGGCTCGAACTGCCCTTCTATAAGGCAGGGCGCTCTCGATAGGGCCAATACCGGCTGCGAAATGTAGTTTGCCGGGTCAGCCCGCACCTCTTCCGCGTACGTTTCCCGTTCTTCAGCCGTCGAGTGCGGGCCTATCAGCATTCCGTATCCCCCGGAACCTCCCACCTGTTTCACCACCAAGTCCTGAAGGTTGTCCAGAGTGTACTCCAGGTCCTCCGGACGGCGGCAGAGCCGCGTATCCACGTTCTGGAGAATCGGCTCCTCATTGAGATAGAACCGCACCATGTCCGGTACGTAGGCATAGACGCTCTTGTCGTCCGCTACACCCGTCCCGGGCGCATTCACCAGGGCCACGTTGCCCAGCTTGTATGCGTGGACCAATCCCGGCACCCCCAGCAGCGAGTCTTCTCGAAAGACCAGCGGGTCCAGGAAATCGTCGTCCACCCGCCTATACACTATGTCCACCCGCTTCAGCCCGTTGGTAGTGCGCATGTAGACCATGCCCTCTTTTACCACCAGGTCTTGCCCCTCCACCAGCTCCGCGCCTATCTCCTGGGCCAAAAATATATGTTCGTAGAATGCAGAGTTGTAGACCCCGGGCGTGAGCAGCACGATGGTCGGGTCCGTGCGGCCGCTTGGCGCGAGCTCCAACAACGTCTCCCGCAGCGCACGTCCATAGTTCTCCACCTCCCGCACCCGAGACGTCCGGTACAGCCGTCTCAGGCTGGCCTTGGCCGCCTTCCGGTTCGCCAGCATGTATGAAACGCCCGAAGGCACCCGAAGGTTGTCCTCCAACACCTTCCACCCGTCGTTCGTCCGCACCAAGTCGGTGCCACATATGCCTACCCACGTCCCGTAAGGCGCGGAAAAGCCCCGCATCTCGGTTCGGTATTGCGGACAACCCATCACCACATCCGCGGGGATCACTCCGTCCCGGATGATACGGGCCTCGCCGTACACGTCCTCCAGAAACGTATTGAGGGCCTTGAGCCTCTGGGTCAGCCCTCGTTCCAAGTCATCCCAGTCAGCTCTCGACATAGCCCGAGGAATGCTGTCAATGGGGATGATCCGCTCATCCGCCTCTTCGTCCCCATAGACTACGAAGGTGATCCCTTCCGTCGAGAACGAGCGCATGACGCGCTCCTGGATATTATGAAGCTCTTCGGCGGAAAGTTGGGTCAGGGTTTCGTATATCTGCCGGCAGTGCTCCCTTGGGGTGCCGTCCGGCAGGAACATCTCGTCATATATGGATGGATCGAGTTCGTAGGTGTCAAAGTTCACGGCAACAACCCAGCAAGTGAGTCGGCATTATACCAAGTCCTCATGATATGCGGTTGCACCAGCCCATTCCCGCGCGTGCGGAGGGCGCTCCCACTGTACAGCGGCATACATGACGACAACTTGATCGTAGTCGTAATAGCCGACTCGATTGCGGACATGGCGGCGGCCCGGTTTCCCTTTCCTTGATGTCTTCTGACGCAGTAAATCCGTATCCTGTACAATCCCCTGGAGGTGTTGCAAAGGTCCTGCGAAGGGAGGAAGTGCAATTGCTTTCTATAGCCCGTGCTTATATGCAACCGTAGGGCCCGCCAGCATCAGAAACATCCCGTATCGACACTGGGCTGAGGACATCGGGTATGGCTAAGGTAGTTAACAAGAGCATCCGCTACGAGCCCGACGAGCATCCCCCGCATCTCACGTCCATCGGTGTAGCCGCACAGGCTGCACTGCTTGGCCTTGGAGACATCGCCATAGTCTCTATTTTAATTGTCCGCGTGTCCGGACAAGAGCAGAGCTACCTGGAGTGGATGGTCTTCGCCACCATTGTGATCAGCGGGATCGGCATAATTCTCCAGCCCCTCCGTTTCGGTAAGATCGGGGGCGGGCACCTGCTGTTCGCGGCCACCTCGGCCACTTTCATACCGGCGAGCATTGAGGCCCTCAAAGAGGGTGGACCGTCCACCCTCGCCACCATGGTAGTCCTCTCGGCGCCCGTGAATCTCCTGGTCGCGGCCGGCCTGCCTTTGCTGCGGCGCATCATCACGCCTGCAGTCGCAGGCACTATGCTGATGCTGACCGGCGCCATATTCGTCCTGGTCTCCTTAGTCCTGATGGCCCAAGAGCCCTCGAGCACGGCGGCGGTGGTGGCTGGCGTCACCCTGGCAGTAATCACCGTGTTGATGTTGCGCAGCTGGGGCATTTGGCGTCTATGGGCGCCCATAATCGGCATATTGGTGAGCTGCGTAGTATCCGTTTTCGTCGGATTGTACGACATCGACCTTGTCAAGAGCGCCGACTGGGTGGGCTTGCCTTCGCTCAGCGCCTGGCCCGGCTTCGACATGAGCATCGACGCTAAGTTCTGGATGTTCCTGGCGGTGTTCATCTTGTCCTCTTTCGCCAACACCATCAAGAATATCGGCGCCTCCGTCGCCGTACAGCAGGTGTCGTGGCGCACTGCGCGCCCGGTCGAATATAGTGCGGTGCAGGGCTCTCTCAACGTGGACAGCATCACCGGCCTGCTGAGCGGGTTTGCGGCAGCGCCACCCATCACGATGACGCCGGATATGGGACCGCTTATCCAACTTACCGGCGTCGCTGCGCGCCGGGTCGGTGTGTTTATTGGGATCATATACATCATAGCGGCGTTTTTCCCGAAGTTGTTGGCGCTCATGCTCGCCATCCCAAACCCGGTGGTGGGTGCGTTCTTGGTCGCCCTCGGAGGATTGACCTTCATGCAGGGTGCGAGAATAGTGATTCAGGATGGCGCCGACGTTCGGAACGCCACCATCGTCGGGTTGTCGCTCTGGCTCGGCGTAGGTTTCCAGCTCAACCTGGTCTTCCCCAACCTTTTTGCCGGAGCGTTGCACATCCTGTTCAGCAACGGCGTGGTAATCGGCGGCATGACCGCTGTGCTCATGACCCTGTTCATGTGGCTCACATTGCCCAGCGCCAAGAAACTCAGGACCGAGCTCAACATCTCATCGACTTCGGAGGTGGATGAGTTCTTAAACAAGTTCGCATCGAGCATCAGGTGGGACGAAGCAGCGTCGACACGGCTGCGCGCCGCCGGCGAGGAGTCGCTGACGGCCCTTGTGAATTCGTACGAGGAGTCTGGGACGGAAGAGGCGCGCAAGCTGCTCATTACGGTGCGCCGCGACGAAGACGTGGTGGAGATGGAATTCATCGCAGGCCCCTCCACCGAGAACCTGGAAATCCGGCTGGATAACCTCGCCGAGCGGCCCGACACAGAGGAGGACCGGGACCTTTCCTTCCGGTTGCTGCGTCACTACGCATCTTCGATCCGTCACCAAAGCTATCACAACGTCGACATCGTCACAGTGCGCGTCGAGCAGACTTGACCCAATGAACGCAGGCATTACCGCAGGGGCCCTTGCCGCCATCGTCGCCGTCCTGGTCTCTCTACCACTCAAATCTCCGGACGACTCCCTCCTCAACTCCGCCTCCGTCGGCATCGCCTCCCTTCTCGTAGGCCTGCTCGCAGGGCTTATGTGGAGAATGCTTATCAACACTGAGGGTCGACCCACAAAGTTCGGGGTCCTTTGGGGCGTTTCATCCGTCACCGTCGGAGCCATGCTCCTGTCAGCCTTCGCCGTCCAGCTGGACAATCTGATCCCCTTCGCCCTTCCGCTGGTCATCATCGTTTGCCTTATCACAGGCGTCTTGACTCCTCTATTGGGCCGCGACCCCTCCCCGCTGCGATGGTGGGTCGCTCCGGTCGCCGTAGTCGTAGTTCTCGCCCTTGCCATACCCCTGGCCGAAGTCGGCGACGAGGAGTCCGGGAGGCTGGAGCTCCCTCCAAAGTCTGGCCTTGTGCAACCTGCACCTTCCATGTACTTTGAAACTCTATAGCCGCACCGGAGGTCATGAATGCCAGTAACCCCGCCACGAGCCAAGGTTTTTGTCGCCGCCATCGCCTTGGCCCTGGTCCTCCTCCTCGCCGCAGCCTGCGGTTCTGTCGAGGTCACCGTAGAACGCACAACTTCTACCCCCGCCCCGGACCCCACCCCTACGTCAGCCCCGGCCGATGCCCCTGCATCTACTGCAGCCCCCGTTGATACACAAACACCCACCGAGCCTCCACCCGCCGAGCCCGGATCCTATGAAGGCGTAACCTACGTTGTCGGCGAAGGTTCAGAGGCTACTTTCACCGTCGAGGAGAAACTATCCAGCCTTCCCCTGCCCAACGACGCCGTAGTCCGTACCACCGCCCTTTCCGGTGAGGTCCACTTCGACGGTCGGCCCTCCGTTATCGACATCCAACTACACGAGCTCGAAAGCGACCAGTCCCGCCGAGACCGCTACATCCGGGAGAGGATGTTCCCCAACGACCCTGTCGCCACCTTCACCCTCCCCGACTCCCGTCCCCTCCCCGAAGGCTTCTCCGACGGCAATGAGGTCTCCATAGAGATAACCGGCCAGCTCGAACTTAAAGGCGTCCAGGCCCCTGTCATATTCCAGATCGAGGCCCGGGATGACGGCGATGTGGTGCACATTCTCGGGCGCACCTCCTTCGTTTGGTCCGACTTCGGGATGACAGCCCCAACCGTCGGGAGCTTCGTCAGCGTCACAGACGAAGTCGCCGTCGAGATTCTCATCTCTGCCCGGCCTTAAGGCGGTTGATCAGAGGACACGGTATGAAATTCGGTCTATTTATCAACGCCCAGCACCCGGTCGGCGAGTCCGTCTCTCAGCGCATCGCCGAGGCCTCCGAACAGACCCGCCTCGCCCGCGAAGCCGGCTTCCACATGATATGTGCCGGCCAGCACTACCTCTCCCACCCATACCAGATGAGCGCCATCATCCCCCTCCTTGCGAGACTAACCGCCGACGCCGAGGGCATGGAGATCGCGGCTACGGTGCTCCTCATCCCCCTTCTCAACCCGGTAGACGTCGCCGAAACCTCCGCCACCCTCGACGCCATGTCCGGCGGCCGCTTCGTCCTGGGAATCGGGATCGGGTACAGAGACGAGGAGTACACCGCTTTCGGTATCAAACGATCCGAGCGCATCCCCCGCCTCAACGAGGCCATGGAAATCATCCGCCTCCTCTGGACCGAAGACGAGGTCGAATATAACGGTCGGTATTACCAAATCCCCAAAGTTCGGGTCGCCACCCGGCCCGTACAGAAACCTCATCCACCCATATGGGTAGCCGCCAACGGGCCTCCGGCCATCGCCAGGGCTGCTCGCTGGGGATATCCGTGGGTCATCAATCCCCACGCCACCATCGGTTTGATTTCAGGTCAGCTTGATTACTACCGCAAGGTCGCAGCAGAGGCCG
Source organism: Dehalococcoidia bacterium (assembly GCA_965220005.1). Lineage (GTDB taxonomy): Bacteria > Chloroflexota > Dehalococcoidia > Plut-88900 > Plut-88900 > Plut-88900. The sequence goes on from OZ244800.1 coordinate 641,880, forward strand.
GTCAACCCATCCCCGACACCCTACCCATGATGCGCGAGCTCTACGTAGCCCCCGACTCCGCAACCGCCTACTCCGAAAGCCGACCCTACCTCGAAAGCAAGTACGCCGCCTACGCATCCTGGGGGCAGGACAAGGAGCTGCCTGAAGGCGAGTCCTTCTCCGTCCCATTCGACCAACTGGCCCGAGACCGCTTCCTGATCGGTAACCCCGAGGAAGTCGTCCGCGAAATCCAGCGCTACCGCAACGAATTGGGTGTCAACCACCTGAACATACGGCTGCAGTGGCCCGGCATGCCCCACGCCAATGCCATGCGTCAGTTGGAGCTCCTCGGCAAGGAAGTCCTTCCCAGGTTCCGGTAGGCGGGGCGGAGAAACATGAAGGCAGAAGCAATGAACCAGCTAGTAATACGAGACCGCACCACCGTCGGCATCGCCGTTCCCCAGATGTTCCCGCCCGGGCCTACCGACCTCGGCCTCATACGGGAGCACCTGACCCTCGTTGAGCAGCTAGGCTATGAAAGCGTCTGGACCCAGCACGGAGTCTTTGCCACCAGCCCCAACCTGGAACCGTTCACCCTCCTCGCTTTTGCCGCATCCTGCACCCGAACCATCAAGCTCGGCATCTCTGTCGTCGTCCTTCCCTACCACGATCCCGTGAATGTGGCCAAGATATCGGCGAGCCTGGACCAGATCTCGGGAGGTCGGCTCATCCTGGGAGTGGGCATAGGCGGAGACGGTGATTCCTACCCGGCCTTCGGATTCGACGCCTCCCACCGGATCGCCCGCTTCGAAGATGCCGTCACCCTGATCCGAAGGCTGTGGGCCGAGCCCAGCGTCGACTTCCAAAACCGCTTCTGGAACCTGGAAAACGTCTCAATAAACCCAAAGCCTGTCCAGAAACCCCACATCCCCATCTGGTTCGGAGCTTCCGCCGATTCCGCGGTCGAGCGCTCAGCCAGAATGGGCGATGGCTTCATGGGTGCGGGCGCAGCGAACGCCTCCGATATCGCTGCGTTCAGGAAGGTTCTCGCAAAGCTGCGCTCTTCCCTCGAAGAGAACGGCCGAGACCCTGCCACCTTCCCAATCTCCAAACGGGTCTACCTCGCCATCGACGATGACAGGGAGTCCGCGAACCGAAAGATCCAGCAATGGTTCCTGGACCATTACCACAGCGCCGAACTGGGGATGAAGGTCTCACTAATAGGCTCTGTGGACGAGATCGTTGACAAGCTCGGGCCCCTGGCCGAAGAAGGGCTGGACATGATCATGTTCAACCCCGTCTACAATCTCATCGAGCACGCTCAAGTAATCGCCGAACAGGTTGTGCCCCAGCTCTAGCGACTCCGGTTACCAGTCCATATTGTGCACGGATCCTTAATGCCTGCTATCATCTACGCTGTCTCATTCACGCCCACTATCAGGAGACCGCAGACATGCAGACCCTAGCCCAACTGCTCGACGCCGGGGCCCCGGACAAAGCCGCCGTAGTAGTGCCCGGTGGACCGACCCTAACCTACCGGCAGCTCCGAGACCAGGTCGAAGAGTTGGCCTCAACCCTGTCCGCCGCCGGCCTCTCCGGTGGGCAGGCAGCGTCCATAGTCCTGGGGAACGACATCCGGTTCGTAGCCACATTTCTCGCCGTGGCCCAGCTGGGAGCGGTCGCCGCCCCCCTCAACCCCAACTACACCGAAGACGAGTATCGTTTCTACATGGAAGACGCAGGCGCTTCACTAGCCATACTCCCGCCGGAGGAGCATCCGGCGCGGGGAGCGGCACAGGAGCTCGGACTCCAGTGCATCGAGGCCCATGACTCGGGTGACGGGGCAGTCCGCCTGACTCGGGAAGGCGCAACGCTAGAGGGCAAGGGCCAGCCCGAAGGCCCAACCCCCGACGACATAGCGCTCTTTCTCCACACCAGCGGAACTACCAGCCGCCCCAAGGGCGTCCCCCTCAGCCATGCTAACCTCGCGTCATCCCTCAAAAACATCGTAGGCACCTACGGCCTCTCGGAAGAGGACAGGGCCCTGATGATTATGCCCCTGTTCCATGTTCATGGTCTCATCGGCGTCCTTTTCTCCACCTTCGCCAGCGGAGGAACGAACATCGTCCCAAGCCGTTTCAGTGCCAGCAACTTCTGGACCGTGGCCCAGGAGCAGGCCGCCACCTGGTACTCGGGCGTCCCGACCATGCACCAGATCCTCCTCTCCCGCGCCGACAGCGACAACGCTCCCCGGGGCACGTTCCGCTTCATCCGCTCCTGCAGCGCCGCATTGGCTCCCGCGGTACTGGAAGGGATGGAGGCTCGCTTCGACTCCCCCGTCCTGGAGGCATACGGCATGACCGAGGCATCTCACCAGATGTCCTCCAACCCCCTGCCTCCGGCTCAGCGCTTTGCAGGGACAGTGGGCCGGGGCACCGGCGTCCGCATCGCCATTATGGACGAGGCTGGGGCCATGCTCGCAGACGGGGATCGAGGCGAAGTCGTGATCATGGGAGCCAACGTCATGAAGGGCTACCGCAACAACCCACGGGCCAACGCCTCCTCCTTTGCCGACGGTTGGTTCAGGACAGGCGACCAGGGCTTCCTCGACGACCTCGGATATCTCAACATCACGGGCCGTTTGAAGGAGCTGATCAACCGTGGCGGCGAGAAGATCGCTCCCCTGGAGGTCGATGCAGTCCTTGCCCAGCATCCCGCCGTGCAGGACGCCATATGCTTCGGCGTACCTGACGAGAAATTCGGCGAAGAAGTCCACGCCGCCGTCGTGCTAAATGGAAACGTCACGCAGGAGGACATCCAAGCCTTCTGCCAAAAGCACCTCATCGATTTCAAAGTCCCCAAGACCGTACACATAGTCGACACCCTTCCGCGCACCGCCACCGGCAAGATACAGCGCCGAAACGTCGCCGCACTGTTTAGCTAACATGCCTAAATCAACGCCCCCAATCCCCCGCCCCTGGTCCAAAGTCCTCCTCTGGGCCGCGGCAATCACGCTGGCCATAGTGCTGGCGACCGCCATCATCAACCCTCTCTTCGACCGCGTAGTCAACTGGGGTTTGCTCTTCATACTCGCGACGCTGGTCTTCATAGTCCTCGTCACGGCCTTCCGTCGGCACTGGTTCTAGCCCCCCATCCCCCGGCGCGGGGCCGCTCACCCTGAGCCTGCTGTAAGTCCGCCGTGCTGTAAGTCCGCCTTTGGCGGAGAGCATCGAAGGGTCGAGCGGGAGTGGCCAACTACAGCCACTCCGTCGCGTCCGTCCTACGCCATTCCACGCTTTTACCTGTCATTCCGAGGCCCCGCGAGGAATCTAGGACTTGCGCGCTCACATCTCTCACCCAAACCCTAGCCTCTCCATCCGTCATTCCCGCGCCGAGGCAGGAATCCATCCCTCCTGAAAGCACACTCCCGCCGAGCCGAAATCCATCCCCAGGGGTGGGGAATTCCGTTCGCCCTGAGCGAAGTCGAAGGGTTTCAAGAACGGAATGGGGTGGTGTCCCCTACCCCAAAAGTGACACGAACCCCTTGACTAAAGCAAAACATCTGTACTATATTAATCCCCAGGCCCGACTCCCAACGTCGGCCCTAATCAAGGAAAAGGACTTAGGAGTCCCATCAGTCACACTAGCCTTCATAGGCCCCGTCGTTACCGAGCGGTATGCCACCGCCCGGCCACCGGCACGCGCCTCCTTCCCAGCCCCCATTCCCGCCTCGACCATTCCCTGGGGTGGGGCATTCCGCTCGCCCTGAGCCGAGTCGAAGCATGTCCTGAGCCCCGTCGAAGGGGGTCTCAAGAGCGGAATAGGCGGGGTCTCCTCCCGAGTCCTCCCCATCTCAACACCCACTACAAGCGCTGCCCCAGGGCCGAACGCCTCCGCCTCCGCAGCGATCAATCATCGTCCCGCCTCCTGCATGGAAGGTTCCCGGACAAATCAAGGCACACCCTGCTGCAGGGCAGCCGCCTCCGCATCAGCGCCCCCGTCGAGGGGCATACTTACGTCGCCGACTTAGTCCTTGCCGGCGAATCCCAACAGTCGGATGAGCGCCGACTCAAAACCAACGCACCATTTAAGGATTCCACCGTCGTCACAACCGGAGAACACCGGTCTACGAACGGCGGTCACGGGTCCCCGCTCCCATCCCTTAGGGTGGTCGAGCACTTCTGGTGGTCGAGACCGCCCCACACCGAGAATTTCTCGGCTCTCCTCCACATCCTCTCAGAAGTCAGGGGCAAGGATTCCACCGTCGTCACAACCGGACTACTTCCGACTACGAACGCCGGTCACGGGTCCCCGCTCCCATCCCTTGGGATGGTCGAGCACTTCTGGTGGTCGAGACCGCCCCACAGCGAGACTTCCTCGCGTCTCTTCCACATCCCCTCAGAAGTACGGGGCTGTCGCAAAGCCGTCCCCGATGTGAAACATCCGCTGTGGCGGACGAAACGCATCGGTACAGGCGTAGACGCCTTCTCGCGCAACCGTCCGGGACCTTCCATCACCTCTCCTTCACCCTCCCGTTTACTCCGTCATTCCCGACCCCGATCGTTCATCCATCCCCGGAAAGGCAAGGTGTCCGCTCCTCGGGGCATACCCTACTTCCCCACCCACCCCCTTAACCATGTCATTCCGATGCCCTGCGAGGAATCTGGGGTAGGGCTCCCCTCCCCTCTCAGTCATCCCCGCTTTTCACTTCGTCATTCCCGGCTCCGATCGCGAATCCACTCCCTCCCCATCCCCGGCGTCCCCACCCCGGAAAAAACCAAATTTCCCCGAAAACAATCAAAGACCACGCCTGCGCCCGCACATCAATCAAAACTCCCTCTCCCCACATCCAAGAAAGGAGCAGCCCGCCCCCTTGATCCCATCATTCTTGACAGGCACAAACGCTAGCTAAAAACAGGCCATTGTGGTACAATTATTTTGGTCGAGGTTTTGTACTTGTACTTATTTTGCCCACGGTTCCGTGACCGATCGAAGGCCCAACTCTCGACTGCCAGACGGCCGGTCCCAGGTAGCAGACCACCCCGGTATGCTCCGTGCGCCATCAAGCAGACGTTATGGCGTTAAAACAAGAAACTGAGCGGTACACCGCCGCAGATATCCAGGTTCTCGAAGGCCTCGAAGCCGTACGTCGCCGCCCCGGCATGTACATCGGCAGTACCGACCAGCGCGGCCTCCACCACCTCATCTACGAGATCGTCGATAACTCCGTCGACGAGGCTATGGCCGGCTACTGCGACCAGGTCCTGGTCACCATCCACAAGGACGGCTCCATCACCAGCTCCGACAACGGCCGCGGCATCCCCGTCGAGAAGCACCCCACCACAGGCGTATCGGCATTAGAAACGGTGATGACCATTCTCCACGCCGGAGCCAAGTTCGGTGGCGGCGGGTACAAGGTTTCCGGCGGCCTGCACGGCGTTGGCGCCTCGGTGGTCAACGCTCTGTCAGTCAACCTGAGGGCAGAGGTGCGCAGGAACGGCAATCTTTATGCGCAAGAGTACCGGAAGGGGCTCAGCCTGGGTGCGCTCAAGAAAGTCGAGTCCGCAGATGGCACGGGCACCAGGATCACCTTCCAGCCCGACCCCGAGATATTCACCGAGCTTGACTATGATTTCGATACGCTGACAGAACACTTCCGGGAGACCGCCTACCTGAACAAGGGGCTGGAAATCCGGCTGGTGGACGAGCGGAGAGCGGCACCCGACAGCGAGATGACCTTCTTCTTCGAAGGGGGTATTTCCAGCTTCGTACGGCACATGAACCGCAACCGCGGCTCCGTGCCCGCCCTGCCCATATCCATCCAGAAGATCGCCGACGGGTCCAGCATCGAGATAGCCATGCAGTACAACAACGGCTTCTCGGAGACGACCCTCTCCTTCGCCAACTGCATCAATACCGCGGACGGCGGCACCCACGTCTCGGGCTTCCGGGCCGGACTGACCCGCGGCCTGAACGACTACGCCCGCAAGGGTAAACTGCTCAAGGACGACCAGACCAACCTGTCCGGCGAGGACGTAAGGGAAGGCCTGACCGCAGTAATCAGCGTCAAGCTGACAGACCCGCAGTTCGAAGGCCAGACCAAGGGCAAGCTCGGCAACGCCGAGATGAAGAGCCTCGTCGAGTCGGCCATGTCCGAAGGGCTGGGGAAATACCTTGAAGAGCACCCCCAGGACGCCAGGAGGATTATCGAAAAGTGCATGACCGCCGCCCGGGCCCGGGAGGCCGCACGCAAGGCCAGGGAGATGGTCCTGCGCAAGGGCGCCTTCGACGGCGGAAGCCTGCCGGGTAAGCTCGCAGACTGCTCAGAGCGAGACCCGAGCAGGAGCGAAGTCTACATAGTCGAGGGTGAGTCCGCAGGCGGTTCGGCCAAGATGGGTCGGGACCGGAAGTTCCAGGCCATCCTCCCCCTCAAGGGCAAGATCCTCAACGTGGAGAAGGCCCGCCCCGACAAGATGCTTGCCCACGAAGAGATAAGGGCGCTGATAACGGCCCTGGGCACCGGCATAAAGGAGACCTTCGACTGTTCGAAGCTTCGCTATCACCGCGTAATTATCATGACCGATGCCGATGTGGATGGCTCTCACATCCGCACCTTGCTCCTCACCTTCTTCTTCCGCAACATGCCCGAGCTGATAACGGGGGGATACCTGTACATAGCCCAGCCTCCCCTGTACCGGGTTAGTAAAGGCAAGAAGGCCGAATGGAAGTTCTCCGATGGTGAGAAGGACGCTTGGTATGCCCGCCGGGCCTACGGCGGGATCAAGGTGACCAGCTCCGACGGGGAGAGGACTTTCTCCGGCACGGAGATCGCTCGGCTGATCGAGCCGCTGAAACGGTTCGGCGGGGCGTGGAGGGACGTCGGCCTGCCCGACGAGGTCGCGCCCGGCCTGATGGAGGGCCTGGTTAAGAACGGGTCCACCGAAGAGGGAGTCGAGGAGGACGTAGAGGAAGACGAGATGACGGGCCTGGTGAAGCAGTTCGAGTCCCGGGGCTTCGACGTCAATGTCCCGACCAACGGGCACGCTCCGCAGAAAATAGAAGTCTCCTGGGGCGGTGATACCGGCGCCACCATACCGCTTCAGATCGTCGACGCTCCGCCGATGCACACCTGTAAGGAGTTCTACCCATCAGTGAAGGACGTGGTCACCCACGGCAACTTCCGGGTCACCAAGAAGGACAAGGACCTGAACGAGGAAGTGTCGTGGAGCGGGCTGGCAGGCCTCATAGAGCGTCACAGCGACACGCGGGGCATCTCCATTCAGCGCTACAAGGGCCTGGGAGAGATGAACCCGGACCAGCTGTGGGAAAGCACCATGAACCCGGAGACCAGGACCATCCTTCAAGTTGCTGTAGACAACGAGATGGAAGCCGACATCGTCTTCAACACCCTGATGGGGGACGAGGTCCCGCCCCGCAAGCGCTTTATCCAGAACCACGCCAAGAACGTCCGGAACTTGGATATCTAGCCGCTCGGGGCCCGGTAGAGCCCTTTCTCCTCGATGTAGCTCCTCACTGCCGGAGGCACCAGGTACCTGATCGAAAGCCCTTCCTCAACGCGCTTGCGTATCCCCGATGAGCTGATGTCCACCTGGACATTGTCCAGCACGTGGATCCTGTCGGAGACTCCGGGCACCTCGCGGTCCAGAGCGGCGATGTCGAGGTCCGTGTAGCCGGGCCTGCGCATGGTTGCGAAGTGGCAGATGGACACCAGCCGCCGAGGCTCCTTCCACCTGCCGAGCTCGGCCAGTGCGTCGAGTCCGATGATGAAGTAGAGTTCTACGTCGTCACCCATCCGTATTGCGAGCTGCTCTATGGTGTCGACGGTATATGAGGCGCCCGGGCGCTCCAGCTCCTGGGTGTCTATTGAGAAACTGGGGTTGCCCTCCACAGCCAGGCGGAGCATGTCGAGACGCCATTCCATGTCGGAGATGTTCTCGCCGTCCTTGAACCAGGGTCGGCCTGCTGGGATGAAGAGGACTTGGGAAAGGCCCAGCTTGGCTTGCGCCTCCTCTGCGATGATCAAGTGACCGTTGTGGACTGGGTCGAAGGTGCCGCCCAGTACCCCGACTCTTACGTCCATTCCATATCCGACCCACCGATCCTTACCGTATCCCCTTCCACAACACCGGCCTTCTGCAGGGCTTGGTGGACGCCGGCCTTTTCCAGCAGCGACATGAGCTGCATTCGGGCCTCCCAGTCGGATATGTCGGTGCCCCGGACGAGCCTCTCGAGTTCACCGGCGTGGACTACGTAGGTCTCGGCATCTTTGACCACGGAGATACGCCGACCCTTCGGCTTGGGGCTGAGCACCGGTACCTCGGCCGAACCCTGCGATGAGGATTCCCTACCGGTCTCCTTCACCAATTCCACCAGGCGCCTCATCAGCTCAGGGATTCCTTCACCAGTTGCTGCGGATACGTGGCACACTGCTACAGCCCCTGGAAATTCATCTGTGCTCTCAGAGGCCTCATTGAGCTCATTGTCAGCAAGGTCTACCTTGTTCACAACTACCAGCCTCGGCTTCCCATGCACGTATTCATCCTTATCAGCCAGGGCGTCGGTTATCCGGCGGTAGGAATCGGCCAGGGATTCCTCAGTGGCATCCAATACCAGTGCTACCAGCGAGGCTCTGTGAGCGTGTTTCAGAGCCCCATCGCCCGAGCTGGAGGTCGACCACACCGAAGGCACTTCAAGAAGTCGATACTGGGTCCAGTCCGACTCCATCACACCAACGATAGGGTCGACGGTTGTTATCCAGTAGTCGGCCACTTTTGCTCCCGCCGCGGTCATCTTATTCAGTAGCAACGACTTGCCGGCATTGGGCTCTCCAAGAAAAGCCACGTCGCATAGCATCTTATATGTCAAGCGTACCTCTCGTGTCTCTCCCAGCTCCCCAACCTCCGCCATCCGAGGCACTTTCATGGTAGAGGTAGCATAGGTGCGGTTCCCTCTGCCTCCACCGCCGCCGCTACAAACGACGTGCTTCTCATCGGCACACGTCATATCCAAGGTAAAGCCCGCCCCCTCACCCATTACCTCTGCAACGGTACCTACGGGCACCAAGACCACGAGATCAGCGCCTGCTCTTCCTATTTTTTTAGACCGGCGGCCATCCCATCCATCATGAGCTGCAAGCTTAGGTGTGGTAACCAAGTGAGACAGAGAACGGACCTCGTATGTCGGGTGTAGGAGGACAGATCCGCCCTGGCCGCCACCTCCGCCATCCGGCCCCCCGAAAGGGACGAATTTCTCCTTCCTAAAGGTGACCGCTCCTCTCCCACCTCGACCCCCGGCTAACACAACCGATACGTTGTCAACGAGCATTCCTATGACCTACTTCTAAAGACGTATTTCAGGTCTTTATTCTTGTTCCAAAGTGAGTTTATTTATATATAGTATATTAATGAATATGTTTAATAAGAGTAATAGGAGTATTCGGAGGTTACAGACCTGAAGGTTTGTTCACTGCAAAGTCAGTAGTGAAATGGAAGATGGGCAGGGAGTTGTTTGACTTCTGGTCTTGTCTTATGACGCGGTCCCGTACTTTTGTTGATCCAATACGTGAGCTAGTGGTTGGAATACACATATTATATCTGAGCTATGTCGGCAAGGCAGGTTGTGGATTAAAGTAAGTTACGTGGCGGGAATTCCGGGGATGAATAAGTGAACCCAGAAGGACATGGTTGGGATAGAAACTGGGTGGGTTAGGCCCCTAAGCCAGGCGAGTTAGACGCGAGAGTTGCTGAATAAGGTGTCTCTTATTCGCGCTAAGTCCAACCTAATTGACTTGCTGGCTTGCGCTCGTTCTGAAATCTTGCGGCATGCGGCGCTTACGCCGGCGGGGGTCCTGTCGCCGAATAGCGCTCCGATCCTCATCGGGGTGAGGTGGAGCTCCTCTCGGAGAAGATACATGGCGATGTCCCTGGCTTGCACGTAGCGCTTCAGCCTACGCTTGCCGGTGATCTCCTCTATGGAGAGTCCGAAGTGGGTGGCTGTTAACTCTATGATGGCGTCTGAGGATGTGTTGGCTGGGCTCAGCTCGGCGCCTTTGAGAAGTGCCTCGCTGGCCAAAGCCAGGGTGACGGGCTTGGATTCCGCCTTAGCCAAGGCGAGCACCCTGTTAAGAGCACCCTCGAGTTGCCTGACGCTTCCATCGACCATGCGGGCTATCATGTCCAGGATCGAACCCGGTACATCGACGCTCATGGACGAGCACTTCAGTCTGAGGATTGCCACCCGGGTGTCGAGGTTTGGGGCTGTGATGTCGGCCAGGAGGCCTCCTTCGAACCGGGACACGAGCCTGGGGTCAAGGGCTTCGATATCCCTCGGGTGCCTATCCCCTGCGAACACCAGTTGCCGGTTGGAGCCGTGGAGGTCGTTGAACACGTGGAAGAATCCCTCTTGGGTCTGCCGTTTGCCCCCGATGAACTGAATGTCGTCCACCATCAGCAAGTCGACTTCCCGGTACTTCCGCCGGAAGTTGCCGAAGTCCCGCTCCCGAGCCGCCTCGGCGTAGTCGGTGGTGAATTGCTCCGCCCCGACGTAAAGCATGTCCCGATTCCGAGACCTGGCATTGTGGCCGATGGCATGGAGAAGATGGGTCTTGCCAAGGCCAACGTCTCCATAGATGAAGAGCGGGTTAAACGGGTAATCGGCGTTCTCAGCGACGGCTTGGGCCGCAGCGTGTGCAACCCTGTTGAATCGGGCGACCACCATGGAGGTGAAAGTATAGTTTCGGTTGAGGGGGGCGGACTTGTGTCCTACAGTTGGAGTATAGGCTCGCGCCGTGTCTGCATCGTCGTCATGCCCGCCTGTGACCGCGGAGGAAGGGGTGAAGGTCTGGGGAGGGAGGCCCGGTGGGGAAGAGACGAGGAACTCGACGATGAGTGGTATGCCGGTTAGGCCTCGGATGGTTTCCTCGATGCGGGGCCTCATCTTGAGGCGCAGCCACTCCGTGACAAAGGCGTTGGGCGCTCCCACGGTGAATCGGCCCTCGCCTGACGAGATCCCGACGGTGCCCTTGAGGTACGTGTCGAAATAGGGGCGAGTTACCTGAAGCTCCAGCTCTCCAAGGGCTGCGCGCCAAATGTCTTTTGCGTTATTTTCTTCCATTACCGCCAATTGAGAGCTGGCCTTATTTTGGGCGCGAAGAGATACGGCAAATGTATGTCTCTTCTCGAACCGGGGTGGGGGAGGCACAATGTTCAGGCACAGGCCTGGAACGCCGGGCCTTAGAATCCATCTGCAATCCCTTACTCCAATCGGACCGGTTGAGCCGAGTCCGCCGCCGGGGAAAGGGGCGCAAAAGAGTTGGTCCTCCACCAACAGAGAGAGGATAACATACCCCCAATATGGGCATGTCAATGAATGAGAAAGGCAAATTTTGCGCGTCTTTTGGCGGGTTATTCGTGGGGCTGACTAACCGACGTGGAATGCTTTGCCTGCCCCGTTTCGAGACCCTATAATGCGCCCATAGCTCGGTGAATAAGAGGTGAAAATTCAAGGTTCCTAAAGCCTTCCAAGACCTGAGATGTGTGTTCATGGGAACACCCGAGTTTGGTGTACCGACCCTCGAGCACCTGGCCGGGAGTGGGTTGCGTGTGGTGGGGGTCTACACTCAGCCGGACCGGCCCTCCGGCAGGGGTAAGAAGACGAGGAAGTCACCGGTCAAGGTCATAGCCGAGGCTCTGGGTCTGCCCGTATTCCAACCGGAAACTCTCTCCACGCAGGAAGCGCGGGCGGAGATGGAGTCGCTCAAGCCCGACGTAGTTGTCGTCGCCGCGTATGGCCTTATTCTCCCGAAATGGACGCTGGACCTGCCGACCCACGGCGTCCTAAATGTCCATCCGTCCCTGCTGCCGCGGCATCGGGGCCCGGCGCCGGTGGCCAATGCCATCTTGGAAGGGGACGACGAGACCGGAGTGACCGTAATGTTGGTGGAGCCAAGGGTGGATTCCGGCCCGATTCTAGGGTCTGTCAGAGTCCCGATCGGCCCGCGGGACACGACTTGGGCACTGACTGAAAGACTTGCGGAGATGGGAGGGCGGCTCCTGGAGGAAACGCTGAGGAGCTGGACCCGGGGTTTGCTCGAGCCAATTGTGCAGGACGACTCGCTGGCCACGTATAGCCGGAAGGCTACTCGGAGGGACGGGGAGGTCAACTGGGCTCTGCCGGCTGTGGAGATAGACAGAATTATTCGGGCCTATGACCCGTGGCCGGGCTCATTCACCACATGGATGGGCCGGAGACTGAAGGTATTGGAGGCGGAACCCTTCGAGGATGGAGTTGGTGAGACGGGGATGGTGATGAACGGGAGGGGTGGGGTGGTTGTGCAGACAGGTTGTGGTCAGCTCGCATTGAGGAAAGTGCAACCGGAAGGGAGTCGGGGGATGGGGATAGAGGCCTTCATTCTCGGGCGACCGGAGTTTATTGGGACGAGGCTGGGGAGCTAACTGCGGTCCAGATTTCTGAGGATGGCCTGGGCTGCGTTGTGGCCCGGGGCGCCGGTGACCTCTCCGCCGGGGTGTGTTCCGCCACCGCATAGATAAAGCCCGTCGACGGGGGTGTTGTAGTCCGACCACCCGGGCAGCGGGCGTCGAGAGAAGAGCTGGCCCGGAATGGTGTCGAGTTGGCGGATGTTGCCGTCAGTGAGGCCGACCCTACGCTCGATATCCATAGGGGTGAACACCTGCCACTGGTCGACGACCTCGCGGATGTTGGGAGCGTAGACGGACATGGTATCCATGAGGACATCGAAGATCTGCTGGTGCGCGTGGTCCCAGTCGCCGTTGGAAAGGGTGACAGGCTGGAGCTGCATCCACATGGACATGACATGGTGGCCCGGAGGGCCCAGGGAGTCGTCGTATACGGAGGGAATCTGGATGTACATCTGGGGGCTGTTGGTAAAGCGGCCGGCAAGGGCATCCTGGAGGTTGGCCTCGAAGTATTCGACGGAAGGGCAAATCTTGATCATGGCCAGCATCTTGGGATTGAATCCCGGGCCCAGGTGGCGGCTGAAGTCCGGGAGACCTGTCAGCGTGCAGTGGAGCTTCACGCTGGAGAATTGGGTCTTGAGGCGCTTGACCCTGCGCCGGAAGTCAGAGTCCAGGTCGTCGGGATCTAGCAGGTCCAGGAAGGTGCGCTTGGGGTCGGCGTTGGAGACGATGGTTGGGGCGTAGAACTCGGCGCCGTCCTCCAGGGCGACGCCTACGGCACGGCTGTCCCGGACGATGATTTGGGAGACGGGGGAGTCGGTGCGGACCTCGGCCCCAAAGTTGGTTGCTGATCTGGCCATGGCCTGGGTGATGGCGCCCATACTGCCCTTTGCCAGGCCCATGTTCCTGGGGTCGGTGAACCGGTCGATGTGGAAATAGGCAATGGCGAAGGCGGAGCCGACTGAGGCGGGGTCTCCGGTCTCGGCGGCGCCGATGAAAGCGCCGCGCACCTGCTCCGACTCGAAATGTTCCTCAACGAGGTCCTTCATGCTGACGGTGAGCATGGTTTCCAGGATGTCCTCGTCACCCGTGGCCCGCGCCCGGTCGAAGAGCTGGGCGAGGGTGGGGGCCGGAGCGAGGACATAGTCCTGGACCAGGCCTGCGGCCTTCTCCCAGAACCGATCCCAGGCGGGATAGGCCTCGGCGTCTTTGGGGGAGATCGCTGCGATCTCCTTGATCATCCTGTCCGTGTCCCGCCAGAGGTTGATGTAGGAGCCGTCCGGGTAGGGCAGGAACCTGACGGGATCAAGGGGGATGACGTCAAAGCCGAAGTTGCGGAGCTGCAGGTCGTCGATGACCTTGGCCTGGAGCATGTGACAGTGGTAGGCGCAGGCGGGGAACCGGTAGCCGGGTATTAGCTCCTCGGTGGTGCAAGCGCCGCCAACTATGTCCCGGCGTTCGAGAACGAGGACCCGGAGGCCTGCGCGGGCAAGGTATGCGGCGCAGGTGAGGCCGTTGTGGCCCCCTCCGATGACTATGGCGTCGTGGGTGGGAGAGGTCATTTCTTCTTCCTTGACTTGGGGCCGAAGGGCTCGGGGAGGAAGGGACCGTCCCGGGCCTCAAGGAAACCTTTAAGGCCTCCGGTGGACTGTGCGTCCCAGAGAGCCTCTCGATGACTACCGTGGGAGCTGTGGGCGACGCTGGAAAGGGCGGCGTTGACTTGCATAGCAGCGCCGAGGCCCATCGCCTCCATGCCCATCCAGGTGACTGCCTTGTTGACTCGAACCGAGGCCTCGGGGACCAGGGCTATGCGCTCGGCGAGGGCCCAGGTCACGGCATCCAGGTCAGCCTCGGGGACTACCTGGGTAACTACGCCTATGCGTAGGGCCTCCTCGGCGCCCATGTGGTCACCGGTGAGGGCCCAGCGGTGTGCCTGCTTCCAGTTCGAGAGGGCGGCTAGCATGAATGACGTATTGGAGATGTGCCGTACCTCGGGCTGGCCGAAAACGGCGTTGTCGGCGGCAATGGTGATGTCGCAGGCCATGCTGTACCAGAACCCGCCCCCAAAGCAGTAGCCCCGGACGGAAGCGATGACCGGCACGCCCAGCTTCCAGAAATGGGTGAACTGATCTGTGTCGTAGGCGTCCCGGTCCCACCAGAGCTTTATATAGTCGCCAATTTCAAAGCCCTGCGGGTCGGCTGCAGGACGCCCGTCTTCACGGGGCTTGATGTCATAGCCGGCGGAGAAGGAGCGTCCGGCGCCCGTGAGGATGACGACGCGGACTCCGGGGTCGGCGTCGGCCTCATCAATGGCGAGGCGGATCTCCTTTACCATCTCGTCGCTGATGGCGTTCAGGACGTCGGGCCTGTTAAGGGTCACCTTGACGATTTGGCCGGTCTTTTCGTAGAGCAGGGTGTCGTAGGGCAATGGCTACCTCCGGGCATGGGACTGTGTAGAATCGCGCTCCGGCATTCTAACCCAGTGTGACAGGAGGGACAACGGAAACAGCCGCTACAGATTGATGCCCTGATTGGGCCGACGGGCCAGGCATGAAGGGGGAGGTTTGATTGATGTACGGACTCAGGCGTGAGCTTTGATTGTTTTGCGGTGTTTCCCCAGGATGGGCATGGGGCATTTGGAGGGTATGGGCTAGTAGGCGGACCCTTTCGAGGGTGGGGTGAGGGGTGTGGACGCCCCACTCGGGGCGCCCACACCCTGGGCGACTGGCCTGTCGTCCCTAGTGGGGAAATGGACAAGGGGGAGGGAGGGGGAGGGGATGGAAGGTCCCGGACGGTTGCGCAAGAAGGCGTCTACGCCTGTACTGATGCATGTGAGATCGGCGACGGCTCTGCGACAGCCCCTAACTTCTGAGGGGATGTGGACGAGACCCGAGAAATTCTCGGTGTGGGGCAGTCCCGTCCACCAGAAGTGCTCGACCACCCCAAGGGATGGGAGCGTGGACCCGTGACCGGCGTTCGTAGTCGGAAGTTCTCCGGTTGTGACGACGGTGGAATCCTTATATGGTGCGTTTGTTTTGAGTCGGAGATTGTCCGACTGTTCGGACCGGCCGGCATGGTCTGCGCCGGGGGAGTCCGAAAAGGGCACTATGGCCCGATGGAGCGACATGACGCCGTGCTCCAGGGCGTCGCCTGAGGAGGCGAAACGGATGCGCCGGGTGAGTGGGGCGCGCACTTGGCAGTGGCCCTTGGAAAGGGTATGCAGGTTTTTGTCCGGGGACCTTCCATGCAGGGGGCGGGACGGTGATTGATCGCTGCGAAGGCGTAGGCGTTGGGCCTTTGGGCAGCGCTTGTAGTGGGAGGTAAGATGGGGAGGACTGGGGAGGAGACCCCGCCTATTCCGCTCTTGAGACCCCCTTCGACGGGGCTCAGGACATGCTTCGACTCGGCTCAGGGCGAGCGGAATGCCCCACCCCAGGGAATGGTCGAGGCGGGAATGGGGGCTGGGAAGGAGGCGCGTGCCGGTGGCCGGGCGGTGGCATACCGCTCGGTAACGACGGGGCCTATGGAGGCCGGTGCGACTCATGGGACTCCTTTAGTCCTTTTCCTTGATTAGGGCCGACGCGGGTTGTCGGGCCTGGGGGGTAATATAGCACTGATGTTCATACCGGGTCAAGGGGGTGGTGTCACTCGCCTCGGCGAGTCTTCGACCCCATCCCCCCCGGGAATAAATGGAGGGGCGCCTAATGGACAGGCTCAGACCACTGATTCGACCTGCCTACATTTGCACAATGGCCAAAATCACATACGCGACCAGGAACAGGCCCAGGCCCTACCCGAGGATAGCAAGCCCGTACACTATCTTCTGCAACCAGCTACGCATGGGCAGCAACTGTCGGTATCGAGAAAATGAACATCTCTTTGCGGAAAGCTCCTTGAGTAGATTCAAGGCCGCAAGACAGATGACTAACAATGCAAGCGGGCCGAGCCAGTGGACATGCAGAATGAATAGAGAGTGCACACAGGGCAACCCGAGGTAGGCAAGGCCGAACAAGAGGCCAAGCCAGCCCCATGGACCCGGCACAGCCTCACCGCATCAACTCTCAACTGCCCTGATTCTGCCCGCTCTTAAACTACGGCTGTAGTGCTAGTGCTGCAGCCGCATTAACACCGATTTGGCTATCCCGGTCTCAAATTCGGCATAGTTTCGTTAGTATTTGAGACATTGGCCTAGCCGGTCGTTGCGATTTCAGGACCACCCGACACCCCAAGCGACCACCCGGGGCTCTAGCGCTACGCTGAGAGCGCTGCGGCGACGCCCTCTATTTTCCCCGGCCCCGATGTAGTGAGCTCACCGACCGCTTTGACTATGTTCGGGTGCTGCAGTCCAGATACGAGGAAGGTCCACCGGCACGCACGCTGCGTATTTGTCGTGATCTCCTCTTTCTCGGCAGCCGTGAACGTCCGTCCCGTCACCCTCTCAAGAGCTTCTATGTTCAGCCCAATCTGCTGTGCCAGGAGCCCGTCGATCGCCCCACCAAGCTCCAGAACCTCATCGATCGCACTCTCCCGCTCTTCAAGGGCCAAGTGCTCGGCTACTTCGCCGATCAGCAACGTGTCCAGCTTGGCGTGCTGCGCCTCTTCAATCCAATGAAACCTCAGGAGGTCCCGGAACAGCCCATCGAGGTCCGAGTCGTCGCGCACATGCTCTATGTAGTGGAGCTGGGTAAACCATTCGATAATCGCGGTCAATAGCATGACGGCCAGCTTCGACTTGCTCCGAACTACTTTCGCAACGTCTTCCCGGCCAGGGATTAAACCGCACTCACTGCCGAAACCCCGGCCGAAGAGTTCAACCGATCTCCGAAACAGCTCCTGATGCTTGAGTTCTTCCTCAGCGAACCGCAACAACGAGCGGGCCCTGACTTCATCCCCATAGACCTCCTTCATAGCCTCTTCCGTGACGGTGGGGATGATGAACTCCTCCACGAACGCGAAGATGTGGCAGTAGGCGTTGCCCATAATCTGATTCAGCTGACGCCTCTCGTTGTCGTTCAAACATCCGATCTCGTCTACACCGGTCAGCTTGTTGGGCAGGAAGCGTTTCGAGAAGTCGAAATTCTTGTCGGCCAGGACATCGTCTTCCAACCAGGAGACCCTCTTCGAGATGTCCAGACACTCTTGGTATGTGTAATTGTGTGAAAGCACGTGCTGCTCCTCCTTCTACTAGGCCCTTCGCTGCGATTCTCCATACTCAGCTTACTGGATCCAACACCAACACAATAACATAGGTGACAAACATAGGACTTTCACTCACGAATGCGGGCAAATTTTCTATCAAGCTCGCAGATCCATCCGGAGAGCGGGCTGAACCGGGTGACTGGTGGGCTAGTCGGCCCGTACATTCGAAGTCCGCGTGTGCGCCCTTCCTGCCGTCGCTTGGACGAGTGGCCGATATGGAAGGTCCTTATCTGGACCAACCCCCTCTTCATCGCACTGTTCCGCCGATGGAAGAAGTTCTGGGGGGGCTGGTACTCGCGTGCGGTGAGATAGGCTGCGGGTGGGTTGGGTGGGCATGGCTTTAGCAGGCTGGCGGGGTTCGAAGCAATTGTAGGCAACGGTCGACTAACGCGAATTCTCGGTCGGCGAGGACAACCATTGCTTTCGGGAAAATGAACCTCTCTTTTTGGAAAGCTCCTTGAGCAGATTCAATACCGCAAGACAGATGATGGACAGCGCAAGTGGGCCAAACCAGTGGGCGTGCAGGATGAATAGAGGGTGCACGTAAGGTAGCCCGATGTAGGCAAGGCCGAGCAAGAGGCCAAGCCAACCCCATCGGCCCTCGTGTCGGGCACTCCAGATAACGGCGCCCGCCGGAAGAACGCCAACCAGATCCATGGAACCAAGAGCGGCGGCTGTGGTCCAGCTTCTGTCCAATGACCACAGTGGCACGGTGAAGAAGAGCGCACTGATGGCCACGAGGCAGCTAGGGCCACCACGCCCCCTATCTGGATAAGGGTATCGGTCTTCAATTTTGATGCGGGCACCGGCACAGTTCCAGAAATAGGCCGAGAGTATAGTAATCAGAAATACTTACGGCGCATCAGTTCGTTTATTGTTCGCTGAAGGTCCGCCAAGTAGTTCTCATCAATAGTGTCCGTCCACCAATGAGCGATGTCATTCCTGTACCCAGTCAACTCCAGTAGGGTCTTCTTGCCTGCTACAACCACGTTGTCCTTCCTGATATTCCCTTGGTAGCACAGAATCTTCCGTCCCGCCTCTGACAGCGATTGCCACAGCTGTAAGTAATGGAGGCGCTGGTAGGCATCGTCCTTGTAATCGTCTCTGTAAATTGAGTTGACTAGCAACGCCATGTGCGGGGTACCGATGTCCCGTTGCATAGCAGAAATGGCGCTACTTATTTCGGATACCCTGCCTCTGAACGCGATGGTATCCATCGGAGTCGCTATACTCCCTCTCGCCGATATTGTAAGTCGATCCATGACCACGAACCGGCCATCGTCCGTCACAAGACCATTCTTATCTAGGTATTTGTGTATCGGATCTGACGTCTGCTGACCGACACGGACGCCAGCCAGTATCATGTTTACCAACTGTTGATTTTTGGGCAGTTCGGGCCACGCTCCGTCAATGGTAGGACTAGCGATTATGAATTCCTCGCCCTCCCTACCGCCTACCAAGATGGGTATCTTTTCACCATCTTCCTCGACTACCTCGTCCGCTATACTACATTCACCCTTGACCATCTCTACTGGCGCCAGCTGGTTATTCTCCTCGATCACCAGGAACACTGGTACTCGACCCTTCTGTCCCGACTTGATCTTCTCATCAGTTTCGCTGACCTTGTGCCGCAAACTGGGACTGACTGCGTAGTGCTTACTAAACAGCGAGCTCTCGAAGTAGCCGACTAGACTTGAAGTGACACACGCTTGAACCGACGGAGACGCGTAAATCGTGTGGTCAGGTTCGTCGCCGTTCGGGTGGAAGTCGATCCCTGGAAACTCGAAGATCTGGGTTCGACAATACCCACTGATTCTGCAACAGAACTCCTTACCACCAATAGCCTTGTACCCTTTTCGCACCCCGGCCAGCGTAAAATTCGCTTTCGGAGGAACTGGTTCCAGAGACTTTAGACGGTCCTCTACTGGTTTGTCTTTTCTTGCCATTTTGTGTTAGCCCTCAACATGGAAACTTCTCGAACGTCTTTAGGAAGGCCCCGGAAAAGGGGGTCACTTTAGGATGGCACTTTGTGAATTGCAGCGCAATGTTGACATAAGGTTTTTGGGTCGTTAACATTCGAATTACCCTGGGGATTACGGGATTACACCCGAGAATGGAGGGTCGGATGAAAAGGATTCATCTCCTGTTTAGCCGTCTCGAAATTGATTGTAGCGGCCCCGCCGGAGACACAGGTATGGGCGGCATGATGTTGGGGGCGTCCCCGGTGGGGAACCGGAAGTCCGTCTCGAGGCCCTAACCAGCAAGCTCCCCTTACGGGATGCCCCTCCGGTTTAGATCACCGGAACAGAAAAGCCAGAGACGGTCAGCAATAGTTTTGATATCAAGAGAGGCCCAGGTGTGAAAGCCTGGGCCTCTTGCTATTGCTGACTTTCTCTTGTAAGGGTTTTGTTTGAAAATGGGATATGGCCTATTATGCTAGGGCTGGTGCCCGTGGACACCAGCAGAAGGCCCACAAGCTCTAGTAGGAGAACTTTCGATGGCTAGGCTGACTCGCATCATGTTTGACGTTAGTGATATCAAGGCGGTACAAGTGCACTGTGCCGAGTGCCCCATGACGGTCGTGCTGCCGCCCAAGGCTTCATACGACAAGCTACCTCGCAATTGTCCAAATTGTGGAAACCAATGGGAGAGTTCATTTTCCGACCAGCGCTCACCAGAGGCGCATCTCCTTATGCGCTTGGAAGGGCTTTTGACCGCCAAGCCGCCAAGTAAGGGAGGCATGACCATAAGCTTTGAGGTCGATAGCGATTGATGCCACCCTATTTTCCAACGAACCCGTTGCTGACGCTGCTGATCGTGGTGTTAGTGGGGACCCTATTCTTGGGCTGCGAAGACACCCGTGCCACCGAGACCGCAGAGATGTTTGGCCGACTGTACAGGAGCCGAGTCAACGAAGTATGGGGTAACTTCAATGACGCGAGGGGAGTGGTTGGAGAGGTGTACGAAGACCGTTTTGCCTACATTCTGAGGGAGGATGAGCCTGACTGGAGACCGCATTTCAATGCCCGGGAGACGAGAGAAGTCGTAGTGAACCGACTTGGGAACAGCCTGGCGCGCATGGAGAGACAGTTGCAGCTCTTCACGGGCCTCGTGCCCCCGGACCATGAAGCGCTCCACCACGAGGCTGGAATAGCCTATATGAAAGCTAGCATGGAGGTCGGGAGCAGGTTGGTGGGCATCGTCAATGAGAACGTAGGGTTCTTGAGGGATTTCAAGCAGGATTTGCCCCCAACGTTAGAAGAATTCTTGGCCGGGCGCGAAGCTAATGCACCTAAAGCCATAAGCCAAATGACCATTGAGGAGACGTTCAATAATTACCTTGGGCTAAATCCGATACTGCTTTCAGACGAAAATAGGAATCTGTTGGTTCCTCGCATGAAGCGGCAGGCCAAAATGTTTGAAGAGTTGGACTATTGGGTAGAGGAGGAAGGGCGACTGAAGGCCCAATACCTGGCTATAGGACGCTCTCAGCCCTGAGAACTGGGGTATGTCCTATTGTAACAGCCTGCGCTCGCGGGCTACCAAAGGTTGTTTGGAGGGAAAGGAGAGAGGCCCCCCAGCCCCACTCGACCCTTCGACGGGGCTCCGAGGGATTGCCCCTACGGGGGAGCGGGAGAAGGAGGAATGGTCGACTACTGTGGAGTTAGAGGTCCGAGAGGAGGGCGAAGATTCTTGGGGCGGTGTGTCGGGCCTGGGCTTTTAGTTCCTTCAGGTCTTCGATGGAGACCATCATCGGGCCCCTGCCGAAGCGGGGGCCGTGGTAGTAGCAGAAGCGGAGGGACTCCTCGCCGTCTTCGTACCTGAGTAGCTGGATGGTCGGCTCCCAGTGGGGGCGCATCACGCTCACTTCTTCCACCACCTGTCCACCTCCCCAGGGGAAGCTGAACGGCCTTGGCAGCTTTCTGTTCACGGCGTTGTGCTCCTACCCCGAGCCTAGCCTCTGGAGCACCAGCATGATCTTCTCCTCCAGGGGGGCGGCGGGATCTATGTTCGTGCCGACCAGGGCTGCCCGGGCCTCGGCGGGTGCGTAGCCCAGGGCCGAGAGAGCCGCGACAACTTCGTCGAGGTCGGGCCTTGGCGAAACTGCGGCCTCTCCCCACTCCCGCTCCAGCTTGCCTTTCAGTTCGAGAATCAGCCGTCCCGCGGTCTTCTTGCCCAGCCCGTTGACCCGCGTCAGAGAACCGGTGTCCTCTGCACCTATTGCGCCGGCCAACTCTCGCGGAGGCATGGTAGATAGGACGCTTAGCGCGAGTCTCGGGCCCACCCCCGACACCCCGATCAGCATGACGAACAGGTCCCGCTCCTCCAGCGAGCCGAACCCGTACAGGGACAAGACCTCTTCCCGGATGTAAAGGTAAGTGTGCAGCCGTACGGTCCCGCCGACCGGACCCACCGACGCGATAGTCGAAGTCGGGGCGAAGACCTCCAGGCTCATGGGCCCGATGTCTACGGTGAGGGAATCGTCGGATATCGCTTCCAGGATGCCGCGGAGGCCGGTAATCACAGTCCTACCCCTGCGCGCTCTCGGCGATCAGCCGTGCCCGGGCGCTTTGCTGGATATGGCACAGGGCCACGGCCACGGCGTCGGAGGCGTCCAGGGAGTCGGGGTACGCGTCCAGGTCCAGCTGGAGGCATACCATCTCCCGCACCTGCTCCTTGTCGCTGCCTCCGTGTCCCGTGACGGCCATCTTCACCTGCCTGGGGCTGTATTGAGAAACTCCGGATCCAGCCTCGGCGGCCGCCAGAAGGGCAACCGCGTTGGCCTGCCCTATAAGCATCGCCGAGCGGACGCTCTTGTAAACGAAGGGCTCTTCCACCGCCACCTCATCCGGCGAGTACTGCTCGATGAGCTCCCGAAGCCCGTTGTACAGCCTGTGGAGGCGTTCTGGGATTGGCCGGGAGGAGGGGGCTTTCAGCACGCCGCAGGAGACCAGGCTGGGGCCCGCGTCGCTGTCGTCCAGGACTCCGTAGCCCATGTTAATGGTGCCCGGGTCGACGCCCAACACTCTCAGCAGGACACCTCGCTTAACCTGTACCGGTCAGTTTTCTTCGCCGTACCTCTGCAGGGCCTCGGCCGGGAAGTCGGCATTGCTGTAAACCCGCTGGATATCATCCAGCGACTCCAGCTTGTCCATCAGCCGCAGGGCTTGAAGGGCGCCCTTTTCGTCCAGCTCGACCACGTTCTTGGGGATCAAGGACAGTTCAGCGGAGTCGATTGTGACGTTGTGGCCCTCCAGCTCCTTGCGGACCGACTCCAGGTTCTCGGGCCTGGTATAGACCTCGAGCACCGAGTCCTCGATCTTCACGTCGTCGGCCCCCGCGTCGATGGCCGTGAGGGCCACCTCCTCGGGGTCTTCCGATCCCGGTGCGATCATGATCACGCCCTTGGAGTCGAAGTTCCAGGCAACGGAGCCCGTCTCCCCCAAGTTGCCGCCGTTGCGGGTGAGGGTGCTGCGGACCTCCGCCACGGTTCGGTTCTTATTGTCCGTGACGGCCTGGAGCATCAGGGCCGCGCCGCCGGGGCCGTAACCTTCGTAGGTCACTTCCAGCAGGTCTTCGGCGTTGCCCCCGTCACCCGCGGCCTTCTTGATGGCCCGGTCTATGTTGTCCAGGGGCATATTGCTGTCTCGTGCCCTCTGGACGGCTAGCCTCAGGCTGAAGTTGGTGTCTGCGTCGGGGCCCCCCCGGCGCACCGCAACGGATATCTCCCGGCCCAATTTGGTGAAGAGTTGCCCGCGGCGGGCGTCGTTAGCGCCCTTCTGCCTTTTGATGGTGGACCATTTGGAGTGTCCCGACATGGCGTTTAACTCCCTGAAGATTCCCGAAACCAACGACGCTTCGGAACTTTATTATAGCGGATGAGAGTGGCGTCGCGACTCAGACCAGATCTGCATCCTCCACGATCATCCGACCGGCTTCCAGGTTGATCTCCGAGACGAACTGCGGCAGGGCCGGGACCAGGCGCTCGCCCCCCGGCCCCTTTATAAGGTAGACGTCGTTCCCGCCCGTTTCCAGCACGTCCGTCACCCGGCCCACCTCGTCACCATCCCTGGTGACGGCCAGCAGGCCGATTACCTGGAAACGGTAATACTCACCCTCGGGGAGGGGATGGAGATCGGACTCAGGGACGTGCAGGGCGCAGTCACGCAGGGCGTCGGCTTGCTCCGGGGTGTCGACACCTTTCAGCTTAAGCACCCAGCGGCCCTTGTGGGGCTGGCTCGCCGAGATTTTGAAGGACCGGCCCTCAATGAGGATGGCGCCGCCCGGCGCGAAACGCTCGGGGAAGTCCGTTAAGGGGTGGATGACGATCTGGCCCCTCAGTCCGAAGGGCTTAATGACGCGGCCAACGGTAATGAGGCCGGGGGATGCTTGTTCGGGGTGGGACTCGGGTTCCATGGTGCAGGAAGCCCGTGAGCGGAGCTGCTATACGATCTCGAGGACTGCCCTGACTCCGCGTTTGGCCGCGCCAACGCGAAGCAGAGTTCTCATCGCCTGGGCAACCCGGCCTTCTCGACCGATAACCTTGCCCTTGTCGTCGGGGGCGACTTCCAGCCGGATGATTATCCGGTCGTCCTCTTCCTCCTCGGTCACCACCACGTCGTCCGGGGAGTCGGCGATGAACCGGGCGAGGTACTCGATCAGCTCTTTCACCCTTCCTTCACCTTTTCCAAGGTGCCGGCCCTCTTCAGGAGCTTGGCGACGCTATCCGTGGGCTGCGCACCCTTCCTGAGCCAACCGATCGCCTTCTCTTCATCGATGGTGAGAGCAGGCGGGTCTGGGATGGGATCATAGTGGCCGATGTTCTCGACGTACCGGCCGTCCCTGGGGGAACGGGAATCGGCGACGACAACCCTGTACTTGGGGTTCTGCTTGGACCCGACACGGCGAAGCCTGATTTTTAGCATTTATTGCTTTTTCCAGCCGTAGACGGAGCGCGCCTACACGGTGGAGGCGGCCCGAACGCTTTGTTTGGTAGAATTGCAGCGAATTCTAGCTTTGCAAGGCTGTCATTGTCAAACTAAGGAATGGCAGCTTCCCGCGGTCGCGCAGGAACTTTCCCCTTGTCAACAACTTTGGTGGCGCTGCGGATAGCAATACATGAGCGGGCTGGTTCCAGAGTACATCTGGTCAAGGACGGGGAGTCAATGGTAGTCCACCGGTCTCATCCCCGTCCTGAGGCTAGCCGAGAAACGGTGCGCGACATCGCTGCGTTTCTTGAACGCGTTGGGGGGATTACTCATGCTTGAATACAAGGGCTACGTAGGAGAAGTCGTATACGATGACGAGGCGGGGGTCCTACATGCCAGGGTAATCAACAGCGGCTCCTATCCGATAGCCAATGCCGAGGCCCCCGATGCGGAGGGGATCAGGCGGGAGTTCAGAATCTCCATTGACGAGTACCTCGCTTCTTGCGAAGAGCTGGGTATTGAGGCGGTCAGACCCTTTTCAGGAGATCTTCGACTACGTCTGGGCTCTGAGCTCCACCGGCGGGCCTCTGTGGCAGCCATGGAAGCCGGCGTGAGCCTTAACGCCTGGATTAAACGGGCCGTCGAGACTGCAACCAAGGGAAGAAACTAGCGAAGGACTGGATTCAGGATATGGAGGCCGAGGCTCGGGCTGGTCTTGGCCAGGCGCGCTCCCCTTGTCAACGTGGAAGGTGTTAGTTAGAGTAGCGAGACTCAAGGCCCGATTTGCATAAAGGCTCCAGCCTGGAGCCTGGGAGGTTGCTCAGTTGTCCATTACACTTTCAGAAGCCGAAACTGTCCTCGCCGCCGCGAAGGCGGAGGCCCGCAGCATGGGCGTGACCATCAGCGCGACCGTGGTGGACGCGAGGGGAGACTTCAAAGCCGGGTTCCGCATGGACGGCGTCGGGTGGTTTACCGCCGACGTCTGCAGGGGCAAGGCATTCGCCTCGGCCAACTTTGGCGTCCCCACCACCGACCTGGCGGAGCTGGCCGGTAATCCGGTATTTCAGAGCCTCGTTGCCATGCAGGGGGGCCGCATGGTTCTCGGCAAGGGCGCAGTGCCCATCAAGAAGGGCGACGACGTGATCGGGGCCATAGGTGTGAGCGGCGGTACGGCCCAGGAAGACGAAGACATCGCCATTGTCGGGGCCCGGGCCATTTAGCGCCCGCACATATTAAGAAGACCCGCGAATATCGACCCAAGAACGGGAGCATACAGACATGGACTACGGCAAGATGGCCGTCGACCTGCACAGGAAGACCCGCGGCAAGATAAGCATGCACTCCAAGGTCCCGCTGGAGTCGGTGTTGGACATGTCCCTCGCTTACACCCCGGGCGTCGCCCAGGTGAGCCTGGACGTGGCCGCAGACAAGGCTCAGGCCTACGAGTTGACCAACAAGGGCAACATGATTGCCGTGGTCAGCGACGGCTCGGCCGTGCTCGGGCTTGGCAACATCGGGCCCGAGGGTGCGATGCCCGTCATGGAAGGGAAGGCGGTCCTGTTCCGCGAACTGGCGGGCATCGACGCCTGGCCCATCTGCCTCGCCACCCAAGACGCGGACGAGATCATCATGATCGTGCGGAACCTCGCCCCTACCTTCGGCGGCATCAACCTCGAGGACATCTCGGCGCCCCGCTGCTTCTATATCGAAGAGAACCTGATGGACATCGGAATCCCGGTGTTTCATGACGACCAGCACGGCACCGCCGTCGTCGTCCTGGCAGCGGTGATCAATGCGCTGCAGGTGGTCGGCAAGAGGTTTGAGGAAGTGAAGGTGGTATTCAGCGGCGCCGGCGCAAGCGGCATCGCCTGCGCCCAGATCCTGCAGGAGATGGGCACCACCGACATCGTGCTGGTCGACTCCCGCGGCGCCATATACAAGGGCCGGGACAACCTTAACTCCATGAAAGAGAAGATCGCCGATACCACGAACTTCGGCCAGGAAAAGGGGTCGGTGCACGACGTCATCAAGGGCGCCGACATGTTCATCGGCCTTTCCACCAAGGACCTGATTGACGCTGATGACGTGCGGAACATGAACAGCGACGCCATAGTCCTGGCTATGGCCAACCCCGACCCGGAAATCATGCCCGACGAGGCCGCACGTGGCGGTGCAAAAGTGATCGGGACCGGCCGGAGCGACCTGCAGAACCAGGTCAACAACGTGCTGGGATTCCCCGGCATCTTCCGCGGCGCCCTCGACGCCCGGGCCGAACGGGTGACGATGGGGATGAAGATCGCTGCGGGCCGGGCCATAGCCAACTGCATAGAGGAGCCCACCCCCGAGGAGATCATCCCCTACGCGCTCAATACGGCAGTTGTGCCGGCAGTGGCGGAGGCGGTGGCCCAGGCGTGGCGGGCTGAGTCTTCCTAACGCCCCAATTTAGCACTCGCGATAAGGCTCGGCCCTTCTTTGGGTCGGGCCTTTCCTTTAGTGGAAGCGTCGCCCTTCTCCCGCGCCACACGTAAATCCTGAATGAACAGCTAGCGTGCTCTCAGAAGCGGACTTTCTTGGCGGGACCCCGTCCTCTAAAATTCCCCCCAAAACTTGTCCCAGAACCCCCTTGACATGCTTTATGCAAACGATTACAGTCACGTATGTACGTTCATATAAGATATACATATGTATGTATAATAATGCTAACATATAACAATACGGGCAATGACGTACCAACGGGCTCGTTTATGGCGGACGGGGTGCTATGAACTTGAGATCATCGAATGGCGTTCGGGACCTGGAACGAGACCCCCTTACCGGGCTCTATACACGCGCCTCGGCCAACCGCATCGTCAAGATCGGCATCGAGGAAGCGCAGGGCGACGAGGGTGTCATTTCGGTGGCCCTCCTCGACATCGATCGCTTCGAGCACTTCGATGAAGAGCACGGCCTCTCTGCCGGGGACGCCCTCTTAAAGTCGGTCTCCGAAATCATTCTCGCCGCCGAGACCGGCGCCGACGCCATATCACGATACAGCAGGGACACCTTCCTGCTCGTCTTCCCCGGCAGGGGCCCCGAGGACGCACTCCTGGCCGCCGAGAAGGTCCGCTCCTTCTTCGACACCAACCCGCTGGTTCTCGGACATCAGGATGAACCCCTGGAGGTGAAGGTCTCCCTGAGCAGCGGCGTCGCATCCTACCCCAACCAGGCCCACGACGACCGGGACCTGCTCCGCAAGGCCCAGGGCGCGCTGGTCCGTGCCAAGGAGACGGGCCGGGGGCGTACCAATCTGTGGCAGCGCTCCAAGGAGACCCGCATGGCCCTCAAGACCAGCTATTACGCCCAGACCCAGCTCGACCAGCTCTCCGAGCTGGCCGACGAACTGTCCAGAAGCGAGGCGTCGCTCCTGCGGGAGGCCATGGACGACCTGCTCTGGAAGTTCTACAGCCTGCGCGTCCGGCCCCCCGAAGAACCCAGGAGCAAGAAGTAGGCTGGTCCAAACTTGAGATCAAACATTTTAGGAGGTCCGGATTTGCGAACCATTGGGGAAATAGTGCCTTGGCAGCGCCTGGGACTTGTGCTGCTTGTTGGCCTGTTGGCCATCGTGGTTGCGGCGGCGTGTGGTGGTAAAGACGCCACTTCGTCCACCGGGGACGCCACGACGGAAGAGCTGAGCGGCACAATCGAAATCGACGGATCAAGCACCGTCTTCCCAGTGACCGCGGCGGTAGCGGAAGAGTTCCGCAAAGAGCACGGTGGCGTGCAGGTCAATGTTGGTTTCTCCGGGACAGGCGGCGGCTTCAAGCGCTTCACCGCAGGCGAGACGGTGATCAGTGATGCCTCCCGGCCCATCAAGGAGTCGGAGATTGAGGCGGCAGATGAAAACGGCATCGAATACATTGAACTCAAGGTTGGCACAGACGGTATTTCCGTCATGGTCAGCCTCCGGAACGACTTCATCGACTGCCTGTCCATCGACCAGTTGCACGAAATCTGGAAGCCCGAGAGCACGATCTTCAAGTGGAGCGACGTGAACCCCGACTGGCCGGACAACGACATCAACCTCTACGGCCCGGGCACCGACTCCGGCACATTCGACTACTTCACCGAAGAGGTCAACGGTGAGGCCAAGGTCAGCAGGGCGGACTACACGGCCAGCGAGGACGACAACGTCCTGGTGCGCGGAATTGCAGGCGACCGCAACGCTCTCGGTTACTTCGGCTACGCCTACTATGCCGAAAACGCCGACAAGCTAAAGGTCATAGGCGTCGACAACGGAGAAGGCTGTGTAGTGCCCTCCATCGAAACAATTGAGGACGGCACCTACTCGCCGCTCTCCCGGCCTCTGTTCATCTACGTGGCGGTTGAAGAGTTGAAGACCAGACCCGAGGTCGCCGGGTTCGTCGACTTCTTCCTGGACAACGCCCCGACCCTGGTAAGGGAAGTCGGCTACATCCCCGAAGCGCCCTCCGTCTACGACGAGGGTCGGGCCAAGCTGGAAGCAGCCAAGGAGTAAGCCATAAACAAGACAACTACCTAATTCCCCTCATTCCTCCCAAACAATTAGGGAAAGGCCCACAAAGCTCTTATAATGAAGCACTCGATCGTTGAGACAGGGGAGCCCACGATCCCTTCAAAGACAGAGACCCGAGCCCCTATACGGGTCAAAGATAAGCGGCGCCGGTGGCGGGACCTGGAAGGCAACGCCGTCCGGTATATTTTCTTCCTCTGCGCCCTGGTATCCATTGTCACCACGGTCGGCATAGTCGTCAGTCTGCTGAGCCAAGCCGTGGGATTCTTCCAGGAAGTCCCGTTCTGGGAGTTCTTCTTCGGCACCCGCTGGACTCCCATCCTGAAACCCAACTCTTACGGTGTCCTACCCTTGGTCGGCGGCACGCTCTTGGTTGCCGGGTTGGCCCTTGCGGTGGCCATCCCGGTCGGGCTCGCCATAGCAATCTTCCTGGCCGAATACGCCCCCGACAAATTGAGAAGGGCCATCAAACCCGCCCTAGAAATCCTCGCAGGGATCCCCACCGTCGTATACGGCTATTTTGCACTGACCTGGGTATCTCCCCAGCTACAGAACATATTCCCCAACATGCTGATCTTCAACGCCCTGAGCGCGGGCGTAGTCATGGGCATTATGGTAATCCCCATGGTCTCGTCCCTGAGCGAAGACGCCATGCTCGCCGTACCCCGTTCTCTGAGAGAGGGGGCCTACGCCCTCGGCGCAACGAAACTGGAAGTCTCTCTTAAGGTCGTGGTGCCGGCGGCGCTGTCGGGAATCGTGGCGGCATTCATTCTCGGGCTCTCACGGGCCATTGGCGAGACGATGCTGGTGACCATCGCCGCAGGAGCGACACCCAACCTCACGTGGAACCCCACCGAGAGCATCCAGGCCATGACCGCCTACATCGTGCAGCTTGCGCTCGGGGAAGCCCCCCACGGCTCAATCGAATATCAGACCATCTTCGCCGTGGCGATACTGCTGTTCGTGCTCACGCTGTCGGCCAATATGCTGGGTCACTGGTTTGTCCGCAGGTGGCAGGAGAAGTATTAATGCAGCGGACCACCGGTGGCTCCTTCGATCCACGTCTGGCCTTCCGCAAGGCCGTAGGCACCGGATTCCTTGGCCTCTTCATTCTGGCCCTGCTTGTCGGCCTGTCCGGCCTTGTTATCTTAATTATCCAGGTGCTCATCGAAGGCGTCCCTTGGCTCAGTTGGACTCTCCTGTCCAGCTACCAGTCCCGCTTCCCCGAACAAGCGGGTGTTCTGGCCCCCCTTATCGGCAGCCTGTGGCTTATGGCGCTCACGGCGGCGTTCACCGTCCCCGTGGGTGTCGGGGCGGCGGTTTACCTGGAGGAGTACGCTCCCAAGAACCGACTGACACAACTCATTGAGATCAACATCTCCAACCTGGCCGGGGTCCCGTCAATCGTGTACGGACTTCTGGGCCTTGCCGTGTTTGTGCAGTGGATGGCCATGGGCCGCTCTCTTCTGGCCGGGGGGCTCACCCTGTCCCTGCTGGTGCTTCCCATCGTGATTCTCACTTCCAGGGAGGCGATACGAGCCGTGCCCCAGAGCTACCGGCAAGGGGCCTACGCCCTGGGCTCGACCCAGTGGGAAGTAACAAAGAAGATCGTGCTGCCTTCGGCCTTCCCTGGAATACTCACCGGTGTCATACTGGCAATGTCACGGGCCATTGGGGAGGCAGCGCCGATACTGGCAATTACCGCCCTGGTCTACGTGACCTTCGTACCAACAAACCCCCTGGACAGGTTCACTATCCTCCCCCTCCAGATCTTCGACTGGGTTGGCCGACCCCAGGAAGACTTCCAGTCCCTGGCTGCCGCAGGCATCATCATCCTGCTAGCCATGCTCCTGTCCATGAACGCATTGGCCATTTTTCTGCGCAACAAGTATCAAAAGAGGTCGGAGGAATAGAATGGCGGAGTCGGATGTCATCCTCGAGGTCCGGGACCTGCACATCTGGTACGGGTCATTTCGGGCAGTCAAGGACGTGACTATGGGCATCGAACAGAACAAGGTCACCGCACTCATCGGCCCCTCCGGATGTGGGAAGAGCACCCTGCTCAGATGCTTCAACCGGATGAACGAGCTTGTTCCCGGCGCCCATATCGACGGCGAGGTCCTGTATCACGACGAGGACATATACGCCGACTACATGGATGCCACCGAGATCCGGTCCAAGATCGGCATGGTTTTCCAGAAGCCCAACCCCTTCCCCAAGTCCATCTACCAGAACGTCTCCTTCGGCCTGCGGATCAACGGGTACAAGGGAGACGAGTACGCCGCCGTCGAGCAGGCCCTTCGCAGGGCGGCCCTCTGGAACGAGGTGAAGGAGCGGCTAGACGAGGGCGCACTGACCCTTTCCGGCGGCCAGCAGCAGCGTCTCTGCATCGCCAGGGCCCTTGCCGTAGAGCCCGAGGTCCTGCTCATGGACGAGCCATGCTCGGCCCTCGACCCCATAGCCACCCTCGCCATCGAAGACCTGATCCGGGAACTCTCCACCGAGATCACAATTGTCATTGTCACCCACAACATGCAGCAGGCGGCCCGGGTCTCCGACCACACGGCCTTCCTGATGATGGGCGAAGACCGTGCCGGCTACCTCGTCGAGCGCGGGGCCACCAACGATATCTTCACCAACCCCAAGGAAGAGAGAACCGAGGCCTATATAACCGGCAGATTCAGCTAGAGTTACAGGCGGTACCCCATGCCTAGAGTCGATTTCAGAAACGACCTTAAACTCCTGGAGGAGGGACTCCTCGATATGGCAAATATGGTCGAGGAGGCCATAGACCGGTCCCTCGAGGCCCTCGCCAAGCGCGATAAGGAGGCTTCGGCCCAGGTGATCCGGGACGACGACCAGATCGACGAGATGCAGATCGATATCGAGGAGAAGTGCATCGAGCTCATTGCCACCCAGCAGCCCATGGCAGGCGACCTCAGGGCCCTGGTAACGGTCTTAAGCGTCGTTAGCGACCTCGAACGGATGGGGGACTACGCCGAGGGTATCGGCAAGATCAGCCTCCTCATGGGCGACGAGCCTCCCATAAAACCTCTCATAGACATCCCCCTGATGGCCGAGAAGGCGAAGAAGATGCTTCGGGGCAGCCTCGAGGCCCTGGTGAACCGAGACGTGGAGCTCGCGGCTCAGGTCAGTGTTGATGATGATGAGGTCGACTCCCTCTACGATCAGGTGTACCGCGAGCTTCTAACTTACATGATCCGGGACCCGAAGAACGTACAGCGGGCCACCTACCTCCTGTGGGTCGCCCACGATCTGGAAAGGCTCGCCGACCGTGCAACCAACATCGCCGAGCGGGTCATCTACCTGGTAACCGGCAAGCAGGTTACCGTAGAAGTCTCGCCTTCGACGGTCAGGGTCAGGGAGCAGCAAGGAAAAATCAGGAGGCAGACAATGGCCAGATCGCCGTCCGTCCCCGGCGCACACGAAAAGTTCTACGAGCTGCTCCAAAGCGAAGCAGCCAACCTCAAGACCACGGCCCACGCCCTCGCCGAGATGATGGACGACTTTACATCGGTTGAAGAGAAGGCTCTAAGAATACGGGACCTTGAGCACACCGGGGACGAGATCATCCACAGCATCATGCGCCTTCTGCACGGCACCTTCGTTACGCCCCTTGACCGGCAGGACATCCAGAACCTGGCCGAGCGGCTGGACGACGTGGTCGACCACATCGAAGAGGCAGCTCGGGACATCCAGGAATTCAAGATCGACGCCCCCACCCCCCAGGCCGCCGAAGTCGCCCATGTGCTTCAGCAGGCGGGGATCGAGTTGGAGAGAGCCGTAGGCTGGCTGCCCACCATGAGAAGCCGCAAGGATGACATCCTGGGGCTTTGCCGCAGCATCAGCACTCTTGAAGAGGAGGCCGACCGGGTCGGGCGGGAGGCCCTGATAGAGCTGTTCAACGATGGCCGGTCCTTCAACGACGTGATGAAGTGGCGGGAGGTCTACCAACACCTGGAAGATGCCGCCGACAGCTGCCAGGGCGCGGCCATCGTCCTTGAAGGCATCGTTCTGGAGTACGCCTAGTTGCCCCCAGCTCCCCAGGCTGTCTCCTTGCAAAGCTCTCTGCCCAAGCGCTGCCTCGCCGAGATCATCGGCACGTTCGGCCTGGTCTTCGCCACCGCCGGCGCAAACGTAGTCGACGAGCTATCCGATGGTCGCATCACCCACCTGGGGGTGGGCATCGTCTCAGGGCTGATCATCACCGTGATGATCTATGCCGTGGGGCATATTTCGGGAGCGCATTTCAACCCTGCCGTGACACTGGGCTTTGCCGTAGGCCGGCACTTCCCCATAAAGGAAGTCCCCATCTACTGGGGGTCACAGCTGTTGGGGGCCGGCGGCGGCGCATTCAGCCTCAGGGCACTGTTCGGCGAAGTTGGGATCATGGGCGGCACCGTACCCCGTGGCTCAACCCTTGAGTCCTTCGGCTTCGAGATTCCCCTGACCTTCATCCTGATGTTCGTCATCATGGCCGTGGCCACCGACTCTCGGGCCAAGGGGCCGCACGCGGCCCTTGCCATCGGCGCGGCGGTTGCCCTCAACTCGATATTCGGTGGCCCGATATCCGGTGCGTCGATGAACCCGGCCCGGTCCTTCGGGCCAGCGCTGGCGGCGTGGAACTGGGGGGACCACTGGATCTACTGGGCCGCGCCGTTCATCGGGGCGGCGTTGGCGGCGTTGGCGTATGGCGTGGTGAGGGGGGATGGGGGTGAGGGGTCTACCTCGGGGGCTGGATGGGGGTGAGGGGTCTACCTCGGGGGCTGGATCGGGGGGATAGGGTCTATCCGAGGAAGCGGAAGATGACGGTAATGGCTCCGAGCCCGATAACGAGGGCGCCGGCCATGAGGCTGACGAGCCACCGGATGAGTGTGGCATTTATGCGATGCATCTCGGCGCGGAGGTTGGCGGTTTGGGACTCAAGTCTTCCGTTGTCTGCTTTCATTTCTGCGCGAAGGTCAGCGATGTCGGCCTTGGTGGCGAGGTGCTCGTAGACCGCTTCGAGTCTGGTCAGGCGTTGTTCGACGGTGGTCATGGGTCTATTCTAGCATAGTAAGAATAAGTCATTCCACGTATGCTATACGAAGGTGAGTAGTGAGGCCTTCTCTGAAGGCCGCTATGGCTTATAATCTTTTCCGTTCTTCCAGGGAAGACACGCCCAACCCGTAGCTGCTCAGTCGGCTATAACAAGGAGACCGCCATGCTCGACGTCAAGCCCATTCCCGACGGCTATTCAGTTATCACGCCGTATCTCATAGTAGATGACGCTGCTGGATTTATAGATTTTCTCTCCAAGGCCTTCGGCGCCGTGGAGAGGCTGCGGATCCCGATGCTCGGAGGCACCATCGGGCACGCGGAGGTGGAGATAAATGGAGCGGTGCTGATGGTGAGCGATGTAGCAGGCACCGACTTCCAGACTACCAGGTCCCTGATACACCACTTTGTCGATGACGTTGACTCCGCCTACAAACGGGTCATAGACTCGGGAGCCACACCCATTGCCGAGCCGGAGACCCAGTTCTATGGAGACCGCATGGGCCACGTCCTCGATCCTTCCGGCAACCGGTGGGTGCTGTCCACGCATGTACAGGATGTGGACATGGACGAGGTTATGAAGGCTATTGAGGGGATGGGGGAGGGGTAGCGGCCGCCCAGGGAGTCCCTCCGCGTTGCACATAGGCCCATGTGCAACCTACAATGAGTGGCAGATCAACCTAGCCGCTTGCAGCAAAACCGGGCAGGGAGGCCGAGACCATGGCTAATGAACCTCAAGTCCACGCTATCAACATTTCAAAGAGCCACTTCGGGGACATGGAGTCCCAGGCCAATGCCAAGGTCATCGAGGACCTGGGCATTGAGGGAGACCGCTACGCCATCAAGCGCGGCATGAACCGGGCCAAGCGCCAGGTGCTCCTGATGGACAAGGAGACCCTCGAGATCCTTGGGCTGACCCCGGGCACGGTGCGGGAGAACATCACCACCCGGGATATGGACATCTACTCGCTGACGCCGGGCCAGAAGGTCCGCATCGGGGCCGAGGTTGAGCTGGAGATCACCGAGCTCTGCAACCCCTGCGAGCGCATGGACGAGATCCGGCAGGGTCTCAGGGAAGAGCTGGAAGGGCGTCGGGGAATGCTGACCCGGGTCGCCAAGGGTGGGGATATAGCCGTGGGAGATACGATTTCCGTCGTTGGTTAGCGGCGGCTGTTTGTAAGCTGGGATTCCGGGATCACCCTCACCCTAGTCCTCTCACGCCTCAGCGCATCTATGACCCATCGAGGGAGAGGGGACAGGACCCCGTCCCCATTCCGCTCTTGAAACCCTTCGACCCGGCTCGGAGCGAGCGGAATGTGGTGGGGCACTACCGCCCCTCATGCCCTTCCCCCCTGTCATCCCGCCCCTTGCACTGTCATCCCGAGGCCCCGCGAGGGATCTAAAGCGTCGGTCCAGCACCCACCTATCTCATCCCCATTCGTCCTTCCTCACCCCTCCCTAGTTCGTCATTCCGGCCCCCGAGCCGGTCGCAGATGCGCCGAGGCGTGAATCTATCCTCCCCTAATGCCATCTTTAGCCATAACACCCCCTACCCCACCACCCCCCGCCCCACCAGCCCCTCTACCTCTTCCCGAGAAAGCCCCATCAACTCCTCCAGCACGTAGCTGTTGTGCTCCCCCATCTTCGGCCCCGGCCGACTCATCGCCAACGGCGTACCCGACATCTTCCAAGGCTGCGCCGGCATCTTCGCCCGACCCTGCACCGGGTGCTCGTCCCACGTGAAGAACCCCCGCGCCGCAAGATGTTTGTCATGATGAAGGTCCGCGTTCGTAAATGTAGCCACGGCCCCCACCCCCACCCCTTGTAGAGCATTCATTGCTTCTAGCTTGGAACGCTGCTGAGTCCACCTTTCGACTATCTCGTCCAGCGCGTCTTCGTGCCCCTTTCGCGCCGACGCGGTGGCAAACCTCTCATCCCGTGCCAGCTCATCCCTCCCTATCGCCGAGCACAGCCTCACCCATTCATCGTCGCTCGCTATGACAATACTGATCCAAGTGTCCTCCCCAGCGCAGCGATAGACTCCGTGGGGCGCCATCACCGGGTGCCGATTCCCCATCCGCTCCGCCTCTGCCCCGTTCATCTCGTAGTCCATCAACTTCTCAGGCTGGAATCCGATCACCGTCTCTTCCTCCGAAAGGTCGATGTGCTGCCCCCTGCCTGTCCTCGACTGGTAGTGCAATGCAGCCAGTATCGCCGAGGCCCCCGCCACCCCTCCCGACGGATCGGGCATCTCCACCCAGTCCGACACAGCCTCAGCACCCCGATATCCCACCGATGTCATAAGCCCCGAGATGTTGGACACGTGCATTCCGTAAGTCACCCATCGGGACCTCGGCCCATATGCCCCAAACCCCGATAGCGCTGCCATGATTACTTGCGGGTTAACTTTGACCAGGTCCTTGTAGCCTAAACCCAGTCTGTCGGCCACCCCGGCCCGGAAATTCTCCACCGCCACGTCGGAAATCGAGACAAGCCTTTTGGCCAGTTCCACTCCCTCAGGCTCGCGCAGATTCAGGGTCACGCTCAGGCTGTTCCGGTGCATCTGTGCGAACCACATCGCCGTGTCGGGGCCCGGGATGTTGTCCTTGAACGGAGGGTAATACCGCGCCAGGTCCAGCTTGGTGTTGCTCTCAATCTTGATTACTTCGGCCCCCATGAACGCCAGCAGCGACACGCAATGAGGCCCGGCCCATGACGCAGTGAAGTCAGCTACCCGGATCCCGTCCAGCGCCCCCTTGCGCCCCGCGAGCCCTCTGCCTGTCGACGCCAAACCCTAGATAGTCCCTTCCCGCCTGAGCCGCGCCAACTCCTCCCGCGAGAACCCAAGCCCCTCAGCATAAACCTCAGCATTGTGCTGCCCCAGCAGAGGCGCGGGCACCCGTGTCGAGCTCTCCGTCTCCGAAAACCTGAACGGCACGGAGGGATACCTCAGCTTTCCAGCCTCCGGGTGGTCCATTTCCACGAAAAAACCACGTTCTCTAAGGTGTTCATCCCGAGCCAGCCGTTCTGCGGTCACGCCCACGGGGCTCGCCGGGACCCGATTCTCGATGGCGCGCTCAACCACCCAATCCTTATCCTTGTCCTCCAGCCACTCAATCAGGAAGGCATTTATGATGTCGTAGTTCAGCCGACGCCCCTCCGCGCTTTGCGTCCACTCCTCCCGGCTCCACTCCGGCTCACCCAGCATTTTAACTAGCCCCACCCACTGGTGAGGCTCAATGGCGCTCAGAAGCACGTAGCCGTCCCGGCACGGAAGAATCCCCGAGGGAACCGACGCGGGAATCGCAACTTCCTTGCCCTGTATCCGGTTCTCGCCGCTGTAGATGGGAAAGCCGGCAGCCAGTATGAAGGCCATCGCCTCCTGCTCCGACACGTCGATGTGCTGGCCCTCTCCACCCCGGTCTCTGAAATAGAGCGCCCCCAGCGCAGCCGTCAGCGCGTTATATGCAGCCTGGAACGCGGGTAGGAACCCCGGCGCCCGCACCGGACGCCCCGGAATACCGTAGGCATCCAGCTCCCTCCAGAGATATCCCCAGCCCCCCGCATGCCACCGGTTCAGGTCATGGGCCACGCAGTCCTTGTATGGCCCGTCTTGCCCGAAAGGGGTTATCGACACCATTATCAGACCTGGGTTCTTTTCTCTCAGCGACTCGTACCCCAATCCCAGCGCCGATAGCCTACCCGGAGGCCCATTTTCTACCAGTATGTCCGACCCCGACACCAGCCGCCTGAACATCCGCGCTCCCTCCGCCGATGTCACGTCCAGCGTGGTCCCCTTCTTGTCCAGGTTCATCGACAGGAACAGGCCACTCTTCTCCAGGTGAGCCTCGCCGCCTGGGAAGGGCCCGTGGCCCCGAGCTCCGTCCCCCTCAGGTGGCTCCACCTTGATCACCTCCGCCCCGAGAGAGGCCATCAGCCGAGCACAATACGGCGCCGACACCATCTCCCCCAACTCAACCACCCGGATGCCATCAAGCGTTCTTTCTTCCATCAGCGCGTCAAGCCCCTAATCGCTGAAATAGGTGTCCTTCGCATAACAACAGCGGGTCGGTGTCCAGTCTCTTATCTCCTCGACGAGCCGCAGATGCGCCTTTGGCGTGACCTTTGCATACCTTCTCTCGGTGGGGCCGGGGCCGCTCGTGCTGAGGCTCTCGAAGTATGAGCGGGGGGTGGAAATCACGTGATCTGGACAGTACAGCGAAGGCAATTTGTAGTTACGCAAAGGTCTCATCGAGCGAATGGGCTAGGGCCATAGGCTAGCCCGGGAGAGTGAGGGTGATCCAAGGTCATCAAAAGCGGATGCTCAAAGATCTCTCGCCATAGTGAAGGAGCAAGGAATCCGGCTATGGGTAGATGCCACGCGTGTTGTGCGCCGCCACCACCCTGCTCACCCCCTGGATATACGCCCCCATCCTCATGCTCACCCCGTTCTCCTTGGACGTGGCCAGCACCGACTTGAAGCTGTGCTTCATTATCGAGTCCAGCCGCTTCTCGACCTCCTGCTCTTCCCAGAAGTAGAACTGCAAGTCCTGCACCCACTCGAAATAGGAGACGATAACCCCACCTGCATTGGCTAGGATGTCCGGTACAATGAACACCCCCATATCCTCCAATATCTTGTCCGCCTCCGTGGACGTGGGGCCGTTCGCCCCTTCCACGATGATCTTTGCCTTCACATTCGCTGCGTTGGCAGCGCTTATCTGCCCCTCCATCGCAGCTAGCATCAAGATATCGCAAGGCAGCTCTAGCAATTCTGCATTGGTTATCCGGTCCCCGTGCTTTGAGTCCCGCAGGTTGGGGACCTCCTCCTTTTGGGCGAGCAGCTCCCTCACATCCAACCCCGATTCGTTGTGGACCCCGCCCGAGGCGTCGCTTATCGCAACTATTTTGCAGCCCTGGTCCTGCAGCATCTTCGCCGCCACCGACCCCACGTTCCCGAACCCCTGCACCGCAACCCTGGCCCCTTCCATCGGCATGGAAAGATGCGCCGCCGTCTCCCGGGCCATGTTCATGCATCCCCGCCCCGTCGCATCCACCCTTCCCCGCGTCCCTCCTACGCTGAACGGCTTGCCTGTAACCACCCCCGGCACCGAATAGCCTTTGTGCATACTGTAGGTGTCCATGATCCAGGCCATGATCTGGGCGTTGGTGTTCATGTCGGGCGCCGGGATGTCGCCCTCGGGACTTATGATTATCGATATCTCGGAGGCATACCGCCTGGTCAACGCCTCGAGCTCCCTCATCGAAAGCAGCTTGGAGTCGCAGGCCACGGCGCCCTTGGCTCCGCCGAAGGGGATGTCCACCACTGCGCACTTCCAGGTCATCCACATAGCGAGAGCACGCACTTCATCCAGGGTAACGTCCGGATGGTACCGGATCCCGCCCTTGGCCGGACCCCGAGACATGCTGTGCTGGACTCGATACCCTGTGAATACATGTACATTCCCATCGTCCATGCTCACGGGGAAGTGGACAATCAACTCTCTTTTCGGGTATCGAAGTATTTGCCGGACGTTCTCTTCAAGGCCCAGGTAGTTGGAGGCGGTTTCCAGCTGTTGTAGAGCCGTATCAAGGGCTCCGTCCCCATCCTGTTTTGCCGGCTTGCCTACCGTCGCCTCACTAGTCACCCTGAGCTCCTTTCATGTGGGCTTAATCCCGTGCCAAAACCGGCGCAAGTATACAGTAAAACCCCTTTGCCCCCTGATAGATGAAAGGCCGATACAAGCTCAGCGAGTTTGTATCGGCCTTTCAATTGATTCTCGAAAGATTACCGGAGAAGGGCTAGGAACTCATCCCGTGTCAGTCCAGCATCTCGGATCAGGGCCCTTAACAGGCCTCGTCCTAGTGAGCTATGCCTGGGGACCGAGAGCCTGCGGCCACTTGGGCCCACTAATATCATGTGACTGCCCTCTGTATGGCGCCAGACAAATCCTGCCTTGGCAACCGCACGCACGAACTCGTCGCCCGACATAACGGGCAAGCGGGGCACTACGTTGTAACTTCTACAACTTCATATTCAGAGGAGGAGGGCAAAGGCACACCATCTTCTCGCATAGTTGCAAGGTAACCTCTGATTGCTTCCCTCACGTTTTCCAGGGCCTCGCCCCTGGTCCGGCCCTGACTATAACATCCGGGAAGAGTG
This sequence comes from Dehalococcoidia bacterium, assembly GCA_965220005.1. Lineage (GTDB taxonomy): Bacteria > Chloroflexota > Dehalococcoidia > Plut-88900 > Plut-88900 > Plut-88900. The sequence continues at coordinate 682,191 of OZ244800.1, forward strand.
GGGCAGCTGGCAACCTCCCAACCATCCTCATCCCTCTCAAATACCACCAACAATTTGAGAGCTTGGCCATCTCCCTCACGTTTTACGGGATTGTCTACCGTCGCCTCACTAGTCACCCCGAGCTCCTTTCGACGTGGTCGCTTCCCGTACCAAATGCGGCACAAGTATACATTACACGCACTATCCCTTCTTTCCTCACAGTTGTCCGAGGGCTGTAGCCCGACGCGCAAAAAGGCGTATAATTCCCCCATGTTCGCCACCATTGGCCGAAGCTGGCAGCTCTACAAGGTCTGTTGGAAAGTCCTCCTCCACGACAAAGAACTGCTCGTCTTCCCCCTCATCTCGACCATCGCCCTTATCCTCACCATCGCCGTGATCTTCGGCTCCGGCATGGTCTTCCGCGCCGCCGACTCCGTTGAAGGTGGCCTCGTCCTGGGCCCCGCCGACTTCGTCATAATGGGCGTCTTCTACTTCATCAACTACTTCATCATCATCTATTTCAACGCCGCCCTCATCGGCGCTGCCCGCATCCGGCTCCGCGGCGGCGATCCTACCATCCGAGACGGCTTCCGGGCCGCCAACTCCAACCTGATAGGCATCATCGGCTGGGCCTTCATTTCCGCCATCGTCTCGCTTATCTTCTACGCACTGGAAAAGGCCGCTTCTAACCGCGGCGGCTTCGGTGGCATCGCACTGATGATCACCACCTGGCTCCTCCGTGGCGCCTGGTCTATCTTCACCTACCTCGTGATACCCGTGCTGGTAATCGAAGGCGTCGGCCCCATCGAGGCCATAAAGAGGTCGGCTGCACTCCTCCGTAAGACATGGGGCGAGCAGCTTGTCAGCAGGTTCGGCTTCGACCTGATGGTCATGATCGTCGGCCTGCCCATTGTCCTGGTGGCTGTCGCAATCGGGATTGTGATTCCCCAGCCCGCAGGCCTCATCATCGCCGTAGCCTTTGGGGTTGTGGCCCTCGGGGCCCTCATACTCGTGACCGCCGCCCTCAAGGCCATATATGTGGCAGCTCTGTACGAATACGCCACCGACGGCGTCCTCCCCGACTTCTTCCCCCGTGAAGTCGTCTCCGACAGTTGGACCCCTAAGGGCGGCCCTCAGTTCAGTCAGTACCGCCCTTAGACCTCCGCCACCCCCGAGGCCACAGGCCCTCCCAGGGGCGCTTTCGGGCCTCCGCAAGCCACGAATTCTCCGTAGCCCGGCTTCTGTAGGATCTCCCCTTCCTTCATCACCACCTGCCCTCTCACCATAGTCATCCAGGGCCGACCCTTCTGGCCCCACCCCTCGTAGAGGGTCAGTCCTGCATTGGTCTTCAGGTCCGACGCCGTGATAGTCCTCTCGTAGTCCGGGTCTATCAACAGTAAGTCCGCGTCCGACCCTATGCTGATCGTACCCTTCCGCGGGTACAGCCCGAACACCCGAGCCGGGTTCTCCGCCAACGCCCTGGCTATCCAGGTTATCGACATCCCCCTCTTTACCACACCTTCGCTATACATCAACGGCAGCATCGTCTCCACCGACGCACTCCCGAAGGGCACCGTGTTCCCCTGCGCGTCCTGGAACACATTGTCCCACCCCGACTCCTTCTTCTCCTTGTGCGTCGCCGAGTGGTCGCTCGCTACTATGGAGATGTGTCCGCCCTGCAGACCTCCCCACAGGGCATCCTGGTCCGGCCCTTCTTCCGGCCTCAAAGGAGGCCCGATCTTCGCGTGGGGCCCCCATTTCTCCATCTCCGCATCGGAGAGCAGCAGGTACTGGGGACACGTCTCGGTCCACACCCGCTGCCCGTTCCGCTGGGCATCCTTGATCTTCTCCAGGCCTCCTTGGGTGCTTAAGTGCACCACGTAGGTCGGGCAATTGGTCATCGCACCCATCTGGATCGCCCGATTAACGGCCTCCGCCTCGGCCCACGGGGGGCAGGCCTGGGGGAAGAAGCGCGGATGCGTGCATCCTTCGGACATGAGCTTGTTCTGCAGGTAGTCCAGCACGTCGCCGTTTTCGCAGTGCAGCTGGGTCAATCCGCCGTGACTTCCAATGACGTCCATTGCCTGGCAGATGAAGTCGTCAGAGCACATTCGGTACTTGCGGGTCTTATAGGTCATGAACATCTTGTAAGACGTGACACCCATGTCGAAGGCTTCGGGGAGGCCCTCCAGGATGTAGGGCTGCTTGTGCAGAATGAAGTGAAAAGCGTAGTCCAGCACCGACGCCGCCTTAGCCTCTTCCTTGATGCGCCTGATTGCCGTGGGAATCGTCTCACCGTTCAGGTCGTCGTATATGCAGAACACTATCAGGCTCGTGATGCCGGAATGGGCTGCGGCCAGCGGAGCGTCGACCCAGTCGTCGCACTTCAACGAGTCTATGTGCATGTGCGCGTCTATCGCTCCCGGCAGCACATACTTCCCCGAGGCATCGATGTACCGCTCAGCCTCCGGCAGCAACTCCCGGGGCCCTAACGCCACGATTCTCCCATCATTCACCGCCACGCTCGTCCGTACCACGTCCGAAGACGTCACCACCTCACCGTCATGCACTATCGTGTCTACGTGCCTGCTATTCATAGTGTATTCCTCCTGGGGTTGGGGGGATTGCGCCCGTGCTACTGCCCGTAATTCTAGTCCACCCTTCCTAGTATTTCACCCCCGCCCCCGACTCCGATCAGGAATCCCTCCCTGGGAGGGGCCGCTCCCCCTGAGCTTAGTCGAAGGGTCGAGCGGGGGTGGCGCCCGCAATGCCAACCCGTCGTGGTAGCCCTAACACCACTCCACCCCCCTCCCCACCTAAGATATACTACCCTTTACCCAGTCCCGCATATTCAAAAGCCCTTGCCACGTTCCCGAAAGGGGGTTCCCATGGTGCAGCTAGGAAAATTAGTCGAGTCCGTCACCATCCCCGCCCGACACGGGCGCGCCGTCGTAGTCCGCGGTGGTCAGAAAGTTAAGGTGACCGACGTCGATGGCAAGCAGGTCTGCGACTTCTTCGCCCTCCGCGCCTCAGACCCTTCCGTATACCTCTCCGGCGTCTACACCCGCAGCACCATCGCAAGGGTGCGCCCCCGCGTCGGGGACACCCTTTTCGACAACCATCGCTTCGCAATCATGGCCTTCCTGGAAGACACTACCATCGGCATCCACGACATGCTCTACGCCCCCTGCGACCCCCAGAGATACCTCATCGACTACGAGGTAACCGAGCATCGCAGCTGTAAGGAAAACGTTCTGGAGGCCCTGGCAACGCTCGACGTCCATCCTCCCGTAACTCCCGAGGTCTTCAACATCTTCCAGAACAGCAGCCCCGACGACGAAGGCAACCTTTCAGTTAAAGAGCCCGTCTCCCGGGCCGGCGACTACGTTGTCCTCCTGGCCCTCGACGACCTGATCGTTGCCGGTTCGGCCTGTCCCCAGGACCTCAACCCCTGCAATGGGTTCAACCCCAGCGACCTCACCCTGGAGGTGTACGACTAGGGACGGGCATCGCCAATGAAAGCCATGTCCTTCAGCGCTCCCGCATCAGTGGAGCGTAGGCCCCTCCAATTGACGGAGTCCCTGGCCCCGGAGCCCGGCCCCGGTCAGGTACTCGTCCGGGTCACGGCCTGTGGCGTCTGCCGCACCGACCTCCACATTATCGAAGGTGAGCTCCCGCCCAGAAAATCTCCTTTGGTTCCCGGTCACCAGGTAGTCGGTATCGTGGAGAAGCTGGGCCCCGAGGTAGAAGGTTTCGAAATCGGGGCCCGAGTCGGCGTCCCGTGGGTACACCGGACCTGCGGCCGCTGCGCCTTCTGCCAACGTGGCCGCGAGAACCTCTGCGAGTCCGCTCTCTTCAACGGTTACAACGTGAACGGCGGCTACGCCGACTACGTCCTGTCTGATGAGAGTTTCACTTTCCCCATCCCCGACGCCTTCCCCGACCTCCAGGCCGCCCCTCTACTCTGCGCCGGAGTCATCGGCTACCGCTCCTTCCGCCTCACCGAAGTACCGCCCAACGGCAGGCTCGGCCTTTACGGTTTCGGCGGTTCCGCCCACGTAGTTATACAGATCGCCGTCCACATGGGCCTGGAAGTCTACGTTTTCTCCCGCAGCGAGGAGCACGGCGCCTTGGCCCGAGACCTCGGCGCGGCGTGGGTCGGAAGCGCGAAGGAAGGCCCACCACAAAAGCTCGACGGCTCTATCATCTTCGCTCCGGCCGGCGAGCTAGTGCCTCTAGCCCTGGAACATCTGACCAAGGGTGGCGTCCTATCCCTCGCCGGAATCTACATGACCCAGGTACCGGGCCTTGATTACACCCGACACCTCTACGACGAAAAGGTGATTCGCAGTGTCGCCAACAGCACCCGCCAGGACGTGAAAGAGCTGCTAACCCTCGCCGCCGAGGTCCCCGTCCGCACCCGAGTCCAACCCTTCCCCCTCGAATCCGCCAACGACGCCCTCATAGACCTCAAACAAGGCCGCATAAACGGCGCCGCCGCCCTAACCCTCACCTAACCTCTCCCCCAGCCATCCCTCTCTCCCTGTTTCATCCCGTCCTCATACTGTCATCCCGATGCCCCGCGAGGGATCTAGGATTCGCCCTCTCACTTACCTCATTGGTTCAACTTCTCCTCCCCCTTGAAAAAGCGATATGGCTGATGCTGCTTAGCAGCATCAGCCATATCGCATCAAACAGGGTGGGTGGGTGGGAACCTATTTTCCCGCCGTAGGGGCACTCTCTAAGCTAGCCTAGTAGAACCACCCCAACCCCTTGTGCAGCCCTCGCAAGTAGGCTATCTGCCCCCCGTGCACCATCGCCTCGTTCACTATGACCTGAACGATGTTTCCCAACGGCACCGTACCATCGCCCATCATCGAAGGTACCTGCTTATCGAGGTCCTCGGGACTTAGCGATGCCAGGTAGTCTGCCACCTTCTTCTCCGTCTGCCCGAAGTATTCCTTCAACGCATCCACCGACCCCACGCTAAACGAGTCCAGGTCATCCACTTTGTGTCCGAATCCCATCCCCTTGGTTTCTGCAGATAGACCGCACTTCTCTGCCCAATCGTCGTTCCACAGCTCATCCGACCCGTCCAGAGACGAGACCAAGCCGTCCTCCGCCCGAGACAAGTGCCACAGCAGCCAAGCCATCGAGTTGCACTCCGCGTTCGGCCGCTTCGCAACCTCCTCGTCCGAAAGGCCGTCCAGGGCCTTCCTCACCATGCTCCGGTTCCCCTTCAGCAGCATTGTAACCAGCTCATTAGCTTCCATTTGGCCCTCCTGAAATTCAATATCGATTAAGCCATTTCCCTACACCATTGGGGTCGGATTCTAACACAGGGGTAACTGGTCAAAGCTCAGCTAGTCATCTTCATTTATCTGCACCCAGAGAAGTTCTGAGTTGCCAATACTGTCTCATCGACGTAACCGTACAATTCATTGTGCTGTATAGCCACCCCGACACCAATCCTGTGCAATCCCCCATCTAGGATGTTAGCCCTGTGACCCGGACTGTCCATCCATCCTTCCACTAAAGCGTAAGCCATCGCTTGGGGGTCTTCAATGAAGACTTCAGGACGGTAACGAGTTGACCCTAATGTTCCTATCCACTGCGTAACCCTTGGGTATTGGAAGATGTTCTCACCAAGGCCAGATGTATAAGCATAGGAACCATCAGGAAAATAGAACCGACAGTTATATCCATTGTCCATTGCCCGATCAGTGGGACCCTTACCGTCAATAGTGTGGGCAAATACATCGAGTCGAGCCATATTCTCACTGTGCATCCGAGCTATGTCTGAGATTGCAGGGTCTAAGACGAATGGGGTCAATCCTGCGTTTCTCCGCTCCATGTTCGTGTAGTGGACGACCCAAGTCTCAATCTCTAATGGGTCAAGCAGCTGGCCGCCGATCAACTTTGGAGACGGTGTCGGCGTCGCAGTGGGTCTTGGAGTAGGCGTCGGCACGGGTGTAGATGTAGGTTTAGGGGTCGGTATTGGCGTCGGCGTAGGCACTGGGGTAGGGGTGGGTATCGGGGTAGCAGTGGGCACGGGCGTTGGAGTGGGTATGGGAGTCGGAGAGGGTACCGGCGTGGGCACGACGCTGCACATCGGCAAACCCAGCATGTGCAAATCATCGTCGTAGATAGCAGCCTGCAGTTCCTCCGATATGCACCCCGACAACGGGTTCCCTTCCAAAAGCAGGCTGGCCAACCTGCCCATGCTGAGCAGGTTGATTGGCACTACGCCATTCAAGTTGTTGTCGATCAGATACAGGAGGGTGACCCTGCCATCCGAGTCCGTATCCACCCCGTACCACTCCCTAAGGGGCGCGTCGCTGAGCCAGTTGCGATTGTCCGTCCAGTTCGGACCATCCGTGGCTTCATAGAGGCGGACGAGCGCCTCCCTGTCGGTGGCCGGGGATTGCACGTCGGGCGGGAGGGGGAAAGGCACCGGGGTAGCAGTAGGGCTAGGAGTTGGCGTCGGGGGCAGGGCTGTTGGAGGAGCCGGCGTAGACGCTTGGGACGGGACCGCTTCTTCTCCCTCATCAACAAAGTACGGCAAGGCCAAGTAGACCCCGACAACCCCTCCGGCAATCAACAAGACCAGACAAGCAAGAATTAGGCATCGCCCTATTTGCTTACATCCCCGATGTTGACCTCTTCCAGCATCTGTCTTGCGTCCTTGAGTTTCTTGAGCAGGACGTTTATCTCCACCCTTCGAGGCTGTTTCCTGTGCCCTTCGATTCTCTTCAGCCTTGCGGGCTGCATCCCTGCCCCTCCGTCCCCTTTCAGATCTCTGCGCCGCCTCCTTTGCTACCCACTGCGCTGCTCTGGCCCTCTTCTCGGCTTCCCATGTCCTACGAGCGGACTCGGTTGCCTCCGCCGAGCCCCGAGTTCTTTGCCTGTCGTACTCCCTCCGTCTTTCAGAATTGCCCAATATGTCGTAAGCCCGATTGAGAGCCTTGGTCTTATCCAGTGCTTCCTGGGAGCCGGGATTGAGGTCTGGGTGATAATGCTTAATCAGCCGTCGGTACGCCTTCTTGATAGCGTCCGAGTTCGCAACTGAAGACACCCCAAGAACCGTATAGTAATCAATGCTCGCATCGACCGGCTCTCTTGAATCGGCCCTATTCCCTTCCCCTGCGCGAGTGCCGCCCCCCGAATGCGTCCGATCACCCGTCCGATGACCACCCCCTGCCCTTGACCGTTCTTCAGTCCTAGCTCTATAGCCGCGATTCCTTGTCGGATCTCGCAAGAAGCCCGTGCCGAAGCACTTGGGACAGCGCACCCAACTTCCACCCGGGCTCGCACGTGCATACTGCCCATGCACTCTCCCATGCCCACCGCACAGGTCGCACTCGTACAGAAAAATCTCGTGGCCCTGGTCTCGGTGTTGGCCAACGTGCGACCTGCACAGCAGCTTGGAGTCTGTCTGACAGTAGCAATAGGCCTGAAGTCCACAGCGAGGAACGCTGCAATATTTACTTCTGGACCTGCCGGACCTCATACTTTGCGGACTAGCTCCACTCTTGCCGCCTTACCGTCCCCGGAAGCCACGATTCTAACATGCTCCCCACCCCCAACTCCCCTGTCATCCCGAGGCCCCGCGAGGGATCTGGGGATGGGGTCTAAGACTCACCTCGGCGAGTGACATCACCCCCTTGACTTCAAATGAACATTTGTACTATATTATTCCCCAGGCCCCGACCTCGTACGTCGGCCCTATATAGGACAAGAACCATAGGAGTCCCATGAGTCGCACCAGCCTGATCAGCAATTGTCGTACCCGAGCGGTATGGGACCGCCCGGCCACCGGCACGCGCCTCCTCCCTTGGCCCCTACCTATCCCCGTGTCCCTTGGTTGCCCCATAAACCCATTGAGGATGACCCCAATAGCCAGCGCTCCCTCTCGGCCCACCTGCCCGCCGCGCCCTCGCGCCGCGGATGCCCGCGTTCCCTCGCCGCGGATGATTACCCACGGCTCACACCCCCAGCGAGCTTGCCCCACGACCGTGGATGCCTGCGGCATTGCGCCGCGGATGATTTCCCGCTCCGCCTCCCTAGGCGTAGAAGCGGATGCCTGCGGCATTGCGCCGCGGATGATTTCCCGTACTGCAACCCTCGACGCAGAAGCGGATGCCCGCGCTTTGTCGCGGATGAATTCCCGCTCCGCCTCCTTTGGCGTAGAAGCGGATGCCTGCGGCATTGCGCCGCGGATGACCTCCCGCGCCCCGACTCTTCGCGCAGCGGCACGGGCCGCAGAGGGAGCGCCGGCAACCCTCATCCTCACCCCGTCCCAGTCACTCCCGACCGTTTACGCCGTCATTCCCGACTCCGATCGGGCTGAAAGTGCGCCGTGGCGTGAATCCATCCCCAGGGGTGGGGCCGCTCACCCTGAGCGCGGTCGAAGGGTCGAGCGGGGGGTGGCCCACGTTTGCCAATCCGTCGCGCATCCTCCCCCACCAACCACGAAAGGAGCCGCCTAACCTACTAACAAACCAACCAAAACCCAACCCCTCACAACCCAATATCCGGTCGGCATCGAGAGGCCCCCCTACGCCCCGTTTATCGGCGGCCCACCCTCCCCTTCAGACCCCGTCACCTCGCTCGGGTAAACCAGCTTCCGTACCGGGTAATTGATCTCGATCCCTTCCTCCCTGAACCTCCTGTGCACTCCCCGGATGATCTGGTCCCTGAGTAAGTACTGGTCCACGAACCCCTTCACCTTGTAGATGATCGAGAAATCGATGTTCGAATCTCCAAAGTTGCTGAACCTCACCGCCGGTGTATAGCTCATGTCCGCCCTGTCCGTCCGGCTTAACACATCGTTGACAACCTCCAGGGCCACGTCGGTTACGTGTTGCAGGTCGCTCTCGTAGCTTACCCCTCCCTTCACTATCGCAAAGACAGAAGGATCGGGCCCCTGGTAGTTCGTCACCAACGACTCCGATAGCTTCCCGTTCGGTATGATCATCATGTTGTTCCAGAACGTCCTTATCTTCGTCGTCCGCCACCCCACGTGCACCACCCACCCTGACGCTCCGCTCTCCATCTCGATGTAGTCTCCTACCCCGATCCCACTCTCCGTCACCGTATACGTACCCGCTACAAAGTTTGCCAGCGTCGGCTGAATCGCCAGGGCCACGGCCAACCCGCCGATGCCTAGTCCGGCAATCAGAGGACTCACGTTCAACCCCTGCGACTGCAGGACCAGCATCACCACGAGGCCATAGATGACCACGCTGGACACCCGTTGGACCAGGGGCAGCACCCTGTCGTCCCAAGTGGCTGCCGTTTTCCCGGCAATCTCCTGGCCGTACCAGATGATCACCGCATCGATCACCCGCTTTATCAAGTAACCCACTACCAGGATCAGTGCGGAAAGCAGGCCTCTGTCTACCAGTTCCTGGTGCTCGTCCAGAAAAGTGGTGGCTGTCAAACCTATGTACGGGCCGAAAACCAGCACGAACAGGAAGACCGGCCGGCCTATCGCGCTGACCAGGAGGTCGTCCAGAGACGTGCTCGTCCTGCCCGTCGCCTTCCTCACGACCTTGCTGACTAGGAAGTACACCAGGAAGGCCGCCACTATGGCCACCCCGAAGTAGGCTGCTCCGAATGCGGCCTCCAGTCCCGCCGACCCTACTGCAAATTCCGGAAGCAAATATATTGCCTCATTTTCATTCATAGCTTTTTATCCCGTTCATTGAAAGTCCTTGGCCACTTCGGGTCATTATACTTAGCCGCCCGGCTAAGGCGAAGGGCAAACCCCCTATGGTCATCCCCCTCCCTTGTAGGGGCGACTGGCCGGTCGCCCTGGGGTGGGGTCCCTGTTTCGCTCTCAATACCGGAACGTTAGAATAGGTGCCGCGCCTTTAGAGCGCCGCCACAAGTAACCGGAGGTCTCCATGCCCGAACCCACCCAAGATATGGGGCTCGTAACCACCTTCATCGCCGAGTCCATCGGCCAGCCCGGCAAACGTACTTTCCGGCTCCTCCTGGGTTCGGATGCGGGCACCGCCGTCATCTGGCTTGAAAAAGAGCAGCTCCTGGAGCTGAGCCTCCATCTCAAACGGACGGTCGGCATGCTCGACGAGACCGAGCAGCCCCCCACCCCCAGCCAGGAATACCCGGGCCCCGAGACCCCTGTCATCGAGTTCAAGCTCGGTAAGCAGGCCATTGAGTTCGACGAAGAGCACAGCGTGTTCCGTTTCTGGAATTACGATGTCGAAGATGAGTCAGACGTAGCCTCTCTGGTCTTCGAGGCAACCATAGCGCAGGTCGAGCACTTCTCTGATGAAAGCCTAAAGGTCTGCTCTTCAGGTCGACCCATCTGCCAGCTCTGCCACCAACCCATCGATCCCGACGGCCACTTCTGCGCCCGCTCCAACGGCCATCCCATCAACGCGGTCGAAAGGCTCCAGTAGCATGGGGCCGGGTGATGAGGAGGCCGGGCTCCCGGCCACTCCCAGCATCAAGCCCAACCTCCATCCCGATATCTGCCGCGACCTCATCCGTTCCTCCGCAGTCAAATGCGATCAGATACTCCGCGGCTCTAACTACACTTTCCTGGTCGAACTCACCCTTGACGGAAAGCCCTTCGAATACGGCGTCTACAAGCCCCAGCGCGGAGAAAACCCCCTCTGGGACTTCCCCATCGGCACCCTCTACAAGCGGGAGGTCGCCGCCTATGTTCTCAGCGAGGCTCTCGGCTGGCACTTCGTCCCTCCCACCGTCATATGGGAAGGCCCTTACGGTGAAGGCTCCCTGCAGCTCTTCATCCATGACGCCCACACAACCCACTATTTCGACCTACGGGACACCCACCCTGAACAGGTGAAGCCCATCGCAGTCTTCGATCTCATGGTCAACAACACCGATAGAAAAGGAGGCCACTGCATCAAGGACCCGGGTGGCAAGGTGTGGGGCATCGACCACGGCCTGACTTTCAGCATCGAGTCCAAGCTCCGCACCGTGATCTGGGACTTTGGCGGCGAGAAGATCGCCCAAGAGACCCTCGCCCCGATAGCCCGCGAGTTGGCCTGCTTCTACAACCCCGAGGGCCTGGCCGCCGAGCTCCACCCCCTCCTAGACTCCGACGAGATCGACAGCCTGGCCCGGAGAATGCAAGCCGTCCTCCAAGACCCCGTCTTCCCCATCCTCAGAAGCCGCTACGAAGTCCCCTGGCCCCTAGTCTAAACCCCCCTCGCCCACCGGTACTGAATTAGGGGCACACTCATGCGCTTTGCGCATGAGTGTGCCCCTATTCTTATCTCCCCCTCTCCCTTAAAGGCCCTAAGGGAGAGGGGGATAAAGGGGGAGATGGTTCCCCTGGAGAGGTGGGCCGGGGCATACCGAACTGCGAACTTTTCGGTGGGAGGTCGAACTTTGAGCTGACATCGGACAAGTAGCCAGGCCCAACGCAGAGGCCGCAACAGCCGGGGCATTGTTCTAAGGCGCTGCTGATGACATAGCTGCATTCATGGTATATTTGAAGCCCTCTTTCAGGAAAACTTGTACTCGGTATTCAAGGATGCAAATCATTGTGTCTGATCTCCGTATCCGCTGGTTGGCTATCCTGTTGGGGGCGCTATTCATCGGCGCTGCTCTGAACGCCTGCGCCGGTACAACGTCAGAACCCACAACGACTCAGGCTTCAGAGCCAACTGCAACACCCGCGGCTACTGCGACGCCCACACCGACACCGGAGCCTGTGCCAACGCCCTCTGCCACACCCACGCCAACTGCGACGCCCACGCCGACACCGGAGCCTGTGCCAATGCCCCCTGCCACACCTACGCCAACTGCGACGCCCCCTGCCACACCCACGCCAACCGCGACGCCCACACCGACACCGGAGCCTACGCCAACGCCTAGGCCTTTGTCTCTTCCTCCCTCCGAACTCGGCTTGGATGCCTTTTATGAAAAGTACTTGGATGCCGATGGGATACCCATAATCGCATCCTCAAAAGTGGCCGATGCAGCTCTGGTTCGAGCTCGCGACATCATCGACGAAATGCTAGTCAACCGTCCCGACCTGAGGGCCACGATAGCTGGGTTAGGCAGAAGGGTGACCCTCGTGGCAGACTCTGAAGTTATTACCGATATTCCTGAGTTTCGCGATCTATATGAAAAATACCCCGGAATTGACTGGGACCAGAGGGTTCAAGGTGGTGGTCTTTCCGGAAACCTGCAAGATCCGACAACCGCAGTTTGGGGATCGAATCTCCTATGTGGAAGTGGAGATGCATTTCCTAATGAGGATATATTTGTACATGAAATTGCCCACACCGTCTTGGGTATGGGCGTAGAACGCCAACCGGGGGGCAGGGATTTCAGAAATCGGCTTAACACAGCCTACGAAGAGGCGCAAAGTGCCGGACTATGGGAGGCCACTTACGCGGGGGAGAATTCAGACGAGTACTGGGCCGAAGGTGTCCAGTCTTGGTTTGGACTGAACGACCGGCCGGGCCCAATCCACAACAACATAAACACCCGAAGCGAACTTGACGCTTATGACCCAACACTGTCCGGACTGATCCGGGAAGTGTTTGGAGACACTACAGTACCTTCCTCTTGTCATGTGACCGAAGACATAGATCTCTTCACAATTCAGGGCCGAGTGGTTGGTCCTGATGACCGGCCGTTGGAGGGCATCAATCTGTGGGCTTGGCAGGGGCAGAGTGAGAACAGTGGGTCTGGAAGGACAGATTCAAATGGCGCCTTTGTCTTGTGGGTGCCAGATGGTTCATTCACCTTGGACATTTACGCTGACTTTGACGCTGGATGCACCTTTGTTGGCCGGTTAGGCCCGGGTGGATTCACTGCGTCGCGTGAAGAAGCCGTCCGTATTGAGGTGAACGGCGCCGATGTTAAAGGCATCGTGATCAAACTCCCCAAGCAACTTGACCAGCTTCCGTTTATTGAACACTGCTCGTAACCCGCTTCTAAAGGGGGCACGTCTTGCAAGGATCAAAAACGTTCCAATCAACTATTCTTCGGCACTTCTGATCTACGAGCCCCCACCCTCCCCTTCCCCCAGTATTGAATTAGAGGCACGCTCAAGTCAGACCCCCCGACCCGCCCTGCAGCCGTCAGGCGCCTGCGAATACAACAACATTACCCCTACACACCTCCCCCAAACACCCCCTTCACCTTATCCACAAGCGTCTCGTGCCTGGCGTACCGTGCCAGGTACCGCACTATCTCCTCGCTGCCCACCATTATCGGCGAGTGCCAGTCCCTTAGGCGTGGGGCACCACCCTTCCCCTCCCCCGAGGCATTGCCAAACCTGCAAAACTCATGCCACTGCTTCTTGGCCCTATCGTACGTCAGCACCGAGCCTCCCGCCTCATTCACCAGCGTTATTCCCGCCGCCACGTCCCAAATCCGAGGCGCCGTGAACACCGAGTACTGGAAAACTCCGCTCGATGTCAGGGCCATTTCGTAGGCCAGGCTCCCAGGCCCCCGCGCCTCCCCAATGGGCGCACTGGCACCCGCATTCTTGCCGTACAGCAGCCTGAAGTCTCGGTGAAAGATGGCCAGTTGACCGGGCTGTGGCACCGAGTTAGATCGCACGGTAATCGGTGTCTCGTCCATAAATGCCCCACCACCCTTGCAGGCGTGGAACAGTGCTCCTTCGGCCTTCGCCGGCCAGGGTGTCCATATGCACCCTATCTCGGGCACACCTCTGTTGAGCACCCCTATCGAGACTGCGTAAATAGGAAGTCCGTTAACGTAGTTGAGGGTACCGTCCAACGGGTCCAGCACCCAAAGGAAGTCGGAATCCTCGGGCTTCTCGTCCGTCCCCTCTTCACCCACTATCCCGTGGCCCGGGTATCGACGCCTGATCTCCCCCTTCAGGTAAGCTTCGCTCTCCTTGTCCGCCTCCGAGACCAGGTCCGACTTACTGCCCCCCTTCCCATGCACGCCTCCCACGTGGCCAAAGTGCGACTCCAGTATCCGGGCTGCCCCTTTCGCCATCTCGATGGCCGAGTCTTTGATATCTGCCAGCGAGATAGCTTCTTGTCCCATTCCTTTTTCTACGCCCCTACAGCCCGGTATCCGAGTCCAGCAAAACATCACGGAGCAGTTCTACTGCAGCCGCCGACGCCAATTCCCGGTTTTCAGCCCGATCGCCGGAAAACCGCCTCTCGACACACACGTCGATCTCATCCCCCACAACCGCTACGAAGAATAGCCCGACTGGCTTGGCCCTTGTCCCTCCCGTCGGGCCCATCACCCCTGTCGCCGAGACCGCCAGGTCCGACCCGATTAGCCGCCGAGCCCCTTTGGCCATCTCCCGCGCAGTCACCTCCGACACCGACCCCTCACGAATCATGATTTCTTTGGGAATGCCCAGCACGTTCTCCTTTATGTCGTTGGCGTACGCCAAAACGCCTCCAACAAAGAACCTCGAGCTCCCCGGCACGCTGGTCAGCCTGGCCGCTATCAACCCCGAGGTACATGCCTCCGCCACGGACACCGTAAGTCCCCGCTCCTTCAGAATTCCCGCAACTTCCTCTTCGATCAAATTTCCCCCTTCAATGCCTGTTTCCTATTACCCCCAATTATAGCCCCCAAACCTCCCCCTTCCCCTTTCCGGCACCCCGTCCCGGAGCCGTAATCGACCCCCACCTAAGACCCCACCTCCACACTGATATCCGTCGGCGTGCCACTATTTGTCGCGTTCTGGTCCTGCGGACACGCCGACACGCACACCCAGCAGTCCATCTCCACCCTGAGCAGCACGTAGTCCCCCGCTTTAGTCTCCGGCGCCGCGATGTCCATCCTGCCGTCTATAAATACGCGAAAGTTGGTGAACAGGTTAACCGGCTGCGGTATCTCGACCCCCGGCACCCCGATGGCCCCCATGCACCTCTGAAGGTTCTCTTCGCAGCTGGCATGCCACCCCTCCACCCCCAACTCTCGATACCTGCTGGGATTGCACGACGCGTATAGCAAGTCGTGAATTCCGGGGCTATGGTCCTCGACAAGCGTGAGGATAGGTCGGCGCTCCTGGGTATAGAACGCATCACCTTCCTTCGGAAACAGCCTGGAAATGGAAGGCCTCGTATGCTCGGCGCTCAGGTACTCCTTTACGTTCTCCACGTTGAAGGCAAACAGGTCCACGGCTTGCCCGCCATGCAGATCTATCACCTTAACCAGCTCCCCCTTACTTACCCGAAACGCCTTCCCCTCCCGAGCCGGTACATGGTAATCCAACCGTTTCTGTGCTAGCTCCGTCATCTGCTCTCACCTCCGCTCTCAATTCGCTTGTTTCCCATGACAGTTTAATCCGTCCAAGCTCCTGCATACACCCCCACGCCCACTTCCATCCCACGTCATCCCGAACCTCCGCGTGGGAGCCAGAACATTCCCACTCACCTCCTGTCCCCAATGTCCCCTTCCCCCCTGCATCCTCCGCCCCTTGCCCCCCACTCCCCATCCGCGTAAACTACCTCCGGATCGCTTATATAACATTACTTGATACGTGCAATAACAGATTGCATGAGGCCACGGCTCGGCCTGGATCCCTCAGGAGAATGGACACAGGAGAAGACATAGCAGTAGCCGACCACTGGGACGCCGGACACATGGGCTGCGGTGAGGTTGTCATCATGCTCAGGCTGCGGTTTCAACCCCTTGCTCCTGGCCAGATCTTCAAGCTCACCACCCAGGACTTGGGCGCCCACGAAGACATCCCTGCATGGTGCCGGCTAACGAGCCGACGCCTCCTCAAAGCCGACCACCCCCATTACTGGATCGAGCAGAAATAGACCCTGGAAGGAGTCAACATGTCCGGAAAGTTCTGCGTCAGCCTCACCCATGCCAAGGACAACGCCGACAAGGCCACCGTGGCCTTCGTAATAGCCAACGCTGCCTTGGGCTCGGAGAAGGAGACCATGGTCTTCCTCAGCACCGAGGGAGTTCGTGTTGCCGAAAAGGGTTATGCCGACGACATCAACGAGGAAGGGTTCATGCCTCTCAAGGATCTGATGGACAGCTTCGCCGCATTCGGTGGTGATATCTACGTTTGTGCCCCGTGCTTCAAAAAGCGCGGCCTTGACGAGACCAACCTCGTTGATGGGGCGACTATCGTAGGCGGCGCCAAGCTCGTCGAGTTCCTGTCCGACAACAGCCCTGCTGTCTCCTACTGACCTCCCGCACCCGAGCCTCTCATGGACCCTATCGAACGTCACGTATACCAGCCCGATGTCAGCTTCAACGGTGGTGACCTCGACTGCGGCGGCGGCCTCCTTCTGCTCATCCGCCGTCACATCGACCCCATGGAGCGCGGCGGCCTCCTCGAAATCCTCTCCACCGACTCCACCGTCGAGGTCGAGCTGCCAGCCTGGTGCCGCATGACCAAGAACGAGATGGTCTCCTGGACCAAGAGGAACGGGCAGCGCAGCTTCCTGGTCTGTAAGGGTCTTATGGAAGAGCGCCGGCCCACTGCCACCCTCCCTCCCCCCGCATCCATCGGCGAACAGCTGCGTGTGAAGGTTACCATCCCGGACTCCCTCCCCCCACCCTCCCCCGCTCCCGAAATCGCACCTTTGTCGGTCATGGGCATCGGGAGCTGGCCCAGGCCCCGCTGGATGCTCCAGGCAGTCCACGACAGGCTCGAAGGGCGCCTCAATGAAGAGGACTTCCAGGCCACCGCTGACGATGCTGCCCGGCTTGCCATCGACGCCCAACTTCGCGCCGGTGTCGACGTGGTTACCGACGGCGAGCAGCGCCGCGACAGCTATGCCAGCTTCGTAGGCGGCCTCCTCGACAACTGCCAGCTCATCCCTCTTACCGACCTTACCGCCATGGTCGACGACCCCGACAAGTTCGAGAAGGATCTGCGCGCCCTTGACGTGCCCGCCGGCGAGGTACGACACCCTGTTGTCTACGGCAAGCTCGGCAGAAGCAAACCCCTGGCCCTACACGAGCTTGAATTCGCCGTCCAATGCACCGACAGGCCCATCAAGGTTGCCCTCCCCGGCCCCTATCTCCTTACCCGTACCATGTGGCTCGACTGCCTCACCGACCTCCCCTACGAGACCCGTGAAGACCTAGCCCAAGACGTCGTGCGAGTCCTCTGCGAAGAGCTCCACTTCCTCCTTGCGTCCGGCGCAGCCCTCGTCCAGTTCGACGAGCCCGTTCTGACCGAGGTCGTATTCGGCGCCCCAAGCGGCAACCGCACCTTCA
The DNA here is from genome assembly GCA_965220005.1 of Dehalococcoidia bacterium. Taxonomy (GTDB): domain Bacteria; phylum Chloroflexota; class Dehalococcoidia; order Plut-88900; family Plut-88900; genus Plut-88900. Next base: position 699,369 of record OZ244800.1, read on the forward strand.
TGTGCGGGGCCCTCAGCGAAAAGCTGGCCCCCGCCGCCGAGCTTGATTTCGCCGCAGGCCTCCTCAACGACGTCGTTACCGGCCTCCCACCTGACCGCCTCGGCCTGCATATCTGCCGCGGCAACTGGACCCGCGACGAATCTGCCGCCCTCTCCGGCGACTACCGCCCCCTCCTCGACCTCCTCAAGCGCGTCGAGGTCGGGACCCTATTCCTTGAGCTCTCAACCCCCCGTGCAGGTGAAGCTGCAGTTCTCCGCTCTCTCCCCGACGATAAGCGCATCGCCATCGGCGTCGTCAACCAGAAGCTCGATGCCGTAGAGCGCCCCGAGGACATCCGCCGGAGCATAGACCTCGGCCTCAACTTATTCGGAAGAGAGCGCCTTCTCCTCACCCCCGACTGCGGCTTCGCCACCTTCGCCGACAACCCCGTCGCCTTCGCCAACACCGCCGAGGCCAAGCTCCGGGCCATTGCCCAGGCCCGGGAACTGGTACCAGCGTTATGACCGGCCCGGCTGGCCCTCCACCCACCGACGACGAGGCCATCCAGGTCCAGGGCTACCAGCGGTTCCGTGCCCCGGAAGGCCACTCCGGCCAGGGAATCCTGATCAACACCTCCCGCGGCAGCATTTTCAGCCTCTTTCACCCCACCGAGACCATGGACGCCGCCGTCCTCTGGGTTTGGGGCGCACGCGGGGGCGTCACCGGCCCCGCTGATAGCATCTACGTCCGCCTCGCCGAGCGCCTCGCCGGTGAAGGTATAGCTTCCTTGCGCCTCGACTACCGCTTGCCCAACGACCTCTACGAATGCGTACTCGACACCCTTGCCGGGACAACCCTGCTGCTGGGCGTCGGGTTCAAGAGGCTGGCCCTGGTAGGGCACTCCTTCGGAGGGGCCGTCGTCATAGCCGCCGCCCCCTACAACGACAAGATAGTAGCTGTAGTGGGCCTGTCCAGCCAGAGCGCAGGTGCGCAGCGTGTTTCGGAAGTCGCCCCCCGACCTCTTCTCCTCGTCCACGGCGCAGACGACGCCATAATCCCCGTCCGTGCCTCCCAGTTCATCTACGACCTGGCCGATCAACCCAAGGAACTGCGCTACTTTCAGGGCGCGGGCCACGGCCTAAACGAGTGCCGTGAAGAGCTGGACGAACTCCTTCACGGCTGGCTCCGGGAGAAGCTGGCCCCGCCAACCGTCGACTCCGCACCTGCCTGACTAACAACCTGGCATTACAAGAAATGCGATGCATCTCTTGATCCAGTAAGTATCTCTTCGGGTATAGGCAACGGGATCCCCGCACCCTATGGGTGGTGTCCGTTCGCCCTGAGTGTAGTCGAAGGGTCTAAAGAACGGACGGGGCCGGATCCTCCTCCCTACCCCTCCTGATTGCACACGTCCAGTGCCGTCGCCGCCATCACCTTGGCGCAGGTCACCATGTCGCTGATGCGGACATAGTGGTCCGGTTCATCTTCCCGTGCGTCCCAATCGCCCCCTGGCCCGTACAGCACGCACGGGATGCCCGCCTTCCACAAGTGGGTGGTGTCATTCCCAGAGTAGGAGTTCGGAGTCTTGCTCCCGACGTAGGCCAACTCACCCCCCGTGACCGCCCTGAACCCCCGAGCCACCGATTTCACGATCTCCTCGTCCGTAGGCATGTTCATCGGCTCCATCACTGTACGAAGCACCCGATAGTCCGCCGGTGGCGGCATCTCGATCTCATATTCAAACTCGGGGTCCGAGGCCTTGACCGCATCCAGGGCCCGACGCACCTCCTCTAGGACTCCCGACGATGTTTGACCCGGGACCATGCGCCCGTCCACCAGTGCCGTGCAGAAGTCAGGCACGAAGTTCGGGCCGTTGATCACGTGGTTCCTGCCCTGCCCCCCGATAATCGCTCCGACGTGAAGCTGAGGCAAAGAGGGCAGGACCGGGAAAGGCGTATGGCTCAGCTCCAATGCGTTTATCGCCTCAATGGCCTTGGACATCTTCTGAATTGCGTTGATGCCGCTCTCTTTCTGGCTTATGTGCCGAGACTCGCCCAGCACGTGCACCGCCATCTCCAGCCATCCTGCGTGCACAGTGAGAACGGTGTCCGCGTCGTTCGGTTCCGCCACTATCGCCATGTCGGGCCGATACCCGTGTTCCAGGGCGTACTCCGTCCCCACCCCTCCCTGCAGCTCCCCGACAACACACGCCACCTGAAGGTCTCCCTTGAGCGACGCCTTCGCCCGGCGCACCGCCTCAGCCGCTGCCACTATCGACGCAACACCGCCCTTCATGTTGTATATCCCCGCCCCGTACAGCCGGTCACCTTCCACCGAGGACTTCCACGGGTCACGCTTCCAACCCATTGAAAGCGGGTCCTGGTCTATGTGCCCGTTCAACATCAGGGTTTTCCCGCCCCCCGTGCCCCGCAGCGTCGCGATTACCTGGTATCGACCCGGGTCCACCTCCTGAAGGTCGACCTCATATCCCCATCGCCGGAAGTTCGACGCCAGGAACAGCGCTATCTGAGATTCCTCGGTCTTGAAGCTCGGTATGTCGATCAGCTTTTTCGCAAGCCCGACAACCCAGTCTTCCTTCACCCGATTCGTTACTCTGTCTAAAGTTGTTGCAGCCATTCTCGATCTCCCCGGCTAGGCCGGCAGGTTACAGACTTCAAGCGCCGTTAGGGCGTGGGTCTTTGCGCACTCGACCATTTCGCTCACGTTGACAAACGTGTCGGCCTCTCCCCCGAGCGACCTGTCGCCCCCCGGCCCGTTCAGGACACAGGGGATGCCCGCCTTCCAGAGGTGGCACGTGTCGTTGCCCGCGTAGGAACGTGGCAGTATCGCCCCGACATTCTCGGGTGGCGCTCCCATGTGCCCTTCAATGGCCCGTGACACCGCCCCGACTATGTATTCATCCTTGGGGATATCCACAGGGTCCATGGTCACGGCTACCCCCTTGTATCTCGCAGGCGGCGGTATCTCCAGCTCCCATTTCAGTTCCGGGTCCTCGGCGCTCAGGCCGTCCATGACCTTCCTCACGTCCTCCTCCACGCTCTCGGCGGTCTGGCCGGGGACTATGCGCACGTCCCAGATGGAGGTGCAGAAGTCGCTCACGTAGTTGGGTCCCTTCAGGTCGTGGTCTCGGCCCCGACCCCCGATAATCGCCCCGCAGTTAATACGCGGCAATCCGGGAAGATCCGGATGCGGCGTGTGCCTTAGTTCAACCTTGTCTACCGCATCGATCACGTTCATCATCTTCACTATTGCATCCACCGCCTCTTCACGTACCGTGATGTGCTTCGAGTATCCCAGGACGTTGATCGCCATGCCAATGACACCGGCATGGGTGGTCATGATGGTCTTTGACCCAAAGGGCTCGGCTACGATGGCCATGTCCGCAGTTACCCCGCTTTTCAGCGCGTGGACTGTACCCACCCCACCCTGCAACTCACCCACCACGCACGCCACGACTATGTCTCCCTTAAGCTCCACCTTAGACTTACGTATAGCCTCCGCCGCCGATATCATCGACGCTACTCCACCTTTCATGTTGAACGCCCCGCCTCCGTACAGCCTGTCCCCTTCCCAACTCGGCGTCCACGGGTCCCGTTTCCAGCCCATCGCCAGCGGGTCAATGTCTATGTGCCCGTTCAGCATCAGGCTCTTCCCACCCCCCGACCCCTTGAGCGTCGCTATCGTCTGATACCGACCCGGTTCCACTTCCTGTAGGTCGACCTCATATCCCCGCCGCCGGAAGAACGTGGCGAGATACTTGGCCACCTTCTGCTCTTCAGTCTTGAAGCTCGGTATACGTAAAATCCTGCTGCACAGGTCCACCACCTCCGCATCCTTGATTTTTCTCAGAACTCTTTGCTTTAACGCTGCGTCCATGATTTCTCCGTTTACAGCTATCCAGGCGGCCTATCCAATCCCTCCCCTACTTCTCCTGGTTGCACCAGTCCAGCGCCGCCATCGCATAGGTCTTCGCCAGCTGCACCATGCTCGGCACAATGACGTAGGAGTCAGGCTCACCCTTCTGGTCCCGACCATTCTCAGCGCCCATCAGGCACACTGGAATACCCGCCTCCCAGATGTGGCAGCTGTCGTTGCCCGCATAGGATTGGGTCAGTATCGCACCTATCTTGTCCGGCGCCCGGCCTGAAACCTTACGGTAGGCATTCTCCAGGTTCTGCACTATCACGTTGTCTTTGGGCACTTCCATCGGGTTCATGAACACCGTCATCACCTTGTACTCCGGCGGCACCGGCGTCACGATCTCATACTCGAAGGTCGGGTCTTCTTCCTTGATCTTGCTCAATGCCCGGTCCAGGTCTGCCTTGACCGTCACGTGCGACTGCCCAGGTACGATCCTGGCGTCGACGATCACCGTGCAGTAGTCACAGGTGAAATTCGGCCCTTTCAGGTCGTGGTTCCTTCCCCTCCCCCCGATTATCGTCCCGGCGATAATCCGCGGGAGGTCGGGCAGGTCAGGCCTGTGCTCATAGGTGAATTTTACGTTCTTGATTGCCGGTATGGCCTTTGTCATCATCTCCAGCGCGTCGACAGCCAAATGAGAGCGGCTCACGTGCTGCGACTGCCCAACGGTGCTGATAGCCAACTCCACGACTCCTGCGTGGGTGGTCATGATGTTGTCTCCGTCGCCCGTGGGCTCCGCCACGTATGCTCCGTCGGTTCGCAAGCCCTGCTTCAGCGCGTAGACCGTCCCCACCCCACCCTGCAACTCCCCGACAACACACGCCACGACGAGGTCGCCCTTCATCGGGGTCTTGGCTTTTCGGATAGCCTCAGCAGCGGTGATTATTGCCGTCACGCCGCCCTTCATGTTATTGATCCCCGCCCCGTACAGCCGGTCGCCTTCCCAGTTAGGAGTGAACGGCTCACGGACCCAGCCCATCGCCAGGGGGTCGATGTCTATGTGCCCGTTCAGCATCAGGCTCTTACCGCCCCCCGCCCCCTTGAGCGTCGCTATCGTCTGGTATCGACCCGGCTCAACCTCCTGAAGCTCGACTTCGTACCCTCTTCGCCGGAAGAACCCCGCGAGGAATCTGGCGACTTTCTGCTCCTCCGTCTTGAAGCTGGGTATGGAAATCAGGTCGCTGGCCAGCTTGACTGTCTGCTCGGTCTTGATTTGACGCAGGACGCGTTTCTCGACCGCTTGGTCAACCATTCTTACCTCCCGAGACACGTGAGTTCTTTAGGAATTGGGCCGCGGCCCTTTATCACGGACGTGGCGAGTATATTATCAGCCCCGACCACGCACAAGCATACCCTCATACGCGACCCCCTCCCCCCACCCGAGGGGAGCCTGTCTGCCAAAGGCGGATCATTCCGGCCCCCGAGCCGGAATCCATCCCTTCCCTAGGGAGGATTCCGCTCGCCCTGAGCCGAGTCGAAGGGTCTCAAGAGCGGAATGGATGCGGGGCGTGCCCCTCCCCCGTAGGCGTACCCCCTAGCGGTTGCTGGTCCCCTCAGCCCCGTCCAACTCCACGGCCTGCCGGATTATCCGCCCAACCCCCGTCCCCTCCAACTCCTCCTCACTCCTTATCTTCACGTGCCTCATCCGCTTCCCCGTCCCCTCAATCAACCCCTCGGGGTTCGGGAGCAGGGCCCCTTGCCACAAACCGAGGGTCACGTACCTGTCCCCTTGCGAAGCAATGTAGAAGACTCGTAGCTTCTTCTCAAAGCAGGGGTTGCCCCACTTGATCGACTCCCGCAACGCGGGCTCAGCTTCCAGGAACATCCGCCGCAGCTCCACGGCCAAAGGCCTGAGCCTGGGCTCGACACCCTCCAGCCAGTCCTCAAATGTCCTCTTCGAAGCCATGCTGCCCGTGCCCCGAGCTACTCTTTGTCCGGGACCAGCGTCAGCAGGAACTGCATCACCAGGTTAGCGGCCAGCAGCGAGGTTATCTCCGACGTGTCGTAGGCCGGTGTCACTTCCACCAGGTCGAACCCGACCGCCCCCACCCCCTTCAACCCCTTGACCAATGCCATCGCCTCCCGACTCGTCAGCCCCGCAACCTCTGGCGTGCCCGTCCCCGGAGCGAAACCCGGATCCACGCTGTCGATATCGTACGAGATATGCACAGGCCGACCCTTCGTCGCCGCCTTTATCTTCTCGATAGTCGCATCCACGCCGGTGCGCCAGAACTCCTCGCCAGTTATAACCGTGATCCCCGCCTCCCTGACGTTCTCCAATATCCCCATCGATGGCCGGCCCCTTATTCCCACCTGCACCGAGGTTTTCGGGTCCATGATCCCCTCGTCCGAGGCGATCCTGAACATGGTCCCGTGGTGAAGGGGCATGTCCTTGGGTGGCTCCCAGAAGTCGGGGTGGGCGTCGAAGTGGACCAGGGATAACTTTCCGTGCTTCTTGTACAGGGCCCGAAGGATGGGCAGCGACACCGTGTGATCGCCCCCGAGGCACACGGGAAACACGTCGTGGGAGATGATCTCCGTGACCGCAACTTCTATTCGCCTAACAGCCTCTTCAATGTAACCATACGTCAGCTCTATGTCACCATAGTCGACTATCCGCAGGCTCTTGAACGGCTCATTCAGCTCTTCGACATCCAGCCCGTGCAAACCTACGTGCATCGACGCCGTCCGTATCCCTCGAGGCCCGAACCTCGCCCCCGAGCGAATGATGGTCCCCAGGTCCAGCGGAAGCCCGACTATGGCCACGTCGGCCTTGGACAGGTCCCGGCTCCCCGGAATCTGCATAAAGGTGCTCGGGCTCCCGTATCGGGGCCCGTCTTGCCACGCTTCAGGCATCAATCGATTTTCTTCAGTGTTACCCATAAACCACTACTCCGGTTCTTGCCTTGTCACTTCCTGCATCGTTGCCGAAGATGTTAGCATATCGCTGGAACATCCCGGAGCCGTACGACTAGAGGTGGACAAACTCAGGAGGTGACCCATGGCAACTTCTCTTACTGGAAGCTACGTTTCTGCGGATGGACACGTCGTGGAGCCCAAGGACTTGTTCTCTTCCCGCATGGACCCGAAACTCGCTGAAAAGGCCCCACACATCGAGTCCCGGGACTCCGGTGACTTCTACGTCATGGAAGGCTTTGGGGAGTTCGCTATCGGGCTTTCCGGCGAGGGCTCTGCAGCCACCGACAAAGCCGAAGGCAAGGAAATCCACATGGCCGGCCTCCGCTATGATGACACGCGACCCGGCGCGTGGGACCCCGCCGCACGGCTCAAAGATCAGGACCTTGACGGCATCCGGGCGGAGGTCATGTACCCTGGTGTCTTTGGCCTTTGGTGCTACAACGCCTCCGACGCCGACCTCCACGTCGAAATCGTCCGCGTTTATAACGACTGGATCGCCGAGTTCAGCGCCTCCGCCCCCGATCGTTTGGTCGGCGTCGGCATCCTGCCCATGAGAGGTTCGACCAAAAGCAAAATCGCCGAGGTGGAGAGGGCAGCCAAGCTTGGCCTCAAGTCGGTGATGCTTCCCCTGGAAGTGGAGGGCGGTTACGTCAACATGGAGGGCGGCGACCGGCTCTGGGCTGCCCTTCAGGACGTCGGGCTGCCCCTCGGATTTCACGTCGGGTCGAGCACCAAGTCGGTCAGTGCCGACAAGTACCGGAGCCTGGGAGTCGGCGTCGCCGTAATCGAGCAGAAGATCTGCGCCGTGGCCCGCGGCCTGACGGACCTCATACTGTCGGGGGTGCCACAGTCGTTTCCCGGGCTCCGGTTCGTGATGGCCGAGGGCGGAATTGGATGGATACCCTCAGTCCTCCGCCTCAACGACCACTGGTGGGAGGACCACCGGCATTGGATGGAGCCCAAGCTTGAAGAGCCGCCCAGCAGCTACTTCTTCCGACAGTTCTGGGCCACCTTCGAAGACGACCGCGCTGGCCTCCTCACCCGGGAACTCCTCAACGTCGACAAGCTGATGTGGGGCTCCGACTACCCCCACCCCGAGGGCGTATTCCCCTTCTCTCGGCAGCAGATTGCCAAAGATTTCCACGACATCCCGGAGGATGAGACTGTCAAGATCGTTGGCGACAACGCGGCGGCGCTGTATGGCCTGAATTAGGGCCGATAGGCCTCCGGTATCGGGCCGGTGGGTGGATAGCCGCCCTGGTCGTCGTGGGTCTCATCCCCGTATATTGGCGGGTTGAAGATGCTCATCACCCATAAATTGGTAAACCACGTTACCTGGTGCCGGTCCCTGGGGCCGACGACATATACGGTTCCTGGCGCCAGGTCCCACTTTTCGCCGGTGGTCACGTCCTCGACGTAGCCCTCACCCTCGAGAACGTAGTTCGCCTCGACGTGGTTCTGGTACCACATGACGATGCCCTTGCCCTCAGGGGCGCGGGGGGTGGAGATGGTAAACCCGCACCCATCGTCGTGGGTGAGGTACCGGTAGGCCTTCGCGCGGCCATGGCCTATTACCACCACGGGGACATCCTCGAGTCTTTTCACATACATCGTCTGGCCCGCGTTATCCTGCCAGGCGGGGGGTATGTCGCCTGTCGGGGGGAAGGCGCCGTCCGCGTCGTGCCTCTCATTGCCCATCACTGCCGGGCTGAAAACACTGGCTAGGTGGACGTCAGTCTTGGCTGTGAGCCGGTGCCGGTCCCTAGGCCCGACCGTGTATAGGGACCCAGACTCCAGGTCCCAGCTAATGCCTTTTGTTAGGTCTGTGACCTCGATTACGCCACTGATGATCAGATTGCCTTCCACGTGGTTCTTGTAGTGCAGGTCGATGGAGAATCCCGCCGTAAACAGCCCATCGGAGAGGGAAAAGCCGCAGCCGTCGGCCTTGGTAAGGAGTCGTCTGGCGTGCAGCATTTTGTCGCCATCGCGGCGCACCATATCCTTGTCTGTCCCGGCCAGGTCTTCCAGCTTTCTTGCGAACATGGTTTCACCTCCAAATGATGTGGCCGCTCATATGTCGACCCCCCAGCGGAGGATCTTGGGCAGTATGAGCGGCCACTTGGTCCGCGGAATTTTCTGCCTAATTAGCTAAGGCCGCCAAGCCTCCGGAATCGGCCCACTGGGCGGGTATCCACCCTGGTCGTCGTGGGTCTCATCTCCAACCAGCGGAGGATTGAACACGCTCATCAGGTAGAAATCGGTGTTCGCCTGTATCTGGTGCCGGTCCTTGGGCCCGACCACATACACCGTCCCCGGGGCCAGGTCCCACTCCTCCCCTGTCGTCTGGTCCTTCACAGAACCTTCGCCTTCCAGGATGTAGTTAGCCTCGACGTGGTTCTGGTACCAGAGAACAGTGCTCTTGCCCGCAGGGGCGCGGGGCGTAGATATAGTGAAGCCGCACCCGTCTTCCTGGGTGAGGTATCTATAGGCGTTCGCGCGGCCGTGGCCTATTACGATTACCGGGATGTCCTCCAGTCTTTTCACGTACATCGTTCGGCCGGCGTCACCCTGCCAGACGGGGGGAATGTCGCCTGTCGGGGGAAAGGCGCCGTCTGCATCGTGCCTCTCATTACCCATCACGGCGGGGCTGAAAATACTGACCAGGTGGACATCAGTCTTGGCCGTGAGACGGTGCCGGTCCTTAGGCCCGACCGTGTATAGGGACCCAGACTCCAGGTCCCAGCTAATGCCTTTTGTCAGGTCTGTGACCTCGATTACGCCACTGATGATCAGATTGCCTTCCACGTGGTTCTTGTAGTGCAGGTCGATGGAGAATCCCACCGAAAACAGCACATCGGAGAGGGAAAAGCCGCAGCCGTCGGCCTTGGTAAGGAGTCGTCTGGCGTGCAAGATCTTGTCGCCGTCGCGGCGCACCATATCCTTGTCTGTACCGGCCAGGTCTTCCAGCTTTCTTGCAAACATGGTTTCACCTCCAAATGATGTGGCCGCTCATATGTCGACCCCCCAGCGGAGAATCTTGGGCAGTATGAACGGCCACCTGGTCCGCGGAATTCTCGGTCTATAGCACTACGGTCTCCAAGCCTCGGGGATGGGGCCGGTGGGTGGGTATCCGCCTTGGTCGTCGTGGGACTCGCCGCCGTATATTGGCGGGTTGAAGACGCTCACCAGGTAAAACCCGGTGCTGGACTTCAACTGGTGCCGGTCCTTGGGCCCGACCACGTACAGCGTGCCCGGGTACAGGTCCCACTTCTCGCCGGTTGTTTGGTCCTCGACGGTACCTTCACCCTCGAAGATGTAGTTGGCCTCGACGTGGTTCTGGTACCAAAGGACGATGCCATCGCCCGCAGGGGCGCGAGGGGTCGAGATGGTAAACCCGCACTCGTCGTCATGGGTGAGGTATCGGTATGCCTTCGTACGCCCGTGACTTATGCCGACCACGCGGGTCTCCGAGAGCCTTCTTACGAACATGGTGCGGCCGGATTCTCCCTGCCAGGCAGGAGGAATCTCGCCGGTAGGTGGGTAGGAGCCATCGGCGTCATGCCTCTCGTTGCCTATTGTAGGGGGGCAAAACACACTGACTATGTGCACATCGGTCTTGGCAACGCTGCGGTGCCGGTCCTTGGGCCCGACAACGTAGAGGTCTCCGGCTCCAAGGGTCCAGCTGTCGTCGCTGGTCAAGTCAGTCAACTCCATTTCGCCGGAGACGATCAGGTTTCCCTCCACGTGGTTCTTGTATTGCAGGTCTGTGGACATGCCTGCAGAGATGCGGACGTCGGAAAGAGAGAAGCCACAGCCGTCGGCCTTGGTGAGCAGTCGCCTGCCCTGAAGTTTCTTGTCGCCGTCGACCCGCAGCATTTCCTTATCCGTGCCGGCAAGGTCTTCCACTCTTCTAACGAACATAACTGCACCTCCAGGTTTGGTCCTACGGCCTCCACGCTTCTGGGATGGGGCCGTTGGGCGTGTAGGTACCCTCTTCGTCGTGGGTCTCGTGGCCGATGAGGGGCGGGTTGAAGACGCTGAGCAGGTAGGTGTCGGAGAACTTTACTGTCTGGTGTCGGTCCTTGGGCCCGACGAAGTACATGGTGCCGGGCGCCAGGTCCCATTTCTCTCCGGTGGTCAGGTCTTCCACCGTGCCTTCGCCTTCCAGGATGTAATTGGCCTCCACGTGGTTCTTGTACCAGAGGACGATTCCCTTGCCCGCGGGTGAGCGGGGGGTGGACATAGTGAAACCGCACCCTTCCGGCTGGTTGAGATACCGGTAGGCGGTGGAGCGGCCGTGGCTTATCCCGACTACCCTGGTGTCCTCCAGGTGCTTGACGAACATGGTCCGCCCGTTCTCTCCCTGCCATTCGAGGGGAAGGTCGCCGGTGGGTGGGTAGGCGCCGTCGGCGTCGTGGCGCTCGGTGCCCAGGGTGGCGGGGTTAAAGACGCTTACAACGTGAACGTCGCTGTTGGCCGTCAGCCGGTGACGGTCCTTCGGCCCGACCACGTAGAGGTCTCCGGCACCCAGGTCCCAACTTTCGCCATTGGTCAAGTTCTCCACGTGCAGATCACCGCCTACCACCAGGTTCCCCTCCACGTGGTTCTTGTACCACAGGTCGATAACCCAGCCCTCGGAAAGCCTGACGTCCGAAAGGGAAAACCCGGCGCCGTCGGCCTTGGTAACCAGCCTCCTTGATTGCAGTCTCTTATTCCCGTCGGTCTTGACCATCTCCATGTCGGTCCCGGCCAAATCCTCCAGCCTTCTCACGAACATCGCTTCACCTCCAGCTTGTTGATTCGTTTATATGGGGATCGGGCCTCAGTCTACCCGAAATACTTCAACCGGACACGCACCGTCATCGGCTCCCTATGGCCTCCAGGCCTCAGGGATGGGGCCGGTGGGCGGATAACCGCCCTGATCATCATGAGTCTCGCTGCCGACGAGGGGCGGGTTGAAGACGCTCACCAGCGCGAAGGCCGTGCTGAAGGACATCAAGTGCCTATCGTTCGGGCCAACGAAGTACATCGATCCGGGAGCGAGGTCCCACTTTTCACCCGTGTTCAGGTCATCGACGGAACCCTGGCCCTCCAGGACGTAGTTGGCCTCGACGTGGTTCTGGTACCACAACTCTTTCCCGTGGCCCACCGAGGAGCGGGGGTTAGAGACGGTGAAGCCGCAGCCGTCGGCCTGGGTGATGTAGCGGAAGGCCTGGGCGCCCGTGCCCCGGACTCCGACGGCCTGGGTATCGGACTGTCTCTTTAAGATCATGCTGCGACCCGCCTCGCCTGACCAGGCAGGTGGGACCTCACCGGTGGGGGGATAAGCGCCGTCTTCGTCAGGGGTCTCGTCGCCTTTGAGCGCTGGGTTGAAAACCGTGACGGCGTGCAATTCGGTCTTGGTCGAGACGTGATGCTTGTCCTTCGGCCCGACCACGTACAAGTCCCCTGTCCCGACCTCCCAGCTCTTTCCGGTGGCGTACTCCGTAACCGTGGCACTACCGGAGACTATGAGACTTGCCTCCACGTGGTTCTTGTAGTGACAGTCGATCTCCCAGCCTGCGGAGAGGGTGACGTCGGCGAGGGAGAAGCCTGCGCCGTCTACCTTTGTGACGAGCCGGACGGCCTTAAGCCACAGGTCTCCGTCCTGCCATTTGACTTCCTTGTCGGTGCCTGCGAGCTGGTCAAGGGTTTTTACGAACATGTCGGGTGTCCTCCGGGTTCGGGAGTATCTGTGTAAATGACCTTGTTCTTAGCCGGGACCACCCTAACCCATCAGGAAGCCTTTGTGTAACTCTGGCCTGGCGTCGGGACACCCCGCCCATTCCGCTCTTGAGACCCTTCGACTCCGCTCAGGGCGAGCGGAATGCCCCACCCCCAGGGGATGGATTACGGCTCGGGGGCCAGAGTGACAGTTATGTAAAAGTCTCATCAAGGGAAAGGGGATAAGAAGCTTAGGGCCTCCAGGCCTCGGGGATGGGGCCGGTGGGCGGGTAGCCGCCCTGGTCATCGTGGGTCTCATTGCCGACGAGGGGCGGGTTGAATACGCTTAACAGGTAGAAGCCGGTGGTGGTGTTAACCTGGTGCCTGTCCCTGGGGCCCACAAAGTACATGGACCCGGGGAACAGGTCCCATTTCTCGCCAGTGGTCAGGTCTTCGGCAGTCCCCTCGCCCTCAATTACATAGTTAGCTTCCACGTGGTTCTTGTAATGGAGCACGATGCCGTCTCCCGCAGGAGAGCGGGGGGTGGAAATGGTGAAGCCGCATTCATCTGCCTGGGTGAGGTAGCGATAGGCCTTGGCAGCGCCATGGCTAACGCTGACTTCACGGGTGTCCGCAAGTCTCTTGAGGAACATCGTCCGTCCCGAATCACCGGCCCATGCAGGTGGGACCTCGCCCGTCGGTGGGTAGGCGCCGTCCTCATCGGGTTTTTCGTTGCCGATAAGCGCGGGGTTAAAGACGGTGACGGCGCGCATCTCGGTCTTAGTTGACACGTGGTGCTTATCCTTCGGCCCGACCACATACAAGTCCCCCGGGCCCACGTCCCAGCTTTTACCGGTGGCATATTCCGTTAGCGTCGCGCTGCCGGAGATGATGAAGCTGGCCTCGATGTGATGCTTGTAGTGGCAGTCAATCTCCCATCCTGCAGAAAGCCGGACGTCGGCGAGGGAGAAGCCGACAAGGTCGCTCTTGGTCACAAGCCGCACGGCCCTGAGCCACAGGTCTCCGTCCTGCCACTTACCTTCTTTGTCACTGCCTGCGAGTTGGTCAACGGCTCTAACGAACATGTCGGGTCACCTCCGGTTGTCTTTTTCATATGGTCGGGGCTTGGGGGGAAGTCTACTCTATACCTCAGTCCTTGGAGAGTATCTCCAACGGCAACTTGGACAGCAGCTCCAGCCCCGACTCCGTCATCACGAAAGTGTCGATGAGGCCCGCCGACCGGGCATCCTTCCCCCGAGAAAATATCTCGTAGTTGGTGACGAAGCCGGGCTGCATGGGCTCGTCCACAAAGCCACCGCCCACGACTCGGGTGTGGCCCACCCAGTCGGGAGGAAGCGAGAGGCCGACATCGTAGCCTCCGCGGTCGACCTCAGCTGTAAGCCCTAAGGAAGCGAGGTATTCGTCGATGGTCTTGCCTATGGCCGTGGGCGGATCACCCGGTTTGACCCGCTCCTGGACGTAGGGAATGCTCTCTGCAAGGGCCTTCATGCGCTCACTGGCCTTACCGATGGGCTCACCGAGACAAAAGAAGCGGCAGAGGTCGGCGTGGTAGCGATTGTAGACCCCACACACGTCGGCGAAGATTGTCTCCCCAGCCTCGAGGCGCATCCGGGTGGTGGGCTTGTGGGGCATACGGAACCCCTCCTTGCTCACGACACATCGGATGGCGGTTTCCTCACCGCCGGCTTTGGCCATGGCGTACTGCATTGCCCCATTGACCTCAAGTTCAGTGACATCGGGGGCGGCGGCTTCCAGCCCTGCCATGATTCCGATGTCGGCTATCTCGGCGGCCTTTCTCACACAGGCGACCTCCAGCGGAGACTTGGTGAGTCCCACGGTGTCAACAATCCATGAACCGTCGACAACACGGGCACCGGCCTCCGACATACGCTCCTCCATAGCCTGCATCATCGCCGGTGAGGGTGCGTATGCCCACTTTTCAATGCCGACGCAGCCGCCGAGCAGGCCTCGGTCCTTCATGGAGTCGATGACCGTGCCAAGCTGCGGGCCCATCGGGTGGAATGGGAAGGTAGCGTAGAAGACCGCCTCGTCGATGTAGCAGAAGTCGTTGACCATGCGCTCGTGGTAGGAGTCGAAAAAGAGGACTTTCTCGGAGTCGGCCCGGATGACAAGCCCGGTGGGCGAGGCATGGTAAAACCAGATAATGTCGAAGCCCGTGAGGTAGGTGATGTTCCTGGGCGAGCTGACGTAGAGGACGTCGATCCCGCGGTCAACCATTCTTTGGCGGACCTTGGCTCGGCGGGCGTCGTACTCCTCATTGGGAAACACGGCCCCAAATGTCCTTTCGTTGGGCAAGTCAGTCATTGTCGTCTCCTTATTAACGCACTTTGATGGCACTGGGTTATTCGAAGAATTCGAGGGAGTTTTCGAGGCTAAACAGGGCTAAGCCTCAGGCGAAAGAGAGCAAGGAATCATGGAACTTACAATACCGTCAGCCGACGGCGCGGGGCAAGGGGGAAGGGCCTAAAGTGTCTTCCGCCAGTCCGCCGAATCCCCCTCCTCAAAGCGGGTGAAACGGAAGGGATGAAGATCGACGCTTGGTGTCTCGCCCATGACCAGCTGAGACATCACCAGCCCGGCCCCGGGACCCATGGCTATGCCGTGGCCGCTCATTCCCGTGGCGAAGTAGAACCCCTTCACGCCGGGTACTCCGCCCAGAACAGGCGTGGCATCGGGGCTCGCGTCTATCCTGCCCGCCCACGTCCGCTGTATGCCCAGCTCTCCAACCGAGGGCAGCAGCTTTCTCAAATGGCTAATCGACTGCTCGACAAACCGGCCATTGGGCTCAGGCTCAACCCCAACAGTGTGTGCGAATGGGTGGGCTTTGGCCGGGGAGCCGGGCAGCGCCCTCAGCACATCATCGAACAGTTCCTTGCCGACGTGCACGGTCATCGTCTTCTTCACCCTCAGGAAGTTGCGTATGAAAAGTCCGAAGTTTTGCAAGGATTGAAGGTCGACGTAATAATCTGACCTCGTGCCGTTCGATATGTAGAAAGTCCCGTCCCGCTTCTGCCGAAAAGTCACGTCCGGGGTCATCACCGTGCAGTGGGAGATAATCTCGGTGGGTTCGGTGCAGACTACAGTGCCTTTCGCTACCCGCTGGGGCAGGTGCACGCCCACCATCCGCCCGACCTTCGATGCCCAGGCCCCCGCCGCACACACAACCTTATCCGTTTCAATTCGTCCCTTGTCGGTGACGACGGATTTAACGGCACCACTCTCCACTTCTAACCCTTCCACGGCCCGCCCGGTGTGCAGAGCCACTCCGCTCTCCCTCGCGGCCCAGGCTATCGCCTCGGTCGCACGTCTGGGCTCGGTCTGGCCGTCCGAAGGAGTGTGGATTCCACCAACGAACGCCCCTTCGAGCGCCGGTATCTCGCGCTTAACCTCATCCCTGGTAAGAACCCTGGTGTCGAGACCCAAGAATCGAGCCTCCCGGGCCCACTCTTCAAAGTGAGAGAGGTCCTCTTCCGTGTAGGCCAGCTTGAGGGACCCTTCCTCGATCCACTCAACGTCGGCGCCTATTTCGTCGGTGAGCCCCGACCAAAGGCCCTTGGAGAAGGTGACAAGTGGAATCTCCCTCGGGTTCCGGCCCTGCTGCCTGACCCAGCCCCAGGCTCGGCTGGACTGCTCGCCTGCTACCTCACCCTTCTCCACGATGGCGACTTTCACGCCCTTTTTGGCCAGGTAATACGCCGTGCAGCACCCGACAATCCCCGCTCCAATGATGACCACGTCGGCTTTGGAATCGTTAGTTGTCATAGCCTCCTCGGGCTTGGGCTAGTAGTCCATACATCAGCCGAAGCGATATGGAGAGAAGTGGTACCCCCAACGGGCACCATAACATGGTTTCACAGGGTTTCAGAATGCCCCATACAGTCGCACAGGTGCCCTATTCTAGCTATGTTTTGAAGCTCATAAGATCCTTTGATGTTTCAAAGGGTTTCGGGTATTATCACTTCAATAGTGATAACCAAAGGAGTACTTATGCAGCGGCCAAGGACCTTATCGGCGGCATTCGTGAAAACAGTCAAGGACCCTGGACGGTATGGGGATGGTAGAGGTGGGTATGGCCTTAGTCTACTGGTAAAGCCATCTTCAACCGGGCGAGTTGCGAAGTCCTGGTCACAACGCTTGAGGATCAATGGAGAGCCTTTCAACATCGGGTTAGGTTCCTTCCCGATTGTGACATTGAAGGAGGCGCGGGACAAGGCCCTAGAAAACCGACGAGTGGTTGAACAGGGCAAGGACCCGCGGGTCAAGACGTCCTCTATACCCACCTTCGCTGACGCCGCCGAGATAGTTATTGGGATTCATGCCGCGGCCTGGAAGGACGGGCGGCATGAGGCGAATTGGCGTCGCAGTCTGTCACAGTACGCCTATCCGCCCATAGGGGCCAAGTTAGTATCCGAGATCACCTCACTGGACGTAATGGCCCTTCTAGTTCCGATCTGGACGGAAAAGCAGGAAACGGCTAGGAAGCTGAGACAACGAATTGGAGCGGTGATGAAATGGGCAGTCGCACAAGGTTACAGGGCCGACAATCCCGCTGGTGACGCTATCGGAGCGGCTTTACCAAAGAACGGGCATGTCACACAGCATCAGCGGGCATTGCCCCACGAGGACGTCTCGGGGGCCCTGGATACGATCCGTGCGACCGGGGCATGGGATGGAACGAAAATGGCCTTTGAATTCCTTTGCCTGACAGCTACCAGGTCGGGGGAAGCAAGGCTCGCTAGGTGGTCTGAATTCGACCTAGAGACGCAGGTCTGGACGATTCCGGCTTCTAGGATGAAACGGCAACGGAAGCACCGTGTGCCACTTTCAGATCAGGCGATGGAAGTGCTACGGCAGGCCCGGCAATTAAGCGATGGTGACGGGTTAGTATTCCCGTCAATTACAGGCAAGGCACTCACGGATTCGACTATCTCCAAGCTCCTACGGGAAAACAACGTTGCGTGTGTTCCCCACGGTATGAGGTCCAGCTTCCGAGTGTGGGCGGCTGAATGCTCTGATGCTCCTCGCGAGATTGCCGAGATGTGCCTAGCTCACGTAGAGGGTAGCGCCGTCGAACTAGCATACCGTAGGACTGACTACTTCCAGGCGCGGCGTCTATTGATGCAGCAGTGGGCAGACTATATTTCAACGTCGACTCAAGCGGTTTACTCAGTCCCATTTACCCTCCCAAACTGAGTAGATGAGCTGATATCCGCGAGCAAGTGCCTATACACCTGCTTGGTGGGCAGTGAAGCTATTTTAGTGGCTGGTGCTGGTCTCTCAGCTACGAATTACCGACGAGGCCGATCCCGACTTTATGCTAGGAAGGGTGTCGGATTGCAGCCTCCTGTGATGCTTGCTTGTCCAAATTTACCTGCTTGTCTGTCAGACATCAAGGCTATTGTCCAGGTCGCAGTGTTGTTCAGGACAATCTTTCTGCCAGCTTAACCCGTGACGAGTTATCCACCGTCGCCCCGATCCGGTCGCACCCTTCCACGTGTCATATGAGAATCTTCAAAGTGGGAGTTCGAGTCCCCTTTGGCACACCTAAGCGTACTATACTGCGAACTTTTAGGTGGGTAGTGTCAATCTAGGGTGTGCTCTCTTAGGTCGCAAACGGCTATTACCGGTTCGAATCCGGCTAGTGAACCATACCGTACCGTACTGCGAACTTTTCGGTGGGAGGTTTCAATCTAGGTTATGTTCTCAATAGTCGGGATAGGCCCTTACCGGTTCGAATCCAGTCTGGTGGGCCGCGCTTGACGGTAGACAGTACCATCTTCGAGTTTCAGATGGACTTGTAAGTCCGATTCAGGTTGGTGCGACCTAGCATCTCGTATACGCCTGAGTCCCTGACATTAACCTTCATGTCCGTTGTGCAATAGGCACGGAAAACTCAGGTACTCGTGGGCGGTCGATTTGGGTCCATTCAAGCCAGGGTGGACGACCAGACATTAGCGTGCCCTACGGGAGCATACTAGAGAGTGTGGAGCCTCTGGGACGTACATAGCCCTTGGCGAATCGGAGGTCCGCCCTCGCCTTCTATGGCCTCCCTTACGACTGGGCAGGCCATATTGCTTGTCAACTGAACCATTCTAACTCGTAGCTTCTCGGCTCCCCGTCGATCTGCCCGCAGGTGGCAAGGTCTAACTCGGGGAATTCATTGGCATCGCGCATCCACACGAATGGTATGGGCACCTCTCCGAAATCCCTGCGATGGCAGCCGTACTCCTCCAGCCACGACACGGAGACCCACCAAGGCACCGTGTATACGCCACTCTTTTCTTGGTATGCCAAGTGGTGACCGCGGGATCTCTTACCCCTGCGCACGAATCCCTGACACGTCTTGCAGAATTTAATGACGTCCACATCAAGACCACCGATGGAGAAGCTGACACCCACCCCTCCATGTGTGCCTGCAAGGCTCCGGTCTTCCTTTGCTTAACCTCGCGGGAGGCTGCGGCAGACTTGCAGCCCACACTCGTCTGGCCTTGCGCTCTCTGGCTTCACGAGCCTCTCGATGTTTGCGTACCCCCCACCGTAGTCTAGCGCCCTAACGAATCGCCGGTGGCTCTGCGCAAGCAGGCGGCCTTAGGAACAGGGGAACTGTCGAAGCCCTATGTCAGGGGAGACTTGGTCGTCGGCTATGTCGCCGAGAACACCGGGACGCTGTATGCGGCCTCTGGAAAGACAGGCATCGAGAGGATAGTCCAATTGCCGGTGTCCAATCCCGCGGCAGAGTTCCGGCTGTCCTACTTCAAGGCGAAGGTGCAGGACATGCTGGAGCCCTTTACGCCATCGTAAGGCCGACGCGGGTCTTCGGAGAAGGCGAACTGCTGCCCAACATTATCATCTGGTGGCATCTGCTCTTCTCGTCTTTCCCCGTTTGCGGGAGGGACGAGTTACAGACGTCAGGAATGCCATGGATTCAACTCTATGGTGTCGGTTCCCATCCAACAGGCACTGACAGCCAACTCGCACCCCTGATCCATCCGCCGCCCTCAGATCGTCTGCCTCCGTGGGAACCGAACGAAACAGCGACACTTGGTGGATGATCTCGTTCAGAAAGATAGGTGACACCTAGAATGGTGTCATGATGAGGATAGTAAACGGAACAGTAAGCAGGGCAAAGGCAATAGGTAAGTATAGGGAGTTGTCCCGGGAGGGGAAGAAGAGGTTGGCATGGTTCGACTATTACGAAGGTCACGGGCAGAATGCATCACTGACCTGTCGTTATTTTGGGATAAGCCGACAGACCTTCTACAGGTGGAAGGGCAGGTATGATCCGAGGCGGCTGGAAAGCTTGGAAGAGCGGTCTCACCGGCCCCGGAGAGTGCGGTGCCCTACCTGGAGCCACGAGCTGGCCCAGGCGGTGTTGGAGACGAGAGAGGAGAGGCCCAGGTGGGGCAAGGACAAGCTGGCAGTGCTGTTGAGGGACCGGGGATGGGAGGTGTCCACGTCTATGGTGGGACGGATACTAAAGGCTCTGAAGGAGCGGGGAGTCCTAAGAGAGCCGCCAAGCAATGGTATATCGGCCCGTAATAGGATGCGTCAACGCCCCTATGCGGTCCGAAAGCCCAAAGGGTTTGCGATAGCCGAGCCTAGGGACCTGGGTGGAAGTGGACACCCTGGACCTGCGGCCCCTGCCCGGTGTGATACTGAAGCATTGTACCGCCAGGGACCTGAGCAGCCGGTGGGACGTGGTGGGTGTGTACACACTGGCCACCGCGGTCACGGCCACATCCTTCCTGGGGCAGTTGAGGGAGAGGATGCCCTTCAAGGTCAATGCCATACAGGTGGACGGAGGCAGCGAGTTCTGCGCCCAGTTCGAGGATGCCTGCAAGGAGCTGGGCATCCATCTCTTCGTACTCCCTCCCCGTTCTCCCAAGCTCAATGGCCATGTTGAAAGGGTCCAGCGCACCCACACCGAGGAGTTCTATGAACTCTACGACGGAGACCTGGCGATGGATCCCCTCAACCGGGCCCTTCGCATCTGGGAGACCGTCTACAATACCGTCCGTCCCCACCAATCCCTCGGCTATCTCACTCCCCTTCAGTTCCTCCGCCAAAACCACAACCTAAGGAAAGACCTCGTGTGTCACTAATCTACCGGACGAGTACGGTGGATTGCGCCCACATACCGGTGAGAGTAATATCGAAGGGGAATTCTGGGAATATGCAGTGTTAGCGGATTTTGAGGTTAGTCAGATGCAGACTAGTTCAGACCGCAGAACGCGACGAAGCGAACTGTTGGCACATCTATTCACGCCCAACGGTAGTCCTAGGCAAGGACTGGAGAACCATGAGTCCCTGAGTTCCGCCGATGTTGCCGTACTGTTTCAGATGACTGAGAGGTCTATACGAAAGCTTGCAGCGGGCGGACGGCTGCCTCACATGCGTACTCTAGGTGGGGGACGTCTTTTGTATCCTCCACATGTGATCGCTGCCTTGTATGTGGAGTTCTGTTCGAATTCTGGCCTGGGGTCGGGGCAGACGCTATCAGATTAGGGAAGCGATGAGGAGCTTGCGGAATGAAACGACCAGCTCCGTCACCGATCTATTTGGACCATCACTCCACGACGCCAGTGGACCCTCGTGTGGCAGCCGAGGTCAGTCGAGTCATGACGATTGATTTCGGAAACGCCAACAGTGTTGAGCACCTATACGGGGAAATCGCAGCTGACTTGGCTACGGAGGCCAAATGCGAAGTCGCCCAAGTAGTTGGTGGTGAGGCAGAAGGGGTCCACTTTACGTCGGGCTCCACAGAAAGCATCCGTCTGGCAGTCTCCCACGCAGTCGCTACTCAAGGGCGCAGGCCACTACGGGTTGCGTTGTCCACAGTTGAACATAGGGCGGTCATAGATGCCATTGCTTCCTATGAGCAGACAGAGTCGGTCATAGTCCGTTGGATTCCGGTAGACGGACGGGCACGGCTGGAAATGGAGGCCCTGCAGGAAGCCTGTCAAGACGGTGTCGATCTTGTCTGCGTTATGGCGGCGAATAATGAAGTAGGAACAATCTATCCCATCAGAGAAATCGTTCAAATAGCCAATCGAGCGGGGGCGCGGAGCCTTGTCGACGCAACTCAAGCGGTCGGGCGCATTCCCATCGAGGCCCGGGAGTGGGGAATCACCTACCTCACCGTAAGTGCCCATAAGATTTATGGTCCCAAAGGGGTCGGTGCCCTAGTAGTCTCGCCCAATGTTCAATTGTGGTCGGCAAATGGTGCTGGACATGCTGCGATGCAGGGTACACCGAACGTTCCAGGCATAGTAGGTCTAGGGAGGGCCTGCCAGCTGCGCCGACTTGAGATGTCAGAAGACGAACCTCAAATGGCCAGTCAGCGCGACAGGCTCGAAGAGGTCCTACTTGGTGGCATTCACGGGCTTGTCGTCAATGGTGATCGGAGCCGTCGCCTGACTAACAACCTACATGTGTCGGTCCCATACGTGCCCAACGATGCCGTAATTTCTAGGCTACGACAACTAGTGGCGCTTTCTTCAGGCTCGGCTTGTTCGTCAGCAGCTCAAACCCCGTCGCATGTACTTCGCGCAATGGGACTCTCTGAACCGCTACAGGAAGGAGCGCTCCGTATCGGAACAGGCAAATTCACTACCGATGATGAAATAGAGCGAGCCGGGAAGTACATCGCTGAAGCAGTGGCCTCTACTCGGCATGCGTTAGAAAGATAAATGTATATGGTTTGCCCGTCGTATCAACGATCACCGGCAGGAGTTGGAGCCCTTCCACATCCAAGCCGACAACCTGGAACGACGGGGGTACGATGAAATTCTCAGGACACGAAAGCTTCGCGTGTCGCTACGCCTGGTTGCCCAAGGCGTATCGTGCCCTTGTCGAGAACCCGGCCATGTTTGGAGATATGGAACAAGCGATGGTGAGTCTGGGAGTCGGCAAGAACATGGTGCGGTCGATTCGCTTCTGGGTTGAGGTGATGGGCGTTGCTATTCCTCAGAGAGACAGGACCCTTGTGCCGAGTCGCTTCGGAGAATCAGTTTTCGACGACGACGGATTCGATCCATATCTTGAAGACATTCGCACGCTGTGGTTGCTGCATTGGAATGTCGCATCACGGATAGAGGATGCGTTGTTTGCATGGGATTTTCTCCTGCACAAGTGGCCATATGCTGATTTGACACGAAGCGAGGCTCTGGCGGCTTTTGAAGGCGAGTCGCGACGTCTCAATACGTCCCATTCGGCTGTTACTCTTGGACAACACCTGGATGTCTTTCTGCACACCTACGTTTCAACACCTGGCTCGCCGGGACCGCGTGAGGAAGCGCTAGATTGCCCATTGGCCGAGTTGGAATTGATCCAGAGCGTAGGTGAGCGCCGTGTCGATGGGTCCGGGAGACGCGAGCCCGTCTACGCGTTTCGCCGCGAGGCTAAGCCCGAGATCACGACCGCACTATTCGAGTACTGCTTAGACGACTACTGGCAGCGGCGTCACCCAGGGGAAGCCACGCTGACATACCGTGATGTGGCGATTGCTCCAGGTGGAATTGGGCAGATGTTCAAGCTCCCTGAAGACGATATTCGTGCCCGGTTAGACATCTATGCCGTTCCAGACTCACCGCGACCGTATAAGTACCAGCCTTCAGTTGTCCAAGGGCTCGTGTCCCGCAGAGAAATAGAGAATTGGGACTTTCTGGCCACTGTGTATGCCCAGGAGGTTAGCAGTGGCTGAAATGAAACAATCTAGGCCTATTCAACCAACCCCGGGTGCTCCGAGTACTAACGGCCCAAACGAAGCTCAGCTAGATATTGCACAACTCTTCCAGGTGCCAGAACGATACCTGCGCTCAGTTCACCTTGAGCGTGATTTTGACGATGCCGAGATGCTAGTCCAATACGTTTTGACGCCTCCCATGAAAGCACTGCTCTCCCGGATAGTTGGAGGCTTCCAACCTGGATCTGCCCGCCGAGCATGGAGAGTTACCGGTGACTACGGCACGGGAAAATCATCGTTCGCCCTTATCCTTTCCCGACTGCTCCATGATCCAACTTCACCTTCGGTCGAGCAAATACGCCAGGCTATCGAAGAAGAAGTCCACGTGGGCCTACTTGATGGGGTCCGGATGTTGCCCGTACTTGTCACTGGGGCCCGAGAGCCACTGGTACCTTCAGTAGCTCGCGCGCTACGCCGTAGTCTGGAAAGACTACGCGGTCGGCGGCGTAAGACTAGGGTTCTGGAAGACCTGGAGGTGCAAGCAGATGCAGTGATCTTGTCGGCCGACCACTCACAACTCTTGGATCTCCTGAAACAGGTTGGCTCCTATTCAACGAAGAGAGGTTGGTCGGGTGTACTACTAGTCCTCGATGAACTGGGAAAGTTCCTTGAGTATGCCGCTCTCCGGCCTGACAAGGAAGACCTCTACATTCTCCAGCGCCTTGCCGAGGACGCAGCAAGGGATAGAGGTTTTGCTCTTGTTGTTCTGGGCCTACTACACCAAGGCTTCCACGCTTACGCCGAGAGCTTACCTTCGACGATCCGGCAAGAGTGGGAAAAGGTGGCCGGTCGGTATGATGAGGTCACGTTCGATCAACCGCTGTCCCACATTGCGGCACTTGTGACTCAGGCACTAAACATCGATCAGACATTGGTGCCTAGGGACGTCGATGAAGCCGTAAGTGGGGTGCAAGCCGCTACTCTAAAGACCAGTTGGTACGGCACACCAGAATGGGCGCCGGCGGCGCTCGATCTGTACCCCCTTCACCCTACGGTGCTACCGGTACTGGTCAGGTTCTTTGCCAGATTCGGTCAACATGAACGGTCGCTGTTCAGTTTTCTCCTCTCGTCTGAACCATTCGGTCTCCAGTCATTCGCTGCTCGTCCTGCGAACGGCCACGCTTGGTACCGCCTGTCTGACTTCTACGACTACATCCGTGGCACTTTCGGATACCGACTGAGTGCGTCAAGTTACCGTGGTCACTGGCTACGGATCGTTGAGACGATCGATGGCATGAGAGATGTAGACGACCTTCAGCTGAAGGTCCTAAAGGCAGTTGCGGTGCTCAATGTACTTGATGCCGAGCACCTACTGCCGACGGACACTGTGTTGACAGCAGCACTGGCTGATGGTGACGAGAATCATGCTGTCAGCAGGGCTGTGGAATCTCTGAGGCATCGGGGGATCCTCTTCGACCGTGGTACCGCAGGGGGCTATCGACTGTGGCCAAGCACGAGCGTCGACCTGGTATCCGCGTTTGAGACGGCAAAGCGTGCTATGGGGTCTTCGGATCGACTGGTCGCACGAGTGAGGCCGTATCTCAGCCAGAGTTCAGTAGTGGCGCGGCGTCATTACATTGAAAGGGGTACGCTCCGGCACTTTGAGATTCGTTATGCGGACTCTGAAACATTGCTGGAGACCATAGAGAGGCCGACGGAGGCCGACGGTCTTGTTGTAGTTGTTCTGTCTGACTCACCTAATGAGCATCTCACCGTCCGCAAAATGGTTTCGTCTATAGATGGTGCCGAGCATAGTGAAGTAGTCCTGGCTGTGCCTCCCACTCTTAGAGGCGTCGCGGCCGAATTACTGGACGCCCAGTGCTGGCAATGGATCGCAGACAACACTCCAGAATTGAACCATGATGCGTACGCTGCTGCCGAAGTAGCTCGCCAGATCTCAGCATCTCGTCGAGTACTTCTAAGAATCCTCGATTCTCTGATAGGCCTTCGCGGCGGGGACGAGAGAGAGGTGGAATGGTGGCATCGTGGGAAACTCGTCGAGCTGCCACTTAAGGGTAAGCTCTCCGCCTTCTTGTCCGATATCTCTGACGAGCTCTACAGCGATGCGCCCCGCATCCATAATGAGCTGCTTAACCGCCGGACCCTGAGCAGTGCCGCCTCGGCGGCACGTCTGCGTCTTGTGGAGCGCATGTTTGCTTCGGCGGATGTGCCCTCTCTGGGAATCGACCAAGGCAAGGCACCACCAGAGAAGTCCATGTACCTGTCGGTGCTGAGCGCCGGGAACGTACATCGTAAGGAAATGGGGCAGTTCGTTTTGGCCGAACCGTCAGAACATGCGGACCCGCTAAACCTGCGCCCAACGCTGACCCAAATTGTTGTACTTCTCGAACAAGCCAATGGGCGCCGTATTGCGGTCACTGAGATTCTCGACGTGCTGCAAAGTCCCCCCTATGGGGTCCGAGCAGGTGTTGCGCCTCTTCTTCTAGCGATTACGATGGCGGCGCACGCTCATGAGATCGCCATATATGAGAATAGCACCTTCTTGCAACAGTTCAACGCTCATGACTTTCTTCGGCTGACTAAGCAGCCCTCAGCATTCGAAGCGCAGCTGTGCCGAGTTTCAGGTGTCCGGATGGAAGTGTTCCAGTTGCTAGCGCGCATCTTTGCAGAGGAATACTCCGATGATAGAGAATATGAGTTGCTGGATGTCGTGCGGCCGCTTAGTGTATTCGCAGCACAGCTAACTGAGTACACCCGGAAAAAGTCCGACTTGGCGGAGCCAGCTAAGAGCGTACGGGACGCCCTTCTAACGGCAAGAGAGCCCGCTACTCTGGTGTTCGAAGCCCTACCCGTTGCATGTGGACTTGACCCATTCCCAATGGATGGAAGCGTCGATGATGGAAGAGGGCAGCGATTCGTGGACGTCCTTCGAGTTGCGATGGATGACCTTCAGTATGACTACCCTCGTCTGCTAGAAAGCATCCGAGCCAGGGTCACCGCAGGACTGGGCGTCGGTGGATTGGAGCTAGACCGAGTTCACATGGCGCGGCGGGTGTCCAGAGTGATGCTTGCCGCCCGCGAGCCCAGACTCCAAACTTTTGCAAGGTCACTGGCCGACACGGCGCTCTCGGATGACTCATGGGCGGAGAGGATTGGCAGCGTCACTGTTTCAAAGCCGCCGTCAAGATGGACCACGACGGATAGGTCCAGGGCAATGGACGAGATCGATCTATTGGTCGACACCTTCAATCGTACAGAAGCGACGGCCTTCGGGAGAGGCGCGGAGTTTCCTGATCTGAAGGCGCTGCGTATCGCCTTGACTACCGCAGACGGCAATGAAGCCGCACAAATTGTCCGGGTCTTGTCTGAGGACGAAGTCCCAGTCCAAAAGTTAGCTGAACTACTTAGGGCTACATTGAACGACTCTGAACGTCCTGATCTACTGTTGCCAGCGATTGCTCACTTGCTTAAGGACGATCTCCTAAACAACCTAGAGCCTCTTAATCATCCACAAGAGCCGATTAAACAATGCCATTCAAAGTAGCGGCACGTACCATACTGCAACTGGGGTCTGAGCTAATCAGTTCAGACTCAATTGCCTTTTATGAACTGATCAAGAACGGCTTTGATGCAGGCTCAAAGAGAGTCGAGATTGAGTTCTTGATTCGCGTCTCGGGCGATCTCTGGGACGATTGCGACGCTGCGCTTTCTGAAATGGAAAGAAGAGCTAGTAACAATGACCCTCTCGTGCTTGACAAAATCAAACGAACGCTAATTGAAAGTGTAGACCGCTCTGCACCCAATGCGGCCAGTCTTGTGGAAGAAATGCAGTTGGCATCTAGCGTTGCCGATTTGCGATTATCGTTCCAACGTGGCAACACGATCACTGTCCGCGACTCGGGTGCTGGTATGTCCATCGCAATCCTAGAGGATGCTTTCCTTACGATTGGCACGCGTTACCGCAGAGCAGAGCGAGAGGTCGGTAGACCGGTCTCCAATGCTGGAGTAACTTTAGGGGATAAAGGGGTTGGTCGCTTATCGGTCATGCGACTGGGTTCGCAAATGCTTGTCGCAACAACCCAAAGGAATGAGCCGAATTGGCATGAACTGAGAATCGACTGGGAGATGTTTTCCCATGATTCGGATGCTCTCCTTGCCGAAATACCAATTGGTCCAACAGAGGGAACCGGGA
This sequence comes from Dehalococcoidia bacterium, assembly GCA_965220005.1. Taxonomy (GTDB): domain Bacteria; phylum Chloroflexota; class Dehalococcoidia; order Plut-88900; family Plut-88900; genus Plut-88900. The sequence continues at coordinate 726,851 of OZ244800.1, forward strand.
AGGACGACCTCAACGTTAGCGGGACTGAACTCTATATCTGGGGTCTATCTCATTCATGGACTTTAGGGCAAGTTGAAGAAATAGCTCGTACTGAATTTTCACGCTTTATGGATCCTTTTACAGCGACACGGTCGCAATCTATCCGTGTGACATTTAATTCCTCTAGCGTCACAATTCCACGTTTCGACAAACTGCTCTTTGATAACGCACATGCAACCCTAAAAGCTACATTTTCACCGAATGGCTCGAACTTAGTGTCTGAGGCCCCGTCGGTAACCGGTGCCATCGACTATACACAGATGGATCAGAAGACGGAATTCCGCCTCGACCCTCTCGACCTAGCAAGCATTGCTCAAGCGCCTGTTTCCGTGGTTCGAGACATTGGCCCGTTCCTGTTGGAGTTGTATTGGTGGAACCGTAGAATTCTTCGCGCCATTGAAGGGATTGGAGACCGCAGGCTTGTCAGATCCCTCCTCGACCGTTGGAGCGGGGGGGTCGCAGTATATCGAGATGGGTATCGGGTGAATCCTTATGGTGGGACTGATGACGACTGGCTGGGCCTTGACAAAGACGCCTTTCGGGCTCCTGGCTACAAGCTAAACCGTGGGCAAATAGTCGCGAAGATCACAATTTCCAGAGATGCAAATCCATACTTAGTAGACCAAACGAATCGCGAGGGTTTACAGCACAACGTTCATTTTCTTGCGCTCCGCACCGTAGTCAAGCACATTCTCGAGGTGCGCTTACGTGAATTCCTAGATGAAGCAGATAAACGGGATCGGTTGTCGAGAATCGAATCTGTCAACCAACTAGAGGTCCGAACAAAGCGGTCGGGTCAACGAGTCCGTGCTTCGGTTAGGCAACTGAGGCAACTCGCTCCTAACGAAGTCACAGAGGTCGGGATCTTGGACCATGTTGAGGAGTTGCTCAAGGATATTGATCGAACCTTTAGCAATGCCCGGCTTCGCGTACAGAACTATCGAGAGGAGCGTGAGCGTCTTGTAGGGCTCGCCGGGACAGGCCTTCTGGTCGAACTTGTAGCTCACGAACTCAACAGAGCTACAACTAACGCGCTGACTATGGTCACAAATGCAGTAGACGACCCAACCTTGGCGCCTGCTCACACGGTTCTAACAATTCTAGGTGCTCAGTTGAGAACTCTCCGAACCCGTCTAACTGTATTGGATGACATGTCGACCTCAGGACGCCAAGTCAAGACCTCTTTTGACTTCGTTGCTTGGGTTCGTAACATTCTCGAAAACCATCAGCCTCAGTTTGAGCGTCACCAAATACATATCGAATTCCAAACTAAGCCAAAAAATGCCGGCCAAATGCCGGTGAGGATGGTTCGAGGCATGGTAGTTCAGATATTGGAGAACCTACTATCGAACTCTGTGTACTGGCTCGCAATTCAGAAAAGAGACAATCCTAGATTTGAACCGCAGATTTGGGTGACGATCGACGTCCAGGCAAGAACTCTAACGTTCACGGATAATGGTCCGGGTATTGATAGGTCGAGAGTAGATGAAGTATTTCGTGCATTTGTGACAACGAAACCCCCTGGGCAAGGGAGTGGTCTAGGTCTATACATTGCAAGAGAAGTTGCCAATTATCACAAGGCTACTTTGCGTCTGATCTCCGAGCCGGCCATACATGCTAGCAAATTCAATACCTTCATTCTATCGCTAGCCAACGTGGAAGCATAAGTTATGGGAACCAATGAAGTCACGGAATTGAAAGAGCTAACCGCAAGCCTATTGGAGGCTCGCGGAGTCCAGAGCGTAATGGTTGTTGACGACTCACTCGATGCGGGTCCTGAGCAGTGGAGGGACTTGTTGCCCGCCATTCAAGACGACATCAGGACCACAATCGAAGCAAACGCCGACCTAGAGAGCTGGCTCGAAGAGAAGGATTTGACGCCGCCAGATAGCGTTGCTGCACCTGAGGCCGAACATTATCTTGAAAGACTCAAAGAGCGGGCGCCGGAAAGAGACGACCTATTGGCGATCTGGAAAGGAATCATTGAGCCCTCTATAGGCTCAGCTAGGAAAGAAGTTGATGATCTTATCGATAGTCTGGAGGCACTTGGCCTCGTAGTCCAACCATCAGGTATTCGGGATCCGAAGGATCCTCCATGCGGAGTGTCAGTGATATTCATTGACTACACTCTTGACGATACGGACCCGGAGAATTTGGCAGCACGAGCCATTGAGGAAATCAAGCGCATACATAGTTCCCTAAAGACCTCCATCAGACCCATCGTAGTCTTAATGAGCAGCCGAACACATCTTAGTTCGGAGCTAAAGATCAGTTTCCGCGATGAGACGAGGATAATGGCTGGCATGTTTCTAGGCTTCCAAAAGGAGAAACTAAAGGGTCCGAGCTTGTGCGTTATTCTAAGCGGGATCGCGGAAAACTGGCCAAACGCCGTTGCACTGCAATCATTCATACACACCCTCTCGGATGCATCGCAAGCCGCTACTGATGCGGTCAAAGAGATGGTTCAGGCCTTGACCCTCGAAGATTTCTCCTTGATCCAACTGCTCAGTCTGAATGCCGATGGCCACCCACTTGGCGAGTACCTTCTATGGCTCATTGGAGCCTATTTCAAGCAGCGTCTAGGAAAAAACGAAGCTGTCCAATCCAGCAAAGCAAGCGTAGATAGGATGGTTTTTCAGGCTCCTGCTACCACTGACTGGGGCCCCTCAGATGCCTTTCTGTCAGCCTATCGGGCGGCAGTCTTCGCCGATGTCGACGAAGACATTTCAGCAGACCGCTATCCTGCCCTGAGTGAAGCGGCGAAAGAACTCAGCGGGCATTCAGACGACATAGTTGCCCTACACTTCGGCGACGTCTTTGTAGAATCTCTAGACGGATCGCCCAAAGCTCATATTGTGATGACTCCAGAGTGTGATCTTGCTTTTGGGGGTTCTAGAGCCTTTCCTCGTGGGCATGGGGTTCTTCTTATACCTGGGAAGATGACACCTGCGCGGCCGTTCGAAATGTCAGGCGGGAATGCTGCCAGGACTGAATTACTCCGTTGGAATAACGAAGACTGGCGGGTCGACTGGCAACTCAAAGAAGGCGAGATAGTAAACTTAGGGGATTTCCGAAAAGGAGCTCAGCAGAGGGAGCTTAAGCGGGTAGCCAGAGTAGAGTTTTCGTTTGCGGCAGATGTTCAGCGGGCCTTCGTCGGGGACATTACTCGCGTTGGCCTCCCAGTCGTACCCCCGCAATTCCAATCCCAGGACGTTATTGTATATGTCGAGGATTGGAAACGAGACCTGCAGATCGTATTTGGCCCCGTTCATGCCGGGGCCTACCTTTTCTCGTCGCCACAATACAAAGAATGGAAGTGCGTATTGAGCGACGACGTTGTGATTGAGCTTCTGGGGAATCTAGACAAAGCTATGGAATTGGCTGAAGTTACTCCAAATCCCGAGGAATTGGAAAAGACTTCCGTAGACAAGAGGGACGAGCGGAAACAAAGGGCTAACGCTCGCGTTAAGAGAAATACGGAGAATCTTAAGGAGCTTAGTGAGAACCTTGATTCAGTCTTGGCCCTAAAGGGGCCGCACGATCTGGACGTGTCAATAGGAGAAAAGATTTTGCCTAATGTCACAATCACCAACAAGACACAGATCGCTGGCCGTCATGCTCAGACTGTACTCACGATCCAGCTCAGAGACCCTGAGGACAGAGAATCGGGAGTTTGAAACAGCCACGTCGATACACTGATAATGGAAACTCAGAATACCGTTGGATTAAATGCAAGGCACCCATCGCTGACGGATGAGAAGGATACTCATATGAACGAACCAAGGCACATCCTAAGCCTTTCAGGTGGCAAGGACAGTGCAGCACTTGCCATTTACATGCGTGACCGTGTAGCGGAGATGGAGTACATCTTCCATGACACGGATAAGGAGTTGCCTGAGACTCTAGACTTTCTAGCAAGGCTAGAGGTAATTCTAGGGAAGCCAGTCGTCAAGACCTCTACAGTTGATAACTTTGACCACTGGCTGACGGTATTCGGAGGGATGTTGCCATCGAATCATAGGCGGTGGTGTACTAAAATGCTGAAACTCAAGCCGTTTGAGGCATACGTTGGCAATGACCCAGTCATTAACTATGTGGCCCTGCGTGCGGATGAGCAACGGACAGGTTACATTAGCTCTAAGCCCAACATCAGGACAATTTACCCATTCCAAGACGATGGGATCGTGCGAGCCGATGTCATCCGCATTCTTGAGGAGTCCGGACTGGGGTTACCTCCTTACATGGCGTGGGGCCGCACCAGATCGGGCTGCTTCTTCTGCTTCTACCAACAAAAGATCGAATGGGTGCGGCTCAAAGAGGTCCACCCCGACCTATTTGAGGAAGCCAAGAAGTACGAAGAACAGAGCGTACTGCACGGCGAGGAGTTCTTCTGGAGTGAGCGTGAATCCCTGGCGCAACTTGAGCGCCCCGAACGGGTTGCTCAAATCAAGACGAATTGGGAGACCAGGCAGGAGCAAAAGCGAGTGCAACGCAAGAACCTCCCCCTAGTGGAAACGCTCGGTGGCTTGGTAGTAGAAGACGAGCCTCAAGAGGGGGACGGATGTCTGATCTGTTCCATATAGGTTGCCCGGAGCACTGAAAGCATCGGTAGAAACACTGGTGGAACCCCTTCTAGCTCCAGGGAAAGCTATTCGCTCAACAGGGGGCTGGAGAGGAGTTCTCACCCACCGCTGGAAGGAGGAGCCTTGCAGGGTGACAACGTAGTAGAAATCATTTCCGAGGCGCTTGACATCACGGCCGACATGAATCCTCAAGCCACGGATGGCACTTGGCTCGAGGACCTTACTGTCCAAGCAGGTCCCCACATAAGGGAGTGGGACATCGACGAGTGCTACCTCTGGTCAGAGTGGCCGGATCGGGAGGACCACTTTCCTGGGACAACCAATCAGGACGTAGGCATCGATGCTGTGGCAGTCCGCCGCAGCGATGATGAGTACGTCGCCATCCAGTGCAAGGCACGGCAGTTGGACGTGCATGGCGACGGTGCCCCAATAGAGAAGAGTGAGACCGACAAGTTTGCCAGTGCCTCGGCAGATGATTTCTGGGCGGAACGCTGGATTGTAACCAACGGCAACAACCCGCTGAGCAACAATGCCCAGCAGGTCCTATCAATGACCAGTAAACCAATCAAACTGGTGAACATCACTAGCGACCTGCTGCAACAGCCAAGCGCCCCCACCGATGAGGAATGTCTCCACTGCACCCCCTACCCGGACGGCGAATGGCGACCGCGAACCAAATCGTGTATGCAGGCCGAGGCAGTTGCCGAGAGCGTACGCATCTTGCAGGAACACGCCCAATCGGACAGTGGTGGGCTGCCCGTCGGCCAGGCGCGCGGGAAGATCATTCTCCCATGCGGAACAGGCAAGACCCGAGTCTCCTTGCGCATCATCGAGCAAAAGACCACACCTTATGGCGAGGCAGGTATCAAGGGGCATGCCTGGTTTGTGGACACATAGGCAAGAATGCCTCGTACTCAGCCACCGCTTGTCCACGTCGCGCCAAGAAGCCTTCATGAGCCAAACAAAGAGTCGGCATTAAACTTCCAAATGGCAATATCGTCAGGCCTCTCCGAATACAGGCTCGTCTCCCGACGGTACATGGAGTCGCGCTCTCCCCGATAAGACAGCCAGTTGAAACTTCCCCAGGCGCAGAAAATGTCGTCACAAATGATGAACTTCTCGTGGGTCTCGGTCAGTTTGGTTACCAATCGTTGCCGGAGACCATTGGGGATGAGCCGAACCAATCCCGCCAGGGCCATCTCGCCCTGAACACGGTTACGAGGCGCTTCCGCACCGCGTCTCCCCTTCGTTCCCATGCCCCATGCAATCCTCACGGTTACTCCTCTAGTGATCGCTGCTGCTAGTGTCCGGCAGACCTCCGAGTCAAATGCGCGGGGATTCATCCAAGCCGAAACCAGCGTGAGTTCTGACGAAGCCTTGGTCATCGCGTCAAGCATTACTTCCCTATGTTCCTCAGTTCGGATGAGTCGGACCTCACCTTTTGTCAATCCGTCCAGTTCCTCTTGGCGTTCGGCTAGCTCGCCGATCAGGTTTTCTCGTTCGGCTTGAAGTGCCTTGACCTCGTGGGCGAGCGCTGCACGCTCGTAGGAACTTTGGGTGGTACCTTCGGTGGCCTTGGCGGTAGCGACTGCCTGTTCTTTTTCTGAAACTTCACCATGGAGGTCGCGTATAGCAGCAAGAACCCTTGATTCTTCGTTGGATACAGTGCCTGAACTTACCCTAGGAGAGGAATGGTCCGTCTTGAGTTCGTCTGGAACCAGATCGGCTCCACCATCTGCCAACCTCTGAATTGCAGCGGTCACTTCCTCAAGATACTGTTGGGCGCGGTAGGCAGCAAAGGTCGGCCTGTCGGAGCCGGGCGCACTAAGCTTGACCAGAATAATGTCATCCCTATAACGCAGTCTGACATCCTTGATATCGGCGATTTCGAGAATCTCGGTCATCTGAGGGCGTCGGGTACGTTGATCGTAAGCCCTAATGTCGGCTATTCGTAGGTTGGTCAATCGAGGCCTACGAGGTTTGGTAGGCACGACGAAGAGGCCCTCCTTCCGGACGGCATTCCGGTCCAGCAACCGATCAATGTCAATGTCTGCGATGGCCTTAATTAGGGGGTCGAAGGGGACTCTAGGATGTCGATTCCGAGGTTGGAGCGATCTGCCCCCAGACATTAGTAGTTCCTTACCGCTATCCGTGACTTCGATCCCGTTGTCAGGCCGCTGGACGACGAGACTCTCACTAAGTAGCTCGGCAGCGGCGCTGGACAGGTAGCTGTCCTGAATGCCAAGCATCCTCCCGATTTCCGCAGGTTGCACTACACCCAAGTTGGCGAGCTGAAGGATAAAACGGGCTGCTGTGGAAAGATCGTGCTCCGCCATCTCGGTTACTTTGAGGCGAAGTTCATATACCGGGAGGCATACAGCGTAGGCAACGTCCAGCTTGTGATCTGGGAATCGCCGCCTGGCTCGTGAGGCAACCGACGAGTGCTCGGTGTCCCTACTCCTCATAGCATACTCACCAATCCAGCTGGGACGATCTTGCAGTCGTCCGCATGGGATCGAATGTAAGCGAGAACCGACGCGAACGGGTTAAGGTCGGCTCCGACGGTGGCATTCTCCATCATCAGGTCATCGCCGACAATGACGAGCAAATCACGCGCTCGGGACAGTGCCACGTTGATACGTCTATAGTCCTTCAAGAAGCCGATTCGCTGATTCGCATTGGAGCGGACGGTGGAGTAAACCACGACATCACACTCGCGTCCCTGAAAGGAATCTATCGTTGCGACCTCCACATCTAGGTTTCGCCATCGGTGTCGGTCTGATGGGTTAATGTTTGTAGTGAGATGTTCTACTTGGGCTGAATAGCCGGCGATTATTCCTACCGATGGTCTTCGTCGGCGCTCGCGACACTTGGCCTCGATCCTCTCGAGCAACTGTAAAACGAGATCTGACTCAACAGAGTTGACGTAGGATTCTCCTGATCGGGTCTCGGACCTGTTCGGCAGTGAGGATGTGGACACCCACGTTACCGGAGCGGGCATCCAGTCGAATGCGCGCTGTCGGGACTTGGGCAGAGCCCCGTTCTCCAACTTGCCGTCATAGAATACAGAGCTAATCAAGCAACCTATCGCAGGGTGCATTCGGTACTGAGTGCGAAGACTGGCCAGGTGACTCTGAACTGAAGCCCCCATCTGCTCGACCAATGTTTGGAATAGGCTGGTTGAGAGACCCAGGTTGTCGGACGTGTCTTTCGTTTCCTCGCTCAGCATCTCATCCACCATCGGAGGGAGTTGTCGTTCGTCTCCGACTAGCACAGCCTTCTCCGATCGCACTATGGGGACGAGAATCTCGGGGACAGTCGCTCGACCGGCCTCGTCGACTATTGCCCAATCGAAGCTGATCCCCGATGATTGCGCCCCTCCATACTGGTCGCCCCTGAAGAGCTTTCCACTGAAGAGGCAAGTTGCCGCCACAACCTGCGCTGAGTTGCCAATTAGGAACTTGAAATCGTCAGCAAGACCGACAATGCTGGTCCACTGCCTGACGACTCTGCGGAGATCTTGGATTCTCTGGAGCTCCCGTGTCGCAGGATCGAGCGTTCCAGACTCGACCTGCTGAGAAGCGGATGCGGCCTTGATGATCTCAGCCAAATTGGCCTTGTCGTCGCCGTCTTTCAACTCGACTGGCTCAGGCAGCATTCCATTCAACACACCCAGGTGGCTGCTCAGCTGTTCCCGAGCCTGTGCAATCATCTCCGTTGCCACATCCCTGGTCTCGGGCGAGACCTCCGATCCCAGGGATGTGTACTCCTGCTCGAACTCTTCTAACTGGTCCACCAGATCCTTGGCCTCGGTAATCCACTCCTCAATGGCCCCAGCAGTTGCAGACTCGGGGTCAGCAGACACACCGGCCTCCTTAACTGCCGCTCTGGCCATTCGTTCCGCTTGCCGTAGTTCTGCGGTGATGGGGTCGCACCTACTCAATACCTCTTGTCGCCACAGACGCGCCCTTTCTTCCAACGTCCAGCTTTCGCCACCATGGCCGATCTTCTCGGAACGACCTATCCGAACCATCTCCGGGGGAGAGTCGCCGACTTCGCTAGCGGCCTGGTGGATTCGAGTCAAAGCATGATCCACAGCTATGTTTGACTGGGACGTGAGTAGAATGCGAGCCTCCGGCTCCCGGCGCATAATCTGGAGCACGATCTCCGCAATGACAGAAGTCTTGCCCGTTCCGGGCGGTCCCTGGATGAGGAACAGGTCGTTGGTCGATACCGCCCTCTTGACAGCTTCCTTCTTATCTTCCGACAGCCAGTCCTGAAAATAATCCAGGTCAGCTTCTGCAATTCCTGTCGCATTCGATGGATCGATGATGACCCTTGCTAGGTTTGGGTTGGCCATCTGCTCGTAGCGAAATGCCCTAACTGCATACCCCTGGCGGGAGTTTGCGGCCAGAGCCTCCATTACATTGATCGTCAAAAAGCCGGATTCTGGTATGACCGTATCGTCACTATTGAATCGATGGGTTTGCCTAGCCACTTCTATGGTCCTGCCGCGCCTTTCAACCAAGTTGCCTATGGGCAGCAATCGTGAGTGGCTTGTACCTCGGACCGCCAGGGGCGTGTCGTCTTCCCAATTCAAGCTGTCCGGTGGAAGCTTGGTTAGCGTGAACCGAACGTAGTCAGGTTCCTCAACTACGCCTGCATACTCAAGTGACGACGCCCGTTTCTCAATGCGGTTCCGATTGTTGCTAAGTGCGACGTCCCAACGGTCAATGAACTCTCGACGTGACTCCCGTCGCTCTTGTCTGACTGCCCCGACAGTCTCATGGGTGCGCAGCTCAGCCAGCAGATTACCTAGGCTGGCGGCAGTCGATGCCTGTACGGTATCGTCTGGTGTTCCCTCGACGGGCTCCCACTTGGCCCTGACGGGTACTGAGCGACCCTTCTCGGCATCAAGATTTGGCATGTAGGGAATTTGAACGGTCTTTACAACCAGGGAACTGTCGCTCTTGTCCTGGGTGCATATGAGACGAAGTTCGTCACCGAGAATGATGAGATCTTCTCCCTCGGCATGAACATGGGTTTCCTCGACCTCAATGCCCCCTAGGTCCTCCACAAGGGCAGCGGCTACCTCGTCAAATGCTTCCGTAGAGCTGTACCCTGCTGATGCGACATCACGAATGGCAGTCCGCGTTAATATCAGGAAGTACCTCGGCAATGCCTCGAAACGGCGCGTGACTTCAAGTGCAGTGACCAACTCCGCACCGCTGGACGGCCGGTCCGCCGGATTGGTCGACACCATCCGCTTGATAACATTCTTCAGCGGTCGGGGACCCTCCACATGCTCATCAACCATCATGGTGGTCGGGCCCTCGATAGGAGGTTCACGGCCAGATAGAAGATGGTAGAACACAGACCCCAAGGAGTAGATATCTGACTTTGGGGTTGTTGGCCGGGTCGCTCGCTGCTCAGGCGAGGCGTAGCCACCGCTCCAGAACCCTGCGAGTGTCTGCCCGACAGTCAGGTCGGAAAGAAGCTTGCTGATACCGAAGTCGGTCAGCATGGGGCGACCCTTCGAATCGAACAAGATGTTGGAGGGCTTGATGTCGCGGTGTACCACGTTTTCCGAGTGGGCGTGCGCAACAGCCTCGGCAAGCTCACGCACCACACGATAGGGATCGATACCCCCGTGCTGTGAACCCAATTCGCCCCTCAGGTATCGGTCCAGGGAATGGGGCATGTAATCAAGGACAATGTAGAACGCCTTCTCTGAGTCCGACCATCCGCGATGTCTGAGTCTCACGATGTTTGGATGGCGGAGTCGTTTCAATGCAGTGGTCTCACGCTTAAACAACTCCCGTTTGATGTTGTCGGCATGCGAAGTATTGAGTACCTTGACGGCGACCTCAATGTCTCCAGACTTGCTGTCCAACGCACGATAGACAGTACTCATCCTGCCGCTGCCCACTCGTTCCCGCAGGACAAAGCGATCTTCCAACACGCGCTCGGCGCGACCGGCCTGTCGTTCACTCATGTAGAACTCCCAGGTCCATGTGGCCTTCGATCTCTACGATGTACCCAAGTGAGAGATGGCATCAGAATTCTCCATCTATGCCTTTGAAGGAGTACTAGAAATCTTCTGCTGTAGCTGATTTCGGACATCAAGTCCGTCACGCTGTCTCTCAGCGACCAGAAAAATGCCCTTGCGGGCACTCTGCCGTTCCCATAGCTCACCGATGGTCCGCTTCTCCGCAGTGTCCGACCCTTCCGCGATATGCGCGCCTTTGTATTCGACGACGAAGTAGCGACCATCGTTGAGCAGAGCAATCAAATCGGGGTAGAACCTGCCCGTCACTGTCGGCAGCCAGAATGAATCCGGGTGTCGTGCGACGTTGCGAATCCAGTACTTCACCTCGGGCAAGCTATCTAGTGCTTGAGCACACCGGACTTCCTCCCCATCGTCGGCCCCGTCGAATGCTGGAACCTGATCAGCGCCGAGAAAGTGCTTGTTTGGCCTCCAGTGTCCTCGGTATCTTGGCCGATCTCGATACATACCGTCCTTGAAACTGAAGGCGGCGTCGAACGAGACTTCGATGCGCACCGACGGATCAAGAAGGTAGTGTTGATAGGCACGCCGCCTCTCCTTTGCCCGAAAAACGTTGAGTCTGTCACGGATTGTCCGAGCGAGGAGGAACTTGCAGCGCGTGAGTGCCGTGATATGCATGCCCCGATCTATGGTCAAGTGGAGCATCAAATCGCTTAGCCACTTCAGAAGCTCGTCCTGATGCATGTCCGTCTGGTGGACTTGCCTATCCAACCAGATAACAAGGTTCTCGGCAGTCCAGCCTTCGACGGCCACGTTTAGTGCATACTGCTCATATTCGTTGACGAAATGATGTCTCACACGTCTTCCATCGATATCAATCTCAAAGCTCCGTGCAGTTTCCCGGATCGAGAACTCCCGCTCGTCCAATCTGGCCGCATGATTGAGTAGCGACCAGTCGTGGTACTCCATGAATATGTCCGTGTCGGCAAACTCCAGGCTACCCTGGATTTCGGACATGAGACGTGGAACCCCAAACTGTTCGCCTCTTTCAGCGTCCGATAGCAAATGCCTGTTCTGTCTCCTGTACGCCTCGACAGCGCCGGTGAGGTCCCATCGCTCGGACTCGGGCACGGTTGCGGTAAGAAGTCCCTCCAAATTGGCATCGATACCGCCGGTCACGGTGATTTCTAGTTCCCCCCCTCCGAGTTCGCGCAAACTCAATCCTTCATGCGATATCCTTCTAAGTCCTGACAAGATTTCGGGCGAGGCAGTCAGTGCGTGCCTGAAGGTCGGCCTTTGAACGTCACGCAGGTCGAACAGCCCGGCCTCGACTTCGGTCACACCGAACCTGGGAAGCTCCGACTGAATGTTGTCCTGGGCCTCATCTTCCTCAAAGCCCATATTCACCAACTTGTCGACCAAGGCGCGCGCCGCGTCCCCGAAAGAGGGCTCAGACACGTACGCGTAGGCCCTGTTCAATTCAGAATGCTGGCGCCGTTTGGCATAGGGCATCCGCAGCACCCTGCCGAACAGTTGCTCCACGTTCTGGGCACTCTGAATCCGAGAGACGGAGCAGAAGACGTAGGCAAATGAACAGTCCCAACCCTCTCTCAGTGCCTCGACTGTGATGATGTACTCAATCGGACACTGAGGGTCGAACAGGTCGATACCGTCGAGATCCCGCTGGTTTCCAGTGGCAACTGCGATCTTGTTCTCTGGAACGCGCTCGGTGTCCACCAGATGATTCTTAAGTGACTCGACGGTTACTTCATTGTTCCTCCTCTGAGCCTGGAATAGGACAATGGGACGTATATAGCCGCGGCTGCCTTCGTTCCCGGCGATTTCGGCGAGCTCGGCGCGCTTGGCCACGGCGCCATTCACCGCGCTCTGCCATGTGTCGTTCTCGGATAGCATGATCGGCAGCTTTACCATCTCTTCGCTTTTCAATTCCTGCGCCGTCACGCTGTATAGAATGTTTGACCTGCTCTTGGGCGTCGCGGTGAATTCGACAATCGCGGACGGGTTGAGGCGCTCTTGCATTTCGCGAGTCAGTCCGGTCATGGCGTTGTGCGCCTCATCGACTATCAGCAGAGGACGCTGCAAGTGCATCAAGTTGGCAAAAGAGAATTTGACACCGCCGGTCTCAGACTCCTCCAACCCCGGCGGCATGCGGTGCAGATTCCAAAAATGAGGCTCTAGTTCCTCATTGTGAGCATATACCCTGCGCCCTTCAGTGTTCGTCACACGAAGCGTCTGAATGGTGCCCACCACAATGCAGCAGGAGTCGCGAAGGTCCTGCGGTCGAACATGCGTGAAGTCAGAAATATCGAAGATGCGCACGCGTCCTTTGAACTCACCGTCCAGGACTTGCCTGTATGGATGACGAGCGTCTTTCAACGCGTGTACGGTCTGCTGGCGAATCGTGTTCGTCGGGACGAGCCACAGCACCAGTGGGTAGTCCCTGTCTATCCAAGCATCCCGTGCAATTCGCACGGCGTGGGCGCCCAAGATGGTCTTACCGCCGCCGGTTGGCAGCCGCAGGCAGACGTATGGGACATCTGGCAGGTCTTCGAACGGGGTGGTATAGCTTCCGCCGTAACGTCCGAGACGGTCGGAGAGCTCAGGCTCCTGCGTTATGGTTTCATAGGCATTCCTCGGTCCGGCGACGCGAGAGTCCTCTAAGAACCGCTGTAGAACAGACAGGGTGTCGATCTGGTATCGCTTGAGCTGCACGGTTCAGTCTCTCGCCTTTACGTCGTATGGAGTGTGCTTGAAGAGGATGCGCTCGCGCTCGAGCGTAGTCTCCGCCAGGCGCGACTGTTCGCCGTACACCGTCAGCAGGCCGTCAAAACCGGGCCGTTCCTTGGAGAGCATCTCACGAACCGTACGCAGCGTGGCGTGGGTCAGTACGTTGCCAGCTCCCGGCCGCTTGTCCCCCAGAATACCGTTGTACAGCAGCGCGTAGGCATGACCGTCGTGGAGTCCGAGCAGTGGAGAAGCTCCGCCCCCAATCCACGGGCGATTGGTCTCACTGAACCATATGTGAGCGGCCAATGCGGGGAAGCGAACGCCCGGCTGAATCCGTCCCTCTTCATCAAACACGGGCGGACCGAGTCGGTAGAAGCGGAACCCGCCTCCGCCTCGCCATCCGGTACTCTTTGAGATGCCGCCCTGCTCCCCTCTTATCACCTTGTTGAGACGAGGCGCACAGTGAGTGAAGGCATGCTCGCCCATCTCGATTCCGATGTAGCAACGGCCCATTTTGTGAGCGACCGCAGCCGTTGTGCCAGAGCCAAGGAAGGAGTCGAGCACTAGATCACCAGGATTCGTAGCGATGGCGAGAATTCTTCTGATCAGCTTTTCTGGTTTTGGGGTAAGGAAGACTTCACCGTCATCGCCGATCAACTTGCGGACTTCTTGCTTAGCCTCTGCGTTGGTGCCCGTATCCAGATGAGGCCACCACGTGGAAGGCACGACACCTTCCTTCGCCTCGGACAGAAACTTCTTTATCCTCGGTATCGAGTCTCCATCCTGTCCCCACCAGATTCGATCATCCTCATTCAATCTGTCGAAGGACTCTTTGGATATCCGCCAATACGTGCCGGATGGAGGGACATGCACTCGACCGGAAGGAGAGACGATCTCGTATGTTCCCAAACTGTAGTAGTTACGCGCTTGTACAGCATTGGTTGTCCAATGGCCCCGGAGGTCATCATCAGGGTTGGAGTAATTCTTAGTGGCCTCGTTGGAACGGGGCAGGAGATTTGGGCTCCATCGGGGTTTTGAACGAGCGTAGCTGAGGATATGGTCGTGCATGTCAGAGAGGTACTTCGCCGAGTTCTTTACCGTATAGACTTTCTGCCAGACAATATTCGCAATCAGATTACTCCGCCCGAATATTTCATCCATGATCACCTTGAGATAATGTCCCTCATTGTCGTCGATGCTTATCCAGATCGATCCATCCTCGGCAAGAAGGTCTCTCAAGAGTTCAAGGCGTGGCCACATCATGGCCAGCCACTGAGAGTGTTCGAGGTTATTGTCATATTGATCAAAGGCTGAGCCCGTGTTATACGGTGGATCAATGTAGATGCACTTCACACGCCCCGCGTAGAACGGGAGTAGCGCCTTGAGTGCTTCCAAGTTGTCAGCCTGCACCAGGATGTTCCCGGAGTTCGGATCGCCAGAGGAGAGACCGCTAACCTCTTCCAACAGCCGGTACGGTACGTGCGCGGCCGCGCTTGTGTCTTCCTCTTTTGTCAGCCAGTTCAGAATTGGCATCGGTTGCCATCCAAGTCGGAGCACTCAGGCATCAGGTGGTGGAGCAAGTAGGGAGAAACCACTCCAACGTAGATAGAGTTACGAAAGAGCACAGCAGTGTGAGCCTGAGCTATATCTGGCCGGCTGAGGTGCCAACCTGTACTACAGTGTCCCTCTTCGCTGGCCCCGAAGCTCACAGTCTTTCCAGAGTAGGGCATATTTGGTCGAGGCGAACAACGCGAGTCCGCCAGACCTGGGACGAATTGTACCATTTTGCAGTCAATGTAGGCGCTAACGCTGTATTCATGCGTAGTTCCAACATGGAGCTGAATCAAGCGTCGTGTCAGGTAACTATCAGCCGCCTAGCTAGAGACTCCCGGCCTAGTGAGGAATTGAAGCATAGCTTCATGGTCGATGACCCAGTCAACATCTGTAGGGAATCTGACGTTCTCCAGACCCTTAGATCTTCAGCATCGGCCATCCAACAGGATGATCTGTATCACTGTGGTTGCGGCCCCCGCGTGCTCACCTAAGTTTCGGCGAATCGTCTTCAGGGTGTGCAGAAGGCCCGCACGTCGCCGGACTTCTCCGATCTCTAGACGCGAAATAGCAACTGGTCGTGGGTCGGAGCCTTGCTGGTAGACACAGTCACAGGTTAATGCACGGTAGACTGCACGACAGCGTCATAGCCTTTGCCGATAGTGCTACCATCAACGCTGCGCGGCAACTAGGATAGTCTCTGGAAACCTGAGAGGGTATGACGCCGATGGCTGAAACAGGACCGGCAATATCACGGGGCATCAGGACCAAAGCCAACTACGCCAGCCAGTGGAATCACTTCGTCGCGTGGTCCCGGGCTTCAGGGAAGTGTTCGCTGCCCGCCTCTCCCGAAGACGTGGCGGCTTACCTGGAAGACAGGTCGGGGACCGGCGCCAGGCCCTCAACCCTGCGGGTGGTGGCTGCGGCGATAGCCCGCAATCACAGGAACGCCGGTTTCGACGCGCCGGTCCATAGAGGCGCCGCCAGGACCACGCTGGAAGAGCTGACACAGGAAGACTCCGCCCGGCCAGGGCGCTCCCGCTGGACCTCGACTGCTATCTCGCCATCAGGAAGACGGCCCACCAGCCCCGTTGGGGAAGGGGCGGCCGCCTGGAGCGCACCCCGAGCGCCCGCAGGCGGGGAGCGTTGGACATTGCCATGATCGGCCTGATGCGGGATGCCAGGCTTCGCGTGAGCGAGGCGGCCGACCTGACCTGGGGCGACGTCGAGCGGCAGCGCGGCGGCTCAGGACGCGTTCGCGTCGTGGGAGACGGGGAGACCGGCTACCGAGAGGTGAGCGCCGACACCATGAAGCTGCTACTGCCGGTCCGCCGGGGTGCGGGCGACGACGAGCCCGTTCTCGGCATGAGACCGAACCAGATTGGAAGACGGATAGACGCGGCGGCGAGGCAGGCAGGCCTGGGCGAGGGGTACTCTGGCGACAGCCCCCGGCTGGGCATGATCCGGGACATGGAGACCGTCGGCGTGCACCCGCTGGGCGCCTACGCCGCCGAGAGCGCACGCCAGCCGTAGGGACCCCCTAACAAGGCGGGACGGCCACGGGCCCGGACGCCGGGGGAGTGCAGGAGTCCCTGCAGAGACTGGTACCCGCTATCAGCCCCAACTCATTGTGGGGCCCCCTGAAGCATCCTTCGAGCCCCCAAAATCGTTACACTATATATAGGAGACGAAATTCGTAGCCGCCTCGGGAGAGAAGGGATTCCCGGAGGGATATATGGGAAGCTCCGGCATAGCAGAGTCAACATCCGTCCCAGCCTGAAAAATCGTATATTTCTAATAGAGACAGCATATCATAACGATGCGACAAGCGACGAGAAAAAAGGAGTTCCAGCATGGGGTTAAATGGGAGCCCGGAAGGGGGCGGATAGGAGAGGGGAGTTCGTTCCAGCCGACAGTCTCAGCCGTTAAAGGCAAAGCGTGTATAAATATAGTTATACACGCTTTTACCGTCTCCTCAATTACCGACGAAGGCGGTGGTTAACCGCTGCACGGGTCAGAAATTATCACAATCCGCCAACTTAGGTCAATCCCTGTCAACTGGAGAGGGAGGGAAGTGCAAAACTCCGTAAGGAGACCCCCACAAGCCTCCCTCTAACGCTAGTGCTGACCTGGCTGCTGGTAAAGTTCGTGACTGCCCGCGTGCACCCTTGATTCGTATTCGGACTTGTACGACTGGCCGCATTTCTCACAGTAGCCGATGATCTTGCGGCGCTCCCGACGCCGAAGGATGATCCCGGCTGTGCCCGCCAGGAGCGCCAGCACAAAGACGATATCACCCATCAGGGCCAGCCCCCACAGACCGGCTGCCATGCCGAGGATGCGGATAATAATCGAGGCCACTACCATCACCCCGGCGACCGCGCATGGGTGTCTATTTACAAGGAACTCCATTGGGTATCCTCCCTACTTGTAGAAGCAATCTCTCTCGGTACACATCTCACGCGCCCGGGCAATCTCTATCCCGCATGTACACCTCGGTAGGCGCTCAACCCTCTCCTGCTTCCCGTCCTCGCCGTTGTCGGAACAATCGTTTGTCTCCATCGTTATCTCCCTCTCGGTATCTTTGCCCTAGCGTAAGGTCACAACCCACCTTGCAGCTAGGCGTCTCCCTAACATATTTGCTGGTCTTATGCCCCCCCAACGCCCGAACAGCTGGAGGGTTCGCTTACCTAGAGGCCCCGCCACATGGGCGGCAGGGCCTTTAGGTGTGAACATGAAGGATGCTAACGGAAAGCCTCGTTCGTCACATCGACGGCGTATCCGAAGTTGTCGTCTATCCAATTAACAATTGCGATGACTTCGCCATCAGTGTTAAAAACGGGCGACCCGCTTGACCCCGGAGCTATGAGGGCATCCACCGCGACGATATCCAGGAGCGAAATAGTGGCACCACCCCAGCGCGCCCTTTCAATTGCGCTTACGACGCCTTGCGTAGCCATTACCGTATCGTCAGCGATGATTGTCTCAGGGAATCCGACAACGGCGATGGATTCTCCCAGCGAGTAACTGGAACCCACACGGACAGGAGTCGACCCACTGATAGGGCCACCCCGCGGCACCAAGACACTGGCCTCAAGATGGTTGAGGCGTCGGCTAACGCGGTAGTCTCGGGAAGCTCCAGAGCGACCGGTTACAACAATGGATGTTGCAGTGTCAACATTGTGGGCCGCAGTAAGAACAGATCCGAGGGAGTCGATGTAGAAGCCGGTTCCGAAGAATATGTCTCCATTCGCTTCCGTTGTTTCCACAAATACAACACTATCGCGCACTATGTCGGCAATCTCGGTGAAATCGCTAGCTTCTCTCCCCGCGGGGCCTTGTGCTCCAGTTGCCCCTGCTCGGCCTTCGGGGCCTCGAATCCCCTGGGGTCCGGCACGGCCTGCAGGCCCTTGTTGACCACGCTGGCCGCGCTCCCCTTGTATCCCTTGCGTCCCTTGTTCGCCGGGTTCCCCTTTCTCACCCTGGATTCCTTGCTGTCCGTGCGGTCCCGGTGGGCCTTGTTCTCCTTGCGCGCCCTTCTCACCTTGTGGCCCTACCGGTAGTTCCGTTTGTGCTATTTGTGTTGCAACTGCGTTTTGTATTTGCTGGTCTGAGGGCATGCAAGCCGCAAAGAACAGAAGCAGTCCTGCTAGCAGTACCGTTATTCCTTTGATAATCACAGTCCACCTCCAATCGGTTATTCCGTCGCCTCACAATGCTCTTGCACCGGGTTGATGGCTTCTTGAAAACCTCTAACGTCAAAGGTCGCTACGGTTGCATCTCCCTCATCTGGCAGGAATCCAACAGCTAGCGTATTGGCCCCTCCATGCAAGGCAACGAGGATATCGTCTACCACCAATCGTGGGGGCCACGAGTGCTCCACGCTGCCTTCGGTGTATTTTGTCCACCAGTTCGTTATCGAGTTTCCACCGTCAATTCCATAGGAAACTCTCACAGGAACACCTCGATTCTCCCACCCCACAATGGTCGGCAGATCAAAGTAACGGTAGCGTATGTATACAAGGTAGACCTCCATTGTTCGCTCACCGTCTTCCTCCTGACAATCGACATGGAGCCGATAGTCAGTTGGTCTACCGTATAGGACAATCCTCGGCCAACTGTCGGGATAGTCTCTTTGGAGTTCTGGCCAAGTTCGCCAGTCACCGGTCGTAGGTGTGGGTGTAGGCGTGGGGGTGGGTATCGGAGTAGGAGTTGGGGTCGGTGTGGGCTTTGGTGTAGGCAGGGGAGTCGGTGTAGGCGTAGGTGTAGGTAGGGGAGTCGGTGTGGGTGTGGGTGTAGGTAGGGGAGTCGGTGTGGGCGTAGGAGTTGGAGTGGGGGTAGGTGTGGCAGTAGGAGCAGGTACGGGAGTCAGCGTTGGGGTAGGAGCAGGTAGGGGAGTAGAAGTTGGGTCGGGTGCGATTCGAGCTCCTGTGGTACTCACGAGCGTCATTGTGGCCCCTGGGTCCGGGGCCTCGGTTACGATGGGCGAATGCGTCGGCACGGGAGAAGGGGCATTGCCGCCTTCACTCCCCGTGCTCCCACCTGCACATCCGACGAGTCCCGCCAAGGCCACAATGCTCGCCAAAGCGAGCGCGACTAGCTTGGGTCGAATCATGGAGTCCCCCTCGTGGCCGCCACAAACGGGCCGACCGGTGTGGTAATTGCCTCACCCTATGACCTAATCCGGCTTGAGGCAAGGGGGCTTTCGCAAAAAGGTGCTCCCTCGGGTCATGGATAGAGGCTGATACCACACCGGCCTTTTACCCATCTGTGCGACCGCAAGGGAGCATGAGGCCGCTATCCCTTGCGTAGAACGCATCACGGATGGGTGTGTGGGTGTATTAGTCAAATACAACGCTTCAAGGCCGGTGTGGTGATGTAACTCTAGGGACTGACCGTAGGACTGTCAATGGGTCTATTTGAAAGTGGGGTTTTGCAACAAAGCCAGTTTGGAATAGCGGCGATGTTATCCACAACTTTTAAACGGGGGGTGGGGTAGGGTCTCCGACCCTACATATACATGGGGTTGCAAAGGGGGGAAATTCAAAACGGGTATCATCAGGCTATGGGATACCTCGGCCCGGATGGATTGAAGCACATGGGCCTTGCGGTCTGGCCTGAATTTCACAAGCCCCTGAAGCAATACGCTGCCGACAGGCAATTGACCATGACACATGTGATCGTAGTTGCGGTTGATAGACGGCTGAAAAGGGCGGACTATTGGCCCGTTCTCACGGCGGAAGCTAAGGAACGACGCCAATGCAGGCGGTTCAAGCGGATCGTCCAGGGCGGCGGGCGAGCGCAGAACTAGGCCGAGACCAAACCGAGGGGCGGGCATCGGGCGGCCTCCCACTCGCATCAGCACAAGGGGCCGCTCGATAGGCTAGACTGGGTTCGGGCATCTAGTCACCCTCTTGTGACTCCCCTAATATCTGACGAACTACTTCACTCAGTAACTGGGGATACGCAGACCGGATGGCCTACAAAGCGTTCTTTGCTCCGGCCTCTGACTCGTGTAGTCACTTTAAGATGTTTTCCTCTACCTCTTCGGGTGTCATGTCGGATACATGCCTTACGGTCTGCTTTATCGGTCTTCTTTGAAAGCAGGGATTTGTTAAACTTAATGGTTTGCTCAAACAGAACATAGAGTCAACCCCACATTCAAATGGAACCCCAGAAAGAGGCGAATAGAAAGAGTGACGGGCTTGCCTCCCAGCCCTTGACGGCAACTAATCGGAGGAGAATTGGAGTTAACTGGAATGGAAGATAAATTGCTGAGGCTTCGAGAGGTTGTGGAGATCACAAGCCTAAGCCGCTCGACCATCTATAGAATGGTAAAGACCGGCCAATTCCCCCAATCCAAACAGATCGGCCTCAGAGCCGTCAGGTGGAAGCTAAGCGACATTAACGCTTGGATAGACTCCAGGACATCGATGAGACCGCAGATGTGGTCGCCTAACCCAGTACAGTTTGGCCATCAAAGCCGGAGCCTTATTCGTGTCTGGCGCCAATATATCTTGAGGTCAGCCAGTCACGTAGTCGGCCCACTTCTGCATCAGGTCTCGGCGACGTTCGAACAGATCCGATCTCGCGTAGGCCTGTTCAGTCGAGTTGCCGAGGGTGTGGGCAAGGGCTGCCTCTGAAACAGCCCACGGCGTATCGGTTTGCTCCAGGGTCCAGTTCTTGAAGCTGCTCCGGAACCCGTGAACGGTGGTATGGTCCGCCAGACCAAGAGAACGGAGAACTGTCGTCAGCGTCATGTCGGAAAGCTGGCTCCCGCGTTTTTGGGAGATGGGAACACCAGGTCGGTCTCGTCAAGCAGCTCAGAAGCATCATTAAGCAGTTCAACTGCATGTCTGCTGAGCGGTACACGGTGCTCCGAGCCCGATTTCATCCGCCATATTCGGCCATTAGGGTCGATCTCACTCCCGATTAAATTCGGACTTCATAGGAGCGTGCAGACGTGAGAACCAAGAGCCGTAAGAACAAATTCGCGGCTTTAAATGCTTGGGGCGCATTACCCATCTCCAGGGCCGAACGGACTTCTTGACAGGGCATTACTCTTTCGCACTGTGATAGAGGAAGTGATAACGCAACAACAAAATCACAGTAATCATATCTACAAATTAGAGAGTGTGGTACCCCCAACGGGATTCGAACCCGTGATCTCCGCCTTGAAAGGGCGGTGTCCTTGGCCGCTAGACGATGGGGGCGCACGAAAACCGGTCGGCTGAAAATCGCCCGCCGTATGAAAACACACGCAAGGTCCAGTTGCAACCGGGGAGTGGGGCGTTGTCCTTGTGAATCAAGCGGGCATGGCCTATCATCACAAGATGCGCGGGCACGAGTTCTTGGAACGTGTGCGTAGGATCGGCAAGAAGCGACGCATATCTGTCCGCATTGACGTAAAAAGGGGCAAAGGCAGTCACGCTATACTCTACTTCGCTGGACGTAAGGCTACCTTAAAGGATCCTAGGAAAGAGATATCCCCGAACTTATTATCAGACATGCTGCGACAGCTTGGCTTGACTCGCCGGGACTTGTACTAAAGCGTTAGGAGGGCGCATATGCGATTCGTATATCCTGCACGACTACGTCGTGCCTCGGCCGACGAGATTGTCGTTTCTTTCCGAGACCTCCCCGAGTGCCTGACCTCCGGCAGGGACGAAGCTGAAGCCCTGTTCGAGGCACAGGACGCCCTCGAAGAAGCTATCGCAGGCCGCATTGACGATGCCGAAAGTATCCCCATACCGAGCCCCAGGAAGAACGGTGAGAGACTGGTAGCCGTACCCACCGCTACAGCCGCCAAAGCCGCCCTTGCCCTTGCGCTACGGGACAGCGGTCTCTCTCACGCCGAGTTCGCCAAGCTTTTCCGCACTGATGAGGAGTCCGTCCGCCGTATGCTCGACCCGCGGCACCGTACATCATCCGACCGAATCGGGAAAGCGCTCCATGCCCTGGGCCGGCAAATAGCCATAGAGCTTCGAGAGCTGACTCCCGCCTAGGGGAACAGAGCAAGAGACTCGAGGCCCATCTCCTCGGGATAGCCGGCCATCACGTTCATGTTCTGGATTGCCTGGCCTGCTGCGCCCTTGACCAGGTTGTCGATGCAGCTGACCACCATAACCCGGCCCGTGCGAAGGTCCAAGGTTGGATATACCAGGCAATAGTTGTTGCCCCATGTCTGCTTGGTCTGGGGCGGCGTATCAACTACCCGTACGAAAGGCTCACCCGCGTAGAATTCTCGATATAGGGCCGCTAACTGCTCCCTTCCCTTTCCATCGACCGTGATGGAAGAGCCTGAGAGGGTGGCATAGCAGGAACTTAGAATGCCCCGAGTCATGGGTATCAGGTGGGGCAGGAAGGTGATTTGAGCGTCGAGACTGGAGTCCAGCAGCGACACCTCCTGCACGATTTCCGGCAAGTGCCTGTGCCCATCTATCCCGTAGGCCTTGACGTTCTCGTTCACCTCGGAGAAGTGGGTGTTCAGGCTGAGCCCCCTCCCCGCCCCCGAGACCCCGGACTTGCTGTCTATGATTATGACCGGCTGGACGAGCTTCTCCTTTATCAGCGGGGCAAGTCCGAGAATCGCAGAGGTCGGGAAGCAGCCGGGGTTGGCAACCAACCGGGCTGACTCAATCTCCGATCGATAGAGCTCGGTGAGACCGTAGACCGCCTCCTCCTGAAGCGCCGCACTCGCATGGGGAGTTTTGTACCACTCCTCGTACTCGGCAGGAGAGCGGAGACGGAAGTCGGCGCTCAAGTCCACGACCCGCGAGCGGTCTTCCACCAATGGCACGACCCTTTCGCCACTGGACTTGTGGGGTAGAGCAGAGAAGACCATCTCTTCCCCATTTGGCTCGGCTTCGATAACCAGATCGATGTCGGAAAGATGGGGGAACACTTCTCCCAGCTTTTGTCCCTGGGCGCTGCGGCCCGTGATCGAGGTAAGCTCGATTTCGGGGTGGTTGTGAAGCAGCCGGGCCAGCTCGGCCCCCGCGTAGCCGGTTACGTTAAGAATTGCAGTCTTCAACTCAGCATCTCCATAAGCTCTGGAAAGAGGCTACAGTCTGACAATATCCGGTGGGGAAATCAAGGCTGGGCCGGTATTGAGATTTAGACCCTTCCTCACTTACCCCTGCTTTTGCGCCGCAATTCGCTGGACGGGCACCGGTCTTCGAGAACGCATACGTCGCAAAGGGGCCGCAGGGCCTTACATACCTGCCTGCCGTGAGCGATGATGTAGATGTGCGCCCCGAGAACGTCATCGGGCGGGACCTTCGCCTCCAGGATGTCGTGGGCGTCGTCCGCCGACACCTTAGCCCCGATCAGGTTGAGCCGTTTCGCCACCCTGTGAACGTGGGTGTCGACGATCATCGCAGGCATGCCGAGGGAGAAGAGCAGGACACACCCCACCGTCTTGGGCCCGACCCCCGGCAGTTCCAGCAGCCACTTCTTCGCCTCGGCCAGGGGCATTTCAGCCAAAAAGGAGAGGTCCCAGGAGCCGTTTCGCTCCAGTACGGCATTCAGAATCTCCTGAAGCCTGGGAGCCTTGACCTTGGCCAGCCCTCCTATCTTGATCGAGTCGGCAAGAGCCTCGACGTCGGCATTCAGCACATCCTCCCAGCTCGGGAAGGTCTGCTTCAGTCTGGCAAAGGCGCGGTAGGAGTTGACGTCCGAGGTGTGCTGGGACAGTACGGTAAAGATGAGCTCCGACAGCGGGTCGTAGGGGCGAGGAGCGGTAGGCGGGCCATAGACGGGACTCAGCCTCGCCATCAGCTCTGCAATTGGGATGTGTTTTATGGTGCGGCCCCTCAAGGGGGATGGTCTGCGGCGTCGGGCCGGGGGCTTGGTCTTTGGTGTAGGCATATGTCAACAAACCTGGACTATAGTTCACTCTATTCTACCGCTTGAGCGTTGGACTATCGAAGCATTACTAAAGGGTAGGCAGTCGCGATGCAGGTCGTCAAAGCTACTGGAACCAAGCCCTCCCCCACTGGTTCAAATTTATCGCAGACTTTGCTACGTTCGCCTGCCACCTTCCCCCACCCCACCGTCATTCCCGACCCCGATCTGGAATCCAGGGTCGGGAGTTCGCCAATGTCGGGAGTCTGCCAAAATACGAACGGACAGTAGGCCTATTGTGACACGGGCCTATTGCCTCAACCCCACACCACCACCCTATAATGGCGTATGTCCTTCCTCTTCCCAATCACTGTACCCTCCACCCAAGGTAACCGCGGAAACTTTTCCCTCATATCAATCAAGCAGGCACGGTTTTTTGATTGTCTCAATCAAAAGTCCTATTTATGACAAGCAGATGCTCCCTTTCATCGAACGATAATATCCTCTGGTCTAGAAACCCCAGACCCTGTTAAACTGCCCTTCCTGTCATTTGAAGTTCGACCCTCCGGAGGGAGCCCCATGCCCGACCTGCGTGACCAGATATCCGAAGCCCTGAAGGGTCACGGCGCGGACTACGTGGAGGTCCGTATAGAGGAAGGGGAGTCGACGCGGCTGCTGTACAGGGGCAGAGAGTTGGAAGACGTGGGCATGACCACCAGCCTTGGAGGAAACGTCCGGGCGCTGGTGAACGGGGGATGGGGGTTCGTCAGCTTCAACAATATCGAAGGTCTGAAAGATCGGGTGGAGAACGCAGTGCGGCAGGCAAGGTTGGTCGGGCACGAGAAGAGCGAGCTGGCAGGCGTCGACCCCATCGTTGACATCGTTGGACCACAATTAGACAAAGACCCTCGCTCCCTGACGCTGGCTCAGAAGAAAGACCTGATAGACCAGTACAACGGCATCATGTGGGAGGTTGAGGGCATACAGACGACGCTGATAGGGTACGGGGACGGCCACAAGCGGGTGGTCTTCGCCAGTTCGGAAGGCAGCTACATAGAGCAGCAGAGAGTCGACGTGAGCCTGCGATTGTCGGCGACGGCACGGGACGGGGCGGAAGTGCAGCAGGCCGGCGTGAGCCTCGGCAGCAACGGTAACTTCTCCGTGGTGGAAGGTCTTCACCAGGAGTCCCGAGACATCGCTGAGAAGGCTGTGAGCCTGCTCTCGGCGCCCAAGGTCCGAGGCGGCGAATACACCGTAATCCTCGACCCCGTACTGGCAGGGGTTTTCACCCACGAGGCCTTCGGCCACCTCTCCGAGTCTGACCACGTCTACGAGAACGACCGGCTCAAAGAGGTAATGGTCCTCGGGCGGCAGTTCGGTGGCGAACACCTGAACATAGTGGATGGGGCTGCCGTCCCGGGCCTGAGGGGCAGTTATAAGTACGATGACGAGGGCGTCCCTGCAACTCGGTCGTATCTGATCAAGGAAGGGGAGCTGGTGGGTCGGCTCCATTCCCGGGAGACGGCGGGCAAGATGGGAGAGCCCCTCTCCGGCAATGCCCGTGCCATCGACTTCAGATTCGAACCCATAGTCCGAATGACAAACACGTTCATCGAGCCCGGCGCCACAACGTTCGAAGAGATGATCTCCGACGTGAAGGAGGGTGTGTACGCCTGCGACTGGTATGGCGGCATGACAAGCATGGAGATGTTCACCTTCTCGGCGCGGGAGGCGTATATGATCCGGGACGGTAAGGTCGCCGAGCTCCTGCGCCCCGTGACCCTTTCCGGTAACGTCTTCGAGACCCTTAAGAACCTGGACGCCGTGGGCAACGACCTGGACATGAACCAGGGCGGCGGCTGCGGAAAGGGCGGGCAATCGCCGTTGCCGGTGTCCAACGGCAGCCCACACATACGAATAGCAAAATGCCTGGTTGGAGGCGCGTAGTTGGAAGAGATTTTAGAGGCGGCTCTTAAGGTCGCAGACGCCGCGGACCTGTTCTGGGTGGAAAGCCGGTCTACCCCCGTAGCCTTCGAATCGAACCGGCTGAAGCACCTCCAGACCAAAGAGTCCCGGGGAGTGGGGCTGAGGATTATCAAGGATGGTCGTATCGGCTTCTCCGCCACCAACCGGATGGAAGACGTGGACGGCATAGTCAGCAGGGCCCTGGAGGTCTCTCCCTACGGCGCCAAGGCTGAATTCAGCCTGCCATCCTCCGCAGAACACCCCGAGGTCCCGACCTACGACCCCGAAGTTCAGCAGGTATCCATCGAAAAGATGGTCGAACTGTCTCAGGCCATGGTGGACGGCGTCCTTGCCGGCCATCCGGACGTGCTGTGTGATGCAGGTGTCTCCCAGTCCGTGGTCAAAGTGAGGATACTGAACAGCAAGGGTCTGGACGCCTCATACGAAAAGACGGTTTTCTCCCTGGGATTGGGTGGGACCTTGGTGCGGGGCACTGACATGCTCTTCGTCGGAGATGGAGAGAGTTCGTGCCGACCCATAGCTGACGCCTCAGATATCGTGGCCCGGGTCACGGGCCAGCTGGACCAGGCTCATGATATGGCCGAGGTCACCACCGGCAGATTTCCCGTGGTATTCACTCCTGACGCAGTCGCCGGTCTGCTCCTCTCTCCCCTCCTGGTTGGCTTCAACGGGAAGACAGTGCTGCAGGGCTCTTCTCCCCTCGTGGGAAGGCTCGGCGAGAAGATCGTCGATGAGCGGTTCTCCTTACATGACGACGGTACTATCGCCTACCGCCCCGGGAGTCGACCCTGGGACGATGAGGGGATACCCACCAGGATAACGCCCCTAATCGAGAATGGTGTAGCCCGAAACTTCATCTACGACCTCAAGACGGCGGCCCAGGCGGGAGCAGAGTCCACGGGCAACGCTTCCCGCGGCGCGGGGTCACTTCCTTCCCCTTCCACGAGCGTTATTTCCATCGCCGAGGGCGACATGTCCTTCGAAGACATGGTCGCAGACATGAAAGAGGGCCTCGTCGTCGAGCGGTTTCTCGGCGCTGGGCAGACCAACATTTTGGCCGGCGATTTCAGCGGCAACGTCCTGCTGGGCTATAAGGTCGAAAACGGGCGCATGGTGGGCCGGGTGAAGAACAGTATGCTCTCCGGCAACGTTTACGAAACGCTCAACAACCTGATAGCCATCGGCAGCACGGCGAGGTGGCGGGGTGGCTCACTGCGGACACCGCACCTCTATTGCAGCAACGTATCGGTGGCCAAGACGGAAGGGTAGACGCTAGAAACGAATCAAGACAGTCCTGGAAGTAATTGACCACAATATACGGCGTACCTAAAATCGAGCTAGGAGTAGACTTACGAGCAACGAATCCATGAAGATCGCCTATCCGGTTTCCGCTGGAGGGGTTGTTTATCGGCAGAACGGGGATGGGGTTCAGATCGCACTATGCGGGCATGTCCGTCCCTCCAGCTGGCGCTTGCCCAAAGGCACACCGGACCCGGGTGAGAGCCGGGAAGAGACGGCCCTGAGAGAGACGCGGGAAGAGACCGGCCTCGAGGTTGCTATAGAAGAACAACTAGGGAGCGTAACCTACTGGTTTGTGGCCTCCGGCGTTCGAAATCACAAGACGGTCCATTTCTATCTGATGCGGGCCACGGGAGGGTCGACGGACCTGCACGACCCCGAGTTCGATGTCGTAAGGTGGTTCGACGCGGATGAAGCGCAGAAGGCGTTGACTTACAAGAACGAAGAGAAAGTAGTGGCCGAGGCGCTCGGCAAGATCAGGGATCGGCAGTGATACTACGCGGCGACAAGGTGGTGCTCAGGGAGAAGAGGCTGGAAGATGCCTACCAGGACTACCTCTGGCGCACCGATGATGAGTTGGCTCGCCTGGACGCCACGCTGCCTTTACAGACCCGCTTCTCCAGCTACAGAGCTTTCTACACCGACGAATTGCAATTCCCACAGCCCTTTAAGTACAAGTTCGCAATCGACAGCCTGAAGGGCAGGCATATAGGCAACTGCATGTACTATGACCTCGATCCCGACAGGGCCCAGGCCGAGGTTGGCATTATGATCGGGGACAAGGACTTCTGGGGCCGGGGCTACGGCGCCGACGCCGTTCGCATACTGGTCAAGTACCTGTTCAATGTGGAGGGACTGAGGACCGTATATCTTCACACGCTGGAATGGAACCTGCGGGCCCAGCG
Organism: Dehalococcoidia bacterium; assembly: GCA_965220005.1. Taxonomy (GTDB): domain Bacteria; phylum Chloroflexota; class Dehalococcoidia; order Plut-88900; family Plut-88900; genus Plut-88900. The sequence continues at coordinate 755,314 of OZ244800.1, forward strand.
CTCCTTCGAAAAGTGCGGGTTCATGGCCCGGGACAAGGTCAGAAGAGACGGCAAGACCTTCATCTTAATGGAATTGTCCAGGGCCAGGTGGGAGAGGCTGCCCGCTTCTCTTAACGGGGAGGCCGAAGTTGAGCCCTATTCCATGGTCCGGGAACCTCATTCCTGATTTAGCCCAAAAACAGGTTAAAAAACGAGGAGCCGCCGGTTATCTAACCGGCGGCTCCTTAGTTTTCATTCGGCGCTTTATGGATACGAAGCCTACTTCCTGGGAGGCTGGGGTGGGCCGGGGTTAACCAATTCCTCACCGATAGCTACCGGGAACTCTCGGGCGATCTCGTCGAAAGTCCAGCGGCCTGATTGCTTGTAGAGGTCATTGACCTCGTCGGGGTGGCTCATCAGGCCGACGAATCCACCAGCAACGTGGAGGATTTCGCCATTGAAGTTCTGGGCCTGGTCGGTGCAGAGGAAAGCAACCGCCGGTGCGACGCCTTCGGGCGGGTCCAGTCTCTCTTCTTCGGCAGCGGCCTGACCTGCTGCGGCGCGGATCTCTCGAGCTTTTCTGACCTCTTCGGTCAGCGTCATGCGGGTGGCGGCTGAGGGAGAGATTCCGTTGCAGGTGACGCCGTACTTGCCCAGGTCCTGAGACACGCAGCGCACTATGCCGGCAATTCCGTCCTTGGCCGCGCCGTAGTTGGCCTGTCCGGAGTTACCGAACAACCCAGACGTGGAGCTGAAGCAGACGATCCGTCCGCCCCTCTGCTGTCTCATCAAAATGGAGGCGTGCTTTACGCAGGTAAAGGTACCCTTGAGATGGACGGCTATAACGTCGTCCCATTCCTGCTCGGTCATGTTGAAGACCATGCGGTCCCTGAGGATTCCTGCCACGCAGACCAGGATGTCGACCTTTCCAAAGGTGTCGACACATGTCTGGATGATGTTCTCGCCGCCTTCCATGGTGGCGACGGAATCGTAGCAGGCGACGGCTTCGCCGCCGTTCTTCTTAATCTCAGCGACAACCTCGTCCGCCGGGCCTTGTGAGGCTCCGCTGCCGTCAACCTCGCCGCCGAGGTCGTTCACTACTACCTTGGCGCCTTCTGCGGCCAGAAGCAGCGCAATGCCACGGCCAATACCACGGCCCGCGCCTGTTACGACGGCCGCTTTCCCTTTAAGTGTGTCTGTCATTCCGTTCTCCCTGATGTTCTAAAGTTTAGCGTCCGTCCTAAGAAGCTTTCCCTACGTACTGGTTCTTCACCTTCTTACCGAAGGAATTGGGGATAGCCTCCAGAAGCTCGTCGACGGTCCAGAGACCGTCCTTGGCAATTGATCCGATGATTCTCGGCTGGGAGACCAGAGAGATCAGCCTGCCCCTGACGGAGAAGGTCTGGCCGTTTACGTTGGCCGCCTTGTCGCTGGCGAGGTAGCAGAGGAAGGGAGCTATGTCCTCGGGATCCTGGGGCTCGTCGGAGAACTCCTCCGGTAGGCCTGCGGCCTGGCGGATTTCCCGGGCTTTACGCACTTCTTCGGTCAGGGTCATTCGGGTGTCGGCGGACGGGAGTATGGAGTTGGCAGTCACGCCGTACTTGCCCAAGTCCCGGGCCACGACCTTGGTCAGACCGGCGATGCCGGACTTGGCCGCGCCGTAGTTGGTCTGGCCGGTAGTGCCCATAACACCACTGCTGGACGAGAAGGTGATAATCCTTCCACCTCTCTGCTGTCGCATCAGAATCGATGCGTGCTTCACGCACGTGAAGGTCCCCTTCAGGTGGACGGCTATGACATCGTCCCATTCCTGTTCGGTCATGTTGAAGACCATACGGTCTCTGAGGATTCCGGCGACGGTTACCAGGATGTCGATCTTTCCGAAGTTGTCGACGCAACTCTGGATGATGTGCTCGCCGCCTTCCATCGTGGCAACGGTGTCGTAGCAAGCGACGGCGTTGCCGCCTGCTGCCTTTATCTCATTGACGACTTCATCGGCAGGGCCTTGGTCTCCGCCGGAGCCGTCAAGGGCTGCACCAAGGTCCGCGACCACTACGCTAGCGCCGTGGGCAGCCAACGCTTTGGCTACACCGCGTCCGATACCCCTTCCACCACCGGTCACCACCGCTGCTTTTCCTTCTAAAGGTTGGGCCATATTTTCCTCCTGCTCCCCATTCAGGGGCGGCCTGACGGCCGGTTTGGATCTATCTCTACTTATTTAATCCGATTCATATTTCGCGGTCGGGTATAAACCCGGTGCGCTCTAGCCTTTGGAAGGGAGTGCTACGGTGGCCTTGCCGGGGGTGGTGGCTTTGCCTTCGTTGTTCTCACCCCAGATCTCGCACTCTACAAGGTTCTCGCCGCCTTCGACTGACTTGCCGACGACCTTACCCTTGATGTACATGGGTACGCCGGGGACATCCATCCCACGGTACTGGCAGCTGAGCTTCTTGAGCACACCTTCATCGCCGATCCAGTCGGTTACGACTTGGCCGAGCCATGCGTTCTTGAGAGCTCCGTGGATAATGGGGCCCGGGAGCTCGTTGCCGATGGCGTAGTCCTTGTCGTAGTGGATCTCGTAGAAGTCGCCCGATGCGCCGGCGTACTGGACCAGCTGCCGGCTGGTGGGGTTCTTTTCGAGGGTGGGGATGTCCATACCCTCGGTCACATCTTCAAAATAGACCTGTCCCATGCTCATTCCTCCTGACGTTCAGCTTTGTCCCAAATAGTTCTTCTATGTTCTAGTAGTAAATACCCGTGTCCCTGCGGGTGGCGACCAGCTTTCCATCCTGGTTGGTGAAAGAGACCTCCTTGACCTGAAAGGTCATAGTGCCGAGACGCCCCGTCTTTTTGAATACGTCTGCTATCTTGGACACTACAGTGATCTGATCACCGGGTTTTATAGCCTCAAAGTATTCGTATTCACTGCCACCGTCGAGGACCCGCTCGTCAGGGTCACGGGGCTGGCTCTCGTCCTCGTCGCTTGGAATGAAGGCACGGGTGAAGGTGGGTGGGACTGTGACGCCCCGCCAGAGGTGATTGCCGTCCCCTATGGCCTCGGCGAAACGCTTGACGTGACCCTTCTCGACGTCATAGGTGACGGGGGTCGTGGACTTGCCGAGGTCCTTGCTCATTCTCTGATATATAGCTTCGCTCATAGGGCAACCTCTCGAAGATTTGCTAGTAGCTGATACCTACGGTCTTTTCGGTGGCGACGAGCTCGCCCCGCTGGTTGACGAAGGAGTTCTGGCGGGTCTCGATGAGCATGGTGCCGAGCCTGCCGTGCTTTTCGGTGAAATCGATAATCGCCTGGGTGACGGTTATTGTGTCGCCGGGGCGGACAGGCAGGAAGTACTCCCATTCGCTGCCCCCATCGAGACCCCGGGAGAAGGGCATCTCGAGTTCCTCAAGGTCGTTGGGGATGCACATGCGGAGGAAGGTGGGGGGTATCACGCCGTCATCGCCGCTCCAGCGGGGGTTGGAGTCCCCAATGGCTTCCACGAACCTTTTAACGTGGCCTTTTTCTACGTCATAGGAAGCCGGGGCCGAAGACACGCCGACGGCGTTCTTCATCGCTTCCGAAATCACGGGTTTATCTGTCACACTCACCCCCTAGTCGGTACGAGGGATTGAACCCTCGGAGACCGTGGCATCCAACCCTCGTTTCATTGAATCCTCCAACGGCACTGAGAGAAGGTCGCAAACCGGCGCGAAGTGTACATTAGAGGCATTTTAGTGTCAAGATTTGGGGTGGCGGGTGGGGTGGGTTATTCAGTTGGGTGGTTTCGGGTTCTGTTCTATTTGTTGGGGTGGTTGGCGATGGAAGACGCTGGCTGGACGCTGCCCCCGTTCCTGTGCTGCGGGTATTCCGACGAGGCCCTGGGGCAAGGGCATCCAGCCCGCCTGCCGCTTCTGCGGCCTAAGGCCCTGACACGCCGGACAAGGCAGGGACCGTCAGAGCCGACAGTCCGAGCCCTACTCCTGAGGGTTGGCTGCACCCCGCAGTGGCGGGGAGGAGACCCGGCGTCCGGCGTGGGTCGTCGGGGCTCATGCAGGCGTAGTATGTTTGAGTTTGCCGGTGTGACCCGGAGCGCACGGTTCACCGGCGCCCGACTTGATAAGCGGTCGAGGAGCCGAGATGACCTCGGCGCCGGGCTTACCCGACCGCCCCGCTCGAAAGATCGGGAACCCTCCGGGGGGAGGGAATCCCTGTAAGAGGCTGAGGGCGTCTTAGAGGGGGCACACATGGAACGATAGCGAACCAGGGCGTCTTTCCATCGCCTGGGTAGGGAAGGGGGCATGGGACCCGATGGGATGAGGAGATGGCGTTCCTCCGTAGGCGGACGTTCCGCTTTTGCTTGTGCCGCGGGCCTGCGCGAGGGCCGTTGGGATGGGCTGGGGCGTTGAGTCCTCGATGGGTCTAGTGGGTTTCCCTAGTTTTTGGTTCCTCCTTGGGTAAGTTAGGTTGGTGTTCGAACGGTGGGGATAATAGCACGTGTGTTCGGGCAGAGTCAAGGGGTCGCATGACTTCATAATTTTGGTTACCGAGCCGGGGAATGCACCTCAAAATTACGGTTACCCAAACCACGGGGAGGTAATCGTGAACCGAGTGAGCATTCAAGAGTACTGCGAACGACAGCGGGACAGGTACCGCGAGGCCGACAGGACCGAGAAGGGAAGGATCCTCGACGAGGTGGTAGCTGTGACCGGCTACCACAGGAAGTCGGCGGTCCGGCTGCTGTCCGGTCGGACTCGAAAGGGGAGAGGCGGCCGTGTGGGTAGACCGGTCGAGTACGGTCCTGACGTGGCGGCGGCGGCCAGGGTGGTTCACGAGGCTGCCAGCGGCATCGGAGCCAGGAGGCTGCAGCCGTTTGTGGGGGAGATGGCGTCACGACTGGAGGCATTCGGAGAGCTGGAGATCGACCCTGCCACTGATACTCTGCTCAGGCGTGCAAGTGCGGCAACTCTGGAGCGGCTCCTGGCTGCGGATCAGGTGCCCGTTAGAAAGAGGACGCACAGCCTGACCAAGCCCGGGACACTGCTTAGGAACCGCATTGCCGTGCGTACCTTCAGGGACTGGGACGATGCGAGGCCGGGCTTTGTCGAGGTGGACACGGTGGCACACTGCGGTCCGACGGTTGAGGGGTTCCACCTGTGGACGGTTACGGCGGTGGACGTGGCCACTGGGTGGGTGGATATGGACGTGGTCTGGGGTAAGACACAGGAGCGTGTGGGAGCTGCTATACGCAGGATGCATCGGAGGCTGCCCGTCCCTCTCCTGGGCCTGGACAGCGATAATGGGTCGGAGTTCATCAACAGAGGGCTCTACACCTACTGCGAGGAGAACGGGATCAGCTTCACCAGGAGCAGGCCCTACCGTAAGAACGACAGCGCCCACGTCGAGCAGAAGAACGGTGCTGTGGTGCGGCGTCTGACCGGACACGCACGGTACGCCTCGTCAGCGGCCTTCAAACAACTCACCGAGGTCTACTCGCTGGCGAGGCTTCACGTGAACTTCTTTCAGCCGGTCCGAAGACTCACTGCGAGGAGTGGGCACGGGGCCAAGGTCATCCGACACCACGACGAGGGAGCGACCCCGTACCAACGGATGCTCAGCAGTGGTGCAGTCTCACGAACTCGGCAGATGTTGCTGGAGAAGCTCTACCTGTCGCTCAATCCGCTCTGGCTGAGCCGTCAGATCGATGCCGAGACCGACAAGCTGCTGGGGCTAGCATGGCGTCAGGGTCAGCCGCTATCCTGGAACACTGCCGGTAACCGTAATTATGAGGTCAATTCCCTCTCCCGGTAACCATCAATTTTGAGGTCGCACGGGGGTTGATGTCACACTTGGGGAGACACCGCCCCAACCCCACCGAGGAACCCTCACCCCCTTTGTCCCCCTCTCCCTTAGGGCCTTCAAGGGAGAGGGGGAGATAAGAACAGAGGCAGACGTGGGCGCGGAAGCGCCCACGTCTGCCTCTAGTTCAATACTGGGGGGAGTGGGATGGGGATGGATTCCCGATCGGGGCAGGAGGGGAGGGGGAAGAAGAAGGGCGTAATGGCAACGGATGAGGTGGTATATGGGAGGGATGCTGTAGATTCCTCGCGGGGCCTAGGGATGGGGGGGTGGGGGTGAGTACAATCGTGGCTCAGGGAGAGGCGTTTAAGATCCCTCGCGGGGCATCGGGATGGGAGGGGGGTGGGGGGGTGAGTTAGAATTTACTTCGACATTACACCAGCTAAAGGTTCGACCAAGGAGTCAAGTTGCAGGAAAAATTCAGTGATCACTTGCGAGCCCTTGGAAATTCGATCTGGGAGGCCCAGCGCAACCATCCATTTGTCACGGGAGTCGGTGATGGGACGCTGGAGGTGGAAAAGTTGAAGTTCTGGGTGCGGCAGGACTATCTGTACCTGATCGACTACGCCCGGGTCTATAACTTGGCCGCGGCCAAGGCCCCGACCCCGGATCTGTCCAGTTGGCTCACCTTTCACGCCGATTTCACCCTGAACAAGGAGATGGCCCTGCATCGGTCCTACGCCCGGGACTTTGGCATAGGAGAGGAGGAGCTGGTGGCCGAGAAGAAGTCGCCCACCTGCCAGGCTTACACGGACTTCCTGATGCGGACCGCCGCGGTAGAATCTTTCGAGGCGATCATAGCCGCTCTTCTCCCCTGCTTCTGGGGATACTACGAGATGGGCAAGTCTTTGGAGGAACGCGGGCTTCCGGAAAACGAGCTGTACGTGAGGTGGATAGAGCAGTACACGGACCCGGGGTACGGCGAGGAGGTACGGAAGTGCCGGGAGTTGACGGACCGGCTGGGTAAGGAAGCCTCTACATCCACAGTAGCCCTGATGGAAGAGGCCTTCGTAACCAGCAGCCGCTACGAATACCTATTCTGGGAGATGTGCTACAGCATGGAAAGATGGCCGGTGTAAGTTACGGGCCATCGGGCACGGGCCGGGATTGGACTATAGGCGTGTACCAGTAGGTCTGGCGCATCCGCACCATGTCTTTAGTCCTGCCGGCGCTCGTCGGCCTATCGAGGCCGGGGGTCTGGGCAGTGGACAGCATGAGTGTCACGACTTCCGGTCGATCTTCGGAGGCTACGACCTCATGGCGAAGGGATCCGTCGCCCTGTTTGTCGAACACACCGCTCCGACCTATGTAATCGCCTCCGCAACGGTTGGCGAAAGCTACAAAGGCGTTGTTCTCCTCGCTGCGAGAGCGGAGCAGGTGCCAGTGCACGTCGTCGGCTTCCCTGAGGATAGGCTCTTCGAACGGAACATCGGTGGGCCCCAGGCTCGCGGCCCGGGGATATTTGAGGGCCGCTGGCACGCATATCAGGTCGGCGCCCTTGACTCCGAAGGCTCTCGCGGCCTCTGGGAACATGGCGTCGTGCCCTACTAGAAGCCCAACCCGACCTGCAGGGATGTCGAATACGGGGAACCCGCCATCGCCGGGCGAGGCCCATGCTCGGTCATCCATCGACAGGTGTACCTTGCGGTAGCTTCCAACCAGCCCTTCCGGGCCGACCAGCAAGGCCGTGTTGTACATTCGCCCGGAGTCTTGCTCGACGATGCTGGTTACTATGAAGGCATTGTTGTTTCGGGCCAATGCGGTCAATAATTTCACAGACTCACTATCACGTATAACTTCTGCCAGGGCGCGGGCCTGGGACTCAGTGGTCACGAGGCCGGACAGGGCGAGTTCAGGCAGCACCAGGACATCAAAGGGCAAGTCTAGTCTGTCAAGCGTTTTCCGAAGGGCTGCGACGGTTTCTTCTCGTGTTTCCAGGCTCTCTTTCATCTGGCAGACGGCGATAATGGACTCCTTCCCTGCCGGAAGTCCATCCTGGCCGTAGAGGCCGAAGTAGTCGTCGGGGTTGAAGAGGTAGGTGTTGAGGACCGAGTCGGAGTAGTGGTTTGGACGCCGTTCGAGCAGCTTGTCCCCGGTCTCATTGGCAGCGAACTTCTTGTCCCGGGCCTTGGCAATATCGATGTATCCATAAACGATCCCGTTCCCCGTGTCCCGGTACGACTGTATGGCTCCGTCGGGATCGATGACGGCGCTGCCCCCGGAGAACTCCACCGTGCGTTCGTTGCCCCAGCGGTCGGCGGCCACGAGGTAGACACCGTTTTCGAAGGCGCGGGTTATCCAGGCCGGGGCGGGCGCCTTTTCGAGGAGCCAGTTGGTGGGGAAGCAGATCACGTCGGCGCCTCGCAGGGCGAGAACGCGCGCCGTTTCCGGGAAGGATGCATCCATGCAGATGAGACCGCCCAGGTTTCCGATCTCCGTCCGAAATACAGGTAAATCCAGGTCGCCGTCCTTGGCCCAGGTGTTTTCGGAGATGAAGGAATGGGTCTTGCGATACTTTCCGACCACACCCTCCGGCCCGACCAGGGCCAGCGAGTTGTAGTAGATGTCCGTCTCGGGGTCCACCTCCGGCATGCCTACTACGATGTAGCAGCCATACCGGGCCGCCAGTTCCCCGAATCTCTCAGTGGTGGGGCCGGGGATGGGCTCGACGTAGGGGGCAATCTCAGCACGGTCGAAGAAACAGTAGGCCGTAGTCGCCATTTCTACGAGAACTATGAGCTTGGCATCGTTCCTCGCCGCTTCCTCCACCATCTCCAATTGCTCCAATAGGTTTTTCTCCTTTTCGAAGAGCGTGGGGGCATACTGGATGGCGGCGGCTTTGTAGACCGGGGTCTGGGGGAGGGGGGCTTGATCAGGCATGGGGATGCTCCTTCAGATCAGCGCGTGGGCGAAGCGGCAATGCCATGACACTACAATTGAGGGGAAAGCCCTGTCAAACGGGTCCAGTCGATGAGGCAGAGAAAAGGGCATGGCGATATATACTGTCAGTGGCGTCGGCCAAATCATTGACCCCGAAGGAAACCGTATGCCTGATCAAATGGCCCTTCCAGCAAAGGAGCAGTTCCCGAATGTACTGCAACGGACCCTGGAGCTCACGGGCGGGAGGGTCTCCAAGGAGAGCGTCGGTAAGCTGTACAAGATTTTCAAGACGCTGCGCTGGGACTTCCCGGACTACGATCTCTCGGCCTACACCGTGCTGGACGCTGAGGGCGGTTTCGGGTACGCGGAGTCGATTGAGGGAGCGCCGGACGCCCGGATAACCATGGATGCGGAGCGCTTACATCAAGTGGTCTATGGCCGCGGCAACATGGCAAAGATGTTCCTCTCGGGGCAGATCAAGCTGAAGGGTGTCCCGATGTACAAGCTGATGAGGTTCGTTCCCTTGCTTGGGCCTTTTCTGGACAGCTACCGGGAAGCGTGTGAGGAAGCATCCAAGTAGCGCTAATCCAGCCGCATCCTGTGGACAGTCAACGAGGACAGGCCATATAATGGGCCATCCCCAGCGGTGACGGCGGTGCCCCAACTACAATGACAGAAGCCTCTACGAAACACGTCTCGGCCTCCAGCGATCTTACCAAAGCATCCGTGGCCGATGACCACCACGAGATCCCCCGACTCACCGTCGGGGAGATGGGCAGCCTGACCCAGACCATCCGCCGCCACATCGTTCGTATGACTGCGGCTGCGGGAAGCGGCCACCCCGGCGGCTCTTTATCGTCGGTCGAAATACTGACAAGCCTCTATTTCAAAGTTCTGCGGCACGATCCCCGAGACCCGGACTGGCCGGGACGCGACAGGTTCATCCTGAGCAAGGGCCACTGCACCCCAGTCCTCTACTCCACGCTGGCAGAAGCCGGATACTTTCCCGTAGAGGAATTGTCGACTTTCCGGCAGGTGGACAGCCGACTCCACGGCCATTGCCACAACACTACACCGGGCGTCGAGCAGTGTTCAGGTTCATTGGGGCAAGGACTGTCAGTAGGGGTGGGGATGGCGTTGGCGGGGCGGCTGGACAACAGCCCGCACAACGTCTACGTGCTACTAGGGGATGGGGAATGTGACGAGGGGCAGATATGGGAAGCGGCCATGGCCGCTTCGCACTTCGAGCTGGACAACATTACGGTCATAGTAGACCGGAACGGCATTCAGAATGACCGGTGGACCCACGAGGTCATGAACCTGGAACCCTTGCCTGACAAATGGCGGGCATTCGGCTGGGACGTGCACGAAGTCGAAGGACACGATCTTGACCAGATGGTGGAGGCCCTAAGCAACGCTTCGCAGAGGGACGGGCAACGGCACGCCATCATAGCCGCTACTGTGAAGGGTAAGGGCGTTAGCTTCATGGAGAACAATCCCGCCTTCCACGGTAAATCGCCCAACCCCGACGAGCTCCGGCTCGCCCTTGAGGAGCTGGCCTAACACCTTGGTGACGAAAGTCGCAACGCGGGAAGCATTCGGCAAGACCTTAGTCGAACTGGGGCATGGCAACCCAAATATAGTGGTTATCGGCGGAGACCTGAACAAGTCCACGATGACCACTCTCTTCGCCAAGGAGTTCCCGGACAGGTTCTTCGACTGTGGGGCGGCAGAGCAGAACATGATGGGGATCGCCTCGGGGCTGGCAGCTTCCGGGAAAATCCCGTTTGCGAGCACCTTCGCCGTGTTTGGCTCGGGGCGGCCTTTCGATCAGATTAGGATATCGATAGCCCAGGCGCGGGCCAATGTGAAGATAGTCGTGACTCACGCCGGGATTATCACGGGCTCCGACGGGATGTCGGCGCACGGGATTGAGGACCTGGCCCTGATGTGTTCCCTGGTAGGTTTCACGGTGGTCGTTCCCGCAGATGCGGCGGAGACAGTGCAGGCGGTGCGAGCCCTTGCCGAAATGGAAGGGCCCTGCTATCTGCGGCTCAGCCGCCCTGCGACGCCCATAGTCTGCCCGGAAGACTACCAGTTCCAAATCGGCAAGGCGTCGGTATTCAGGCCAGGAAACGACGTTACGATCATGGCCACAGGCATAATGGTGGCAATGGCCCTGGAAGCGGCGGAAGCCCTTGCCCGGGAATCGATAGAAGCCCGCGTTGTGAACGTGTCGACGCTCAAGCCGTTTGATTTGGAGACGGTCGTGCAGTGTGCTCGGGAGACGGGGGCGGTTGTGACGGCGGAGGAGCATCTGAGGCACGGGGGCCTGGGAAGTATTGTGGCCGAGGCGTTGGGGGAGCACTGCCCCGTGCCCATGTCCGTTGTGGCAATCGACGATATCTACAGCCCTTCCGGGGAGGCAGAGGAGCTATTGAAAATGCGGGGCCTTACCCCCGAACGGATAGCAAGTTCAGCAAAGAGCGTATTCACGAGGAAGTAATCTACCTAGGACCATAAACAACTTCTGAAAACTAAACTCGGGGATTGTGGGTGGCGGTGTAGAGTAGGTAATGCTTCATGTTGGGGAGAAGAGGGCAGTGTATGGAAGTCTATCGGCCAGCGGGGAGTACTAGGGACCGTGAGCACGGGGGACCGGCTTACGGTCAGATGGGGAGCGAGTCGAATGAGAAGTGAAGCAAAGAGAACAGTCCGAAAGGTAAAAACAGGAAAGACTGCCCTGGGTTTTCTGACCATCCTGCTGGTCTTGGTTTTGGCAGTTGCGGGCTGTGGCGAGGCGGCAACTGCTACGCCCGAGCCTGCTCCTCCTACGGCAGTGCCGCAACCCACTCCTACGACTCCCCCATCCGAGCCGGCGACATCCGTCCCAGAACCGGTCGCAACCGCCACGGCTGAGCCATCGGAGCCGGATGCTTCCACGGCCGTGCCCCCCACACCGGTACCGCCGCCGCCCGAGCCAACGCTCCGGGCAATGTCCGAATGGACGCCGGAGAACCCCGCGACGCTGGAGGAGATAGAAGCGGAACTCGAGAAGCGCCGTGGATCTACGTTGCTGTTCAAACATCCGGGCGGCGGATACGGAGCGGCTCTAAGGCAGGCCGTGTTTGACCCGCTGGAGCAGAAGTTCGGCCTGCAAGTAGTCGAAGACAGCCCCTCACCGAGTACTGCCGAGATAAGGGCGCTGGCCGAGACCGGCCAATTCGAGTGGCATTTGGTTGAAATGGGCACCGCCCGGGCTGTCGCTCTTCTAAAGAGCGATAGCATGGGTGAGTACGATCCTGCGATCGTGGATGCCAGAGACCTGTTGTCGGCTGTTACGGAACCGGGGCCCTATTTGGCCGGCGGCGGCACCACATGGTCTCTTGTTCTTGCTTACAACACGGACGTCTACCCGGGAGACACGGGACCCAAGAACTGGGACGACTTTTTCGATCTGGAGAGATTTCCCGGGCGTCGCGCTCTGTACAGGTATTTGTCCTACAGTGGACATATCCAAATCCAAAGAATGGCGCGGGAGCCTGACCTGCTGAACACGGCTGAAGGAAAGCAAGAGATAGCCACGCCTTCTCGGGAGCAGATGGAAGAGGACTTTGCCTGGTTTGACGAATGGACGGACGAAGCTGGGAACGACGTCATATACTGGGAAACCGGTTCTCAGTGCCCGGAACTGCTTCTATCCGGCGAGGTGGAGATGTGCACCACCTGGAATGGCAGGATATTCGACGCCCAGCAGCAGGGTGCACCGCTCGCAATCTGCTGGGAGTGCGGCTACATCATCGGCACCAGTGGATGGAATATAGCCAAACACCTCAAAGAGCTGGACCCCGAGGCGTACGAGCTGGCCAACCTGGTTATGGCCTGGGACACCTTCCCGGAAAACAACGCAAGAATATCACTCTACATCTCCTACGGACCCGCCAACATAAAAGCAATTGAATACCTGGATGCCCCGGCCTACGATGCCGTGCGGGACGAATTGCCCTCGGCACCGGGCAACATCCCGTATGCCGTCGTGTTTGACGAGCTTTGGCTCGCCGAACAGACGGAATGGGCCTCCGAGCAGTACATAGTAGCAACCCAGTAGATTAGTGCGGATCATCGGGGGCTGCGGCTATAGACGCAGCCCCCGATGACGCCCTTCTCCTACAGACAAGGGCCCCGGCCTTGAATAGTCAGGGTCGAGGCCTTATGCCTGAACGGATAGCCGACGTGGCCAAAAGTGTAATTAAAAGAAGGAAAACGCGTTAGTTAAGCAATAATTTTCTTAAAAACAACCCAGGGACTGTGGGGACGCAGTGTAGGGTAGGTGAAGCTTCATGTTGGGGAGAGGAGGGCAGTGCATGGAAGTCTATCGACCAGTGGGAGTAACTAGGGATTGTGAGTACAGGAGACCAGCTTACGGTCAGATGGGGAGGGAGTCGAATGAGAAGTGAAGCAAAGAGAACAGTCCGAAAGGTAAAGGTACGAAGGACCGCCCTGGGTTTCCTGACCATCCTATTGGTCATTGTTTTGGCAGTCGCTGGCTGTGGTGAGGCGGCAACTGCTACACCCGAGGCCGCTGAGCCGACGGCAACGCCCCAACCCACGCCAACAACTCCGCCTTCCGAGCCAGCAACTGCAGAGCCCGACGAGCTGGAGACAACAATTAGACCTTTGTCCGAATGGACGGTGGAGAACCCCGCCACCCTGGAGGAGATAGAGGCGGAGCTGGAGAAGCATAGGGGTGAGACCCTCTCGTTCATATCCGAAGGCGGTGCATTCCAGGCAGCGATAAGACGGGCATGGTTGGACCCTATGCGGGATAAGTTCGGGCTGGAGATAGTTGAGGAAAGCCCGGGGCCAGGCATAGCCAGAGTTCGAACCCAAGCCGAAACCGGAAACATTTCGTGGGACATAATAGACTTGGGTACCGACCAAGTAGCTGCCCTGCTAAAGACAGATAGCCTGGGCGAATACGATCCGGCTATTGTAGACGCCAGGGACCTCCTGGACATTGTTACGGCGCCGGGACCATACATCGCCGGAGGGGGCATCACATGGTCCACTATTCTTGCCTACAACACGGATGTCTACCCGGGAGATACAGGCCCTAAAAACTGGGCGGACTTCTTCGACCTGGAGAATTTTCCAGGCCGTCGATCTCTAAGGAACGAGATCTCCTACGGGGGACAAATTCAAATCCAGAGATTGGCTCGCAATCCCGAACTGCTGAACACTCCGGAAGGAAAGCGTGAAGTTGCCACACCCTCTCGCGAGCAGATGGAAGAAGACTTCGCCTGGTTTGCAGAGTGGACCAAAGAAGCAGGCAACGATCTCATATATTGGGACACGGGCTCCCAATGCCCGGAGTTTCTGATATCGGGTGAAGTCGACATGTGCACCGCCTGGAACGGCAGGATATTTGATGCTCAACAGACGGGAGCACCACTGAGGATCTGCTGGGAGTGCGGATTCATGACGGGCACAGGCGGATGGACTATAGCGAAGGGCCTAAAGGAGCAGGACCCGGTGAGGTACGAACTGGCAAATCTCGTAGTTGCCTGGGCGACCTTTCCGCAAAACAACGTGAGGATGGCCCAGTTCATCACTTACGGTCCCATTAACAAGAAATCATTCGTCTACATGGATGCTCCAGAGTACGACGCCGTACGGGATGAGCTGCCCACATCGGGGGCAAACATCCCTTATTCCATTCTGTGGGACGAAATCTGGCTTGGGGAAAACCTGGACTGGGCCAACGAGCAGTACATAACAGCAACCCAGTAATGGAGCTGGGCCGAAGGTTGAGGCCTGCGGCATCTCGTAGCGGCCTACGCTTGATCGAGAGGCCCCGGAACTGAATATTCAGTTCCGGGGCTTCACCTTGTCTTTCAGCTAAAGCGTTGGCCGACTGTGCCATGACATTGCTGACGTATGACGAATTTGACAATCCATCTCTGCGGATAGTAACGTGGAAAGCACAAAGAAATAGACCACAAAGACAATGAACGGGAGTAGTAAGCCTCAAGCGGGGGCCAGAGAGTCGGGTTAGGTGTGAGCCGACCCCAGCGCGGAGGCTGAATGGGCCCGGGAGTCGCCAACCGAAACCTTGGTGTGAGCCAGGAAAGTAGGCTTGGCCGGAGAGGGCACCGTTATCAGGGCCCAGGGTATCTCGTCGGGAGGCATCACCGCCTTCCGGTGGACGTACCTGATCGAGATGTAGTCGGCTGACAACCCCAAACGCCCCTTCTGCCGGGGGGATGGGTGAGTCAAACGGGTTGGGGCCGATCAAATTAGGGTGGCACCGCGAGAAACCCCCTCGCCCCTAAGGGCGAGGGGGGTTTTTATGTCCGAGAGGAATGTGCCATGACCAGCATAGCAATTAGCAGATACACGCCGGACCTGGCTACCCTGGAAGGGCTTTCCGGTCAGGGAAACCTTGTCCCTGTATACAGGGAGATAGAGGCTGATCTGGAGACTCCGGTCTCCGCCTACCTGAAAGTTGCCAGGGGGGACTATTCCTTCCTTCTGGAGAGCGTAGAGGGTGGGGAAAGGCTGGCGCGATACAGCTTTATTGGGACGGAGCCCTACAAGCGAGTTGTTACCGGGCCAGGCCAGACCGACGGAGACGTGGACCCTTTGACGCTGGTCCAGGAAGAGATCGAGAGATCGTCGGTTGTAAGCGTACCGGGCCTGCCTCGGTTCCACGGCGGGGCTGTCGGGTATCTGAGCTATGAGGCGATGCATCACTACGAAGACGTGCCTTCGCCGGAAGTCGACACCCTGGGCCTGCCCGAGGCGCTCTTCATGTTCGCCGACACCCTATTGGTATTCGACCATGTAAAGCACAGCATCAAGGTCGTATCTCACGTCAGGCTGGACGGCGGGGATATATCGTCGGCCTACCAGCAGGCCGTAGACAAAATAGATGAGTTAGTGGAGAGGCTTCGGCAACCCATAGAACCTGGCCTGGCCGCTCTCCGGGGTGGGCCCTCGACCTCCTACCCAACTGAATCCAACCTGACTCAGGAGCAGCACGAAGCGAATGTAAGTGCCGCCAAGGATTACATCCGAGCCGGTGACATCATCCAGGCCGTATTGTCGCAGAGGTTCTCTCGAAAGACCGACGTCCACCCGTTCAACATCTACCGAACCCTCAGGACGGTGAACCCGTCTCCCTACATGTTCTACTTGAACATGGGCAGCTTCCAGCTGGTCGGGGCCTCGCCGGAGGTGCTGGTGAGGGAGGAGGAAGGGCAACTGGACTACCGTCCCCTCGCTGGGACCAGGCCCCGGGGGAAGGACGACGAGGAGGACATGGCCCTAGAGCGGGACATGAGGAACGACGAAAAGGACCGGGCCGAGCACATAATGCTCCTGGACCTGGGTCGGAACGACATTGGGCGGGTGAGCATACCGGGCACCGTGCAGGTGACCCAGCTCATGGACGTAGAACGATACTCCCACGTCATGCACCTTGTATCCCACGTCCAGGGACGGCTGAGGCCCGACATATCCCCCTACGATGCTGTCTGGTCATGCTTCCCCGCGGGCACCGTTTCCGGTGCGCCCAAGCTCCGGGCTATGGAGGTCATCGCCGAGCTGGAACCTGACAAGAGGGGGCCCTATGCCGGGTCTGTCGGGTACTTCAGTTTTTCGGGCAACATGGACACTTGCATTACCCTCAGGACGATAGTGTTCAGCAACGGCGTGGCCCACTTCCAGTCCGGCAGCGGCATTGTGGCCGACAGCGTGCCCCATTCGGAGTACATGGAGACGGTCCACAAGTCCATGGCCATCAGGAGGGCAATCGATGAGGCGGAGGCCAGGTCGTGGTAGTATTTGACCGGTCATCAGGAGTACGCCACATATGAAACTCGAGGGTAGAGCAGCGATAGTCACCGGGGGCAACCGGGGCATAGGCAGAGCCATTGCACTGGAGTTTGCCCGGCAGGGCGCCGACGTGGCGTTTAACTACCGGGGCGATGAGGCATCGGCGAAGGAAACCGCCTCGGAGATAGAGGGCTTGGGACGCAAGAGCTTGGCTCGGCAGACCAACGTCACCGACAACGTTGCCGTCGAAAGCATGGTGGCAGAGGCCATCGACCTGTTCGGCGCTGTGGACATCTTGGTGTGCAGTGCAGGGGTGGCTTCCAGAGGCAACCACTTAGGAGAGACCGAGGCCCGTGAGATGCGTCGGTTGCTGGACGTGCACCTTTTCGGGTCGCTTCACTTCGCAAGGGCTCTGCTACCGTACATGAGAACACGGGAACGGAGCGACGTCCATTTCATCTCGTCCACGTCGCCCTTCAGGAGCGAGGCGGGACACGGGCCCTATGCCACGGCCAAGGCGTGCGTGGAATCCCTGGCGATGACCATGGCAAAGGATGAGCGTCAGCACGGGGTGCGGGTCAACGTGATCGCACCGGGGCTGGTGGAGACGGAGATGGGCAAGCGGCTTGTAAAGGCCACCCAAGGAGTCGATGACATAAAAGAGATTTACCCGGAATACCCGTTCGGGAGGGTGTGCCAGCCGGAGGACATAGCCAAACTGTCGGCGTTCTTGGCGTCGGAGGACGGGGGCTATGTCTCGGGGCACGTGATCCACCTGGACGGGGGAATGTCCCGCTAAAAGAAGACTAAGAGGAGACAGACTATGGAACTAGAGGGAAGGGTTGCGCTGATAACGGGGGCGTCTCGGGGCATAGGGCAGGGGATAGCCAAGTCCATGGCCGAGGCCGGGGCAAACATAGTAGTCAACTACCAGCGAAACAAGGCAGGAGCGGAGCAGACTGCCAGCGACGTCGAAGCACTGGGCGCCAAGGCGCTCGTTTACCAGGCCAACGTAAAAAACCTCGATGAGGTGCGGGCGATGGTGGACAAGGCGGTAGCGACCTTCGGCACGGTGGACATCCTGATCAACAACGCGGGCCAGCACTATTCGAAGTCGGTCATAGCGGATGACGCTCTTGACGTGTTTCACGACGTGGTCGGCACACATATTAACGGTTCCTTCTACTGCACCCAGGCAGTGCTGCCTCACATGATGAAAAGGAAAAGGGGAGACATCCACTTCATCAGCTCTCTGGCCACCAAACAGTTGTGGGCGGACGAGTGGGCGTATGCCAGCGTCAAGTCCTGGATGAACACTTTTGTGATGACCACGGCCAAGGAGCTCAGCTGGCACGGGATCCGGGTCAACGCCATTGCGCCCACCATCGTGGAGTCGGATATGGGTCTGAAACTGGTCATGGACTGGGCAAAGTCGGACGACCCGCGGAACCTGGACGGGATAGTTCCCTTCGACCGGCTGATCCAGCCTCACGACGTGGGTAATATGTGTACCTGGCTATGCAGCGACAAGGCCAGCCATGTCTCCGGTCAGGTAATTTATCTCGACTGTGGGATCGGGCCGGCATCGCTTAGGGACTTTGTCACTCCCGAGGCTCGGGCGCAGAGGTAGGAAATGTCAGTAGTAGAATTGTTGCTCGATCCCGCATCCCCGCCCCAGATTCCTCGCGGGGCCTCGGAATGACAGTTAATGAAAGCTCGCTGGAGGGCCGAGTCGCCCTTATCACAGGCGGGTCCAGGGGAATCGGCAGGGCCATATCTTTGGTTATGGCCGAGGCCGGCGCCGACGTGATGGTCAACTATGTCAGCGATGAAGAGTCGGCCGGCAAAACGGCAGACGAGATAAGAGCGCTGGGCAGAAAGGCCATGATATTCCAGGCCGACGTTGCGGATGCTGATGCCGTGAAGTCGATGGTCGAGGCGGCGGTGGAGGGGTTGGGTAAGGTGGACATACTGGTATGCAACGCGGGCATCATACGTCGGGATAGCCACGTCTACGAAGCCGACCTTAAGGAGTTCCGAGAGGTTATAGAAAACCACATTATGGGCGCGTTTAACTGCGTCCAGGCCGTATTGCCGAACATGCGGCAGCAGCCTCGTGGGGACATCCAGCTTATTTCTTCGACAAACGTACGGATGCTGCCCTTGGGCCTGACCTCTTACAACGTTGCCAAGGCAGGGGTGGAGGTGATGGGACGGGTGCTTTCTAAGGAAGAACGTGATCACGGGATCAGGGTGAACGTGGTCGGCCCGACAACTACCGAAACGGACATGGCGTCGGGCCTGCTGCAAAGATACGGCTTCTCCAGCTTCAGGGAGGTGGACCCTTACATGCCCTTCGGGCGGATAGCACAGCCTGGCGATACGGCCAACTTGTGCGCCTTCCTCGCCTCGGAGGCGGGAGGACACATATCGGGGCAGATAATCTATGTAGACGCATCGCAGGACAGAAAACCGACGCAGGAGTTCTTCTCGTCGGCAGCGGGACAGAGGAGCGGAATATGAGAGTAGAAGGACGGGTTGCGCTCGTAACGGGAGCATCTCGGGGAATCGGGGCGGGCATAGCGAGGTGCATGGCGTCGGAGGGTGCTGCCGTGGTGGTGAACTACGTGCAGTCGGAGGCACTCGCTAATGAGGTGGTGAAGGAAATCCAGGATGGCGGCGGGCGCGCTATCGCTATTCAAGCCGACGTGGGGAACTATGCACAGGTGAAGTCCATGGTGGAGCGCTCGATTGCCGAGTTCGGCAAGGTGGACATATTGGTCAACAATGCCGGCATAGCGGGGCCGTCGGTTCCGATGGCAGACGTTACTCCTGAGGAATTCGAAGAGGTGGTGAGGAATCACCTGATCGGCTCCTTCAACTGCACCCAATGCCTGCTGCATCACATGCGGGGCCTTGGGCGTGGAGACGTGATCTTCATCTCATCACGGCAGACATCCTTCTATCCGCCTAACTCGTCGCCGTACAATGCGGCAAAGGGTGGAATGGACGGCTTGGCCCAGGGGCTGGCTAAGGAGGAACGCTACAACGGGGTCCGGGTGAACGTAGTTGCCCCGGGCCTGGTTCCGACGGACATCCTGATGAAAGACTTAATGGAGACCACGGGCAAGGACAGCGTAGAGGAAGTTGACAAGGTCATGCCATTCGGGCGGATGCTTCGGCCGGAGGACATTGGTAATTTGTGCACGTTCCTCGCCTCTGAACAGGGGAGCCACATCTCCGGGGAGGTGATCTACGTGAGAGGGGCGGTCGGGGGAGAACCACCGTCTTTCTACGTGAACGGGCCGAAGCCTTATTACGCTTGATAGGCCACCCAGGCCTTTAGGTACACGAGTACAGAATAAAGAGGACATATGAGACTTGCAGGAAGAGTTGCAATAGTCAGCGGCGGCTCCAGGGGCATTGGGACGGGGATAGCGAAGTGCATGGCTCGGGAAGGTGCATTTGTTGTAGTGAACTACTTCAAGTCCGAGGGGCCGGCGCACGATGTGGTGCGGGACATCGAGGCGGCTGGCGGGACCGCAGTGGCAATAAAAGCGGACGTGGGGGACTACGGCGAGGTGGAGGCCATGGTGGACGCGACGGTCTCGAAGTTTGGAAAGCTCGACATCATGGTGGCCAATGCCGGGACCAAGGGGCACGGGAAGGCGCTCATAGAGCTTACTCACGACGAATTCGCCTATACGATCCGGAACCACCTGATGGGGGCCTTCAACTGCTCCCGGGCGGCCCTTCCCCACCTTAGAAATGGCGTGAGGGGAGACCTGATACTCATCTCCTCTCGCAGTACGGACATGCTTATGGCCAAGGACTCTGACTACAACGCAGCGAAGGCGGCTATCGACGCCCTGGCCAAGGGAGTGGCCAAGGAAGAGCGCTATCACGGGGTGCGGGTGAACGCGGTGAACCCTGGGCTCGTGCCTACGGACATGGCATGGGGTGGCATCTCCCGGACTACAGGAATGGACACGTTCGAGGAAGTGGACAAAGGGATGCCACTGGGCAGGATGGTCAGGGCGGAGGACATAGGGAATCTGTGCGTGTTCCTGGCATCGGAGGAGGGGAGTCACATATCGGGCGAGGTTATATACGTGCGGGCGGCGGTCGGGGCGGAGCTTCCGCCCAGCTATCTGCCAAGCTCGGAGGCTTAGCCAAGCGATGTTAGCCCTGATAGACAACTACGACAGTTTCACCTACAACCTCTACCAGTACCTGTGCGAGCTGGGACAAGAAGTGGAAGTGGTCCGCAACGACAAGACCACAATCGAGGAGATAGCGGGTTGGCAGCCGGAGCGGATCATCGTGTCACCGGGGCCATGCACTCCCAAAGAGGCTGGTATCTCCGTAGACGTGATCCGGCATTTCGGGCCGCTGCTTCCAGTGCTAGGGGTGTGCTTAGGCCACCAGTGCATCGGGGCGGCTTACGGAGGGGTGGTTGGATATGCAGGGGAAATAATGCACGGCAAGTCGTCGAAAATACATCACGACGGCAAGGGTGTGTACCAGGGACTTCCGAACCCCTTCGAGGCCATCCGATACCACTCCCTGGCAATCCAGCAAGAGGACTTCCCCGATTGCCTGGACGTTACTGCCCGGACTGACAACGGGATAATCATGGGGGTTCGTCACAAGGAATTCAGCGTAGAGGGTTTCCAGGCCCACCCGGAGTCGATAATGACGCCCGAGGGCAAGAACCTGCTCAGGAATTTCCTGGGGCAGGCAATCAAGGTTCCCGCATAAGCTGATGATTAGAGAAGCCATCGAGAAGCTGATAAGGGGCGCGGACCTCACACAGGAGGAAGCAGCCCAGGTCATGGAAGAAATCATGACCGGGGAGGCCACTCCTGCGCAGTTCGGGGCCTTCGTTATCGGGCTCAGGCTGAAGGGCGAGACGGTGGACGAGATGACGGGTCTCGCGGCGGTAATGCGGGACAAGTCCCTCAAGGTCGACTTCAGGGGTCCGTCTGTGGACACCTGTGGGACGGGCGGCGACGATTTGGGTACTTTCAACATCTCCACGGCGGCGGCGTTTGTAGTCGCGGGTGCGGGAATAGCTGTCGCAAAGCACGGGAACAGGGCTATGACATCCAAGAGCGGCAGCGCAGACGTGCTTGAGAAGCAGGGAGTCAAGATAGATTTGGGGCCGGAGGGTGTGAAGCGGTGCATGGAGGAGGTGGGAATCGGGTTCATGTTCGCGCCCCGATTTCATCCCGCTATGAAGTTCGCCGTGCAGCCGAGGAGGGAGATCGGGGTCAGGACAGTGTTCAACATTCTGGGACCCCTGACCAATCCGGCAGGGGCGCAAGCGCAGGTGCTGGGCGTGCCCACTGACTCGGTGGGTGAGAAGATGGTGCAGGTGCTGCAAAGACTAGGATCGGAGCGGGCTATTGTGGTGCATGCCGAGGACGGGTTGGACGAGATTTCTCTGAACAGCAACACGAGTGTTTGGGAGCTCAGGGACAGGTCGATTAAACACTACAAGATCGGGCCGGACGACCTGGGCCTTGTGCCCGCGTCGCTTCAGTCGTTGGCGGGGGGATCGGTGGATGAGAACGCGGAGATAATGACGGATGTGCTGAGGGGGGCGTCGGGGCCGCGGAGGGACGTAGTAGTGGCAAACGCCGCCGGGGGAATTGTTGCAGGGGGCAACGCAGCCGACCTCCGGGAAGGCGTGCAGGTAGCCCAGGAGTCCATAGACAGCGGACGAGCTCTGGAGAAACTGGAACTGCTCAGGGAAGTGAGCCAAGGGCTGGAGTAAGCCGAGGCGGAAAGCTACTAGCAGGATCATGGGAAAGACCGGAACGATACTCGACAAGATAGTGGCGGTGAAGCATCTGGACCTGGAACGGGCCAAGGCTGAGACACCGCGCTCGGCCCTCGAAGCCCAAGTCTCGACACTGCCCTCTCCTCGGTCCCTGATGGGAGCATTGCAATCGGAGGGAGTCGCCCTGATCGCCGAGGTTAAGAAGGCCTCTCCGTCCCGCGGGCTTTTGGCCCCTGACTTCGACCCAGTGGCACTTGCTCGAACCTACGCAGAGAACGGCGCTGCTGCTATATCCGTGCTGACAGAAACACCCCACTTTCAGGGTCGGTTGGAATTCTTAAGGGAGATACGGGAGGACTTGGGCAGTGGCTGTCCTCCCCTTCTGAGAAAAGATTTTATATTCGACAAGTACCAGGTCTGGGAGGCTCGAGCCTGGGGAGCCGACGCCATACTTCTGATAGCGTCCATATTGGAAGAAGATGAGATGGGAGACCTGTTGGCAGCAGCACAATGCTTGGGCATGGGCGTCCTGGTCGAGGCGCACACGGAAGCCGAGGTGAAGGCTGCGCTTTCGGCGGGAGCGTCCCTTATCGGGATCAACAACCGGGACTTGGCCACATTTGAGGTGGACTTGGATACGACCCGCAAGCTCAGGCCCCTGGTCCCGGCAGAGAAGGTGGTGGTTGCGGAGAGCGGGATCTTCACGCGGGACGACGTGGCTATGGTGGCAGAGTGGGGTGTGGATGCGGTGCTAGTCGGGGAGGGGTTGGTGAAGTCGGGGGACGTGGGAGCGAAAGTGAGAGAGTTGGCTGCAGCGCACCTGGAGACAATTCCTCGTGACTAATTTCAAAGTGTGCGGTCTCAGACGGAGTGAAGACGGACAGGTTGCTATCCGCGAGGGTGCAGGTTTTATAGGGCTGATCTTTGCCCCCAGCAAGAGGCAGTTAACGGCGGACGAGGCTCGGGAGATCCTGGACAAGGCTCGATCCCAACAAGCCTCAGCAGACCGGCAACCGGAGGCCGTGGGAGTCTTTGTAAATGCCCCGTCGGCCGAGGTCAACCGGATAGCCGACTACTGCGGTCTGGACAGGTTGCAACTACACGGGGATGAGACCCTGGAATATTGTTCAGCCATAGAAAAGCCCATCCTTAAGGTTGTGAGAATCGAGGCCGGGGCGAGGGGAGACGACCTTTTGTCGGCATTGGAGGAGGAGCTTGGGGCAATAGTTGCCGCCGGGCACACTCCTATGCTCGATACTATATCCAAGGGGCCGTACTACGGGGGCACGGGCCAGCCATTCGACTGGGCTGTCGCGGCTGAGCTGGCGGAGAAGTTCGACTTTGTGCTGTCAGGAGGGCTGAGCCCCGATAACGTGGCCAAGGCAATCGAGCAGGTGCGGCCCTGGGCAGTCGATGTGTCGAGCGGCGTGGAGACGGACGGAGTTAAGGACCCGGAGAAGATAAGTGCCTTTGCACAGGCCGTCTTCAATGCCGACAAAGCTCTTACCAGAGGTCGGCCAGTCCCGAAACCAGCATGACTACTTCCCGATCCTCTTCAACCTACGCCTACCCCGATGAGGCAGGACGCTATGGCGACTTCGGGGGCAAGTTCATCCCCGAGACGCTGATGCCCGCTCTGGATGAGCTGGAAGAAGAGTACCGGGCTGCGCGAGCCGACCCCGCCTTCGGGGCCCGGGTAGCCGATCTTTCGGCCAACTACGCGGGCCGCCCGACGGCTCTCTACCTGGCCGAAACCCTCACGGAGCGGGCTGGGGGCACGAAGATATACCTGAAGAGGGAAGACCTGGCCCATACCGGCGCGCACAAGATCAACAACGTCCTTGGGCAGGGGCTCCTGGCACAGAGGATGGGCAAGCGGCGTATCATCGCAGAGACGGGGGCGGGGCAGCATGGGGTAGCCTCGGCGACTATCTGCGCCATGCTCGGCCTGGAATGTATCGTTTATATGGGTGAAAAGGACGTGCAACGGCAGGCGCTGAACGTGTTCAGGATGAAGTTGCTGGGAGCCGAGGTTGTGAGCGTGAAGTCGGGGAGCATGACGCTGAAGGATGCGATCAATGAGGCGATCCGGGACTGGGTGACCAACGTGCGCACAACCCACTACCTGCTCGGGAGCGTGGTCGGGCCGCACCCGTACCCGATGATGGTGCGGGACTTCCAGTCGGTGATTGGCAGGGAGGCGCGGCAGCAGATGCTGGATGCCGAGGGTCGGCTGTCAGACTACGCAGTGGCCTGCGTGGGAGGAGGCAGTAACGCCATGGGGTTGTTCCACCCCTTTATCGGAGATGAAGAAGTAAGGTTGGTAGGCGTAGAGGCGGCAGGAGAAGGGATCGAGAGTGGACGGCACGCCTCGTCGCTGGGACACGGGAGGCCGGGAGTGCTGCACGGGTCGAATTCGTACTTACTGCAAGACCCTCACGGTCAGGTGCTGGAAGCTCATAGCATCTCGGCGGGGCTGGACTATCCGGGGGTCGGGCCTGAGCACAGCCACCTGAAGTCTACGGGCAGGGCAAGCTATGTGTCGGTGACCGACGAGCAGGCCCTGGAGGGTTTTCATTTGCTGAGCCGCTCCGAGGGTATAATCCCGGCCTTGGAATCCTCGCACGCGGTGTACCACGCCGTGGAGCTAGCCAAGACGCTCAGCAAGGATGAGATTGTCCTGGTAAACCTGTCGGGGCGGGGGGATAAGGACATCGATACGGTGGCTCAGGCCACGGGGGTGGGGATTTAGGGGGCGGCTGGGATCTAATCCGGTGGCGACACTAAGGCAGAGCGTCGCCTTCAATTTCGGCCTTGGATTCCCGGTAGTTGGATTCCAGATTGAGCCAGACTTGGGCTTTCAATCCGAGGACATTCTCCAAGGCGAGGGTTGATTCTCGGGTTATGGGCGTCTCGCCCGCGATGATGCCGTCGACAATTTCTGCGGCGCATTCGAGACTTGAAGCTAATTCCGAGGGGGTCATTCTCCGGGCTTCTAGCTCCTCAGCGAGTAATTCTCCGGGGGAATCGCTATATTGGAGCGCAAGCGCACTTTCTTCTCAGTCGCCATAGTGTCTTGAAACCCCCACTACCCGGACTTCGTTAACCGCCTCTTTTTCGACTATTTGTTGAGCACGTAGACATCGCGGAGGTTGCGGTAAGAGCCGTTGTAGTCCAGACCACCACCTACGACGAAGACGTTGGGGATTTCATATCCGACATAAGTCGCCCCGACATCATGGGTGCGCTGGGAGGGCTTGTCCAGCAGGGAGCAAATCTTGACTGATAAGGCACCCAAGTCCATTAGCCTTCGCGAAAACAGTTCACAGGTGGCACCACTATCGAGGATGTCCTCGACGATCAGCACGTCCCGGCCCTCGATCCGGTCCCGCAGAGGCAACGAGTCCACGATCAACTGTCCACCCGTGGCCCCGTAGTAGCTGCGTATCCGCGCCGTTGTCACGGTCACGGATTGGTCAAATGAGCGCATTAAGTCGGCGAGAATGCTTATCGCGCCATCCATCACACCGACAAGCACGAGGTTGGAAAGATCGTAGTCACGGGAAATTTCGGCTGAGAGCCGCGTAATTGCTTCGGCGATTTGGGTTTCGGATATCAGGACTTTCCCTAGCTTCATTTCTTGCTCCAGGGGCCGCAATGGTGCGGGATTGGGCACTAGCCCGCAGCGATGGGTTCGGGTTGGCGCTTGAGGAGGATGGGGGAGAGGTATTGGCCGGTGTAGGACTCGGGGACGGCGGCTATCTCCTCGGGGGTGCCTACGGCTACGATGTAACCCCCCTCATCGCCCGCCTTGGGGCCGAGGTCGATGAGGTGGTCGGCGGACTTGATGAGGTCGAGGTGGTGCTCGATGAGGATGACGCTGTTGCCCGTATCTACCAGCCTCTGCAGAACTTTCAGAAGAGCGGCTGCGTCTTCGAAGGAGAGGCCGGTGGTCGGTTCGTCAAGAATGTAGACTGTGCGGCCCGTGGCACGGCGGGAAAGCTCGGTGGAGAGCTTGACGCGTTGGGCCTCGCCGCCGCTGAGGGTGGTTGCGGGCTGGCCAATCTTGATGTAGCCCAGGCCCACGTCCCTCATGGTGTTCAGCTTGCCGCTAATGCGAGGGAAATGTTCGAAGACCCCGCAGGCCTGCTCGACGGTCATGTCCAGTATCTGGGCGATAGTGTAGCCCTTGAACTCAATTTCCAGGGCCTCGCGGCCGTAGCGGCTTCCGGTACAGACCTCGCAGGGGACTGTAACGTCGGGGAGGAACTGCATCTCGATCTGGTTGTAGCCCTCGCCCTGGCAGGCCTCGCACCTGCCGCCCTTGACGTTGAAGGAGAAGCGGCCGGGCTTGTAGCCGCGGGCGCGTGCCTCGGGCATGGTGGCGAAGAGCTCGCGGATCGGGGTGAAGGCGCCGGTGTAGGTGGCGGGGTTGCTGCGGGGAGTACGGCCGATGGGGGACTGGTCTATGTTGACGATCTTGTCGATGTGTTCGATGCCGAGGATATCGTCACACTGGCCGGGCCGGTCTTTGGCCTTGTAGAAGCGCTGGGCGAGCTTCTTGTAGAGAATCTCGTTGATGAGAGTACTCTTGCCGCTGCCCGACACTCCCGTCACGCACACCAGGATGCCGAGGGGGAGCTCGACGTCTATGTTCTTCAGGTTATTCTCGCGGGCGCCCTTGATGATGAGGGAACGGCCGTCGGTGGAGCGTCGGGAGGAGGGCACGGGGATCTTCCGGAAACCACCAAGATATTGGCCAGTGAGGGATGCCTCCGTGGCGATGATCTGCTCCAACGGGCCTTCGGCGACGATCCAGCCGCCGTGCTCTCCGGCGCCGGGGCCCAGGTCGATTATGTGGTCGGCGGCGCGCATTATGGCCTCGTCATGTTCGACGATTATTATGGTGTTGCCCACGTCTCGGAGGCGTTTGAGGGTGCCGATGAGACGGTGATCGTCGGCGGGGTGGAGTCCGACGGAAGGCTCGTCGCAGACGTAGAGAACGCCCATGAGGCTGCTGCCTATCTGGGTCGCGAGCCGAATCCTCTGAGCCTCGCCACCGCTGAGGGTGCCGGCGGAACGGTCCAAGGTGATGTAGTCGAGGCCTATGTCCCTGAGGAAGACTAACCGGGAGTGAATCTCCTTGAGAATCTGCTCGGCGATGGTGAGCTCACGCTGAGTGAGGGGTTCCTTGACGCCATTCATCGAGGGGTCGGCGTTCTGGAGGGCGGTTACCCAGTCCAAGGCTTCGCCGATGGACTTGCCGGTGAAGGCCATGATGTTTATGCCGCCGACGGTGACGGCCAGAGAAGTGGGCTTAAGCCGGTTGCCTCCGCAGTCGGGGCAGGGGTGAGAGGTCATGTAGCGTTCGATCTCAGTCCTGACCCAGTCGGACTCAGTTTCGGAGAAGCGGCGTTCGAGGTTGGGGATGACGCCCTCGAAAGAGGTCTTCCATTGCCAGACCTTGCCCTGCTTGTCGGTGTGACTCATGGTCATCGGGTTGCGCTTGGTGCCGTAGAGAACGACACCTATGTGTTCTTCCTTGAGGTCCCGCACAGGGACTCGGGTGGAGAAGCTGTAAGCACGGGCCACGGATTCGATCATGCTGGAATACCACGAGCTCATTGCGCCGGAGCGGGCCCAGGGCTGGAGTGCGCCTTCGGTTAGTGAGAGGGACTTGTTGGGAAGGACGAGGTCTGGGTCGACCTCCATGCGGGCTCCAAGTCCCGTGCACTTGGCGCAAGCGCCGTGAGGGCTGTTGAAGGAGAAAGTGCGGGGTTCGATCTCTCCGAGGCTGATGCCACAGTGGACGCAGGCGAAGTGCTCCGAGTAGAGGGTCTCCACGCCATCGACGACGCTGACAAGGACGACGCCGTCAGCAAGCTTCAGGGCAGTCTCTACGGAGTCGGCGAGGCGGGAGGCCTCGCCCTCGCTCTCGCCGACAACCAGGCGGTCTACGACGACCTCGATGGTGTGTTTCTTCTTCTTGTCGAGGCTGAACTGCTCGGAGAGGTCTCGGATCTGGCCGTTGACCCTCACGCGGACGAATCCGGCCTTACGGGCGTCTTCGAAGATGGACTGGTGCTCGCCTTTGCGGCTGGCGACCATGGGGGACATGATCATGATTCGGGTGGCGGGTGGGATGGCCTGAATGGAATCGACGATCTGCTGGATAGTCTGGCGGGAGATCAGCCTGCCACAGTTCGGACAGTGGGGCCGACCGGCGCGGGCGTAGAGGAGGCGGACGTAGTCATAAATCTCGGTGACGGTTCCGACGGTGGAGCGTGGGTTGTGGCGTGCGCCCTTCTGGTCGATGGAGATGGCGGGACTTAGGCCCTCGATGTAGTCGACATCGGGCTTCTCCATGCGGCCGAGGAACTGGCGGGCGTAGGCGGAGAGGGACTCGACGTAGCGGCGCTGGCCCTCGGCGTAGATGGTGTCGAAGGCGAGGGAACTCTTGCCCGAGCCGGAGAGGCCGGTGATAACCACGAACTTGTCTCTGGGGATAGAGACGTCGATGTTCTTGAGGTTATGCTCGCGGGCGCCTTTGACGAAGATGGTATTTCGAGGCACGGGATGCAGTCACCTAACCTAAGGTGTTCCGGGAGGCCAACGACAATTTTAGCATCGGGGTGGGGGAAGGGGAAAGGGTGGGGGGGGTGCTCGGTTGACTAGAGGCACGCTGGGGTTTTATTCAGTTGTGGGGTTTCGGTTTCGGTTCTGTCTGTTGGGAGGGGGTTGACGATGGAAGACGCCCGTTGGAGGCGCCCCTGTTGCGGCCCCTTGGGGTTTCCGGCGCCCCGGGGAACGGGCGCCGGCCGACAGCCCCTCATACGGCTCATCTCGGGCGTCCCGGGGCTCTGACGCACTTCCGCTAATGGCGGGTCCAGCCGCAACCCCTGTATGCCTGACATGCGCATGGACTTGTCGGGGGCATCGACAGTCATGGCTGGCTCCTGTCTATGGGTGGCTGCACGGTGATCGGCCCAGGGTCCGGCTTTAGGCCGGTGCAGGCATAATATGTTCTTGATACCGACCCGTCCAGGAGCTGTGGGGTCGGCGGTAACGACTGTGCGGAGCGGCGGGCCATCGAGCCTTTCTCGACGTCGTTCCGGCCCTTGTCCCGAATGGGGACGCCGCTTCCGCTTTGCCGCTCATAAGGCGGCGGGGACTATGGGTAACGCAGTTCCAGGGCGTCTTCCAATCGCCTAGGTACCAGGGAAGGGGTCACACGAGACCCTTGGTAGAGGAGATGGCGCCGGTCGCTTGAGCCGCGGGCCTGCGCGAGGGCCGTTGGGATGGGCTTGGGCGTTGAGTCCTCGGGTGGGTCTCGGGGGCTTCCCCCTGGTTTTTGGTTCCTCCTTGGGTAAGTTAGGTTGGTGTTCGAACGGTGGGGATAGTAGCACGGGTGTTCAGGTAAGGTCAAGGGGTTCGTGTCACACTTTTGGGGGAGGGGGAAGGGTGGGTATGGGTTCGAAAATGTCAGCCTCCCATCTGTGCGATGCGCCGGGCCATCCAGGTGATGTAGGCGGTGCGGGTCATTTTGCGGCGTCGGGCTTCGCTGTCGATGAAGGCGGCGACGCCATCGTCAAGAGTGAGATTGGCACGGACTTTCCTCCCGGAGATGCGTATAAGGGGCACAGAAACGAGTTGGCAACCCTGGGGCACATCAATGGATTCGAAGGGGCTCGGTGGAGCTACTTCCCTACCTCTTTTCTCCATCTCCTCCACCCAGTCCCGCATTGCATCTTCGGCATTTACAATTGCATCTTCGACCGTGTAGCCCATGGCTGCGCAACCAGGAAGGTCCGGGAAGGCAACTCCGTAGGCGCCTACTTCCCCGTCCATTAGAGCGGGATATCTTATGGGATTGGCTTCCATATCCAATGTTCCTCTCAGTTCCAACCAGCGCTCTTTGCGATAGTACGTGCAACGATTGGCGATACGTTGTTGTGGCGCGGCACCGAAATCAGAGGCAGATAATCGGGATGCTCATAGATGTCATGGTTAGAGCCGTGCCGGACAAAATACCAACCTTCCCGCTGCAGTCTCCGTATAATCCGACGCCTGTTTAGTTCTATTAAGTGCCAATTTTAGCACTTTTCGTAAGTGCGGGAAAAGCGTGGCATTGGTTCTGGACGGTAGGGAAGGTCAACAGCAGAATAAAGAAGGAACAAGCTTGAGTGTCATTGATTGTTTCTGATTGTATTCGTGCCTGTATGATTGAACTTCACAAGAATTTTCGTGGGGGCCGGGGGAGGGGGTTGAAGAGGAACGGAAAAAAGAGGCACATGGGAATGGGATATTATAGGTGCGGGGTTCGGGGGTGGGTCAATGGGCCGGTGTCACACGGGACGGGGCGTTGCAGGTTAGACGAAAGACAAGGGGAGAAGCATGAAAAACGGCGTGAAGGTGTTCGATGCGGACATGCACATTATGGAGGACCTGAAATTCGTGGAGTATATGGACCCGGAGTACCGGGACCGGGGCCCAAAAGCCGCCCCGCCCGACGAGAGCTTCCCGGACTTCTCGGCATCTACGCTGGAGGGCATATCTCTGTCGGGGCCGGCGCATATCTATCCCACCCCCGAAATGAGACCTGGGGCAGCGTTGTCCAGACGCTCCTTTGCCGAAGGAATGGCAAAATATGTCGAGGGCCGGGCGGACGGGTTCGGGCCAAAGTCCCAGATGCTGGCCCTGGAGACCGAGGGGATAGACGTGGCGGCGATGTACCCTTCATCCACGATACTGAGTTTTCCCACACCCAAAACCAACGGGCTCGATCCCAAGCTGTCGGCGGCGATATGCAGGGGGTACAACGACTGGCTGACGGACTTCTGCTCGTTAGACAGCTCACGGATGAAGGGTGTAGCGGCTACGCCGATTCACGACGTCGAGGAGTCGGTGGTTGAGATCACTCGGGCGGTGAAAGAGAACTCGATGATTGCGGCGTACATCCGGCCCAACGTGATTAACGGCCGCAACCTGCACGATGCCTACTACGAGCCGCTGTACTCGACGCTGGAGGAGTTGAATGTCCCGCTGGTGGTGCACGAGGGGACGGCGGGGGGGCCGCCGGGGGCCGACCAGCGGTTCCTGGGGAACTGGGTAATGATGCACATGGCGGCTCATCCGCTGGAGCAGATGCTGGGCAGCGAAAGCATAGTGGTGGGTGGGGTTCTGGAGCGGCACCCGAAGCTGAGGGTGGCATTCCTGGAGTGCGGTTGCAGCTGGCTGGTCTACTGGCTCTGGCGGCTGGACGAAGAGCTTGAAGCGTGGGGCTGGCACGAGGTGCCGTGGCTCAAGAGAAAGCCCAGCGAGTACTTTATGGAGCAGTGCTGGGTGTCGATGGAAGGGGATGAGCCGGGGGCCAAGTACTACGTTGAGATGCACGGGAACGACAGGCTGCTATGGGCGTCGGACTACCCGCATCCGGATGCGGGATACCCGAATGCGACGGAGGAGTTTCTGGGGCTGGACTCGATATCCGAGGAGACAAAGAGGAAGGTGCTGTGGGACAACCCGATGGGGTTTTATGGGTTGTGAGGGGGGAGTTCCTAAAGCTTGAGGAGAGACTTGAGGCTTCTCCCGGAGCGGGCCGTCTTAGCGTGCGGGGTGTTCAACGAAACGGATCAAGAGGCGACTGGAGGGTTTCAGTCATTTCTTAGTGCCTCTCAACAGAGCGACGAAGCCCGCCTGCTCGAAGTCCCGGTCGTAGGCAAGGGCCTGGGTCAGGTCACGTTCCTCCATGACCAAGAAGCTTGCACAGTCGGTCAAGCTCCATCTCTGGTCGCTGCGAGAAGCATATCGCTGAAGGGCCGCTCTAAATTGGGAGTCGGTTTGAGGAATGATTTCGACGTCGGGATTGTCCTCCAGGGCCTGTACCATCTGCGCTGCGAATCGCCTACGAAATTCTCCCATGCCCGCCATGGCATCGAGTGCCTCGGTTAAGACCAGTTGTGTGGTCACCACGGCAGACGCGCCCAAGCCATCGGCAATGGTCAGAGCCTTTTGGTGGAGGGCATCCCTGGGGTTCCACAGCGCGATCCAATAGCCAGCGTCCGCAAAAAGTGCGGACATCAGTCGGCTTCCTTCGGGAAGCCGTAGAGGTAGTGTTTCTTGTTCTTTGCCAAATCCGTGGGCAGCTCTTCCCACGCGCTCGGGGGAATGTCTTTCTGGAGGTCTTTGACTCTTTCGACGATGGCGGTCAAGCCTCTGGCAGGCGGCGCGACCTCTATTGAGACTACCACCTCCTTGCCCTCCTCCAAGTCGAGTGGCTCCAACGGCGTGAGGACCCCTTTAGAGTATCTGGCCTTCACATTCGCAATCATGGCCACTCCTTTCCAGTTATCGCACACATTGTTTTGCGCTTCCGCAATGATAACCCGAATATAACATCAATCTGTACTGAAGATAGCCCGCGCTGCATCTATAGCAGGCTACGGAAAAACCTTTTTAAGTTTTCCCGCAGCCTCTCCCTGGCCAGGAAGGGGGAGAAAGTTATATCTGAGGGACACCCTCAGACTCCCGGCGAGGGGCTCTGCCCCTCTGCACACCCCATATTTCAGCAGCCTGCTAGTTTCGTCGTGAGCAATTGCCATGCTTCAATGGCCTACGATAAAAGACCAGGAATGAAGGGCATATAGTTCAGGACTGGATTTTGAGCAACCTCTGCAAACCTTTGCGGGCGCGGGTGGGGCCTACTACGGTTAGGCTGAGCTTTTCGGTGCGGAGGAGGGTATCGGTGACGCGGTGGACGTCTTCGAGGGTGACGGCGTCGACGCGGCGGACTACTTCGTCGATCATCAGGACCTGGCCGGTGACCATCTCCTGGGCGCCGAACCAGCCGGCGACGCTGCGGGTGTCCTCGGTGCGGAGGAGGAGCCGGCCTTTGACCAGTTCCTTGGACTTCTGGAGCTCAGATTCGGTGATGCCTTTCTTGAGCTTCTGAAGCTCGTTCATTATGCCGGCGAGGGTCTCGCTGGTGCGGGAAGGATCGACGCCCGCGGCTACGCAGAGGGTGCCGCAGTCCAGGTAGTGGTTGTTGTAGCTGTAGACGTTGTAAGTCAACCCCCGGTTCTCCCTCAACTCAACGAAGAGCCGGCTGCTCATGCCATCTCCGAGGACGACGTTCAGAAGGTCAAGCGCGTAGCGGTCAGGGTGGTTGACGGCCAAGCCCCTGACGGCGAGGCTCAGGTGGACCTGCTCGATCCTCCGATACTCGACGTGCATTCTCGGGGAGTCCTGATCGTCGGGGGCGGGGGTGAAGGTGCGGAGCTCGGAGGGCTGCCATCCGTCAAGGCGGGAGACGAGGGCCTCGACGACCTCGTCATGGTCCACCGCCCCTGCGACAGAGACCACCGTGTTGTTCGGCGAGTAGTGGGCGTTGAAATAGTCGAGGAGCTGCTCACGGGTGATCGAATTTATGGAGTCTCGGGTCCCGCCAATGTCTCTTCCCAAGGGGTGATCGGGCCAGACTATCTGGTCGAGCAATACTTCCCCCCACTGGTTTGGGGCGTCCTTGACCATGTTCAGCTCTTCCAGGATTACGCGTCGTTCTTTCTCGATGTCCTCGGGGTCGAAGCGGGAGTTGCGGAGCATGTCGACGAGGAGGTCAAGGGCGTCGGGGAAGTGGGGGAGGGCAACCTTGGCCCAATAGGTGGTTACCTCCTGGTCGGTGCTGCCGTTGAGAGAGCCACCTACGCCCTCGACGGGCTCGGATATCTGCTGAGGCAGGCGCCGCTTCTCGGTCCCCTTAAAGCAAAGGTGTTCGATGAAGTGGGAGATGCCAGCTTCGTTGTCGGCTTCGTATCGGGACCCGGTACCCACAAGGACGATCATGCTCGCAGAGCGGGTGTGGGGCATGTTGCAGGTTATGATCCTCAGACCCGAGTCCAGGGTGGTCTTTCGGTAGGTCTGGTCGGCGACGGATGTGGCGTCAGACGGCACGGCCACAGACCTGCGATGGGGGGTGGTGCGGGGGGAGTTCAGGGTTAAGAATCCCAGGAGACGTGGCCGTGGATGTCGTCTGGGTGGGAGCGTGACTTAAAGCCGGCGTGGAGACGTTTGGTCTCGCCGAGGACGCCTTCGTCGCCGTGGCCCGGGTAGATGTTGATGTCGTCGTCCAGGACAATGAGCTTGGTGTCGACGTTGTGGAGGAGTTGCTGAAAGTTCTCGGGAGTGGTGGTGTAGCCGGGGCCGCCGGGGAAGAGGGTGTCGCCGCTGAAGAGGTGCTTGCCCCAGAGGAGGGAGGTGGCGCCGGGGGTGTGACCGGGATTGTGGATGGTCTTGAGGGTGATGTTGCCGAAGGAGAAGCTGCCGCCGTCTTCGAAGTGCTGGTCAGCCTTGATGGGAAGCTCGCTTTCGTCGTCGGGGTGGACGACGAGGGGGACGCCGAGGGCGTCTTTGAGAGCTTTTGTGCCGTCGATATGGTCGAAGTGGGTGTGTGTGAAGAGGACGGCCTGGACATTGGTGTCCTTGGCCTGATCCAGGACACGCTCGGGCTGAGCGGGGGCGTCGATGATAACGCTCTCGTTGGTCTTGGGGCAGACGACGAGGTAGGCGTTGTTTTCGAAGTCGCCGGTCACGATCTTCCTGATCTCGATGTCTTCGTCCTTATGCAGTACGGCCATGATGTCCTCCAGAGGCGGCGTGGGCGGTGGTCAAGGGGTGGTGTTTGTGGGAGAAAGCTTAGCAAATGGGGGGTGGGGTTGCAATGAGGGAGGGCAAACGGGAATAGCTGGTACAATCCTCGACGGATGATCCCCATTTTCGCTGACCGGGGGTCAATATGCCGACGCTCGGCAACATGATTTCCGATGTCAATGATGAGCAGATTTCCGCTCTTTGCAGGGCCTCTTCTAGTTTGGAACCGCTGGAGCGGCTGGCCGAAGAGCAACGGGCTGAGTTCGATGCTCTAGATTTCATCGGTAAATCGGGATGGGTAGAGGGCCGAACTCTGTGGGGATCGGAGGAATTCCATTCCAACGTCCTTGCCTGGCTACTGGACCCAAAGCAGACCCACGGGTGCGGAGACTGCTTCCTGAAGCCCTTTCTTATAAAAGCGGGGGCGGGCCCGGGAGATTGGTCGGGGGCGGAGGTGAAGCGGGAATGGAAGAACCTTGTGGACGGAGAAGAGGGATACCTGGACATCCTGATAGTGAACAAGGCGGAGCAGGTGTTGTGCGCAATCGAGAACAAGGTGTTTTCGGAAGAACACAGCGAGCAATTATCCCGTTATCGGAAGGCGTTGGAGCAGTCATATCCGAGTTTCTCCAGGAGCTACGTGTTCCTAACGCCGGCACGCACGCTACCCTTCCGAGAGGAAGAGAGGGCACACTGGACGTCTCTCGGTTACGCCGTGGTGTTCGACATAGTCCAACAGATGGTAGAAAGCAAAGATGGCCCAACAAAGGAGGGCATTGTCGCATTCTTGTGGCAATACGCGATCACACTGAGGAGGAACATAATGCCCGATACCAGCATTTCACAGATGGCCCGAAAGATCTACCTGGAACACCAAGAGGCAATGGACCTGATAATCGCCAATCGGCCCAGATGGGGGCCCGAGGCGATTCCCGTACTCAAGGAAGCAATCGAAGAGCACCCAGAATGGAAAATGGACTTCAGTGACCGAAACTGCGTGCGATTCAGATCGGCGGACTGGGACCAGTACGAGTCGGCTCGGATGGGAAGCACTTGGGCCCCCGATTCCCAAGCCTTGATGCTTTTCGCGTTTGTCTCCGATCCCAGGGGACCGTACATCCAGCTTGAGCTTTCAGCCAGGAATGAAGTCAATGGACGCTTGAGGGAAAAGCTCTTTGATGCGGTCTGGCAGCATCCGGAGTTCTTCAAACCCGCACATAAATCACTAACTGACGATCATACAATGTTGCACTATCCAGACTATTTCCTGAATTATTCCGATCTGGGGGGTGGATGGGATGACGGCACGAGTTTTGCGAAGATCAAGGCATTGGTGTCGGGCTTCGCCGAGAGTGAGTTCCCGGCGATGAACAAGGTTATAGTGAACTGCCTCCGGGAGTATGAAGTGGAGCGGCAAGCCTAAAGCGGGTATGGCCGCGGTGCCAGGAGAATAGAGCAGGGAGGGGGTTAGAGGAGAGGGGCGACTTTGTTGGCCATTAGGTCCATCTGGCGCATGAGGGTGGCGTGCGGTTCTACGCCGTGGCGGATGAAGTCGAATACGAAGTGGTCGAGGCCCGCGTCCAGGTAGTTGGAGATGCGCTCGGCGCTCTGTTCGGGGGAACCGGCGACGGTGACGGCCCCGATGTCTACGGCGTATTCCAGGTCCATCAGGCCGGAGAAATAGTCCTCAATTTCGGCGGTGGACATTTCCCTGCCCTCGGTGACTGTGGAGTAAATCCACGCGCTGACCTTGGCCTTCTCTCCCCACTTGCCCGGCGGGGCGTTGTTGAGGCCGGGGAGATACAGGTCGTTAAGCTCGTCGAAGGTGGGCCAAGGGGGATTTATGTATTCGCAGTAGCGTGCGGCACGGGGTATGGAGACGGCTCGGCCACCCCACCAGATAGGCGGATAGGGCTTCTGGACGGGTTTAGGCTCCATGGAAACGCCGTTCAGCTTGTAGAACTTGCCGTCGTATGTGACTTCGTCCTCGGTCCAGAGGCGGGTAATAATTTCAAGTTGCTCGTCGGCAATGGCGCCACGTTTCCGTCGGTCGGCGCCCACGGCGTGGAAGGCTTCATCAACCATACCAAGGCACATCCCGACAATGACCCTGCCGTTCGATATGACGTCCAGGCTAGCGAAATACTTGGCCCAGTCAAAGGGAGGGAGATAGGGGAGGGGAATGGAGTCGACGGCAATCCTGATTTTGGAAGTGGCAGCAATGATGGTGGGAAGGAGGACACGGGCGTCCAGGATGCTCTTGTTGCCGAAGCGGCCAAAGGGGCCGGCATCAGGGATGGCGTTCATAAGGGGGACGTTGACGGAGTAGAAGCCGAGCTTCTCGGCGTACTGGGCGGCCTCTACGACCTCGGTCATGGTCGGGGGTTTGCGGCCCCACGGGAAGACGGCGACGCTGAAGTGGTCCATGATGGGCATAGGGTTTGGCCTCCGGGGGTGGAGCCATTACAAGCTCGCTTCTTTTTCCTTCGCCATCTTTCGTAACAACTTGCGCATCTGATCCTTTTCAGAAGAGTCGAGAGCCCGATTTAGCGCAGTCCTACACGACGCCAGAAGTCTACGATCAAACTCGGGTGGTACGTTCTCGAAATCTCCGAGCTCAGAGATAACCTTGACTTCTTGCGTGCTGATCAATGATAAGAAGCCATCAACGGACCATTCCAATTTGGCTGCTGTTTCATCAGTCATTATGGATTGGGCATTTCCACAAGGCCCTTGATTGAGTTGGTCCAAATGCGACAATAGGCTGATCAACTCAGACAACACATTTTTGTTCCACTCAGTGGTAGTGTCAGCTTCCTGTAGTAGTGAGAGAGATTGAGACCCACGACTAGGCTCAATGCCTATAAGGTGAACGCGAACACCGTAGCTCTGCGCTATCTGCACGCCTATTCTGAGGTCTTCATCACCAGAGAGAAGAACCGCATCCGTTATGGCGTGATTACGCGCCAATTCTACGATGTCGGTAACGATCAGGGAGTCGACTCCCTTCTGTTGGCCTGCTTGGTTGACGATACCAAGTCTTAGTTTAACGTCTTCCATATAAGCTAAACGCTGTTGATCCTGAGAAAAGCCTCCATGCGAAAGCCCGTCATACCAGTAAATGCGGAGAAGGGAAGCGTGGTTGGTTCTAATGGCAGACTCATCTCGCAACTTGGCAATGGTTTTAGGGAGGTCTAAAGCTACTTGGGCCCGGACAAGCTTCTGCCCAGCTACTGCTTTGGAGCCTTGTGCATAAAGGTAGCCAGCGTCAACGAATACTGCTACCCGCATTGGTAAGTCTCCTAGTGTAGGACAAATAATTAGAGGATCCCCGCAGGGATCCTCAGTATAGCCCACGCTCCAACTGTATTAATATCGGGAGTCGCTGAGCAATTTGATACTACCTTGGTATAAACCCATTGTCAACACCTTTACACCCTTGCCACATGACCTAAGCGACGATGTTGACGAGGCGGCCGGGGACGTAGACTACTTTGCGGGGGCCGTTTTTCATGAATGCCCTTATGCGTTCGCTGGACAGGGCTACTTCCGTGGCCTCTTCCTCGGTGATGCCGGCTGAGACCGTCACGCGGTCCCTGACCTTACCGTTTACCTGCACAACCAATGTCACCTCTTCTTCTGCGGCGAGGGCCTCGTCCCACTGGGGGAAGGGCTGGTTGTGGATGCTGTATTCGTAGCCTTTTGCCGCCCACAGCTCCTCGGCGAGGTGGGGGGCGGTTGGGGCGAGCATCAGCAGCAACGCCCTTATCGACTCTCTCCAAGTCTCCCCGTCCACCGACCCTTCATCCAGGGCTCGGGCTAGGTGGTTGGTGAACTCCATCAGCGAAGCTAGTGCTGTGTTGAAATGGAACCGGTCCAGGTCCTGGTGCACCTTCCTAGTGGTCTTGTGCAGCATGTGAATCGTCTGTTTCGACGACTTACCCTGCCTCAATTCCGGGTCTTCACGTTCCGCCAGATCCCAGACCCGGTTGTACCAGCGCACTATCCCGTTTATGCCCTGGTCTACCCACTCTCCACCCTGGTCCCACGGCCCGATGAACATCAGGTAGCCGCGGACGACGTCTGCGCCTACTGTGTCGACGTATTCGTCGGGGGTGATGACGTTGCCGCGGGACTTGCTCATCTTCTGCCTGTCGCTGATGATAATGCCCTGGTTGTAGAGCCTGACGAAGGGCTCGTCGAAGTCCAGCAGGCCGATGTCTCGCAGGGCTTTGACGAAGAAGCGGGCGTAGAGCAGGTGCATCACCGCGTGCTCGGCGCCGCCGGTGTACTGGTCGACGGGCAGCCAGTGCTTGATCTCCTCCGGTTTGAAAGCCGAGTCCCCGGAGTTGGGGGAAGCGTACTTTAAGAAGTACCAGGAGGAGCACATGAATGTGTCCATGGTGTCGGTCTCCCGGCGAGCCGGGCCCCCACACTCGGGGCAGGTCGTATTCACAAACTCTTCGTGGAACGTGAGAGGTGATTCGCCGG
This sequence comes from Dehalococcoidia bacterium, assembly GCA_965220005.1. GTDB lineage: Bacteria > Chloroflexota > Dehalococcoidia > Plut-88900 > Plut-88900 > Plut-88900. The sequence continues at coordinate 794,787 of OZ244800.1, forward strand.
TGGGTCTGAACTCCGCGTCTTCCGGCAGCAGCACCGGAAGTTGGTCCTCGGGGATGGGGACTATACCGCAGGCGTCGCAGTAAACCATGGGTATCGGGGCTCCCCAATACCGCTGACGGGATATGAGCCAATCACGGATACGGTAAGAGACTGTGCCGCCACCGATGTCCTTCTCCTCCAAGGCTCGTGTAACCGCCTGCTTGCCTTCTTCATTCCCAAGGCCCACGAACTGATCTGAATTGACCATCTCCCCGGGCCCCGTGTAGGCCTCCACAAGATCCTCGCCGTCCCATCCCGGCGGAGCGATTACCGTCCTGATGGGCAGGTCATATTTTTTGGCATAGGCGAAGTCCCGGGTGTCGTGGGCGGGGACGCCCATGACGGCACCGGTGCCGTAGGTGAGGAGCGCGTAGTCGGCGATGAAGATGGGGACCTTCTCGCCGTTCAGCCGATTAGTGCAGTAGGCTCCGATGAATACTCCCGTCTTCTCCTTGTCCGTAGCAAGGCGCTCTATCTCGGAGCGCCGCCTCGTCTCCTCGACGTAGGCTTGCACCTCTTCCTTTTTGTCAGGAGTAGTGAGCTGGGCAACCAGCGGATGCTCGGGGGCGAGAACCATGAAAGTCACGCCGAACACGGTGTCGGGGCGGGTGGTGAAGACTCTTATCTCCGTTTGCTCAAGGCCGTACTCCTCAATGCTGAATGCAATCTCGGCTCCCCGGCTTTTGCCGATCCAGTTGGATTGCATCGTGTTTATGCGGTCGGGCCAGTCGATGCTGCTGAAGTCGAGGAGTTCATCGGCGTACCTGGTGATCCTGAAGAACCACTGCTCGAGGTCTCTCCTGGTCACTGAGGAGGTACAACGCTCGCACGTACCGTCGGGGAGGACTTGCTCGTTGGCGAGGGTGGTCTGGCAGGTCGGGCACCAGTTGGCGGGGGCCTTGTTTCGGTACGCGAGCCCTGCATGGAACAGCTTGAGGAAAAGCCACTGAGTCCATTTGTAGTAATCGGGAAGGGAGGTCACAACCTCCCTGTCCCAGTCGTATACAGCGCCAATGCGCTTGAGCTGCCGACGCATGTTCTCGACGTTGCGCATGGTCCACAAGTGGGGATGGATGCCGTTCTTGATGGCGGCATTCTCGGCGGGGAGGCCGAAGGCGTCGAAACCCATGGGGTGGAGGACGTTGTAGCCCTGCATGCGCTTGAAACGGGCGTGGACGTCCGCAGGGGCCATAGCGTACCAGTGGCCGATGTGCAGGTTCCCGGAGGTGTACGGGAACATGGTGAGCTCATACCACTTGGGCTTGCCGGGGTCTTGATCCACGCGGTACAGCCGGTCCTTGTTCCACCTTTGCTGCCACTTGGTCTCTATTGCTGACGGGTCGTATCTCAGGGGCATCTAATCGTCCGATCTCCTGTGTTGCGCGTCGGGTCCGTACAATGGGCAAAATTAACACGGGGTGGGTGGGTGTGCAAGGATGGGCACTCGTTCGGGTGGGATAGTGACACACCAGAGCTTTGTTCAGTCCTCCTGAGGCGGACCCGCCCAAGGCAGATGTTCCATCTTCGATTGTGGGGGTTCGGTTTCAATTCTGTCTGTTGGGTATTGGGTAGGCGATGGAGGTCCGGGACTCTGGAGCAGGGAGACTACGACATCTGCGCCGACCGTGAATGGATCGGCGGCTGACCTGCTGAATCCCCACACATGTCGGAGGAGACTTGCCGGAGTCGAGGGCGTCTCTGAGTGGGGCAATCCGTCCGGCGCTAGCGCTTGACCGCTGTGCGGGACGGCATTCGGCTCGAAGTCGTCATGGGCGGAACGGAGTTCGCCGATGGTGACGACTGTGGAGCCGCGTAGGGGCTCGATGGCCCTAATCCCGGTAACGCCGGGCCGTTTAGCTTCGCCAGCAAAGTAGATGCCGACGCATAGGCGCTCCCCTGATAGGGGGCACCGATTCGGCAGGGCCCCTGGAAGGGGGCGTGCCGCGTAGAGTCGATGGACCCTCCATCGCCTGGGTGGTCAGGGAAGGGGCACGGGACCCGGTGGGGATGAGGAGATGGCGACCTTCGCTTGTGCCGCGGGCCTGCGCGAGGGCCGTTGGGATGGGCTGAGGCGTTGAGTCCTCGGGTGGGCCGGGTGGGCTTCCCTAGTTTTTGGTTCCTCCTTGAGATAGTTAGGTTGGTGTTCGAACGGTGGGGATAATAGCACGGGTGTTCAGGTAGGGTCAAGGGGTTCGTGTCACTTTTGGGGAGGGACACCGCCCCGCCCCACAGGGGAACCCTCACCCCCTTGGTCCCCCTCTCACGCCACGGGCGCACGCCCAGGCGCATCTACGACATCTTCGACCTTAGGGCCATTAAGGGAGAGGGAGAAATAAGATTAGAGGTCCACGTGTGTGCCCTGCACGCACGTGGACCTCTAGTTCAGTACTGGGGGGAGGGGGATGGATTCCCGATCGGGGTCGGGAATGACGGGAAGGGGGAGGGTTGGGATGACTGGACGGGGGACGGGTGGTAGGGTGGACGGATGAAGATTGCGGTTACTGCAACGATAGCCCTGATTGTTGGGCTGGTCGGTTGTTCCGGCAGCGAGGAAGCCCTATCCCCTACCCGGGACGTAAACGCCCCCGTACAGACGGCGGTGGCGCAGGTTCTGCCGACGGCTACGCCTACCAAGACTCTCGACATCGAGGCCACGATAGAGGCAAGTGTGGCAGCGACGGTGGCCGCTATCCCTCCTACGCCGGTTCCCGCGCCAACACCGGCACCGCCGCCGACCCCTACCCCTACTCCTGTCCCAACACCCACACCAGTCCCTACACCCATACCTACTCCCGTCCCAACCGCCACGCCTACCCCGATCCCGACATCCACCCCTATTCCTCCTACACCCACGCCGCTCGCAGCGCAGTTACCACCCCCGGAGTGGAGATTTGCCGAGCGTGTATCGTCGGAACATCAAAGGCTTTTCCGCGATGAGATGGAGCGTGTCCGGGCCTTCTTTAGTGGCCGGTTCGGCATCGAAGCCACGGGTTTCACAGTGCGCGTCGGCATTGGAAAGGGATGTCAAGCAAGCTCGACAACTGGGGTGGATCTTGTCTACCCAGACGAAAGACCTATTTTCTATGACTACACCCCCGAGGAAATCGACCAGTTTTACCTTCAGTGTCTCGACCACGAATATGTCCATATGCTCCAATACGATCTAGCGAGGGCAGGGGTCTGGGTCACTATTAGGCCCGCTCGTTGGTTGATCGAAGAGACGGCCGAATATGCATCCCATCTCTATCAGACGCCAACTCGACCTGGCTGGGTGCCATGGCTGGTCGATTCTAGGCCCTACCATAATGTGGAGTGTGAAAGGGTGCGCAGACAAGAGACTCCGGGCAACGAGGACGACAATCTGGCGCATGATCTCGAAGCCATGGAGGCACGCCCTGAATTCGCAGCGCGGCCTTACAACTATCACCTCAGTTTCGTTGCGACTGTTTTCCTGGTTGCGGAGTTGGACACACCGGACAGAGCGTGGCTGACATTCTGGACTCTCCTTGATGGCGAACCCCACTGGCAAGATGCTTTTGAGGAGGCCTTTGGGATTGCCCTCAACGATTTTTATTCAGCCTTCGGAGAGTGGGTGGACTCCGGCGTTGTACGAGACCGTGCAGTTGGGGTGTGGTTGCAAAGTAAATATTCTCGATCCTGCCCCCCGACTAGCGACATGCCTAAAGGGTACACGCCTGAATGGCAGGGAGGGTAGTGTAAAGGCCGAGGGTTCATCCCTAGACTTTCCGTCACGGGAGTTTTGCACTTCCCTCACGGAGAGAGGGGGAAGGGGTGGTTAAGATTCCTCTAGGAGTCTCCGCATAGTGGAGGGCAGTCAGGGGTGGGTTTGGTGTGGAGGGACGTGACGGATTGGTGGGGCGTGGGCCATCCCCCCGCTCGACCCTTCGACTTGTTGCTCAGGGTGAGCGGGCCAGGGGCCCAGGGAGGGTGTGGATGGCTAGGTTGATACGTGCACTGCGTCCGGGGATGGCTTCCCCTGCCTTCGCAGGGGCAGGCTCTGCCTCCGCAGGAATGACGGCATAGGTGGGTTTCGGGGATAGGGGGTGAGTGTGGGGTGGGGCGCTGTAGATTCCTCGCGGGGCATCGGAATGGTTAGGGGGTGGGTGTTGAAGGGGGACCGATGCTCCCTCTGCTATAATCAGCGCAGCCAATCCCGTGGCCAAATACCCTCAGCGAGGTCCCTTGAAATGCCCCCTAAAACGATGTTCGAAAAGATCTGGGACGCCCACGTGGTGCACCAGGACCCGGGTCAGGATGCGATTCTGTATGTAGACCTTCACCTGGTGCATGAAGTGACTTCTCCGCAGGCTTTTGAAGGGTTGCGGTTGTCGGGGAGGCCGGTGCGTCGGCCTGAGCTAACGGTGGCGACCGTGGACCACTCCATCCCTACCTGGGAGCGTACGCGTCCTACGGAGGACCCTATCGCCGCGCAGCAGATCGCCACCATGCAGCAGAACGCGAAAGACAACCGTCTGCCGTTCTACGACATTCATAGCGACGGACAGGGCATAGTGCACGTGATCGGGCCTCAGTTGGGGTACACGAGGCCGGGAATGCTCATCGTATGCGGGGACAGTCATACGTCCACCCACGGGGCCTTTGGGTCGATGGGCATGGCAATCGGGACCACGCAGGCCGAGCACGTTCTCGCAACCCAGTGCGTCCAGCAGGCCAATCTGAAGACGATGGAGGTGCGCCTGACGGGCAGCCTGCCGCCCGGCGTCGCTGCCAAGGACATCATACTGGGCATCATCGGCGAAATTGGCATTGATGGGGCGAGTGGGTATGCAGTCGAGTACACGGGTGAGGCCATCCGGGGCCTGTCGATGGAAGGTCGGATGACCGTGTGCAACATGTCTATTGAGGCCGGGGCCCGGATTGGGATGGTCGCCCCGGACGAGACCACTTTCAACTACGTCAAAGGCCGACGGTTTGCACCCAAAGGCGACGCATGGGATGAGGCGGTCGAAAACTGGAAGAAGCTACCGACCGACGCAGGCGCTGAGTACGACAGAGTTCTCGAAATCGACGCCTCTGCGATGGAGCCCTACGTGACATGGGGCACGAACCCCGGAATGGTGGCTCGGGTGACGGGCAACGTACCGGACCCGGCATCAATGGACTCGCCTGTAGAAAAAGAAGCTACGGAACGGGCGCTCCACTACATGGGGCTGGAGCCCGGCGAGGCAATCGAAGAGATCAAGATAGACCGAGCCTTCATCGGGTCGTGCACGAACTCCCGGATCGAGGACCTGCGGATTGCGGCGGAGGTTGCCAAGGGGCGTGCAGTCGACCCGAAGGTGTACGCAATGGTGGTGCCGGGGTCTTGGGCGGTTAAGCGTCAGGCCGAAGAGGAAGGGCTCGACAGGATATTCAAGGACGCGGGTTTCGACTGGCGGGAGGCGGGGTGCTCCATGTGCCTCGGCATGAACCCGGATATCCTGCAGCCGGGCGAGCGGTGCGCCTCGACATCCAACCGGAACTTCGAGGGGCGGCAGGGCAAGGGTGGAAGGACTCACCTTGTGAGCCCGGCGATGGCTGCGGCTGCGGCGATTACCGGGCACTTTGTCGATATTCGGGAGTGGAAGTAGAAAAGGTCTAACATGCAAGCATTCAACACCCTTACCGCCAACGTAGCCGTACTTGACCGCACGAACGTCGATACGGACCAGGTTATTCCGAAGCAGTTTCTGAAGCGCATTGAGCGCACGGGATATGGAGAGTTTCTATTCTTCGATTGGGGCCGTCTTGAAGACGGGAGCCCGAACCCCGACTTCGAGCTCAACGCGCCTCAATACCAAAATGCGGGCATCCTTGTTACCGGCCCGAACTTCGGTTGCGGTTCCTCCCGTGAGCACGCCGTCTGGGCCATTTATCAGCACGGGTTCAAGGCAATCATCGCCCCCTCCTTCGCCGAGATATTTCACAAGAACTGCTTCCAAAACGGCCTCTGCCCTGTGCTCCTGGAAGAGGCCCAGGTTTCCGACGTAATGGCCCGCGCTCGGGGGCAGGCACCCGGGTCCTACTCGCTCAACATTGACCTGGAGTCCTGTCTCGTCTCCGACGGCGAGGGGCTGAGTCTTCCCTTCGTCATCCACCAGGACAAGGCCACCCACGATTTCCGTCGGCGCTGCCTTCTGGGAGGCCTCGACGAAATCGAACTTACACTTCAGCACGAGGACGCAATACTCGCCTACGAGAAAGCCCGCGGAATAGCATAAGGAAACCCGACTATGGACTGGCGGGAAGACTACAAGCGCAAGCTGTGCTCACCGCAGGACGCAGCGGCCATGGTCAAGTCGGGAGACCTGGTCCATACCGGACTCATCCCCATGCCCCGGCTAATTGCCCACGCTATAGTCGCCCGCAGGGATGAATTCGAGCGTCTGTACGTCACGATGGTCGGGCCCGAATACGACCCCGGCTTTCTACACAGTGCGAACTCAGACAAATTTTCCGTCACCGTCGAGCTTCACATTGGCATCGGCACCCTGGCCATCGACGCCATGGACGAACGTCGGATCGACTACTCCCCCGTCCTCTTCTCCACATGGTTCAAGCCGGCCATCGACCAGCACATGAACGCTCGCTCCCCGGATGTCTTCCTTTGCACCGTCTCGCCTCCCGACCAGAACGGCTACTGCAGTTTTGGTTCAGACCTGTGGAACAAGCGCACTTTCGCGAGGCTCTCACGCACGGTACTAGCAGAGGTAGACGAGCGCTTCATCCGCACCTATGGTGACAACTATATTCATGTCTCGGAGATAGACGCCTTTGTCGAGAACACGTCCCAGCCGATGTACGACGAGGAGTTGAGCGAGATCATATCAGCGATCCCGGACGCCGAGCACCGAGAGGAGCTGACCGAGATAGCTTCCAAGCTGGAGTTTGAACGCCGCCGGGACTTCATCCCCCAAGTTGCCGGCCTGGACCTTGCACAAATGCGCATTTGGGCTGCGTTCTACGCCGGGGTCTCCGACCCGGGCCCCAAGGCCCGTCGTATGGCGGAGTTCGTCACAGAATGTGTCCCCGACGGCGCCACAATCCAGATCGGTACAGGCACTCCCTCGACGCTTCTACCCACTCTCGGGGCGTTTGATGATAAGCATGATCTGGGCATCCACTCGGAGATGGCCGCCCCCGGCCTGATAGACCTCATAGACAAGGGGATAGTTAACGGGCGCTACTCCAATACCCACCCAGGTGTTGCCCGCTTCAGCGCGCTAACTGCCACCAACATTCGGGAGCAGAAGTGGGCCGAATATAACCCGAAGCTCGAACTGCTTGAATCAAAAGACGTAGTTAACATTAGAGAAGTCTCGCAGATTGACAAGATGTTCACTATCAACAACGCCCTGTCGGTTGACCTGGGCGGGCAGACTAACTCGGAGACGGTGTTCGGGGGGAGGCTGGTGGCGGGGTCGGGGGGCCAGACTGATCTGCACATAGGGGCGACCCAGTCTAAGGGGGGTCGTGGGATCATCCTGCTTCGGTCGACGGCCCTGGGGGGCTCGGTTTCCCGGATCGTTCCCCAGTTCGAGGAAGGGGCCATCGTCACCATACCCCGCACATTCGCGGACATAGTGATCACCGAGTACGGCGTGGCTCAGTTGATGGGCAAGTCGAATCGTCAAAGAGCTGAAGAACTTATCAGCATTGCGCACCCAGACTTCCGGGCCGAGCTTCGTCGGGAGGCGCAGAGGTTGTTGTATCCGTGAGTCAACGTGGACTAACAAGAACAGGGCTGTACTCCTAGACGTAGAGCCAGTCATGCCCGACCCCACCTATTCCATGCTCTCGGCCTGAGCCGCCCATTTGCCATCCATCAAGCCAAAGCAACCCCCGATTTACCGCGCCGCTGTCTGTTGGACATGCCGGACAAAATCAACCTCATTCTCCGGCATGGGGGTGCTATACTCGCCTTCGAAAAGGCTCACTGCATAGGCTGAGGAGACACGACTGTGGACTGGCGGGAAGACTACAAGCGCAAGCTGTGCTCACCGGAGGAAGCCGCGGCCATGGTCAAGTCGGGAGACCTGGTCCACACGGGTCTGTTGCCCATGCCCCGGCTGATAGCCGATGAGATAGTCGGACGTCGTGACGAATTCGATCATCTCGACGTCACGATGGTGGAGCCGGAATACGATCCGGGCTTCCTGGAAAGCGCCTATTCCGACAAGTTCTCCGTAACTGTAGAGATTCACATTGGCACCGTGGCCAAATACGCTCACGATGAAAGGCGCGTTGATTACTCTCCCGTACTCTTCTCCACGTGGTTCAAGCCCTCCCTGGACCCGCGCCCGAACGCCCGGACCCCGGACGTATTCCTGTGCACCGTCTCGCCTCCAGATGACAACGGCTATTGCAGCTTTGGCGCAAACCTCTGGAACAAGCACACATTCACCAAGCTCTCCCGTACCGTCCTGGCAGAGGTGGACGAGCGTTTCATACGCACCTACGGGGACAACTATGTTCATGTCTCGGAGATAGACGCGTTTGTGGAAAACACTCCTCCCCCCATGGATGACGAAGAACTTAAGGGCATCCTCTCCGGTATCGGAGACGAGGAGCGCCGAAACGAACTAGCGGAGGTTGCATCCCAGCTGGAGTACGATCGGCGCAGGGACTTCATTCCCCAGCTTGCCGACCTGGACCTCTCCCAAATGCGCAAGTGGGCCGCATTCTACGCAGGCCTTTCAGACCCGGGCCCAGCGGCAAGGCGAATCGCGGAATACGTATCCGAGCTAGTGCCAGATGGAGCGACCATCCAGATCGGAGCGGGAACGCCCTCGACACTGCTCCCGACCCTCGGTACCTTCGACGACAAGCACGATCTAGGTATCCACTCGGAGATGGGCGCTCCGGGAATGATCGACCTCATCGACAAGGGAATAGTGACCGGGCGTTACACAAACACGCACCCGGGAGTGGCCCGACTTTCGGCCCTGACCGCCACAAACATCAGCGAGCAGAAGTGGGCCGAGTACAACCCGAAGGTCGAACTGCTGGAGTCGCAGGACGTGGTAAGTATCAGGGAGCTCTCGCTAATCGACAACATGTGCACCATCAACAACGCGTTGTCGGTGGACCTGTTTGGCCAAGTCAATTCGGAGACGGTGTTCGGGGGTAGGCTGGTGGCAGGAACGGGTGGCCAGACGGAGCTGCACATCGGGGCGACGCAGTCAAAGGGTGGCAGAGGGATTATTCTCCTAAGGTCAACGGCGTTGGGCGGGTCGGTGTCCCGGATAGTGCCCCAGCTTGAAGAGGGCGCAATAGTCACCATACCCCGCACGTTTGCGGATATGGTGGTCACGGAATACGGGGTAGCTCAGCTGATGGGGAAGTCGGACCGCCAGAGGGCGGAGGAACTGATCAACATCGCGCACCCGGACTTCCGGGCGGAGCTGCGTCGGGAGGCGCAGAGGTTGCTTTATCCGTAGGCAAACCCTTGAGAGCCTGCCCACATGAATGGCTAGACATGACTACATATTTGTCGACGAATCAGGCGACCCCGCCTTCACCTGCGATCCAACCTCGGGGCGGTTGCTGAGTAGCAAATTCTACATCGCAGCCACATTACACTTATCCGACGACGCCTTTGGCGAACTCAACAAACATGTGGCCGCATTCAGGTATTACTCGGGCCTGAGCAGGGAATTGAAAATTCCTCCTTCACGGGAGGAATTCGCCAAGCTCCTCAGGCCAATTAGAGCACTGGCAGAGGGAGGAGAAAGCATTCGGGCCTCGGTAGTTTACGTAGACAAACTGAAATACAATGGAAGCTACCTAAAGGCAGGAGGAGTCAAGGCAGGGGACACGGTTAAATTCCGAAACTACATCCTCCGCCGGTTGCTTGAACACCACTTTCAGAGTTACAGGCTACAATCAGAGCATTATGATCTGATCCTAGACCGGACAGAGACTACGAGGAAGCAAAGGACGGCGCTGAGGATATATCTTTCCGGCAACCAGAATATTCCTACACCAGACTACATAACCCACGCCGCATCGATTTACGTGGAGGGTTTGCAAGTTGTGCATCACATAGCCAACGGCTTTAAGGATGTTGTTACTGGCGGCGATGTTCCTCCTGCTCTCTCTTTTGTCAACGCAAGGGACATCACTACAAGACAGCGCATTTTCTAGGAAAAAGATCGTGGGCCAGGCACGGCTTCCATGTTACGGGAAACCCCCCTGACCCACTACTTAGCGGTAAGCCGTCACGACCTACATATACAACTTTAGCGGGGCCTGTAATAACTGTCAACATGGACTGGCGAGAGCACTACAAACGTAAGTTAGTTTCTGCGGATGAGGCTGTCAGTCTCGTCAAGTCGGGGGACAGGGTGGAGATATCTATCTTTCCCACGCCCTCGCTTTTGCCACCGGCCCTACATAAACGCAGGGCCGAGCTCCGGGGTGTGGAGACGGTCATGCCGGAACCCGTCTATCCCATGCCGTGGTTCGAGCCGGGTTACGAAGAGTCATTCTCCAGCACCCTTGAGCTACACGTGGGGATGGGAGGTGCACGGCCGGTCGTAGACGAGAAACGAGCGGACTACTATCCAATCCTCTTTTCGCTGTGGCACAAGCCTTACATCGACAGACCCGAGTCTGCGCCACCTATGGACGTGTTCATGTGCACAGTCTCGCCGCCCGACCAGAACGGCTATTGCAGCTTCGGCGGTCACCTGTGGAACAAGCGGGTGCTGGCCTCACACGCGAAGATTGTCCTCGCTGAGGTCGACGAGACGTTCATCCGGACCCACGGCACGAACTACATCCACGTCTCGGACATTGACCGCTTCGTCGAAAATCGACCGGAGCTGATGCCGGACGACGAACTGGAACGCATCATACAAGACATGCCGGACGAGGAAGGGAGTCGTGAGCTCAGGGCCGTATCCACACGAGTCGAGGTTGAGCGGCGCTACGATTTCATTCCCAAGCTCGCCATGATGGACGGCCCCACTATCCGAGGGTGGGCCCAAGTGTACGGCTATCAGAGCGAAACGGAGCCAATTGCCCTGACCATCGGCAAATATGTTGCCGAACTGATACCGGATGGCTCGTGCCTGCAGGTCGGAGGAGGAACGCCGTCCACACTTATTCCGGGGATGGGAGTGTTGGACGAGAAGCACGACCTGGGGGTGCATTCGGAGATGTCGGCGCGGGGGTTGGTGGAACTGGTGCAAAAGGGCGTGGTTACTGGCAAGCGAAAGAATTTTCACCCGGGGAAATACATCGTCTCGGCGCTTACGGCCTGTACCCAGGACGAGATACGGTTTACCCACAACAACCCTAATTTTGAACTGTACGACTCCCACTATGTCGTCAACATTGCCAACGTCGCAGCAAACGACAACATGGTCTCCATCAACAGCGCCATTGCCATAGACCTGACGGGCCAGATAACGTCTGAGACTGTATTCGGAGGCAGATTGATCGCCGGAACCGGGGGTCAGCCCGAGCTTCACATGGGGGCCGTGAGCTCGAGGGGAGGACGGGGGATAACGTGTCTGAGGTCTACGGCCATGGGGGGTATCGTGTCCCGGATAGTTCCCCAGCATGACGCGGGCGCCGCTATCACCGTCACACGGGGGTTTGCCGACTACGTTGTAACGGAATACGGAGTAGCCGGTCTTTTGGGCAAGACGTTCAGGCAACGGGCCGAAGAGTTGATAAGCATCGCACACCCGGACTTTCGGGCCGAGCTTCGGCAGGAGGCGCAGAAGCTATTCTACCCGTAATCTCCTGATGGACTGGCAAGAGCACTATAAACGTAAGCTCGTCACCGCCGACGAGGCTGTCAAGTTGGTGAAGTCGGGGGACAGGGTGGAGATTGCCATGTCGCCAACTCCTACGGTATTGCCCCCGGCCCTCGGGAAGCGCTGGCCGGAGCTTCGAAACGTGGAGACTGTATTGGCGGAGCCCGGCTACCACATGCCGTGGTACGAGCCGGGTTTCGAGGAATCATTTTCCACAACGCTGACGGTGCATATTGGGGTGAGCGGGGGTGGGACGGTCCTTGACGAGAGGAGAGGCGACTACTATCCAAGCCTCTTTTCACTGTGGCACAAGCCCGCCATAGATAGGCCCGATGCAGCTCCCCCAACCGACGTTTTCATGTGCACCGTCTCGCCGCCCGACGGGAACGGCTATTGCAGTTTCGGCCCTTACCTGTGGTATAAGCGAGAACTGGCCAAGCATGCAAGGGTCGTGCTGGCAGAGGTAAACGACACCTACATACGGACGCACGGGACGAACTATATCCACGTATCGGAGATAGACCGGTTTGTGGACAACTCGCCCAGGCTGATGCCCGATGACGAGATGGAGTCCATGATCCAAGGCATGGCGGACGAGGAGGCAAGAGAGGAGCTAAGGGCCGTATCAGACCGGATCGAACCCGAGCGGCGATACGATCTAATACCCAGGCTGGTGAAGATGGACGCCCGGGTCATGCGGCGATGGGCTGAATCGACGGGGTTTCAAAGCGAACCCGAGCCCGTTGCCCTGTCCATCTGCCAATACGCTGCTGATCTCATTCCAGACGGGGCCTGCCTTCAAGTCGGGGGCGGAACGCCATCTACGCTGCTTCCGAGCCTGGGGGTGCTGGACGAAAAGCGTGACCTCGGGTTCCATTCCGAGATGTCGCCGAGAGGGCTAATCGACCTGGTGCGGAAGGGAGTAATAACAGGCAAACGAAAGAACTTCCATCCTGGGAAGTATGTCACCTCATCGCTTTCCAATTGCACGCAGGAAGAGATTCTGTTCGCGCACAACAACCCGATGTTCGAGCTGCGCGATACGTCCTACGTTGTGAACATCGCCAACGTGGCGGCGAACGACAACATGGTGTCCATCAACAGCGCAATCGCCGTAGACCTGACCGGCCAGATCACCGCCGAGACGGTTTTCGGGGGGAGGTTGATAGCCGGTACCGGGGGACAGCCGGAGCTTCACATGGGGGCGATTAGCTCCAAGGGAGGTCGGGCGATAACGTGTCTGCGTTCTACTGCGATGGGGGGAGTCGTGTCACGTATAGTCCCACAGCACGACGCTGGAACGGCCATCACCGTGACCCGGGGCTTTGCCGACTACGTGGTGACCGAATATGGAGTTGCCAGCCTTTTCGGCAAGACCTTCAGGCAGAGGGCCGAGGAACTGATAAACGTCACACACCCGGATTTTCGGGCTGATCTCCGGCGAGAGGCTCGGAAGCTCTTCTACCCGTGAGCCCCCGCTTGCCCTCCTTCCCGTCATTCCTGTTTCGTCGGTCCCTGCCCAACGACTACCTGACCATCCAGCTGGAAAGGGCCTGTCGAGAAGATATCTGTCCCATCTGCATCTTCGAGGGCGAGTCACGGTACACCTGGCTCTGGTCATTCCTCTGGGAGCACGTCAACGATCCCGAGGCGCGGGACCAGTTCATAGAAGCGGGTGGCCTCTGCCCCGCCGACCTCTGGCGCGCCGTCGAGCTTGCGCGACATATCATCAAAAGCTCCCTTGGGGTGGCGATGGTGTTTCAGCACCTGGTCAAGATCATCACCAAGGCTTTGGAGACCGGACACTCCAGTGAACCCTGGATAAGCACTTCGCCGTGGAGGTTTGACCTGGGCAGCGGGTGCCAAGCCTGCGCCACTGCCGAAAGCGCAGCCGAGCATTCAGCAAATCGGCTACTTCTCGCCGCGTCGGTGCCCACCCCACCGCGTTGGCTTGAGTCGGCTTTCCTCCTGTGCGGCCGCCACTTTCAGGCCTTGGCATCCAAGGCCCCCAACTCGGAGTCCCGCACTCTGCTATACAACTTCCAAAACGCAGCGGCGAAAGTCCAAGGTACGCCTAGCTCCGCCCGCCGTTTAGAAGACGCGGTTAAGCCCCTTCCAGCCTTTTTCTCGGTGCCCATCAAGTCCGAGAGCCTGTACGAGAAGGCATCGGAAAGATGTCCAGTGTGCGAGCGTGTTACCCGGCTTGAAAAGGACTCGTCTTCTCCTTCAACTACGACACTTCACTCCTGCCTGGCTCATTACCGGGCCTTCGCCGGGGTAGGGACGGCCCTATACGCCCGGTTTGTACCTGAAGAAGAGCCGCAAGCAGCTATTCAGAGTTCAGACTGCCCTTCTTGCACCCAACGCCGGGAACTCGAGGGCCAAGCCCTCGATTACACTGTTACCCAAATTCAAGAGCGCGGGGCTCAGGACCTGCTCTGTATTTCTCACCTTACCCGGGTCTTGGCCATGCTTCCTCGGGATAGGGGTGATGGGTTCCTGAAAGACCAATTGGACCGGCTGAACACCCTGATAAAAGACCTAGACGATTTCATTGCGCTTCACGATTACCGGTACGGTAAGCAGCCGGCGGAGAACCCCGACTCTCCCTATCGGTGGGCGCTCCGCTTCCTGTCTTCAGAACCTTCCATTTATGCGCATCTACTGACTCCCGGCGGCTCCGAAAAGTTCCTGCGCTCCAAGCGTCAGAGGCGGGCCTCGCTGCCCAATCCTTGACATAGCACCCCTCCTCTTTCTAAAATCCCAATAGGCCAATACGTCACAACGACAGGAATGACACCAGCCATGACTACAGCAACCCCACTCCCTACCATTCACGTTACCGAGCAGGCGGCCAAGCAAATGATGAAGATAGCCGCCAAGGAAGGCTACGACGAATTCGGCCTCCGCATGGCCGTCAAGGGCGGCGGCTGCTCAGGCCTCACGTACAAGCTCGGCTTCACCGAAACCCCCAAGAAGGACGACAAAGTCATCGAGGAGCACGGCGTCAAGCTTTTCATAGACTTCAAGAGCATGTTCTACCTGGGCGGCACCGTTCTCGACTTCTCGGGCGGGCTGAACGGCAAGGGATTCGAGTTCACGAATCCCAACGCCAAGACGACCTGCGGCTGCGGGAACTCGTTCTCGGTCTAATCGCAGTTCCGGCCATACTTTAGCCTCTCTGGGGCCTTCCAGTTGATTGGAAGGCCCCTTTCTTCTACCATTGAGTCCTGAAGCACTAGAAGGACTTGCCATGACCCAGACCGCAAACTATATAATTTCTGAGACCGCCCTCCGCGCCGCCCGAGAATCCGCCGTCCTCGCACATCGGCCAGCCCCCGGCGTCCTCCGCATTACCGGCGAGGATGCCCTGGACCTAATCAATCGCCTTTCCACGAACGAAGTCGAGGAGATGGCCGCCGGTTCGGGGTTGTCCACCGTGCTCACCACCAACAAGGGCAGAGTCGTCGATTTGCTCACCATGTTCTATCTCCCCGACCACTGGCTGGTTCTTACCTCTTCCGGCAACCAGCAGAAGGTCATAGACTGGATAGAGGATTTCACTTTCGGTGAGGAGATAGAGGTAGAAGACGTTACTGCGGAAACCGCAGTGCTCACCATAGTCGGGCCTCGTGCCCCGGACATCATGCACATGCTAGCCCAGGCTGACTTCTCGGCATTGCCTATTCACCATTCAATCCAGACCATGATTTCGGGGGCCGAGATGCTGGTGTCGAAGGCCGACCCCGCCCTCGGCGAGGCGTTTACCCTTCTGGCACCCACCGCTTCGGCCCCGGCCCTGCGCGCGGAGGTCCTTGCTGCCGGCGAAGCCTTCGGCATGGGAGAGATGGAAGCGGACTCTTACGAGGCGTTCCGCATAGCTGCGGGAGTTCCGATCCACGGCCCGGAGTTCGGCGAGGAAGTTAACCCGTTGGAAGCCGGGCTTTGGGAGGCCGTCAGCTTCACCAAGGGCTGCTACGTCGGGCAGGAGGTCGTGGCCCGGCTCAACACCTATGAGAAAGTGAAGCGGTACTTAGCCAAGTTGAGTTTTGAAGACGGGCCCCTACCCGAGGCAGGGACTTCGCTAACCGTTGAGGGTAAGGATGCAGGCAAACTCACGTCCGTCTCTCCCGTAGCAGAGTCCGGGCGGAGGGCTGCGCTGGGATACGTGAGAAAGAAGTACGCCGAGCCGGGCGCGATTTTGATCGCGGAAACGGGTGACGGGCCGGTGGCTTGCGAGTTTATCGGGCGGGTCGGGAAGCGAGACGAGGACTAGCGGGTCGGCAGGCCGAAGGTCTTCAGGGTAGATTCAAGAACGGCGGGGTCGTTGGTCGGGAGGGCGCAGGTGTTTCCGGCGCACACGTAGGCCCGAGGCCCCCCTTCTCTGGACATCATCCCCTGCACCGCAGGCGGCAACATGCCAGGATTGCTCTTCGCCAGGTCGTACAAGGAGACTAACTTGTGGGGCCGGTAAGTGGAGAGAGCTTTACTCCACAGTTCCTGGGTCAGCGCATCATCCGCGGGGCCAACTATGACCGCGTGGGCCGGTGGATTGAGGTGCTGTTCCAGGGCCAGGAAATATGTGCTGGCGAACAGGCCGTACTGGGCGCCTGTCGGCCCAAAGAGTTTCAGGGTCTGCTCAGCTTTGTCCCGGTACTCCTCCCGGTGGGTCAGGTAGTAGAGCCTGTCCAGGGTGAGAGCGGCGACTGAGTTCGTGCCGGGTGTAGGAGAGTCCTGGATGGGTTTCTCGGCACCCTCCAACCCTACCGAGCCTAGCTTCCAGTCGGCCAGGTCGAAGAAGCCGGCATCCACGTCGTCCCAGAAGTGCTCGATGGTGAAGTCCATCAGCTCCTGGGCGAGATCCAGATAGCGGGTCTCGCCAGTAGCTTCGTGGGCGTCGATCAAGGCTCGGGCCATGTGGATCTGGTCGTCGAGAAGGCCATCGACCTTCGCTTCACCGTCGGCGAGGCTATGGTAGAACCCGCGCCCCGGCTTGTACGCCTGCTCTATGAGCCGGTCAATGGCCTTCAACGCCGACTCACGACACCCCTCCAAGCCCAAGCCCTTGTAGGCTTCCAGATGGGCGGAGGCCATCATGCCGTTCCATCCAGAGTAGACCGTAGTGTCCACGTAGGGAGTTGGTCTGAGCACCCGGGCTTGAAGCAGAGATTGCCTGGCCATTTCGATACGCTCGTTTACGAAGTCTTCGTCCAGGTTCAGCCGACGGGCTATTGCACCGGGTTGGACGTCGACGAAGAGGACGTTTTTTGCAGGGTTATGGTGCATCTCGCCGCGGGGCTCGACATTGTAGAAAAGGGAGAGGATTCGGGCATCCTCGGTTGACAGAGCCTCTTGGACTTCGTCAAGGGTCCAGGTGAAGTAGTCACCGTCGTCGTCCATGTCGATGTCGGCGTCCTGGCTGGCGTAGAAGCCGCCGCGTTCGGGGTCGGAGGCCACCTCCGCCACCCACCTTACTATCCCTTCAGCTACCTCCCTGAAGAGCGCCGATCCCGTGGCTTGATATCCGTGGACGTAATTTCTGAGGAGTTCCGAGTTGTCGTAGGACATCTTCTCGAAGTGGGGGACTATCCAACGGTCGTCCACGGAGTAGCGGTGAAATCCCCCACCCAACTGGTCGTAGACACCTCCTAGGGCCATCTTTTCGAGGGTCTTGTTGATCATGACGCTAAGCCAGTCTTCCCGCGTCTCGTAGTATCGGCTCAGGGCCAACTCGATGGCCGAGGTGTGGGGGAATTTCGGGGCGCGACCGAAGCCACCGTGCACGAGGTCGAACCCTTGCCCGATGGACTCCAGCGCAGCGTCTAACGCGGACGCTCGCAGCTCGTGGCCCTCCTCGGCCTGCACGGTCAGCTTGCCGAGGTGTTCCTTTATTTTCCGAGCGTTCTCCAACGCCGATTCCTTGTTGTCCCGGTAAAGCTCGCTGACGCGGGTCAGCAGTGACTTGTAGCCGGGCCTGCCGTGCATGTCATTCTTGGGGAAGTAGGTGCCGCCGTAGAAGACCTGGCCCCGCTCGGTGAGGAAGGCGGTGAGAGGCCAGCCTCCCTGCCCCGTGATTGCGCCGACGGCGCTCTGGTATCGGCGGTCGACCTCGGGTCTTTCGTCCCGGTCGACCTTCACGGCGATAAACTGATCGTTGATGATGGCCGCCACTTCCTGGTCTTCGTAGCTCTCCCGGTCCATAACGTGGCACCAGTGGCACCACACTGCGCCGATGTCCAGGAGCACGGGCTTCCCTTGCTCGGCGGCCAGGCGGAAGGGTTCGTCGCCCCACGGATGCCACTGTATCGGCTGGTCGGCTGCGCTTTTCAGATAGGCACTGGTCTCGTGGGAGAGGCGGTTGGTGGTGGCCTCATCTTGGGTCATGGGAATACCTTTCTCGTCAGAATGGTGTAGTCCAAATTATACCCCCAAAGCTCCTGGCTACCTTCTCCCTAGTTGTTAGAGCTGAGGTGGGGTGTGTTCCCAGACTCTGCGCGTATTGGGCATCCCGAACAACAATGGTATATTACTTCTGCAGGAGGAGAATTCCCCATGAACAAACATAACAAATCAGCCGCCGATGTCAGGGCAGAAATCCGTACCGGCGCCTTCGCTGGGGTCACCGCGGGCCTCGCACCCGGCTCTACACAGGCTAACCTGGCCATACTTCCCAAGGAGTACGCCTTTGACTTCCTCCTCTTCTGCCAACGTAACCGCAAACCCTGCCCACTCATCGAGGTGCTGGAACCGGGTCAGCCCGAGCCTCTAGCCTCGGCTCCCGGCTCAGACATCCGCACCGACCTGCCCGCCTACCGCATCTACCGCGACGGCGTCCTGGAAGCCGAGGTCCCAGAGATAAGCGAGTACTGGCGAGATGACCTGGTGTCGTTCCTGATGGGATGCAGCTTCACTTTCGAAGAAGCCCTGATCCGGGCGCAAATACCGATGCGTCACATAGAGGAGGGGACGAACGTCTCTATGTACGTCACCAATATGGAGACCCGAAGTGCGGGCGTATTCTCGGGGCCTATGGTGGTCAGCATGCGCCCCATTCCGCACTCCCAGGTAGTGAAGGCAGTCCAGGTCACGTCCCGATACCCGGATGTGCACGGGGCTCCCGTTCACATTGGGGACCCGAAGGCCATCGGCATCCGTGACATTTCCAAGCCAGACTACGGAGACCCTGTCGAAATCCGGGAGAACGAGACCCCCGTATTCTGGGCCTGTGGCGTGACACCCCAGGCCGTCGCCGAGAAGTCTCGGCCCTCCTTGATGATCACCCACGCCCCGGGCTACATGTTCGTAACAGACATACCCAACGAGACTACGGCGGCACTATGACCATAGAAGACATTATCCTAAGCGGCGACACGCGAGGCGTATCGCGTCTCAGGAGGAGGCTGCCTGCCGACTTCTGCCAAAGCGCTGCCCAGTACGTGCTCGACTCAGAGGGGTGTGTGCTCATTCTAACGGGCTTCTACGTCAAGGGTTCATGGGAGACCGATGGGCCGCCCGGCGCCCTAGCCATAGGCCGCGCTCTGGAGGCGCTGGGCAAAGATGTCTTCTACGTCACCGATGGCGCTGCCCCCATGCTTCGAAGCATGGTCGGAGGGCCAAAGAAAAAGGTGCGGGAATTTCCGATAACCGGACACGAGGCCAGCAAGATCGCGGCCAGGTCGATTACGACGGAACTGAAGCCGGGGCTCGCCATATCCATAGAGAGATGCGGGATGACGAGGGAGCCAAAGCTCTACCTGAACATGCGCGGAGTAGACATCTCCGAGCACACCGCAAAGCTGGACTACCTGTTCCGCGGAGTCAAAAGGACGGTAGCCATAGGTGATGGGGGCAATGAGATAGGCATGGGTTCGGTCTATGATCACGTTCCAGCGGTCTCGACACTGGTGCCAGACCCCGCCGTAACTCCCGCCGACCACCTGATAATCGCAAGCGTGTCCAACTGGGGAGGCTACGGCCTGGTGGCTTGTCTGTCGATTCTCAGCGGCAAGGACCTTCTCCCTTCCGCGGAAGAGGAGTTCGAGATGGTCAAACAGTGGATCGACCTGGGAGGGGTGGATGGGATCTCGGGGGAGAAGGTGTATACGGTGGACAACATGGATGCTGGACACACGGCCAGCATTCTGTCACGACTCCAGCAGGAAGTCGCCGCGGCGAGGGCGGCGGCATGAAGATCTGCTCGCTGCTGCCGAGCAGCACCGAGATAGTGTTCGCCCTGGGGCTCGGTGACTCGCTGGTCGGGGTGACCCATGAATGTGATTTCCCCTCGGAGACCGCCTCCATTCCGTCAGTCACCTCCAGCGTGGTCAACGGAGAGTCGATGACCGGCAGGCAGATCCACGATGCGATCACCGGGCTGGTACACGGTGGAAGCAGTATCTATACCCTGGACCGTGAGCTGTTGGACGATGCCAGCCCCGACCTTATCCTGACCCAAGAGCTCTGCGACGTCTGCGCCGTGTCCTATAAGCAAGTTGAGGCGGCAGCTTCCATGCTTCAGTGCGACACCCACGTGGTCTCCCTGGAGCCCAACACCCTGGACCAGATCCTGGATACGATACGAATCGTTGGTGAGCTTGCCGGGGTCGAATCACAGGCTAAATCCGTTGTCTCCAGCCTCCGTGCTCGTATAGACAGGGTTGGGGAAATTGCCGCTCGAGCGCAGCACAAGCCCAGAGTCCTCTGCATGGAGTGGATCGACCCAGTCTTCATCGGCGGGCACTGGGTGCCGGAGATGGTCGCTCTTGCGGGTGGAGAAGACGGCCTCGGCATTGCCGGGAAGCCATCATTCCAAGTCGATTGGCAGCGTATCGCCGAATACAACCCCGACTTGATAGTCATCATGCCCTGTGGGTTCAGTGCAGGACAGGCTTTGAAGGAGTTGGAGCAGACGCTCTTGCCGGATGAGTGGCATGGTTTGGACGCCGTGGCCCGCAGGGAAGTCTACGTGGTCGACGGGTCGTCGTACTTCAACCGTCCCGGACCCAGAGTCGTGGACGGGCTCGAAATCCTTGCCCAGATTTTCCATCCCGAGCTCTTCCCCGGCCCCGAGGCCAAGTTCGGAGGGCTGGTCAAGACGCCGTACCCCATCCGTACCGGGAGCTAGAGGTCTCATGACCGCTGATCAGGATGCCATATCAGAGGTGACCGCGGCCAACGAACGGTTCTACCGCGCTTTCGAAAGCCTGAACGTCGAGCAGATGGCTGGGGTCTGGGTGCAGGATGATACCGCACAGGTTATTCATCCCGGCTGGAGAATCAAGCTAGGCTGGGATGAGGTGAGGGACAGCTGGGCCGCGATTTTCGCCAACACGAGGTACATGGAGTTCCACCTGACGGACGTGCATGTACTGGTGTCGGGGCCGTGGGCACGGGTCACGTGCGTCGAGAACCTGAGAAGCGTCGCCGGTGGGCAGGAGAACATGGGCCAGGTCCAGGCCACCAACCTATTTACGCTAACAGGCGATGAATGGTTGATGGTCCATCATCATGGGTCGCCTATCTTCACCGCTTGAACGGGTCTACTCTTCAATGCGTGCGAGGCGTCTCACCTTCTCCGCTGCTGCATCGAAGTCGTAGCCGTGGATGGTCATCATCTTCTGGGCCTGGGGCGAGCCTGCACCGTGGTATTGACTTATCAAGGAGTGACTGGCGTACTCGTCGGCAGCGAGGTCCCGGACAAAGTTGTATAGCCGCAATCGCTGGTCGGCGGTGGCCTTGTCGCCGCCCGACAGGTACTTCCTGAAGGTGGCGTGGAGGTCGGGGTGATTGTAGTCGGTCTCCCAAGGCTGAGTGGCGATAATTGCGCCGCCGATGTCTATCAGGTGTTTGTACATGTCGCTAAGCTTGTCGGTGAACATGAACTTGGCCACGTTGGTTATGACGCCGTTGGGTATGGCCATACCGTCGGAGACAGTGCTAGTCATAGCGGCAGAAGTTACGAAGGCATCCATTGCACTGGCCAGCATGGCGAACTCGAAAAGGTGGTCACGGATGTGGGGCGCCTTTTCGACGCCGTTGTACTTGGCCAGGAGATAGGCTGCTCCGGCCAATACCTCCGATTCGTGTTTCATATAGCTTAGCGCCGAGTAGCGGAGCAGGAGGCCCAGGCCCCGGGCGATGGGCTGGGAGAGCCAATCCTCGCCATTCTGGATTACACGGTCCCAGGGCACGAACACATCGTCGAACCATACGAAGCACTCGGAGCCCGGGTAATCATGGCTGATGGGGTATTCGAAGTTGGAGCCAACCATGCGCCGGGGCTTCATGAGTAGCTTCACACCCTCAGTCCCGGGGGAGACTATGCAGGTGACGGAGTAATCCGATTCGTCGGGCTTCATTCTCTTTGTGGGCATGACGACGAGCTCATGCATGTAGGCCGCGCCAGTGATGTGAGCCTTCACGCCTCGTATTACGATCCCGTCATCCCGTTCGGCGACCTTGTGGACGTACATGTCAGGGTCGGCCTGCTGGGCCGGGTGGAGAGAGCGGTCGCCCTTGGTGTCGGACATGGCGACGGTCATGATGAGGTCTTCGTCCCGGAAACGCCGGTAGAGGTTATCGATGTTGGTCTTGTACATCGGGTTGGCTTCGGCGAGTTCCTGCGACACCATGAAGAGGGAGAGTATGGCATCGCTCAAGGCGGGCGCCGATCCGTAGCCGAGTTCCTGGGAGGTCTCCAAGGCCCTGGCCCGCGTGAGGAGGTCATCAGCGGTCTTGGGAGGGATCAGGAAGATATCGGCGGGTTCGCCCGTCTCGGGGTCGGGGGCGGTGAAGACATCTTTAAGGGCGGGGACGTGGAAACGGCCGTACTGGCGGGAGTAGTACTCGGCCCCCTGTCGGGTGACGGGGTGGTCCATTACGTCGGTGATCTTTTCACCGTCGGCGTAGATGACTCTGCCGTCCTGGATGCTTTCGATGTAGTCTTCGGGTGTCTTGAAGGTCTTGGGCATTTCTTTGTCTCCTTTGTAGGGGGCTGGGTATTGGGCTTTGCCTTGACCCATGGCACCGACGATTCCTATACTCGCCTCGTGCGCCCTCTTAGCTACTCCCAGATATCAGCTTATCAGACCTGTCCCCTATTTTACAGGTTTCAGTACATCGATAAGCTGCCCACCAAGCCGAGGTTCTATTTCAGCTTCGGAAATACGCTGCACCGCTGCGCGCAGTATTTCTTCAAGAGGAAGGGGCAAGGGCCTCCGACGCTGGAGGATTTTCTGGAGTACTACGATAGGACCTGGAGCTCGGCGGGGTATTTCAGCAGGAGGCAGGAGGCCGCCGACAAGCAAACGGGCAGGGAGATACTCACGCAGTTCTGGGAGCTCAACTCCAGGGACTACCGGCTCCCCCTCGCAACTGAAAAGTGGTTCACAGTCGATGTCGGAGGTGTTCCTTTTCGTGGATACATAGACCGTGTGGACATTTCACCCACGGGTGGTCTGAACATCCTGGACTACAAGAGCGGGAAGAGGGACATATCCAAAGGCGACGTTGAAGAGAGTCTTCAGCTGAGCATGTACCAGATCGGGGCGCAGGGAACGTGGCTTCTGCCGGTTGAGAAGTTGTCCCTCTACCACCTGCGGTCCAATACCAACGTTGAGGTCGAGGCCCGTGACGATAACACCATCAAACGGGCCGAGGAGACCGTGACCACGGTTTCACAATCAATAGAGAACGAGGAGTTCGAGCCCCGCCTAAACCCCTCGTGCCCGTGCGAGTTTTCCGAACTATGCCCGCTGTTTAATCCCGACGCGGACCCTGAGGCTCCTGGGTCCTGACCTTTTCTCCCTTTAAAACAGCCTCGGCGGCCAAGGCTATTGCGCCCAGTTCCACGGGCAGCGCAGTCAGCGCCTCATCCAGCACTTTTCTGGACTGTCTGACGTAGCGCATGGGTTCGTGGAACAAGAGGTTGCCGTCCAGCATAGCCACCTCCTTCGCCACCCCGACGCCCGGGACGGAATTCCAGAGTCCGGAGAGGGCCTTTTCTCGAAGAGCTTCAGGACTCCCCTTTTCACCGTTGCCAAGAACTGCCGAAAGCATCTCTGCGATGGACGTGGGCGTCACACCCGAATCGGCGAGGCGAAAGGCTTCCCTCAGCGGGCCTGGAGGAATGAACCGTGCCGCAATCCGGGAGCCGACCAGCCACGCCACTCCTTTACCCAACCCCGAAGCTCCGGCGGTCTTAGCAAGGGAGTCGGCCCAGCGTTTTGCCGAGGGGCCTGACAACACACCGGCATTTTCCGATAGTGCCATCTCGGCTGCCTGAGCCATGGCTGCGGCCAGAACGCGCATTTCCATGCGTTTGCTGATCAGGACTCGGCGAAGGAGCATAGTAGTTACTCCTGGCTGTCTAAGAGCAAATGGATTCTGCAGTCAGGGCGAGAACTCGGCTGCAGAGCTCCATCTCGTCGATGTCCGAGTAGTCGTTGCCGTAGGAGCCGCCTGCGGGCCCGTAAATCGGCGCAGGTATGCCAGCCAGCCAGAGGTGGGCGTCGTCGTCGCCGTACCTGGCTGAAAGGGCCGAGGCTGGGAGTCCGACGCCTTTGGGGTCGTTACCGGTCACTTTCCGGTAACTGTCGGACACCGCTCGTACAATCTCCTCATCCTCGGACATGTCCATGGGCGGGTGGTCCAGAATCCACGTCTTGAACTTCCGCTCGATGGGGTTCACCAACTCGTATTCGAAGTCGGGATCTTCTTCGCGAAGCGCGCTGAGAGTAGCTTCCAGGTCGGCACGTATGGTGTCCGCGGTCATGCCAGGCACCGTGCTTATGGCGATGAACGCCGTGCATAGGTCACAATTCCGGCTGACGGAACGCATGTCGTAGCTTTCGCCCCTCCCACCGATAATCGAGCCGATTTTCAGCCACGGCAGCCCTTCGACAATCCAGGGGGCGTGGTTCAATTTCGTGGCGTATATGGCCTCAATGGCCTTCATCATCTTGGGGATTGCGTCTACGCCAGTAACGTCGGCGCCATGGGGGTGTCGGCCCTTCACGTGTAGGGAGAACTTGCTCATGCCACCGTGTTTGGTGACCACGTAATGTGCGCTGTACGGTTCCGTGACCACGGCCACGTCGGTCCGATAGCCGTTCTCTATCAGGTACTTGGTCCCAAGGCCACCCTGGAGTTCTGCGAGGACGCAGGCCACCACGACGTCTCCCCGCAGCTTCACGCCTGATTTTATGATGGCGGCGGCGGCGTGGACCATTGAGGCCACACCGCTCTTCATGTTCCTTATGCCCGCGCCGTAGAGCCTGTTACCTTCGACCCACGGTTCGTACGGGTTCCGGGTCCAGCCTGCGGCAATAGGGTTGCTGTCCAGGTGACCGTTGAACATGATGCTGCGTCCCCCACCCGACCCCCGAATTACGCCCACCGTCTGGAACCAGCCGGGCTCCACTTCCTGAAGCTCCACCTCGAAGCCTCGGGCCTTCATGTATTCGGCGACCCAGCGGGCTGCTGCGGTCTCTTCCCCAATGGGGCTCGGTATCTTGATCAGGGACTTACCGAGCTCCACAAGCTCGTTACGGTCGATCTTGCTCAGTATGGGGTGGTTTGACGTGTCTTCCGGCATAGCTAGATAGCTCCCTCTTTCTCCAGCGCGGCAACTTCATCTTCCGAATAGTCCAGGAGGCCCATTAGCACTTCGCGGTTGTGCTGACCGAGGGTCGGGGCGGGGGCGAAGGTCTCGGCCTCGGTTTCCGACATTTTTATCGGGTTTCCGGCGGACTTGTATTTGCCGCTCACCGGGTGCTCCTGCTCGACGACCATCTCGCGGTGCAGTATCTGCGGATTGGAAAGCGCCTCGGCGAAGTTGTTGACCTTGGCAGCGGGCACCTGTCCGTCGGCCAGCTCTTGCAGCCATTGCTCCACCGTTTTGGCGGAGAACGCTCTCTGTATGATCTCCTCCAGAGCCGCTTTGTTCTCATGCCTAAGGTTGGGCGAGGCGAAGCGAGGGTCTTCCGGGAGATCGGCGAACCCGTCCATGTGGGAGATGATAACGGCCAGGTTTTCGTAGAACTTCTGGGTCGGGCAGCTTATCTGGACGTAAGCGCCATCGCTGGTCTGGAAGGCGCCGATGGGAACGTTGGTCTCGTGGCTGTTGCCTACGGGATTCGGGAGGTTGCCGGAAACCATGAACAGCTGACCTACGTGGGCCTGGAGGGCGATCTGGACGTCAAGGAGGCTGATGCTTATCTCTTGGCCGACGCCCTTCTGTTCCCGGGAATATAGGGCAGCGAGAATTCCCTGTACGGCGTATAGGCCACCGCCCAAATCGCCCATCGGGTATCCCATCAGGGCAGGGGGGCCACCCTTGAAGCCCGTTACGCTCATTGCGCCGCCCATGGCCTGTATCATGCCGTCAAAAGCGGGGTTGTTCTTGAGCGGGCCCGATGTCCCGAAGCCTGATATGGAACAATATATGATCCTCGGGTTTAGCTGTTTCAGGGCCTCGTAGCCAAAGCCCAGTCTGTCGAGCACCCCGGGCCTGAAGTTTTCGAACACCACGTCCGAAACCTTCACAAGGCCGCGGAATACCTCCTGGCCCTTCTCACTTTTCAAGTTCAGGGTAAGGCCTTTCTTGTTGCGGTTCATGCCAAGGAAGTAGGCGCTCTCTCCCTCCAGATAGTAGGGCGGGAAGCGCCGGCTGGAATCTCCGACGCCCGGCTGCTCAATCTTCAGGACCTCGGCGCCTAGGTCTCCCAAGATTCTGGAGCCGAATGGCCCCGCCAATGCCTGACTCATGTCCAGCACCCTCACGCCGGCGAGGGGCAGGCTGCTGCTGCCGTTACTACCCATAGGCTTTTCCTTCCAGGGCCAGTATGCCCTTGGTCTCTTGCCAAAGCTCTTCCAGCTCTGCGAATCCCATCTTCATGAGGTTGAGACGGCGCTCCCGGCAGAGATCCTCCATCCGGGAAAAGCGCCGGATGAACTTCCTGTTTGACTTGCGCAGGGCCGCCTCCATGTCCAGGTCCAGCTTACGGCCCACGTTGACGAGGGTCGAGAGGACATCCCCGAACTCCTCTTCCCTGTGCTCGGCGGTCGACGCTTCTTTAAGCTCCGCGATCTCTTCGTCGAGCTTGTCCATGGCGCCGTCCAAGTCGTCCCAATCGAAGCCTGCGTTCGCAGCCCTCCGGTGGATCGATTGGCTGTGGGCGAGTGCGGGCATCGCCGATGGAACACCGTCGAGCACCGACTTCCTACCCTTTTCTTTCAGCTTGTTGGTCTCCCAATTGCTCTCCACCTCCTCGGCGGTGGCGGCTTTGTCATCGCCGAAGACGTGGGGATGCCGACGCACGAGCTTGGCAGTCAGACCGGACACTACGTCTTCCACGCTGAACAGGCCTTTATCCTCGGCTATCCGGGAGTGGAGCATTACCTGGAGCAGGATGTCGCCAAGCTCTTCCTTTATCTTGGCGGGATCGTCCTCGTCGAAGGCTTCCAGAGCCTCGTAGCACTCTTCGACAAGGTGCTTGCCGAGGGACTGGTGGGTCTGCTTTCGGTCCCACGGACATCCTCCGGGGGCGCGAAGCTTTGCCACTATCTCAGTCAGGGTATCGAAATTGGACTGGTCTTCGTCGTTCAAGGGCGTCCGGCTCCTCTCCCGCCCCGTAGAGGCGCCGAGGGCGATTATAACGGCCCGCCCCTTTCCTTGACAACAAATTGACCATCTCCCTACCATCCCTTAGATGACCCTACAGGCTCGTCATCTTGGCCTCGTTGCCCGGGCCTGCAATCGTCACGTTACCCTCACTGGATCGGCCTGACACAATGGCTTCGCCACCAGTCCCGAGCAGGAACTTTGTTATGGGCCTACGCGTCAATCGGGAGATTAAAGCATATTGCCCCGACTTCGTACCGGTCCGGCGACTTCTCCGGGATTTGGGGGCGGTCTTTATTGAGGCTAAAGACCAGGAGGATTACTTCTACCATCTGCCGGATAGCAAAAATTCCGAGGGAAGGCGTCGATTCAAACTCCGCGTCGAAAACGGAAAGAGACAGCTAATCTATTATTGCGACCGCCAAGAAGGAGACGCCAGGACCAGCATGTTTCAGCTGTGGGATATAGATGACCCCAAAGTAGAGGAAGCATTGGATGCTGTCCTGGGCACCCGTGCTATAGTCCGAAAGCATAGAGAACTATGGCATAAAGAAAATGTCATCTTCAACCTGGATACGGTGGAGGGGGTGGGGCAAATTCTCGAGGTGGAGGTGCAGGACAAGGATGGGCACGACATCAACTGCCAAATTGAGGAGTACGGCCGTCTATTGGGACCTTTCCTAGGTCGCTACATCAACGGATCTAACGAGGACCTCGTAACTGCGGCGGTACGCTGCCGCACATCTATCTAAACAAAAACACAAATTCCTCGCCTCCTCCTGATACCCCCAATGACACCCAACACTCGCGCCGTCCGTCTTTCCTTCCGATTTGCCGTGGTCCTCGCGGTCGTAGCCATCCCCGTGCTCCTGGTGACGAGCAGCCTGCGCTTTGCCATCAATGCCGGAGGCCTCTACGAGTACGGTTTCGACCGGTACAACATCAGTCTTCGCACTGGAATATCCAATGCCGAACTGTCGCGCATCGGAGAAGAGATCCGAGACTACTTCAACGACGACACCGAATTCATCGACATAGATGCCGTCATCTACGGAGACGTCCAGCCTCTGTTCACCGAGCGGGAAATCATCCACATGAAGGACGTCAAGGGTTTAATCCACACCGTCTATATGTGGCAGTGGATATCGCTGGGATACTTGGCCGCGTGCATGACCGGCTACGCCTGTTTGAGGCCGAGGGAGGCGATTCCGGGAGTAGTGCGGGTGGGGTTCTGGGGAGGGGTGGTCACGCTGTTGATAATCGGGGCGTTAGGCCTGGGGTTCCTGGTTGGATTTGAGGCCCTCTTCCTCAAGTTCCACCAGCTGAGCTTTGCCAACGACCTCTGGAGGCTGAACCCACGAATTCACAACCTCATCGCCATGTTCCCGGAGCCCTTCTTCCGGGACGCGACTCTATTCGTAGCGTTGATGGCTATCGGGCAGGCCTTGCTCCTGGTATGCGTGGGTCTCGGGGACAGGCTCAGCCGTCGATTCTCTATGCAAAGAGAAAGGGCCGCTGTCAGCGGCCCGGAATAACCCGATTCGAACCGGCTAGTGGGCGCAGCCACATCCTGTGGGCGAACAGCCACCGCAGCCGACTCCTGCGCCGGCCATGGGAAGCGGGGAAACTCCATCGCCGGTGGAGAAGGACGCGAACACCGAAAGGACCCGCTGAGCACCGTTGTTACATGAACGACAGACGGCGGGCTCGTCGGCTTCCCGCATGGGTCTAAGCATCTCGAACTGATGGCCGCAGTCGGAGCATCGGTATTCGTACAGGGGCATCGTGTTCCTCCAGGATATCTGTGACCATACTAGTCAGCCGTTTGAGATTCTGTCAAGATTATGTCTCCGTAATAGTTGCTGGAACACCCCGAGAGTGCTTCCAAACCAGCACAAACAACAAGCCAAGAATGCACAAATCAACAAAACAACCATGGATGCCCGCCGACGAGTATGGGCGATCCCTTCCGTCCCTTTCCCTTAACCTGCTGGTACGTAAATTGTCACGGTCCATTCCCTTTTACGAGAACGTGCTGGGAGCGGAGGTAGTTTACTGGGACGAGGACTTCGCGGCACTGAAAATCGGCGGGGTCGACTTCATGCTCCATGCCGACCACACATACGAAGACCACCCGTGGGTCGACCCCCTGGCATCGGGGATGATGCGAGGGCTCGGGGCAGAGCTTAGGGCGCTGGGTCTAGACCCTGATGAGGTTGAGGCACGGGCGCGGGGGGATCGGGCGACTATCGTGGAGCCGGCGAAGGACAAACCACACGGATGGCGGGAGACCATGATCGCGGACCCGGACGGGTACGTATGGGCAGTGGGGGTCAAGATCCCCTAATCCTCTTCGATACGACAGTGAGGAACTCCTAGGAAAGCTATCTCCGTATGCCTGCAACGATTTTCGTCCGATCTCCGATTGTGTCTGCCCGTCCCCCTGTTTTGCTGATACACGGGGCTGCCAACTCGTCATCGGCCTGGAAGTTCTGGCAAAAGGCTCTCGCCCGGCGAGGCTGGAGCAGCTATGCGATAGACCTTCGGGGGCACGGTAAGAGCGGTGGCTCGGTGGACGGGGCACTGATGTCGGACTACGTGGATGACGTCACGGAGGTGGCGAGTGGACTTTCGGCAAAGCCGGTAGTGATGGGGTGGAGCATGGGAGGGCTGGTGGCGTTGATGGCGGCGGCTGGGGGTCGGGCGAGGGCGTGCGTGGCTTTATCTCCCACGCCACCGGCTGCCGAGCGGGACATGAGTGTCGAGATTCGCCGAGGTGTGTACGGCTCAGAGGAGTATGGAATCAGAAGCGACGACCCAGCTAAACAGCCTGTCATGCGCGATCTCGACGAAGAGGAACGCACGGTTGCTCTCGGGTCCTTAGCCCAGGAATCCCGATCAGCGAGGGATGAGCGAAAGGCGGGAGTCGTAATTTCGTCAATGCCCTGCCCTTTGCTTCTAGTCACGGGGAGCAAAGATCGGGTCTTTCCGCGGTCGGAGTATGCGGAGATGGGACTTGGCGCCGAGCACCTAGAGGCAGAAGGTGCGTCACACTGGGGTCTCGTGGTCAACCGGCGCGTGCTGCCGGGTCTGGCAAGAAGTGTGACCGAGTGGTTGGACGGGAAGGTTGGGTAGTTAGGTCGAACGACCTTTCAAACCCGCGTATCCGCCGTAATTCCTTCCAGCAGTTCTTTCACCCGGGCCAGGAACCTGATTGCCTGGTCGCCGTCCAGGGCGCGGTGATCGAAGGAGAGGCAGAGGTTCATCATCGAGCGGACGGCGATGGCGTCGTCGCCAATGACGACTGGACGCTTGACTATGGCCTCGGTGGTCATGATGGCGGCCTGGGGCGGGTTGATTAGCGGCATGCTTAGCACCGACCCCAAAGCTCCCGTATTGTTCACGGTGAAGGTGCCGCCCTGAACGTCGGCGGGGCCCAGTTTGTCATCCCGCGCCTTTTCGATGAGGGAATTCGCGTCCCGGGTAAGCTCGGCGACGGTCTTCCTGTCGGCATTCTTGAGGACCGGTACGATCAGTCCTTTGTCTCGGGCCACGGCGATGCCGAGGTTGATATCCTCCTTAAGGGCTATTCTGTCGTCCTGCCAGGAAGAGTTGACCTCGGGTGCAGAGCGCAGAGTGGAAGCCACGGCTTGAAGGATGAACGGCAGGTAGGTGAGGTTCACACCTTCTCGACTCCGAAACTCCTCCTTCAGTCCCTTGACCAGCGCCACGAGCCCCGAGACGTCCACTTCCATCACGGTCCATGCGTGAGGAATGTCGTGGGCGCTTTGAGTCATCCTTAGGGCGATGGCTCGCCTCACTGGGTCCAGAGTCCCACGAGAGGCTCCATTCCCTGTCCCGCGTTTCTCCGCCGCCTGTAGAACGTCCGCCTTGGTGATTCGCCCACCGGCACCCGTGCCTCGCACTGACGAGAGGTCGATGCCGTGTTCCTCAGCGAGTCTGCGCACCAGCGGCGAGTGACGTGCTTGCCGGTCATTCGTACTCTGAGTCGCGTTCTCAGGGGTCGGCGGTAGAGCCTGCGACACTGACTTCGGAGCCTCGGATACGACAGTGGTTTCGATGATCGCTATAGGGGTGTCGACGGCTACGGTGTCGCCTTCAGCAACCAGCAACTCTCCCATGAATCCAGCCGCCGGGGATGGCAGTTCCAGAGTCACTTTGTCGGTGACAATCTCGGCTATGGACTCATAGCGCTCGACGGGGTCTCCGGGTTGCTTGAGCCACCGGGATATGGTGCCCTCTACGATGGTCTCGGCAACCTCGGGCATGGTGACTGTTACGGACAACGCGAAATCCTTTCGCTAGTCGAGGCAGGGGAGCCGGGAGGGGAGATCAATAGGCAGCGAGTTCCCGAAGGGCGTCGGCGATTTTGGCGGGATTGGGCAGGGCGTCGAACTCCATTGTCGGGTGGAAGGGCATCGATGGGATATCCGGTGAGGCGACCCTCATCACCGGCCCGTCCAGGTATTCGAAGGCCTCCGAAGCGAGTATGGCGGAGAGCTCGGCACCGTAGCCCAGCGTCAGGTTGTCCTCATAGACTATCAGCGCCTTGCTGGTCTTCTTGACCGAGTCCAGGATGGTCTCCTTGTCCAAGGGCAGGAGGGACCTGAGGTCGATGACCTCCACGCTGACGCCTTCCCGGGCAAGTTCCTCGGCGGCTTCCAGGGAGAAATGGACCATCAGTCCGTAAGTCAGTATGGTGATGTCCGATCCCTCACGCTTGACGTCGGCCTTGCCGATAGGGAGGGTATAGTCTTCGTCAGGCACCTCGCCCTTTATGAGGCGGTAGGTGCGCTTGTGCTCCAGGAACATAACGGGGTCCGGGTCCCGGATGCTGGACTTGAGCAGGCCCTTGGCGTCGTAGGGCGTAGAAGGGGCGACGACTTTGAGGCCCGGAATATGAGCAAGTTGCACCTCGATACTCTGGGAGTGGTAGAGGCCCCCGTGTATTCCCGCACCATAGGGTGTCCGCATGACCATCGGCACGGTGAATGCGCCGTCTGAGCGGTAGCGGAACTTTGCAGCCTCGTTGACGAGCTGGTCGTAGGCCGGGAACATGAAGTCGGCGAACTGTATCTCGGCGACGGGACGCATCCCGTTGACTGCCATGCCTATTGCTATACCGACAATGGCAGTCTCCGCTAGTGGGGTGTCGATAATCTGGCGTTCCCCAAACCGGGCCAGGAACCCTTCAGTTGCGCGGAAGGCCCCGCCCATGTTGCCCACATCCTCGCCCATGATGACGACACTGTCGTCGCGCTCCAACTCTTCAGCCAGGGCCTCTTTGATCGCCTCCAGAACCGTCTTTTCCGCCACGCTACACTCCGTCCGAGGAGTAGATCCGGGTGTACGCGCTATCAGAGGTGGGATCGGGGCTTGCCTCTGCGGAGTCCACAGCCTCATCCAATATTGCCATT
Organism: Dehalococcoidia bacterium; assembly: GCA_965220005.1. Lineage (GTDB taxonomy): Bacteria > Chloroflexota > Dehalococcoidia > Plut-88900 > Plut-88900 > Plut-88900. The sequence continues at coordinate 827,675 of OZ244800.1, forward strand.
ACTTCTTGCTCAAGCTTAGAGGATCGGGCCTCGTCCAGAACATTAAGGTCTATGAGGAGGCTTCTGTACCGGGCCACGGGATCCGACTCCCGCTCTGCGCTTAGCTCTTCGGGAGTGCGGTAGCGGCGATGGTCGTCGTTGCTGCTGTGGGAGCTGAAGCGGTGGACTTTGGCCTCGATGAGGGTGGGGCCTTCGCCGCGGCTGGCGCGGTCTCGGGCATCTCTCGTGGCCCGGACAACGTCGAGGACGTTCATCCCGTCAACTGCGACTCCCGGCATGCCGTAGCCCTCGGCCTTGCTTGATATATCCTGAACCACCATCTGCCTGGACTGCGGGACCGATATTGCCCAGCCGTTGTTTTCGCAGAAGAAGATGACCGGCAGCTTGTGGACGGCGGCGAAATTCATCGCCTCGTGGAAGTCGCCTTTGCTGGTGGCGCCGTCGCCGAAGTAGGTGATGGAGACTGCATCTTCACCCCTGTGCTTGGAGGCGAATGCCGTCCCGACACCGTGGAGGATCTGCGTGGCGACGCAGCTCGAGCCGCTGATAATGTTCCGTTCTTTGCTGCTGTAGTGGCCGGGGAGCTGACGCCCGCCGCTGTACGGGTCGGCGGCCTTGCCGAGGGCATGAAGCACCATATCCCTAGGCTCGGAACCCACGGCTAGGGCCACTGCAAGGTCACGGTAGTAGGGGACAAAGATGTCGGTGCCGGGCCTCATGCCGTAGACACTGCCCACCTGCGCCGCCTCGTGGCCTTCGCAGGAGACCAGGAAGTAGACCTTTCCTTGCCGGCCGAGCAGCCAGAGCCGCTCCGACACGGCGCGCGCCGTGAACATGTCACGATAAATGGCGATGAGGTCGGCGGCGTTAAGTCCTAGCTCGGTCGGGGAGACCTGAACGTCTGCAGTTCCGTGGGTCACAACCATCACTCCCCTTCAGTCTGCATCAAGTCTTGCTATCAGCGTAGCATCTGCCAAAGGGGGCCGTCAAACGGCCCGTAACCGGGCTAAATTGCGCCCCAATCCTAAATGAGATATGCTTTTCTGCGGCAGTTACCCAGAGCCGTAATTCCCCACATTACAACCACCGAAAACCAGCGCGGAGGAAACCATGAAGGCAGTAGTGTTCGAAGAGCACGGCGAAGTCGATAAGCTCCAATACAAGGATATCCCGGATCCGAAGGTCGGGCCTAACGATGTACTCTTCAAAGTCAATGCAGCCGGGTGCAACTACAACGACATCTGGGCCCGACGCGGCCTGCCGGGCATGGAGATCATTCTCCCGCACGTCTCGGGTTCCGACGCCTCGGGGGTGGTGGAGGAGGTCGGGAGCGAGGTGAAGAGCCTGAAGCCGGGGGACGACGTGATGGTGCACCCGGGCATCAGCTGTCGCACTTGCGAGGCGTGCACCAGCGGTCAGGAGTTCTTCTGCCGATACTACAGGATCTGGGGATTTCAGACGGGGCCGCTGGACGGTGCGGATGCAGAGTACGCTAAGCTGGACCAGACGAACCTGATACCCAAACCCGCCAACATCTCGTACCAGGAGGCGGCCACTCTCCCGCTGATCCTGATGACGGTGTGGCGAATGCTGGTGACTCGGTGTCGGGTGCAAACCGGCGACTACGTGCTGATCTGGGGCGGGGCGGGCGGTCTCGGGTCTATGGCTATCCAAGTGTGCAACCTGTTCGGGGCAAAGGGGATAGCGGTGGTCGGGTCTGACGAGAAGGCGGAGTACGCCAAGAACCTCGGCGCATACTACACGATCAACCGCAAGACCCAGAAGATCAGGGACGAGGTGCGGCGCATCACCAACAAGCGGATGGCGGACATAGTCTTCGAGCACACGGGGGAGCAGACCTGGAAGGACAGCGTGTTAGCGTTGAAACGGGGCGGCTCCCTGGTGACCTGTGGAGCGACCAGCGGGTTCATGGGCCCGACGGACATCCGGCACCTGTGGATGAAGCAGATGAATTTCTACGGCTCCCACATGGGCTCCAAGGGCGAGCTCCTGCAGGCGATGAAGTTCGTGGAGAGCGGCGAGATCAAGCCGCTGCCCAGCCAGGCCGTGCCCCTGAAGGACGCCGCCATAGCCCAGAAGACCATCGAGGACGGCGACGTGATGGGCAAGATGATCCTCATTCCCGATCATGCCTAGCACCGACACCCTACTGGTCCGGAGCGCTCTTTTCGTACCCGCAATCCGGGAGCGGTTCATAGAGAAGGCGCCCGATGCGGGCGCGGACATGATCTGCCTGGACCTTGAGGACTCTGTGGCCTTGGCCGAGAAGCCGAAGGGCCGGGAGATGGCCCGGGACTCGATGCCCGGAATGAAGCGCACGGGCTACCTAATGGCCGTGCGGGTTAATTCGTTGCAGTCGGGGCTGCTAGAGGACGACCTGGATGCCGTAGTCATATCGGACTTGGAGGCAATCGGCCTGCCCAAGGCAGATGACCCGGAGATCATCAAGCGAGTGGATCACTACCTGACCATTCTCGAAAAGACGCGGGGCATACCCGTGGGCCAGGTCAAGATATTCCCGTGGATCGAAACGGCGAAGGGCGTGATCGATGCCTACGCACTCTGCACATCCTCCCCTCGTGTAGCGGCGGCTTCCGTTGGCGGCGAGGACCTGACCTCCGACATGGGCATGGAGAGGACGCGCGAGGGCCGGGAACTCGAGTATGCCCGCAACCACGTAGCGACGGCCTGCATAGCTGCGGGCGTCGTGCCCCTGGACACGGTCTTCGCCGATTTCCGGGACACCGAAGGGTTTGAGGCTGACACGCTTCACGGGAAGTCGATCGGTTTCAAGGGGCGGTACTGCATCCACCCTTCACAGGTCGCCACCGCCAACCGGATCTACCGTCCAACGGAGCCGGAGATCGAGAACGCCCGCAATGTCGTGGAGGCGTACGAAGAGGGGACGCGGCAGGGGCTCGGGGCGGTGAACATGGGTGGGGTGATGGTGGACAAGCCGGTTTACGACCGGGCGATTTCTCTTCTCGGGCGGCTGAGGTTGATCGAGAGTAAGGGCGGGTAGGGGATAGGCGAACGTGACGGAATGGCATTACGGGACCGCCCCCGCTCGACCCTTCGGCTAAGCTCAGGATGAGCGGCCCCACGCCGTGCGATGAATTCCGGCTGCGGGGGCTATGAAGTTACCCAAGCCCGACAGATATTCCGTGATTACCCTCGGACTGGGCGCGGTCGGGGGAGGAGGGCTGGCCTTGGACTTCACGGTGTTGCAAGGAGCGGACGGGTGGGTGGCGATGTTGATTACGGCGGTCACGATTGGGGTGCTGCCGGTAGTCGGGGGGTGGGGGTCGCCGAAGTTTTGGTATGCAGTGCTGTTCCCGGTCGGGTTGGCGGTGTGCCTGGCCCTGGTGTCGGCGATAGGGGGGCCGCTTTCCACGGACATCAGCTCGGTAGGGTTGGTTGTGATTTTTACGGTGGTCTATGGGGGAGGTGGGGCGGCGGCGTTTGGTGCGGGGTGGGGGGTGAGGTGGGTTTTGGGGCGGCTGCGGGGGGGTACGGGAGCCCGGGGTACTAAGATCGCGTCGCAATGACTGACGCAAGTCTCCAGGCTTCAGTATCCTCTGCTCCAACGACTTTAGCGGCTAACAAGACGTTCAAGGTAGCAAGTTGCACGCGGCCACAGGCCATTGTCAAAAGTGCGCGATGTACTTCCTCGTTTTCCATTGAAGCTTCAGTTAGGTCCATACCGTGATGCAGCAATTCACTACCCAATTTATTGAGGTAAAGGCTGGTCTGCAGAAGCTCTTCTTGCCCTTTAGCATTAGTCATCCATCTATGTATTGTTCCACGAGCGTATTCGACCATTCCTCTCGGCTTATCAGCGAATTTCCCGTCTATGCGCGAATTTAGGTGCTCTAGGTACTTGTTGCTGAAACCAGAATCAACAGCGGCAGCTAGTACGTACTCAGATCGCTCTTGTAGGGGTCTCAGGAGCGAGCCAACTACAGTCCATCGTCCCGATTTTATCTCCATACTTATTGCGGAACTGAATTCACAAACGTCTCGCGTGACGAAAGCAAGAAATTCGCCCTGATGTGACTCTGGCCAGGGGGTGCCGCTGACAACTTGAGAAAGAACGTCAATTAGCTGATCGAGATAGTCAAGGTTCGTCCCAGCGGTCTCTCCCAAGGCCTGCAAGGCAGGGGCATTGAAGTCGATGTCAAGCGAAAATTGGACTGTGTATTTCAAAGATATTCCTCAACTGATCTGATGAGTCGAGCTAGTCCACTGACTCTAACAGGTGATATAAACGAGAGCCAGGAAACATACCTACTAATTATAGAGATAGGTCATTAAGAATAAGGTTAGCAGCTCACACTTTCTCCTTTTCCTGTGCCTTGGGCTGTTTGGTACAATACGCGTAGAATCACCTACCAATCATCTTTTGGCTCAAGCGTAAACTCCCGGAGACCGACCCATGGACAGGATTCCCAGCGCCCTGGAAAGGGCCCTCGAAAGAGTAGAAAAGCTCGGCAGGGCTTCTGCTGAAGACCTCGAAAGGTCTCGGCTTAGAGAAGAAGGGCAGAAGCTGGCAGCTCTGTATCTGAACAGCGAGGCTAACCTGCGGTCCGAGTTGAACAAGTACGAGGATAGCCCCGAGCGGGCAGGCTTGGCAGAGGGGATTCAGGAAGTCCTGATTCGAAACCTCGCCCTCCCCACCACAGACGCCGCCAAGGATCGAAACAAGCTGGCCATGGACGGACTCAAGCTGACCAAGAAGGACCCGGGTGCTGTGGAGAACATCTTCAGCAAGATGCGGCAGATATTCAACCACTACACGGGGCAAGGGGAGATGCAGCGCAAAGAGGCCCAGGAAAACCTGAAGCGGGACATGCAGATGCGGCTTTCCCAGATGGCCCGACAGCAGGGCATGCCCCCAATCGACCTGCAGCACATCGAGAGACACCCGCAATTTCAGATGGAGTGGCGCAAGGCTCGGGCTCAGATGGAGGCCCAGTACGACCTATACATGAAGGAGTACAAGGAGCAGCTCTCGGCGCTGGCCTAGCTCCGATACCCCGCCATGGACGCAGACTTCGACCCCAAGGACGACCGCATCGGATACGCCATCGAGAACACGCACTTCCTGCGCGTCCCACGGCAGCACCTCTCCACCTTCGGGACAACCAACGTGCGCTACTTCCTGCTGACCACGCCCGCCTACTCGGGGGTCGTGCAGTCTTCCGAGGACACCGTGATCCGGGAAGGGCGCGTAATCTCGGAGCAGCCGAGGGTGGTCACTCCGGGGTACATGCTCAACCTGCAGGGATTCGGGGACGGGGCTCGAGACTATTTCGAGCGCCTGATCAACGAGCAGGGGCCCAACGTGCCCGGCATCCTCTACCACTACCGCAATGAGCAGGAGAACCTGAACATTGTCAGCGGCACCGTGCTGTCGGTAATGGACAGGATCGAGAAGGACGTGGGTGACGACCCGCTGGTCGGGATCATTCGTGGCATAGACGAGATGTGGGACGTATCTCTGTTGAAGTTCATCCACGACCTCACATCCCGCTCGCTGGAGGGCAACGTACGTGAACTGCAGGGGTCGGGGCTGCTGGGCGTCGATTCCTCAGGGGCGACCGGGGACGCTCGCCGGCGCATCGAGGATATGTTCATGCGGGTCGCCAAAAAGTCTGCCGATCCCGACGATCTGCGCAGGGAGCTAGAACGCTGGGGCCTCTTCTCCGAGTACGAGGACCGCTTCCTCAGGATGTTCAGGTAGACCGGTCAGCTAGCCTTCTTGCATAGTTCGCAGCCGCACAGCGATCTTAGCAACGCGAAGGAGTAGATCCCCGTTTCGTGGGCATCACTCCAGAGGAGTTGGACGGCGTAGCGCCCGATCTCGATGAAGTCCAGGATTTCGATGTCAGAGGACACCGAGTCGGGGTCAAGGATCCGGCGGCCCGTCCATTCGTCGATGCAGTTGGCGCACTTACACTGTTCCCGGAGCCCTTTGAAAGGGTACACGCTCCTGTGCTCTTCGTCCCACTGCACCGACAATCCCTCTCCCGTGACTTCAATTAGTCTTGGCTCTTCTATCATTGAGAATTGAACCCTCCGTCTATTAGAAAGCTTGCTCCGGCCACGTATGCAGCGTCGTCGGAGGCGAGGTAAAGAGCGAGCTTGGCCACATCCTCGGGCACGCCCATCCGGCCCACGGGTATGCCGTCCGCATACTTGGCGGCGATGGCCGGGGAGCGGGACACGCGTCGGGAGCCGGGGGTGTCGATCACGCCAGGGACGATGCAGTTGACTCGAATCCCCTGCTCGCAATACTGGCTGTTAGCCGTTTTTGTCAGCTGGACTATTCCCGCCTTGGAGACCGAGTAGGGCAAAGAGAAAGTGCTACCGCGGAGCACGACTGCCGATGAGATATTGATGATGGCCCCACCGCCGACTTTCAGCATGGCGGGTATGGCGTACTTGCAACCCAGGAAAGGCCCTTTCAGGAACAGCCCCAGCCCCGAGTCCCACTCTTCTTCCGTGACGTCGGCGACGGGGCCGGTCTCGGTTTGGTAGGCAGCCCCGTTCACCAGGATATCGAGGCTGCCGTGCCGGGCCAGGGTGTCGTCCATGAGGGTCTTCACCTGTGCTGAGTCGGTGACGTCAACGCGATGGAACTCGGAGTTTCCTCCCATCTCATTAGCCTCGGTCACCGCTTGCTCACCACCTGTTTCGTCTAAGTCTGCGATTATGGTGAACGCGCCCTCTTCGGCAAAGAGGAGAGCCGTGGCTCGGCTGATGCCCGATGCCGCACCCGTGACAATGGCCACCTTTCCTGCAAGCTTGCCGTCCTTCACCCAGCCCACACCCAACTTCCACGGCGGTTTTTCTGTACGGGCAATCACATTGCGGATTTCCTGCGGCGTCAACCGCCACGGCGAGTCGCTGATAATAGTAGTGATTTCGTTGCGCTCCTGCTCGCTCAACTGGCGCTTCGTCTCTCCCTTATCCTTGGCGTAGATTACGTCCATCGGGTGGACCGTCGGGTTCAAGATCGCATGGCACCACAAGGCCCGTCGCAAACTATGATGCCAGCCCTCGACCTTTTCCTCAGCATTAGCAAAACAAGTCGGGGCGTAATAACGGGTCATCGGTCTATATCTCCACGGTGTCGCCCATGCTCATATTTCTAACGCAGGTAACCGAGGGCTGCGAGGGCATAAATCTTCGCCGAGCTGATAAGGTCGTCGACCGGGACACGTTCGTTGGGGCCGTGGGCCATGCTCAGCAGCCCCGGCCCGAAGGCCGAGATGGTCGGGGTCCGGGCGATGGTCTGGAAGTAGGGTGCGTCCGTGCCCCCGGTGAACCCCCCGATCTGCGGCTTGAAGCCGAGCACCCGGTCCGTGGCATCGAGTATCGAATCCACGAGTGGATGGTTAGCCGGTATCTCTGCCCCGTCGATCCAGCCCTGGCCGTCGGCGAGGACCATCTCGACATCGAGGTCGGGGTCTTCCTTGCGGAGCTTGTCCAGGAAGCCGTTAAGGTCTTCCATCACCGTGTCTCGGGTCATGCCGGGGAGGAGCCGGATGTCGTTCTTCGCCTCCATGTAGCCGGGGATGATGCAGTAGTTGACGCCGCCGTTCATAGTCTCGGCGAGGTTAATGGTGATTCCCTGAGGGTAGAGGGGGTGGGGTTCGTGTCGGATGACCAGCTCTTCCGACATCCGGTAGAGCACCTTTGCCAGTTTGACCCCCGCATTCACGCCGTTCCTGATATCCGACTGGCTGCTGTGCATCTGGGTGCCTTTGACCATCAGCGTGAAGCAGATCGCGCCGCGGCAGGCGGTGGCCAGGAAGTCGAGGCCCGACTCCATTCCAGAAGGCTCACCGATGAGGCAGGCGTCGGCCTCCGCCAAGCCTTCGCTGGCCATGTATTCGGCGCCGTAGTGTCCGCCGTTCTCCTCGTCGGCGGTGAAGGCCAGGACCAGTTCCCCGTTGAACGGAGCCCCTGTCTCCTTAATGGCGATGGCTCCGTATAGCATGGCGGCTATGGGGCCCTTCATGTCGGCTGCGCCTCGGCCGTAGAGTTCGCCATCGATGATCTCCGCGCCGTAGGGGTCAGCGCGCCATTGGGAGCGCTCATCCTCTCCGACCGGTACAACGTCAGTGTGGCCGTTGTAGATGAGCTTCTTGCCGGACCCTTGGCCCTTCAGGGTGGTGATGACGCTGGGCCGCTCGGGGTCGGAGGCAATGGTTATAGTGTCCCCCAGCGAATAGCGGTCTATGACCTCTTTCAGCGCCTCCGCCACTTCCCTCTCGCCGCCCGGAGGGTTCTCCGAGGGTCGCCGCAGGAGGGTCTGCGCCAACCCGACGAGCTCGTCACGCTTAGCGTCGATGGCATCCAGAATTCGGGACTCGTTCATAGTTTGCCCTCCTTGAAAGGCTAAGTAAGGTCGGGGCTTGGGGGAGAGTATATATCAGGCGGTAAATCTTATGATTGTATCTGAATGTTTCTGATTGCTTCCGTGACTGTTTGATTGATCCGGGGAGAATTTTCCCGCGAGCCTCGGGGGTATGAGCGTCGAGAAATGGCGAGAATGCGTTGAAAGGCATGGGGCATTATAGGGAGGTTGGGTGGGGGTGGGGCAAGGGGTTCATGTCACTCGCCGAGGCGAGTCTTCGACCCCATCCCCTTTCATGCGTGAAGCCCCCCGCTCGACCCTTCGAGTGCCTCAGGGTGAGCGGCCCCTCCCAGGGGTTCACGCCATGTCGCACCTGCCGTTCTAAAGTCACAAACGAAGTGCAACACCTGATGAGGGTGTCGTCGTGGGAAGGGGTGTTGGGGGTGGATAGGCCATATTTCGTGAGCGCGCAAGTCCTAGATTCCTCGCGGAGCCGCGGAATGACGTTGGGGACGGGGGGGATGTGAGAAAATGAGTATGTGAATGGGATGGACATAGACGTTCCCCGGCCAGCGCCGGAGGACGGAAGGAACTTCTTGCGGGCGCGATGGAAGATCATCGTGCCGCTGCTGCTGGTATTCTGCGGGTTGGTGGCGGTCCTTGTGTGGGGGGCGCTGGACAAGGACTCGGCCACGGGGGGGAGCGGGGCGACACGGCCTGGGAAGGAGGCGCCCGCGTTCTCGCTGGAGTCTTTCTCAGGGGGGACGGTGTCGCTGGTCGATTTCGAAGGGCAACCTGTGATCATCAACTTCTGGGCGTCGTGGTGCGCGCCGTGCCGGCAGGAAATGCCGGCACTGGAGGCGACCTGGCAGCTATTCCGAGAGCGGGATTTGGTCGTGGTAGGTATCAACCTGCCTAAGAGTGACCCCGAGGAAAGCGCCCGAGCATTTCTGGACGAGTTCGGCATAAGTTATCCAAACATCTTCGACACGAGAGGGTTTACGGCTATCGACTACGGGGTGTCGGGGATACCGGTTACATTCTTCGTGGACAGGGAGGGGGTTGTGACCCGGAGGTTTGTGGGGACGCTTACTGATGGGTCATTGATGGTGTGGGCGGAGGAGTTGGTGGGGGGTGAGCAGTCACCCTAACGTTGTACTTTGACACAGGAACCCTCACCCCCTTTATCCCCCTCTCCCTTAGGGCCTGCAAGGGAGAGGGGGAAAGAAGATTAGAGGGCCACGGCTGCGCTAAAGCGCAGCCGTGGCCCTCTAATTCAGTACTGGGGAGGAGGGAACATCCCGGCCCCAGATCCCTCGCGGGGCCGCGGGATGACAGGGAGGGAGGCGGGTTCCAGGTGGGAGGAGACATGGACGAGTTTGAATAGGGGGTCGGGGGAGATATAGAATAGGATTAGCCCTTGGAGGAGACCACAGCTTTGACGGAACCCTTAGATATAGCGCGTAGAATCCAAGAAAACGTTGAGAAGGTCATAGTCGGGAAGACGGAGGCGGTCCGCCTGGCGCTGATCTCTCTGATGTGCAACGGGCACATATTGATCGACGACGTGCCGGGGGTGGGGAAGACGATGCTGGCGAAGAGCCTGGCAAAGAGCGTCGGGTGCAGCTTCAAGAGGATCCAGTTCACCCCCGACCTGCTCCCCTCTGACATCACGGGCGTCTCCATATACAACCCGAAGACCGAGACGTTCCAGTTCATGCCCGGTCCCCTGCTGGCCCAGGTAGTGCTGGCCGACGAGATAAATCGGGCCACGCCGAAGGCACAGTCGGCGTTGCTGGAGAGCATGGAGGAGATGCAGATCACCGTGGACGGCGTTTCCCACATCTTGCCCAGGCCGTTCCTGGTGATGGCCACGGAGAACCCACTGGAATACGAAGGCACCTTCCCGCTTCCGCAGGGGCAGATGGACAGGTTCCTGATGCGGATCAGCCCAGGGTACCCGACCGCGGCACAGGAGCTTTCGATCATCGACAATCAGAGGTTTATACACCCCATAGAGACCATCTCGGCGGTAAGCACCCCGGAAGAGATAATCACGCTGCAGGACGAGGTGCGAAAAGTCCACGTGGACCTCAGTTTGAAGAGGTACATAGTATCGATAGTGGACGCGACCCGGCACGATCGGGACGTTTACCTGGGGGTGTCGCCGCGGGGGTCACTGGGGTTGTTCCGGTCGTCACAGGCGAAGGCGTTTCTGGAGGGCCGGGACTATGTTCTGCCGGATGACATCAAAGAGCTGAGCAGGCCTGTGCTGGCCCACCGTCTTATCACGAACCCCGGGGCCCGGTCCAGGGACATCACCGGAGCATCGTCCGTGGCGAAGATACTGGAGTCGGTGCCGGTACCGGGCGTAAAGGTCGGGTGAGGGGCGCCTTTCGGACGCCCGTCCCGGTCATTCTCAAAGGACTTCCGTGAAGTTCAAGCGCAAACTGCCCGCCATGACCCGGCTAAGGGTCGTCATCATCCTGATCACCATCATCACTCTGATGGCGGTGTCCACCAACTACGGCCTCTACTACAAGATGGCCTACATTCTGGCCCTGCTCCTGATCCTAAGCTACGGTTGGACATGGCTGAACGGGAAGTGGGTAACCATTGCGGTAAAGAGGAACGTGGTCGCGGCACGGGCTGGGGAGTGGCTGGAGGAACAGCTGACGATAACCAACCGCTCGCGGGTAGTCCCGGTGGTCTGGATGGAGGTGGACGAGAAGAGCGATATGCCGGAGCACGGTGGAGAGATGGTAATCAGTCTTCCCAGCGCGAGATTCGGGCAGTGGAGCCTCTGGACCCACTGCACGCAGAGGGGCAAGTACCAGCTTGGGCCCCTGGCCGTAATCAGCAGCGACCCCCTGGGACTGTTCCAGAAGAGCCGATGGTTCGGGAAGCCGCAACCGTTTACCGTTTACCCATCCCTGGTCAGCCTGCCCAGCTTCGCTCTGCCGTCCAGCGACCTGCCGGGCGACTCCACATCCCGGCAGCATACGCAGGTGGTCACGCCTGCCGCTTCCGGCATCCGGGAGTACATGCCCGGAGACAGCTACAGCCGGGTGCACTGGAGGAGCACGGCGAGAACGGGAAAGCTGATGGTCAAGGAGTTCGAGCAGGAGGAGTCGGCGAAGGTGTGGATCGTGCTGGACATGGAGAAAAAGGTGCACCGGGGCTCGGGGCCGGAGAGCAGCGAGGAGTACGCGGTCACGGCGGCAGCCTCGATAGCCGACAAGTACCTACAGCGGGGACTGCCCGTGGGAATAACAGCGGTGGGCAATATCGAGCTGAACCTGGCTCCCAAGCCGGGAGTCAACCAGTTCGACCTGATAATGGACGGCCTGGCGGAGATCAAGGCCGAGGGGAAAGTGCCCCTTGCCGACGTGCTTCGTGACAGCGAAACCGTCTTCAATCGATACTGTACGCTGGTCATAGTGGCGCCGGGGCCGGAGGAGGAGTGGATGGGAACGGTGCATCGGTTGTCGCAGAAGAGGATACAGTCGGCAGTGGTGGTCCTGGATATCGAGAGCTTCGGGGGTGGAGTGAACGGGACAGGCAAATTGGCGGGCGGCGGATCGCTGGCCGGGGGACAGATTCCGACATGCGTATTGGCGAGGGGGGAAGACTTGAGCGAAGCGTTGGCGATGGACTATGTGGGAAAGGCGGTATAGGAGAGTGGTGGGAGCAATATAGCGAATGGCCGTAGCGGCACCTAATCTGAAAAAGCACACCCCGGACTTCGAGCCTCTGGGTGGTCTGCCGCGCTCGCAGTACGGGCCCAAGGAGGGGTGGCTCACCTTCGTCATAGTGCTGCTGCTGGTGCTGTCGGTGGTCTGGTCGGTGGAGACGGCCCACTGGCTGGATGGGATGCCTTCTTACAGCATAACGTCGATTATTGCGGTGCTCACCGGAATGCTGCTTGCCAAGATAAAAACACGGGCGATATTCCTGCACGGGGGCAGCATCCTGTTCGCATACGTGTTGATGGTTTGGCAGACACGGTACCTGACTCCGGACGGGTGGTTCATAGCCAAAACCAGCGACATGGTGAGCAGGTTCCAGGTATGGGTGACGGCGGCGGAGTCGGGGGGGATTAGCGCGGACCCGCTGCCCTTCGTGATCATCGTATTCATATTTACGTGGATCGTTACTTACGTGGCGTCGTGGTTCGTGTTCCGGTCGCTGAGGTTCTGGCCGGCGGTGATCCCTGCGGGCCTCGCGCTGTTCCTCAACCTGCTTTATCTCCCCGAGAAGTTCTGGGTATTCTTCTACATGTTCATCCTGATGGTGATCCTGCTTTCCATGAGGATGTACTTTCTGCGGAAGAGGGCGGCGTGGGACCGGAAAGAGGTGCCCTACGTCAGGGGCATTTCGCCGGCGTTCGGGTTCACGACGCTGCTGTTGGCAGGGGTGATGATGCTGTCCGTGGTGCTGGTGCCTCGCACGGACTTCGGGCCCGACGTTATGAAGAAGGGCTGGTCGGTCATGAGCATCCCGTGGAAGGCCATGGAGACCGAGCTAGGCAGGGTATTATCCTTCTTACCGGCGCAGATACCGTATACGATCCACAAGTTCGGGGATGCGTTCCCGTTCAGGGGGGCGAGCAATCTCGGGGACCACGTGGTGATGCAGATATCGTCGGGCCAGCCGGCTTACTGGAGAGCAGAAACCTTCGACATCTACACGCCAAAGGGGTGGCTGACGGGAGAGAGGGTCGACCTAAACGAGGCGTTCCTGCCGGGAGAGGACGAGGAGATAGCGGTCTACAGCGGTACGGAGCTTATCGAGCAGTCGGTGGAGATGGGGGTGAGCTCGGATGCGATCTTTGCGGGTGCAAACCCGCTGCATGCTACACGGAGGTTCGAGATAGAGATCTCGCCGCCTATGACGTTCGAGATAAACCTGTCCGAGCCGACGGACTTCGAGGCATTTCCTGAAGAGCTGAGGCCCGTGGCCCGGGCCATAAGGGCCGATGCCGAAAGTGGCACGCTCACCTTCACCAGGGCTCTGGAGGCAATGCCGGAGGATACGATAATCCAGGAAATAGTGCGGGACGGGAGCAGGGCCAGCAAGGTAATCCTGTCCCGGAAGCCGCCTAACCCACCGGACATCACGGCTTTGCGTCCCCAAAGAGACCTGAACCCCACCGACACCTATGATGCCATCTCCTACACGTCTACGGCGTCGGAGGAGGCGTTGATGGAAGCAGGAATGGACTACCCGTCCTGGGTGACGGACAGGTACCTGCAGCTGCCGGACGATTTGCCACAGAGGGTGCGGGGACTGGCGGAGGGGCTGACGGATAACAGGGACAATCCGTACGACAAGGCGATAGCGATCAGGAACTGGCTGAGGAAGATACCGTTCTACTCCACGGACATAGAAGCACCACCGGAAGAAGCGGACGGGGTGGACTACTTCCTGTTTGAGACCAAGAGGGGGTACAGCAGCTACTTCTCGTCGTCGATGGTGGTGATGTTGAGGGCGGTCGGTATACCTTCACGGTTGGCGGTGGGGTACTCGACGGGCGGGTGGGACGATGAGACGAGCCGATATGTAGTGATCAGCGCCAACGCCCACTCGTGGCCCGAGGCTTACTTCCCGGACTATGGTTGGATCACCTTCGAACCCGTGCCGCAGAACGACGTGATAATACGCGGCGGGTTCATCAAAGGAGATGAAGAGGAAGGCATCGAAGACGTGGCCCGTTTGATGCAGGGCGGCGACCCGCCGGGTGTGGGACAGGACGTCCTCAGCCCCGTTGGAAGGCTATCCCTGGGGCCGATTCCGGGCTGGGGGATTGTGGCAGTCGTCGCTGTAATAGCCGGGGTGGCGCTAGTTTTCCTAAGCCTAATCGTGTGGCTGGGGTACGGACTTAGAAAGCTGGGGGTTTCGGCGCAGGTCTACGGGAAAATGGCAAGGATGGCGAGACTTGCAGGTCACGGGCCACGTGCCACGGACACTCCAAGGGAGTTCGCGTTGAACCTGGCGGTGGCAATGGACTCGGTGGACGGGCACATCGAACGGATTGGGGAGGCGTATGGGGCTCGGAACTACAGGTCGACGCCTCTGTCGGAGAGAGAACGGGAGTCGTTGGCCGGGGACTGGGACGCACTGCGACGGCAGCTGTTCATCTGGTCCATCAAACGCAGGCTTACCGGTTGGAGAAACAAAGAATGAAGTACACGGTCTTAGAGACACCGATGGGGTGGATGGGGGTGGTGGCCTCGGAGGCGGGGGTGCGGAGACTGACTATTCCGCTGCCGACACCCGACGAGGCCATGAGCGATATCCAGCATGATCTTGGCGGCGCGGAGCTAGACAACGACTATTTCATAGAATTGGATGAAAAGTTGCAACGGCTCTTCTCCGGGGAAGACGTACCCGTGGAAGATGCGGACCTGGACCTGCCACAGGCCCCGGAGTTCACACGGGCCGTTTGGAAGGCCACCCGGGAAATCCCCCACGGGGAGACGCGCAGCTATGGCGACCTGGCCGCGGCAGTGGGACGGCCGCGAGGGGCTCGGGCGGTGGGGCAAGTGATGGCGTCCAACCCCGTGGCGGTTCTGATCCCGTGCCATCGGGTAATCGCCAGCGACCGGGGATTGGGTGGATACGGCGGCCACATCGAGATGAAGAAGCGGCTCCTGAAACTGGAGGGGGCCGAAGGGGTACGGGGGCTCTCCTGAGCGCCCTCCACAACTCGTGACTACTACACCGGGTCCCCACTCCGAGGACGTCCGCCCGCGCTTTCCGTTGCTGTTCAGCCCCATAAAGGTGGGAAGTCTCACGCTCCGCGGCCGGATAGTGAACACGGCCCACGGGACGGGGTTCACAAAAGACCACCTCTTCACCGACCAGCACGTGCATTACTACGCGGAGCGGGCTCGGGGCGGGGCAGCGATGATCATCACTGAGAGCGCGTCGATACACCCAACGAGCAACATCGGGACTCAGGACACGCTCTGGGGATTCGAACGGGCCATCATCCCGTCCTATCGGAAGATTGCGGAAGCGGTGCACGGGCACGGGGCAAAGGTGGTAGTGCAGCTTAGCCACCAGGGCCGGCAGGGAGGCTCTGTAGAAGGGCTACCGAGATGGGCGCCGTCCCCAGTCGCGTCTCGAGAGTCGAGCTACGGGAACAACGAAGTACCCCACGAAATGGACTCTTCGGAGATAGAGGAGTTGGTGAGGGCCTTCGCCATGTGTGCGGCGTTTGCGGAGGAGGGCGGGTTCGACGGTGTGGAGCTTCACGGCGCGCACGGCAACCTGATCCACCAGTTCCTTTCGCCACTGACGAATCATCGGGTGGACGAGTATGGGGGTGGGCTGGACAACAGGCTCATGTTTGCGATGGAAGTAGTCAGTGCAGTACGGGGAGAGGTGGGGCGGGGGTTCGTGGTCGGGATGCGGATAAGCGGGGACGAGTTCGTGGACGGGGGTCTGGACCTCGGACAGATGAAGGAGGCGGCCAGGCGGCTGACGGCGGAGGGGCAGGTGGACTACCTGAACGTGAGCAACAGCACCTATTCCGACCTAGGAAGCATGGCGAACCACATGCCGTCCATGTACTACCGGCCGGCACAGTTTTCGCACGTGTGGGAAGGGATCAAGAGCGCGGCGAGCGTGCCGGTGCTGGGTATGGGGCGGATAAACACCCCTGAGTTGGCGGAAAAGCTGCTTGCGGAGGGGAAGACCGATCTGATCGGTATGGTGAGGGAGCTTATTGCCGACCCTCGGCTGCCGGAGAAGGCCAAGGCCGGAGCGGTCGAGCAGATTAGGCCTTGCATCGGGTGCATGCAGAGCTGCATAGGGCGGAGGACCAAGGGGATTTATATCACGTGCATCCATAACCCCGTGACGGGCCGGGAGGGGATTTGGGGCGAGATAGAGGCTGCCCCGGTGGCGAAGTCGGTGTTGGTGGTGGGTGGGGGGCCGGGAGGGCTTGAAGCGGCGACGGTGTCGGCGCGGCGTGGTCATCGGGTGACGCTGGTCGAGAAGACTTCTCGGCTGGGGGGTCAGGCGCTAACCGCTTCCCGTGGCCCGATGCGGGCCCAATTCGGAGAAATAGCCACGTTCGGAGAGGCCGAGGCCCGAAGGGCCGGTGTGGAGATACGGCTGGACACGGAGGCGACGGTGGAGTCGGTGTTAGAGTTCGGCGCTGATGCGGTGGTCGTGGCGACGGGAGCGGAGGCGTATCTGGGGATGGAGGGTTCGGTCTCGGGGCCTGTTGTAATGACGTCTCATGAAGTGCTCGACGGGGACGCCCCTAGCAATCGCAACGTGCTGGTAGTCGATACCCAGGGCGTGCATCCCGGCAGTGATGTTTCGGAGTTGCTGCTTGATCACGGGAACCGAGTCGAGATGGCGACCACGGCACCCTACGTGGGATCTAACCTCCAGCCGATGGTGTGGCGGGTAATCTACGAACGGCTGCTGAACAAGGGCCTTGAGGTGTCGGCGTTTACGGAGGTGGTGGGGATGGGGGAGGGGTCGGTGAGGCTCAGGAGCACGGTGACGGGGAAGGAGGAGAGTCGGGAGGGTGTGGACGTGGTGGTGTTTGCCGACAGCCGGCGGGCGGTCGATGGATTGTATAAGGGGTTGAAGGGTCGGGTGGCTGAGTTGCACGCGGTCGGGGACTGCCTGGCGCCTCGCACCGTGGAGCAGGCGATGTACGAGGGGCACGAGGTGGGGCGGGGGATATAGGCGTCGCGTGCGCCCTTGGGAACACCCCACCCACCCCCGGGAACCCTCACCCCCTTTATCCCCCTCTTCCGCCAAAGACGGATCTTCGACGCCTTAGGGCCTTCAAGGGAGAGGGGGAGAGATGAATAGGGGCACACATCTATGCTTTAGCGTAGACGTGTGCCCCTAATTCAGTACTGGGGGGAGGGAGTGGAGCGGGGCGCATGTGCGAGGGCAAGTCCTAGATCCCTCGCGGGGCCTCGGAATGATGGTGTCGTTGGTGTGTCGGCTGGAATGGACGAGGTCGGGGGTAGAGCGTGGTACAAAGTATAGCGGGCGCCTTTGGGGAAGCTGCTTGTGTCATAGTTGCGGTCACTGTCGCATGAGGGACGCTTGGTCGGATAGACTTTGGTTATGAACGCTCTGCCCCTGGGGTTGATGTTGCTGTCCGCCTCTTTCCATGCGACGTGGAACCTGCTGCTGAAACGCTCCGATAACCAGGAAGCGTTTGTGTTGGGGATAGTCGTAAGTGGAAGCGTGATGTTCGTGCCCTTGGGCATCGTTCTGTTCTGGCTATACCCGATAGATCCTCCGGGATACTTGTTCGCGCTGGTTTCCACAGGGTTTCAGAGTTTCTATTTCGTAATGCTGGGGCGGGCCTACTCCCGAGGTGATCTCTCACTGATCTATCCCGTAGCCCGGGGCATTGGTCCCATGCTGGTCCCCGTTCTGGCAGTGCCATTGCTAGGGGAAAGAGTGGCGTGGCCCGCAATTATCGGGATTGCCCTGATAGTCGGCGGGATATACGTCGTTTCCTGGTGGGGCCGATTCCGGCAGATCATTGCCAGGCCGTCGACGCTGCTGCGAGATCGGGGTATCGGTTTTGCCGTGCTTGCCGGAATGGCGATAACCGGTTACTCGCTGGTGGACAAGCGGGGCGTGGAGCACGTTCAACCTTTCCTTTACATGTACATGCAGACGATCGGTGGCGCTATAGTCCTGGCTCCATACATTGTCCGGAGGCATGGCCTGGCCTCGGTGAGGCGAGAGTGGAGAACGAACACCCGGGCAGTTTTGGGGGCTGGCCTGTTGGTCTTTGTCGCCTACGGGCTGGCGTTGACGGCATTCTCCCTGGCGCAGGTCAGCTATATGGCGCCGGCACGGGAGTCTGGAATAGTGATAGGGGTGCTATTGGGAGTCTTCGTGCTGAAAGAATCGTTTGGCAAAGGTCGACTACTGGGCTCGGGCTTCATAGTCGGGGGGCTGGCGTTGATTGCGCTGTCTCCCTAGGTACGCGTCGGTGCGCCCTCAGGTAGGCGTCGCGGTTAACAGGGCACAGGCTCGTCTACCTCTTCGCCTTCAATGGCGGTGAGGGCCTCTTCGAGCATGTGCTCCTGGACGAGGATGCCGCAGGGTCGGATGGAGACTCCGAGAAAGGCACTGGTGTCGCCGGGGTTGAGGCGAAATGGTATACCGCTGTAAGTGAGGAGGCCGCCCCACATTTCGGCGATGAGCTGGTCGGGGGCGGTGGCCACTAGGACCCACTTCATTTTCGGGCGACCTTTCCGGGCCTAGGCTCCGGCTAGTGTGATTGCGCCATCGCCGAGGCGGGGTGAGAGGAGCTTGACGAGGCGGGGGGAATATTCAACCTGGACGCCGGGGACCTCCAAGTGAGTGATTCGGGAGCGTTCTTCGATTTGGAGGAAGAGAGCACTGGGGCCGGGACACTGCCTGGCTATGGTTAGGGCGTCCTTTAGCTTCTCGGCGTCCTGGGTGTCGTCTCCTGTGGCGCGGATTTTGAGCCAGACTTCGCCGGGGGTGGTGGGAGCAGGAGGGGGATGGATTTCCTCCGCGGCGGACCTTCGGCCTGCCTCCGCAGGAATGACGGAGGGGGTGGGGTGAGCGGCTCCATTTGCAGATGCCTGCTCGGTTGAAGTTGCAGCAGGCTCAGGGTGAGCAGCCCCATTTGCTGTTGCTTTAGTTGATGTTTCGACATCGGAGGGGATGGATTCACGAGTTGGCGCACGCCGAGGCGCATCTTCGACATCTTCAACCGGCTCGAGGGCCGGAATGACCGCCGAAGTTTCAGCGACATCGTCTTCGGCAGGGAGTTCGAACTTTTGGACGGAGTTGCAATGGACGGAGACGCGGTCACCGTTTCGGAGGCGGACCCTGCCTTCCACTTTGAGAATCGATCCATCAACCCAGAGGGCCTGGGTCCTTTGGTAGACCTCTTTCCAACCGACGACCTCAATGGAGCCAGAAATGTCCTCCATGACCGCTGCGCCGAAGGGGTCGCCTCTTCTGGTGGTGCCAGTTCTAAAGGAGGACAACTGCCCGACCAGTATCACTTTTTGCCCGTCCTGCTCGGGGCTGATGTCCCCGCACATGTTGGGTTCGATGTCGCCGAGATTGCGGTGAATGCGCGAAATGGGACTTTCGGAGAGGCTTGCGCCGAGCAGCTCTTTCTCCCAGGTCTCGGATTCGCCGGGCTGAATTCTTATACGTTCAAGCTCTAGCTCAGGAAGGGGGGTGGCGACGGACGCACCCCATAGGTCGAACATTGTCGATTGGCCGGAGTTCTTTAAGTCCGATTCTCTCTGGGACATGGCAAGGATACGGTCGATTCCTCCAAGCAGGGATCCCCGGTCTTCCAGGGAGTCCAAGGCCCCAACTTTTATGAGGCTCTCCAAGGCGCGCTTGTTGAGGTTGTGCAGGTTGGCCCTGCGGCACATGTCTTCGACGGACTTGAACGGGCCATCTTCCTGCCGGGCCTCGACGAGGGGGCGGACCGCGCCATCGCCTACGTTCTTGACCGCAGATAGGCCGAACCTGATGGAGCTGGACCCATTGTCGCGCTCCATGGTGAAGTCGATGTCGGACATGTTGATGTCGGGGCGGAGGACCTGGATGTCGAGTTTTCGGCACTCTTCCACTGCCGAGGAGGTGTGGTCGGACTGGCCGGGGTGGCAGGAGAGGAGGGCGGTCATGAACTCCACGGGATAGTTAGCCTTCAGATAGGCAGTCCAGTAGGAGATCATGGCATAGCTGACGCTGTGGGCCTTGTTGAAAGCGTAGCCGGCGAAGGGCAGTATCAGTTCGAACATGTACTCGGATAAATCCTGGGGGAACCCCTTGGCCTTGGCCCCTTGCAGGAACCGTTCCTTCTCCTCTGCCATGAGGGAGGCGATCTTCTTTCCCATCGCCTTCCGCACCACGTCTGCCTGGCCGAGGCTGTAGCCGGCAAACATACGAAGGATAAGGAGCACCTGATCCTGGTAGACAATGACGCCGTAGGTCTCCTCTAGGATGTCGGAGAGGGCGGGGTGGGGGTAGGTGACCTCGACCCGTTTGTGCTTGGCGTCGATGAAGCGGGTTATGTGCTCCATTGGGCCGGGTCGGTAGAGAGCAATCATGGCGGCCACGTCGTTGACGGACGTCGGCTTAAGCTGCTTGATGTATCTGCGCATCCCCGAACTTTCCAGCTGGAAGATGCCGGTGGTCTCTCCACTGGAGAGGTGGTCGAAGGTCTTCTTGTCGTCGAGGGGGATGTCGTTGAGGGACATCCTGGCGCCACCGCTCTTGGCGATGATGTCGAGTGCCTTGCCAAGGATGGTGAGGTTAATGAGGCCGAGGAAGTCCATCTTCAGGAGGCCCAGCTTGGCGATGGGGTCCATAGAGAACTGGGTTACGGCTATCTCCTCACCATCGCTGCGGGATGAGCGCTGGAGAGGGACGTAGTTGGTGAGGGGTTCTTGTGAGATGACGATGCCCGCGGCATGGGTGCTGGCGTGTCGGGCCACGCCCTCCAGCTTCTGGGCAGAGTCGACAAGCTTGCGGACGGCGTGGTCCTGGTTGTAGGTGCTGCTAAGGTCGGGGCTGGCCTTCATGGCTTCGTCGATGGACTTAACCCCGAAGGGCACCTGTTTGGCCACGTTGTCGACGATAGAGTAGGGCATTCCAAGGGCGCGCCCGACGTCTCTGAGGGCGGCACGTGCGCCAAGGGTGCCGAATGTGACGATCTGGGCGACGTGCTCGGCGCCGTACTTGCGGGTGACGTAGGCGATGACTTCGTCCCGGCGGTCGTCCTGGAAGTCCAGGTCGATATCGGGCATTTCGTTGCGCTCGATGTTGAGGAAGCGCTCGAATACCAGGCCGTACTCGAGGGGGTCGATGTCGGTGATGCCGAGGCAGTAGAGGACAACGCTGCCTGCGGCGCTTCCCCGGACGCCAAACAGGATGCCGTGCTCCCTGGAATAGGACGTAATGTCCATGACGACCAAAAAATAGTTAGCGAACTGGGTTTTCTTTATGACGTCCAACTCGTCCAGCAGGCGGCGGCGGGCATTCTCTCCCGCTCCGGGGTAGAGGCGCCGGAATCCCTCTTCGCAAAGGGTGGCCAGATAGGCGTCGGCGTCTTCGCCGTGGGGGGTGGGGTAGTGGGGGAGGCGCAGGCGGTCGAACTCGATGGAGAGGTCGCACATATCAGCGATGCGCATGGTGTTTTCAAGGGCATCGGGCAGGTCGGAGAAGAGTTGGCGCATCTCCTCGGGCGTTTTGAGATAGAGGGAGTCGTCGGACATCTTGAGTCGCTTCTCGTCCTGGACGTTGGTGTTGGTCTGGATGCAGAGGAGGATGTCCTGGACGCTGGCCTCGTCGCGGTGGATGTAGTGAACGTCGTTGGTGGCGACTAGGGGGATCTCGAGGTCCTGGCTGAGGCGGAGGAGGCCCTTATTTATAGGGGTCAGCATGTCGAGGTCGTGGCGCTGGATTTCCAGGTAATAGTCCTGGAAGACTTCGCGGTACCAGCGGGCGGCGGCATAGGCGTCGTCCATGCGGCCTTCCAGGATGGCGCGCGGGACCTCGGCGGTGGGGCAGCCGGAGAGGACTATGAGGCCCTCGTGGTGCTGTTCGAAGAGGGCCCTGTCCATGCGGGGCTTGTAGTAGAAGCCCTCCATGTTGGCCTTGGTGACCAGCTGTATGAGGTTACGGTAGCCTGTCTCGTTCTTGGACAGGACGGTCAGGTGGTAGGGAGACTTCTCGGAGGGGGTCTTGGTACGGCGGTTGCTGTGGGCGACGTATACCTCACAACCGATGATGGGCTTGACGCCGGTCTTGCGGGCAGCGGAATAGAAATCGATGGCGCCGTAGAGGTTGCCGTGATCGGTCAGGGCCATGCTCTCCATCCCCAGGGCCCGAGCCTGCTCCATGAGGTTTGGGATGCGGCAAAGCCCATCCAGCAGGCTGAATTCGGAATGGAGATGGAGGTGTGTATACAAAGATAAATGCCCCGCCCGGCACCTGGAATTATACACTGTCGACACCCGAGAACGGGTCCCAAAATGGCGGAATTTGGGCATATGGGGCCCCGTCCTTGATTTCCTTGAAGGGGCTCCGGGGAGGGGCGTTTCCCCTAACCACCCCACCCAGGAAACCCTATCCCCCTTGATCCCCCTCTCCCTTAACGGCCCTAAGGGAGAGGGGGAGAGAAGAATAGAGGCAGGCGCATGTGCATGGCACATGCGCCTGCCTCTAATTCAATACTGGGGGGAAGGGGTCGGGGTGTCGGAAGGAGCAGATTCGGGCGCGGGAAATTCTCGTTGACACCCTAAAACGGCTTTGCTAACCTCGCGGCACTTTTGCGGTGCGAGGTTATGAAAAGTGATACTGGTTACGGGAGCGACGGGCTTTATCGGGAGGCGGATAGTGACGCGGCTGGTGGAGCGAGGAGAAGAGGTGAGACGGCTGGTGAGGCCCGTCCCCAATCCCCGGGCCTCGGGGCTGCCGGCGGTCCACTTCGTCACGGGGGACGTGACCGATCCTGACTCTCTGCAGGCTGCCTGCGACGGCGTAGACATGGTAGTCCACACCGTGGCGGTAATCAGGGAGAAAGGCCGGACTACGTTCGAGGCAGTAAACGTGCAGGGGACGCGAAACGTAGTGGAAGCGGCAGAGCAGGCCGGAGTGCGGAAGATAGTCCACCTGAGCGCGATTGGCGCAGCACCCGACCCTCAATATCCTTATCTGAGGTCCAAGTGGGAGGGCGAGGAAGCAGTAGTCAACTCTAAATTGAGACAAGTTGTACTGCGGCCCTCGCTGGTGTTCGGGCCTGGGGACGAGTTCATAAACGCATTGGCGGCGACGATCAGGGTCGGGCCGGTGGTGCCGTTTATAGGGTCGGGGAATGCGAAGTTTCAGCCGATACACGTGGAGGACGTGGCACGGTGTGTGGACAGGGTGCTGATCGACAGGTCATACAACGGAGAGACCGTCGAGATCGGGGGGCCGGACATCCTGACCTACCGGCAGATAACGGACATGATAATCCGGACGTTCGGCCGTAGGCGGATTAAAGTGAGAGTACCAACATCCATGATGCGGGCGGCGCTTCCGTTCCTGAAGATAGCCTCGCCTCACCCACCGATCACGCGGGTCCAGCTGGACATGCTGAACATCGACAATGTGTCGGCGCACAGGTCTGTGGAATCCAACTTCGACTTTCAGGCCCGCCCGCTGGAGGGGAATATCGACTACGTCCTGGACATGGGGTGGAAGGAAGCCCTGTCGATAACTCTCGGACTCCGGCCCGCGAGAAGGTGACCAACTGAGGTAAAGGTCCTTCGTCCAGCGTTACAATATAGGGAAACGCCGTCCACTGCAGTTAAGGAGACCCTTTGGACTACCGCTCCGCCCTGAAGTACATACTGGGGCTTACCAACTACGAAAAGTCGTTGAAGGAGCTTTACTCGCCGGGCAATGTCGACTTGGAGAGGGTGAGGGAGCTGCTTCGTCGTTTGGGCTCGCCGGAGTCGGGGTTGGGGATAGTGCATATCGCCGGGACGAAGGGTAAGGGAAGCACGGCGGCAATGATCTCTTCAGTCCTGCAGAAGGCCGGGTACCGAGTCGGGCTATTCACATCCCCCCACCTCCACACCTTCCGAGAGCGGGTGCAGATAAACCGAGAGCCGATCTCGGCGGAGGACTTTGCGAAGGGGATAGAGAGGGTGAAACCCCACGTTGAGGAGCTCAACGCTGTCGGGGAGCATGGTTACATCACGACATTCGAGGCATTGACGGCGATGGCGCTGCTCTACTTCGCTGAGAAACAAGTGGGAGTCCTGGTATTCGAGGTCGGGGTGGGGGGTCGGCTGGACGCGACCAACGTAGTCACGCCTGAAGTGAGCGTTATCACGTCGATAAGCCGGGACCACACCGAGCTGTTGGGCGAGACCCTGCCGGAGATAGCAGGGGAGAAGGCAGGGATAATCAAGGAGGGGATCCCGGTGGTGGTCGCACCGCAAGTGCCGGAGGTGGAGGAGGTGATTGGGTCGATAGCGCGGGAGCGGGGCTCGGAGATGGTGAGTGTGAGTCGGGAGTCGGTGTGGAGGGCGTTGGGGTACGACGACCAAGGGCAGAGCCTGTTGGTACGAGATTTCGAGAATGAATACAGAATCTCGATGCCCCTGCTGGGGGATCATCAGCAGGAGAACGCCGCCACGGCTATAGCGGCGTTGAGTGTCCTCCGGCGGAAAGGTTGGCATATCTCGGACGCCAACGTGCTGGGCGGGTTTGCGGACCTACGCTGGCCGGGTCGGATGGAAGAGCTCGGGCGACGGCCTTTGGTCATTGCCGACGGGGCGCACAACGGGGACTCGGCGAGGAGGCTGCGGGAGGCTCTGCTGAAGTACTTCGAGTTTGGGAAAGTGGTGCTGGTGGTGGGGGTGTCGGCGGACAAGAACGTGGAGGACATAGCCTCGGAGCTTCTGCCCCTGGCGTCGAGGGTTATATTGACCAAGTCTCGGCACATGCGGGCCGCTGAGCCTGCCGACATAGCGGGCGCCTTCACCCGACCTGATATAATCGTCGAGACTACGGAGAGTGTGAAAGAGGCGCTGGAGAGAGCACGGGAGATAGCCTCCGAGGAGGATCTGATCTGCGCCACGGGCTCGCTGTTCGTGGTGGGAGAGGCGATAGAGGCGGTGAAACGGGTGCCTGTGGAGACTTATTGAATGGGGCTCTCTAGGAACACTTTCACCCTCACTCTCCTCAGCGAGTCTACGGCCCCAGCCCTCTCCCATGGAGAGACCTTTGCGTAACTCCCTATGCTGGAACACATTGGCAATACGAGACATGTTATCCAATCCTGAGTCCCCCG
Source organism: Dehalococcoidia bacterium (assembly GCA_965220005.1). GTDB lineage: Bacteria > Chloroflexota > Dehalococcoidia > Plut-88900 > Plut-88900 > Plut-88900. The sequence continues at coordinate 852,907 of OZ244800.1, forward strand.
CCCCAGATTCCTCGCGGAGCCTCGGAATGACAGTTATACAAAGGTCTCATCGAGGGAGAGGGGATAGGACCTCCCCGTCTAGCTGGGGAGGCAGGTCGTGAAGGCGTGTAAGGGAGGCACACTCAGTTGACGACGAGTCCATCGGAAGCCCGACCTCAATTGACCGACTATAGAGGCCGCCCGCGGGTGGTGGTGACGGGCCTGGGGGCGGTAACGCCGTTGGGTCGGACGGCCCAGGACTTCTGGAAGAACCTGGTGGATGGGGTATCGGGGGTAGGGCCGATGACGCTGTGCGACACGACGAACTACCCCACCAAGATCGCCGGGGAGATACCGGACTTCAACCCGAGGGACAGGCTCGACGCGCGGGACGCGAGGCGGATGTCGAGGTTCAGCCAGATAGCGGTGACGGCGGGGCTTATGGCCGTCGAGGACTCGGGGCTAAATATGGAGTCGGAGGACCCGTCGAGGCTGGGTATCGTGCTTGGCAACGGGTGCGGGGGCTTTCCGGATATCGAGGATGGGGGTCGGACGGTCGAGACGAGAGGCGGGATGCGGCTTAGTCCTTTCTTCTTCCCGATGATCCTTCCCAACATGGCCACATCGCAGGTGAGCCGGATTCTGGGGTTGAAGGGGTTCACGAACACGGTGACAACGTCTTGTGCGGCGGGGACGCAAGGGGTGGGAGACGCCCTAGAGGTGCTCAGGCGGGGCTCGGCGGACGTGATGGTGGCCGGAGGCACGGAGGCTGGGATAAGCCAGCTGGGTCTCGGGGGGTTCAGCGTAATGAGGGCGCTCTCCACCAGCAACGAGGTGCCGTCGAAGGCCAGCAGGCCCTTCGACGCGAAGAGGGACGGGTTCGTGCCGGCGGAGGGCGCGGGCATCCTGATAATGGAGACGCTGGAGCATGCTCTAGGCAGGGGTGCAAACATCCTCTGCGAGGTCACGGGATACGGGGTCTCCTCCGACGCTTTCCACATGGTGCAACCGGACGACGAAGGTTCCGGCGCAGCTCGGGCAATGAGCTGGGCTATCGAGGATGCCAACGTTAGGCCCAACGAGATCGACTACATCAACGCTCACGGGACGTCGACGCCGCTGAACGACTCGGTGGAGACGCGGGCCATCAAGAAGGTGTTTGGCGAAGCGGCGTACAAGGTGGCGATAAGCTCGACGAAGTCGATGATCGGGCATGCGCTGGGTGGGGCGGGGGGGATGGAGTCGGTGGCGTGCGTGATGACGATAGTGGACGGGGTGATACACCCGACTATCAACTACGAGTACCCGGACCCCGAGTGCGACCTGGACTACGTGCCGAATGAGGCGCGTCGGCAGCCGGTGGGGAAGGTGCTGTCGAACAGCTTCGGGTTCGGTGGGCAGAATGCGTGCCTGGTGTTTGAGGGGTTCGAGGGGTAGGTCAGCCTACTCCCGCTCATACTTCGAGAACCTCAGCACGAGCGGCCCCTGCACCCCGCTATTTCACCCTCACCCTAGCCCTCTCACGCCTCAGCGCATCTACGACCCATCCATGGAGAGGGAACTGGATCCCGCCCATTCCGCTCTTGAGACCCCCTTCGAGAGCCTCAGGACAGGCTTCGACTAAGCTCACGCCACGGCGCATCTTCGACAGGGCGAGCTGAATACCCCACCCCTCCCGTATAGACCAATGGAAATGGCCCAAGCGCGCCGCGCTCGGTCCATCAGCGTGTCAGGGGGAGAGGCAAGTGGTTAGCTCTTTACGTATTCGACGCGGGGGAGCATGGGGTCGAACATGCGCTCGAGGGCCATGGTGTGGCTGCACATATTCCAGGAGGTGAAAAAGCCGCAGTCGCATCGGAGGACGCCGTCGTCATAGGTGACGTTGTGGCGCTGGTGGGCGCCTCGGAAGCTAAGGCTGAAGTTGTTGAACTGAACCCTGTCGGGCTCTTCAGCGTAGGCCTTGGCCTTCTGGATCTTCCCGATGAGACTGGATTGCATGTGCTCTCCTTATGCGTGACTGCGCTGCGGACTCCCAAGGTATCTTGCGCCGGGCCCCGGGGGCCTATTCGATTTTAACTCCCACCCTAACCTCGGTCAACGAGGTTAGGCCATATGGGTCGGTTGCCATATGATTATCAGAAGAGTCACGGACAATCCAAGGGACACGGCTTTTTGTTTGATTGTTTGCGGGTAACAGGCACGATTTTTGATTGTTCCTTATGCGTTGGGATTCTCACTCTGCATCGGGGGGTATTCAGTTGGGCTTGGGTTTTGGCTGGTTTGTTGGGGAGGGGGTAGGCGATGGAAGGTCCGGAACTCTTGGGCAGGGGCGGGAGGCCAGCCTGCGATTACCCCACGTGTCTTTACTGTGTTGGACGAGAGAGGCGGGGTGTCTCGTCCACAAGACACTACTCGACCATCTCGGAGGGATGGGAGTACGACTCAACTTCCGCCGCTGGGGGGTGGGAATCTCCGAAGGGAACGACGGTGGAGTCAGAGCCGGGGGCACGAAGGCCCCTGGCGGGCCCTGCATTGGAGGGCCCCGTATATTCGCGGGCTATGCGCATAGCGTTGACTCGAACGCGCCGGGTGAATGGTGCGTCGAGTAGGCCGGTCTCGCAAGCCTACATGCTGCTTAGAGTCGATGGACCTTCCATCACCTGATGGTTGGGGGGAGGGTGAGCCGGGGCCTTTGGATGAGGAGATGGCGGCTTTCGCTTGAGCCGTGGGGCGGCGCGTGGGCCGCCCTTTGGGATGGGCTGGGACGTTGAGTCCTCGGGGGCCGGGGCTGGGGTTTCCCTCTGGGTTTTGGTTCCTCCTTGGGTTTGGGGTGTTTGATTGGCCTCTCGGGGGTGAATATAGTACAGACGTTCACCTCGGGTCAAGGGGTTCGTGTCACTTTTGGGGGGATGCCCCACGCCCCCCGGAGCAAGTTGAGTCCTACCCACCCGCCCTTTTCTATTGATATATCAGCCATGTTGCTCTGCAACGCGGCTGATATATCGTTACCAAGGGAGGAGGGAAAGTAAGGCTAGGAAGGGTGTGAGAGGGCAAGTCCTAGATTCCTCGCGGAGCCTAGACATGGCACGAACCGAAGATTGACCAACCTTGCAATCATACGTTACTTAACAATGCAATTGGACGCATAATAACATTGCAATTGGACGCGATATAAAGTTACAATTAGACGATGCTACCGACTTTGCTTTACCCGCGCTACGCCGAAAAACCTTTGGTGGAAGCGCTCTCTGACTCGCCCGCCGTGCTGGTGAACGGTCCGCGCCAGTGCGGCAAAACGACCCTCGTGCAGCTGGTCGGCGGCTCCATGGGGTACAACTACATCAGCTTAGATGATGATGTAGCTCGATCTGCTGCCGCTGAAGATCCCGCGGGTTTTGTCGCGGGGTTATCCCAGCGCGCGATCCTCGACGAAGTGCAGAGAGTGCCATCAATATTCACTGCTCTGAAACAGAGGATAGACCGTAGTGGCACTCCAGGCCAATTCCTGCTTACAGGATCTTCTCAAGTCCTCCTAGTGCCATCGCTTTCGGACTCATTGTCCGGTCGAATGGAAATCCTGCAACTGCATCCACTATCCCAGAATGAAATATATGGAGGCATACCCAATTTCCTTGACGACCTGTTTCGGGGAGCGTTTCGAACTGTTGCCACCTCCAGACTTGCCGATGATCTGGCGAGGCGGGTTGCCGGCGGCGGTTATCCGGCGGCCTTGGCACGCGCAACCGCCCGACGCCGCGCCAACTGGTATCGGAACTATGTGGAAACACAACTCCAACGGGATGTGCGTGACATGTCCCGGATCAGCAACTTGGACGTTTTGCCGAGACTGCTGAATGCTGCTGCATCGCAAACGGCCCGGTTGTATAACCTTTCCAGCCTGGCAGCCCCTTTCCAGCTAAGTCGTCCAACCATCGGAGATTACGTTAACCTGCTGGAACGACTGTTTCTTGTTGAACGACTCCCACCATGGCACAGCAACCGTTTGAACCGTCTGATCAAGACTCCCAAACTTCATTTGGGAGACACTGGGGTCGGATGCGCCTTGCTCGGACTTAACCCCGGCGCCTTGGCCCAAGACCGTGCCCTTTTGGGCCAGTTCCTGGAGACTTTCGTCTTCCAAGAGTTGAAACGCCAAGCTGTCTGCCAGGAGCAACCTCTATCTTTCTTTCACTATCGCGACAAGGACCATGCGGAGGTTGACATTGTAATCGAGCGAGGCGGGACGGCGGTGGCTGGGGTAGAGGTGAAGGCCGCCGCAACGGTTATGAAATCCGATTTTCGAGGGCTCCGGAAACTGAAGGAAGCCAGCGGCGACCGTTTTACAGCCGGAGCCGTGCTCTATGACGGGGAGATAACCACAAGTTTCGGCGAGGGTATGTTTGCTGTGCCGATTCGCTCCCTGTGTGAAGGACGAAATGTTGGCCCTGGCTCGTTCGTCGTAGGTATGGACCGCCTAGTTTAGCAGGTAGATAAGTCTCGACGTCAACGAGAATCAGAATTGCCGGACAACGCGTAGCATTAGTGGCCCTTGGCTTACTGCCCGCTCTCGGTTGGGGGACTGGCCCACGGCCCAAAAATCACCAACGCAAACGGGGCGATTTCACACCGTTGTGGAAGGGCATGGATTCCTGCAGGCCAGAGGTGCAACTACGACCTCCATAGGAATGAGGAGGGTTGTGGATAGAGGGTCTCAACCTTGCTCTCTCCCGTCAAGGGGGACGTAAGTTATGGGTAAAACAGCTCTTCCGCCGACCTAACGAGGTCTGGGCGGAAGTTGGGATGGGCAATCGAGATTAGCTCTCGGGCGCGTTCGCGGTTGGACTTGCCGAGGAGTTGGGCGACGCCGTACTCGGTGATTATGGTGTCGGCGAAGGTGCGGGGGACGCTGATTATGGCGCCTTCCTCGTGCTGGGCTACGATTCTCGAGGCTATGCCACCCAGGGCCGTAGACCTGAGCAGGGTAATGCCTCGGCCACCCCTAGACATCACCGCACCCATCTGGAAGTCGAACTGACCACCGGTGCCGCTCATCAGGCGGCCCCCGAAGACGGTCTCGGCATTGATTTGGCCGGTGAGGTCGACGGAGAGGGCGTTATTAATGGAGACCATGTTGTCGTTGAGGGCGGCGGTGGTGGCTTTAGCGACGTAGTCGACGTCAAGCTGCTCAATGAGGGGGTTTTCGTGGGCGTAGTCAAGCTCCTTGTAGGTGGACCCGAGCAGCGCCCCGAATATGGCCTTGTCCTTGTGCAGCGTCTTGCGGGACCCGGTAATCACGCCCCGCCTGATGAGGTCGATTACTCCGGGGATTCCCATTTCAGAGTGCCAGCCCAGGTCTTTCTTGTCGTCGAAGGCTCCGACGGTGGCGAGGAAGCGGCTCGGGGTTCCAGTGCCGATCTGCAGGGTAGCGCCATCTTTCACGAGCTCCGAAACGTAGCCGGCGATTGTCTTGGCGTCCTCCGAGGGCTCGATCCAGCACTGGTAGGCCGCAAATCGCTGGATCTGCTTCACGCCTCTCGACACCAGGTGAGGGAGATGTTCGGAGCGGTCTCGGGGGTCCATGTTAGGGACGAACTCGTCCAGGAGCGCATGCACTTCTTTGTCTTCCACCGAGGCCAGCAAGTCCGAAGCCTGGGCGTCGGACAGCTGGACGGCTGTGTGCTCCACGAACTTGTCTATTTCCGAGACGTGGACGTAGTTGTGCCCGTAGGTCCGTATCTGCGAACTATCTACCTGGGCAATGACCTTCTTGGACCGTCGGACGAAGCCCCGCTTGTTCCAGAGGTGTCCGCCGAAGCTGCAGTAACCGTTGGCGTCGGGGGGCGATGTGACGACCATGAACACGTCCATTGGAGGCACGTCGCCGAAGTCGGTCGAATAGCGCTGGAACTGGGTGGAGAAGATCATGGGGATGTAGTCGACGATGCGGCGGTCGAGGGCCGAGCGGCCCATCTCCCCGAGGATCTGCTCGATGGTCACGACGAAAGAGTCGCTCCAGCTTGGGTCGAACCAACCGGGGTCTTCGATGGGAGCGTCGCAGGTTATCAGGATGTCTTTGAGTTCGTCGCGGCGCGCGGCAAGGGCGTGGATGAGGGAGTCGGGGTGGGGGTAGATGGGGATATAGACGCGGTCGCCAGAGTTGACGAGTCGGACGGCTTCCTCAGGGGAGACGAGGTTGCGGTTGTAGTGGTCCTGCCAGGTCATGGGAGTCTAACTTTCTCCCATTGAGAGACTTCTTTGTGATATTTCTGCCAAGGCCGGATCACCCTCACCCTAGCCCTCTCCCGTCGAGGGAGAGGGGATAAGATTACGGTGTTAGTAGCGGACTCGGCCGGGGAAGGTTAGGTTCCAGAAGGTGGCGGTGGGTTTCACCTCGAAGAGGTGCCAGAAGTTCTTGATGTTGTTGGGGTAGACCTCGCGCTCGAAGCGTTCCCAGTCTTCTTTGGAGTCCCAACCCGTGACCTGGGAGCCGACCCTTTCCTCATCCCTGGAAATGAGGACGCACACAAACCGGTTGCCCTGCGCCGCCACCAGCGGGCCCATCACCTCTTCCTCGTAGTGCCCGGATACCGTCTCGACCTGCCCCTCGTGGAGTTTGAAGTAGCTGGTCCTGACATACATGGGCGAAGGGCTGGCGAGCGAGTTCTCGTTGATCTGGAGTGTGCCGGGCCACAGCACGTCCCAGTAGCGCACCTCAAAGGGCCCGTCGAAGCCGTCCTTCCAGCGAGCGTAGAGGGCGGGTCGGACCTCACTTTCGAAGTGGTCGCAGTCCTCCTTGGAGTCCCAGGCGCTGACGAACAGTCCGTTCTGCTCATCGTCGGGGGAGGTCATGACGGCGAAGAGTCGGTTGCCGGGGGCCGCGGTAATCGGGCCCATCATCTGTTCGCGGATGCCGGCCTTGAGGTCGGCGAGGCCCTCGGGGGTGAGTCGGTATCTGCTGGTGCGTACGTACATGGCTCTTCGTCCAGTCCTTCGCTTAGAAATTGGCGATCACGGGAAACTTTATGGTCCAGAAGGTGGCTATAGGAGGCTCTTCGAAGACGTGCTCCACCTTGCCGAAGATCTTCGGGAACACGTTGTTGAGGTAGTTGTCGCAGGCCTCCTTGGAGTCCCAGCCCGAGACCTGGGATCCGACCCTCTCCTCCGTGGCCGAGTGGAGCACGAAGAGGAATCGGCTGCCCGGCTGGGTGACCACGGGCTGGACGACTTCCTCATCGAAGTTGTTGTAGACGTGGGTGACGCCCTCCGGCTTGAACTTGAAGCGGCTGGTGCGGACGTAGCAGTTGGGGCCGGCCGCCGCGAGGGGGTTGAACTTAAGTTTTCCGGGCCAGTTTATTTTCCAGAATCTCGGGACGGGGGGCTCGTCGAAGACCCACTTCCACTCCTCCCAGACGGCGGGGTAGACCTCGTTCAGGTAGTGGTCACAGGCTTCTCTCGAGTCCCAGCCGGACATCTGGCGTACCTCAAGAGGGTTGTCGGCGTTCATGAGGACGGCGCAGAAGCGGCCGCCGGGGCTGTCGAGTATCGGACCGGCCACGTTGGTCTGATAGCCCTTTTCGATGGTGGGAACAGACTCTGCCTTGACCACGGCCCTTCGATCCATTACGAACATAAAACTCTCCTCGGTTCCGGTGTGTCGGGACTAGAATGGCAGGGTCATTGTAGCACGGGCCCCGACTACCCGGCCCCCGACTCCGTAGCCGGTTCCTTCGAGACCTGGTGCCGCTTCCGCAACGGGATCTCCTTCAGGCCAACCAGGACCACGGCACCGAGCACCGCAAACACCGCCGCCACAATGAACACTTCTTGGATCGACGACGCCAGGCTCTCTCTCATGGCCTCCACCACGGACTCCAGGACCGCACTCTCTCCGAGCCCCTCCAGCCGTTCCTCAAGCATGGCCCGGGCCTCGGGGCTGACGAGGGCGTTGGGGTCACGGAGGTCTTCGGTCAGCGCAGTGCCCATGAGCTCACGGGTCTCGGGGGAGAGGTTGGCGGCAAGGTGGGTCGAGAGCCGGGAGGCCAGCAGCGAACCCATCACCGCAACCCCCAGCGAACCGCCTATGCTCCTGAAGAACTGCACGAAGGCGGTGACCAGCCCCATGAGTCCGTAGGGAAACGCATTTTGCACCACTATGGTGAACAGAGGGAAGGTTATGCCCAGTCCCGCGCCCACTATCACCATGTTCCTGGCCATCACGCCGCTGGACGTCGTGCTGTCCATCGTCGCCAGCAGAATCACCCCTGTCGTCATCACGCCCATGCCGAGCAGGGCGAGGTATCTATAGCGGCTCCAACGGGACAGGGCCAGCCCTGCCAAGGTGCTGCTGACAACCGCGCCGAGCATCATAGGTGTCAGGACCAGCCCGGAGTTGGTAGCGGAGTCACCGAGTACACCCTGCCCGAAGAGGGGGACGAATATGATGATCCCGAACATGGTCATTCCACTGAAGAACGTTGACACTGCGACTACGGTGAATATCCGGTTCTTAAAGAGAGCGAGGGGTAGGAGGGGTTCCGGGGCGCGGGTCTCGATTAAGAGGAACATCAGGAGCATGGCGGCTCCAAAAGCCAGTGGCACAACGACCTGGGGCGAGCCCCACGGGTATTGTTGCCCGGCCAGAGAGACGCCCAGCATCAACGGGAGCAGCCCGCCGATCAGTGCGGCGGCGCCCCAGTAGTCGACCTTCTGGTTTATACCTGTCCGGGACATGGCTGGCATGGCGGCGATGAGGGCAATAAGCGCCGCGCCTCCCACGGGCAAGTTTATGTAGAAAATCCAGCGCCAGCTGAGGGTGTCGGTGAGGTAACCGCCGACGAGAGGGCCGACGATGCTGGCTATTCCGAAGACGGCGCCGATCAACCCTTGCCACTTTCCTCGCTCGGCGGGAGGGAAGATGTCGCCGATGACGGTGAAAGTGTTGGACATAAGGACGGCCGCCCCGGCCCCCTGAACTCCCCGGAAGATGATGAGCTGCAACATGTTCTGGGATACGCCGGCCAGTGCCGACCCCAACAGGAACACCGCTATCCCGATTATGAACAGCAGCCTTCGCCCGTAGATGTCCGACATCCGGCCCACAACCGGCACCAGGGAAGTCGACATTACGAGGTAGGCCGCCACGACCCACGATATCTGGCTGATGCCACCTAGGTCGGTAACGATTCGCGGCAAGGCCGTCGCCACGATGGTCATGTCTAGGGCGGCGAGGAACAGGCACATCATCGTGCCGAGGAGGATGAAGACGATGCGGGTTCTACTGAGTCTTCCGGCAGAGGCCAAGGCCGACGTCGCGTCTGACTGCTCGGTGGGTCCAGTCTTTTGCGCGTCCGGCTTGTTCATATATCTCCGACTGCTGAAGCGGGTAGGGGCCACAGCGATGCTACGACGCCGAGGTCGGCAAGTCAAAAGCCCAATTGCCGGTGCTATCATGCACCCACATTCCGCCATCTCGAAAAACCGATTACATGACAGAGACACGAAAGCTCGTACTGCATAACGCTAACGTGATGACCCTGGACCCGAGCGCACCACGGGCCACGGGGGTGGTGTGCGAGGGTGGGGTGATCACGTCTACATCCGATGTTGACGTACAACGCGCCCTCCGATCCGGGGGGTACGAGGAGATCGACTGTGAGGGGCGTACAGCGCTTCCCGGTTTCATCGATGCTCACGTGCATTTTTTGGCATATGCCTCGTCTCTGACAGCGGTCGACTGTTCACCCCAGGCTGCAGCTTCCATTCACGACATCACAGCGGCACTCAGCGAGCGGGCCAAGAAGACCCCCGAGGGCGAATGGGTGCGGGGGACGGGCTACGATGAGTTCCGGCTCCGAGATAAACGTCACCCGACACGCCGGGACCTCGATCCTTGCCTTCCCGACCATCCCGTCAAGCTCGGTCATAGGTCGGGGCACGGGACGGTGCTGAACGGTCGGGCCTTGGCTCTCGCCGGGATCAGTATTGAGACACCCGAGCCAATCGCCGGTTTCATCGACCGGGATATCAATACGGGTGAACCCACGGGCCTGTTCATAGACCTGGACGACTGGCTGGACGAGCGGATCGGGCCGCAGCCTCGGGGCGAGGAAATGGAGCCTGCCGCCCGCCAAGCCGCCGAGGTATTCCTGTCCAAGGGAGTCACTTCCTTTCACGACGCATCCCCCTGCAACTCCCTCAAACGGTGGAGCTTCTTTCAGTCGTTGGTCTCGGGGCCCGAGCCTTGCCCCCGGACAACGCTAATGCCGGGATTTGCGCATTTGAGGGAGTTCGTCGGGGCGGGGCTGGGGTTTGGGGCGGGGGATGACAGGCTGCGGGTCGGGCATTGCAAGATAGTGCTGTCACAGGCGGGCGGGACACTCCAACCTTCGCCGCGAGAGCTCAGGGAGGCCGTGCGGGAGGCGGAGGAGGTCGGGTTTCCGGTGGCCATTCACGCCGTGGAGGAGGCGGAGGTAGCGACTGCCATCGAGGCTATTGAGTCTGTCGATACCCCTGGTCCGGCTCACCGGATCGAGCACGCATCCATCTGCCCCCCATCCCTCATAACGAGGCTGAAGGCGAGGAACGTCACCGTCATCACCCAACCCGCCTTCGTATACCACAGTGGGGACAGGTATCTTGCCGAGTTGCCCGAAAGAGACGCGGCCAACCTCTATCCGCTAAGGGCATGGTTGGACTCGGGGCTGAATGTTGCAGCGTCGTCGGATGCTCCTGTTACGCCGCCCGACCCGCTTCTCGGGATTCAGGCGGCGGTCTTGCGGAGGGCTCGCACCGGTCAACCGGTCTCCCGCGAGCAAGGAGTATCCATAGCTGAGGCGATGGCCCTTCAGGGCGGATCGGCGTCTCATTACGGGGGTTTCGGAGGGCGGGTGGGTGTGGTCAGGAAGGGCGCTTTGGCAGATTTTGCGGTGCTGGACCGTGACCCGATGAGTGTTCCGGCTGAGGAAATCGGTGGGATTGGGGTTTGGGCGACGGTGGTCGGGGGTGGGGTGGTGTTCGGAGGTCGGTAGGGAAGGGGTGGGATAGGGTCCAAGGGTACAAATTGAAGGTAGTACTTTCAATTTGTACTACGGTCGTCCGCTGACCAGAAGAGAACCTGCGCCCATGTCTCCATAATCTAACTGATTAGTCCCAAAACCAAGGTCGACTTAAGGGCAAGCGCCTTAGATTCTTTGCGGGGCCTCGGAATGACATGGAAAGAGAGGTGCCCTTTAGGGAAAGGCCGAATAGAAGCTGTCCTAGGGTTAGTTTTTCCTGATGAGGACGTAGGGTGGGAGCTCCAGGAGGGCTTTGCGGTATTGGGTGTCGGGGAGGGGGGAGAGGGCTTCCTCGGCTTTGCGGCAGAAGTCGGTGGCGATTGCGTAGGAGTCCTCGATAACCGAGGAGTTGTTGATCATCTCCAAGGCTCGCTGCAGGGGCTTGTTGTCACCCGGGGCCTGAAAGATGGCCTTCACGGGATCTTCGTCAGAGTACCTTTCCTGGAGCAGCAGAGCCGGCAGGGTGAGTACACCATGAGCCAGGTCTGCGCCAACGGGTTTGCCTACCTCTTTCTCCGTCCCCTGGAAGTCGAGAATGTCGTCGATTATCTGGAAAGCCATGCCGAGGCAGTAGCCGAAGGTGTGGAACCTTTCGACCGTGTCCTCGGTCGCGCCGCTCAGGATGGCTCCCGACTCTGCGGCTGTGGTGAAGAGCGACGCCGTCTTCTGGCGGATCCTCTCGTAGTAGTCGTCCCTCCCGGTCGTCCAGTCGAAGGCGCCTAATCGCTCCTGAAGCTCACCGCGGGAGAGGTACATGATCGTCTCGGAAAAGAGGCGGATTACCCTGACGTTCTCGGTAGCACAGACGAAGGTCGCCGACTTGGCGAAGAGGTAGTCGCCGACGAGTACCGCAGCGTTGTCTCCCCAGAGGTTGCTGATTGTCGGCTGGCCGCGTCGGATAGCCGCCTTGTCTATGGTGTCGTCGTGGACAAGGGTGGCGATGTGGAGAAGCTCGACGGCGCAGGCCATGAGCCTTGGCAGGGCTGGGTCATGGTCATGGAACTTGGAGGATAGGATGGTGATGGCGGGCCTCGTGCCCTTGCCTATGCTCTTGAGAGCGTGGGCCAGCATGGCCGCCAGGCCTGGAAAGTCCTCTTCGGCGATGGCAACCAGGTCGGCTCTGACAAGGTTAAGCTCTTCCTTGATCGGTTTGTATATAGACAGCGACTTGGCAGAGGGCATGGGCAGACGCCGTCCTTAGCCCGAGACCTGTTCCAGCCGGGCGGTCTCCGCCTCGGCCACTTCGTCTTCCAGCTTGGTGAACAGGGGTGAAGGCTTCTGAAGCTCGCGTCCAGGGACGGGGGCCTCGATCTTCCACTCAGAGCGCTCGTCCAACTCACCCAGGCCCAGGTAGCCGTGCAGCTTCCGGGAGCTGAAGGGCAGGAACGGGTAGAGCATGGTCTTCAGGGCCGTGACAACGGAGATGGCACACCAGAGAGTCGTGGCGGCGGCATCCTTGTCTTCCTTGACCTGCCGCCACGGAGCCTTACGGTCGAGGTAGCGGTTCGCCTCCTGGGCCAGGCCTACTGCCTGCCTGATGGCCTCCTTGAAACGGCACCGGTATAGAAGATCGTCAACTTCGGCGAAAGTCTGGTTGATCTTGTCGAGCATATCCGTTTCGTCGGAAGAGAGGGGGCCGGGCGACGGGACCTTGCCATCGAAGTTTCGGTAGGTAATTGTCAGCACTCGGTGCACGAGGTTGCCGTAGGTCCCGACAAGCTCGCCGTTGTTCCTGCGCACGAACTCGCCCCACGTGAAGTCAGAGTCGGAGGTGTCGGGCATGTTGGCGGAGAGGTAGTACCTGATGAGGTCTGGGGGAAAGTTGTCCAGGTAGTCGTTGAGCCAAACGGCCCAGTTACGGCTGGTGGAGAGCTGCCTGCCGTCGATATTCAGGAACTCATTGGCGGGGACGTCATAGGGGATGGCTCGGCCACCGTAGCCGAGCAAGATGGCCGGCCAGATGATGGTGTGGAAGGGGATGTTGTCCTTGCCGATGAAATAGTAGGTCTTGGCCCCGTCTCCCCAGAAGTCCCGCCATTTCTCGGGGGTATCCCTGTTTTTGGCCCACTCTATGCTCGCCGAAAGGTAGCCGATTACCGCTTCGAACCAGACGTATATTCTTTTGTCGTCGAGACCCGGCAAGGGAATCGGGATACCCCAGTCGATGTCCCGGGTGATGGCCCTGTCCTTCAGCCCGTCCTTGAGCATCTGGAGGGTGAAGTTCTGTACGTTGGGGCGCCAGTGGTCCCGGGTCTCGACCCATTCGATAAGCCGATCCTGGAAGGCGCTCAGCTTAAGGAAGTGGTGTTCCGACCTGCGAATCTCCGGCGTAGCGCCGCAGACCCGGCACTTCAGGTCCAGGAGATCGGTGGGATTGAGGGGTTTGCCGCAGGCATCGCACTGGTCGCCTCGGGCCCCGGCGTTGCCGCAATTGGGACACGTACCTTCAACGTAGCGGTCGGGGAGGTAGCGGTTGCAGCTGGGGCAGTGGGGGAGCATCATCCCATCTTTGTAGATGTACTCCTTGGAAAGAAGGTCCAGGAAGATTTTCTGTACGACCTCCTGGTGGTTCTTAGTCCGGGTAGTGGTGAAGAGGTCGAAGGAGATGCCCATCCGGTCCCAGGACTCGAGGAACAGAGCTTGGAACTTGTCGACGATCTCCTGAGGGGACACGCCTTCCTTCTCGGCGCGGAGGGTAATTGGGGTGCCGTGCTGGTCGCTGCCCGAGACCATCAGGACCTCGTTGCCCTTGGCGCGATGGTATCGGGCGAAGATGTCTGCGGGGAGGTAGGCCCCGGCCAGGTGGCCCAAGTGTAAAGGGCCGTTGGCGTAGGGCCAAGCGACTGCTACTAAGATGCGTTCGGACAATGCATAAGCCCTCGGGGGAACAGGATGATTCTAGCACGGGGTGGGGGGAGGGGCAATTGGGGGGGTCTCCAGTGGAGGATCGAGACCCGCAATACCTCATTAAACTCGTTCAGACCTGATGAGCCTATAATCACACAGTACTTCGCTCGCCATAAGAATTTGTGAGAGTGTAAGCAAGGAACGAGGTACTGGCCTTAACGCAAGATCGGAGTTGAACGGCTCCACTGCCCCTCTGTTTGTCTCTCACCATGAAGGAGATCGGCAAAGCTCTTTGGGACGGTGAGAATCTAGTTGAGTCAGAGGACTCTTGGGCATAAGAGGGGAGTCAGGAGGTAAGATAGCATGGGTATAAATGGTTTCCCGCAGGAGGTCGTGGAGGCGCTGAGATATTACGTTTATCGGCTGATAGATCCGCGGAACGGCGAGACCTTTTACGTCGGTAAGGGCCAAGGTCAGAGGATATTCCATCACGCGAGTGGGGCTCTAGACAATACTCACCAAGATGTTGCCGACCCGAAGTTGGAGCGGATTCGCGAAATACGAGCGTTGGGTATGAATGTAGCACATATCATCCATCGACATGGGATGAACGAGGCGGCAGCAAAAGAGGTCGAGGCAGCACTGATTGATGCTTACCCTGGGTTGGTAAATAGAGTGGTGGGTTCAGGCTCTAGGGACCGAGGTACGCGGCATGTGGATGAGATCATGCTTGAGTACAGTGCCGAGGAATTCATAGTGAAAGAGCCTCTGATTTTGATCTCAATTGGAAGAACGTGGAAGGAGCTCGACCTGTATGATGCGGTGAAGGGCCTATGGAAATTGAAGATGGAAAGAGCGAAGCACTTCAAGTTGGTGCTCGCCCATGTCAGGGGAGTAGTAAGAGGAGCGTATAGGCCAAAGAAGTGGTTGAAAGGGACAGCTGAGAATATTCCGCTATTTGGAGGGTCTTCACCGGAACGGATTGGTTTCGTGGGAACCGAAGCGGAACTGGATGTGTGGAAAACTTACGTAGGTAAAAGGGTGCCTATTAGATACCGAAAACGGGGCGCTCAGACGCCGTGCCGGTACTTGAGCCCACCATAGAAGAGGAAGCTAATAACATGTTCATGCGGCCCGTTCATCCGGGAGAAATACTCAAGGACGAACTGGCAGAGTTCGACGTGAGCCGAACAGCCTTCGCACGCCAGATTGACGTGCCGCCGAACCGGGTCAGTCAGATAATCGCCGGGAAGAGGTCGGTGACGGGGGACTCGGCGTTGCGGTTCCGGCACTGGTTCGGGATCGAGCCACAGTTCTGGCTAAATCTCCAAAGCCAGTTTGATTTGGCTACGGCAGAGCGGAGAGCTGGGGCAGAAATCAAGGCTCTGCCCAAGGCGGTCCGGGAATAACGGAGGTGAGGGAGGGGGATGGGAGGTCTCCTCGGTACCAGCAGCGAGTCTTACTCCCCCCGCTCATACTTCGAGAGCCTCAGCACGAGCGGGCCCACGACTCCCCATAGCCGGATTCCGGGACCAGAGCCGGAATGACAGGGAGCGGATGTGAGAGAGATTGAGGACTTTGCGCTACCCCATTTGCCCACCTTCCCCCGCCGCGTTATCCTAGCCTCCGACCCAAGGAGGCCCCTTTGCCAAGCAATACACGCTACCGTTCAGCCCGAGGCACGGAAGATATCCTGCCCGACGCCCAGCCTAGATGGCGCAGCGTCCGAGACACCATGGTTTCCGTCTGCGAGCGCTATTCGTACGGCCAGATAGACACGCCGATCTTCGAGGACTACAACCTTTTTGTGCGGGGAGTCGGGGAGGTGACGGACATCGTGGAGAAGGAGATGTACCTGATCCCTGACAGGTCGGGCAGCGACACCCTGGCCCTCCGCCCCGAGGCCACCGCCGCAGTGTGCCGCGCCTACCTTCAGCACGGTCTTCACGCCCGGCCTCAGCCCATACGCCTATACACGGTCATGGCCCCGATGTTCCGCTACTCTAGGCCGCAGTCGGGGAGGCTCAGGCAGTTCCACCAGCTGAATGTCGAGGCGATAGGTGATCCTGACGCGACTGTCGACGCGGAGATTCTTGGGCTCTGCTGGCAGGTGTTCGCAGAGCTGGGACTATCGGGCCTCACGCTCCAGCTGAACAGCATTGGCGATGCAGCGTGCCGGCCTGCATACGTTCAGGCACTCAAATCTTACTACGGAGACCGGGTCGAGCAGCTGTGCAGGGACTGCACGGCGCGGCTGGATCGGGCTCCGTTGCGGCTCCTGGACTGCAAGGAAGAGAGTTGCCAGCCGTTCATCGAAGGGGCGCCCCGAAGCCGCGACCACCTCTGTGCCGAGTGCGAGACCCACTTCGCCGACCTGGTCGGCTTTCTGGAAGGCATGGACGTACCCTTTGTGCTCGACCACCGGCTGGTCCGGGGGCTGGACTACTATACCCGCACGGTTTTCGAGGTGCAGACCACGGCAGAAGGGGGTCAAAACGCGCTCGGGGGTGGAGGGAGGTATGACGGGCTGATAGAGGAGATTGGGGGTAAGCCAACGCCGGGTGTCGGGTTTGCGATGGGGATCGAGCGGATAATCCTTAATCTGGAGAGGCAGGCAGTGGCGGCTCCCGAGCCACAGTTGCCCACGGTCTTCCTGGCCTACGTGGGGCAAAAGGCGAGGGAGCGGGCGGTCGTGCTGTCGGCTGAGCTGGTGAGGGCGGGTGTTGCGAATGTGCTCGGGCCTGCATCGAAGAGTCTGAAGGCGCAACTGCGGCAGGCTGGGGGGATGGGGGTGCAGTACGTCGCCATTATTGGTGAGGATGAGGCGGAGCGGGGGGTGGTGACGCTGCGGAATATGTCGGAGAGGACGCAGGAGGAGGTTGGGGTGGGGGGGCTTGTATCCGCGCTGCATCAGTCGGGATCGCCCTCACCCTAGCCCTCTGCCATCGAGGGAGAGGGGATATGACCCCGCCCCCATTCCGCTCTTGAGACCCTTCGACTGTGCTCAGGGCGAGCGGAATGCCCGGCCCCGACTCGGGCGCGTGCTATACTCTAGCCTTGCCGGAGGAGCCGGCCCTTGCCTCGTTGAGCCATGACTAAATTCCGAGCCGCTCTCGCCCAGATCAACACCACCGTCGGCGATTTGCGGGGAAACACGGCCAAGATCATCGAGTATATCGACCGGGCCCGGGCTGAGGGCGCCGACCTCGTCTCCTTCCCCGAGCTGACCATCACGGGCTACCCCCCCGAAGACCTTCTCTATAAGCACAACCTCATTCGCGATAACCGCAAGTGTCTCGACGAGGTTATCGAGCATTCGGCAGGGATTGCCGTGGTTGTCGGGTTCGTAGATTGGGACAAGGAGCTTTTCAACGCAGCGGCGGTTATACAGGACCGCAAGCTTCTCGGCGTCTATCACAAGGTCCATCTCCCCAACTACGGTGTCTTCGACGAACAGCGCTATTTCAAGTCGGGCAGCGAGTGCCCGGTCTTCGACATCAACGGGACGTGTGTCGGGGTGAACGTGTGTGAGGACATCTGGTACGAGTCGGGGCCGACCAACGTCCAGAGCAAGGCCGGGGCCCGAGTCATCCTGAACATCAACGGCTCGCCCTACCACCGGGGCAAGGGCCGGTTCAGGGAGCAGATGCTGGCCGACCGGGCACGGGATAACGGGGTTTACGTCTTCTATACCAACCTGGTCGGGGGGCAGGACGAGCTGGTATTTGATGGGGGAAGCTGTGTATTTTCGCCCTCGGGGGATGTGCTGGCGCGAGGCAAGCAGTTCGAAGAGGACCTGCTCATGGTGGACATCGATCCCGACGCCACTCACCCAGCCGTCGATCCCATGCCCGGGCCCGCTCTCGCCGATCTGGAAGAGGTCTATGAGGCCCTGACAATCGGGACGCGGGACTACGTTTGGAAGAACGGCTTCGAGAAGGTCGTAATCGGGCTGTCGGGTGGGATCGATTCCACGCTGACGGCGACCATCGCAGCGGACGCCCTTGGGCCTGAGAACGTGGTGGTCGTTACCATGCCATCTCGGTACTCGTCGGAAGGGTCGATCGCAGACTCGGACATCCTGGCGAAGAACCTTGGGGTGAAGCTGTGGAACATCTCGATTGAGGATATGTTTCAGTCGAGCCTCGACTCTCTGGACCCGTTGTTTGCGGGCACGGGGTCGGGCGTCGCTGAGGAGAACCTGCAGGCCCGGATGCGGGGCAACCTGCTGATGGCGATCTCCAACAAGTTCGGGTGGCTGGTGCTGACCACGGGCAACAAGAGCGAGATGGCGATGGGCTACGGCACCCTGTACGGCGACATGGCGGGGGGGTTTGCGGTGATCAAGGACGTGCCCAAGGTGCTGGTCTACGAGCTGGCCGAGACCCGCAATGCCCGGGGCCCGAGCCCGGTTATCCCTCAGAGCGTTATCGACAAGGAGCCCAGCGCAGAGCTGCGCCCCGACCAGAAGGACACCGACAGCCTGCCTCCCTACAGCGTTCTTGACCCCGTGCTGGAGGCCTACGTGGAGCAGGACAAGTCTCCGGCGGACATCATAAGCATGGGGTTCGACGAGGAGATGGTGAAGCGGGTGATCAAGGCGGTTGACCGGAACGAGTACAAGCGTCGGCAGGCGGCGCCTGGGGTTAAGATCACGCCGAGGAACTTCGGGCGGGACCGCCGGATGCCGATCGTGAATTGGTATCGGGGGTTTTGAGGGGGGAGGGGTGATTCGCGATTGAGCGGAATTCCCCGCCCCAGATCCCTCGCGGAGCCCGCGGATGACATGGGGGCAAGCCCGCTGAGATATTGAGTCCTCCTGAGGCGGATCTTCGATTGTGGGTGGGAGTTTGGTTTTGGTTGTTGGGGAGTAGGCGATGGAAGGTCCGGGACTCGGATTCAGGGGGCGGGAGGCCAGCCTGGTTCAGCCCCGTGCTTCTGTTATCACGTGGTAGACAAGCGAGGGGTTCTCGCTTGAGGGCATCTCTACCACCAGTTTTGGCTGACCCACTCGGAGGGGTGGGGAGCACGTTTTCTCGCTGCCGTCGCTGGTTATGTGGGAATCTCCGAAGGGAACGACGGGGGAGATATTTCCAAGGGCGTAAAGGCCCGAGGTGTTTGGCCCGGCGTGAGCGGGGCTCATTTGGGCAGGGCTCCTTTGAGGGGAGCGTGCCGCTTAAAATTGTGGACCATCCATCGCCTGGGAGTCAGGGAAGGGTCACGGGACCTGGTGTTGAGGAGATGGCGCCGGTCGCTTGTGCCGCGGGCCTGCGCGAGGGCCGTTGGGATGGGCTTAGGCGTTGAGTCCTCTCGTTGGGTCTGGTGGGCTTCCCTGGGTTTTTGGTTCCTCCTTGAGATAGTTGGGTTGGTGTTCGAACGATGGGGATAATAGCACGGGTGTTCAGGTAGGGTCAAGGGGTTCGTGTCACTTTTGGGGGGGGCCGCCCGACCTCCCGGAGTAAGTTGAGTCCCACCCACTCGCCCTGTTTTATTGATATATCAGCCATGTTGCTCTGCAACATGGCTGATATATCGTTATCAAGGGGGGAGGGAGATGGTGTCACCGTCGGAGGACAACCACGACGGATTGACAACGCAGTGCAGCGCCCCGCTCGACCCTTCGCGTGCCTCAGGGTGAGCGGCCCCACAGCCCCTGGGGAGGGGTCCCGGCTCGGCGGGGCGTGCGCCTTCAGGAGGGATGGGTTCACGCCTTGGCGCATCTGCGACCTGCCTCCGCAGGAATGATCCGCCTAAGGCGGTCAGGCTCCCCTCGGGGGTGGGGGGCTTACTGTAACTACATATATGTAGTATATTAAAGGGAGACTGCATTTGCGTTGGACTTGGGATCAGGTCAAGAATGAGGCGAATCTTCGATCACATCGTCTAAGTTTCGAGGCTGCGGTCTTTGTGTTTGACGATCCTATGTCTGCGACGCGAGAAGACCCATATTCATATGAGCAACGGTGGCGAACTATCGGCATGGTGGGCACTCAAGTCGTGATGGTAGTCCACACTTGGCCCGACCTGGATACGGAGACGGGAGAAGAGATCGGGCGCATTATCTCCGCGCGCAAGGCGACGAGGGGTGAGAGGGAGGTTTATGAAGAAGGATATTACTAAGCTGCCGTCAGACGTTCAGGCGCAGATAAAGGCGTTGGAGGCTCTGCCCGACGACCAGATCGACACGACGGACGCCCCGGAGATTCTCGACTGGTCCGACGCCAGGCGCGGGGTCTTCTACCGGCCCGTGAAACGGCAGATTACATTGAGGCTGGATGCGGACGTCATAGCCTGGTTCAAGGCTAATGCGCTTGACGGTCGAGGGTACCAAACGGACATCAACGGAGCACTCCGCGGACATGTCAAAAGTATGGCCACTTCCGTACCGCCAACGGGCAAGTTTGAGAGGATAAAGATATCGAGAGACCAATCAAGAAGGACGTCTACGAAGAGATTGAACAATCCCCGCTTGGAGATTGGAAGCGAATGTTTCGCGGGGCATCAGATTGACTCCGCCCAAATCCATACTCACGAAGAGAAACATTCGGCATTCAGATCTGCGTCTGTAACCTTGAACCCTCCGATAGAAGGTCGTTGGGACTATCACGCGGAAGTAAGAATTTACGAAGACGACGAATTGATCCTGACAGGAATATGCTCTGAAGCGAAAATTGGAGAGGGGGGCAGGTTACACTTCAAGTTACGGGGGCCTTTTTGGCATCTTGAAAGGACGGCTCTACAAGGCTTGGGAACCTTCGGAATGTCGAACAAAGAAAATTTCTATTGGGCTGTAAGGTTGTTTAATCCTAGCATGGATCCCAAGGTAGAAGGCCTAGAACTTGAAACCAGGGTCAGGCCCTTTATTTTCGCAGTTCCGCTCAAGAATCTAAGGGCGTCAGGCATGGTACATATTCTCAACACTGACACTGGCATTGCCTCGCACGAATATGAGAATGTATTTCAGCCAATTTTGGCGGGTTTTAAGGAGGTAAAGGATGAACCCGCGTGGGACAGCAATAATCCAAAGCTGTTTGGGGTAGTAGCCGCCGAGAACCTTCTACAGGCGGATTACGCCGCCAGGAACAGAGCGGAACTATTGCTAGGCATCATTAACTTGGCTCTCAGGACAGGGATAAGTCACTTCGAAACACGATACCGCAGTGAACCCATTGCCTTCGACGCCGAGTCAAGTCTTACACCGGTTTCTTTGCATCCTTGGATAATCATAAGTGAGAGCTCCCAGACGAAGGGATGGGTAAGGAAATTACCCACCGCCACGATGGATTCTGAGACTAACCTAGATGACTCGTTTGACCGCATCAAATTCTTCCTTTCAGAGTTCGACAGGACGGGTGAGCCGGGAGATGTGCATGATCAACTTGGCAGGAGACAACTGGCAGCGCGAGAACGGAAATTGCAGATAGGGATTAGTCGAGCCCTTCGATGGTTGAACACTGCATCAAGTGAAGAGTACACGCTAGATAGGTTTGCAGCGACGTGGATAGCCTTAGAAGCGATCTTAAATGCCATCACTTATCCAGGTGTATTCGAGGGCGAACGAGCAACGATCAGAGAAGATATAAGGAGTAGTATCAGAAAGATAAGCCTCCCTAACGCGACCCGGGAATCACTCGCCATCACTCCCGACATGCTGAAAGGCAGAATCCTGCAGAATCACTGGTCACTTGCGAGAAAGTTGAGCATTTTTGCGAATTCTTTAGGTATTCAGTTGAAGCCAGGTGACAAGACGCTGGTACTCAAGCTGAACAGAGCAAGAAATACCATTCTCCACGAAGGTGAAGACAACCCAGACTTGTCTTTAGAGCAAATGAATAAACTCAGATATTTAGTTGAGCGACTAGTCGTGGGAGCTTCTATAGGAGGATACGAAGATTTAGAAGATAATATCCATAAATTCCATATTGGAACGATTGGACCCGAAGGAGGCGGCGCACCTATATCCATAGACGGTAAGGAGGATGTCCCGTGGGAGTTTCGTGCGACGAGAAATAAACAGGGTCAACTGGTAGGTGAATGGATCGCAGAAGGCAAGATCTATTCAGACAAGAACATAGAGCGCGTGTAGCCCACGTCGCAGCTAATAGGAGACACTAATATCCCTCTCAGAACTCCTTCAATTCGGAGTCTGCATCCCGTAACAGAAGTGCCCTGAGTGCCGACCAAATTACCAATTCAACGTTAGTGTAATATCATCCTGTTCCCACGGCAGATTCCTGACCCACGATACCAAGGTTGCCGTGTCTTCCTGAGGCAGCCCCTTCTCCGAGGCATACTGCCTCACTTTGTGTTCAAAATCATCTCTGAATGCCTCGAAAAAGACGTTACCATTCCATCCTCCGCCCCACACGTCATCATCCCAGTCAACATTGATCGCCAACTCGAACAGGAAGTCCTTTACCAGTCCCTTGGGCGAGTCGACGTGCTCCATCTTGACTACCCAGACGTCCATTCCCATTGAGCATTCCTTTCTCGGCTGCGCTGTTTGTTGGTGCGGGGCCGGGGAAAATGGTCCGGCATTGTATCGGACCCCGTTGGGTCCGCCAAGCGTGGGTGCGGATCGGGGGTTGAGGCGTGAATGGGCAAGTCCTAGATTCCTCGCGGGGCCTCGGAATGACAGGGGAGAAGGGGGTGGGTTGGGAGTCGGGATGAGCGTGACGGATTGGCAGTACGGGGTGACCACTCCGCTCGACCCTTCGACTAAGCTTCCGCCTCGGCGGATCTACGACACGGTGAGCGGCCCCTCCATCGGATGGATTCACGCCTAAGGCACACCTTCAGCCAAATTAGGGTCGGGAATGACGGAGTTAAGCTGAATGACCCATCCTCTCGGCAAGGATAGAGGTTGACACGATGGTGTAGAACACATATCCTAACGGCAGGTCGCAAGTGATTGTCGATGGGAAAGGGCGCGTGCTATTATCGCTACCATGACGACGGAAAAAAATAAGGCACTGGATTTGGCCCTTGGACACATCGAGAAGCAGTTTGGGCAGGGGTCGATCATGCGGCTGGGGGACGCCCGCAGCGGCATGGAGGTCGAGGCGATACCGACGGGATCCCTGGGTCTCGACATTGCACTCGGGATCGGGGGGGTGCCGAAGGGGCGGATCTGTGAGGTCTTCGGCGCGGAGTCGGCGGGGAAGTCTACTCTCGGTCAGCACCTGATGGCCCAGTCACAGGCCTCGGGGGGGATGGCGGCCTATATCGACGCCGAGCACGCGATGGACCCGTCCTACGCCGCCAAGTGCGGCATCATTGTCGACGAGCTCCTCATTTCACAGCCCGACACCGGTGAGCAGGCCCTGGAGATCGCCGAGGCGCTGATCCGATCCAACGCGGTGGACATTGTGGTGGTGGACTCGGTGGCGGCGCTGGTGCCAAGGGCGGAGATAGAGGGGGAGATGGGGGACACGCACGTCGGGCTGCAGGCTCGGCTGATGTCGCAGGCGCTGCGCAAGCTCACCGCCGCCACGAGCCGCTCGAATTGCGCCGTGGTGTTCATCAACCAGCTCCGGGAGAAGGTCGGGGTGATGTTCGGCAGTCCGGAGGTGACGCCTGGGGGTCGGGCGCTGAAGTTCTATAGCTCGGTGCGGATAGATCTGCGGCGCATCGAGTCGATAAAGCATCAATCGGCGATAGTCGGGAACCGGGTGCGGGCGAAGGTGGTGAAGAACAAGGTGGCTGCGCCCTTCCGGGTGGCGGAGTTCGACATCATGTTCAATGAGGGGATCAGCCGGGTAGCCGACCTGGTGGACCTGGGCGTACTGTACGGGATCCTGAAAAAGAGCGGGGCATTCTACTCGTGGGACGGGACTCGGCTGGGGCAGGGTCGGGAGAACTCGAAGGACTTTCTCCGGGAGAACAAGTCTATGGCTCTATCCCTGGAGAACCTCATCAGGGAGGCTGCGGAGTTACCCTTGCTGCCGGTGCCGGCTTCGAAGAATGGGGCGGAGGGGGAGATGTTTTAGGGGTATGAACAGGCTGGTCGCTTCTTCGCTGCGTTAAGCCAACTTCATTAGATTACCACCGTTTCAGCAGGTAGTCGGCAATGTTCACCGCAGGCTGTGCTCCAGTGGGACTGCTCGCTGCGAAGAACAACTTGAACATCGGGGCACCTTTAGAATTCCTCAGAATGCGACCAGTGGGTGCGACTTTTGCAAAAACGGACTTGAGGCGTTCCTGATACAAAGCTGCAATGCTGGCAGCAGAGGCGCGTTCCAGCCTTGGATCATTGTCAAAAAAGGAAAACTGGAGGGTGGGATTGTATAGTCCTTCCCAGTGCATTCGATCTCCAAAAACTCGGTCAAGTCGGAGCGCCCATGCCGGTGGCGGTTCGTTCTCTTTAGGCATTAGCCGGAAGATTCCCATAAGGGGAAAGAGTATCCAGCAATCGATCTTCCGCGTTCGCGCAATCGCTTCAATCGTTTGCCAAGCAACTTCGGTAGCGTATGGATCGAGAAATACGACGGCCCGATCAAAGTCGCGTAGGCCATTGCAGAACGTAGGAATCGCCGAATTCGCATCTGCGTTGATGATCTCGATATCGCGGCTCGCTTGGTCCTTCTGAATCCGCTTTAGTGACTCGCTACGCAAAGGATCTTTCTCAACAAACACCAGTTTGTCGAAGGGTTTATCCTTCACATCTAGCGCGATAAGAGGGGATCCTTTGTGTAATTCTCTGGCTTCTCCGTAGACATCCTCTGTATATCCCGACTTGGGACTCCACAAACCACCCCCGGCAAACGCGTCTACATAAATGAGCCTAAACGGTCTTTCCTTCGAAGGTTTTTCCTTCATCAACGTGGTATATGCTTCAAGATATCCACGCAGAATATTTAGCTTTTGCTGAGTCCACGGGCCACCGAAAGAGGTGTTAGCCATCAGACTGCTGCTTCGACAGTTGGCATCTGACGCCAAAGATGGCCGTCTACCGTCGCTGCATCGCCTCCGCGCTTTTTCCGCACGCCTCCGAGTTGCTTGAGAAAGAAAGCTACACCCGCCTTGACCGATTGGTCTCGGAGATCGCGGGCCCAGTCCAACTCCATTGGTCTGGCCTTTGGGCCGCTCTCACCACCAACGATTAACCACTGAATTGCCCCGGAATCCAGCCAAGGGCCCAGGTCCACGGGTCCGAGTAGAGGTTCCGCGGAAACGAACCGGGTAGGCGCGGGCAGTCGGGACAGGACGGTAATGCGCGGGGCGTATTTCTGGTTTTCGACAGATGTGCCAATCCAGACGTTGGCAGGCCAGCCCCCAGGAAAATCCTGCTCGTGTTTCTTCCACCAAGCGACCGCTCTGCCGGGTCTCTTTGTCAGAATCTGGAATATGTGCCCTCGTTCTATGGCGGCTTGTTCCATCACAGAGAAGGCGGCATTGATGAACTCGTACGGGACTTGCGTATGAAACATGTCGGCCATGCTGTTGACGAAAACCCGCCTTGGCTTCTTCCATGTCAACGGGGCTTCAAGGCGGTCCCACATAAGACGTACGTCATCGGGTGTGGTTTCATATCCCGGAACGGCCATCGCCGTGAGGCGAGGGTAGAGGGTATACATGTAACAGTGGTCGCAACCAGGGGAGACTCGGGTGCAGCCAGTAATTGGGTTCCAGGTCTCGTCAGTCCATTCGATATTTGAAGGCATGCAGGGCGCTCCTCATCTGTAAGTGGAGCCAAGCATTGCTACATTAGTACCACCATACATATGTTCTATCACCGATTGAGCAATGTCAAGCTCGGAAGGGTCTAGCCCACCACGCCCTCACGGAGGTCCCTTATGGCCTCGTGGGCGGCGTTGTGGCCGGGGGCGCCTCGGACGGTGCCTCCAGGGTGTGTGCCTGCCCCGCAGAGGTAGTAGCCGGAGACCGGGGTACGGTAGTCGCTCATGCCGCGTATCGGGCGAGCGTTGAAGAGCTGGGACAGGGCGTTCTCGGCGTGGAACATGTGCCCGTGCGTCAGGTATAGCATCTCCTCCAGGTCCTTGGGCGACAGGAACTGATAGTCGATGATGGCATCAGGGATGTTGGGGGCGTACTGGGCGAGGGTGTCGATGCAACGCTTGCCGAAGACGTCGCGCTCCGTTTCCCAGTCGGTGTCTCGGAGGTGGTAGGGAGCGTACTGGACGAAAACGCCCATGCTGTGCTTGCCCTCCGGCACGATGGTTGAGTCGGTCGCCGAGTGGATGACGCAGTACATGTAGGGCTCTCGGGACGTCCGTCCGAACTTGGCGTCGTCCCAGGCGCGTTCCAGGTAGTCCACCGAGGGGCAGATCTTGAAAGGGCCGATGTGCTGTGGCCCGAGCTCCTTACCGGGGATGGCGGTGAAGTCGGGAAGCCCGCTGAGGGCGAGGTTGATCTTGAATACGATGCCCTCGCTTCTCACCGATGTCAGTCTGCGGCGGAAGCTCTCTTCAAGGTGGTCGGGTTCCAGGAGGCCGAGGAGGCTGCGCTTGGGGTCGGCGTTGGAGAGGACAACTCTCGCGTTCAGCACCTCGCCGTTCAGCAGCTCCACCCCTGCCGCCCGTTCCTCACGGACGATTACCCGGGCTACCTCGGCTTCCGTGCGCACCTCGGCGCCGTGGCTGCGGGCGCAACGGGCCAGGGCCGCGGTTATCCCGCCCATGCCTCCGGGAACGGCGCCTATGGGGATGCCAAGCTCGGGCCAGTAGTGGAGCATCATATAGACGCTGCCCGGGGAGTAGGGCCCGGCCGCCAGACCTACCACGCCATTCGAGCAGACACTGGCCTTCGCTTCCTCGGTCTCGAAGCGGGCGTCCAGGAAGTCTTTCATCGGACTGACCAATATTTCCTGGAAGAAGTAGGCATCCTCGGGATCCGGGAACTGCCTGGCGATCTCCTCGACACTCATCGGGGGCCTCAACTCAAGGGGCTTGAGCACCGCGGCGAGCCTGTCCATGCGCTTACGCAGGTCCAGGAATGCCTCGCCATCCTTTCGGGAGAACTTTGCGAACTCATCGAGAGTCTTGACGGGGTCGCTCCACCAGAGCATGTATCGGTTGTCGGGGTAGAGCTGCAGGGCCACGGGGTCGTAGGGGACCAGGGGGCCGTAGCCGAACTTGTGGAGCTCGAGGTCGGAGGCGATCTTTGGTTTGAGCAAACCCCCAACCATCGCTGCGGTCGAGATTCGGAAGCCGGGGAAGGTCTCCTCCGTCACCGAAGCCCCACCCACAACCTCCCTTCGCTCCAGGACCGCTACTTTCAGGCCGGCCTTTGCCATGTAGCAGGCTGCGACCAGCCCGTTGTGTCCACCGCCGATGATCACTGCATCCCAATCGGTAGCCAAAGCTCGTCCCTCCAATGCCCGTGTCGGGCGGATGTGGTCTGGGGTAGGTTAGGAATGGGGGGAGTCGGGTGTCAAGGTGGGTTCTTACCTTCACCCCAAGTTTTGCAATTGCAAAGCTGAAGCTCTAGAATGAGGTTCAAATATTTACCTATTACGTAATGCGTTACAATGATTCAAAATTTTAATGATCGAGAAGCGAGAAAATTCTTCGAGGGCTTTCGATTCAGGGCCTTCCAAGACTCTGAGTATCATGCATATCACAGGTTGACGATCCTGGACAATGCAGCTTTCCTGCGAGACTTGGCAGCTTTACGCAGCAATAAACTGGAGTCACTCTCCGGCATTCGGGAGGGACAATTCAGCATATGGGTCAATCGAAAGTGGCGAATCTGTTTCCGTTGGGGAGATGAAGGGCCCTATGCAGTGGAAATAGTGGACTACCATTGAAGAGGTTTCTGGAATGAGCATGTCCATATCGAACCGTATGCGACCCGTGCATCCGGGCGAGATTCTCAAGGAGGAGCTACAGGAGATAGGCATGTCCGCCAACGCCTTGGCCAAGGCCCTCTGGGTTCCCGCCAACCGCATCACCTCAATACTCAACGGCAGCCGAGCTGTGACCGCCGACACCTCCCTCCGACTATCCCGTTACCTGGGCACGAGCCCAGAATTCTGGCTGAACCTCCAGAAAACGTTCGAACTGCGCACCACTCAAATTTCGTCGGAAATGCTCATCAACACGATGATCCAGCCACGTCAAGAAAGTCCGTCACCTACAGCTTCCTCAGACTAATCTCTGCAAATGCCCCAGATCACCGATATCCGAGTCCAGAAGAACCGGCGGGACCGAGTCAACGTGTTTATTGATGGCCGCTACGCCTTCGCGCTGGACCAGATATCCATGTTCGACGCCCGGCTCCACATCGGACAGGACGTTTCGGACGAACGTCTCGATGAGCTAATGGAGAAGGCGGGGCTCGACTCTGCAATGTCGGTGGCGCTCAGATATCTCACAGCCCGGCCCCGGAGTGAGCGCGAGCTGCGGGACCGGCTCCGCCGTCGGCAGGTTGGCGATGCTGTTATAGAACGCACCTTGGAGAAGCTCAGGGCTAAAGGACTGCTCGACGATTTTACATTCGCCCAGTACTGGGTAGACCAGCGGGTAACATTCAGGCCCCGCAGCCGGAGGATGCTGGAGATGGAACTGAGGCAGAAGGGTGTCGATAGCGAGGCCATAGAGGGCGTGACCCTGGACATGGACGATGAAGCCGAGGCCTACCGGGCCGCTCAGCGCAGGGCCCGCTCGCTGCCCGTCGATGACTTCGACGCCTTCTTCAAGAAGCTGGTCGATCACCTGAGGCGTCGGGGGTTCGGGTATGGCACGGCTGCGAAGACTGCGAGGGGGTTGTGGGCCGAGCTCACATCCTCGGGGGAGTATTGAAACGGCCTGGCTCCTTGAGGCATTCATGGTAACAGCCACTGCGCCCGGAGATAGGGATCCCGGCGTGGGCTCTCCGGATGACGGTTCAAACGGCATGTCTGCAGGGGAACCCTCTCCCCCTTGGTCCCCCTCTCCCTTAGGGCCATAAAGGGAGAGGGGGAGGGATGAACAGAGGCAGACGCCTGTGCGTTAGCACAGGCGTCTGCCTCTAGTTCGGTACTTGGCAGGGGGACAGGAGAAGTGCTAGTTGAAGTGAGGAATGACTTCTGAGGCGAAGAGGTCTAGGCTGCGCATGACCTGTTTGAAACTGAGGCCCGGGAAGTTCAAGAATAGGGCCAGGTGCCGGCAGCCGGTCTCGGCGATCATCTCCTCGATCTGCTCTATGACTGTGTCGGGAGAGCCTACGAGGATCAAGTCGTGCTTGTGGTTGAAGTCGAAGTAGCTGAGGTTGTAGTCCTCGTCGGTCAGCTCGTGCTCGAAGGCCATGCGGGTGCGGACCTTGCGGGGGTCGTGCCTGGCCCACTCGCCGAACATGTTGAACCCGTCACGCACATCGTTCACCGCCTCCTCGTAGGTCTCGGCGAGGTAGGTGGGACGCATGACGGCGAGCTTCTCCCCGACCTGGAGCGGCCGACCATCGGTCTCCAAGGCAACCTCGTTGTATAAGCCCCACGCTTCCCTGATCTTTTCATAGGACAACGCGATGCTTATGTTCCCCATCCCCTTGCTGGCCGAGAACCGGTGGGACTGGAGGGAATCGCCCATCTGCCACATGGGCGGGTGGGGCTTCTGGTAGGGCTTCGGGTGTACGCCCAGGGCTATTAGCTCACCGTCCGGGGAATGGTACCGGCTATCGCGGATAAACTCTGAGTTCTCTATCCAACCTGGCTCAGGGAAGCGGTAGAACTCCCCCGAGTGGGTGAAGGCGTCTTCGGTCCAGGCTTTCTTGACGATGTCGAGGGACTCGGAGAAGAGGGCGTAGCTGCGGTCGCGGTCACGGCGGTCGGCGTCCGGGTGGAACTGGATCGAGGCCCGGCCGTTCAGCCCTCGTGCCACACCGAAGTCGACGCGGCCCTTGGTGAAGTGGTCGAGCAGGGCCACGTCCTCGGCGACGCGAAGGGGGTGCCAGTCGGGAAGGATAACGCCGCATTGGCCGATGCGGAGGGTGTCGGTGTGGGCGGCGAGGTCCTGGCCGAGCATTAGCGGGTTGGGCGAAGTGCCGAGCCAGCCGTCCCAGGCGAAGTGGTGCTCGGCGATCCAGACCGTGGTGAAGCCGCCCTGCTCCAGGAGCTGGGCCTCGTCCCGCATCTCGTCGACGAGCTTGTCCCACGGGTAGACGCTGCCGAGGTGATAGTAGGGAGTGCTGTCGAATCTCATGGGGCCTTCCTCCGCTGCTCGGGGGCCGGGACCTTAGGGTGGCATCTTATCAAGGGGGGAGGGGTGGGGCAAACGTGGGCATGGTGCTTACAGTGACGTTGTCTGGGCAACAAAACGACGTATGTATTGAGCACACAATAAAATATGTCTATGCCATTAACATTGCCATCGAGTAATACATCTCTTACTATTCGTCCGCGACATTGCGTCATGGAGACAACAGGTTGACCAATTGGCTAGAGCGTAACAGACAAATCATATTGGGATTTGTCTTGGGCCTCACGATCCTTTTGGTGGCTATTATTCTAATCGCAGTTTTAGCACCTTCACCTCAAGAAGATTCGGACCCATCTACCCATTCGACTGCCACGCCAAATCCGACATCCAACCTGCCAGCGGATGTGAAAACAGCAACGCCATCACCTCCGATTGGGATAAGCCGTGAAAAAATTCAATCAGCGTTTGAGGATGCCGGATACGGATTTGATTCTCATGGGCCTCAATGGGTTTCAGGAACGTTCTTCGATGGCACTGGTAGTGGCATAATGCTCGACATATTCGGCCCGTCGCAGAATGTCGAAGCAGTGGAATTAATTTTCTGGCTTACGAGCATTTTTGATGATGGCGTACATGACACTGCGATAGCACTATCAGGCGAACTGCTTATGCTAACTGTTGCACCGGATTGGATTGAAGGCCCCTCTTGGTTTGCCGAAAATGTTGCATTGTTCGGAACCCGGGGTGATGAAGACATTCAGATGGTTCGCGGAGGCAGGCTCTTCACTTTAGTTTTCGCTAGCGAGAGCAAACTAGGAGGACTTCTAATCGAGGGACAGTAAAGTTAAGCTGCGTTTACTTGGCCCCCATTGGAACAGCGAATGACCATCCTTGAGACGGAATTTCGCACTGAGCTCAAGCATCTGGCCACAAAGGCCGATCTGAAGGCGCTGGAGATTCGCTTGGCCGGGCTGATGCTTCTGGTAGGTGGTCTGGTGGTTGGCGTTATGACGGCCATACTGAGATTCTTCGAATAGCGGCAGACCGCAAGCCAAGCAGTTTCCTTATTCCTTCCCTGTGACCCATTTGTAATACTACTCGACCTCTGTGGTATGTTGAGCTTGCCAGGCAACCGGAACTCAGCACTTAGGGAGACGTCCTTGACCATAGACATTCACAACCATATCTGGACCCGGGAGTACCTATCCGACCATTGGTGGGATATCTATTCCAACTTTTTCTCAACCTACATCACAGATTCACCATTCTCCGGCACGCCGGAGGAGATAGACCGGAACCTTTTTGCCAAGTGCTTCGATCCTGACGGCTCGGAGTGTATTGTGGAGATGGATGAGGCGGGAATCGACGTGGCAGTGGTCACGGCCATCGACGGGTCGTGCGCTCTGGGGGAGGCGCCCAAGTCGATAGAGGAGCAGAACCGGGAGTTGGCCCAAATCTGCGCCACCTACCCGGACCGCTACATCTTCTTTTCGTGCATCGATCCACGGGCCCCGGGGGCGCTGGAGTTCGTCGAGCGCTCCGTCGAGGAGTGGAATGCCAAGGGATTCAAGTTTCACCCCAACATGAGCGGCCTGTACCCGTGGCACGAGGCAGCATACCCGATTTATGAACGACTCCAGGCCCTCGGGCTGCCGGTCCTGTTTCACACGGGCCAGATGTTCGAGCCTCTCGACCCCAAATTCAGCCAGCCCAAGGAGCTCATCCAAGTCCTCACAGACTTCCCGGATTTAAAGGTCATTGCCGCTCATCTCGGCATTGCGTCTTGGCGGGAGTTGATTGAAGTGGCGCGGGACAGGCCGAACCTCGTGACAGACTTTTCGGCGTTCCAGCATGAGGCGGCGAACAACTATGGGAGATTCTGCATCGTGCTTCGGCGGGTGATCGACGGCCTGGGGGCTGACCGCGTCCTATTCGGGTGCGACGGTCCGGTGTGGACTCGATGGTACTCTCGCAAGTGGTGGGTAGATCTCGTGCGGGACCTGCCCAATAATCCCACTGAGAAGGCGTCGTTTACTCATGAAGAGGTCGAGGCTATGCTGTGCGGGAACGCGGTGCGGGTGTTGGGGCTGAACTCGTAGGCTTCTCACACGCCTGTGCGCTCTTCGGCCCGCTCGACCCTTCGAGTGCCTCAGGGTGAGTGGTGTGATGGCCCGACGGGAGTGGGGTGGTCTGCCCGCCTTTTGTTGCCCGCGTTCACCATACGTATTACACTGGCGCGACATCAATCAGGGAGACCGAATGCCATGACGACCAAGCAACGAGCCACCTATGCCAGTATGGAGACCAGCACCCCCGAAGACTGGGCAATCATCAAAACCTATGGGTCTCAACGGAAGGAAAAGGTCTATAACTCCCTGATGGCTATGGTAAAACAGATGGCGCTATCCGACGACGGCGGGCCTGTCACGGGCCTCGAGCACTCCCTGCAGTCGGCGACGCGGGCGTATGAGGACGGGGCTGACGATGAGACCGTTTTCATTGCGCTGTTCCACGATGTCGGGCAGATTGTTTCTCAGGACAATCACTCGGAGGTCGCTGCGGCCATTCTCAGGCCCTACATTTCGAAAAAGAACCACTGGATCGTGCAGCACCACGGCGAGTTCCAGGGCTATTACTTCTGGCACCACGTGGGCAAGGACCGCAACGCCCGGGACAAGTACCGGGACAATCCCTACTACGAGGCGTGTGTCGACTGGTGCCACAAGTACGACCAGAACGCCTTCGACTCCAATTACCCTACCAAGCCACTGGAGTTCTTCGAACCGATCGTGGAGAGGGTGATGTCCCGGGAGCCCTGGCAGGCTTACGAGACTGCGTAGCCCCTCCCCCGCTCATATTTCTGCGGGTTCCCGCTCCGCCTAAGGCGTACCTTCAGCGCGGCGGATCTACGACAGCACGAGCTGTGGCTCGGCAAAGCTGGCCGCTTCAATGAACCTGCACCACCCCCCGCTCATACTTCGAGAGCCTCAGCACGAGCGGCCCAACACCCCCATCAATACTTCAACTGGCCCCTGTGTCCGCTGGAGGTCTATCTTCGACAGTATGCGCGGCCCCACATCCTTCCCTTAATTGGCGGGTGTCAACATGAGGGGCGTTGTGCCTCCTCCGAGCCTCCCGGCATCACTGACCGGAATATCCCCGGCAATGTCCCTATACGTTCGCGGTCTACGGCGAGGATTCCGACGCTGAGGGCCACGTAGAGGGCGGCGAAGGCGAAGCGTGCTTCGTTGGAGCCTAAGAAGGCGAGAGACGTGAAGAGTTCTCCAATAAACTGCAACACCAGTTGCGCGGTGAACAGCACGAATAGAGCGATAGCTCCTCTCACCGAGATTGACAACTTCAGAATCAGTACTATCGCGAATAGTGACTGAGCCGCAGTCAAGAACACTTCTATCGCCTGCTGATTGTTCATCGCCAGCCCAACCACCTCCCACACCGATTGAGACTCGATCCAAGATATGTTGTAAGCGGTGGGCAGCGTCGCCACTAGCAGAGTCCACTGGTTCACCTTCGAGGACACCAGGATCCCGATCCCGTCCTCTCCTCTGTTCCTTAGCACGAATATGGCCGCGAGGAGCATCTCGGGGGCCTCCGAGGCCATCGGTGCTACCCACTGGATGAGCAGGAACTCACTAAGGCCGAGGCTGTGACCTGTCTCTTTAAGGCTCTCGACGAAAGGTTCGGCAACTATCAGAATTGTGCCTGCGGCTATGACAAATAAAGCTAGTACCACAGTACGGCGCTTTGCCGTAGGCAGTGCCCCAATCAGGGCTGAGGGGCCGACCAGCTCCGCCTCCACCACTTCCGACTTGAAGTTGGTCCAAACGAAGAGGCAGAAGAGGGCACCGAGGACGAGGGTGTCGGCGAGGTGAAGCTGGCCCCTGACAACGATAGTGAATGCGTACAGGGTGGCAATGAGCAGGATGGCCAGGGCAGGAGAGGCCGCGCCGCCGATGGACAGAGCCCTCTTGCGGGTCTTGAACCAGTAAAGAAATACAACGAGGCTCCAGCCGATGCCAATGAGGAGCCGGTTGGCGCCGGTCATGTTGGCGGTGGCGAGGTTGGCGTTATCGGGGATGTAGGCGGCGGTCCAGGCGAGGTATACGTCGATGGCGTATTCGGGGAGGACGGCGACGATGGCGAGGACGGAGATGGCTAGGGCCTTGGGGATGTCGATCTCGGCGACTTCGGAGGCCCAGGAGAGGAGGAATGCACCCCCGATTATGGCCAGCCCGAACAATGAAGCGGCTGCAACGTCAGGGAGGTGCGCCCCGGAACTCCATATAGCGAGGCCGGGGACTGTCGCGCCGATGGCAATCGGGATCCAGATGGCCTGTTTCATGGGGTGTGGGGGGCTGGGGGTGGGGGAGGGATTGTCATCGACTGGGTTTTAGAAGGATGGAGGTGGGGTCTTGGCCGCAATGTCGTAAGAGTATTCTCAAGCCTCTCAAATGGTCCTTGGCACTCTTATTCTTATTAAAGAACATGCCATTTTTCAACTCACCGTACCTAAGGTAGCGGGCACCCCCTTCGCTGAAAAGGTCAGAACTGACTATATCCTTTATAGGACACATAGATATTGTCAGTTTCCTCTCTTCAATAAGCCACTCAGCCGTATTCTCAAGAATCTTGTACCAATGGCTCAGTTGCTTTTCTTGACTGTCTGGTAACCGTATAAATGACGGCCGACCATGACTGTGTTCATAGTTGGTGAGGGATATCCATTCTGAGGAAGGGGGTGGTGGAAGCGGAGGCAATGGGGGTATATCTATTATGGGATCAGGTTCTGGAGGTGTGGCAAGAACCGGGGCATTGGCCTCAACAGGTTGACCAAGTACCAACGTCGGATGCCATAGCAATAGGAACTTCAGAGCGCACTGGTACGCCAATTCCTTGGAAATTGTCACATCTAGAAGTCGACTCTGACCACCGGAGAACCCTGCGACAACATCTTCAAAAATCCACCGATCGCCGTCCGTCAGGCCAGCAAACCTGACTTTCTGCTTAAAGGCATAGTCAAATACCTGATCTTCATGTCTGGCGGGGTTAGCCATCTCGCCCAAATGCTTGGCTTCAATTAAAGCCTTGGGCTTACCATCATCGCCGAGTAGCGCATAATCTGCTCGACGCTTGCCGACTTCGTATTCAGCCAGCACCGAAACTGGGTCTGAGGCATCCCAGCCGAGCGCGTTCAGTATCGGGTCTATAAGCGCAAGGCGCGTTCGGTATTCGTTCTGGCTGAGGCTGTTGCCGTGCTCGCGGATGCGGGCCTGTACGGTTTGGATTGCGGTTACGGGGTCGTCCAGCAACATTGCTTTTGACTTGAATTGTCCCGCATCGGGGTTACGGGATGTCGTACGGGGTCAGGACACGATTTCCAGTATCTTGAATTTCATCGCGCCTGCGGGGGCTACCACGACCACCTCGTCCCCATTGACTCTGCCGAGCATCGCCTTGCCCACGGGGGAGGCTATGGATATCCTGCCCTCGGAGATCTTGGCTTCGCTGGGCGAGACCAATTTGTACTGGACTTTGTTCCCGTTAGTCAGGTTTTCCAGTGCAACGGTGCGCCCTATGGCCACCCTGGAATCTGCACTCCGAATATGGTCTTCGTTCAGCAGCTCCGCCGTACGGACTAGCGCTTCCAGCTCCAGGATCCGGGACTCGACCCGGCCCTGGTCCTCTCTTGCGGCATCCAGGGGAGCGTTCTCACGGAAGTCCTTGTCCGCTGCGGCCTTCATTATCGCCTCGGCGAGGGCACCCCGCCTCGACTTCAGCTCCTTAAGCTCGGTCTGGATCCTTTCGAAGCCTTCGGCGGTAAGCTGGGAGACTACCCGTGCGCGCTTCGGCCCTTCTTTGGAGGTGGTCTGGGACTTCCTGACCCTAAAACTTGGGGCAAGGCTTATGCGGAAGGTGCCCTGCTTGTGGGCGAAATTCAAAAAAGCCCGCACGTGAGGCGAGCTTTCCGTTGCTGCCATTTTGCTCAGGTCCTGGGCATAACGCTCGACTTCCTGACCCGTGACGTTCACTGCCGGCCGGTCTTTGCCGCACCACCTCACAAATTTTGCCACGGCGGGCTCAATCTTCATGCGTTTCTTTTGCGTGAGGGTCTCAAGGTATTGGGTTGCCAGGTCGTCAAGGGTCAGATCGGTCGCACTATCCATTCTCAGTTCCCGCTCGCGTTGTTAAAGAAGGCCTACAATGAAGATCGTTCAAATCCACCTGCCAGAATAGCGGTCCACCCTACCAGCGCTTCACAAACTCAGCCGTACAGGGTCGGCTGTCGGGATAACCGCTTTCAAGCAAGTATATTACAGGCGAACAACCGGCACAAACGGACTCGTCTTCGACACTGTCGGCCTTTCATAATATAATGGCTTTGGAGGCATACAGGCGTACCGAGAAAGCCGCATGACATGAGAAGCAGTTTTATCTATCTCATCATAATCGTCGCGATAGTCGCGATTGTCTTTACGCTCTTCCAGCCATCCTACGGCACGGAGGACATTGATCTGTCCGACGTCATATCCATGGCCAAGAGCAATCAGATCAAGGAGATAGAGGTCGACGGGGACAAGCTGACCATCACGGCCCTGGACGATCAGCGCTACGAGTCCCGAAAAGAGCCCGGCTCCAGCATAGTCGATACTCTGACCGACAACGGCGTTGACATCAGCGCGGGACCCAGTATCCGGGTCAAGGAGAGGAGCCAGCTCAGCAGCCTCTTCGGGCTCTTCCTCAATTTCCTGCCCCTGATCTTCTTCGGCGCGGTGCTTCTATTCCTGCTCCGCCAGGCGCAAGGCGGCAGCAACCAGGCCATGGGCTTCGGCAGGAGCCGAGCCCGTATGTTTGTAGGCAGCAAGACGACCATCACGTTCCTGGACGTCGCCGGTGTGGAGGAGGCGAAGCAGGACCTCCAGGAAGTAGTGGAGTTCCTCCGATTCCCGGAGAAGTTCGCGGCCCTGGGGGCAAAGGTGCCGAGGGGAGTGTTGCTGGTCGGGTCCCCGGGCACGGGCAAGACCCTTCTGAGCCGAGCCGTTGCCGGAGAAGCGGGTGTCCCATTCTTCTCCATAAGCGGCAGCGAATTTGTCGAGATGTTCGTCGGAGTGGGCGCATCCCGGGTGCGGGACCTGTTCGACCAGGCCAAGCGCAACGCTCCGTGCATAATATTTGTAGATGAGATAGACGCCGTGGGCCGACACCGGGGCGCGGGTCTCGGGGGTGGGCACGACGAACGGGAGCAGACCCTCAACCAGATTTTGGTCGAGATGGACGGCTTTGATTCATCGACCAATGTCATAGTCCTGGCCGCCACCAACCGCCCCGACATCCTGGACCCCGCCCTGCTGCGTCCCGGCCGCTTCGACCGGCGCGTAGTTCTCGATTTGCCCGATATCAACGGCAGACGGGAAATCCTGGCCGTTCACTCCAAAGGCAAGCCAATGGCCGAGGACGTGGACCTTGAAGTGCTGGCCAAGCAGACCCCCGGTTTCAGCGGCGCCGACCTTGCCAACCTGGTCAACGAGGCCGCTATCCTTGCAGCCCGGCACTCACAGAAGACCATCACAACCCGGCAGGTCGAAGAGGCCATTGACCGGGTGATAGCAGGCCCGGAGCGCAGGAGCCGCCTTATCAGCGTCAAGGAGAAGGCAATCACCGCCTACCACGAGGTCGGGCACGCATTGGTGGCCCGAATGTTGGAGCACTCCGACACCGTTCATAAAGTCTCCATCGTGGCTCGGGGTGGGATGGGTGGATACACGCGGCTCCTTCCCTCCGAAGACCGCTACCTCTACAGCCGCTCCCAGTTCAAGGCCATGTTGGCCACGGCACTCGGGGGGCGGGTCGCCGAGGATCTGACCTTCAACGAGATAACTACGGGCGCCTCCAACGATTTGGAACACGCCACCAAGCTGGCCCGGCGCATGGTCACCGAGTACGGAATGAGCGACACCCTCGGGCCCCGGACTTTCGGGCACAAGGAAGAGCTGGTATTCCTGGGCAAGGAGCTGTCCGACTCGCGCAACTACAGTGAAAAGATCGCTGTCAGCATCGACCAGGAGATCCAGGACCTGATCCAATTTGCTGAGAACACGGCCCGCGACATCCTTATCGCCAACAAGCTCAAGCTGGGCCAGCTAGCCGAGTACGTCATGCAGGTCGAGACCCTGGACGGAGACGACCTTGCCGCTGCCTTCGATGCGGATGCAACGGCTGATCTCACGGTTGTCGTGCCTGCGGTGGTGGCTGCCAAGGCCCCTCCGCCTGCCGTCGAGCCCGACAAGGACACGCCGGCGCCGGAACAGCGCGCCCCCGCCCCGGATACCCCGTCCCTGGAACCGGAGGCGGGTCGGACTTAGGATTCGCTCTCGTTGAGAGGGGCTAGGGAGTGACCTCATACTCCAGCTCCACGAGCTTTCGGCCCTCGTTGTAGACGTGGAGTCGGTATTCGCCGGGTGCCCAGAGATTGGATGGTGACTGCCCTACCTGCAACCACCATGACCATAAGCTGTTGTTGTGTCGGGAGTCCGCGGGGAACGTCACCGTGCGGCGCCCGAATTCAAACCCGTCTTCGTAGTAGTGCACCAACTCCAGGCGCACGTCCGTGTCCGAACCGATGGTATAGTCCCAGCGGAGCAAGAGCCAGAGGTAGTCGTCCGCGGCCTCGGCGGAGATGCTGGTTAAGGGCGTTCCTTCCTGAGTAGCAGACAAATAAGCCGTGTGGATGCGTCCGTTAATGGCAAGCAGGATTGGGTTAGGTAGGCCGGTCTCTTGGTCGGAGAGGGCATAGGGTTCGGTTCCGTCATACCAGCGGGCTAGTATTGTGTCTACTAAGGGATTCTCGATTTCCTCGCCACCCTTGAAGGCTGCCTTCAGGTGCTCTATGCCGACCTCCGTTTCCTCCTGCATCTCCTCTTCGTCTTCGACTTGGGTGAGCAGGTAGAGGTCTCGCAGCCCTTCTCGGAAGCTGACTTCGTCCAGATTGCGGTACAGGTCTACGAAGAGGCGTTCGCCCAGCGCGTAGTTGCAGGTGTATTCACTCTCGCCTATTGCAGGGTATAGATTCTCCAATTCGGCGATAGTACGCACATAGCCACAGGGGTCGTTGGTAACCTCTATAGGCCCACCGGTACGAGCGTTCTCGGAGGTGGATGCCATGAAATCCGAGGCACCTTCGTCAACCCAATTGCTGTTGCCGCTCCAATAGTAATGGGCTACTTCGTGAGCAACTAGCGAGCCGGCAAACTCCGCCTCATGACTTCCATCATCGACATCGTATTTGGGCAGGGTGACGATATGCGTACCGTAGTAGTTGCCACCGAACGTTGGGGTTACAGCATCACCGACGAGCCAACCAACATAGTTGGTAGGAAATGGGACACCCATGAACTCCTCAGCATAGCGTACGGAGTGTTCCAGCAGGTCCATGCTTCGGTCTGCGCCTGGGCCTGTGCGGATGATGGCAAGGTCGGTCTCCCCAGCCAGGGGCAATTCGATGACGCGCTCTTCCAGGGTGACCTGGTCAGGATCGAGCAGGGTATCTATGAGCTCAGAGTTCGTATCACTCACGCCGTATAGAGTGGCGACAATCTTGGCCCAGTCATCGGTGATACCGTCGCTGAGAGTTGGGTGGGAGAGGACGCGTTGGAAGTCGGTCTCTCTAAAGGATGCTAACTGGGAGAGTGCTTTTACGGCGGATACGTCGGGCGGGTCAAGGGTTTCGAGGAAGGGCATGGCCACAATGTGCACTGCTTCGTCTGTGTCGTAGAAGTCTATGTAGGACAGCTCCTCAATAGTATTAACCTCTCGTTCTTCAACACCGTCCTGCACCCATGCCAGTGCTACCACTGCCGAAGCAGCTTCCACGCCACCAAAATTATTCACCCACCCAATCGCCTCAAATTCTATCTCTTCAATGCTGTCCTGCACCCAATCCAGGCCAATGACTGAGGAGGCAAGCTCAGCATCGTCATAGGCTATATAGGACAGCTCTTCAATGGTCTGGACCTCGAGTTCTTCCATGCCATCCTGGACCCAAGCCAGTTTAACGACTAATGCAGCAACATCCACATCACTGAAATTGCCAATCCAATCGATCGCCTCAAACTCCAGGTCGTCTATTCCGTCTTGCACCCAGTCCAGGGTAGTAACCGATGTAGCAACCTCCAAATCATCGTAGTCAGTATAGGACAACTCTTCGATGGTCTGGACTTCCAGCTCTTCGATGCCATCCTGCACCCACGCGAGGCCCAGGACTGCCACCGCGACCTCCGCATTACTGAAGTTGCCTATCCAGTCCATGGCCTCGGTCTCCAGTCCTTCGAGACCATCCTCAACCCACGGCTGTTCAATAACGGCGGTCATAACTTCTATCCCATCAGATGTCAGAATCCATAGGGCCTCCACAGTTGAGACATCATCCGGTGTGACGGTTTCCAGGAAGGGCAAACCGAGAATCCGCAGCGCCACGGTGTTGTCTTCGTAGGCGATGCCCCAGAGCGCATCTATTACATCGCGTTCGGGCTCATCAAGGCCGTCAGCGGCCCACGGCTTGTCTAGCACCGCGGGAAGCAGTGTCGGCACGCTAAGGTCCAAGTCCGAAAACAGGTCCACCGTTGTACTGTCTGCCGACTCCACGGTCTCCAGGAAGAGTAGGCCGGCGATGCGCGCGGCTGCGGACTCGGTCCTGAAACGGGTCAGGTCTTTCAGGATGGCGAGCTCGGTCCTGTTTAGGCCGTCCACCATCCATGTTTTGTCCACAACAGCTACGAACACAGGCTCCTTCAGCATCGCCGCGTTCACTAGCTGCCCTACGGTTGCCCGTTCCTGTAATGTAATCCCATCTGCCACCCACGGTAGCGATATAATCATGTTTGCCAAAACCGGCTTAGCGCGTTCCAAGGCACCGGTCCCGGGTACGTTACTCCAGCCTTCAAAATAGAGTGGTGCGGGTGTGGGGATAGTCGTAGGCACCGGCGTGGGGGTGGGGGTAGGGGCCGGAGTGGGCGAGGGGGTAGGAGTAGGCGAAGGCTGCGGGGTTGCGCTAGGGGAAGGTTGAGCCATGGCTGTCGGGGGAGGGGTGGGGGGAACAGAGGGCGCGGGGGTGGGCGTCGTGGCCCGGCAGCCGACGAATGTCAGGATGCCGACGAGGGCCAGAACTGCTATGGCTGGCGCAAACCTCAAAACTCCTCCAGAGTGGGAACCGAGCGTGCGAACCGGGTCGATAACCAGCACTTAACGGTGCTATCCGAAAAATATCAATAGACCGGGGGGTGGCCCCCTCGAAACTCAACCTCGCGAGAACAAGCCCCTGGTCCGCGAGACTCCCGCCATACCCGTGAGTATCAGAAATCCCGCCACGAAACCGCCGATGTGTGCCCAGTAGGCCACGCCCTGCGAGAACTCGCCGCCAAGGGAGATGAACCCGCTGAAGAACTGGATGATCACCCATATCCCGATGAGCATCCACGCGGGTATCGCTACCACGGTGATTAGAATCATGAAGACCAGCGTTTGTATCCGGGCGTGGGGAAAGAGGACGAGATAGCCGCCCAATACGCCCGCGATCGCTCCGCTGGCGCCGATGGTCGGGATTGCGGAGTCCATGTCTATGGCGACCTGCGCCGCCGATGCAAACAGCCCTGATATCAGATAGAAGGCCAGGAACTTAACGCGGCCCATCCGGACCTCCAGGTTGTTTCCAAACACCCAGAGGAAGAGCATGTTCCCTATGAGGTGCATCCAGCCGCCGTGCATGAACATGGAGGTGAAAAGGGTTGCCCAGGGGCCCGGGCCACCATCGTAGACGTTGCGAATGTCCGTGAACTGCACCGTCCCGTCAGTACCCATCCTCAGCGCGTGCCG
Organism: Dehalococcoidia bacterium; assembly: GCA_965220005.1. Classification (GTDB taxonomy): domain Bacteria; phylum Chloroflexota; class Dehalococcoidia; order Plut-88900; family Plut-88900; genus Plut-88900. Next base: position 894,809 of record OZ244800.1, read on the forward strand.
AGCCAGCGTCCCCGACACTCCCTCCACGTCCAGCACCGACCGGTCCCCCTCCTCCAACAGCGCCGTCACCTGCTCCCCCAAGTCTCCATGTCCCGTGAGCTCGTATGGAAGAACGCCATAGTTGTTGTAGAAACGGGACAGCCCGAAGTCGTCCAGCAGCAGGATTTGATAAAGGAAGACTAGGATGCACAAGGCCATGATGGCCACGTTTACTACGGGGATGCCGTGTCGGGGGTGATCGCGGTCTGATATGGGAAACATTGATGTAGTAGAGGGTCCGGGCCTTATCGGATGGTCTGAGGACTACATTAGAGAGTCGGATTTGGGCTGTCAATCGAGCCACGGGGCCTGCACCAGGTGATAGAATAAGCCGCCATGCCATCCCAACCGATCATCGAGGCCGTCATATTCGACATGGACGGCGTACTGGCAGACAGCGAACCCCTCTATCACCTTTCCCTCAACCAGGTGCTGCAGGCCCACGGGCATTCCCTGACCGACGAGGACAACCGCATCATTCTGGGCACCACTGTCGAGTTCACGTGGCAGACGCTCAAGGACCGATTCCGGCTCGACGGCGAGATCGAGGATTGGATTGACGTGTACGACGAGGTGCTGCTAAAGAACCTTAAGGAGAACGTGGAGCCTTCGCCCGGCCTCTATGACCTTCTCGACACCCTTGACGCCCGAGGCCTGGCCTTTGGGCTCGCCTCGTCCTCTCAGGCCAACTGGGTTGAGGTCATCCTTACGATTCTGGGAGTGAAGGAGCGCTTTAAGGTGGTCATGTCAGGGGACATGGTAACTAACGGAAAACCCGCTCCCGAGATTTATCTGACGGCTGCCGGGAAGCTCAGCGTGGACCCTTCCCATTGCCTGGTGTTCGAGGACTCGCCCCACGGGATTCAGGCCGGGAAGGCTGCCGGGATGACGGTGGTGGCCGTGCTGACCGACCTGACTCGGGACCTTGACCTCTCGCTGGCCGACCGAAGGATCGAGTCCCTGTCGGACTTCGATTTCTCGTTGTTGCAGTGACTCCTGGCTAACTAGTACGCAAAATTCTGGCAAGTTAAGGATCACCCTCACCCTAGCCCTCTCCCATCGAGGGAGAGGGAACCGGACATCTCCCCCGCTCATATTTAGACGGACTCAGCACGAGCGGGCGCGTCCATCCGTCTCTACGAAATTGACGCTCCCAGTAGCCACCGCTACACTACGGGCGCATATCTCGCCATAGAAGGACATCATCATGACCGAACCTACTCCCAAGACCCTCCTCGGCCCCGGCCCCAGCAACGTACATCCCCGCGTCTACGCCTCCATGTCGGGGCCTGTGTTATCTCACATGGACCCGGACTTCTGGGCAATCATGGACGAAACCGTAGAGCTCCTGCGGGAAGTCTTCCAGACGGGCAACGGCCTGACGCTTCCCATATCGGGCACCGGGTCTGCCGGGATGGAAGCCGCCTTATATAACTCCCTCGAGCCGGGCGACACCGTGGTGGTGGGTGTGGCGGGGTTCTTTGCTTCACGTATAGCTGAGATATCCGCTCGCTGTGACGCGAAGGTCGTAGTAGTCGAGGCGGAATGGGGCAAGGCCGTTACGCCCGCGGCAGTCGAGGAGGCTTTGGCCGCCAACCCCGATACGAAAGTCGTGGCGTTGGTCCATTGCGAGACTTCCACGGGCGTTCTCCAGCCATTGGAGGAGATTGGGCAACTGGCGCGGTCTCACGGGGCCATGTTCCTCGTTGACAGCGTGGCATCCCTTGGCGGGCAGAACCTTCCTGTCGACGACCTGGGGATCGACATCTGCTACAGCGGCAGCCAGAAGTCTCTCAGTTGTCCTCCGGGCCTCGCTCCAATCACCATGAGTCCACGCGCTGTCGAGGCCATGAAGTCGCGCAAGACCCTTTGCAGAAGCTGGTACCTTGACCTGTCCATGCTGGACGAGTACTGGATCAGCGCCCGTAAGTACCACCACACCGCTCCGGCCTCCATGATCTACGCCCTCCGGGAGTCGCTTCGAATCCTGGTCGAAGAGGGGCTGGAGAACAGCTTCGCCCGACACCAGTTGAACGCCGATGCACTACGGGCGGGTGTCGACGCGATGGGCCTTTCAATCGTCGCGGAGGAGGCAGTGCGCTCCAACACCGTGAACGGCGTCCGCATGCCCGATGGGGTGGATGCCAACGCCGTGCGCATGGCCCTGCTGAAGGAACACAATATCGAGACAGGCGGCGGACTCGGGCCATTCGCGGGGAAAGTGGTAAGGGTCGGGCTGATGGGCTACTCGTCGCAGGAGAGGAACGTGCTCTTAGTACTCTCGGCCCTTGGACGGGTGCTAAACGGCTTGGGCTACGAGGTTGCGGCCTCGGCGGGAGTGGGAGCGGCGAGTCGGGTGTACGGCGGAGCGTCCTAGCTCGACTTCTCTTCCTGACGATACGCCTGGTCCAGCAGTTCCACCACGTGGTAAGACCGCGTCGTCTGGCCGTTCTTTCGCAAACCCATGTCTAGCTGCAGCATGCAACCGGGGTTGGCCGTTGTAACGAAGTCCGCATCGACTTCCATCACATCCCGCATCTTACTGTCCAGAATCTGCATCGAGAGATCCGGGTTGACGATGTTGTAGATGCCTGCCGCTCCGCAGCACTTGTCGGAGTTGCGCATCTCAGAAAACTCAACGCCAGGAATCGACGACAGGACCTTGCGCGGCGCCTCTTTTATTCTCTGGGCGTGGGCCAGGTGGCACGAGTCCTGGTAGGTGACCCGCTTCTTGAAACCCGTCTTGGGGGGGATGAGGGGGAGGGCGGCAAGGAACTCGTTGACGTCCTTGACCTTTGATGTGAAAGCTTTGGCTTTCTCGGAGTACCGAGCATCGTGCTCCAGGAGCTCTTCGTACTCCTTCAGCATAGCCCCACACCCCGCCGCATTGACGACCACGGTGTCGGCGCTTTCAAAGGCATCGATGTTTTTTCGGGCCATGTCCCGCGCCGCCTTCCGCTCGCCGCTGTGGACGTTCAAAGCGCCACAGCAGCCCTGCGCACCCGGTATGTCGACCGTACACCCGTTCTTGGAGAGAACGTTCACCGTGGCCCGGTTTACGGGCCCAAACACCAGGGGCATTATGCACCCCGAGAACAGCGCAACTCTTTGCTTCTGTTCTCCTTCTGCCGCCACACTCTTCGCTCTTCCACGGGGATACGGACTTAAGGCCAGCTTCGGCAGCATGGACTCCATTTGTGACAGCCGAGAGGGCAGCAGCGACAGTATCCGGGACTTCCGTACCAGCCATTGCACTCCCGAGGCCTGGTAGAGCGCCAGCATCCCAAAGGCCAATCCGAGCCTGCGCTTGTGAGGAAACATGTGCCTGAATACGAAGTTCTTGACAGTCCTTTCGATGAAAGGCTGGGGGGTCTGTTCCTGGATTCGGGCCCGGGTCTCGGTCATCAGGCTCCCGAAGGGCACCCCGGAAGGGCACGCTGCCTCGCAGGCGCGGCACAGGAGGCAAAGGTCCATGTGCTCCACCAGCTTATCCGTGTACCCGAACCGACCCTCGGCCACAGCCTTCATAAGGGCTAGTCTGCCCCTCGGAGATTCCGTTTCCAGGCCGAGCTCCAGGTAGGTGGGGCATTGGTTCAGGCACAGGCCGCAGTGGACGCAGCGGTAAAGCTCATCCGCGGTTACTCCGCCGACCGACAGGTCAAGGAGGTCAATTACCGATTGGTCTGCCCTCACCAAAGTCCTATATTCCCTTCACGAACCTGCCAAGGTTCAGGGTCCCGTTCGGGTCGAACTGCTCTTTGATCCTCTTCATCAGGAAAACCTCGGGACCGTCCAGCCCCCACACGTCGATACGTTCCTTCAATTGTGCGGGGCAGACCTCTATCACGCAATGGCCGTTGATCTCTCCGGTTATCTCCCTCACCCTCTTCACCCGGGTCTCCAGGTCATCAATGGAGACACCCTCGTCCCACCAGTATCCGTAAACGACTCCGTTGACCATGTTACAGGAAACTGCCCGGTCCTCGCCGGGAATGCGCTGAATGAGGTTCACGGCGTCGGAGGGCAGACAGGTGGCCTTTATGATCATCGTGGCGGGGGATTCGGGGCGTCGGCCTGCGTCCCGGACTCTCGACCACAACTCCTCCGACCCCTCATTGTCCTTAAGTTCAACTCCCCAGCCGTTCGACTCACATAGATCCACAACGCTCCGTACTTGCCGATCGACGGCCTCCCTCATACCACCTGACTGTAGGGCTACGCGGTATCCCTCGGGAACGCCCAGTCCCTCACCGCCGATAAGCTGAAGGGCCACGGGGGTAACCTCGGCCGCACGGAGACCTTTGGCAAGGGCCCCGGCCTCTGCGGGCGTCCTGCAGAAGACTTCAAGTGAACGGGTCTGCTTGTAGAGCGGCGCCAGCTTGAATGCCGCCTCCACGATGATGCCCAACGTGCCCAAGGCTCCTGTGTAGAGCTTGTTCATGTCGTAGCCGGAGACGTTCTTTACCACCTTGCCGCCGCCCTTGGTGACGTCGCCGTTGGGGTTCACTACCTTCACGCCGATAAGCCTGTCCCTGATCGCGCCGAACTGCGCCCGGATGGGGCCACTAGAGTTGGCCGAGAGGATGCCCCCGATGGTCGCTCTGTCCGGCAGAGGCGGGTCCAGGGGGAGGAGTTGGCCTCTTTCACACAGCTCTTCCTGTAGCGTTCCCAGGATTATTCCAGCCTCTACGACTACGGTTAGGTCCGCTGGCTCGTGTTCAAGGACCCGGTTCAGTCTGGACGTACTTATCACCAGGTCGCAACCCGAGGCCCGGTTACCCAGCCCCATCGCCGTGCCTCCGCCCCAGGGGACGACTGCCTTCCCTTCCCGGTCCGCCGCCGAGAGCAGGTTGCTCACTTCCTCTATGGTGTTGGGGAAGACAACAGCCTCCGGCTCTATGCCGTCGACAGAGTAACTTTTGACGCCCGGCCCATGAGTGATCTTACGGTTGCGGGGAATCCGGTCGATCTCCCATTGCAGAGTGTGGGGAATGGCCATGACGCTTTAACGCAGGTTATCAGGCCCCGGCCTACGAGCCGGACAGCCATTCCTTGAGCGCCCGAATATGGTCGGGCGTGGTACCGCAGCACCCGCCTATGATCCGCGCGCCCTGCTCGCTCCATCCCTTTGCGCGTTCCAGGTATTGCGCTGGGTTCAGGAAGTTGTCCCTATTTCTAGAGCCGCCATGTCCGGGGAAATGGGCGTACGCGCCAAACGTTCCCGACCAATTCTTCTTGACTATCTCCAGCCCGGGTGCTGTCTCGCTCACCGGGGAGTGCATCACGAACACGGCGTCGATGTCCTTGTCCTTGATGGCGTCCATTGCGTCCTGAAGAGTCTCGCCGCCGTGCCTGCCATCGATACCAAGGTAAAGCTCGTCTCCATCCGGGACCAGGGAGAGCCCTACCCACGCGGGAAGTCCCAGCTCTTTGGCGGCATCGATTATGGCGAGTGTATCCGAAATACGCACCAACATTTCGCCGACAGCCACGTCAGGGCCGCCCTCGGCCAGGACTCCTAGCTGTTCCCGATAGGTCTCCAGGGCTTTTTCGTAGGCGACGGGGACGTCGGCCTGCGCCTTGGGCTTCATGGTGGAGGCGGAGGCGGCGATTATCACCGAATCCTCCGTCCCAGTGTTCTTCCTGGCCTTCACCGCCGCCTCGATACCCTGCTTGTTGGCCTGTTCCACCTTGTCTTCAAGGCCACCCTCCTCCAGCACGTCGCGGCCCGTGGCAAAGGTGTTCGTGATGATAATCTCGGCGCCGGCCTTAATGTAGTTTTCGTGGACCTCTCTCACCAATTCCGGATGGGTGAGCATCGGGCCGCCCGACCACATAGTGGGGCTTGACAGTCCCCTCCTCTCGAACTCCGAGCCCATACCTCCGTCCATCAAGATCGTCTCACCGGCCGCCAGTCGGGCCTTCATCCTTTCAAAGTTGCTCAACTTCGTTCTCCTTACAAGATTTCTTGTCAGTCTTAGTTATGGCCCCTAGACATACATGCCTGAGGCCCGGGGCACAGGCATGTGCAGTCCCGACCCCTGTCGAGGCGCTGCCTCGTCGGGAAAGATCTTGCCCGGATTGAAGGTTGCCTCGGGGTTGAAGGCCGCTCGCAGGCGTTTCATGGCATCCATGTCCTGCTGCGTGAAGGCCCAGGGCATGTACATCTGCTTCTCGACGCCTATGCCATGCTCTCCGGTGAGCGCCCCACCCACGTCGATGCAGGCTCGCAGCATCTCGGCGCCAGCCTCCAGCACACGCTCTTTCAAGCCCTCCACCCGCTCGTCGAATAGGATTATCGGGTGTAGGTTGCCGTCTCCGGCGTGGAATACGTTGCCCGCCACGACATCGTAGCGGGCACAAATCTCCTCGACCTTCTCCATTATTTCAGGGAGTCGAGTGCGGGGGACCACGCCATCAACGATGTAGTAGTTGGGTGCAACGCTCCCCAGGGCACCGAAGGCGCTCTTGCGGCCTGCCCATAGTCTTTCCCGCTCGGCGGGGTCGTCCGCGGAGCGGACCAAGGAGGCTTTGTTGGCTTTGCAAATCTCCTCAATAGCCGCCACCTCCGCCCTGGTCGATTCATCCAGTCCCTCCACCTCAATTAGAAGCACGGCTCCCGCGTCCTTAGGGAAGCCCGCCTTTATCACTTTCTCCACGGCCTGAATGACGAGGTTGTCTATCATTTCCATCGCCGCCGGCACTATACCAGCCCCGATTACCGACGAAACTGTGTTGGTGGCGTCTATCGGGTTGTCGTAGACGGCGAGGAGGGTCTTAACCGACTCGGGCTTGGGCATGAGTCGGACTATCACCTTGGTGACTACTACGAATGTCCCTTCCGAACCAACGATGGATCCCGTCAGGTCGTAACCCGGGGCGTCACGCACCTTTCCACCGACCCACATCAGGTCGCCGTTGTGCAGCACAACTTCCAGGCCAAGAACATGGTTGGTAGTGACGCCATAGGAGAGGCAGTGAGGCCCTCCCGCATTCTCAGACACGTTTCCGCCGATGGTGCACGCCTTCTGGCTGGAGGGGTCGGGGGCGTAGTAGAGGCCGAACTGGCTCACGGCGGCGCTCAGGTCCACATTCACGAGACCAGGCTCTACAATTGCGACAAGGTTCTCCGTGTCGACCTCCAGGACCTTCTTCAGCCGGGTCAGCGGCAGGAGGATTCCGCCGGTCGAGGCCAGGGCGCCGCCGCTTATGCTGGTGCCCGCGCCCCGGGGCACGATGGGTATTCCCTCCCGGTGCGCGATTTTGACTGTTTGAGCCACTTCCTCGGCGGAGCCGGGGACGACCACGACTTCCGGGTAGCCCGTAGCCTGGGAGCCGTCGTATTCGAAGACAATCAGGTCCTCGGGGGCATATAGGACGTACCGCTCCCCTACCACCCCGATGAGTTCTTCGATTATTTTCTGCGGAATCATTTCGTCTGTTCCCTAGAAGTTGGCTCGTGCCCTAAGGGGCAAGGGCCTCAAGATTTCTAAGCATCGTACCATTTGGTGTATTATTAAAACATGGCAGAGGACAAGAAAGAAATCAAAGACACTTCGTCCGCAGCTACTCGGCCAAGCCCGTTGAAGCCCCATGTGTGGGGATTTCCGCCTAAAAAGAAATAGCTCCTCCCGTTCGAGCCACTCCCCAAACAATCAAGGAAGCTATCTCAACTACCATTCCGGGAACCGCTAGCGTCAGAGCGTAGCGCTTGCTATAAAGGTGCTTACGGTTCAATGCAAGGGCATTTTCCACTTCGCTGTATATTGCGGTCTTAAACGCGACCTCTTCCAGTTGCCAATAGTGCTGGCGAAGCACTGTTGGATCAAAGGAGTCTAGCGAATATAATTCGCGAGACCGAAATCCCCAATAAACCCAAAATGCGATCCAGACATATGCTGCCAGCGCAAAATATAGGAATAATCCAGGCCAAAATCTGTTTGCCAGATCTGGGCCTGCAGGCGCAAGCGGTAACAGCCCGACTATTATGGTGGAGACGGCAAACGCGCCAATGAGTTTTCCTTCAACAGAGGATGCTTCCCGGCTTGAAGAATCCAATGCCTGCATTGATAAATCGTAAGCAGCATTCAGTGTCTTCGGGTCTACTTCATCCATTGAGCCCTTTCAGTGCGAATCCCTCAGACCTAGCAGCGCAATCTAGCGGTCAGTCTATCACCCCACCCTTTCACCGACTATAATCCGCTTCATGAAAATCGTCGTTGCACCCCAGGCGTTCAAGGGGAGCCTCGGAGTGTTCCAGGTCTCCAATGCCATAGTCGCCGGCGTCCGTCGCGTCTTCCCCGATGCCGAAGTCCTTATCTCTGCTATGGCCGACGGCGGGGACGGCACACTTGAAGTCCTCATGCGGGGCACGGGCGGTCGCACTTACGAGGACACTGTCACCGGGCCCCTCGGCGAGCCCGTCGAGGCCCTCTGGGGAGTACTGGGCAGCACCGATACCGCCGTCGTCGAGATGGCCAACGCCTCTGGGCTGGCCCTCGTCCCCAGGGACAGGCGCGACCCTCTAATTACGACAACTTACGGCACAGGAGAACTGATACGCCGAGCCCTTGACAACGGCTACCGCAAATTCATCCTTGGTGTTGGCGGGAGCGCCACGTGCGACGGCGGTGCGGGGGTCGCCAAGGCCCTAGGCGTGAGGTTCCTGGATGAGTCCGGGGCCGAGCTTCCCTTCGGGGGTGGGCCCATGGCCCGGCTCGCAAAAATCGACGTCTCGGGTATCGATCCCCGGGCCACCGAGTCCACCTTTCAAGTCGCAACCGACGTCACCAATCCGCTCTGCGGCCCGGAGGGCACCGCTGCCATCTACGGCCCTCAGAAGGGGGCCACTCCCGCCATAATCGACCAGCTGGACGCCGCGATGGGAAACTTCGCCGACGTGGTGCGCCGGGACTTCGGAATCGACCAGAGGGACGATCCGGGGGCCGGGGCGGCGGGAGGGCTCGCCTACGGAATGAAGGTTTTCTTCCCGACAGAGCTCAGGGCGGGTGTCGAGGTAGTGGCCGACGCGGTCAAATTTGTCGAGCAGCTTGAGGGCGCGGACCTGGTCATAACCGGCGAGGGCCAGATCGACGGGCAGTCATCCTATGGGAAGACGATCATGGGCGTTGCATCAAGGGCAAAGGGGCTCGGAATTCCCGTCATTGCCCTGGCCGGCAGCCTGGCCCCGGAGTATCGATCCATCTACGATCAGGGCGTGACCTCGGTCATGAGCATCGCTCCGGGGCCCATCGCCCTGGACGCCGCCATACACGACGCAGACTCCCTTTTGACCGAGGCTACTGAACGTGCCCTCCGAATGGTGTCTCTTGGAATGGGCATCTAAACCGCGCCCGAAACATCATCAGTATTGAAACCGGGGGCCTATTTGCAGAACGTTAACGGACCGGAACCCGATCTCAAGGGACAAAAAATCCTTGTCCTGGACAAAGGCTACGTTCACCTCCTCGACTACATAGGCGGCGACGAGAGGATTCTCGACGCGGCGCGGGTCTCGACGGGCGCAAAGTCGGACCCCAAGCGCGACCGAAACCTCATATTCTTCCTGATGGAGAACAAGCACGGCACTCCTTTCGAGCACGTCGTCTTTCAGTTCGTAATCAAGTGTCCTATATTTGTCGCACGTCAATGGCTCCGCCACCGCATAGCCAGCTATAACGAGCGGTCGGCCCGCTATCGCATCTTCAAGGAGGAGTTCTACGTCCCATCCCTCGAGGACCTTCCCAGTATCTTCGACGATGAAGACCTGAAGGAATACGAGGAGATGATGCACAGCGAGCACAAGTTTTATGAGCGTATGCTGGAGAAGGCCCAGCCCTACAAGGAGCATCGAAAGCGCACGAGGGAGGTGTTCCGGGGTGTGCTGGGGACGGCCTACTACACGGAGTTTTACTGGACGCTCAACTTCCGTGCCCTTATGAATTTCCTGGAGCTACGGCTGGGAGAAGGGGCGCAGCCCGAGATCCGCGCCTATGCCCTGGCAATCGAGAAGATTGCCCAGCGCGTCGCTCCTTTGGCCTTCGAGGCTTTTGACGAGTTTTTCCTCAAGCCCGCAAGGGCCCATGGCTAGCCCCTCAAGGCTCCCCGGCCTTTGCCTTGTCACTGATTCTTCGGTACCCCTACACGCCCGCTTAGAGGAAGTGGTGGCGGAGGCGGTGTCGGGTGGGGTGGGAATGGTGCAGGTCAGGGAGAAGACCAGGTCCTCAGGTGATTTGTACCAGCTTGCGACGAGACTGCGCATCGTCACACAGGGCAAGGCACTGCTCATCATCAACGACCGACTTGACGTGGCCCTCGCCGTCGATGCAGATGGCGTTCACCTTCCCTCCGACTCCCTGCCGGCCTGTGTCGTGAAGAAGCTTGGTGGGGGGAGGCTGTTGGTCGGCAGGTCTGTGCATAGTGTTGAGGAGGCCGTGGCGGCCGAGAGCGATGGCGTCGACTATCTAATACTCGGGACAATCTACGGCACTGCCTCGCATCCCGGGCGCCCGCCGTCAGGGCCCGGATTGATAGAGGCGGTCAAGGCTCGGGTACGTACACACCTCTACGCCATCGGCGGGATAAGTGCCTCCAATGCGGATGAGGTGATGAGAGCCGGGGCCGACGGCGTTGCCGTCATACGCGCAATTCTTGGGGGACCCGATCCTCGTGCCGCCGCGAGGGAGCTTGCCGGGATTGTTGAAAGACATCGATAGTTTCGGAAGAGAGGGCCAAGATGCTTGATCTATCTGACAGCCATACTCATTTGGAGGACTACGGGCCACAGCTCCCGGATGTCGTTCAGCGGGCGCGGGATGTCGGAGTCAGGCGCATTATCACGGCAGGGAGCTCTCTTGAATCTTCCAAGGCGGCAGTGCGCATAGCCGAAGAATACTCTGATATCTATGCGGGTGTCGGGATCCATCCTCACACCGCTCACCTGAACATCACCGAGGACACTTTCGATGAGCTTGCCGCCTTGGCCAAGTCCAGCGAAAAGGTGGTGATGATCTGCGAGCCGGGCCTCGACTACTTCAAGAGCAAGGCCCCGAGAGAGGTGCAGCAGGACGTCTTCCGCCAGCACCTGCGCCTGGCCCGGGACCTGAGCCTGCCAGTCGTGTTCCACAGCCGGGAGGCATACTGGGACTGCCTGCGCATTCTGAAGGAGGAGCGGGTCTACGAGGTCGGGGCGATCATGCACTACTTCGTGGCCGACCAGCGAATCGCCGAGGAGTGCATGGACATGGGAATCTACGTATCCTTTTCGAAGACGCTCCTCAGCCTTCACCATCTCCACCCGATAGCCAAGTCTCTGCCCCTTGAGTACATGGTCATCGAGACCGACTCTTTTCCCCAGCCGTGGAGAAAGAAGAACCCATTGGAACCAGCCCAGCTGCTGCGCGTCGCGGAGAAGATAGCCGAGCTGCGCGGTATAACCGTCGAGGAGGTGGCCCGTCAGACTACGGCCAACCTGAAGTATGTGGTCGGGGCTAAGTTACTATAGGGGTGTCGTCCCGGTTGGCCCACTCACCCATTGAGCCGTCGTAGTTGCTGACGTTCTCGTAGCCGAGGAGTCGGAGGGCAAACATTACGTGCGCCGCACGTATTCCACCCTGTCAGTAAGTGACTACCTTCTTCTCGGAAGTGATCCCCGCCGATTCATAGAGTTGCCTTAGTTCCTTAGGCGGTAAGAAAGTCCTGAACTCGTCATCGGTGACGGCTTTTGTCCACTCGATGTGGACGGTGTCGGGTATGTGTCCGCCGCGCTTGTTGCCGCGGGTCAGTGCGCCCGTGTATTCGGCGTCGGTGCGGACGTCCAGGGTGACCCATTCGGAATCGTTGAGCCGTTCCTTCAACTGGTCGAGGGTGCAGTTGTATTCAGACAGCAGGTTGGCGGTGAAAGACGCAGGCCCGTGGGGAGACATAGGCTTGCCGCTGTGATACAGAGACAGGGGCACGGCCTCGACGGGTCGACCCTCGCTTATCCATTTGTTCCAGCCGCCGTTGAGCACCCGTACTTTCTCGTGCCCGTGCATACGGAGGAGCCACCAGAGTCGGCCGGCGTAGAGGCCGCCCCAGTCGTCGTAGGCGATCACGTCGTACTCATCGCCGATGCCCACCGCGCCCATCGCCTCAGCGAACTGGTCGGGGCCCATGACCAGGAGCCTGTTGTCCGGGTCCTTGAAGTAGTCGCGGTTCAGTCCCATCGAGCCGGGGATGTGGGCCCGCTTGTAGGCGTCGATGGGGCCCATGTCCACGATCCGCAGATTGGGGTCGTCCAGGTGCTCTGCGAGCCACTCGGTTTCTACTAGGAGGTCGGGACGGTTGTGGGTGTTTTCGTTAGGCATGGCGTTTCCTGTTCTTCTTCTAGCCCCCGACTGCGCTTTCCAGCGCGTCGGCGTTGAACCCCAACACCGGCTCTGATCCCCCCACCACTATCGGCCTCTTGAGCAGTGCCGGTTCCTGGGTCATGAGGTCCAGCTTTTCGGCGTCAGAGAGGACGTCGACGTCCAGGCCCAGCTTCTTGACAGCCCTGCTCTTGCGGGAGAAGAGTTGCTCCATAGGAATGACCTTCAGCAGGCCCTCGATTTCCTCTCGGGAGAGGGGTTCCTTGAAGATGTCCCTTTCGATGTGGTCTATCTCTTTCTGCGAAAGAAACTCTTTCGCTCTTCTACAGGAAGTTCAGGAGCGTTTTGTGTACAGAGTGATCTCGGGTGAAGCCATTGTATCCTCCTGACGCTTGTAACGAGGTTTATGAGGCCATTCTACGCGGCCCGCTCCCTCCAAGTCCAGAAGCCGACCCCACCCCCCCAAATTGACACCCCCGTAGCCCGACTATAGAATAGGGGCCGCTTTCCGGGGGAATATTACCAACTTCGTTGCCTATGGACTGGGACACGCGCCCCTGTCATGGCACACCCCGTTAGTTACAGGAGGTCGATAATGGCAGATCTGTCCCGTATGGCCGCGATCGTCGGAGTAGACGAGTCCGACGAAATAGGCAAAGTACCCAACAAGTCCCGTCTCCAGCACGGCTCGGAGGCCGCATTCAACGCCCTGGACGACGCCGGTCTTTCTCTCTCGGATGTCGACGGGCTATTCGTCGCCGGCCCGTCCCCCTATAACATGGCCGAGTACATGGGATTTACCCCCAAGTACACAGACGGCACCAACGTCGGCGGCTCCTCTTTCGTCATCTACGTGGAGCATGCCCTTGCCGCCATCAGCGCAGGGCTTATCGATGTAGCCCTCATCGTGCACGGCGAAGCGGGTCGGAGCAGCCGGGCCTACGCGGGGGACGACCCCAACATGCCCATCTCGCAGTATGAACACCCCTACGGCCTGGTCATCGAGCCTCACGCCTACTCCCTGGCCTGCACGCGCTACATGCACGAGTTCGGTGAGGAGCGCACTCGTAACGCACTCGCAGAGATAGCCGTGTCTACCCGTAAGTGGGCGCAGCTTAACCCCAAGGCCTACATGCAGGACCCGATGTCCATCCAGGACTACCACGACTCCCGCTGGATCTCCTGGCCCTTCCACCTCCCCGACTGCTGTCTCGTCACCGATGGCGGCGGCGCTACGGTCATCACATCGGCGGCGGTGGCCAAGAGCACCAAGAAGAGTCCCGTCTGGATCCTCGGGGCAGCCGAAGGCCACGACCACGGTGAGGGCATCCTGCAGCAGAATGACCTCGCTTCGACTATAGCCAGGGAGACCGGGCCTCGGTCCCTGGAAATGGCGGGTCTCAAGCACTCCGACATCGACCTCGCCATGATCTACGACTCCTTCACCTATACGGTCCTCATCACCCTTGAGTCCCTCGGCTTCTGCGGAAGGGGCGAGGGCCCCGACTTTGTCGCCAACCAGCGCACCGCACCCGGCGGCGACTTTCCAATGAACACCAACGGCGGCGGACTTTCCTACTGCCACACCGGCATGTACGGCATGTTCCTCCTGCTGGAGGCCACCCGGCAGCTGAGAGGCGAATGCGGAGACCGGCAAGTCGCAGGCGCCAAGACCAGCCTGGTCAACGGCACGGGCGGCACCCTGTCCTCCACCGGCACCATTGTCCTGGCCGCCGACTAGCAGGAACCGGCGAGTTACTTCGTAAGAGGAGAATAAATATGGCAGACTACAACCTCCCCGTCCCCATCCCCCAGCCCGAGTCCGACTTCTACTGGGAGAAGACCAAGGCCCACGAGCTCTGGTTCCGCAAGTGCAACGCCTGTGACAAGGCCTACTTCTACCCCAGGGACTTCTGCCCCACCTGTCACACCAAGGACGTTTCCTGGGTGCAGAGCAGCGGCAAGGGCTCCATATACGCTTTCACAATCGTGCATCGGTCCCCTCCCCCGTTCCGCGAAGTGTGCCCCTACGTGGCCGCCCTAGTGGAGCTTGAAGACGGCGTACGCATGCCCACCAACATCGTCATCGACGACCCAACTCCAGAGAACGTCTCGATAGGGATGGCCGTAGAGGTGGTCTTCGACGACGTGACCGACGAGATCTCTCTGCCCAAGTTCAAGCCTGCCTAGCCCTGCATTCCGGGGTCCGGGCCGACATAACTGAGGAGGTCCTTAATGGCTGACCTTTCGCGAAAAGCCGCTATCGTCGGCGTGGACGAGTCTGATGAGATAGGCCGCGTCGCCAACAAGTCTCGCATGCAACTTGGCTCGGAGGCCGCGTTCAACGCCCTCGACGACGCAGGGCTGTCACTATCGGACGTGGACGGCCTGTTTATCGCGGGCCCATCTCCCTACTCTATGGCCGAGTACATGGGCTTCACTCCCAAATACACGGACGGGACTAACGTGGGAGGCTCCTCCTTCATCATTCACGTGGAACACGCCCTTTCCGCCATCAACTCCGGACTCATGGATGTGGCCGTCATAGTCCACGGAGAGGCGGGGCGAAGCACCCGGGCCTACCCGGGAGACGACCCCAACATGTCCGGGGCCCAGTACGAAGACCCCTTTGGATTCGTTATCGCTCCCCACGGCTACGCCACAGCCTGCTCCCGGTACATGAACGAGTTCGGTGAGGAGCGGACGCGAAACGCCATGGCCGAGATTGCCGTCGCAACCCGGAAGTGGGCACAGCTAAACCCCAAGGCCTTCATGCAGGACCCCATGTCCTTCGAGGACTACCACGACTCCCGCTGGATTTCCTGGCCATTCCACCTCTTTGACTGCTGCCTGGTTACCGACGGCGGCGGCGCCACGGTTATTACCTCCGCGGCAGTGGCCAAGAGCACTAAGAAGAAGCCAGTCTGGATCTTAGGCTCGGCGGAGGGACACGATCACGGAGACGGCATAGGGCAACAGGCGGACCTGTGTTCGACGATAGCCCGGGAGACGGGGCCACGGGCCCTTTCCATGGCGGGCCTCACCCACGATGACATAGACCTTGCCATGATCTACGACTCCTTCACCTACACGGTCCTCATCACGCTGGAGTCTCTCGGGTTCTGCGGCCGAGGCGAGGGCGCCGATTTCGTCGCCAACCAGCGCACCGCTCCCGGCGGCGATTTCCCAATGAACACCAACGGCGGAGGACTCTCCTACTGCCACACCGGCATGTACGGCATGTTCCTGCTTCTGGAAGCAACCCGGCAGCTGAGGGGCGAGTGCGGAGACCGGCAGGTGCCCGATGCCAAGACATGCCTGGTAAACGGCACGGGAGGCACTCTTTCGTCCACCGGCACCCTGGTGCTGGCCTCCGACTAGCCTTTCCTACGAAAACAGAAACAGGGGAGTGCGCTAGCGCATTCCCCTGTTTTTTGTATCAGAATATTGGCTGGTACTCAGGTTAATTCAGAGAAAATCGGGGGCGCTCCGAGGAGTCGTCCTTGCGGCTGCCTCGAGCCTCTTTCTTCCTTCTCTCGGACAAGAACAGCTCCAGACTCAGGTTGGTGGACTGAAGGAGCTTTAGTTCCTCCTCCAGCCGCACTGTAGCGGATGAGGTCTCCAGAAGGCCCTGCTTCTCACGCGTCCCGGTCATCAGCTCCGCCGCCACGGTGTAGGACAGTCTCTCCGGGTCGTCATCCAGGTCAACCGTACCTTCTCCCAAGCCCCGCAGCGAGGCCAACAGCGACCTGTAGGTCTTGAAGTGGCCCACCACGCGGGTGGTCAGTTCCTCGGGCGCCGACTCCTCCGTCCTCTCCAGCACCTCGACGCTTCCCACCATGTACGGCGTTATCTGTTGGATGTCTACGATGCGGAAGACCTCTTCTCCGATTGCGCTCACGAGCATCCGGCCGCCGCCCTGCGGGACCACGTCCATGATTCTGGCAACTGTCCCTATCTCAAAGGGCACGGCCCCTCCCCCCACTTCCTTCCCGGACTTAATCAGCACCACCCCGAATGTCATGTCACCTTCCAGGCACTTGTTCATCATCTGCTTGTAACGCTCTTCGAATACTCGGAGAGGCAGTGACATGCCGGGGTAGAGGACCACGTTGAGCGGGAAGAGGGGCAGGTCTCGAGGACCGGAGTCGGGCATGGGCTATCCTTGGGCCGCGGAGTCTGAGGTCTCGCGCTCCGGCATTCGCTTGCTGATCTCGCCCTCTATGAAGGAGAAGTCCTCTTCGGAGAACAGGTGGACGTTGCCCTGAAAGGCCAGGTGCCAGTGCTGCGGAGGCCATCTCTTCACGTATTCCAGGTGCGGTACTATGGCCTTGGTGTCCACGTACGTTCCAGGCTCGAGGATCAGCTCAGGCTTGATACCGAACCGGAAGGGGTACTCCTCGCCCTTCTTCTTGCTGTTCCAGATCGGGGCGTGATCTTCGTAGTAGGGCGACGTTATGGTCGCCGTGCCGCCGAATTGCTGCACGCCGGTCAGGTAATAGAGTACCCGGTCCCCGGGCTCCATCCTCTCCGCCTTCTTCCGGTGCCGGCTCTTGACCCCCTGCACCATGAATCCAAGCTCCCGAGAAATCTCGAAGTTCTCCGCCGAGCTAACGATCATCCAGTATTTGGGCATTTTCGAATTCTCCCTTCGGGCAGTCAGATCAGGCAGGCTAGCCGCCTATGTGGTACATCTCCACCTTTTTGGCCCGGCTCCCGGACAACGAGGCCCGTTCCTCCGAGTACCGGTCCGCCCGGCGGCCCCAGATACCTTTTATGATATCGGTGAGGTCGGCGTCGGTGGCCCCGGCTCGCAAGGGGCCACGTAAATCGTTGCCCTTCGAAGCAAACAGGCAGGTGTACACCTTCCCTTCCGCCGAGATGCGGGACCGGGTGCAGTCTCCACAGAAAGGGTTGCTCACCGACGATATTACCCCGATCTCGCCCTTGCCGTCGGCGTACTTGTAGCGGTCCGCCACCTCGCCTCGGTAGCTCTTGTCCACGGGCTCCAGGGACATCTCACGGTCGATCATCCCGATGATTTCCTGCGCGGTCACCACCTGGTCGGAGCGCCACTGGTTCAGGTTGCCCACGTCCATAAACTCGATGAAGCGGAGGATGTGGCCCATGTCCTTGACGCGCCTGGTGAGGTCGACAATCGTGTGAACGTTGACCCCCTTTTGCGCTACGACGTTGATCTTGATGGGCGCAAGGCCCGCTTCCTCGGCGGCACGGATGCCTTCCAGCACCCGCCCGGTGCCGAACCCTCGGCCATTCATTTTTCCGAATATATCGTCGTCCAGGGTGTGCAGGCTAACCGTGACCCGTTTCAGGCCCGCGTCGCGGAGCTGTTGGGCCTTCTTGGCCAGCAGGAACCCGTTGGTGGTCAGGGCCAGGTCTTCCAGTCCTTCTATCGAAGCTAGCTGAGCCACCAGGACTTCGAGCTGATCTCGGAGGAGGGGTTCGCCACCGGTGAGGCGAATCTTGCGGACACCCAGGCCGACGAAGAGCCGGGCCACGCGGCTGATCTCTTCGAAGGTGAGGATGTCGTCTTTCGGGAGGAACCGGTACCGCTCGCCGAAAATCTCCGCGGGCATGCAGAAGGTACACCTGAAGTTGCACCTGTCGGTGACCGAGATACGCAGGTCTCTCAACGGCCTCCCGAAGAGGTCGAGAATCCCGTCTTCCTGCTGTGTGGATGTGTCTCTAGTCATGCGCCGGAAATGGCTATACCACCCCTCCCCAAACCCCATTTTACCCCCGAGAGTCGGGGGTGTACAAATTGGGCAACCAGCGTATCAATTCAATGCATCGAAAGGTGTCCTTAGGCAATGGGCTTAGCGCAGCTGTGTAACACGTATTTGACATATATCGACCCCTAAGCCTATATTGAGGCTACCTTCCCCTCGCAGAGAGTGTCCAACTGCGCCTTCTTCTTATCCCTTTAGTCCTCGCTCTTCTCTCGGTACCGCTTGGCTGCCGTGACACCGGCTCGGTAGAGATAGTATTGCCCACCCCGGGATCCGATTCCGGGATTGTTGTATACGTCACCGGAGAAGTGAACAATCCAGGTCTTCAGGCCCTTCCCCCGGGCCAGAACCGGTTGCTCCATGCCATAGAGGCTGCAGGCGGCTTCACCGAAAACGCCGACCAGGCCAGCGTAAACGGAGCACTCATCATCTCCGACCAGGATCATATTCGCGTCCTCCCCGTTCCCGGCAACACCCTATCAGATAAAATCCCTAGCACCCTCGTCGACTTGAACTCCGCCTCCTCCGAAGAGCTGCAGACCTTGCCTGGGATTGGGCCGGTGACGGCCGAGGCCATCATCGACCATCGGGAGGCTCACGGGCTTTTCACCCGCATCGAGGACATCCTTGAGGTGTCGGGCATTGGGGAGAAGACGTTCGAGTCGATCCAGCACCTTATCAGGGTGCGATAAGCCTCCGCATGCCGGATCCAGGCTGCCCATGACCCTCGTCTACATCAGCGGGGCTCTGGTTGTGGGCATACTCGCCGGGTCGACGCTTGATCTACTGCCCTGGCCTTTCTTCATCGCCGCGGGTCTCGTCCTGATTGCGGGCCTTCTCCTCAGAACACAGCCAAGGATCATCTATTTGTTCGTGCTCGCTACGCTGCTTATAGGCATAGGCCGGGGCGCAAGCGCACCCATCTCCGGGGCTCCTGAGCAACTGCAAACCCTCGCCGGTTCATCTGCAATCGTGGTTTCCGGCATAGTCGACGATTACCCGGAGTCACGAGGCGCCCTCACCCAGTTCCGCTTCTCAGTTCAGCGTTACCGCGCCGGCGGAGGCTGGGTGGAGGCTTCGGGTCTTCTGCTGGTCAGGGCCAAACCCTCCATCCCAATGATTAAGGAGCGGAGCCCTCCCTTCTTCCGTTACGGCGACACTCTGGTGTTGAAGGGAAACATCGAGCAGCCCCCCGTATTGGAGGAATTCGACTGGCGGGAACGTCTCGCACGCGAGGGTGTCCACTACCTCATGTTCCGTCCGGAGGTCGAATTTACCGACGGTGGAGGGGGTGTGCGTGCCCTCGGATGGGTCTACCGAGTGCGGGAGGAGATGGCGGCGTCCCTTGGCAGGTCCTTGCCCGAGCCCAGGGCCTCTCTGGCCCAGGCACTGCTGCTCGGTATACGGGACGGCCTTCCCTCGGAGATCAGGGAGGACTTTGCCAAGACCGGCACCACTCATCTGCTAGCCATCTCGGGGCTTCACGTGAGCATTCTGGTTGGGCTGGTAAGTCTAGGCAGTGCCGCTCTGCTGGGAAGAAGGGGACAGATCTACATCGTCATACCCCTGCTTTTCGTGTGGGTTTACGCCGTGCTCACAGGCTTCTCGCCTCCGGTGATCCGAGCGGCCATTATGGCGAGCCTCTACCTGTGGGCAATACTCCTGGGCCGCCAGCGAAGCGGCTTGACTGCACTATCGGCGGCCGCAGCGCTAATGGTCGCGGTTGATCCCGACCTGCTCGAAGAAGTGTCCTTCCAACTCAGCTTCGTGTCTATGGCCGGACTTCTTCTGCTAGGCCCGTGGTTCCGGGCCGGGGGCCTGAGGCTCGTAGCACGATACTGGAAGCCCGAAGGTGTGGCCGGAGGCCTCGTGAAGTTCTTAGTCGAGGCTTCGGCCATCTCCCTGGCCGTCATCCTCGCCACCTTCCCCATCATCGGCTTCAACTTCCAGTTCCTTTCGCCCGTTGGTCTGCCGGCCACCGTACTTGTCCTGCCTGCCCTGCCCTTAGCCCTTGTCTCTTCTCTTGTAGTGGCCGTTACAGGTACTGTCTCGGAGACTGCGGGACAGATCCTGGCTTGGGGAACGTGGCCGTGGCTTTCGTGGATGACGGTGGTGATCCGGGTGTTCGCCTGGGTGCCGGGGTTGAAGGTCAACGTCGGGTCCGCCGACCTCTACGCCATGTTGTTCTACTATGCCACATTACTCTTATCCCTGTGGTTGGCGCGGCGGATGTGGCCTCGGGCCCTGGTCCAATCCGAGCTGCCCGAATTCCCGACACTGCGCTCTACCGCCAGACCGAGCCTCTCGACCCTTCTCCGTCAAAAGCGCACTGTCTTCCTCGCCCTCGTCATCCTCCTCACTATTGGCGTCTTATCCGTGGCCGCAGTCCGGCCCACCGAGAGGCTAAGGGTGACCATCCTCGACGTAGGCCAGGGTGAGTCGATACTCATCCAGGGCCCCGACCGCCTCACAGTGCTGGTAGACGGCGGCCCAAACCCGGCTACTCTGGTCCTAGAACTGGGCCAGCGTTTGCCGCACTGGCAGCATTCGGTTGACCTGATAGTCCTCACCCACCCCGACTCTGATCATCTCTCGGGGCTGATGGGCCTCCTGGAAAGGTACGACGTCGATCATGTCATCCAGTGTGGGGCAGGCTGTACTACAGCGGGAAACGAAGCCGACTTTCTCTCCTGGACGGCTCTTCTGGGCCGGAGCGGAATCTCACCGCTGGAGGTCGAGGCCGGGACTCGGGTGCTGCTCGGAGAGGACATAGGTCTTCAGGTCCTGCACCCTCCGCCGCAGCCTCTAGCCGGGACAAGCGCGGATTCCAACAACAACTCGGTGGTGCTCAGACTGGAGTACGGGGACATCAGCTTCCTGCTCACCGGAGACATCGAGGCCTTCGCCGAAAGCTACCTGGTGCGGCAAGGCGCTACGCTGTCCAGCAGCGTGATGACCGCACCACATCACGGCAGCCGATCCTCCTCCACGCCCGAATTCATAGCCGCCGTCGACCCTCAACTGGTCCTCATCTCCGCGGGCCTCGACAACCAGTACGGGCATCCACACGCTGAGACCCTCGCCACGCTGGCTCAGCATGTTCCGGCTGAACGTATCCTGATTACGTCGGAGGTCGGGGCTATTCAGGTAGAGACCGATGGCACGCGCCTCTGGCTCACGGCGGAAAAATAGACCCTAGCTGAGCCGAGGCAGCACCGTTTCGGCGAACTTTTCGTAGTCGGCCTTCACCTCTGTCAGGGGGCGGGCTGCGTTTAGCACGAAGTGGGTTACCCCAACCTTCATGTGGTCCTCGATGGTCTGGACGCAGTCATCGGGCGTTCCGACCAGGATGGCCCGGGGGTCGGGCAGGTAGGGTTCAAAGCCGTAGCGCTTGGCCAGGGTTGACCTCACCGTGTCCCGAGCGCTCTCCCGGCTTTCGCCCATAGCAAAATATAAGTGTACTGCCTTCTCTATCTTGGAGGTGTCAGTCCCATACTTGTCGGCGTAGCCTTCTATACGGTCCCACAGCCGGACGTATTCCTGCACACCTGGGTTGCTGGGCACAAACCCCTGGCACCATCTCGCCGCCCGACGCAATACGCCTTCAGCCTCGCCACCCGCCCACAGCGGGGGATGCGGTTTCTGCACGGGAACCGGGCCCATCTCGATGTTTTCGAAGGAGTGGAACCGGCCACTGTGACTTACAGGCTTCGCCGTCCACAGCTTGGTCATTATCTCCAGCATCTCGTCGGTGATTGCACCGCGCTGCCGGGGATCGACCCCACAAACGTCGAAAGCATCTGACCGGGAGTTGGAAGACCCGCCGACGCCCACCCCAAGCACCACCCGGCCCTCCGATAGAAAGTCCAGTGTCGCCGTTTCCTTGGCTAGGATGGCCGGGTTCCTCAGCGGCGCGAGCACGACGCACGTCCCAACCGTCAGCCGCTTGGTGTGCTGCACGAATGCGCCCAAAGCCAGCATGATATCGAGGGCTGGCATCTCGTTTACCAAGCCCTCGGTGACCCAGAGGGAGTCGTAGCCCGCGTCCTCGATGGTATGGGCGAACTCGGGTATCGGGACCACGGGATGAAGCCTGCTGTAGATTACACCGAACTTGGGGTCGGGCATTTACGTCTCCTGTAACTCTTTCACCCCGGGACTACTTGAACCGGGGCATTATCTTCGTGGCGAATATCTCGATTTGGCTCATGTACTCGGGCCTTTTGCACACCGGATTAAACGCGAAGTGCTCGATGCCGCACGAGATGAACCGCTCCATGGCCCTCAGGCAGTCGTCGACCGTCCCGATGGCCGCCTGGTGAGGCAGCACCTGCATTGAACGCCCGGTACGGTTGCTCATGTCTTCCGAGGCCAGCGCCGACGCCTCAGCCTCGCTGTCCGCAACCCTGAAATAGAGGTGCATTGCCCGGGTCACGGACCCAGGGTCACGGCCGAACTCTTCGGCGTAGCGTTCTATCTTCATCATCGCCCGATGGTACACCGCAGGGCTGCATACGGCCGGCATGAACCCATCCCCAAAGCGTCCCGTTCGCCTAAGCGCCCCTTCCGAGTGACCACCCACCCAGATGGGGGGTCCTGGTCTCTGCACGGGCTTGGGTTCCATGTACATGTCCTCGAATTCGTAGAATCTGCCCTTGTGGCTGAACGGCTCGTCCGACCAGAGGCCAGCCATAATCTGCAGGGCCTCGTCGGTGCGGGCTCCCCGCTGCCTGGAGTCGACGCCCGCGGCCTCGAATGCGCGGGTGGCAGTCGGCCCTGCGCCGACGCCAAAGATGATCCGGCCTCCGGACAGGTAATCCAGCGTCGCCACTTCCTTCGCCAGGATGGCGGGGTGTCTGTGCGGCACGACCACCACGCAGGTGCCGAGCATAATGTCCTGGGTATGCTCCACGAATGCCCCGAGGGTCGGAAAGCAGTCCAGGGCGTGCTCGCGGGTGATCATGGTGTCGGGGATCCAGATGGAGTCGAAGCCCATCTGCACCGTTGTATCGGCAAATTCTTTTACTCCGACCAACTCGTGTATGCGGCTGTAGAGCGGGCCGAACTTCACTTCTGCCATCAAATATTCCGTTCCTTCAAAAGTTCCCTCTGGCCAGATGTGGCCTTTGTATAACTACTCTGTAGAGGTGCGAAACACTTTCACCCTAATGGTACAGACCTCCCATCCGCCTCCCGGAATAGATATGCACTGGCGGGATGTTGCTCTGAATTTTAGACTCGATGATACCCGAACACCCCTTTTTTGACCTCCTCCACACTGCGGCGGGCGAACTCCCGAATCTTCTCCCTGTCCCCTTCTTCCAACTTGGGCCCCGACGCATCTCTCAGTGTATCAATCCCTGATCTCTCCCTGTAAGAATCCGGTGTTTGCTCCGGCCATTCCCGGCCCAGCATGACCCCGTAGGCCAGTGCCCAGCACCGGGCCACGGCCTCCACATCATACCCCCCTCCCCCGAGGGCCAACCACCGCCCCGGCTGTCCGGCGAGACCGGCCAGAGTCTCCACTGCCTTGGTGAAACCCTGTGTCGATATCAGCAGGTGCCCCAGTATGTCCGAGTGGTAGGTGTCGATGCCCAGCTGGGTTACAAGCACATCCGGTTCGAAGGCGCGGACCAGGGGTGGGACTATCTGCCCGAAGGCGTCCAGATAGATTTCATCGTCGGTGTAGGGAGCCAGGGGTAGGTTGACTGCATAGCCGGTCCCGGCCCCCGAGCCTGATTCACTGGGGTACCCGGTACCGGGAAATATAAACCTTCCCGACTCGTGGACTGAGATAGTCAGCACGGCGTCGGTGTCGTAGAAGGCTGTTTGCACCCCATCTCCGTGGTGAACGTCTATGTCCACGTAGGCCACTTTCAAGCCCCGTTCAACCATACGCTTGATGGCGACTACAGCGTCGTTGAACACGCAGAACCCGGACGTATTTCCCGCGGCTGCGTGGTGAAGGCCCCCGCCCGGATTGAAGGCGGCGTCCACATCTCCATCCAGAATCATGTCCGCCGCCAACAGGGAGCCCCCGACCACCAACGTCCCGGCATCGAACATTCCCGGATAGGTCGGGTTGTCCCCGTACTGGCTGAAGTTGTAGCAGCTCGGGTCCACCAGCATTCGCCCCTCCCCGAATGCCTTGACCGCGGCCACGTAGTCGGGGGTGTGGAACGTCTGCACTTCTTCATCGGTGGCATGCCGCGGGTCGATGAGTCTGCCGTTTTCAGCCTCGAACGCCCCGCACTCCTCCAGGAGTTCGTAGGTATAGCGCAGGCGGACCGGCTTGAAGACGTGGTCCTCCCGCAGCACGTGCCGCGACATGGAGTCCCGATATATGAAAGCGCCGCGCCTTTCCGTCATTTAGACCTCCATCTCCAAGTCTTCGTACGCAGCCTCTATCTTAGTGCCCAACCTCTGTGATGCTGCCGCCAGGTCCTCTCTGATCTCCGTCTCGTACCTGGGGTTCAAGTGGACCGCCCACACTGTCGGCAGGCCACCGTTGCTTTCCTCGATTTTCCCCAGCTCGGCGGCCAGGAGAGCAGGAGTTAAATGGTTCCGAGCCCGGGCCTCGGCCTCCATACGGTCCGGGTACGACGTCTCAATGAAACATTCGTCCGGCGAGACCGCATCCCATCCCTCAGAGAAGCCGGGGCCCGTGTCTCCGCTGTAGAAGAACCGTCGCCCGTCAGGGCTCGTCACCTGAAACCCGTACGTCGGGGGGCCGTGGGGGACTCGGAACGGTAAAACCGAGTAGTGTCCCACCGCATTATCGTGTCCCGGCTCCAGGGGGCTAAAGCAGAGGGAAGGAGCGTTGGCGGGCGTACGGGTGTGGTCGGGGTAGATGGAGCCGTTCACAAGGTTGGTTGAAAGGCTATCCAGCACCTCGGGACAAGCGTAGACGTCCGTAGTCGAGCCACGGGTGTTCAAGCCGAAGGTGAGCAGGTCACGGCAGTGGTCGAAGTGATGGTGGGTTATTAGAATCGCCGCCACCGACTCCTGTTCCACCAAGGTCAACCCAGACGTAAGGCTACCCGCATCGACGGCCAGGACGCCATCAATCAGAAACGACGTGAGCCTCGTGTCCCGGGTCTCCAGCTGGTGCGCTCCCAGGACTCTAACCCTCATGTCTCATTCCGCCAGCAGGCCCTCCAGAATGTACCGCGCCGCGGTCTTGTCCAGGGGCTCGTTGTTGTTGCCGCACTTCGGCGATTGTATACAGCTGGGGCACCCATATTTGCACGGGCACCCTTCCAGGGCGTCGAGTGTGGTCCTCCAGAGGTCCCGTATGAGCTCGAACCCCTTCTCAGTTATCCCCACCCCGCCCGGATGCCCGTCGTAGATGAATATCTGCGGCTTGCCCGTGTCCATGTGCATGGGTGTCGATAGGCCGCCGATGTCCGCTCGGTCACACATGGCGAACATGGGCAGCAGCCCGATAGCGGCGTGTTCGGCCGCGTGCAGGCCTCCCGGAAAGTCAACGTGGTCTCTCATTATCCGGTCTTGGGCCCATATCGGGATGTCGAACCACAGGGCCTGCGTGTGATAGGTCTGGGACGGCAGGTCGAGGATCTCCTCGCCCAGGAACTCTTCCGTAATGCGCTTCTTTTTCTTGTATCCCCATATGGTGTTGGACACCTCCACCCAGCCCCGATACACAGCCACTCCTGCAGACCGTTTCTCCTCTTCCACCTGCACAATGCGGAGATCGGTAACGTGGTTGGTCTGCGTGTAGTAGTCAACGTTGGTCGGCCTGACAAAGACCAGTGTGGCATCAATGTCCAACTCCGTCACCAGAAACGACTCCCCCTGGTGGAGGTAAACAGCGCCCGGATGAGCCTGAGAAAACGCCGTGCCCTCGTCAACGGTCTCGATCACCCGGCCCGACCCCTCCAACACCACCTGGTAGTTGCGCCTGGATGCGGAGCGGATGTTCACCCCTTCCGCCGGATAGTCTATCTCCGGTGTTAAATGCAATCTCCCTTTGACCTGCTTCAACGATCCTTCCTCTTCCAGCCGACGCATATTCTCCTTCACACCCTCCCCGAAAAGCTCCACGTCCGACTTTGACAACGGCCATTCGTAGGCGGCACACAGAAGGTGGGGTTCCAGTATGTACGGGTTCGACGGCGCCACTAGCGCGTGCTCGTGGGCCTTGTCGAAGAAGTCGGAAGGGTTGCGCATGAAATACTGGTCGAGCGGGTTTGCCTGCCCGATCATGACCGTAAGCGAACCTCCGCCTCGACGCCCGCTCCGACCCGCCTGCTGCCAAGCGCTGGCTATAGTGCCCGGATACCCCGTCAGGATAGTAGCGTCCAGGTCTCCGATGTCCACGCCCAATTCCAGGGCATTCGTGGCGCAGACCCCCAGAAGCTCGCCGTCTATCAGGCCTCGCTCTATGCGCCGCCGGTCCTCCGCGAGATACCCCGCCCGGTAGGGGCTTATACGCTGACCCAGCTCCGGCAATGTCCTATCGAAGTTCTCTTTGGAGTACATGTAGATAAGCTCCGCAACACGCCTGGTCCGTGCGAAGGCCAAGGTCCTGATCCCCCGGGCCACGAGGCGGGTAAACAGGAATGTGGCTTCGGTAGTTGTGCTGCGGCGGGCGCTGCGGGCTTCGTCGATAATCGGCGGGTTCCAGAACGTGAACGTCTTGTTGCCGCTCGGTGACCCGTCTTCCGACACGACCTCGAACTCCCTCCCGACCAGGGCCTCGGCGTGCTCCTTCGGATTAGCTATCGTCGCCGAGCACAATATGAACTGCGGTGAAGATCCGTATAACCGACACACCCTCCGCAGCCGCCGCAGTATGTTGGCTACGTGAGACCCGAACACCCCCCTGTACACATGCGCCTCGTCGAGAACGACATATTTGAGCCGGCTCAGCATCCGGCTCCAGTTCTTGTGATTGGGCAGCATGCCGAAGTGGAGCATGTCCGGGTTGGTGAGCACTATCTGCGCCGATCTCCTGATCCGCCCTCGTTCCTCGGTCGGCGTGTCTCCGTCGAAGGTGCTGACCGTGATCTTGCCAAGTCCACGGTCGGCCTGCAGCAGCTCATTTAGCGCCCGCCACTGGTCCTGGGCCAAGGCCTTGGTGGGGAACAGATATAGCGCGGCCGTCGCCCGATCCTCCAGGATGTGATTCACTACGGCGGTGTTATAGATAAGGCTCTTGCCGCTGGCCGCGGGTGTAGCGACCATGACGTTGGCGCCTTCGGACAGTGCGCCCAGGGCTCGGGTCTGGTGGGAGAAGAGCGTCCCCAGCTTCAGGGCCGAAAGCGCTCGCTCCAAGGCGGGCTTGAACTTGGCCCTCGGCCCGCTATAGACGCCTTCCTTATGCGGAATAGCCTCTACGTGGACTATCTGTCCATCGTAGTCGGGGTGCCTTTTGATTGTTGATAGTACGTCAGAGGTGTCCAACTGCAATCACCGGGGCCGGAGGGCTAGAACACCTCCAGCAGCTCCGTCTGGTAGTCCAGCACCTCGGCGTCGTGACTCGTACCTTCGATGAAGCTCAGGACCCGGTACAGGACGTCGTTGACGAATGCAGCGTCGTTGCCCACGAAGCTGAACCCGATTGTAGCGGACTGCCACCGTTCCTGGTCGTCCACCTCGGCTATTGAGATGTTGAACTTGTTTTGAGCCCGCGCCATCAGGGACTTGATTATCCGTCTCTTCCCCTTCAGGGACCCGTTCTCCGGCAGCCGGAGCCGTATCACACAGACTCCCGTCTTCATCATTTGGAAAGTGTCCCTCCCTTCGGTGGGAGGGGAGTGGGGTTAGGGTATTCCGTCCTCTTCACAGTATCACGATTATGATACCAACCATAGTCACGACGATACCCAGCCCCGCCCTCCAGTTCAACCTCTCCCGAAGCACGATCATCGAAAGGGGCGTCAGTATCAGCAGCTGGGCGTTGAAGATCACCATGGTCACCGCCGCCCCGGCCTCTTTCAACGCCACGAACATGAATGTCGTGCCTAGGCCCAGGCTCAGGCTCCCCGATAGTATCCCCAACCCCACATTCATCCGATTGAGCCTCGGGCCCCTGGGGCGCATGCCCCGTGTATGCATCCCGGTCCCTGCCGGGCGCGGGTGATGGGTCTCGGGGGCGGGGTGGTAGGCCACGTTGGGCTGGGCGATGCGTCGCTCGCGCCTGTGCCCCGACATCTCGGCAGTCAACTTCTGCCCTTGCTGCATTCCCAGCGCCGTAATCAGGAAAGCCGATATCACAACCATCCGCGCCGCGTTTCCCGTGAACGCGTCCACCTCTCTCAGCCCTTCCCGCATGAGTCCTACCCCCGTGACCCACAGCGTAACGATGAACAATAGTGTGAAGAACTTACGGGGGCTTAGCAGGCCCTTCCCCGGTTCCGTCGTAGACGAGCCGGTCTGGCCCAGCAGGTATATTCCACTGACTACCAAGCCCGTTCCCAAAAGGGTTATCAGGGTAACGTCCTCGTCCAGCAGCAGAGCCCCGGCCCCGACCATCAATAGCGTGTTCAGCGCCTGCGCCATAGTGCTCGTCTTCGCCACGTCGACGGTGCGCAGGAATCTGAGGAATATCGTGTCCCCGAGAAGGGTGGTGATGAGGCCTCCCGCAACAATTAACACTAATCCCTCGTAGTGGACGGAGGGGAGGTCGTTCGCGGCTCCGGCGGCGAAGTAGAGGATGAGCAGGAAGGCTGCCGCGCCCGTGGTCCGCGTCGCGTTCAGCGAAACTACAGGCATGCGTCGGGTGAGGTACTTATTCAGCACGCTGCTACAGGCAACGGTAGCCGCGGCCAGAATCGCCATTATTTCACCTAGTCCCAAACGCTAACCCCTCCCGAGACCCTCACAGCACTACCAGCACTACGCCAACGGCGGTCGCCCCTATACCCATTATGGTCTTCCAGCCCAGCCTTTCCCTCAACAAAAACGACGACAGCAGAATGATCCATAGCAGCTGGGTGCTCATCAATGTCGACGTTACCGCAAGCCCAACCCGGTCAAGGGCTACCAGCATCAGAAGACTTGCAACTCCCATCGAGAGGGCACCGTTGATAACCGGGAACAGGAGTGGCAGGTAGCTCCTCCCCCCGAGTTTCACCACCCTAACCCTCGCGGTACCGATGAGCGGTCCTCCACCTCCGAACATCGGCCCCAACCCAACACGCACCTGTTCGTCGGGGGGGTGCAGGGCAATCTCGACACGCTGCAGCCCCGCCCAATGTCCGGTCCAGCGGGCCGCCGCAACCTCGGGCATCGCGGTCAGGGTGGCCTCGGGAGCGTAGGACCCAGGCAGGTCTATCCTGTATCGCAGGCCCCCTCTCCCTCTGCGCCTCTCCACCTGCTCGAAGGCGCCTCCAATCTCCCGGATGTTCGCCCCTAGCTTATCTAGCTGATCCCAGTAGACGGGCGGCCTGATGCGGGCTGGGATTCGGCGCATTACAGGCTGACGCGGGGCCCGGCGTCGGGCCCAGTAGGGAACGTGGAGCAGCCGGGGCATACGGAACAGGTGACTCATAGGACCAGGACGTTGCTGTGCCCTTCTGCGCCGCCGCGCCGCCAGGCTCTTAGGCGACCTGCTCGGGACCCGGGTGTCGCTGCCAAGGAGGAAATCCATATCGTATGTGGCCATCATTGAGAGCAACAATACCACCGGGGCCAGCCTAACGGCATTCGCTATCACCGAACCCACCTCGTCCACGGCAATCTTCTGCAGGGCCGTACTCCCGACAAACGTGGCTACGATAAATAGCATGAAAAGCATCCCCTTCGGGCCCAGGAATCGGGCCTGGGAGGCTTCCACCTGACGCCTCTGGGAGAAGGTAAGGGAATACATCCCTATCACTATTGCCGCAATGCCGGCCAACCCAATCAGAGACGAATCTTCTCCCAGCAGAGTGAAGCCAATCAGCACTGCCAGAAGGGTCTGCAACCCGCTGGTAAGAGGGGTGACTTTGCTCACGTCCACCGACGCCAGAAACCGGAAGTAAAGCGGCATCCCGATGCACAGCCCCAGGACGGACCCGGCAACGGCCAATGCCAGATAGGCCACCGGGGTGTCGGGCAGCTTGGACGCCTCCCCCGTGACGAACATCAGCAACAGGGCGAACAGAGCGCCACCCGCGGCCGAAAGCGAGGACAGGGGCAGGGGCCTGAACCTCCGGGTCATCAACTTGTCGACCACCGCCGTCATCGAAAAGATGAGGGCGGACAGCAGAGCGGCCAGCTCTCCCACCGGCATTCCGGTCAGCCTTTCTCCGGCCCGCTATTGCCCTTGCCTCGTCTCTCCCTTGATGAGAGGGGGCAAGGATAAGGGTGTTCCCGTTCTCACCCTTTCCCGTGTCATCCGAATGCCGATAGTCGTGTTAGCCTGATGTTCCCAGAAGCGGGTGGCCGTTTAATGCGGAACGCTGTACCGCTCAATTCAGGCACCTTCCAAAACGCGTGCAACAATAGTCCTGCCATGCGCGGTTTACAAGAGGTTTTTGCCCGGCTTTCAACGCCTTTTCATATACTAGTCCCGGCTCTC
Source organism: Dehalococcoidia bacterium (assembly GCA_965220005.1). Classification (GTDB taxonomy): domain Bacteria; phylum Chloroflexota; class Dehalococcoidia; order Plut-88900; family Plut-88900; genus Plut-88900. Next base: position 925,471 of record OZ244800.1, read on the forward strand.
ATCTCATTTCCGTTGACCGTGAGAGAAGTGCGAAACCTTATGTCAAGTGATGTCCGTTAGGATGTTGTCTCACTAGATGTGCTTTGGGCGGGTGTGGAGGTTATCTGCGACCTTTGTCGAGACTCTCCTGGGTCAATGGCTTACCCTGGGTGCGCCGACCCTTACGGTTACGGGCCGATTTCAACGTCAGGCCACCACTGGTCTTTCCCCTTCTGGGCCGCACGTAGCCCAGCCCTGGTGAGAACCCCTTATCACTGGTCGTACCAATCGGCAACAAATAGTCCAGTTCTTTTTGGGTTGCATCGGCATCTTTAGGGAGCCTGAGTCCCAGTAACCGGCCCAGCCGCCGCTGATCGGAGCCTGAGCCAATGGTGAACTTACCTGGGGCGCGGGTACGGTCCCGGGCCAGGATGGCAATGAACTGCTCCCCATCCTTGCGGGCATCCTCGATGTCATCCCAGTCCTCTCGGTTCTCATAAAAGTTCTGGTGCATCCCCTCAACAACCCGAAAGTGCTTACGGTAGAGAGACGCCTTATCCTGTTCCTTACCCAGTTGCACGGCAACATCCTTCATTAAACCGTGCCCGTTGTGGCTCCAACCGCGGTTTTCCGCCACAGCTTTCACCGCATGGGATACCGAGGCCCATATCTTTTCCGATGCTTGGAGTCGGTTGCCCTTGCTTATCTCAATTGAAGTGTGCTCCTCAAACCGCTTACTCATTTGCCGATGGGCAGCCATGTCGTGTTGCCCTGGGTCGGGCAAAGGTGTGTTTGGCTCTTTTTGTTTTGTCACCATGTTTGGCCTCCGTACGCCTATGGTCACAGACCCCACGGGCGTCGTCAATTGACTGGAGGGATTTGGTGGAAGTGCGAAATCTGATAGTAGCTCATTGACGGAAACCAGCCAGGCATGACTTTCGACGGCTTCCTCTCCGCCTAGATCCCGCCGCTCGCCTCCTCGTATTCATCCAGCCGCATTTCTTCGATTACGGTTGTGCACTTGAGCCTTGTGTGTTCCGGGACACGGGACGCATAGTCTAGATGCACTTCCCGTTGGTTCTGGGCATTAGCCTCACTAGAGAAAACCCCCAGGATGTTCCACTGGTTTTCGATGAAATTCGGCTGTTCCCAGTAACAGAACACCACCCAGACAGGCTCATAGCCGTCCTCATCATCGTCGTATTCCCTATCACCGTCGGCATAGTCGATTGGTTCGCCATTGTCGTAAATGCAAGCGTGCTTACTTTCGCTGCCCTCTGGCATTATCTATTCACTCCTAAGTTGCCGCGCCGGACCTATAGTTGTGGTCTAACAACCGAAATGGTCTGAACGGCCTCCAACCGTAGCGTTTAGGCTATCTATACAGCGACCCTAGCCCGTCTGGTGCAGGCGCGAGGCAGCAGAATAGCCTACTCCCTTGCGACGCGGCCGCACCTAACAATAGTGGGTTCAAAAGGAGGACAACGGGACACTCTGGCCTAATTACAATAAGCTGAGTTGCTATTCTTGTCAAATGCCAGTTGCTATATAAGATAAGTATTGTTCTTTATATCAACCCAACGGCATTAGTTCACTTGACAGGGCAGTTATTAAAGGGTTAAAAGACCGTTCAGACACCGAAACATGGGAACTACTATGACGAGTAGACATGGGCAACTAGTAGCCGATGCCTACAAAGTATAGAGCCAAGTGACAAAGCTATGCAAGAACTGAACAAACAGGAAGAAGTGTGCAACGAGAATCCCCTAGCTCGGCCTGATAAGCCTAAGCAGAGTAGTCACCTTAAGCCCAGGCTTACCCAAGAATCCCTTAATAAGAGACGAAGGTAACCCAGATTTCCCAGCCGCGTTAGCCGGGAAGAGCAACTAAGTGAGAGTCCCCTTCATCGGCAGGATGTGGTATATCATCCGCTATTGCTTGAACTAAGAGCAATCCCTGCATGCGATGGTCTGGTAATTCTTTGGTGTGAGTGTGGAAAAAGTGGAGGAACTAGGCGATGAATTTGGCCCAAGAGGGGCGCCTTTTGCCCCCGTTGACTGAAGGTTCTGCGCACCACTTGGCGGCTAGGCGGCGGACCCCGAGGTAGGTGTCGTGGTCAAAGTCGAGAAGGTCGCAGATTACGCTCTTGTCGAGGTGCGCGCGGTTGCGATCGACGTCTGCGAGGTAGGCGGGAAGTAGTTCCAGGTGCCGAAACTCCTCAAAGGTCTCCTGTGCCGTGACAAGTTGGGCGTCGGTGAGGGTGCGGAGGTCTAGAGTGGGGAGGGATTCGGCGGAACGAATTGAAACATTGGCCTTGCTTGATTGCTGGCGGTTAGAGTGCCACCAAAATAAGAATAGCCCCAAAGTAGAGTTGCTCCATACCGAAAACGCATAGTCAAATCTCGTATCAGCAAATGTAACGTTTGGCCACACCCTTCCCCCAATGGATTCCATGTCAGTGAAGGCGACAGCTAGGGGCTGAGAGCCAAAAGTAAAGTCGCGATTAAGGTGTACGCGGCTAGCAGTTGCCCAAATCTTCCCAGCTTTGTCTTCCATTCCGATTCTTACCTTCAATTGGGAGTCAGGTGTACATACCATCCGGACTTCCTGAGCCGCTTTATGGTTCCACAAGGCTGGATAAGTTGCTGTAGGACTAGGTTCCATCTTGTCAAATGGGCCGCGAGGTCTTGGGCCTACAATGTCACGGTCGAGGACGCCAAGTTTGCCAATTGCTGCTAAAGGAGCGGTGGGCACTTTAAGGGCACTTGGGCTGCTAGGCAGCCAGAGCTTGGAATTGGACAAGGAAAATGCAGTTTGAGCGAGCGAATAGTCTGCAATCCGAACTGAACCCCAGCGCTCTCCTTTTTCGTCTACAGGCGCCGATATTGTCTCCCCTGTAGGTTTCTCACCAATCAGCAGGGGCGTTCCGCCGTAAGGCCCATCCTCGATAGTCCTAATCTTGTCACGATTGCTCATAGCGGACGCAAGCGAACTGGCCTGGGCCAAGTCTTGTGGTCTACTAATGAGCGATAGGAACAACGCTCTGTTATCGAAGCGGTCTACTGAGGCCAACTTGGTGCAAATGACAAGACAATCTGCCATGCCCGTATCTGATGAGAATGACATAGCTTTGCCGTTAGCGGCGAGACTTAAGACTGTTGGGGCACTGTATTCGCGAGAGAGCATCTCTCGAAAGCCCTGCCAAGACGGTCCAGAGGCTAAGGTCAGTGGTAACACCAGTGCCAGCACTCCCCCAGGTTTCAACTTGCGGTGTGCCAGTGCAGCGAATGCAGAGGCGATGCCAGCGTTGCCGTGATAGCAGCTTCCTTTTCCGAACTCATTGATTCGTTGACCCATCTTTTTCTGGTCTGCCTTAGTTGCGCCAAAGGCGGCGAATGCGGGATTGGTGATGTCTGCATGGGCACCTTCGTGATTTGTTGCCCTAACAAAAGGCGGATTCATGATTACGAGGTCGAATTCTTCGTCGGGGATCTTGGCGATGGCGGGGTAGGGGGATTCCTCGCTGTCGTCAGCTATGTGGACAGCGGGGTCACTGCTATTGAAGAGAGTCCACTGGACGGAGCTGTTCAGGAACTCAAGGGAGCCGATGTTTACGCTGCCATCTTCTTGACGGCCGTACCGTAGGGCGTAGATGTGAGACTTGCGGAACCTCTCGGCAGGCTTCATGCCGGAGAGGGTGGAACAGGTAATATGGACCGCCGATGGCATGACATCGCAGCCGTAGAAGACGTCTTCCATCATGATATTGTGCAGAGCAGATGGGTTCCCGCCGGTTCGTTCGTGTCGGCCAGCGATTTGCTCGTACACCGCTGACAGCAAAGCCCCAGTTCCACAGGCGAAGTCGGCGATGCGGAGTTTGCCAATAGCCCTGGCATCGGCCCAGTCGATGCCGTCCATCTTAGCTATGGCTAGCCTTGCAAGAAGGGCCGCAGAGGCAGGGAGAGTGTAGAAGGTTGCAAGGTATTTCCGGTCTGAGATTAGGTTCTGGAATATGCGGCCCGTCAGATCGTGGGCATTTTCAACCCCAGTTGCATTCACATCACTCGTGGTGAAACGTAACGTTCCAAGTATGCGTTTAGCGTATCCAGGCGGGATTACCGCAAGGATGTCCTTGCTAATTGAAAAGATGGGCCAGTAGTTGATCTCGTTGAGAATGTGAGCCCATGCAGCCAGCACCTTACGCTTAGGGTTGTCAACGTCGGAACCGCACAAAGTCGTTAGAGACTTGATGCCCGGATACATTCCCACTATCTGCTCGTGGAAGACCATTGCATTGGCGATAATGGCGCAGGCCATGCGTCTAGTCTGGGGCACGTTAATCATCCCGAGTCGCTTGGCTATCTCCACATTGATAAAGGGGTGACTGTTTTCCATCTCATCCAAGATATTTGCAACACGATCTATGCCTTCTTGCATCAGGTCAGTGGCTTGGTCAACAACCGACTTGGGAACGGATACTAGACGGACCAGGTCGGCGAGGTCTTCAACGGAGCCACCAAGCCAGCCGGACTCGGGAAAGCGCTTTACGTCGTTGCGCTCCAGGGTGAAGACGCTATAGGAGAAGTAGGAGGACGTGAGGGCCGTGTCTAGGTCGGTGACTTCTGCTAGGCCATCGGGATATCGGAGGGCGATGGCAGCTTCGATCTTGCGCTCGTTGTCAGCAACTTTCAGGCCAAGTCGGGACTTGGCCTCCTCTTCGACGGTAGTCGCAGGCAGATATTCGGCTTCGACAACTACAGGGGAGCGGCCGATGGAGCTTACGAGGATGTCGGGTTTCAAACCTGGGTGACCTGCTATAACACGTGTATTTTCGGAGATGACGTTGGTACGCGAGAACATGCCTCTGAAGAGGTTGGCGAGGGCATTGTTAATGTTTGGCTCGGCTTGTCTGGGCATGGCAGTGGCTATCGTGGCTGGGGTTAGATTCTACGACATAAATGTTATTCGGACTAGGTGGCCGCTCCCAGGTGATTAGTCACTGTGGCACACAAGGATATAATCTCCCAAATAAACACATTAGTTATGGTTGCATAACTCTCGTCAGTAGTATTGACAATTATGCTTCCATCTGCTAGTGTTTTCTCACAAGGTTCGCCGCGGCAAGGCAAGGAAAGACCACGGCGAGACCTGGCTGAGCGCGCCCAAGAGCACGTAAAAGGCCCCGTCGTGACTATACGACGGGGCCTTTCCGCGAGCGTACGGCTTGGTGCACTTTGGAAGTTACGTGGGCACTCCCCCACTGCTTCCACCACCTTACCGCACACAAACTTTATACCATCGCGACACGCGATTTGTCTATCGTGGTGCTCGTCGAAAGGAAGGCTACGTCATGTAACAAAATGAGCAATAGGAGACAAAGCCATCATTTCTCGGGATAATACAACGAGAAAAGTAGAGGCCATCGGATGGTGCCGATGACCTCCAACCACGAGGAAGGTTTGGTTCCCAGTGGTTAGTGCGGATTATATACCGCGCCCGGGCGGGGTTCAAATGTCGGGCTACCTGGAGGAACTTCAGGAGAAGCTCGACGCAATGAATGCCACCGACCTCCTCAAGAGGCTGAGAAGCTACCGCTGGACCGGGAGACCGGGATATCCACTCAAGGCAATGTGGCGAGCCTATGCCTCTTTGTTCCTGTTAGGTCTCGGTAACATCAACGACCTCTACCGCAAGCTGCGGGACCAGCCCGAATTCCGGGAGTTCTGTGGGTTAGAGACCTTACCGCGCCGAACAACCATCAACAAATTCATTCAACGCCTCACCCACCACTCCGACCTTGTAATGGCCATGTTCGCCCAGGTAACCGAGAGGCTAAAGGACAGACTTCCCGACCTGGGCAAAGAAGTGGCGATTGACGGCACATTTGTTAAGGCCTACGCCAACCCCAATCGCTCACCTCACGTAGATCCAGACGCCAGATGGGGATACAAGAATAGTGCCCGCTCCAAGAATGGCAAGCAAGTCCTGGATTATGGTTACAAGATTAACCTGATTGGCGACATTAACTACGACCTGCCGTTGGCGCTTCAGACCTTACCGGCTAATGCCTCTGAGATGACGATACTACCGACTGTCATTGCCTATACCGAGAGCGTGTATCCGTGGTTCCATCCTGATGTCTTGGTCGCCGACAAGGGGTTCGATTCTTTGCAAAACCATCAGTACCTAATCGAGAAGGATATTCTTCCGATTATCCATATCAGGAAGCCGCCCAAGGGTGGACTATATGAGGGAATCTACACCGAGGACGGTGTGCCCACTTGCATAGGCAGAGTCCCTATGCAGTACGTTAGGAGCGACCCCGAAAAAGGCTGGCTCTACCGTTGCGGCGGCTGCCACTTGAAGAAATCCTTCAAGGGAGCAGTCAGGTACTGTGACACCGAAGTATGGGAAGACCCGACTACAAATCCTCGACTGTTTGGGGCCATCAGACGACAGAGCCCGGAGTGGAAGGCCCTGTATGCCAAGCGTCAGGCCATCGAGCGGGTCTTTAAGTCACTGAAACAGTCTCGCCGACTGGAAAGTCACAGTGCGAGGAACATCGAGCAAGTGAGGCTTCATGTCCTTATGTCAGTGCTAACCTACCAGGTTACGGCACTGGTGAATGTACTCAACGGAAGGGTTGACGAGATGGGGTGGATGGTCAGAAGGATTCCTTAGGTGGTTGATTGGGAATATGCCCAGTCTAGATTTGACCCTCGGCTTCCGGTCGCTGCGCACGCTGATTGACAAGACGGGCCTGTCGGCGTAACTTAGTAAGTGCCAGAGCGTCCTATGCCACGAACTCACACGCAGTTCCTTGTCCGTTGTTGCGCGTTCGCGCAAGGAGTAGGGTTTCCTGCTCCCTCGCGGCTGCTACAACGGAGGACGGGACGCTCTGGCAGGCATCCTACTCTAAGGCCCGAGGGAGCACCCGTTTATGCGTCTTTTTTTCCTGCTGTTCTTTGTACTGTGTTCTGTTGTTGTTATGGGGTGCGGGGCCTCCCAGGGGGCCGCTACGCCGGTGGAGTTAACTCCCACCTCCACAGAGCGGCCCAGCCCTACACCTGAGTCCACGCCTGCCCCTCTCTCCACGCCCACGCCGTCGCCTACGCTCTCGCCGGCCCCAACGCCGCGGCGGTCAGTTGCTCCTACCTCAATACCGGTGCCAGTCCCGACGTACACCCCTGTCCCCACGCCGACCTCCCTGCCCACTGCCACCCCTCGACCCACGCCGACCCCTACTCCAACGCCGACCCCTGTCCCTACCCCAACACCCACACCTACTGCGGAAGAAATCATAATGAACTCTGCCGTTCCCATGCCGAGGGCGATGGCTTATGCGTGGTGGAACTGGCCTTCGTACGTGGTGGGGGACCAACTGTCAGTAACGGTGACCCTCGGCAACAACCCCGAACCAATGCGTGGCGGTGGTCTGTTTCTCATCGGTTGTGCAGGGCTCGCAATAGGAAACCAGGGTATTTACTTTGGCATCCAGACTGACTTGCAACACGATACCGGAAGGTGGACGGGCAAAGGAGCTATCTTCTCACGCTGGTACGACGACCCGCCGTCCCACACCGTGCGCATGTCGGACACCCGTATCCCTGATGACGGGTGGGCGGCCGCTGGGGACAACGAAGGCTCCTTCGCAAGTGTACGCAAGAATTACGATTGGGAGCCCGGAACCTACACCATGACACTGAGCGCAGCCGAAACTGACCAGGGCGGGAAGTGGTTCGAGTATTGGGTGGTAAATGAGGAAACAGAGGCAAAGACATGGATTGGCTCTCTTCGGTTTCCCGTAGACATCACCGGCCAGGCTCGTATTTGGCCTAGATGTGGCACCACCATAGAGGCTTACGGAAGGCGTACGAGAACGGCCGCGGAGATATCCTACTGGAAGGTTACCCAGGAGACGCCGCTCATGGATGGTGAGCCCGCCTACCTAAACACCGCCTGTTATCCACGCGACATCGAAACCCTCCGCAATGCCCGTGTCGTATTTGACGCCAAAACACAAACAGCAGCGTTTGAGGTAGGACTGGACTACATCGCTCACGACCACGACCCCGAAAGGATGTGCTAGGACAATGAGTCAGCTAACTAAGTACCTATGGGGTAGCGCATCCATCCTGTACGCCCTCAGCGTGGTGTCGGCCCTTCTGCTGGGGTACTGGGGGTGGTGGGTTGCCCTGGTCGCCGCCCTGGGCCTCGTCAGCTTTGAGCTATGGCGGCGGGCGAGACAGAGTGAGTCGGAGTAAGAACATGCCACAACGTTGGGAAACCGCCGAGCTTCCACCTTCGGGTGCCCTCCTGTACCAGTGCATCGGGTCAGGCTGGCACAGCATTGAATACCACGACCCGGAAGACCTCCAGTGGATGCGGGGCCAACCCGGGACCCACAACCCGGAGGATGGGTTCTATTGCGACTTGTGCATCGCTAATGCAGAGCGGGGCGCGAGAAAGGGTGTACGGCCAAGTTTGGTGCTGGGGCCGACGCTGGAAGAGGAGTTGAAGCGGCGGAAAGGTTGACCACTCCCGATATACCAAACCCCTAACGCGTAGGCACGGCCCACGCCAGTCGGCATTAGCGCTATTACCATTGTGACGGCTGCGCAATTAGTTATAATTTCCCGCGCTGAACTATTTTCAACAGTAAGGTAAAAAAGTGGAAATATACAATTGGAGAGGTGAGTCGGGGCAATCTTACAAATATGAAGTCTGGCCCTTCGGTGGGGGGTCGGGCCAGCCACTCAAGGAGCATCCGTTAGCGAGGCCCGGATGTTTCATATACGCAAAAAGGCATACAGACGGTACTTGGGAGCCTCTTTACATAGACCAGGCCGACAACATCATTGTGGCCCATGACAAGTTGCTGTCCACAGCCTTCGCCTGCGCAAAACAGCAAGGCGTTACTAATTTGCACACACGTTTTACTGATGGGGAGAATCAACGTAAAGATCAGGTTGCCGACCTTGTGCTAAAGTACAAGCCCCCATGCAACAGCTAGGGTGACCAGACCTTCGCAAACTGGGCGCAATCCTTTGACACCCAGTCAGCCACTCTTTCACCTAATGTCTGACTCCCATAAGGACTGGGCATTCGCGGTTTTCAACCAGCCGGATAGACATAACAACGATTATGTACCTCTCTCAGAGAACAACGCTCGCTTGACATGGCCCGTTTGACAATGTAGCCTCGCACGACCCTAAGCTGTGTTACACTGGAAACCCTGTCTCCAGTGGAGCCAAAGGATCGCTATTTCGGGAGGCGTCAGATGACCCTTAAGCTTGAGGACACAGTTAGTGTCAATGTTGTCCTCCCGGAAACTCACCTGTTGACACGACAGAACCAACTCGACAACTTCCTCACCAGGCTTGATGTAGACTCAGAGGTACAACGAGCCGCCCCTCCACCCTTTCCCGTGACAAACCCCCCGGATGAGTCCACCATTGTACTCCTTAAAGAGCGTCTGGCATTAAGCCGTTCGTCAAATCCAAAGCATACTGTCATTAGCCAAGAATACCCCGCTGACGAGTTTAGGCGACTGGCTGTGGTGACCAATCTGGCAATTCACTGCTCAGACCTCGCCGGGCAGCCCATCCCTGTTTTTGCAGTTAACGTTGCTAGTATTTTTCTTCAACAGGGCACCGACGGCGCTAGCGTCTACATCGCGCGTAAGTTGCTGGCTCCTGGCCTTTGGAAGGATGAAGGCTGGGAGGTAGATATTCAAACTGTGCAACCGGTCTTCAGGCGAGGCCCCCTTACACTGACATTCCGTATTGAGCCACGCACTAACGACCTGACAGGAAAACGAGTTTTCGTGGGCCTAAATGTACTCGTGGCAGCAGATGTTATGCCCACCCCGGAGGAATTATGGAACACTCTAGAGTTGGCGCGAAGTTCACTGATGTCTTTTGCGGACAGCATAGGTTAATAAAACGCTCTAATGTAATTGGCTGGCAGCGAGAACGCAGTTGCGACCTAGTTAATCCCCTCGTTGGATACATCGGTGATGTCTTAGCGCAGCGGCCTAGCTATACACAAGAACATAAGCTTGGAGCACTACCTAAGGACCAGGCCAGTTCAGCATGGGCATCGAGCCTGGACATGATACGTAGAATCTTCATAAGCAATAACGCTGCTGTCACGTCCGCTGCCTCAGCGGGTGTCTTTTTGGAGCAGACGCCCGCCAAGACCTTTTTAGAGCAGAAGCCCGCCAAGACCATTTTCAACGAGAAGTTAGACCAATTCCTCGAACTGCGATCAAACTGGGATTCGTATGGTGCCCCCCCTTTGAAGTCAGAAACAATTGATGAAGCGAGGGGAGTATTGCTAGCAGTGGTGGGCATGGGATTACCTCTTCCGTGGATGGCACCAGGTGGTGACGGGTCCATTGGTATGCAATGGGAATTTGGCGGAGAGGTTTTATATCTCGAAGTGTCGCCACACGAGCCCCCCGCCTTTCTGTTTTCGTCCACGGATGAATCTGCGGCGAAATACCGAGAAGGGGAACTTACATTTGGCAATCTCTACAGCGTTTTCTCGCATTACGCCGAGGCCACTGGAATCCCTGTGTAGTTAATGAAGGGCGACAAGGTCCCCTCCAGTGAAATTGTTCTGCGGCGGTTTCGTCTGGACAAAATTACTGATTCGGGAGCGCTAATGCCCAATGCTTTCGTTAACGACCTTGACTGCAAAGGCTGTAGAACTGATCGCCATTCGGTAAGCCGGGAGCTCTGCACTTCAGCAGAAGACCTTCGCAAACTGGCACCCGACCCCGAGGAATTCGGCGTGGCGGCCATTCCTGTCTCGGTATATGAGAAAATCTGCAACTATGTGGAGCATTCGCCAACCTCCGCTGACAGCGGACATTCTGACGCGGTGGGAAAGAAGAGTCGAAGCCTTCAGCAGACACTCGCCCAGAATGCTCGCATTCTAATTCCTCAAGCGGTGGTGCGGCCGACCTTGTCACCGGCTATTGAGGACTTTCTTAGTGAGATGCTAAGGCCTGACACCTGCTAAGCATTTGCGCTTGGCCCCTCCTTCACCGACACTGCGATAAACATAAGGTTATGTGACTCTCTCGTCTTAACGGAGTTTGCCAAGATACGGGTTTGGCGAGAGATGAGTGTTGTGCTACCTAATGGGCACTGGCGACGGGCCTTTTACCCAGGTAACGTAGAGTTTTCCCCTCACAATCCGGATTATTTGGATTGATTTGGCGGGAAGCTCGACCTACTCCTAACGTAGCTCTCCATGAAGCGAGATTTCCCAAACCTATATCAGGTAGTCACACCTAGAACGGAGGCCGAAGTTACTGCCGCGAATCGGGACAGTAATCTCGGAATTCCCGCATGTCCCTTAACAGAAGACCAATTATGCACCTGATACTGAACTTGGCTTCCTCTTTAGTTGCAAACAACTGCACTACTCATGAGGGAGAATAGTTATGCCAGAGGGAATTTTCAGTGTCCGAATGAAGCACGCGCTACATACTCATTGCCTCAACTCTTTGGTTCGCTCGCCAGAAGAACGCGGCAACTACGGTCAGATGCACTATCCCTGCCCCAATACCGCCGCCGACCCCTACAAGGCCTGCTATGGTGGATTTCCATCTGCTCCCGCAGCACCCACCACCAAGCTACCGCGCACTCAGGCCGTACCGGAAGGGCAAAATTATCACTGGTTCGACTTATGCCGCAGTCTCGACATGGTAGCCCATGACCATCGACTGGACTACGGGGCCATCAAGCCGGACCTCGTGGGCCTCGATGACCAAAGCGAGCCCCTCTGGATCATAGAGGTCGTGGACACCAACAAGCCTTCTAGTAGGGTTTCTGAGTTCGCTCGACGAAAGGGCATCCCCATGTTCGTGGTGATGGTAGCCGGCATGAGCGTCAACGACGAAATCATCTGGACTAGCAATCTGCGGCACGGTCATTTGCCGCGGGCAGACATACTGTCTGCAGGAACGACTTGCCCTCGAGATAGATGGCCAAAAGACACCCAGCTGATACCCGACGTTACGAATGGTGATAGCCCCGTGCCGTGCATTGTGTGCCGAGAGCCACTGAATAGCTTCTTTCACGAAGAGTCACACATGGCTTTTGAGCATGGGCTGGTGTCAGAGTTTGTAGCATACAGTGACCTCGACGGTAACCACCTTACCTATAGTAATGCCAGCTGGGCTTTGGTTTCACCTGGTCTGACAGTCAACGAGAGACCACCACTTCAATTCAGCGGGGTCATTAAGCGCGCAATAGACGAAAATGCTGCGTGCCGTCAGAACGTGAAGGATATAGGGGCCTGTCTTGCTGAAGCCACCCACCGCGGATATTGCCTAATGCACTTGCCGCCCCACTTTTCATAACCACAATTTTGCACTTCCCTCCTCGTGAGCTGCCTCTTGCCCGGAGATGCATGCTGGGGTTATCATCGTAGAGGTTGACAATTCTGGCGCTGAAGGGGGCTACCAGTGGGTAGCCCCCTTCTCTTTTGTCTGGCGGTGGGGTTGGGGCAGCACCCGTAACAGTCAGTATTTCCCATGAGTTTGTTCACTGCCGTCCATTCTCCTTGACTCCCACAAAGGTGGCCTGTGACCCTTTGGGAGTAGCTTATGAAAGCCCCGTGAAATTCGGTAGGAAGGCATAGAGATGACTGGTGGGGAAAAGGCGAGAGGTAACTCCATTCTCAATGACGATCCTAGTCCTTGTGTTGTCCAACACATTTCCATAGCAGAGGCAGCCTCAATAACAGGCTACTCCAAGCCCAGGGTTCAGCGTGCTATCTCCCAGGGGCAAATTGTCGGGGCCCGGAAAGAGAACGGTAAATGGGTTATCCCCACGCCCGTAAAGATCAAGGCGAAGGACGGCAAAGAGGTGGAGTGGAAGAGGGGATACAAGACTACTAACAACCCGAAGGTAAGCAGCGTAAACAAAGCATCCCCCGACGACTTCCCGCTATGGTCAGGCAACTTGCGCACAGGCTACAAACTGATGGATTCTCACTTGCGTATATCGAGGTTCTTGGGCGGCAAATACCCATACATCGTCTACCCCGCGGGAGGAAGCTGGATGGCCGTAGGGGGAATGCAATTCAGGAGAGTAAAGGACGCTAAGGCGCACGTCGAAGAGCGGATGTCTCGTCCTGCAACGGCAACTGAAACCCAACGGGATGCAAGGAACCTGGCCGGCCACAGACTACTTGGTCAGTACATATGCGCAGAGAGTGCCGCCAACATCAAGGACATAAAAGAGAGAAGCATGCGGGCCAGTAAAGGGGCGTCAGCCCTGACTCAAGAATCTCTGAACAGAGGTCGCAGGTAACTTTTACTCCCAGTCGTGACCACCCTAACCACGTCTAACGAGACAAAGTCCTAACGGACATCACTTCACATAAGGTTTCGCACTTCTCTCGACCGTAAGACAAGCCTTGACACTCTTATATGGGCATCATATACTTCTCGTTACACCTCGGAAGGAACAGGTATAGCCGGGTAGGTCCGGCCAACACCCATTGACGTACTGACAATCAATAAACACTTGATGAGTACTCTAGAGCGGCTTGAGGAACATCGGGCCGCTTGTTTGTCTGAGGAGCACATTAAAAACTGAATAGAGAAGAACGTTCTGTCCGGGTCTTAATGTAGGTCAAGCTACTAAGGGCGCACGGAGGATGCCTTGGTGCCAAGAGCCGATGAAGGGCGTGGCAAGGCTGCGAAAAGCCTCGGCATGTTGCCTAGCAAACTAGCCGGGGATTCCCGAATGGGGCAACCCTGCCCGGTAAAACCGGGTAACTACCGGCCGAACACATAGGCCGGAAAGAGGCAACCGGGGGAACTGAAACATCTAAGTACCCCGAGGAAAAGAGATTATTCCTTCAGTAGTGGCGAACGAACGAGGAAAAGCCCAAACCCGTAGGACTCAGTGGGCTGGGGCCCTATGTTCTACGGGTGTTGTAAGGCATGTCTGCTCAACCCCCAGCGCGAGCAAGGAGTTACAAACCGAACCCTAGATGAAGGTGGCTGGAAAGCCCCGCCGTAGAAGGTGATAGTCCCGTAATCGAAAGGGAGAGGCTCCTGACACGTTCTTGAGTACCACGGGACACGAGAAATCCCGTGGGAAGCTGGGGAGACCACTCTCCAAGGCTAAATACTCTTGGCAACCGATAGTGAACAAGTACCGTGAGGGAAAGGTGAAAAGCACCCCGGGAGGGGAGTGAAATAGAACTGAAACCGTGTGCCTACAAGCGGTCAGAGTTCGCCTTAGGGCGAATGATGGCGTGCCTATTGAAGAATGAGCCGGCGAGTTAATCTACGTGGCTTGGTTAAGCATCTCTGATGCGGAGCCGTAGCGAAAGCGAGTCTGAACAGGGCGCCCAGGTCTCTTCGGAGATCAAGGTCGCGTGGATTAGACCCGAAACCGGGTGAGCTACCCATGGCCAGGATGAAGCTCCGATAGTCTCGGAGTGAAGGTCCGAACCCGTTACTAGTGCAACAGTATGGGATGAGCTGTGGGTAGAGGTGAAATGCCAATCGAACCCGGAGATAGCTGGTTCTCCCCGAAATGTATTGAGGTACAGCCTCGGGGGTTCAGCCGTGGAGGTAGAGCTCTGAATGGGCTAGGGGGCGAAAAGCTTACCAACCCCAATCAAACTGCAAATGCCACGGTTCCATACCCCGAGAGTGAGACAGTGGGGGATAAGCTTCATTGTCGAGAGGGAAACAGCCCAGACCACCAGCTAAGGTCCCTAAGTATAGACTAAGTGTTAAAGGAAGTAGGGTCGCAGAGACAGCCAGGAGGTTGGCTTAGAAGCAGCCATCCTTTAAAGAGTGCGTAATAGCTCACTGTTCGAGGGATTCTGCGCCGACGATGTACCGGGGCTCAAGTCTATCACCGAAGCTGTGGCTCCGATCCGGTCCGCCGGTTCGGGGGGTAGGGGAGCGTTCTCTTCATGCCTTAGTTCTGGCGAGAGTTGGGGCTGGGGTGCTATGAAGCCGTGGTGTGAGCTGCGGTGGAGCGGAGAGAAGTGAGAATGCCGGCATGAGTAGCGTAAGACGTGTGAGAAACACGTCCACCGTAAGCCTGAGGTTTCCTACGGAAGGTTAATCCGCGTAGGGTTAGTCGGGCCTAAGCCGAGGACGAAAGTCGTAGGCGATGGACAACGGGTCAAAATTCCCGTACCGCTGCTAGATCGTTTTAAAGCGAAGGGGGGACGCAGGAAGGTAGGCGGAGTGTGCCCAATGGACATGGCGCATCCCTGACTCCGGACTATGCCGGGATAGGCAAATCCGTTCCGGATACAAGTTGAGAGAAGGGGGCAGTCTTAATTTAGGTTAAGGCGATTTCGCTGATCCCACGCTGCCAAGAAAAGCCTCGTCGTTATGGTCTAATAGCGCCCGTACCGCAAACCGACACTGGTGGGCGCTCCGAATACGGAGAAGGTGATCGAGAGAACCCTCGTTAAGGAACTCGGCAAAATAACCCCGTAACTTAGGGAGAAGGGGTGCCCTTAAGGGTGAAGAGACGCCGTTTTGGTCGCGGCAGAAGCATTTCCAGCAGATTGGCCGGCTTCGGTTGGCTTTGATCGCTGGGCGTGTGGAAACCGTGCCCTGGCGTCACAGTAGCCTTTGGGGGTCGCAGATAACCGGCCCAAGCGACTGTTTAACAAAAACACAGGTCTCTGCTAAAGCGAAAGCTGATGTATAGGGGCTGACGCCTGCCCAGTGCTGGAAGGTTAAGGGGAGAGGTCATCCCGTAAGGGAGAAGCTTTGAACCGAAGCCCCAGTGAACGGCGGCCGTAACTATAACGGTCCTAAGGTAGCGAAATTCCTTGTCGGGTAAGTTCCGACCCGCACGAATGGCGTAACGACTTGGGCACTGTCTCAACGAGGGACTCGGTGAAATTGAAGTACCCGTGAAGATGCGGGTTACCCGCGGCAGGACAAAAAGACCCCGTGGAGCTTTACTGCAGCTTGGCATTGGATTGGGGCCAGGAATGCGTAGGATAGGTGGGAGGCTATGATCTCTGGCTTTCGGGCTGGAAGGAGCCACTAGTGAAATACCACCCTTTTCTGATCTTGGTTCTAACCAGAGAACAAGCTCTGGGACCATGCCTGGTAGGCAGTTTGACTGGGGCGGTCGCCTCCCAAAAGGTAACGGAGGCGTTCAAAGGTCCCCTCAGCACGGATGGAAATCGTGCGTCGAGTGCATTGGCATAAGGGGGCTTGACTGTAAGACCTACAAGTCGAGCAGGGACGAAAGTCGGACAAAGTGATCCCACGGTTCCGAGTGGAAGGGCCGTGGCTTATCGGATAAAAGCTACCCCGGGGATAACAGGCTGATCTTGCCCAAGAGTTCACATCGACGGCAAGGTTTGGCACCTCGATGTCGGCTTGTCGCATCCTGGGGCTGAAGGCGGTCCCGAGGGTTGGGCTGTTCGCCCATTAAAGCGGTACGCGAGCTGGGTTCAGACCGTCGTGAGACAGGTCGGGCTCTATCCGCCGTGGGCGCAGGAGACTTGAGGGGAGCTCTCCCTAGTACGAGAGGACCGGGAGGGACAGACCTCTGGTGTGTCAGTTGTTCCGCCAGGAGCATCGCTGAGTAGCCAAGTCTGGAGTGGATAAGCGCTGAAAGCATATAAGCGCGAAGCCCACCCCAAGATTAGGTGTCCCACTTCGAGAAGAAGGTAAGGTCGCAGCGAGACTAGCTGCTTGATAGGCCGCAGGTGTAAGCATGGCAACATGTTTAGCTGAGCGGTACTAATCGACCGAGGGCTTGACCTGCATTATGACACGTGCAGAACGTTCTAATTCTCTATTCAACACAGCGGATCGGGCTCATACCCACCGCATACGACGCGGGGTGGAGCAGTGGCAGCTCGTCGGGCTCATAACCCGAAGGTCGTTGGTTCGAATCCAACCCCCGCTACCAAAGAAAATCAGAAAGGCCCCCGAGCAATCGGGGGCCCTTCCTTTTTCAGTCCCAAGCCCTGTTTTCATTGAGCTGTAGGGCTATAATCCCCCCCATGAACACCCGAGACACCGACACGGTCAAGGACCGCTATCGCCGCCTCGCCGCCGATTACGATAGCGCTATGAGCTGGCTAGAGGGCATCCGCGAGGCCTCCTTCGAACACCTTGATCTCAAGCCCGGCGAATCGGTGCTCGACCTCGGTTGCGGCACCGGCATCAGCTTTGAACGGCTTCATCGGGACGTCGGGCCGCAGGGACGCATCATCGGCGTGGAATTCAGCCCCGAGATGCTCGAGATGGCCCGCCGGAGGGTCGAGCTCAATGGCTGGCGCAACGTGACCCTCATCGAGGGCGATGCCAACACCGTCGACATCCCCGGACCCCTCGATGCTGCACTGGCCTTCTTCGTGCCCGAGATCCTCAATTCTCCCCCCGCCGTCCGCCGAGCTCTGGACTCGCTTTCACCCGGCGGAAGACTCGTAGCATCCGGCGTGAGGCACGCCCGCGGACCCCTGGGTCCGCTGTTCAATTTCTATTTACAGGCGAGGTTCAGGACTTGGAGATGGGTGGGCGTCAGGCGCGTCATCCACAGGATGCTCGGCAGAGGCCAGCCGTATGCCGTCCTGGAAGCCGCCGCCCCCAACCTGGAGCGCTGGGACTATATGTTCGGCTGCGCCTACGTGGCACGGGCAACCAGGGAGTCCCAAACCCCTGGGCATGCGCGACCTCAGTCGAGCTCATAGCCGGAACCTCCCAGCGTTCCGCCTTTGGGGCAACGTATAATCTCCCATATGAACACCTACGACGCCCAAGCCCAGAAAGACCGCTACAGACGCCACGCCGCCGAATACGACAAGGGGAAGCGTTTTTCGGATCGCATCCGCCACCACGCCATCCGACGCCTGGACCTCAAGCCCGGCGAGTCCGTTCTCGATCTCGGCTGTGGCACGGGCCTCAGCTTCGAAATGCTTCAGCAAGGTGTCGGGCCTAAGGGCAAGGTTATCGGGGTGGAGCTCAGTCCTGAAATGCTTGAGATAGCACATGAGAAGGTCGAGCGGAACGGCTGGGAAAACGTGACCCTCATCCAAGGCGACGCCCAGACAGTCAATGTACCTGGTCCCTTGGACGCCGTTCTCGCTTTCTTCGTCCCGGAGATCCTCATCTCCCCGCCTGCTGTCACCAGTGTTATCGACGCGTTGGCGCCCGGAGGCCGGCTTGTCAATGGTGGAGTGAAGCACGCCCAGGGGCTCTTGGGCCCGCTATTCAACCTCTATTTCCAGGTGCGGTTCAGGACGTGGCGATGGGTCGGGGTGCGGGGCTCGATGAACAGGGTCTTCGCCAAGGGCCAACCCTATGACGAGTTGGAAAAGGTCGTGCCTCGGCTGGAGCGTCAGGACTACATGCTCGGGTGTGCGTATATAGCCCGGACGGTGAAGGGCGATTAAAAGACCTTATACCCGGAACCTAAGTCCTCTCGCAACTCGACGTTGCTGCTGATCCAAGGTGACGAACGTCACTTCTGTTGGGTCTGCCGCCATATATAGGGCTGTTGCCAAGTGCCACAAGTCCGCTCCCCGCGCGTAGCCTGCTTCCAACGCTTTCGAGATTTCTGGCGTTAGGGGCCGATCCGGAATAACCCAGTTGATGCCCTCGAGAATTTCGGAGTTGTAGGCTCTGCGCTCCCTGATGTATGCGGAGCGAACTTCGGCCTCAAGGAGATTCGATGCCCTAAGTTCGGAGAATGATTGCAGACGCGCTTCCAGCTCTGCTCCTCCGCGTTGCCTGAATCCGATCGTGAGGATTGCAGAGGAGTCGAGGAAGGCAACGCTCATTAGTCGCGTTCAGCCAAGAAGCGAGCCAGAGCTCCGGGTACGTATTCTCCGAGTTTGGGACGTGCATTCGGATTCTTGGATCGGTGAAGAATGCCTCGCCTCTCCATCTCTTCGTCCCACTCTTCTTGGGTGAGTTTCCGCTTTTCAAGTGGCTTAATTTCGGCCACAGGTTCACCGCGGTACGATACCGTTATGGTCTTGCCCTCTCTAACCTGCCGCATGACCTCCGAGAATCGGGCCTTGGCTTCGTAAGTTGTGTATGTGATACCCATAGTTGGAATTATAACTGGTCAGACTAGTCTATTCAACTACACTTTCGGACTCCTCCCACGAGACAACACCCCACACCCCTCCAGATCACAAATCCTATCTTCCGAATATCCCAAGCTCCTCAACACCTGCTCTGTATGCTCTCCCAGCATCGGGGCTCTCTCACCCACCCCGCCCGGCCTCCCGCTCAACTTCACGGGAGTGTCGATCATCCGCGTTCTCCCGACCCCCGGATAGTCCACTTCCGCCATAAACCCGTTCGCCTCGATCTGCGGGCTGTCGAAGACATCACTCGCGCCGAGGACCGGGGCGCACGGAACATCGTGCGCCTCCAGCACTTGTAGCCACTCCTTCATCGGGCGTGTCGAGAACACACCGGCCAGCACTTGGAACAGTACGCCGCCGTTCTTTATCCGGCCAAGGGGTGTCGAGAACCGGGAGTCATCCAGAACGTCCGTTATCTCTAGTGCTTCGCAGAGGCCGCGGAACTCCTTGTCGCTGATGACCACTATGTTCACCCATTCCCCGTCGGAGCACTCGTATGGCAGATAGAGGGGCTGGTTGGCGTAGTCCTCCCCCGACTCCCCGCCCGACTCCACTTCCGAGTCGGCTCTCACCAAATCCACTGCCTGCATCGCCATCGACATGTGGAGCAGCGACGTGCTGACTTCCTGTCCTTCCCCCGTCTTCTCCCTGTGCATCAGCGCCAGCGCTATGCCGTAGCACATCGCCCAGGGCGCCGACATGTCCGCCGCCCAAATGCCCGCATTCCTCGGTATTCCCTCCGGCCCCGACCGCCGCATCATCCCCGAAAGCGCCTGGAAAATCCGGTCATAGCCCCGTTTCTCAGCATAAGGGCCACGTTCGCCGTATGCTCCGACCCTCGCGTACACCAGTCTCTTGTTTACTGCTCGAAGACTCTCATAATTGTAGCCCAGACGTCGGGCCACGGGAGGGCGGAAGTTGGATATCAGGACATCCGACCGTTCGACGAGAGCATAGACAATCTCTTTACCCTCCGGATTGGAGATGTCGACGGATATGCCCTTCTTCCCCCGGCCCACCACAGGCCAGGACCGGCTCTCGCCGTTGGGGAGGGGAGGACTGCTGAAGGTGCGTCGGGCCTGGTCGCCCCACGGGGGCTCGA
The DNA here is from genome assembly GCA_965220005.1 of Dehalococcoidia bacterium. GTDB lineage: Bacteria > Chloroflexota > Dehalococcoidia > Plut-88900 > Plut-88900 > Plut-88900. Next base: position 945,677 of record OZ244800.1, read on the forward strand.
CCTTGATGACATCCGCGCCCTGGTCGGCCAGATACGCCCCGATCAAGGGCGCCGCCCACATGGACGCAATGTCCAGAACCCTTATTCCTTCAAGGACGCCTGGCATGGCCTAATCCCTGAGCCTGGGCCCACTACTCCGCATTGTTGTACACGTAGAACGGTTTGTACTGCCCCGGTTCCCAAGCCTCGTAGAAGCGTTGGATGTAGGGCTTCAGTTCCTCGGCGGTGCGCCTTCGGGCACGGTTTTCCTCCGACAGGGGTCTCGACAACTCACCCTTCAGGCTTTCCATCATCCGATTTTCATCGACGCTGACGACACGGCCCCCCTCCACCATCACCCGACCGTCTATCATCACCGTGTCCACGTCCGTCCCCTTCGCCTTGTACACCAGGGCATCGACTATCGGGGATTCCGGGTCCAGGTAGGGCTCGGTCACGCTTTTGAGGTTTATCGTTATGAGGTCGGCCTTCATCCCCTGCTCCAGGGCGCCGATATCGTCGAACATCGTGGCCCAGGCCCCGCCCACCGTGGCCATGCTCAATATTTTGTCGGCAGTCAGGGTTGGGGAGTTCACTCCCGGGTTCCGGTGCAGCCGGTGGGCCAGGCGCATCTCCTGGATAAAGTCCTCATCCTCGTTTATAGATGTGCTGTCCGTGCCGAGTGCCAGGTTAAGGCCACGGGCCGCCATCTCCGCCACCGGTGCTATGCCCGTCCTTAGTCTCAGGTTGGAACTCGGGTTTGTGCAGACGTGCACGCCCCGCTCCTTGACCAAGTCCATGTCAGCTGCCGTCAGCCAGACGGCGTGAGCCAACGACACGTCAGGCCCGAGGAATCCCAGGTCGTCCAGGTGCGCCAGTGCCGTCTTGCCATAGAGCTTGAGCCCGATGAGCTTCTCGTAGACGCTCTCCACCAGGTGGATGTGCAGTCCCGTCCCCAGTCTCGTGGCCGTCGCCCTCATTCTCTCCAGAAGCGCATCCGAGCACCAGTGCGCATTCGCCGGAGAAAGCATGACCTTAACGAACTCGCCGTCGTGTTGCTCGGCGTGGAGGGTCTCGGAGAGCGTTATGTAGTCGTCGTCGCTGATGTACTCGTCGTCCAGGACCTCCTTCGCCCGAGCCGCAAGGTCCGATGGTAGCCGACTCAGAAAGACCGACTCATCCTCCGCGACAATGCGGTACTGGTTCTCTACGTATAACGAAAAGTTAACCTTCATACCGGCATCGGCGAAGGCCGTCAGCGCCTTCTTGCAGTCTTCGGAAGCGCCCGCCGCCGCTCCGGGGCTCAGGTTGAACATCACCGTCGTGACCCCGGAACGCAGCATCTTCATGCACGCGTACATCGTGTCCAGGTACATGTCGGCAGACTTGCGGCCCCAGGAGTCGGCCATCCAGTATTCCAGGTGGTCGTCCAGGCTGCCCTTCATCAGGGGGCTGACCCCCTTGCCGTGATGGTGCGCATTGATCAGGCCGGGCATGACTAGGAAATCATCCCCGCCCAAGACCGGGGCATCCGGGTGCTTTAGGCTAAGTTCCTGAAAGGCCCCGACCTCCTCGATCACTCCATCCTGTTGATATATCGCACCGTCTTGCAACACACTGGTCTCGTGCCCCGAGGCACGGGTAATGAGATATCTTCCGTGGACTATGGATGAAGTCATGGGCTGCCTCCTCACCGCACTATCAAGCTGAAAACAGGATAGCATACACCCCGACCCCTGCCGCCCGGCTTGACACTTCATCCGGCACATCCTTAACATTTCCCCGGCAGGCCTGTGGTTTAACGCGCCGAGGGTCTGCTTTGTAAAAGGAGAAATATCTTGGTTATTGCAGCAGGCGAAAGAAAATTCAACGTCATCCGCAGCTACGTCGACACCAAGGACCCGGCGTTCCAGGAGAACAGGGCCCACCAGATCGGCCTGTTGGAGCAGCTGAGGGAGCGGCTGGAGGTCGTAAAGAAGGGTGGGCCTGAGGCCTCCGTCGCCCGCCATAAGGGCCGAGGCAAGATGACCGCCCGCGAGCGCATCGAAAAGCTTGTCGATCACGACAGTCCCTTCCTCGAGTTCAGTCCCCTTGCCGCCTGGGAGATGTACGACGGACAGGCCCATTCCGCGGGCATAGTCACGGGCATCGGCATGGTCAGTGGACGCGAGTGCATGATCATGGCCAATGACGCCACGGTTAAGGCCGGCGCCTACTACCCCCTCACCGTAAAGAAACACCTCCGAGCCCAGGAGATAGCCCAGCAAAACCGGCTCCCCTGTATCTACCTGGTCGATTCCGCAGGCGCATTTCTTCCCCTGCAGGCCGATGTGTTCCCCGACAAGGAACACTTTGGCCGTGTCTTCTACAACGAATCGGTAATGTCCTCCCAGGGCATCGCGCAGATTGCCGTGGTTATGGGCTTCTGCACAGCCGGCGGCGCCTACGTTCCCGCCATCGCCGACGAGTCGATTATCGTGAAGGGCACGGGATCCATATTTATCGGCGGGCCGGCCCTCGTGAAGGCTGCCACGGGCGAAGAAGTCACCGTCGAGGAACTTGGCGGCGCCGACGTCCATACTCGAATCTCAGGCGTCTCCGACCACTACGCCGCCAACGACGAAGAGGCCATCGCCATCACCCGGGAAATCGTATCCGGCATCCCCGTTAAGAAGGAGCTTCCCTGGGAGCTCACCCCACCCCGCCCACCCGCCTACGATCCCCAGGAGCTTTACGGCCTTCTCCCCAAGGACCTCCGGACCTTCATCGACACCCGTGAGATCATCGCCCGCCTGGTCGATGGCTCCGAGTTCCAGGAGTTCAAAGCCCTCTACGGCGAATCCCTTGTCTGCGGTTTCGGCCGAGTCATGGGCTACCCCATAGGCATAGTCGCCAACAACGGTATCCTCTTTTCCGAGTCATCCCTGAAGGGCGCCCATTTCGTGGAGCTCTGCTGCCAGCGCAAGGTGCCTCTGCTGTTCATGCAGAACATCACCGGTTTCATGGTCGGCAAGGAGTACGAAAACCGGGGACTGGCCAAGGACGGGGCAAAGCTGGTCATGGCCGTCTCCAATGCCCAGGTCCCCAAGTTCACCCTGATATTCGGAGGGTCTTTTGGGGCGGGGAACTTCGGCATGTGCGGCCGGGCCTACAACTCCCGGCAGCTATGGATGTGGCCCAACGCCCGCATCTCCGTGATGGGGGGTCGGGAGGCGGCCAACGTCCTTCTTACCCTTCGCGTCGACAACCTGAAGGTCAAGGGCGAGTCCATGACCCAGCAGGCGCAGGACGAGTTCAAGGCTCCCATCCTGGAACGCTACGAGGCTGAGGGCAGCCCCTACTACTCCACCGCCCGCCTCTGGGACGACGGCATCATAGACCCCGTCGACACCCGCATGGTTCTCGCCCTCGGTATATCCGCCGCTCTCAATGCCCCTGTTCCCGAAACGCGCTTCGGCGTCTTCAGAATGTGACTCCAACCCGAAAGTAACTCTCATGTTTGACAAAGTCCTCATAGCCAACCGGGGCGAGATTGCCGTTCGGGTGATGCGCACCTGCCGAGACATGGGCATATCCACCGTCGCCGTCTACTCCGACGCCGACAAGGACGCCCTGCACGTCCGCTTCGCCGACGAGGCCGTGCGCATCGGCCCGGGACCCGCCACCGCCAGCTACCTGAATATCGATGCCGTGGTCTCCGCTGCTCTCAGCGTCGGGGCGCAGGCCATTCATCCCGGCTACGGCTTCCTATCCGAAAATGCCAATTTCGCCGAGGCCTGCGCCGCCGCCGGCATTGTCTTCATCGGCCCATTACCACACATCCTGCGCCTGCTGGGAGACAAGTCGGAGGCCAAAAAGCGCGCCCAGCAAGCCGGTGTGCCAGTGGTGCCCGGCTTCTATGTGGAAGGGCTCGAACGCGAAGCCATAGAGCGAAAGGCCGGGGAGATCGGCTATCCGGTCCTCATAAAGGCCGCTTTCGGGGGTGGGGGGCGGGGAATGCGCACCGTCTCGGAGGCCGCCGAGCTTACGGAGGCCATGGAAGACGCCCGACGGGAGGCCATGTCCTCCTTCGGGAACGACACCGTAATCCTCGAAAAGCACATCGTCAGGCCCCGCCACATCGAGGTGCAGATCATTGGCGATTCCCACGGCAACCTGCTGAGCCTCGGGGAGCGGGAGTGCTCCGTCCAACGCCGCTTCCAGAAGGTCATCGAAGAGACACCCTCGGTGGCCGTCACTCCCGAGATCCGAGAGGGCCTCGAAAGCTCTGCCCTCGCCCTGGCTTCCGCCGTAAACTACACCAACGCCGGTACAGTCGAGTTCCTGCTTGATGCCGACGGCAATTTCTACTTCCTTGAAGTCAACCCCCGGCTCCAGGTCGAGCACCCGGTAACCGAGTGGGTAACCGGCCTGGACCTCGTTCGGCTACAGCTACTCGCCGCCGCGGGAGAGCGCTTGCCTATCGACAAGTCTGACGTTAGGGCCCGTGGTCACGCCATCGAGGCGCGGGTCTACGCAGAAGATCCCGGAGCGGGCTACCTGCCCGGCGCGGGCCCCTTGCTCCGCTTCTCGCCGCCATCTCTGCCCTGGGTACGCCACGACGTCGGTGTGTACCAGGGTTTTGAGGTGCCCGTTTTCTACGACTCCCTTCTCGCCAAGATCGCCGTATACGGAGAAGACCGTGGCCAGGCCATACGCCGCCTGCGCGACACCCTCGACGCCTATGTCGTCTCGGGTGTCCCGACCAACCTGCAGATGCTTCGGGTCATCGCACAGGACCCTGACTTCAATGTGGGGGCGATAGACACTGAGTACGTCGGCCGGCAGATCGAACCCGTTCTTATCCCTTCAGATGCGCTTCCTGTTCAAGCGCTCGCTTCCGCCATAGCCCACGAGCTTGTTTCCTCAGGGCTGGCCGGTTTTGAGTCGGGGGAAGGGGTACCGGAAGCAGGTGACGTTTGGAAAAGGCCCGGGCCCTGGCGGATGGGGCGGCTCGACATGTCCTATGCCTTCACCCATGCCGGAAGCGATATCTCAGCGACGGTCGCGAATAAGCCCGGCTCAGCGGTCTGGGCCGTTCATACCCCCGACCACGACTTCGAACTGGCTCTATCTCCCTCCCCCGGGGGCGGCACGCAAGCCAATATCGAAGACGAAACCTGGGCCGTAGAAGTCGCCCCCACTGAGGGTGGCCTCCTGGTCCACTACGCCAACTCCGACTATCTGCTGAGCAGATCAGGCCAGGTCTACACGGGACAGGCCGGGGGTCTGGCCGCGGGGCCCGGCTCCGAGACCGGGATAAAAGCGCCCCTTCCCGGAGTCGTTGCCAAGGTCCGCGTGCAGGAAGGTGATGAGGTCACAGCGCGCCAGACTCTCGTTGTTCTGGAGGCCATGAAGATGGAACACCTGATCACCGCTCCCTACGACGGCGTCGTAGCCAAAATCTCCTGCGAGGCCGGGATGCAAGTGACCAAGGGCGCCGTGCTTCTGGAGATGGAGCCTGCCGGCTCCTAGTGCATCATAAATCCGCCGCCGTCCATGTTTATGGATTGTCCGTGAATCCAGGAGGAGGCTTTCGTGCACAGGTACGCCACGAACTCGCCCACCTCTTCGTCGGAGCCGTTCCTGCGTATCGGCGTCTCCATCGCCATCCTGTCCAGCCAGTCCCCGACCTTCAGGTGGTCCAGCCGTGAGGTGTCCACCCAGCCGGGACAGACGCAGTTGACGTTGACATTGTACTGCCCCAGCTCCCGGGCCAACGTCTGAGTCATCCCCACTTGCGCGAAGTTGGCGGCGCAGTACGCCAGCGTGTCTTCACCCCCCGACTTCCCCGCCACCGATGCCACGTTGACGACCTTGCCCCCCTGTCCCTGAGCAATCAGCACTTTGGCAACGGCCTTGGTACAGAGATAGGTGCCTCGGATCTTAATATCGACAACCTTCTGGAAGATATCGTCGTCCAGTTCGATGGTCGGGACACGGTCCGGGCCGCGGGCGAAGGCGGCGTTGTTAATCAGGATGTCGACGCGGCCCAGCTCCTTGACGGTTTTCTCGACCATCTCCGCCACATCGTCGGCATTGGCCACGTCCACGACCAGCGGTAGCGCCCGACGCCCCAGGGCTCGTACCTGCTCCGCCGTGCTCTCGATATCCTTCCACCGGACGGCCTTCTCGGATTCGGGGTAGCGGGAGGGGTCTCGGCCCGTGCCGGTGGGCACTACGTCGGCGCCCAACTCTGCCAGGGCCACCGCGGCCGCTCTGCCTATACCCCGCAACCTGCCCGCGCCGGTAACTATCGCTACTTTGCCATCAAGCTCACCCACAGTCGGCTCCTTCCGTTACCTGCCTGTGCCAATCCCCGTCTAGATCCCCAACCCGTACATCCGCACACAATTGTCCCACAATATCCGGCGCTTGGTCTCCTCAGAAAAGCCAGTCCCGAGAAACGCTTCCACAGCCTTGGGATACTTGGAATCCTTGTGTGGATAGTCGGTTGAGAATACCACGTTCCCCTCCAGCCCCGACCCTTCCATGAAGCGGGCCGGCTCTTCGTCCGCCTCCACCGAGACCCAGCACTGCCGCAGGAAGTACTCCGTCGGTTCCAGCGTGAGTTCCGGGGACTCGTGCCTGCCGACAAGCTCGTAGTGCTCATCCAGACGCCACAGCATCCAGGGCGTCCACGAGCAGTTGCCCTCAAGGAACCCGACTCGCAGTTTAGGGAACCGTGCCAAAACCCCGCCCCCCACCATGCTCACGAGGGCCAGCATCATCTCCATCGGGTGAGTGCATGTGTGGTGCATTAGCCAACTGTCTTCGAGGAATTGATCGCCCGTCTGTGGGACCCCGGCATCCGACCCTTCATGGAAGCCTAAGGGAATGTTCAGGTCTTCGATCTCGGCCCAAAGGGGATCGTAGCAGGTGTCGTACCAGTTGCGCCCGTTGACCACGTTCGGCCGCATGAACACGGCCTTGAAGCCCATCTCCATGACCGAGCGCCGAGCTTCTTCAACTGCACTTCCCACGTCGAAGGGAGAGACCATCCCCGCCCCGAGCATCCGGGCGCGGTCCGCGGCGCAGAAGTCGAATAGCCAATCGTTGTAGGCCACGGCAATGGCCGATGCCAGCACCGGGTCCATCCCGTCAACGGCCAGGGCGTAGAGCCCGCGGCTTGGATAGAGGATGGCCAAATCCAGGCCCTCGCTGTCCATTGCTCTTCGCTGGGAAGGGCCGTCCCAGCCATTGGCAAGACCGTCGGCGTAGCCGGCGAGCCAGTTTGGGTCGTCCGCCAACTCTATCTCCCACTGGGCCTCAGCGGCCATCTCTCGACCCTCGACCCGCATCACGAGGTCACCGCGGTGGCGAGGGACTGACTTGGGAGATCGGTCGGAGTACGCGGGGTCGATGTAGCGCTCCCAAAGGTCGGTCGGCTCCATGACGTGCATATCGGAGTCGATTATGCGGAAGCCGTTCTTAGACATGCCCACCCCCTCCAGCGTTTCCCCGCCATTCTACTACATCCCCAGTTTCAACCTCCCGTGTTAAGCTTGGCGCCATGTTTTCGCCAAGGGGTCAACATTACGGCTGGACCCTCCTGGGCATGTTCGCCTTTAACTACTCAATGGTCGTCATCGCCATCGAGACTATAGGCTTCCTACTTCCGCAAATGTCCGACGAACTCGACCTCTCCCTCACCGAGCAGGGCTGGCTCAGTGCCTCCGTCATGTTCAGCAACCTCATCTTCGAGGTGCCCTCCAACTGGTTCTTCTCCCGTTTCCGCCCCTGGCGCTCCTCCGTCGTGTCCTTCGCCGCCGCCGCCATCTTTGTCGGCTTCAACGGGATAGCCCCGACACTCGCCATCCTCTTCATCGCCCGGGTGAGCCTGGGAATGACCTACCTAAGCACCCAGGCATCCCGGACGATACTCGTCATCCACTGGATTCCGAGCCGCCAAATCGGTATGGCCAACGGCGTCCTATTCAGCATCCTGGAAACGGTTATCGGCGTCGGATTCATCGTGGTTCCCGCCATACTCTGGCTGGTCGGGGATTGGCGAGAAACTCTCTACATCTGGGCAATAGTCTGTGGTGTCGGCGCAGCCCTATGGTTCTTATGGGGCCGGGACCGCTCGAGCGCCGAGCTGCCCCAGCCCACCAGCGTGGCAGCCGGCACCCCCCTGACGGTCATATTTCGCTACAAGGAGCCTTGGATACTCGGGGCGGGGGTGGCGGGCATCACGGGCGCTCGGTCCGCCTACGCCACTTTCTGGCCTACCTACCTGAACGAGACCTACGGGACTGCCCTGCTCACCATCGGGCTCATCCTGGGCGTCGCCAGCATGACCAAGGGCCCAATGATCCTTGGAGTTACCCTATCTTCTGCTATCGCTGCCCGCACTCCTTACCTTCTCGTGGCATGCGGCCTGGCAATGTCCGCCAGCTCTTTCGGCATGCTGTTCAGCGGGACGGCGCCCCTCCAGTTTCTCTCGGGCATTATCAACGGAATGGCGATGTGCTTCATCCCCGCGATGCTTACCGTGATCTACCGGCTCCCCGGCATCAAGGAGCGGGAAGTGGCGGTAGCGGTGGCCGTCTACTTCAGCTGCCTGTGGGCGGGTTCGGCTCTAGGCCCGTTGATCACCGGTACTGTCGGAGACATATTCAACGATCTCGGCACGGGGCTGCTGGTCGCCGCCTTCGGCCCTTTGACCCTCTCCACCTCCGGCGTGATCCTGGCTTTAATCGGGCGGCGTCCGGAAGCCGAGCCCACACCTGTGGTCCCGTGAGTGCATCAAGGTTTTGCCCATGATGCGTCTCCTCCGCAGGCCCACCGACTCCCCCACCTACGCCTGGGTGGTTATCGGCACGTTCCTCGCCAATTATTCTCTTGTCGACATTGCCGCCCTGACTATCGGTCTTCTCCTCCCCTCCATATCGGACGAGATGGACCTGAGCGGTACTCAGCAGGGTCTCCTCTCTTCCGCGGTGGTAGTCGGCAACCTCGTCTTCGAAATTCCTGCCAACGCGTGGCTCTCTCGCTACCGGCCCTGGCGCGTGGCCAGCATCGCCTTTATCGCTTCAGCCCTCTTTACCGTCCTCAACGGCTGGTCCCCGAACTTCATCATCTTTCTGGCCATGCGGCTCCTCCTCGGCTTTGCCTACGTCGTCTGCAAAGTGCCCAGGACCCTTGTACTGCTTCAGTGGGTTTCCCGCCGACGTATTCCCCTTGCCAACGGGATAGTCTTCAGCGTTATCGATAGCATGAGCGGGGTCGGGTTCATCGTAATCCCCATCGTCCTGGGCATCCTGGCGGATTGGCGGTTAACCCTCTATGTCTGGGCCGCCATCATCTTTGCCGCAGCCCTTGTCTGGCTGGTCCTCGGCAAGGACCGCTACACGCCCGAGTACCGGGCCGGCATCCAGTCCCAGGTCGGGACTCCGCTGACGGCCCTGTTCAAGTACAAAGAGCCCTGGTTAATGGGGTTCGGCACCGGTGGCGCCATCGCCGCTCGGATCGGGTTCACCACCTTCTGGCCCACATTCACGCAGGACGTCTTTGCCATCTCTCTCACCTTCAGCGGTATCGTGATTGGCATGGTCTCCATTGCCAGCACCCCCGGCAAGCTCGCCGTCTCCATCATCCCGTCCCTGGTCAAACATCCTTCAATGGTGCTCTTCGTGTGCGGCTTTCTCACTTGGGGGTCCTTTGTCGGCTTGTTGTATACCGACTCCCCCGCCTTGCTCCTTCTCCTCGGCTTCATCAACGGCATCGGCTTCTGCTACTTCCCGCTGATGGTGACCGAGCTTTACGAACTCCCGAACATCCGCCCCCGGGAGCTCACCGTCGCCGTGTCGGTGATGTTTACCCTCTTGTGGGTTGGCGGTTTTCTCGGGCCTCTGGTGGTCGGCGTCATCGCCGATGCCACCCAGGATCTCCGGTATGCCCTGCTCATAATCTCCTTCGGGAGCCTGAGCCTCAGCATCTCGGCGCTCCTTCTTTCAGCCTTCGGAAAGCGCACCCCGATTGACTTACACTCTGACCCTCCTTAGGATGAGCCGGTAATTACGCTCCGACCCAGGGGCAGGGGGTGCTAAATGTCCACATCGGTTTCCCTAGGCAGCGGAGAGTTTATATACGCGCCCCAAGAAGGCTGGGCGCAGCTTCCCGACGGCTGGTCCTTCAAGGAGTGCGCCGACGTAGCCGTAGACACAAATGACCGCGTCTACGTCTTCAACCGCGGGGAACACCCCGTCATAGTCTTCGAAGCCGACGGGACTTTTGTCGGGTCATGGGGCGAGGGTGTTTTCACCACTGCCCACGGCATCACCTACGCCCCCAACGACACCATGTACATGGTCGACCAGAAGGACCACAGTGTACGCCGCTGCGCCCTCGACGGACGCGTCGTGTCCACCATCGGCGCACCCCACGAGCCCCCCACCCGCTGGAGCGGCCAGGCCTTCAACGAACCCACGAAAGTGGCCGTTTCGCCCAGGAACGGCGACCTTTTCATATCCGACGGCTACGGGAACTCCCGCGTCCACAAGTACACCCCCGACGGACGTCACCTATTCTCGTGGGGAGGCCCGGGCATCGACCCCGGCGAGTTCGTCATTCCCCACACCATCCTCGTAGACAACAACGACAACGTAATAGTCGGCGACCGGGAGTGCAACCGCATCCAGATCTTCGATACAAAGGGCAAGCTCCAGCACATCTGGCAGAACATCTGGAAACCCGCAGGCATGGCCCTCGGCCCCGACGGCAACCTTTACATTGCCGAGCTCTGCGGAGACTCCTATTTCGCCGATGCACCAAACGTTGGCAACCGGGTCAGCGTCTACACCGTTGATGGAAAGCTTTTGGCCCGACTCGGAATGCCCACTCAGGGCGAGGGGCCCGGACAGTTCCTCGCTGCCCACGGCATCACCGTCGACTCCCGCGGGGACGTTTATGTCGCCGAGGTATCCTGGACAATGGTCGCCAGGCACTCTGAAAACCCCAGGGAGATGCGCAGCCTGCAAAAGCTGGTCAGGCAGTCGGGTGCGGGCTAAAGTGGACTCACTCATCACAACTCCACACGAGGAAAAGAGAACGACTTGGGACTCGTAATAATCGCTGTCATCGTCATCCTTGTAATCATGATCGTCCTGGTGTCGCGGAAGCAGGCCGGCAGGCCCGCGGTTCCCGGTTCGGGCAATGTCATATCGCAAATCAAGCCCCTGGAGGGCTTCACCAGGCTTAACATCGGAAACGCCTTCCATGTCGAGATCAAGGAATCTCCCCAGTTCAGCGTCTCCCTCTCCGCAGACGACAACGTGATCAACTTGGTCGAGGTTGAGAAGGAGGGAGATACCCTCCGCATAGGTATCGAGACCGGCGACTACCGTGAAGTCACTCTGAGGGCCCGAATCACCATGCCCGAGCTTCTGGGCGTAATGCTCACAGGGTCCAGCCGTGCCACCCTGGAAGGTTTCTCATCTGCCAACGACCTCAGTATCAGCCTGTCGGGGGCCAGCGTTTTGGAAGGATACGTCGAGGCCCGGGAGGCCGACTTGCGCATCAACGGCGCAAGCAAACTCACCCTGGCCGGCTCTACCGATAACCTCCAGATGCGGGCTTCGGGGGCCAGCGTCCTCGATCTCCAGCACTTCTCCATCGACCGCGCCTCCGTAGTTCTCAATGGTGCAAGCCAAGCCTCCGTAAACGTGCGAGGCTCCATAGAGAACGCCGAACTCAGCGGCGCCTCCGTGCTCATCTACGATGGAGACCCAGGCCTGGGAGACATCCAGACCTCCGGCGCATCCAGGATCGAGCCCCGGCAGAGCGAAGAAATCCCTCACTCTTGAGCAGACCGTAGGGAATATGCTCTACAGAAGCCGAACAAACCGCAAAATCTGGGGCGTAGCCGGGGGTCTCGGCGAGTATTTTGGCACGAACCCGGACACCGTCCGAACGATCTTTCTTGTTTTCCTCCTGATGGCGGGATTCTCTATCATTCTCTACCTCTTCCTCGCCGTGATGATGCCCCTGGCCCCGGAACCCACCACCGACCATCCCGAACCCGAGGAAAGTGGGCCCCAAACCGGCGATGCCTAGCCCGCACCCTGCATGCCCTCGCTAACCCTCCCCGGCCCGGCTCGAGCCGTAGTTGAAAGCCCTCATTACAAGTGGTGGGTATACGCCGCGGTTGCCCTCGGCACCTACTTCACCGTGGTGGACCAGACCGGCATTAACATCGCCCTGCCCTTCATCTCCGACCAGTTCGGTCTAGACATACCAACTGTCCAGTGGACCCTCCTCGCATACGTCCTCACCACCGCAATCATGTTCATGCCCATCGGCCGCCTCGCCGACATCATCGGGCGCAAGAACGTTTTTCTGGTTGGCTTGAGCATCAACATCATCGGTGCGGCCATTGCAGGCACTGCGACTATCTTCCCGATAATAGTGCTAGGCAAAGTGATACAGGGAATTGGCGTCGCCGGCATCCAGGGCAACGGAATGGCCATCATCGCTTCCAACTTCCCGGATAGCGAGCGCGGCAAGTCCATAGGTCTCTACACAGCCATCATAGGATCGGGGCTCACGTCGGGGCCCATAATCGGCGGCTTCCTCGTCCACTGGTTAAGTTGGAGGGCAGTATTCCTGGCCAACGTTCCGGTGGGAGTGCTTGCCATTAGCCTCGCCCTCCTGACCTTCAAGCCCATGGTCTCCGGAGCCGGAGGCGCGTCCGGGCTGCGCACCTTTGACTGGCGAGGCGCAGCCCTGTCCGCAGGGGCATTTGTCGGCTTCCTAATGGCCATGAGCAACGGGCACCGATTCGGTTGGAGCTCGACTCCCATCCTGGTCAGCTTTGCGGCGGCGGGCGTGCTTTTCGCGGCCTTTATCTGGTGGCAGTTGAAGGCCACCTACCCGATGCTCGACCTCAGCCTCTTCAGAAGCAAGGTCATGGCCATGGCCGTCTCGGCCCGGACGCTCAACTTCCTGGCAACCTCCTCCGTGGCATTCCTCATGCCCTTCTACATCATCAACGTCATGGGCTACTCGCCGGACAGGGTCGGCCTGCTGCTGGCCCCCGGCGCCCTATGCATGGGCGTAATAGGTCCTTTCAGCGGCTACCTGTCGGACCGCTTCGGCAGCCGTATAACCGCCACCATAGGCCAGAGCTTCGAAGCCTCCGCCCTTTTCTCCCTGTCTCAGCTTTCCCCCGACTCCTCCCCGGGCTACGTGCTCATGTGCCTTGTGCTGGCCGGCATAGGCGCAGGGTTCTTCAATGCCTCCAATGGCACGGCGATCATGAGCTATCAGGACCCGTCCAAGTTCGGAATAGTGGCGGCCTTGCTCAACGTCATCCGCACTTCCGCCAACATCACCGGTATCGCTGTCGGCACGACCATAGTGACTATCATCATGGCTTCCCACGGCCACGAACCGAAGCTCCCGCTCACTACCGGCGACGCGTCACCAGCAATCAACAGTGCCTTCGTCTCGGGCCTCAACCTGACCTACCTCATCGCTGGCAGTCTGCTCCTGGTATCGATTGTCCTGTCCGCGCTCCACGGCTCTGCCCGCAGGGGAGTTACCATTGGAGGAAAGTCGCCAGCCCACACCCGCCGGTGATGGCTAGGAAAACGCCATGTGCTTTACAATACCGTCGGAGAACGGAGACAAATGACTACACCAGACTTTGATCACTGGATGGCCATGATGCCGTGGGACCTCTTCGAGTCCATAACGGAGACCATGGACATCATGGGTGACTCCGACTTGATGACCGCGCTCCGTCAAAGCATAGAGGATGTGCGTGCACGCCGTCTCATCTCCCTGGAACAGGTCAAAAACGAGCTGGGCTAAAGGCCACTCAGGCCCGGGCCTCGTGAAGAGTGGAAGCGTCCTGGTCGGAGTCTACCGCTTGTCTACCGCCACCTCGCCGCGAGCGACCACGATCTGGAGCCGACGGATGTTCTCGATGTTTTCCAGAGGATTGGTCTCGATGGCTATGAAGTCGGCGAACTTCCCGGGCTCGATGGTGCCTAACTTGTCACCCGCTCCACAGACTTCCGCCGAGGTCTGGGTGGCCGCCACTATCGCACCGTAAGGCCCGAGCCCCACCTTCGATAGCATTTCCAGTTCCATTAGGGCGGCCTCGCCGGGAGGCCCCTGGTCCGAGCCGCTAGCTATCTTCACCCCCGCATTCAGTGCCATGCGGAAAGACTCGTCGTGGGTGGGGGCAAAGAAGTTGGCCCGCTCCCGGAACTCGTCGGGAAGGGGATGGTGCTGGCAGTATGCAGCGGCGGCATCGGAACCGGCCTGCTCGGGGGTCAGGTGGCTCAGGGCAAGGGTGGGAACGTAGTAGGTGCCGGTGTCGGCCATCATCTTGGCCGCTTCCTCGTCCATCACGTAACCGTGTTCAATAGACCGGCACCCGGCGTTCACGGCCCACTTGATGGCCTCCGGGACCGTGGCGTGGACGGCGGCGGGGATGCCCCTCTGCTTGGCGATGGCGAGCGCAGCCTCCATCTCCCCACGCAACATCATGATGTTCGTCATCACGTCGTGCCCCGAGCCCATGATCCCCCCGGTGGTAACCAGCTTGATGTGGTTCACGTAGTGCATGATTTCGTTACGGACGGCATGAATAAAAGCGACCGGGCCGTCGATAGGCGTGTCCACGTCAGCCATGTGCCCGGCCGTGGTATTCAGGGCGTGACCGCCGCAGAAGAGCCGAGGCCCCTTGAACTGTCCGGCGGAGAAAGCATTCCTCAGTGCTACGTCGGCCCACTCCTGCACCCCGACGGTCCGTAGGGAAGTGACACCCATGTTTAGGGCATCCATACTGTTCCGGGCATATGCCAGGACCCGGGGAATGAGGTCGAGTGCGTCTTCTTCAAGAGCTTCGTGGCCATAGGTGCCCTTGTTCAGATGGGTGTGCACGTCCCACAGGCCCGGCAGCAGGTACGCCCCATCGAGATCGACAACCTGGTCGGCGTCGGGAGTCGGGCCGGCGGTCACCTGCTGGATAACCCCATCCACCACCAGGACGTTTCGCTCGGTGCGGACCTCGGGGGTGGTGGCGTCGATAATGTTTACGTTTTTGAGTACCAGGCTCATGGGAAGCTCCTTGCGGCGAAGCTGCTAGTGCTGGGGCGTTGGCTCCTCACCCATACCGTCCGGGAATAGGATCTTTGGGTCGGACTCGCGCACGGTCTTGCCATCCTTCCCGATTAGGACATAGCCGCTAACAGCCAAGGCACGACGGCGCGCAACTACGGCTGTACTGCGCAGTGCAGCCAAGGCCGCGGCATTATCGGCATTCATAGGTTCTTGGCCTTGTTCGTCAATGCAGTCAAACATGGGAGTGAGTATAGCACTTGCTTTATCAACTCTCCCCGTCATTCCGACCCCCCGAGCTGGGATCCATCCCCTCCCTAAAACATGGGGTATACTTGCCCCACCCTCCCCCACCCCGCCCAGACATGCGACCATGAACGACCGCCTAACAGCCGAAATAGAACGCATCCGCTCCGACACGACTATCCCGACTCTTGATGAAGATAATGTTAAGCGAGTTGTCATTGAGCCTATTCTGAAAGAGTTGGGGTGGAACATTTATGACACCAGAGAGTTTCGCTCCGAATACAATTTGTCGGGCGGCAAAGTTGACTATGCACTGCACCTAGAGGATGAGCCCAACGTGTTTCTGGAAGCTAAGAATCCCAGAGAGGAGTTGGGCAAACACCAGAGACAACTTCTAGAGTATGCTTTCGAATAGGGATCCCCTTTAGCCGTCCTAACCAATGGACTGGAATGGTGGCTTTACCTAGCTTCGGCATCTGTGGATTGGGAAAAACGACGGTTTAGCGTAATAGATTTACGCAATCCTGATGTCTCGCAAACGACGGATAGCCTAATAGACTTCCTGTCCAGGGAAAATGTCCGCTCCGGCTATGCAGTAGGGTACGCCGAAAGCCTATTGATCACATTGTGGGAGGTTAAGAAGATCGAAGAAACATTACCGAGGGCATGGACTCAGCTCATTGCCGAGCCTCATGATCAACTCTTAGCTTTGCTCAATCAAAAGGTGATGGAGTTGTGTGGTTTGGGAGCCAATCAAGACCAGATAAAGCGCTTTCTTGCCAATTTACCAAAACCCACCCCCGCACCCCTAAGTTCCACACCTTCCCCTCTCCCGTCCCTCAAGACAAAACACCCAAACCAGAGTCTTGGTAGCTACAATGGCACTAGGATTGCAAGCTTCACCTTCCATGGCCAAACCTACGGGGCTCGCCCATGGACTAAGATGTTGATTGCCTTGGCCGACCAGATATACCAGCTACATTCCTCCGAATTCCAAAAGGTGCTTGAACTCAGGGGAACTAAGCGCCCATACTTCAGCCACAACCAGCAAGGGATGAGAAAAGCCAGACCCATAGGCAACTCTGGTTACTTTGCAGAGACAGACCTCACTCCGGGCCAGATTGTCCATAGGTGCCACGCACTCCTAGCCACATTTGGCTACCGAGAGCAAGACCTCGAAATCGAAACCGCTTAGCCCCCCACAGCACCCCACCCCCCATGCTTGAATCCCAACCCACAACACTGACCTACGAAGACTACCTCAAACCCCCCGACGATGAACGGTGGGAGCTCCTCAACGGAGTCCTAACAAGGCGTCCAACCCCCAACACCGTCCATCAAAGAACACTCGGAAACTTAGCCATGGCCCTGTTTAGTTTCGTTGACAACAGGGGTCTCGGTGAAGTAATAATCTCTCCCTTTGATGTCGTCCTCTCCTCCACCAACGTACTGGAGCCGGACCTAATCTTCGTTTCCACTGATCAGTGCTCCATCATCACCAACGCCAACATCCAGGGCGCGCCCGCCCTCGTAATAGAGGTCGTCTCCCCCTCCACCCTCACCCGAGACCGTGAACTAAAGCGAAGCATCTATGCTGAGCACGGTGTCCAGGAATACTGGCTCGTTGACCCCGACGCCCGCACCATCTCCGTAATGGCCCTCCAAGACAAAACCTTCCGGGAAATCGGCAACTATCGCGCCACCGACTCCCTATCCTCCCCCACCCTCCCCAGCCTCGCCCTCGACTTGGCGCCCATCTTCCCACCCGCCTGATCCCTTCCACCCCACCCTCTCCGTCATTCCCGAGTAGTCGGGCTGTAGGTGCGCAGTGCTGAAAGTCCGCCTTTGGCGGAGCGTGAATCCATCCCCCCTGGGCCAACCCCCCGTGCGACCTCAAAATTGATGGTTACCGGGAGAGGGAATTGACCTCATAATTACGGTTACCGGCAGTGTTCCAGGATAGCGGCTGACCCTGACGCCATGCTAGCCCCAGCAGCTTGTCGGTCTCGGCATCGATCTGACGGCTCAGCCAGAGCGGATTGAGCGACAGGTAGAGCTTCTCCAGCAACATCTGCCGAGTTCGTGAGACTGCACCACTGCTGAGCATCCGTTGGTACGGGGTCGCTCCCTCGTCGTGGTGTCGGATGACCTTGGCCCCGTGCCCACTCCTCGCAGTGAGTCTTCGGACCGGCTGAAAGAAGTTCACGTGAAGCCTCGCCAGCGAGTAGACCTCGGTGAGTTGTTTGAAGGCCGCTGACGAGGCGTACCGTGCGTGTCCGGTCAGACGCCGCACCACAGCACCGTTCTTCTGCTCGACGTGGGCGCTGTCGTTCTTACGGTAGGGCCTGCTCCTGGTGAAGCTGATCCCGTTCTCCTCGCAGTAGGTGTAGAGCCCTCTGTTGATGAACTCCGACCCATTATCGCTGTCCAGGCCCAGGAGAGGGACGGGCAGCCTCCGATGCATCCTGCGTATAGCAGCTCCCACACGCTCCTGTGTCTTACCCCAGACCACGTCCATATCCACCCACCCAGTGGCCACGTCCACCGCCGTAACCGTCCACAGGTGGAACCCCTCAACCGTCGGACCGCAGTGTGCCACCGTGTCCACCTCGACAAAGCCCGGCCTCGCATCGTCCCAGTCCCTGAAGGTACGCACGGCAATGCGGTTCCTAAGCAGTGTCCCGGGCTTGGTCAGGCTGTGCGTCCTCTTTCTAACGGGCACCTGATCCGCAGCCAGGAGCCGCTCCAGAGTTGCCGCACTTGCACGCCTGAGCAGAGTATCAGTGGCAGGGTCGATCTCCAGCTCTCCGAATGCCTCCAGTCGTGACGCCATCTCCCCCACAAACGGCTGCAGCCTCCTGGCTCCGATGCCGCTGGCAGCCTCGTGAACCACCCTGGCCGCCGCCGCCACGTCAGGACCGTACTCGACCGGTCTACCCACACGGCCGCCTCTCCCCTTTCGAGTCCGACCGGACAGCAGCCGGACCGCCGACTTCCTGTGGTAGCCGGTCACAGCTACCACCTCGTCGAGGATCCTTCCCTTCTCGGTCCTGTCGGCCTCGCGGTACCTGTCCCGCTGTCGTTCGCAGTACTCTTGAATGCTCACTCGGTTCACGATTACCTCCCCGTGGTTTGGGTAACCGTAATTTTGAGGTGCATTCCCCGGCTCGGTAACCAAAATTATGAAGTCATGCGCCCCCTTGACGCCACCCAAACATTAGTTCTATACTATCTCCAAGCCCTCGACCCGCCACGTCAAACCTGCCAATCTCCTATGGCCACCCACTTTCAACCCCATTCACCTTGCCCACCTGCACCACGCGAAAACTTCCGTGCCCCTTGCAGGCGTCATTCAATCAACCTAGCTATGAGTCCAATCATTGTTCAATCAAGTCCAATCAATGTTCAATCAACCTTCAATCATCTTTAATCAACTTCCAATCATTCTTCAATCAATTAACATTCATCTATTAATCTTTCCCAATCAATGCCCCCTCCCTCCGACACCCGGTGAGTTATCATTTGTATTAAGGGCTATCCGGTCCCTTCTTAAGCAAAGACCGACATCCGGGAGCAAAAATCATGGTCAATAACAAAAACCTTTACGACGTAGTGATTATCGGGCAGGGAGCCTCGGCTTTTGGGGCAGCGCTGTACTCGGCGCGGTACCAGATGAAGACCCTCGTCATCGGTGACGAGTTCGGAGGAGAGACCGCCACGGGCAGCATCATCGAAAATTACCCCGGCTACTCGCACATTGACGGGTTCGACCTGATGCTGGCGATGAAGAAGCAGGTCGAGAACCTCGAAGTCGAGATAGTTACCGACGAGGTCAAGGAGATTCAAAACGACGGCAACTGCTTCATCTCCACCGCCCATGAAGGCCGATACCAGAGTACGGCGGTCATCCTTGCCGTGGGCCGGGAGCGCCGCAAGCTCGGCCTCTCCAACGAGTCGGACTTGCTGGGGAAGGGCGTCTCCTACTGCTCGACCTGCGACGCACCCCTATACCGAGACCAGGCCGTGGCGGTGGTCGGGGCAGGAGACGCGGCAATCAAGGGAACGGTGCTGCTGGACAAGTACGCTTCTCGGGTGTACCTGATATACCGCAAGGACAAGCTCACCCGCCCCGAGCCAGTGAACCTTGCGATGCTGGAGAGAGCCGAGAACGTAGTCCAGCTGGCCAGCACCAACGTCACAGGACTGCTGGGTGACGAGAAACTGGAGCGGCTGGCCTTGGACCAGCCCTATGACGGCGCAGAGGAGATAGACGTAGACGGCCTGTTCATCGAGATCGGCGCAGACCCGAGAAACCAGCTAGCCAGACACTTGGGAGTGATGACCAACTCCCAGGGCGAGATCATGGTCTCCAAAATGATGGAGACCACGGTGTCGGGCGTGTTCGCCGCGGGGGACGTGACCGACGCCACCGGGGAGTTGAAGCAGACCATCACATCGACGGCCCAAGGGGTCATCGCAGCGACCTCGGCGTACAGGTACGTGTCGGAGCACGGTAACATGTGCCAAATGCACGCCGCCGGGTTCGAGCTGGCCGCGGTGTAGACCCGCATCTCCCAGTCTCGATATACTTTCCCAGACAAGAGGCGAACCACTACAACAAGGAATCGAGACTGTGCGAATATCCATAGGCGCCGACCATGCCGGCTTGCCCCTGAAGAAAGAGTTAAAGTCCTGGCTCGAGGCACAGGGCCACGAGCTGCAGGATGTCGGCGCCCATGAATTCCACCCGGGAGACGACTACCCGGACTACGCTGAAGCCGTGGCCCGCGCCGTAGCGGAGGGAGAGGCCACGAGAGGGATCATGGTCTGCGGAAGCGGCGTAGGAGCATGCGTCACCTCCAACAAGGTGCGTGGAGTGCGAGCTTGCATGTGCCACGACACCTACTCAGCGCACCAAGGCGTGGAGCACGACGACATGAACGTCCTGTGTCTTGGTGCGAGGATCATAGGTGGAGAGCTGGCGCGGGAGGTGGTCACGGCCTTTCTCGGGGCGCAGTTCTCGGGGGAGGAACGGCACCAGCGCCGACTCAACAAGCTCCTTGCCGTAGAGAGAAACAGCTTAGCTAAGGACGGCTGAAACCATGCCAGACCTCAACGGAAACGCCCCCGAGAGATGTGACCTGCTTATTCGCGGTGGCTATGTCATCACCATGGACGCCGAAAACTCCAAGCATCCCGTCGGCGCAATCGCCATCCGCGGGCGGGAGATCGTTGCAGTCGGCCCCGAGGCCGAAGTCGTCTCCAGATTCAAACCCCTGCGCACCCTTGACGCTCAGGGCGGGGCGGTCCATCCCGGCTACATAGACCTTCACTACCACATCTCGGGGCACTTGCCTAGCAAGCTCCTGGAGGACGGCGTTGCCTCCTCCGCGGGGGCCGGGCAGTGGATTGCCAGCCGCTATCAGCGCTTCTTCAACGCACTGGGGGACGAGGAGGAGTACGCCAGCGCCATGCTCGCCGGGCTGGACATGCTGCGCAACGGGTTCACCTCTTTCGTTGAGCCCGGTACCGTCCACAGCACCGATGCCGTCGCCGAGGCCTGCAACGCTCTCGGCATCAGGGCCTGGTTCGGGGACCCGTGGCTTATGGATGTCGGGGGCGAGGGCCACCTGAACATCAACCGCGCGCCATTCGACACCAGGAGATGCCTTAATCTCCTCGGCAGTGAACTCAAGCGCAACAACATCCCCGACTCCCTCGTCCGAGGCCATGTCGCCATCTACGGCAGTGGCACCCAAACCGACGAGCTCATGGAGGCCGCCAAGGCCTGCGCCGACGAAAACGACGTCACCTTTAACTCCCACCAGTCCATGTCTCAGGATGACTCCCAGCGCGACGGCAGGCCCGCCTACCTCCACTGGGCCGACAAAGGTGTCCTGGACTCCAGGTGCCTCTTCGTCCACAGCAACGTCATCCGTGACCCGGAGATGCAGCCCGTGCTGGATTCCGGCCTGACCATCGCCTGGGTCCCGGGCAACTCCTTCTACTACGGTCAGCGCCGGAACAGCCCCAACCGTATACCGGAGCTCTACCATCGGGGCCTGAACGTGGGGTTTGGGATGGACGTGAACAAGACCTGGGTATTCGGGCAGAACACCCTTCTCGCCTACAATATCGCCCGTGAAGAGCGACAGGTACTCTACCCAGACGACCTGCTGAAGATACAGACCATAAACGGGGCCCGGGCCCTGAAGGCCGACACCATGGTCGGCAGCATAGAGCCCGGCAAGAAGGCCGACATCGTCATCCGTTCTCTATCCGATCCCTGGAACTTCCCCGTCCACCACGTCGAGCGGGACATCACCCTCTACAGCCTCACCCGCAACGTTGACACCGTCCTCGTCGACGGACGCATAGTCATAAAGAACGGCCGCCACACCATGATCGACGAAGAGGTAGTCTATCGAGAGGGGCAAAAGGCGGCGGAAGTCCTCCTGGCAGCCGGCTCCACATAGAGGCGCCCGGTCCCCTCTCCATTGTTGGGTGAGGGTGAGGGTGATTCGAGAATCGACAGCCTAGGTATGCAGAGCCCTCTCGACCGGAGAGGGCTTCTTCATATTGGAAGCGCTAAATTGCGCTATTGTGTATCCGAGAGAACATCAAACGAGGGTAAAGCATTGGATAGCATACACATGGGATATAACGAGAGGGTATTAGCAAGAATCCTAAATCTTTGGATAAAGGCAGACAGAATCCCTACTACACCAATGTTTCAATACGATATTCTTGAACCGCTCGGGCTTAGTGCCAGTGTCATTGATAACTATTATGCTGAGCTTGAAGAGCGCGGGTTTCTACGATGGGAGAAAGTTGCATTTAGGGTTACGCCTACGCTAATTCGCCGCCTTGAAGGACTGGGAGCGCCTGAATCCAAGGCTGTTCCAGGAGAGATAGTTGAGACTCGAGCACCACAGCGTGTGACATTTGCAGGTAGGCAATACGCCAAAGATGCACGAGCTCCACGAAAGGCGTGGCTAAAGCGCAACTGGTTCGCCGCAATCGTGGCGTCCGCTACTATAGGTTTAGCGGTAGGCAGTTTAGTGATACAGGCCATAGTTCTATCGTCCTCATAGCTGTATGAGAGTACAAACCCATCACCCCGCTTTGCGATGGAACCCCGATAAGTATTCCGCTTGAGGGAAGTGGCTCAATCCCTAAACCTCGGCAGCACCTTGTTGCCGAACATGTCCAGGGCCCGCATCGTGTCATCGTGGGTCGTCTCTCCGGCCTGGACCATCAGCAATAGCTGGTCAACCCCAAGCCCCATCCACTTCTCGACTCCCCGGCACGTCGAGTCCAAGTCCCCGCCTATCACGATCCCGTCCTCGATTAGCTGGTCGTTGTTCCGGTTCAGCACCGACTCTAGTACACCCTGCCTCTTCCCGCCCGCTGCCTCCTCGTAGTACTTGCCACCGTGACTGCCGAACCGGAGCTTCTGGAGCGGTACGTCGTTGTCGCCGAAGTACCATCGGGCCGCGGCACATGCCTTGTCCCGGCCCACCGCGTAGTCTTGGTCCACGTTGCTGATGGCAAAGGCTGCGATCTTGTGGTTGGCATACCCTCCGACGGGCTCGCACTCAGGCATCGCGTCCTGGTAGGCCCTTATCGCCGGTATCATCTTCTCCGGCTCTATAGCGCTGAACCCCAGGATCCCGAGACCCATCCGCGCAGCCTTGGCGAACGTCGCCGGCTGAGTCGCTGCCAGCCACATGGGGGGGTGGGGCTTCTGCACCGGCTTGGGCACCAGGTCCCGCTGCGGCAGATCGTAGTGCGTGCCCTTCCAACCGGGGAACGGGTCGTCGACAAACATAGAGGCTATAATCTGGATCGACTCGTCCCAGAGCTCCTTTGCGCCCTCGGAATCATAGCCGAAAGCCTCGGAGTGGTAGACCGAGGCTCCACGCCCCGTCCCCAATTCGACACGCCCGCCCGACAGGACATCGAGCGTCGATACGTACTCCACGACGCGGAACGGATGATTGCACGGCAGCACCACCACCCCCAGCCCCAGCCGAATCTTCGACGTGTGCTGGGCCAGGGCCGCCAGGAACAACTCCGGGGCCGAGCTGTGGCCTATCTCCGGGTAGAAGTGGTGCTCCGTCTGCCAGTAGTACTCGAACCCCACCTCCTCCGCCAGCACCGCCTCTGCCATAGCGTCCTTGTACAGCTGGACCTCGGCGTTCTCGGGCCACGGTTTGGGCATCTGAAGCTGATTAAAATAGCCGAATTTCATACCAATATCTCGCCTTCTATTCCCTATCCCTTAATGGGCGAAGGGGTGGGGTGAGGGTGTTCCTACCCTACCCTCTTAACGCCGCCCCGGTCTCCCGACCCAGCTTCTCCAGTAGCTGCGACTGCACCATGTTCACTTCATGCTCTCCCAACGTCCTGCTCGGCGACTGGTACAGCACCCGGAACGCCAAGGACTTCTTCCCCTCCGCTACCTGGTCCCCCGTGTACACGTCGAACAGCTCCACCGAGGTTACCAGCGGGAACGACTCGATCACTCCCTGCACCGCCCTCGAAGGTGAATCCGCGTCGACGATCAGGGCCAGGTCTCTAAGCGCACCCGGGTAGCGGGAAACAGGCTTGTATCTCTTGGTTGCAGGGAGATGTGCCAGGAGCCGGTCCATGTCCACCTCGAACACGTGCACCGACGCCCCTTCTATGTCGAACGCCTCTAGTACCTGTGGATGCACCTCCCCCAACACCGCCAACCGTTCCCCTCGCGCCGACACCTGTACGACACGACCCGGATGCAACCCTTCTCCCTCGCCCCTTTCGAACTGCGCCTCCACCCCCAGCCGGCCGAGCATCATCTCCAATACACCTTTAGCTCGGAGGAACCCGTCCATCGGGTCGTCCGGGTCTCCGGTCACGACTCCCGCCAACACCTCCTGCTCTTCCGGCAGTTCCCTATTCCTTGGGATGTACACCTTGCCCGCCTCGAACATGAGCAGGGGCCCATGGTGGTACTTCTTGTTGTGTTCCACGTTGGCCAGCAGCCCCGGCCTCAGGCTCAGGCGCAGGTACTCCTGCTCGACACGGAGCGGGTTCGCCACCTTCAACGGCTTCATCTGCGCCAGGTGTGAAAGGCCTGCATTCTCCAGCCCCTTCACGTCCGACAGCGAGTAGTTCACCACCTCCTGCATCCCGGACCCGGCCAACACGTCCTTCACCCTATCCCTTAGCCTGCGGGCATCGTCGGGTTCGTTAGGCGGGATCCGGCCCGACAGCGGCGTCGTGGGAATATCGTCGTAGCCACAGATTCGGGCTACCTCTTCCACCAGGTCGTCCTCGATGCCTATGTCGGTGCGCCAGTACGGTGCGTCGATCTTCAACGTCCCCTCCCCCGCATCCTCACACCCGAACCCCAGCGATTCCAGCACCGAGCGTACTGTCTCTAGCCCAATCGGGACGCCGAGGACCTGCTTAATCCGTGCCTCGGTGATGTGAAGTGGGGCACTCTCCTTCGCCCCGGGGTAGACGTCGATGATGCCTTTAGCGACAGTGCCTCCTGCCAGCTCGGCCAGCAATTGCGTTGCCCGGCGCAGGCCCCTGGGAGGCAGCTCGGGGCTAAGGCCCTTGTCGAAGCGGAGGGACGCCTCGCTCCGCAGTCTCAGCCGCGTCGACGTTCGCCTGATATTTACGTTGTCGAAGTTGGCCGACTCCAGGAGGAGAGATGTAGTGGTCTCCGTGACCTCGCTGTCTCCTCCACCCATCACCCCAGCCAACCCTATGGGACCGTCTGGGTCGGTGATGACCAGCATTTCGGGGTCCAGGGTGCGTAGCTCGCCGTCCAGGGTCAGGAGACGCTCCCCGGCCATCGCCCGACGCACGATAATCTTGTGGTCCTTGATCTTGTTATAGTCGAAGGCGTGGAGGGGTTGGCCGTACTCCATCATCACGTAGTTCGTGATGTCGACCACATTGTTGATGGGCCTCATCCCGCAGGCCTTCAGTCTTTCTTGCATCCACACCGGCGAAGGCCCGACCTTCAACCCCGACACGATGCTGGCCGTGTATCGGCCGCACAGGTCCGGGTCCGCTATCTCCACCGACGCCATATCCCCCGCCGCCCTCGCCTCCTCCTCATAGGCCACATTAGGCTTCGTAATCTGCTCGCCGGTAAGGGCCGCCACCTCCTGCGCAACCCCGAGCATCGACAGGCAGTCGGGGCGGTTCGGCGTGAGTTCAAGTTCCAGGATGCTGTCGCCGAGATATTCGAGGAGCGGCATCCCGGGCGGTGCGTCCTCCGGCAATACGAGGATGCCCTCGTGTTCCTCGGACATCCCGAGCTCTTTCTCGGAGCAGATCATGCCGTTGGAGACCACGCCCCGGATCTTGGCCGCTTTCAGTTTGACCGACTTCCCGGAATGTCCGTCGAACAACTGCGCCCCGACCTTGGCAAAGGCGATGTTCTGGCCCGCGGCAACGTTCGGGGCGCCGCAGACCACCTCATGGGTCTCGCCGGGGATGTCGACAATACACAGGCTCAGCCGGTCGGCGTTCGGGTGTTTATTAACCTCGCGCACCCTCCCGACAGACACCCCTTCCCAAGCCCCTCCCACCTCCTCCACGTCCCCGACCTCCAGACCTGCCATCGTCAGCTTATGGGCCAATTCCTTCGGCTCAAGGGACACGGGCACATAGTCCCTGAGCCATTTGAGAGATACTTTCATGGGTTAAGGTTCAATCCCGACCAACCAAGGATTAACTATCTCTAAACCACATCCTTCAAAGCCACTCGTATCCCTGGTAACTATAGAGGCACCATTAGCGCGGGCAATTGCCGCTATCTGGCAGTCTGATTGACTTATGGGATGGCCTTCAGCACGTCGGTCTGAGGCAATGATGGCGTAGGCCGAGGCCGCATCACTATCGAAAGGCAGAATCCGTTCCGAGAAGAAGACTCTTAAAGTTCGTTCAGCAGCTACCTCCAGATTACGCCTTCGCTGCCCTATCGGCAGGATTGCGATGCCCCTGCGAATCTCCGCTTCCGTGATAGCCGTAACGAACAATTCTTGCGGCACTTGTACATCCAGCCATTCCATCACTCTGGAATGAGGTGTGACTCGCATCGACTCGGATACGACGTTGGTAGCGAGGATCAACATGCGTAGGATTAGTTGAACTTCGGAGGCTCGGGCATCGGCTCCCTTGGCGGAATTTCCAACTCGACTCCCCCGAGGGGCTTAAACAACTCGTGGATTGCCGTCCCTAACTTTTCGGTCGGGGCTTTTTCCCCGTCCAAGGCGCGATGAAGTATTTCGCGGGCTTCTTGTTCTATCGCACACCCGTTTTCCTCTGCTCTCATCCGTAGTCGCCTCTCGAATTCATCATCCAGATTGCGCACCGTAATGTTGACCAAGCCCACCTCCGACCACAGGGTCGTCACATTATAGCGTGACGGGACGCGCCACGATAAAGGTGTGTCAAGCCTGGCGGTGGTCGGCCCTGCCCTAGCCCCCCAGCTCCTTCCCTGCCGCCGACTCCACCACCGTGCCCTTGAAGAAGTTCGGGTTCATGTCCGCGTAGAGGTGCACGGCATTGGTGAAGGTGAAGTCCCGGAAGTCCTCTGCCGTTATCAGCTCGTCTTCGACCATCTCGTAGGCTTCCTCCACCACTTCCCGCATGTCCGGCACGTCCCAGTGCCCGATATCCGAGCTAAACACCGCCTTCAGCCTCGCTCCCATCGGGTTCACCTTCGAGTTGAAGGCGTGGGCGTTCATGGGATCATCCGCCTCGCAGCCGTAGTAGAAGGGCTTTATGAACAGGTCCAGCATCTCCTCGGCCCGCTCCATGGGCACGTCCGACCAGTCGTCCAACTCCTCGGGGGCAGTTTCTCCGGCCAGGTAGTGGTCCCGTATCTCCTTGAGCCGAGCCTTCTGCGAGGGCTCGCCGTTCTCCTCAATCATGCTCATCAACGATTCGACGTCCAGGTGCTGGGGGTCGAGCTTCATAATGTCGACGCCGTTGCGCTTTACCCAATGCCCCACCATGTCCGCATAGAGACGGCACGCCCACCCGACGCCCCCCTCCAGGAAGGCGATGTTCAGGCCCGGGAACCGCTTGGTGACGCCGCCCATGAACAGCGCCTTGGCGACGGGCTCGTGGGCCAGGGCGAAGGTGGCCATGTGGTTGTACATGTAGTTGGACGTGGATCGGGTGCCCCAGCCCAAGTTGGCCGCATGGGAGGCGGGCGCTACGTTGAGCTCCATGCACTTGGCCCAGAACGGGTCGTAGTCGTAGTCGCTGTCCATGCCGATCAGGTCCATGCGGGAGTTGACGTAGGAGAGGTGGGCCGGGGCCTCGGCGGCCTTGGCGAGGGGGCGCAGCGACCGACCCTCTATCATAGCCACCTTCATACCCAATTCGTTGACGGCGTATTCAAGTTCCTCTATGGCGACTTCCGGCGTGTGCATGGGAATGGCCGCCGCCGTGGTCATCCTCTTGGAGTAGCTGCCGTATACCTCGGCGTGGTAGGCGTTCACAGCCCGGCTCCCGACCTGCCTCACCTCGGGATCGGGAATGCGGTCAAGCACCAGGCTGCGCGTCGGGTACAGGACGGCGTAGTCGATGCCGAGCTCGTCCATCCGCTCGTTGAGCAGCCGGGGCAGGGAGGCCGTGGCCCGGTCCAGGCTGTTCTCGGTAGGCATGACCCACCAGGCAGGCGCCGTTGCGAACTCGTGTCGCCGCTGCTCCGCCGACATGGTGAACCATCGCAGGTTCCAAGCCTGCCGGAATGCTTCCTCGTAGCGCTTCTTGATATCTCCCCCACCTATCTTCTCGACAAAGTCCAGGAGTATGGGCCCGATCTCCAGGGTGTGGCCATCGGAATCGATAATCGGGTGCCCGAGCTTGTGCCTGATTTCCTGACTGCGTGATGGCGTTGCACTGATCATTTTTGTCTCCAATTCGGGGCTCGGATACTTAGCGGCCCAGCAGTTTCCTGGCCTCTGTTTCCACGGCCGTGCCATCGAAGAACCCCGGGTTGACCTTGCCGTAGAGGTTAACGGTGTTGGTAAACATGAAGTCCCGGAAGTCATCTTCGCTGATTAGCTCGTGCTCCACCAACTCGTACGCCTCCTCCACCACCTCTCGCATGTCCGGCACGTCCCAGTGCCCGATGTCCGAGCTGAAAACAGCCTTCAGTCTCGCGCCCAGCGGGTTCACCTTGGAGTTGAAGGCCCAGGCGTTCATAGGGTCGTCCGCCTCGCATCCGAAGTAGAACGGCTCCACGAACAGGTCCAGCATCTCCTCGACGTTTTCCATGGGGACGTGAGACCAGTCGTCCAACTCGGCAGGGTGGGGATCGGGGGTGGCGTACATCTCCCGGATCTCATCGATCTTCGACTGCATGATCTCCTCGCCGTACTCCCGCACGAGGTCCAGCAGCATCTCCTGGTCGAGATGCCGGGGGTCGAGCCTGCCTATGACCCGGGCATTGCGCTTCTCCCAGTGACCTATTATGTCCGAGTACAGGTTGCACGCCCATGCGACTCCTCCCTCAAGGAAGATAAAGTTCAGCCCCGGGAACCGCTTGGTCACCCCACCCATGAACAGTGCCTTGGCGAAGGTGTCGTGGCCGTGGGCGAAGGCGCTCAGGTGGTTGAACATGTACTTGGAAGTGGAAACCGCACCCCAGAAGAAGTCGCTGCCGTGGGATGCGGGCGTAATGCCCATCTCTTGGCATCGAGCCCAGAAAGGATCGTAGTCGTACTCGCTGTCTAAGCCGATCACGTCAATGTAGCGGGCTACATCCTCGGCTTCCGGGTGCTCCTGCAGGTGCTTGGGGATGGGCCGGTTCACGCGCCCCGGCAGCATTATCGTCTTCAGCCCGAGATCGTTTACCGCGTACTCCATCTCCCGGATGGCAATCTCCGGCGTATCCATCGGTATCACAGCCGCGGGTGTCATGCGGTGAGAATAGGGCCGGTAAAGGTCCGCCGCGCAGGCGTTCATTGCCCGGCACACGATAAGCCTCTGCTCGAAACCCTGGATCCGGTCGAACCCGAGACCCAGCGTGGTATACAGGACCGCGTAGTCCATTCCCAGCTCGTCCATGCGCTCGTTCAGGATCTTGGGCACTGTAGCCGTGGCCCGGTCCAGTACGTTGGACGTGGGTGCAAACCACCAGGGCGTCGCCGGATGCCAGTTCTCCTTACGCTCTTCCGGCGTCATGGTGAACCAGGTCTTTCCCGCCGACCCCGTCTCCGTCGAGCCCTTCATCATCTCTTCGAACAGGTCCCGGGCGTCGGCGCCGCCCTGCTCATATACGTAGTCCGAGAGCACGGGCGAAAGCTCCAGGGTGTGCCCATCCGAGTCAATTATCGGGTGGCCCACCTTGCTCCGTATCTCCTGGCTCCGGGAAGATCTCGTAGTTACCATTGTCCGTTCCTCCGCTCTCCGTGTCGTCGCCGTGCCTTCAGAATATCCTATCCTTATCCCCTCTCCCTCGATGTGAGAGGGCTAGAGCTTGCCCCGAGTCCCCCGAGGGGGTGAGGGTGAATCTTAACCGCCCTTCAACTCCCTCGCCGCCGCCTCTTCAATCACCGTGCCCGTGAAGAAGTCCGGGTTCATGTCACCGTAGAAGTGTGCCGCATTTGTGAACGTGAAGTCCCGGAAGTCCTGCTCGGTCATCAACTCATGCTCCACCAACTCGTAGGCCTCCTCGACCACCTCCCGGACATCCGTCACGTCCCAGTGACCGATATCCGAGCTGAATATCGCCCTCAACTTGGCGCCCATCGGGTTGACCTTGGTATTGAACGCATGCGCGTTCATCGGGTCATCCGCCTCGCAGCCGAAGAAGAACCGTTCGACGAACAGGTCAAGAATCTCCTCGGGCCGCTCCATTCCCACACGGGAAAAGTCGTCTAACTCCTCGGGCGCAGGCTCTCCGGCCTCGTACAGCTCCCGAATCTCCTTTACCCGAGCCCTTTGGGACGGCTCCCCCTTCTCCGAAACATATCTCATCACCTCATCGACATCCAGGTGCCGGGGGTCGAGCTCCCTGATTCCGGCGGACCCACGCTTCTCCCAATGTCCAATGATGTCCGAGAACAGCCTGCACGCCCACCCGACTCCCCCCTCCAGGAACGCCACCCTGAGATCCGGGAACCGCTTGGTCACACCGCCCAGGAACAGCGCCTTCGCCAGAGACTCGTGGGCCACGGAGAAGGTGTTCAGGTGGTTGTACATATAGTTGGAGGTCGAGCGGGTGCCCCAGCCCATGTTCGCCGCGTGGGAGGCAGGGGCCACGTTTAGTTCGACGCACTTGGCCCAGAACGGGTCGTAGTCATAGTCGCCGTCTATGGTGAGTACGTCCATCCTCCGGCCCACGTTGCCAAGCTCCGGGAACTCCTTTTCCACCTTGATCAGCGGCCTCATCGCCCGGCCCTCGATCATCGCCACCTTCAGCCCAAGCACGTTGACGGCGTATTCAAGCTCTTCTATCGCCATCTCCGGCGTCTGCATCGGGATGGCCGCTGCAGGTGTCATACGGTTGACGTATGGGCGGAACACCTCCGCCATGTACGCATTCAGCCCTCGACACCCGGCCTGCCTGACCTCGGGGTCCAGTATCCGATCGAAGAAGAGCCCCTGCGTCGGGTACAGCACTGCGTAGTCTATCCCGATTTCGTCCATCCTGGAGTGCAGCAGCTTCGGAATCGTCGCCGTTACCCTGTCTAGCGTCTTGGGCGATTCGAACCACCACCCCGGCGCAGTAACGAATTCGTAATCGCGCTGCTCCTGCGACATCTTGTGCCACTGCACCCCGACAGCCTCGTCCAACCCCTTCCTGTACCGTTCTTTCATCTTCGCCCCACCGACCTCCCCCACGAAGTCCACAACCAGTGGCATCACTTCCAGGAAATGCCCGTCCGAGTCGATAATCGGATGCCCGACCCGGCTCCGTATCTCCTGGCTCCTTGACGGCTTTGTGCTAACCATTCAACACCTCTGCCGCCTCTGACTCCACCGCCGTGCCCTTGAAGAAGTCCGGGTTCACCTCCCCGTACATCTTCACCACGTTTTCAAACACGAAGGCCCTGAAGTCCTCCTCGGTCATCAGGTCGCGCTCTAGCATCTCGTATGCCTCCTCCACCACCCCCAGCATGTCCGGTACATCCCAGTGTCCGATATCCGAGCTGAACACCGCTTTCAGCTTGGCCCCCAAGGGATTGACCTTCGAGTCGAAGGCCCACGCGTTCATCGGGTCGTCGGCTTCGCATCCGAAGTAGAAGGGCTCGACGAACAGGTCCAGCATGTCCTCGATTCTATCCATGGGGACGTGAGACCAATCATCGGTGTTGGGAGGGGTGGGGCGGGGCGCTGCGAAATTGGCCCGCACCTCGTCCAAGTGGTCCAATATTCGGCCCTCGCTGTACTCCCGGGCCAGCTCCATCGCCAGTTCGATGTCCAGATTCCGGGGGTCGAGCCTCCCAATCTCCTTCCCGTTCCGTTTCTCCCAGTGTCCTATCAGGTCCGAGTAAAGGTTGCAGGCCCAGGCCACGCCACCTTCCAGGAACATGAAGTTCAGACCCGGGAACCGTTTCGTCACCCCGCCAAGAAACAGCGCCTTGCAGAACGTCTCGTGGGCGTATGCGAACGAGCTAAGGTGACTAAAAACGTAGTTGGATACGCTCACGGCGCCCCAACCGGCGTCGCTGCCGTGGGATGCGGGCACTATCTTCAGCTCCTGGCACCGCTTCCAGAACGGATCGTAGTCATAGTCGCTGTCCAACCCGATCACGTCCATCTTCCGAACGTATAGCTCGGCGCCCGGGTACTCGTCCCGGTACTTGGCAATTGGCCGCTCCACGCGGCCCGGCAGCATTATCACCTTCAGCCCCAGTTCGTTGACCGCGTATTCCATCTCCCGGATGGCAATCTCCGGCGTATCCATGGGCACTATGGCGGCGGGCGTCATCCTGTACGAATACGGGCCATATAAGTCCGCCGCATAGGCGTTTATCGCCCGGCACACGATGAGCCTCTGCTCCTGCGGCTCTATTAGGTCGAATGCTAGGCCCGTAGTGGTGTACAGCACTGCATAGTCCATGCCCAGCTCGTCCATCCGGTCGTTGAGGACCCTGGGCACCGTGGCCGTGGCCCGGTCCAGCGCGCTGCGGGTAGGCATGGCCCACCATGGCAAGGCCGGCGCCCATTCCTCCTTCTTCTCCTGCAGCGTCATCTCGAACCATGTTTTCCCATTTGCGAGGGCGGCATTGCCCGTCTCCGCGGCCCCTTCCATCGACTTGTCGAACAGGTCGCGGGCGTCGGCGCCGCCCACCTGGTAAACGTAGTCCGAGAGCACGGGGGTAAGCTCCAGCATATGCCCGTCAGCATCGACTATCGGATGCTTCAGGCTGCTCCGTATCTGCTGGCTCCGTGAGCCCTTCGTGCCTACCATTTTCCGATCTCTTCTCCCGTCATTCCCGTGAAAACGGGAATCCAGGGGTGGAGTGTCAACACTCACCCACCATTCAACACCTTCGCCGCGTCCGACTCCACCGCCGTGCCTTTGAAGAAGTTTGGATTCATGTCGGCGTACAGGTGTACGGCGTTGGTGAATACGAAGTCCTCGAAGTCCGAGTCGGTCATCAACTCATGCTCGACCATCTCGTAGGCCTCCTCCACCACCTCCCGCATGTCCGGCACGTCCCAGTGCCCGATATCCGAGCTGAACACGGCCTTCAGCTTCGCACCCATCGGGTTCACCTTCGAGTTGAAGGCCCAGGAGTTCATCGGGTCATCGGCCTCACACCCGAAGTAGAACGGCTTGACGAACAGGTCGTGCATCTCCTCTTTCGATTCCATCTGCACGCGGTGCCAGTCATCCACCTGGCGGGGAGTCGCGTCCCCTGCGTCGATCATCCGCTCGATGTCGTCCCGCCTCGACTGCATTGACTTGTGCCCGTGCCTGTCTATCAGATCCAGCATCATGTCCTTGTCGACAGTGTTGGGGTCCAGCTTCCAGATCTCGCGGCTGTTCCGCTTCTCCCAGTGGGAGATGATCCCCGCGTACAGCGAGCAGGCCCACCCCACCCCGCCCTCAAGGAAGGCCACGTTCAGATCGGGGAACCGCCTGGTCACGCCGCCCATGAACATGGCCTTGCAGAACGCCTCGCTGGCCTTTGCGAAAGCGCCGATGTGGTTGTACACGTAGCTGGATATCGAGCCCTGCGCCTCCCACTCGAACGCGCTGGCGTGGCACGCCGGGGCCGTCCCCAGCTCCATGCACTTGGCCCAGAACGAATCGTAGTCGTAGTCGCTGTCCAGGGCCAGGGGGTCCAGCCGATGCACGTGATGGGCTATGCCAGGAGCCTCGGCCTCCAGCTTCGGTATAGTCCGGCGCACTAAGCTGGCTATTACCGGCACCTTCAGCTTAAGTGTCTTTATCGAATACTCCAGCTCGTCGATGGCTTCCTCTGGCGTGTACATCGGGATCATGGCCGCGGGGGTCATGCGGTCCGAGTACTCGCCGTAGATGTCGGCGTGGTAGGCGTTCAAGGCCCGGCAGGAGATGCGCCTTATGTCGTCGTCACTCTCGTCCTGGAACCGCATCAGGCCCGGGCGCCAGGTTGGGTAGATGACTGCGTAGTCGATGCCCAGTTCGTCCATTCTACGATGCAATAAGTTGGGCAGTGACGCAGTGGCCCTGTCATAGGTGTTCTTGGCGGGCATCCCCCACCACGCCGGTGCGGTCAGCCAGTGGTAGCGCCGGGCCTCATCGGACATCTCGACCCACTCGTGCTTCTCGCTGAACTTCAGCATCTCCCCGAAGCGGTCCCTGACGTCCCGGCCCCCGATGTCCTGCACGTAGTCCAGCAGGGCGGGGTTCAGCTCCAGGTTGTGCCCGTCCGAGTCGATTATCGGGTGGCGCAACTTGCTCCTTATCTCCTGGGAACGGGACGGCATAGTGCTTACCATGACGGGCCTCCTAAAACTGTCTAAGGAACCGTATGTCGTTCGAATAGAAAAGCCTGATATCGTCAATGCCGTACTTGAGCATGGCTATCCGCTCAGGCCCGAGCCCGAACGCGAACCCCGTGTACACGCTGGGATCATAGCCCACGCGCTCAAGTACCTTGGGGTGCACCATGCCCGCTCCCATTATCTCTATCCACCCTGTCCCGCTGCACACCCGGCACCCTCGGCCCTCGCAGAGGAAGCAGTCGATGGACATGTCGACGCCCGGCTCGACGAAGGGGAAGTAGTCGCAGCGGAACCTGACCTTTCGCTCGGCGCCGAAGAGCATCCTGGCGAACTGGAACAGGGTGCCCTTCAGGTCGGCGAAGGTGATGCCCTTGTCCACCGCTAGGCCCTCGACCTGGAAGAAGATGCTTTCGTGCGTAGCGTCCGTGGCCTCGTACCGGTATACCCGGCCCGGCACCACGACCCGGATGGGCGGCTCCCGGCTCTCCATCACCCGTATCTGCATCGGCGAGGTGTGGGTACGGAGCAGCATGGGCCGCTGGCCGTCGTCGGTCTCGTAGTCTATCCAGAGGGTGTCCCACATGTCGCGGGCCGGGTGTCCCTGCGGAATGTTCAGAGCCTCGAAGTTGTAGTAGTCCCACTCTACCTCCGGC
This sequence comes from Dehalococcoidia bacterium, assembly GCA_965220005.1. GTDB lineage: Bacteria > Chloroflexota > Dehalococcoidia > Plut-88900 > Plut-88900 > Plut-88900. Next base: position 980,632 of record OZ244800.1, read on the forward strand.
CCCTCGACCACCTGAAACCCCATGCTGTTGAAAGCTTCGCATATCTCCCGGAGCATCTGGGTGGTCGGGTGCAGGCGGCCCAGCTCGACGGGACGGCCCGGCAGCGTGACGTCGATGGCCTCCCCGAGCCTCTTGGAAAGCTCCTGCTGCTTGAGCGCCTCTTCCTTGTCGGAAAGCGCGCCCTCCAGCCGGTTCTTAGCCTTGTTCGCCGCCGACCCCGCCTCCCGCCTCTCCTCAACCGGCAGCGAGCTTACTCCCCGCAGCAGCTGGGTCAGCGACCCCTTCCTCCCGAGATACGAGACGCGCCACTGCTCCAGCGCCTCGGGCTCGGCCAACGGCTCAAGCTCCGAAAGGGCCCTGGAAGTAAGCTCTTCAACCTGCTGCATCATGGTCATTTACAAGTAAAACGTGTCTCGGAAGTGGGACATTCGCCTCCGGAGAATCGTGGGCAATTATAGGTACGTACGCGGAAGGGGGCAACGTTGCCCCACCCGCCACTGCCGTCATTCGGGCCCCTGAGCCGGAATCCATCCCCGAATCCCATCTAATCGCCTTGGCCCTACGCACATATAGGCGGTGCGCCGCCACCACTGGTTTTTGGTAGAGTAATGCGATAGATAGGCAATAGAGGTAAGTCTGGATGCAAGTTCTAAGGTCAAGAACTGGCTTTGAGCGTAGTGCCAAACGACGCCAACAGCGATTCCGGGACACATCGCCAACTATCAGCAATGAGGGACGATCACCTTTGGATCCAAAGGGGGAACACAACCCTCACTTGCTGGCCAAAGGCTGGGAGGTTGAGAACCTGATTCCTAGTATCCGAGGCGAAGGTGGAGCCATAGACTTCTTCAAACAACGTGGTATGAAGTGGTGGAAAAGTTCCAGAAGCGGCGATGATATTAATTCGGACAGACCTACCCGTAACATGGCCAGCTCTCAGGTGGCATGCGTCAACTTTCTGCTGCCGCTCGCACCTATACCTGGGGCTCTGAGGTCGTTGTTACGTGCCCTCGATGATGACATCGAAGATGTTGTGCAAATTTGCAACAAGGGGCTGTCATCTCTTGTGGAGTTCGAGTGGAACGGTGAGGGGGATTACTCTCTTGAAGGAAATACCACTAGGGGTGCCCAGAACACTAGCATTGACGGTTTTCTCGTCGCCAGAACGAAGTCAGGGAAAAGAAGGGCATACCTGCTGGAATGGAAGTACGTTGAAAAATACCTTACATCCAAACCAGACTTCAAAGGTGAAGGAAAGGCAGGAGACACACGCCGTTGTAGGTACACCAAGCTTTTCCACGCTCCATATTCATCATTCGACCCAGAAGTTGTCCCTAATTTGGACGACTTCCTATTTGAACCCTTCTACCAACTAATGCGGCAGAGGTTATTGGCAGACCGGATGGTCCATAACAAGGAATTGTGTGTCGATGAGGCTAAGGTTGTTGTGGTCGTCCCTGAGGAGAACTGGGCTTATCGTACTGTTTCCGGTAACAACGGAACTACGTCACCGCCTTTGGCAAAGAGATTACCGCAACTGGAAACCGTAGAAGCTGTAATGCGAGCCTGTCTCAAAGACCCGGATGCGCAGTTTGACATGGTGACTCCATCCTCCTTGGTGGATGCCCTAGCCCGAGATCTACCTAATGAAACCGCGGATTGGGCCAGTTATTGGCGGTGCCGCTACGGAGTGTGACACCGCTCCCGAGCCATTGCTGTCTCGGACCTCCCTCCCCCCTGTGACACGAGCCCCTTGCGCCCCCATCCCCCACCCCCATATCCTTTCCCATGCCATGCATCTAAAGACCAATCCCGCTGTTCCGACCCCCACACCCGGGATTTTTTCTGAAACAATCAAAGTTTGTGCCTGAGCCAAAGGTTCAATCAAAACTCGTCCCCTTCGCAAAGGAGCCCCCAATGGAGCTAGCCCCGGGCCTTCACTCCCTCCACGTCCCCATTGAAGACGGTTCGTTCTTCTTCCAGCACTACCCGCCCAACGCCTACCTCCTCACTCACGGCGAGGGCGCCCTCATCGACACCGGCACCGGCGACGACCACTCCGTTAACAGCAGGCTCGACCAGTTCAAGAAGCTCGGCAACCCCGGTTTTGGGTACATCATCCTCACCCACCCCCACGGCGACCATCTCGGCGGCGCTGAGCGGTTCAAGCAGCTGGCAGGGGCCAAAATCATCATCCACCGAGATGATGCCGACACAGCCAACGAGGCTTTTGAGGACACCCGCGTCGACGAGGCGTTCGAGGACGGTGACGTGATCAACCTCGGGGGCGTCGAACTGGAACTGATTCACACCCCCGGCCACACCCACGGGCACACCTGCGTGTTGAACCGGAGCAACCGCTCCCTCTTCACCGGCGACCACATCCTTGGCACCGGCACCACCGCCGTCAGCCCCGACCGCGGGGACATGGCGAAGTACATCGACTCCCTGCGAAAGCTTCAGCCGCTGGATATCAGCGCCCTATACCCGGGCCACGGGTCTCCGGTGAACCAGCCCCAGGCCAAGATCAAGGAGCTTTTAGACCACCGGATGGAGCGGGAGAAACAGGTCCTCGGCTACCTCTCCGAGGGCCGGGACACCATCGAAAGCCTGGTCAGGGCCATCTACCCTGAACTCGACAAAGACCTCCTCTCCGAGGCGGAGGGCCAGGTCAAGGTCCACCTCATCAAGCTAGTCAACGAGGCGCGGGTCGAGGCCCGCGGCGAGACTTACGCCATCAGATAACGGCGGGGCCGTAGCCCTCATTCTGCGCAAGGAGATTGACTTTTATGCTGGACCGGGACCATGCCTATCAGACTGGCAAGCGTAACGAAAAAAGGCATCCCAATGCGTGCTCCTGCCAGCAGTGCACGAATAAGCGGCTGGACAAGCTCGGCCTGCCCCATGCAAATGAAACGCCCCTGGAGGCAGCTTTGCGACGGAAGGCCGATAAGAAACGCAAACGTAGAAAAAAGTGAGCTTTAATCCAAGGATGCGCTGAGGATACAGCCCTCGTAATCCGCTTCCGAGTCGCCTAACTGCGTATATCGCTCCTGGAAAATGCCAAGCATTCTTTAGGCTGTCTACCCAGGGTTAGATGACGGCATCGGCGTCTATCTCCACGACCATGTCGGGGTGTACGAGGGCGTCGGTGCCGAGAAGCGTGCACACCGGCTTGATGTTGCCGAAGACCTCGCCGTGGGCAATCCCGACCTCCTCGGCGTGGTTCTGAACGTCGACTACGAAGACCCTCGTCCTGACCACGTTCTCCAGCGAGCCGCCCGCCTGCTTAACGTATCCTTTGATCAGCCCGAGGATGTGCTTGGTCTGCTCGTAGTAGTCGCCGGGTGCAAACACCGACCCGTCCGCCGATGTCGACGCGTTCCCTGCTATGAATATGTGGCTGGTCGGGTTGTCGACCCTGACGGCTCGGCAAAACCCGAACTTAGTCTCCAAAGGCCTTCCACTCTCTACCTGTGACCTTTCCGACATGCTTTACCTCCTGATGTTTCGTCTGCCAATCTCTATTCTAGTTGTTCGGGGAGGGGCCGCTCACCCTGAGCGGCGAGTCGAAGGGTCGAGCGAGGGGTGGCCCACGCCTGTCACTCACCCCACACACTTACGGGAATATCTGGCTCTCGCATTTATGGAACGCAGTCAACACCAGGAAGTCCTCCTCACTATCGCCGCCGATCACCTCCCGGTACACATCCGTCCCAATCTCCGCCTCGATGCACTTCTGTCCCGCCTCCGGAAGGGCCCGCATGACCTCTCCCAACTGCTCGGGGCTCAGGGCCCCTTCCAGCAGCCCGTCGATCAAGCCGACATGAATGACATTCCCAGGCACGGAGACGTTCACGCTGGTGCCAAAGTCGGAATAGACGGAGGTATACATGGTCTCAGGGTCTTCCACCCGTGCCTCGATGCGCAGGGGAAGCAGGTCTGACCTCCTTATCCACATCTCCAACTCCGCGTCCCCCACCCCCGGCGTGAACCCGACAGTTCGTCTGAGCTCCCCCGAACCCTCTGCAACAAGCCGGTAGGCATCCTCGCCATCGATAATTCCCTCTCCCAGAAGTTCGAAGCTCTCCGCCGTTTCCCGGATTCCGCCAAGGTCATAGGGGAAGTCCTGGAAGTTGGAATTACGGTGAAGAGTCTCGCCTCCAAAGTCAAACCACGCCTGAAAACCGGGATATAGCGCGTACTGGGATTCTCCAATCTGGATGACCTCAATCTTGACGTTGTTGGCGGAATCCAGGAGGACCTGTACAGCGAACCGGCCTCCCCCCAGGGGAAAGATGTCGGTTTCGGCTTGTGTGTCGGCACCTGACCCTTCGGCGGTGATAGTGACGTGGAAGGAAGAGGCGGCCTTCAGGTTCTCATCAGCCGAGCGGAATATCGAGAACGCGTCCTCCGTAATAGATCCAGGCGCAGGAGTTGGGGTGAGCAAGAGTCCTTCACACGCAAGCGCACCAAAGGCCAGCGCAACCCAGGCGAACAGCAAAGCCGATTTCATCCTCGACACCCAGCACGCCCCCGACTGACGCGCTAAGGGTCACCTCCCTCCCCAGCTAACATCTTGCACATTTCTCCGGCTGCCACCTCCTCGGCAGTCGGGGGTCGTTCCCCCCACCCGACCTCGAAAAGGGCTTCCAGCCCCACGGACTCCCTCACACACTCGGCCAGGTCTCCCGTCATGTCTCCGCGTGGAATCGTGAGAATAGTGAGATCTAGGCTATACAGAACTTCGGCAATGCCGCTCCTGGCAAATAAGTCGGAATAAGAGAAAATCGGCTCCTCGCAATGATCTAGGACCCACAATAAAACGCTGTCGAGGTCGCTGGTCCCCGAGACCAGTTCCTGGTAAGGGGCGGCGCCGATTTCATCCTCCACGCATTTCTGCCCTTCTGCCGGAAACGCCCGGACCACGAGGCCTTTCTCCTCTGGGTTAAGGGTCCCGTCCAGCAAGCCCTGCAGGTAGTCCAGGTCCAGGACCGACTCCGGTGCGGAGATGTCCACTGCTGACCCGAACCCCGAGTACTCTGCGTTGAAATACTCGCCATTCCTGGCGAAACGCGCCTCAATGCGCAGGGGAAGCAGGTCGTCCCGGCTTATCCATATCTCAATCTCAGTTACCTCGCCCCTTGACCGGGCTCCGACGTCGAAGCCCAGTGCTTCATCGAGCCGCCTCGTCGCCGTACCCGTTACTCTAAAGACAGGCCCGTCTATGGAGTCCGCGCTTTGCACCTCCAGGTCACCTGCCCCTTCAGCCAGGAGTTCCAGATCATACGGGAAATCCTGGGCTGTCCTGCGGGCCCAGGTCGTCCCGCTGTAGTCGAACCACACCTGGAAGCCGGGAGGTCGAGAGTAGGGAAGGCCATCCACGAACAGAAACTCGTCTGTGTTTGTCCCTATCCCGGTGGCCCAGGACTCGTGCACGTACCCCTTATCGGGAGGCACGATCTCAGCATTGATGGTGGTGGCGACAGCAGCGTTTTCTATGACTGCCAAGACCCGAAAAGATGCCTGTGCCCGCAAATTCTCAATAGCCGATTGGAGGACCTGCGCTGCGCGCGATAGTGTAGGTGTAGGGGTCGCCGTCGGCGCGGGAGTCGGAGTAATAGTGGGGATTGGGGTGTCAGTTGGGGTCGGGGGTGGGGTGGGCATAGTGGTCGGGAGCGATGTAGGTAAGGGAGCAGCGGTCGGTGCATTCGTTGGCGCCGGGGTCGCCGTCAGGACCTCACCCCCACATCCGAGCACACCAAACACCACCCCGACCAGCAGAAAGACCCACAAAGGCTTCATCCCCCCACCCTACCACACCCACCCCCCGACCCCTTGCTATAATCAACCCGTGACCACCGCTAACACCCTCCTTGAAGGCCTCAACCCGCCCCAGAGAGAAGCCGTAGAGACTATCGACGGCCCTCTCCTCATCCTTGCCGGGCCGGGCAGCGGCAAGACCCGCGTCATCACCCACCGCATCGCCTACCTGATGAGGGTGGTCGGCGTGTATCCGAGCAGGATGATGGCCGTGACCTTCACCAACAAGGCTTCCAGGGAGATGCGGGAGCGGGTATTCGACCTCGTGGGAGAGGACACCGAGCGGCTCACCCTCGGCACTTTCCACGCCATCTGCGTCCGGATTTTGCGAACCAGCGGCGAGCCAATCGGGCTCGACAGGAACCTCGTCATCTACGACGAGGACGACAAGGCCTCCATCATCAAGGACGCCATGCAGGACCTGAATATCGACCCCCGGAACTTCCCGCCCCGGGGCATAAGCTCGGCCATCTCCGCTTCCAAGAGCCAGATGATCGACGCCCAAGACCACCGCCTTCACGTCCACAGCTATTTCGACGAGGTCGTGGGTCGGGTCTTCCAGCGCTACCAGGCCATCCTCGAAGAGAACAACGGCGTGGACTTCGACGACCTGCTTCTCAAGGCCGTCCAGCTCTTCGACCGCTCCCCCGAGACCCTCGAAAAGTACGCCAACCGCTACCGCTACCTGCTGATCGACGAGTTCCAGGACACCAACGTCGTGCAGTACAGGCTGGCCAAGCAGATAGCGAGCCAGCACGGGAACATCTGCGTGGTCGGCGACCCCGACCAGTCGATCTACTCATGGCGCCACGCCGACATCCGCAACATCCTCAGCTTCGAAAAGGACTTCCCCAAGGCCAAGGTGATCTACCTGGAGCAAAACTACCGCTCGACTCAGACCATCCTGGAGTCTGCCCACAACGTCATTGCCGCCAACCAGCAGCGTAAGGAGAAGAACCTCTGGACGGATAACGGGCAGGGCGTCCCCATCACCATGTCGGAGGCCTACAACGAGCAGGACGAGGCCCAGACCGTAGCCAAGGAGATCGAGCGCCTGATGCGGGACAACGATCACGACCTTGGGGATATGGCGGTGATGTACCGCACCAACCTCCAGTCCCGGGCGCTGGAGGAATCCTTCATGAGATACGGCATCCCGTACCGGCTCGTGGGCGGCACCCGCTTCTACCAACGGCGGGAGGTGAAAGACATCATCGCCTACCTGCGGTTGGTTCACAACCCTTACGACTCCGTCAGCCTGCGCCGGGTTATCAACGTGCCTAAACGGGGCATCGGGCAGAAGACGGTGGACGGGTTGATGATGTGGGCGCAGCAGCTGGGCATGCCGCCCTACACCGCGCTTCAACTGCTGGCGCACAACTCGGAGGGGAATGGCAATGTGCCCGAGCCACCCTTCGGCAGCGGGGCCCGACGCTCGCTGACCAGCTTCCTGGTAATGCTCGACGAGCTGCTGGAAGTGGGCAAGGGGGGCGACGTGGTCCATCTCATCAGCATGGTGGCGGAAAGGACGGGCTACAAGGACTTCCTGCTCGACTCCGAGGACCGCGGAGAGGACCGCTGGGAAAACATCATGGAGCTGCGGTCCGTCGCCGCAGAGTACCGTGGCCTGGAACCCGACGAGAGCCTGACCGCCCTGCTGGATGGCGTGGCCCTGGTATCGGACACCGACGAGCTTGATGGCAAGGCCAACGCCGTGACCCTGATCACCCTCCACCAGGCCAAGGGGCTCGAATATCCGGTGGTGTTTCTCGTTGGAATGGAGGAAGGACTGCTTCCTCACCGCCGCTCCATCGACGACCCCGACCAGATGGAGGAGGAGCGTCGGTTGTGCTACGTGGGCATGACTCGGGCCAAACAGCGGCTCTACCTGCTGAGGGCCTTTCGTAGGAACATGATGGGCTCCAGCAACGTAAATCCCCCCTCCCGGTTCCTGGGAGCCATCCCCAAGGGCCTCACTGCCAACTTCTCGAAGACACCCCAAGGCTACCAGACCCGCGCCGACGACCTGTGGTGGTCACCGCCGAAGCGAAGGGTAGCCAAAGAGGGTGAGTTCTCCGCCGGAGACCGGGTCAGGCACGGCACGTTCGGGGAGGGGATAGTGGTATCGTGCGCGGCGTCTGGGGACGACCAGATGGTCACAGTAGCCTTCACGGGCAGCCACGGCATCAAGAAGCTTCTCCAGAGCTACGCCCCCCTGGAGAAGATCACATAACGCCCAAACTATCCCTTCATTCCCACCTCCGAGCGGGAATCCAGATGGGCGGGGTATGGCCATATCCCCTCTCCCTTGATGTTACCCCTGCATAACCCTTATTCCGGGCGGTAGTGCGGAGGTACAGTCCCTTCTCCCTCGATGGAAGAGGGGACAGAGGGTTAGCGGCGGCGGACGTGGGAGCGGCCGGCGCGGGCTACCAGCTCATCGTTCTGGTTGCGGAAGTTGTGCTCGACGACTATGAAGGCCATGTCTCCCGAGCGGCCCGTTTTTCGGTAGACGTCAGTGACGCGGGCTGTGCAGGTCAGGACGTCGCCGGGACGGACGGGCAGGAGGGGTTCGACCCACTGGCCGGCCATGTAGATGGTGCCATCAAACTGAAGGTTAAGGTCCGCAGGTTCGTCGAGGCGGACGAAGGAAGCAACAAATGAGGGAGGGGCGATGATATCGCCGTGGGGGCCCGAGGCGGCAGCTTCTTCGTCGACAAAAAGAGGGTTGGTCTCTCCGATTGCGCGGGAGAAACCGAGCACCATCTCTCGGGTGACGGCGTGGGTGGCCTTGAAGTAGTCTCTGCCTAATACCTCTCGGTTGAACTGAAGGCTATCCTGGGATGCGGGTCTGGCGGCGTTCATCGGGTAGGCGTGTCTCAGTCCTGGTCCTTAATCTCTTGGACGACTCGGTCTCCGGACTGGACGGCGCCGTTGGTAAACCCGGCGCTGGTGTAGTCGCCGCAGAAATGGAGCCGGCCGACGGGTTTCTGCAGCAGGGGATAGACCTCGGTGTGGCCGGGTTTCCAGAGAGGTATGGCGTGGTTCCAGTGGGCGACATCCGACTCTACGATCTTGCCACGGACGGCAGGGACCATCTCCACAAGGTCGTCGAGCAGGACTTCCGACACTTCGCCGTCCGAGCGAGACATAAGGTCCTTGGCAACTGCGTTGCCGGTGTATACGCGTAGGATCCCCATGCCAGTCTTGCTCTTGTAGTCATCGGGATAGGTGAAAGAGGGGTCAGTTATAGCGCAGACCTTCTGGCCGGAGACGGGTACCCGCCATACGCCCTTGCCGATGAGGTTTTCGGAAAGCTCATCGACCAGGAAGGCTGCGGTGGTCATGGAGCCGTATTCAATTTTGGCAAGAGCCTCCCGTTTCCAGTCGGGGAGGTCCTGGGTGCAATTGAGGGTTATGGGAGCCGGGGTGGCCATGACGCAGCGTCGGGCCTGCACGGTCTCCTTCTTGCATCCGCGGTCGTAGGTGACCTGGACTCGATCCTCCAGCTCTTTCACTTCGAGAACTTCGGCGCCGAGAACCGCTTTGTCACCGAGCAGACGGTGGAGGGCGATGGTGACCTGGTTGGTCCCGCCCTCGACGAAATATTCGTCGGCCATGAAGAAGAGGATAACCATGAGGGGGTGGAATGGGGTGACGGTGTCGGCGCCCATTGTGCTGGCGGTTACGGCGAAGACGTCCCACAATTCGCGCACGGACTTTGGGGCGTTGCCTAAGAATTCGTCGACGGTGGTGGAGTTTAGCTCGATGACCTTTGGGTCGGTGGGATCGAAATCGGCGTCTAAAAGGGACCTGTATTTGCGCCGGGTCTTCCAGATGTGCCAGGCGAACTTGATCTTGTCCAGGAAGGGTATGGGCATCTTTAGAAGGAGACCGTACTCGTTGGAGGATGCAACCAGCTTGCCGTTCATATAGAGGGGCAGCTTGGACTTGGCGATAAGGGTGCGCTTGACTCCTATCTCATCGACGAGCGTGGCCAAGGGGCCCGTGTCCCCGAGGACGACCTGAGCGCCGGCGTTATAGACGTAAGGGCCAAGGGTGCGGGACTCGGTCCGGCCGCCGGGAATCTCCTCCTTTTCCAGGAGGAGGAGATTCCGGTCACGCAGTCGGTAGGCAGTGGTAAGCCCGGCGAGGCCGCCGCCTACAATGACCAGGTCCAGGAGGGAGTCGGGGGAGTTTGAGGCATCAGGCATGGTATATATGCAGCGGGTTAGGCGGCGGGTTCAGTTTCCATTTCACGCAGGATGCGGTATGCGGAAAGGACGGCGGCCTCCAGGCCGCCGCTGACGGTGTAATCGCCGCAGTAATGAATGCGACCCGTGGGCTGCTTGATCTGCTCGGCGATTTCGAGTCGGCCCACGCGCCAGGGGCTGATGGCGTTAGGCCAGTGCTTTATGGAGGTCTGCACGATCTTGCCCGCTATGTCAGGGAAGGCGGAGACAAGCTCCTCAGTGAGGACTTCAAGGGCTTCGCCGTCGGACATCTGCTGGAGTTCCTTGGAAGCCTCGTTACCTGTGTAGACTCGCAGGAGCCCCTGGCCCGTGCGCTGCTTGACCTCCTTGGGGAAGGTGAAGGTGGGGTTGGTCACCGACACAATCTTCTTTCCAACAATGGGGACCCGCCAGACGCCTTCGCCGAGGAATCGCTCCGAGTTCTCGCTGAGAAGGAAACCGGCGGAGGTCATGGCGCCGAAATCGACCTTGGCAAGGACATCGCGCTTCCATTGAGGCATGTCCTTGACGATAGGCGACACGAGGGGGCCAGGGATTGCGATTACGCAGCGTCGGGCTGTAACGGACTTACGTTGGCCCGCGTGGTCGTAGCTGACGCGAATGGTGCCGTTTTCGTGGACTATCTCGTCGACGCTTGCAGAGGTCTCGGTCTTGTCTTTGACTTTGTCCCAGAGGGCCTTGGTCAGCTCCCATGTGCCGCCGTTAACGTAATACTCGTCCTCTGCGAAATGGAGGAAGGTGTTGATGGGCTGGAAGGCGGCTACCTGGTCCGCGGTGACGGTGTTGGCGCCCTTGGAGAGGGTGTCCCAGATGGCGCGGATATCGGGGTGATAGGCGCCCATAAAGCTTTCAAGGGTCTCGGAGGAGAGCTCCTGGGTCTTCTTGTTATAGGGGTCGGGCTCCTGGTCGACGAGCTCGCTGTATCGGCGGCGGATTCGGAGGACCTTGAGGCCCATCTTCACCTTTTCGAGGAAAGGTATTGGCAATCGCCAGAGGAAGAGCGGCTCGCCCAGGGTCTTGGGTTTGAGGGGGGCCGTGATGAGCTTGCCCTTCATGTGCATGGGCATGCGGGTCTTGCCGATGAGGGTCTTTTCGACCCCGATCTCCCGGGCGAGCTTTGCCGTTTCGCTTTCGTCGCCGAGGACGACCTGGGCACCGGTGTTGTAGACGTATTCGCCCATCTTGCGGGAGACGGTGCGGCCGCCGCACACATCCTCTTTTTCGAGGACAAGGATGTTCTTGTCTTTAAGCCGGTAGGCAGCAGTCAATCCCGCTATCCCCGCTCCCACAATTACGGCATCAAGGACATTGTTGTCGTCTTCCGGCATTTGCTTGTATTCCTACCGATAGGATTAATTTACGAGACTGCCCTGCGGCTGCCGACTACGTGGCCTCGGGGCCCGGCGGCAATGATACAACATTGGGGTGGGGGGCGGTGTCGGTGTGTACTCGTTCGGTAGATTAGTGACACACCGGAGTTTTATTCAGTCCTCCAGAGGCGGATCTTCGATTGTGGGGTTTGTGGGTTTCGGTTCTGTCTGTTGGGAAGGGGCAGGCGATGGAAGGTCCGGGACTCGGGTGCAGGGGACGGGAGGCCCGCCTGCTCATCCCACTTGTGTTTGTGAAGGCGGTCCGGGGGGGAGAAAATCTCCCAGTGTGGGGGTTCCCCGTCCACCAGAAGGGCTCGATGGCCCTCTAGCCCCGCGTTGTGGGGCTCATTCGATTCGCCGGCAAGTTCAATGCCGGCCACGTAGTGCGCCCTCAAGAAAGGCGCTGCATCTTTCGGCTGTTATGGCCCATCTCTACGGCCCTTCCATTAGGAGGGCCTGTGCCGGATAAAGAGGGGCTACATCGGCTGCAATGGCCCTTCCCTCAGGAGGGCCTGTGCCGGGTTGAGTCCAGGACATCTTCCATCGCCTGGGTGTCAGGGAAGGGGCACGGGACCCGGTGGAGTGAGGAGATGGCGTCGTTTGCTTGTGCCGCGGGCCTGCGCGAGGGCCGTTGGGATGGGCTTGGACGTTGAGTCCTCGGGTGGGCCGGGTGGGCTTCCCTAGTTTTTGGTACCTCCTTAAGGTGGGTGTCGGGTCTAGACTGGCCCAATAATAGAACACATGTCTTATGAAGTCAAGGGGGTGATGTCACTCTCTATGTGAACGGACTCACGGTGAGTAACAGGGACTGCGCCACCCCATTCCGCTCTTGAGACCCCCTTCGAGAACCTCAGGACAGGCTTCGACAGGGCAAGCGGAATTCCCCGCCCTGAAGACGGTTAAGAGTATCAGGGGCCGGAATTATGGGGCAGCTTCCCAGCGGTGCAGACGGTCAGCTCTAATCGAAGTCGAGCATCCAGTTGATGCCGAACTTGTCGGTGCAGGAGCCGAAGTAGGAGCCCCAGAACATGTCGCCCAACGGCATGGAAACTGCGCCGCCCTCGGATAGCTTGGCGAAGAGCTGGTCGGTCTCCTCCCGGCTGGCGGGGGCGTAGGAGAGGGAGAAATTATTACCCTGATTAACGGTCATGCCAAAATTTGATGGCATGTCGCTGCCCATGAGCACGTTGTCGCCGATGGTATAGGAGACGTGCATGATGCCATCTCGCTCCTCCTCCGGAATCTGCATTTCCGGGGGGCCCTCGCCGAAGGTGGTGATGAGATCGAACTCGCCGCCGAAGATTGAGCGGTAGAATTCAAAGGCTTCCCGACAAGTTCCGTCGAAGTGAAGGTATACGTTAAGGGACATGTTTTCCTATCCTTATGTTTACGGTCTCGCTTTTTTCTGCGGGCGTCTATTTTAACTGACTTTCCAGCGTGGCACCTAAACTCACAAACGAAGTGCAACACGTAGTTGAAGGGGTGGCTGGGCATTGCGATAGGGGAGGTGTGGGTGGCAGAGGCGGCCCAACCCATTCCGCTCTAGAGACCCTTCGACTCGGCTTACGCCACGGCGCATCTTCGACAGGGCGAGCGGAATGCCCCGCCCCTAGGTCGCTTTACAGTATCGGAGGGCGGAATTATGGAGGGAGTAGGTGGTATATAATGGCGTACTTGGGGGAGCCATGCTATTAAGTCGAGAGGAAGTAGAGCACATAGCCTTGTTGGCCCGGGTCGGGATGACCGAGGAAGACCTGGAGACCTTCGGGGGGCAGCTGTCCCACATATTGGAGCAGTTCAGGGTGCTCGAAGAGGTGGATACGGAGGGCGTTCCCCCAACTTCGCACACGGTAGACGTGTCCAGCGTTTTCAGAGACGACGAAGACCGCCCGTCTCTACCCTCGCAGGATGTCTTGGCCAACGCCCCACGCAGGGACGACGACTATTTCAGGGTCAAGCCGGTTCTCGGTTGACCTGACCCATGAGCAGGCAGCAACCCCTTCACGACCTCACCATCCACGACGCGGCGGACCTTCTAGCGGCGCGGGAGATCACGTCTACGGAGCTAACCGAGGCGGTCTTGGGCCGTATCGAGAACGTGGACGAGAGGGTAAAGGCGTTCGTTACCGTCACAGGTGAAAGGGCTTTGGCCGATGCCAAGGCCGCAGACGCCAGGGCTGCGTCGGGGAGGGTGGGGCCGCTGGACGGGGTGCCGATGATGCTCAAGGACAACATCTGCACCACCGGCATCCGAACTACCTGCTCGTCCAAGATGCTGGAGACCTTCGTTCCTCCATACAACGCACACGTGGCGGAGCGGCTGCGGGAGTCGGGGGCGGTGTTGGTGGGTAAGGGGAACCTGGACGAGTTCGCTATGGGGTCGTCGACGGAAAACTCGGCTTTTTACACCACGCATAATCCCTGGGACCTGGGTCGGGTGCCGGGGGGGAGTAGCGGAGGAGCGACGGCAGCGGTGGCGGCTGGGGAGGCGATGTACTCATTGGGGTCCGACACAGGTGGGAGCATCCGGCAACCGGCGTCGTTCTGCGGGGTAGTGGGGCTGAAGCCGACCTACGGTGCAGTGAGCAGGTACGGTTTGGTCGCCTTTGGCAGCTCACTGGACCAGATAGGGCCGGTGACCAAGGGCGTGACGGACAGCGCCCTGGTGATGAACGCCATCGCGGGGCACGATGCCCGAGACTCGACGTCCGTGCCATTTCAGCCTCCCGACTACACCGAGGCCCTGCTCCCCGACATCAAGGGGATGAGGATCGGGGTGCCGAAGGAATATTTCGTAGAGGGGATAGGGCGGGACGTGGTGGACGTGATGGAGAGGGCACTGGCGAAACTGGAGGAAATGGGGGCGGAGGTCGACCGGGAAGTATCACTGCCACACACTAAATATGCTTTGGCCGTGTACTACATAATCGCACCGTCTGAGGCGTCGGCGAACCTGGCGAGGTATGACGGCGTGAAGTACGGCTACTCGGCGCAGGATGCGGAAAACATGTGGGACGCAATGGAGAAGACGCGGCAACAGGGGTTTGGGCCGGAGGTGAAGCGGCGGATCATGCTCGGGACTTATGCGCTGTCGTCGGGGTACTACGATGCCTACTATCTGAAGGCACAGAAGGTGAGGACGCTGATCAGGCGGGAGTTCGACGAAGCGTTTGAGCAGTACGACGCGCTAATCGCCCCGACTTGCCCAACCCCGGCCTTCGCCCTCGGAGACAAGACAGATGACCCGGTGCAGATGTACCTGAGCGACATTTGCACGATTCCGGCTAACATAGCGGGGATACCGGCAATCTCGGTGCCGGCGGGGTTTTCCTTCGGGCTACCGGTGGGGATGCAGATCATGGCGAAACCCTTCGGGGAGCCGACGATATTCCGTGCGGCCTATACGTACGAGCAGTCGATGGGGTGGCGGCATTTGCGGGCCCCGGTGTGAGGCCCAACCGAGGCTGCAGCATTGTCCAATTGCCGCCAACGGTAGTTTGATATACTCGCAGCGGCTTTTCGAAATCCCCTTTACGAAGGTGAGTATGGGCAATCGCGACGTTTCTACAGCCCTGGAATACCATAACGCTACCAAGCACTCTTACTGGAGTGTACGGAGCGGCCACGGACTAGACTGGCCGAACCAACCACTTCCTTTCAAGATCTACAAGGACGTCGATAGCGTCCGGTTGCCCACGGACGGCAGTCCCATAACGGCGAACGTAACTGAGACGGTTGGCGCGGAGCCCCTGGCTCACGACACGGCGTCGATGCCGGACCTAGGCACGCTGGCCCGGGTCCTGTATCTCTCGGGGGGGATTACAAAGCGGAAGCCTTACCCCGGCGGGGAATTGTATTTCCGGGCTGCGGCCTGCACCGGGGCCCTCTATCACATCGACCTGTACATGGTCTGCGGGGACCTTCCGGGCCTCGGGGCGGGGGTGTACCACTTCGGGCCGAACGACTTCGGGCTGGTGCGGCTGAGAGAGGGCGACTACCGGGGTGTGCTGGCAAGGGCGTCGGGGCACGAGGCGTCGGTAGTAGAAGCTCCGGTTACGCTGGTGCTTGCGGATACGCACTGGCGGAACGCCTGGAAGTACGGGGCGCGGGCGTACAGGCACACTTTCTGGGACGCGGGTACATTGCTGGCTAACACCCTGGCAGTGACCTCGGGGGCCGGGGTGCCTTCGAAGGTAGTTACCTCGTTTGTGGACGAGGAAGTGCATCGACTGTTGGGGCTGGAGGCTGAGAAGGAATCGGTCGTGGCGCTAGTGCCGTTGGGGAGGGCCTCGGAGGCTACACCCGCGGCTCCCCTCCCGATGGATGCGCTGGAAATGCCTATCGAGCCCCTTTCGCCGAAGATGGTGGAATACCTTAGCATTTATGAATTGAACAGAAACTCGTCACTGGAATCGCCGGAGGAATTAGCAGGCTTGAAGGGCAGAACACCAACGTTGCGATCCTACGAAGCTACGGGCGACATGGTGCAGCTGCCTCGAGAAGGCAACGTGAAGGTGCGGGGTCTGGAGGAGACCATCTTGCGACGAGGGTCTACGAGGACGTTTGCTCAAGACCCGATCTCGGTAGAGGAGCTGTCGGCGGCTCTGCACTTCTCAACGAGGGGGATCGACGCCGATTTCCTGTCGCCGTACGGGGCGTCTATGAACGAGCTGTTCCTGATAGTCAACGCGGTCGAGGGTTTGGCCTCGGGGGCGTACCGCTATGATCGGGAGCAGCACGGGCTTGAACTGCTGAAGGAGGGTGATTTCAGGGGGGAGGCGGGGCACCTGGGCCTGGACCAGCAGATTCCCGCCGACGCCAGTGTCGACGTGTACATGTTGTCGGACTTAAAGCCGGTGTTGGATGCTTTCGGGAACCGAGGGTATCGGATGGCACAGCTGGAGTCGGGGATAATTGGGGGTCGGTTGTACCTGATGGCCTACGGGATGGGGTTCGGGGCGAGCGGGCTGACCTTCTATGACGACGAGGTCATCGAATTCTTCGGGCCGTCGGCCGAGGGGCTTAGCGTGATGTTTCTTGTGGCTTTGGGCCGGTCGGTCAAGCGGAAAAAGGGTGAGACGGAGTAAGGGAATATTTCGAAGAGAAAGGGGATAAAGATGAAGACGGCAACTTGGCAGTACTTCACCCTGGAGGAATACCAGGGCAGGCTGGACGCTCTAAGGGCGCGGATGGAGGCGAAGGGTGTGGACTGCATGATGGTGCACACGCCGGAGAACCTGTATTACCTAACCGGGTACCAGACTCCCGGCTACTACTGGTACCAGACCCTCATAGTTACGATGGACCGGGAGCCGGTCTTCATAACCCGCCTACTGGAGAACTCCAACGTGGAGCACCTGACCTGGGTGGAGGACAGCCGACCCTACGGGGACTCGGACGACTGGGTGGCTCGGACGCGGGACACACTGGAGGACTTGGGGATGGGGTCGAAGAGGATAGGGGTGGAAATGAGCTCCTGGTTCATAACCATCCAGGACTACGACCGGCTGAAGGGGATGCTGCCGGACGCGAAGTGGGTGGACTGCTCGATGATGGTGGAAGAGGGGCGGATGATAAAGTCGCCGAAGGAGATCGAATACATCACGCAGGCTGCCCGGGCCACGGAGGCCGGGGTGCTGGCGGGGATCGAGGCGTCGGCGGTCGGGGTTACGGAGAACGAGGTCGCGGCGGCGGTCTATGCGGCGCAGATTAAGGCGGGGAGCGAATATACGGGGCTGCCCCTCTTCGTCACCGCCGGTAAGAGATCGTTCCTGGGACACGTGACGTGGTACCGGGAGACGATACAACCGGGGGACACGGTGTTCCTGGAGCTATCGGGTTGCATCAACAGGTATCACGCCTCCCAAATGCGGAACGTGTACCTGGGTGATCCGCCGGAGGGGTCCATAAAGGCGACGGGCGTGATGGCTGAGGCCCTTGAAGAGATGATCAAGTTCATAAAACCGGGGGTCACGGCCCACGATGCCCACATGGTCTGCAAGAACGTCATCGGGGGGGCGGGGCTGGGGGTGGAGCTGACTCACCGGGCAGCGTATTCCATAGGAATAGCGTTTGCGCCGGACTGGGGCGAAGGGCACATTATCAGCATGAACGAGGGTGAATACCGGGAGTTGAAGGCCGGGATGACCTTCCACCTGATACCGGCGATTTTCATACCGGGGCTGTCGTCGGTGGGGGTGAGCGAGACGGTGTTGGTGACGGAGACCGGGTGTGAGCCGATAACTGGGAACGTGGAGAGGAAGCTGTTTTCGAAGTAGGGGGGTTCCTCTGCAGCCACGAAAGAATAAATCACCCTCACCCTAGCCCTCTCCCCGGTCTATACACCCGTCAAGGGAGAGGGGATGGGACACCCTCACCCAAGCGCCTTAGGCGGGGTTAAGCAATGGGTCTGGTAAGGGAAGGAGGGTATGGAGGAATAGGTGAAGAAACCGAACTGGCAGTATTTTGAGCTGGAGGAGTATCAGCAGAGACTCGATGCGCTTCGGGGGAGGATGCAGGGGTTGGGGGTGGATGCGGTGCTGGTGAACACGCCTGAGAACCTTTACTACCTCTCGGGGTACCAGACGCCGGGATACTACTGGTGGCAGACGCTGGTTGTTCCGATGGACCGGGAGCCGGTTTCGATCACGCGTAGGGTCGAGGACTCGAACATGCGGGAGCTGGGCTGGGTAGAGGACAGGCGCCCCTACGAAGACTACGAGGACTGGGTGGAGAAGACGCGGGATGTTCTGGTGGACCTGGGGCTCGGGGGGAAGACGATCGGGATGGAGCTTGGGAGTTTCTTTCTTCCGGCAAGGGACTATCTGAAGCTGCAGAGCCTGATGCCGGGGGCCAAGTTCGTGGACAGCACGGGACTAATCGAAGAGGGTCGGATGATCAAGTCTCCACAGGAGATCGAGTACATGCGGCAGGCGGCTAAGGCTGCAGAGGCGGCTACCCTGGCGGGGATAGAGGCGGTGGGGTTGGGGGCAACGGAGAATGACGTGGCGGCGGAGATGCACAGGGCACAGATCAAGGCAGGAAGCGAGTATACGGGCTTGCCGATTTTCGTGGCCTCGGGGGTGAGGTCTACGATGACCCACGCCACCTGGTACCGCAGGCCCCTGCAGGAAAACGAGGTCGTGTTCTTCGAAGTGCCGGGGTGCGTGAACCGTTATCACGTCGCCATGATGAGGGAAGTGTATATCGGGGAGCCGTCGGAGATGATGGTGAGGGGGATGGATGTGGTTACCGACACCCTGAAGAAGGCCAAGGAGAAGATCAGGCCGGGGGTCGTGGCGGGGGACCTTTTCGAAGAGATCAAGGAGATGCTGGACTCGGCGGACCTTGGGGCGAAGCTGGAGCGTCGGGCGGCGTACTCGATAGGAATAGCCTTCGCACCAGATTGGGGAGAGGGTCACATCATCAGCATCACGAGAGGTGAGGAGCGGCCTCTGCGTGCCGGGATGGCCTTCCACCTGATTCCCGGTGTACGGGTCCCGGGGTTCGGGGGCATCCTTTGCAGCGACACGGTCCTGGTCACGGAGGACGGTTGTGAGACGCTGACGGGTGGTGTGGAACAGAAGTTGTTCGTCAAGTAACGACTAGACCGAAGGAGCAGATATGAGAAGCCCCAAGTACCAGTTCTTCACGCTTGAAGAATATCAGGGACGGCTTGATGCGCTGAGGCGTCGGATGGAAGAACGGGGGATTGATGTTCTGCTGGTCAACTCGCCGGAGAACCTGTACTACCTTTCCGGTTACCAAACGCCGGGTTACTACTGGTACCAGACGCTGATAGTAACGATGAACCGGGAGCCGGTGTTCATCACCCGACTCAATGAGGAGTCCAACATTGTGCCTCAATCCTGGGTCGAGGATAGTCGGCCCTACGAAGACCACGAGGACTGGATAGCGCACACCTGGGACGTGCTGATGGACCTGGGCAAGGCAGACGCTCGTATCGGGGTGCAATATGACTCGTTCTTCCTGACATCTCGTGATGAGAAGGGGCTTGCGGCTGCCTTATCGTCAGCGACTTTTGTGGATGGGTCGGGGCTGGTGGAGGAGGGGAGGATGGTGAAGTCGGCGCAGGAGATCGAGTACATAAGACAGGCGGCGAAGACGGCGGAGGCGGGGTTGAGGGCGGGGATCGAGGCTTGCCAGGTGGGGGTGACGGAAAACGACGTTGCGGCGGAGATTCATCGGGCGCAGATCAAGGCGGGGAGCGAGTATACGGGACTGCCGATATTCATAAGGACGGGGGAGCGGGACTCGATGACCCATTCGACGTGGTATCGGAACGTGATACAGCCCGGAGACAGCGTGACGATAGAGATGCCGGGGTGCATCAACCGATATCACGCCGCTACCTATCAGCAGATATTTCTCGGGGACCCACCTGAACTGCTGCTCAGGGCCCGGGAGGTGGGTGCGGAAGTGATGGCTATGGCGAAGTCGGCGATCAGGCCGGGGGTCCCGGCGGGGGATATACATCGGCTGGTGCAGGAGAGCCTCGAAGAGGCGATGGGCTCGGGGAGCAAGCGAAACAGCAGGGCGGCTTATTCTATCGGAATAGCTTTTGCGCCGGACTGGGGCGAGGGGCATATTATTAGCATGACCGAGGGGGAGACCCGGCCACTTCAGGCGGGAATGACTTTTCACCTGCTGGCGGGGCACGTGGCCCTGCAGGGTCTCGACAGGGTGAAGAGGGCGGTGAACAGCGATACGATTCTCGTCACGGAGGACGGGTGCGAGACGCTGACGGACGGGTTGGAGCATAAGCTGTACGTGAAATAGGACAGGAGAGGTGACATTATGAAGTTTGGGATTATGCTGCCGCATTCGGGGGCGCTGGCGGGGGTGGAGGCTATCAGGCGGGTGGCGCTAGAGGCTGATGACCTGGGTTTCGACTCAGTGTGGTGCCACGACCACGTGACTTACGATACGGACTGGTTCCTTCACAGGGGGTCGGGGCTTATTGAGCAGTGCGAGGGGATCGAGCCCAACTTCTATGAGTCGATAAGCACGCTGACGTGGGTGGCGGGGATGACGCAAAACGTGAAGCTGGGAACGGCGATACTGGTGCTCCCCCTGCGGGACCCTCGGGTGCTGGCCAGACAGGCGATGACCTTGCAGGCGTTATCCGGGGGGAGGCTGATGCTGGGGGTCGGGATCGGGGACTACCCGAGCGACTTCCGGGTGATGCAGATCCCTTACGACGAGAAGAACCGGATCACGGATGAGTACATCGACGTTCTAAATGCCGCCTTCCAGGGCGGGAACGTGGACTTCCAAGGGCCGAATATCTCTTTTGAAAACGCGTCGTATTTCCCGAAGACTACGCCCAAGGTGCCGGTGCTGTACGGGGGTGGGGTGGTCTACCCGCGCAAGACCCGGGCGCCGAAACTGTACGAGCCTGCCATGCGGCGCATTGCCGAACGGTGTGATGGCTGGATACCGGAAGGGCCTCCCCACGTGATGGCCGATGGAATCAAGCGGATACGGGAGCTGGCGGCGGAGGCGGGGAGGGGCGATGTCGACTTCCAGGTAACGGGATACATACCGCTATATATAGACCAGGACGCAGCGGCGCAGGCGATGACCAGGAAGACGCTGGTGACTGAGATTCACACGTTCGAAGAGGGGTTGGCGGGGTCCCTGGTGGGGTCGGTGGGGCGGATTTCGAAGGTGATCGAGGCTTACCAGGAGGCGGGTGTCCATGGGCTGGGTATGAGGTGTTGGGCGGAGAACCTGCCAAGGTTCGTGGCGATGATGAGGACGCTTGCTCGAGAGGTTATGCCGCAATTCGCATAATGGGAACACCTCAGGTAGGACCTGGCCTTATGGGACTGAGAAAAGAACGCCGGACTGTTCAACAGTCCGGCGTTCTTTCTTTCGTTGGTGGATTGAGACCTATCCCACAGCCGGGGCCGGAGAGGTGAGGCGGTAGAGGGCGAGGGCGTTTTCGCCGAGGATTTTGTTCTGGTCGGATTCGGGGAGGGTGGAGATGTTCTCTTTGACCTTGCTCAGGGGGTCGGTGTGGCCCTCGGGGTGGGGCCAGTCGGAGCCCCAGAGAAAGCGGTCCGTGCCGACGATCTGGGCCACGGCGCCCAGGCCCTTCTCTATAGGTTCGGCGCTGATCCAGCACTGGCGCTTGAAGTACTCGCTGGGCTTCATGGTGAGGATGGTGTCGAAGCCGAAGCGGGAGAACTTGAAGTCCAGGAAGTCGAGCCAGTGGGCTACCCAGGTGGAACCGATCTCGACCATAGAGATGCGGAGGTTGGGGAACTTTTCGAAGACGCCCTCGGTCATCATGTTGGTGAAGGAGAGGAAGGGGTCGCCGAAGACCATGGACTCGACGAAGAACTCAGGGCCGAGGCCGGGGTGGTCGGGGTAGAGGTGCTTGCCCACGTAGTTAGGGTTGAAGATGACGTGGAGCGTAATGGGCATGTCGAGGTCCTGGGCGGCAGCCCAGAAGGGGTCGTAATAGGAGTCTCCGTAGCGGATGCCGTTGACGGGGGCAGGGCAGATAAAAGCGCCCTTCATACCGTCCTTGGCGGCGCGCTGGAGCTCGGCGACACCGAACTCGACCTCTCTGACGGAGACGTGGGCCACGGGATAGAGCTGGTCCGGGTAGTCCTTGCAGAAATCGACGAGCCAGCGGTTGTAGGCCCGGCAATAGGCGTCGGAGATTTCGGCGTCTTCACACTCGGCTTCCCAACCGAGGCCGAGGCTGGGGAAGAGGAAGGTCTTATCGACGCCCTCCCTGGCGAGGTGCTTGATTCTCTCGGCGGGGTAGGCTGCGCCGGGGGCGAGGGTGGCGGCCTCGGCGTAGGGGAGGGTAGCGTGACCCATAATCCACTCGCGGTCCTTCTCGACGCCGGCAATGCGGCCAAGAGCGCCGCCGTTGTAGCCGCTGCTCATCTTGCCGTCGATGTCCAGGTATTCGAGACCCAGTTCGTCGAACTCAATGCCCATGGCGCGCGAGCGGTAGTCAGGATCAATGTAGTCCCTCCACATAGTGGCGGGTTCGAGGATGTGGCTGTCCGAGTCGACAACTATTCCAGGTGCCATAGCAGATACTCCTTTTCATCTAGCCCACGGCAGGGGCGGGCACGGACAGGCCGTACATGGCGAGGGCGTTTTCGCCCAGGATCTTGTTCTGGTCGGCTTCCGAAAGGCTTGCGATGTTGTGCTTGACCTTGTTGAGGGGGTCGGTGTGGCCCTCGGGGTGGGGCCAGTCGGAACCCCACATGAAGCGGTCGGTCCCGACCATCTGGGCCACTGCGCCGAGGCCCTTTTCGATAGGTTCAGCGCTGACCCAGACCTGGCGACGGAAGTACTCGCTGGGGGTCATGGTAAGGGACATGTCGAAGCTGAACCGACCGGTTTTGAAATCCATCATGTCGAGCCAGTGGAGGAGCCAGGTGCAGCCGACTTCGACCATGGACAGTTTCAGGCCGGGGAACTTTTCGAAGGTGCCGTCGCCCATCATGCAGGTGAAGCTGATAAGGGGGTCGGCGAAGGTCATCACGTTGTTGAAGAACACGGGGCCGAGGCCGGTCTCGTCTTCAGGATAAGAGTTGCGGCCGGGGTAGTCGGGGTTGAGGACTACGTGGAAGGTGATGGGCATGTCGAGGTCCTGAGCGGTGGCCCAGAATCGGTCATAGTATTCGTGGCTGTAGCGGATGCCGTTCATGGGCGCCGGACAGATGAATGCGCCCTTCATGCCATCCCTTGCGGCCCTCTCCAATTCCTTGATGCCCTGGTTCACGTCTCGCACCGTGACGTGGGCTATGGGAATCAGCCGGTCGGGATATGGCGCACAGAAATCGACAAGCCAGCGGTTGTAGGCGGTGCAATAGGCGGCGGAAAGTGCAGGGTCTTCGCACTCGGCTTCCCAACCGAGGCCGAGGGTCGGGAAGAGGAAGGTCTTGTCTACTCCGTGCTTGTCCAGGTGGGCAATTCTTGCGTGAGGGTCCACCGATCCCGGGGCGATGTTCTTGAGCTCATCGTAGGGGAGAGTGGGATGCTCCATCATCCACTCCCGGGTCTGGTCGACACCCCCGATCCTGCCCAGGGTGCCACCGTTGTACCCTATGCTGACCTTGCCATCGATGTCGAGATACTCCAAGCCGAATTCATCCACACTGATTCGCAGGGCCCGGCTACGGAACTCGGGGTCCATGTACTCCTGCCACAAGGTGGGCGGTTCCATGATGTGGCTGTCGGCGTCGACGACTATTCCTGATGCCATGACAAATACTCCTTTTCGTCTAAACCGAGACGAAGTTCTACGATATTGGACGGCAATATTCGGGATTGAAGGGAAACCGAGTATACATTTGGGGGAAATGTCGGGTCAACGAACCGTACCGATCCGGTAGGTTGGTGACACGCCGGGTTTTTCTTCAGTCCTCCAGAGGCGGATGTTCCATATTCGATTGTGGGGTTTCGGATTCGGTTCTGTCTGTTGGGTTTTGGGCAGGCGATGGAAGGTCCGGGACTCGGATTCAGGGGGCGGGAGGCCAGCCTGGTTCAGCCTCGTGTTTCTGTGGGGACGTGGTAGAGAAGCGAGGGGTCCTCGCCTCGGGGCTGCCTCTACCACCAGACTTCTCTAGGCCACTCGGAGGGGTGGTGAGCGTTTTCTCGCTGCCGTCGCTGGGTGTATGGGGATCTCCGAAGGGAACGACGGGGGAGATTTTCCAAGGGCCGTGAGGCCCGAGTGTTTAGCCCTGCGTGAGCGGGGCTATTCCGGCAGGGGTCCTTTGCAAGGGACATGCCGTTTAGTATTGTGGACCTTCCATCGCCTGGAAGTAGGGGGAAGGGATAGCCGGGCCCGTGGGAAGAGGAGATGGCGTCGTTTTCCGCCTGAGGCGGATGTACCAGCTTGAGCCGCGGGCCCCGTGTATGGGCCGTTGGGATGGGCTGGGGCGTTGAGTCCTCGGGTGGGTCGGGTGGGCTTCCCTGGGTTTTTGGTTCCTCCTTGAGATAGTTAGGCTGGTGTTCGAACGGTGAGGATAATAGCACGTATGTTTGGGTAGGGTCAAGGGGTTCGTGTCACACTTTTGGGGACACCGCCCCAGCCCCACAGGGGAACCCTCACCCCCTTGATCCCCCTCTCACGCCATAGGCGCACGCCCAGGCGTATCTACGACATCTTCGACCCTTAGGGCCTTCAAGGGAGAGGGGGAGATAAGAACAGAGGCCCGCACGGGTGCTGTGCACCCGTGCGGGCCTCTAGTTCAGTACTGGGTAGAAGGGAGACGGGATGGATTTCGGCTCTCGGCGGCTGGAATGACGGAGGGGGTGGGGGGGTGGGGTAGGGTAGAATGGGCAGTATTAGGGATAGGTGGAGGAAGAATGCTGAAGGTTGGGACTCGGGCGCCGGATTTTGAAGCGATGCGGCATGATGGGGAGAAGTTTTGCTTTGCCGACTGGCGTGGTGACAGGGCGGTCGTACTCTATTTCTACCTGAAGAACTTTACCGCCGGCTGAAACCGCCAGGCCAGAGGCTTCCGTGACGCATATGAAGCCATAAGGGGGTACGGGGCACAGGTGGTGGGGATCAGCACCGACAGCCAGGAAAGCCACGACCGGTTCTGCCGCTGGTTGTCGATCCCATTCCCCCTTCTGTCCGACTCCGACAAGAAGGTTGCTTGGCTATACGACGTTGCCCGGAGGATGGGGCTTGGGGTGTCTCGGGTGACCTACCTTATTGATAAGTCGGGGGTCATCAGGGACGTGTACCATCACGAGGTGAGAATCGGCAAGCACGTAAACGACGTGCTGAAAGGGCTGAAGGCGCTGGACAGGGAGGGGAAAGGGGAACTGCGACCCGATGGAGACCTAATTCAGACGCCAGGTACATAGAGAACTGCAGCCCGGCGACGTGTAGAATTGTGCAACGACACGTAAACGGGAGGGAGAATGCTCAAGGTAGGGACCAGGGCCCCGGATTTCGAGGCGGTGCAGCATGACGGCGGGACGTTCAGGCTCAGCGAACACTTTGGCCGACAACCCGTAGTGCTCTATTTTCACACCGGGGCCTTCAGCATCCTCTGAAACATCCAGTCCAAGGGCTTCCGTGATGCGGACGAAGCCTTCCAGGGATACAACGCCCTAGTCGCCGGGATCAGTCCCAATCCTCCAGAGGTAAACGCGCAGTTCCGCGGCGAGTTTGGGATGCAGGCTGTCCTGCTGTCCGACCCGGACAGAAAGATCAGGAAAGCCTATGAATCGCTGCGGGTGTTCGGGGGGTTCAGGACGGCTTACCTGATTGACAAGGCGGGGGTGGTGCGGGGGGCGCACGAGTACGTGGTTGTGGGGATAGGTCGGCACGTGAAGAAGCTGCTCAAAGGGTTGGAGAAGCTTCGGGAGGAGGAATTGGCGCTGTAATGAATCCCGTAGGCCTTCGACTTACGGGTGTTGCGGGAGTTGGATCACTGTCGGTTGCCTCAGCGAGTCTACGGTCATAACCCTCTCACGCCTCGGCACACGCCAAAGGCGCACTTGCAGCATCTGCGATCCATCAAGAGATCTTTGCGTAACCGGAACACCCTCACCCTAGCCCTCTCCCATCAAAGGGAGAGGGGACTGGACCACCCCCGCCACCCGGGCAGGGGTTGTGCAAAGGTCAGGCCAAAGGCGCACCTACGGCCCATCGAGGGATCTTTGCGTAACTCCGTGTTGGTGCCGAGAAGCCCCACCCATTCCGCTCTTGAGCCCCTTCGACTTGGCTCAGGGCGAGCGGAATACCCCGCTCCTAGAAATGGAAAACCGTACTTCGTGAGTCAGTTCAGGGGTGGGAATGACTGTTATGCAAAGGTCACGACAAAGGCATATCTGTGACTAATCGAGGGAGAAGGGAAAGAATGCCCCGCACAGACCCGGCCACTGCAGGTATGACAAGAATCCCCTGCCGAGTTTCCAAGAGCATCATGTAACAGCTTCTTCCATGCGGCGTATGAAGTCTCGGATGGCGCGGAAGTAGGCGTCGGTATCGACGAACATGATGTCGTTGTGGCCGGCGCCGGGGATGGTGAAGAAGGTCTTGTCGGTGGAGGCGACGGCTTCGAAGAGGTCTTGCGGGTGGGAGATGGGGACGAGGAAGTCACGGTCTCCGTGGATGATGAGCAGGGGGGTGTCGATGCTCCGGACCCGGGCCCAGTGGTCCTGGAGGAGCTGGGAGATTACGGGAGTCTCGGCGATGCCGAGCCTTTCAGGCATACCACCGACGTTGGCGGAGCCGCTTTCGATAATCATCCCTTTCACTTTTTCTCGGGCGCCCGCGGCTATTTCGACGGCACAATAGGCGCCGAGAGACCGGCCCATCACGTAGATGGATGGTGCATAGCCGTTTTCGCTCAGAAACGCTTCCAAGGCGGCCAGGGCCGTGTGGCTATCTTCGACCAAGGCGGACACGGAAGGCTCTCCCTGGCTTTTGCCATAGCCCCGGTAGTCGGCGACGAATAGGTTGAGGCCGATGTGGTTGTAGAGGGAGGCGATACCATCGTATTCCGGGGCGACTTCGCCGTTGCCGTGGAAGAAGAGGATTGTGGGGCGTTCCTTGTCTTCGGGGAAGAAGCGGCCGCACAGCTCCACACCGTCGTGAGAGGGGAAGGTGTGATCGAGGGCACCGGGGGGAGGGGGCGAGGAGTCGGGGCGGGGGTAGAACATGTAGTGGGTGATTTGGGGGAGGTCGAGGGGCGTGTAGTCGAGCTTGTTCAAGGGTCGGGCTCCTTGTGAGATGTGGGACTCTTTAAGGGCAGTAGGTCGCCGGGTATCACTTCATCGCCTGTACTACGACGCGCCCGCCGTTCTGAACTTCCACGTAGAGGCTATGGCTGTCGAGCAGCCGCATGCCCACAAGGGGGGTGGTGTCGGCAGCGTCTGCCTCTATGTATCTGGACTGACCGTCCCAGAGCACGGCGACGCCGAAGTAAGGAAACGTTACCTCGCTGCCGTCGGCCAAAGTAGCCCGGCTAGCGCCCAGGAAGTCCAACCCCAATTCCGTTGCTAACGCCGGTGTCACGGTAAGGAATCCTGTGAAGCCGGTGTCTATTACGGCCTTAATGTCTCTGGTATGTCCCGCCGGGCCTTGAACGGCAAGAATTATCGTTGACTCATAGGAGGCGTTGACCACGCCCTCGATCACTCGGCTCTCCGCGGGGGACGACCCCCAAAGTGATGCAACGCCCGGTACCCGACCCGGAGCAGCCAGACATCAATAGGGTCCGGGCGCTTCGTCCGAAGGCGGTCCGTCGCGGCAATCACGTTGTCGCCAATGGCCCAGATGCCGCTGTCCACGTCTATGGCAACGACCTCCCCACGATGGTCAGCCTCGACCTGTGCCCGAATGTCTCTCTCGTATATCTCGTCACCGAGTCGCGCCGTCTCCTCGGTGGGACGGGCTGGCATCGTCACGTCTTTACTCCCTCTCATAGACATTTTTCACACTTGGCATTCTAAGTCACCCGTAGATTGCCGGGCAACCAAGAAGCTCTCCCATATAAAAGGCCGGAGTGGGCGGCTGTGCAGTAGTGTATACGTTGACAAAAGGCTCGGTTTGGAGAGAAAGGGTAAGACTTGTTCTCCAGATGGGTGGGTCAGCGCCGCAGGGTGCGGCCACGGAGGGCGAGGAGAGCGAGGGTCATGCTGACTATCCCCACGCCGAGGACGGCGGCCAATCCTTTGAGCAGGGCCTCAGGGTCCCAGCCGACCATGAGCAGGGATCGCAGGGCTTCGAGGAGGTAAGTGACGGGGTTGAAGGCAGCGATTGCCGCCAGCCAACCGGTCATGGCCTCCCTGGGGAGGAATGTTGTGGTCAGAAAGGCGAAGGGGAAGAACAGGAGGAAGGAGGTGTTGACCGCGGCGGGATTGCCGGTCTTGAAGGCTATGGCGTAGGGGAAACCAGTGTATACGAGGCCCCAGGTGCCCGAAATCAGTACGAAGACTATCACCCCCAGCACACCGCTTTCAAAGCGGACGCCTACGGCGAAACCGAGGATGATGACGGGTATGGTGAGTGCGACGACAAGGGCGAAATCGGCGACCATGAGGCCGAAGAGCATGGCGAGCCGGTTGACGGGCGTCAGGGAGAGGCGGTCGAAGTATCCGGACTGGATATCGATAACGAGGGTGACGGCGCGTGAAATTCCGGTAACGGCGAATATGATTGCCACGGGGAGCTGGAAGGCCTTGTAGTCGATGCCCGGTAGGGTTTCTGCGAGGTCCTGGAGGGCGCCGACGTTGGCAACAAAGAAGAAGACAGGGATTATGAGGGCGGGGATAACGCTCTCGGGGTCACGTTTGGTGGAACGGAGAGCGCGTCGGGCGACGGCGGCGACTTCGTTGATGAAGCCGGCCTTCCGGGCTCGGATTTGGGTGCTTTCGTCGACTAGCGTGGCCATATGTCTGATCTCACCGTCACCCTCTCCCGTCAAGGGAGAGGGTATTAGAAGGGGACTCATCATCTAGGCGGGCACCGGTTGCCTGGAGGAAAACGTCGTCAAGGGTGGGGGTACGGAGGGTTAGCTCTTTGACCCGGGCCCCGGACTGGCTGAGTGCGAGAGCTACGTCGCTCATGGCGGCGACTCCGTTAGTGACGCCGATGCTCAGTATCTTCTCGTAAATGTCGACCTGCTCGACTTGGGCGACGAGCCTCAGGGCACGGGCAGCGATGGCCGAATCACCCTCGATTGTGGCGACTATGATGTCAGTGCCGATGGTGTGCTTGAGCTCTGCGGGGGTGCCCTCGGCGACGAGCTTGCCGAGGTTGATGATGCCTACGCGGTGGGCGAGGCTGTCGGCCTCTTCGAGGTAGTGGGTGGTGAGGAATATGGTGACGCCAATGTCGGCGTTGATGCGACGGACTTCTTCCCAGACGCGGGCCCGGCTGACGGGGTCGAGGCCCGTGGTGGGCTCGTCGAGGAACAGGACCTTGGGGTTGTGAACAAGAGCCGTAGCAAGGTCGAGCCTGCGCTTCATGCCGCCGGAGTAGGTACCGATGAGCCGGTCTATGGCGGGGCCGATGTCCATGAGGGGCTCGAGGGACTTAATGCGCATATCGATCTGCTTGCCGGATAGGCCGTAGAGGCGGCCCTGGAGCTTTATGAGCTCTCGACCGGTCTGCTTGTTGTCGAGGGAGGCGTCCTGGAGGGCTGCGCCTATGTGAAGGCGGACCTGCATGGAGTCGGAGACGATGTCATGGCCAGCGACGGAGGCTCGGCCCCCGGTGGGCATGAGCAGGGTGGTCAGCATCCTAACTAGGGTTGTCTTGCCCGCGCCGTTGGGGCCGAGGAATGCGTATATCTCACCTTCGGAGACGGAGAGGTCGATGCCGTCGACGGCGCGGACGCCGTTGAAATCGCGGGAGAGGGACTCGGTGTGGATGGCGTGTTGTTGCATGGCGCGTTCGTATTAGCGAATGGCCGGTAGATTTTAGAACGGAAAGAGGGGGAAGGGTAGGGGGGAGGTGTTCGGCAAGGTGGGCATTGATTGGTCTTGATTGGAGGTTGATTGGACTAGATTGAAGGGTGATTGAATTCGTAGCTAGTTTGATTGAATGACGCCTGGAAGGGAGAAAAAGTTTTTTGCCGTGTCTGGGAAGGGGTGGTGGGAAAGTGAAAATGGGTGGGCATTTGAATATGAATATAGTACAAGTGTACAAGTTAGGTCAAGGGGGTGATGTCACTTGCCTCAGCGAGCCTACGGCCCCATCCCGTTTCACGCGAGATGGATTCACGATCGGGGTGGGGAATAACGGTGGGGCTAGGGGTAGAAGAGGTTTTGGGCGGCGGATTGGAGGTCGGGACGGAAGTCTGGGTGGGCGATGTTTATTAGCTCCTGGGCGCGCTCCCGGATGGACTTGCCGAGGAGCCGGGCGATTCCGAACTCGGTGATTACGATGTCGGCGAAGGTGCGGGGGATGGTGATGACGGCGCCTTCGTCGTGGTTGACTACGATGCGGGAGACTGCGCCGCCGACGGCCCGGGAACGTAGAAGGGTAATGGCCCGGCCACCCTGGGACATTACAGAGCCCATGTGGAATTCGGGCTGGCCTCCGGTGCCGTTGTAGAGCCGGGCCCCGAACACGGTCTCCGAGTTTATCTGGCCCGTCAGGTCTATGGAGAGGGCGTTGTTGATGGAGGTCATGTTCTCGTGGGCGGAGATGGTGCGGGATATGTTGAGAACCTGTATGGAGTCGTGAAGCTCTATGAGGGGGTTGTCGGCGGCCCAGGCTATTTCGTCGGCCTTGCAGCCATCCATGCCGGTGAAGATGGCCTTGCCACGGTTGATAGTCTTGCGTTTGCCGGTGATAACGCCCTTCCTGATGAGGTCGATGACGCCGGGAGCGCCCATTTCCGAGTGCCATCCGAGGTCCTTTTTGGAGTCGAAGACACCGAGCTGGGGCATGTAGGCGCTGGGGGTGCCGATGCCGATCTGGATAGTGTCGCCGTCACGGATGATTTCGGAGAGATGTTCGGCGATGCGGCGTACGTCCTCTGCGGGGCGGTCGAGGCCCCTTGCCCGGCCGAACTCCCTGATCTGGTCGGCCCGGCGAACTACCAGCATGGGGAGCACTTCGGCGAGGCGTTCTTTGGGGATCGCGCCAGCAATGTTCCAGAGCTCTGCCTTGGCCTCTTCCTCGACAGCCTGGTCTATAAGGGAGTCGGTCTCCTCGGTGGAGAGGATGGGCGGGGTGTAGTCGACAAGGTGGTCGATCTCCGAGACGTGGATGTAGTTCTGGCCGTAGGTGCGGATGGCGCTTTCGTTGACCTGGGCTATGACGGTGCGGGTGTACTTGGCGGACTGGCGCTTGCCCCAGAGGTCGGAGCCGAAACTGCAGAAACCGTTTCTATCGGGGGGCGAGACTACGGTTAAGAGGACATCCAGGCCGCGGGACTCGGTAGGGCGCTCCCGGAGGGGCTTGATGAGGAGGGAGAATGGGGAGGGAAGGTAGTCGATGCGGCGCTCGTCGAGGGCGGGACGGGCCACGGGGCCGAGGAAGGTCTCGGGGATGGGGAGGAATGAGTCTTGCCAATCCGGCTGGAACCAGCCGGGATCGAAGGCGGGGGAGACGCCGCGGATAACCACACTAGAGAGCTCATCTCTGCGGGCGGCCAGGGCATTCAACAAGTGTCGGGGAGGGGGGTGGCGGGTGACCAGGACTACGTTGCCGGACTGGACATATCGGGCAGCCTCATCGGCGTCCACCAGCTTGTCTACGTACGCTCGGCGCCAGTCGAAAGGAGTTGCTGTCATCTTACGTTAAGGACCTTATTCAGGGTATGCGATGAGTTCGAGAAGGTTGTCATCCGGGTCGAGAAAGTAGAAGCATTGGTGATCACCCCAGTCGACGGGGCCGTGGATGGGGATGCCCTCGGCGGGGAAGCGGGCCTGGGCCTGAGCGAAGTCAGATTCGCTGACGCGGAAGGCCCAGTGGCCGCGGCCTCGGGGTTCGGTGAGCTCTCGGGTGGCGAGGGGAAGGTCTGAACGTTCGAAGAGGGCGAGGTCATTGTCGCCGCACTTCATAACAGACATATGTCCGAACCGGGCATGGAGGTCCATGCCCAGGGTCTGAGCATAGAAGGCGAGGCTGCGCTCCATGTCGCTGACCTCAATTCCGAAGTGGTCCAGGCCCTTTAGTTTGAGCATGATTTCCTCCGACCCAAGGCCTTTGCGTGACTGTTCCTCTTTATTCGGTACATCCTCACCCCAACCCTTCTATGGCAAAGGACGTTTGCGTAACTGCAGATGTATCGTTTGTGCCATCCAGATCACTTAACCTCCGCCCCCGCTCATACTTCGAGAGCCTCCCGCCTCGGCGGATCTACGACAGCACGAGCGGCCCCAGCCCCTCCAACACCGGTTATGCAAAGGTCTCGCAAAGGGATAGGGAAACACGAATTCTAAACTCTCTCCGGGAGAGTTTTGTAATAGCATCTCACTTCTAAGGCATTGCGGGGTTGACAAAAGGGAGGGGGGTAGTTATATGGATAGCCGCAAGAGCCGTCAAGGATACTTGCCGAGGGATGTAAGGGCAATGGCCGAAGAGATTACGACTTCAACAATCTCGTATAAGTTGGGTGGGGAAGAGGTGACGGGATACCTGGCTCGGCCTGCCTCCGGGGAACCTCATCCCGGGATGATAGTTATACAGGAGTGGTGGGGCGTGGATGGGCATATCAAGGACCTCGTGGAGAGATTTGCACGGGAGGGTTACGCAGCGCTGGCCCCCGACCTGTACACGTATGCCGGCCATCGGGTGACCAAGGATGCCGACGAGGCGGCCAAGCTGGCCGAAGAGCTGCGTTACGACACGGCGATGGGCTATTTGAGGGGAGGGGTGGAATATTTG
This sequence comes from Dehalococcoidia bacterium, assembly GCA_965220005.1. Lineage (GTDB taxonomy): Bacteria > Chloroflexota > Dehalococcoidia > Plut-88900 > Plut-88900 > Plut-88900. Next base: position 1,013,442 of record OZ244800.1, read on the forward strand.
AAGGCGACCGGGGTTGCGGCGGACAGGATAGGGGCGGTGGGCTACTGCCTGGGCGGGAGCTATGCACTGCTGATGTCGTGCCAGGACACGGGCATCGGGGCGGCGGCGGCGTATTACGGCCAGATCGTGAATGAAGAACCGACGGAGGAGAACCCAGTCAATCCGATAGATATGGCGCCCCAGATGTCATGCCCGCTTCTTTTCGTCCACGCAGGACTGGATGAATGGATTACCTTAGACCACGCAGACAGGCTGCGGGAGGCGATGACGTCGGCGGGCAAGGAGGGAGAGGTGAAGTCCTACCCGAACGCCCAGCACGCGTTCTTCAATGACACCCAGCCCGACATCTACAACGAGGATGACGCCGAGGATGCCTGGGAACGCACCTTGAAGTTCTTCAGCAAGCACCTCGCGGCTTGACGGGGCTCGGGGTTAACCTTTAGTCTGCCGCTTCGTTGAAAGGACTGGGTTTGACGCCAAACAACGTTCGTCTTGTCATCTACGACGCCCCATGCGATAATTAGCGTTCGAGTCAATGCGCAGAATTCTAGATGTAGTAAAGAATTTCAGGCTGGTCTGGCGTCTCTTCTGGGACCAGCGGGTACCTTTGATATTGAAGCTGGCCATGCCCATGTCACTGGGCTATCTGGCCCTCCCCTTCGATCTCCTCAAAGACGTTATCCCCGTGGTGGGGCGTTTCGACGACCTTCTCATCCTTGCAATTGCCTCCCTAATCTTCGTACGGCTTGCGCCGCCGCAGATTGTGCGCGAGCATCGGGAGTCGATTTGGGGCTCGGGGCTGAAGGAAGGCGACAAGGTCACCGAAGGCGAATACCGGATTCTGAATGACGACGACAGCGATCAAGGCCCGGCTCGAAAAGGGCGCTGATAGCGCCATATTTCAAGGCAACAACCAATCTAGCTCGGAAGCAACCAAGAACCAGGAGAATAGGATATGGCCCGACGACCAGGCGGGGGGGGCGATTTTGACCGGATGCTCGATGCCTTCGGCCCCGCTGCCCGCAACATAAGCAGGCGCTTCAGAGGCCTGGGCTTGATAATGGCACTGTTAGTGATCGGCCTGATACTCGTTATCTGGCTGGGCACGGGCATTTATCAGGTCGACACCGGACAGCTAGGAGTAGTCAGACGGTTTGGTCAGGAAGTAGGCCAGACGAACCCGGGACTACATTGGCACTGGCCCTCGCCGATTGAGCGAGTGGATAAAGTGAGAGTTGAAGAGATCAGACGGCTCGAGGTTGGATTCCGGGTAGTGGACCCCGGGCCTCCTGCCACCATAACTCCCTTCCCTGTCGAATCCCTGATGCTCACGGGTGACGAGAACCTGGTGGACGTGAAGATGGCCATCCAGGCCCGTATCAACCCCGGGTCGGTCGGGAACACGCAGTTGGAAGCTGATAATCTGGTTCCGCGGCGAGACAGGGGCGCCTCGGCTTTCCTGTTCAACGTATTCGACCCCAACGGGTCGCCGGACCAGGTGACATTGAGAGACGCCGCAGAGACCGCCCTGCGCCAGGTAGTTGGTGAGGGGTCTCTGGACGATGTACTTACCGAAGAGCGAAGCGTGATCGAAGACCAGGTCCAGGACATCCTCACCGACCTCATGGTCCTGTACGGGACAGGGTTGGAGATTGTCCGGGTGCAGATACAATCGGTGGACCCGCCCACCCAAGTGCAGGCCGCCTTCGACGACGTGGTGGCAGCCAGAGAGGACCGGGTACGGCTCATAAACCAGGCGGAAGCCTACAGGAACGATATTGTCCCCAAGGCCCGTGGTGAAGCGGAACAGATAGTCCTGAACGCCGAAGCTTCGCAGAGGGCCAGGGTAGCGGAGGCGCTAGGTAAAGCCGCGGAGTTCGATGCCATACTCGCAGAGTACCGGCAGGCACCGCTGGTCACCCGATACCGGCTCTACCTGGAGACGGTGGAGACGGTACTAGGCGCTACCAAGGAGTTTGTGCTCACGTCCAGCTCTTCGGGGGAAGACGTGTTGCCGATCCTAAACCTGAATTCATCCGACGAAGAGACAACCAATGCTGCGGCGGCCGAGACTCTGCAATAAGAGCCGCAGCAAATAAACAGGAGCTCGAAGCGAATGCCTAAGGCCCTTAAATACGCAATCGGACTTGTAGTCCTAATAATCATCGCGCTGATAGTGATACCCCAGTTTCTCTTCACCGTGGATGAGACAGACCAGGCCTTAGTGCTGCGGTTTGGTGAATTCAACAGGCAGTTGGTGGAGCCGGGTCTGAAGACCAAGGTGCCATTCATAGAGACGGTCACGAAGTTCGACAAGAGATTGTTGCGCTTTGACGCTCCGCCGGAGACGCTAATTACCCTGGACAAGAAGAACTTGATCATTGACGCCTACGCGCGGTACAAGATCACCGACCCGAGGAAGTTCTTCGAAACGGTCCTGGATGTTCCCGGAGCCGACGCCCGCCTCAGGGACATTATCTCCGGTGAATTGAAAAAGGAGATCGCGTCCTACGACCAGTCCGACATCATCTTGAACCAGAGACGGACAGGAACCATCGACGGCGTTCCGACGATCGTTCAGACGGTGACGGACGTCAGTAGGGAGAGTGCGCGTGACATCGGCGTCCAGATAATCGACGTGCGGATCAAGAGAGCGGACTTCACTGAAACGATTAACCAGAGCATATTCCAGAGGATGAATGCCGAGCGGCAGCAGGAAGCAGCGCTGTTCCGAGCGGAAGGCGCCGAGTTTGATTTCAGGATCCGTGCTTTGGCGGACAGAACTAGAACGATCACTGTTGCGAACGCGATGCGGGACTCGGACATAATCAGAGGTTGTGGAGAGGCGATAGCGGTTAAGATCTTCGCGAGCGCCTTCAACAAAGACCCTGAATTCTACAACTTCCAAAGGAGCCTGGAGGCCTATTCCAATGCCCTGTCCGAGCAGGACACACTAGTATTGGAAGCCAATTCCGACTTCTTCCGGTATCTGAACAACTTCGAGGGACGACTGAACGGAGAACTCCCGCCACTCTTCCCGGGTTCCGAGGGCGAATCGACCCTTAGCCAGACCGGCTTAGCCGGGGCTGCGAGCGAGGAAGTATCCCTAATTGAATCCTACACCACTGACCTGGTAACAGATTTGATCTGGGAGTGCGAGCGGGGGAGCGGCTTCATACAGGACTTTGCGGGAACCGTCGAATCGGTAGAGGTTGTGTCCACGTTTGAGGCCGGTCTAACCACCACGGTCATTGAATGGAACGTAAACGGAGCGGTATTCAAGCTAATTGACTTCGAGACCGAAGTGATAGGCGACGCCGAGTTGGATGACATTCTTCCCAGCAGCATCACTGCAGACGACGTAGTAGGCAGAGAGGTTGAGGTGGTTACACGTCGGGAGCCCGACGAGTCTCGGCTTGCCATACGGGTAACGTTCAAATAGCCCGACAGAATATACAAGAGGATGACAATGAGGCCGGTCCGCCATAGGCGGACCGGCCTCAAGCTTTTAGTCAGGGCTGGGGGAGAGAGGCTTGGAGGCGCGGGTACTGGATATGACGCTCTTGACCCGTTTTTCGAAGGCAGAACGGGGAAGGAGGATGCGGTGTTGACAGGTTAGGCAACGGACTCCGATGTCGGCGCCGAGGCGGTAGATCTCCCAGTCGCTGCCTCCGCAGGGGTGAGGCTTGCGCATCCGAACTACGTCTCCGAGGGAGAACTCTTGAGGCATTGCGTTAGGCCTTTGCGGCAGCCTCGACTCGGCATTCGTTGATGCGGTCTCGAAGGTCGAGGGCGGCGTCCCGGGCGCGTTGGGCGAAGTCGTTACCCTTGGAAGCGTAGAGGACTTGGCGGGAGGAGGCGATGATGAGGCCGGCGCCGTTTGAGTCCAGGCCGTTGGTTACGGAGGCGCGCAGGTCGCCGCCCTGGGCCCCGATGCCCGGGAGAAGGATAGGGAGGTCTGGGCACTGCTGACGGACCCGCCGAAGCTCATCCGGGTAGGTGGCGCCGACAACCAGGCCGACGTTGCCGGAGACATTCCATTCGTTGCACCGCGCGGCGACTTCCATGTAGAGAGGTCGTTGCTCACCATTGTCTCGGGAGACGGTCAATAACTGGAAATCGGCAGCGCCCGGGTTGGAGTTGCGGCAGAGGACTAGGACTCCTCTATCGGCGTAGGCTAAGAAGGGGGCGAGGGAGTCGCTGCCGAGGTAGGGGTTAGCCGTGACTGCATCGAAGCCATAGTATTCGAATAGGGACGCTGCGTACGCCTTAGCCGTGTTGCCGATATCTCCGCGTTTGGCGTCCCCGATGACGGGAATGTCATCGGGGATGTGCTGCAGGGTGCGGCGCAGGGTCTCGAGGCCGGGGGGGCCGAAGGCTTCGTAGAAGGCCATGTTCGGCTTGTAGCAGCAGACCAGATCGTGGGTGGCGTCGATAATGGAGCGGTTGAACTCAAAAATATCGTCAATGGGCATGAGGCGGAGGTCGGGGTCCAAGCCTACGCATAGGAGGCTCTGGTTGGCCTCGGAGGTGCGGCGGAGCTTGTCGACGAAATTGTTGGTGCTCATGGGATAATCGTATCATCTATGCGAGGGTGGGGGGAGGGGGATGTCACCTTCACCCTAGCCCTCTCACGCCTAAGGCGCACCTACGGCCCATCAAGAGACCTTTGCGTAACTGCGGTTAGGGCCAAGGCACCCCTCCCATTCCGCTCTTGAGACCCTTCGACTCCGCTCAGGGCGAGCGGAATGCCCCGCCCCCAGGAGGGACGGAGATTGCTTTGACAAGAAAGACCACTAATTTGTACCAGGAATACCCCACCCCAGATTCACGCCCGAGGCGCACGCCTAAGGCGCACTTTCAGCATTTTCGACCTCGCGGAGCCTCGGAATGACAGTTATATTAGGGCGTCGTCAAGGTACGGGAATTTGAGTAAGGGATCATGCTGATATGAAGATGGCGTCTGGCCTTTGGGAGGGGCGGTTTGGGGAGAGGTTGAACAGGTTTTTGGCTCGGGTGGAGGTGGATGGGAAGGAGACGCTGGTGCACGTGCCTAACTCGGGGAGGATGAGGGAGTTGTTCGTGCCGGGGGCGACGGTGTACGTGTCTCCCGCTGTTAGCTCCGGGCGTAAGACGGCCTTCGATCTGCGCCTGGTCTTGTTAGATGGCGTTCTGGTGTCGTGCGACTCGCGTTTGCCTCCATCGTTAGTGGCCGAGGCGCAGAGATTGGGAAAGTTGGCGGAGTTTTCGGGGTATTCGGTGATAGAAAGGGAGAGGACTTTTGGGGAAAGTCGGCTCGACCTGTGTTTCTCGGGGCCGAGGGGTCGGGTGTACGTGGAAACGAAGTCGGCGACGCTGGTCTGTCGCGGAAGAGCGCTGTTCCCGGACGCTCCGACTGCACGAGGGACGAAGCACGTTCGGACGCTGATGAAGGCAGTGGACGAGGGGCACGGGGCGGCGGTGGTATTCGTGGTGCAGAGGGATGATGCGACCTGCCTTTCGCCGAACAGGGATGCGGACCCGGAGTTCACCTCGGCGCTGGAGGAGGCGCAACGGAAGGGAGTCGGGGTGTACGCATATGTGTGTCGGGTGACGTTGGAAGAGATAAGCCTCGGGGCGAGGGTTCCGGTGGAGTTTCGATGAGCGAGGCAACGCCCGGCGATACGGGGACGATAGTGAGGCAGGTTTATGACCTGCTGTACGAAAGGTACGGGCCGCAGGGCTGGTGGCCAGCCGAGACAAAACTTGAGGTTGTGCTGGGCGCGATATTGGTGCAGTCGACGGCGTGGGGTAATGCGGCGAAAGCCCTGGATGCGATAAGAGAGGCCGGGGCCCTTGACGTTGCGTCCCTGGCTCGGTTGTCGGAGGGGGAGATTGGGGAGTTAGTGAGGTCGTCGGGGTTTTATACGGTGAAGGCGCGCCGGGTGAAGGTGTTCGTAGAGCACGTTATGGAGGGGCACGGGGGCGACCTGGATTCGATGCTGGAGCAGGGTGCGACGGAACTGAGGAGAGAGCTGCTTGGGATTCATGGTATTGGAGAAGAAACGGCGGACTGCATAGTGTTGTACGCTGCGGGGAAGCCGACATTTGTCATAGATGAGTACACGAGGCGGATAGTGGGGCGGCTGGGGGTGGGGCCAGGGGGGCGGGGGTCATACGCTGACCATCAGCGGGTGTTCGAGGAGGCATTAGTGTCGGAGGCGGGGGTGTTTGGAGAGTACCACGCTTTGCTGGTGGCGTTGGGGAAGGACGTTTGTCGGAAGAACCCGCTGTGCATCGGGTGTGCCTTGAAGCAGGTGTGCGAATATGGGAGGAGGAAGTAATTAGCAGTAAGGTCACTTCCTATGGGAACCAAAGTCGGCTATCATTCCCCACACAAGGCTATGATTCACATGCTTTTCTGGATCCCCCTTTTGTCCCTTAATTCATTACAGCAACGCGGAGCTGATGGCATAGGCCCGCACAAAACGCAGTCCCGCGAATTTCCCGGAAACGAGGTAATCCAATGATAGGCAGAATGTTGGGCGCCATCCGATTGAGTTCAGACACCTACGAGGAGGTGGAAAGAGATAAAGGCGCCACTCTACAAGCTCTGGCCATAGTCATTCTGGTTTCTATCGCTGGCCTAGTTGGCACGCTGTTGGGCGGCGACGAAATAAAGATTGTCGAGGCCGTGATCTTTGGGATAGTCGGAGGAATAGTCAGCTGGGCCCTGTGGGCGCTGGGCACCTGGATTGTCGGGGCCACTATATTGAAGACGGAACATACTGAAGCCAACTGGGGACAACTGGCCCGGTGTACGGGATTCGCCCAGACGCCGCGGCTTCTGAACGTGCTTTCATTCATACCTGTCGTCGGAGGCCTGATTCTGCTGGTCGTATTTATCTGGAGTTTCGTGGCTATGTTGATTGCCGTACGACAAGCTCTGGACTACACGTCCACCTGGCGGGCGTTCTTCGTAATCCTGATTGCTGCGATTCCTGTTGTCATCGTGAACGTAGTCGTGTTGGTGATAATCGGGGGAGTAGCGGGCATCGACGGAGAGATGGCTTAGATATAACTGAAAACGTAGGAGTGCAACTCGCCGCTGGGCGAAAATTCTAGCTAGTCGAGGGAAGCGGCGATGCGCTCGGCGATCATGAGGGTGGGGAGGTTGGTGTTGGCCCTTGGGACTATGGGCATGACTGAGGCATCGGCGACGTAGAGGTTATCCAGGCCGTGGACCTTGCCCGTCGGGTCGACGACTGCGGCAGGGTCGGAGTCGGGGCCCATTTTGCAGGCGCCCACTGGATGGTAGTAGTGGAGGCTGTTGCGCCGCACTGCCTCGATTGAAACCACATTGGCCGTATCGTCAAGCTCTTTACCTATCAGCTTGGCAAGCGATGGTCGGACAGCGATATCCCTGCTGATGGTCACCCCGTCCATGAGCACTGCGATGTCGTTGTCGTCGGGGTCTGTAAGATAGCCGGTGTCGATAACCGGACTGCTTTGGGGGTCGGTGTCACGCAAGGTCAGTCGGCCTCGGGACCTCGGGGCCATGTTTGCGACGAGGATCTTGCACTGCCAATGTCCTGATGAGTCGGGGCTCGGGGATGCGACTGGTGCAATGTGCAGGTCGAAGGCCTGACTGCAGCGGCTGCTACGGGCCTTGGCCAGGCTCTGCTCAGCAAAGACGGTCCTGCCGTCGGCGATGAATTCCTCCATGAGGGAGTCGAAGAGCGGGGTGCCGCAGTAGCTCATGTTGAAGCCGGGATGGTCGTGGAGGTTTGCCCCGACGCCCGGTAGATCGATCTGGTTGGAGATACCCAACCCCGCTAGGTCATCGGATGGGCCGATACCGGAGCGCAGCAAGACGGCGGGAGAGCCGTAGGCTCCGGCGCACAGGACTACCCGCCCCGCCTCTACTGTTATCTTCTTTCCCGCATGGACTACATCGACTGAAGCTGCTCTTGAGTGAGCCACGTTGATCTTGTCCACCAGGACATCACCCGCAATCGTGAGCCCTTTTTTGTCCCGGACGGGATCGAGATATGCGAAGGAGGCGTTCCAACGTATTCCGTTCCAGATGTTGACCGGGGCCATAGCAGCGCCGACGTTTTCGTCCATGTCGTTCAGGTCGGTGGTATGGGGGATATGACTGTCGACAATCGCGTCGAGACAGGCTCCGTGGAACGGTGTTATCTCCTCCGGCGCGAATTTCCGAACTCGCAGCCTTGTGGAAGCCTTTCGGAAATAGGGAAGCAACTCTTCCGTCGACCAGCCGTCGTTGCCTGCAGATGCCCAGGCATCGTAGTCGGCGCGGCTGCCCCAGAGAGCGATGCAGCCGTTGTGAGCAGAGCAGCCACCGATCACCCTGGCGCGTTGGAGAGAGTGGTCGGGTTGGCCGGAGGATGCGGCGCTGGTGAAAGACCAGTCGTGGGTGTCGGCCACGACACGGCCATCAAGGAGGTCGGTCGGCCAGCGTTGTTCTGCAAAGGGGCCGTAGTCGGGGCCGGCTTCCAGGAGCAAAACCGACTGGTTGCCGCGCTCAGCCAGGAGGCCCGCTACTGCTGCACCGGCAGTGCCGCCACCGATGACAACAGTGTCCGAGTGGCGGGGGAACTGAGAGGGTGTCATGGGTTTAGGTCGGTGGGCCTAAAGACGCCGGACTGTAGATACCGGCATCTTACACGAGGGGCAAGGCACTCCTGCTGTGTACGCCACCGATGGCGATTATTCCGGTGGCGTTGTAGCCACCGATAGCGACTACACCAACGCTGTTGACGCCGCCGATGGCGACTACTCCCAAGGCATTAATACCGCCGATGGCAACGAAGCCCATGCAGTTGATAGGACCGATTGCGACCAGGCCCATTGCATTCAATGCGCTTATCGCGACCAAGCCAATGGAGTTCCAGAAACCCGCCGCTACTATCCCAATGGCGCTTTGTCCCGTGGCTACGATATCTACGGTGAACCACCAAACTTGCTTTGCTTCCGACATCCGCAACGCTCCTTTCGAGGGGACTATACTGACTACACCATCGATTGCCGATCCAAGGCTCCGAACCGATATGAACTTCGAAGGAGAGCCGATCAGACGGTGACAGGGTCTCCCATGGAGGAAATGTCGTAGCCGCCGAGGGCTTCGACCTGGCGTCGGGAGTAGGGTTGCTTGAGGGTATCGATGAAGGCCTGGACCATAGGAAGGTCGAGGAAGTGGTTGGGTATGACGAAGTCGTAGCGCTCCTGGCCGAGGGTCACGAAGTCTAGACCACGGGCTTCTGCGGCGGAGCGGACGCCGATACCCGCGTCAGCGAGACCGAGGGCGACGGTGTCGGCGACGGCCAAGTGTCCCTCGGCGGTGCGTTGGTAGCCGTATATGGAGTTGGGGGTGAGGCCGGCCTGGGATACGAGCCGGTCCATGAGGGCTCGACTGCCGGAACCCTCTTCACGGTTGATGAAGGAGAGGTCGGGGCGAGAGAGGTCGTCGATGGAGGTGACTTTCTTGGGGTTGCCCGCAGCTACGATAAGGCCCTGCTCCCGAACGGCGAAGGTGATGACCGAGCATGGAAAGGGAGCCAGGCGTCGGACCCAGGACACGTTGTACTGTCCGGTGGCCTCGTCGAACAGGTGGCAACCGGCGACGTGGGCAATGCCCGCTGATAGATAGGAAAGGGCGGTGTTGCTGTCCTCGCCGAGGCGGACCATGCGGAAGTCTCGGAGGGCCAGGTCTCGGGAGAGGAAGGGGATGGCGGGATCGCCGCCAGCTAAGACCAGCGTATTGGCCTGGTCCAGGGGTGCCAGCAGCCGGACCGATACACCGTCTGGGGAATCGGAAGTCATAGTAATGCCGTCGGCGGGGGTCATGGTGTAGCTAGTGGAATTTTGGCCTGATAGGGGCCGGGCGAGAAGCCTGCCGCCCACAGAGAAGAGCTGGACACGGGAGGGTGTGGGTGAGGGGTGGGAGGTGGGGACCAGCTCGGCCCTAACAGTGCCGCCCTCTTCGAAGGGTAGGGAGAATAGGGACTCGACGGTGCAGCCAAGGGCGCGGGCAAGTCGTAGGGAGACCTCGGTGGAGGGGACGGATTTGCCGCTTTCTATTGCAACGTAAGCTTGCCGGGAGATGGTGGCCTGTCGGGCGAGGGCGGTTTGGGAGAGGCCGGCGGTGAGTCGGGTGGACTTGAGGTTGGTTTTAAGGGTCGGCATGTCACTAAGGATTGTATTGTTTGATTGATAAATTGACAAGTGTTCTTGACGTACTTAGAATGCGGTGGCTTTGGGGGAGGAGGATCACCCTCACTCTCCTCAGCGAGCCTACGGCCCTAGCCCTCTCCCATCGAGGGAGAGGGGATAAGATCGCCTTTGAAATGACAGGGATGAAGTCGGACAAATTCGGGGGACGGGGGCGGGTGGTAGTCTTCGGCACGTTTGTGGCGGTCCTTGTGGCTCTATTGGCAAGCATGGCGTGCTTCCAGGACACGAGCCGGTCGCTGGTGCTGACTACAACCACGAGCACATATGATTCGGGGCTGCTTGACTACATCATCCCGCCGTTTGAGGAGGAGTACAACGCGAACGTGAGGGTTATATCGGTGGGAACGGGGCAGGCGTTGGCCATCGGGGCACGGGGGGACGCCGACGTGGTGCTGGTGCATGCGCCAACCCTGGAAGAGAAGTTCGTGGCGGATGGGAACGGAGTGAATCGGACCTACGTGATGTACAACGACTTCGTGATACTGGGGCCGCAGGAAGACCCGGCAGGTATATCGGGGCTGAAGGATGGGCCGGAAGCCTTCAGGAGAATAGCAGCTACTGAGTCAATATTCGCGTCTCGGGGGGACGAGTCGGGGACGCACGTAAAGGAGAAGGAGCTTTGGGTGGAGTCGGGGGTGGGGACGCCGGAGTCGGAGGACTGGTACCTGTCGCTGGGGCAGGGGATGGGGGGCACACTTACCACCGCCGACGAGCTGGGGGCATACACGCTGACCGACAGGGGCACGTTCCTTTCGAGGAAGAACCTGAATCTGGATATCCTGGCGGAGGGCGATGAAACGCTGTTCAACCCCTATCACATCATCATCGTGAACCCCGAGAAGTACATTGAGGTGCAGAAAGAGCTGGCTGAGGCGTTTGTCGATTTCCTGATTTCGGAGGAGACGCAGGAAAGTATTAGGGAGTTCCGAAGGGAGGAGTATGGGGTTTCCTTGTTCAATCCTGTGCATTTGGAAGGGGTGGGGCCATAGGTGCGCCGAGTGGAAACGGGATGCGTGGGGGGACTCGGACCATTCTCACCCTGACCCTAGCCCTCTCCTGTCGAGGGAGAGGGGATAGTACCCATCCCCGGGATTTAGTCTGTATGGGCGGAGCGGCCTGATGGATGAGATAGCAAAGGGGATCTGGCAGGCGATAAAGCTTATCGGGAGCCTGGACCCGGAGGTCCGCCAGATAGCGCTGTTCTCGCTTCAGGTCTCGGGGCTGGCGCTGCTGGCGGCGGCGACGGCGGCAGTCCCGTACGGCATATGGCTGGCGTTCAGCCGGTTCCCGGGGCGTCGGGTCCTTATAGGTCTGACCTATTCGGGGATGGCCTTTCCCACGGTTGTCGTAGGGCTGATAGTGTTCCTGATGTTGTCGCAGCAGGGGCCATTCGGGCTGCTAGGTTGGCTCTTCACTCCCTGGGCCATAGTGGTGGCCCAGTTCATCATCGCCTTCCCGGTAATCGCGAGCCTGACCATGTCGGCGATACTGTCGATCAACCCCGGGATGCGGCTGCAGCTCAGGAGCCTGGGGGCAACTCGTGCACAGGCGACACTGGCACTGCTGGGAGAGGCTCGGGTCTCGATGGTAATAGCGTTGGCGGCGGCGTTTGGGCGGGTGGTGACGGAGGTCGGGGCGGTGATCATTGTGGGTGGGAACATTGCCGGAAACACGAGGGTGTTGACAACGGCCATAGTTCTGGAGACGAGGAAGGGGGAGTTCGCCGCGGCGATAGCGCTGGGTATCATCCTGCTATTGATATCGTTCACGATCAATTTGGTCGCGACTCGGTTGCAGGGAAGGGCGTTGGCCCGATGAGTGAGAACATTTACAAGCTGGAAGGGCTGGTGAAGCGGTATGGGGAGCGGGAAGCGTGCAATATAGATCACCTGGAGATAGAACGGGGTGAGGTGTTGGGGCTCATCGGCCCGAGTGGGTCTGGGAAGAGCACGCTTCTGAGGATGTTGAACTTTCTGGAGCCGCAGAGCTCGGGGGTGATACGGTTCTCGGGGGAAGCGTACGACGGGAGAACGCAGGTATCGCTATCGGTGCGGAGACGGATGACGTTGGTGTTTCAGAGTCCCCTACTGTTCAACACGTCGGTGTTGGGGAACGTGGCGTACGGGCTGAAGCTGCGGGGGGTACGGGATGCCAAGGTTCGGGCGTCGGAGTTTCTGGAGCGGCTGGGGATGGGGTCTTTGGCGAAGGAGCACCCGTCGACAATCTCGTTCGGGGAGACGCAGAGGGTGGCGCTGGCGCGGGCGCTGATAATCGAGCCGGATGTGCTGCTGCTCGACGAGCCGACGGCGAACCTGGACCCCTACAACGTGGCGCTGGTAGAGGAACTGATGATGAAGGCTCGTAGGGAGATGGGTACGACGATAGTGCTGGTAACGCACAATGTGTTCCAGGCTCGTCGGCTGGCGGACAGGACGGCCCTGCTGCTGGACGGGAAGGTTGTGGAGGTGGGGCCCACGGAGTCGCTGTTCTCCGAGGCGCGGGACCCGAGGACTAGGGCGTTTCTCGGGGGGGAGATGGTGTATTAGGGGGGTGGGGGCGTGGGATGGATTCCGGATCGGGGGCCGGGATGACGGGAGGGGAGGGTTATTTAGGGGACCAGAAGGCGAGGTGGCCGGGGGCTATTACCCTGGGGGGAGTGGAGCCGTCTATCGAGACGACCTGAATGGTGCTGCCGCCGGTGCCGTTGGCGTCCGGGTCACGGGCGGAGTAGACGAGGGACCGGCCGTCGGGGGACCAGAGGTTGTTGGAGTAGGCATACTGATCGAAGAAGGCGAACATGACGAAGAGCTGCTCGGAGGAGGGGACGAAGTCGGTGAGCTTCTTTTCGGCCTTGCCAGACCTATCGTTGACGTACCATGAAATGGTAGCAGCGGGGCGGTCGATGCCCACGTAGGCGACCATCGAGCCGTCTGGGGACCAGAAGAAGGCAGCGATTTCGCGGTTGGTGATCTGACGGGTCTTGCCGGAGTCGACGTCGAAGACGGCAAGCCCACTGTAGGTGGGGATGCCCAGGCCACGCGCCGGGGTCAACTCTGTGTATGCGATCTCGTTTGCGGATGGGGACCACAGAAAGACCGTGAGAATGCTAACGCGGTCGACTTCGATTTTGGAGCTGCCATCGACATCGGTAATGACGAGAGTATCGGCGCCAATGGAGCCGTCCACGAAAGCCATTTGCCGGCTGTCCGGGCTCCAGGCGGGGGTTCTGAAAGAGACGGATCGGGCATCGAGGGAGGCCCGTTTCAGGCCGTTGTGCGTATCGACAAGGTCGACGGCGTCCACCAGGTGATGGAGGAGGTACTGCCCATCGGGAGACCAGGACATATAGGAGGGAGCGCCGAAGGAGAGGGTATCGGGGTGGTGGGGGTCATGGGTCTCGATCATGTAGAGTACGAGGGAGGTGGGGGTGGGGGCGAGGAAGGCAACCCTGTCGCTACCGGGGGACCAGTAGATGTAGTGGGGACTGCGCTGGGCAACGAACCTGCCTATGGTGTCGTCGGGGTCCTGGAAGACTTTGTCGGGGAGCCCGCCGGGGATATCGACGAGCCAGAGTGCGCCGCCAAAATCGCCGTTGTCGGAGAAGGAGGTGAAGGCGAGCTTGGAGGCGTCGGGAGACCAGGTGGGCCAGTTGTAGACGGTATGGCTGGCAAAGGATGCGCTGCCGGCAAGGGAGGCGGTCTCCCCGGACATGGGGATTGAAACCAGCTGCTGGTCTGTGCCATCAGGGCGGATGGTATAGATGCTGTCGTCGAGGCCGACGAAGGCGATGAGGTTCACTTCGGGTTCCGGCGCTGGGGTAGGAGTGGGTGCGGGGGTGGGTTCAGGAGTGGCGGTAGGAGGCGCGGAAGTGGGTGAGGGGGGAGGGATTGTGGGTGTGTCATCCGGGGGCTCCTCATTGCTACCACAGGCAGTCAGGACGAGCGCAAGTATGATAATAAGGGGAAGGAGACCCGCTCCTATGCGGGACCATCTGATCACAGCCCCGTCCAGTTTACTTCGGAAAGATCGAACATCGGGCCCTGGGTGCAGACCATCTTGCGACCCGAGTGGGTGGCCACGGCGCAGCCGTAGCAGATGCCGAAGCCGCAGGCCATGCGCACCTCGAGAAGGACCTGGGTCGGGGTGGAGATTTCATGGCTGCGCCAAGTCTCCCAAATGGCCCGGTACATGGGCACGGGGCCGCAGAAGAAGGCCTGGTCGGCGTTCTGCATTATTTTTGGCAGGGCTTCGGTGATAAGGCCCTTTTCCCCAGTCGAGCCGTCCTCTGTGACCTCAACGACGTTAACCCCTTCCGGGACCCAGTCCCGGGGATAGAGGAGAGACGCTTTACGGGCGGCGGAAACGATGGTCACGTCCTTTCCTGACGCGACGGCCTGGTCGGCCAGGGCGATCAGGGGCGCAAGGCCAGTGCCACCACCGCCCATGACTAGGTTCTGGGCAGAGGGATCGATGCTGTAGCCTCGACCAAGGGGCCCGAGCACTCTTATCTCATCACCTGCTACCCGGTTGGCGAGCCAAGTCCGGGCGGCGCTCCCCGTATTGAAGAGAAGCGCTGTAGAGTCAGGGGTTATCCAATCTGAGGCGAGGGCAGGATCAGCAGCGAGAAGGTCGGGTCCGTAGCGGTGAATGCTGATGGCTCTTCTGAGAAGAGGGTCCGAAGTGTCGCCGCATTCGGCCATGACGAACTCACCGGGAGTCCGGCTTTCGGCGACGGAAGGGGAGTCTACCCACAGGCAGTGGACGCCGGGGGCGATGGTGTGGTTTGCGAGGACCGTGGCTAGGTGATCTTCCATCATTTGGGGCTCGATTCCAGATAGGAGCGAAGTGGTTTTACGGAAAAGCTGAGGGGCCCGTTTACGAGGGCGTCGACGGTGGCTCGGGCGGTGTCCAGAGAGGTGAAGCATGGGATGCGTCTCTCGGCGGCGGCGCGTCGGATCTGGAATCCGTCCCTGAGAGGGGTGCGGTGACCGGTCAGGGTGTTGACTACTACGTCGACGGTGCCATCCTGGATGATGTCTACGATGTCGGGGGTGCCCTGCCCTGCCTTGACCACGGCGGTAACGGGAAGGCCGATGGCCTGGATCATCTCGGCGGTGCCCTGGGTGGCGTATAGCTGGTAGGAGAGGGAGGCGAACATTCTGACGATATCTAGGGCTTCGGCCTTGTCCCGGTCGGCAATGCTGAGGAGGACTGCGCCCTTGGGAGGGAGCATCATGTCGCTGGCCAGGAGTGCCTTGGCCAGGGCGGGGCCGAGAGAGTGGTCGATGCCCATGACCTCGCCGGTGGACTTCATCTCGGGGCCGAGGAAGGTGTCGACGCCAATTAGCTTGGACATGGAGAAGACGGGGGCCTTGATGGCAACGATATCTTTGGCGGGCCAGAGACCGCCACTGTAGCCCTGCTGCTCCAGGGACTTGCCCATCATGATACGGGTTGCCACCTGGACTATAGGGACGCCGGTGATCTTGGAGAGGAACGGGACGGTGCGGCTGGCACGGGGGTTTACCTCTAGGACGTAGACGAGGGGCTCTCCCCGGTCACGTTCTTCGGAGTCGGAGGGCTTCATTACTACATACTGGATGTTCATAAGACCTTTGACCTGAAGGCCGAGGCCAATGCTGACAGTGTAGTCGATGATGGCGTCTCTCTGGGCGGTGGTGAGGCTGGGGGCGGGGTAGACGGCCATGGAGTCGCCGCTGTGGACTCCGGCGCGCTCAATGTGCTCCATGATGCCGGGGATGAGCACTTGCTCACCATCGCAGATGGCGTCGACCTCGACCTCCATGCCCTCAAGATACTTGTCTATGAGGATAGGGCGGCCCGGGGCGACGTCGACGGCGGCGGCAACGTAGCGGATTAGCTCTGTGGCGTTGTGGACTATCTCCATGGCCCGGCCACCAAGGACGTAGCTGGGACGCACGAGGACGGGATAGCCGATGCTCTGGGCGACGTTGAGGCCGGCCTCGACTGAGGATATGCCGGCGCCGGGGGGCTGAGGGATGCCGAGACGGTTGAGGAAGTCCTCGAAGCGGTGACGGTCCTCGGCCATGTCTATGGTATCGGATGAGGAGCCGAGAATGGGCGTACCGGTGCGGTGTAGGGGCTCGGCGAGATTGATAGCGGTCTGGCCACCGAACTGGACTACGATCTCGGCGGAGTTGCCGTTGCCGCCTGCCACGTCAGCATTTTCGTTTTCGAGGATGTCTCGAAGGCTCTCCTCGTCGAGGGGTTCGAAATAGAGTCTGTCGCTGGTGTCAAAGTCGGTGGAAACGGTCTCGGGGTTGGAGTTGACCATGATGGACCCGGCGCCCTCCTTCTTGAGGGCCCAGGAAGCGTGGACGCTGCAGTAGTCGAACTCTATCCCCTGACCGATGCGGATGGGGCCGGAGCCGATGACGACAGCCCTGCGGCCGGGTATTGCCTCGGCCTCGTTCTCCTGCTCATAGGAGCTGTAGAAATAGGGAGTCTCGGCGGCGAACTCGGCGGCGCAGGTGTCGACCATCTTGTAGACGGGACGGAGGCCCCAGAATTGGCGGAGGTTGCGTACCTGCTCTGGGAGGCGGTCGGCGAGGGTGCCGATGTAATCGTCGGCGAAGCCGAGACGCTTGGCAGAACGCATTAGAGACGGGGTGAGGGGTTCCTTCAGGAGGCGGCGCTCCATGTGGACTATGTTGTAGAGCTTGTTGGTGAACCAGGGGTCGATGCCGGTGCGGCGGGAGAGGTCTTCGGGGCTGAGGCCTCGTCGGAGAGAGGCCATGAGGGCCCAGATTCGATCATCGCTGGGTTCCGTGGGGACAGTGCCGTTGGAGCCATTTTCGTCCTGGGCCCAGGCTCGGTCTTCCCAGAGGAGGCGACGTTGGCCGGTTTCCAGGGAGCGGACAGCCTTCTGCAAGGCTGCCTCGAAGGAGCGATCAACGGCCATAACCTCACCGGTGGCCTTCATCTGGGTTCCGAGGCGGCGGTCTCCGGAGGCGAACTTGTCGAAGGGCCAGCGGGGAATCTTGACGACACAGTAGTCGAGGGAGGGCTCGAAGGCGGCTCGGGTCTTGCCGGTGACGGCGTTGGGGATTTCGTCCAATGTCTTGCCGACGGCGATCTTGGCGGCGACTCGTGCAATGGGATAGCCGGTGGCCTTGCTGGCGAGGGCAGAGCTGCGGCTGACCCGCGGATTGACCTCGATGACGTAGTAGGCGCGGCCATCTACGGAGCTCTGGCCGAAGGCCTCTGCGACAAGGGGGACGGGGGCGAGGGCGAACTGGACGTTGCAGCCGCCTTCGATGCCGAGGGCTCGAATGATGTTAAGGCTGGAAGAGCGGAGCATCTGATAGTCGCGGTCGGAGAGGGTCTGGCTCGGGGCTACGACGATGCTGTCGCCGGTGTGGACGCCCATGGGATCGATATTCTCCATGTTGCAGATGGTTATGCAGTTGTCCGCAGAGTCGCGCATCACCTCGTACTCAAGCTCCTTCCAACCTTCGAGGTAGCGCTCGATGAGGACCTGGTTGATGGGGCTGGCAGCGATGCCACCGGCGGCGATGGTGGCAAGCTCGTCCCGGGTCCGGGCAATGCCGCCACCGGTGCCGCCAAGGGTGTAGGCGGGGCGTATTACGAGGGGAAGCCCGAGCTTGTCTTCTACAGCCAAGGCGCCATCTACGGTTTCGACGGTGGCGCTGGGAGGGGAGGGCTCACCGATATCGTGGAGGAGCTGTTTGAAGAGTTCACGGTCCTCGGCCTGACGGATAGTACCTAAAGGCGTGCCAAGCATGCGGACGCCGTACTTTTCGAGGACACCAGCATCGGCGAGTTCCACGGCGAGGTTGAGGCCGGTCTGACCACCGAGGGTCGGGAGCACGCCGTCGGGGCGCTCCTGCTCGATGATACGGGATACGACGTCGATGGTTAGGGGTTCGATATAGACGATGTCGGCGATGTCCTCGTCGGTCATGATGGTAGCGGGGTTGGAGTTGACGAGGACGGAAATGACACCCTCTTCGCGGAGGGCCTTACAGGCCTGAGTACCGGCGTAGTCGAACTCGGCGGCCTGACCGATGACGATTGGGCCGGAGCCTATGACGAGGACTTTTGAGGGTTTGGGGGGCATGTTAACGGGACTCCATTGCAGGTTGGGCCAAGAATAGCGAGGAGAGTTCGGCCAAGGACGCAATCTCAATAACGGATTGAGGCGCCTGCCCAGTGGAGTTGCGGTTGAAAAAGACGGGGGTGGCACCCGCATTCAGTGCGCCCAGAACGTCGTTTTCCCATGAATCGCCGACGTGAAGAAGCTCATGGGGTTGGCATCGTGCTTCGCACATTGCTATTTCGAAGATGCGGGGGCTGGGCTTATCAATGGCGTCATGGTCTTGCGAAAAGACCTCGAAAGAGACCAGGTCTTCGATGCCAAGGACTTTGGCTCGGCTGTTGCCGTTGGACAGTAGGCCGAGCTTGAAATGTCGGGCGAGGAGCTTCAGTGCGGGTCGGGAGTCGGGTAATAGAGTGCGCGCCTCGTCACGACGCTGGAAGTAGATCTTGGTCAGGTAGGAGCCGAGGGAGTCGTTGGGACGGCCAACCTCGCGGAGGGCCTGCTGCATCGACTTCTCACGGATTGTGTCGAGGTCTGTGTCATTGCCCCACAACTGCTCGTGGACCTGGTCTCTGATGGTCACCATCCGATCAACGGTGAGGTTTTGGGCGGCATCAGGGTCGATCTGTGCGAGCTTGTCAAGGACTTGCTGAAGGGCATGGCGCGTGAATCGCTCGAAATCCCAAAGGGTACCGTCGACGTCGAAGGATATGGTTGTGATGTTGGAGAGGTTGGTCACTGTTCGGGTAATTCCTCGATTTTCATACGTTGAAAAGTGCTTAGTTTAAGGCTGAAGAGGGCTGGTAGAGCCTGAGGTTGGGGATTCGGTTGAAGCCCTTATCCAGAGTGTATAGCGGTACGTTGTGTCGGATTGCGGTGGCGGCAACAATAACGTCAGGGTCGGGAAGGTGCTTGCCAGAGCGTCGGAGGCGAAAGGCAAGGGTTCCAGCTAATGACCAAACCAACTGGTCCGCGACCAAGAAGTCGATGGATACGATACGTTCCTTAAGGAAATGCAGTTGTCCTTGTGTCCGGGCACCGCGCATATATTCCATGATTACAGGGCCAGCCACAGCGGCTTCACCAGAAGCAAGAAGGACCGCAACCTGCCGCGCGACACCGGACTTGGGCAGCTTCTGGGCATGGAGGAGTACCGACGTATCAAGAAGGACGGTCAATCCGTACCATCCCTCAAGGATTCTAGGTAAGTACGTCGCTCCTCGTTAACAAGCTCCACCTCGTCTCTGTAGTCGTCGACGATTATCTTGCCCCAAGAGTCGATTAGTTCTTGCACATGCTTACGGCGAATGTACTCCTTGAGAGCAGCATTGACGGCCTTGCTTTTTGTCCTTTCACCCGTGGCTTCCACCACGGTTTCGAGGAGCTTGTTGTCTATGTTTAGGGTGGTTCTCATAATTCAGTAGCACCTCTATAGCGCGGCATTAATTTGCATCATTATAGCACACCATTTTGTGAGGAATCATTTCTTCTGGTCTTTGACGATGTCCAGGAAGCGTTGGAAGAGGTAGACGTTGTCGAGGGGGCCGGGTGAAGCCTCGGAGTGGTATTGGATGGAGACGATGGGATAGTCCCGGTGGGTGAGGCCCTCGACGGTTTCGTCGTTGAGATTGAGGTGGCTGACCTCCAAGGAAGGGGGCAGGCTGTCGGCGTCCAGGGCGTAACCGTGGTTCTGAGCGGTGATGTGGACGCGTCCGGTGACGAGGTCTTTGACAGGGTGGTTAGCGCCTCGATGACCGAACTTGAGCTTGAAGGTCTTGCCCCCAAAGGCCTTGCCGAGCATTTGATTACCCAGGCAGATCCCCATTATCGGCTTGACGCCGACCAGGGCGCGCACCGTATCGGAGATTTGGCCGAGGAGGGCGGGGTCGCCGGGGCCGGGGGAGAGTAGAAGGCCGTCGGGGTCGATCTGGAGGATGTCCTCCGCACTGGTGTCGGCGGGTATCACGGTGACCCGGCATCCGAGCTTGTTGAGGATGCGCAGGATGTTGTATTTCAGGCCATAGTCCAGAGCGACGATATTGTAGGAGGTGGGGGTCTTGGTGGAGTCCCAGGTGTAGGGTGAGGGGGTGGAGACCTCAGAGACGTAGTTGACGGAGCCGTAACTGGGAAGGGACGCGAGCCTTTTGAGGGCAGACTGGGGGTCGTCTCTGGTGATAATGCCCATCATCACGCCGCTTGAACGTAGACGACGGGTGACCGCCCGGGTGTCGACGCCCGAGATTCCGGAGACACCCTGGGAGGCGAGGAACTGGGCCACTGTGGCCTCGCTGTTCCAGTGACTCGGGAGCTCACAGTCCTCGCGGACTATGAGGCCGCGCACCTGGATTTTCTTTGATTCAACGGTCTCGGGATTGATGCCGTAGTTGCCGATGAGCGGGTAGGTGAGCATGACTATCTGGCCGGCATATGACGGGTCGGTGAGGATCTCCTGGTAGCCCGTCATGCTGGTGTTGAATACGACCTCGCCGTGGCCATCACAGTTTGCGCCGAAGGACGTGCCCTGGAAGGAACTGCCGTCCTCCAGCACGAGCCAGGCGGGGTGGTCTGAGTTGTTGGTAAGGTTAGTTTCGGTCACGCTAATCTTCATTCTCCATTTGGCGGTCGGGGACACGGTATCCGGGCCGGTAGCCGAGGCTGGAAGCCTGCTCAAAAGATTCGAAGTAGACGAGGTTGCCGCCGCGGAGGCGTCGTGAGGGGTGGCGGCCTGCCTTGTGATATACCTTTGTCCTGACGCTGCCGGCGGCTTCGGCCCTTGCGTCCCGGCGGCAGTAGCGGCAGCGGAGAATGGTGGGGTTTTCGTCGACGCGGAAGAACTCGGGGACGATGTAGGCGCTCTCATTGTTGGAGACGCAGGTAGGGTTGGGGCACCTTATGCCGGCGTCTGACTTGTAGGGCGGATAGTTCACGGGATAGGCGAAGCTGCCGTAGTGGGCCTGCGCATGGGGCTGGGATACGCCAAGGAGGGAAGCCAGGAGGGCCATGCGGACTGGGACGCCATAGGCAGCCTGCTTGAAATATATGCTTCTGGGGTTTTCGTCGAGGGCGTAGTCGATCTCGTCGACACGGGGAAGGGGGTGCATGATCAGGGCGTTTCTGAACTGGGGGCGCTGCATGAATCGCTTGTCGAGGCGGAGGCCGCCGCCGGTGGCATCCTCTGCGGCCTCGGGGTGGCGTTCCTTCTGCATACGGCTGGCGTAGACCACGTCCAGGCTGGTTTTGCCTCTTCCCGTATCTGCAGCCTTGCCTCCCTTGGGGTGGGGTGAAAGGAGGTGGGGCCGGGTGGGCGTCTGGTATATGGCGTCCATTTCCTTGAAGGAGCCGGACGCATTGCCCTTACCTTCCGAGACGGTTCCCATGTACTCCCGGTTCAGCCTGTCTTTGACGTAGTCGGGAAGCTCATAGCCCTTGCTGGGCATGAACATGATGTTGGCGCCGAACCTGGCGAGGGCGTAGGTCAGGGAATGGACGGTCCTGGCGCCTTTCAAGTCGCCGCAGAGGGCCACGGTGATGCCGCGGATATCGCCTTTCTCACGTTTGAGGGTGTAGAGATCGCAGAGGGACTGGGTGGGGTGCTCGTGGCTGCCGTCTCCGGCGTTGATAACAGGGACGGAGGCGTAGTCGGCGAGGGCCTGGGCGGCGCCCTCCCACGGGTGACGGATGACTATGACATCCACGTAGCTGCTGACGACGCGGGCGGTGTCGGCGAGGGTCTCGCCCTTGGCTATGGATGTGGTGTTTATGTCGGCGGCAGTAACGACATTGCCGCCGAGACGGTGCATAGCCGTTTCGAAGGAGAGCCGGGTGCGGGTACTGGGTTCGTAGAATAAGCTGGCCATGACCATGCCCTTGCAGAGGTTGGACTGGCCGCGGATGTCGGCGTGCATCAGGTCGGCGAGGGAGAAGACGGATTCGACCTCGTCGTTGGAGATGTCGTCTACGGTGATAAGGTTGCGCCCCTGGAGGTTCATGTGCGTTTGACGCCTCCGGCGACGCGATCTCCACCTTGTGCGGAAACAACATTCCCGAGCAGCACGACCTCGTCCCTGCCATCCATCTCTTCGAGACGGACCTTGACGGTCTGGGCGAGAGAAGTGGGTATATTCTTGCCTACGTAGTCGGCGCGTATGGGGAGCTCGCGGTGGCCTCTGTCGACGAGAACCAGGAGTTGAACGGAACGGGGTCTCCCGAGATTGACGAGAGCATCGAGTGCGGCTCGGATGGTGCGTCCGGTAAAGAGGACGTCGTCGACGAGGACTACGTCGCGATCGGTGACGCCGCCGGGTATGGCCGAGCCTGTGCCGTTCGCAGGCTGAGCGGAAGTGCTCCGATCGTCGCGGTAGGGAGTCGTATCAAGGGCTGCGACAGGGATTTGACCGTTGCCGTTGGAAGAAATATTGCGGGCGATGCGCTGGGCGAGGGGGAGGCCCCGGGTGCGGATGCCGATGAGGAGAAGGTGGGAGGTGTCGGGGTGGGCCTCTACAAGCTCATGGGAAACACGGCGGAGGGACTTGCCGATGACATCGGCGGACATCAGGACGGTGTCGGTCAAAAAAATACCCCTACCAAGGGGCGGCAAGGGTGTAGGCCGAAATCGGCTGCGGTAATCCTGTTTTCCTTGCCAGCCTCTCGGGACTGAATTAAAGGTCCGTTACCGCGTTTACAGGTTTGTCGGGCGTTGATTGCGTGGGGGTATTCTAACGCGGTTGCGGGGGCTGGGGCAAGGGTGTGGGGTGGGGAGGGCGTGCGTGCGCGTTGTGGGGAGGGCGCGACGGATAAGCAGTGCAGGGCCGCCCCCCGCTCGACCCTTCGACGGTGCTCAGGGTGAGCAGCCTCTCTTGGGAATAGGTTCACGCCTTGGTGCACTTCAAGTCCGCATGTCCAGGAACGATGGAGAAGGGGAGGGTGCGGCAGGTGGAAAGGGTGGGGGCTGTGGGGTATGGTATCGGTGCGGGCGGGAATTTAGAGCATACGGGAGGTACTGTCTGATGGAAAAAATACGGATAATGCCGAAGGGCCATTGGTACTGGAGCATGCCGGTGCCGTTTTCGCAGGGGTGGAAGATTGGGAAGATGATATTTGTCGGGGGGCAGATTTCGGCGGACGAGCAGGGCACACCGATAGCCCCGTTCGATATCGAGGAGCAGACACGGATTGTGTTTGAGAACGTGCGGACGGTGCTGAGGGAAGTCGGGGCGGACATGAAGGACATAGTAAAGCTGAACACTTACTACGTGGACGACTCCAAGGGTGACGATTCCCGGAAATTCTGGGAAAAGATGACACACGTGAGGAACCAGTACATCCCCTCCCCGGGCCCGGCGGCGACGGCGGTGAAGGTGGCAGGGCTGGCATATGACGGGCTGGTAATTGAGGTGGAGGCGATTGCGATTGTGGATGAGTAGGGGAGGGGAATGGCGGGTGTCGAGGCTTTGTTGGAATGGGGTTGATGGATAGAGGGACGCCTTAGATCCCTCCCGCCGAAGGCGGACTTTCAGCACTGAGCCTCGAGATGACATAAAAAGGGACGTGGGATGGCGCAAAAGGAGTGTTGAGACGGCGCAAAAAGAGGCGTCGCCTGACGCGATAAAGAATGTAGATGTAACAGTACCAGGGGGTGAACTATGAAGAGTAGCGCAGAAGCCGTGATCATCGGGGGTGGGCTTGCGGGGACGAGTATTTGCTTTAACCTGGCGTCGCGGGGCGTCAAGGAGACGGTGCTGCTGGAGAAGGAGGGGCTGGGGGCTGGGTCTACGGGGAAGTCGTCGGGAATCACCACGGGGTTCAGTCTTTTGCTGTTCACGCACGGCAGCGAGTTCGGGCTGCCCATATCGCTTATGGCCAAGGAAGGTCAGAAGTGGCTGAAGAATTTCAAGGAGCTTGTGGGGGCCGAGTCGGGGTTCAGGGAAGTTGGAGTGATATTCCTGTCGGGGGAGGAATTCTCACCGGCGTTAAGGGCAGGCTTCGCCAAGGTGAGGGAATTGGGTTTCGAGAACAAAGAATTAAGCCGAGAAGACCTGAAGGAGATAGCGCCATACCTTGAACCGGGGGACTTTGACTTCCTGGGCATCGAGCCACGATCAGGATTTGCAGACCCGCCGGGCGTCGCGCAGGGCTTCGCTTCGGCGGCGGGGAGGCTGGGGGCCGAGATATCGCTGGGCAACGCGGCTTTGGATATCGAGGTAGAGGGGGGTCGGGTGACGGGGGTGGTCAGCGAGCAGGGTCGGATAGCCACGGATACGGTAGTGGTAGCAGGAGGCCCCTGGAACGGCGGATTGATGAAGAAACTTGGCTACAACTTGCCCCTGCAGCCAACGAGGCACGAGGTGTTCTTCCTGAAAAAGGGGGCCGGCGTGCCGAATACGCACCCTGTGGTCTTCGACCTGATAGAAATGACATACATGCGGGAGGAGAGCCCCGACCTGATGCTGGCAGGGGACATACAGAAGGACGAGCACGTAAACGACCCCGACACTTACGACCAGGGCACGACCATGGAGCAGACCCGTACGATATGGGGGCGTTTGGGCGAGCTTATGCCGTCGCTGGAGGACGCTGAACTGTTCACCAGTTTCTCGGGTTTATACACGAATACTCCGGACAATCTCCCGATCCTGGGCAAGGCAGAAGGCCTGGATGGGCTGTATTTCGCTGGCGGTTTCAGCGGGTACGGGTTCAAGTTGTCACCAGCCGTCGGGATCGTTATGGCCGAGCTGATAACGGAGGGTGAGGCGAAGATGGTGGATATCAGAGCGCTGGGGATGGGGAGGTTCGCGGGGGTGGAGGTGTAGGGGAAGGCGGGTCTACCAGTGCAAGTCTGGGTGGCGGGCGGCCTTGGCCTCGTCAAGGCGGGAGGAGGGGGTGGTGTGGGGGGCGGTGGTAACGATATCCGGGTCGGTCTCGGCCTCACGGGCGATGGACTTCATGGCGTCGACGAAGGTATCGAGGGTGCGTTTACTCTCACATTCGGTGGGCTCGATCATGAGGGCCTCGGGGACGACCTGGGGGAAATACATGGTAGGGGGGTGGAAGCCGTAGTCCATGAGGCGTTTGGAGATGTCCAAGGCCCGCACGCCCTGGGCCTTCTGTTTCGAAGCCGAGAACACGACCTCGTGCATGCAGATGCGCTTGTTGGGCAGCAGGTAGTCTTCCTCCAGCCTTGAGAGGAGGTAGTTGGCGTTCAAGACGGCGTTTTCGCTTATCTCTCGCATTCCGGGAGCGCCGAGAAGCCGGATGTAGGCGTAGGCCCGGAGCACGACGCCAAAGTTGCAGTGGAAGGCGCTGATTTTGCCGATGGACTTGGAAGGCCGTCCAAGCTGGTACTCGGGGCCGGGGGAGCCGGGCGGGGACTTGTGTACGACGGGTGCGGGCAGGAAGTCGGCGAGGGACTCGGCGGCGCATACGGGCCCGGCGCCCGGGCCTCCGCCACCGTGAGGGGTGCTGAAAGTCTTGTGCAGGTTGGAGTGGACGACGTCGAAACCCAGGTCACCGAAGCGGACTCGGCCGAGAATGGCGTTGAGATTAGCGCCGTCGCCGTAGACCATGGCACCGGCATTGTGGAGGGCGTCGGAGATTTCGAGGATGCGGGGATTAAATAGTCCGAGGGTGCTGGGGAGAGTGAGCATGAGGGCGGCGGTCTCTGAGGTTGCCAGCTCTTTAAGGGCCTCGACGTCGAGGTTGCCCTGGGCGTCGGAGGGAGCGGTAACGAGGTCGTAGCCGCACATCTTGACGGAGGCGGCGTTGGTGCCGTGAGCGGTGTCGGGGATTAGGACCTGCCTACGGGTTTCACCTTCGCCGCGGGACTCGTGGTATGCGCGGATCATGAGGAGTCCTGCCATCTCGCCGTGTGCGCCAGCAAGAGGAGCGAGGCTGACTGCCTTGGCGCCGGTAATCTCGGCGAGGAGGTTTTGGAGGCCGTACATGATGCCAAGGGCACCCTGGACGGACTCGGCAGGCTGGAGGGGGTGAATCTGGGCGAAGCCCGGGAGTCGAGCGACCTCCTCGTGCCACTTGGGGTTGTACTTCATGGTGCAGCTGCCGAGGGGGTAGAAGCCACTGTCTATGCCGAAGTTCAGCTTGCTCAAGCCAGTGAAGTAGCGGACCAGGTCAAGCTCACTGAGCTCCGGGATATCGAGCTCGGTGCGAAGGAGATCTTCCTCCGGCAGGGGGGCGGGGGGCACATCAAGCGCGGGGAGGGTCGTGCCCCGGGCGCCGGGTGCGTGGAGGTCCTTAAGGGTGGGCCGCCTGGATTGGGTGTCGGTGGTTTCGGTCATGGTTAGGACTGGGCCTTCAGGGTTTGGACCAGGTGGTCTATCTGGTCTCGGGTGTTCATCTCGGTGGCGCAGAGGAGCATTCCGTTGGGGACGGTGTCGCTGACGTCGAGGCCGCCGATGATCTGCGCGTCGAGGAGGGCGGCGTTTATCTCAGATGGGGACTTGGGACACCTGACTACGAATTCCCGGAAGAAGGGGGTATCAAAGGGCAGAGAATAGCCGGGAAGCTCGGCGATTTGGGAGGCGGCGTAGTGGGCCTTGTGGTAACAAAGCTCGGCGACGTGGGCAAGGCCCTTGGGCCCGACGGCGGTGAGATAGGCGGTAGATGCGAGCGCTACGAGGGCCTCGCTGGTGCAGATATTTGAGGTGGCGGTTTGTCGTCGGATGTGCTGCTCACGGGTCTGGAGGGTGAGCACATAGCCCTCTCGGCCACGGTCGTCGGTGGTTTTGCCGACGATGCGCCCGGGCATCTGGCGCAGGTGCTTCGTCTTGGCGGCGAAAAGGCCGACGTAAGGGCCACCGAAGGTGGTGGAAGAGCCGACGGTTTGGCCTTCGCCGACGACGATGTCGGCGCCGTAGTCGCCGGGTGATTTGAACATGGCGAGGGCGACGGGGTCGGCAGAGACGACCAGGAGGGCCTTGGCCTCATGGGCTGCCACAGCGTAGGGAGTCAGAGATTGGATGCGGCCATAGAAGTCGGGGTACTGGGTGAGAACACAGGCGTCCGCGTCAGTGACAGCCAAGTTGTCCGGTGAGACGACGCTCATGCCGATGCCCTGGGGCCCCATGTAATGGGCGATGATACCCCGATAGAGGGGGGATACAGTATCCAGGACTACGACGTTTCGGCGGCGGGTGAGCCGGCAGGCCATGAGAGCGGCCTCGGCGAGGGCGGTGGAGCCGTCGTACATACCAGCGTTGGCAACATCCATGCCGGTTAGGTGGCATACCATGGATTGGAAATCATAGGTGGTCTGGAGGGTGCCCTGGCTGATCTCGGCCTGGTAGGGAGTGTAGGAGGTATAGAACTCGCTGCGGCCCGTGACATGGCGGACCACGCTGGGGATGTAGTGGTTATAGGAGCCCGCACCGAGGAAGCAGGCGTAGTCATCAAGATTAGCGTTCTTGAGGGACAGGGAGCGGAGTTCTCGGATTAGCTCAAGCTCGGAGAGGGGGGCGGGGAGGTCGAGAGGGGGGTCCCGGTGGGACTCGGGGATTTCGAGGAACAGTTCTGCTACGGAGGCTACACCGACCGACTCCAACATGGCCGTGCGGTCGGCGTCAGTGTTGGAGATGTAGGGAGAAGTCATGGATTATCTGCGTCGTCGGTTGTGGGAGTATGGCGCCGGCTTCACTCGGACTCGGCGACGAGGGCTTCGTACTGGTCGGCGGACATGAGGTTGTCCATTTCGGAGGTGTCTGAGAGTTGGACTTTGAGCATCCAACCGGCTTCGTAAGGCTCCTCGTTGACGAGCTCGGGGCGCTCCTCGAGCTCGGCATTTACCTCGATGATCTGGCCGCTGACGGGAGCGAATAGCTCAGAGACGGCCTTGGGGGATTCGATCTCTCCGAAGGACTTAAACTGCTCGAGGTTTTCGAGGTCGTCGGGGAAGTAGACGAACACGATGTCGCCTAGCTGGTCCTGGGCGAAATGGGTAATACCGACGAGGGCTACGTCACCGGACTCGATCTTGACCCATTCGTGCTCTTTAGAGTACTTCCGGTCGGTTGGGTTCATATCTCCTCCGCCAAGGCCTGATGGCCCTCCCTCAAACAGATTCTGCGCTAAATGGCGGGAAACATCAAGATGCGGCTAGGCGTCGGGCCTGGGGCGGCGGTAGAAGGGCATGGGGACAACGATATCCCCAATCTCTACCGGCTAATCACGCGTGCGTACTCGTCATGGTCACCAATCCAGAACCAAACGAAGTCTGCGCCTTCTCTGACTGCCACTGCGCGGAAGGAGGCTCCCACGCGGGCCGACCAGTAGCGTCCAACATTTCTGAACCGCAACGAAGGGTGTCTGGGATTCGCTTTCAGGAGATCGAAGTTCCTGCGAGCCGTTCGCTGCACCGATTCGGGCAGTTCCTGGAAGAGCTGGCGGAAGCGTGGGTCCGTCCGGTGCACCTAAAGGGCCTCGAGCCAGCCATTGGCTTTAGCCTCCAAAGCGTTACCTGCCAGTAAGTCCAGCCTGCCAGCTCGCACGTCCTGGTCGAACTCCCGCTCCCATCGCTCCCAGTCCTGATCTCGCAGCCAGCGAACCAGCTCTGTGTATTCAGCCTCGGACAGGTCCAGAATGGCCCGTTGCAATTCCGTCACCTTCATCATCGTGTCCTCTATCTATGTACTTTTGGACTATTGTAACGGAATCCTGGACTCACAAACGAATAGGAAGGCTTGGTCAAGGGAGCGGGCGACGGTAGAAGGGCATGGGCGTCACTGTGGCGGGGACGTGCCGACCGCGGATATCGATATCTATGTTAGTGCCCTTGCGGGCGAGGTCTATGGGGACGAAGCCCATGCCTATGTCCTTGTTCAGGCTCGGGGCACGACCCCCGCTGGTGACCTCTCCGACCGATTTGCCCTCGTGGAGGATGGCCTGACCGTGCCGGGGAATGCCTCGGGCGTCCGTGGTGAAACCGATAAGTCGGCGACTTGGTCCTTCTTCCTTCACCTTCAGCAGGACCTTCTTGCCGGTGAATGGCCCCGATGTCAGGTCTACGAAGCGGCCAAGTCCAGCCTCGAAAGGGTTTACGGAGGTGTTCATGTCATTGCCATAGAGTCGGAGGCTGGCTTCGAGGCGGAGGCTGTCTCGGGCGACGAGGCCGCAGGGTTCGACACCCGCGGCCCGGAGTCGGTCCCAGAGAGGAATGGCAGCGTCGGCGTTAACGATGATTTCCACACCGTCCTCTCCGGTGTAGCCGGTGCGTGCGATGAAAGTATCGGGAGTCGGGACGGCAATGGAGAATAGGGGTGCGTTGTCGGGGTTGAAGGGTAGGAGAGACTGTACGATGAACGCGGCGCTCGGGCCCTGGACGGCGATCATGGCCGTCTCCCGAGTGCGGTCGGCCATGCGGGCGTTGGGGAACTCGGAGAGCCTATTGGTCAAGGTTTGGACGATAACGTCCCGGTTGGAGGCGTTGCAAACGATGAAGATGCGCTCATCCGGGAGCCGGTAGACAATGAGATCGTCGAGGATGCCGCCATCAGGGTTGCAGGCCATGCAGTAGCGGGCGTGGCCGGTTGGGATGGAAGTGACGTCGGCGGTGACAACGGAGTCGGCGAGGGCCTCAGCGTCGGATCCATCAAGGAAGAGCCTGCCCATGTGGGAGATGTCGAACATACCGGCGTGGGAGCGAACGGCGTGGTGTTCCTGGATGGCGGAGCCGTAGCGGGCGGGCATGTCCCAGCCGCCGAACTCGATCATCTGGGCGTCCAAGGATAGGTGGGCTGGGTGGAGGGGGGTGGTGTTCATTGCGTGTTCGCCTAATTTCAGGTGCGTCTACTTTTCATTCACCCCCACCCTAGCCCTCTCCAGTCAAGGGAGAGGGGACAGGACTTCATCCCCACCTCTTGCGAAAAGGTCAGGCGATGAGATGGAGGGAGAGGGGATGGGGGTTACTTTAGGGGCGAGTAGGAGGTCGGGCCGAGGAATGTGTGGAACTCCCGGGAGACGATCGCGCCGTGCTTCTTGCCGACATCTTCGCGTCCGGCGAGCCAATCGGGGTGGTTAAAGAAGTCCTGCCACTTCTCTTCGCGCTCGTTGAGGGACTCCCAGGCGAGCATGTAGGAAAGGGCATTGGTGTAGTCTCCGGCCACGGGGGTCCAGGCCCCGACCAACCTCATGCCGACCTTTTCGAAGACCGGTACGGCAAGGCTTTCCATAACCTCGTTGAGTGCGGCCATTTTGCCGGGCGTGGCCTCGTATCTTCGCATCTCGTAGATCATCGGTGCACCTCCTGGGTGATGGGTCGGGACGGGTGAATCTTACCACAGGGAGAGTGTTTCATTGAATTCCAATTCAAGGGGCCAGGACCTCTCGGGAGACCAGCAGGTTGACAAGTCGTGGGACTCCGTTAATATAGATGATAGATATATATAGTAAGGAGATATATGCTTTCGAAGACACGTTCTCACATCGAGACGGAAGAATACTGGGAAAACCTGATCAAGAAGAGTGTATCCCGTTACTTTCTACTGGGGATGCTGGCCGAGCGGCCGATGCACGGCTATGAGCTCGCTGCCAGCATAGAAAGCTGCTGCGAGGGGTGGAGCAAGCCGACTTCAGGCATGATTTACCCGACCATTAAGGAAATGACCGAGAGCGGCCACATTGCGAGCAGGGAAGAAGTAATCGGGGGACGGCTCAGGAAGGTGTGTGAGCTTACGGGCTCCGGCAGAGAGGCCTACAGGACAGCAGCCGGGGTCTGGGCTCGGCTGCTGCCCTATCTGGAGCAATCGGTCAGGAACGCGGGCGTCGATTTTAAGAAAGCGGGAGTTGATTAACTGCAACCAGGATGTAATCTGGACTGTCCCAAGAGGAGGATACAAACATGGTGAACATCGACGAAAAGAAGATCAAAGAGGTGGTGAAGGAGCACTACGGGGGCCTGGCCCGGGGCGCGAGGTCCCAGATAGGCCAGGCAGGCACCGCACCCGAAATGGGGCTGTACAGCCAGGATGAGGTAGCAACACTGCCGAGCGAGGCCGTGCAGGCGTCGGCGGGGTGCGGGAACCCGACGGCTCTGGCGTCGCTGAAGCGTGGGGAGACGGTGGTGGATTTCGGGAGCGGGGGAGGGATCGACTGCTTTTTGGCGGCACAGCAGGTTGGGGAGGGGGGGCGGGTGATCGGGATCGACATGACGCCCGACATGATCGCCCTCGCAAACAAGAACCGGGACAAGCTCGGCTTGGCTAATGTGGAGTTTCACCTTGCCGAGATGGAACGCACACCCCTTGAAGAGAACACGGTGGACGTGATCATATCCAACTGCGTTATCACCCTGGCCCCAGACAAGGATGCGGTGTTCCGGGAGGCGCACCGGATTCTGAAACCCGGCGGAAGGATGTACATCTCAGACATGGTCCTTTGGGAGGCGCTGCCACCGGAAGTGCAATCCGACATGGCCCAGTGGGTGTCCTGCGTCAGCGGGGCAGACTTGAAGGAAACGTACCTGGCTCGGTTAAAGTCGGCGGGATTTGAGGAAGTGCGGATAATGTCGGACAAGCAGTCTGCCTGTTATCCGGAGGCTGTCCGGGACATGGACATTGTGGCGGTCAAGCCGGGATAGGGGATTACGCTCACTCTTTTCAGCGAGGCCAGGGCCCTAGCCTTCTTCCTTCGAAGGATCTTTGCGTGACTCAAGGTGTAGGGGCGGGACTCACCGCCCATTCCGCTCTTGAGACCCTTCGACTCGGCTCAGGGCGAGCGGAATACCCCACTCCTGGGAATGGAAAGGTCGTACTTCACGACCCGGTTCAAGGGCTGGTATGACGGGAAAAACGGAGGGGATGGCGGGTCAGAGGGGATTCAGGCCGGATTCTCGGACGGAGATTGTTTTGGGTTTGTTGGGGGGTGGGGTGTCGAGGGTGATTTCGTAGAGGTATTCGCCGGGAGATGCGAGCATGGCACCGGTGCTGGCCTCGGAGGCTCGGCTGCCGTATCGTCCGCGGAGGGAGCGGACGGAGCCCGTTTGGCCGACGAGGGTGGAGTCGACGGGGTAGAGGGTTATGCCGACCCGGGCCCCGGGGCTGAAGAGTGGAGGCCCACCCTCATCTCCCGGATTCTGGAAGCGTTGTGTCTTGAAGTTTTCCAGGTAGGTCACTGGCTGTCGGGGGGTGGGGTGGCGGAGTAGTAGCCTGTGAGGAGCAGGTCCAGCTCCAGCATCAGCAGCTTGTTCCAGGCGATGCCGGCCCGGGTGGCGAGGTCCTTGTTTTCCAGGTCTTCGAGCAGAATGGTGCTGACGGTGGTCTGGACGAAGCTCATTGTGCCGACCATGAAATGCCCCGGGACCCGGCCCATCGGCTTCTGCATCCGGTGGCTGTGGGCGATGCCCATCGCCACCATGTGCCAGGCGAAGGAATAGTCGAGCTTGGCGTCGGCGGTGCGGGCAAGCCACCGGGCGAGGCCCTTGCGCCGGTTTTCGACTCGCTCTTCGTCGATGGAGCCGTCGGGTTTTCGGAAGAAGTCGTGGGTGCCGGGCTGTTCGAGGAGATGGTCGTAAACAACCTTTGTGACCTCGTGGGCGCGGGCGATGACGGTTGGGCCGGTGGAGCGGATTAGCTGGGCGTCATCCTCAGTGAAGCCGATAAACTCGGCCATCTGGAGGAGATGGAGGTCCATCTTGCGGCCCGATTTTCGGGTGACGGGGGCTTGCATTTATCCAGTGTACTATACGGGACAATGACGGACACCCGCCTTGACATGGGCAACTGTGTACCTAATATGAGACAACCGCTTTTCGGCCCGTTATTGGTCGAGTCTGGAGAATGAAGATGACAGAAGCTCGTTTACCGACCGAAGAAGAGGTGCTGGGGTATGCTGATACATGCTCGAATTGGGGGCGCTGGGGGGCGGATGACCAGCTGGGGACGCTGAACCTGGTGACGGAGGAGAAGAGGCGGCAGGCGGCTGGGCTGGTGAAGGATGGGGTGTCGGTGTCCTGCGCCTGGACTATCAAGACGGATATGCCGGGGGAGCACACGTCCCGGGTGCTGCACTACATGGTGGCGACGGGGGAGGCGGGCGCCGATGCCACGTGGTCGGGGGACTTCCTGGGGATGGCGTATCACGGCAACTGCATCACCCACGTGGACGCGCTATGCCACGTGTTCACGGACGGAAAGATGTACA
Organism: Dehalococcoidia bacterium; assembly: GCA_965220005.1. Lineage (GTDB taxonomy): Bacteria > Chloroflexota > Dehalococcoidia > Plut-88900 > Plut-88900 > Plut-88900. Next base: position 1,046,923 of record OZ244800.1, read on the forward strand.
ACGGTCTCCCGTCCACGCTGGTGAACAGTGAGAATGGGGCGGAAGCGGAGTCGATCACTCTGCTTTCTCAGGGGGTGGTGACGAGGGGGGTGCTGCTGGACATAGCCCGGCTGCGGGGCGAGGACCGGATCGAATCGCCGGTGGCGATTACGCCTGACATTCTGGAAGAGGCGGAGGCGTCGGAGGGTGTGAGAGTGGAGTCGGGGGACGTACTGCTCATTCGGACGGGGCACCTGGCTCGGTACTACGACGGCATCGTAACGGATACGTCTGACCCGAAGCCCGGGCCGCATGTGTCGTGTTTGCCGTGGTTCCGTGAGAGGGGAATAGCGATGCTGGGCGGCGACCAGAACAACGAGGTGTCGCCGAGCGGGTATGCGAACATCGGGGAGCCGATCCACATGGTCGGGATACCGGCACTGGGGCTCTGGCTTATCGACAACATGAACCTGGAAGAGGTGGCGCAGGCGTGTGCGGAGCGGGGTCGGTGGGAATTCATGATGGTGGTGGCGCCGCTCAGGTTTCGGGGGGCGACGGGGTCGCCGGCGAATCCGCTGGCGGTGTTTTAGTCACCGATTGGCCCCTTATCGGCTTTTCGTGTTATTCACCTTAGGAGTTGAGAAGTGACAGCGAAGTTTGTGGATATAGACGGACACATCATGGAGCCGGCGAACCTGTGGCTGGACTATATCGAGCCGGAGTACCGGGAGCATGCGTTGAGGATATCGGAGGATGAGGACGGGCTGGAGTATCTCAATGTAGACGGGAAGAAGTCGTACTTTGGGCGAGGAGGATCGTTGGGTGCGCTGGGGGCTATCGGGCAGGACGTGAGGCCGTATCTGGAGCCGGGCCGGATCTCTTGGGAGGAGGCGGCGGCGCGGGTCCCCGGTGGCTACATTACCGAGGAGCGGGTGAAGGTGATGGACGCCGAGCGAATCGACGTCACGATGGTGTATCCGTCGCTGGGGCTGATGTGGGAGTATGACTGCGACGACTTGAAGGTGGCGGCGGCCAATTGCCGGGCATACAACAACTGGATCTTCGACTTTTGCGGCGGCGCACCGGACCGCTTGGTCCCCGTGGCCCACGTCCCCATGGGCGACGTCGATGAGGCTATCAAGGAGATGCAGCGGACTGCGGGGCTCGGGGCTAAGGCGATGATGGTGGGGTCGGACTTTCACGAGGGCAAGACCTACGGACACTCGTATTACGACCCGTTCTGGGCAGAGGCCCAGTCAATGGACATGCCCATCACCATTCACCCTTCAACGGGCAAGGGGTCTCTGACCGCGGCGGCGTACCCGAACAGGGAAGAACTGACGGTCTGGTGGGTGAACATCCACGGGGGCGAGAACGTGAAGATGAACTTCACCAGCCTCTTCAATCATGGTACGTTCGACAAGTTTCCAGACCTGAAGGTCGTGATCCTGGAGGCGGGTATCGGGTGGCTGGTGTGGTGGCTGGACAGGCTCGATGAGAAGTTCGAGGTCAACGGGTTTACGACGCCGATGCAAGAAGTCCCGAGCACGTACTTCAAGAGACAGGGGTTCATATCGATGGACCCGGATGAGAGGCTGGCCAAGTTCAGCATCGAAGTCTTAGGCGCGGACAAGTTCATGTGGGCCTACGATTTTCCGCACTCGGACTCGATTCTCGACCCGGTGAGGGAGTTGGAGGAGAATCTGGCGGGCTTGTCGGAGGAGGACCAACTGAAGGTGTTCGGCAGAAACGCTGTAGAACTGTACAAGCTAGGGGCTTAGGGAAACTACCATCCCCCCGACTCCCCACCGTCACTCCCGACTCCGATCGGGAATCCATCCCCCCAGTACCAAACTAGAGGCATACACCTGCGCCTTGGCGCAGGTGTATGCCTCTGTTTTTTTCTTCCCCCTCTCCCTTAATGGCCCTGAGGGAGAGGGGGACCAAGGGGGTGAGGGTTCCCCGTGGGGCTGGGGACGGGGCCGTAGGCTCGCCTCGACGTGTGCCTGTGGCGTGACGTTACTTATTCCCGGGGTGTGGGGGTTCCGCTCGCCCTGAGCAGGGTCGAAGGGTCTCAAGAGCGGAACGGGGTGTCTTCCCAAGTGTGACACGAACCCCTTGACCTTACCCAAACATACGTGCTATTATCCCCACCGTTCGAACACCAACCTAACTATCTCAAGGAGGAACCAAAAACCCAGGGAAGCCCACCCGACCCACCCGAGGACTCAACGTCCAAGCCCATCCCAACGGCCCTCGCGCAGGCCCGCGGCTCAAGCGACCGACGCCATCTCCTGTGCCCCTTCCCTGATCCGCAGGCGATGGAAAGACGCCCTGGCTTTTACTCCCACCCCTCTCCCTACACCGGGAGTTTAGCAGCGGGGGTGATAATTAAGGAGGTATGCAGCGGACCATGTGCCCCCGACGGAGAACCATCTCCAAATAGGTCTGCTCCTGCTACTAATGCGCATTGTGCGCTACGGCATTGTGCGCGGGGGCGCCGGAGACTGGGCTCCTCAGGGCTCCGGCAAACTGAAAATCATTAGTTAGGCTGTGGGGCCACAGCTGGATCACTGGCCCCGTCGTGCCCATAGCGGCATACAGCCCCGAAAACAATAGTAGGAGCCTCTGACGGACGTCCTGACCCGGAATGGTCCGTGTATATAATCGAGCAAAAAGGCACGGCCGGCTGCAAGTCCCTCCCTCTCAGGCGGGGCCTGCTCTAAAGGTCCCCCAACAGCCGGAACACCCGTAATGAAGAGTGCAAGCCAATTTGAGGGCAAGAGGGCGTCTTCCATCGCCAACCCCTTCCCAACAGACAGAACAAGACCCGAAACCCCACTCCAACTGAATAACCGCCCCATCTCCCTCATTGTACCCACCGTGGACGTGGGGTAACATTCCCCCCGATCGTCAGGCGCATTCTAGTCAAAGGAGACAGGACATGAGTGCTACATTCGTGGACATAGACGGCCACATCACGGAACCCGCGACCCTGTGGCAGGACTATATCGACCCCGAGTACCGTGACCACGCCATCAAAATATCCAAAGACGAAAACGGGCTTGAGTACGTGAACGTCGACGGCAACAAGGCTTTCTTGGCGAGGGACGGGGCTTTCGGGGCCCTGGGCGCGATCGGCAAAGACGCCAGGCCCTACCTGGAGCCCGGGCGCATCTCCTGGGACGACGCGATGGTCCCCGGAGGCTACATCGGCTCCGAGAGGGCCAAGGTGATGGACGACGAGCGCATAGACATGACCCTGGTCTATCCCTCCCTCGGCCTAGTCTGGGAGTATGACTGCGACGACGTGAAAGTTGCGGCGGCCAACTGCCGGGCATACAACGACTGGGTGTTCGACTTCTGCAGCGGAGCCCCGACACGCCTCGTCCCCGTGGCCCACATCCCGATGGCCGACATCGACGAGGCGATCAAGGAAATGAAGAGAACGGCGGCCCTTGGGGCCAAGGCAATGATGATGGGCTCCGATTGCGAACCCGGAAGGCCCTACGGCCACCCTTACTTCGACCCCCTCTGGGAAGAGGCCGTGGCCCTTGACATGCCCATGACTATTCACCCTGCCACCGGGCGCAATTCGGTCTCGGCGGTGGCCTACCCTAACGTCGAGGACCTCACCACCTGGTGGGTCTTCCTCTATGGCGGCGAGACCGTAAAGCTGAACTTCAGCAGCTTCTTCAACCATGGCACTTTCGACAGGTTCCCGGACCTGAATCTGGTGATTCTGGAGTCGGGGATAGGGTGGCTCGTCTGGTGGCTTGACCGAATGGACGAGAAGTTCGAGATCAACGGCTTCACCACCCCCATGAAGGAAATCCCCAGCTCCTACTTCAAGCGCCAGTGCTTCATATCCATGGACCCGGATGAGCGCCTCGCCAAGTTCAGCATCGAAGTTCTGGGCGCCGACAGGTTCATGTGGGCCTACGACTTCCCCCACTCCGACTCGATTCTAGACCCCGTTAACGAGCTGGAGAAGAACCTCGCCGACCTGCCGGAAGAAGACCAGCAGAAAGTGTTCGGGGGTAACGCGATAGAGCTGTACAACCTGTCAATGTAGAGAGATTCCCCCTCACCCGTCAGCAGACTCCTGCATAGCCCTCTTTCCCGACTCCGAGCCGGAATCCATCCCAAGGGGTAGGGCATTCCGCTCGCCCTGAGCGAAGTCGAAGGGTCTCAAGAGCGGAATGGGCGGGGTCTCCCGGCGAACGGGTTGTGCAAAGCTCTCGTCAAGAAAGAAGGAACAGGATGTCTTTTCAAACCGACTTGAAGTCTGCAATCCGCGTTGTGCCCGCCGTGGATGTGCAGTAACATTCCCCTCAATCGTCAGGCGCCCCTTTAGCTAAGGAGACAGGACATGAATGCTACCTTCGTCGACATTGACGGTCACATAATGGAGCCCTCCAACCTGTGGCAGGACTACATAGACCCCGAGTACCGGGACCGCGCCCTCAAAATCTCGAAAGACGAGGATGGGCTTGAATACCTGAACGTTGACGGCAAAAAGTCCTTCTTCGGGCGGGGTGGGGCCCTCGGTGCCCTTGGAGCGATAGGCAAGGATGCGAGGCCTTATCTTGAACCGGGACGCATATCTTGGGAAGAAGCGATGGTGCCGGGAGGATATATTGCATCAGAACGTACGAAGGTGATGGACGACGAGCGCATAGACATGACCCTCGTCTACCCGTCCCTCGGGCTCCTCTGGGAATACGACTGCCCCGATATCAAGGTCGCCGCAGCCAACTGTCGGGCCTACAACGACTGGGTGTTCGACCTTTGCAGCGAAGCCCCCACCCGGCTCGTCCCCGTCGCCCACATACCCATGGGTAACGTCGACGAGGCCATCAAGGAAATGAAAAGGACCGCCGCGCGCGGGGCCAAGGCTATGATGATGGGCTCCGACTGCGAACCCGGAAGGCCATACGGCCACCCCTACTTCGACCCCCTCTGGGAAGAGGCCGTGGCCCTTGACATGCCCATGACCATTCACCCCTCCACAGGGCCCAACTCCGTCTCGGCAGTGGCGTACCCCGAGCCCGAGAACCAGACCCCCTGGTGGCTCTTCCTCTACGGCGGCGAGACCGTCAAACTCAACTTCAGCAGCTACTTCAACCACGGCACCTTCGACAGGTTCCCCGACCTGAAAGTGGTGATACTGGAATCGGGCATCGGTTGGATTGTATGGTGGTTGGATCGGATGGACGAGAAATTCGAGATCAACGGCTTCACCACCCCCATGAAGGAGATACCCAGCACCTACTTCAAGCGGCAGGGCTTTATCTCCATGGACCCCGACGAGAGACTTGCGCCGCTCAGCATAGAAATCCTGGGCGCCGACAGGTTCATGTGGGCCTACGACTTCCCCCACTCCGACTCGATAATCGATCCCGTCAACGAGCTGGAGAAGAACCTCGGGGACTTGCCGGAAGAAGACCAGCAGAAGGTGTTCGGCGGGAACGCGATGGAGCTTTACAAGCTGGCTTCTTAGCAACCAGCTGTAACTCGGGCCCCTTACAACAGGTCTCGCTCGAACTGGGAGGTGAGTAAAGATGTCCGCGCCCAGACTTATCGATATAGACAGCCATGTGCTGGAGCCGCCGGACCTTTGGGTCGACAATATCGAGGCGAAGTATAAGGACCGAGCGCTTCGTTTTGAGAAGGACGAAAAGGGCTGGGAATACATGTGCGTGGACAATGCGCACCACCACGGATACTTCCTGGATGGGGGGATTTTCGGGAGGGCGGGCGCGGGCCAACCCGACCCGCCTCATCCGATAGAGGACTATCTGATACCCGGGAAGGTCGGGTACGCGGAGGGTCGGCCTCCGGCGGCCTACGACCCCGATGAGCACGTGAAGGTGCTGGACCAGCGAGGAATCGACACGGTTATCCTGTACCCGACGCTGGGACTGACGTGGGAGACGGTGTGTCCTGATGCGGGCCTCGCGCTGGCTTACGCCCGGGTCTACAACGACTGGATCGCTCAATTCTGCAGCACGAGCCCCTCTCGGCTGGCGCACGTGGCCCACGTTCCACTGCGGGACATGGCGGGGGCTGTCGAGGAGGTGAGGCGGGTGAAGGGACAGGGGGCGAAGGGGTTGATGGTCTACGGTCGGCCGACGAACGGTGGCTCCTATGGAGATGCGTACTTCGATCCGTTGTGGGACGTGTGCCAGGAACTAGACCTGCCGGTGTCGCTGCATGCTACGGGTAACCCGAGGCATTTCGGGAACGAGCTGTACCCGCAGTCGGACCACTCGGTTACGTGGTGGGTGTACATGTGGGCTGCGGAGGATGTGAAGCTGGGGTTTACGTCGTTCTTCCAGGGAGGCGTGTTCGAGCGGTTCCCGGGATTCAAGCTGGTGGTTACGGAGTCGGGGAGTGGGTGGCTGCCGCACTGGCTGGAGCGGATGGACGAGTATTACGAGCTTTTTGGTTTCACGACGGGTATGAAGATGAAACCGACGGAGTATTTCAAAAGGCAGTGCTGGATCGACATGGAGCCTGAAGAGAAGGAAGCACATCGGCCAATAGAATTGCTCGGGGCGGACAGGTTCCTTTGGGCAGGCGACTTTCCGCATAGTGACAGCAGCGCTGACCCTGTGGGTGAGTTGAAGGAGAACCTGGGTGTGCTCCCGGAGTCGGACCAGCGGAAGATCATGGGGGAGAATGCGATAGGGTTGTACGGGTTGTAGGATCAATCTCACCCTCACTCTCCTCGGCGAGTCTTCGACCCTAGCTCTCTACCGTCGAGAAACCTTTGCATAACTCCTAGGACGGGGCTGGGTTGAGCATCTCGGTCATACTATTCGACCCTGAATTCCCAACCCTGGATTCCCGATTACTCGGGAATAACGGATACGCAAAGGTCTCGTCGAGGGAGAGGATGGGACGCATTAGGAGATTTGGACGATGACGCGTACCGATGGTAAGCCCAAAATTGTGGATGCGGATGGGCATGTGCTGGAGCCTCCCGGGTTGTGGGAGGAGTACCTGGAGTCTGAGTACAAAGACCGCGCCATTCGCATCACGACGAATGAGGCGGGGCTGGAGTATATCGAGATTGATGGGAGGGCGTCGGAGGCGGGGGCGGTGGGGACGCTGGGAAATGTGGCATCCGCAGGTAAGTCGATGGAGTGGAGGCTGGAGAATAGCCTGAAACCAGGCGCCTTCACTTACGCCGACGGTCTGAAGATGGCTCCCGGCTCCTGCGACTCCCATGAACGGATCAAGGTGCTGGACGGGGATGGGATTGACGTTGCGGTGCTCTATCACACGATCATCGTCCAGACGCAGTCGGAGTGGAAGGACCCGGATTTGTCGGCGGCGTATGCCCGGGCGTACAACCGATGGATCGTCGATTTCTGCGAGCCCTACCCGGACAGATTGATTCCGATTCCTCACCTTTCGATGCTCGACGTAGAGCTTGCAGTTGCCGAGCTTCAGAGAGTGGCGGGGCTCGGGGCCAGGGCGGTCAATATCGGTATGGAAGCCCCGGAAGGCCGGCCATACGGGGACTATCTCTACGATCCGTTTTGGACGGAGGCCCAGGATTCGGGGCTGCCGGTTACCATCCATCCCCACGATAGCGTCAAAGCTCCGGGGGTCATCCAGGGCTATTACAAGATCACCTATTCAGACACCTACTGGTGGCATCTCACCACTGCGGTCCTGGATATGCCGTTGGCAGTCGCCTCTTTATTCCAGGGGGGAGTGTTCGAGAAGTTTCCGGGGTTGAAGATAGTGATATTGGAGTCGGGGTGCGGGTGGCTGCCGTGGTGGCTCGACCGGATGGACGAGAAGTTCGAGATAGCGGGGTTCACGACCGGGTGCAAGCGGCCTCCGAGCGAGTATTTCAAGGAGCAATGCTGGATCTCGCTGGACCCCGACGAACATTTTGCCCCGGCGGTCATATCGCATGTCGGGGCGGACAGGTTCATCTGGGCGTCGGACTATCCACATGCTGACGGCGTGCCGGACCCGGTCAATGAACTCAGGAAGACGCTGGAGGTATTGCCGGCGGTAGACCTGCGTAAGGTGTTGGGGGAGAACGCGAGTGGGTTATACGGGTTGTAGGGGAGGAATGCTCACCCTCACTCTTCTTGGCGAGCATACGGTCCTAGCCCCATCCCGTCATGGGACCTTTGCGTAACTGCATATCACGCCTGTGGTACCATCCAGATCACCCAACCTCCGCCCCCGCTCATACTTCGAGAGCCTCAGCACGAGCGGCCCCGGCCCCACCGAGAGAGGTTATGCAAAGGTCACATTGAGGGAGAGGGGATCGGAACTCCCTCCGCGGCCCGGAATGAGGGTTAAGCAAAGGTCTCGAAGAGGGGCAGGACCTCTTCTCCGAAGAGTTGAATCTGTTCCTGCATTTCGGGGAAGGTGTCGACGGCGAAGTCCTGGATAATAATGTGGTCGATTCCTTCCCGGCAGATGTTCCGTATCTGCTCGGCGACTTCAGATGGTGTGCCGACGCACTGGGTGAATCGGTATGACTTGCTGCCCAGGCCACGGGGCCCGTTCATGAGCAGGCTGTTTTGGAACCTGTCGACAGCCTTTTCGTGGGTAGGGTCCACTCGGAGGGCTATGGTGTGGGCCATTTCCAGGGTTGAGGGGTCTCGGCCTGCGTTTTCGGCGAGGCGCTTTACGGCTTCTATGCGCTCGCCGAGGGTTTGGTCCTGCACGTTCGTTAGCATCCAACCCATTCCCCATCTGAGGACTCGCTCCGGGGTCTTGGGCCCCGTGCCCGTGATGTAGATGGGGAAGGGGTCCTGGAGGGGTTTGGGGTGCAGGGAGATATCTTCGAACTCATAGTACTTGCTGGAGAAGCTCGCGGGATCTTGGGTGAAGATCACGTGTAGGGCTTCAAGGGCCTCTTCGAACATCTCGCCGCGGTGGTCATGCTTCTGTCGGGGCTTCACGTTGACGAACTCGTCGCGGTAGTGGCCGATGCCTACGGCCAGGGACACTCGGCCCTTGCTGAATACATCCAGAGTCGCGACCTGCTTGGCGAGGGCCACGGGTTCCCGCTGGGGCAGGGTGAGGGCGGCGACCCCGAGCCTGATACGCTTCGTTATAGCGACAGCGCTGGCAAGAGTGATGAGAATTTCGTAGACGTTGGGGGGCTGGTCGTAGCGATAGCGGGCGCCCCTTGGGGTGTTGAGGTGGTCGTTGCCCCAGGCGGAATAGAAGCCGAGGGACTCGGCCTGGGTGAACAGGCCAATGATCTGCTCCGGGGTCGAGAAGCCGGAAGGGATGTAGATGCCTTCTCGGCCGGCGGGGACCTGAATGCCAAACTTCACCATGAGTTTGTGCCCGTTTCCATTGGGTGTACTAGATAGTAGTATAGCTTTCGGGGGCGGGGGAGTGGGGGGTTAGGAAGTAGGTGATGAGGGAACGGGAGGTTAGGAAGATTGTGATGGGGCAAGTCCTAGATTCCTCGCGGAGCCTCGGAATGACAGTGAAAAGGGTCTTGGTTTGACAGCTAAAGAGGGGCTCAGGGTGAGCGGGGATATCGTGCGCTGACTGCCGACAGAAATTGAACGGGTAAGTGTTCGGGATTGATAGTCTTGGAGGGGCATGAATGAAAAGTATTGAGATGGACTATTCGAAGAGGTGCTGGGAGGAACAGGAGAAGGTACACAACCGGTGGCACCCGGATATTCCGCCAGCGTTAGAGGTGGAGCCAGAGGAAGAGGTCTACCTTCAGACCAGGGACGCACTGGACGGACAGATAACTCCGGAGTCCACATTGGCAGATGTGCCGGGCATTGACGGCGGTGTCGTGCACCCGATGACGGGGCCCGTGTACGTGAAGGGGGCTAAGCCGGGAGACTTGCTGGAGATCGAAATCATCGACATAGTGCCTGGGACTTTCGGGTTCACGGGGATATTGCCGCAATTCGGGTTTCTGTCGGACCTGTTTACGGACCCGTTCCTGGTGAAATGGTCGATGGACGGGAAGCACGCGGTGTCGGAGCAGCTGCCGGGGGTGCGGATACCGGAGGCGTCGTTCATGGGAACTATCGGGGTTGCGCCGTCGAGGGCAGCTATGGAGGAGTGGCGGGATAGGGAAGCTCGGGCGGCGGAGGCGGGGGGCGTGGCAGAGCCACCGGACAAGGCGGGGGCCGTGCCTACATGGGAGCCGGTAGCTTCGGAGGGGCTGAGGACGATTCCGCCGAGGGAAAACGGCGGCAACATGGACATCAAACAGCTGACCAAGGGCGTGCGGCTGCTGTGCCCGGTGTTTGTGGACGGGGGGATGTTCTCGGCGGGGGACGGGCACTTTGCACAGGGAGACGGAGAGACGTGCGGGACGGCGGTGGAGATGGCTACGGCGATCCATGCTCGATTTCGGATAAGGGAGGGAGCGGCCGAAAGACGGAACATCCGGTTCCCGATATTCGAGTCGGACCAGTACTGGACGTCGCCGGAGATGGCGGCGCCCAAGCGGTTCATTGCGACGACAGGGATGCCTATAGAGGATGGTAGGAACGAATCGGGGAATATAACGTTGGCGACGAGGCAGGCGCTACTGAACATGATCGGGATAATCATGGAGCGGGGGTACTCCAGGGAGCAGGCGTACTGCATAACGAGCGTGGCGGTCGATTTCAAGGTGAGCGAGGTGGTGGACTTGCCGAACGTTTGTGTGTCGGCGTTTCTGCCGTTGGACATATTTGAGGGGTAGGGGGAGAGGCCCCCACCCGGAATCCGCTCGACCCTTCGACTTGGCTCCCGCCTCGGCGGATCTGCGACAGGGTGAGCGGATTCTCCCTGCCCCAGGTGCTTTAAGGAGGAAGGTGAGTGGGCAAGTCCTAGATTCCTCGCGGGGCCTCGGAATGACAGGTAAAAAGAGTTTTGGAATGGAGAAGGAAGAATGAAGAGCATAGAACTGGATTATTCGAAGAGGTGTGCGGAGGAGCCGGAGAAGGGGCACAATCGCTGGCACCCGGACATCCCGCCCGCGCTGGAGGTCGAGCCTGAGGAAGAGGTGTACATGGAGACTCGGGACGCTTCGGACGGGCAGTGCACCCCCGACTCTACGTCAGAGTCACTGCTTGGGTTTAGCCGCAATGTGGTGCACCCGCTTACGGGGCCCGTGTACGTGAAGGGCGCCAAGCCCGGCGACCTCCTGGAAATCGACATCATCGACATCGTGCCCGGTACTTTTGGTTTCACGAGCATTAAACCGGGCTTCGGGTTTATTGCCGACCTGTATGGCGAACCGTTCCTGGCGAAATGGTCGATGGACGGCAAGTTTGCGGTATCGGAGCAGGTGCCTGGGGTGCGGATACCTGAAGCCTCGTTCATGGGAACCATAGGCGTGGCACCGTCTCGGGCCTTGATGGAGGAGTGTCGGAAGAGGGAGGCACGGGCAGTGGAGGCAGGAGGGACGGCTCTGCCGCCGGAAAAGGTGGGAGCGGTGCCTTCCTGGGACCCCGTGGCGTCGGAGGGACTGAGGACTATGCCGCCCAGGGAGAATGGCGGCAACATGGACATAAAGCAGTTGACTAGGGGTGTTCGCCTGCTGTGCCCGGTCTTTGTAGAAGGTGGGATGTTCTCGGCGGGGGATGGGCATTTTGCTCAGGGGGATAGCGAATGCTGCGGGACGGCCGTCGAGATGTCGGCGGCGATTCATGCCAAGTTCCGGATAAGAGAGGGAGCAGCGGAAAGGCGTAACATACGGTTCCCGATATTCGAGTCGGACCAGTATTGGACTTTGCCGGAGATGGCGGCGCCGAAGCGGTTCATAGCGACTACGGGGATGCCGATAGAGGATGGCAAGAACGAGTCCGGCAACGTGACTCTCGCCATGAGACAGGCGCTTCTGAACATGATCAGCCTGCTGATGGAGCGGGGGTACAGTCGGGAGCAGGCGTACGTAATCTGCAGCGTGGCGGTGGACTTCAAGGTGAGCGAGGTAGTGGACCTGCCGAACGTGTGCGTGTCGGCGTTTCTGCCGTTGGATATTTTTGGGGGGTGATGGGGGGAGAGGAATCACCACGGTACAGACCGGGGACATAGGTAACAGTTGTTCGGGGAGATAGGTAACACATGTTCGGAGACATGGGTAACAGATCGTGGGGTTCTCCCTGTGAGGGGTGTTCGGCAGGGAAGGCGACCAGCCGGTCGCCCCTACGGGGGGTAGTTTGATTGAAGGGTGGGGGGTTTTTGGGTAGAATCGGGCGGTTGGGGGAGCCACTATAGCCCTATCCCTCACGCCTCGGCGTACGCCAAAGGCGCACTTGCAGCATCTACGACTCCCATCAAGGGAGAGGGGATGGACGGAGGAAATAATTGAAGTTTGACAGAGTAATTTCGGCGGATTCCCATGTTGTCGAGCCGACGGAGCTGTGGTGGGATGCGATAGGCGCCAAATACGGTGAGCGGACGCCGCGCATCGTCAATGAGCACCTGGGGAAAAAGGGCCGGTTCTTCTATACGGGCGCTCAGTACCTGAAGATCGACGAGACCGAGGCCGAGATGGCGGACATGGGAGACCTGGTCGACGCGGGCAAGGACCCGGCGAAGCGGGTCAGGTTCCAGCAGGAGGCCAAGGTCGAGGCGGAGGTGCTGAACCCGACGCTGATGATGCTGGCGATGCAGGGCCGGGACCGGGAAGTGGTACAGGCGGCGTCGCAGACGTATAACGACTGGCTGGCGGAGTTCGTGTCGTACAGTCCAAGCACACTTATCGGGATCGGGGCGGTGCCTATGGAGGACGTGGATTGGGGACTGGCGGAGTTGGAACGGGTATCGAAGAAGGGCCTCAAGGGTGCGATGATCAACGTCGTTCCGCCTGAGGGGTCGAAGCCGTACAGGGACAAATACTACGACCCGTTTTGGGCGGCGGCGGAGGACGCAGGGATTTCCATCACTTTGCACTCGATAACGGGTCGGGTGCCGGACCCATTGCACTTCCACACCAGGGAAGACATGGAGAGGGCGCCTAGCACGTGGGTCGATCTGTTTCTTGAGCTAACCACCACGCTAGCCGACGACTTCATATTCGGTCGAATATTAGACCGGTTCCCCAAACTGAAGCTGATCTGCGCGGAGTGGGAAATAGCCTGGGTGCCGATGTTCATGTTCCGGATGGACCAGGTGCAAGGGGCAGCGGCGCACCGGATGCCGATGGAGAAGCTGGACATGCTGGCCAGCGACTACATAAAGAAACGGATGTGGCACGGGATGATCGATGACCCGTTCGGGCGTGACGCGGTAAATCACATCGGGGCGGATGGGGTGATGTGGGGGTCGGACTTCCCGCATATCCGGTCGATAGGGCTGGACGCGCACGAGTCGCTGGAGCGGATACTGGATGGTCTTTCGAGCGAGGACCAGGAGAAGCTGGTCGGAGGGAATGTGGCTAAGGTGCATGGGTTGTAGGGAGAGGGAGTCACCCTCACCCTAGCCCTCTCCCGTCAAGGGAGAGGGGATTCCGAAGGATAGGAGAAAAAGAGATGGGTGAAAAGAGTGTGATGTTCAGGCCTCGGAGGTTGGGGCATGCGAATTTGTTCGTTGGGGAGTTGGAGCGCTCGATGGAGTTCTACACGAAGGTGTGTGGGCTCAGCGAGGTGTTCCGGGAACCGCCGATCAAGGCAGGGTTCCTTAGTAACGGAAGCTCCCACCACGATGTGGCTTTGATCGAGATATCGGCGAGGGCGCGTAAGGCCGGAGACGGGTCGAGCCTGATATCGGATAAGCGAGGCATGAGGCCCGGGCTGAACCACTTTGGGTGGGAGATGGAGAACGAGCTCGTGTTGCTGGAGGCTTATGAGCGGGCGCTGGAGTCGGGGCTGCCGATCCACCGGACGGCGGACCACCAAGTGTCGCACAGCGTTTATCTTTTTGATCCTGAGGGTAACTACCACGAGTTCTACGCTGATGCCGCCAAGGACTGGCGAGAAGTGTGGCGGGACGGGAATACGGAAGTGTTGACCGTCAAGTGGACTCCGGATACGGCGGAGCGTACTACGGAGCCGAGGTACGCCGTTGACCCTGAGCTGATTCCTAACCCAGGGGCTGTGATACCCAGCAGGCAAGTGGGGCATGGAGCGATTGTAGCCCAGAACTACGATGGACTGGTGGACTTCTACAAGGACGTGGCAGGGCTGGAGGTTGCACACGCCGGGTCGGACGGGTCATACACCGTGTTTACTGGTCCCCTGGACAGGCATGACCTGGTGATATTGCCTTTGACTGAAGGCCGGGAGCCGGGTATGCACCATGTCGGGTTTGAGTTGAAGAGCAAAGAGGAAGTGGAAGCGGCAGAGGCGGCAGTCAAGGCCAGGGGAATTGAGCCGGAGGCGAGCATCGACTCGTCGACGAAGAGGAGTTTCTTCCTGCGGGACCCGGACGGGTTACGACTGGAATTCTATGTGTCGAGGGATGGGGATTGGGAGGAGGTGTCGGGGGTGGATGTGGCGTATCAGTTGTAGGGGATGAATTCACGTCTCAGCACATCTACAGCCCTTCAAAGGACCTATGCGTAACTGCTGATCACGCCAGTGGTGCCATCTAGATCATCTTACCTCCCTCCCCCCGCTCATACTTCGAGAGCCTCAGCACGAGCGGCCCCGGCCCCTTCGGTACAGGCAATGCGAAGCTAACGTCGAAGGAGAGGGGGGAGTGGTGATAGAACGAAATTAATATATCGAACGTTATGACGATATGAATTTGTCGAATGTTATAAGTAGTGTTGAGGCACATGCCGCCGGGTGTCCCCTGAGGGTGATAACCGGCGGTTTTCCTGTGATTCCGGGAAAGTCGGTGGTGGAGAAGACTCAGTATCTGCGTGACGAAATGGACCACCTTCGGACGGCGGTACTGTTCGAGCCACGGGGGCACTCCGGGATGTGTGCGACGGTTATCACGGAGGCCTCGATGCCGGGGACGGACGTCGGGATGCTCATCCTTGAGCCGCAGGGGTATGTACCGATGTGCGGCCACTGCACGATAGCTACGTGCACGGTGTTGGTGGAGACTGGGATGGTGGAGGTCGAGGAGCCGGTCACGAAGATAAACCTGGAGACGCTGGCTGGGTTGATTGAGGCTCGGGTGTTGGTGGAGGGGGGAAGGGCGAAATCGGTGACAATCCAGAATGTGCCGGCGTTCCTTTATGAGAAGGAAGTGAGCGTAAAGACGAGGGAATTTGGGGAAGTCGTGCTGGACGTGGCTTATGGGGGTATGTATTACTTGCTCGTGCCTGCGGAGTCGGTGGGGTTGACACTTGGGGAGGGGGAGCTGGAGAAGATCATATCGTCGGGAATAAGCATTAGGGATGATGCTCTGGACCAGCTGGAAATAGTGCACCCTGAGCCGAATGGCAGAGAGCAGTCCTACTTCGGGGGCACGATGCAGGTGCAATTCTACGGGCCTCCCACCCACCCGGAGGCCAATTCGAAGAATGTCGTGGTGATACCGCCGGGGAGCATCGACCGGTCGCCGTGCGGGACGGGGACTTGCTCTCGGCTGGCGGTAATGTACGCTGACGGGAAGATAGGCAAGGGTGAGGAATTCGTTTACGAAAGCTACATCGGGACGCTGTTCCGGGCCCGAGCGATCGGAGAGACTAAGGTTGGGGACTACCCGGCGATAGTGCCTGAGCTCACGGGCTCGGCATACGTGACGGCGATGCACCAGTTTGTAATAGACCCTGACGACCCGCTAAAGCACGGCTTTTTGATGAGCTAGTGTGCGCGTCATAGAGAAACGAGTAGGGATAGCTAAATGAAATTCGGAATATCTTACGCTTACTACCAGGACGCGAAACAGGCTCGGGAGTGGGCACGGCTGGTGGAATCATCGGGCTACGACTCCCTGTGGGTGACGGAGAACGTGCACAGCGGCCCCGAGGCCTTGGAACCGATGGTGATACTAAGCCAGTATGCCGCATACACGGAACGGATCACTATCGGGCCTGCAGTTGTCCTTTTGCCTTTGAGAAATCCCGTTGGATTTGCCCATGCCGTGGCGACGGTCGACCACCTCTCGGAAGGGCGGTTCATACTTGGGGTAGGGTCGGGGGGGAACGCGGTTGAGGGATATAAGGCCTACAGTGTGCCCTTGAGCGAGCGGGGCAAGCGGTGCGACGAAACGCTGGAGATAATGACCAAGCTTTGGACTGGGGAGCCAGTCACCTTTGAAGGCAAGTTCTCGCAGTTTTCGGACTACGCCCTGGGGGCGAGGCCGTATCAGCGACCTTATCCACCGATCTGGGTCGGGGGAGATGCACCCCCCGTACTTCGGCGGGCAGGGAGGTGGGGGGACGGGTTCATACCGGCACACACGGCGCCGGGAGATACGGCAGAGATGTACTGGAAGATAGAGGGATACCGGCGAGAGTGTGGGAGGGAGTCGAGAGAGTTTGCAAATGGGATCTACCTGTACGTGAACTTCGGGGATTCTGCGGAGAGCGCACTGGAGGTAGCGAGGGCGACGCTGTTGGCTCGATACACATACCCGGTTTACCATATCCACACAGGGGTGAATGCCGTTCTGGGAACGGTGGAGGAGTGCGTGAGTGTGTTGAAGGAATACGAGGCATCCGGGGCGACGCACGTTATTCTAGACCCGGTGTGCCCAGCGGGAGAGGTCCCGGCGACGGTGGAGAAGGTGGCGCGGGAGATAATGCCGCATTTTAAATAGGGAAGGTAATTTCTAATGGCAGACATCAAGTTCGGCGTGACTTATTCGGAGCGGGCCGACTTCACGGACCTTCCGGCGTACGCTCAAAAGGTTGAAGAACTGGGGTTAGACTCGCTTTGGGTGACGGAGAACATAGGGTCGGGGGCTCCGGCGCTGGAGTGTTTCACGGCGTTGTCGTTCATGGCGGCCCACACCAGCAAGCTGATGCTGGGTCCGTCCGTGATGCTGCTGCCTCTCAGGAACCCTGTGATGGTGGCGCAGACGGTGGCAAGCCTGGACATCCTGTCCGGGGGCAGGGCGGTGCTGGGAGTCGGGGTGGGTAATGAAGGGCCCGACTTGAAAGCATACGGGGGCAACGTACGACACAGGGCGAGCTGGTCGGACGAGGCGTTGGAGGTAATCAAGAGGTTGTGGACAGAGGACTCGGTGACGTTCCACGGAAAGCATTTTGATCTGGATGAATACCAGTTGGTCCCCAAACCGGTGCAGAAGCCTCACCCTCGGATACATGTCGGGGGAGGAGCGGCGTCGGTGGTGAGAAGGGCTGGACGGTTCGCCGACTCACTAATCCCTGTGAGCAAGACACCGGAGGAGGCTAAGGCGATGTTCGAGGGGGCGGAGGAGCAGGCGCGGGAGTCGGGGCGGGGGGACTCGGCGATGACGAGGGTGATGCACCTGTTCCTGTGCTTCTCGGGGAGTGCGGAGGAGTCGGCGGAGATAGCCTCGGGGGTGTTTACGCGTAGATACGGCAGTTCGACGACCGTGCCTGCCGATGCGCCTCACCTGCTGGGAACGCCGGACCAGATGCGTGAGATGGTGCAGGCGTTCGTAGATGTCGGGGTGACGGAGTTTGTGTTGAACGTCGTGTGTCCGCCGGAGGAGGGGATATCGCAGGTTGAGCGGTTTGCGAAAGAGGTGATGGCGGGGTTTAGGTAGGGGGTATTCAGTCCTCTTGAGGCGGATCCGCCCAAGGCGGATGTTCCATCTTCGATTGTGGGGTCTTGTTTGGTATGTCGTTTGTTGGTGGGTTGGCGATGAAAGACGCTTGCTGGATTCGGCTCCCTACATTTAGATAATGCGGGCATGGAGGCGTCCCGGGAACGTGGGGACGGGTCTCCGCCGCCGCCTAGACCTGGAAGTATGGTCGGACGTACGGGTCCGTCATCCGTCATAGGCTCCAATGAAGGTTGGCTGCGCTGCGGGACATGCAGGAAGGGGAAAGTCCAGGGTCAGTTCCCCTCGCAGGAGTACGGGGTATCCAGTTCGCCGCCTGTATCCAGGAGCCGGGAGTGGCGGACAGTCCAGTTTTATTTGAGGAAGCGGACGGAGAGCCGAGGGGGCCTCGGCTACGGGCTGCCCCGTTCCGCTCCATGGGACGAGAGCTCCGAAAGGAGCCATAGGGACAAGTACGGTCCAGGGCGTCTTCCATCGCCTGATGGTCAGGGTGAGGGATAGCCGGGGCCTTGGTAGAGGAGATGGCGACTTTCGCTTGAGCCGCGGGCCTGCGCGAGGGCCGTTGGGATGGGCTTGGACGTTGAGTCCTCTGTTGGGTCTCGGGGGCTTCCCTGGGTTTTTGGTTCCTCCTTGAGATAGTTAGGTTGGTGTTCGAACGGGGAGGATAATAGCACGTATGTTTGGATAGGGTCAAGGGGTCGCATGACTTCATAATTTTGGTTACCGAGCCGGGGAATGCACCTCAAAATTACGGTTACCCAAACCACGGGGAGGTAATCGTGAACCGAGTGAGCATTCAAGAGTACTGCGAACGACAGCGGGACAGGTACCGCGAGGCCGACAGGACCGAGAAGGGAAGGATCCTCGACGAGGTGGTAGCTGTGACCGGCTACCACAGGAAGTCGGCGGTCCGGCTGCTGTCCGGTCGGACTCGAAAGGGGAGAGGCGGCCGTGTGGGTAGACCGGTCGAGTACGGTCCTGACGTGGCGGCGGCGGCCAGGGTGGTTCACGAGGCTGCCAGCGGCATCGGAGCCAGGAGGCTGCAGCCGTTTGTGGGGGAGATGGCGTCACGACTGGAGGCATTCGGAGAGCTGGAGATCGACCCTGCCACTGATACTCTGCTCAGGCGTGCAAGTGCGGCAACTCTGGAGCGGCTCCTGGCTGCGGATCAGGTGCCCGTTAGAAAGAGGACGCACAGCCTGACCAAGCCCGGGACACTGCTTAGGAACCGCATTGCCGTGCGTACCTTCAGGGACTGGGACGATGCGAGGCCGGGCTTTGTCGAGGTGGACACGGTGGCACACTGCGGTCCGACGGTTGAGGGGTTCCACCTGTGGACGGTTACGGCGGTGGACGTGGCCACTGGGTGGGTGGATATGGACGTGGTCTGGGGTAAGACACAGGAGCGTGTGGGAGCTGCTATACGCAGGATGCATCGGAGGCTGCCCGTCCCTCTCCTGGGCCTGGACAGCGATAATGGGTCGGAGTTCATCAACAGAGGGCTCTACACCTACTGCGAGGAGAACGGGATCAGCTTCACCAGGAGCAGGCCCTACCGTAAGAACGACAGCGCCCACGTCGAGCAGAAGAACGGTGCTGTGGTGCGGCGTCTGACCGGACACGCACGGTACGCCTCGTCAGCGGCCTTCAAACAACTCACCGAGGTCTACTCGCTGGCGAGGCTTCACGTGAACTTCTTTCAGCCGGTCCGAAGACTCACTGCGAGGAGTGGGCACGGGGCCAAGGTCATCCGACACCACGACGAGGGAGCGACCCCGTACCAACGGATGCTCAGCAGTGGTGCAGTCTCACGAACTCGGCAGATGTTGCTGGAGAAGCTCTACCTGTCGCTCAATCCGCTCTGGCTGAGCCGTCAGATCGATGCCGAGACCGACAAGCTGCTGGGGCTAGCATGGCGTCAGGGTCAGCCGCTATCCTGGAACACTGCCGGTAACCGTAATTATGAGGTCAATTCCCTCTCCCGGTAACCATCAATTTTGAGGTCGCACGGGGGTTCGTGTCACATTTGGGGGAGGGAGGACCCTGCCCCCTTTCCGTTCTTGAGACCCTTCGATGCTCCCAAGGCGCACTTGCAGCTTCGCTCAGGCCACGGCGCATCTTCGACAGGGCGAGTGGAATACCCTGCCCCCAGGAATGGAAAGGCTGTATTTCGGGAACATGCTTACGCGGGAATGCCGGTTATGCAAGGGTCACGCCTCGGCGCATCTTTGACACATTGAGGAAGAGGGGACTATGTGGGGCGTTGCGTGGGGGTGGGGGGTCTGATATTCTTTTTCAGCCCCTGGACGGGGGCTTTATTACTAGGAGGTATCCCATGACCGGCAAAGGCCCCGAGACTATCGCGTACAGGTCCGAAGCGTCGCGGTCCAAGCAGCTCTACGAGCAGGGCCTGAAGGTATTGCCGGGGGGAAACAGTCGACACTCGGTGACGATGAATCCGTACCCGATCTACGTGAGCAGTGCGAGCGGGTTCAAGCTGAGAGACGTTGAGGGCGAGGAGCGGCTCGACTTCATCAACAACATGACTTCGCTGATCCACGGGCACGCGCACCCGGCTATCGTGGAAGCGGTAAGCAAGCAGCTGGAGAGGGGCACGGCCTTCGCGATGCCGACGGAGCCCGAGCTGGAACTGGCGAACCTGCTGGTTGACCGGATCGACTACATAGACAAGATCCGGTTCTGCAACTCGGGGAGCGAGGCGGTGATGCTGTCGATCAAGGCTGCTCGGGCTCGGACGGGCAAGTTCAAGATCGCCAAGATTGAGGGCGCCTACCACGGGAGCTACGACTACGCCCAGGTGAGCGAGGCCGCCAACCCAGGTGAGTGGGGCGACTCCGTATTCCCGACCAGCGTGTCGGAGCCGAGTGTATCGCCAGTGGTTACGGAAGAAGTGATAGCGATGCCCTGGAACAACTTCGACGCTTGCGCCTCGATCATAGAGAAGCACAAGGACGAACTGGCGGCGGTGGTCATCGACCCCCTGCCAGCGGCGCTCGGGTGGATACCGCCCAAGCCGGGCTTCCTGGAGTCGATAAGACGAATAACGCAGGACTACGGGATACTTCTGATCTCGGACGAAGTCATCAGTTTCCGGCTCTCCTATAAGGGAGCGCTTGAG
The DNA here is from genome assembly GCA_965220005.1 of Dehalococcoidia bacterium. GTDB lineage: Bacteria > Chloroflexota > Dehalococcoidia > Plut-88900 > Plut-88900 > Plut-88900. The sequence goes on from OZ244800.1 coordinate 1,067,669, forward strand.
CAACATGGGATCAAGCCGGACATAACTGCACTGGCGAAGATAATCGGGGGAGGTTTCCCGGTGGGGGCGGTGGCAGGCTCGGACGACGTGATGGAAGTCTTCGACCACAGGTCGGGGCACCAGGTCCATCACGGAGGGACTTTCAACGCGAACCCGGTGACGATGACGGCGGGCCTCACGGCGATGAAGATGATGACGCCTGAGGCGTTCGACCGGATAGGCGGGCTGGGCGACTACGTGAGAGGTAAGCTGAGCGACCTGATTGTGCGGAAAGAAGTACCGGCACAGATCACTGGATCCGGGTCTCTGTTCTGGTTCCACCTGACGGACCAGGATATGAACGACTTCCGGGACTTCTCGGCATCCGGGCCTGGGCAGGAGACGTTCAACAAGTTCAGCCACGAAATGCTGGGACACGGCATTGTGTACGCAGGCCGGGGGCTGAGCTGCATCTCTACAGTGATGGGCCACGAGGAGATGGACGCTTACGTGGATGCAGTGGACGCGTCGCTGGATGCGATAGGGTACTAAGAAAAAGGGGACAAGAGTCACCCCTCAACAGAAAGCTTGATATCCGGGCGTCACATGCTCGACAGCATGTGGCGCCCGCATTTTAGGTATGAGATGAAGTCGCTCCGGGCAACCTTATCTTCACCGGTTTAGATATGAACAATTGGCTCCCTCACTTAAGAGTCCTCGACGTCAGCAATGGCATCGGGGGGGCGTTCTGTGCCCGGCTGCTGGGGCGGTGCGGGGCGGAGGTGGTGAAGGTTGAGCCTCCGGTGTCGGGGGACCCGGTGCGGGACTATGCGCCGTTCTTCAACGATTTGCCGGGTCGGGAGAGCAGTGGGGTTTTTATCTACCTGAACGGCGGTAAACGGAGCATCACCCTGGATTTTACCAGGGCCACGGGGCGGCGGATATTTAAGCGGCTGGTCGATGAGGCGGACGTGTTGGTAGAGAGCTTCGATCCGGGGTATCTGGACGAGATGGGGTTGGGGTATGACGAGCTAAGCGCCGGGAATCCGGGGTTGGTGCAGATATCGGTTTCGGATTTCGGGCAATGGGGGCCGTACGCGGGGTACAAGGCCAACGAGCTTATCGAGCACGCGATAAGCGGGCTGATGTACCCGACAGGGTTTCCCGATGAGGAGCCGGTCGCATCAGGAGGTTATCTGCCGCAGCTCAAGTCGGGGATGACGGGGGCGATAGCGGCGCTTTCAGCCTTGCATTGGCGGGAGGTGTCGGGGGAGGGGCAGCAGGTGGACGTATCGATGCTGGAGGTGACGGCGAACTTCCTGGAGACTACGCTCATCCTGTACACGTACCAGGGGGTCGTGAGGGGCAGGACGGGGAGCAGTCTATCGCCCCCGACGCCCCTGTGCGACATGTACCAGACTAAGGACGGCTACATGATAGTGACCTCTCTAACGCAACAGCAGCGGCAATCGCTGTTCGAGATGATTGGGCACCCGGAGCTGGTGGACTCGTTCGAATCAGCACTTTCGAGAGCTATACCGGAAGAGGCAAAGCAGACACTTTGGGATTCCATCGGGGCATGGCTGGGGGAGATGGAGAGTGACGAGGCATTTGAGCTATCACAACTGCTGAGGATACCTTGCGCCAAGGTCGACACGCCGAGGGACATGCTCAGAGACCAGCACCTAAGAGAGCGCGGGTTCTTCAAGACGCTGGAGCACCCGAAGTTTGGGGACATCAAATTCCCTGGCACGGGGCTAACAATAGAAGGAGAATGTGCTTCCAGGCCGCAGATGGCACCGATATTGGGAGAGGCGAACCGGGAGGTCTATCAGCAGAGATTGGGGATATCTACAAGGGAGATGGCGATGCTGGGGTCGGGGGAGGTGATATAGGGCATGGAGTCTGATGTGAAACGATTGCCGTTAAGCGACGTAAGAGTAGTGGACCTGACCCGGTACTGGGCAGGACCGTACGCGACGCAATTGATGGGGTCGCTAGGGGCGGAGGTGATCCGAGTCGAGGCGACCGTATACGTGGATGCGGTGAGGTATATGCTTCCGCCGGACGGGATAGAGGATACGGAGGACCCACATAACCGGGGCTCCTATTTTCATATGGGCAACCGGAACAAAGAAAGTATCGCTCTGGACCTGCAGACTGAGCGGGGCCGGGACCTGATGCTGGAGCTAGTTTCGATTGCGGATGTTGTAATCGAGAACTACAGCGCACGGGTGATGGGTAATCTACGGCTGGACTACGATGACCTGAAAAAGGTGAGGCCGGACCTGATAATGATCAGCATGCCATCCTTCGGGCGGTCGGGGCCATACAGGGACTACGTGTGCTTTGGGGAAGCCCTGGAAGGTATGACGGGCCTTTCCCATCTGACGGGGCTTCCAGACGGACCGCCGGTACGTTCTTCGGGGGCGTTCACGGACCCGGCGTCGGGGATGTGGGGGGTGTATTCGATACTGGCGGGGTTGGAGAGGAGGCGGCGGACGGGACAAGGGGCCAGGATGGACCTGTCCCAGCATGAGGGCTACATCGGCCTGCTGGGTGACGCAGTCCTGGACTTCACGATGAACGGGCGGGTACGAAAGCGTATGGGGAACCGGCACTCTTCGCGGGCTCCACAGGGCGCGTACCGGTGCAAGGGTGAGGATGAGTGGGTGGCGATCTCGGCGGGCAGCGACGCGGAATGGGAGTCATTGTGCCGGGCAATGGGTCGGGAAGACCTCCTACAAGAGAAGCGCTTTAGACATATCTTGAGCAGATTTCGGTTGCAAGAAGAGATTGATGAGGCGATAAACGCCTGGACGTCGGGGCTGGGGGCGAGGGATGTGATGGCTTGGCTGCAGGAGTCGGGGGTTCAGTGTGGAATCGTTGCCAAGGCAAACGACCTATTCGAAGACCCACACTTCAAGGAGAGAGGATTTTTCGAGACGACCAACCATGCGTCGGTGGGGGAATACCCGCACTTTGGCATGCCGTTCAAGATGTCCAAGACGCCGGGCGGAAGCCACGCGCCCGCGCCGCAGTATGCTCAGCACAACCGCCGGGTGTTCTGCGACATGCTGGGATTGGGGGAGGAAGAGTACGCGGGGTTGCTCGGGGCGCGGGTATCTGCGGAAGCGCCGTTAATCGGAGACTAGCAGGGCCAAGGGAGTAGCAGATGGGCGACAGCAGTGACATCACCGGCGAAGTAGCGATAGTTACGGGAGCGGCACGGGGAATTGGGAGAGGCATAGCGCACGTCCTGGCCGAGGCGGGTGTGAAGATAGTTATTGGAGACGTTCAGCCCGCGGACAGGACGGTGTCGGAGATCAGGGGGATGGGTGGGGAGGCGGTGAGCGTGATTATGGACACGAGCCAGCCCCGGGAGGCGGAAGCGCTAGTGGAGCGGGCGGTCGAGGAGTACGGTCGGCTGGACATCCTGGTGAACAACGCGGGGATAGATGCGCCGAGGGGCAACGCGTGGGACCTGCCGAACGAGGAATGGCGTCGGGTGATAGACGTGAATGTTAACGGGGTCTTCTACTGCTCCAGGGCTGCGCTGGGGCCGATGATGAAGGCGGGCAAGGGGTTCATAGTTAGTATGAGTTCCCAGGCGGCTCGGGTGGGGGAGCCGAGTATGTCGCCGGCGTACAACGCAAGCAAGGCAGCGCTATTGGGCATGACGATGGAGTTTGCGATACAGGTGGCTGACAAGGGGATCAGGGTGGTGGCGCTGATGCCGGGGGCAATCGATTCCCGGGAGCCGGGGTGGAGCGAGGAGAGGAAAGCTGAGGTGCTGCTTGAGTATCCCCTGGGTATCGGGACGCCGCGGGATATTGGGGAGATTATTCGGCACCTGGCGAGCCCGGCGTCGAGGTGGGTGTCTGGAACGGCGGTACAGCTTACGGGCGGATATCAGAGGGGCGCGTCATGGTTTTAGAGTACGAAGTGCGGGACAGGATTGCGTATATCACCCTGAACAGGCCGCGGGCGATGAACGCGATGAACGAGGAGTTGAAACAAGAGCTGGCCAAAGCCATCGTGGAAGTGGACCGGGACCCGGATGTCTGGGTGGCAATTGTCACGGGGGCAGGGGACAAGGCTTTCAGCGCCGGGGGCGACCTGAAGGAATACGTGACCCGGGAGTTGGAAGGGCCGGGGCAGCCCTACACGATGTTCAAGCACTACGACCAGCCGATGTCGGTTAAGCCGTTCATTGCGGCGGTTAATGGGTATTGTTTAGCCGGAGGGCTGGAGCTGGCCCTCGCCTGCGATATCAGGATTGCGTCGGAGAGTGCATCATTTGGGTCGCCGGAGGTGAGATGGGGGCTGCTGCACGGGTATGGGGCGATGCGTCTGCCGAAGATGGTGGGGATGGCGGAGGCTATGGAGATTCTGCTGACGGGGGAGTTCATAGATTCGGAGAAGGCGCTGCGGATCGGGCTAGTGAGTCGGGTGGTGACACAGAAAGAGTTGATGTCGACGGCGGAGTCGATAGCGCGGCGGATATGTGAGAACGCGCCGTTGTCGGTTAGGGTCACGAAGGAGCTGGCCTATCGGGGTTCGAATATGCCTCATTCCGAGGGTATGCACCTGGTGCATACCCTGATGAGTGCGCTTTACGAGAGCGGGGACAGCAAGGAAGGGCCTCGGGCGTTTTCGGAGAAGAGGAAGCCTGAGTATAGGGCTCGGTAGGGGGCTGGGTATGATGGTGAGGTAGGGTGAATTGGGGTGGTTGAGGGGTGAGGAACGTGCTGGGCGTTAGAGCGATTGGCCAATCGCCCCTACGGGAGGGGATTGGGTGCGATTAGAGGGTTTCGAGTTCTGGGCGGTGGGGGATGGAGGAGCTGGCACCGGGGCGTTGGACGGAGAGGACGGCGGCTCTGTTGGCGAAGGTAATGGCGTCGGGGAGTGATGCGCCCTCGTTGAGGCGGGAGGCCAGGGCCCCGAGGAAGCAGTCGCCGGCGCCGGTAGGGTCAAGGGCGTGGACGATGAGGGCGGATGTCAGGTAGGCATAGTCGGGGGTGACTGTGAGGGCTCCGGCAGCGCCGAGGGTGACTATCACGGTCCGAGGGCCACGGGCCAGGAGCATGCGAGCAACTGATTCCAGCGCCTCGTGGTCTGTAGAATCGATGGGAGTCTGAGTCATCTCGGAGAGCTCTGTTTCATTTAGGCATAGGATATCGACGAGGGAGAGCAGTGAGTCGGGGAGGGGCAGGGCGGGGGCAGTGTTGAGGATAGTGGTGACACTGGACTCGGAGGCGATGGTGAGGAAGCGGTGGACGGTCTCGACGGGTATTTCAAGCTGGACAAGGGCTACGCCTGCACCAGCGATATAAGGCGCTAGAGAGTCGAGATGCTCGGGGAAAAAGCGGGAGTTGGCGCCTGTGGCAACGACTATGGTGTTTTCGGCGTGGGAGTCGACCGTGATAAGGGCGACGCCCGTGGGGTTGGGGGATGATGTTATGCCTACGGTCTCGATATCTTCTTCGTGCATAAAGTCGAGGAGCTCGGTGCCGAACGGGTCGTTGCCGACGCTTCCGAACATATAGACGGGAGCGAGGCCGAGGCGTCGGGCGGCGATGGCCTGGTTTAGGCCCTTACCTCCCGCGACCCGGGTGAGGCCTGCCGCGAACACGGTCTCGCCGGGCTTGGGCATCCTCTCGGTGGAGGCGATCAGGTCCATGTTGATGCCGCCCGCTACGATGATGGGCTTGATGATAAGATTCTCCTTTCTCGGGGACTGCTTCGGGGGCAATATACCCCAACGAATGCTTCGGTTGTTACATTCAAGGAGGAGACTTCAATGGCTAGACCCATCATTTTAGACGTGGACGCAGGAGTCGACGATGCGTTGGCAATATTGTTGGCCCTGGCCTCGCCGGAGGTGGAGGTGATTGGGATTACGACAGTGAGCGGGAACGTACACGTGGACAAATGCACGCCGAACGTGCTTCGGATATTGTCGTTTGTGGAAGAAGAGAAGAGGCCAAAGGTGTACAAGGGGGAGTCGGCGCCGCTGGTGAAGGAGCTCTATACGGCGGCGGCGGTCCACGGGGAGGACGGTCTGGGCGACCTGGGAGACGACTACTATGGCGACCTTGACTGGGGACTGGTGTCTGAAATGGGCGCAGTAGAGGCTATGGCGGAGATGGTGGCAGGGAGGCCTGGGGAGGTGACGATAGTGGCCACGGGGCCCTTAACCAACGTGGCAAGGGCCATTCAGGAATTTCCTGAGAAGATGGCGCAGGCTGTTGAAATAGTGAACATGGGGGGTGCGGTGGATGCGGCGGGGAACATCGAGCCAATGTACGCGGCGGAGTTCAATACTTACGTGGACCCGGAGTCGTTGGATGTAGTCCTAGAGTCGGGTATAGCGTTTACCTTGGTGCCCACGGATGCGACCCACGGTATAGGGCTGATGCGCAGTGCAGCGAAGGAGTGGTTTGTGGATAAGGGAGGCAGGGCGGGCCGTTTTGCCTACGACTGTTGCCAATTCTACATGGACTTCACGCAGGCACAGAGCGGATTCGACGGGACGTACATGCACGACCCGATGGCGACCGCTGTGGTAATCGACCCATCGCTGATGACGGCGGCGCCGCGTCGGGTGTATGTTGAGACGCGGGAAGGTCTTACTAGAGGGATGACGGTGCCCTATCGACTCCCGGGGGGCGCGCAGCCGGAGCCTAACTGCCGGGTGGCTTCTCGGGTGGAGGGGGAGCGGTTTATTGAGATGCTGCTGTCGAGGGTCGGGGGGTTGGGGTGAGGTAGATGAGGGCGGCTGTGCTGGGGAAGGTGCGGGAGTACAGGTGGGAGCTTTGGCTGTTCTTTGGGGTGGGGGTGATCGCATATGCGGTGGCATGGGGGACGGCCTACGAGGCCCAATCGTCTGATTCCACAGGCTTCCGCTATACGGTGCGGTTTCTTTCTGGCTACATAGCTTGGCTGGTCCTGCTGGGGATATCGTACCGTTGGGTGAGCCGTTCAGGGCGCGACCTGCTCAAGCTTGTGTGGCAGTACTCGTTAGCAGTTGTGCCCTTGGGCATAGCCCACACGCTGACGACAGCCTGGGTGTATGGAAGCCGATATGAGCGGATCGGGGTTGGGGAGGGGGAGGTGGAGCCCGTTTGGATTACCCTGCTGTGGTGGGCATGGTTTGCGATGACGCTCGCGGTATTGGTGTGTTTTGCCAGGCGGGCTTCGCGGAACGGGTTCGACAAAGCGCTGATCCTAATTGGAGTAATAGCGTTTCCGGGAGTGAACCTGTTGGCGCCAATATACGATTCGCGTATTGGTTACGAAATTGGCTTGTTAGCGATCAAAGTGTTGTTGAGCTTTATTGCCATCCGGGCACTACATAGTGCGGATATGGGAAAGCCCGTGGGCAGGGTGGGGATAGGGGTGTTGTTTGGAGCGGCTATGGTAGCGTACGTTTCGCGATTTGTGGCCTTGGATATAGAGAATTCCTTATTGTACGGATCCCCGATCTTGAGCTCATTTTATCTGTGGATGTTCTACATTATGCCTATGGTTGTCGCCTACGGGATTGCAATAATCGCGGCGCACTGGATTAGGGTGAGGCTGGCGAAAGAAGGATTCCACCCAATGAGCCGGTGGATGCGTAGGCAACGCTTTGTGGCGGAGGTTAGGGGGTTTCTTCGTAGCGGGCGAGGACGAAGAGGAGGGAGCTGAGGCGGTTGAGGTATCGGGGGATCTCGGTGTTGGTGAGGATGCCGGTATCCATTAACTCGACGGTGCGGCGCTCGGCGCGGCGGACGGTGGAGCGGGCGAGGTCGATGGCCGCGCCGGCGGGTGAGCCGCCGGGCATGATGAACTCTCTGGGAAGCTCTATTTTCTCGGACAGGGCGTCGGTGGTTTCTTCCAGCTTGTCGACCATGTCGGCGGTGACTTTCTGGAAGTGCTTGAGGAATTTGGGGTAAAAGTCGGTGTCGATGGCGATCTCGCCGCCCACGGTGAAGGACTCTCTCTGGAGTGCGAGGAGGATTTCCCGGACGTCCTGTTTCTGAGCTAGGGCGCGCCCGAGACCCATGGCGGATACGGCTTCGTCGAGGGCGCCGTAGGCCTCGCAGCGGGGGTCGGCTTTGGAGACCCGGCCGCCATAGAGTAGGCCGGTCTGGCCACCGTCGCCGAAGCCAGTGTACATGGGAGGGGTCTTGGGCATGCGTGAATTATAGCAGGGAGGGGATAGGAACCCTTACCCCCTTTATCCCCCTCTCCCTTAGGGTATTTAAGGGAGAGGGGGAGAGATGAATAGGGGCATGTGTCTGCACTTTGTGCAGACACATGCCCCTAATTCAGTACCTGGGGGAGAGTAAGGAAAGCAGAATGGGGAAGGTAGATGATGTCTCTAATTAAATGCTCATGGGGGAAGAGACTGAATCCAGTAGAGGAGGGCATGCGTTTGGAATAGGTTCTAGGAGTGAAGGACGCGTTAGCAACTGTGTTGGGGGAGGGGATTCCAAGGGGAGTTGTCTCTGATCATGGCGTTAAGGAAGGTGAGGAGCTTACGCATGCAGGCGACGAGGGCAACCTTGCCGGGCGGAGATGCTCGTAGAAGGCTTTGATAGGAGGGTTATGGGTTCTGGCGCTCATTGTGGCCATGTAGAGTGCGGTTCTGATGTTAGCCCGGCCGCCCCAGATGGAACGTCTTCCCCTATGAGTGCCACTGTCTCTGTTCAAGGGAGCGACGCCCACAAGGGCGGCGATCTGCTTACGGTTGAGGGAACCGAGTTCGGGAAGGGCGCCTACGAGGGTGAAGGAGGATACGGAGCCTATACCGGGGACATCCATGAGGAGGTTGAGCTTGGCCTTCCAGAGGGAGTTGGAGTTAATGAGGTCGTCAATCTCGCGGTCCAGGTCATCGAGTTCCTGGGAGAGGAAGTGGATGTGTTTATGGAGGCTGGGAAGAAGAGGATCGAGGGCACGATTGAGGCGAAGGGACTCGGCAGCTCTCATGTCGATGAGCTGCTTTCTGCGGGCGAGGAGGGCCTTGAGATGGGCAGCCTGAGGGTCTGGGAGAGGGCGGGGGTCGGGCCTGAGGGTGAAAGCGAAGCGGGCGATGGAGTGGGCATCGATGGCATCGGTCTTGGCCAACCTACCGGTGGAGCGAGCGAAGTCCCTGATCTGCCTGGGGTTCATTACTGCAGTAGGTATCTTAAGAAGGCCACACTCCAAAGCCAGGGGCCTCTCGAGGCCACCGGTGGCCTCCATGACAATGAGGGTGACATTGAGGTCCTTGGCCAATTGGAGGATCTCTCTGATACCCTGAGCATCGTTGGGATGTCTGGCGGCCTGGTCTTGGGGGAGGACGTGAAGATCGAGGAACTGACTACTGACGTCGATGCCCATGACAGAGTCTTGACTCATGTTATCCCTTTCTTGCAGGTACGGGTTGTTGACCCGGGCAACTGTACGGGCTTAGATGAGAGTGGGTGCGGCGGCCCATGCTAAGACTCGGTCTTGAAGGACCACGATTCCTACGGCCTACCGCACCCCGAGACCCTAACTCTATCACTGCTTCGTCACACAAGGTTCCTCGCGGAGCCACGGAATGACACTAAGAATAAGGGGGCGAGGTTAAAGGGCTAGGCACTCTTTGAGGTGGGTGAGGGAGAGGTTGCCGCCGCTGAGGATTAGGACGGTCTTGCGGCCCTTGATGCGGTCTTTCAGGGCTTGGGCGGCGGCGAGGGGAGCTGCACCTGCGCCCTCGGCGAGGTTGTGGGTCTTTTCGAGCAGCTGGACTACGGCACGGCGGATGTCGTCTTCGGAGACGAGGACGTAGTCGTCGAGGAGGTCACGTATGACGGCCTGGGAGCCGTCGAAGGAGACGCGGACGGAGATGCCCTCGGCGAAGGTGGTGGTGGGGGAGTCGACAAGACGCCCCTCTTTCCAGGATAGATACGGCGATAGCGCTGCTTCGGAGGAGACACCGATGATTTCGAGGTCGGGTCTGATGGCCTTGCCAGCGATGCAGAGGCTGGATGCGAAGCCAGCGCCGCCGATGGGCACGATGACGACCTCGGCGTCGGGGAGGTCCTGGAGGATTTCGACCATGCAGGTGCCGAGGCCGGAAACGAAATCGTGGTCTTCGGCGTCGTTGAAGAGACGGTAGCCCTTCTCATCGGCGATGGTCTGGAGGTGGCCTCGTGCCTCGTCGTAGTCTGCGCCGTAGGTCAAGAGCTCAGCGCCGAAATTGCGGATTGCCTCGGCCTTGCCGGGATTGGGGTTGGATGGCAGAGCGATGACGGCGTGGCAGCCGAAGAGCTGGCTGGCGTAAGCGACGGACTGGCCGAAGTTGCCTGTGGACGCAACGGCGACGCCCTTCTTTAACTGCTCAGGGGTGAGGTTGGCGATGGCGTTGAGGCCGCCCCTGATCTTGAAGGAGCCGATAGCGGTGTGGTTTTCGTGCTTGACGTAGGTCTCGGAGCCGAGAAGGGCGTCGAGGCCGGGGTAGTGGTGGAGAGGGGTGGGGGACATGTACCGTTTTAGCAGAGCGTGGGCCTTGATGATGGACTGAATGTCGGTGGTGTATTTCATTGGGTCGCAACAAGTGATGCTTTGAGTTCTTCTATGGAAGCGTTGCCGCCGGACTGGATAAGGACGACTTTCTTGCCCTTGAGCCGGTCTTTGAGCTTGAGGGCGGCGGCGAGGGGAGTTGCGCCCGCGCCCTCGGCGAGGTTGTGGGTTTTTTCGAGTAGGAGGGAGATGGCTTGACGGATCTCGCTGTCATCGACGGCTACGAAATCGTCCAGGAGGTCGCGCATGATGCGGAAGGGTATTTCGTCGGTGACCTTGACGCCGATGCCCTCGGCGAAGGTGGTCATTGGGGCGTCGACCAGCATGCCCTGCTTCCATGATAAGTAGGGGGATGCGGCCTGGGCGCTGCACACGGCGATGACCTGGGTATCGGGCTTCAGGGCCTTGGCGGCAACGGAGACGCCGGAGGCGAGGCCGCCGCCTCCTACGGGGAGGATGACGACGTCGACATTGGGGAGCTGGTCCAGGATTTCGAGCATGATGGCGCCACTGCCGGCCATGAAACGGGAGTCGGTTGAGTCACTGACGTATTGGGAACCGCGCTCGTCGACGATAGAACGGATGGCGGCGGGATCAGCATCGTAGACGGTGTCACTCAGGACGACCTCTGCGCCGAAAGCCTCTATGGCCTTCATCTTCGATGGGTTGGGATTCTCCGGCAGAACAACGATGACCTTAGCGCCGAATATCTGACCGGCGTAGGCCATGCCCTGGCCGAAATTGCCTGAGGATGCAAGGACTACTCCCCGCTCCTTGTGCTCGGGGCTGAGCTGGGACATGGTATTCAGGGAGCCGCGTATCTTGAACGCTCCGAGCTTCGTGTGGTTTTCGTGCTTTACGTAAGTCTCGGAGCCGATGAGGGCGTCGAGACCGGGGTAGTGGTGGAGGGGGGTGGGGGACATATAGTTGGCGAGAAGGGCGCGTGCCTTGTAGATGTCCTGGAGGGTGGGGCGAGTCATAAGAGTGATTGCCTTTGTGGGTGGGGGTTAGACTTCGGTGGGGACGAGACGCCAGTCGTAGGGGGCTTGGGCCATGACCTCGGGGCCGTTCTTGGTGATGAGAAGCTGCTCTTCCAGCTTGACCTGCTCCGTGCCGTTCTCACGGCCGAAGCTGGCCTCCATGCAGATCACCATGTTCTCCTGTACCTCACCCACGTCATTGCCGAAACCGGTGTCGTTCATGTCTGGGAAGTATAGGGCGGGCCACTCGTCTGACATGCCTGCGCCGTGGGCGAGGACGACGTAGCGGTTGCGCTTGTACTCGTCTGGGACTTCGGGCATGGAGTTGGCGATGTCGATGAAAGAAGCGCCTGGGACGAACTTGGGAATGCCGGTCTGGACAAACTCATAGGCGCGCTTGTAGGCGTCGAGCTGCTCTTCGTTGGGCTTGACGTCACCGCACAGGTAGGTGCGGGAAATATCGGCGAAGTAGCCGAGTGGCCCGGCCATGTCTGTATCCATTGCGACCAGATTCCCTGGTAGGACTACCCGCTCGGTGGCCTCCCGATGGAGCCAGGGGTTGGTATTGCCCCCGGAGGCGAGGAGTTTGCCGTCGATGCGCTCACCGCCGTACTCTAGGTTGGTGCCGGACATAATGGAATAAAGTTTGTTCTCGGTGACGCCGGGTACTATGGCATCCCGGACGCGGGAGACGGCGACATCGGCGATGGCGCAGGCCTGCCGGATGGCGGCGATCTCGTCAGGGGTCTTTATGGCCCGGGCCCAGCCGACGGGCGCCAGAGCGCCCTCTACACGGATACCGAGACCGGTTAGGGCGAGGATGCTGTCGGGGTCCATGCGATCTATACCGAGCTTTTCACCGGCAATGCCGAGTTCTTCAAGAACGGTCTTGAATTCTGCGGCCCACCTCTTCGTGGCAGTCGGCGTGTAAGTGCCCAACTGCCAAAACTCGAAGGTATTGATCCAGCGGGTGTCGGCATCATCTCCAACTACGGAGGCTTCAAGACGGCCGGGCTGGAAGATGATGGGCTTGCCCTCCCGGGGCACGAGGACCGACTTGTTCTTGTGGCGGAGCATGAAGCTCTCCATGAGCCGGGTGCCTGAGGCGTAGCGCATGTTGACGGGGTCCCAAAGGAGGATGGCGCCGAGGTCGGCCTTTGCGATCTCGGCCTGGAGGCGGGCGATGCGGTCGCGGCGCATACGCTGGACGTCAATGCGCTCCTCAAAGTCGACGACCTGGCGGCCGAGAACGTCTTTTTCGTGAAATTGCTTAGGCGACATGATTAGCCTCCGGGGGTCGGGCTTGGGGAAGTCACGCACTTAGTCCATGAAGCGCCAGTCGAAGGGGGCCTGGGAGAGGATCACGGGCCCGTCCGCCTTGATGAGAAGCTGCTCTTCCAGCTTGACCTGCTGCAATCCGTCCTCCCTGCCGAAGCTGGCCTCCATGCAGATGACCATGTTCTCCTTGATCTCGCCGGAGTAGTTGGAGGGTTCGTCGGGGCGAGGGTCTTTGAAGTAGATGGCGGGCCATTCGTCGGACATACCTGCGCCGTGGGCCATGAGGGGGTAGCGGTTCTTATTGTACTCGGGGGGCATGGTGGGCGCCTTCTCGGCGACCTCTGCGAAGGATGCGCCGGGCACGAAATAGGGGATAGTGGAGTAGATGTAGTCGTAGGCCCGCTTGTAGGCATCCATCTGCTCCTCATTTGGCTGTACATCGCCGCAGAGGTAGGTGCGGGAGATATCTGCGAAATAACCGAGGGGCCCGGCCATGTCGGTGTCAATGGCTACAAGATCACCGGGCATGACGAGGCGGTCGGAGGCGTCCCGCTTGATCCAGGGATTGGTGTTGCCGCCTGCGGTGAGGAGCTTGCCGTCGATCCGTTCGCCGCCCCTGGAGACGTTGTAGTGCAATAGGAGGGCGAAGAGGTCGTTCTCGGTGACGCCAGGTTTGATGGCTTCCTTGACCTTGGCGAGGCCGACATCTGCAATGGCGCAGGACTGGCGGATTAAGGAGATTTCGTCGGGGGTCTTTATGGAGCGGGCGCGGGATAGGGGTTCCAGACCGTCGGCCAAGGTGAACTCGCGGTCCCGAAGCGCGTTGATGGTGAAGGCGTCAAGTCTATCGATGCCGAGCCGGCTGGAAGAGATGCCGAGAGAGTTGAGGGCATCTCTGAGTACCTGAGCCCATCTAAGGGTGTTGTCACGAGTGTAGTCGCCCGTCATCCAGAATTCGACACCGACGGCGGGCATGACTTCCGCGTCCTGGGAGAAGAGCTGCGCGTGGAGCTCGTTGGAGTCGAAGAAAATGGGACGCCCTTCCTGGGGGATCAAGGCGTGGGCGCCCTTGAAGCGGAGGCCGAAAGTCTCGTTGAGCCGGGAGCCGATGGCGTAGCGGATATTGACTGGGTCGAATAGAAGGAGGGCTTCGAGGTCGGCAGCGGCCATCTCGGACTGGAGTCTTTGGAGCCGGTCCTGGCGGAGGCTCTTGATGTCGACCCTTGGTTCGAAGTCGACTACCTGGGTGCCAACAAGGTCTTTTTCGTGAGTCTGAGCGGGTGGAGTCAAGTCGGGCCTCCTTTACGATCGCGCCACAGTCGGGGATGGTGCGATTATAGCAGAGAGGGGAGGGATGCCCCCCTGCTCAGCCGGGGAAACATGCAGGAATGGGAGACGGGAAGGGAGAGATGTGCTAGATTTTATTTAAGGGGCTTTAGCCCCTGCGAACCTGAAAAATCGGAGGCAGGAAGTTGGACATAGACATTGCAGTTGTAGATAAGCTGTTGACTACTACGAGGACGGTGCGGAAGAGGCTGGATTTCGACAGGGAGGTGGAACCGGAGGTGCTCGAGCGGTGCATCGAGATTGCGATGCAGGCGCCCACAGGATCCAACCAGCAGCATTGGCATTTCATGGTAGTCACGGACTCCGAGAAAAAGAAAGTAGTGGGGGACTGCTACAAAAGGGGATATTACCCCTACAGAGCGATGAGGGACGAGGACCCGCCCAAGTACGAGGCTGATGATCCCAGGGCGCAACGGGGAGGCCTGATCAGGGACTCGGCGACGCATCTGGCAGAAAATATGCATCGGGCCCCGGCGCTGGTGCTGGCGTGCTGCGACGGCCGGGTAGAGAACGATGGTGTGACGGCGCAGGCGAGCCTGTACGGTTCGATTTTGCCGGCGGCGTGGTCCCTGATGCTGGCACTGAGGGCTCGGGGGCTGGGGGCCGCGTGGACAACGCTACACCTTCCCAATGAGAAGGAAGTTGCGGAACTTCTGGGTATTCCGGAGAACGTGACCCAGGCTGCGCTTCTTCCGGTGGCCTACTACACTGGTGAAGACTTCAGGCTCGCCAAGCGGCTGCCAGCCCGGAAGATGATCTATTGGAACGAGTGGGGAGCTACCAGGTAGGGCATATTTAAGTGTTTGCACTACACGGAATATTTGAAGAACTACACCTTGAATTACTATACCGACTTGGGTATAGTAAACCCGCATGGAGCCAACAGCCCAACGGTTCATAGACGCTCAGGGCTGCGACGTCTGGCTGACGGATGAGAGACTTCGCCACATGTTGCGGAGACACCCGGAAATGGCCTACCAGCTTCGGCATATCGAAGAGACATTGGAGAGGCCGGATGCGATGAGGGAGTCGAAGTCTGATCAGTCGGTGACCCTCTATTACCGACTCTATGATGATCGGCAAGGTAGAGAGGGGCATCTCTGCCTGGTTGTGAAGCGAGATGAGGCCCGTTCCTTCATCCTGACGGGATACCTGACCCGGAGAATTGGTGGAGAGCGACAATGACGGACAAGAAAGTATCGATCTGGTACGACAATCAGGGTGACATGCTGGAGGTGACGTGGGCATTCAGGGAAGGGTACTTTACGCCTACGGAGGATGACCGTATTCTCAAACGAGTTGACGAAAGTGGCGAAGTCATTGGGTTTCTGATACACGAAGTGAGCACACTGAAGCAGCCAAGACCCTTGGAGTTCGAGTTGGCGTCGGAGCCAAATGAGAGCGAGATAGGGGGCGTCACGGTTAGCCAGGCCGCAACTGAGCTAGGGGTTTCCGAGCGTAGGGTGCGACAGTTGGCCAGGGCTGGGAGAGTCCGGGGCGCTGTGAAACTGGGACAGGGTTGGTTGATACCGAAACCCGTCCGCGTGGCTCCCGGGGCCCGAGGGCCGGTTGGGGTGGCCAGGCATCGAGTTTAGGCATTGTCTTAGTCTGTACCTCACCTTGATGTACTTGGTATTTGCCAGTGTGTGGGCTGACCGGCGTTTGGCTTGACCCGGTGCTAAGAGGGCTCCGCATCTCAACTTTCTACGAATGAACCCCGCAACCATCAAAAACAGGGAGGAGTCGTGACATGGCGGAATTTTTTGGAACCCTAGAACGCATCGCAGCTGACCTATATCCGTGGCGCTGGCCTATCCTGGCCGCGATTCTTGTAATAGGCGCAACCGTGACGTACTACGCCTACCGGCGCGAGCTGCACCTGGTTGTGTGGAGGCGGAGGCGGCTGGCAGCGATCATTGCGACACCGTTGCTGATAGTGTTCGGATTCCTGGCCTGGGGCCTGGGGTCGCCTCTGTTCATCGACGAGACGGTAGAAGAGGAATTCCCGTTTGCTTACACGGCGGTCGTGCCTGCCGACATGGAAATGGAAGACATCGAAATGACTATGGCCGTGGTAGCGGCTATGGATGATGAGCCAATGATGGAGGCGATGCCCGAGATGATGATGGAGGAGGAGGAAGAAGGTGGGGAGGCGGTCATGCTGAAGGCTGGAAACTTCAGAGACGCCGATAGCCTTCACCGGGGGAGCGGCACGGCGATCATCTACGAGGCCCCGGATGGCAGCCATCTGCTCAGGCTAGAGGACTTGAACGTGACCAACGGGCCCAGGCTGCACGTTTTACTGGCAGTCCACGAGGACCCGATGAGGGTTAGCGACATCAAGGACAACGGCTATCATGACCTGGGCAGGCTGAAAGGGAACATAGGCAACCAGAACTACCCAGTGCCCGCCGGCGTAAACGTTAATGCGCAGATGAGCGTGATCATTTACTGCAAACCGTTCTCGGTGATATTCAGCGTGGCGCCGCTCATGAACTGAGGCGAGGGCTGGTGTGTGTGGGAGAGGTCTTGTTTGTGTGAGACTAGTATTGTGCTGGGGTTGAGGCACGTACAGTGGAGGATTCGAGAAAGAAGTTGAATGCTATAGATCCAGGGGAAATCCTGAACGAGGAATTCCTGCTGCCGTTGAATATAAGCCAGTACCGCCTGGCCAAGAGTATCGGCGTGGACCCGAGGCGAATTCATGCGATCGTTCACAGTGAGCGTTCCATAACCGCCGAGACCGCCCTTCTGCTATCACGCTTCTTTGGAAACTCCAGGGAGTTCTGGATGGGACTACAGAGCCAGTATGACCTGGATATGGCCGAGGACCGTTTGGGCGACAGGCTGGCTTCCATCGCAGAGCACTCATCTTCTTATGCAACTCAGGAAGAACCTGTCAACTAGGGAATGAAGAACACCCATAAGGCGAGGCAAGCCGGGGGTTTTGGCTTTATAATGCCTGCCGTGCCCCTGTAGCTCAGAGGATAGAGCAACGGTTTCCTAAACCGTGTGTCGGGTGTTCGAGTCACCCCAGGGGCACCATTTCTTAGAGAATACTCGGCTCTTTAGTTAGAGTCTCCTTCGCATCAATCTAGGGCGCGTCTTCGGGCGTGCCCTTTCGCATTCGGGTGGTATCATGTCCAATAATCTCGACTAGTAAAGGCACCCGCAAGGAGGACCCGTAATGAAGTTCGTGGATATAGACGGCCACATCCTGGAACCCCCCGACCTGTGGACGGAGAACCTGGAGCCCGAGTATCGGGACCGGGCGATGCAGTTCAAGAAGGACGAGGAAGGGCTGGACTATTGGGTCATAGATGGGCAGGTGCACGGCAAGCTGGTCAAGTCCACGTCGGCGAACCTGGCGACTATCGGGAAGAGCGCTGAATGGCGTAAAGAGCATATTTTCGAAAAGCACGACGTGAGCTACGACGATGGCAGAGCCATGACGCCCGGGGCCTGTGACCCGGACGAGCGGGTGAAGCTCATGGACGGCGAAGGGATTGACGTATCATTCCTGTTTCCGTCGCTCGGCCTCTCCTGGATGGGGACAACGAAAGACCCAGGGCTGGCGGCTGCCTACTGCCGAGTCTACAACGACTGGATTATTGATTTCTGCGCCGCTCAACCCAAAAGGCTGTACCCGAGTGTTCTGCTGCCCTGGACCGACGTGGGGGAGTGTGTCAAAGAGTTGAAGAGGACATCTGACAAAGGACCCAGGGCCGTGATGGTCCCGTCCTCGCCGCCAGGAGACGTAGCTTACGGCAAAAGCCATTGGGATACCCTATGGGCCGAGTTCCAGGAGCAGGGAGTACCTCTAAGCCTGCATCCGGCATCCGGTGGCACAGGCGTCTCCAGCATTTTGTATCCAGAGTTTGCGATGCCTAGCTGGTGGACTTTTTCGACCAACGGCCTCGACGTAATGCTGGGATACGCAAGCTTCTTCCAGGAGTCGGCGTTTGACCGATTCCCGAAGATGAAAGTGCTGGTACTGGAGTCGGGGTGTGGATGGATGCCCTGGATGCTGAATCGGATGGATGAGAGGTACGAGGTGCTCGGGTTCACTACGCCGATGAAGGAAAAGCCGAGCTTTTACTTCTACCGGCAGGGATGGATCGACATGGACCCGGACGATGAGATCGGGGCGGTGACTATCGGGCTGCTGGGGGCTAACAAGGTGATGTGGGCGTATGACTACCCGCACTCGGACTCACCGCTGGACCCGGTAGTCAACCTGAAGAAGACACTATCAGCGCTACCGGAGGAGGACCAGAAGAAGGTGGCGGGGGAGAATGCGATAGGGCTATATAATTTGCCGTTGTAGGGCGTGCCCCCCTCGCCCCACTCGAAGAGATTATTTTAAATATCAAAAATGCTATGCATTATTGATATTTATTTACCACAGAGGGGACATCTCATCTCTACGCCCAAAAGAACTGAAAGGCTAGAAGCCCCGGAGCAGTTTCTGACCTTTCCTGATCAAGGAAGACGGTGATTTAGTAGAGGTGGCAGGCGACGGAGTGGCCCTGGGTGGTCTGCTTTAGGACGGGGGTGATTTCGCGGCAGACGTCCATTGCAAAGGGGCAGCGGGGGTGGAAGGAGCAGCCCTTTGGAGGATCGATGGGGCTGGGTACGTCGCCGGTGAGGATGATGCGCTCGCGGGAGGCCTCGACTACGGGGTCGGGGATGGGGACGGCGGAGAGAAGAGCACGGGTGTAGGGGTGCTTGGGGTCTCGGTAGAGCTCGTCCCTGCCGGTTATCTCGACGATCTTGCCCAGGTACATGACCGCGACTCTGTCCGATATATGCCTGACGACGGAGAGGTCGTGGGCGATGAAGAGGTAGGTGAGGTCGAAGCGCTCCTGGAGGGAGCGGAGCAGGTTGATTACCTGAGCCTGAATCGAAACGTCGAGGGCGGAGACGGGCTCGTCGCAGACGATGAAGGTCGGGTTTACGGCAAGGGCGCGGGCGATGCCTATCCTCTGGCGCTGGCCGCCGCTAAACTCGTAGGGGTAGCGGTCCATCATGTTGGGATTGAGGCCCACGACCTCGAACAGTTCCTGCACCTTGCCCTTTCGCTCGTTGCGGTCACCAATCTTGTGGATGATGAGTGGCTCTTCTACTATGGCGCCGACGGTCATGCGGGGATTTAATGAGCCGTAGGGGTCCTGGAAGATGACCTGAAGCTCTTTCCTGAGGGGACGCATTTCCTTGCCGGAGAGCTGGGTAAGGTCCTCGCCCCGGAAGCGGACTTCACCGCCGGTGGGTTTGAGGAGCTGGAGAATGCACCTGCCGATGGTGGTCTTGCCGCAACCGCTTTCGCCGACGAGGCCGAGGGTCTCGCCGCGCATGATCTGGAAGGACACGCCATCGACGGCCTTGATTTCGCCTACTTTGGACTGGAATATGACGCCCTTGCTTACGGGGAAGTGCATCTGCAGGCCACGGACGTCTAGGAGGACGTAGGGGTCGGGAATCATCATGAGACGGGCTCCGGGGTGCGACGGGTAACGTCTACGAGGCATGCGGCGGAGTGTCCGGGCCGCTTTAGGTCCAGGAGCGGGTCGGTGTGAGCGCAGGCGTCGATGGCAAAGGCACACCGGGGGCGGAATGAGCATCCCGCGGGTCGGTGGGCGAGGTCGGGGGGTGCGCCCTCGATGGGGACGAGCTGTTCCCTGATGGACTCGTCGAGGCGAGGGACGGAGGCGAGGAGACCAAGGGTGTAGGGGTGGCGGGGAGTCCCGTAGACGTTGTGAGCAGAGGAACTTTCGACGATTCTGCCTGCGTACATGACGTTAACGGAATCGGCGTAACGGGCCACGACGCCGAGGTTGTGAGTGATGATAACTACTGCGGTGCCGCGCTCCTTGGAGAGGCGGCTGATGAGCTCGAGGAGCTGGGCCTGGATGGTGACGTCGACGGCGGTGGTGGGCTCGTCGGCGAGGAGGACCTTGGGCTCGCAGCTGAGGGCCATGGCTACCATGACGCGTTGCCTCATGCCTCCGCTCATGCGGTGGGGATAATCGTCGAGCCTGCGTCCGGGGTCGGCTAAGCCGACTTCTTCGAGGAGTTCACCGGCGCGTGTGTTGGCGGCTCTTCCGGAGAGGCCGAGGTGCATTTCGAGGGCCTCAGTCATTTGACGTCCGATGGTGAGGACGGGGTTGAGGGAGGTCATGGGCTCCTGGAAGATAATGGCGATGTCCTTGCCGCGTCGGCGTCTCATCTGGTCGTTGCTGAGCTTGAGCAGGTCTTGGCCGTCGAGAAGGACCTCACCTTCGACGATCTCGCCCGGGGGTGAAGGGATGAGGCGCATCAGGGAGAGAGCGCTGACGGTTTTGCCGCACCCGCTCTCGCCGACAAGGCCCATTGTTTCCCCGGCCCTGAGAGAGTAGGAGATGCCGTCGACAGCCTTGACCACACCGTCCTCGGTGTAGAAGTAGGTCTTTAGGTTTTTGACCTGTAGGAGCGGTGGCATGGTTTGTTGTTTGTGGCGGGGGCTCGGGGTGGGGTGGGATGCCGTTACATACCAGTTTACCAGTGCACGGGGCAATATAGCCAAGCGGGGAGAGAGATTAAGGTTCTGGCGGTCCTCGACGGGATAAAGGGCGGATAGTTCTCGCCGAGGTTTAGTTCGGGACTCTAGCCGATGGGGCCAATCTACCGTAATCGGCTAGGAGTCAGGTCCGTGGCACCGGTTGTGGCGAACGGTGTGGCTGGCGCCGAAAGCCTGAATTCTCACCAGTCTTACTTTATGATCCTGAGTAGAAACTCCCTGAGCTCTCGCTCGTAGCGCGCGGAGTCTACGTTCCATGAGTTGGTATGAGTGGCATTAGGATAGACAGTGTAGGTAACTAGATCAGGAAGTAGCCCAGCCAGCTTGTTGCTTGTCTCGATAGGCACGTAGGTGTCGTTTTCTCCATGAATCAGCAGAATAGGCACGTTCAGCCGGTCTGCATTCTTCAGGTAGTCCATGGCGTCCCAGTCCAAGCCGAACCGGAGCGTGGTCATCCATTTCCCGGCAGCGGTCACGAAACCAGGCAGATGGCGTTTACGGGCTCCACTGTCCACCGGCGCTTTGAAGTCGAGCATGGGAGAATCCATTACCACACCGGTCACCGAGCCGGCCAACGGTGACTTGTAGAGGAAATTCACGATTATGCTGCCGCCCATGCTGTGGCCAATGAGTACGACGTCCTTGGTGCCCGGCTGAGACAGGACGTACTCCACTGCAGCGTGGAGGTCTTGCCATTCAGTCAGGCCGAACTGGTAGAAGCCGCTTGGGTCCCGGGGTTGCCCTTTGTCGTTACGGTAGGTGATGTATAGGGCCGGGAAACCGAGGTCATGCAGCACAGGCAATGAGGGCAGGCCGTCTCCCGGAGTTCCGCGATGCCCGTGGACAAATATGGCCCATGTGTCGTCATCTCCTTCAAACCGCCATGCGTCCTGAGTTCCCAACGGGGTCTCGTATTGAACCATTTTGTACTCGATGCCAAATGCGAGGAAAGGATCGTTCGGGTAGATGCTGCCCGACACGAAGGCTGGGGAGGAACTAGGGGGGTCTCCATCTCCAATCGTGAATTGCCGGAGCAGGAAGTCGCCGCCGTCCTCCACGATGTCCCCGATCATTCCGTTTCCGCCATCCCAGCTGAGTCCCCACTTACCGGGACGCCTCCACGCCCCACGGTCGGGGCCGTTTTCAAGCCTTACCAGGTCCTGACCAAAAGCGGAGGCTGTGAGGTTGTATTGAAGCTCGAATTCCCCCACCTCCAGCGCACGGTCTTTCAGCACCCCGGAGAAATACCATGCCGCACCGAAGTAGAAGACTGCCAGAAGGGAGAGGACGGAGATGAGCAGAATTAATATCAATTTACGGCGGTTTCTCCGACGAGTCGGAAGATGCAATCCGGGCCTATCTCCTCTGCTGGTACATCAAGGAAAACTTGATTGAGCTTCTGGGTTACTCCATTGGATACGGGAGCATTGGAAGCCCTGGATGTGGGGTGGGGTGGGACGCCGGTACATACCAGTTTACCAGCGAGCGGGACAGTATAGGCAAGCTGGGGGAGAGAAGAGGGTTCGGGCCAGGAAGTCCGGCTATCCCGACCGCATGAAAGTTATAGGCGTAGCCAATGGGATCAAACTACCGCATATGTCTTCCATGTCTCAGTCATCTTTTTGATCTTTGCCCTCGCCATATGTAAATTCTATCTGCCATGTATCATTTGATCCGAGAGAGCAAAGTTTGGTTGACAGCGTTCATGAGTTGTACTACCGTTCACCGTGTCCAGGATATTACCTAGCTTAGGCGCAGGTTGCTTGATATGGGTAGTTCCGGTCAAGGCCGGAGAGGGAACGGGCGGATTCAGCGTCGCTAGCATAGGGCCGTCGACACACCGATAACCTCCTTAGACTGCCTAACCACTCTCCAGAAGAACGCACCGTTCACTGTAGCTCCTAACCCCAGGCCATTGGGAGTTGGGAAAGCTGGGAGGTGGGATATGGGTGTTCTGTAGTTTCCAGGTGACCCCCACCTATCTTTTCTTTCGTTGCGCGCGCATAGCACGAGACACGATAGCTTTCAGGGAAAGGCAGACTCATGAGATTTTTTGGGCGTTCAGTCAAAAGAGGACCGACCTGGCAAAGAGCTGTGATCTTAGTACTCGGGGTCCTGGCTTTATCCCTGCTTATAGGAGTCGCCTGTGGAGAGACTTCCACGCCGACTCCGGTGCCCGAGGCCGCGACTTCAGTTCCACCCACCGCAACAGCGGTGGTGACAGCCACGCTCGAGCCTGCTACGGAGCCAGAAGTGACGCTCAGGCCAAGAGATGAATGGACGGTAGAGAACCCGGCAACGCTGGCGGAGATAGAAGCGGAACTGGAGAAACACCGGGGCGAAAGCATCATTATTGTCGGCCCGGGAGGCGCCTACCAGGCTGCAATGAGACAGTCTTTCTTCATACCCTTACAGGAGAGATTCGGTATCGAGGTAGTCGAGGATAACCCCAACAAGACGCCAGCCCAGTGGGTGACCGCTGCAGAGACGGGCAACATAGCGTGGGATGTGTCGAGCGCCGCCATTGCAGATTCCGCAGCTCTCATCAAGACCGACACCCTGGAGGAGCTGGACTTGAGCGTGGTTGATATCAGGGACCTGTTAGACCCCATTCAAAACCTCTCTCCATACATGGGTGGTGGAGAGGTCACCTGGTCAATCGTCCTGGCTTACAACACCGATGTCTACCCCGGGGATAGCGGGCCCAAGAACTGGGCCGACTTTTTCGATATGGAGAAATTCCCTGGCCGCCGGGGCCTGCGGAATGCGGTGGGGTGGGGAGGTCACATCCAGATTGCGAGACTGGCCCGCGAACCTGAGCTGTTGAATTCTCCAGAGGGCCAGGCGGCTGCCAACACACCGAGCAGAGAGCAAATGGAGGAAGACTTCGAATGGTTTGCCGATTGGGTTGACAACGAAACCAGCGACATAGTGTATTGGAGCACCGGCTCAGACTGTCCCTCGATGCTTATCAACGGAGAGGTCGACATGTGCTCCGCCTGGAACGGTCGAATATTCGATGCGGTGGAAGGTGAAGGCGCACCCATAGCCGTCTGCTGGGAATGCGGCCACATTGTTAATCTGAGCGGATGGACCATGGTCAACGGCCTGAAGGAGATGCATCCCGAAAGGTATGAGTTGGCCAACCTGGTCACCGCCTGGGTAACCTTCGCCGAGATCAACGTTGAGATGTCCAAATACATCTCATATGGGCCGGTCAACCGGAAAGCCATCCCATTGTTGGACGACCCGGCCTTTGACCATGTACGAGACCATCTGCCCACTTCACCGGCAAATGCTCCCTACGGAATCATCCTGGATGAGATCTATTTGGGAGAAATACTGGACTGGGCGGAGGAGATGTACATTACCGCAACCCAATAGCGAACAGCAAGGTCAGGCTAGAATAAGCGGGAGAGGCTGATAGTCACATCGAATACTCGATGATGGTCTTCCCTTCGGGAATGGGCTGTCCATAGAGTGTTCTGGTGATACTTGAGCCTACGGCGAGGAGAACGCCTGACTCTTGGATCCATCGTCGGGCAGGTAAGGCGGTCGCATCGCTGCCCAAGCCGGGAGAAAGGGGATGGCGCTCGTCCTCAGGCGGCCAATTCAATGACTTGGTTGGAGGGGAAGCCGAAACTAGCTCCATGTCATCCGTCTACAGGACTGGGGCGCCGGGCTCCATCACGTTCACCCTTTCCCCTCAGGGTCCAAGTACCCTTCCTAAGGGGCCGAGACTCTAAGGGGGCTCTCGGATCGGCGGTGTGAGTGTTCGACTACGGCGAAGGCTGCCACTTCCGAAGTCCCGAGCTGTCCAGCACCGAGGGATTGACACAGGACAAAGGCCAGCGGCCGCCTAATACCAGTGCGATCTCCCGTCCCACCCGACGCCTGGACCCTGGCTCGAACCTGTCGGATGCCGAGGCTACGTGGGCAGTCAGCGTGACGTTCTCCATGCCTAGAAGAGGGTTGCCGGGGTCGGGGGGTTCCTTTTCCAGTACATCAAGCGCGGCGTGAGTTATCCAACCTTCGTCGAGGGCCTGTATTAGGGCAGCTTCGTCCACGGTCGTGCCCCTGCCGGTGTTCACGAAGATTGCATTGGGCTTCATGAGCCTGAACTGCTTCTCGCCGACCAAGCGGGTCGTGCCACCGGTCCCGGGGAGATGGTTTGAGACGATATCCGATTGCTGCAGCAGCTCCGTTAAGCTGACCGGCTCTGCCCCATGTTGGAGTATCGTGGTCTCCTTTACGAATGGATCGTAGGCGAGGATACGTAGGCCAAACGGCTTCATCAATGGCACGACGGCCCTGGGGATGTTCCCAAAGGAGATCAATCCCAGGGTCTGCCCGTATAGCCTAGGGAACTGGTATAAGGTCGGACGTCCCTCAGGCCAGCGCTCCTCGCGGACCATTTTGTCAATGAGCAGAAGGCGTCGGTAAGCCGCCAGGATTAGCGCCGAGGTGTGCTCGGCAACCTCCTGGATAAAGGTGTCGGGGCAGTTGGTTACCGGGATGCCTTTGGCCGTGGCTGCCGGGACGTCGACTATGTCGGTGCCCACGCTGCCCAGAGCGATGATTTTGCACTTCTCCAGTCCACTAATCACCTTCTCCGTAACGGGCATACCCCTGACTATGAGGGCGTCGGCGTCTTTGGCTGTCTCCAGGAATTCTTCGTCCGACACGGCGTTAGCTTCCATAAGCTGGGCATCGACGCCCTGCAGCCCTTCCATCTCGAATGTGAAGTCGGCAGTAAGGTTGGGACGTCCCTGCGCCACGATCTTGTACTTCGCCACTTTGACCCCCTGAGAATCGGTTTTTGGTTGCTGTTTTCTCGGCCCGTGGATCGGGGCCCGCCCTAGCTTATGGTACGGCCCAGATCATGTCCAGAGAACCGAAACGATGACTGCGCTCTATCGTTCTATGACGTACATTGCTTATACCGGCACTGGTCAAAGCATGGTTGCATGCATCGTGCCAGGGGGAAGGATGAAGGGATTATAGAGAGCATGATGCACGGATTTTTGTGGGGTCGCTCATCTGTGATAACATCGCTGTATTCCTGAGCGCTTCGTAACTTACCTGTTAGCCGAGTTAAAAAGGGAGCAACACCATGTCTGAATACGACCTGGTTATCCGTGGCGGCACTATTGTGGATGGGACGGGTGTTCCCCGATACCGAGCTGATTTGGCCGTCAAGAACGGAAGAGTCGCCAAAATCAGCGGTAGGATCAGCGCCGGGGGCGCCAAAGAAATCGACGCCCGGGACTGCATTGTGGCGCCCGGAGCCATCGACATGCACACCCATTACGATGCCCAGCTTAACTGGGACCCCTATGCCTCGCTGTCAGGCTGGTTCGGAGTGACCTCTCTGACCATTGGCGAATGTGGGTTCGGCTTCGCTCCAACCAGGCCCGAGGACCGGGACCTGAACATGAGGATGATGAACCGCATCGAGGCCATTCCCCTGAAGTCGATGCGCCTTGGACTTCGCTGGGACTGGGAAACCTTCCCGGAATACATGGATAGTCTGGACAGGCAGGGACTGGGCGTCAATGTGGGCCCGGTCTTCCCGTTCTCTCCAATGCGTGGGTACGTACTTGGCATGTTGGAAGCCAGGGAGAGGACTTCGGTAACGGATGCCGAGCTTAACCTGATGAAACAGATATTCTACGAGGCGATGGAGGCCGGAGCATTCGGGTTCTCCTTCAACAAGAACTACGAAGACCGTCCGGAGGACGGAGGTTCCCTCCCCAGCCACGTGGCTTCCACGGAAGAATTCCTCGGTCTTTCGGAGGTGTTGGGTGCATTCGGGGTAGGCCACATGGGTCTGACGATGGGCCTGGGCCTGAGCCCCGAGGAGCGGGCCTCGGTCCTCGATATGACCGCCGAAATGATGAGGTTGAGCGGCCGGCCCTTCAGCCTGCTCAATGCCAATGATGACGGTGCCGAATGGATGGAAGAGTGCCGCCGGGAGGGGCTCCCACTGGTTATGCAACAGACCAGCACTGCGCCTGCCATGGAGTTCAGGCTGTCGGAATTCAACCTCTACGACTTCATGCCCAACTGGATCCAGCCTCTCGTGGGAACCGTCGAGGAACGGTCCGCCAAGTTAAGGGACCCCGCCACCCGAGCCGCGATGAGACAGGACGTGGAAGAGGCTAAACGTTCGGAGACCGCCATGTCGTCGGCCTTTCGCATGACCAACTGGGCCAACATGCTTGTGTTGCAGGTGTCGGAGGAACGGAACGAGCAATACGAGGGCATGACCGTTCAGCAGGTGGCCGACATTCAGGGTAAGGACCCGCTGGATGCTTTCCTGGACCTAGCCCTCGACGAAAACCTGGAGACAGAGTTCATCCTACCTCCCCAGGACACCCCCGAGGACGTGGAAGTGCGGAGACCTGCACTTCTGGATCCTATTTCTCACATATCCGTGTCTGACGGCGGCGCCCATACGATATTCAACACCCACAGCACCTGGCCCATCTACTGGCTGACTTTCTGGATTCGGGACAGGCAGCTCATGACGCTGGAACAGGCCCACTACAAGATGAGTGCCCTTCCTGCCTGGATAACCGACTTCAAGGGTCGGGGTACGCTCAGGGTGGGAAACTGGGCGGACATAATCGTCTACAACCTCGATGAACTCGGTTTCGTGTACGACAAGCCCATCTTCTCCAAAGACTTCCCTGGTGGCGAGCGTCGGCTCGTTCAAAAGCCCACCGGACTTCGCTACACCATTGTCAACGGCACCATTACCTTTGAGGACAGCGAATGCACCGGGGCGTTGCCCGGCAAACTGCTCCGCAGCTACGACATGGTCAGCTAGTCTGCCACAGGAACTTTCAGGCAGGGTGCCCGCGCCCCCGCACAACACCACCCCTATCAAGATAGCCCAATCGACTGAAGGAGGAGTGCAATTAGCGTTTAAACCACGGAAACTCGAGTATCTAAGCAGGCCGCGAAGAGTAACAGCACGAATAGCTGGACCGGACGGAGGATTTAAATGATAGACGCAGATAAACTGAAGCGGATCAGGACAACAAAGGGGCTGATGTTCGGCATCCTGTCCCTTCTATTGATAGCCATGCTTGTCGTGGTCGCCTGTGAAGGCCCCGCCGGACCCCCCGGCCCTGCCGGCCCCGCCGGCCCCGCCGGAAACACCGGCCCCGCCGGCCCTGCCGGAGACACCGGCCCCGCCGGCCCCCAAGGCCCGCAAGGCCCCGCAGCAGGCGAGGACCCCCTGCCGACGGCGACCCCCATTCCTCCTACCCCCGTCCCCCCGACCCCCGTACCGGCTCCGCCCACAGCCATGCCCGAGCCGGAATCGACGTTGAGGCCGAGGGATCAGTGGACGGTGGAAAATCCGGCAACGCTGGCCGAAATAGAAGCGGAACTGGAGAAGCACCGGGGCAAGAGCATCGTTGTCCTCGGGCCGGGAGGCGCCTTCACGGCCGCAGTGAGACAGGCCTACTTCATGCCTTTCACGGAACAATTTGGCATCGAAGTGATCGAGGACACCCCCACCCCGAATACGGCTAAATGGGTAGCGGCTGCGGAAACGGGCAATATAGATTGGGACGTGACTACCCTCAGCATTTCGCAGGCCACGGCTCTCCTCGAGACCGACTCCCTGGAAGAGTTGGACTTGAGCGTGATCGACAACCGGGACCTGCTGGACCCCATTAAGAATCTCTCTCCCTACATGGGCGGCGGAGACGTTACCTGGTCCATCGTCATGGCCTACAACACCGACGTGTATCCTGGCGACAGCGGTCCCAAGTCGTGGGCAGACTTCTACGATCTGGAGAAATTCCCCGGCCGCCGGGCCCTCCGCCACGCCGTGGCGTGGGGAGGACACATCCAGTTCACGAGGCTGGCCCGTGAACCCGACCTGCTGAATTCGCCGGAGGGCAAACAGGCTGCTAACACGCCAAGGCGAGAGCAGATGGAAGAAGACTTCCAGTGGTTTGCCGATTGGACCGAAGAAGCCGGCAGCGACATTATCTACTGGTCATCCGGCTCACAATGCCCCGAGATGCTCATAAGCGGAGAAGTGGAAATGTGCAGCGCCTATAACGGTCGTATCTTCGATGCGGCCAAGGAAGGCGCACCCATCCGGGTTTGCTGGGAATGCGGCCACCTCATCAACTTGAGTGGATACGCACTGCCCAACGGCATGAAAGAGCTGTATCCCGAAAGGTACGAGCTGGCCAACCTGTACATGGCCTGGATAAGCTTCCCCGAAATCAACTCACAACTGTCCAAGTACATCTCATACGGGCCGGTCAACCGGAAGGCCATTCCGTTGTTGGACGCCCCCGAATTTGACGAGGTACGGGACCATCTGCCCACTTCCGGGGCAAACGCCCCCTACGGCATCGTGCTGGACGAGGTCTACCTGGGAGAGAACCTGGCCTGGGCTGAGGAGCAGTACATCCTGGCAACCCAGTAGGGCGCCGGGAGTTTAGGCAACCTGCTTTCTGACAGCCTTTGGCTTCTGGATGAGCAGCTAGCAAATTAGGGGGCGGTGGCACAAACTAGTGCCGCCGCCCCTTCGCGGTGAGTTACGGACAAGCTGTTGAGCAGGAATTCTTACTATCGTATCGCGAACCTTACTGGTCTCTGAGCGGAATGGTTGCAGTGATGCACGCCTGGTCGCCGTAGACCCCAGTGGTGTGGCCTTGGCCGGTAGTGTCTTCGACCAGTCGGGCGTCGCCAGGTCCAAAGACCTGCTTGCTCCCATCTCCCAACCCAATCTCCAGCCGCCCCGAGAGAATGATCACGAACTGGCGCCTTGGCGCCGGATGCCAGTCCAGGTAGTTGCCGGCAGGCTGTTCCTGGAAGCTGATCTTTGTGACGTCTACCCCCCTAGTCCAGGATGGAACCGCCTCGAGGCTTATGGACTCGATGTGGGACTGGCCATCTTCTCCGGTGTATAGTCGAAAGGTCCCCATTTATTAACTCCTAGTCTTTCCTTAGTTCCGTGGCTGGGGTATCGGGCCTGCTCTATGATCTAGCCCTCTCCGAGAATCACTTTGCCCCAAGGCAGTAAGGTATTGCCCTTTTGATAGTAATGCAACACCCAGGCTGTAGGGTCGGTGGGTACGGCCCTCTCGTTTGAAGACAAAGCCCAAGGCAGGAGAATGTACGAGCTCGGGGCCTTTAAAAAGAAGGGTGATCTTGCGAGCACCAGCACCATAGGCCTCTCTAATTACGGAAGAGGTGATCACACGGTATTACTGACATGAAATTCGGGATAATGCATTCTGACATCTTTGACGCGAATAGGACTGTTGACATGGCCGTACGGGCCGAGGCGCTTGGGTACAACTCCTTTTGGACCACCGACTTCGCACTTGGCCCCGCTCCCGACCCGATGGCTGTCCTGGCAGCGGCGTCTCAGAGAACGGAGCGCATTCTGCTGGCGACGGCGGTTATGGTGCTCCCGTACCGGCACCCCGTTGCCCTCGCCAAGACTGTCGCTACCATAGACGTCCTATCGAAGGGGAGATTGGTGCTGGGGCTCGGGGTTGGGAGCAACAAAAAAGAGTTCGATGCCATGGGGCTGGATATCCACCAACGAGGGAGGATGGCGGATGAGAAGCTGGCATTGCTGCGCCGGCTGCTTTCGGAGGAAGGGGTCACCCATCGCGGCAAGTTTCATGAGGTGGAGGACGTTGACGTGGGACCGGAGCCTGTGCAGCGGCCTCACCCTCCGATATGGCTGGGGCCGCTGTGGAAAAACGGACTAGTAGAAGCGACGGTCAGTAGGACGGGAAGGCTCGGGGACGGGTTCATCCCATCCTCGGTGCCAGCGTCCCAATACGCATCGGTGCGGGAGAAAGTGCGCGCTTACGCAGAGCAGGCGAGTCGGGACCCGGATGCCATAGAGTTTGGGACGGTGCTCTGGTTCTGCCTGGACGATGATCGGGAGCGGGCGTGGAAGATTCTGGAAACGGAGTCGGACCGCTGGAGGAGCGAGAGGCCGACGATTCGGGGGCAGGCGAATGTCTCAGGGTATGTAGAGGACTGCGTTGCTGCGATACAGGAATACCTGGATGCAGGGGTTACGCACTTTGTGATGTATGCGGCTGTCCCGCCCTCCCAAACCATGCAGCAGTACGAGCAGTTCGCACGTGAGGTCTTGCCTTTAGTAAGGGGTATAAATCCGTCAACATGATCTTTAGCCATTAGCAGGGTGCTGCCGATTGCCTTGAAAGTCGCGCACCATCTTAACGCCCACCATGCCCATGCAACAGGACAACCTTAAGGCTCAAAGGGGTACGGGACTAGCTAAAGCGGGAATGGCGACCCCGACCGGATTCGAACCGGCGATCTCCACCGTGACAGGGTGGCATGTTAGACCGCTACACCACGGGGCCAAAACCGCTCAATAGGAGCAAACGGGTGTTTATTATATCGCAGGGTAGGAGGTGGTGGCTAGCCGCATTGACAGCGCCCCTTCCCCCTGCCTAGAATCGGGAGCGTTTCAAGGCAGGGCCGCACGCTCGGGTGCCGGAGGTGGCAAACAACCGACTCGGGATAGTGCAGGTGATTTTTTAGCGGAAACGAGGAGGAGCAACTATGGGCAAGAACGGTTACAAGGTAATGGATTCCGACCTGCACGTACTGGAGCCGGCAGACCTTTACACCACCTACATGGACCCGAAATGGGGAGACCGGATTCCCAGGGGGGAACGGGCCCGTCCGTACGGAGGTGTGCGCTACACGACGGCCCAGGGAGAACGCATTCGAAGAACCCAGAACACCAACGCCCCGGATCTCGACTCCAAGGTTGCCGACAGATTCAAGATTGGCAGCGACAGGGACTTCGACTCCGTGTCCCAGCTCCAGGCAATGGAGATGGAAGGCATCGACGTGGCGGTCATGTTCCGTACGCTGCCTCTCCACACCGACGACGCCCACGAACCTGAATACGCCAACGACCTGAACAAGGCCTGGAACGACTGGATCACCGACTTCTGCAATGAGGACCCGGCCAGAATGAAGGCCGCCGGTCTGATCACACTCCACGACGCAACCCTGGCGGCACAGGAAATGCGTAGAATCAAGAAAGACCTTGGACACGTGGCATCCTGCCTAACACCTGAGCCGGTGCTCGGGCGGCAACTGCCTGAGCCCTATTTCGACCCGATATGGGAGGAGGCGCAGGACCTCGATCTTCCCGTCACATTCCATCCCAGCTTCTCCCCTAACCAGGTCCACTGGTCCAACCGGTTCGCGACTCTTGATAAACTGACGTGGCTAGGGGAGACGTTCGACCAGCCGATGGAGGATATGCTGGCGACCATCTACATGACCGCCGGAGGCATCCTGGACCGCTTTCCCAAGATGACCGTCGCCATACTGGAAGGCAACTGCAGCTGGCTGCCCTGGCTTCTCTACCGGCTTGATGAACGGTATGAGCTGTATGAGGGGTTGGACGGCGTCATCAACCTTTCGGAGAAACCCAGCGACCTGTTCAGGAGGCAGTGCTTTATCTCTGTCGACGTGGATGAATACATGGTCACCGACGTTATAAGGTACTATGGGGATGAGCACCTGGTGTTCACCACCGATTACCCCCACTCCGACTGCAAGTTCCCCCATGCCACCGACACTTTCATGGAAATGGAAGGCGTTAGTGATGAGTCCCGCAAGAAGATCCTGTGGGACAATTGCGCGCGGCTTTACAGCCTTAACTAGGGGAAATGGCGAAGGGCAAAAACGGCTGGTGCGCTCAGCGCACCAGCCGTTTTACTTTATATGTGGGGGACTGGCGTCAGCTACCGTAAACCGGAGTGCACCAGGCGCCGTACTTTTCGTTCTTGCCCCTGATAATGTCCACATAGGTGTCGGAGAGCTGCCGGGTCACGGGGCCCACCTTTCCGGCGCCTATAGCCCGATTATCGATCTCGATGACGGGCGTGATGTGGGCTGCGGTGCCTGTCAGGAACACTTCGGAGGCGGAATAGAGTTCGCTCCGGTCTACCTGGCGTTCCCAGGAAGGCATCCCCATCTCCTTCTCAGCGATCTCCATGACGGTGCTCCTGGTAATGCCAAGAAGTACGCTATCGGCGGGAGATGGAGTGACCAGCGTCCCGTTATCCACTACGAACAGGTTCTCACCGCTGCCCTCGCAGACGTGGCCGTCCTGGGTGAGCATGATGCCCTCGTCGAAACCGTTGAGCATGGCCTCGGTCTTGGCCATAGCGCTGTTGACGTAGATGCCGGTGACCTTGGCCCGTGGAGGGATCATGGTGTCCAGGGGTCGGCGCCAGCTGGAAATGCAGCAGCGGATCCCTTCGTCGCCGCTGAAGTAGGGACCAAAAGGAGCGACGAAGATGAAGAAGTCGTTTTCCACGTCGTGGGAGCGGACGCCCAGCACCTCGCCACTCTGGTAGACCATGGGCCGGACGTAGATGTCCTCTTCGAACTTGCACATCTCGACAAGCTTCAGGGTGATGTCAAAGAGCTCGTCTACGGAGTAGGCCAATGTCATATTGAGTATCCGGGCACTCTTGTGAAGCCGTTCAAAGTGCTCTTTGACACGGAAGAGGTAGATCTGACGGTCTTCCTGGTTCCAGTTGCCACGAATGCCTTCGAAGACGGCTGTGCCGTAGTTGAGGGCGTGGGTCATGATTCCGACCTTGGCCTCGGCCAGCGGTACGAAGTCTCCTTTGAAAAAGGCGAAGGGCGGCATTTAGAACTCCTCCTTGGTGGTCACAATGGTCCCTAGAAAAGCGATTGTAATAATAATCACTTTCTGAATGAAAGACAAAGGCAGGGGCCATTATCCGTTGGCCACAGCCGAATGTGTTTCTTTATCACGATTCCGAGCAAGCGCCAAACGGTAACTGGATTCGAGGTTGGACCAGAAATGGGCGTCGATGCCCAGGGCCTTCTCCAGCCCAATCGCGGTCTCCGGGGTAATCGACTTCTTAGCTTTGATTATCTCGTTTATTACTTGGGGCGGCCTTTGCATCCTTGCTGCGAGTTCCTTTTGACTCATGCCGCGTGCTTCCAACTCTTCCTCCAGGATTTCACCTGGAGGAATCGGCATGTCTGAAATCTCTCGTCGAGTTCTAGTCGTCATAGTGGTTGCTTACTTCCTCGATGAACACGATTGCCTCTGTGTCCCCCTTTGTTATTAGCAGTCTCCATTTTCCTGTCAGATAAATCGAAAAATAACCCTGCATAGGGCCCTTCAGGGGGTGTAAAGACAAACTGCGTATGTTATACACGGCCCCGAAGTCCTTAGCCGCGTAGAGTTGCTCGATACGAGTGATGTACTTACGGCCGACCTCGGGCCCCCACTGCCGAACTGCACCAACTGATTTCTGAAAATTCCTTTGAAGCCGTTTTGTTCGGAAAACAACTTCCATAATTCACCTTAGGGGTGAATCGTACACTGGCAAATGCCTTCGGTCAAGTTAATTCGTGCCCGTTCCGTTGTCCGGGTGGTTAGGGAGTTCACGGGTGTAGCGTTCTGCCATATCTATACCCAGTTTCTTGAGCAGCTTCTTATCCTTAGCCTTGTCCTCCGCCTCGGGGGCACGCAGGAGAGTATCGCCGCCGAAGGTGTTCACCATCTTGCCCGCCATGACGGCGATCTCGGGGGGCGACTCCCCATTCTTGAGCATCCGCACCCGACGCCTGAGGCCCTTGCGGTACATGGTTACACCCCGGTCTTCGGCTCCCAGGTGCTCCATTGCATGCACGGCGATGGGCCTTTGGCTGATCATGGCCTCGAAGTCACCCGGGCCTCGCTGCATGTCATCGTACTCACGGCCTCCGCGGTTGGCACGCTGGGCCAGTGAGAACCGTCTTTCGGGGGGCACCTTTGCTCCATCGGGCACCAGGTAGAAGTCGATCTCCACGCAGTTGTAGTCGTCCACGGGAACGGCCCACATAAGTGTGGTGGGAAGGTCGTGGAACTCCTGTTCATCAGGGCCCCACTCGTAGGGAAGCGTAGGCGGGGCGCCCAGGCATCCCAAGTTGGGCCAGAGGAATTCGATGTTTCGCACCCACACAGTTTTGGGGCTGACGCGGCGCACGTCCATGGTAATGACCCCCGTCGGGGTCTCTACGAAACCGAGTTCCCCGTTGATGGCCAATTCTTTAATCGGGGCGCCGCTCTTGTCCACGAACTGGATACCGGAAATAGTCGCGTGGAGGAACTCCTCGTGGACGGGGTCCAGCAGGTTGTCCATAACCTGGAGCCAGTTGCAGGGCTTCGGGTTGGGAATAATCCCGTCATCGGTAGGTTTGAGGTGGACACCGGGCTCGAGGTGATAGCCGGGGGAACTGAATATATCGAAGTTGGGGAACTCAGGAGTCTCGTCCGGGGGGCCCATGTAGGCGAATACCAGACCGCCGTACTCTATGGCCGGATAGGCGCCGTGGCAAAGGCGGTCCTTTAGGGTGCTGGTCTCGGGCTCACCGGGGGTTTCGAGTATCCTTCCGTCTATGTCGTAGAGCCATCCGTGATAGCAGCATCGGATGCCTCGCTGCTCGACCTTACCGTATTCCAGTGAAGTACCGCGATGAGAGCAGTGGGATTCCACGATGCCGACCCGTCCATCCCCATCACGAAAGGCGACCAGCTCTTCATCGAACCTCGTAATCGGCACGGGCAGGTCGGTTATCTGCTCGCTAAGCAGGAGCGGCTGCCAGAACCGGCGGAGGTACTCGCCCATCGGGGTGCCGGGGCCGACCCTCGTCAGCTCCCTATCGTCCTCCGGCACCTCCCTGTGCAGGTATCCGCTGTAGGGTTTAGTCAGAAACGGCGCTTTTTTCGGTGGCATAACGTCTTCCTCCCAATCTTTCTCCAATCATAGCCAGACCACCCTAACTCATGGCTTCTATCTTACATTTCCCCACTCCATCGTCAACCTTGGATACAGATTGGGGCCGACTGAGGTCAAGGAATATGAGAAGCCAGTGAAAGAGGGGCTCTGTGAATCGGCATATGGATGGGGCCGCGAGCGGTGAGGACGCTGGACATGAGGACAATTTCCCGGACTTCTAAGGCCAGCGTGTCTTCTGCCAGTCTATTCAGGACGGCCTCTGGGATGGGGATGGCGCCCTTGCCTCGGGCTCGGCCGAGAGTTATGTGGGGCTTAAATGCCCGTCGTTCTTGGGGGAATCCGTCAGCCTCCAGGGCGTCCTGTAAGCGGCGTTGGGTAATGGTCAGGAGTTGTGTGTCGCCCTCCAAACCGAGCCAGAGTACCCGGGGCCGACGGAGGTTGGGGAATGCGCCCAACAGGCCTGTTCTTAGGCGGAGGGGTGAGGAGTCGGTGGCTACTGTATCCATGATTCGGAAGGGGGTGGGGAGTTGGTCATTGGGCACGTTGCCGAGGAATGCGAGAGTTAGGTGACAGGTTTGAGGGTCGACCCATTTGACGCCTCGGGGCACGAGGCCCTTCAATCGCTCGACATGGGATGCAATCAGGTCTTGCACCTTAACGGGAATCTCAATGGCGATGAAAGTGCGCGTCGTAGCGGGGGTGGGGTGGGGGTCTCTAGGGGTGCGGCTCACCGGACTGCTCCCGTACCTGTTGGAGGAATTCTTTGAGGCCCTGGAACCAGTGGAGGATGTCGTTCTTCTGGTAGTGGGCGTTGCGCCGGCTGGTGGAGGGGACCACGTAGATCTGGGTGCGGCCTATGCGCTCGGGGCGAGGGCCGGGGGAAGCGCTGGGACCGAAGCAGTGAGCATAGGCGGTGATACCGTTGAAGCAGGCGACCAGGGGCTGGAAGTGCCTTAACTTCTCGATCAGGACGGAGGCGCCAGTGGTGAACTCGACGCGGGGAAGGTCGGAGGCGGCGTTGGATGGACGCTTGGCGACGTCGGTGAAGCCTATGCCTCGGTCGAGGAGGGATGCGTCCATGTCGGGAGTTGCGGGTCCTTCTACCAGGCCCGATTCACTAAGTGCCCACCAGAAAAGATTGCCGGGTCGGGCGTAGTAGTGACCCTTGGCCGCGGAGTAGCTGCCGGGGTTGATCCCTACGAAAACGAGGTCGAGGCCCGGGCGGAGGAGGTCGGGGAGGGTGTTCAGCCAGATATCGTTGTTAGGACTATTGATGGTAACTCACCTCGATTTAACAGTGTTTTAGAATTGGATTAGGGGAACAGAATGATGAGACGAGCACTTGCACTGGTGGCCCTTATATCTGCGCTGGCATTAATGCTCTCATGCGGCAGTGGCGTAGCGGAACCGGTCTCGGGGCAGGAAGAAGAGCGGATAAAGTCGGAGCTAGGCGGCCGTTCATTTCGTCAGTTCGAGCCCTCCAGGGATGGCAGCCCCAGAAAGGGTGTAATTCTAGATTTCTTCAACGGCATTCGTCTCTGGGCACAATACGCTGAAGACGGGTACGCCAAATACGAATGGGAGGTTCACTCGACAGATTATCGCATTGAGAGCAGGGGTGGGGATTCGGAAATCGAGGTCTTATTCGTCAATCCAAATACAATGCAAGGGATTCCCGACGAGTGCGAGAACTGCATTGAAACGTCGGGTCTGTCCATCTCCATCAGGAACATTTTCGACAGCGAAAGAATTTCATTCAAGGTGAATGACCCCGAAGGAGATCTTCCTCTGCCGTTTCCCGTTTTCGACGGGTGGTCGAATTTTGAGGAAGACGAATATTTCGAATAAGCCATCCTAGAGACCTAGAAGCTTGCCTGCGTTGCCGCCTAGGACGGCGGCCTTGGTCTCGGGGTCAAGGGCTTGGGTTTCGACCTGGGCGAGCAGTCTCTTGTGGCTGATTAGAGGGTAGTCGGTGCCGAAGAGGATCTTGTTAGGTCCGACGAGGTTGACGGCGTTGGAGAAGACTTCTGGAGTGTAGAGGAAGGGTGAAGCGGCGGAGTCGAAGTAGACGTTGCGCATGGCCTCGGATATCTCCGGCATGAGGGCATAGAAGGGGAGGCCTCCACCCCAGTGGGCACAGACGATCTTGGCCTCGGGGAACATTTCGATGAAGCGGGAGAGCTCGTCCGGGGTGACGGTGCCCTTGCCTGCATATATGTGCCCTACGGGCTCCGAGGAGTGAGTGAGGACGATTAGGTCTCGGGCAATGGCCACTTCCATTATTGGGGCCATGACTCGTTCGTCGTCCAGCCTGTAGCCCTGGGCGTAGGAGTGAAGCTCGCCGATGCCTCGGGCCCCAAGGTCTGCGCACCTTTCTATCTCTGCGACCGCAACATCGCCGAGGGCAGGGTTGACGGTGCAAAAGGGGACGAGGCGTTCGGGGAAAGCCCTGGCGGACTCAAGGATGTAGTCATTGGCCTCGACGGCGAAGTCGTGGACCTGCCAGCCCATGCCGAGGGTCACGGCCACGTCTATTCCATCCCGATCCATCTTTTCTACCAGCTCGGCGGCGGAGCTTAGACGAGCTTTGGGGTCGGAGTAGAGGTGAGAGAAAGTGGCGTCGCGTTCGAGGTATGTGGTTCGGTCGTCACGGACGCTGTCGGGGAAGATGTGGGCATGGAAGTCGATGATCATGTGGGGATTGTAACGCGCATTTGTGTCGTTGGCACCCCGACCAAACAGAACAATAACTGGCAATATCGCAATTTGTATTGAATCCCCCTGCCAGTGGGCTGATAATGTGCTTAATGAGTGAGAAAACACATAGCATCACCCTTATCGAAGGGGATGGGATCGGGCCTGAGGTGGCGGCGGCGGCGGTGCGGGTGCTGGAGGCGGCTGGGGCGTGTATTGAGTGGGACAGGCAGGAGATCGGGGTGGCAGCGAGGGAGCAGTATGGTGTACTTCTTCCGGGCAAGGCACTGGCGTCCGTGCAGAAAAACGGCGTGGCCCTGAAGGGTCCTGTCACCACACCTAGTGCCGAGGGCTACCCTAGCCTCAACGTTACGCTGAGGAAGAGCCTGGACCTCTATGCCTGCCTGAGGCCTGTCAAGAGCCTGCCCGGTGCACGAAGCCTGTATGAGGATGTCGATCTGGTGGTAGTACGAGAGAATACAGAGGACCTTTACGCGGGCGTCGAGCACGAAGTTGTACCCGGTATTGTCCAGAGCGTAAAAGTGATTACAAGAGCGGCGTCGACCCGCATAGCCCGATTCGCATTCGAATACGCCGAGGCCCACGGCCGTAGGCTGGTGACTGCGGTGCACAAGGCGAACATAATGAAGCTCTCCGACGGACTTTTTCTGGACTGCTGCCGGGGGATGGCCAAGGAGTTTCCGCAAATCGAATACACGGAGATGATCGTGGATGCGGCCTGCCAGCACTTGGTGCTAAAACCGGGACGGTTCGATGTGCTGGTGATGGAGAACCTGTACGGGGATATCATCTCGGACCTGGCGGCTGGACTGGTCGGGGGGCTGGGCCTGGTACCGGGGGCGAACCTGGGGGAGAATTGTGCGGTGTTCGAGGCGACGCACGGCAGTTGGCCGGAAGGCGCGGGCAAGGGGCTAGCCAATCCCACCGCATTTATACTGACCTCTGCCATGATGATGAGACACTTGGGCGAAGACGTGATCGCCGAGCGGATCGAGAGCGCCATCCGGGACGCATACGTGGATGGTGGCTGTCTAACATCCGACCAAGGCGGCTCGGCGTCAACGACCGAATTCACCGATCAGGTCATACGTTGCCTCTCCGGCGTCCCTGTCTAACGGAACCCCCATGCTTACCAAGCGGATAATCCCTTGCCTGGACGTAGACCGGGGGCGGGTCGTCAAGGGAGTCAGCTTCGTTAATCTCCGAGATGCCGGAGACCCGGCGGAGATGGCGGCCTTCTATGACGCCGAGGGCGCCGATGAGCTGGTCTTCCTGGACATCACCGCAAGCTCCGACGAGCGGAACATCATGATCGACGTCGTGAACCGTGTGTCGGAGGAGGTTTTCATACCGCTGACCGTGGGCGGCGGCATCAGGACGACGGAGGACATGCGCCGCATCCTTGACGCGGGGGCCGACAAGACGGCGGTCAACACGGCGGGAGTGGTGGACCCACGGATCATTGAGGAGGGCGCACGGGCATTCGGGAGCCAGTGCATAGTGGCGGCGATTGACGCAAAGCGAGTAGACGTAGCCCGCTCTGAACTGGAAGATGACCTGGGTTTGGGGCCCGGGTCCAAGTGGGAGGTGTACACTCACGGAGGGAGGCGGCCCACGGGGATCGACGCCCTGAAGTGGGCGGCCAGAGTTGCAGAGCTGGGTGCAGGCGAGTTGCTGGTGACCAGTATGGACGCCGACGGCCAGCAGACGGGCTACGATCTGGAGCTGAACCGGCTTATTTCGGAGTCGGTTCCGGTGCCTCTGATAGCCAGTGGAGGAGCGGGCAATTTGGCCCACCTGCACGACGCCTTAGTAGATGGCAAGGCGGACGCGGCGCTGGCGGCCAGTATCTTCCACTACGGGACCTATACAATAGCCCAGGCAAAAGAGTACTTGACGGTGCGAGGAGTGCCCAGCAGACCTGCTGTGCAGGAGGAATCAGTGGATGATCAAGCTTGACGACAAGGGACTGGTGCCCGCGATAGTGCAGGACGCCGACACGGGGCGAGTGCTGACCCTTGCCTATATGAATCAAGAGTCGCTGGAGAGGACTCGGGCTTCGGGGCAGGTGTGGTTCTACAGCCGGAGCCGCCAGGAGCTATGGCACAAGGGTGAGACTTCCGGAAACTACCTGAACGTGCGCAGCATCAGTGTTGACTGCGACGGCGACGCTCTACTCATTGCGGTGGAGCCCACGGGCCCAGCCTGCCACACAGGCGAGACGAGCTGCTTCTTTAAAGGGCTTCCGGACGAGACTCCCGAGTTCGAGCGGACGCCGGGAGATATGCTGGCCGAACTCTTTCAGCTAATAGAGCAGAGGAAGCGGGACAAACCCAAGGGCAGCTACGTTTCCAAACTCCTTAAGAAGGGGCCCAAGAAGATCGGTAAGAAGGTAGTGGAGGAGGCGGGAGAGACGGCCATCGCCGCGCTGAGTGAGGGACCCGAGCGCACCGTGAGCGAGGTAGCGGACCTGTGGTTTCACACCCTGGTGCTCTTGTCATCCGTGGATGCGACACCGGAGCAGGTGTTCGAGGAGTTGAGGTCCCGGCAGAAATAAGCCCTTATAACAGAATGCGTGACAAAGCCGCCCCGAATGCGACCCTCGGGGCGGCTTCGTCATAATGGGGCAAAAGGTTCGACGCTTGCAACAAAATGAGGAGGCTATGATGGATGACAACGGAGGGAATAGCTGGGGCAGATGGGGTTCCGAAGACCAGCTGGGTGCGCTGAACCTGCTCACTCCCGAGACGATGCTGAAGGCCTTCCAACTGGTCAAGAAGGCCAAAATCTACAGCCTCGCAGTGCCACTAGAGCGGGACGGGCCCCAGCTACCGGATTTCCACAAGACCTGGAAAACTCACCACTTCTGGCACATGGAAAACCCGGAGATCAGCTTTGTGGATGACATGGTTGCTATGGAGGTCCACTCCGGGACGCACATCGACGCCCTGGGGCACGTGTGGGCCGAGGCCGAGATGTACAACGGCCACCCTGAAACCGAGATCACGAGCCGGGGAGTCGGGAAAAACGGAATAGAGAACGTGCGGTACATGGTAGGGCGGGGGATCATGCTTGACCTGCCGGCCTACATGGGTATCGAGCACATCGGGCCGGAGTACACGGTCACCGGAGAGGACCTGGATGGCGCGGCCAAGGCCCAGGACGTGAGCATAGAGACGGGGGATATCGTACTGGTGCGCACGGGCTGGTATACGTTATTCGGGAAGGACAGGGCATTGTGGGGCTCTCAGTTCCCGGGGCCCGACGGGAGCCTGAAGCCGTGGCTCATGGAGCGGGACATCTGCGCCCTAGGGGCCGACCACCCGACGGTTGAGGCGAAGCCTCCCACGTACAACTCGGCGCCCCTGCATCGGTACGCGCTGCGGGACTTAGGGATCTACCTGATGGAGAGCCTCGACCTAGAAGGGCTGGCGCGGGACCGCGTTTATGAGTTCCTGTTCATCGGGGCACCCCTGCGGATGACGGGGGCGTCGGGGTCACCGTGGAACCCGCTGGCGATTGTGTGAGGTAGCCCGAACCAACCCAAAAATCCTACTTACAGGCGAAGGATGGATTCACGCCCCGCCGCACCTGCAGTCTGCACGCCACAGGCGCATCAGCGACCTTCGCAGGAATGACCGTTAGAGGGTGGGGCTTCGTTCGGGACTCCTGAGAAGCAGGTCGAACTAGCCCGCGTGGGCCAGAGCGCCGTTGGACGCTATCTTTTGCCCAGTGGCAGGGTCGACCTCCGTTGGGCCGGGTAGGTCCAGCTCGGCGGCCATCTCCCGGACGGCGGGGATAACCTCCTCTTTCATGAGGCGGAGGCTGCGCATCTGCTCCTCGTGGGTCATTGCGCCGTCGCCGTCCCAGAAGATGACGATGCCGGGGCGCAGCGTTTCGAGGACGTGGCGGATCTTGGGGAGGACGGTCTTGGGGGTGCCTGCGGAGATGCTGTAATTCTCGATCTGCTCCTCGTAGGGGACGCTCTCCACGCCTCCGCGGTACTTGGTGGCAGCAGTCCTGGTGGGGAGGACGCGCCTTCGAGAGGTCATACCGGGCAAAGAGGCGAGGGCGAGGTTGGTGGTTCCCTCGTTGCCGGCCAGGAAGGGGTTGCTTGGACCCTGGACGTACTTGCGAGCGGCCTCCTCAGCGAGCTCTTCGGTCTCGTCGACATGGACCTTCCAGAGGTAGCCGATGTTCTGGGGCCCCGACTGATAGCCTAGCTCGGCGGCCCGTTCGTGGTAGAGCTGGAAAGCCTGCCGCGTGGGCTCGAGCTTCGTGGCGAGCATGACGTAAGGGATGCGCTTTTCCGCCGCCCACATCAGGGAGTCCCGGCTCACTACGCCGGGGAGCCAGATGGGAGGATGGGGTTTCTGGTAGGGCTTGACCCACGGGTTGACGTAGCGGTAGTGATAATGCTTCCCCTCCCAGCGGAAGGGGCCCGATGTGGTCCAGGCCTTGATGATGAACTCATGGGCCTCCTGGAAGCGCTCCCAGTTGTAGGCTGGGGGAATGTTGTGGGAGACCATCTCCCGCCCCGTGCCGCGCACCCAGCCGGGGATGAGGCGGCCGTGGGAGATGAGGTCGATCATGGCTAGCTGTTCGACCAGCCAGAGGGGGTCGTCCCAGAGGGGAAGTATGTTGCCGAGAAGGACGATCTTGGCGTTCTTGGTGATGCGGGCCAGTATGGCAGCCTCGACGTTGGTGGCGCCGCCCATGCAGAAGGGGGTGGAGTGGTGCTCGTTGAGCATGAGGCCGTCGAACCCGGCTTCGTCGGCGTAGATTTTTTCGTCGAGGTAGCGGTTATAAAGGTCGGCGCCGACCTCCGGGTCGTAGATCTCGTTGCTGAGGGTCAAGTCTTTGATGGGCAGGCCGGTAGCCCCGAAATAGCCGGACTTGGGGTCCTGGTAGGGTCTCTCGGTGAAGTGACCTATGAACATGGCGTCCTCCTGCCCGCTGCAACGTTCCCGCGGGAGGGATTATACACGGGGGAATAGGACTAACTGTCTTTGAAGAAGTCCAGGACCAGCTTAAGGAACTCGTCGGGGGCTTCTATCTCGGGCCGGTGGCCCGAGCCTTGGACAATTGCAAGCCCGGAGCCCGGAATGGCCTTTTTGTAGGCCCGGCCCGCGCTGACGGGTACGATTGCGTCCTTTGCGCCCCAGACAAGAAGAGTGGGAATGCTTGCGGCGCGGCCCAGGAGGTGGGGAAGGGCGGGATCGTGCATGTAGGGCCGCCAGCTGAGTCGCACCGACTGCTCCCGGGCGACCTCCCAAGCCTCGGCGAGCTCGGGGGAGGGGGTTGGGGGACAGACGGCTGGGAATTCCTCGACAGCGAGAGTATCGGCGACGGTTAGCTTGATGTAGTCGGATGCCGTCTCCATGAACATGTCGAAGATTTCGCCTTCCGGGGGTTTGATGCCCGCGGCCCCGACGAGGACCATCTTCTTGAAGTGGTGA
This sequence comes from Dehalococcoidia bacterium, assembly GCA_965220005.1. Taxonomy (GTDB): domain Bacteria; phylum Chloroflexota; class Dehalococcoidia; order Plut-88900; family Plut-88900; genus Plut-88900. The sequence goes on from OZ244800.1 coordinate 1,111,335, forward strand.
GGACAGAAGGCGGCGATGGTGGCCGCAAGCCAGCCCCCGAGGGACAGGCCGATGACGTTGGCCTCCCGAATCCCGAGGTCGTCGAAGGCCTGAAGGTACCAGTTGGCCATGTCCCTCATGGTCATTATCCAGTCGATTCGTGTCGACTTGCCGTATCCGGGGTGGGAGGGGACCGAGACCTCGAAATGCTCAGACAGGGCCTGCTGGTAGCGGAGCCAGGCGTGTTGTCCCAACTCGTCGTGGAGGATGATGAGGGGAGGTCCCGAGCCGGCCTTGATGACCTGGAGGTCGGTGCCGGCGACTGAGATGATTTCTTCAGTGTGGGTGGCTGTGGCTGGAGTCATGGGGCCACTATTGAGGAAGAGGGCAGGGTTGTCAAGAGAGAAGCGTCAGCGCTAGTCCCACATGCCCGTAGAGAAGTATCTTTCGCCGATGTCATTGAAGATGGTGACGATTCGGCCTTGCCTCTCACGCTGGGCCACCTGGCAGGCGCCCTGAAAGTATGCCCCCGAGGACTGGCCCACGAATATACCCCTGGAGGCCAGGAGCCGAGACATGTCGTGGGCGGCGTCTACGTCAATCTCGATGCGCTCGTCGATGATGGTCTCGTCGAGGATCTCCGGCACTATTGCACCTTCACCGAGAGGCTTCAAGCCCTCGACACCCCGCCAGTCGCCCGGGACAATGCAAATGACTTTTATGGCCGGATTCTCCTTTTTAAGCCGCCTGCCGACGCCCGTTATGGTGCCTCCCGTTCCCACGCCCGCTACGAAGTGGGTGATAGCGGGGGCCTGGGCCATGATCTCTTCTGCGGTGCTTTCGTAGTGGGCACGCCAGTTGTTGTTGTTCTTGTACTGGTCGCAGAAGAAATAGGCCTCGGGATTCTCGTCGAAGCGGCGGCGGACCTCTCGGAGGCTTTCGTCGTAGCCGAGAAGGGAGTCGGTGAGCACGATGTCGGCGCCGTGGGCACGGATGCGCTTCTTGCGCTCCTCACTGGCGTTGGCCGGCATGACCAGCTGTACTTTGCAGCCGAGAGTTGCGCCGATCATGGCGTAGGCGATGCCGGCGTTGCCGGAGGTCGAGTCCAGGACCACCTTGTCCCGGGTCAGTTGGCCGGACAGCATGGCTTCAACGAGCATCCTGAGGACGGGCCGGTCTTTTATGGAGCCGCCAGGGTTTAGCTGCTCGTACTTGGCCAGTATCTCGGCGCTGCCGAAGTCTAGCGGTAGGTCCAGTTTGACCATCGGCGTGTTGCCGATGACCTGGAGGGTTGGGTAAGCGGCGAGGAAATCCTGGAAGGCTTTGGGCTGGGGCAAAAGGCCACCTCGTTCGGGTAGAGAGTTTACCACCTATTTTACATCGGTAGTGAGAGAGAGCCCCATAGCCTCACGAATTGGATAAGCTCAAGAAAGCCCCGGCACTCGATGCCGGGGCTTTCTAAAGGTCAAACTATAGAGGAGGAGAGACGTGGAAGAAGGTGTAGACGGACTACTCCTCGTCTTCCTCTTCTTCGAGAGAGTCTTTTTGGTCGTCCAAGATGCGGATGCCATGGGGAACATTGGTGTCCAGGGGGTCCTCGTCGGGCTCCTCGAAATCCTTGGTCCAGGCCTGGGAGTTCTCCAGATCGTCGTCGTCCTTCTGCCAATCCGGTGAGGCCTCTGACTCATGAAGCCCAGCCCTGCTCTTCATATAGGGCCGGAAGCCGTCCGCCGACTTTGAAGGGAAGGACCTCTTACCCACCTGGTCCGGGGCCACGAGGGTTTCCCGGAGCATCACCTTCACGTGGCCTTCTCTTGCGCTGGTTATGGCCCCCTGATACTTGTTGCCTCCCCTGACCAGCTCCGACAGCCGGAAGGCAAGCTTCGGTTCCACCTGCCCTATATAGTCACCGTTCAGGCTATACACGGATAGCTTCCCGTCCTGAATCCGCAACTCGACCGATTGTCCGCTCACGAGCCGTTTCAACGTCTCAGGGTCGCCCAGTTTTACGAGGTCCGTCACGCTGGACTTGCCCGTATCTTCAATGAACTGCTGAGGAGACATCTCGGCCGTGGCGGCCTGGCACATCGGTCCGTCCTCCGACAGACCCTCCAGCTTTTCGAGGTTCTTGCGGGCGATGCCATTGGCTGGGTCGAGCCTAAGGGTCTCGGCGAAAGCGTCCCGGGCCCCGGAATAGCGGCCGAGCTGTACCAGGGCCTTGGCCATCCGGTTCCACGCGGCACAGTCGGCGGGATCGCGTTCGAGGATCTGGCGGTTCAGGTCAAGGGCGTCGGCCCATCGGCCCTTGGTAGCCATTTCTATGGCGCTACGTGCCAGGGTGGCGGGGCCGGTGCGGACGATTAGGGTATTACCAGATGTTGTTCGCATGATTATCCAGTGTGGGAATCAAGATTTGTAAGCCGAGGACTCGGGAACCGGGCATCCGGCGATCAGCGCCGGGCAGGAATTCTACGGAACCAAATTCCGGTGCTCTACGAGCATGCAGCGATCCATTACGACTCCCAGGCCCGCCTCCCGGGCCTTGGCGGCAGCACCTTCGTTAACAATGCCAAGCTGCATCCACACGGCCTTAGCGCCGATGGCGATGGCTTGATCGACAACGGGGGGGACATCATCCGACCTGCGGAAAATGTCTACTACGTCGACCTTCTCGGGGATGGAAGCGAGGTCGGGGTAAGACTTTTCGCCGAGGATAGTATCGGCCCTGGGATTGACGGGCACGATGCGATATCCCTGGCCCTGCAGGTATTTTGCCACTTCGTGGCTGTCCCTCTCCGGCTTGGGAGAGAGGCCCACAACGGCTATGACTTTGCTCTTTTCGAGTATGTCTCGAACTGTATTCATGAGAGTTCACTCAAGGTAGGGGCAATTTTGCAAACAAATTTCGGACAGCGCAAGGGGTTTTTGGCACAACTTTTTGGATTTATTTCCACACCCCACCCCATGCTGCGAGGGAATAGGCTACGGACGATTGGTCCCGTCGACCAACCATGGCCTAGTTTTCAAAAGGGGATTGCGGGATGGAATTCGGCTTCAGGGCCGGATAGATAAAGCGATCAGGGTGTCATCGGGTACGATAGCGTCCGCGAAGAGCATTTAATCTAATTGCCGCCAGGTCGGAGAGCATGTGGAGAGTGTCCCGGACTGGACGCACCTTGCTGCCTACACGGTAATACCAGTCTATGGGGACTTCCACTACCGGGATACCGGCGCGTCGGGCCAAGTAGAGCGCTTCCACATCGGAGCCGAAGCCGTCCAGCAGTTGCACATCGAACAAAGCGTGGGCCCGAGTCCCGGCGAAGCACTTGAAGCCGCATTGGGTGTCAGTGAAACCGGTGCCTCCCAGCCTGACGAGAAGATTGAAGGCTTTGCCCATGAGCTTGCGCAAGGGTGGCTCGCCGAGCCTGCGGGCCCCGGGGGCCGACCGTGAGCCGATGGCTATGCCGGGTCCGACGAATTCGGGGGGGAGGAAGCGCGACAGCTGCTCAATCGGCATGGATAGGTCGGCGTCGCACTGAAAGCGATATTCTCCGGCGGCGGCCTGTATCCCCACACGGACCGCGTGGCCCTTGCCGCGATGAGGCTGAGATATCAGGCGAACACCCTGGATTCGGGAGGAAGCATCCGTCACGAGGCGCGCGGTGGAGTCGGAGCTGCCGTCGTCAACGACGATCACCTCCCAGGAGTAGGTCTGCCGGGCTAGCCAGGCGGTGATTTTGGAGAGGGAGTCACCGATCCGGGCCTCTTCGTTGAAGGCCGGGACGATGATGGAGAGGAGAGGGCCGCTTTCAGGGAAGGCTATAGCTCCGCCCCTTCCACGTAGAAGGCGTCGTAGAGGACTTGGACGGCCTTCGTGACGTTGGCTCGGTCGACAATGCAGGTGATACGGATTTCGGAGGTGGTGATCATCTGGATGTTTATTCCGGCCCGATGGAGGGCGGTAAACATCCGGGCGGCATAGCCGGGGGCGTCCTGCATTCCGTTGCCGACTATACTTACCTTGCCCAGTTCGGCGTTGGCGACGATACCCTGTCCTCCGAGGTTCTCAGCGACGGGGCGGACGATCTCCTGGGATGCGGCCAGGTCTCGCCGGGAAACGGTGAAGGTGAGGTCGGTGATGTTGTCCACGCCGGCGTTCTGGACAATGGTGTCGACACTGATGCCGGCGCGGGCGAGGGGCTCGAAGAGGGAGGCGGCGATGCCGGGACGGTCGGGTATGCCTACGACTGTAATCTTTGCCGTGTCGAGGTCATGGGCTATTCCACTCAGTCTGTTTCTTGATTCCATGGGCTCGCCTCCGTGGATCAGTGTGCCCGGCTCGCTGCTGAAGCTGGAAGCGACCAGGATAGGTATGCCGTAGAATGCCCCGAGCTCCACTGATCGAGGGTGGAGCACGCCGGCGCCGTAGCTGGCCAACTCGAGCATCTCCTCGAAGCTGAGGTCCACAAGTTTGCGGGCGTTGGGCACGACCCGCGGGTCGGCGGTGAAGACGCCTGGGACGTCTGTGTATATTTCGCAGCGCTCGGCCTTGAGGGCGGCGGCGAGGGCGACGGCGGTGGTGTCGGAGCCGCCGCGGCCCAGGGTGGTGGTTTCCATGTCGGTAGTCATGCCCTGAAAACCGGCGACGATGACGATATTGCCCTTTTCCAACTCGCCGAGGACCCGGCGGGTCTCCACCTGCTCGATGCGGGCGCGGCTGTGGGAAGCGTCGGTCTGGATGCCGGCCTGGGCGCCGCTGAGGCTGATGGCCTTGGCCCCGAGCTCCCGGAGGGCCATGGCAAGCAGGGTGCAAGATACGATCTCGCCGGTGGACAGGAGGAAGTCGAGCTCCCGGGGGCTGGGCTCCGGGGTGATCTCGTGAGCGAGCTCTATGAGCCGATCGGTGGTGTTTCCCATAGCCGACACCACCGATACGACTTGATTGCCGGCTTCGGAGGCGGCGGCGATGCGCTTGGCGACGTTGATGATACGGGTGGAGTCGGCGACGGAGGTGCCACCGTATTTCTGAACAAGCAGGGCCATGGCCTAGGCCTCTCCTTCGGGCACTACGGAAACTCCGGCTGCGGAGGGCCGGGTGATGCGGGTGGATGCGCTCACCCCCTGCCGAACGGCCTCCTGCAGCATGGCCTCGGCGATGGTGTCCGGTCGGGATTCTGCAAGGGCCAGGATGGTTGAGCCGCTGCCAGACAAAAAGACGCCACGGGCCCCGGCCTCCATTGCGGCGTCGAATATGCCGGTCATGGGTGGGAACAGAGGAGCCCGATAGGGCTGGTGGAGCACGTCCTGGGTGGCGAGGGCGAGGTATTTCGCGTCGCCGCGGCTGAGGGCAAGGGCCAGCAGGGCAGCACGCCCGATGTTGTGTACCGCGTCCTGCATGGGAATTTGTCTGGGCATGACGGCCCGTGCCTTGTCGGTGGGGATTTCAACGTCGGGAACGAGTAACACGGCGCTGAGACCTTCGTCGACGGGACAGGGAACGGATATGAGCCGGTCACCTTGCCGTATGACGATTTGACAGCCGCCGAACAGGGCGGGGGCAACGTTGTCGGGATGGCCCTCTATGGCGTCGGCGAGGCGGAGCAACTCTTCCAGGGGCAGCGGCCCACCGAGGATCAGATTGGCGGCGACCATGCCTCCGGCGATGGCTGCGGCGCTGCTGCCGAGTCCCCTTCGCAGAGGAATCTCGTTGTGGCAGGCAACGGCCAAGGGCGGGAGGTCGGCGCCTGCAGTGCCGTAGACGGCGGCAACGCCCCTATATACCATGTTATCGGGGCCCGTGCTCAACTCCACGGCGCCGTTGCCGCTAATGTGGATGGAGAATTGGTCCGACCGTTCGATGGATATGGTGTTGAAGACTTCCAGGGCCATGCCCAGGGAGTCGAACCCCGGGCCCATGTTAGCCGTGGTGGCAGGGGCCCGGACCGTTATCTTGTTCAGTGGCTCGCTCATTGCAGTGGGTTATTTTAACCCATCCCCTGAGCCTTGGAAGGGAAGAAACGTGAATGATAATAGGACACTTTGGAAGATGCATCAATCAAGCGGGGGATAGGTGCATTGGTCCCGTTCACATAGAGAGTGACATAACCCTCTTGACAGTGAAGTACTTATGTTCTATATTGGTGCCAGGTCTAGACCACCTAACCGAACCACCTTAAGGAGGAACCAAAAACTAGGGAAGTCCACTCGACCCACCCGAGGACTCAACGTCCAAGCCCATCCCAACGGTCGCCTAGCGACCCGCGGCTCAAGCAAACGCCGCCATCTCCTCATCCCGCGGTCCCGTGCCCCTTCCCTGACACCCAGGCGATGGAAGATGTCCTGGACTCAACCCGGCACAGGCCCTCCTGAGGGAGGGCCGTCGCAGCCGATGTAGCCCCTCTTTATCCGGCACAGGTCCCCCTAATGGAAGGGCCGTAGAGATGGGCCATAACAGCCGAAAGATGCAGCGCCCTCTTGCAGGGCGCACTACGTGGCCGGCATTGAACTTGCCGGCGAATCGGATGAGCCCCGCAACACGGGGCGCCAAGGGCCATCGAGCCCTTCTGGTGGACGGGGAACCCCCACACTGGGAGATTTTCTCCCCCCCGGACCGCCTTCACAAACACAAGTGGGATGAGCAGGTCGGCCTCCCGCCCCCTGCGCCCGAGTCCCGGACCTTCCGTCGCCTGCCCCTTCCCAACAGACAGAACCGAAACCCACAAACCCCACAACTGAAGAAAAGGCCAGTGTGTCACTAACCTACCGAACGAGTACAGCATTTGGACGGAAGCCACTAGACCGTTATAATGGCCCAGTATCCTCCCTTAGCTCGGGGCGTGGCGCAGTCCGGTAGCGCGCATCGTTCGGGACGATGAGGTCCCGGGTTCGAATCCCGGCGCCCCGACCATCCAACTCCTCCCTGTTCCTTGTGTCGGGCCCTTTTGGTGCGAAAGGACGAGAGTCGATGGACGAGCTGTTTTATTGGTCCGCCCGGGCCATGGCCGATGCGCTGCGGAAGCGTGACATCTCCTCCAAAGAGATGGTGCAGGCACATCTGGCCCGCATCAATGAAGTGAACCCCCTGATTAACGCCGTGGTGCTGGTAGATGCGGAGGGTGCGTTGGCAACGGCCGATGAGCGTGACCGGGAGTCTGCGCGCAGCGAGAGCAGGGGCCCCCTGCACGGCCTGCCCATCACCATAAAAGACTCGCTGGACACGGCCGGACTGGTCACGACGGCCGGGACGGAGGGCAGGGCGGGTTTCGTGCCTGATGAGGACGCTACGGTGGTTGCACGGCTGAAGGGCGCCGGGGCGGTGCTCCTTGGCAAGAGTAACACCCCAGAGATGACCATGATGTGGGAAACCTACAACCTGGTCTACGGGCGCACCAACAATCCCTACGACCTGTCGAGAAGCCCCAGCGGGAGCAGTGGTGGTGCGGCGGCCATAATCGCGGCGGGAGGCTCGCCTCTGGACATGGGCACCGACAGCGCTGGCAGCATCCGGATGCCCGCCCACTACTGCGGCATCGCCGGATTGAAGCCGACCCAGGGGCGGGTGTCCCGGGGAGGTCACGTTCCGCCGCATGGGACCGGGGCCGTGGGGCCTCTGAACCAGGTCGGCCCCATGGCACGGTACGTCGACGACCTGTGGCTTGCTCTGCCGGTGATATCGGGAGTCGACGGGCAGGACCCATACATAGTGCCAGTACCCCTGACAGGGCCCGATTCGGTGTCGCTGAAAGGCTTGAGGTGCGCGTATTTTCTTGGTCTCGGGGACGTGGAACCGGATGCGGCTACGGTCCGGGCCGTTGAAGATGCTGGCCGTGTTCTCAGGGAAGCGGGTGTAGACGTACGGGAGGCGAGGGTCTCGGGCATGGAAAAGGCCGACGCCCTGTGCGACCGCCTCAGCTCCGCCGACGGTTACTCGTGGCTACGCCGTCAGCTTCAAGCGGCGGGGACGGTGAACATGGACCCGGTGCTGGTGGAGCGCATGGGGAAGGCCAAGCCGATTTCTTCGGCGGAGTTGATGGCGTTGCTGGAGGAGATGGACCAGGTCCGGGGAGAAATGCTCGCCTTCATGGATGACTATGACCTGGTACTGTCGCCGACGGGCTCCGCTCCGGCCCTGCCTCACGGCGAGGCCAACAGAGACGATTACCCGGACGCCGTCTACACCAGGCCGTACAACCTGACTGGCTGGCCGGGCTGCGTGGTGAGGGCAGGGGCCTCGCCGGAGGGGCTGCCCATCGGGGTGCAGTTCGGAGCGCTGCCCTGGCGGGAGGACATCGTGCTGGCCGCTGCCGGGGCCATAGAGTCGGGGCTGGGGGGCTGGCAGGCTCCGGCGCTAGCTCTCTGAATCGAAGTCGGGAATCGGGGACTATTCGTTAACGCGGGTTTCGGGAGGGGCATAGACCTCATCCAGTTCCGTAGAAGGGGGTTTGACATGGCCAGGAACGGTTTCAAGGTAATGGATTCGGACATGCACGTCATTGAGCCCAGCGACCTGTGGCAGAACTACATCGATCCCGAGTTCAGGGACCGGGCCCCGCAGGGGTTCGACCGCTACCTGGGAGACATGCAAGTGCTGGTGGAGGGGCATCTCCATCCGGCAGACCCGGGCGACAGGGGAAACCAGATCATCGAAGAGAAGGACTTCCACCGGGTTTACGCCGACCCATACTCAAACGGCTGGGACTCCGCCTCCCAGGTGAGAGCGATGGATGCCGAGGGGATAGACGTGGCTTTTCTCTATCCCAGCCGCGGCCTCTTTGCCCTGGCCCTCGACACCATGGACCCGGGGCTTGCCGACGCAATAGCCAGGGCCTATACCCGCTGGATGAGCGACTTCTGCGCCCCGGCCCCGCAGCGTATGTGGGGCGCCGCCATGATATCCCCCTTCGACGTTGAATCGGCGGTGGAAGAGGTGCGCCAGTCCGTAGACTCACTCGGATTCAGGGCAGCCTTCATGCGCCCCAACGTGGTCAACGGCCGCAACTGGCACGATCCCTACTACGATCCCCTCTGGCGGGAACTTGAGGAGCGGGACGTGACCATGGGATTCCACGAGGGCGCCACCACTGCCATGAACCAGATCGGCAACCGCTTCCCGGACTACTCCATGTACCACGTCTGCTGCCATCCCATGGAGATGATGATCAGCGTGGTGGACACCATCGGCGGCGGCGTGATGGAGCGGTTTCCGAACCTGAGGATAGGCTTCCTGGAGGGCAACTGCTCCTGGCTGCCGTGGCTGCTGTGGCGCATGGACGAGCACGACGAACTCATGGGCATGAACCAGGGGACGGAGCTAACCATGACCCCTACGGAGTACTTCAAGCGGCAGGGGTTTGTCTCATTCGAGGCGGACGAGATCACGGGCCGATACCTGTCTGAATTCGGTCTCGGGGACGTTGCTGTATTCTCAACCGACTACCCCCACAGCGACTCCAAGTATCCCCACGCCACGGAGGAGTTCCTGGAGATGCCCCTCAGCGAGGATATGAAAAAGGCCGTGCTATGGGACAACTGCGCCCGGCTCTACAACCTGAACTAAACGTCCCCCAAATCTCATTTAAGAGTGAATACCCTCGTACTGTCGGTGAGCCGACAGTACGAGGGTTTCTTTTCAAGAGGGATACACTTCACCACAATCCAGCCTGAGGGCGTAAGGCCGCTCTATGCCGGAAGGGGGTGTGCCATGGGGAGGTTGGGATGGACTTCCAAGTTCCAGCCTGAGCGCTCGCCGGAGAGCAGGCGGCGGTAGGCGCAGGCTGCGATCATCGCCGCGTTGTCGGTGCAGAATACGGGCGGCGGGCAACTCGTATCCACGGGGCTCCGTTCGATCATGGCCGCACGAAGGGCGCCGTTGGCTGCAACCCCACCCGAGAGGAGGACACGGCGCACGCCTTCCCGTTTGGCCGCACGGGCGGTCTTCTCCACCAGCACGTCCACCACGGCCTCCTGGAACCCGGCGGCCACGTCGGCCAGCAGGGGGTCGGGATCGGTGGTATCCGCCCGGTCGTCGATGCTGTCCACGGCCAGGCCCATCTCCCTGGAGGCCCGTATCACTGCCGTCTTGAGCCCGCTGAACGAAAAGTCGTCACTCCCCTTGAGCCAGGCCCTTGGGAAATTCTTGGGCTGGCTGCCCTTGTGGGCGACCCGCTCGACTACGGGTCCGCCGGGGTACCCGAGGCCCAGGACCCGTGCAACCTTGTCGAAAGACTCGCCGGCGGCGTCGTCCCGGGTGCGGCCCAGCAGCAGGTAGTCGCCGTGATCCCGCATGAGCACCAGGTCGGTGTGGCCGCCCGAGGCGATGAGGCAGAGGCATGGGAGCTCGGGGCCCGCGTCCTTCGGACCTTCCTTGACCAGCCAGTTGGCATAGACGTGGCCCTCCAGGTGATTGACTCCAAGCAGGGGCAGTCCGTGGGCCAAGGCGAGTGCCTTGGCCATGCTCACGCCGATGAGCAGTGATCCCGCTAGTCCGGGGCCCTTGGTAACGGCTATTGCGTCGACATCGTCCCAGCCGATTTCCGCCCGTTCGAGGGCCAAGTCGACTACCGGTACGATTTGAAGCATGTGCTGCCGGGAGGCGACCTCCGGGACTACGCCGCCGTACCGGGCGTGAATGTCCACCTGGGTTGATATGACGTTGGAGAGGACGAGGGCGCCGTCCTCTACGACGGCGGCGGCGGTCTCGTCGCAGGAGGTTTCTATGCCGAGCACGAGCATGACCGGGGTATTATACCGCCTGCCGGTCAGGACGCGGCGATCAGCGTCACGTGCCTTGGGACAGCCCTGCCCAGGGGACATTCGGCACACCAGCCGTGACGGCATGGCCCTTCTATGAGATGAACGAGGCCCTGCTCCCTGCGGGCCGTCATTGACACCGCGAAGGGTCTCCCGATGCCCAACTGCGCGGACATGTCCTTCAGTTTCCGGTTGCCGGGCCCAGCGGGCGCCAGTTGGAAGATGAACGATGCCGCTCTTGCCAAGGCCTCGTCTCCCCGTTCGAGCCCGAAGGCGTGGAAGAAGGGGAGGACGACGTTCACAACCATCTCACGGGCGCGCTCGCTGCCTATGGCGGGTGGGGCGGCGGTCAGGTCTATGAGCAAGCCGGGGTCGTCGTGATGGGCGGCGATTAAAAACGCCCTTTTGAACCCTTGCACCAGCCCTTCGTCTGTGAAACGGGCCAGTGCATCCCCCGCGCCCAGGATCCTGCGGGAGGGGTGGTTCGCCGGTCTCACGCCGGCAAGCCGCCAGTCCGAGGGTCGCATCTCCCTGGTAAGCAGGGACTGGCGCCATATGTCCTTAGTGTCGGACCCCGCGCCTTGAAGCAGACCCGCCGTGCCCAAGAGCCAGGCAGTTATGGCCCGGGGTCGCTCCTTCTGCGGCGTTGATGCGGCCAAGGCTTCCACCGTGGACCACGGAAGCAGCCGGGCCAAGGCTAGAAAGGGCGCCCGGTTCTTGCTGTAGCCCAGGGCCCGCATAATGCCCTGGTAGAGGACCTCCGACGGCGGCCAGACGGCCATCTCCCCCTGGAAACGGATGGCCTTGGTTGCGAAGCGTTCGTCCCCCGCCTCGTCCAGGAGCCGGGCCACCTGCTCGGCGCCCAGCGCCGAGGCTATCTCATCACACCTTCCCAAGGGTGGCGTTCCCGTGACTCCATTCCCCGAGTCCGCCTCTACGGACGTGTGCAGGCAGCCCCTGAGGGGGACCGTGGGGACGTGCTGGCCGTCCTCCCGTTCGGTCCAGAGGGAGTCGGCCTCCCAGACCACGTGGAGGATGACGCCGTTGTAGGCCGGGTCCCGGTGATGGCCGTGGGACATCCAGTCCCGGGCGCGGACGTGGATTTCCACGTCTCCCCGGAGCAGACCGCGTCCCTCCACGTCGACCGAGGCATCCAGGAAGTCGGGGCCCGCAGCGCCGTTGCGCCGGCCGGGAAAGACGACCTGGGTCCGCGCACCGTCAACGGTGCGGAGCTTTCTCGGGTCGAAACCGCGCCGGGCCCACACGCCGTATAGAAGCTCTTCCTCCGGCGGCCTGTGTATGGAGAGGTCATTCTTCACCGGGAGTCTTAGTCCTCCTGAACCCGCTCGCCGCTGCGGTCCGTGTTGTAGGCGGGGCCGCTCTCCTCGGAGACCATGCGGAGGAGGGTAACGGAAGCGCCCTTCGGAGCGTAGAGCCCCGTCTCCCATTCGCTGACGGTCTGCTGCCGGATGCCGAGGCGCCGGGCCAGCTGCCGCTGGGTCAATCCCATACGGCTCCTGAGCTCCCTTACGGTGTCGGCGGTCCAGTTTTGAGACTCGGGACTTTCTTCGGTCATTGCTTGAGTATACACGTTAACGTGTACGTAAGTGTTCGATTCATGACGACCAGATGAGAACTTTTGTATGAGAGCGCCCTGGCGTAGTGGTCCGGTTAACCGACTTCAAAAGGAAGATGCGGAAGACGATGTCTGAAGGTAAGGCGGTCTAGAGTTGCTCTGACCTCAGGTGCCACACGGCGACTGAATATAGGCAGCGGTTTGACTTGATTTCCGTAGCGTGTATAGTATCTTCATCGTATCCAATGGGCGCCAAGGGTGGCGGGGGCCCACTTGAAGCTAGAAGAAACACGGTCCGAAATGCAGCATACGCGAAGGCAGATACTCGACTGCATCAAGCTCAATGGCGGCATGAGTGTCGACCAGTTGGGCCGGAAGCTGCAAATCATGCCCGTCACCGTCAGGGCCCACATCAACGTCATGGAGCGCGGCAACCTGGTCAAGGGCCGGGAGCTGCGTACGGGCCGTGCGGGTCGCCCACGCATCGTCTACTCCCTCACCGATCAGGCGCAGGAACTCTTCCCGAAGGACTACGACCACCTGGCCGTCAGTCTGATCAGCAATATGCGCAAGCTTTACGGCAATGACTCCGTGAAAGAAGTGCTGAAGCTGGTTGGGGAGGAGATAGCCGCGTCCAACGCCGATGAGGTGCAGTCGGAAGACCTGGGAGACCGGATCAAGGGCGCGACCCGGATAATGAACAAGATTGGGTCCCTGGCCACGTGGGAGAAGGATGAGAACGGGTTCATGGTCACCGCACACAATTGCCCCTACCTGCAAGTGGCCAACGAGTGCGCAGACATATGCGACATGGAGGTCTCTTTCCTGGAGGAAGTCCTGTCACGGGACGTGATGCTTGAATGCTCGGTGGTGGGCGGGGCTCACAACTGCCAGTTCTTTATCGCAGAACCCTAACAAGAATATATCCGGCTAAGATTGGGACGGACGTTTTGAAGCCCCTACCGGCAGGGGCTTTTCCTATGACTCCCGTACAACGACACGAAGGCTACCGACTGTAGGAAGAGGATACTCAGATGGCTGAATTTGTGACCGTTGCAAAGACCTCGGACATAGAGCCGGGGCAGATGATCCTTGTGGAGGTTGACGACGAAGACGTGGCGGTTGCCAACGTAAACGGGGAGTACTACGCATTCGGGGCGGAGTGCCCTCACGCAGGTGGTCCATTGGACGAAGGTGACGTAGAAGGCAACATTGTGGTATGCCCGTGGCACGGGGCGGAGTTCGACATGACTACGGGAGAGGCGCTTACTATGCCTGCCTCGGATAGCATCTCCACCTACCAGGTCAGGGTAGACGGCGAAGAGATCCAGCTGTCGCCGGGATAGCCCGCTCGGAGCCCCGGTGGCTTGTTCGTGCCCGGTCCTAGCCCAAAGTATTGAGCAGTATGCCTGCCAGTCCCAGGAACAGCAGGAAGCCGCAGATGTCGGTTATCGTGGTTACGAAGACCATTGAGGCTACGGCTGGGTCTACTCTGAAGAGCTTGAGGCCAAGGGGCACGGCTACACCACTGACCCCGGCCATCACCATAGTTCCCAGCATGGCAATGCCCAAAGCCAAACCCAGGACGATGCTGTCCTTCCACAAGTAGGACACGACCCCAACCATCACACCGAGCACCAGGCCGTTTGTCAGCCCCAGGACGAACTCCTTGACGAGCGCCCTTCTGGAGTCTCGGAAGCTGATGTCGCCCAGGGCGAAACCCCTGACCATAAGCGTGATAGTCTGAGCACCCCCCACTCCGCCCTGGCTCGCCACGACGGGGATAAAGGCGGCCAGTATCACCATCCTGGCTATAGTTGATTCGAAGAGGCTGATCACCACTGCGCCGATGCCTATGGTGACCAGATTCAGCACGAGCCAAGGAAGACGGTTCCTGAGGGAAGCCGAGACAGGGGTCCCGAGCCGCTCCGGCTGGGAAAGGGCCGCCAGCCTGTACATGTCCTTGGTTACCTTCTCCTCCATAGCGTCCACGGCCTGGTTCATCGAGATGGCGCCGAGGAGTGTGCCGTGTTCGTCGGTCACGGGAATGCTGGACAGTTTGTGCCGTAGCATCAGTTGAGCGCATTCCTCCTGGCGGGTGCCCGGCGCCACGTAGATGAGCCGTGAGTCCATCATGTCTCGCATGGGAGACTCGGGTTCGGCCATGATGAGGTTGCTCATGGCGGCCGCACCCTTGAGACGGTCCCACATGTCGACGATGTAGACCCGGTCGGTGGTGTCAATGGAAGGGCCGGTCTTTCGGAGCCAGGCCATGGCCTCGGAGACCGTCATCCACTCCTTGAAGGCGATGAACTCGGGAGTCATGAGTGCCCCCGCTGTGCTTTCGGACTGTTCTATGAGGGGGACGAGAGCATCGGGGTTGGAGACGGCGTCCAGCACCCTGCTGGCAAGGGGAACGGGAAATTCCCGGATTATCTGGGCGGCAGCGGCAGTGCCTGCGTGGTCGAGCCAAAGGGCGACCAGAACGGGGTCCGCTCCCCGGATGATTTCCATGGCGTCACTCACGTCCAGGACGGACAGGACGCGGCCTGCAGCCTCATGGGTGAGGCCCGAGAAGAGGAGTTGCCTGGACCTGGTGTCGATCTGAAATAGGACCGACGCCCTCTCGGGGGGCTGAAGCGCCTCCAGGGCAATTACCGCCTGATGCAGGTCTCCCCTGTGAAGGTGTGACCTTATCTCCTGGACGGGTGGCGGAGGGGGGCTTATCTGTTGTCGTATCTGATCTAGCATGGGCCAGGAGAAAGACCCAAAAAAGCAAAGGGGCAGTCACGTAGACCGCCACCTACTTTGCGAAATTGGACTTGACCTTTAGTCCCGTTGGCCCCTGGCCCTTAAGGCACCCTCCCCAGCGGGACTGTTGTACTGATTTCGTTAGGTTGTTCTACACCCTCCGATATGGGATTCTCCTCTGATTTTGACATAAAGAATATGGGTTAGCAAGCGGGTTCACAACGAGAATTCTGCCGATTTCTCCGGTGTTGCACCATCGGTGATTGGAGATTGTTAACCGGAGAAAATCGAGGGGCCCCCGGCATTGCCGGGGGCCCCTTCTATTGCTATGCAGGTGAAACGGGGTCTAGTTGGTAAGGGACTGCTGCCAGGCGACCCACTGTTCGCCCATGACACTGCCTACCTGACCATCATGGTTTTCGTCTTCGACGAGGGCGTAGGCCACGTTGCCCGCCGAAGTGGGAAGGTGGTCTCTCACGTCGTCGAAATCCGGGCCGTTGAGGATGGGAACGGAGGCCAGGTTCATTGGGCCGTAGCTGATGTACTTGGAAATCTCAGCGTTCCTCTCGGGGAATGAGGTCCAGGCCATGAAGAGCTGGGCCAGTTCAAACACGTCGGCGTCCTGGTCTTTCAGGCCTCTGGGTATTGCCCAGGAGTCAGTGTTTATCATGTGCCCGCAGGTCCAGCAGATTGCAACCGGCTCACCCTGGGACGAGGCGTCGTAGATACGTCCATTCCAGGCCGTGCAGAGGTCGATCTCCCGGGATATCAGGTTGGCCGGGCAGTCTACACCCGAGCTCCACCAAACCTTGATCTCGGATCCGATCTCGTCCATGACCTCGTATGCCTCTTCAATCTGCTCGTCGGACAGCCGTGTGAGGGAGGCTCGGCCCTCGGTGGTCTCCAGAAGCTCCGGGTACCTGGAGAGAAGGGCGAATCTAAGACTGGTCTTCCAGCTCCACTCCGGGGCGGCAAGGGAGCGTGCGCCCGGGAAGCCTTCGAAATCGAACACGTCGGCCATGGTCTGGGGATGCCGCCCACCCCATTTCTCGTCCACGGACTCCAGGCTGTAGGCGACCACGTTGGACCAGGTAATGCCTCCACCGCCGAAGTAGTCGGATATACCGGCTTCCAGGAAGTCCCTGGTATCGACAATGCTGAAGTCCAGCGGTTCCAGGTAGCCATCGGTAGCGGCTTGCCAGGCGGCCTGTCCGCCGTAGTCCAGCACGTGCCATTGGAGGTTGCTGGTCTCTACCTGGGCTCTGACCTTGGCGTAGTTCATTGTGTCGGTAATGATTTCCACACCGAACTGGTCCTGGAAGGGGACAAAGTAAGCCTGACGCTGGGCCGCTTCGTAGGCGCCGCCCCAGGTGGAGAATACCAGGGACTCACCGCGGTGGGACTGAAGGGCAGCCTCTATCTCTTCCAAGGTTGCCGGGTTTTCCACCGTCCACTCGGCCATGGCTCGGGGGCCCTCATCCACGGGTTCCGGTGTGGCGGTAGGCGCCGGGGCGGGGGCGTCGTCGCCGTCATCAGGCATGGCGGTTGGTTCCGGAGCGGGAGCGTCGTCGTCGTCATCAGGCATGGCCGTGGGCTCCGGCATGGCCGTGGGCTCCGGCTCCGAAGGGACTGGCTCCGGGGTGGCGGTAGCAGCTTCACCACAGGCCGCCACAACCATCAGAACAATCAAGGCCAGTCCCAGCGCGGCGATCATCAGCCTGCCGCGGCCGGGTCTCCTATGAGTATATCTTCCTAGCTTCATACTAAGTCCTCCTATTTGCTCGTTGGACTCTGTTGAACGCCGATAGGGACTGGACTAGCGGAACCCTGCATTGGGGCCTTCGCCTCCTCGGCAGACCAACTGCCGCAAGACCCGCTAAGGTGAACGTAGGATAGTGGGGAGGCGTGAGGCTGTCAAGTTGATGTACTTGTTAGGTAGATTAGTGACACACCGGATCTTTCTTTAGTCCCCCTGAGGCGGATCCTCCAGAGGCGGATGTTCCCCGCCTACGACGGACTTGCAGCATCTTCGATTGTGGGGTTTCGGTTTCCGTTTGGTTTGTTTGGGAGGGGGTCGGCGATGGAAGGTCCGGGACTCGGGCGCAGGGGGCGGGAGGCCGGCCTGCTCATCCCACTTGTGTTTGTGAAGGCGGTCAGGGGGGAGAAAGTCTCCCGGTGTGGGGTTCCCCGTCCACCAGAAAGGGCTCGATGGCCCTTGTAGCCCCACGTTGGGGGGCTCTTTCGATTCGCCGGCAAGTTCAGTGCCGGCCACGTAGGGCGCCCTGCAAGGAAGGCGCTGCATCTTTCGGCTGTTATGGCCCATCTGTACGGCCTTCCTCTAATGGAAGGCCGGCGCCGGATAAAGAGTGGGCTACATCGGCTGCGACGGCCCTTCACTCAGGAGGGCCTGTGCCGGGGTGAGTCCAGGATGTCTTCCATCGCCTGGGGATCAGGGAAGGGGACACGGGACCCGATGGGGATGAGGAGATGGCGACTTTCGCTTGAGCCGCGGGCCTGCGCGAGGGCCGTTGGGATGGGCTGAGGCGTTGAGTCCTCGGGTGGGTCTGGTGGGCTTCCCTGGGTTTTCGGTTCCTCCTTGGGTAAGTTAGGTTGGTGACTGATCTGTCGGGAGTAAACATAGCACACATGTACGCATCGGGTCAAGGGGGTGATGTACCACATGTTTACCCAAACCACGGGGAGGTAATCGTGAACCGAGTGAGCATTCAAGAGTACTGCGAACGACAGCGGGACAGGTACCGCGAGGCCGACAGGACCGAAAGGATCCTCGACGAGGTGGTAGCTGTGACCGGCTACCACAGGAAGTCGGCGGTCCGGCTGCTGTCCGGTCGGACTCGAAAGGGGAGAGGCGGCCGTGTGGGTAGACCGGTCGAGTACGGTCCTGACGTGGCGGCGGCGGCCAGGGTGGTTCACGAGGCTGCCAGCGGCATCGGGCCAGGATGAGCCGTTTGTGGGGGAGATGGCGTCACGACTGGAGGCATTCGGAGAGCTGGAGATCGACCCTGCCACTGATACTCTGCTCAGGCGTGCAAGTGCGGCAACTCTGGAGCGGCTCCTGGCTGCGGATCAGGTGCCCGTTAGAAAGAGGACGCACAGCCTGACCAAGCCCGGGACACTGCTTAGGAACCGCATTGCCGTGCGTACCTTCAGGGACTGGGACGATGCGAGGCCGGGCTTTGTCGAGGTGGACACGGTGGCACACTGCGGTCCGACGGTTGAGGGGTTCCACCTGTGGACGGTTACGGCGGTGGACGACTGGGTGGGGGATATGGACGTGGTCTGGGGTAAGACACAGGAGCGTGTGGGAGCTGCTATACGCAGGATGCATCGGAGGCTGCCCGTCCCTCTCTGGGCCTGGACAGCGATAATGGGTCGGAGTTCATCAACAGAGGGCTCTACACCTACTGCGAGGAGAACGGGATCAGCTTCACCAGGAGCAGGGCGGTCGAGCAGAAGAACGGTGCTGTGGTGCGGCGTCTGACCGGACACGCACGGTACGCCTCGTCAGCGGCCTTCAAACAACTCACCGAGGTCTACTCGCTGGCGAGGCTTCACGTGAACTTCTTTCAGCCGGTCCGAAGACTCACTGCGAGGAGTGGGCACGGGGCCAGGTCATCCGACACCACGACGAGGGAGCGACCCCGTCGGATGCTCAGCAGTGGTGCAGTCTCACGAACTCGGCAGATGTTGCTGGAGAAGCTCTACCTGTCGCTCAATCCGCTCTGGCTGAGCCGTCAGATCGATGCCGAGACCGACAAGCTGCTGGGGCTAGCATGGCGTCAGGGTCAGCCGCTATCCTGGAACACTGCCGGTAACCGTAATTATGAGGTCAATTCCCTCTCCCGGTAACCATCAATTTTGAGGTCGCACGGGGGGTGATGTCACAGTTTTGTTGAAACCCCGGATTCACGCCTTGGGCGCATCTATGACCTTGGAGGGCCTCGGAATGACGGGGGAGAAAGGGGTGGTGTCACTCGCCGAGGCGAGTCTTCGACACCTCTATGTGGACGGGATCAGTTGCGCGTGTCACACACCGGCCTATTGGGAGAAGCGGGGAATGATCTGCTCGCCGACCTTGCGGAACATGCCTATCTTGTCGATAAGAGTGTAGGCGGTCATGGAGATGGTCTTTATCCCCAACTCGCCCAGTATCTCGATCCTTTCGCACATCTCGGAGGGGGAGCCGGAGATGTGGTAGAAGTCGATGAGGCGCTGGGTTACGACGTGGGAATGGGGAGCATCGACCCTCTCGGCGACGTCCGGGTCCAGGGCCTGGGCGAAGGTGCGGGAGTCGTTGATCAGGGCCTGGACGGAGCCGGGTTCGTTGGCTTCGAGGGCTTCCCGCAGTTCAGCGACGTTGGAGTCGTCCCTTTCGAGCAAGTCGCAGAGGTCTGCGTAGCTGGAGGGGTAGGCGGAGGTCTCCCGTCGGGCGGCCTCCTTGGAGTCGGCAACGTAGAGCATGGTGCGGGCCCACGTGTCTATCTTGGAAAAGTCCCGGCCGGCCCTCTCTGCGCCCTTGCGCAGCTGCCTGAGCTCCCATTCGACGTACACGGGGTCGGTGCAGAGGGAAATCAGTCCGTCGGAGATTTCACCGGCGAGCTGCATGGTCCTGGGCCCGTGGGCCGAGAGGTAGATGGGCAGGGGTTCGCCGATCCAGAAGGAGCGCATCTTCACGCCCTGGAACTCGGCTTCCTCACCGGCCATGAACTTCCGCATGAAATGGACGGCCTCCCGCATGACGGCGTGGGTGACCTTCTTGCGGTTTTTTACTATGGGGTTCCCCGTACCCAGACCAATGAACGCCCGCCCATCCGAGAGCTCGTTGATGGTGGCCGTCATATTGGCGATGACCGAGGGGTGGATGGTCACAGGGTCCACGACCCCGTGCCCTATCCTGATCCGGTTCGTGGCCTGGGCGGCCAAGGTCATCATTATGTGAACGTCTCGGGAGCGGATAGGGGAGTCTACCAGGGTGAGGTAGGAGAACCCGCTGTCCTCGACGACCTTGGCATGCTCTCCCACGTTTCTTGTGGTGAGGGTACCCCCCATCCCGACGCCGAAATGCATCTTCACGGCAAGCTCCTAGCCCCGCGCCTCGATTCCTGCAAGCTTTTCCATGACCTTGACGTAGGCCTGCGTGCCCTCGTTGCCGTAGCCGTCGTTCTGGAGGACGTTGTAAAACTGCTGGATCAGACCGGTCAGCGGCAGAGGAAGCTGCATTTCCCGGCCTGCTTCGCTGATCAGGCGGAGGTCTTTGTGCATGAGCTTGACCATGAACCCGGGGTCGAAGTCTCTTTTGAGAACTCGGGAGCCGAGGTTCTGGAGCTGCCATGAGCCCGCGGCCCCGCCTGCAACGGCTTCGAACACGGGGCCAAGGTCTATGCCGGCCTTCGCCCCGAACACCAGCCCTTCGCAGACTGCCGCCAGCGTTCCACCGACGATAATCTGGTTGACCAGTTTGGTCACCTGACCCATGCCATTGGCGCCGGTGTAGATGATTGTCTTGCCCATAGCTTCGAAGACGGGCATGCAACGGTCGAAGACCGGCTTGTCTCCCCCGACCATTATGGAAAGGGTGCCCTGGATAGCGCCCCAGGACCCACCGCTTACCGGAGCGTCGAGCATGTCGACACCCTTCCCGCCCAGGGCCTTGGCGATATCCTGGGTGATCTGAGGCGAGATGGAGCTCATATCGATGACGACGGAGCCCTCGGCGGCTGCTTCGATGACGCCGTCAGGCCCGAGGATGACCTGCTCAACGTCCGGGGAATCGCTGACCATGGTTATGGTGACGTCGCTATTGCGTGCGACGTCGGCTGGGGAGTCGGCTACGGTGGCGCCCATCTCTCCCAGTTCCTCGGCCTTGCTCCGGGTCCTGTTGTAGACAGTGAGGGGGAAACCCGCCTTGAGGATGTTGGAGGCCTGGGCCTTCCCCATAATCCCCAGGCCGACGAATCCGACCCGGTCTTGCTTCGCCATAGATTCCTCCTTGTATGGACCGGTCACTGGATTTCGGGGTCGAAGTCCATGCCTATGTGGCCCTCGGCCTCAAGCTCGGCGTATTCCCGGTCCGAGACCTTCAATATTTCTTTGTAGACGTATTCGTTGTGCTCCCCGAGACGGCAGGGAGGGTTTCGGACCACGGGCGGGGTGCGGGACATGTTGAAAATGAAGCCGGGGTAGTTGTGGGTGCCCGCCTCCGGGTGGGTGATCTTGTTGAAGAAGTCCCGCTCCTTAGCGTGGGGATCAGAGTGCGCGTCTCCGGCGTGCATGACTGGGCCCGCAGGAACACCGTGGCTCTGGAGCAGATGGAATGCTTCGTACTTGTCGTGCCGGGCAGTCCAGCGGGACAACTCCTCTTCGAGCTGGTCGGCGTTCTTCCAGCGGGAGTACTGGTCGGAGTAACGTTCCTCCTTGCACCAGTCGGGATTGCCCATGGCCTCGCACAAGCCGCGCCATTCGGAGTCGGTGGAGACGGTGATGCTGATCCAGCAGTTATCGCCTTTAGCCGGGAAAGCGCCGCACGGGGCCGAGCCGAAGTGATTCCTGTTCCCCTGTGTTCCCTGAAGCCGACCGTTGAGGGTGTACTCCATCACTGACTCAGCTAAGAAGGACACCGCGTTCTCGGCTTGGGACAGCTCGATGAACTGGCCCTTGCCTGTCCGCTTCCGGTAATGAAGAGCGGCCAATACTGCGAAGGCGCCCTGGACGCCAGCGGCATAGTCGCCCATGTAGATGGCGCTGTTAGTAGAGGGATCGGAGTCCCGGTATCCCCGTATAAGCGAGTGTCCTATCACCGATTCCAGGTGCACGCCCAGTGCCCGGTAGTTCCTGTAGGGTCCGACACTGCCGTATGCGGGCACTCGGACCATGATGATGTCGGGGCGGATAGCCCTGAGCATGTCGTAGCTGATATTCAGCTTCTCCATAGTCTCGGTGACGTTGTTCTCGTAGAAAATGTCGCACTCTTTTATAAGGCGTTCGAGCATTTCCCTGCCCCTGGGCTGCCTGAGGTCTATGGTCACGCTCTTCTTGTTGCGGAACAGGTTGTTGAAGCCCGGGCATCGATTCCAAGGCCGGGGGCCGGGATCGTTGTCGGGATAGCCACCTAGCATGGGCAGGAGATTAGGGACAGTGTCCTTTGGGGGTCTGGCGACGAAGCCCCGGGTCATCGGCTGCCAGTGGTGAATGTTCTCCACCTTGATGACCTCGGCACCGAGGTCGGCGAGGATCTGGGTGGCGAATGGGCCGGCCCATACTACGCAGAAGTCGAGTATACGGATGCCTTCCAGGGGGAGCCTGGACGCACTCTTCACCTTTCCATTGTCCTTAGATGCCATTGGTTAGATAACACCCCTCTCCCGGAGCCTTGTCAGGTCATCCCTGCTGTAGCCCAGGTGCCCGTACACCTCTTCCAGGTGTTGGCCAACCTCAGGGGCGGGACGTCTCATCTGGCGCGGGGTCTCGGCCATCCGGGTCGGAGCGCCCGGATAGGAGACGGGGCCCGTGTGGGGGTGGTCGAGCTTGGTCCAAAAGGCCCTGCCGGTGAACTGGGGGTCGTGAAGCAAGTCGCTCATGGAATAGAGAGGTCCGCAGAGGACTCGGGCTTTCTGCCCCTCCTCCCATATCTCTCGCTTGGTGCGCTCCATTAGCCACGGAATGAAGAACTCGTTGAGCTCTTCCTGGAGCTCAGGGTCGGCGCCTGCGCCAGGCTCCAGCCACTTGGGGTCTTGCAGGAACTCGGGGTTGCCCAGCATCTTGACGACCCTGGGGAAGAGGTGCCCTCCGCCAGCCATCTCGATATAGCCGTCCTTGCAAGGCAGGGTGCCGGAGGCAAAGGCGGGTCCGGCCCAGCCGGCCTGCTGCGTGCTAATCCGCCCCGAGTAGGCGTAGGCCATCAGCGCAGCGTGACGGCGGTCCACTCCCCCGAGCTGGGTCTCAAATATCGAGATGTCCAGGTGCTGACCCTCGTCGTCGCGGTCGGCGGCCCAGAGAGCGCCCATAGTGGCGGCGGCCGCAGTAGCCCCGGCCTCGTACTGGGCGACGTTGCCGCCCTGCTTGAGGGGTTCGCGGCCTTCCATGCCAATGGAGTGCATCTCGCCGCCCATGCCAAATAGGACCAGCTCGGAGGCCTTGTAGTCCCGGTAGGGTCCCGATTCCCCGAAATTGCTGATGGAAGTCATGACGAGACGGGGATTGATTTCAGAGAGAGCATCGTAGCCCAGGCCCCAGGCGTCCATGACACCGGGGGCGTAGTTCTCGACCAGGATGTCGGCTTCCTTGACCAGTTCGTGCAGGATGAAGCGGCCGGAGGTCACCTTCAGATTTAAGGTGACGCTCCTCTTGTTGGTATTGAGGTGGAGGAAGAGACCGCTCTTTTCGTGGTGGGGGTCGTCTTCGTAGAAGGGACCGAGTCGCCGGGCCGGGTCTCCGCCGTCGGGTCTTTCGACCTTGATGACGTTTGCGCCGTAGTCGGCCATGAGCTTGGTGCAGAAGGGCCCGGCGATGTACTGGGTAAGGTCGAGGACTTTTACGCCTTCAAGAGCTTGGTCAAACATAATTCGCTTCTCGAAAGGAGCCAGTTATCCTGCCGGTCAGGGAGTGTTTGATTAACTGGTCGGCAGCGGGATTGAGTGACTGACAGCCCCGAATTTCAGGGCCCTCGTCAGCGTGGACAATCTTAGCCACGAGGTAAGGGGGCTGTCAACGAAAGGATGTCATAGCCGTGCTATAATCAGCCCCCTAATCCCGGCAGCGGCGCCGATGGGTCGAGGTGGACCTCATGCACCTGGAACTGGCCTCCTACGATGTCAAGGACGTTGTCTTTTCAGATGAGGACGGCCTCGTAAATGGCGTTCTCCACGTAGACAAGGCCGCTCTCCTAGACCACCTTTCCAAGGTCTCGCCGTTTGAGGCTATCGAACTCGATATAGCCAGACCCGGCGAATCCGTACGAATTATTCATACGTTGGACGTGGTGGAGCCGAGGGCCAAGGCCCCGGGAGCCGGTCGCGTCTTTCCCGGACTCCTGGGCCCGCCATTGGGCGCAGGTGCGGGGAGAACGCTCCGCCTAAATGGGGTAGCGGTGGTCGGGGTGGCAGAACCCTTCACCGGAGAGGACCACTGGGCCTTTAGGGAGGGGGTCATCGAGATGTCGGGGCCGGGGGCCGAGCTTTGCCCGTTTTCCAAGACAGTTAACCTAGTGGTGAAGTTCGTGCAGGAGAAGTCTGGGGAGGAGGCGGGAGAGAAGGAGAACTTCCAGGTTGATGCCTGGGATGACGAGGGGGAGCGTGCCATTGAGGCTACTAGGCTTCTAACAGTCCGAGCTGCCGAATACCTGGCCCGGGCAGCGCACGAGGCTGCACCGGACGACGTAACTTCCTATGACCTGACTCCTGCAAATGAAGACCTGCCGAGAGTCGTATACATGCACCACAACGTCGGATCGTCCCTGTACGGCTGGTCTGACTACTCCTCCGACCACGCCATGCTTCTTCATCCCAACGAGATAATGGACGGCGTATTGGTCCTGTCCGACCGTTTTGTCGAGCCGGCGATCCGGGACTGCACCTACTTCCACCAGAACAACTCGATAATTGAGGAGTTGTATAGTCGGCACGGGAAAGACCTGAACTTCGCCGGAGTGGTCTTCTTCACGGGTCACTCGGCGACATTGGAGCACAAGGAGCGTGAGAGCGACAACGCGGTGAAGCTGGCCCACGCGGTCGGGGCTGATGTGGCGATCGTATCTCCATTCAGGAGTGGTCACAGCGGGGTGGCGTTCATGATGGTGTGCCAGAAATGCGAACGGTCCGGGATAAAGGTGGCCGTGGGGGTGTCGCAGCTGGTGGCAGGGGCGGGGGAGCCGGGGTTGAATCACTGGGTTCCGGAGGCGGATGCGATGGTGGTGTCGGGGAATGACAGGGAGACATTGAAGCTGCCGGCCGTGGAGAAGGTTATAGGGGGCACGGAGCTGTTGAACGGCCTGGGGAGGGCCGACGTTGAGGTGGAGATAGAGGTGCGGAACCTGTATGGGCTCTCGGCGCCGATGGGGCCGACGCGGTTGTCGGCGGGGCTGTACTAGAGGAAAGGGTACAAGATGCGGCTTGAACTGGCGTCCTTCCGAGTCGACGATGTGGAATTTTCCTCGGAGACGCATCTTACAGCGAAAACGCTGTACGTCAACGAAAACGAGTTGAAGGAACACCTTCTACCGGACCCGTATATCGAGGACATCCGGATGGAAGTGGCGAGGCCGGGAGAGAGCACCCGGATAGTGCATGCCGTGGACGTGGTGGAGCCGAGGGACAAGGCGTCGGGGCCGGGGACGGTGTTTCCGGGGAGGCTCGGGTCCCCGACTCAGGTGGGCAGCGGTGTAACGAACAGATTGGCGGGGATGACAGTAATCGGGACGGCTGAGCCTTTCGTTGGAGAGGAGTACTGGTATGCGCGGGAGGCGATCATAGACATGTCCGGGCCTGGGGCGGAATTCTCGCCCTTCTCCCAGACCGTAAACCTCGTGCTGCACTTCATCCCTAAAGTGGGGGGCGAGGAGCTCGACCCGGCGAGGCGGAAGCAGTTCATAGTCGATACCCGGACCCGTGAAGCCGAGTTTAGAATGAAGGCCACGCGGCAACTGTGCCTAAAGGCGGCCAAGTTTCTTGCCGGGAAAGTGAAAGGTATGACACCCGACCGCACACAGGCCTACGAACTCGGGCCAGTGGACCCGGGACTTCCGGCAGTCGTGTACATGTGCAAGAGCTTGTCGGCCAGTTTCTACGGCTCGTTCTCCACTACGCGAAACTGGGTTGTGCCAGTCCACCCTAACGAAATGATGGACGGAGCGGTGTTGAACTTCGGATTCCTGATAGCTGCCAACTTCCGTGACTCGACCTATAGCTACCAGCTTAACGATATAGTGGAAGAGCTATATTCGCGGCACGGTGTAGATCTCAATTTCCTCGGAGTCCTCTTTTACTCCGCTTTTCCGTACACGCTTGAAAACAAGGAGCTTGAGGCGGGGAGCGTGGTACGTACGGCGAAGATGCTGGGGGCGGATGCGGCGATCATCGCACCTCTCAGCGACGGACATCCCAGCGTGGAGACGATGATGATATGCCGGATGTGTGAAGAGGCGGGGATCAGCACGGCAATCGGGGCAGGGGAGATGACGGTTGGGGAGGGAGACCCCGGATTTACGCACTGGGTCCCCGAGGCCGACGCCCTAGTAATTGCAGGGGACAGCCATCACAAGGTGAGGCTTCCCGCCGTGGACAAGGTCATCGGCGGGAGCCGGGTGCTGCATGGGGACCAGGAGGCCTCTGGGGAGATAGAGGTCGAGGCCCGGCAGATGTACGGGGCCAGCAATCCGGGTGGTGCGACCAAGCTAATGGGTCGGCTGTACTAGCCGCTTCTCTTGTCTGCGGAAGCAACATTGCCCAACGGCCTCAGCCCTCTCTCCGACCTGCGTGTCCTAGACCTTTCACGGAACCTGCCGGGGGCGTATTGTGCCCGGTCTCTCTGTGCATTCGGGGCGGACGTTATTCACGTGGAGGTGCCCGGTAAAGGGAACTCCCTTCGCACAATCGGCCCGTTCTATAGAAACCTCCCCCACCCCGAGCGGGGCGCGTTGCACAACCACGTGAACTGTGGCAAGCGCAGCGTGACGCTGGATGTGGGGTTGGGGGTGGGGCGGAGGATGATGCTCGGCCTGACGAAGGACGCTGACGTCATTATCGAGGACTGGGGCCCCGGAGCGATTGAAGCCCGGGGCTTGGGCTACGAGACCCTGGCCGAAGTTAACCCTGATCTGGTTATGGTCTCCCTCAGTAACTTTGGGCGTAAGGGTCCTTACAAGCACTACAAAGCATCTGAACTTATATCATCCGGCCTATCAGGACCTCTGCACATCAGCGGCGCCCTGGATAGGGAACCGGTCAAGGCAGGCGGCAGGATAGTCCAATTTCAGGCCGGGGTTGTAGCAGCCCTACTGACGATGGCGGCCGTCCGCTCCCGGGACCGGTTAGGCGCCGGTGGCCGTGTCGATCTTTCTACTATGGAGACCCAGGCCGGCACCGCCGACCGCTGGGTGCCGGTCCTGCTCCACTACGCCTACACGGGCCAGATAGCGGAGAGAACGCGCGGAATAGTCCTCGCGGGGGCAGGAGTCGTCCCGACCTTGGACGGATATATCAACACTCTTAACCCGTCCACTCCCAGCAGGCTGAAGAAGATATTGACGATGGTGGGCAAACCGGAACTGGGGGACACCCAGGAGTTTACCGACCCGGAACAGCGTCTCGCCATGGTAAATGAAGAGTTCCTGCTATGGACGCTCCAGCATTCCACCGATGAGACCGTCTACGCGGGATTGCGACATGGGGTTATGGTCGGGCCTGTACTTACCCACGAGTCGCTCCACCAAGACGCGCATATGCTGGTCCGACGTCCGTGGATTGAGGTGGAGCATCCCGAAATGGGGGCACAACCCTTTCCTATCAGACCGGTGCAGCTATCCCGCACTCCGATGGAGGTCTCGAGACCCGCGCCTGGTTTGGGAGAGCACAACCGGGAGGTCTTCTGCGGGGAGTTGGGCTATTCGAAGGCGGAGTTGAGCAGGCTGCGGCGGGTGGGGGTGGTTTAGGTGGTTGGGCAATTTCATAATGGAAAGGAGTCCCTGCCGCTGGAAGGGGTGCGGGTAGTGGCCGTTACTCAGGCTTGGGCGGGGCCCTATGCCGGGACCCTTTTGGCCGACTGGGGCGCCGAGGTTATACAGGTAGAGAGTCTGGAGCGCTTCCCCGTCGGCACACGGGGCCTTTCTGTGGACCAGAAGGGCGTAGTACCTGAGGGGGAACGGATGTGGTCAAGGGCCTACCCGGACTGGGACGGGGGCGAAAGACCCTGGAACCGGTACGTGGGATTCAATGCTCTGAACAGGAACAAGTTGGGCGTTACGCTCAATGAGACAAGGGAGGAGGGCCGGGAACTGCTGCTCAATCTCGTGTCCATTTCGGACGTTGTGCTGGAGAACAACCCACCCTCGATGTTGAATGATTACTCGCTCGACTATTCCGACCTTTGCAAGGTCAAACCCGACCTGATTATGGCCAGAATGCCCGGTTACGGAGTGACAGGGCCCTACAAGGAGATGCGTGCGTGGGGTTCCCATATCGAGGGATTTATCGGTCATACCTGGGTACGCAGCTACCCGGACATCGACCCATCCCTGAAAGACGATGTGTACCCCTCCGATGCGGTGGCGGGGATTACCACAGCTTTTTCAATCCTGATTGCCCTGCGTCACCTACAGGTCACCGGTGAGGGCCAGCTTATCGACGCGCCTCTCTCCGAGGGCTTGATACCGTTCCTCGCCGAAGCTTTCGTTGACTACACGATGAACGGTCGCGTCCAATCGGCCATTGGGAACGCGGACACGTCCATGGCCCCTCAAAACGTGTACCGGTGCTCGGGTGACGACCAGTGGGTCTCGATCAGTGTGGGTAGCGATGAGGAGTGGGAAGGACTGGTGCGGGCGCTGGGAGGCCCGGCGTGGGCCTTGGATCGAAAGTACTCTCATGTGCTGGGTCGGTGGAGGTGTCAAGAGGAGATCGACGCCCATATTGGGGAATGGATGCAGGACCTCACTTCAAGAGAGGTGATGGTGAGGCTTCAGGCGGCAGGCGTGCCTGCCGGGATGGTACACAATACTGCCCAAGCACACGAGGACCCACAACTGAAAGCCCTTGGCTTCTTCCAGGAGGTCACCCACGCCGAGGCGGGGACTCACCGGTATCCAGGAATTATGGGGCAAATCTCGTGCTTTCCCAATAGCATCCGAAGACCTGCACCGTGCCTAGGAGAGCACAACGAATACGTGTACCGGGAGCTGGTGGGCATGAGTGCCAAACGATACGGGGAACTCGAAGAGCTGGGGCAGATAGGCGAGGACTATCTGCCCGGGAGAGGGTAGTTATGGCCCGGTTATTGCAGTCTTCGTATCTTGCCCACGCCCTGCTCGGCGAAGCGGGTGAGGCGGAAGTCGTAGAGGGACAACGAGGGGGTGCCGTCCAGGATAAGCTCGGAGATCAGCTTGCCGGTTATGGGGCCGAGGGCGAAGCCGTGACCGCTGAAGCCGGTAGCCAGAATCAGTCCCTTGACCCCGGGCGCCTCTCCGAGGACGGGCAGGATGTCGGGGGTGATGTCGATGAGGCCGGCCCAGGTTTTTACGAATCGCAGGCCGCTCAGGTGGGGCATGTGCTCGAAGAAGGCCTTGCGCATACGCTTGATAGTGTTCCAGTTCACCTCGGGCTCCACGCCCACGGTAGTCGAGAAGAACTTCCGGTTCTGCACCGTGCCGGGCACGTGGCTAAGCACGTCGTTCAGGAGTTGGCTCCCGACGTGGAAGGCTATCTGCTTTCTGAACTGGCTTAGGCCCGGCAGGAAGTATTTCAAGTCCCTCACCGAGGTGAGATCTAAGTCATGGTCGGCCTTGAGGGCGGAGCCCGCACCCAGGAGGATGTTGCCGTCGGCGGTGGGACGGAAGGAGACCCTGGGAGACCAGACGAGGGGGGCGCGGTAGTCGGGCTTGGGCTCTGTAATGGTGACATGGGTCCGGACTACGCGCACCGGAACCCTCACGTCGCAGGTTCTGGCCAGACGAGGAGCCCAGACGCCGGCGGCGTTGACCACGACGTCGGCCTCTATCTTCTCGCCGCGTTCCGTTACGACGCCCTTGACCTGCCCACCGGAAGTCTCGATACGCTCCACGGAGCAGCCGGTACGCACCGTGGCGCCGTTCTCCTGGGCGGCCCTGGCGAAGGCATTGGTGGTCTTGACGGGGTGTGCATAGCCGTCGCTGGGTGAGTACATACCGCCGATGAACTTGCCCGACAGCCCGGGCAGTATCTCCTGGGCCCGCTTGCGGTCCACTATGTCGGATTCCAGACCATATTCCCTGGTGATTCTGACGGTGTTCTCAAAGTCGGCGAGCTCTTTGGCATTAGAGGCGAGAAGAATGTTGCCGCCGCGAATGAAATGGGTCTCGGTGCCCAGGTCTTCGCTGAGCTTATCCCAGAGCTTCAGGCTCTCGATGGCCAAGGGAACCTCGGGGGCCTGACGGCCCTGCCGCCGGACGGCGCCCCAAGTCCTGCCGGAGGCCTCGTCGGCGATATGGCCCTTTTCAAGAAGGATGACGTGGGCACCACGCTTGGCGAGATTGTAGGCGGTGGCGCAGCCGGATATTCCTCCGCCTACGACTATAACGTCGGTCTTAGTTGCCATTCCTAATACGCTTTCTCACTTGGCCTGGGCGTACCACTGGAGGAGGGGGTGAATTTGGCGTACCAACTCTTCTCCCTCGGGGCTGATGGTGTTCTTGGCCAGATCTGCGATGGTATCCGCGGCGTTGGACTGATGAAATACGGAGCGAGCCTTTTCGAGGGTCGGCTCGTCGTTAATGTAGATTTCCTTGATGCTGGATTCGGTGTCGGTCCAGACCAGCTTGACCGGGTCAATGGGGCCCGAGTACTCGATGCGGTCGCTGCCTATTTCCTCGGGGAACCAGAGTCGGTGGCCGTTGGCGCTGCCCAACTGGACGACCTGGGGTTCGATGTCTTTGCTCACCTGCTGCAGGCCGTTGAGCCTAGCCAGAGATGCTGCCAGCCTCATAACCGGGCCGAGACCCTGCTCGTCGCCGGAGTTGGAGCCATCGCTTCCAAGGGTCACGTTCACGCCTTCCCGCAGCATAGTGCCTATGGGGGTGATGCCGTTCTGCAGCTTCATGTTGCTCAGGGGGTTGTGGGAGACGGAGACTCCACGGTCGGCGAGGAGCTCGATGTCATCGCGAGACACCTGTACGCAGTGGGCAGCCAGGGTGCGCTCCGTGAGCAGCCCGAACTTGTCCAGTCTCTGGACTCCGCTCATCCCCCACTGGTGCATGGCGGCTTCGCGCTGGACGGGGGACTCTTCGACGTGGATTTCAAGGGGGACATCTAGCTTTGAAAGCGTGTCCCTGGCGGCTTCGAGGAGGGCGTCGGTGCACCAGACGGCGTTGCCGAGGGCTAGGCCAATCTGTACCCGCTTGCCTTTCCAACCCTTGATCAGTTCGACCAGGGCTTCAAGCCGGGACTCGAAGGGGAGGGGTTCGATCCGGGCGAGGACTTCTTCCGGGAGGGAGTCGTCTGGGATGGCCTTGGGGTATTTGGGGTAGAAGCGCCGGGTGTAGATGCCGACGGGGAGGTTATCGATGTTGGGGAAGACCCAGGCCCGCATGCCGAGGGATTCGTAGGCTTGCGCGACGCCGTAGACGTTCTCCTCGGTAATCGGGGAGTAGAGGTGATCGATGATTGCGGCGTTGCCGGCGCTCAGATTCTCCAAGCCACAGGCCAGGGCGCAGGCAACTTGCTCAGGAGCAGAGAGCCTGCCGACATTGGAGGCTAGTCGGTAGGCAATCCAGATATCAAAGGGGGCAGAGGCTACCGACCCCTTGAACGGCATGGAGTGGCTGTGAGTGTGAGCGTTGACGAATACGGGGAAGGTGTTGTCGGGCACGGGTTTCTCCCTAGGCGGTACAAAAAAATTATAGCATGGGGAGAATGGCCTAAAGAGAGGGGCGGGTCAACCAATCTCGATGATGAGGTTGCCGTGGGCGTCGATGGTGGCGGAGCTGCCGGGGTAGACGACGGTGGTGGTGTCCAGCTGCTGAACGATGGCAGGGCCTTGCAGCACGGCTCCCGCGCCGAGGGCGTCACGGTCGTAGATGGGGGTGTCGATGAGGCCGCCGGCCTCGGGGAAGTAGGCTTTACGCGTGGTACGAGGAGAAGGAGATCCCTGGGATGCTACCAGCTGCGGACCGCCCGGCGTCCGTCCCGGGGCCTGGGAGAGGACAACGCGTAAGGTCACGAGTTCTACAAGATCATCCGAGTCTCGGTGGCCGTAGACTCTTTCGTGGAGTGTGTGGAAGTCCTCGATGACCTGAGCTATGGCTTTATCGTCCACATCCTTGCCCTCGATGGGGACCTCTAACTCGTAGGACTGGCCTACGTATCGTACCTCCACGGACTTGGCCGTAATTACCGGGCGTCCGGGGACTGCGTCCCTGTCCATCTGGGAACGGCAGGCGGCTTCCAGAGCGTCGAAAGCCATTTGCAGCTCGGCGGGGACGGCGTTGACGGCCTTAACTCGGAAAGTGCGGGCCCTTTCGTGCTCAAGGTTGGCGACTAGGAGCCCAAATGCAGAGAGAACGCCCGGGTTTAGGGGGACCAGGACTTTGCCGGTGTTGGTCTGCTGTGCCAGCCTACCTGCGTGCACGGGCCCAGCGCCCCCAAGGGCGACCAAGGAGAAGTTCCGAGGGTCGTAGCCGCGGAAGACGGAGACCAGGCGGACTTCGTCGGCCATGTGGTTGTTGACTATGGTGTGGATACCGTGGGCGGCTTCCAGGATGTCGATGCCGAGGGGGTCGGCGACGTTGGTTTGGACTGCCTCTTCCGCCTTTTCCGCCGACAACTTCATGGAACCGCCAGCGAAGTAGCCGGGGTCCAGGTAGCCGAGAATGAGGCTGGCGTCGGTTACGGTAGGCTCGGTACCGCCCATATTGTAGGCAGCGGGGCCGGGCGAGGCGGACGCGCTCCGGGGCCCGACCCTCAAGGCTCCGCTGCCGTCCACCCAGGCTATGCTACCACCACCAGCCCCGATGGTGTTGATATCGAGCATTGGCTGGCGCAGGGGGTACTTTGCGATCTTGCCCTCGTTGGAGAGGACGGGCTTCCCCTTGTCCACCAGGGAGATGTCGCAGCTGGTGCCGCCCATGTCCAGGGTGATGAGGTCTGCGAGGTCGCTGAGCTTACCGGCGTGGACGCCGCCTATGACCCCGGCCGCGGGCCCCGAAAGGACCGTGGATACGGTGTTGGAGAGTATGGTCTCGTCACTGGTGATGCCGCCGCGGGAGTGGATGATGTGGAGGCG
This sequence comes from Dehalococcoidia bacterium, assembly GCA_965220005.1. GTDB lineage: Bacteria > Chloroflexota > Dehalococcoidia > Plut-88900 > Plut-88900 > Plut-88900. The sequence continues at coordinate 1,144,372 of OZ244800.1, forward strand.
GGCCTTGACGCCGCTTTCGGAGAGGGAGTCCCGGACTTGCTGGATATAGCGTTCGAGCACGGGCCTGAGATAGGCGTCGAAGGCGGTGAGGCAGAGGCGCTCGTACTCCCGGAACCGGGGGTCGAGCTCGGAGGATAAGGAGATCCTGAGACCGGGATGGGCATTGAGGATGATGTCCCGGGTCCGCTCTTCGTGGGCGGCGTTGGCGAAAGAGAATAGGTAGCAGACGGCTATGGCTTCGACGTTGTGCGCAGTGACGAGTGTATCGACGGCTGCGGCAACCTCGGCTTCGTTGAGAGGAACGTCGACGCCGCCATTGGCGTAGATACGCTCCTCGATGCCCATAATCCGGCGGCGAGGGGCTAGGAAGACGGGGGTCTCGGGCTCAATGAATACGTCGTACATGTCGGAACGCTTCTGGCGCCCGATGGTGAGGACGTCCTCGAAACCCTTGGTGGTGAGAATGCCGATGGTCGAGCCACGGGCCTCCAGGATAGCGTTGGTACCGATGGTCGTGCCGTGGGCAATGCGGGAGACGTCGGCGAAGGAGGCGGAGGCCAAGCGTCGGACGCTGTCCGCACCCTTCATGAAGCCGTCGACGAGCCTGGGGGGAGTCGAGTTGACCTTGGCGTACTGCAGTTCGCCCGATTCGTTATCCAGGGACACTACATCCGTGAAGGTGCCGCCGATGTCGATGCCGATGGTTATGGACATAAGTGGAAGGATATGGACAAAGTGGTTTAGTTGAGGAAACCGTAGAGGCGGCCGGTGTTTTCGCAGATCACCTTACGGCGGGCATTTTCGTCTTTCAGGCCCTTCAGGCTGAACTCGATGGTTTCGAGGGAGTCGGGCCACACGCAGTCGTTGTGGGGGTAGTCGTTGCCCCACAGGACGTTATCTTCGCCGACCAGTGAGAGGATATCTCCGGCGATGCCCTCCTTCTGGAAGGTGGAGAAGCCCTGCCGGTACCAGTAGGCGCTGGGCTTCATGCTCAGGCTCTTGATGCCTTCACTCTCGTGGTCCATGCGGTCTATGACATAGGGAATCCAGCCGATGCCCGCCTCGCCGAGGACGAACTTGAAATCCGGGAACCTATCGCAAGCCCCCGACATGATGATGCTGCTGAGGTGCTCGATGCCATCCAGCTGGGCCATGGTGAGCAGGACGGTCCAATAGGCGTCGAAGTACTCCTTTTCCTTGGGTTCCTTAGCCTTGGGCAAGTTTTCGAGGAGGTGAAAGGAGAGCGGCATATTGCATTCCACCGATGCCTCCCACAGGACGTCCCAGTCTTTGTAGAAGATAGGAATGGAGGCGAGGCCGGCGCGGAACTCGGCGCCCTTGAGGCCAAGGCCGGCAGCCCTTCTGAGTTCATCGGCGGCAGCCTGGGGATTGTGGTGGGGCAGGCAGGCCAAACAGGCCAGGCGATCCGGATTGTGGCTGGCGAAGGAGGCGGCCCAGTCGTTGTAGATGCTATATACGAGGGAGCGGGCCTCCATGTCACGGATCTGATCGGGGCCGAAAGCCATGCCGTAGATCACCTCAGCGTCGATACCGTCGAGGTCCTGGTCCTTGACTCTAAGCTCGGGGTTGGAGGGGTGGTAGATGCCTCGGCGGGAGTCCGCGGAGAAGCCGACTTCTTCCAGCCGCTGCTCCCTGTGGAAACCGGCGGGATTTGTCCAGGACTCTGCCCTAAACACTCCGACGGGGGTCATGATCTTGCCGTTGGCTTTCCACACGGGACCCGAGGATGCGTCCTCTACGTGGGGCATCTTGTTCTTCCACTGGGCCGGTGCGTTATCCACAAAGAGGTCGTGGGGGAGCCAGTTAAGGTCAACGTGTCCGTCGCCCGATATTATGTTGTAGGTCATGCCGGTCTCCCCCCTGCGATGTGCACCAAACGAGAAGTTACTCTAGCATGGCCGGATTGGGAGTCGCAAGGGAATGTACGTTTAGTTGTTGGGGTAGGGGTTAGGTTATGGGCTAGCGGGCGGCCTCCTTTGGGGCATAGGGTGGGACAACGGAAGGGGCCGCTCCAGATTGATGATCCGGTTGGGCCGACGGGCCGGGGTTTTTGATTGATGTGCGGACTCAGGCATAAACTTTGATTGTTTTGCAGGAAAACCACGTTTTCTTTGGATCGGGCAGAGGAGATTGTGGGGGTATGGGGTAGTAGGCGGGGTCCTTTCGTGGGTGGTGGGGGAGGGGTGTGACGAATTGGCAGTACGGGGCCGCCCCCCGCTCGACCCTTCGAGTGCCTCAGGGTTAGGGGTCCCGGGGGCTGGGGAGGGGACCACCCTCACCCTAGCCCTCTCCCCTCAAGGGAGAGGGGACTGGATGCCCCGCCCGTCCCCGCGGTATGGATTCACGGTCGGGGTTGGGAATGATCCGCCTGAGGCGGACAGGCTCCCCTCGGGGGGTGGTTAGCGGTTGAGCAGGGGGGCATTCCCGTCTGCACTGTGATTCATGGGATTCAGGGATTGCTTTGATTTGTTGGGGGAGGGGATGGAAGGTCCCGGACGGTTTGTGCGAGAAGGCGTCTACGCCTGTAGCGATGCGTGGTGTCCGCCCCTGGGGACGGTTCACATCGGCGACGACCCTGCGACAGCCCCTAACTTCTGAGAGGATGTGGAGGAGACCCGAGAATTTCTCGGTGCGGGGCAGTCCCGTCCACCAGAAGTGCTCGACCATCCCAAGGGATGGGAGCGGGGACCCGTGACCGCCGTTCGTAGACCGGAGCTCGCCGATGGTGACGACGGTGGAATCCTTGCCCCTGACTTCTGAGGGGATGTGGACGAGACCCGAGAATTTCTCGGTGCGGGGCGGTTTCGTCCACCAGAAGTGCTCGACCATGCGGAGAAATGGGAGCGTGTACTCGTTGCCGCCGCTTCGTGGGTCAGCCTCTCCGAGGGCTGCGACGGGGGAGTTTTTATATGGTGCGGGTTTTGAGTCGGCGCTCATCCGACTGTTCGGACCGGCCGGCAAGGTCTGCGCCGGGGTAGTCCGAGAAGGGCGCGGTGGCCCAGGGGGGCGCTATGGCCCGAGGGAGCGCTATGACGCCGTGCTCCGGGGCGTCGCCTGGAGGGGCGAAACCTTTGCGCCGGGTGAGTGGGGCGCGCACTTGGCAGGGGCCTCTGGATAGGGCGTGCCGTGTTTTGTCCGGGGACCTTCCATGCAGGGGGCGGGACGGTGATTGATCGCTGCGAAGGCACAGGCGTTGGGCTTTTGGGCAGCGCTTGTAGTGGGGGTTTAGGTGGGGAGTGATGGGTGGAAAGAGACCTGGGAGGAGGCGCGCTTGTACACCGGGGCGGTGTTGCACCGCCTCGGAGGTACGGGCCATCGTCATGGATGATGCGCGTCTCACGAGACTCCTTGGTTCCTTTCCTTGTGTTCAGGGCCGACGTACGGGGTCGGTATCCTGGCTGGTAGTATGGAACGTATGTCTTAATAGTGTCAAGGGGCAAATGTCACGCTTTTGGGGAGGGGATCCTACCCAGCCCCACCGGGGAACCCTCACCCCCTTGGTCCCCCTCTCCCTTAGGGCCATTAAGGGAGAGGGGGAGAGAAGAACAGGGGCACACGATGGCGCGCAGCGCCATCGTGTGCCCCTAGTTCAGTACTGGGGGAAGGGGGATGGATTCCGGCTCTCGGCGGCCGGAATGATCCGCCTAAGGCGGACAGGCTCCCCTCGGGAGGGGTGGGGCGTGATATATAATGGCGGGTATGGGAAGGCGAAGCACTGGAGGGAAGAAGATGGCGGAGTACAGGGTTATCTCATCGGACAATCACATAGTGGAGCCGCCGGACCTATGGCTTGAGAGGATGGAACCCGGGTTCCGGGACCAGGCCCCGGCCATGCGGGACACTGAGAACGGGCCGTTCTGGTTCGTGGAGGGCAAGCCAACCTTCAACATCACAAGCATGGCGAGCCAGGCGGGGAGGCGGTTTGAGGACGCTGAATCGCTACAGACCGTGGACGCCTGGGAGAATGCGAGGCCGGGGGCCTACATCCCCGAAGAAGCCATCAAGGACATGGACTTCGATGGGATTGACGTCGGGATCGTGTACCCGAGCCTGACCATATTCCTGTATGCGTTTGTAGAGGGGAGCGAATTGCTCTCGGCGATACTGCGTGCCTACAACGGGTTTGCGGCGGAATACTGCCAGGCCCAGCCGCGCCGGTTGAAGGGGGTAGCCACGATAAACATTGACGACGTGTCGGATGGGGTAGAGGAGTTGAAGCGGTGTGCGAAGCTTGGGTTTGTGGGCGCGGCGATCCCGGAATATATGTCGGCGCGGCCTTATTTCGATGAGGCCAACGAGCCGCTGTGGGCCACCGCCCAGGACCTGGGGATGCCGCTGGGACTGCATATATCGACGGCGAGGGTACAGGCGGGGCGGGGGTGGGACCGGGAGCTGGACGCCTTCGGCTTCTCCAACCTGATGCTGGACAATGCGGACTTCTGGGTACGGGTGTCGCTGACGGAGATGATATTAAGCGGCGTGTTCGAGCGGTATCCCGATCTAAGGGTCGGGGTGGCGGAGCACGAGTTGAACTGGGTGCCCTACTGGATAGAGCGGATGGACTACAGCTACAGCGAGCGGGCAGCGGGGCGCGAGGGGTTCAGGCTGAAGAACGACATGGCGCCGAGCGACGTTTTCCGTTCCAACTGCTTCGTCGATTTTCAGGAGGACGCGCTGGGCATCACGCACCGGGACATCATAGGGGTGGACAACATAATGTGGGGATCCGACTATCCCCACACCGAGGGCACGTTTCCCAAGTCCCGGGAGTTCATAGAGACCACGCTGGCGGACTGCACACAGGAAGAGAAAGAGAAGATAGTAGCGGGCAACGCGGCGCGGATCTACAAGGTCTAGCGGGTCTCTCAGCATATACGGGGCGGGCAAGGGGGAGGGGAGTACCCCACCCATTCCGCTCTAGAGACCCTTCGACTCCGCTCAGGGCGAACGGAATTCCCCACCCTCGGATGGGCCGGAAGTACGGAGAGGCAAACAGATGAGAGGGAAAGTACTAGGGTGCCTCACGGGGAGGCGGTCTAGCGGGTAGCTTCCTCGATATCGGTCAGCGAGAGCTCAATGCCGAATCCTGGAGCGTCCGAAGGGACGAGCATGCCGTCCTTGGGGAATGCCATTCCGGGATTGGTGCGGTAGCCGTCATTCATAGGCTCACCGGGTGCGGTGATGACGAGGAACTCGGCCCAGGTGGAGGCGGACGTTCCGTGGGCGAGGTGCTGGCCGTAGGAATCGCCGCCGGCGAGATGGGGCATGACCTGAATCCCTGCGGCCTCGGCGAGGTTACATATCTTCACGCATGCGGTCATACCTCCGGCGTAACGGATGTCCGGCTGCATGATGTCTACGAGGTGCCCCGCTGCCGCCGCGGAAAATGGCGCCAGCATGTACCAGCGCTCACCCGAGGCGAGGGTCTGCCACGGGAGCCGACGCCGCACCGAATCGTAGCCTTGAAGGTCTTCCGGGAGCAGGTAGTCTTCGATCCACTTGAGATTGTAGGGCCGCAGGCGTTCGGCGAGGCGTACGATGAAGTCCTGGTCCGAGGTTACGGCGTAGCAGTCGAGCATGAGTTCGCGGTCGGGGCCAAGGGATTCGCGGGCGGCGGCGATGGTCTCTTCAGTCTCGCCGATTATGCCGGGGTCATGGGTCTCGGAGGCGGGAAGCCCCAGCTTGGCTGCTCGAAACCCGAGCTCCTTGTACCACTCGATGTCGTGGCCGGTGGCATAGCAGAAGAGGGCATCCTGGATCGGGCCTCCGAGGAGTTCGTAGACGGGCTTGCCCAGCAGCTTGCCTTTCAGGTCCCAGAGGGCCAGGTCCACGGCGCTGATTGCGTATCCTGCAAGGCCTGCGGCGCTGTAGTGGACGGAGGAGTCGACCATCATTGTCCATAGCTTCTCGGTGGCCATGCAGTTCTCACCGGTGAGGAAGGCAGCGTAATGATCGTTGATGATGGAGGCGACGGGGCCAGCGTTGCTGGTCATGCCCAGGCCCCAGGTACCGTCCTCCGCAGTGACCACGCAGGCGACGTGTCCCCAGGGCGGGAACCGAGCGGGGTTCCATACCGGCCGGCTGGCGACTTCCAGATACCAGTCTGCCTTGGGGGTCTCGGGGCCGCAGAGGATTCTGTCGTTGGTTATTGGGGCTGCGTGGACGGACTTGATTTTCATGGGTTTTCACCCTCACCCCAGCCCTCTCCCATCAAGGGAGAGGGGGTATAGAACGCCCACCACCCGCCTCACAGTACAGGCTAGAGGAGGAGGCTGGCTGGTTTTTCCAGGTAGGCCTTGATCTCGTTGACGAACTGGGCGGCCTCTGCGCCGTTGACGACGCGGTGGTCGGCGGAGATGGTGCACTGCATGATGTCGGCGATGGTGATCTGGCCGTCCCGGACGACGGGCTGTTTCGTCACGCTTCCCACGGCGATGCTGGCACTCTGCTTGGGGTTGATGATGGCGATGAAACTATCGATCTGGAACATTCCAAGGTTGCTTATGGCTATGGTGGCCTCGGTGTACTCCTGGGGCTTGAGGACTCCATTTCGGGCACGGGTGCTAAGGTCCCGGCTGGCTGCAGAGATATCCTTCAGGCTCTTGCCTCCGCAGTCGAGGATGGCGGGGGCGATGAGGCCGTCTTCCAGCGCTATGGCGACGCCGATGTTGAGAGAAGGGTTGTGCTTTATTTTGCCGTCGGCGTAGTGGGAGTTGAAGGCGGGGAATTTGGCTAAGGCCAGGGCCGAGGCCTTGATAATAAGGTCGTTGACGGTGAGGCGGGCCTCGCCGGCCCAAAGCTCGTTCAGCTCCTTCCGGAGGGTCATGGCCCGGGTCATGTCTATGCTGGCGGTGACGTAGAAGTGGGGCATCTCCTGCTTGCTCTGGGTCATGCGCCGGGCGATGGTCTGGCGCATCCGGGAGAGCTCGGTGACATCGCCAGTGCCCGAAAGCACGGGGGCCGGGGCCTGGTTTGCCTCGGCGGCTGTGAGGACGTCCTCCTTGGTGACCCTGCCTTTGGGGCCGGTGCCAGTGACCGTGGAGAGGTCTACGCCCTTCTCCTCGGCTATGCGTTTTGCCAAGGGGGATACGAGAATGCGGTCGCCCTTGGAGGGGGCGGGGGGAGTGGGGGTGGGCTTAGAAATAACTGATGCAGGAGTGGCTGCGGTGGAGGGGGTGGGAGAGTCATCCTCACCCTGACCCTCTCCCATCGAGGGAGAGGGGATTTGGGGGAGGGCTTCGTCTGCGGAGGCGATGATGCCAATGATCTGGCCGACGGGTACGGTGATGCCTTCCGTGACTACGATGCGACGCAGGAGACCGGAGGCGAAGGACTCGACTTCTACGGTTGCCTTGTCGGTTTCCACCTCGACGATGGGTTCGCCCCTGTCGACGTTATCGCCTTCCGCCTTGAGCCAGCGGACGATGGTGCCCTCCTCCATATCGAAGCCCATCTGGGGCATTATTACGTCGGTGGCCAATGGTCTGCCTCCTGTGAAATCTTTGCGCTTGCGGATGCGCAGGAAGGGGTGAAAAGCTAGAAAAGGCGGTGAACAGCCTCTATGACCTGGGCGTCGCTGGGCATAGCGGCCTGCTCCAGCGAACGGGCGTAGGGCATGGGAATGTCGAGAGAGGCAACTCTTTGAACGGGAGCATCAAGGTATTCGAGGGCGTTTTCCATGATAAGAGCGGAGACCTCTGCGCCAATGCCCATGGGCTTCCAGCCTTCCTCGACGACAACGGCTCGGCTGGTCTTTTTCACGGACTCGACTATCGTTTCGGTGTCCATGGGGCGCAGGCTACGGAGGTCTATAACCTCAGCCTCTATGCCTTCCTCGGCCAGCTTCTCGGCAGCGTCCAGAGAGACCCTGGTCATCCGGGAGTAGGTGATGATGGTAACGTCCGATCCCTCGCGTTTGATATCGGCTTTGCCGAAGGGGATGGTGAAGTCGGGGTCTTCGGGGACTTCGCCTCGGGAGCCGTATAGAAGGGAGTGCTCGATGAACATAACGGTGTTGGGGTCACGGTAGGCGGTCCTGAAAAGGCCAATGGCGTCGGCGGGGGTGGAGGGTGCGACTACGCGGAGGCCGGGGACGTGGGCGTACCAGCCCTCCAGGCTCTGGGAGTGGGAGGCGGCGAGCTGGTTGCCACCACCGCTGACGGTGCGAATGACGAGGGGCACGGTGACCTGGCCACCGGACATGTAGTGGAGCTTGGCGGCGCTGTTAACGATTTGGTCGATGGCAAGCAGGCTGAAGTTGATGGTCATGAGCTCGACGATGGGGCGGGAGCCTCCCATCGCCGCGCCGATACCAGCGCCCACTATCACTGATTCGGATATGGGCGTGTCCTTGATCCTCTCTCGGCCATATTTGTCCAGGAAGCCCCTGGTCACGGCGTAGGCCCCTTCATAGGTGCCGATATCCTCGCCCATCATGAAGGCGCGGGGGTCGCTGTCCAGGGTCTCCTTAAGGACCCGGCTGATGGCTTTCCTGTAGGTAATTGATGCCATGTCGATGGGCCTAGGCGTATACGTCGTCGGAGATGGATTCGTAGGGAAGGACGGGACTTTCGTCGGCGAACTGGACGGCGTCCTCAATAACTTCGTCGATCTCGGCTTCCAGGGCCTTCATTTCGGCTTCGTCCAGAAGGCCAAGCTCTTCCATGTGGCGTTTCATGCGGACAATGGGGCCCTTGTTGCGCCACTCCTCTTCCTCGGTCTTCTTGCGGTAGACCATAGGGTCGGCCATGGAGTGGCCTCGGAAGCGGTAGGAGATCGCCTCGATGAAAGTGGGGCCCTGGCCCTTTCGGGCCCGGTCGACGGCCTCCCTGGTCGCTTCCATCACCTCGAAGACGTCCATGCCGTCGATCTTGCCTGGGGTGTTGATGCCGTAGACGGGAGCGAAGCGGAAGATATCGGTGCCGGCGAAGGTGTCGGAGATGGGGGAGCCCATGCCATAGCCGTTGTTTTCGCAGAAGAAGACTACGGGGAGGTTCCAGAGGGCGGCGAGGTTGAGAGACTCGTGGAACTCACCCTCGTTGACTGCGCCGTCCCCGAAAAAGCATAGGGTCACACTATCGTTGCCCTGCTGCTGGGCTGCGAGGCCGAGGCCCACGGCGATGGGCATCATGCCACCGACAATGGCGTAGCCCCCCAGGAAGCCTCGTTCGGCATCGAACAGGTGCATGGAGCCGCCCTTGCCCTTGCTGGTGCCGGTGGAACGACCGAAGAGCTCGGCCATTATGCGCCGGGGCTCGATGCCCCGGGCGAGGGCGTGGCCGTGCTCCCTGTAATGGCTGACTATGTAGTCCTGGGGTTTCAGGGTGGAAATGGAGCCTACGGCCATTGCCTCTTCGCCTACGTACAGATGCAGAAATCCACCGATTTTGCCTCTCATGTACATTTCTGCGGCCTTCTCCTCAAATCTGCGGATAAGCAGCATCTGCCGGAGGAGGTCCACATACTGCCATTTTTCCATGATGGGCTTGCTGAGTACTTTCATGGCCTGCTCCGCTTCCCGCTACATGTGAATAGCCTGGCCCATTGCTGCCAGGGCTGCTTCTTTAAGCGCTTCGGAAAGGGTGGGGTGGGGGTGTATAGCTAGGCCGATGTCCTCGACCGTCGCATCGAGGGCCTGGGCCACCGACACCTCTCCCAAAAGCTCCGTAACCTCCGGCCCGATCATATGGGCACCCAGTATCTCGCCGTACTCTGCCCCTGCTACGACTTTTACGAACCCCTCCCTGTCACCCAGGCCCAGGGCTTTTCCGCTGGCCATGAATGGGAACTTGCCGACTTTGACGTCGAGGCCGCGCTCTCGAGCCTGGGCCTCGGTAATGCCGACGCTGGCGACCTGGGGTTGGCAGTAGGTTGCCCTGGGTATGTTTTCAGAGACCAGCTTGGTTGTTGGGAGGCCGGCGATGGTCTCGACGGCGATGTGGCCCTGGGCGAAGGCCGTGTGGGCGAGGAGAGGAGCGCCGGTGACGTCTCCGACGGCAAATACATTGGAAAGATTGGTGCGCATCACGTCGTCGACGGCAATGAAGCCGTTGCGCATCTCGATACCGAGCTCCGACAGTCCAGTCCCTGCGACATTGCCCTCCAGCCCTACGGCAACGAGGACTTTGTCGCAGTGGACCTGGGAGGTGTCGGGGCCGGTGGATACGGTGAGGGTGCCGACGCCGTTGGTGAAGTCGGAGGCCTCGACACGGGAGCCGGTCATGATATTGATGCCCTGTTTCTGGAAGGACTTTTCGAGGGTTTCGCTGATATCGGGATCCTCGTTGGGGAGGAGGTGGGGCAGGAGCTCGATGATGGTAACCTCGCAGCCGTAGGTGGACCAGAGATACGCGAACTCGGCGCCCGCGGCTCCGCCCCCGACGATGGCCGTGCGTCCGGGAAGCTGCTTCATTGCAAGGGCTTCGCGGGTGGTGATGATACGTTCGCCGTCAACGGGGAGGGGTCGAAGACCTTTGTTGAGGGCACCGGTGGCAACGATGATGTTCCCGGCTGCGATCTCTTCCTGGCCATCGACTAATACGCGGCCGGAGGCAGGGATCGAGGCCATACCGGGGATAACATCGATGCCGTAGCGCTTCATAAGGGACTTCAGGCCGCCTACCAGTCTCTTTACGACCTGGCGGCTGCGGTCGACGGCCTTGCCGTAGTCGACGGTGAGGTTGTCGAATGAGATGCCGAACTCGTTGGCTCGGTGGAAGAGAGAAAGGACCTCGGCGTTGCGCAGGAGGGTCTTGCTGGGTATGCAGCCCCAGTTCAGGCACAGGCCCCCGATCTCTTCCTTTTCTACTATGGCCGCACGTAGGCCGAGCTGTGCCCCGCGAATTGCGGCCACGTAGCCCCCCGGGCCTCCACCAATGACGACTATGTCATAACTTTTCATGTTTAAAGGATACTACCTAGACCTGTTCGTGAGCGTGGTAGGAGCTACGGACCAGGGGGCCGGACTCCACGTGGCGGAAGCCCATCCTCCGGCCTTCTTCTTTCAGCTCGGCGAACTCCTCGGGGGTGTAGTAGCGAGATATGGGGAGGTGGGACTCGGAGGGGCGGAGGTACTGGCCGATGGTCAGGATGTCGCAGCCGACGTCATGCAGGTCGTGCATGGACTGCAGTACCTCTTCAACCTCTTCTCCGACACCCATCATCATGCCGGACTTGGTGAGCTTATCCGGCGACTTCGTCTTGGCCCTCTCTAGCAGCTGCAACGATCTTTCGTAGGTGGCCCGTGACCGGACGACCTTCTGGAGACGGGCGACGGTCTCGATGTTGTGGTTGAGGATATCGGGTCCGGCGGCGAGGACAGTATCCAGGCTGGACTCGGAGCCGCCAAAGTCGGGTATGAGGACCTCGATACGTGTTTCGGGATTGCGCAACCTAGTCCTGGTAATCACCTGAGCGAATGCGGAGGCACCGCCGTCGGGCAGATCATCCCGGGCCACGGAGGTAATGACGACGTGGGACAGGTCCATCTTCTCGACGGCTCGGGCGACGCGCTCGGGCTCCAGGGGGTCGTTCCAAGTGGGCTTCCCGCTGGTTACGGCGCAGAAGCGGCAGGCTCGGGTGCAGACATCACCGAGGATCATGAAGGTCGCGGTACGGTTCTGCCAGCATTCAAAGATGTTGGGGCAGTTGGCCTCCTCACAGACCGTGTTGAGGGTCATCTTCCGCATCAATGACTTCAACTCCAGGTAGTTGGGGCCGGTCTTGAGGCGGACCTTAAGCCACGGGGGGCGTCGGGAGGGTGGGGAGGATTTTGTGGAGATAGTTGTAGGGCCCATATCTAATTATTCGCAGGCCAAATACCAGGGGACACTCCGAGCACATTATACACTTTCGGCCCGTAGGCAAATTTATGCCTATTGCCACCAGCTCCGGCACCCCAGCCCCGGGCCTATTTGCCCAGTCATGTCCCAGACCGAGCGGGGAAAGGAATCAAATCACGTTGCGTGGGAGGAAGGAGATTTTGTCCTTAACATCGGAGACGCCGATGCGGGTGATCCGCCCCTTGCCGAGCTTGTAGCGGTAGCGGTTGTTTATGGGGTCGGCCTGGCCGGGGGAGACGCTGTTGACTGCGGTATCTAGGCGGCCCTGCCGGAAGTTGAAGTAGCCGCAGGTCACACCGGGGCGGACCTGATCGGTGACGTAGGCGACGGCCTCGAAGCGGCCTCGGGTACGGCCCCCGGTCTGGGTGAGGACCCGGTCGTTCTCTACGGAGATCAGGTCGCCGCTTTCGATACCTCGGGAGCGGGCGTCATCCGGGTGGATTTCGAGGAAGTTGGCGGGGAACATCTGCCAACGGTAGGGGATGCGGAGGTCATCGTACTGTGACTGCCAGTGCTCGTTGACACGCATGTTGGTGACCCACAGCTCATCGCCCTGGGGTGCGAAGTCGTCCTGGAAGGGCTTGACGTTATTCCAGTCTCCGGTAGGGAAGATGGCCTTTCCGCTCACGGTGGAGAAGCCTGTCTCGTGGAGGCGGACCGTGCCCTGAAGCGCGTTGCCTCTTCGGGTTATGGGGCACTGGATGCCGGTGGACCCCATCTCGCGCAGGAGCTCGTGGCCGCGTTTGCCCTGGTCGCGGGCTAGCTCTACGAGGGCCGCGTAGTCGTGGACCGAGCCACGGGAGCGCTCCGCTGCTTCTTCGAATACCTCGTTGGAATTGGCCCAGTCGAAACCGTCGAAGTCCATGCGCCTGGCGATCTGGGCGCCGATCCACCAGTCGGGTTTGGCCTCTCCGGGCGGGTCCATGATCTTTGAATAGAGGCGGAGACGGCGCTCGCCTTGCATGCGGGCGAAGTCCTCCTCTCCCCATGAAGCGGCGGGGAGGAGGAGGTCAGCGAACTCGGTGAGGGCGTTTTCGTAGACCTCCTGTTGGACGAGGACCATGCCACCGGCATCGACTCGCGCTTTGAGGATGTCCAGGATTGTGTCGTATTGGAGGTTGAGGGAGGAGTCGCCTGAGGGGAAAGCGTCGGACATGGTTAACTCGGGGCCCGTGCCACGGGTGAGACGGCGGACCTGGTCGGCGAGGTGTTGGGAGGCGCCCATGGCGGCGAGCCAGGTGGTGCCGATAACCCAGATAAAGCGCACATTGCCCTCTGTTACCCAGCGATCCAGGTTGAGCTCTATCTTGTTGCCTCTGTAGGCGTCCGGGGACTTGTCCTTGGGGTAGCTGCCGCCCTTGATCATGCCCCTCTGGTGGCCACCGGCACGGGCCATGACCCTGCCGGCTCGGCCCCCAGCGCCAACAAGGAGGCCAAGGCCCGAGAAAGATGCGGTGTTTTCGTAGTTGTGGGCCCAGTAGTTGCCCTTCTCCAGCATCATGGAGGTGGCAGGTCGGGAACCGTCAGGTTTGGGTCGGGCGAGCATCTCAGCAGCGGCCCGGATTTGTTCTGCAGGGACTCCGGTTATAGGTGCGGCGTTTTCAGGGATATGGGAATCGTCGGAGAGGATGAAGTCCCTGTATTGCTGGTAGGTCTTGCCGAACATGCGGCGCCGCCAGGAGGTCTCCTGGGCGAGCTCGGTGTCTGAGACTGTCCTTTGATCAATGAACTCGGAGTCCTGCCAGTCATTTTCGATTATGACGCGGGCGATGGAGTTGTTGAGGACGGTGTCGGTGCCGGGAATCAGCTGGAGGTGGATACCACCCTTGGCCTCGGCGTAGGCGGCGGTGAAGTCCCTGCGAGGGTTGACGACTACCAGCTTGGCGCCGCCGGGCTGCACCCATTCCTGGAAGAGGATGGTCTTGGTCTCGTATAGGGTTACGCCGGAGACGTAGATTACCTCGGCGTCCTTCCAGTCCTGATAGGCGGCGCTGAAAGCGTTTATCCCGGCGTCGCTGAGGCCGGGGGTGTCGGCGCCGTCCGCTGGCTTGTCGTGAGGGGCCCAGCAGGGCGTGTTGACGGCGTCCAGGGCGACCTTGGTGAGGGCATAGGTGTTTTCGTAGTAGTGATAGGAGAACATCTTCTGGGCCCAGGCCATCTCGCCGTAGTTATCAAGGACGTAGCGAGAGATGTCGGCGGCGAGGTTGAGGGCGTCGTCCCAGGGAATGTCTATCATGCCGTCGCCGATGCGCAGCCGAGGGTGCTGCAACCGGTCCCGGGTGGGGGTGTTGGGGTTGTAGAGCTTCTGGGCGAGGGTACCGCCGCGCACGCTGTGGTCTCCCCCAACGTTTACGACAGTTGCATCTCCGTCCGGAATGACCAGGACGTGGTGAGGTTCACCGCGGATGGTGACGATGTTCTGCATGTTGGGCGAAATCCACTTGCCAGTTAAGGCGCCGACGGGAAAGTCGGTGCGGAGGGCGTTCTCGGAGGCAGCGGGACCTCCCTCGATCCCGACGGGCCAGATATAGGCTTTATAAGCGCAGCCGACCACGCAGTAGTCGCAGGCCGTCGGAACGACCCTGGCGTTGATAGGAGGGAGGACCACCCCGGCAAGTCGTTCGGGGGGCAGGGAGGCCGCAGTAGGTAAAGGGGTGGGGGAAGGTGGGGATGGGGTGAGAGTCGGTGTGACTCCGCAAGCGGCCAACACGGCAGCCGTGCCTCCTGCGGCGAGCAGGGCGAGGAAGGTCCTGCGGGACAGACCTGCGTTCCGTGCTTTCAGCCAAAGGGCTTCTTTCTCCTCACCATCCACCACGCGATTGTCGTGTTCTTCTCGGTGGTACGTCATTGGGTCCTCAAAATGCCAAGGGTTATGTTTCGCTGTCGGGCGAGGCTGCAAGGTTGTCGTGGACCCCGTAGACGAGCCCGGTGACGCCTTCTGCGTATATCTCGCCATCTTCTACTGCTAGGACGATCTGGGGGAGGCTCTGGGTGGCCTGACCCAGGACCATAATGCCGTTCTTGGATAGGTCGAAGCGGCTGAAGTGGAATGGGCAGGGGCCCAGGGTCCCGTATTGGTGGCTGTAGGTGTTCTGCATGGGGCCGCCCATGTGGGTGCAGAGATAGTTGAAGGCGACGATATCGTGGTCGGGGCCGACACCGTCCCAAGCGTCCCTGCCGAGCTTGACGATGAAGTTGTTGTGCGCCTCAAAGGGGTAGGTGAAGTCGATGGGTTGTCCCTCTTCAAGGTTGGAGAGGGAAGCAATACGTTGGCTGGTGTAGGAGCGGGTTATGCGGGCTGTACCGGGCCCGGCGGCCCAGATGACTTCTCTGCCCTTGGGAAAGGAGTAGATCCCGAAGGCGGCCGCGGCAAGGGCCGCGGCGGACATTTTGACGAAGCTGCGTCTCGAAAGGGACTGGGGTGACATGGCCTGTTCCTCTTTGTTTTGAGGTTTGAAAAGTCTACGGGCTGGAATTCTAGACCTGCGCGGAGATGCTGTATATGAAACAAATGAGGGAAATTGTGAAGCCTATGGGGGAGTCGGGGGGTGGGGTGGGGCGCAGGAATGAGCTCTTGATGCCCTGTTGTTGAGCCTATAAGCTCTTGAAGGTAACACTATAATGATATTAAATCCCAATAAGAGATCATCTTCACTGTTCCGCCGGCTCCCACGGATCATTGGTATGGTTTGACAAGAGATTAAGGCGACTTTATTATGATGCACGAGCTAAGTCGGGTGCCTTTAAATGGCTGATTATTGATAATATATATCAAGTAAAGGATACTGCACATGATATTGCATACCAATAGAATTCATCTTTCAGCTATTGCTCTAACGCTGGTCCTGGCGGGCCTTTTGGCAATCGGGGTGGTTGCAGGTTGCTCTGGCGGGAATGAACCGGACGGTGGGGATGAGTCTGCCGTGGTCCAGGTGGTTACTACTACCAGCTTCATTGCAGACTGGGCGCAGAACGTGGGGGGTGACCGTGTGGAGGTGTTCAGCCTTGTTCCGACCGGCGCCGACCCTCATGGGTTCCAGCCCGGGGCCCGGGACGTTGCCAAGATTGCGGACGCCGATATTGTGTTCAGTGTCGGGCTTGGCCTTGAAGCGTCCTGGCTGATGGAGCTGTTGGAGAATGCGGCTCGGGACCCTTCCACCATCATTGAACTCAGCGACGCAATAGAGCCTATTGAGTTTGCGGAGTCCCACAGGGAAGAGGTAGAGCTGCTGGAGCACATAGGGGAAGCGATTCACGAGGTGGAGGAGGGAGAACTCACAGCCGAGGAAGCTTTTGCCGAAATTAAAGAACTAATAGCGACGTTTGAGGAGGAAGAGGAGGGCCATGGTAAGGAGGATGGTGAGGAAGAAGACCATGCCGAAGAGGAGGAAGACCATGGCGAGGAGGAGGAAGGTAATGATGAAGACCATGACGAGGGAGAAGAGGAGGAGGGTGAAGACCACGGTGAGGAAGAAGAAGTGGCTGAAATGGTCCTAGCCATCATAGCGCAGGCGGAAAGCGGTGCGATGGACCTAGAAGAAGCCATTGAGGAAATCGAACACCTTGTGTCGGGTGAGGAGGAAGGGCACGAGGGACACGGGCATGGTGTGGAAGACCCGCACTTCTGGTTCGATCCGCTCCGGGTGAAGCTGGCAGTGGGCTACATCTCGGAGCAGTTCTCGACCCTCGATCCTGATGGCGCCGATGGCTACGCCGCAAACGCTTCCGAGTACAACGCCGAGCTTGATGAGATGGACGCGTGGACCCAGGAGCAGGTGGCATCGGTGCCCGACGCCCGCAGGTTCCTTGTGACCTCTCACGACAGTTTCGGGTACTTCGCAGAGAGGTACGGGTTCGAAGTGGTGGGGGTTATTCTGTCCACCACCACTGAGATAGAGCCTTCCGCAGAGCACCTGACGGAGCTTGTTGAAGTGGTGGAGAAGTACAACGTGCCCGCGGTGTTCGGAGAGGCGACAGTGAGCGAACGGCTGGCGACATCCATCGCTGAGGAGTCGGGGGCGGAGCTTGTACGGCTCTATTCCGGGTCGCTTGGGGCGGAGGGGAGTGGGGCAGAGACTTACCTGGACATGGTGCGCACGAATGTCGAGCGCATAGTCAGGGCTCTCAAGTAAGCGTCGGCAGTATAAAGGCAACGACAAGGCAGGTCGGCAGATGGTAAAGACGGTTTCTGATCCGGGTATAAGCATGGAAGACGTGACAGTGCTGCGCGGCGGCCACACCGCGTTGACTGAGGTCACATTCTCCGTGGGGCCGGGCACACTGATGGGCGTGCTCGGGCCCAACGGTGCAGGCAAGAGCACCCTGTTCGAGGCCATAGTCGGCCTACTGCCCCTTAGCAAGGGCACGGTGAAGCTTCATGGGTCCGCCAACGAAAATGGTGGAGTAGCCTACGTGCCGCAGCGAGACAAGATCAACTGGCAGTTTCCTGCCACGGTCCAGGACGTGGTTACGATGGGGCGAGGCTGGAATGTCGGGTGGTTCAGGCAGCCAGGGAGACGGGACCGTGAGATAGTACGCGACTGCCTGGACCGGGTGGACCTGTGGGACAAGCGCAAGTCTCTCGTCACGGAGCTGTCCGGAGGGCAGCGCCAACGGGTCTTTATAGCACGGGCCCTGGCACAGGAGGCCAGCATAATCCTGCTGGACGAGGCTTTTAGCGGGGTGGACGTCGGGGCGCAGGAGGGGATTATCGAGGTGCTCCAGACCCTTCGAGATGAGGGCCGCGTAGTGTTACTGGCGACCCACGACCTCACCAACATGGCCCAACGCTTCGACCAGATCCTCTGCGTCAATCACCATGTGTGCGCCCAAGGTCCACCCGACGTGGCGTTTACGCCCGAGGTCCTTGAAGAGCTTTACGGCTCTCATGGCATAGAGTTCGCCGCTAACCACTTTGACCCGACTCTCGGTGGCTCTTAATGGACTACATCGTAGGGCCATTTGAATACGGTTTCATGGTGCGGGCCCTGATTGTCTCGGTGCTCGTGGGGGTGATGTGTCCGATCCTGGGGGCCTACGTGATCACAAGGGGGCGCTCCTTTATGGGCGACGCCCTGGCCCACTCCGTGCTACCCGCGATGGTTGTGGCCTTCCTGCTGGGGATCAGCCCATTCTTCGCTGCGGTGCCAGCGGGAATCTTGATCGCACTGCTGATGGGGGCCGTCAGCAGGCGCACGGGGGTCAGTGAGGACACATCGATCGGAATAATCTTCGCGGGCATGTTCGCGCTGGGCCTGGTGATGCTTTCCAGGGCGACGAATATCAATGTCGACATAGAGGACTTGCTTCTTGGACAAGTTCTCGGGGTTTCACAGACGGACGTATATGTATCGCTGGGGCTGACGGCACTGGTGCTGGTGGGTTTGTACGCCTTTCACCGACAACTGGTCTACACGACGTTCGACGCGGTGGGGGCGGCGGTGGTTGGAATAAAGACCCGGTTTATCGAATACGTGCTCTTAGCCCTTCTCGCTCTAGTGATTGTTATCGGAATACAGGCGGCGGGAATCGTGCTGGTGATGGCGATGCTGATCACTCCTGCGGCGGCTGGGTACTTGCTGGCGAGACGGTTTGTGGGAGTGATGGTCATAGGGGCGGTTATTGGAGCGGTATCGGCGATAGCGGGTCTTTACCTTTCCTACTACGCTGATCTGCCCTCGGGCCCGGCCATGGCCCTAGTAGCGACCGGTTTCTTCGCTGTAGCAGCAGTTGTAAAGAAGGGATTGTTTGCCAAAGTTGGATGTTAAGACCGACAGTTTAACCAGTTATGCGTTCGAAGTGGGGAGTTAGATATCCGTGCCGAGACCGTTGCCCGGATGCAACCAACCCAACTATATGAAGGGAGTATGGCGTGGGCGTCGTGGCCGGGGTGGTCATGACCGGCGTGGGAGTCATGGTCGTGTTCTTTTTCCGACATAGTGTCTCCCCCAGTTGGCGTCATGTTAGCCTGATAAGGGTATCCTGTCTACGATTCATACGAATTACTCTTTCCCTAATAAGACTGCACTGACATAATTCTCACACTTAGGGTTTCCGCAACAAGACTGCACTGATATAATCCTCGCAACTAGGGTTTCCGCTAGATTCCAATCTGGAGAGGGAGAACATAGCGACTATGAAGTACAGAATACTTATTGCGATTCTGGGGCTTGCACTGCTCTTGGCAATCGCTGTGGCTTGCGGGGGAGGGGACTCGGAGACGGAGTCGGGCGAGAGGCTTGCGGCGGTGCAGGACCGGGGCAATGTGATATGTGCGAGCAGGAACGACGTGCCCGGATACGGGTACCTTGACGAGGCCGGAAACAACGTTGGATTCGACATAGACCTGTGCCGGGCCTTAGCGGCGGCGGTCCTGGGCGATCCCAACGCATTCGAGATCCGGCTGATAACGGCGGCGGAACGTGGCCCGACGATCCAGTCCGGCGAAGTGGACATGCTTGTAAGGACCGTTACCTGGACCACCTCCCGGGACGCTAGCTGGGGCAACTACGTCCAGACGATGTTCTACGATGGGCAGGGATTCATGGTACCTAAGAGTCTGGGAATATCCAGCGCCCTGGAGCTCAAGGACACAAGTGTTTGCGTGACGCAGGGTACCACTACGGAGCTGAATCTCCAGGACTTTTCCAACCAGAACGACCTGAATATTACTCCTCTAACCTTTGAGGACACCGACGCTGTTCTAGCTGCCTACGAGCAGGGGCAGTGTGATTCATTTACGAATGACAACTCCCAGTTGGCCGCGCTGGGCACGGCGCTGCAGGACCGGGACGCTCACACGATTCTTCCCGAGACCATTTCGGAAGAGCCTCTTGGACCTGTTGTGCCTCACGGCGACGACCAGTGGTTTGACATAGTGAAGACCGTGATGGGCATCCTGATCTACTCTGAGGCCTACGGAGTGGACTCCAGCAACGTCCCCACCTCGGCTACGGGAGACACCAAGGTTGACCGGCTGTTCGGTCTGGAGGGATCCTTCGGACAGGACGTGCTGGGTCTTGAACAGACTGTCGCCCAGGACGTGATTGGCGCAGTAGGGAACTACGGGGAGATCTACGAACGCAACCTGGGTCCCGGCGGGATAGACCTCCCGAGGGAGGGAGGGCGAAACGCGCTGTGGTCCGACGCTCCGTGCACGGATTGCCCGAAAGGCGGTCAGATATACGCAGCGCCGCTGCGTTAGCGCCCCACTGGACTTAAGTGAAGCAATCAGAGGGGTGGCCAAGCGAATGCTGGCCGCCCCTCAATGTATTCAGGCATGCACACAAGTCATGGGTTTGCAATAGAATCGGCCCGACACCGGGCCCGCTAATTGGCAGAACTTGATTACATCACGGCTATCTAACATTACCTATAAGGGGATTCCCGTTTGGCGACACGCCCAGGTAATCCAGTGGGTCGCGCAGATCGTTTCAGGGGTCCTGGTGGTTGTCCTGGTGTTCTGGTTCTTTGCGAATATAGCGAACGCGATAAGTGACCGGGACATACCTTTCGGCTTTGCATTTCTGGGTCGGGCGTACCAGACTCCAATAGGTCAGCATTTCCTGCCCTTTGAGTCGTCTGATTCGTTCCTCTATGCGCTGGTTGTCGGGGCGACGAATACGATTTTCGTCTCGGTGATAGGGGTAATTGCGGCGACGGCGCTTGGGGTATTCATTGGCGTGTCTCGCCTATCCGGCAACTGGCTGGTATCGAAAATCGCCCTGGCCTACATCGAATTCTTCCGCAACGTGCCGCTTCTGATACAGCTTTTCTTCTGGTTTTACATAGTGCTGGCATTGCCACCCGTAAGAGAAGGTTACGTTGTAGCAGACCGGTTGTACTTGAATAATGCCGGGGTATCGGTACCCATTCCAACCGGGGACGGGGCAGCTCAGGGTCTGATTTGGCTAGTATCTGCAGCTGTGGCCATTGCTGTGGGCGTGCTGGCACACAAAGCAATGGCCAGGCGGGAAGAACAGACAGGTTCGACTTCTTATCCATTATTGACAGGTGTGGGTTCTACCGTTCTGGTTGGCCTTGTTGGGTGGTTCATCATCACGGCGATAAACGGAGGATTCCCACTTACCATTACGACGCCGGCTCCGCATGGGACTTTTGGGAGGCTAGAGGGTGGCTTCGAACTATCGGGTGGACTGATGGCCTTGCTACTGGGGCTGGTGATGTACACTGCGGCATTCATTGCAGAGATCGTGAGGGCGGGGATACAGTCGGTGGGGAAGGGGCAGACGGAGGCTTCACGTTCTTTGGGCCTATCGGGGATGGGGACTATAAGAAGCGTAACCTTTCCCCAAGCTCTCCGAGTCATTGTGCCTCCGACCATCAGCCAGTACCTGAATCTGACCAAGAACAGCAGCCTGGCGGCGGCGATCGGCTACAGCGAACTCACGAACGTGGCCAAGACCATGACTCAGACGGCGCCTGCTGTGTCGATTTTCATACTGGTAATGGCGGCCTATCTCGCCATGAGCTTGACTTACTCTCTCATAGGGAACTTCTATAACCGGCGGATAGCCTTTTGAAGAAGACGGGTTACATAAAACAGCGAGATGGCAACGAACTCTAATATCGGTGGTCCGCCGTCTCTGCCTCCGCCTCTATTAAATAGAGGGGTGGTGGGATGGGCGCGCGAAAACCTTTTCAGCGCGTGGTACCACACGCTGTTGACGGTAGTTACCGCCTGCTTGGTGCTGGCAGGTCTATGGTATGGGCTTGGCTGGGTCCTTCTGGACGCACAGTGGGGGGTAATACCGACCCTCGGGGGACGGCTCGTCATCGGTCCGTACAACATAGAAGCGGCTTGTGAAGGGCAAAACTGCTTCTGGAGACCTCAGGCCAGCCTAATGCTGGTTATGGCGCTGGCCGGGTTGGCCTGGGCAACTGCAGGGGGAGGACTGACGAAGCGAATCACAATCATTGTGACTGCCGCACTGGTGGTAATCGCGTTCTTGCCATATAACCTGGACCGATTGGACCTCGACGTCCGGTTGCTTCTCCTGGCCAACGTGCCTGCGGTGGCAATCGGGTGGGCACTGGGTCGGTACACGCGTCTGGGGACGCCTAATCGCGTCGTTTTACTGAGCATAGGTGCTTTTGTGCTCATCCTGATTTTGCTCCGAGGGGTGTCGGGCATACCCGGGCTTCAGCCTGTATCAGTAATCTATTGGGGCGGAATGATGCTGAACCTGCTGCTTGCGGTGGTGGGTATAGTGTTCAGTTTTCCGATAGGTATAGCGCTGGCGCTGGGTCGGCGGTCGAAGCTGCCCGTGGTAAAGATTATCTGCGTGGCGTTCATAGAAGTATTTCGGGGTGTGCCGCTAATAACGCTGCTGTTCATGTCGCAGGTGCTGGTGCCCCTGGCCTTCCCCGAGGACTTTCCCGTAAACAGCCTAGTGCGTGCCGCTATTATCATTACGTTGTTCAGCGCTGCTTACACTGCCGAGAACATACGGGGTGGACTACAGGCGCTGCACCCGGGCCAGGCGGAAGCGGCGAGGGCGTTGGGCCTTGCAAGCTGGCAGACGATGATTGCCATTTCCCTGCCGCAGGCCATCCGCAACGTTATCCCGGCCATAGTTGGGCAGTTCATCGCACTGTTCAAGGACACGACACTGGTCACGATAATAGGGATGCTAGACATCCTGGAGTTCAGCAGGGCGTTCATCCAGGGGAACCCGCAATACCTATCAAGCCAAAAAGAGCTGTTTGTATTCCTGGCATTCTCGTTTTGGATATTCACATTCGGGATGTCTTACGTTAGCCGCCATGTCGAACGGCACCTAGGCGTGGGAGAGAGATAGTCGAGGGTTGGATATGACTTCCACAGAAAGCAAGAACGGCTCCGAGGACATAATCATCTGCCGAGACGTGCATAAGTGGTACGGGGACTTCCACGCGCTACGGGGGGTGACGACGACGATCAAGAAAGGGGAGGTTGTGGTGGTGTTCGGGCCCTCTGGGTCAGGAAAGTCGACGTTCATCCGCACGATTAACAGGCTGGAGGAGCATCAGAGAGGTGACATCATAGTCGACGGGATAGAGATGACGGACGACGTGCGTAACATCGACGCAATTCGCCGGGACGTGGGGATGGTGTTCCAGTCTTTCAACCTGTTTCCGCACCTGACGATCATGCGGAACATAACCCTGGCCCCTACCAAGGTGCGAAAGATACCGGCGGCAGAGGCGGAGAAGATCGCGATGGAGTTGCTGGAGCGGGTCGGGATTCCGGACCAGGCTGACAAGTACCCTAAGGAGTTGTCCGGGGGACAGCAGCAGCGGGTGGCGATAGCTCGGGCCCTGGCTATGAAGCCGAACATCATGCTGTTCGACGAGCCGACGTCGGCGCTGGACCCGGAGATGATCAAGGAAGTGCTGGACGTGATGAAGGAGCTGGCGGAATCTGGGATGACGATGATTGTCGTGTCCCACGAGATGGGCTTTGCGCGAGAGGTGGCGAACCGGATGATGATGTTCGACGAGGGGATTATCGTGGAGGAAGGGACGCCACATCAAATCTTTGAAGACCCGCAGAACGACCGGACGAAGCTTTTCTTGTCGCAGATTCTGTAGGACAGGCCGGTTAAAGGCCCTAAAGCCTTTCCCTGGCCATGTTGGCGCCCTGGACCATTGCCCGGAGCTTTTCTATAGCTGAAGCCCCAGAGATAGGAACGAGACCGCAGTCGGGGGCGGCTTTCAGTTGATCAGCGGGATGGCACTTGGCCGCTTCCAGGAGTCGGCTGGCTATTCGATCCGCATCTTCCACTTCTTCCGAGGTGTTGGTTATGCACCCGAATAACACGGTCTTGGATGGGCACAGGGCCAGGAGATCGACGGACAGCATCGGCGCTTCGAATTCCAAGGCTAGCTGATTTATTGAAGAGCGCTCGAGGGCCGGTAGGATAGTCGGGTAGCTAGGCACTATGGGACGGGGGACTCCGGGTAGGGGGTAGCTGTAGCACACGTGCACTGCGGTCTGAGCGTTTACCCCGTGCACTGATCGGTCCAGGGCCTCGATACCCCAGGCAAGGACTTTATCCGGGTATCGGCTGAAGACAGGTTCGTCGAACTGGATAACCGATGCGCCCTCCGATGCCAGGGCTTTCGCCTCCATGTTCAGTGCAACAGCGACGGCCATGGCCATGGATTCTTCGTTGCCGTAGAATTCGTCGAGGATGGAATCGCAGACGGTCATTGGGCCGGGGAGGGTTACCTTGACCGGTGTGCGAGAGTGTTTAATCGTGAAGCGCAGGTCTTCGACCAGCATGGGGCCCGGCCAGGTGACGGGGCCGGTGCATCGGCCCACCTGAGCCAAGCGTCTTCCGCCTCTTACCCACTTCTCCCCAAAATTCTCGTAGTCGAAGCCGTTTAGCCTTCGCACCACGTAGCTCAGGTAGGACTCGCGTCTCTGTTCGCCGTCGGTTATCTCGTCAAGCCCTGCTGACTCCTGCATACTGATGGCAAGCCTAACGGCGTCGTCATGCGCCTCCCGAAGCTCTTTCCCTGAATAAGCCCACGCACCGCCCTTTCCGTGCAGCCCTTTCACTTCCGTAGAAAAACCCGAAGAATCATTAAGCCAGGGCGGTTTGGGGAGGCTGCCGATGACAGTGGTCTGAAAGGGGATACTCATGCCTGCGAATATATCACAGGAGTGCGGTGGGCCAGGCCTGCTTGCTGGAAGGGGCGAGATTATAATCTGAGTGGAGCGACGAAATGAGAGACAAGGACGAAATACGGAAGGACGTGTGGCAGTCGATGAGGGACGCGGGAGTCGCTGCGTTTCCGGGGGCCGTGGGACGGATACCAAACTTCACGGGATCGGGGCGGGCACATCTTCAGCTTGCCGAGTTGGAGGTGTGGAAGAAGGCCTGGGTGATCAAGTCGAACCCCGACCTGCCTCAGAGGCCGCTTAGAAGGCTCGCGCTGGAGCAAGGGAAGACCGTGTATATGGCCGTGCCCCGGCTCACGCAGGAAAAATGCTTTGTTGAACTGGACCCGGCCCGTATCAGCGACTACCGGTTGGCGAGCAGCATCAAGGGCGCTACGCAGCTGGGCAGGCTGGTACATCCTGACGAAATGCAGCGCATTGACCTGATTGTCTGCGGGTCGGTGGCGGTGAACAGGGAAGGGGCTCGGCTGGGCAAGGGCGGCGGGTATTCGGACCTTGAATACGCCGTTGCCTTGACGCTTGGCCTGATATCGGAGCACACGCCTATAGTCACGACTGTGCATCCTGTACAGCTATTGTCAGAGGATCTGCCGATGACTCCCCACGACATCTCTCTCGACTACATTGGAACACCGGAGGAGTTGGTGGCGTGCGAAGGGGAGTTCCACAGACCCCTGGGGATTATCTGGGAGGACCTTGGGGATAAACTGGACGAGGTGCCCATTCTTCAGGCACTGCGGGCAAGGGGATTCGGTTAGGCCATCTACGATGTCCGCTTCTGAGGGGAGTGGCACCCGGTCCGTTGGGATATTCGGTTGTGGGGGCGGTGTCTCGGTTTTGGTTGGTGGTTTGTGGTTGGCGATGAAAGACGCTTGCTGGATTCGGCTCCCTATCTTTAGATAATGCGGGCATGGAGGCGTCCCGGGAACGTGGGGACGGGTCTCCGCCGCCGCCTAGACCTGGAAGTATGGTCGGACGTACGGGTCCGTCGTCCGTCATAGGCTCCAATGAAGGTTGGCTGCGCTGTCCGCCGTAGGCGGGTGCAGGAAGGGGAAAGTCCAGGGTCAGTTCCCCTCGCAGGAGTAGTGGGTATCCAGTTCGCCGCCTGTATCCAGGAGCCGGGAGTGGCGGACAGTCCAGTTTTATTTGAGGAAGCGGACGAAGAGCCGAGGGGGCCTCGGCTACGGGCTGCCCCGTTCCGCTCCATGGGACGAGAGCTCCGAAAGGAGCCATAGGGACAAGTACGGTCCAGGGCGTCTTCCATCGCCTGATGGTCAGGGAAGGGATAGCCGGGGCCTTGGTAGAGGAGATGGCGACTTTCGCTTGAGCCGCGGGCCTGCGCGAGGGCCGTTGGGATGGGCTTAGACGTTGAGTCCTCGGGTGGGGTCGGGTGGGCTTCCCTAGTTTTTGGTTCCTCCTTGGTGATTAGGGTGAGTGATTGGCCATTCAGGGGAGAATATAGCACAAGTGTTTTATTAGGGTCAAGGGGTTCGTGTCACATTGGAGGGGACGTTTCCCGACTCCCCGGAATAAGCTGAGTCCCGCCCACCCGCCCTTTTCTATTGATATATCAGCCGTGTTGCTCTGCAACACGGCTGATATATCGTTACCAAGGCAGGAGGGAAAGGAAGGCTAGGAAGGGTGTGAGAGGGCAAGTCCTAGATTCCTCGCGGAGCCTCGGAATGACGGTGTAAAAGGGGTGAGGTGGGGATGAAGTAGATGAATGAAGGGATAGGGACTTAGCTTCCTCGCGGGGCGTCGGAATGGTGGAGAGAGAGGGTTGGGTGGGAGTCAAGGTGACCGTGACGGATTGGCAAAACGGGGTAGCCACTCCGCTCGACCCTTCGATGCTCCAGAGGCGCACTTTCAGCATGCTCAGGGTGAGCGGCCCCGCCCCGCGGGATGGGTTCATGCCTCGGCGCACACCACAGGCGCATCCTCCCGAGGCGGACGTTCCGCTTGCAGCATCTTAGCCCGGCTCTCGGGGCCGGGATGATGGATGGGAGTTATAGAAAGGCATTACTGTGTGGACGCTCTCAAGCCGGTATGCTATTCTCGCTCTACAGTTCAACATCTCATATCAGCCCCTGACAACTTGTGGAAACTCATGGAACGACCGATTTTTAAAGTGCCCGGTACGCCAGTTGAAGAGTTGGATACGCCTGCCCTCGTAATTGATCTCGATGTGCTGGACCAGAACATTGAGACGGTACATTCATTCTTTCGAGGGCAGGATGCGAAGCTGAGGCCCCATGTTGAGGCGCACCGTTGTCCAACAATAGCGAGCTTGCAATTGGCCTCGGAGGGGACGGTGGGGGGGATTTCGGTGAACACGGTCGGGCTGGCAGAGCATTTCGCCAACGCTGGTATCAAAGACATTTTTATCACCAATCCGATAGTCACTGGTATGAAGATCGAGAGGATGTGCCGCCTGGCGCGACGGGCCTCGATAACCGTATACGTCGACAATGCACGCAACGCCGAGGCCGTTTCCAGTGCATCAGTGTCTCTCGGAGTCACCCTCCGGGCGGTTGTGGGAATAGACACCGGGCTGCACGTCTGCGGTGTCGAGCCGGGGCATGCGGCTGTCGACATTGCCCAGGCTGTTGAGCGGCTTGAGGGCCTTGCATTTGCCGGGTTTGCCACCTACGAGGGTCGGCTTTCATCCGATGACCCTGGCCAGCTAGCCGAGAAATCCCGGGATGTTGCCTCGATGTTGGTTGATACCAAGAGGATGGCGGAGGAGTCGGGGCTGAACGTAGAGGTGCTGTCGGCGGGCGGAACGCATAACTACGAGATCATGGGCACCGTCCCAGGCATCACCGAGGTTTGTGCAGGAGCCTACGCCCTGCTGGATTGCCGGTACGCACCCCAACGACCCGAGCTCAGACCAGCTGCACGGATCATGGCCACGGTAACCAGCCGCCCGGAGCCGGGCCTGGCCATCACCGACACCGGTCAGAAGGCCGTGGGGGCCGACACGGGCCTGGCCGCTCTGGATGTCGAGGTCAACGCAACTCTTAAATCGCTCAGCGCCGAGCACGGCAGCCTTACGCTCCACGATGGTGAGGCCGAGAAGCTGCGGATGGGCGACCACGTCTGGCTTGTCCCATCGGATATCGGGACGTGCGCGAACCTTTACGACTACATGCACGCGGTGAGGGACGGGAGGCTGGAGACGGTCTGGCAGATCACGGGCCGAGGGCTTTACAGGTAAGCGCTGGCCTCACGGAGGTAAACCTTGGAGAACTACAGACCCGCAGTCGGCACTTCGATTCAAGAGCTCGACACGCCATGCCTCATGATCGACATGGAGGCCCTGGAGCATAACTACCGCTTTGTTGCAGAGACCTACAAGGACTCCCAATGCAAGATGCGGGCCCACGTTAAGAACACCAAGAGCCCAATCGTGGCGCATTTGCAGATCAGGGAGGGTGGCACGGTCGGGGGGGTCTGCACGGCCAAAGTTGCCGAGGCGGAGGTTATGACGGAAGGCGGAATAGAAGATATTCTTATTCCGAACCAGGTGGTCACCGACGACAAGATCACCCGCCTGTGCTCCGTAGCCGAACGGGCGAAGGTTACGGTTGGGATAGACAACGCGGAGAACGTTCGGAATCTATCTCGGGTGGCGTCCGAGCGGGGCGTTAATATCGGGGTTGTCATTGAAGTCGACACGTCGATGGGTCGGGCCGGCATACGGGGCAAGGAGCATGGGGTCGAGCTGGCCAAGCTTGCTCACTCGCTGCCGGGGGTCGATTTCAAGGGTGTGATGAGTCACCAGACGCTGGACGGCTCGCCGGACAGGGAGACCCGCTACATCTGGGGTCGCAAGTACATCCAGCAGTGCCTCGACGTAAAGGATGCAATTGAAGCCGAGGGCATCCCCGTAGAGGTTGTGTCATCGGGGGAGACCTTCACTATCGACGTTGCCGCCACCATTCCCGGCGTCACGGAGGTGGAAGGGGGCACGTATGCCCTGATGTCCCACAACTTCGACTATATGGACGACCTTCGCTACGCTGCAAAGATCCTGTGCACGGTTGTGAGCGCTCCGAGACCTGGGGTAGTCGTGGCGGATGTCGGGTCACGGGCACTTGCTTCGCCCGGAGGAGTCAAGCCCTTCGTCGAAGACATGCCGCATCTGACTGCAGAAGCGCTACACGAGGAGCACATAGTCTTCAAGTGCGACGGGGGCCCGACGCCGGAAGTCGGGGACAAATTGGCGCTCATCAGCGGGCAGCAGGACATGTTGACCAATCGCTGGGACCAGTACGTGGCCGTTCGGAATGGCGCAGTGGAAGCGGTGTGGGACATAACGGCCAGGGGCTGCCACAACTAGCGCAGTGTGGTTCAAGGGAAACATACACACCCACACCACCCGCTCCGACGGTGACTCCGAGCCCGAAGTTGCCGTGGATTGGTACCGGCGAAACGGCTACGACTTCCTGGTACTGACCGACCATAACCACGTAACGCTTCTAGAGCACGGGAGTGGTGCGGTAGAAGGGCCTTTGATGATCCCAGGGGAAGAGGTCTCGGTGGAGCTGAACCGTGGGGAGACCTCGATTCACCTGGGCGCGATTGGGATCAGGAGTTACGTGGAGCCCGTGGACGCAGGTGACATCGTGCCGACTCTACAAGCCAACATCGATGCCGTCCACGCAGCAGGTGGAATCGTTTCCCTGAACCATCCCAACTACACTTGGGCCTATGACGACCGGCATATAGTGCAGGTCTCGGGGGCGAATCTGCTGGAGGTATTCAATGGCAATACCGTAGTCAACAACTACGGGGGCGGTGGACACGCAAGCTGTGAGGAGATCTGGGACATGGTGCTCACCGCGGGCCGACCCATATACGGCGTAGCAGTGGACGATTCCCACCACTTTCAGGGTGACTTCAAGCCGAGCCTCGCCAATCCCGGCAGAGGGTGGGTGATGGTGGATGCACCGGCGCTGGAACGGGACGCCGTAGTGGAAGCCCTGGAGTCGGGGGCGTTCTATGCCTCCACGGGTGTTGTGTTGGACGAGTTGGTCGTTACCCCGGACAGAATTGAGCTTGTGATCTGGCAAGAGTGGCACATGGCCTACGACACCGAATTCGTCACGCGGGGCGGGCGAGTGCTGGACCGTGAGTACGGGCTGCGGGCTTCCTACGACATACGCGGGGATGAGGGGTACGTGAGGGCTCGGGTGCTGTGCTCAGACGGGTCTCGGGCCTGGACGCAGCCCATCTTTGTGCCGTAACCACAATTTTCTGTGGGACCTGCTCCCTCCTCAATTTGACAGTTTTGTTCTATCAGTATAATAATTGACTTGGAGGCGCTTCTTTGCAGGACAATTCAGTTCTGCGCGGAGCCAAGTCCATAGTCCCGGCGTTCCACTATAACCGCAAATAACGAGACCCGATTGCCGACCAATGTGGAACTTTGCCGGACAACCCCATTAGTTGCCCTTGTATCCTTTATCCTTCTATGACCTGTAGAGTCCCATGCAAACGCTGACCATCGAAAGAAAAGTTTCCGCCCGAATCCCCACTCCCGTCGCCGAGTTCAGGCTCTTCTATTATTCGAACAACCTGGACGACAAGGAACACGTCGCTCTAGTTACGGGTGACGTCACGGATGGGGAAGACGTGCTGGTGCGCGTCCACTCCGAGTGCTTTACCGGCGACGTCCTTGGTTCCATGCGCTGCGATTGCGGCAGCCAGCTCAACCTTTCGATTCAGCGCATAGCGGCAGAGGGGCAAGGTGTTGTGCTTTATCTACGCCAGGAAGGCCGCGGCATCGGGCTCCTGGAAAAGCTGAAGGCCTACAACCTGCAGGACGTGGGCTACGATACTGTCGACGCCAACATCCTTCTGGGTCACGTCGCCGACCTGCGCGACTACGAGGTGGCCGCCCTCATCCTGAAGGACATCGGTGTCAAGTCCGTACGGGTGCTCACCAATAATCCTTCAAAGATCGACGGGTTGAAGAAGTTCGGAATCGAGGTTTCCTCCAGAGAGGCCCTTCAGCCGCGAATCACCGTTGAAAACAAGGATTACATAGAGACCAAGGCCTCACGTCTCGGCCATCTCCTGGACCTGCCGTCCTTGCCGAAGCAGATGGAGTCGGGGGCGAATGGGACGTCTCACACACCTCGCGAGACTAAGAGGCGAAACGCGGAGTCGGGGCTTCCGTCGGTTACCCTGTCCTACGCGCAGAGCCTCGACGGCTGCATCGCCGTTAAGCCGGGCAGTCCGATCCGCCTCAGCAGCCCCGAGTCGGAGGCGATGACCCACAGCGTTCGGGGTGTCCACGATGCCATATTGGTCGGCATAGGGACCGTGCTCGCGGATGATCCGGGGTTAACAGTCAGGCTTGCTAAAGGGGTGCAGCCCCAACCTGTAATCCTTGACAGCAAGCTGAGGTTTCCGATTGATGCCCAACTCCTTGGCGGCAGTGACCTGCGGCCCTGGATCGCAACCACGGAGCAGGCGTCTACAGATAGGATAAAGGCCCTGGAGGAAGCGGGGGCCCGCGTCCTGTGTCTTCCGTCCAACAGCAGGGGTTGGGTCGATTTGCCTGCCCTTCTGGCCCTCCTTGCCAGTGAGTCTGTCGGGAGCGTCATGGTGGAAGGAGGGGCTCGGGTCATTACCAGCTTCTTCACCGAGCGGCTGGTCGACCACGTGGTGCTCACCGTTGCACCTGTTGTCCTAGGCGGCATGAGGGCGGTCAAGCCAATGGAAGGCGCCTACCCCGAGTTCCCCAGGCTAGCCAACACTGGCTACAAGAAGGTGGGCGACGACATGGTCATCTGGGGGGACCCTGTCTGGGACCCTCCCCTCGAGGGATGACCCCATGTCCCACACCGCGCTAGTTTTCGCTGCTCCGTACCGCGTCGAGGTGCAACGCTCCGCTCTTGGAGACCCTGGTCCTGGTGAGGCGTTAGTCAAGACCCTAGTCTCGGCTATCAGTTCGGGCACGGAGATGTTGTTGTATCGGGGCCAGATGCCCGGCGAGATGGCGGTTGATGAGTCCATAGCGGCTTTGAACGTTACCTTTCAGTATCCCATCAAGTACGGCTATGCGGCGGTCGGGCGGGTCGACGAAGTGGGGCCAGGCGAGGCGGGTGTCGGGGTGGGGGACCTGGTGTTCTCATTCCGTCCCCATGAAAGCAGTTTTATCTCTCCAACAGCAGAATTGATAAAGGCCCCTGATGGCATTTCGGCGGAGGACGCTGCCTTTCTGCCCACCATGGAGACTGCCGTGAATCTTGTGATGGACGGCCAGCCGTCCATCGGGGAGCAGGTGGCGGTATTCGGGCAGGGGGTGGTCGGGCTTCTGGTCACGGCGCTCCTTTCGGAAATGCCCCTGGCCAGCCTAGTGACGGTAGACCAGCATGAGAGGCGCAGACGGGAGTCGCTGGCCTTGGGAGCGACTGCAAGCCTCGCGCCGGACGACTCGGGTCTCATGCACGCGCTTCAGGGGAGCCGAGGCTACAGGGGTGCGGACCTCTCCTTTGAGCTTTCGGGCAACCCTGCGGCCCTGGACCAAGCGGTAAAAACTGCCGGGTACAACGGGCGGATCGTGGTCGGGTCATGGTATGGGACCAAGGAGTCTCGGCTGGGACTCGGGGGGCGGTTTCACAGAGACCGCATCAGACTTATCAGCAGCCAGGTGAGCACGATTGCCCCCGAGTGGTCGGGGCGGTGGTCGAAGGAGCGCCGATTTGATCTCGCATGGTCGATGATAAAGAAGCTTCGTCCGTCCCGGCTCGTGTCCCACACATTCCCACTCAATGACGCTGGGGCTGCTTACGAGCTGCTGGACCGGGACCCGGCCAACGCCCTTCAAGTCCTATTTACCTACGATAACTGATTCCCGCACGGGGAGGAGCACCAATGTACACCGTATCGGTCAAACGGGACTTTATAGCCCAGCACTACCTGGTGGGCGGGGACTGGGGGCCCGAGAATGACCTCAACTCTCACCACTTTGAAATAGAGGTGCTTCTAGAGGGGCCTGAGCTGGACGAGCACGGCTTCCTGGTCGACATCGTGGACATTACAACTAACCTGGAAGACCTGGTTGACCGCTACGAAGACCACACGCTGAACAGCTTCGACGAGTTCGAGGGCCTTAACCCGAGCATCGAGCACTTCTCGCGTATTGCCTGCGAGTCTCTCGCCGGCTCGATCAAGACCGCGGGCCTCGCCACCATCACCGTCAAGATGTACGAAGATGCCGACGCCTGGGCATCCTACCGGCTCGATCTCTAATGCACATCGGCCTGGTCGTTTACGGCGACCTGTCCACCATGTCGGGCGGATTCCTGTACGACCGGAAGCTGGTGGAATATCTGCGGGAGTCGGGGGACGAGGTGGAGGTTATATCGCTGCCATGGCACGGGTACCCACGCCTGCTGGCGCATAATTTCTCGCGAAGCTTACGCAGAAAGATTGACGGGTTGGGGTTAGACCTGCTTTTGCAGGATGAACTTAACCATCCCTCGCTATTCCGGCTGAACGGGGCTCTTGGGGGTCTCCCCATCGTGTCAATCGTCCACCATCTACGGTCCAAAGAGGCCCATTCACGTTGGGCAATGCCTGTCTACCGGTGGGCCGAGAACCGCTACCTTTCCTCCGTGGACGGCTTCGTATTCAACAGCCGCACGACCAAATCTGACGTCGGCCAGGCGATTGGCAAGCTAAAGACCAATGTCGTTGCCTATCCGGGGGGCGACCGGCTGAATCCGGCTATCACGCCTCTGAACGTCATCGAACGAGCCAGCGCTGCCGGGCCTCTTCGTCTCCTTTTTCTCGGAAACCTGATAAAGCGCAAGGGGCTTCACACCCTGGTATCGGCACTGGCTATATCGGGCCCCGGGTGGCGTCTCGACGTGGTGGGGCCGGACGCCGATCCTAAATATGCCTCCAAGGTCAGGGCATTGGTCTCCGAGAAAGGCCTGTCCAACAGGATTACTTTCAGGGGTGCGCTGGATGACGAGGCCCTGGCAGAAGTGTTTCGGGAATGTCACGTCCTGGCCGTCCCGTCCACCTACGAGGGATTCGGAATTGTTTACATGGAGGGTATGGGGTTCGGGCTCCCGGCTCTAGCGACGACTTCCGGGGCTGCGGTTGAGACCATCCAGCACGGTCACAACGGCTTCCTCATAGCACCCGGCGACATAGCGGGGCTTTCCCAGCACGTTACTCGACTAATCCAGGACCGGACCCTGCTGGCCGAAATGGGACAGACGGCCCTGAACACCTACGCCGCTCACCCTACATGGCAGCAGAGCGCCGAGACCATCCGCCGTTTCCTCCTGAAAATCGCCCGCTGAGAATTGCGCCTTGCCCAATCCCGGAACTGCTGACTATCACCGATATTTGGCAGCCAAGAAATCTATTGACGACAGGTCTCTGAACCCTCGGGTTTGGGACTTGCTGGCTAGTGCACTTCCCCGAATTGACTCCCTAAACGTGTTGGAACTGGGCGCGGGTATCGGATCGATGGTGCAGAGGGTAATCGAACGGGGGCTGTTAACGGACTGCCGATACAGAGCACTAGATTTGGAACCCGGCAACGTGGCGGAGGGTATGAGGAGGTTACCTCCCTGGGCTCGAGAGCGAGGTCTGTCAGTTGAGGAGACGGGGGAGGGGGGGATGCGGTTCTCGGGGGCGGGGACCTCAATGGACCTGTCATTCGAAGCCGCAAATGTAGTGGATGTTCTTAATAGGCCAGACATCCGCGGAGTCTATGATCTCGTGATAGCCCAGGCGTTTCTCGACCTCGTGGACCTGGACAGTGTCTTGCCGCTCATCGGTGCGTCGCTCGGGCCTGGGGGGCTAATCTACCTCTGCATCAATTTTGACGGGGGCACCATCTTCGACCCGGTTGTCGATGCGGAGTTGGACGCTCGAATTGAAGCGCTTTACCACCAGACGATGGATGAGCGGGTGGCCGACGGCAAGGCCTCGGGGGACAGCCGGACGGGTCGGAGGCTCTTTTCGGGGCTGAGGAGAATTGATGCGCAGGTGTTGGACGCGGGTCCCTCTGACTGGGTTGTGTACCCGGGTGCTGGTGGATACTCGGGGGACGACGATGTTTTTCTACACGCGATCATCGATACCGTACAGGGCGCACTCGAGTCCAGAGAAGAGCTTGGTCGAGAAACTCTAGATGAGTGGAGCCGAGTGCGGCACGCGCAGATTGAGGCCCGGGAGCTGGTGTATATCGCTCACCAGTTGGATGTGTTGGCGCGGGTTCCCTGACATTGCCTGCTTCGTCTTCAGGAGTCATTTGCAGAGCCGCATAGGTGGACTCATTGGCCCGTTGGTTCGATCTTCCCCCACCTCCGCTCATACTTCGAGGGCCTCCCGCCTCGGCGGATCTACGACAGCGCGAGCGGCCCCACCCACCCCCTACGCTGGTGAAAGACAAGAGTCTCTCTAGGGAACAGGTAGAATGGTTGCAGTTGCGGAGCAGGGGCGAATCTGCGTCCAGTAAAACGAGGTCATTCCATAGATATAGCGGTTGAAATAGTTCTTGGGGCAGGGCTGGGGTTTGCCGTCGGGGTGACGGGGGTGGGTGGGGCGGCGCTGGCGGTGCCGAGCCTCGTGTTCTTCCTCGGCTTCTCCACGGTGGAAGCCATAGCCACGACGTTTCCATTTACCGCCACCGTCAAGTTGGCGGGTTTCGCCCAGCACAGCAAGCAGGGCACATTTCACTATCGTGTGGGGGCTGCACTGCTTTTGGGCGGTGTTCCGGGGGCTGTGGTTGGCGTGGCACTTCTTTCGCGCCTCTTCGCCGAATATGGTGATTCGCTGGAGGTGTGGGTGAACCTCTTCATCGGGTTGCTGGTCCTCATAGGGGCCGCTCTTCTGGTCGTACAGATAAGGCTGAAACGCAGAAACGTGGAACAGGAAGGAAATGGGTTGGGTCCGAAGAAATGGTTAGCGGGGTCGGGGGTGGGGGGTGTACTGGGGCTGATCATGGGCGCAACCTCGGTGGGGGCGGGCACGCTGATGACCGCGCCCGTGCTGCTGATATTCCGCATCTCTGCGGACAAGGTGGTGGGTACGACGATTGGGGTATCGCTGGTGCTGATGGTAATCGGGACCCTGGGCTACCTGAGCCAAGACCTGGTGGACTGGAGTACGGTGCTGTTCCTGAGTATCGGAGCGGTGCCTGCGGTGATAGTCGGTAGCAGGCTCACGACCCGAATCCCCGAAAGGGCGCTCATCGCGGCGCTAACGGCAATGATGCTGACGGCGTCCGGGAGCCTTCTGGCGAAGTCGGCCCTGGGATTCTGAAGCACGGGCCACGGTTGACACCAGACCGCCACCTCAATATGTTTTGATCCACACATACTTCCGCAGGAGCTTTCCATGACAAAAGAGCAGATCACCGCCCCAGGCATTTATTCGACAGAGGCCCTGAAGTTCGCCCACGGGATCAAGGCGGGCAACGTCCTATACACCTCGGGGATTGTGGCCCGGGGTCCGGATGGCGAGGTCGTGGGCAAGGGAGACGTTGCGGCCCAGGCACACCAGGTATATCAGAACCTGGAAGCGATATTGGCGGCGGCCGGGGCAACGTGGAATGACGTGGTCAAGTACAACACCTACCTCGCCAACCCCGAGGACAGGCAGAAGGCGCGGGAGGTGCATTTCCAGTATTTGCCCTACTACCAGAGGGCAGGGGCCACGGTATCCATGCCTCTGCTCCTCTCCGACCTGCTCATAGAGGTCGACCTAATCGCCTATATCGGCCAGCCGAAGTTCAGCCTCAGCAACGTGCCGGACACCTTCGTGCCTCTCGGGTCTCCTCACTCGGTACGCGTTGGGGACACTATCTACGTTACCGGCCAGCAGCCGATTGCAGGGAAGCAGCCTGTACTGTCGGGGGGTCAACTCGGGAACGTTGCGTCCCATGAAGCGGAAACCATAGGCAAAGGCGATTTCGTTGCGCAGGCCGAGGCTGTCTACAAGAATTTCGACAATATTCTGAAGGCCAACGGGGCCAACTGGGAAAATGTGGTGTGGAGCCACGGATACGTCACCGGGCACGACGTCATAGATGCTTACCGAGACGTCCGGTACCGCTATCATCGACCCGGTCAAGTGGCTGCAACGTCGGTCGTGTGCGGCCTTGTCGGACCAGAGTGGATGATCGAGTCGGAGATCATAGCGTCGATGGCGCCGCGGGAGTCTTTCACGGTGCCCGGGGTCTCGGTATCGTCGGGTGTGGCCCACGCCGCCAGGGCGGGAAACACTCTCTACGTTCAGGGCCAGGTGGGCAGGAACTCGCAGGACGAAACGGTGGGTGCAGGGGACTTCGACGCCCAGGCCGCCCAGGTCTACAAGAACCTTGACGATATCCTGAGGGGAGTCGGGGTTTCCTGGGACAAAGTGGTCAGAATCAAGTCCTACCTAGTGGACCGGGCGCACGGTCCTGCAGTCAGGAGGGTGAGGGACCGATACCTGAAGCCCGGGGCCTACACCAGCACGACAGTAGTCGCGGGTTTCTTCAAGCCCGAGTACATGCTGGAAGTGGAGGCGGTAGCCATACTCGACTAGACCGCTATCAGTTTGTCAGCGGGCTGTGAAGCGAACCCACCGAGTCGGGGGATATGACCACTACGCATCGCTCCTCTGTCGGCTGGTGGAAGGGGTACTCGTCCAGGCCGAGGTATTTCTTGGCCAGCTTGTCGATGTGCTTGCCTTCGGGGTCGGGTTTGATCTCGGTGACACGGCCTCGGACAAAGACGGCTTCGTAGGGCTTGTCCTGGCCGATAATAGAGACTGCGACACGGGGGTCTCTGCGAAAGTTTTTGACCTTGATCGTAGTTTCGTCGCAGTTGATCACTATGTCGTTTCCCACGGCCTCGCACCACACGGCGGATGCCTGCGGCGATCCGTCCCGCATGAGGGAAGTGACGTGGGCGAAGTTCTTGCCCTGGAATAATTCTCGTGCGTCATCCGGTAGTTCTACAGTCATTCTTGCTCCTTGAGTTCGTCTAGTGCAGGCCGATTTCCTTGAATAGCCACGCTGAGGCCAGCGACTTGCCTTCACGGAAGCGGCGTAGTGAGAAAATGGACATGTCCACGAGGGTCGTAGTGCCAGTGGTTATTAGCTCGGCCATCAGGTCTCCGGCCACCGGGCCTTGCTGCATCCCCAGGCCGCTCCAGCCGACCATGTTGTAGAACCCTGCGATTTCCTCGCTCTCCTCGAAGATGGGGGAGTCGTCGGGGGTGATGTCGTATGCGCAGGAGTAGCCGCCGCGGTGCGTGGCCTTCTCCAGCGTCGGGAGGGCCTGCGATCCTTCCATACGGTGCCGGTCTACAAGTTCCGGCGCAGCGTCTTCGGGCATAGTGTCGGGGTCCACCATTTCTGCATCATCCCGGATTTCCAGTGTGTTCAGTACGTTGATGAGGTTGCCGGGTTCGCACCTGAAGATGTAGTCGCTGCGTCCGTCGTGGAAGATGGGTCTGAACTCGGGCATGGACCAGTGTTTCTGGTAGATGACGCCCTGGCCGCGAGTCGGGGTGATGGGGAGGTCGATACCTACCATCCGCCCTATAGCCGGGCCCCAGATCCCCGCAGCGTTAATCACGACAGGGGCGGAAATGTTCCCCTTGTTTGTTTCCACCGATTGAACACGCCCATCCGAAAGCCCGATTCCAGTTACCTTAGTCTCCTCGTTTATCTGAACGCCCTGTTCCCTGGCGCGAGCTGCGAACGCCTCCGTCACGCCTCCCGGGTTTGAGTAACCGGCGTCGGGGAAATGGACGATGGAGCCCAGGCCCTCGGTGTTCAGGCCGGGGACCATCTCGGCTAGCTGGTCGAGATCGAGGTATTCGCTTCGCATACCGACTTTGCCGGTTAACGCCACCATGTCCTGCATAAGGGCCCTGTTGGACTCGGGCTCGGCCCAGACCCGGCCTATGTTGCTGAACTGGCCGCCACCACCGATGATCTCGTCGAAATTAAGGTATATCTTTGAGGACTCGTGGATGATCCTTACCGTCTCCTCTACGCCGTGATAGGGGCGCAGGTTGGCCAGGGAGCGGCCGGTCGGGCCGGAGGCGAGGTATCGTTGTTCGACGAGGACGACATCCGTGACGCCGCGTTTCGCAAGGTGATAGGCAGTGCTGGCGCCCATCACACCCCCGCCTATTATCACGACCTCTGCCGTGCTCTTTACCATGAACCAGTCCTTCCCTTATAGCCGTGGAAAGCTGGACTAGAATATATGCCGCCGCGTCCGAGCGTCAACACGGGTCGCGGCCTTGACGAGGGAGGTGGGCAAAACCCACAATTACCAGCTAAGTCGCCAAGAACCACAGAAGGAGCCCGTCATGGAAGAAGTACGCGAGTCCCTGGTCTACGTCAATGGAGAGCTTGTTCCGGCCAGCCAGGCTTCCGTATCGGTATTCGACAGGGGCTTCCGATGGGGAGACGGCGTCTACGAGATGGCCCGCACCTTCAGCGGCAAGATCTGGAAGCTGCGCGAGCACCTGGACCGGCTCTACTGGTCACTCCAGTACACGAGAATCGATCCGCGCATCGACATAGACGCCCTGGAGACTGCGACTCATGAGCTGGTGGAGACCAACTTCCAGAGGTCGGGGCCGGAGGACGTGGGTGTGACTCACATTGTCAGCCGGGGCGTGGTAGAGCCGACTCGGCAGGCGGAGCTAGAGGCAACTGTTGTCATCTACACGGAGCCTCTGGCCTTTGCGATGTACGCCAAGTGGTACCGTGACGGTATCAGGATGATCACACCGGCGACTCGCCGCACACCGCCTCAAAGTCTTTCCCCCAAGGCGAAGATATCCAACAAGATGAACCACATGGTCGCCGATTTCGAGGCGAAGGCGATCGATCCAGAGGCCCTGCCCCTGATGCTGGACTACGACGGCAACGTGGCCGAAAGCAGTGGCGCGAATTTTCTATTCCTGCGTAAAGACACGATTTACATACCCAACCGCAGACACGTGCTAGGGGGAATTACGATGGACTCGGTGCTGGAGATAGCCTCGGGTCTCGGGTTCAAGACTGAGGAGGGAGACTACACGCCCTTCGACGTCTACAAGGCCGACGAAGCGTTCATTACGACGACGCCCAGCCACATTTCGCCCGTGGTGTCCCTAAACGGGATTAAGATCGGGACTGGGGTGCCGGGGCCCGCGTTCCAGCAGATCACTCAGGCATGGAGCGATATTGTGGGAATTGACATCGTGGACCAGGCCATGGCGTATGTGAGGTAAGGGGGCTAGGGGTCGTAGTCACCCCTCACCCTAGCCCTCTCCCATCGATGGAGAAGGTACTGGATTCCCCCAGACGCCGGGAATGGCGGGATGAGGGGTCAGGAGAGGATCTTGGCGAGGGCGTATTGGCCCAGGTGGCGGTTTTCTTCGATGGTGTCGGGGTTGAGGTCTGAGTTGTAGGCGATCAGGGGTATTGCCTGCTCGTGGATGGAGGCGTGGGAGCGGAGGCCGGGGCGCATTTCGATCTGGGCCGGGTCACCGAAAACGAAGTTTTTCTCGGCGTTGACGAATATGTTGCCGAGCCTGTCGGGGTGGAGGCGGTATTCGAGCACGGCCTCGTCATGGCTGAAGGCGCTGTGGACGCCGGGGGTCTCGCTGAGGATTGCGAGGGCCTCGGCCTCGTGTTTATCATCCAGATAGACGAAGGTGCAGCCGCCAAGATTGGAATGCTGAAGGACGTAGCGGTCTTTGATTATGGGCACGGGGTTGGAGCCTATGCCGCGGGCTGCGAGGATGCTTTTCAGATCTACCATATGCTCCTTCGCAGACATGCCGTGGTCGGCGGTCAGGAGGAGGGTGACATCAGGGTGGTTGGAAAGAAGCTCTCCAATTGTGTCGTCGAGTATGGTCATGTGGCGTTGGGACTCGAGGTGGTCAGGGGGGTAGGTGTGCATGGCGTAGTCGGTGGTGGCGATGTAGACGA
Organism: Dehalococcoidia bacterium; assembly: GCA_965220005.1. Taxonomy (GTDB): domain Bacteria; phylum Chloroflexota; class Dehalococcoidia; order Plut-88900; family Plut-88900; genus Plut-88900. The sequence goes on from OZ244800.1 coordinate 1,184,885, forward strand.
CGTCGAAGGCGTTTTCGGACATGAGGTGATCGGCGGCCTGGACTATCCAGCCGTTGACTTCCAGGGAGTAGATGGGGGGTGGGGGGCCGAGGGCGGAGACGATTTCTTCAAGAGGCTGTTCCGAGGAGAAGCCGACGGTAGCGTGAGCGCCGATGAGGGTGCGGAGCTTGTCCTTGGAGGAGACCATCAGGGTGCGCCTGCCGAGCGACGCTGCTCTCTGGAAGATGGTCTCGGAGAGAATGAAGTCGGCGGACTCCATGTAGGTCTCACGACCGGTATCGGTGTCGAGCCAGTAGTTGCAGTTGATGCCGTGGGACTCGGGATAGAGGCCGGTGACGAGGGAGACGTTGTTGACGTTGGTGACGGACGGCATCATGGAGCGGCCGATTTTCAGGAAACCCCTGGAGCAGACCTCGTCGATGTTGGGGGTATCGCAGGCCTGGAGGTATTCTGGGTCGAAGCCGTCGATGATGATAATTACAATGGGGTTGTGCATGGGGGAATCGTAGCACAAGTGGGTATGGGCTACGACATCAGCTGGATGCAATCAGCTTTGATAGATTATCCGACGGGAGATTTGGCCTGGGTGGATGGAGTATCGAGGTTGGCGGGCGATGTGTCCTCTTCGGAGTCGGGGTTAGGGGGTTGCTCGGTGGGCATGGGACGAATGACGACCTGCATGCCCAAGGCTCGAGTGAGGCGCATGATGGTGGCGAAGCTGGGGTTGCCGTTGGGCGAGAGGGTCTTGTAGAGGCCGGCCCTGCTCATGCCGACCTGTTGGGCAAGAGCGCTCATGTTTTGGGATCGGGTGACATCTTGCAGGGCAGACCGGATCAGGGAGCCGTCGCCGGGGTCATCTTCACAGGCGACATCTATGTAAAGCCTGATATCTTCCTCTGTTTGAAGATAATTAGTGACATCCCATACGGTGTATCCCTTTGGCAGCTTCATATCTACCTCCATTCGCCGGCCAATTCATGAGCTCGGTTTATATCCCTCTGTTGAGTGGACTTATCACCGCCGCAAAGCAGTACGATGACTTCATCACCTTTACGGACCAAGTAAAGCCGATAGCCTGGTCCATAGTGAATGCGAAGCTCAATTACTCCATTGCCTACGTACCTCATATCGCCGAAATTGCCGTCGGATACCGACGACAATCGTAGTTTTATTCTGGCTATCGCTCTCTTGTCTCTTAGCCTGCCAAGCCATCTTTCGAAAGTAATGCTTTGGACTATCCGTAAGATCATTATTGCAAGTGATGATTGTAAACTATAGTACACAGTTGGTCAAAATTATGGGGTTGGGATAGGGGTGGGGTGTGGTAACATTCGGGTATGGAAACAGGTGTTTTTCATCCAGTTGTAAAGGCATGGTTCGAGGAGAAGTTTGAGGGGCCGACGGAGGCTCAGGCGCAGGGCTGGGAGTCGATAGCGCAAGGGAAGCACACGTTGATCTCGGCGCCTACGGGGTCGGGTAAGACGCTGGCTGCGTTCCTGAAGTGCATCGACGACCTGATCTGGGAAGGGCTCGACTCGGGGCTGGAGGACGTGACGCAGATTGTGTACGTCTCCCCGTTGAAGGCGCTTTCTAACGACATCGAAAGGAACCTGGCGGGCCCGCTTTCGGAGATAACGGCTATGGCGGAAGAGATGGGGATAGCGGCGCCGGAGATCCGGGTTGGCCTGAGGACGGGGGACACGAAGGCCTCACAGCGGCAGAGCATGGCCAAGAGGCCGCCGCATATCCTTATCACCACACCTGAGTCGCTGTACATCCTGCTGACGTCCAAGAGCGGGAGGCAGGGGTTGAGGGGGGTGAAGACGCTAATCGTCGACGAGATTCATGCGGTGGCTGACGACAAAAGAGGATCGCACCTGAGTCTTTCGATGGAGCGATTGTGCGCGCTGGCCGAGGGCCCGGTAACAAGGATCGGGCTTTCGGCGACACAGAGGCCGATAGAAGAAGTGGCGCGATTCCTGGTCGGTAACGCTCATATTGATGAGAAGAGGAATCCCGACTGCCTGATAGTAAATGCCGGGCACGCGCGGAAGATCGATCTGGCTATCGAGATGCCGGGTTCGGAGTTGGGGCCGATTGCGAGCCATGAGCTGTGGGCGGAGACGCTGGACAGGGTGGTGGAACTGGCCGAGGGGCACGAGACTACGCTGGTCTTTGTCAACACGCGTCGGTTGGTGGAAAGAGTGGCGCATCAGCTGACGGAGCGGCTCGGGGAGGAGGCTATAGCGGCCCACCATGGCAGTATGTCGCGGGAGAGGCGGTTCCAGACGGAGCAGGCCCTGAAAGCGGGTAAGACGAAGATATGCGTAGCAACGGCCTCTCTGGAGTTGGGCATCGACGTGGGACTGGTGGACCTGGTCTGCCAGATAGGGTCGCCGCGGTCGATCGGGTTGCTGATGCAGAGGGTGGGGCGCTCCGGGCACACGATCAAGGGAACTCCCAAGGGTCGGATGTTCCCGTTGACCCGGGATGAATTGGTGGAGTGCATCGCACTGGCTCGAGCGGTGCGGCGGCAGAACCTGGACGCCCTGTCAATCCCGCCCTGGCCGCTGGATGTGCTAGCCCAGCAGATAGTAGCCGGATGCGTGGCGGAGGACTGGGATGAAAACGACCTCTTTGAAGTGCTCCGCAGAGCCTATCCGTACCGGGACTTGCCAAGGGAGAAGTATGACGAGGTGGTGAAGATGTTGGCCGAGGGGGTTGCCCCGAGGGAAGGTAGGAGGACGGCGCACCTTCATCGGGATGGGGTGGGGGGCAAGTTGAAGGGCAGGCGAGGGGCTCGGATACCGGCATTGACGAGCGGGGGGGCGATCCCAGACACCGCCGACTACGACGTCGTGGCAGACCCCGAAGGTGTTTTCGTAGGGACGGTAAATGAAGACTTCGCAATAGAGAGCATGGCCGGGGACATATTCCTGTTGGGCAACACGCCGTGGCGTATCCGCAGGGTAGAGAGTGGACGGGTACGGGTGGAGGATGCCCAAGGCCTGCCGCCATCGATTCCTTTCTGGCTAGGTGAGGCACCGGGTCGGACGTGGGAGCTTTCGGAGGAGATTACGGAACTGCGCGGCGGGATCGAGGAGCGGTTGGGAGACGATGGCAAGGCGGAAGGCTGGGTGACGGATGAGTCGGGGGTGGGAGGGGAGGCGGCTCGTCAAGTGGTCGAATATGTAGATGAGGGTAGGCGGGTGCTGGGGGGTGTACCATCGGGGAACAAGATATACGCCGAGCGGTTCTTCGACGAGTCGGGGGGGACGCAGGTAGTTATACACTCGCCGCTCGGGGCGCGGGTGAACCGGGCCTGGGGAATGGCGCTGCGGAAGCAGATATGCCGCAGCTTCGACTTTGAACTTCAGGCAGCGGCGACGGACGACGGGATCAACTTTTCGTTGGGGCCGAACTTATCGTTCCCACTGGAGGAGCTGTTCAGCTATCTGAGCACCAAGAACGTGGAGAAGGTTTTGACGCAGGCGGCGTTGCAGGCACCCCTGTTCCAGACGAGATGGCGTTGGAACGCTACTCGGGCCCTGGCGATTATCAAGTTCTCCGGTGGGAAAAAGGTGCCGGCGCCGCTGGTGCGAATGAGGTCGGACGACCTTTTGGCATCTGTGTTTCCGGCGCAGGTGCAGTGCCAGGATAACGCCCCGACAGCCGATATCGAGGTGCCGGACCACCCACTGGTATTCGAGACGGTGCGGGACTGCTTGACCGAGGCGATGGACCTGGAAGGGTTGACACGGCTGCTGGGAGACATAGAGCGGGGAGTGGTGGAGGTGTTCGCACGGGACACGCCTCAGCCCTCGGTGTTTTCTCACCAGATATTGAACGCTATGCCCTACGCCTTTCTGGACGACGCCCCGCTGGAGGAGCGTAGGTCCAGGGCGGTATCACTAAGGCGGGCTCTGCCAGAGGACTCCCGGGACCTGGGCTCTTTGGACCCGGAGGCGATAGCCGCGGCGGCAGAGGATGCGTGGCCACCGGCTCGGGATGTTGATGAATTGCACGACCTGCTGCTGAGTGTCGGGCCGATCTCGGATGGTGAGATAGCGGTGAGGTATGGAAATGGGGTTGGCGGAGTTGGCAAAGGGTGGTTGGAAGAGTTGTTGGAATCAGGGAGGGTGACGACGTTTCGGAGGGCGGACGGGTCTCGGGCGTGGATGGCAGTTGAGACGGTACGGGAAGTGATTCCTGCATACCCAGGAGCAGAACTGTATCCAAGACCACCGGAACGTTTCCTGAGCGAGACGGATGCAGACCCCGGAGAGTCGGCGGTAAGGTTGGTCAGGGGCCGGACGGAGGTCTCGGGGCCACAGACTGCTCAGGAGATCGGGGAGATGCTGGCACTGCCGGAGGGTACGATAAAGGCAGCCTTGGCGCAGCTGGAAACGGAAGGACAGGTGTTGAGGGGGTCGTTCAGGCCGGGGGCCACCGTGGAGGAATACTGCGACAGGCGTATCCTGGCCAGGATACACCGGGCGACGGTATCGAGGCTGAGGCGGGAGATCGAGCCGGTCTCTGAGTCGGTGTTCATGCGGTTCCTGCTACGCTGGCAGCACGTGGAGCCGGACAGGATGTTGAGTGGGGAGTCGGGGCTGATCGAGGTTATCGAGCAGCTGCAGGGATTCGAGGCTGCGGCGGGGGCGTGGGAACCGCATTTGTTGAAGGCCCGGGTGGCGGGCTTCGAGCCTACGATGTTGGATGACCTGTGCTTTGGAGGGGAGGTGGTGTGGGGCCGGATGACAGAGCGCCATCACGGAATAAATCAGCCGATTTCAAAGGTGGGCTTGACTAGGAACGGGCCGATAACGCTGGGGCTGCGGGAAAATCTTGATTGGCTCCTTGATCCGATTCCTGAGAATGATGAGGGATTGGGTGGAACGGCTCGGGATATCCTGAACGTCCTCACGAAGCGCGGGGCCTCGTTCCAGTCTGACATTGCCAAGCTGAGCAGACGGCTGCCTTCGGAGGTTAAGGACGGTCTGTGGCAGCTGGTGGCGGCGGGCCGGGCCACGGCTGATGGATTCACTCCCCTACGACACGTAAACAACGGTCCGCCCCCGAGTATGCGCCGGAGTACCCGGTTGCGAAGGAGGGCTAGGAATCGGCCTTCGACGACCCGTTGGTCCCTGCTGCAACCCTTGGGAGATGGCAAGATGTCGGTGACGGAGAGGGCGTTCCAACTGCTCCGCCGATATGGGGTGGTGTTCTACGAGATGCTGGCCCGGGAGCCTATGGGGCCACCGTGGCGAGAGCTGGTGAGAATATACCGGCAGGCCGAGGCTCAGGGGAAGATCAGGGGAGGCAGGTTTATATCGGGGCACGTGGGGGAGCAGTTTGCACTTCCGGAGGCTATCGAGATGATGCGGTCGACGCGGAAGCAGGAGGGGTCTGGGCGGTACGTACAGGTGTCGGCGTGCGATCCGTTGAATTTGGTGGGGATAATCAGCCCCGGGGCCCGGGTTCCGGCCGCGATGGGAAACGTGGTGGTGTACCAGAACGGGGTTGCGGTGGCCTCGGTGGAGGGGGGCCGGTTGAATGAGAGGTCGGCATTGCCGAGGAGTGCGAAGTTAGAAGTGCTGGGGATGTCGGCGGCTGGGAGGTCGAATCGGAGGGTGCGCGGGGTGGGATAGGGGTGGGCGCGGTTATGGTCTTCAGGACGTAGATGGGTTAAGACGACGCTTGAGATTCCTCGCGGAGCCTCGGAATGACGGGGGAGAAGGGACTCGGTTGGGAATCAGGACGGCCACGATGGATTAGCTGTCTGGGGCCGCCCCCGCTCGACCCTTCGACGGTGCTCCCGCCTCGGCGGATCTACGACAGGGTGAGCGGCCCCGCCTCGGGGATGGCTTCACGCCTCGGCGCACTCCAAAGGTGCATCCTCCCTAGGCGGACGTTCCGCTTGCAGCATCTTCGACCGGCTCTCGGAGGCCGGAATGATCCGCCTAAGGCGGACAGGCTCCCCTCGGGAGTGGCAGGGGGAAGGCGTACGGAAGCGGCTAGGCGTCCATCCTGAGCGTCCGGGCTTCCTTGCCTTCGCCCATCTTGTAGACGGCGGAGTACATGTTCCACCACATGTTGCGGCCTTCAAGGGCTGCGCGTCGTACGGAGGCCTTTTGCTCGGGGGTGGTGGCGTGAGTGGCGGCGGTGGTCCAGCCGGTCTCCGCGTGGACTTCGTCGGCGCCTACGTGGACGGCAAAGTAGGAAGCCTGCGCTTCGGTGTAGCCGTATTTGTCGATGAGGCCCTTGGTGACGCCGTCGCAGAACTCGGTGAACATATCCTCGATGCCCATCGATACGAAGCTGAGAGCTTCCACCCATCTGCCGCGCATGGCGTAGGCGGAGACGGTGTCGGGGTAGACCTTGGTCTCTGGGATCATGGGACGGGCGTCGACATTCTCTTCGGAGAAACCTGCGGCGGCCCCGGCCCGGATGGCGAGCTCCCAGTGGGAGGGGACCTCGGGTGTGCCGGTCAATTCGCCGAAGAGGTTCTCGGCCAGCTCCATGCGGGTGTGACGCGGGGCCATTGGGATGATGAGAGAGAGGGAGGAAATACCTTCCTCTACGGTGTGCTTCAGCTGAGCGCAGAGCTCGGCGAGGGTGTTTGGCTTAAGAGTACCGTCGACGAGGTCGATGTAGATGGGGTGGTTGACGACGGCTTCGCTTTGGATTTCTTCTCTCAGGTCTGCCCAGAAGGTGTCGGTGGTCATGGTGCATCTCCGTTGGGGGTGGTGTGGGGCGATTTTAGCATAAAGCACAGGCTTTTCTACTGCCCTATTTGTCTTTCAAGCATGTTGGTGTAGTCGACAAGTTACAATCAATGTCGGAGGCGGACAATCAAAGGGAATCGGCCTTGGGTATGATTGTTTGCGGGGGACAGGCACGGATTTTGATTGTTTGTCTTGCGCGGGGCGGTGGAGCTATCCGGTATTCCGCGGGACTTTTGCGAAACTGCAGGTTGTATCGTTTGAGCCATCCACATCACTCAACCTCCACCCCCGCTCATACTTCGAGGGCCTCAGCACGAGCGGCCCCAGCCCCTCCGACAGTGGTTATGCAAAAGTCTCGTTCAGGGGAGGGCATTGCCTATTTTCCCGAAATGGAAGTTTCTTTGGTGAGAGGATGAGGGGAAGATAGGGCAAAGGTTCGGATGTGGTCAATGGGGTGGTGTCACTTGGGGGGAGCGGGTGGGGATGATGATTAGGACCAGGGCGGAGGCCACGATGGTAATTCCGGAGAATACGAATGTTGACTGTATTGATATGTGGTCGGCGATGAGGCCGCCTATCACGGCTCCGAATGCGCCGATCGCCATGGACGCTGTATAGACCAGGCCAACGGTTGTGCCGTGAACTCCAGGGGGCGACAGGTCAATGGCTGTGGCGACGAAAATTGGGAGGTAGGTGAAGGTGACCGCGGCGATGGCAATAATGGTAAGGAGCAGTTGAATCCCTGGGTCGGCGAAGGCGAGCGCCACGCAGAGGAGGCCGAAGATTGTCAGTTCAGGCACGAGCACCGACTTACGACCGAACCGGTCCGATACGAATCCCATGATCGGATGTGTTGCTATGCCGACAGTATGCAGGAGGGAGATGTACACGCCAACTTTGAAGGTGGAAAACTCGAGGTGCTCCCTCAGATATATCGGCAGGAAGGTTACCATGGCGTAGTCGCCCATGCTTACTACGCCGCACAGTGCCAACACGGCCATTAGACGCCGGTTCTTGAACAGCGGTACAACGGCTGAGAAATATTCTTTGCTCGATGTTGCGCCCTGCTGACCTTTCAGGCCTCGGAGGGCGAGCCATACGACAATCCCGGCGATGGCAGCCGGAATGAAGCTGTACTGGAGAAGCCGAGGCCACAGGATGACTGAGAGGAGCCCTCCAGCCACCAAGGGGCCCAGCACTTCTCCCACACTGGCCCCTGCCCCGTGCATGGTGAGGGCCAAGCCTCTTCTTGCAGGGAAACGTGCGGATAGAGCGGCTATGGCCGTAGGGTGCCACATGGAAGTGCCCACGCCGACCAGTATCACAGCCAGCGCTATGGCGTAATACGTCTGCAGTGACCCGGAGGCCAAGTAGCCAAGGGCGACCAGCATAATGGCCGCCAACAGAAACAGCGGCCTCTTGCTGCTGTAGCGGTCAGCGATGAAGCCGCCGGGCATTGCAGCAGCGCCGCTGCTGACGTCCCGGGACATGACGAGGGCTCCGGCGGCGAGGTTGCTAAGCCCCAGCCCGACCTTGATCTCGGGAAAGACGACCGAAAAGGCAGCGCTGTACAGGTGTTTGAGCCCGTGGCCCGTGACCATGGTGAACGCCAGCAGTTTTGGGCCGGGTTCGCGAGCGGGGGGCTGAGGGGAGGGGTCCATTGGTGATACCTCCGGCTAGGGAGGTATAGAGCCTCCGTTCACTATGCGCGGGCTACGGGCACGGAATCCGGGTCGGTGCCGGAGGGAACGAAGATCAGCAGGAGTGCGGAGGCTATGACGACAATACCAGCAAAGATGAAGGTGGATGGGAGGGATACTTCGTCTGCGAGGACCCCGCCGAGGACAGCACCTATGCCTCCAAAGAGCATAGACCCGGTGTAGATGAGGGCCACGGCGGTGCCGTGGACTCCCGGGGGGGACAGGTCAATGGCGTAGGCAACGAAGATGTGATGGAAAGTGAACATCACCGCGCCGATAGCGATGATGGTCAGGATGAGTTGTGGCCCCTCTGCGGCGTAGGCAAGAGCTATGCAAAGCAGTCCGAAGAAGATCATGCCCGGGACCAGGGCCACCTTCCGGCCATATTTGTCGGATATGAAGCCCATGATGGGATGGGTAGCTATGCCAACTGCCTGGAGCATCGAGGCGTAGATACCTACCTCGAAAGAGGAGAAGTCCAGGTCTTCACGGAGATAGATCGGGACGAACACGGATATGACGTGGTTGCTCAAGGAGCGAAAGCCCGAAAGGACGACCACGGCGATAAAGACCCAGTTCTTCAGAAGAACGCGCGACGTGGAGAAATACTCCTTTAGGGATGTAACACCCTGCTGTCCCTTGAGATTCCTGAGGGCAAACCAGACCAGGACGGCGGCCACGGCGGTGGGGATGAAACTGAATTGCAGGAGTGCGGGCCAAGCGATAACCAGCAGCAAACTGCCGGCGATCAGGGGCCCGAGGATCTCGCCGGCGGAACCGCCCGAGCCGTGGAGGGAGATGGCGAACCCCCTTCTGGTCGGGAATCGGGCGGAGAGTGAGGCGAGGGCCGAGGGGTGCCACAGGGAAACGCCGATGCCGAACAGGACGATAGATATGGCTACTGCCCAGTATCTTTCCAGGGTACCGGCGGCGAGATAACCGATGGCGAGCAGGGCCAAGGAAATGGTCAGTATCATGGCCCACTTGTTGCTAAATCGGTCGGCGAGGAAGCCGGCGGGCATGGTGGAAACGCCGGCGGAGACGTCTCGGGCGGAGACGAGGGCGCCTGCGGCGACGTTGGAGAGCATGAGTCCGAGCTTGATCTCCGGGAGGACGATCATGAAGGCGGCGGCGTAGAGGTGCTTCAGCCCATGACCGGCGACGGTAGTTGAGGCCAGGAGATACCGGCCCTGGTCAGTTGGCTGGGAGGCGACGGTTGAGTCCATAAACTAGAGGCGGGCTCCGTATCTGGGGTTAGGGCCGAGGGTTTGCTCGATAACGCCCTGGGCGGCTTTGAGGAAGCGGATGATGATGCCGCGGGTCTCGGTTGGGTCGATCATCTCCTCAACGCCGAAAGCCTCGGCGGTCTTCCAGGGGGATGCGGCCTTGCGCATGCGGTCCTCTACCTCTGCGATAAGGGCGGCAGGGTCGTCGGATGCCTGGATCCGGCGTCGGAAGGCTGAAAAGACGCCGCCCTCGATGGGCATGTCTCCCCATTCAGCGGTGGGCCATGCGAGCCTGAGATTCAGGCGGCTGGCGTTGCCCGTAGCGAGGCCGGCCATGCCGTAGCACTTGTGCAAGTACACTGAGACCATGGGAACGTTGGCGTCATGAAGGGCCTGTAGGGCGCGCATCCCTTTGCGTAGGGTGCCCTCTCTCTCTGCGTCGGGGCCGATCATGAAGCCGGGAACGTCGACGAAGTAGACCATGGGAATGTGGAAGGTGTCACAGAAGTCTATGAAGCGGGTCTTCTTTTCGGAGCCCGGACCGTCCAGGGCGCCTCCTAGGTGCATGGTGTTGTTGGCGAGAATACCGACGGGATAGCCGCCGAATCGGGCGAAGCCGCAGACGAAGGCCGGTGCGCGGTGGGCGCCAATTTCGAAGAATGAGCCGCGGTCGGCGACAACCTCGATGATGTCCCGTACGTCGTAGGCGGCCTTCTGGTCCTCGGGCATGATTTCGAGGAGGATTTCGTCCTGTCGGTCGGAGGGGTCGTCGGTGGGGACATAAGGAGGCATCTCCCAGACACTTTGGGGAAGGTAACTTAGGACGGTCTTGATCTGGCGTATGGCGTCGGCGTCATCTTCGGCGATGTTATCCACGACACCGGACATGACTGCGTGGACTTCCGTCCCGCCCAGTTCGAACTTGTCGATACGGTGGCCGAGGGCCCGCTCTACGAGGGGAGGGCCACCGGCGAAGATGCAGGCGGCCCTGGTCATTACGCTGAAGTGGGAGACGACGAGCCGGGCACCGGTGACACCCGCACAGGCGCCCATGGCTGCGGCCATTACGGGGACCTCTCCCATGAGCTTGTAGGTAGTATCGATTTTGATGCCGCTGACAAGGGGAGCGTGACCCTGGTGAGCCTCCCATCCGACACCGCCTCCGACGCCTTCCATAAGCATGACAAGGGGGATGCGATATTCGTGGGCAAGCTCCTCAACGAAGCCGGCCATGCCGCCCTTGAGGCGGTCATGGTGTATCTCAAGGACACCGCCTTCGACTGTGAAGTCCTCTCCGCCTACGGCGATGTCCCGGCCATCGATCTGCCCGAGACCCATGACGTAGCCGGATGCGGTGTTTGGAAGGCGGTTGCCGTCGGTGTCGAAACGCTCATGGACGGCGACGGTGCCGACTTCGAGGAAGGAACCAGGGTCGGAGATGTGGTCGATGCGCTCTCGGATGGTCCAGCGTCCTCCGGCGCGCTGTCGGGCGATGGTCTCGGGGCCGCCGAGTTGTAGAGCGCGCTCCCGGGCCTCGACGAGCTTGGTTCGGGCGGCTTCCCATGTGAATCCGGCCATAGGTCGCTCCTTGGGTGAGGGGTGGGGCTATGGTAATGGGAAGGGTGAGGGGTTTTCAATAGGGGAGGGGGGAAGGCGATTCTGGAATTGCGCGTGCAGAGGGTCGTTTGAGGGAGAGAGCCCGGCCCATTCCGCTCTTCGCTAAAGGGGTTTGCGAGCCAAGAAGCAGTACAGTGGCGTGAAGATTCCGGCCCTGCCGCCCGCGACACAGGCGTTGGCGGTCCGATCAAGCAGTCCGACTACATCCGTAGAGCCTTTCGGGAACACTCTCAGCGCCTCGGCCAGCCTGGATGCCCCGATGAACACCTTGCGGCCGAGGGGGGTCCTACGGAGACCGTTGTTCAGGGTCTTGCGCCGCGTCTCCATGGGCTGATACCACGGCGTGATCAGAATGTTCTCATCAATGGCCCGGTTCTTCCCCTCGACGACAGAAAATCCAACCTTTTCAAGGGCTCGGTTCACCTCGTTCATGGTCGCGATATCCTTGAGCGCGATGCCGCGCATCAGGTCCCGCTTGATAGCCTGGTGACGATTATCGTTGGTGTCGAACTTGTCCGTCATGCACATTTCCTGACCCCAAAAGAGGGCCCCGGGTTTCAGCACGCGGTATATCTCGGCGAACGCGTCCGCCTTGTCCGGCGCATGGCAGGTCGATTCGATAGCGTAGGCGCGGTCGAACGTGCCGTCCGCGATGGCGCCCATGTCCATGAAGCTGCAAGCGAGGTAGTCGACCATGTGGTCGAGACCCGCCTCGGAGGTCAACGATTTCGCCTTGTCCAGCTGGATTTCATTGCTGTTGACCCCGACGACCCTGACACCGGACTCACGGACGACATTGCGCATCGGGCCGCCGATCCCGCAACCGACATCTACCACCGTCATCCCCTCGCGCAGTTCCAGCTTGGCTATCATGAGTCGCTGATGCCGGATCTTGGAGTCTTCCACGCTCTCCTGGGGCGACAGCGGAGCGAAGTGCAGGGATTCGCCCCAACCGAACACCATGAACTCACTGCAAAGGTCGTAGTATTCCTTGACGGTTGCGGCGTGGTCGTAGGCCTTGGCATCGGCATCATTGGCAGACGCTCTATCGAGCCATCCATCGAAGTGCTGCACGCGACCGGCGACGTTCGACCCACGGTACGCGGCCTTCAGCCCATTGGATAGTTTGCGAAGTTGCACGGCAGCGTTTCTCATAAAACATATAGTACTAGTTTCAATGGATGTTGGAAACGCCAAGAGGTTTCTTTACGCCGCGAGAGGAGTTTACCCACCGCCACTACTTCCACCGGCCTCACCTGAGCCTCGGCCTACAAACACCATTGCGGAGAGGATGACAGGCGCTGTCGGATATTTACGGATAACACTTCGGTTGATTGACATTGGGAATGGTGTACAAATATCATCGCGTCTGCTTTCCGCGAGGATTTGGCATTCGTATATGAAGAACTATTCTTTCCTAAATCTGATACGCAACTCGTTCAGCCACCACGAGAACTGGCCTCGGGTGTGGCGCAGCCCTCAGCCTAAAGAGCGGTACGACGTTGTAATCGTGGGGGCCGGGGGTCACGGACTGGCCACGGCCTATTACCTTGCAAAGAATCACGGGATTACGAATGTGGCGGTGGTGGAGAAGGGGTATCTGGGGGGCGGGAGTGTCGGGAGGAACACAACGATAGTCCGGTCCAACTACCTGTGGGACGAGACGTCCTTCCTATACGAGCACGCGATGAAGCTTTGGGAGGGCCTCAGCCAGGAGCTGAACTTCAACCTGATGTTCAGCCAGCGGGGAGTGCTTAACCTGTGTCACAATCTGCAGGAGCTTCGGGACACGGCGCGGAGGGTCAACTCCAACAAGCTGAATGGCATTGACGCCGAGCTTCTGGATACGCGCCAAGTCGCAGAGCTGGCGCCGATCCTCAACACGTCGCCGGACATACGGTATCCCGTGCTGGGGGCCTCGTACCAGAAGAGGGGAGGGACGGCGCGGCATGACGCGGTGGCCTGGGGATACGCTCGGGCGGCGGACGCCCGGGGCATCGACATCATCCAGAACTGCGAAGTGACCGGCATTCAGGTTGCCAATGGAGAGGTCACGGGGGTCGATACGACTCGGGGTGTGATAAAGGCTGGGAAGGTGGCCCTGGCCGTAGCGGGCAATACCACCGTTCTAGCCGACATGGCGGGCATCAGGCTACCCATATCCACGCACCCTCTGCAGGCCCTGGTCTCGGAGCCGATCAAGCCGATTATCGACAGCGTTGTGATGTCCAACGCCGTACACGCCTATGTCAGCCAGACCGACAAAGGGGAACTGATCATAGGCGCGGGAATCGACTCCTATAGCGGCTATGGGATGAGGGGCAGCTACTCCGTCGTGGAGGAGACCGTTGAGGCGGTGGTGGAGATGTTCCCGATATTCAGCCGGCTGCGGCTTCTGAGACACTGGGGTGGGGCGGTGGACATCTGCCCCGACGCCAGCCCGATTATCGGGAAGACCCCGGTCAAGGGACTCTACGTCAACTGTGGCTGGGGCACGGGCGGTTTCAAGTCGACGCCGGGGTCGGGGTGGGTGTACGCGCACACTATCGCTCAGGACCAGCCCCATGAACTAAACGCCCCCTTTACGCTGGACAGGTTCGTCACAGGAGAGCTTATCGACGAGCACGGGGCGGCGGCGGTGGCGCACTGAGAATCGGGACACGATCATGTTTTACATAGAATGCCCATATTGCGGACCCCGGGAAGAGACCGAGTTCTCCTATGGCGGAGAGGCGCACATAGCTCGGCCCCTGGCCCCGAACGAGCTTTCCGACGAGGAATGGAGTCATTACCTGTTTGGGCAGACCAATACCAGCGGCCTCTACCGGGAGAGATGGATGCACAGTGCCGGGTGCCGGCGCTGGTTCAACGCGGAGAGGGATACGGTCAGCTACGAAATTAAATCGGTGTACAAGACGGGTGAACAGCCGCCGGGGGTGGGGGGACAGGAGCAGGATGGCTCGCAATAAGCCTCAACCCTTCCGCCTTGATAGCGGGGGACGCGTCAACCGGGAAAGGCTGCTGAGCTTTGTTTTCAACGGGCGCACCTTCCGCGGTTACGAAGGCGACACTGCGGCGTCGGCGCTGCTGGCCAATGGGGTGCACCTGGTGGGTCGGAGCTTCAAGTACCACCGGCCTCGGGGCATAGTGGGGGCGGGGCTGGAGGAGCCGAACGCGCTGCTACAGGTCGGCACTGGCGCGAGCACAACACCCAACCTCCGGGCCACGGAGGTGAACCTCTCCGATGGTATGGTCCTGAAGAGTGTGAACTGCTGGCCCAGTGTGAATCATGACTTCGCAGCCATTAACAGCAAGCTGACCCGATTCCTGCCTCCCGGCTTCTATTACAAGACGTTCATGTGGCCCCGCAGTATGTGGAAGACATATGAAGGGATAATTCGCAAGGCGGCGGGACTTGGGGAGTCTCCTCGGGCCCCGGATCCCGACAAATACGACCGGATGAACGCTCATTGCGACGTTCTGATTGCCGGGGGAGGGCCAGCTGGACTCGCGGCGGCACTGGAGGCGGGTGCGACAGGGGCTCGCGTCATACTGGCCGACGACGGCGCTGAGTTTGGCGGGAGCCTTTTGTCTTCTCGGCGAAGGATAGATGGACAGCCCGCGGAGCTTTGGATTGAGGACGCTGTCAGGAAACTTTCGGAGATGCCGGAAGTGAAGTTGATGCCTCGGAGTTCGGTGTTCGGGTACTACGACCACAACTTTCTCACGATTGCCCAGTCCTTTACGCCGGAGGAAGTTGCCTCCCACTCCCACCACCCCAACCAGCGCATCTGGAGGGTCCGGGCGAAACAGGTGGTTATAGCCGCGGGCTCATTCGAGAGGCCGTTGATATTTCCCAACAACGACGTGCCTGGGGTGATGCTGGCGTCAGCGGTGTCGAGCTATATCAACCGCTACGCCGTTCTGCCGGGGCGCAGGGTCGTGCTGTTCACGAACAATGACAGTGGATACCGCACTGCCCTGGACCTGGCCGACGCGGGCGCGGAAATCAGGGCGGTGGTAGACCTCCGGACCAATCCCCAAGGTGCATTACCTGCCCTCGTTAGGGACAAGGGGATCCGTGTTATTGGAAGCCATGCCGTTGTGGATGTTAAGGGTGTGAAGAAGGTGAAGGGCGTGGTGATCATGGACCTGGATCAGAGGGGCACGGGGGTGCGCGGGGATGCTAAGACCATAGACTGCGACCTGCTGGCGGTGTCGGGGGGGTGGAACCCTACGGTACACCTTCACTCACAGTCGGGTGGGAAGGTCCGATTCGACGAGAAGCTGGGAGCGTTTGTGCCGGGTGAATCGGTACAGTGGGAGAGGAGCGTCGGGGCGTGTGCGGGGGCTTTCGACCTGGCATCGTGCATTGGGGATGGGCTGGCCGCGGGCGCGGGGGCGGCTCGGGAGGCGGGTTTCGGGAATGGCGTTGTGCAAACCCCGCTTCCGGCGACCGACGACGTGGCAGAAGAGCCTCCCAAGACCGTATGGCTGGCGCCTTCACGCAAGGACCCGGTCCACGAACACAAGCAGTTCATCGACCTGCAAGAGGACGTGAGCGCGGGTGACGTGGTACTGGCCGCCAATGAAGGTTATGACTCGGTGCCACTTCTGAACCGATACACGACCCTCGGGTTTGGGACGGACCAGGGGAAGCTGGGCAACGTCATCGGGATGGGAGTTTTGGCCGACCACCTGGGGAAGGACATTACCGAAGTAGGGGGTGTTACGTTCCGGCAGCCATATGCGCCGGTTACCTTCGGGGCGATTGCGGGTGGGGAAGTGGGGGAGATGCTCGACCCGGTGAGGAAGACGGCGATACATCCCTGGCACGTGGCTCACGGAGCACTGTTTGAGAACGTTGGACAGTGGAAGAGGCCTTGGTATTACCCGAAGCCTGGGGAGTCGATGCAGGATGCGTTGAACCGGGAATGCCTTGCAGCTCGGAAGGCCGTGGCTATATTGGACCAGTCTACTTTGGGGAAGATCGACGTTCGGGGGCCAGATGCGGCGGAATTCCTGAATCGGATCTATTCCAACAACTGGCTGAAGCTTAGGGAGGGGCGGGCGCGGTATGGGCTCATGCTCGGGGAGGATGGAATGGTGATGGACGACGGCGTCTCCGCCCGTATATCCCCCGGACGCTTTCACATGTTCACCACCACCGGTGGTGCGGCCAACGTCATGTCCTGGCTGGAACAGTGGCAACAGACCGAATGGCCAGAACTGCAGGTGTATCTCACTTCCGTCACCGATCAGTGGTCTACGATGTCGGTTGTCGGGCCGAAGGCGCGGGACACGGTGGCCAAGATATGCAACGACATCGAATTTTCCCACGAGGCCTTCCCGTTCCTGTCGTTCAGAGAAGGAACCGTGGCAGGGGTCCCAGCACGGATCTTCCGCATCAGCTTCAGCGGGGAGCTGACTTTCGAGATCAACGTGCCTGCGGACTATGGGCTTCACGTATGGGAGTCGGTGATGGAGGCGGGAGCGGAGTTCGGGATCACGCCCTATGGAACCGAGACGATGCACATCTTGCGCGCTGAAAAGGCGTTCATTATCGTCGGGCAGGACACGGACGGGACGGTAACACCGTCGGACCTTGGGTTGGACTGGCTAGTGTCGAACCGGAAGGACTTTTTGGGGAAGAGGTCGCTGTCTCGGCCGGACATTGTGAGAAAGGACCGGAAGCAACTGGTTGGGTTGAAATCGGAGTATCCGGTCAAGGTGATACCGGACGGGGCCCAGATTGTGGAAGATCCTCGGGGCCCGATCCCGATCAAGATGATAGGGCACGTGACTTCGAGCTATTACAGCGCATCTCTTGGCCATCCTGTTGCTTTGGCCCTGGTCAAGGGTGGGAGAGTCCGAATAGGAGAGCGGGTGTACATACCGCTTCACGACGGCAATTCGATAACGGCTAGAGTAACCAATCCTGTGTTCTACGACCCGAAGAACGAGCGGCAGAATGTCTAGCTTGTCCAGCGAAATACGCCGTGGGTCTCCCCTTGTGGAGTTCCTTGCCGAGCATCCACCCGTTGAGGCCGAGGAATCGCGGGGCGTCGAGATGGGGGAGCGGGCCTTCTGGGGGCACGTGAACTTGCGAGGAGATGGGACCGACGAGGCGTTTCAGGCCGGGGTCGAGAGTGTTATCGGGGCGCGGGCGCCGATTGAGCCAAACACGGTGTCGCGGGTGGGGGATACGTTAGTTGCATGGCTGGGGCCCGATGAATGGTTAGTAGTCTCTCCACCTGATGTTAAAGATGGGCTTGCTGCCAAGTTGCAAGAGGCGCTGACGGGGCTACATGTTTCGGTCAACGATATATCGGGCGGACAGACGATCATCAGGCTGCGCGGGGCACGGGCGAGGGATGTGTTGAGCAAGGGATGCCCGGTGGACCTGCATCCTCGGGCGTTCGGGGCCGGGCAGTGCGCCCAGAGCCACATAGCCAAGTCCAACGCCCTTATCATTCAACTTGACGATACACCGACCTACAATGTCATAGTGCGGCGCAGCTTTGCTGACTATCTAGCCCGATGGCTTAAGCACGCGGGCATGGAATACGATATCGCGGTGGTTACCGGCTAGAAAAGCGAGTAGGGCCGACGGCCCGTATGAAGATTATCGACATCCTTTCAACCCGCCCCACGCTCTCGTTCGAGTTTTTTCCTCCCAAGACACCCGCCGGGGTGTCTTCCCTTTTCAGGACAATTAACAACCTCAAGCGCTTCACGCCCGACTTCGTGTCAATGACTTACGGGGCGGGTGGCTCGACCAAAGTCATGACAGAGGAGTTGGCACTGCGGATCAAGGAGGAGGAGCAGCAGCTGCTGGTCATGGCCCACGTTACCTGCTCTGCCCAGTCTCGGGATGAGGTGCACCAAGTTCTGGCCCGATACGAAGACGGGGGCATCGAGAATGTGATCGCACTGCGCGGCGATCCGCCTAGGGGGCAGGATGCTTTCTCGCCGGTTGAGAACGGGTTTCCACACGCGACCGACCTGCTCGGGCACATACGCAGCAACTTCGACTTCGGTATCGCTGCGGCATGTTACCCGGAGGGTCATCCGGAGGCCCCGGACCTTCGCACGGACATAGAGTACGTGAAGCGCAAGGTGGATGAGGGGGCTGAGTACCTGATAACGCAGCTGTTCTTCGACAACTCGGACTTCTACCGGTTCTTGGAGTTGGCAAGGGCTTCGGGGATAGGGGTGCCGGTGGTTGCCGGGGTGCTGCCGATCCTAAGCGGGGCACAGATACGCCGGTTTACGGCGTTGTGTGGGGCGTCGATCCCCCGACAGATTGACGATAGGCTAGACCAGTTGGGTGAGGATAACGAAGCGGTGCGGGAGCTGGGGATCGAGCTAGCTACTGCACAAATTGCAGATTTGAAGGCCAATGGGGTGGAGGGGATTCACTTCTACGCTCTGAATCGGGGGTATTCGATTACGAAGATATTGGAGAATTTGGGGGAGTAGGCGGGCGTCTCTCTGCTCAAGAGGGGGGATGGGTCCCGGCTCGGGGGCCGGGATGATGGGGAGAGGGTGAGTTCAGCCGGTGGGGTGGAGGCGTTTGGTGGTGTGGCGCAGGGATTCGGCGAATTGGGAGACTTGCCATCGGCGCACTTCGGGGGCGTGCATTTCTTCGTCGAGTGTTGAGGGGTTGCGAGCCAGTCTATCCAGGCTGTCGGCGGGCCAAATCAGGGACTGATCCAGGGACAACTGTTTCCCTTGAGCGGAGCGCCAAGCCTTAAGCTGTTTAAGGTTATTCATTTGCTCGTGGGATGGCCTTGGGGGGGAGGGCTTTCGGAAGGTACGTCGGTCCACGGGCTCAGATGCCATGCCCTTGGCCACCGCCTTGGCTATTGCCTTGCCGTACCGACGCACGCCGTATTGCCCGATCCCCGAGATGCTTTTGAGGTCGGCGTTTGGGTCCTGGGCTATCGCCACGAGGGCTTGGTCGGGCATTACGCGGAAGGTCGGGCGGCCCAGCTTGAGCGCCGCAGACTCACGGAAGACGGCCAGCTCACGTAGTATAGCCAAGCCCCTGCCGTCCAGCCCTGAGTTTCCCTTGATGGATATGAAAGCTCTCTGTGGTTCGTCGGGAGGGGAGTAGCGCACATCCTCGAAACGGCGGCACTCTTCTTCGACCCACTGGCTGCGTCCGAGGGCGCCGGTGCGTCGGACGAGCTCGTCCATGAGCTGCTTGAGGTAAAGCACATCGGAAGCGGCGTATTCCAGGGCCTCATCGGACAGGGGTCTAAGGCCCCAGTCGGCGCGTTGGAGACGCTTGTCCTTGGCCAGCTTCAGCCCGATGACCTCCTCGGCGACATTGCCTAGACCCAGCTTCTCCAACCCGAGAAACCTTGCCCCGACGGAGGTATCGTAGAGATTGACGATGGTGAGGCCCCATTCCCTGTCGAGTGTACGGATGTCGTTATCTCCGCTGTGGAGGATCTTCTTTATGGAAGGGTCGTGGAGAATGCGGGCAAGGAGTTCGGCAGTATCGACGGCAAGGGGGTCGACGAGGTAGCAGCCGGTGTCGGTGGCCATCTGGACGAGGCAGACGCGTTCGGGGTAGCGGAAGAAGCCGTTGGATTCGGTGTCGACGCTGACAAACGGGCTGCGAAGTATGTCGTTGGTGATGCGTTGCAGGGCGTCGGGGTCTGCGACGTACTCAATCTCGGGCCTGGATGGCATGTTTAAATTCTAGGGCATAGGGCAAGCCCCCGCTCACCCCCGTCCCAGAGCGACGATTTGGGTCGGGGTGAGGGGGCCATTGTTATAATCTGAATGCGTAACCCCCGGAGGTGTAATCCTGGCCCGCGATATCCATACTTCCTTCTTCTACCGTTTGGGCCGTTGGACATATAGATACCGCTGGCTGGTCATTGCGTTTTGGGTGGTTGTGCTTGCCGGGGTCGGGGTGTTGGCCCCAAGGGTAGGTACCGTGCTTACGTCGGGCTTTGGGGAGCAGGATACCGAGGCTCGGCAGGCTTTCCAGATCCTCGAAGAGGAAGGCATCCTCAACGAGGCCGTAATCATCCTAGTCTTATCCCACGACAGCCTCGCTGTACAGGACCCTGTCTATGAGGCACGCGCCCAGACCGTTCTTTCCGCCGTTGGCGGTTATCCGGGTGTAGCCAGGGTCGACAGTTTCTTCGCGACGGGCAACACGAACCTGGTCTCACCCGATGGGCGAACCACCTTCGCCATTGCCGGGTTGGACATTCCATTGGACGACGTGCTCGACGAGGTACCGAAAATCCGGGACTCGATTCCTGACGTCGACCTGGATGTGTGGATAACCGGGGGCTCGGCGATCTTTTCGGACATCAACGAGTACACGGGCCGGGACCTCAGGCGCGCGGAAATCATCACCTTCCCGGTGGTGGCGCTGGTCCTCCTGCTCATCTTCAGGACAGTGGTCTCGGTAGCTGCGCCCATAGCCATCGGGGCGATGGGACTCGGGATCACGTTGGCGGTTATATATCTGCTGGGGCTCGTGACCCCGATGTCGGTCTTTGCGATGAACACGGCGACCCTGCTGGGGGTAGGCGCGGCCATCGACTATTCGCTGTTGATGGTAAGCAGGTATCGGGAGGAGCTGTCGGATAGAGGTGTGGAGGAAAGCGTGGCAGTTACTGTGGCGACGGCGGGGAGGGCGATCCTGTTTTCGGGGATTACGACGGCCCTGGGGCTAATGGGCCTACTGATCTTCGAGCTATCGATGCTGAGGTCGATCGGGATTGGGGGGATGGTGGTGATTGCGGCTTCGGTGGTGGTGGCGCTCACGTTGGTGCCGGCGCTGCTGTCGGTGATCGGGAGACGGATAGACGCGCTGCCCATCCTGCCCGAGCGCCTCTATCGTAACGGCCGGTTCTGGAGAACCCTGGCGTCGTGGGTCATACGACGTCCACTGCTAGTGATGGTCCCGGTGATTGTAGTGCTACTGGCTTTGGGAATCCCGTTCCTGCAGGTGAAGCTGGGTATCCCGTGGGCCAGCGTTCTGCCTGAGGAGGCGGAGTCGAGGCAGGGGTGGGAGAAGGTATCAGAGGAGTTTGGGGAAGGGGCACTTGTACCGATACTGGTTGCGGCCCGGTTCGAGGAAGAAGTAGTTAACCCGGACAATGTAGCCGCGCTCCACCGGTATTCTCAGATGGCAAGGGAACTTTCGGGCGTGACGAGGGTAGAGGGCATCGTGGATGTCGGGCCCGGGTGGACGGTGGAGCAGTATCAGGCCCTGTACGCAAGCGCAGAGGCAAGGGGGTCGCCGGAGTTGGCCTCGGCGCTGGAGGAATTTGGCAGCGGCCGGGTGACGATGGTCAGCATCTACACTGTCTACGAGATGAACTCGGAGGAGGCGCGGGGCACGGTGCGGAGCCTACGAGCCTACGAAGGAGAGGGGGAGTTCCTGGTGTCGGGGGCGACGGCCAGCTTGATGGATGCGGTTGACGCCATGTACGACGCCTTCCCGTGGGCCCTTGTGCTGGTGACGGTCTCGGTATACATAGTATTGGCCGTGCTTTTCAGGTCTGTGGTGATCCCGTTAAAGGCGCTGGTTATGAACGGTATGAGCGTGTTCGCCAGCTACGGGGCACTGGTTTTCATCTTCCAGCAGGGGCACCTGGAGGGGCTGCTCAACTTCACGTCGACGGGGTTCCTTGAGGCCACTATCCCCATCCTCCTGTTCACCATCCTGTTTGGCCTCTCCATGGACTACGAGGTGTTTCTGCTGACGCGTATCAAGGAGATTTACGATGAGTCGGGGGACAATGCGTCCAGCGTGGCGTTGGGGTTGGAGAAGACGGGTCGGATCATAACGAGTGCGGCTTTGGTGTTAATACTGGTCGCGGGGTCGTTCACCTTTGGGGACATCATAATCATCAAGGCGCTGGGGCTGGGGATTGCGCTGGCGATATTCCTCGACAGCACGGTGGTGAGGGCTCTGCTGGTGCCGTCGCTTATGAAGGTGCTGGGGGACTTGAACTGGTGGGCGCCGAGGTGGATGAGGAGGGGGTAGGGGAAGTTTCTCGGTAACCTGCAAGGACTGGATCTTGATAAATTTAAACCCAACGCAAGCGGCTTCAAGACTACTAGGCACGTACCGAGAGGGCTTAACAAAGAGTGGAGGCAATGAGATTAATCAATGACCATTCTTGGATAATTTCGTGCTAGGAAGGGGTTCTTCAAACCTGTCACCCGAGGCCAAGGCCTTCTCCCGGCGTTGCATCCAGGCAAGCCACTCTCTGTCACGTTCCACTTCTCCCTGCTGCTTTCCTTCTTGGAAGCGCCGTTTGGCGTATCTTTCGTAGAGCAATGCGCCTACCTCAACAAGACAAGAGGGTTATTTGCCGTTGGGAGAGGGTTTGGAGCTAGGCGGGGGTTCGTCGAAGGGTTTGCCGGAGGCCAGAGCTTCGTCGCGGCGCTCCAGCCAGGACGTCCACTCTTTGTCCCTTTCGACTCGCTCCGTTTCCCTACCTTCCATAACGCCAACCTGTTTTCCTTCTCGAAAACGCCGTTTGGCATATTTTTCGTACAGCATTGCAGCTCCCTCCACAGAGGCATATATGGTCAAGCTCAAGGTTACAAGAACCGCTGCCATCCGCTCCAGTACGGATAGCAGTGCGCTCAACGCTCCTACCGTTTCGCCATCCGTTGCCTCATGCCAAATCACCAAACCGAGACAGGTCAGGGAAATAACAATAAACAGACCCAGCCCCAATCCCTCTCGGGACTTGTCCAAGTCACCCAATCTTAGTATAAACCCGTCATTCTACCCATAGCTGGAGTCCTGGCTACCCCAGGCCCGAGATGAACTCTTCGATGGCGGGGTTGACTATGTCGGGGCGTTCGAGGAGGACGCTGTGGGTTGCGCCTTCGATGATGACGGTGCGGCAGTTGTCCAGGTTCTTTTCCAGGTATTTGGAATAGACCACGGGAGTCATCACATCTTCGGTGCCACAGATGGCGAGGGTCGGCAGCTTGATCTCCGAGACGCGGTCCATGATGTCAAACTGGTCGCAGGCGGTCATGTCGTTGTAGGCGACGGCAGGGCCGACCTCCAGCTTCTCACGGGTGACGATGTCTCGAACCTCGGGAGTGTAGTCGGCGGCGCCATCGATGGCTGCCTGGTTCCAGGGTCCGGGGTCCCTGATTCCTTCCTGATCTTCGGCGAGGTAAGCGGGGTGGACGCGTAGGCGGGCGCCGCTGCCGATTGTGATGATGCCCTTAAGCTCCTCGGGATAGTTGACGGCGTACTGGAGGGTGATGCCGCCACCCATGGAGTGGCCGCAGAGGACCACATCCTCGTAGCCCTTGCCACAGATGTAGCCTCGGAGCCATTCGGCGTAGGCTGGAATGGTCTTGCAGGGCGTTCCCTGTGGGTGGCCGGGGAGGGCGACGGCTTCAGACCCTTCGAAGTGGCGGGTCTGGTAGTAGTAGGACTGGGGCGAGCCGCCGGCCCCGTGGATGAATATCAGTTTCATTATGTTTCCTCTACTTCGACGGGATGTGACCGTTGGACCCGGCCCCGTTGACCTGCTCGGTCTGGCCCTCGGAGCAGGCAAGAGAGGCGACACTGTCGCCTGCGTCGGGCTTCATGATGTTCACTCCCTGGGTGATTCGGCTCAGCACGCGGATCTCCTTCAACATGGTGCGGAACACCGTGCCCTGTTCGGATATGACCATCAGTTCGTGGGCCCGGTTCACGACCCTGGCTGCCACCAACGGCCCAGACTTTTCAGTCACCTTAAACCACAACACTCCCGTTCCACCGCGTTTCTGAACATGATGAGAATCGAGACGTGTCAGTTTGCCGACCCCGTTTATGGACATGACTATGAGGTGATGATCGGGAAGGACGATGTCCATTGCAATGGCCTCGTCCCGGCCTTGCAGCTTTATGCCTCGTACGCCGCCACTGCCTCGGGAGGCGCTGCGCAGCAGTCCGACGTTGGCCATCAGAGCCTGGCCCAGCTTGGTGATGATGATGTAATCGTCTTCATCGGTGGCTAGCGTTGCAGATACGAGCTCGTCTCCCGGCTCCAAGGAGAATGCCTTCAGACCGTTGCTGCGGATATTGGCGAAGGCTTCAAGCGGCGTCTTCTTGATCTCGCCGCCTCGGCTGGCCATGAGTATGTAACCCCTGGCCTCGAAGTCCTTCACCTGGATGGGGGCGGTGATCATTTCGCCCGGCTCCATATTAATCAGGTTGTTGACGTGCAGTCCCTTGGCGGTGCGGGACTGGGCGGGGGGAACCCTATGGCACTTGATGGATGTGACCCGGCCCTTGTTGGTGAAGAACAGGAGGATGTCGTGGGTGTCGGCGAGCATCATGTTCTGCACCACGTCGTCCCCGCGGGTCTCCATGCCGGCTACACCCCGCCCCCCGCGCCTCTGGACTCGGTAGGTCTCCTTGGGCATGCGCTTGACGTAGCCGCCGTGACTCAGGGTCACGACGACTTCCTGGTGGGGGATCAGGTCCTCGTTGGTGAAGGCGCCGGCTTCCTCATCGATGATTACGGTGCGGCGGGGGTCGGCGTACTTGGCTTTTATCTCCAGCACATCGTCCCTGATGAGGAACATGACTTTGCGGGGGTTATCCAGCAGGTCTTCGAGGTAGTTAATCTTCTTTATGGTGTCGGCGTATTCCTCGTCGATCTTCTGGCGCTCGAGCTGGGCGATGCGGCGCAGCTGCATGTCGAGGATCGCCTGTGCCTGGATCTGGGTCAGGTTGAAGAACTGGATCAAGTTGGTGCGGGCGTCCTCGACGGTCGGGGACTGGCGGATTGTGGCGATTATGGCATCCAGGTTGTCGAGGGCGATTTTGAAGCCCTCCAGGATGTGAGCCCGCTCCCGAGCCTTGCGCAGCTCGAAGCGGGAGCGCCTGACTATGACTTCCCGCCGGAAGTCGATGAAGCTCTCCAGGGCGGACTTCAGCCCGATGACCCGGGGGGCGCCGTCCACCAGGGCGAGCATGTTGATGAAATAGGAGGACTGCATCGGGGTGTTTTGGTATAGGTTGTTGAGCACCACGTCCGGGTACTGGTCCTTTCGAAGCTCTATGACCACCCGTAGGCCTTCGCGGTCCGACTCGTCTCGTATCTCGGTAATGCCCTCGATCCGGCGGTCCCGGACGAGGTCGGCGATTTTTTCGACGAGGGACGCCTTGTTGAGCTGAAAGGGAAGCTCGGTGACGATAATCTGACTGCGTTTGCCCTTATTGGTCTCTACGATGTCGGCCTTGGCGCGAACTATGATCTTGCCGCGGCCGGTGGTGTAGGCGTTGCGGATACCCTCCCGGCCCCAGATCTCGGCTCGTGTGGGGAAGTCGGGGCCGTGGACGCTATCCATAAGGTCGTCGATGGAGGTGTCTGGGTCGTCGATGAGCTTGACGAGGGCGTCGCACAGCTCACCGAGATTGTGGGGCGGGATGTTGGTAGCCATACCGACGGCGATGCCGGAACTTCCGTTCATAAGGAGGCTGGGGACCCGTGCGGGCAGAACGGTGGGTTCGCTGAGGCTGTCGTCGAAATTGGGCGTGAAGTCGACGGTCTCCATGTCGATGTCGGCCAGCATCTCGGTGGCGACCTGGGCTAAGCGGGCTTCGGTGTATCGCATTGCTGCGGGGGGGTCGTTGTCGACGCTGCCGAAGTTGCCCTGTCCGTCGACGAGCATGTAGCGCATGGAAAATTCCTGGGCCATACGGACCATAGCATCGTAAACGGGGCTGTCGCTGTGGGGGTGGTATTTACCGAGGACCTCACCGACGATACGGGCACTCTTCTTGTAGGCGCTGTTAGGGTTGAGGTGGAGGTCGTTCATGGCGTAGAGGATGCGGCGGTGGACGGGTTTCAGGCCGTCTCGCACGTCAGGGAGGGCCCGGGACACGATGACGCTCATCGCGTAGTCCAGGTAAGAGCCCCGCATCTCGTCTTCGATTTTGATAGGCCTGATTTTTCCGATGTCGGTTACCATCGTAGACCTCTAGACGGCGATACTGGAGAACCTTTCCGCGGCCTCGGCGAGGGCGTGGAAGAGGTTCAGGTTTTTGGGGTGGTTTTCGGACTCCCTTTCGGGGTGCCACTGGACTCCGAAAACCCAAGTGTGGGAAAGGGACTCCACAGCCTCTATCAGGTCACCATCCAGGACGTAGGCAGAAGCGAGGAGGCCGGGGGCCTTCTGGGACTGGGTGAATCCCTGGTGATGCCTGCTGTTGACACGCAGAATAGGGGCGCCGCCGAAGATCGCACCCAGGCGGCTGCCGGGGGCCACGTACACATCGTGGAACACGGACTTGACCAAGTCGGGCGAGCGGTGTCCTTTGATTTTTCGGGTCAGTTTGCCACCCATCACAACGTTCAGGGCCTCCATGCCACGGCAGACGCCGAATACGGGCATATCCCGCTTTAGAGCTTCTTTCAGCAGGGGCAATTCGAAGGCATCCCGTTCTTTGTCGGGGGTTGCGTCAAGGAAGGGTTCTTCGTAATAGTGCGGGTCAATATCTTCGCCACCGGACAGGAGGAGGCCGTCTACGCTATCGAGGATAGAAGGGAGGTTGGCGTCGGGGTCGGGGCGGAGGATTATGGGCTCAGCGCCGACTTTCTCCAAGACCCTCAAATATCGGGCCCCTTTGGCTCTCCTGGATGCGGTTATACCTACTATGGGCATGTGGGAAACGAGGTCTTGACGGACGGGTCAAGGTAACTGAAGTGAAGCGTAGAAAACCTTCACTTCAGGCACGAACATAGTATCATTTTCCAGGCAATTAGGCAACATAATGTACTAGTTCGGCACGTCAGGGGCAGGCAAGGGCCTTTATTCGGTTGTGGGTTGGATTTTGGTTCTTATTTGGGAGGGTTTGGCGATGGAAGACGCTGGCTGGACGCTGTCCCCGTTCATGTGCTTCGGGTGTTCCGACGCCCCGGGGCGAGGGCGCCGGCCCGACTACGGCGGACTAAAGCCGCCTGCCGCTGCTGCGACCTGTGGCCCTGCATACGCTGGACATGGGCAGGGACCTTCAGGGCCAGCAGGTCCGAGCCCGACTCCGAGGGGTTGGCTGCACCGCTATAGGGCGGCAAGGAGGCCCGTCCAGCGTCCGATGCCGGGCCTCTGCAGGCGTAGTGTGTTCAAGTTTGCCGGTGCGACCCGGAGCGCGTAGACCACCGGCTCCCGGCTTGATTAAGCGGACGGGGTACCGAGAGGGCCTCGGCGCCGGGCCTATCCGACCGCTATTCCGCCTGAAGGAGCGGCATCTCCGTTAGGAGCCTCACATGGAACGATAGCGAACCAGGGCGTCTTTCCATCGCCTGGGGGGTCAGGGAAGGGGCACGGGACCCGATGGGATGAGGAGATGGCGGCGTTTGCTTGAGCCGCAGGCCGCGGGAGGGCCATTGGGATGGGCTTGGACGTTGAGTCCTCGGATGGGTCGGGTGGGCTTCCCTGGGTTTTTGGTTCCTCCTTGAGATAGTTAGGTTGGTGTTCGAACGATGAGGAGATTAGCACGAATGTTCATCTAAGGTCAAGGGGGTTGGTGTCACTCCTATCGAGGAAGGCGACCGGCCGGTCGTACCTACGGGAGTGGGGAGGGGATGTATAATTGTCAATATGGCGGCGTTTAGGTGGGTAAGGCTGTTACTCGGGGTGGCGATGTTGGTTGCAGGGCTGACGTTGCTGCTTAGTCCCGCCCTCGCCCAAGATTCGGAAGAGCAAGTCTACGTACTCACCTACGATGGGGATATAGGCCCAAACGCGGAGCGGTATTTTTCCCGCGGAATCGAGATGGCGGAGGTCGACGGGGCGGCGTTGGTGGTTATCAAGCTGGACACGCCGGGAGGGCTGCTTTCCTCCACGGAGAAGATAGTGGAGAGGCTTCTCGGGGCGGAGGTGCCTGTGGCAGTGTACGTCTATCCACCGGGCGCCTTTGCGGCCTCGGCGGGGACGTTTGTAACGGCGGCGGCTAACTTTGCGGTGATGGCTGAGGGCACGTCTATCGGGGCGGCTTCGCCGGTGGCCGCGGACGGAGAGGACCTGCCCGAGACATTATCCGAAAAGGCTGTCAACATAACCGTAGCTATGGCCGAGGGCATCGCAGAGAAGCGAGGCCGCGACAAGGAAGCCCTGACCAAGACGATCACGGAGGCTGAGGCGTACACGGCGTCGGTGGCGGTGGAAGTTGGCTTAGTAGATTTCGTGGCTGTGGACATACAAGACTTGCTTGAACAGCTGGATGGACGGGAGACGGAGACGGCGTTAGGGACCGTTACGATGCGGACCGAGGGGCTGGTGGAGCGGGAGGTGGAGATGAACCTTGCTGAGAAGTTCTTCTCCTTCGTCGCTCACCCGAACGTTATCGGTCTACTCCTGACGTTTGGGGCAATAGGCCTCTTCGTGGAGCTTCTCAACCCGGGGCTGATCGTTCCCGGAGTTGTCGGGGCGCTGGCGCTAATCGTAGGGCTGGTGGCCCTTGGCGCGATGCCGTTCAACTGGGCGGGCGTGGTGCTGCTGGGCCTGGCAGCCATCCTAATCTTCCTGGAGATCCAGGTTCCGGGGATAGGGTTCCTGGGGGTAGGGGGAGTGATCGCGTTCGTGTTGGGGGCGCTGCTGCTATTCTCGGTTGGGGAGCCGGACTGGCCGGGGGCCCCGGTACTCAGGATCAGTTTCTGGCTCGTGGCCATACTTTCGGGGATGATGGCGTTCTTTGCGCTGGTGATCGTCGGGGCGATGGTAAGGACGCGAAAGCTGAAGTATGCCTCGAGTGTGGAGCTACTTATCGGGCAGACGGGACAAGTGCTCACAGAGTTGAACCCCGTGGGGAATGTGCAGCTGAAAAGCGAGACGTGGAGTGCGGTGTCGGCGGGGGAGGGGTCAATAGGGGTGGGGGATAAGGTGGAGGTGGTTGAAGTCGATGGTCTTACTATCAAAGTCCGCAAGGCGTGAATTAGAAAGGAGCCTTCAATGGCGACGCCGGTATTGTTCCCAGTAATTATCGTAAAGCAGTACGAAAGGATGGTGCCCTTCAGGCTGGGGAAGTTCTTCGGGTTGAAGGGAGCCGGTCTGCGGCTCCTGCTGCCCTTCATAGACAGCTTCCAGAAGGTCGACTTGCGGGAAGATGTGATTGACGTCGCGAGGCAGACCAACATAACGAAGGACAACGCCCCTATAGGAATCGACTTCCTGATCTACTATAAGGTCGTGGACCATGAGGCAGAGAAATCGGTCATAGAGGTACAGGACTTCCGCGCCGCGATTGTAGGTATGGCCACGACGACCCTCAGGGCCGTAATTGGTGACATCCCCCTGGATGACGTCCTGGCCAAAAGGGAAGAGATTAACCAGGTCCTCCGGGTCAAACTGGATGAGGTCACCAGCCGCTGGGGAGTGAAGGTCACAGCTGTTGAGATCCGGGAGATCGACCCGCCCACCGAGATCCAGCACGCCATGAACAGGCAGATGGCCGCCGAGCGGGAACGCCGAGCCGTAGTCACCGAGGCCGACGGCCAGAAAGAAGCCAACATCACAGTCGCAGAGGGACAGAAGCAGGCAGCGATCCTCAATGCCGAGGGCCAGAGACAGTCAGAGATACTGAAGGCTGAGGGAAATAGGCAGGCGGCGATTCTCAACGCCGAGGGATTCAGCAATGCGCTGGACCAGATATACAAGGTAGCCCAGGGGGTCGATGCGAAGACGATGAGCCTCCAGTACTTCGAGACGTTGAAGGAGATTGGGGCCAGCCCATCCACCAAGTTCATTTTCCCGATGGAGTTCACCAACGTTCTCAAGCCCTTCATGAACCTGGCCGCCAGCGCCGATGAGGATGGGGCCAACGGGAAGTAGGAACACGTCCTGAGAGTAGACCTGGTGTGTGGTGGGAAAGGGCTGCGCTCTTTCCCACCACCGCTTTGATGGGTGGGTGATATACTCGCCTCCCTGTTTCAAGCGCATATGGCTAAGTCCAACGACAACTCAACATCCGTCCGCGGGCGTAATGTCTCAGCTTCATACCGTCGGGTAGTAGTGAAGCTGGGAAGCAACTTGCTGGCTGGGCCGGACCGAGGGCTCGACCTGGGGTGTATGGCCTCGCTGGTGGGGCAGATAGCGACTATCAGGCGGGAAGGGATGGAGGTGGTGCTGGTGACGTCGGGGGCGATGGCGTCCGGGAGGGAGATTCTGGGCCGGGTGCCGGAGCATAGGGGTGTGCCTCTGAAGCAGGTGCTGGCGTCGGTGGGGCAGGGTCGGCTGATGCAGGCTTACGACAGGCTGTTCGGGGAGCACGGGATAACCGTTGCGCAGGCGCTGATGTCGAGGGGGGACTTGTCGGACAGACTCGGGTATCTGAACGTGCGGAACACTCTCAACACCTTGCTGGAGCTCGGGGTGCAGCCAATCGTAAATGAGAACGATGTTGTAGCTGTCGAGGAGATCAAGGGGACGAGGTTCGGGGACAACGACAATCTATCGGCGATGGTGGCTAACCTGGTGGATGCGGACCTGCTGATGATCCTTTCGGACGTAGCAGGGTTGTACACATCGGACCCGAGCCTCGATCCAGATGCGAAGCTCATCCCCAGGGTGGAGGGGATCGATGAATCGATTACGTCCCTGGCGCAGGGTACGAAGAGCACGGAGGCGGTCGGGGGGATGGTGACGAAGCTGCAGGCGGCGAGCCTGGCTACGACATCAGGGGTGGACGTGGTGATTGCCAAGGGCCGGATGGAGGACGTGATACCCCGCCTGGCCAGCGGCGAGGGACTGGGCACGTTCTTCCCCAGCCAGACGACAAAGATGGAGAGCCGGAAGCGGTGGATGCTTAGCGGGCTGAACTCCCGAGGGGCGGTGCGGGTGGACGGGGGTGCGGTGTCGGCACTGAGGAGGGGTGGTAAGAGCTTGCTGCCTGCGGGTGTCGTGGAGGTGTCGGGGAGCTTTGAGCGGGGGGACGTGCTTATCATCCTGGACGGGGACGGGAACCGGATCGCGTGTGGGCTGGCGAACTATGGGGCGGGGGATGCGAAGGCGATTGCGGGACGGCAGTCGGGGGAGATCATTGAAGTTCTCGGGTATGAGTACGGGGCTGAGCTGGTGCATAGGGATAATTTGGTGTTGCTGTAGGTTATGGCCGACTACCCACACATAGAGCGGTACCATGAGCACCTAAGCCAACTGCGGGAGTTCGGAGGGTATTCCGAGATGCACCTGCGGTTTGCCTTTCAGAACTGCCTGGACTCCTATTGCCGAGACCACAAGGAGAAACTCGTCTTGGTGCCCGAGCTGGCATTGCCCTCGGGGTTGCAGCCGGATGGGACGGTAAAGGACTCGCTGAGGATGGCCCGTGGGTACTGGGAGGCCAAGGACTCCGACGACGATCTGGACACCGAAATCCAGAAGAAGTTCGACAAGGGCTATCCCAGGGACAACATAGTCTTTGAAGACACCAAGACCGCGGTGCTGGTCCAGAACGGCGACGTAGCGATGCGGGTCGACATGGGCCGACCCGACGAACTGCACCGACTCCTCCGTCACTTCCTGGACTACGAACTGCCCCAGATTGAGGAGTTCAGGAAGGCCAGACAGCAGTTCAAGGATGACCTGCCCACGGTACTGGAGAACCTACGGGAGACCATAGTAGAGGCGGAGGCCAGCAACGCTGACTACCGAGCGGCGGCGAGAGATTTCCTTGAGCTATGCCACCAGAGCATTGGGCCGGACGTTTCTAACGAAGACGTGCGGGAGATGCTGCTCCAGCACATCTTGACCAAGGACATTTTCCTCCGGGTGTTCTCCGACACCCAGCTTCACACCGAGAACAGCGTCGCTAAACAGCTGGACGCCCTGGAACGGACCTTCTTCACGGGCTCCGTCAAGCACGAGGCGGCTAACAGGCTCCTTGTCTACTACGGGGCAATTGGTAAAGCGGCCTACGAGATAGCGGACTTCTCCGAGAAGCAGAAGTTCATTAAGGCCATCTACGAGGACTTCTATAAGGTCTACAACCCGAAGGCTGCCGACAAGCTGGGAGTGGTCTACACACCGAACGAGGTTGTGGACTTCATGATCAGGGGCACGGACTACCTGTTGCAGAAGCACTTTGGGCGGGGTTTGGCCGATGACCGAGTGGAAATTCTGGACCCGGCCACGGGTACGGGGACGTTTATCACGAACCTTATCAACTACCTGCCTGAGGAGAGGCTGGAGTACAAATACCTGAACGAGATTCACGCCAACGAGTTGGCGATCCTTCCCTACTACATCGCCAACCTCAACATCGAATACACGTACAAGGAGCGCACGGGCCGTTACCTGGGATTTCCCAACCTGTGCTTTGTGGACACGCTGGACAACATGGGATGGCAACAACAACGGGGCGATGAAACCGAAAGGGCGAAGGCAAAGACAACGCCGCGCCAATCAGCCTTCAACCTCGGAGGCTTATCCACTGAGAACTGGATGCGGGTGCAGGAGCAAAACGAGAAGACTATCAGCGTGATAATAGGGAATCCTCCATATAACGCAAATCAGCAGAACGAAAACGACAACAACAAAAACCGCAAATACCCCGAGATAGACAAGCGAATCAAGGCCACCTATATCGCTGCCAGTAATGCTCAGAAAACGAAACAATACGACATGTACAAGCGGTTTATACGGTGGGCGTCCGACCGGCTGGCGGATGACGGCATTATTGCATTCGTCACCAACCGTTCATATCTTTCCGCCAAGCAGGATGATGGATTTCGCAAGATAGTAGGTGACGAGTTCAGCAATCTTTATGTCTTGGATTTAGGGTCTGACGTTATAAAGAACCCAAGAATCTCTGGCACCACTCATAATGTATTCGGAATAAAAGTCGGAGTCGCGATTGGATTCTTCGTACGTGACAGTTCCCGGAGGAGACAATGCGAAATCCACTATGACCGGAGAGAGGACGCCGAGCTTGCAAGGGACAAACTCAGCTTCTTGCGAAGCGCCGAGTTTGGTGACATTTCTTTCGACGAAATCACTCCCGATTTCAAAAACTACTGGCTTGATCAGTCTGATACGGACTTCTACTCCCTGATCCCCGTGGCCAACCGTCAAACGAAACTCGCGAAGTCGATTGATGAAGAGAATGCAGTATTTGGGATCTATTCTCTCGGAGTTGTCACCGCTCGCGACGAATGGGTTTTTGACTTTAGTGCCAAAGTTGTAGGTGAAAGAGTCAAGAGCCTAGTAGACATTTATGAAACGGCACGCTCTAAGCATGGAGGAATGGAATTTGATGACACGGATTTAGGTGTTGAAATCAAATGGACACGAGATCTTAAGAGGCAACTACGTCACAATCTGACGAACACTTTTGCGAGAAGCAACATCAGAGACGCCTTATATCGTCCCTTTGTCTCAAAGTCCCTCTATTTCAGCGAGACGTTAAACGAAATGCAGTATCGCATTCCTGACCTATTTCCCACCGCGCACAAAGGGGAAAACACTCTGATTTGTTTATCCGGGACAAGCTCTAGCAAACCCTTTCATGTTCTTGCATCCAATGCTGTGTATTCCTACGATTTGCTCGAAAAAACTCAATGTCTGCCCTTGCACCGCTACAACCAGGACGGAAAACCGGTCAGCAACGTCACAGACTGGGGCCTCTGTCAATTCCGGGAGAACTACGGCGACGAATCCATCTCCGCTGAAGAGATTTTCGCCTACACGTATGCAGTGCTCCACGACCCTAAATATAGAGAGAAGTACGTAGTTGACCTTTCACGTGAATTCCCCCACCTCCCCTTCTACCCCGACTTCCGGGCGTGGGCCAAAATTGGCCAAGAGTTGCTCGACCTGCATATACGCTTCGAGTCAGCGGAGCCGTTCCCGCTGTACCAGCGAGATGCCAAAACAAAGCCAGGAAAGGCTCGCCTGAAGGCCGACAAGCAGGGAGGCATAATCATACTGGACAGCCAGACCACACTGGAGGGAGTGCCAAAGGTGGCATGGGAGTACAAGCTGGGGAGCCGTTCAGCACTGGAGTGGGTGCTTGATCAGTACAAGGAACGAAAGCCCAAGGACCCTATCATTGCAGAGCATTTCAACACCTACCGATTTGCTGATTACAAAGAACGTGTGATAGACCTTCTGCGTAGAGTTTGCACGGTTAGTGTGCGGACTATGGAGTTGATTGACAGTATGCCTAGCCGTTCTTGCTCCGAACGTGTAGAGGCCGGATAATAGAGTCGCTATGACTACGAGCGTTAAACAAGACCTTAGGGCGCAGGCTTTGGCGGCTCGGGGGGCGGGGAGGGAGCTGGGTCGGGCGAGCAGTGCGGTGAAGGACCGGGCCCTCAGGAACATCGCGCGGGGGCTGCTGGACAGGCAGGACGAAATAGTCGAGGCAAACCGTCAGGACTGCGAGACGGGTGTCGCGACCGGACTGTCGGATGCCCTGCTCGACAGGCTTCTGCTTACGCCCGAGCGGATTCAAGCTCTCGCTGCGGATGTTGAGGGTATTGCCGTACTGCCCGACCCTGTCGGTGAAACGTTTGACATGAGGACACTGCCCAATGGGTTGCAGGTCGGGAAGAGGCGGGTGCCGTTGGGCCTGATCGGGGCAATATATGAAAGCCGCCCGAATGTCACCATCGATATTTCATGCCTGTGCCTGAAGTCGGGGAATGCGGTGCTGCTGAGGGGCGGCAAGGAGGCCATCAGGTCGAACCTAATCCTCTCAGCCATCGTGAGGGAGAGCCTGGTGGAGGCCGGGGGGCCGGGGGAGGCTGTTCAGTTCGTCGAGTCTACGGATCGGTCCCTGGTCGGTGAGATGCTGGGGATGAAGGGGCTTATAGACCTGCTGGTGCCTCGGGGGAGCGAGGAGTTCATACGCTACGTCAGCGAGAACGCTTCGATGCCGGTGGTGGAAGGTGGGGTGGGGGTGTGCCACACGTATGTGGACAAGTTGGCCGATCTGGACAGTGCCGTGGCCATAGCCTACAATGCCAAGGTACAACGCCCCTCCACCTGCAACGCCCTGGACACCCTAATCGTGCACTCCGCCGTCGCCCACGAATACTTACCTCGAATCGCCCGCGCCTGGAGCGAGAAGGGCGTAGAGATACGGTGCGACGAAAGGGCCCTCGACCTGCTACAGAGCGTGCCCGAGGCCCAGTCAGTCCCCGCAACCGAATCCGACTGGGGTACGGAGTTTCTTGCCCTGGTCGCTTCGGTCAAAGTTGTCGACGGGCTGGACGAGGCCCTGAGCCACGTAGAGACCTATGGGTCCGGGCATTCAGAGGCGATAATAACCGAGGACTACTCGGCGGCCCAGAGATTTCTCGACGAGGTGGATGCGGCGGCTGTCTTTGTAAATGCCAGCACCCGCTTCACTGATGGCGGCCAGTTCGGCCTCGGGGCGGAGGTGGGGATCAGCACGCAGAAGATGCACGCTCGGGGCCCGATGGGGCTCCGGGAGATGACTTCCTACAAGTGGATAATTCTGGGCCGCGGTCACGTCCGGCCCTAGACCAGAGAGGAAACACCGCACATGGCCCCCTACCGCTTCGAAAGAGAATGCCGCACCCCGCACTCCGAGACCTACACGATCATCGATGATGAGAGCTCGGCGGGACGGGTCGATCTGCACTTTGGTACCAGCGTGGTACACGCTACGCTCTGCGTACTTGAGAACATAACCCAAGAGGGCGTCCAGGAACTCATCGATACAATCGACGAGGAGCTAGTTATGACGGCGGACGCGTCTCGGGGGGACTTCATAGTCGCGGTGTACCAGGGCCGGGAGATCGGTGTGTTCAGCGACGAGGACTTCGACGAGGAAGAGGGCGGCAGCAGCGCTCAATAGCTCTGGAACAGCCTGCCCCAGCCTGTCTTCATAGCCTCCCTGATGCGACGTTTCCCGATGAGGTTCATCCAGAAGACGTTGTGATACAGGTTCGAGGCGAGGTAGGCCCACGGAACCAGGAATGAGCGCAGCAGCAGTTTCTCCAGGGGCTTGAGTGGGCCCCAGTAGATCAGCTTCTGGCCTCGGCTGGCAAAGGTGTTCTCCGATCCGCTGAACCCCCAGTTCACACCTGACAGGTCTTCCCCGGCGATTTCTATCTCCCTCGGGTCTCCGCAGCCTAGGCCCGCGTCGTGGGCGAGGCGTATGAACTTGATGGACATGGGGTCGAAGCCCATGAGCTTGGCGGCCACTGCGTCTATCGCGACCTGGTCGGCGCTGGCGAGAAGCAGGTTCTTGACGTGCCACCTCATGGCTCGGGGGCCGGGGCCGTCTCCTGCGAAAGAGCCGTCCATCATGGCAAAAATACCGGGATGAATTTCCTTCTGGATGGCAAGGAGGTCGACGAGGGTCTCGTGGATGACGGAGTGGGTGTAGTGTCGCTTCCTGTTCAGCAGCCCACCGAATGCGTTTTTCATGGCCCCGGTCATCCTGGTGAAAACGTGGGTCTTCATGGTGGGGAGTTGGACCACGTTCTTGCCGATGAAGGGCTCGGGGATCTGGATGCCGTCAGGGAATATGTCGTCGAGGGCGAGCATCTTGGCCTTGGGCCGATACTCGATCCAGCGGACGGGATCTTCCTCAAGGTGCATGTTGGGGAGGTTGTACTTGTCGGTGACGACCTTCTGCTTGTTACGGACCTCGCCTTCCCGGGCGTCGACGACCACGGTGCCGTTGTGCGCGGCGATGAGGTCGGTGTAGCCGTTTGACTGAAGGGCCTTGACGGCGCCCTCTATCTGCCAGGGTGGGGTGGAGCAGGCGGGGTAGTAGTACTGCCAGGAGATGTTAATCTTCAGGAGGGTGGGGAGGTCCCTGGGGAGGTGGTCTTCCATGCCCGCCAACTCGGCTAGGCGGATGTAGTCGTCCAGGACGGTCTCGGGGGTGGTGAATACGGCTGCGACCGTTGACTTTCGGGTCGCCGAGGTTGCAGCCGGCGCTGTCTTTTGAGCGGGCGAGGTTTGGATTGTCATGAGGAAATTATACGGCAGAGTCTGAGGGTGAGATTTACTGGGGGGTAGCCCCACCCACCTTTACGGTTCCCGGGCCGCCTTTATACCGTCTCGAATTGAAGGGTGGACAGGTTGAGCTTGGGCGAGCGTTTTGAGAGGTACAGCATCTCAACTCCCACAACATCCTTAGATTTGTTGTAGTCAAGAACAACGCCTGCCGAGACTTCTTCAGATTCGATTATGTCCGAATCGTCCAGGCGCAAGTAAAGGGCGTCGGCTTCCTTGTCGACATATAGCTTCATAGCTTGTTTCTCACGGCGCATTTTACACTATCCTCCGCGTTCGCCCGAACTTCGGTGGGATTAGCTGCGCATTAGAATCACCCTCACCCTAGCCCTCTCCCGTTGTACAGACCGGGGACATGGGTAACAGTTGTTCGGGGAGATAGGTAACACATTCTATCGACTTAGATCTATGGTAGCGATGGGCTGTACGGAGAAAAATACCTTCCATGTGCCATCGTTGGCCGTGGGCCTCAGAGCGACCCGCCTGTTTCTGAAGGCTTTGCCGACAGGGAGTGATCTGCCCAGAAAGGATATTCGGCCGTTGACATCGACGGAGCGTACCTGGTCATCAGTATCATACTCGACGGCTGGAAGGGCCTCCGGGAAAGGCCGAGGGCTGATGGCGTATCTGCTGGCAGGGGTATCGAGGTCCAGGGCGTGGTGAGGCCGCTTGAGGTTGTAGAAGTCTCTCCACCTGTCGAAGCTGCTCTGGCAGTGGGACAGGTCGGTGTATTTACTTCCCTGGAGCAGTTCCGTCTTGAGGGACCTGTGGAAGCGCTCGAGCTTGCCGAGGGTCTGGGGATGGTATGGCCTGCTGTGTACCACCCTGACTCCCAGTTGAACCAGCCAGACGGTGAGCGGGGTGAAGGGGTGGTAGAAGTCGCTGCCCCAGGGGGAGCCATTGTCTACCAGTATCGTGTTGGGCATGCCGTAGCTGCGGAAGATGGACGTGAGATGGTCATGGACGGTTTGAGTCTTCTCGTCTGCACAAGCCCTCACGCCCAGGGAGAACCTCGAATGGTCGTCCAGTACCGTCAGTGGGTGACACCGCCCACCACTGCCTACTGGGATATGCCCCTTGAAGTCCATTTGCCAAAGGTCGTTGGGCCGTTGGTGCTCGAAGCGCCTGTACGGCTTGTGCTTGAGGCTGTCCGCCGGCTCTATAAGCCGATGTCGCCTGAGGATGGCCGTGACCGTGCTCTTGGACGGCACGCCGTTGTGACCACTATCCTTGAGCATCCTGGCCAGTACGTGTCCTCCCTTGGTAGGGTGCTCCCTACGAAGGTCTACGAGGAGCTGCTCCATCTCGGCACCCGTGCGGTTCGGGGAGTTATGGGGACGCTTCGGGAGATCATACAGACTCTGCTCTCCGCCTTCGAGGTATCGTCTCAGCCACTTGTAGCCGGTCTTGCGGCTGATCCCACTGCGCAGACACAGTTCGCTCATATTCACACCCTCGGACTGAGCCAGGGCGATAAACTCTTCGCGTTGAGACATGGCACTTGCAACCTTCCATGGCATGAAAACCCTCCTGAATCAGATTTACCATGCCTTATGGTGTAACCCATGTCTCCGAACATGTGTAACCTATGTCCCCGGTCTATACACCCATCAAGGGAGAGGGAACAGGAGGCTGTCACCCAACGCTTTGTGGAGTTGTACAAAGGCCTAATAGCGAGGATTAAGGAATCGACAGGTGGGAAAAGGGTGATTAAGATTGGCTGCGACATTATGAAGACCTACGATGTAATAGTGATTGGGGCGGGGCACGCGGGTTGCGAGGCGGCGTTGGCCGCGGCTCGGATGGGATGCGAGACGTTGGTCTTGACGATGAAGCTGGACCATATTGCTCTCATGCCGTGCAACCCGTCCATTGGGGGGCCGGCGAAGGGGCACCTGGCTCGGGAGGTTGATGCGCTGGGCGGTGAGATGGGGCGCAACACTGACAAGACTTTCATACAGATCCGGATGCTGAACACGGGCAAGGGGCCTGCGGTGCAGGCCCTTCGGGCGCAGTCGGACAAAGGGCTTTATGCGAGTGAGATGCGGAGGACGCTGGAGTGGCAGGAGGGGCTGACGATTCGGGAGGCTTTGGTTACGGGGATAGTTCCCACAAAGGTAGGTGAAGGGGCAAGTCCTAGATTCCTCGCGGGGCCTCGGCATGACATGGGTGATGGGAGGGGTGGGGTGATTAGGCTGGAGACGAAGGCGGGGGAGGACTTCTTGGGGAAGACCGTTATTCTGACGACGGGGACGTCTCTGGCTGGGAAGATCATCATGGGGGAGAGGGCGTACACGGGGGGTCGGGCGGGAGAGCCGGCAGCTACGGAGATATCGAGGTCTCTGAGAAATCTTGGGTTTGAGTTGGGGAGGCATAAGACGGGAACTCCGCCGCGCCTCGATGCCCGGAGCATCAACTTCG
The DNA here is from genome assembly GCA_965220005.1 of Dehalococcoidia bacterium. Lineage (GTDB taxonomy): Bacteria > Chloroflexota > Dehalococcoidia > Plut-88900 > Plut-88900 > Plut-88900. The sequence goes on from OZ244800.1 coordinate 1,224,578, forward strand.
AAAAGGCGCGGATTCAGCCGGGAAGCCCGACTCCACTTCACTTCAGCTTTTGGGGATGCAAAGATGAGAACCTGAGCTTCCCAACGCCGAACCCGGTCTATCCTCGGGGGCCGGAGTCGGGGTGGCGGCCACAGATGGCGTGCTACCTGGTTAGCACGAACCGGAAGACCCATGAGGTGATTACGGCGAACCTGGACAGGGCCCCTATGTTCAACGGTTCGATAGAGGGTGTCGGGCCACGGTACTGCCCGTCCATTGAGGACAAGGTGGTGCGCTTCGCACACAAGGACTCCCACGGGCTGTTCCTGGAGCCGGAGGGCTGGGAGACGAATGAGGTCTACCTGCAGGGCGCGAACACCAGCCTGCCGGAGGATGTGCAGGAAGCATTTGTAAGGTCGATAGCGGGGTTGGAGCGGGCCGAGATACTGAAGCCCGGATACGCGATCGAATACGACTTTGTCCTGACAGACCAGATCAACGCCACAATGGAGTCGAAACCGGTGCCCAACCTGTTCCTGGCAGGACAGGTGTGCGGGACCTCGGGGTACGAGGAGGCGGCGGGGCAGGGGATCGTGGCAGGGATAAACGCCGCGCTGAAGGTCAGGAGTCGTGCGCCCCTGATTCTGCGTCGAGACCAGGCGTACCTGGGTGTGATGATCGACGACCTCGTGACCCGGGACCACTTCGAGCCGTACAGGATGCTCACGTCTCGGGCCGAGCACCGGCTGCTCCTGAGGCAGGACAACGCCGACCAGAGGCTCGCTCCCATCGGGTATGAGGTTGGCCTTCTAAGCGCAGAACAATACGGGATGGTGGAGGAGAAGCGAGAGAGGGTGGAACGGGAGCTGGGTAGGCTGGGTGGGACGTATTTGCCGCAGGACGGGAGTATGGATACGCACCTGAAGAGTCGGGGGTTGGCACCCGTTCGGAAAGCGGTGACGACTTTGGAGTTTCTACGGCGCCCGGAGGTCGATTATGACACCGCCCTGGCTCTTGGGCTCGGGGACCGGGAGTTGGATAAGGAGTGCAGAAGCCAGGTGGAGATAGAGGCCAAATACCGGGACTACATAGCGAGACAGAGTCGGGAGGTGGTGCGGATCAGCAAGCTGGAAAAACGTCCGATACCCAGTAGTGTTAACTACGGCGAGGTGCGTGGCCTGTCCAACGAGGCGCGGGAAAACCTGAGCAAGTTTCTGCCGTTGACGGTGGGACAGGCGTCTCGGGTGCCGGGGGTTGGGACCTCGGACTTGAGCCTTCTGCTAGTGCATTTGGAGCGAGGGAGAGACAAGGCGAGGGCAATCTGATTTTTTGGAAGGTAAAAGCAAGGGGGCCGGTCGTACGACCGGCCCCCTCTTTTTCGGCTTGCCTAAAACTCTTTAGTTCTTGCCCTGAACCTCAAACCAGATCTCTGCTTGCGCTCCGCCTATAGCTCCATCCGCCGCCTCATCCATGAGGATGGCGTAGGGGAGGTTAGCGTCTGCGGTAGGCAGGTAGGGCCTGTGGGCGTCGTATTCAGGCGCTGCGAGGAAGGGAGCGGACTTTAGGTTCGTAGGCCCGTAAGGCTGGTAGAGGGCCTGGCTGGCCGCGATTTCCGGATGCTGGGCCCATGCGAAGAACAGGTTGATCAGTTCCCATCTCTCGGGCTCCTGCTCTGCCAGCCCCCTGGGGGACCACCAGTTGTCGGTCAGCACGTCGTGACCGCACTCCCAACAGAGATGCCCGTTTAGACCGCCGTTTACAATAGCGTCAAAGCCTACACCGTTGTCGGTCTCGCAGATGTCCACATCACCCGAACTGATCAACGCCGTGCACTCGACACTTGGGAAAATGACGTCAGTAACGGGGATTATTCGGTCCCTGGTTATCTGCCACGCCTTGTCGAGCTGCTCGGGACTCATAGCCGAGAGGGATGCGCGGCCCTCTTCCGTATCCAAGAGAGTGGGATCATCCACTAGCAGTGCGAAGCGGACTCTATGCTTCCAAGCCCAGTCTGCACCAACCAATCCGCGTCGGCCGGGGAACTTTTCCACATCGAAGATGTCGGCCATGGTCTTGGGTCCGTTATCGCCGTAGGTATCCGTGCTCCAAATGAACAAATGGGAGAAGGCGGAGCCGCCGCCGCCGATCCAAGGGGCGTCCCTTATGTGGGGGAATAGGTCACTTTTGTCCACGATGGCCGGGTTGAGCTCTTCGAGGACTCCTTCGAGGCCCATGGTGATGGAAGCCTGGCCGGAGCCGTCGATGATGTCCCAGGTGATGTTGCCCGTGTGGGCCATGGCCCTGACCTTGGCGTAGTCCGGGGGGCCGTCCTCGACAATCTCGACGCCGAACTCCGTGGCGAAGGGGACCAAGAATGCCTGGCGCTGCATAGCCTGGTAGGCCGATCCCCAGGATGCGAAGGTGAAGCTGCCGCCGCGGTGGGCCGCCAGAGCTGCTACCACCTCTTCATGGGTGCCGGGGTTGTCGGCGGTCCATTCGCTTATGGGGCGCAGGCCGGTGGATGGTTCATCCGACTCTTCCTCCATCATCGCTGTCTGCGTAGGCTCGGGCATTGCCTCCTCGGCCTCAGGAGTGGCGGTGGCGGACTCGCCGCAAGCGGCAACGATCAGGAGTGCGACGAGGGCCAAGGATAGGAGCCCGAGAACCAGCCATTTCTTACTTCCATATATTGGGGTCAGATACTTCATAGTCAAACCTCTCCTCCACTGCTAGTCAAAGCCCACGCTAATCAAATTCTCAGGAAGCGATGCAGGTCTTCCTGCAGGCGGCTTATCGGCCGCTACGAATGATTCATAAGCTACCTCCAGAACGGGTAACATGGCCGGGAACGGCTGTGGTCTTTCTAAAGGCCGGTCTAGAGAGGGCGAGAACCCAAGGTGCGAGTAACTATTGCGGGGGGCCGGTCGTATGACCGACCCCCCACTTTTGGCTTACCTAGAACTGTTTAATTCTTGCCCTGAACTTCGAACCAGATATCTGCTTGTGCTCCACCGATCATGCCGTCTGAGGCCTCATCCATGAGGATGGCGTAGGGGAGGTTGGCGTCGGCGGTGGGCAGGTAGGGCCGGTGAGTGTCGAATTCCGGCGCTGCGAGGAAGGGACCCGACTTCAGGTTAGTGGGGCCGTAGGGCTGGTAGAGCGCCTGACTTGCGGCGATCTCAGGGTGCTGCGACCAAGCGAAGAAGAGGTTGATGAGCTCCCATCGCTCGGGTTCCTGTTCGGCGAGGCCCCTGGGGGACCACCAGTTGTCGGTCAGCACATCGTGGCCGCACTCCCAACAAAGGTGGGCGTTAAGGTCAGTGTTCACGACGGAGTCGAAGCCGATTCCGTTGTCAGTCTCGCAGACGTCCAGCTCGCCGGACTGAATGAGGGCCGGGCAGTCGCTGGCGCCGGCGAAGAAGACGTCGGTATTGGGAATCATTCGTTCTTCGACGACTTGCCAAGCTCTTTCAAGCTCCTCGGGGCTCATGGCGGAGAGGCTAGCTCTGCCCTCTTCGGTGTCGAGGAGGGTAGGGTCATCGATGAGTAGTCCGAAGCGTACGCGGTGCTTCCAGGCCCAGTCCTGGGAGAAGATGCCCCTGCGTCCGGGGAACTTCTCCTTGTCAAAAGCATCGGCCATGGTCTTGGGACCGTCGTCACCGTAGGTGTCCTTGCTCCACATTACCATGTGGGAGAAGGCGGAACCTCCGCCGCCGATCCAGGGGGCGTCACGGATGTGGGGGAATAGATCTGTCTTATCCACGATGGCCAAGTTGAGCTCTTCCAGGACTCCCTCCAGGCCCATTGTGATTGAAGCCTGACCGGAGCCGTCAATGATGTCCCAGGTTATGTTGCCAGTGTGGGCCATGGCCCTTACCTTGGCGTAGTCGGGAGGGCCGTCCTCAACGACTTCAATGCCGAATTCCGTGGCGAAGGGTACAAGGAAGGCCTGGCGCTGCATGGCCTGGTATGCCCCGCCCCAGGATGCGAAGGTGAAGGTCCCGCCGCGGTGGGCGGCCAGAGCTGCCACTACTTCCTCATGGGTGCCGGGATTGTCGACGGTCCATTCGCTTATGGGGCGCAGATCTGTGGATGGTTCATCGGGCTCTTCCATCATCGCTGTTGGCGTAGGCTCGGGCATTGCCTCCTCGGCTTCAGGAGTAGCCGTGGCTGACTCCCCGCAAGCGGCAATGATGAGCATGGCAACAAGGGCGAGGGACAAGAGCCCCAGAACCAGCCATTTCTTTCTTTTATAGACAGGAACGGGATGTGTCATATTCTATCCTCTCAGCTAATGCTAACCGATACTTTCGGAAGGGCCGGGCGCTTCCTGCAGATAGCTTGTCTGCCACTATGGATAGTCTATAAGCTGCCTCCCGAAAGGGGTGAGTGCCGAGGGACGGCTGCACCCTTGCGATGAACCAACGGGGCAAAGTAAGCCCTAAAAGGGCGAATTACTGCTACGGAGGGGCCGGTCATATGACCGGCCCCTCTCCTTTTCGGCTTGGCTAACACTTACTATTTCTTGCCCTGCACTTCGAACCAGATTTCCGCCTGTGCTCCACCAATCTCCCCGTCAGCAGCCTCGTCCATGAGGATGGCGTAGGGAAGGTTTGCGTCGGCGGTGGGCAGGTACGGCCTTATTCTGTTGAACTCAGGCGCATCGAGGTAGGGCGCCGACTTCAAGTTGGTCGGCCCGAAGGGCTGGTAGAGCGCCTGGCTTGCCGCAATTTCCGGGTGCTGGGTCCAGGCGAAGAACAGGTTAATGAGCTCCCACCTCTGCGGGTCCTCCTCCTGAATGCCTTTGATAACCCACCAGTTGTCGGTCAGCACGTCGTGCCCGCACTCCCAGCAGGCCCCGACATTGAAATCTTCCTCCACGATGCCATTGAATGCTGCTCCGTTGTCCCCCTGGCAGATGTCAATCTCCCCGGAATCGAGGAAGGCGATGCAGTCGTAGATGCCGGAGGTGAAGATGTCGATAACTGGGATGAACTGCTCTTCAACTATCTGCCAGCCGGTATCCAGCTGCTCGGGAGACATGGCTGATAGCGAAGCCCTGCCTTCCTCGGTCTCAATCAGCGTGGGGTCGGTGGCCAGGTGGGCCCAGCGCACCATGTGCTTCCAGTTCCAGTCCTGGGGAATCATTCCGCGTATGCCGGGGAACTTATCCCTGTCCAGGTAGTCGGCCCAGCTGGAGGGCTGAGGCCCGCCGTCCGGGTAGGTGTCCTTGCTGTACATCAGGACCATGGAGTAGGCGGAGCCGCCGCCACCGATCCACGGTGCGTCACGGATGTGGGGGAACAGGTCTTCCTTGTTGATGATGGACTCGTCGAGCTCTTCCAGCACGCCCTCGAGGCCCATGGTGACGCCGGCCTGGCCGGAGCCATCGACTATGTCCCAAGTTACATTGCCGGTGTGGGCCATGGCCCGTACCTTGGCGTAGTCGGGAGGGCCGTCTTCGATGATGTTCACGCCGAACTTCTCGGCGAAGGGGATCAGGAACGCCTTGCGCTGCATCTCCTGGTAAGAACCTCCCCAGGAAACGAAGGTGAAGGAGCCGCCCTCGTGGGCCGACAGCGCCGCCTCGATCTCCTCGTGGGTGGCGGGGTTATCGACGGTCCATTCGCTTATGGGGCGCAGACTAGTGGATGGTTCGTCGGGCTCTTCCATCATCGCTGTTGGCGTGGGCTCGGGCATTGCGTCTTCGGTTTCCGGAGTGGCGGTGGCGGACTCGCCGCAAGCTGCAACGATTAGCAGTGCGACCAGGGCGAGGGACACAAGGCTCAAAGCCAGCCACCTCTTTTTCCTATATAACGAGATCGTGTGTCTCATACTTAAAATTCTCCTCCGAAATGGTACTGAATGGGTCAGGAAGATGCACGCACCTTCCTCTTGACGGCTAAATTGCCGCTATGGATCGTCCATAATCCACCTCCAGGATAGGAGCGAACACCCAAGGACAGTACACACTAGCTAAGTAGCGAATCAGGGCCGGGAAAGGTGGTGAGAAGGGGGAAGAGGGTGGTGATTCTGGGCGTCCATTCAGGACTCGGCAGCGGGATCCGGGGTCACCTTTCTGCAGCGGCCAATGACGCTAATTATGGTTTTGGATTATATGGAGCAGTATGGGGATAGTCAAATTGCGGGGTGGGGAGTGGGGTGGTGGTTCGCGAACCGCCCATACGTGGGGATGACGGGAGGGGAGGGCAGGCACGAGGAGCCTGTTTCAAAAGTCACTCCACGGCCCACTTTTCACTTTTTGCGACTTATGTCCGTGCCTACAGTACCCATCACAATGGTTAAGAATAGCCAATTAGGCTTGTTTAACGGACTTATGAAACACACTCCGAGGCCTGCCCCTACGGGGGAGAGGGCGGTTTTGGTTAGGACGTGAGGCGATAGAGGTCTATGGCGTTGAGGCCCAGTATGTTGGCCTGGGCCTCGGAGGGGAGGGGTTTCAGGCTCTCTCTTAGCTCATCGACGGCGCCGAGCATGCCCTCCGAGTGGGGGAAGTCGGCGCCCCACATGAACTTGTTAGAACCGAACCTCTCGACCACCAGGGGGGCGAGTTCTTCGTCGGGGTCCATGGAGGTCCAGACCTGGCGTTTGAAGTATTCACTGGGGTACATCGACATCTCGTTGGTACCGGGGAAGGCGTCGAGTATGCCGTCCATCCTCTCGAACCAGTAGAGCATCCAAGCGCTGCCCGTCTCCAGGAGCACGACCTTGAGGTCGGGGAACCTATCAAAGACGCGTCCGGCGATCATGCTGCCGAAGCCGAGGTGAACGGCGGGGGGTTCTTGAAGCACGAAATACCAGATGTCGGAGTCGGGGAGGTCATTGAGGGTGGTGTTGGGGAAGTTCGGGTTGTAGAAGGGGTAGAGCCCGCCGACAACGTGCAGGGTCACGGGTATTTGAAGCTCTTCCGCGGCGGCCCAGAAGGGGTCGAAGGCCGGGTCTCCGTAGGAGCGGCCGTTAAGAGGGAACCCGCTGATGAGAGCTGCTGTTACGCCTCGCTCCGCAACCCGGCGCAGCTCAGCGGTGCCTTCTGCTATGTCCAGGAGGGTGATGTGGGCGATGGGCTTGAGGCGGTCCGGGTAGTCGCTGCAGAAGTCGAAGACGTATTCGTTGTAGGCACGGGCGTAGGCTGCGGCTACAGTGGAGTCCCGAACGTCGGTTTCCCAGTGGAGGCCGAGGGTCGGGTAGATAAATGAGGTGTCGATGCCTTCCTGATCGAGGACCTGGACTCGGGGGCCGGGTTGGTGAGAGGCGGGCACGTTGATCAGGCCCTGCTCATAGGTCACGGCTCCGGGCTTCAGGTAAAGGTCTCTCTTCTCCTCGATGGACTTGCCTGCGGCCATGCGCCCGAACCGGCCTTCCCTGAGGAAGAGGTTATGGGGCATACGACCCTCGACGCTCATGTATTCGAGGCCGCGTTCGTCGACTTCGATAGATAGGGCGAGGTCTCTGTACTTTGGCTCCAGATACTCGGCCATGAGGGGCAGGTTTTCCCAGATGTGGCTGTCTATGTCTATGACGGGTCCCGGCATGGGTATGGCACCTCCATCAAATTCGGGTCGCGGTCTAATGCTATCGGGGGTTGGGGTGTTGGGTCAAACGGGGTGAATGCTTCGGGAGGCTCACACTTAGCTAGGCGCGGCGTGCGCGGCCCTCCCGCTCGACCCTTCGACTCTGCTCCCGTCTCGGCGGATCCTCCAAAGGCGGATGTTCCATCTGCGACAGGATGAGCGGCCCCACCCATCTGGATTCCGGCTCGGGGGCCGGGATGACGCTAGACTGATTGCAGGTCTACCTTGATGAGAGGGGCGCCGGCGACGCGGGCATCAAGCTGGTCCAGGGTATCCTGTTTGGAGCAGATGGCATGAAGGATTCTGCGCTTTTCAGTGGGGTCGGTGATGGGGGTGGCTAGGGCGGGGAGGTCGGCGACGGCTGTTTCTTTGAGGTGAAAGGTCATGCGAGGGTCGGCGAGGAGGTTGGCGTACCAGCCTCGGGCGCCGGGGAGGCCCGTAATGTAGAGGATGCCGTCCAAGTTATGGAACCAGATCTCAACCCGGCGGGCGTCGCCGCTTTTTCTGCCGGTGGTAGTGATGTCGATGATGAGGTCTTTCTCCAAGGCCTCCTGGACTTTGGGGTCGAGCATGACGTCGGTTCTCCTAGTGTGTCTTGAGGGGAATCTAACAGGCCCCGTATCTGTTGTCACCTGCCCACGGGACCAGGTGCGGTTGACACTGCGAGAATCGGACACTTAACATCGTGAGCGGAGGGGAGATTAAGATGCCTGTTTTTCCGTCCGTCGGCTGGTTCGAAGAGGTCAGGGAGGCTGTGAACCGGAGCAAGGAGTTCCGGGCGCTGGGCAACTGCGACGCGAACATGGGCGTGAAGGTTGGGGACAGGGCCTTTTCACTGAAGTTCGAGGCATTTTCCTGCGAGGAAGTGACCGAGATTGGTGTCGAGGGGCTGGCGGACCTGGACTTCTTCCTGGAGATGTCGCCGGTGGGGTGGCGGGAGCTGCTAAGCAACATCAAGTCCAACGGCCGGGCAGATGGGGAGCATAGCCTGAACACGCTTGACCTGACGCGGGAGGGTGGGATTCTACGTGTGAAGGATGACTTTTTACGGCAATCTTTTCTTAGATATCACCTCTCGTTCCAAGCGTTCTTTGACGCATCCGCCCAGGTGGAGACAGTCTTCGCCGCTTAGGTTGACCTTATGCCACTGTACGAATACAAGTGCCTCGGATGCCAGCATGTGACCAGCCGTTACTGGCGGAACTTTTCGCCGCCCGAGGCGGTGGCGTGTGAGGGGTGTGGGGACGCTGGGGCAGAGCGGCGATTTTCGACCTTTGCTTTCCACAAGTCGGCCGAGACGAAGATGGCGGAACTCGACCCGAAGTACGACAAGATGGTCGACGAGGCGTTCAAAAACTCGCCTTCCACGTCGGACCCCCAGCATTACCTGGACAAGATGGCCTCCTTTGACAGTGTGCCGGACTAGCTCCTGTCATCTGCTGCGCTAAACTAGGCCAATGAGCATGGAAGTCGGGGTGTGGGTTGGGGCCGGTCTATCGGTTTCCGCATTTCTCGCCTGGGGCTGGCTTACGCTTTTCAGGGGCCGGTTCTGGGCGACGGACCAACGGCTTGAAGTCTCTAAAGCTAAGGAAGATGGATCCTGGCCGGGCGTCGTGGCGGTTGTGCCGGCCCGGAATGAGGCCGACTTCATTGAGGAGACAATCACTTCAGTCCTTGGGCAACGCTACCCGGGGCGTGTGTCGGTCTATCTAGTCGACGACCGGAGTTCGGATGGAAGTGCTGATATTGCGAAGGCCGCAGCCAGGGAAGTCGGAAAGGGTTTTTCCTTCAAAGTGGTGATGGGGAAGGAAAGACCCGAGGGGTGGGCGGGGAAGGTGTGGGCACTGCAGCAGGGCGTCGAGGCGGCAAAGACAGTCGACCATGAATATTTCTGGTTCACCGACGCGGATATAGCCCACTCACCGGATGTGCTGGCGTCTCTCGTGGCGCGGGCGGAGGGGGAGGGGTTGGATATGGTCTCGGTGATGGCGAAGCTGCATGTGTCTACCTTCTGGGACGGACTTCTGATACCGGCCTTCGTGTTCTTCTTCGGGAAGCTATATCCATTTCGCTGGGTGAACGATCACGAGAAGAGTGCAGCGGCCGCGGCGGGGGGATGTGTGCTGGTGAGGAGAGAACGGCTGGTGGGGGGTGGGGGCTTAGAAACGATGCGGGATTCGGTAATCGACGATTGTGCCTTAGCTCGAATGGTACGCGGGCCCGAGGGTCGGGGGAGATTGTGGTTGGGGATGAGCCAGGAGGTGCGAAGCGTCCGGCCATATGACGGACTCCGAGGCATTTGGGACATGGTGGCGAGGACGGCTTACGTACAGCTACGTCGCTCGCCGGTCCTGCTGGCGGGTACGATTTTGGGTATGGCGTGGCTGTATCTCGGGCCTCCGGCAGCGTTTGGCGCAGGGGTAGGGTTAGCTGCCGTGGGGGTATGGGACACGCCGACATGGGTGTTGTTGGTCTCGGGGGGGGGGTGGGGCGTAATGTCGGCGATATACACGCCGATGTTGAAGTGGTACGGGGTTAACCGTTGTTGGGGACTACTTCTGCCTACGGCGGGACTTCTGTACACGCTGATGACTGTTGACTCGGCGCGGAGGTCCTGGATGGGAAGGGGTGGGGGGTGGAAGGGTAGGACTTACTGATCTTCGACAAAAAGTTTTATTCCTGGAGTCGGCGGTCCCATTCGGAGGAGAGGAAGAAGGCGCTGATGCTCAGGGTCAAGCCGGACAAGCCTACTATGGTGAGGGCGAGGCGTCGGTCATCGGTGAGTTCGTGGAGGACACCTGCGACTACGGGGCCACCCATGGCACCGATCATCAAAGCCGACCTCAGGAAGCCCATAGCAACGGCGATTTCTCGGGTGCGGATACCCTTCAGCTGGAACGGTATGGTGAATATCACTGGGAAGAAGGTGAAGCTGAGGCCATGGAGCAAGGAAATGACCACCAGCACCGGAAAAGAGCCGGAATAGAGCAGGGCTATTGTGGTCACGGATATCAAGATTCCGCCCATACGCAGGGCAGTCCTACGCCTGCCAGTCTTGTTGATCAAAAGGTTGATTCCCAAGCCCGAGGGCCCGGCGACCATTCCGCCAATCGCCCAGATGAGAGCAGAGGTCTGGATATCGATGCCATAGGTGTCTTTCATATGGCTGGGCCAGAAGGTGAGGTAGGAAGAGAACGTCATTTCTACACCCACCAAGCCGAAGGCCAGGAGCCACAACTCCTTGTAGCGGAGGGTGCTCCTGACGGATACCGGCTCCTTGCTTTCCCTTTCGGTCTCCGCGTCGGGTAGGGGGCGCTCTCTCCCGACCAGCAACCAGACCACGGCTATTGCGATGGTAACGAACCCAAGCACCTGCATGGTCCTGCGCCAATCGTCGTCCAAGGCCTTTAGGATTATGGGTACCAACATGAAAAATGCTGCCCCGATGCCCCAGAGGAGTTCAATGGAGGCGTTGGCGATAAGGATCTGACGGGGCTTTATCCACATCCTGAGAAGCAGGGTGCGTGCGGGCTCTCTTATGGTTATGGATAGTCCGTACAGAGCCCTGGCGAGGAGCAGGAAAGCGTAGACCGGGGCCCAGGCCTGCATAAAGATGACCAGTATGGCGCCGATAATGGAGGCCAGAGTGATCCACTTTGGAGAGAACCGAGAGAGCCACAAGCCGAAGGGAATGGACAGCAGCAGGACAGTGAATTGCGGCGCTGCTCCGAGGAAGCCTTCCCGGACGGGTGTGAGATTGAGCTCCTCGCGCATGGATGGCAGGAAGAGGCCCAAGGTCTCCATGACCAGATATCCCCACATATGGATCGCCATCCAGGTAAGGATGACAACCCAGCCGTAGGTGGGGCTTCCGCGCGCACTGTCAATCTGTGGGACTGCTTGTGCCATGGTGCCGCAATCCTAACACCGAGGGGGTGGGAGTGGGGGCTCCGGTGTTCCCACAGTAGAAAAAGAAACCCGGGAATGCTTCAAGCATTCCCGGGTTTGACTCTTAGGGTAGGAGAAGTGGGGTTAGCGGTGGTTACGCGTCCATTGGCGGACCATGGCGGGTTCGGGTTCCTGTTTGAGGCAGCCACGGGCACCGCCGAGTCGCTGGAAGTCTCGGGAGCGCTTGGCCAGGTTTCGGCGGAAGAGGATCAGTCCCCGGTCGAGGAGGCCGAGCTTCTGGGGGCGCTCCAGGTTGATGTGCTCGGTCTTGAAGACGATGAGGTCTTCTTTTTCGTTGATTGCGACAACCCGGGCAGGCTTGTTCCAGAGGTAGTACCAGACGTCCATCCAGAACTTTCCGAGGAAGGTCTTGGGAGTCTTGCAGACGGTGAAAGTCCAGACCCGGGTGTTTTGCTCGTCGACGGGGACGCCCCATCTCAGGTGCACGAGGCTGCCGATGCAAACCCTGATCTTGGTTGGGAGCTGGAGGTTGTGGTTGTATGTGGCCCAGGCCTTTTCTCCCGTGGCGGTGGCGATCATGCCTGCGTTGGGTGTCTTGGGTGCGGAGAGCTTGCGCCACCAGGTCTTTCGGGGCCATTTGCCAAGGCCGGGGTATTCGGCCTGGCCGAACTTGGCCTCGGCGGTCTTGACCCAGATGTTGTCCTCGCCTTCGGAGACGATCTCGGTGCCGCCGGTGGAGACGGACTTGGGCCGCCAGAAGGGTAAGCGGTAATCGACGAATCGCCAGAAGTTCAGGCCGCGGTGGAGGTAGAACTCATGGTAGTCGATGCCCTGGTTCATGGGTTCGGTCCAGTTGGTCTCCCACGTCTTGACCCTGGTGTACTTGCGGCCGGTGAGGGTCGAGTCGGAGAACTCGTATGGGAGGTCCTCTTCGAAGGGGACGGGGTCGGTCTCACCCATCCAGACCAGGACGATGCCATTCCACTCGGCGGTGGGGTAGACACGGGTGCGCATCTTGTTGACCAGTGGGGACTCGGTGCTCTCGATTAGGCCGGCGACGCAGTTGCCCGTCTCGTCGAAAGTGTAACCGTGGTAGGGGCAGGTGACGGTCCCTTCGAACTCACAGAAGCCTCGGGAGAGTCGGGCGCCACGGTGGGGGCACCATTCGTTGAGGGCAACTATTTTGCCGTTCTTGCCCCGGAACAGGACGAGTTCATCCCCGAGCATCTTGATGTTCTTGGGCTTGCGACCCACTTCCTTGGTCCAGACGCAGGGGTACCAGTACTCACGGAACCCGACCTTGGGAACATAGTCAAAGGGGCCTATTTGCGTTGCGCCGTAGGACTCATCCTGAACATCCGGGACGCGGACGGCCGGAATTTGTTGTTCTCTTCGTGTAGTTACTACCATAGCGCCTAACCCCTCGCTAAAGGTCTGCATCCGGGGACATGGGTGTGGAGATGATTCTACCAGACGTTGGGCCGGGCAACAAAAGGGGGTTGGCGTTCAGTTGTGGGGGAAGGGTGTGCGGGTGTGGGCTAGTGGGCGGTCCCTTTCTTGGGTCGGTGGGAGAGGTGTGGACGCCCCACTCGAGGCGCCCACACCCTGGGCGACTGGCCTGTCGTCCCTACTGGGGAAGTGGTCAAGGGGGAGGGAGGGTATGCCCCGAGGAGCGGACACCCTGCCCTTCCGGGGATGGATTGCCGATCGGGGTCGGGAAAGATCCGCCTCTGGCGGACAGGCTCCCCTGGAGGAGGTGATGGAAGGTCCCGGACGGTTGCGCAGAATGTCGGCGACGCCTGTAGCGATGCGTGGAGTCCGCCCCTGGGGACGTTTCACATCGGCGACGACTCTGCGACAGCCCCGAACTTCTGAGAGGATGTGGAGGAGACGCGAGGAAGTCTCGCTGTGGGGCAGTCTCGACCACCAGAAGTGCTCGACCATCCCAAGGGATGGGAGCGGGGACCCGAGACCGGCGTTCGTAGTCGGAAGTTCTCCGGTTGTGACGACGGTGGAATCCTTGCCCCTAACTTCTGAGGGGATGTGAACGAGACCCGAGAAATTCTCGGTGTGGGGCAGTCCCGTCCACCAGAAGTGCTCGACCATCCTAAGGGATGGGAGCGGGGACCCGTGACCGCCGTTCGTAGTCGGAAGTTCTCCGGTTGTGACGACGGTGGAATCCTTAAAAGGTGCGTTGGTTTTGAGTCGGCGCTCATCCGACTGTTCGGACTCGCCGGCAAGGTCTAGGCCGGGGGAGTCCGGAGGGGGCGCTATGGCCCAGGGTGGAGACATGACGCCGTACTCCGAGGCGTCGCCTGAGGAGGCGAAACGGATGCGCCGGGTGAGTGGGGTGCGCACTTGGCAGTGGCCCTTGGAAAGGGTGTGCCGTGATTTGTCCGGGGACCTTCCATGCAGGGGGCGGGACGGTGATTGATCGCTGCGAAGGCGTAGGCGTAGGGCCTTTGGGCAGCGCTTGTAGTGGGTGTTGAGATGGGGAGGACTAGGGAGGAGGCGCGTGTCGGTGGCCGGGCGGTCCCATACCGCTCGGGTGTGACGATTGCTTGTCAGGCTTATGCGACTCATGGGACTCCTGAGGTCCTTTCCGTTGATTAGGCTCGATGTGGACTGTCGGGCTTGGTGGGCAATATAGTACAGGTGTTTTGCTTTGGTCAAGGGGTTCGTGTCACTTTTGGGGAGGTGGGCGCGACGGGTTGGCAAGTGTGGCCCCCCGCTCGACCCTTCGAGTACCTCAGGGTGAGCGGCCCCACGCCGCGGGATGGATTCCGGCTCGGCGCAGGAATGACGGAGTAAAGGGAGGGAGAGGGGACTGGACCCCAGTCCCCAGATTCCTCGCGGGGCCTCGGGGTGACAGGGTTAAGGGGGGTGGGGAGCCACCCCATTCCGTTCTTGAGACCCCCTTCGACGGGGCTCAGGACATGCTTCGACTCCGCTCAGGGCGAACGGAATTCCCCTCACCGTTGGAAGGGTTCCCGTGTCGGGGGCGGGGGTGGGGGGAGGGTTGTGCAAAAGTATGGGGGCGGGATAGCCTTTGAGGGGAGGAGTCATGCCTGTATTAAGCGAGGGAAAAGGAAGCCGTAAGGAGATCATAGGGGTGGTGCACCTGCCGGCGCTGCCCGGCAGTCCCGGCTGGCAGGGGGACCTTGACGAGGTCGTGGGACATGCCCTGCGGGATGCCGAGGCCCTGGCCCGGGGCGGTGTAGATGCCGTGATATTCGAAAATTTCGGGGACGTTCCTTTTCTGACGGGCCCGGTGCCGCCTGAGGCCATTGCAGCGATGGCTGTCGTCATCGACAGAGTCGCCACGAGCGTTGACGTGCCCTTTGGGGTGAACGTGCTTCGTAACGACCCGATAGCGGCCCTCGGGCTGGCCTATGCCACGGGGGGAGAGTTCATCCGGGTGAACGTGCACACGGGCGTGATGGTTACCGATCAGGGGATTATCGAAGGTGGCGCAGCAGAGACGGTTAGACGGCGGTCAGTGCTGGGGGCGGACGTGAAGCTGTTGGCCGACGTGTTGGTAAAGCACGCCGTTCCTCTCGGCGAGCAGGATATCCGGGATGCGGCGAAGGCGGCTGTGCAGAGAGGACTAGCCGACGCCCTGATTGTGACTGGGCCCTTCACGGGGGAGGAGGCGGACATGTCGGATGTGAGGGCGGTAAAGGAGGCGGCGCCTGAGGGTACGCCAGTGCTGGTTGGGAGCGGGGTGACGGAAGAGAATATCGGGGCTTACATGGAATGGGCGGACGGCGTGATAGTGGGGACGAGTGTGAAGGTGGGTGGGGAGGTTTCGAATCCCGTGGACTGGGAGAGGGTGGCGAGGCTGGTGTCGGTGGGGAGGGGGTAGGAGCAAATCAGCTGGGCATCATATCCACGGTGGAGGGAACCCGCCCCATTCCGTTCTTGAGACCCTTCGACTTCGCTCAGGGCGAACGGAATGCCCCGCGCTACGGAACAACAAGCCTGAAAAGAGGTGGACTGGGGTGCATATGAGGGGTGTGATTTGCGTTAAGGGCGCTTGAGATTCCTCGCGGAGCCTCGGAATGACAGAGATAGAGGGGGAAAGAGAAAGCCCCGAAGCACTTCGGCCTATGGCCGTCCCGGTGGACAACCCGGGAGCTTCGGGGCCCGGCGTCTGCACGGATTCCGCAAACGGAACCCAGGGGGACGCCCCCTACGTGTCAAACCGTTTACGTTACAGACACCTCACAAGTCCGTCTATCATCAATATCCAATTGATCACCTCCTTTCTGAGTGTAATTCCAATATAAATGCAATTGCGGTGCGCGCGCAATACCGGTCTGGGGCGAATTTCGATTGTTGCCGAAAGATTGGTGCAGGTCTATCATTCCGGGCAATTTTTAGTAGACGGAAAAGGGACGCAACATGGACTCGGCGAATGGCGAAGAGGCGCGACCTATGGGACCCCTGTCCGGGATACGGGTCATAGAACTGGCCGTCTGGCACAATGGCGGGGGTGCGGGATACATGCTCGGGGACCTGGGGGCGGACGTGATCAAGATAGAGCAACCCGTGACCGGTGACCCGAGCAGGGGAGTGACGCAGGCCTTCGGGCACAACCTGGAGATCCCCGGCGGCCGGGCTCTGTGGTTCGAGATGGTGAACCGCGGCAAGCGGGCCATCACGCTCAACTTGAAGAGCGCCCAGGGGAAGGGAGTACTCCGCCGGCTTATCTCCAAGGCCGACGTTTTCTTCACCAACTTCACCATGGACGTGGTTGAGCGGCTGGGCGTGGACTACGAGGCCCTTTCGGCCATAAACCCCAAGCTGATATGGGCGATAAACACGGCCTACGGCACTCGGGGCCCGCTGGCGAACAAGCACGGGTACGATTCCTCGATACAGGCGCACAGCGGCTACATGTTCCGTATGGGTAATGCCGAGGGCGGGGAGCCATTGATTGTTGGGGGAGGGACTTTCGACCAGATGGGAGCGACCATGCTGGCCTACGGGATCATGGCAGCGCTGGTTGCCAGGGAGAGGCAGGGGGTGGGGCAGGCGGTGGAAGCCTCGATGCTCGGGAGCGCCATTCACCTGCAGCACGACAACTACCACATGTACCTCTGGAAAAACGACGCCACCTTCGGGACATCGAGCCGTGCGTCGTTGGACCCATTCGTCAACTGGTACCGGTGCGCCGACGGTCAGTGGATAATGCTGAACGAGCCTCATCCGGAACGGGTCTGGCAGGAATTTTGCTCCGTGCTGGATCTGGGTGTGTTAGTCGACGACCCGCGGTTCAACGCGCAGCCTGGCAGACTGGAGAATGCCGCTGCATTCAGAGAAATCCTGATTGAGACATTTGCAGCGAGGCCGAGACCGGTGTGGGCCGACCTGTTCGTGGAGAAGAAGGTGAAGTTCGTCTACACGCTGGTCAATACGGTTGCGGAGGCTGCGAAGGACCCCCAAGCGTTGGCCAACGAGTACGTGGTAGACACCGAGCACCCGACCATGGGGGCTACCAAAACCACGGGACCGCCAATCAAATTCTCCAAGACTCCGGCGAGGGTCGGGACTGGGGCCCCGGAGTTCGGGCAGCACACCGAGGAGGTGCTAACCGAGGTCTGCGGGTATGACTGGGATGAAGTGACTGAGTTCCGGGAGTCGGGGGTTATCTAGCCGCTGCCCCTATAATGGCTGTCGTAACCATGGCAGTCATTTCTCAAGAACCGTCTCCGCACCTTCTCACCGCCCAGGATGCGATCCCCCGTTACCGATGGGTGGTGATTGGGACGATGGCTTCGGGCGTCTCCACGTCCATGGCGATGCTCTTCTTCATCGGACTGCTGCTGCCGGACATCTCCAAAGAGCTTGGGCTGTCTCCGACAATGCAGGGACTGGTGGGCTCCTCGGCGCTGATCACCAACCTGGTGCTGGTGATGCCCATCAATACGTGGAGTTCCCGATTCAGGCCGCGGCGTATGCTCGCCTTCGCTCTGTTTTTGGTTGCGGGTTCGGTCTTCATACAGGCTCGGGCCCCGGTGTTTGCGGTGCTGCTCCTCGGGAGGGGGTGCCTGGCACTGGGCACTATGTTCACGCAAGCCCCGAGGGTGCTGTTGATTCAACAGTGGTCCAGCAGACGCCAACTGGCCATGACAAACGGCATCCTTGTTGGAAGCGTGGACTTGATGATGGGGATCGTGTCGTTCCTTACACCTCTGATCGTGGTCTGGACAGGGGACTGGAGAAGGGCGCTGAACGTGTGGGGCTTCGTGTGCCTGGCTCTGACCCTGGCCTGGCTGGTACTCGGCAGGAACCGGGGGACGGGGGAGGAGCGAAAAGGAGCGCCTTCCAAGGAAGGCACGCCGCTGAAGAGCGTCCTGAAATACCGGGAGCTGTGGTACGCCAGCATCGGATTGCTGGGAGCGGTGCTGGCGGAGATGGCCTTCAGTGTGTTCTGGCCGACCTTGGCAGAGACCGAGCTACACCTTTCCGGGACAATGGTGGGAGTTGCGGTAGGGGTCTCGGCGGTTGCGGCGGCACCGAGCTCGATAGGTGTAAACGCGATAGGGTTTTTCAACCGGCACAGGTCCCTTGTCCTGACGGTGTGCGGTGTCGCCAAATGCGTACTGATCGTGCTCCTGCTCTACACCGAACCTGCGGGACTGGTGATCCTTTTGACGATGCTCAAGGGAGTGTTCTCGGCGTTCTTTGCGGTGATAATGGGCATGGTGTTCTATCTGCCCAACATCAAGCCGAGAGAAGTGGCCGTGAGCCAGGCATTTCTGCGGATAGCGATATCCTTGGGAGCGGCCATCGGGCCCCTGATGGTAGGATTTATCCAGGAGGCCACCGGGGACCTGCAGCAAGCTTTGCTCTACACGTCATTCATGCCCCTCACCCTAGTCCTGAGCTCAGTGCTGCTCCGGAAACCGAGACGAGCGATAGAGAGCTAAGGACGGGCCAAATGGGAAGGGAAGAATCCTGAACAGTCATGCCAGAGCAACCTGAGTCCCCATTCCGGCCTGAACACTTTCGCAGGGACGACGAGAGGCCGGATGCCGTGTTCTACGCCGAGCCTCGGCTGGTGGTCCACATCGATCAGTTCGCTATTGAGGCGATTAGGGAGTACCTGTCGGGGGCGCTGCCTTCGGGTGGGGTGATACTGGACCTGATGAGCAGTTGGAGGTCACATCTCCCTGAAGGCCAGCCGAGGGGAAAGGTGGTCGGGCTGGGTCTCAATGCAGTGGAGATGCGGGAGAATCCTCAGCTTGATGATGCCTTGGTCTACGATTTGAACGCCAACCCCACACTGCCTTTTCGAGACGACACGTTGGATGCGGCGATATTGACGGTATCGGTGCAATATTTGACCAAGCCGGAACTAGTGTTTGAGGAGGTGGCCCGGGTGTTGAAGCCCGGGGGTCGGTTCCATGTGATCTTTTCGAACCGGATGTTTCCGACGAAGGCCACGGCGATATGGAAGGCGCTATCGGACGGGGACAGGGCGAAACTGATCGGGGCGTATTTCCGTCGGTCGGGGGGGTGGGGAGAGCCTGAGGCGAAGGATATTAGCCCAAGGCTCGGGGTTTACTGCGATCCGGTGTATGTGGTGTCGGGGGCGGTGGTGGTGTAGGCTTGGGGTCAATTACGAGGTGAGATTATGCCTATGGCAAACCCATGCCACCCGGGAGAGATAGTCAAATATGAGTGCTTGGAGCCGTTGGGGCTGACCGCGACCAAGGCGGCTAAAGGCTTGGGTGTAACTCGCCAGGCGCTTTCAAACGTGATTAATGGAAGGGCTGGGGTGTCGGTGGACATGGCGATCCGATTTTCGAAGGCGTTTGGCTCTACGCCGGAGACCTGGCTGGGAATGCAGATGGCCTACGATCTGTGGCAGGCCCGGGACAGGGTCAAGGAGATCAAGGTAGAAAGATTCGCCGAGCCGAGTGTAGTTTAGCCGGAGTCCGTGTCTTCGGTGATGCCGACCGTGCCTAGGGCGGCGATTATCTCTTCCCTGCTGAGGAATGCGCCGAACTTTATGTGCCGTACCACGCCTTTATCGTCCAGGATGTAGGTCCAGGGCAGGCCAGGAACCTGATAGGCGGTGGCGACCTGCCGGTGGGTGTCCATGACCGTCGGCATGGTTAGTCCCAGCAACTCCTTGTAGGCTTTGACCCTCTCCGACGATTCCCGGACATCCACCGTAAGCACCACCAAGTCGTCCCCGAGTGAGTTGTAGACACTCTCGATTTCAGGCATTTCGAAGCGGCAGGGGCCGCACCATACGGCGAAGAAGTTGATGAAGACGGGCCGGCCACGGAAATCACTAAGGACTACTATGTCACCATGCTCAGTCTCCAGGCGGAAGTCGGGGGCGAGGTAGCCGATCTCGCTGCCGATGGGGAGGCCGTCGGGGTTGGGAGTTTCCTTGATGCCGAGTCGAGTGTTTGGGTCCTGGTCGGCTGTAGGTTCCGGCGCCGGTGTCACTGTCGGTAGGGGGGTGGGGGTGGGCTGAACCGTTGGCGCGAGAGTGGGTTCGAGGGTGGGGGGTGGGACTTCTTGCGTCGGCTCGGAGGTGAGGGGTGGGGTTTCTTCGACGGCAACGGGCGTGGCGCAGGCGGCTGTGGCAACAAGGATTAGGGCGAGGAGTAAGGCGGATAGCTTGGACCATCTGTTGTTGATCATGGGTTGGGGTTATTATAGCCCGACTGGGTACGCGTGGTGTTAGGGAGCAGGCATTCGGATCACAAGGAACTCTGAAATGACGGCGACGGTAATCAAGAATACGACTATTGTGACGGGAGGGCCCGGTAGGACCATTCTTCACGACTCGGCGATTGCGATTGAGGACGGGAAGATTGCGGCGCTGGGAAATTCTGAAGAGGTCGGGGCACGGTTCCCGGGGGCGGAGGTGGTGGATGGTCGAAGAAAGGCTGTGTTTCCGGGGCTGATTAACGCCCACACTCATCTTCTGAAGACTATCAATCGGGGAATCCTGGAGGATACGGGATTTCCCACGACGCTTCGGTTCCCCGAGGACACCCGGTCATTGATGGGCAAAGAAGAAGATAACGTCTTTGCCGTGCTCGGGGTTATAGAGTCGATCCGGAGTGGGGCGACATGCGTGCTGGAGATCGAGAAGGACATAGCGAACTACGCGCAAAGTCTCTCCGACACGGGGATGAGGATGGCGCTGGCGGAGTATGTCGAGGACGTGGATATGGAGCTGGTGCGAAGGAGCGAGTACAGCTTCATCCCGGCCAAGGCAGACGAGGGGATGCGGAAGAGTGTCGAACTCATAGAGAGTTGGAATGGTGGAGCCGAGGGTCGGGTGACGTGTATGACTTCCCCGTCGACACCCGAATACTGCTCGCCGGAGCTGCTGCAGGAGTGCCGCCGGACGGCTGACCGGTATGACATCGGGATGACGGTCCACCTAAGCGAAAGCTATGACGAGGTGCAGGCGGTGATGCGTACCAGGGGTGTGAGGCCGACGCAGTACCTGTACGTCAACGGCGCCTTGGGCCCGAGAGTGGTTGCCGCGCACTGCCGATACCTGGATGAATCGGAGATTGCGTTGATGGGGCAGACCCGGACTAACGTGTCGTTCAACCCGGCCATTGCCGCACGACGAGGGGCGGCGGCCCCGGCGACGGAGCTGGATGAGGCGGGATGCAACATCGGGATGGGGTCCGACAACATGGACGAGAACATGCTCCACGTGTTGAGGACGGGGTTGTTCGCCGAGCGGGTGCGCCGGCATACACCGATGTCTCCGCAGCCGGAGCAGATATTGGAGTGGGGGACGATGGGGAGCGCGCGGGCCCTGGGCATTGGGGATGAAGTGGGGAGTCTTGAGGTGGGTAAGAAGGCCGACCTGTTTATGATAGACACGTTCAGGCCTCACCTGGTGCCGAACCACCGGATAGTTTCGGCATTTATCCATAACGGGCAGGCGGACGACGTGGAAGCCGTAATGGTCGACGGACGATGGCTGATGAGGGAGGAGAAACTGTTAACCATTGATGAGGAAGACGTCGTGGCGCGGGCGGAGGAGATGGGGCAGTCGTTGTGGCGGCGTTTGTTGGAGAGGAATCCCTCGGTGGCGTTTCCGTTTGCGCTGCCGCCTCGGTAGCGTCATCCGACTCATCCTGATAATATCTCCCCGTTCCCGGTATTGAAGGTCCCATCACATCAAGGAGTACGGATATGCCTATAGTCAGAGTAGAGATGCTGCCGGGCCGGAGCGAGACCCAGAAGTCGGACCTGGTCAAGGCTATGACCGACGCCATGGTTAACATAGCGGGTACGCCCTCGGCGGAGTCGGTCCACGTTATCATCACGGAGACCGCAGGCGAACACTGGGCCATGGGTGGCGAGATGTTGTCGGAGAGGATGAAGGCCAGGGCTTAGAGTGTCGGGGGTGATACCCCCACCCTCCTTCAGTCAAAGGGTATAGATGAATGCGTTTGGCGCATTTATCTATCCTTGTAGACCGCACTGAGAGGCATAGGGAGCCAAAGACATGGGTGACATGAGCAGGTTCAGCGCGTACCTCTATGGGTGGGGTGCGACGCCTCCGACACTGGACTCGCTGTCAGATGTGGTGAAACAGCTGGACCGGCTGGGATTCTACTCCGCCGGTTTCCCCTACCACATGACACTGCCCCATGCGCCGATGTTCGATCAGTTCAGCAGTCACCACCTGTTCGACCCCCTGGCTTTACTTCCGTCCCTCTTTGCAGTGACTAAAAACCTGCGCCTCGGGATCCATTCGCTCATCCTGCCGCTGCTCCCGCCATATTTCTGGGCCAAGAACCTCTCGACGATTGACGTGATATCCGGGGGGAGGCTGATACCGGGGATGTGCATGGGATGGTCTCCGGGGGACTTCAAAATGGCGGGGGTGGAGGAGCATCACAAACGCAGGGCTCGGGTCACGGATGAACAGATGGAAGTAATCACTCGACTTTGGACAGAGGACGGGGTCGATCACGAGGGTAAGTATTACGAGCTCTCGGATGTAACCCTGGACCCGAAGCCCGTGCAGAAACCGTACCCGCCGATATGGTACGGCGGGGGCATTCCGTCGATACCGAGAGCGGCACGGTATGCGACCCATATTCTGCCTGCTCCGATGCCCGTCGAGGAGATAAGGGAGCAATGGATTCCGGCAATCGAGGAGGAGAACCAGCGGACTGGGTCTTCTCTAAAGATCAGCCTGATGAACTTCGTTGCTATAGTGGACGATGAGAGCAGGGTTGAGAGCGAGGTCGTGCCACAGCTGCGGGAGTGCATTCGGCTGACTGCGACGGGGGTGAAGCCGGAAGATATGACGATAGTCGGCTCGCCGGAGAAGTGTGCGGAGAGGGTGAGGGGCTTTCTGGACGCGGGTGTCGACCACTTACTTCTGGACTTCAGCTATCGGGGGTCGGCGTCCGCGGAGTACCAGCGGGAGCAGATAGAGCGGTTTGCGGAAGAGGTAGTGCCGCTGGTCTAGGACTGGATGCCTGCTGTGGCAATGCCGGACTCACCCTCACTCTCCTCAGCGAGCCTACGGCTCTCCTCGGCGAGTCTTCGACCCTAGCCCTCTCCCATCGAGAGACTCTTGCGAAACTGCAGGCTGTATCGTTTATGCCATCCAGATCACTCAACCTCCGCCCACGCTCATACTTCGAGAGCCTCAGCACGAGCGGCCCCGGCCCCTCCAACAGTATTTATGCAAAGGCCTCATCGAGGGAGAGGGGACAAGACGCCTCCCCCATTCCACTCTTGAGACTATTCGAGAGCCTCAGGGCCAGCGGAATGCCCCAACCCTTTATTCACGCTGAGGCGCACCTCCGGCCTGCGCGCCAGAGGCGCATGTTCCAACTTCGCAGGAATGAGATGGGAGTATCGGGGTCAGGCCAGGGGGATTCCTTCGGTGAGGACGGAGTCTCGGAGGACTTCAACGAGGTGCCGTGCTCGGCGGCCGGTGCCGTGCTCGACCTGCTGCCGGCAGGAAACGCCCATGACCGCCACGTCCCACTCCTGACCCTTGGCCTCGATGGCCGGGAAGAGCTTCATGCCGCCTATCTGCATCGATAGGTCGTAGTGCTCCTTTTCGTAGCCGAAGGCGCCGGCCATGCCACAGCACCCGGAGTCGATAACCTCCACCTGGTGGCCGGGGGCGAGAGAGAGGGCGGTCTTGGCTGCTGCTACCCCGACGAGGGCCTTCTGATGACAGTGTCCGTGGAACAGGACTTTACGCGGCTGTCCGGAGAAGGCCAAATCCAAGGCTCCCTCTTCCGATATCTTGGCCAGGAACTCGTCGATCATGAAGGTGTTTTCGGCCACGACCTTGGACTTGCTGTCCTGCAGAAGGTCTGGGTATTCATCCCGGAAGGCGAGAAGACAGCTGGGCTCACAGCCGACTATCGGGGTGCCTTTGGAGGCGGCTTCAAACAGACGGTCGACGTTGAAGCGGGCGTTGCCTCGGGCGCGCTTTAGCAGACCCTTGGAGATCATGGGCCTGCCACAGCAGCGAACGTTGGCCAGACGCACCTTGTAACCCGCCAGTTCCAGCAACTCGACGGCTGCTATACCGACGGATGGGTAGTTGTAGGTCATAAAGGTGTCGTTGAAGAGGATGACCTCGCCTCGGGACCCGGAGCTGAGGGGTCGGTGGTTTTTGAACCATTGCCCTAGGCCGGGGCTGGCGAAGGGAGGCAGTGCGCGGTTCCTGTGGATACCGAGGAATCGGTGATTGAGGCTTCGGACTCCGGGGAAGTTGGCAAGCCAGTTGGAGAAGGGGGCGAGAGCGGAACCCAGCCGGTTTATCAGGCTTATCTCTGAAAAGATCCGGGCCCGGAGGGGAGTGCCGTTGGCGGCGTTGTACCGTTCCAGGAACTCATACTTGAGCTTGGCCATATCCACGTTGGAGGGACATTCGGCCTTGCAGCCCTTGCACTCAAGGCAGAGGTCAAGGGCGTCGTGGAGGCGCTTGCTGATCATGGTGTCGTGGGGCAGGGCGCCGGAGAGGGTGGCGCGCAGCAGGTTGGCGCGGCCACGGGTGGAGTGCTCCTCTTCACGAGTGGCCTGGAAAGAGGGGCACATGACGCCGTCCGACTTCCGGCACTCACCCATGCCGTTGCACATCTCGACGGCCCCGGCATAGCCTTCGAAAGTCGAGAAGTCCATGCGGGTGTTGAGGCTTTGGGCCCGGTACTCCGTGCCATAGCGCAGGTTCTCGGACATGGGGGGGCACTCGATGATCTTGCCGGGGTTCATTATGCGCTTGGGGTCGAAGGCGTCCTTGAGCTCGACGAAGGAGTCGTAGATCTTCCGGCCAAACATCTTCTCGGTCCAGACGCCGCGGACTATGCCGTCGCCGTGTTCGCCGCTGAGGGAGCCGCCGAATTCGAGGACGAGGTCGACTACAGCCTCGGCGATGGACTCCATCTGCCGGATGCCGGGGCCATTTTTGAGGTTGACCAGGGGTCGGATATGTAGGCAGCCGACGCTGGCATGGCCGTAGTAGGAGGCAGTGGTATGGTGGGCTTGGACGATCTGGTGGAAACGGCGGCCAAACTCTCCGAGCCGGTTGGGATCCACGGCTGTATCCTCAACGAAAGGGATGGGCTTGGCGTCGCCGCGGACTCCCATGAGCAGGCCGAGGCCTGCCTTGCGGACGGCCCAAGCCTTGGCCTGGTCCTCTTTCTCCAGTAGGTTGACGCAGGCATAGCCTAGCCTCTTGCGCTCCATATCAGCCTTGAAGCTCTCCAGTTTGGACCGAACTTCCGATTCCGAATCGCCGAAGAACTCGACGAGGACCAGGCCTCCGGGGTCGCCCTGCAGGAATTCTATGTAGCGCTTGAGGCCGAGGGATGCCCTGGTCTGCCGTATGATCATGTCATCGATAAACTCGACGGCGGCTGGGCTGTGCTCAATGATTGCGGACGTAGCGTCGCAGGCCTGGAATATATCTTCGAAATGGAGCGCCGCGACGGCGGTGGCGTTGGGCAAGGGTTCGAGCTTGACCTTGGCCTCGGTGATGGTGCAGAGGGTGCCCTCGGAGCCGACGATGATGCGGGCAAGGTTGAAGGGGTCCGGGTCCAGGAATTCGTCGAGGTTGTAGCCGCTGACCCGGCGCATGATCTTGGGGTAGCGGGCTTCTATCTCTGCGCGGTTGGCCTCGGCGAGGCGGGCGGTCTCACGATAGGCGTTACCGAGCAAGCCGGGCCCCGAGAGCCTATATTCCAAGCCACTTGGTGATATGGGGCCTAGCCGCGCCCTTGTGCTGTCGGAGAGGATGGTGTCGAGCTCCAGGACCTGATCGAGGGTTTTGCCGAAGAGGACGGAGTGGGTGCCGCAAGAGTTGTTGCCTATGCCGCCGCCAACCGTGGCGCGATTCACCGTCGAAGGGTCGGGGGCGTAGTGGAGGCGATGGCTTGCGACCTGCCGGTTGAGGGCTGCAACTACGATTCCCGGCTCCACTCGGGCCCAACCCTCCTCCGGGTTCACTTCCAGGAGCCGATTTAGATGCCTGCTAAAGTCGAGAACTATGGCGTGGTTGACGGTCTGTCCGGATAGGCTTGTGCCCGCGCCCCGAGGCAAGACGGGGATGCCCTCCCGGTTGGCGAGCTCGACGACGGCTACGACGTCGTCGGCATCACGGGGAGTGACGACACCGACGGGCTTCATCTGGTAGATGCTGGCATCGGTGCTGTAGAGGGTGCGGGAGAAATCGTCGAGGCGGACTTCGC
The DNA here is from genome assembly GCA_965220005.1 of Dehalococcoidia bacterium. Classification (GTDB taxonomy): domain Bacteria; phylum Chloroflexota; class Dehalococcoidia; order Plut-88900; family Plut-88900; genus Plut-88900. The sequence goes on from OZ244800.1 coordinate 1,250,784, forward strand.
CGGAGACGCGTCTTTCGAGCTCGGCGGCGAGGTCTCGGGCGAGGGTGGTATCGGCGTTGGTGGCGAGGGTCACGGGATTGGGGTCTCCGAGGGATTGACTATAATCAGGGCATCAGGACCTTTGATTGAATCGCTAACTCAGGCACGATTATTGATTGTTTCGAGAAACTTTGCGCGCCACTTAATGGACCTTCAGTGCTTTTTCTCCATTGGAAAGGATAGGGTGGGGAGGTGGGGGATGCAAGGGGGCAATGTTGACACCCGAGAAGCGCCTCAAACATAATGCGGCCCATCTCCAATTACACGGCTCGGCGGCCGCGTGTTTTGAATAGGGAGGTCTCGGATGGCAACTAAGCTCAAGGGCGTACACTGGATGCTGGCTACGCCGTTCAACGAAGACGAAACGGTGGACGAGGCGAGCATTCCAAACCTTGTCGGAAAGGCGCGGGAGTCGGGGTGCGAGGGTGTGGTGGCGCTGGGTGTAATGGGAGAAGCGCACCGCTTGACCGACGCTGAGGGGAGGGGGGTGGCAGAGGCTGTGATCTCGGCGGCGAACGGGTTGCCGGTGACGCTGGGAACGTCCGGGCCGAGCACTATGGTTGCGATAGCGCGGACCCGGGAAGCCAAGGAGATGGGCGCAACCGCTGTTATGGTCGCGCCTCCGCCGATGCCGAAGACCAACCTGGAAGCCGTATACGCTCATTACTACCGATTGGCGGAGGCAGTCGACATAGACTTAGTCGTGCAGGACTATCCGAAGACCACGGGGGTGCACATGCCGGCGGAGTTCTTCATGCGGCTGGTCGACAACATACCGGCGGTGCAGTATTGCAAGATCGAGGCGCCACCCACACCGCCGAAGATTCGAGCGATTAAGGCTCTAGCCGGCGACAGGCTGGCAATATTCGGGGGGTTGGGCGGGCTGTTCCTGGTCGACGAGCTGGCGCAGGGGGCATCGGGGGCGATGACGGGTTTCGCGTTCCCGGAAACGCTGGTGCGAATCTGCCGGCACATGGCGGAGGGAGAGACGGAGGAAGCTGAAAAGCTTTTCTATGAGTGGCTGCCGCTGGTCCTGTTCGAAGTGCAAGAGGGAATAGACCTGAGCATCCGGAAGAACGCACTCCATTACCGAGGGCTGATAGGGAATCCGGCGGTACGGCATCCCGGGCCCCGGGCCGGTGAGGCGACCGTGAAGCAGCTGATAGAGCACATCGAACGGCTGGGGTTTTAGAGTCACTTGCCTGGAATCCAATGATGAAGAAGCTGCGCTACGATGTGATAGTTGCGGGTGGGGGGTCGGCGGGATGCGCTGCGGTGAATGTACTGTGCCGGGCAGGGTTGTCGGTGGCGTTGCTAGAGGCGGGGCCAGACTACGGGCCGAAGGCCGAGGGTCGGTGGCCTAAAGACCTTCTCGACCCCCGGTTCGATCCAGACAGCCACGACTGGGGCTATTACGCGGACCGACTCGATGGGTCCAGCTTCTTAGAGCTTCGGGCGAAGGTTATTGGCGGGTGCTCTTCCCACAACGATTGCGCGGCGATCTGGGGCGTGCCCGGGGACTACGATGCGTGGGCCGAGGCCGGCAACCCCGGCTGGAGATATGAGGACCTCTTCCCACTGATACAGCAGATTGAGGGGACGGCAGGGGACTCGGTGACTCCTTACAGGGGCACACAGGGGCCTTTGTACACGAAGAGGATGCAGGAAGAGGAGCTTTCGCTGTACCAGCGGGCGTTCATAGAGGCCAGCCTTAACGCGGGTTATGGCAGGGTAGTGGACATGGGCGGGCCGGAACCGGGCGAGGGGGTGGCTTCTTACCACGGGAACGTCAAGGACACTGAGCGCTGGAACGCGGCGTTTGCGTTTCTCGACCCGGTGCGGGACAACCCGAATCTGACCATCTGGGACCACACTATGGTCGACAGGGTGGTAATTGAAGGTGTGAGGGCCGAGGGGTTGATCGTGAAGTCTCGGGGGGAGGATGTGGAGCTTCGGGCAGACACGATATTGCTCTCGACGGGAACTTATGGAACGCCTTCGATATTGATGAGGTCGGGGGTGGGGCCGCGGGAGGTGTTGAAGGAGGCCGGAATCCCGGAGTCGATGGTGATAGAGGGTGTCGGGCGCAACCTGCACGATCACCCGTCTTTCTATATCAGCTACAAACCGACAGACGAGGGATGGGAGCGGGTGGTCCGAGACCTGGGAGAGGATAGCGTGTACCGGGGCCAGGTGATCCTCCGAGCCCGGAGTCCCGTATGCCAGGAAAACCTGCCCTTCGACCTGCATTTGCTGCCTTCCCAGGTGCCTAGAACCTTGGAATCCCGCACCCTGCAAGGGTTCGTTTGTCACATGGCGCCCCGGTCCCGGGGCCGGGTGTGGATTACGAGCCGGGAGCCGAACGCCGTCCCAAGAATCGCAACCAACTACCTGTCTGACGAAGGCGGCCGGGACACGACTGCCCTGATATACGCACTCAGGCTTTTACGAAGAGTGGCACAGGCGGCGCTGATGTCTTCGCTTATTGAGAGAGAGCTTGAACCCTGGGGAAGCAAGCAGACCGACGAGGAGATACTAGGCCAGCTTCGGGAGTCGATAGTGAACTATAGCCATGCGTCGGGGACGTGCAAAATGGGGCCTGCCTCGGATCCAGGGGCGGTTGTGGATGCTGCGGGCAAGGTGTATGGGATGGAGAACCTATACGTTGCAGATGCATCGATAATCCCTTTAATACCCTTGGCCAACACTAATCTGACGAGCATGCTGATTGGGATGAAGGTGGCCTCGGGGCTGGTGGGGTAGGGGTGGGCTTTACTTCAGCAAGTGCGGTTTGGGTGCATCACTCATACTTCAATCCTCTCCGCCAAAGGCTCACTTTCAGCGGGCTTAGCACGAGGGGGTTGGTCTAGGCTTAGCCTAGCTAAAATGGCAGTTGGGGACTTGGAAGAATCTAGGGTCGGGGGAGGGCTGCCACCCGTAACGCCGGAGGAGCAGGCCCGGCTGCTGGGGCCCGTGCTCAAAGGGACATCTCGGGCCTTCTATCTCACTCTTCGCGTACTTCCAGGCAACCTCAGGACTCCCGTGGGACTCGCCTATTTGCTGGCGCGTACCGCGGACACGATTGCCGATACGAACACCCCCTCCGCGCAGGACAGGCTTACCGCGCTTCTCGACTTTCGGAAGCAAGTGGATGGGCCGGGGGACTTAGGGGAGATCGAGGCGCTAGCAGGGTCGGTTAGGGTGGGATCTTCGCAGATATCAGAGGAAATGGAGAGAGAGTTGATCAGGTCGATGCCCAAGGTCATATCGATGCTTGAGGGTCTTGGGGAGATGGACAGGTTTCGAGTGCGGCAGGTCGTGGTGACGCTGACCCAGGGGATGGAGATGGACCTGACGTATTTCCGCCAGGAAGGGGTGTCGGGCTTTGAGACGGCTGAGGAACTGGATGAATATACCTACCTGGTGGCGGGTTGCGTGGGCCAGTTCTGGACCGAGATGAGCATGGACCACAATCCCGGACTCGGGGGCTGGGAAGTCGGGGAAATGAGTGAGAAGGGAATCAGGTTCGGGAAGGCGTTACAGATGACCAACATCCTCAGGGATGTGCCGAAAGACCTGCGTTTGGGTCGGTGCTACCTGTCAAGGGAGGTGCTTGAAGGGTGTGGGCTCTTGGCGGTGGACTTGCTCGATGCCAGGTCGAGCGCCAAGGCAAGGCCCGCGCTCGTGTGGGGAATTAACAGGGCGCTGGCCCACTATCGAGCCGCCGCCGAGTACCTTCGCGCTATTCCAGTAAGGCACTATCGACTCAGGTTGGCCGTGGCTTGGCCGCTGCTGATGGGACTGGAGACGTTGGCGGAGCTAGCGAAGAATAAAGAGTGGCTCGATCCGTCGAGTAGAAGCAAGGTGAGCCGGGGGTGGGTTTATCGGATGATGGGGGTGTCGGGGGTGAGGGTGTTGTCGAACAGGTCGATAGCCGGTTGGGTAGAGCGGCTGAGGGGCGAGGTTGTGCGGGAGTTGTGATGGAGAAGGCTTGAAGATAGAAGGGTCAGTGGCACTCGCAGGCTCGCCGGGTGAGGTTTGGACTGCACTACACGATCCCGACACCTTGGCTCGTTCGATCCCCGCTTGCAGAGGCGTCGAGAGGGTTGATGGTGGGGTATTCAGGGCAGTCTTCGAGGCGGATTTCGGAGGGATGAAGGGCAGCTACAAGGGAGAGATTCGATACCGTGAAGAGACGCCGGATTCGTATAGCGGGGTGCTGATCTTGGGGGAGGGGCCTTTGGGGCCGGTGTCGGGGGACGGGGAGTTGTGGCTATCACCATCGGGGGAGGGAACTATGGTGAAGTACCGAGTCGAGGTGAAGTTTGGTGGGGGGTTGGGGTGGCTCGGGGGGCGGATGATCGAGGGGGTGGCGAACAAGATGGCGGGGCGGTTTTTTGAGGGGGTGGGGGGAGTCAACAATGAAGTCCGGATATAGATCTCGAGGGATTTACGGGATACCGACGCTTTCCATGCTCTACCAAGTTAACTCTTAAGTGAATTTACTAATCCTTCAACAAGACCCAAAGTCCTGATTATTGGTTGCTATAATGCTATCATATAGACATGGACAAGAGGCTGTTGCAAATGAGGCGCAACCCCCGCAACGTCCGGTTTGACGACCTGCGGAAAGTCTGTGACCGTTACTTTGGAGAGCCTCGGAAAAGCGGCAGTCACCTGGTTTATCAAACGCCTTGGCTGGGCGATCCGATAGTGAACATTCAAGCCAGGGGAGGAATGGCAAAGGCATACCAGGTCCGCCAAGTCCTGAAGGCAATCGATAAGCTGGAGGAGATTAATGACTGATATCGCTGACCGATACGCTTACCGAGTCGTTTGGTCTGAGGAGGACGAGGAATTTGTCGGGCTGTGTACCGAATTCGGGTCGATCAGCCACCTGGACAATACGCCGGAAAAGGCGTTCGCAGGCATTCGTGAACTGGTGGCCTTCGCTGTTCGATGGCTGCGTGAGGAGGGCAAGCCAGTTCCCGAACCTCTGTTTACACGACGCTACAGTGGAACTCTCACGCTTCGCGTCCCCCCAGACACGCACCGCGCCCTCGCGATGGATGCTGCTGAAGCCGGGGTCAGCATGAACCGATTGGCCGTCGAACGTCTATCATTGCGGCGTTAGCAATTACGGGAAGCGTAGGCAAGTTTTAGAGCCGAGAGTTTGGACAGGCGAGCGCGGCACAGTTCGGCGTATTGTTCAGCAAGGTGAGCCTATTTGTTGAAATTGGGGATTCGTTCGACCTCACAACGCATGCAACTGATAGAGTGTTATTTGGATAGAGACCTCACGATAGCGTACCGAATTATGTAGTGCCCGCGCTAAAGCCTTTGAAGTGGCGTGTCAGTGTGGGTGGATGGGCAAGAGCAAGAATGCTTAGAGGGCTTCGGCGAAGTCCAGGTTGAGGAGGAATTTTTCGCCGGTCCATTCGCCATCGGCGATTTCGACTTCGTGGACGTACATGCTGTCGGCGTCCAGGAAGACGGTGTTACCGGTGGTCTTGACGGTAAGCCCGCTGGGGCTCTTGAACTGCATGTCGGCCGCTATGCTGTCTTGCTCGGCGTATGCCATTGAAATCACCCGGATTGGTAAAGGTTGAGCCGAAATGCAGGTCGTTACGGCTGTCAGTCGATGTAATATATCGTAGAAGACGGGGAGCGGCAAGGGGAAGGGCAAGAGCCCTCGCCCCTAGTCCGGTACCATGTGGGGGCATTGGAGTAAGGTTGGAGGAAAGAACGTTGACAACATTGACGCAGGAGCGGTGCGTGGCCTGCCGGAGGGATGCGCCTCATGTTACTGAAGAGGAGATCGCCGAGCTTCATCCGCAGGTGTCGGAATGGGAGTTGATAGACGAAGGGGGAATTCCCAAACTGGACCGCACGTTCAAGTTTTCGAACTTTGGGGATGCGCTGGCTTTCACCGAGGCTGTGGGTAGTGCGGCGGACGCCGAGGGTCACCACCCGAGACTGGTGACCGAGTGGGGCAAGGTGCGTGTGACCTGGTGGACGCACAAAATCAGAAACCTGCACCGCAACGACTTCATAATGGCCGCCAAGACGGACGGGTTGTACGGGTAACTAGCGCAGTGTTATGAGCGGGAGATGTCGGGTTTGCCTTTGGGGTTCTCCCAGAGCTCGATGAGGACGCCCTGCGCCTGCTTGGGGTGAATCCAGCCGACACGGAAGCCGTAGTCGCTGGAGCCGATGGGCTTGATGAGGTCGTAGCCCAGGGGTTTAAGCATTTCGAGGTCGGCGTCCAGGTTGTCGGACTCCAGGCAGATGTGGTGGAGGCCGTCGCCGTTTTTCTCCAGGTAGCGTCCCACGCCGCTGTCATCGTTGATGACTTGATTGACCTCGATCATGCTGTCGCCGATAGGGATGTTGAGGATGCGGACATCCTCGGAGACGAGGTCGAACTCCCGGCCGGGTTTGAGGCCGTAGTGGTCGCAGTAGAGCTTCTTGGTCTCGTTTAAGTCCTTGACGAGGAGGCCGACGTGGTGCAGGCGGATGAACATGCAGCTATTCTCCTAATTTTTGAAGGGTTTAGAGCAGGACTAGTCAGGGATGACGGCGATGAGCTCAATCTCGAGTCGGGCGCTGGGGGGGATGAGGCCGGCGAGGATGCCGGTGCTGGCCATGGGCGAGGTGAGATACGTCTGCATGACCTTGTAGACGGGGTCGAAGTCGTTGATGTGGGTCAGATAGACGTTGCGCTTGAGGACGTTGTCGAAAGATGTCCCGGCCTCCTCGAGGATAGCCTTGAGATTCTCCATGACCTGGGTGGCCTGCTGCTCGATCCCACCCATTTCAGGGGTGGAGTGGGGGTTGCCGCCGACATCCGGGGGGTTGGCAACCTGGCCGGTGATGAACAGGAAACCGCCGGCCTTGGTGGCGTGACAGGTGGTGCTGGAAAAAGCCTTACCGATCTTGGGTGAGTTGACGACCTCTTTCTTCATGTCGGGGTCCTCCTGTGGGGTTGGGTGGGGACATTATAGCGCGTGGGGGGGGATTAACGGGTTAACCGAATAGGTCGGAGTGTGTACCAGTACGTACCAAAAGCAAGTCACCCTCTTCTCGAAACCAGATCAAAAGCCAATTCGGTTCAATATGGCATTCCCAATAATGAGACCTCCGACCGGACAAACGGTGGGGCCTGTACCGTTCAGAGAGGGGCTCGCCTGACAAAAGCAGTTCTACTACCGCGCACAGTTTGTCGAGGGACTTGCCTCGCCTCTTTGCCCTGCTGGCGTCCCTTGTAAACTGCCTCGTTTGGAGAAGCCGCATCTATGCTTGCTCGAGGCTTTCCTTAAACTCCTCGAGGCTGGAGTATTCGATAAGGTCCTCTCGGTTCTCTGCTTGTCGCATTGCCTCGACAGTTACTGCGTTGGGAATCCTTACAGAAAAGGGGAGGCCATGGTGGATGGCGACCTGCTTGTAGAACAAAGTTATGGCCTCTGTGGTTGAGAGGCCGAGCTCAGAAAAGAGTTCTTCTGCACGTCGTTTCAGTTCCGGCTCCACGCGAGCACGAACCATTGCGGTTTTGGGCATCACGCACCTCCTATACAGTTTAGTGCCCCAATTGGGGCACATTCCATTATAGCATCTTCAAAAGAGGGCGACCAATCATCTGGTGCAGGGAACATAGGAACATAAATGCCGGCCACTGTTGCCATACCGATTCGTCGGGATTAGGCTAGGCGGACGTTACCAAAATCCACCTCAGATCGAAAGGAACATGAGATGGGCTCTACACCCCTGGACTCGGCGTTCTTTAAGGACCTCTTCGGCACCGACGAGATGCGGACGATTTTCGAGGAGCGCAATCAGCTACAGAGGTGGCTGGATGTCGAAGCGGCGCTTGCCCGGGTGGAGGGGCGGCTGGGGGTTGTTCCACAGGAAGCAGCGGACGCCATCGTTGCCCACTGCAATGCCGATGAGATGAGCATCGAGGCGATCAAGCGGGACATGGACGTGACCCGGCACCCGATTGTGCCGGTAATCAAGGAGCTTGAGCGGCACTGTCCGGGGAACTCGGGGGAGTATATCCACTGGGGCGCGACTACCCAGGACATCATGGACACGGGAGTAGTCCTGCAGCTGAAAGAGGCCTTGCCGATCTTGATGCGCGACCTGAGCCGTGTACAACAAGCTCTGATCAACCTGGCAAAGGAGCATCGGGGGACACTGATGGCGGGCCGGACGCATGGACAACAGGCGTTGCCGATCACATTCGGGTACAAGGTGGCAGTATGGGCGGACGAGATGAGTCGGCACATTCAACGGATGAAGGAGTGCGAGCCCAGGCTGCTAGTGGGGCAGTTCAGTGGGGGAGCGGGGACGCTATCATCACTGGGGGGGCGGGCATCCGAGGTGAGGGATGCGCTGATGGAGGAGCTGGGGCTCGGCAATCCTGTTATTACGTGGCATTCGGCGAGGGACAACCTTGTTGAGTTCATGGCGATACTTTCCATGATAGCGGGCAGCCTGGCGAAGATGACCCACGAGGTCGTGCTGATGCAGCGGACCGAGATGGGCGAGTTGGAAGAGAAGTTCGGGCCGGGGCAGGTGGGGAGCAGCACGATGCCCCAGAAGCGGAACCCGACCTGGTCGGAGCAGGTTATCGCAGTGGCTCGTACTATTCGCGGGCTGGCGGGCGTTGCGCTGGAGGGGCTGGAACACGAGGACGAGCGGGACTCGGCGGTGTGGCACAGCGAATGGCACTTCATTTCCGAGGGGTGCATCCTGGCCGCGGGCGTTCTGAACCTGTCCAGCGGGATTTTCGAGAACCTTCAGGTGAAGCCCGAGGCGATGCGCCGCAACCTGGACCACAGCCGAGGGTTGATCATGTCGGAGGCGGTGATGATCGGGCTGGCGGAGTCGCTGGGCCGGTTCACGGCGCACGACGTGGTCTACGAGGCGGCGCAGAAGGCGTTCGAAGAGGGTCGGTGGCTGAAGGAGCTGCTAATGGAAGATGAGAGGGTTACGAACGTCCTGTCAGAGGGGGAGATAGACCGGCTGCTGGACCCGGACTCCTACCTGGGCATGGCTAAGGAGTTCGTGGATCGGGTGGTGGGGGAGGGGTAGTCTAGCAGGACGCGCCGTCCCGTACGAAACTAAATTGGAGTGCCAAAAGCGTATTGAATTCTTGGTAGGGTCTGCCCAGGGTCGAAGTGACATTCCACGGCTTCTCTGATGTTGTGGCGCAGTTCGTCTAGGGATTCGGCCTGGGTGTGGATACCGTACTCCAAAGCGCTGGCGGAATAGCCGCCGTCGATTTCGTCCACGCTAACTAGGAATGTGACCTTCGCATTGTGGGCTGTACTCATGGGTGTTACGGAAGGGCCATTCAATTGAACGCCGGGATGACTTCTTCCACGAAGGCTTGGAGGCCTTCCCAGTCGAAGGGGGCACGGACGGAGATGTTGACCTGGTCGGCGCCGACGTCTTGCAGGGCGCCGAGGCGCTCAATGGCGTCTTTGGCGGTGCCCAAGATCATTCCCTGTTCAAACTCCGAGAGATAGTCCCGGTCCTTGTCGTAGTTCGCGTCATCGGGTCCGGCCTCCCCTCGGCCCCACTTCTCTTCGAACTCCCGGCGCTTTCGCTGGGCTGCCTTCTCGTCGGCGCCCATGTAGAAGCCTACGTTACAGGATCGGACGATGTCGGCGGGGTCCCGGCCTTCCTGTTCGCACAGCCTATCTAAGAGCCGGTTTTTTGATTCGAAGGCGGCGTCGGGGATGTAGGTTGCATTCCAGCCGTCGGCGTAGCGGGCGACCATGGGGAGGATGCGCCTTTCCCCGATTCCAGCTATCCAGAGTCTCGGAGGGTCTTGGACGGGCCGGGGGTACACGTGGGCGTTTTCGATTTGAAAGTGCTTTCCCTGGAAGGTGGTGGTCCCGTTGTGGAGCATGGAGCGCGTGATTTGCGCCGCTTCCTCCAGGATGTCCATCTGGGTCTTCATGGCAGGTAGATCTAGTCCATAGGCGACGTATTCCGGCCCCCAGGGGCCGTAGCCGATTCCCAGCTCCAAACGCCCGTTGCTGACGTGGTCAATGGTGACGGCGGCTTTGGCCAGTAGGCCCGGGTTGCGGGTACCAACACAGAATACGAGACAGCCCACTCGGACGTTTTTGGTCTCCGCCGCGAGGGCGGTCATTATAGAAATGGCCTCAAAGCAGGGACCCTTGCCGTCGATGACGGGGGTCTCGTAAAAGTGGTCCCAGACGGAGACCCAGTAGAACCCTGAGGTGTCGGCCATGTGCCAGAGCCGTTTCAAGTCTTCGTAAGAGCAGTCCTGGGGGCCGGCATGGATTCCTATTTTCAGTGCCATATCAAATCCTCTTTTGAAGGAGCGGCCGGCTATTTGCGGAAGTGGGGCATTACCTCTTTGGCGAAGGTCTCGACGAGGGTGCGGATGTCGCGGGGGTGACAGCCGGGGTCGATCACGAAGTTGGTGACGCCGATTTCTGCGAAGGACTCGATGGTCGCGATCATGTCCTCGGGGCGGCCGACGGCGTAACCTCCGCCAGGATTTACGGAGTGCTTCTTATTGAGTCGAGCACCTATTTCCCTTTCTGCGGTCTTAATGCCTTCCTCCCGGCTGTCTGCGAGGGCGCTCCAGGTAAGGAGGCCCCAGCCGATGGAGTCCGGGTCACGGCCTGCGGCTTCTGCGTGCTCTTTGATGGTTGTCTGGGCATCCTTAAACAGCTCGACTGGGGTCTCGGTGGGGAAGAAGCCATCGCCGAGGCGCCCGGCCCTGCGCAACACACCCTTGGGGAAGCCGTTCATGCCGTTGGCGCCAATCCAGATGGGGACGGGCTGCTGCACGGGTCGAGGGCCCATGGTGAGGTTTTTGAAGCTGTAGAACTCGCCGTCGTAGTCCACGTTCTCACCTGCCAGGAGTCGGCGGGTGATGTCAATGTACTCGTCGGAGATCCTGCCGCGCTTGTGAAAGTCGACCTGGGCTATTTCGAAGTCCCGGGCCACGGCGCCGATGCCTACGCCCAGGGTCACCCGACCATCGGAGAGGACGTCCACGGAAGCGGCGTCCTTGAACATCTGGAAGGGAGAGCGGAAGGGGGCGAGGGTCACGGCGGTACCGAGCCTGACGTTCTTGGTTTCACGGGCGGCGGCGGCGAGGAGGACGAAGGCGTCCAGGTAGGGAAGGGTCACGTAGTCGGGGACCCAGAAGTAGTCATAGCCGAGATCGTCGGCCATCCGGGCGAGTTCCAGGGCCTTGGGGCCTTCTTTGGTCGGGAAGAAGAGGGGGCCAAATTGCAGTTTCCTCATTAGTCAGCACCTTTGAAGTGGGGGACGATTTCACGGCCAAATTGTTCAGTCTGGGCGGTGGTCTCTTCGGGGTCACAGCAGGGGGCGAGGATGAGGTGAGAGACGCCAAGGTCTGCGAACTGTTCAGCGGTTGCTATGCAGTCCTCGGGGGCGCCAAGGCCGTAACAGGCGTTGTACGGTACCACCCAAGGCACTCTTAGCATCTTGGGTATTACCCGGTTGGCCGTGGCCTTGGCCTGCTCGCGTGTGGGGCCTAGGCAGGTCCACATGGTCCCGGCGTAGCCAATGGCGTCGGGGTCACGGCCTGCGGCTTCTGCGTAGGAGCGGACCTTTTCCTTGGCGTAGGGATAGTAGCTGGTGGGGGTGTCGGCGGGAAAGATGAAGACGTTGGCGTATGTTCCGGCCCGCTTAAGGGCGGCGTCGGCAATTTTGCCAGTCCATCGGGCACCGATCCAGATGGGGACGTGTGGTTTCTGGACGGAGTCGGGGGAGAGGGTGAAGTCCTCGAACTTGTAGTAGTCGCCGGAATGGGAGACGGACTTCTCGGTGAAGAGGCGATAGAGGATATCGAGTCGTTCATTGGAGACGCGGCCCCGCTCCCGGAGGTTGGGGATTCCTTCGACCTCCAGGTCCTTGGGAACGACTCCTCCGAGCCCGAGGCCGAGAACCAGCCGACCGTCGGATAGGATGTCGGTGGTTACGGCAGCCTTGGCGAGCTGGATGGGGCTGCGAAGAGCCAAACCGGCGACGCCTGTGCCGAGCCTGATGGTCTTGGTGTGTTGAGCGGCGGCAGAGAGGACGGCGAAGGGCTCCAGGGTGGGAATGGCCAGGAACTCGGGGGCCCAGTAGATGGCGTAGCCCCAGGCCTCGGCATCGATCCCCTGCTGAACGGCGCTCCGCTCATTGCCGCCGATTTGTGTGACTCCGAACTCCATGACGGTCATGATGCAACACTCGATCTGAAATGGGAGTTTACTTCACGTCCGAACTGTTCGGTCTGGGCGGTAACCTCTTCGTAATCGCAGCAGGGATTCATTAGGATGTGGGAGACGCCCAGGTCAGCAAACTGTTCGGCCGTTTCTATGCAGTCCTCCGGGGTGCCCATGCCGTAGCAGGCGTTATCAGGTACCACCCAGGGCACGCTTAGCATCTCCGGTATTATCCGGTTGGCAACCGCCGTGGCCTGCTCTCTGGAGGAGCCGAGGCACGTCCACATGGTGCTGGCGTATCGGATGGCGTCGGGGTCACGGCCTGCGGCCTCGGCGTAGGCACGGATCTTGTCCTTGGCGTAGACATAGTAGGTGGTGGGGGTGTCGGCGGGGAAGATGAAGACGTCGGCGTAGGTCCCGGCCCGCTTCAGGGCAGCCTCCGTTAGCTTTCCCAGGTATCGGGCCCCGATCCAAATGGGGACGTGGGGTTTCTGTACGGGGTCGGGGCCGAGCGTAAAGTTCTCAAAGTTGTAATAATTGCCGGAATGGGAGACGGTACGCTCAGTGAAAAGTCGGTAAAGGATTTCGAGGCGCTCGTTGGAGACTCGGCCACGCTCCTTGAGGTTGGGTACGTTCTCCACCTCCAGGTCTTTTGGTATGAGGCCACCCAGCCCCAAGCCCAAGACCAGCCGCCCGTTGGATAGGATGTCTGTGGTCACCGCTGCCTTGGCCATCTGGACGGGACTGCGAACGGCCAGGCCTGCGATCCCAGTGCCGAGTTTGATGGTACTGGTGTGCTGGGCAACGGCTGAGAGAACGGCGAAAGGTTCCATAGTGGGTATGCCCAGAAACTCGGGGGCCCAGAATATGGAGTAGCCCCAGGCCTCGGCGTCGATTCCCTGCTGCATTGCGCTCCGCTCGTTGGAGTCGAACAGGGTGACGCCGAATTCCAAACCGCTCATGAATTGTCTCCGGTCCTGAAGTGGGGGATGACTTCTTTGGCGAAGACTTCAAACATTTCGAGCATGTCCTCGGGGGCACAGGCGGGGTCTACGACGAAATTGGTGACGCCGATATCGACGTAGCGCTGCAGTGTCTCGGCCATTTCCTCGGGCGTGCCTAGAATGTAGCCGTTCTCTGCCTGGACGTCCCACTCGGACTCGAGACGCTTGCTTATCTCTCGGCTGGCCGTCTGCCGGGCTTCTTCCTTAGAACTGCCGGGGCAGGTCCAGGCGAGGAGACCCCACTTTATGGAGTCAGGGTCTCGCCCGATCTCTGCGGCGCGGGCCCTGATGCGCTCCTGGGCCTTCTGGAATTCCGGGATGGAGGCGTCGGCGGGGTAGAAGCCATCTCCGTAGCGAGCTGCCCGGTCGATGACGCCGTTGGGAAATCCGTTGTTGCAGATGGACCCAATCCAGATGGGGATGCCTGACTCCTGGACGGGCCTCGGCTCCATAGTAAGGTCGTCGAAGGAGTAGTAGTGGCCCCGATGGCTGACGTTCTCTTCGTTGAGGAGCCTTCGTGTGATGTCCAGGGTCTCGTTGGAGATTCGGCCGCGCTTTCGCATGTCGACCTGAGCGACATCGAAGTCCCGAGGCACGGCGCCCCCGATGCCGACGCCCAGAGTGAACCGGCCGCCCGACAGAACGTCCACGGTGGCTGAGGCCTTTGCCAGCTGGAAGGGGGTCCTGAATGGAACGACGACCACGGCGGTGCCCAGTCTGAGGGTGGTGGTGTTCTGGGCGACGGCAGAGAGGAGAACGAAGGCGTCCATGGGGCTGAGGGTCACGTAGTCGGGGACCCAGTAGTAGTCGTAGCCCCACGCCTCGGCCTTTTGCGCGAACTCCACGGGGCCAATGTACTGCTCCATCGTGGTATATAGGGGGCCGAACTGCACTTTGGTCATGGCAAGACCCTTTCGGGGTGGGGATTCGGGAGTCATTTTAACGGAAAGACTGGATGTATGTCAGGGGATGCACTGCTTCGGTGCGTCGGAGGGTAGGCTGAAGCTGCGTATGCCACGAGCCCAGGGCGGGCACGAGAACCCGCCCCTACGGGGATAGAGGGGAAGACTCAGGGGTGGGGTGGATGTAATCTGCACCATGATATAATCAGTGGCCCATCAGCCTCGACAAATGCGACCTGGGAGGAGCACCCGAAATGAAACTGGCTTCTAGAATGAGCAACCTGGGGACCGAGACCGCGTTTGAGGTACTGGTAAAAGCCAACGCCCTGGCCGCCACGGGTGTCGACGTGGTGCACCTGGAGTTGGGAGAGCCAGACTTCGATACACCGGACCACATAATCGGAGCGGCAAAGGATGCGCTGGACGGCGGGTTCACCCACTACGGCCCTGCAGCCGGTCTTCCCGACGTTCGGGCCGCTGTGGCCAAGCACACTTCCGAGACTCGGGGCATTGACGTTTCGCCGGACAGCGTTATCGTCACGCCGGGCGCAAAGCCGATTATGTACTACACTCTGACGGCCCTGGTGGAAGAAGGGGACGAGGTCATCTACCCGAACCCCGGGTTCCCGATCTACGAGTCGATGATCAAATTCTCGGGGGCTACGCCTGTGCCCATGCGCTTGTACGAGGAAGAGGGGTTCAAGCCCGACCTGGACGAGGTGAGGCGGTCAATAACGTCCCGGACTCGGCTGATCATCCTGAACTCGCCCCACAACCCGACGGGTGGGATGATGGACAAAGAGGACTTAGAAGCCATTGCGGAAATGGCCAGGGAGAATGACATCCTGGTGCTCTCCGACGAGATGTACAGGGACATAATCTACGACAGCACCCACACGAGCATTGCCGAGCTACCGGGGATGCTGGAGCGGTCCATAATCCTGGACGGCTTTTCGAAGACCTACGCCATGACCGGGTGGAGGCTCGGGTACGGGGTGTTTCCGTCTGAGCTGGTGCCTCATATTTCCAAGCTGATGGTGAACAGCGTTTCCTGTACGGCCCCCTTCGTGCAGAAGGCGGGCATTGCGGCTTTGGAAGGATCCAAGGAAGAGCCTCAGGAGATGGTGACGGAGTTCCGCAGGCGGCGAGACATGACATGCGACGCCCTGAACGAGATAGATGGGATCCGGTGCTTTAAGCCCGAGGGGGCGTTCTACCTGTTCCCCAACGTCTCGGACCTCGGGCTTTCGGCGCAGCAGTTTGGGGACCGATTGCTCTACGAGAACGGGGTAGCGGTGCTTCCTGGCATCTCCTTCGGGGCATACGGAGAGGGATTCGTGCGGATATCCTTCGCTACGAGCATGGAGAACCTGGAGAAGGGTGTGGAGGGGATACGGAAGTTTGTGGCGAAGCTTTAGGGGTGAGGTCTCATACACTCTTCAGACGTGATGAATTATCAGAAAGGGTTGGTGTTAACACCAGCCCTTTCTCGTTGTTTTGGGGCGCACGGTAGACGAACTTCGATATTTATAAGTTGAGTTGTCAGCTGGATAGTTGCGCCGCTTTAAAACCAACGCCTTAGCATCCTCGCGGAGCCTCGGAATGACAGGTAAGAGAGTGCCCGGCGAAGTGGGAGTTGAAGAAATGAAATTCGGGATAATGCATTCGCACATCTACGACCCGATCAAGGGTGTAGAAACGGCGGTCCGGGCGGAGAAGGCGGGATACGATTCATTTTGGGCCACGGACTTCGCCCTGGGGTCGACGCCCGACCCAATGACGCTCCTGGCGGCGGCGTCCCAGAAGACGGAGCGCATTCTGTTGGCAACGGCAGTGATTGTACTTCCTTACCGGCATCCCCTCGCCCTTGCCAAGACCGTAGCCACCGTAGATGCGCTATCGAAGGGTCGGCTGATATTGGGGCTGGGGGTAGGGAGCCGGAAGGTGGAGTTCGACGCCATGGGGCTGGACATTCACCAACGGGGAGCGATGGCTGACGAGAAACTGGCTTTGCTGCGACGACTGCTTTCGGAGGAGAGTGTGACCCACCGGGGCAAGTTTCATCAGATGGAGGGGGTGGTGGTGGGACCGGAACCCGTGCAGCGTCCTCACCCTCCGATTTGGACGGGACCACTGTGGAGAAACGGACTCGTAGAATCGACACTCGTAAGGGCGGGAAGGCTTGCCGACGGGTTCATTCCGACCCTGGTCCCCGTGTCCGAATACGGGGCAGTGCGTGCCAAGGTGCGCGCCTACGCAAAAGGGTTTGGCCGAGACCCGGATGCTCTGGAGTTTGGGACGGTGCTTTGGTTCTGCCTGGACGACGACCGGGAGCGGGCATGGAAGACCCTGGAAGCGGAGTCGAACCGTCGGCGGAGCCATACGGCAGCAGTACGGGGGGAGGCGAATGTGTCGGGGAATGCGGAGGACTGTGCTGAGGCGATACGGGAGTACGTCGACGCGGGGGTTACACACTTTGTGATGAATGCGGGTGTCGTGCCGGAGCAGATGATGGAGCAATATGAGCGGTTTGCGCGTGAGGTGCTGCCTTTGGTGAGGGGGATTTCACTCTCTCCGGCCTGAGGCGCACGTACGGCTCGTAGAGGGAGGGGGACCGGACCTCCCACCGCTCATACTTCGAGAGCCTCAGCACGAGCGGCCCCTCCAAGGGGGGAGGGAATTGGACTTTCTCTCAGTCCCACGGTAGAGGCTAGCGGAAGTGGGGGACTATTTCCTTGGCGGCGCGTTCGTATTGTTCGACGATTTCTTCGGCGGGGGAGGCGGAATCGAGGATGAAGTGGGTGACGCCGATGTCGACGTAGGCCTGTATGGCTTCGATGCATTCGTCGACGGTGCCGGCAGCGGCAGCCCGACCGTGAACCAGCGGGTAGTCCCGGTCAAGCCTGTCAGCCAGCTCAGCAAATCCCTTGCGTTCGGCGTACTCACGGGAGTCTTCCATGATGATGAAGATGAATATCCCCCATTCGATGGAGGAGGGGTCTCGGCCCGCGTCTTCTGCGTATCGGGAGATGCGTTCCATGGCGTCTTTGTATTGGTCGATTGTGGCCTCGGTCGGGATGAATCCGTCGCCGTACTTGCCGGTGCGTCGAAGTGCGCCCTCTGCCCAGCCGCTGCCGCAATGGGCCCCGAGCCAGATGGGTATCCGGGGCTTGCTGATGGAAGGAGGGCCGATGGCAACGTCTTCGAAGGAGTGGAAGCGTCCGTGGTGGGTGACGGTCTCGCCATCCAGGATATGGGACATGATGTCCAGGCGCTCATCGGAGACGCGGCCCCGGTATCGGATGTCGAGTCCCATCACGTCAAACTCCCTCGGGTTGGCGCCGATGCCGACGCCCAAGAGGAGTCTGCCGTTGGAAAGCACATCCACGGACAGGGCCGACTTGGAGAGTTGAAGGGGGTCCTTATAGGGAAGGACCATGACGGCGGTACCGAGTTGGATGGTGGAAGTGCGCTGTGCTGCAGCGCCGAGGACGATAAGAGCGTCGAGCCGGGGCTTGAGGATGTAGTCGGGAACCCAGAAGGAGTCGTAGCCCCAGGACTCGGCCTTCTCGGCGAGTTCCACGGGGCCCATGAGGTCTTCGATGCGGGTGTAGATGGGGCCGAACTTTACTTTTGTCATATATTCCTCCAGTGCTCTCAGTGGGATGGGACGGGCGACCGGCCGGTCGCCCCTACAAGGAGAGAGGGGTCATATCAGCGGAAGGCGGGGATTACCTCTTTTGCGAAGCGAGCTACCGCGTCGTACGGGTAGGGAGTATAGAGGGTGATGATAACCTGGTCGACGCCGATGTCGGCGCGGGCTTGCACCCACTCCCGCCAATCATCCACGTCGCCGGTCATGGCCTGACTCTGGCCTCGAAATAGGAGGTCGGGCTGATCGATGGCGATCTTTGCCAGGAAATCGTCATAGGACTTCTGCTGTTCGGGAGGAACGAACTGAACGAGGACGGTCTTCTTGATATCGTCGAAGTTTCGGCCCGCATCGAGGCAGTGTTGGCGCAGCACATCGAACTTGTGGGCAACGAGCTCGGGACTGCCGTAGGTATTCATCTGATCGGCGTGCCGGGCCACGGCGCGGAGGGTTAGCTTCTCGCCTCCGCCGGCGATCATGATGGGAGGGTAGGGCTTCTGCACTGGCTTGGGATTGAAGGGGGCATTTTCCAGGGTGTAATGGCGTCCATGGAATGTTATGGGGTCGGGGGACTGCCACAGGAGCTTGGTCAACTGGACGGCCTCTTCCATTTGGGTTACGCGGTCGCGGATTGAATCGAAGGGAATGCCATAGGCTAGGTGCTCCTCTGTTGCCCACCCTGCCCCTATGCCGTAGGTGAGCCTGCCTTCGCTCATGATGTCTACGGTTGCTGCGATCTTGGCGAGCATCACGGGGTGCCGGTAGGTGTTGTCGCAAACCAAAGGTCCGATGGGTATGTCCCGGGTGAAGGAGGCTAGGGCGGAGAGCAGGCTCCAGCATTCGAGGACAGGGCCAGGAGATAAGTCGGCGTCGCCGGGTGTAAGGACGTCGGCGATCCAGAGATGATCGAAGCCCAGGGCCTCGACGGTCTCGCACATGCGGCGGAAGTCGGGCCAGGTGGTGTTGGAAGCACCTACCAAGCAGGCGAATTCCATACGCTTTTTGGAGGTCATAGCGTAGGAGTCCCGGAGGTGGGGGTGGGGTTAGATCTGCTTGACAAGGAATTCCCTGGGGAAGCTGGTTAGGGTCTCGGCGCCATCGTCGGTGATAAGGACGGTCTCACTGAAGCCGGGGCCCGCGACGCCTGGTATGAGAAGGGCGGGAGTAAGGTGGAAGGTCATGCCCGGCTTTAGGACGCGCTGGTCGTCGGGCTTAATGTCCATGATATGGCCTTCGCCCCATCCCGGCGGGTAGCCGACCCCTATGGAGTAGCCGGTGCGGTGGTTGAAGAGGTGACCGTAACCGGCCTTGGTGATGGCGTCGCGGCAGAAGGCGTCGGCGTCGTGGGAGGTCATGCCGGGGCCCATGTTCTCGACGGCGGCGGTGAGTCCTGCGATGGAAGCCTCGGCGACCTGTTTGACCTCGTCATCAGGAGGGCCGAGGGAGATGGTGCGCATGAGGGATGCGCTGTAGCGCTTCACGTTGGCGGATATTTCGAAGAAGACAGGGTCGCCGGGCTCCAGGGTGACGTTTGCGAAGGTGATGTGGCCTCGGCTAGTGCGCTTGCCGGAAGCGACATAAGGCTGACCGGCGAAGTAGATGCTGCCCTCAGCGTAGAGGGTGCGTGTGAGCTCACCGGCTACGTAGTTGTCGGTGACGCCAGGCCGCGCAGCGTCGATGCCGGCCTGCATGCCTTTGGCTACTATACAAGCGGCTTCCCTGATAGCCTCAATTTCCAGGGGAGACTTCACAACTCGGCTCTCTTCGACGATGTTGCCGCCGTCCTTGATCTCGGCGCTTGGGAGGAGGGAGACGGTCTGCTGGTAGTCACGGAGCTGAAGGAACCAGGAAGTTGACTCGAAGCCGACGCGCTTGTCGGCATAGCCAAACTCGGCGATGGCGTTGCATGTGGTCACCACGGGGTCTTCGGTATCGGAGAAGATGCGGTAGTCGTCGAGCCATGTTCCCAGAGTGACGTTGTCGGTCTCCAGCTCACGGGTGACCATGATCGGGTCCCGGTTGGCGGGCACCAGGAGGCATTGGTAGACATAATAGCCGGTGGTGTTGTAGCCGGTGAGGTAGTTGATGTTCTCCGGGGTGTAGGCGAGGAGGATATCAATGTCGCGAGAGCGCATCCGCTCCTGGACTGAAATCAGCCGGGCCCTGTACTCCTCGACCGGGAATGGGATGTCTCGCTGCTCAGCCATTACGCTACTCCTATCTGAACTCCGGCATAATTTTGCGGGCGAAGGTCATGAGGGACTCCATGGGGTAGGGGGAGCGCATGGTGAGAATAATGTGCTGGGTCCCGACCTCCGAGTGGCCGCGGACCCAGTCACGGATGGCGTCCATATCTCCGACCACCCCTCCGCTCCCCCGGGCCACCATCTGCTCGGGCATGGTCTTGGAAAGCCGGTCCATCCACCAGTTCCAGTCGTCCATCTTTTCCGGCGGGATGAAGGCGCCGTTGACGGTTTTTTCGATCTGGGAGGGGTCACGTCCGACGCTGCGGCAATGCTCTTCGAGGACTCGGTACTTGTGGGCGGCTATCTCGGGGGTGCCGTAGATGTTCATCATGTCGGCCCACTTGGCTGCGACCCTGAGGGTGCGCTTCTCTCCGCCGCCGGCGATGAGGATAGGAGGATGGGGCTGCTGGACGGGTTGGGGGTTGAAGGGGGCGTCTGTTAAGGAGTAATACTTGCCGGAGTGGTTGACGGGCCTGTCGCTTGTCCAGAGCTTCTTGATAATCTCGACGGACTCATCTAGTCGGCTGATCCTCTCGCCGACGGTGTAGAAGGGGAAGTCGTAGGCGTTATGCTCCATCTCGAACCACCCTGCGCCGATGCCGAAGATGAGGCGTCCGCCGCTTATGATGTCGACGGTGGTAGCGGACTTGGCGAGGAGGACGGGGTTGCGGTAGGTGTTGCCGGTGACCATAGGGCCGATGGTTACGTTTTTCGTCATACGGGCTAAGGCACCTAGAAGGGCCCAGGCCTCAAGGCAGGGGCCTTCGTTGCGGGCGGGGTCGGAGGGGATGAGGTGGTCGTGGCACCAGAGGGAATCGAAGCCAAGCTCCTCGATTAGGACGGCAGCCTCTTCGATTTCTGGCCATGTGACCCGCTCCTGGCCTATGGATACGCCGAACTTCATACGGGGCTTGGTAGTCATGGCTGGGCCTTTCGGGTGGGGGGTGGTGTGGGGAGATTATAGCGTTCAGGTTAAGGGAAGTGGAAGCAGGAATTCGCACCGTGTTCCACTGGCTCTGGCCAATCTCGCGTCGAGCGTGGCCAGGGGACAATCCATAGACTCCGCCATCGCCACATACCACGCATCGTAGGGGGTCAGGTTGAAGCGTAGTTCCCAGACTCGTTGGGCGTAGGGGGCAAATGGGTACAGGTCAACTCGCAGTGAACGGGCTCGTTCGAAGGCTCCACTCGCTGCCAAACTCGATAAGTGGCCCTGAAGCTCAAGGCGTCGTAACCCATTAGCTGTTTCGGTCAAGAGAAATGCGGGCGCCATAATTTGCTCATCTTCCAATACGTCTGCCGCCCACACGCCTTCCGCACTCGAGCGCACAAGGGCTCCGATCAGTGCTGAGGAGTCTAGGACAACGGTCAACCTCTGTCCGCGTCCCTGGCCTCAAGAATTGCCGATACAGGAATGTCGAGCTCCTGAGTCTTCTTCCACTCGCGCACTTCCCTCACCCACTCTGCTACCGACGGGCGAGAAAGGATCCGCTCAAGCTCCCTCATCAGGTACTTCTGCAAGGACTGCCCCTGCTCAGAAGCCCGAGACGCCAATTCGTCCCGCATTTCTTCGGGAACGTCTCTAATCGTTATCTTAACCGTCATGCTGGCATTATGACGGCATAGATGCTGCAGTGCAACCCCCAATCAGAAAAGCCTTCACCTACAACCTTTGATTGAGACATTGAAATCCGTTAAAGTTAATTTGCTAATAAATTGACCTTGAAACTGGGCCGAATGGACCTCAAGAAATACATTGCCGACGTGCCGGACTTTCCGAAACCCGGCATACTCTTCCGAGACATAACACCCCTACTTCAGCATCCCCCGGCCTTTCGCCATGCTCTTGATCTTATTAAGCAGGGCATTGAGGGGAACAATATCGACGCGTTTGCGGCGATAGATGCCCGAGGGTTTCTGATAGCTGCGCCCCTTGCCTTAGAGATGGACAAGCCCCTGCTTCCGGTGAGGAAAGAGGGGAAGCTGCCCAGGGAGGTAGTGAAGGTGAGCTACGACCTGGAATACGGGTCCAATTCCATGGAATTGCATCGAGATGCGGTTGCGGTGGGGGAACGCGTGTTGGTAGTCGACGATCTGCTGGCGACGGGGGGCACGGCGGAGGCGACAGTGAGGCTGGTGGAGGGGTTGGGTGGGGTGGTGGTAGGACTGGCGTTCCTGGTCGAGCTTAAGGACTTGGGAGGTCGAGACCGTATCAAGGGTTATCCGATAACAACCGTCATCGAATACTAGGTGGGCGGGAAAAACCCGCCCCCTTCCATTTTGGGGACTCTGAGACAAATCAAGGGTGAGACTAAGGAGGGGGCAGAACTAGCGGAGTTGGGACACGGTCCCAAGGCACGGGAAAGGCTGACTGAATAGGGATATGAGAAACAGCGCAATAGAAGGCATCACTTTCGACCTGTGGAACACGCTGATAGTGGATGTGGCGGGGGGTGGGGTGGCCCGGGCGAAGAAGCGAATCGATGCTACGACAGACATCCTGTCAAAGTACGGGGTGGACTATACAAGGGAGAAGGTTGCGAAGGTCTACTGGGACTCACAGCAGAAGTTTGAGAACGTTCGGATACGAGGCCTGGACACGGCCTTCGACGTGCAGCTCGACGACTTCCTGGACTCGATAGAGCCTGGCCTTTCGAAATCGCTGGTGACCGAAGGGAAGGAGCGGGTCTCGGAGAAGCACCTGAATGCGTTTCTAGAGCATCCTCCGGCATTGATGCCGGGGGTATTGGAGACCCTCTCCACACTCACCGATGAAGGCTACAAGATCGCGTTGATCTGCAACTCGGGGACGACGCCGGGCAGCCTGGCCCGCAAGTTCCTTGCAGACATCGGGATTGCTCAGTATTTGAGGCACCTCACCTTTTCGGACGAGGAGAAACTGGCCAAGCCCGCGCCTAGCCTGTTCCTGGACACCCTTGAGGCGATTGGAGTGCAGGCCGAGAATTCGGTGCATGTGGGGGACAGGCCGGAGACTGACATACTGGGGGCGCAGAGGGTCGGGATGCGGGCGGTGCTGATAGGCGGGGCTAGCTGGGAACACGTGCCGGCGACGCCGGACGCGTGCGTGGCCCATCTGGCGGAGTTGCCGGGGGCGTTGGCCGGGTTGTAGGGAGACGCATGTCACAGGCAAGCTATTGGGTGGGGAGGGGAGGCTGCCACCAGGATGGGGTCTCGGTGATTTCGATTTCGGTGACCCACTTGACCCATTCGAAGCCTCGGCGGCCGGGGGCGACCAGGCGAACCGGGAAGCCGTGGCCGTGGGACAGCCGCTCGCCGGTGCCGTGGGTAGCCAACAGGAAGTTTTGAGCGTCGTCGAGGGGGAAACGCCTGTAATAGCCGGTCACCGAGCGCACCAAAACGCTGCGTGTAGACTCGGCGGGTACGGCCTGGGAGAGGACTCGGGAGAGTGATACACCGTCCCAGCGTTGCTTGGAAAACCAACCTCCGGTGCAGTCGATGGTCGCAGTCTCTTCGGATAGGCGGGTGAGGTCTGAGTAGGTGAGGGTGATTTCATTTTCCACTTCGCCGAAGATTCTTATCGACCAGGTGTCGGGGTTGATGGGTTGGGGGCGGTCGTTGAGCCAGGAGACGACCGGGTAGTCGTTGCCGGAGAAACTGGCTGCTTCGTATGACCCGGTGAAACGCCTGGCAGAGCCGGCTAGCGACCCCGCACGGGCTATGCCTTCGGAGAGCTGCCAGGCGAGGAAACCGGCAACGGCCAGGCCGCCGAACCTGAGCACTGAGCGGCGCTCGGCCCAGAAGGATATGGGCGGGCCCCGGAACATGTACCAGCCGTGCCAGAGCAGCAGGGGAGCCAGCACCACGCCAGCGTAGATGTGCCAGCTCAGACCACTGAACATCCACCAGCTGAAGTCGCCGAAGATGGACCATACGAGGCCGAGGGCGAGTGTCACTACCAAGATTACGGCCAAGGCCAGGGATGCGATACGAACGGGCCTCTTCTTCGGCCACTTGAAGGATCGGGCGATGTTGGCCACTTTCCAGGCAAGCACGGCGAGGATGCCGTAGCCGGAGACCCGGTGGACCTGGATGTAGATGGCGCGGTCCTGAGAGCCCGAGATTAGGCCGAAGAAGCCGGAGAGCATGTCGGCGAGGATGAAGAAGAGGAGGAGGATGTTGGCCCAGGGGTAGCGCATGGGGGGATTATAACTGCGGGGATGGGCCATCCCCACACCACATTCCGTTCGGTTGACCCTTCGACACGCTTAGGGCGAACGAAGGGACCCCAGTGGGTAAGGGGATGGATTCCGGCTCGGGGGCCGGTATGACGGAAGAGAAAATCAGGGGCGTGTGATTAGCACACGCTCCTGATTCGGTGTTTGAGTGTAGGAAGTGGAGGCTAGTTGACTATCTCGGCGAGCTTCATGTCTATGACGTCATCCCAAGAGTAGTCGCAGATCTCGGTGAGGATCTCTTCGGTGTGCTGGCCGAGGTCGGGGGCGGGCATACGCAGCTTGCCGGGTGTCTTGCTCAGCTTGACGGGAAGGCCGACGTAGTGGAGCTTGCCCTTGTTGGGGTGGTCAAGCTCGGCGATGAACTCGTTTTCGAGGACGTGGGGGTTGTTGATGACCTCGGTGTACTTGCGAAGGCGGGCCCAAGGGAGGCCTGTCGAATCGAGGGCCGGAGCCCAATGGTCAATGGTCTCCTCGGCGAAGCGGGCCTTTAGGATCTCGAATAGGTCGGCGGAACTGCCGTTGGTGCGCTTGGCCTGGGTGTCGAAGCGGGGGTCGGATGCCAGGGCGGGTGTGCCTACCGCCTGGCAGAGGGAGCCCCATTCCTCGTCGGTACCCTCGGCGCCGATGCAGAACCATGCCCCGTCTTTGTCCTGATAGATGTTGTAGAGGGGATTGGGTAGATGGCCTTCACCGTTGGAGAGAGGACTGACTGCCTCACCTTCGAAGAGGCGTTGTTGGAAGTTGAGCGCTCCGAGATGTACCTGGCCGCCTAGGAGGGACGTATTGACCTCCTGGGAAATGCCGTGCCTTTCCCGGCCGAGAAAGGCTAGGGCCGCGCCGTAGGCGAGCATGACCGCTCCGCCGCGGTCGGCGAAGTCGGACCAGACGGACATGGGGCCCTCGGCGGAGCCGTAGCTAACGTAGGCGCCCCAGAACTGGCCGATGATGTCGTTGGACTGCCGATTCAGCAGGGGGCCCTTGTCTCCCTGTCCCGAGCCATGGGCGTAGACGATTTCGGGGTTGATTTCTTTAACCTCGTCGTAGCTGAGGCCCAGGCGCCCGAGGCCGCTCTTGCGCATATTGGATAGGAAAATGTCAGATTTCTTGAGGAGCCGGGTTATGACCTCGTGGCCCTTCTCGGTCTTGAGGTTGATGGCGAGGCTCTTCTTGTCCCGGTTGTTGTTCTCGAAGTAGTAGGAGAGGCCGTACTCGTTCTCCACTCCGCCGAGAGAGCCGCCGTGACGCCCGGGGTCTCCGGAAAGGCGTTCCTCGACCTTGATTACCTCGGCGCCCATGTCGGCGAGGAACGTGCCTCCGCCTGGCCCGTGGTGCCAGACGGTCATGTCTACGACTCGGATTCCTTCCAGTGCCATTACCATTGTCCGCTCCTCCTCGCTATCAGATCGCGCCCTGGTCCCGCAGCTTTTGCAGGTCTTCAGGCCCGTATCCTCCGACGCCGTTCAGGACTTCTTCGGTGTGCTGGCCAAGCTCGGGGGCAGGAGTCCGTACACTGCCGGGGGTCTCCTGCAGCCGGACTGGGATGCCGACCAATTGCACAGGCCCGACCTTGGGGTGTTCAAAGTCTACGACATAGTGGTTCGCCACAACCTGGGGGTCATCGGTGAGCGATTCATAGTCGTTCAGCTTGGACCACCCCAGGTCATGCTTCCCCAGAATCTCCTCCCACTCGGCGAGGGGCTTCAGGGCGAAGGCCTCCCGCATGATGGGAATGAGAACCTGGTTGTTTTCCTTGGTGCGCTTCGGGTTGGAATCGAAGCGGGGGTCGAATTCCAGGTCCTCGCGTTCCAGGACCTGACAAAGGGTGTGCCAGTCCCGGCTTTCCTGAAGGAAGCCGAGGCAAAGCCACCCGCCGTCCTTGGCCTGGTAGTAGTTCCAGAAGGGACTCAGCGGGGCTTCGCGCCTCATGCCCCAGGGCTCTTTCTTGTTAAATATGTTGCTCTGGATGTTGAGGGCGGCCCAGTTAATCTGGCTGCCGAGCAAAGCGGAATAGACCTCCTGCCCGACCCCATGCCGTTGGCGAGCTATAAGGGCAGTCACTATGCCGAAGGCCAGCAGAAGAGCGTCTTCCTGGTTGGCCATGCCACCCCAGAAGGGAATGGGACCATCCGAGTTCCCGTGACTGAGGATGCCGCCGAGGAACTGAGCGGCGATGTCGTTGATGGGCTTGTCCTTGTCGGGACCTGTCGTGCCCATACCGGTGGAGACGGCGTAGATTAGCTTTTCGTTGGCGGCGGAGAGTCTCGGGTAGTCGAGACCCATGTGAGCGAGGGTGGGAATGGGGAAATTAGACAGGAATATGTCGGCGCGGGAGACGAGATTGCGAATAACTTCGCGTCCGGCCTCGGCGCCGTAGTCGAGGGCTACTCCCCGCTTGTTGCGGTTGTTGTTTTCGAAGTAGTAGGACAGGGGGAAGGGCTCCTGGCCGGGGGTATCGCCGCGGACGTTGCGGCCTGGGTCGCCGAGGTCCTTGTCCTCGATCTTAATGACGTCGGCGCCCATGTCGGCGAGGAGAGCGCCAGCCACGGGTCCCTGCTGGTCCGTAGCCAGTTCAATGACAGTTATACCTTCGAGGACCATCGGCATGAGTTGGTGCTCCTGGGCGATATCCGGGGCGGGTTTGTGGGCAAAGGTTATTGTTACGCTACATCCGTGTCAAGGGCGCAAGGTTTGGCTTGAAGGGGTGGGTCTTGAGGGCTGTTATGACGGAACCTTTGATTGCTTCTGATTGATTCAGTCAAAATCCGTGCCTGTTTGATTGATACGGGAGAAACTTTTGACGCCCATCCCTGGGGAGAGGGCGCGGGCGATGTGGAAGGGGGAAAGGATAAGGACCGACATGAGACATTATAGACGGGTGGGGTGGGGATGGGGCAATGGGCTGATGTCACTCGCCGAGGCGAGTCTTCGACCCCATCCCCTTTCAGGCGGGGGGAATGGCCAAGGGAGAAGTAGATAGGGTGGTGTTGCATGAACGCGATGGGTTGGCGGTGCGTGGCTGCCCCACGCTCGACCCTTCGACGGGGCTCCCGCCTCAGCGGATCTACGACAGGATGAGCGGAACAAGGGTGAGGTCAGCATCAGTGTGAGACTGGGTTGTAGAATGGCGGCTGACGTTTGGCAGATTTCGTTATTTGACGACTTACGGTGGGGAGACATATGAAGATTGCGCGCATTGACGTTTATCAGAAGGCCCTGCATTTGTCGGACGCGGTCTATGCTTGGTCTAAGGGCAGGTCCGTCGAGGCCCTGGACGCGACGTTCGTAAAGCTGACCACGGACGATGGACTGAGCGGATACGGAGAGTGCACGCCCCTGGGGCCGGCTTACATGCCCTCCTATGCCGAGGGGGTGCGGGCGGGGTTAAGGGTGCTCGGGCCGCACGTGATCGGGCTGGACCCTCGGGAACCCAAGGCGGTTAACCTGGTGATGGACTCTGTGATGACCGGACATGAGTACGCCAAGACGCCGATAGACATAGCCTGCTGGGACCTGCTCGGCAAGGCTGCGGGGCTGCCCATATCGACTCTGCTGGGGGCCCGGTACGTGGAGGAGTTCCCGGTGTATCGGGCACTGTCCCAGGGGTCGGCGGAGGAGATGGTGGCAAGTGCGGCGAAGTTTCGGGCCCAGGGCATTCGTCACTTTCAGATGAAGGTCGGGGGAGGGGCGGATGAGGATATCGCGAGGATTAGGGCGGTGCTCGATTTCGCTGAAGAGGGAGAAACCGTTGTTGCGGACGCGAACACGGGGTGGACTCTTCACCAGGCTACGAGGGTCGTCAATGCGTTCGCAGGCGAGAATCTCTACATAGAGCAGCCGTGCGCTACGTTGGCGGAATGCCTGTCCATTCGGGCCCGGACAGACCTCCCAATGGTTCTGGATGAGATTATCACGTCGATTCCAATTTTCGTGGATGCTTATAGCCGAGGAGCCCTGGACGTGCTGAACGCTAAGGTGTCGAGATGGGGTGGGATAACGAAAACGGCCCAAATACGGGATTTGGCTCAGGCCCTGGGGGTCGTCCTCGATCTGGAGGATGCGGCCAGCAGCGACGTGATGTCCGCGGCCATGGCCCACTTGGCAGGGAGCACCCGACCGGAGGCGTTCTTCACGGCGAGTATCTGGAACTACCGGCTACGGGAGTCGGTTTCACCCGACTCACCGAAGCCTGTCAACGGTAGGGTCAGTGTGCCTCGGGGGCCTGGGCTGGGGATAACGGTTGATGAAGAGGCGCTGGGGGAGCCAGTGTTCACGCTTGTGTGAGGTGGGGGGAGGGGCGACGCGATGGATTAGCAGTGGTGGGCCGCCCCCCGCTCGACCCTTCGAGTGCCTCAGGGTGAACGGCCCCACCCCGCGGGATGGATTCCGGCTCTGGGTGGCCGGAATGATCCGTCTAAGGCGGACAGGCTCCCCTCAGGAGGTGGGGTTGGGCGGGGGAGCTAGAGGACTAGGTTAGCGGTGTAGCCGACCATGCATGCGCCCAGCAGGGCGAGGACTACGTAGAGGGCGAAGACTCGGGCGCGGACTACGGATACGACTGCCACGGCGGCATATAGGCTGATGGCTGCTCCGGAGACCATCAGTGCCAGGGCTGCGCCGAAGCTCATTCCCATTTCAAGCAGCCCTCGAACGAGGGGCAAAGAAGCGTAGCCGTCGAGGTACATGGGCGCCCCGACCAGGACGGCGAGCGGGACCGATGCCCCGGCCTCGTTGCCGAACAGGGACATAATCCATTCATCTGGCACCAGTCTCTGGAGGAAGACTTCCAATACTAGGGCCAGGGCAAGCCATCTCAGTGCGAGGCGGGAATTGCTCAATACCTCGGGCCAGAAGCGGGAGCGATCCGCTTCACAAGAGCCGTATTGTTCCAGGGCCTCGGTACGCATCAGCTCATTGACCGACCCCCGGAAGCCGGGAAGACCGGCAGTCACCACTCCGGCGAACATACCGATGGAGAATGCGGCAACAGTCTTGGCTATTGCGAAATCCGGGCCGATGATTCCGCCGGTGACTAACATCATGCTGGGGTCGGTGACCGGCGATGAGACCCAGAAGGCCATGATGGGTGCGAGGGGAACACCTCGGCGCAGTAGGGAGGCTATTAGAGGCAGGACGCCGAGGCCACATACGGGCGTCACTGCTCCGATCAAGCTCGCGATCAGTATCGAGCGCAGGGTCCCGCCCTTGAGCCAAGAGAGTGCGCGGTCAGACCAGTTGCCTAAGGTCAGCGCCCCGGCGAGCAGCGAGGCGATGGCAAGCACCGGCAGGATCTTGAGAATACCCCAACCGACATTTCTGACCATATCGGCGTTGGCATCGGGGACGAGGGAGCCGGTTAGTAGGAGGGTGCCGGTTAGCAGCCAGATTAACGCCTCGGCGTTGGGGCGCCGGAGCCGGGAAGGTCTGACTGCGGAGATAGCCATAGCGTTACTATCCTTCAAAGCATATATCTCTGTTCTATATATATCCGCCGTCTATATTAGCTCAGATTCACGACTTGTCAAATGCAACTCCAAATTCGGCGGCTGTCGGATGGGCTTTACCATGCCCATCAGTTTATAGCGCCGTCTTCGCGGAAGGACTCCACGTCTTCCCAGGAGTAGCCTAGCTCGTCGACAAGAACTTCTTCCGTGTGTTGGCCCATCTCGGGGGCTGCACCACGGGGCTTGATCTCGCTTTCGCTGAACTTAAGTGGGGTGGCAAGGGTCTCGTAGGGGCCGTGGGTGGGGTGATCGACGGTGGTGATGAAGTCGTTGGCGCGGACCTGAGGGTCGGACATGACGTCCATGAGGTCCTGCATGGGTGCCCAGATGACGCCTTGGACGTCGAGGCGGGGGGCGAGTTCTTCGAGGGTGTTGCTTGCAAGGACCCGGTCAAGCTCGGGGATGAGTTCGCGGGCGTTGGCGCGCCGGTTGAGCGGTTCTGAGTATCGTTCATCGGTAATAAGGTCGTCGCGCTGCAGGGCTCGGCAGAACGCTGCCCACTTCTGGTTGGTATTGGGCGAGACGAGGTTTATCCACTTGCCGTCTCCCGTTTGGTAGGTGTTCTGGAGCGGGTTGGGGGATTCTTCCCGGGACCACTGGAACGGGTGCTGCCGGGCGTAGAGCGAGCGTGAAAGGTCTCCGCCTATGACCCATAGGCCCATGTTGAGCAGAGAAGTAGCAACCTTCTGTCCTCGGCCCGTCTTCTCCCTGGCCCACAGTGCGGTCATCACCCCGGCGAGGAGCATGGGAGAGCTGGTGTGGTCTCCGAAGCCGGAACGCAGGTTGACGGGCTCCTTGCCGGGCCGGCTGAAGAGGGACATAGCGCCGGACCGAGTCCAGAAGGCCGTGTAGTCGAAGCCGGTGCGGTCCTTGTCGGGGCCCTTGGTGCCGTAGCCATTGAACGAAACATAGATAAGGCGGGGATGGTCCTTGGACAGTTCTTCGTAGGTGAGGTTGAAGGCTTCCTGGCGGCGAGGGATAAGGTTGGTCATGAAGACATCGGCTTTGGAGGCGAGCTTGTGGACGGCCTCAACTGCCTTGGGCCGGGCGAGATTGAGGGCTATGGAGCGCTTGCCCCGGTTATCGAGCTCAAAGGCGTAGCTGGTGGGAAAAGACTTGGCGAAATCGGCGTCCCGGATCTCGGTGCGGAAGGTGTCGCCCTGCAGGGCTTCCACTTTTATAACGTCGGCGCCCATGTCGGCCATCATGGCGGCACAGGAGGGGATGGCGAGCCAATTGGCGACCTCGAGGACTCGGATACCTTTGAGGGGCGCTTCCATGTGACGGCCTCCGGCAGGTGAGTATGCGGGCCCCGGGGCCCGGTTGGGGGAATGATACCGTCAGAGGGCACGGCTGTCAGTTATTTGCGGCGATTAGGTTAAGACCTTCTTCCTGACAATGACCACACAATCTCTGGAAGTTTCGCTCAATAGGCCCTATAGCGAGTGGAATTCGAACAGAAAAAGAGCGTGCCATGCGTTATTTTACAAGTGGCTCTGGTATTGAGAGGCGCTGGGCTGGTAACATATCGGGAAGTTTAGGCGAATAAAGGGTGCTGCTAATATCTTAGGCAGTTCCAGTCGTGAAATCGTATTAGACCCGAGGCACCAGCCCGGGACAGGAGACAAGGGACATGACGCTTACGGAAAACCCGAGACCAACTATCAGGGAGCCCGAGGGAATATGGAATCGTGCCTTTGCCTACCATCCCTTTTCCCCCGTCCTGGAAAGGGCCGAGGGCATCTATCTGTATGACGAGGACGGCAACCGGTACATCGACGCGTCGGGGGGGCCGATGGCGGTCAACCTGGGGCACGGGGACCCGCGCATAGTCGAGGCGATGACAAAACAGGCGGAGAAATTCGCCTATTGTCATCCGATCATGTCCAACCGGCCCAGGGCCGAACTGTGCGAGCGGATAAGCCAGAAAGCACCCGGAAGCCTGAATACGACCTTCCTGGCCTCAGGGGGGTCGGAAGCGGTGGAGACAGCGATAAAGGTGGCCCGCGAATATCACTTGAATAAGGGAAATGCGGAGAAGCACATCGTCATATCCCGCTATGAGAGCTACCACGGGATGAGCCTGGGAGCCCTGTCGGTGGCGGGGATGGCCGGCAACCGGAATGCCTACACTCCCATGCTGACGGACTGGCCCCACATCAAGCAGCACAGCGAGAGGGAAACGCCGCCCCGTATGGACCCCAAAGACTACGCGGTGCAGTGCGCCCAGGAGCTGGAAGAGGCGATTTACTACGCGGGCGAGCAGTATGTGGCCGCGTTCATAGCCACGCCCCTGGCCCAAGGCCGAGACTACGGGCTCGCACCGCCTCCCGAGTACTGGCAAGCCATCCGCGAGATTTGCGACCGATACGACGTGCTCCTGATTATCGACGAGGTGATTACGGGGTGGGGCCGGACCGGTAAGTGGTTCGGGATGGAGCACTACGACGTAGAGGCGGACGTGATGGTCACGGCCAAGGGAATAGGGAGCTGTTACGCACCACTGGCTGCGGTGACTGTCTCCGACGAAGTCAACGACGCCTTCGCCGACGGAGGGCACTTCACACACGGGTACACGTACTCGGGGCACGCGGTGGCCTGCGCCGTCGGTATTGAAGTGTTAGACATTATCGAGAAGGATGGGCTGGTGGAGCACTCGGCGGAAGTCGGGGCGTATATGCATAAGCAGGGAAAGGCTTTGCTCGACCACCCGACCATAACCGACATCCGGGGCCAGGGCATGCTCATGGTGCCCGAGTTGGTCAGCAACAAGGAGACCCTGGAGTTCTTCTCACCTGAGATAAACGCCGAAGAGCGGTTCCAGTCGATAGCTCTCAAGAACGGACTAGCCCTCTACTCCAGTCTCTGGGGCCCGAGGCGGCCGCAAAACCTCAACCGGGGTTTGCCCATGTTCATCGCTCCTGCCATGATCGCAACCAAGGAGCAGGTGGACGAGATTCTGGACGCCCTGGACCGCTCCCTGACGGAGTTCGAGTCGGAGCTGGGGGTAAGCGGATAGGTAATTTCCAGAGCCGACGCTATAGCTTTCTAGACAAGTAAAGAGCTTTGAGTATGGTGCCCCGATCTGCTCGGTTTACCCTTGGGGGTAAATAGGCCGAACAGATCGGGGCACAGTTTATTCAGGCTATTTCTAAAGCCCGTCGGGGAATTCTTCACGGCGTAGCCTGTCCAGGATGAGCTTGTCCGTGGGGAAGGCCAGGGGTTGGGGGATTTGATCGAGGGGGAAGAAGTCGACCATGTCCACATCGTCGGAGGCGTTCATCGTGCCTTCGGTGATTGTCCCGGTGAACCAGACTCCTACGGTGAGGGATTTGGGGTCGTGGAAGTTGGAATGGACGTCGTAGACGGGCCCGACCTCGATGATTAGCCCGGTCTCCTCAAGCATCTCCCGCTTGGCGGCCTCTCTTATATCCTCACCCCACTCGACGTAGCCGCATGGGATGCACCATTCGCCTCCCCGACTTTGCCCAGCGGCCCTTCGCCCCATCAATATCCCTTGTCCCCGTCGGCATATTACCGCAACGCCCGCGACGGGATTGCGGTATTGGACGTAGCCACATTCCCGGCAGTGAGGCCGGGGTCTGCCGCCTCGAGTCCTGGGCGTCAGGTCTGTGCGGCACATGGGGCAAAATAGGAATTCACCAGGCATGTCGGGGCTCCTTTGTGGTGGGATTAGAAGGATGGGTGGCGGTTTGACAATGGTCGGGAATGGGGAGAGTATCGGGCGGAGTTATCCCAAAATATCATTATTCTCAAAGGTATGCCTTGAACGCGGAACCAGAGACAACCCGGATATTAAAGCAGATATTCGCAGGTTCGGGAGATGCGATAGTCTTCGCCGATCGCGATGGGAAGATCCGGCTGTGGAATGGGGGTGCGGAGCGGATTTTCGGGTATGGGGAGTCGGAGGCGTTGGGGTCTACTCTCGATCTGATTGTGCCGGAGCGGTTCAGGGATAGGCACTGGGAAGGCTATCATCGAGTCGTCGAGACTGGGGAAACCCAATACGGTGACAGGTTGTTGTCGGTGCCAGGCATTCGGCGAGATGGCGGCCGGATATCACTGGAATTCACTGTGGTGCTGATCAAGGGAAATGACGGCGAGGTAGAGGGTGTGGCGGCGATAATGAGGGACGCAACCGAGGGTTGGCAGAGGGAGCGGGAGTTGAAACGGCGGGTCGAGGAGTTGGAGCGTACATTGGAGGAGTCAGGGGCATGAGCAAGCGTAGAGACGCTGATGTCGTGATAATTGGTGGTGGAATCACGGGCTGCGCCGCGGCCTATCACCTGGCCAAGCGGGGTATGAGGGTCACGGTGGTGGAGAAAGGGGAAACTGCCGGGGAGGCCTCGGGGCGGAACACGGGAGGGGTGCGGGTACAGGGCCGTAACCCGGTGGAATATCCCTTCATGCTGGAGTGCATCAAGATGTGGGAGGGGTTGGAAAAGGAGCTGGGGGCCGACATCGGATACGTGAGCGGCGGCAACCTGCTCTATGTTGAGAACGAAGCGGACATGAAGGAGATCGAGCGGGGGGCTCGGCTGGCCAAGGAGCACGGGGTCGATTCCTATGCAATAAGTCCCGAGGAGTGCCGGGAGCTGGTTCCCGGGCTCAATGCCCCGGTGCTAGGGGCTCTATATTCGCCGACCGATGGGCACGCAGACCCGGCGAGAAGCACCAAGGCCTTCGAGATGGCGGCACGGGAGTTGGGGGTGGAGGTACTGACCAACTGCGCGGCCCTGGACATCGACACCAGTGATGGGCAAGTCTCGTCAGTGCGGACGGATCTAGGCAGAATTGATGCGCCCTATATTGTGAATGCGGCAGGAGTGTGGGCGAACCACGTGGGCAGGAAGGTGGGCCATCGGTTCCCGGTGCGGATAATCCGGCAGACGCAGGCGATAACGGAGCCGGTATCCAGGAGAATCATGCCCTTCGTGCGGGGTCCGAACTCGGGGTTCAGGCAGGAGCCGGGCGGAGGATTCCTCTTTACCCGAGGATACAACCATCCCCGGGACTACGATGTGACCCGGGACACGTTTGACAATATCCGGATGTGGCTTCCTCAGATCATCCGGCACCGTAAGCTGGTCAACTTCCACGCAGGCAAGGCACTGTTCAGGAGTTTTCATGCGAGGACTCCGTTGATATCGAGAATTGGGAGGACGTGGCCTCTGCGGTCGGATGTCGAGCCTAAGGTGAACCGGGAAACGGTGGATGAGGGGCTGAGGCAACTGGGGGAGACTGTGCCGTGGCTGAAAGGGGTGCGGGAGGAGAGGGCGTGGGCAGGACTGATCGATCTGACGCCGGACATGCTGCCGGTGTTCGGGGCGGTGGATAAGCCGAAGGGTTACATAGTGGCCGCGGGGTTCTCGGGGCACGGGTTTGCGATGGGGCCGATGAGCGGGAAGTTGATATCGGAGTTGATAGTGGACGGGAAGACGTCGATAGACATAGATGCGTTCCGGCCGAGCAGGTTCGCGGAAGGGGTGCCGATTAGCCCGCCGAGGAATTTTGTGGGGTAGGGGGCGATATTATTTCGCGAGGCTTTTGCGTAGCGGGGCGCATGGGCCTCGAATCACCCTCACCCCCCCGCTCATACTTCGAGAGCCTCAGCAGGAGCGGCCCCACGCGCCCCCAATAGAGGTTATGCAAGGGTCTCATCAAGGGAGAGGGGATAGGAATGCTTCCCAATTGCTGCGAGGGTGGTTGGGTTAGGAGTTCCGCCGGGGGGTGAGTCTGTCTCGGCTGTCCAGCCAGATGGTGACGGGGCCGTCGTTGCAGAGGGTTACCTGCATGTGGGCTCCGAATATGCCGGTCTCTACCTTGAGACCCGAGGCCCGGCAGACGGTTATGAAATATTCGACCATGGGCTCGGCGATTTCGGGTGGGGCAGCACGGGTGAAGCTGGGCCGGCGGCCCTTGCGGGTGTCGGCGGCCAGGGTGAATTGGCTGATTATTAAGAGCCCGCCACCCACATCCAGCACCGACCTATCGAAGCGCCCGTCTTCATCGGGGAAGATCCTCAGGTTGAGAGACTTTTCCTTCAGATAGTCGGCGTCTTGCTCGGTGTCATCCTGCTCGACGCAGAGGAAAAGGGTAAGCCCGGTGGCAATGCTTCCTACGGTGCCGCCGTCGATAGTTACCCAGGCGCGTGAGACCCTTTGGAGGAGAGTCTTCAAAGAGGACTAGCTGTCGGTCTTGGAGCCGACCTTGTCCGCGCTCTTCTCGGAGGACTTATCGGAAGAGGAAGACTCGGACTTGGACTTGGAAGAGGAATCAGACTCGGATTTGGAAGAGGACTCGGACTCGGACTTGGATTCGGAGTCGGATGAGGACTCCTCCTTGCCGTTGGAGGAGGAGGAGCTAGCCTGACCTTTACGGTTGTCAGTGGAGTAGAAGCCGGAGCCCTTGAAGAGGATGGGGACTGAATGGAAAACGCGTCGGGAGTCGGACGAACAGGTGGGGCAGGGGGCGTTGCCTACTTCGATTACCTTTTGACGCACCTCGAACACGTGGCCGTTAGCCAAACATTCGTAGTCGTATAAAGGCATTCGCTCCTCCGAGATGGGGCTGGCACTCCAATAAGCCGAGTGCTAAAGCGAGGAAATTTTAGTCCTGACGTTGACGAGTGTCAACAGTGAGCAGGAGGGGGGATGGGAGTAATTACCGTAGATGGCAGGTATGAATTGAACGTGATGGGGAGTTACCGTGGTTAGTCATAGCAAGCCCGGGTGGTGGTAGAGGCGCGTTAAATTCCTCGCGGAGCCTCGGAATGACAGCTAAAACGGCCTGGGCATGACGGGCAAGATGGTCTAGAAATGGCGTAAGAGAGGTGTCAGTCTAGCGGGAGGAGAAGGGTAGAGATTGGCCAGCCAACAGGGGGGCGGCGCTTAATTCTTGGAACGGCACTGGCGGCAGATGCCGAATATGGCGAAGTGGTCAAGGTCTGCTTCGAACTCATACTCCTGTTGAAGGGCGACCCGCACGGGTTCCAGGAAGCGGTGGTGATCTATGTCCAGAGTCGAGCCACAGTCCCGGCAGACGATGTGATGGTGGCGCTGGTCGTGGGTCATCTCGTACTGGTAGGCCCCACTCCCGAGGTCTATCTCGACGAGCAGACGTTGCTTCTTCAGCAGCTGGATGGTGCGGTAGACGGTAGCGATGTCTATGAACGGGTATGTCTTCTTGACCTTTTCGTGGATATCCTCAGCAGTCATGTGCCCCGAGCCGGAAGCGATGGCGGAGAGGATCATCACCCGCTGGGGTGTGAGCCTGTATCCGGCGCTTCTGAGGGAATTGAGAAGGTCGTCTGCCTTGGTCAAATCTTGCGCTCCGGGGAGGGGGTGTCCCCTCTGTCACACCACCAGGACATAGAGGGCTTATAAAGGGGACTCTAGGTCGACTGCGTAGCAGGCACGAAGGCAGGTAAAAGGGTGCCCTGCAGAGACCAGGGACCGGTCTTGTCGATTCTCGCGTTGACCATCTTGCCTATGAGGTCATTATCCTCGACGGGGAGGAATACCAGCCTGTTGGTACGGGTGCGGCCTTGCCACTTGCCCTTGTGACGCCTTTCAACAAGGACTTCCTGCTCGGTGCCGAGCAAAGATTCGTTAAGCTCCCCGGCGATGCGCCTCTGCACCTCCTCGATTACGTGGAGGCGGCGCATCTTCTCGTCCTGTTCGAGGGAGTCATCGATCTTACGGAAAGCGATGGTGCCGGGCCGCACGGAGTAGGGGGCGACGTGTACCTTGTCGAAACGGACTTCCTCAAGGATGTCGACGGTGTGCTGGAACTGGTCCTCGGTCTCGTTGGCGAAACCGACGATGATGTCGGTGCTCATGGAGACGCCGGGGATGGTGTCTCGGATGCGCCCGGTCAACTCCAGGTAGTCAGCCGACGTGTAGCCGCGATGCATGGTCGCCAGAACCTCGTCGTCACCGGCCTGGATGGGTAGGTTGATGTGCTCGCAGACCTTCGGCAGTGATGCAACGGAGTCTATGAGCTTCTGGCTCATGTCGTTGGGATGAGAGGTGAGGAAGCGGATGCGCTCTATGCCGTCGATGGGGTCTAACTCCGTGAGGAGTTCGGCGAGATCTGAGCCATCAGCGAGGTCCTGGCCGTAGGAATCTACGTTCTGGCCGAGGAGGGTCACCTCTTTAACGCCTCGCTGTCCAAGGGCCGCTATTTCTTCGACGAGTTCGGGAATGGGACGGCTACGCTCGCGGCCTCGGCGGTAGGGGATGATGCAGAAGGTGCAGAACTTATCGCAGCCGTGGATGATGGGCACGTTGACGCTGATGTTGGGCTGGGTGGGGATGAGGGGTCCGAGGTTATCGAGACACGTGCCGTCGTCATTGGACAGGCGCCGGATAAGTGGGTCGTATCCCTGGGGCCTGAGGAAGAGGTCGACGTGAGGGAAGCGCTTCTTCAGAGACTCGTCCCGGGGCCCGACCATGCAACCCATGAGGGCGATGGTCCGGTTGGGGTCTTCCCGCTTGAGGGGTTTGAGGGAGTTGAGACGGCCGGCTACCTTGTCCTCGACGCCCTGCCTGACAACACAACTGTTCAGGACGATGATATCGGCGTCCTCAATGCGTGGAGAGTGGTCGCACCCGATCTTTTCAAGCGCGCTGGCAAGGCGCTCGGAGTCAGCCTCGTTCATCTGGCATCCGACGGTCCAAATGTGGTATCCGGGCACTAGTCAGTCCTCCAGAAGGGCCAGGAAAGTATCTAGGCGAAGGGGATTTGAATAGAATTTGTAGAGCCGCATCATGTCGTTGTAGTTCTCATCCAGGAGCAGGCCTACCTTGCTGGAAACGCAGTCTTGAATAGTAACGGTATGGAAGTCATATTGAAAGGCGTCTATCACGGTAGTGAGGACGCAGGCATTGGCGGTGACTCCCGAGACAACGATAAGCTCGGTACGGAGGCTGTTGAGGAGACCCGCGAGCTCGGTCTGAAAGAAGGAGCTGAACCTGCGTTTGTCGACTATATAGTCGCCGTTGTGGGGCGCGAGTTGGGGCACGATCTCGACGCCCCGGGTACCCTCGACGCAATGGATGGGTTCGGAGTCGCCCTCACGGCCGCGGTCCACTCCGTCGGCGCGGTGGACTTCACGGGTATAGATGACTGGTGCGCCACGGGAGCGCATGGCGTCGCAGAGGCGTCGGGTGTTTTCGATGAGGGGATCGGCGTCGGCGCAGGCGTAGGGAGCGTCGGGGTCCAGGAAGTCGTGCTGCATGTCGATGACAATGAGCGCTGACCTGTCCATGAGGCCCGTTATTTGTGATGTTTCAAGCATGGGCCGGCGGTGAAATTGCCAGTTATGAAAAAGTAAATCCCTTAGGATAAATGCCCTTACATGGCTGCCAGTAATATTAACTTATCCAGAGAAACTGCGCAGGGCTCGAATTGTTGCAGGTAGGCTGGGCACACTGTAACTCGACCATTTCGCTGGAAATTACCGCTGCAAGGATTTGGTAGGTGCCCCTTAAGGATTCTAGTGCAGATGAGGGGCTCATCATTTTCATAGAAGACATACGTGCTGCTCGCCGCCTGCGGCAAGTAGGGAAAGGCCGCTATGTCTGTTCCAAGCACGTGTCCCATGTCAATGATAACGGAGACCTCCGACCCTGTTCCAAGTCGCAACCTAGTCTGACGCTACGTCAAACGACAGATCGGTTTCGACAAAATTTGTAGTGTGTTGAGTGATGGGAGACACTGTGCTAGCATGGCGCAAGGCCACGATAGGGATGTCTGGAGGTGAATAGGGTCTTTGTTCTTAGTCTACTTGCTTAGATTCCTGATATCTTGGTTACGCGGTACTATCCAAGCTGACCTGATTGTCCCTTCCTTGCCTTCGGGCAAAAGCCCATTACCCCGGC
This sequence comes from Dehalococcoidia bacterium, assembly GCA_965220005.1. GTDB lineage: Bacteria > Chloroflexota > Dehalococcoidia > Plut-88900 > Plut-88900 > Plut-88900. The sequence goes on from OZ244800.1 coordinate 1,290,474, forward strand.
TGCCGTTTATTCATTGGCAAATTCTGTGGTTCGCGTTTTCTTTCTTTTATGTCGCACGTATGTACAAAAGAGGAGTTTCGTATGTGAAGTGCTCAGGTCCGGTTAGTGTAATTCTTGTCTGATAGGGGCCGTTGTATGAGAGGAGAGTGCAGTGAAACGATTCGTGGCTAATCGGAAGGGACTTTGGCAAAAGCGACTCCTGTACATCGGGATTCTAAGCATCATGTTGCTGGCCCTGCTGGTATTCGCAACATGCGGTGACGATGATCCAGAAGAAATTCCCGATACGGCTACTTCCGTCGCGGTAGCTCCCACGCCCGAAGCGCCTAGCACGACGCTGAGGCCGAGGAGTGAGTGGACCGAGGCTAACCCTGCTACCAGAGCCGAGATCGAGGCTGAGCTAGGCAAGTACAGGGGCAAGAGCATCAGCGTTCTCGATGGCGGCGGAGCATGGCAGGCCGCCCATCGCAATGCCTACTACATCCCCTTCCAGGAAGAATTTGGCATCGAGATCGTCGAGGACACTACATCATCCATCGTCGGTCAGATTCGCGGCATGTCCGAGACAGGCAACATCACCGTAGACATCGGTGTCTGGGGCATTGACGTTGCAATCCAGCTAGGCCGTTCGGGCCACGCTGCAGAACTCGATTACTCCGTCATTGACCTACGAGACCATTTCCCTGACCTCGTAGAGGCTGGCAAGCCATACATAGCGGGCGGCGGAGACATCTTCTCCACAGTGGTTGCCTACAGCACCGAGTCCTTCCCCGATTCCGGCCCTCAACCCTCCACAATGGCCGACTTTTTCGACCTGGAAGAATTCCCTGGCAAGCGGGGTATGTGGAGCTTCTGGCAGATCAACCCGCACCTCGCCTACATAGCCCAGCACCCCGAGGTGTTCGAAAACCCTGGTGCCCTTGCTTCGCTCTCCAGCCTCACCGATGCCCAGATGGAGGAGGCTTGGACCTACCTCGACGACTTCGTATCGAGAGCTGGCAGCGACTTCATCACCTGGGACAGCGGCTCCGACTGCCCAGCCCTGTTAATTGCCGGTGAACTGGATCTCTGCACCACCTGGAACGGCCGGATCTACGACGCGGTAGTGGCCGACGATGCTCCCATCAACATCTGCTGGGAATGCGGTCACGTCATGGACGCCGACTACTACTTCGTTCCCGGCGGGCTGAAAGAACTCGATGCAGAGAGGTGGGAGCTGGCCCAACTCTTCCTAGCTTGGATGTCCTTCCCGGACGTCAATGCCAGGGAGTCCCTGTACATTCCCTATGGGCCTGTGAACCAGAAGGCCCTGCCGCTGCTGGCTGACAGTGCCTGGGACCACATTCGGGATGCCCTGCCCACTGCCCCCGACAACGCCCAGTACGGTCTCTTCCTCGATTCCTCCTGGGCCGGGGCCACGGCAGATGCTGCCCAGGAACGCTGGTCTTCTATCCTGCTGAGACAGGAGCAGCCCGAACCTTCAGGTGCGGTACTGAGGCCGAGGAGTGAGTGGACCGAGGCTAACCCTGCTACCAGAGCCGAGATCGAGGCTGAGCTAGGCAAGTACAGGGGCAAGAGCATCAGCGTTCTCGATGGCGGCGGAGCATGGCAGGCCGCCCATCGCAATGCCTACTACATCCCCTTCCAGGAAGAATTTGGCATCGAGATTGTTGAGGACACTACATCATCCATCGTCGGTCAGATTCGCGGCATGTCCGAGACAGGCAACATCACCGTAGACATCGGTGTATGGGGCATTGATGTCGCAATCCAGCTTGGCCGTTCGGGCCACGCTGCAGAACTCGATTACTCCGTCATCGACCTACGAGACCACTTCCCTGACCTCGTAGAGGCTGGTAAACCCTACATAGCCGGTGGGGGAGACATCTTCTCCACAGTAGTTGCCTACAGCACCGAGTCCTTCCCCGATTCCGGCCCTCAACCCTCCACAATGGCCGACTTTTTCGACCTGGAAGAATTCCCTGGCAAGCGGGGTATGTGGAGCTTCTGGCAGATCAACCCGCACCTCGCCTACATAGCCCAGCACCCCGAGGTGTTCGAAAACCCTGGTGCCCTTGCTTCGCTCTCCAGCCTCACCGATGCCCAGATGGAGGAGGCTTGGACCTACCTCGACGACTTCGTATCGAGAGCTGGCAGCGACTTCATCACCTGGGACAGCGGCTCCGACTGCCCAGCCCTGTTAATTGCCGGTGAACTGGATCTCTGCACCACCTGGAACGGCCGGATCTACGACGCGGTAGTGGCCGACGATGCTCCCATCAACATCTGCTGGGAGTGTGGCCACGTCATGGACGCCGACTACTACTTCGTCCCCAACGGCCTGAAAGAACTCGACGCAGAGAGATGGGAGATGGCCCAACTCTTCCTAGCTTGGATGTCCTTCCCGGACGTCAATGCCAGGGAGTCCCTGTACATTCCCTATGGGCCCGTGAACCAGAAGGCTCTGCCGCTGCTGGCTGACAGTGCCTGGGACCATATTCGGGATGCCCTGCCCACTGCCCCTGACAACGCCCAGTACGGTCTCTTCCTCGACTCCTCGTGGGCCGGGGCCACCGCAGATGCTGCCCAGGAACGCTGGTCTACTATTCTACAAACCAGATAAGCTTGAAATACGAATAGGTGCGCCAAAGCAGAAGTGATAAAAGGTTGTAGCACGGGTCCCGGTATAAGCTAGACCGGGACCCGTGCCCAACGTGCCTTTGGCATTCAATCCCTGAACAAACCACCACTGAACAGGGCTGCAAGTTTCTGGGAATGCGTAGTCCTAGGAATGACCCATCCGGAGTAGAACGTTGGCAAAGAGGCTAAAGTCGGTCAGAGAGTTGAGTGAACCTCTTAAGGAATTCATCAAGCGACCCAACCCTGCCGTTCTGGGTACGCTGCGAAAAGACGGCACTCCTCATCTGACCGTCGTTTGGTACGAATATGATGAAGAGGATGATCTCGTCCGCATAAGCCTCACCGATACCCGGGTCAAATATAAAAACGCCCGTCGAGACCCGCGCGTCTCATTGGCCATAGTCGCCACCGAAGACGCCCGCTGGTTGACGAAAGACGACGCCTCTAAAGTAGCGTACAAGGAGGTAGTTCTGGAAGGTTCGGTCCAGTTCACCGATGAGGGAGCCGACGAAGTAGACCGTCGAATAGCCGTCAATTACTACGGGTTTGAGGAAGGGACCAAGTACGCCGAATATACTCTGGCGGCAACTTCCGAGAATCGCATAGTGATGTACTTCAAGCCCGACAGGATAATGGCCTGGGACTTTGAAGTGGAGGATGATGACCACCGGCCCTGGAAGGTCGAAGCCGATATCCCATCGGAAAAATAATGGACATATCGCCGCCAGAAAAGCAAGATTTGCTCGATGCCGCGTCCAAGAATTACCTTGACCTGACGGAAGAGGAGTTGGACGGGTTTAACCTCTTGCTCCAAGGTATATTCAGTGAGTTGGAGGCCCTTGACAGGCTGTCTTCAGCCGTCCCAGCATCAGTCACGGGACCCCGGGACTTCGGGCAAAGGCCCGGCCCCGGCGAAGATCCCTACAACGCTATCCTGCGCAAATGCATGGTCAAAGGCTCCGGGTCAGGCAAGCTGTCCGGAGTCAGGGTTGGCGTGAAGGACAACATTTCGGTATCCGGTATGCCCATGACCTGCGGATCCTATTTTCTTTCGAACCATATTCCCGACACTGATGCGACGGTAGTACAGCGAATTCTAGACGAGGGTGGAAACATCGTCGCCATGCTGAACATGGACGACTTTGCCTGGTCGGGCAGCGGTGAGACAAGCGTGTTCGGCCCTGTACGGAACCCGCACAACACTGAGTATTTGGCAGGCGGCTCCTCTGCAGGTTCAGGCGCGGCCCTTTTCTACAACGACATTGACGTCACCCTGGGCTGCGATCAGGGTGGTTCGATCAGGATACCGGCGGCATGGTGCGGGGTGGTGGGACTCAAACCCACCTTCGGCCTCGTCCCCTACACGGGAATAGTATCCGGGGAGACCACCTTCGACCACGTAGGGCCCATGGCCCGTTCCGTTGATAAAGTTGCCCTGATGTTGGGCGTTATCGCCGGGAAAGACCCCTTGGACCAGAGACAGGGGCAAGTCCCCCAGCAAGACTATGCCGATTTTCTCGGCCAGTATGTAGCCGGAATGCGAATCGGCATCGTTAAAGAGGGATTCGGTGCGGAAGACTCGGAAGAGGAGGTTGATGAGGCGGTACGGAGGGCATTGGCGAATGTGGCCAGCCTGGGAATTGAGACCAGAGATGTCTCAATCCCTTATCATTTGAGCTCACTGGCTATATACCGAGGGGTGATCCCCGAAGGCGCGACTGCTCTGCTTCAGACGTGGGGGCTCGGCTACAACCACCTGGGCTACTATGACTCTGGGCTGGGCACTGCGATAAGGGATGGCCTAGAGTCCAGGGCGAACAGTCTCCCGCCTGATGTAAAGTTGACCCTGCTATTGGGCAGCTTCCTCCGTGAGCGTTACGGAGGCTGGGCCTACGCCAAGTCTCAAAACCTCAGGCCCGCTTTGAGGAAGGCATATGACGACATGCTTTCGGAGGTGGACATTCTTGCAATGCCTACGGTGCCAACCCTGCCCTTCAAGTACGACCCCGACCAGGATTGGGTAACCAGGATTGACCGCGGTGCTGTCGTATCCAAGAATTGCGCCCCCTTCAATGCCTCGGGGCATCCTGCCATCTCGCTTCCATGTGCAAAGGTCAACGGACTGCCCGTGGGCTTGATGCTCGTGGCCAAACATTTTGAAGACGGGTTGTTAATTAAGGTTGCTGATGCACTGCAGAAGGAGATGGGGTGGGGATAGGAGGCAAGGCAGTAGTGCGTCGGGTGATGGACATCGCCCTGAATTAACGACCTGGCCGGAGAGGAGAGCCGTGGCCAAGAAAGAAGCCGTACATTCGAAAGTGGCACCGGACAGCAGCCACCATTTCAACTGGGGGATCATAGTTTCTGATTTTTCCGAGATGTTCGTGCTCACGGGAAGGGTGGACGGCGATGTCGAAGACAACTGTCTACATCCCGGAGACCCGGTAGGACAGACCAGGGGCATATTCGAACAAGCCGAGGCCTTACTGGAGCAAAAAGGATGGAGCCTATCGGATGTCATTAGGATCGACATCTGCGTCACCAAAGACGCCGACTATGCAATGAATGAAGCGGGGATCATGCAGGTCTGGGAAGAATTCTTCGAGGATGTAGACCCTCGGCCCGCGGCGGGCACCCTGAAAATTGTAGACGGGCTCTTCAGGCCCGAATTTCTCGTGGAGTTGGAGTTCCTGGCAGCCCGTTGAGGATGGTTCCGTAGTTGGAAAGAAGCTATGAGACTGGAAGGCAAAGTTGCGATCATTACCGGCGCCACCTTTGGCATCGGACGGGCGACCGCCCAGCTATTCGCCCGCGAGGGGGCAAAAGTAGTGGCTGCCGGCCGCACCGCCGAAGCTGGAGAGTCGTTGATTGAAGAGATTCGATCAGAGGGAGGACAGGCCACCTTTGTCCGGACTGACGTCTCCGATTCTGGAGATGTCCAACGAATGATTGCCACCGCTGTCGATTCCTACGGCAAGCTGGACGTGCTTTTCAACAATGCCGGTATCGTTACTTGGGGTAAATTGGCCGACGAGCTGGAAGAGGACTGGGACCGCTGCATAGACATCAACCTCAAGGGGGCTTTTCTGGGCATTAAGTATGCGGTTCCCGCCATGATTAAGAACGGCGGCGGCTCTATCATTAACAACTCGTCGATCTGGGGGGTGGCTGCCAGCCACCGGGGAGGGGTGGCGTACCACGCCTCCAAGGGAGGCGTGATAATGCTTACCAAAAAAGCCGCGTTGGACTACGGTAGTGAGAGCATTCGGGTCAATAGCATTGTCCCTGGAGACATCGCCATGATTGGCGACGCCCCGGACGAATACTGGCGGCAGCCTGACGTCATCAGTGACCGGCTGCGCCGCCAACCTCTTCCCAGAGTTGGCATGCCTATGGACGTCGCCCCGATGGTGGTTTTCCTAGCCTCGGACGAGGCAAGCTTCGTCACGGGAGCTACATTTATGGTAGATGGCGGCAACACCATGACCGAGTACGGAGCGTTGAATGGTCCCGGATAGCCTATGCTACCGAATCCCTGCTTGATCACCTGTTGTTCAGATCTACCGGAACTCTTTTGATGAACCTTCCATTGCCAGGCCTCCCCAGGAACTTGTCATCCGCGACTATTGGCTCTCCCCGAAGAAAAACCGTTTTCACCGCGCCGGTAATTTCGAAGCCTTCATATGGGTTGTAGTCAACTCGCATGTGATGGGTATCACTGCTTATCAGTTTTTTCTTGGTTGGGTCGAAGATAACCAGGTCTGCGTCACTGCCGACCTGTATGGTTCCCTTCCGCGGATAAAGACCAAACATCTTGGCGGGTGTCGTGGCCAGTACGTCGACCATTCGGTTCAAGCTCATCCTGCCCTCGTTGAGCACTCCGTGGTGCATCAGCTCAAGCCTGTTTTCGATGCCTGGCGCCCCGAAAGGTATGCTGGAAAAGTTGTCTATGCCCAGCCTCTTGCCCCGAGGATCGTGGAAACAGAATGAAGAATGGTCTGTTGAAACAATTTGCAGATCATCATTGGCCAGACCTTTCCAAAGCTCTCTTTCGTTCCCCAGGGGGCGAAGCGGTGGAGCCATCACGTATTTTGCGCCATCAAAGCCGGGCCGCTCGTATTCTCTCTCAGAAAGAAAGAGGTATTGCGGGCAGGTCTCGGCATATACGGGCAGGCCGCGTGCTCGGGCCTCCCTGACCTCCTCTAGAGCGCCCGCCGCCGAGAGGTGGACGATGTAGATGGGCACTCCAGCTATCTCGGCAAGCAGGATTGCCCTGCGCGTAGCTTCTACTTCGGTGCTCATCGGCCTGGTAGCGGCGTGATACTTCGGTTCGAAGTGACCGTCGGCCAGGGCCTGATTTACAAGGACATCGATTATGCCGCCGTTTTCCGCATGTATACAGACCAGTGCCCCGGTCTCCTTGGTCTGCAGTAACATCTTGAGAATGGCCGTATCGTCCAGCATGAAGGTCCCGGGATACGCCATAAACAGCTTGAAGCTCGTCACGCCTTCGTTTGATACCAACCCGTTCACGTCGCCGAGCTGATTCTGTGAAAGCTCACTGACAATGAGATGGAATGCATAGTCTATGGCCGCTCGGGATTCCGCCTTCTCGTGCCAAGCATCCAGTCCCTCTTGAAGTCTCTGTCCCCTTAGTTGTGTCGCAAAGTCAATAATGGTAGTAGTTCCGCCCCAGGCCGCAGCGATTGTCCCGCTTTCGAAGTCGTCCGAGGTTCGAAGGCCATCATAAGCATCGTCTAGATGGGTGTGGACGTCGATACAGCCCGGAAGTACTAGACAGCTCTCGGCAGAGATCAACTCAGCACCTTTGATGGGTAAGTTCGGGCCCACGGCCGCGATTCTTTCACCAACGATCCCGATGTCGGCCTTAACGGTGTGGCTGGAAGTCACCACGGCGGCGCCTTTGACTATTCGTTCAAACTCCACTATCCATTCCCCTTTGTTTCCGTAAGTAAGAGCCTGGCTATCGCCTCGCCGATCCCCCTGGCTCCCCCGGTTACAATGGCCACCTTGCCCTCCATTCTCACGGTCAATCACCCCCTGTTCCATCGTCTGCTAGGCAAAATCCGAGACCGTGTTGCCACTGTTACTCCACTATGTTTTGCCCGTCCTCCGCCCCGTTTGGTCTATCAGATTTACTTAACCCCCCGGACTCCAGGCCTAAGAGAGAAGCCGCAATGTCATAAGGGCCACCGGCAGGAGGTAAACTAATTGCCGAAGCGGAAGAGTTTTGCGGCGTTTGAGTAGACGAACTTAGTCTGCTCGTCTGCGGGAATATCTTTCAGGATCTCGCCCAGGACCTGCTGGGAACGGGGCCAGGTCGACTCTCTGTGGGGATAGTCGGAGCCCCACATGATGTTGTCGACGCCAATCAAGTCTCGGTGGGTCATTCCGATGAGGTCCTCGGTGAAGTTTACAAACACGTTGGAATGCCAGAAGTCGCTGGGCTTCTTCCCATCCTTGAAGTGGGCCTCTTGCGTGTAGCGCAGGTCGCTGTAATTTCTGTCCATGCGTTCCAGGTAGTAGGGCGCCCATCCCATTTCGAACTCTATCAGCGCCACCTTGACCCCCGGACAGCGTTCGAATACCCGGCCGAAAATCATGGCGGAAATTGACCGAAGAGCCCAGTCAACCGGGTCGAACCCCGAGGCGGCTCCCTGCACCCCAAAGCTTGTCCGGGCGAAAACGGTCGGCGGGCTGCCCGGCCCGTGGCGCTGCGTGGTGGTGTGAATGACCAAGGGTCTTCCTGCATCCTGCGCTCTCTCCCACAGCGGTTTATATTCCGGCTGGTAATATTGCTTCTCTTCGCCCGGGAATGATGTGATTAGCACCGACTCCAATCCCATATTGAGGCACCGTTCGTATTCCCCAACGCCATCTTCAACGTCGTCTACGTTGATCGATCCCAGGCCTTTCAATACGTCGGGGTGCGGCCTGCAGAAATCCGCCATCCAGTCGTTCATGGTCCTGAAGCAGGCTGAGAGGAACTCGGCGTCCAAGGGAAGGCTGTAGAATCTGGTTGGTACCGTGGGGATAACTACTTCCCCAACCACCCCATCTACTTCCAAGTCCTTCATGCGGGCGTGAGGGTCGTAGGCCCCTCTCCGGACTCCCTCAAAGCTGGAATCTATGCTCATGGAATCCGGATCGTCGTACCTCTTGCCCGCTTCGGAGAGGACCTCACCCCCAGGTCCCGCCGGGGTATCTCCATCGACGAACCAGGTATGAGTATTGCCCGTCCACACCAGCCTCGGGGCCCGGTCTCTGAACTCCGGGTCTATTCTTTCCGTCCATACATCCGGCGGCTCGATCACATGAGAATCTGCCGAAATCAGCTTGTTCAATGCCATCACACCCTCCTGTTTTTGCCACTCCCGCAGATGGACGGTCCTACTCTGTGGATTCCCACGAATAGCTGCTTGGAAGCAATTCCTATCGGCAGCGCTGATGAATACGGCCAAGCGTCCCGCCAGTTAACGTCAGGTCAAAGACAGGTCGGCAGGCTGGAGCCAACCCTGACCTGGCGCTGCGCATAATTGGCGGCCGGGGAACCCTTATACCACCACGAAGCCCGACAATTGCGGAGCGTAAGCGCATGTAATTCATCCAGACGCCGGTCGGGGAAGACATACTTAAACATCAGAGTCTTCACCTCCAATATACCGGGCGCAACCGTCAACGACAACCGGATCCCCCGGAGGCTGTCGAGGCAGGAATTCAGGGATTACAGGCAGTCAGCACCACTCCATAGGGGCTTCCCTCATGGATACTCCCCTACGCAGGCCCCGCTCCATGTGCATCTGGGGGTCGTACTGTATCTCCGTATACACGACATTCTGGGACTTTTGCTTCAACAGGAACGCATAGGTCAGATCGTAGAAGTCCCACTCTGTCTTCAGCACTTTATCAGCCTCGTATCTGATGTCGAACCACATCATGATGTCGGGGTAGACATAAGTGGCCGCTATCTCATCCGATGTGGCGTACGGCAAATCCATGCCGTTGCGCCTGGCAAGCTCCAACCGCAGGGCAGGCTCCATTGTGGACTCCAGGTGAACGTGGTCACATCCAATGGTTCAGTACATCCTTCAAATCGTTCGATGGAGCTGCAGGTCAAGCAATAGTTGGATTTTCCTCGAAAACAAGGGGATCGTCCACTCGGCAACGTGTAGGGAAGCAAGATGGTGGACCATGTTGCGCTATCCCGCGAATTCTTGGGTGCGGGATTTCCGTTTGGGAATCACCCCAGAAGTCATGTAACACCCTGCCGGTTCGAACTCGGCTGGGTAGACCTTACTTGACCGGAACCAGTGCCATTTCCGAAATGCAGGTTGCCCTGCAGCAATAGCCAGGCTTAGGATAGTGGACTTCGCAGGTTGACCCGGTCCTTCTTGTTCCGACAGGAGCAAGTTGCAGGAGTGTCGCGGGGGGCGGATACTGGACTGCGAGCGGGCGACCTCAAGACAACCCCAGACTGGCTGGAGATGATCATGGCCTTCGCAAATCCGGAGTTCCTGGTTTCGACCGATTGGTTGACGGAACACCTGGCGGAGGACGACGTCCGCGTCTTCGAGACGACCGTCTTCCTCCGTCCCCGCGACGGCGGCGGCTATCGCGTCGAATCGGGACGAAGCGAGTACGAGTCGGGACACATTCCCGGATCGGGATTCCTGGACCTGCAGGGCGACTTCTCCGATAATGATCAACGCTTCCGCTTCATGATGCCCTTGGCTGAAGCGTTTGCCGAGGCGGCCGGACGGCACGGAATTTCGGAGTCGTCGAAGCTGGTCCTTTACGACCGCTCAGGTTCGATGTGGGCTGCGAGGTTGTGGTGGATGTTCCGGTCAATGGGCTGCCATGGTGCGGCGGTGCTGGACGGCGGCTGGCGTCGCTGGATCGCTGAGGGCAGGGCGGTGTCGACTGATGCGGCGACACACCAAGCCACAGTCTTCACGCCGACCGTCGATACAGCCAGGTTCGCCGACCTGCGCGAGGTCATGGCGTTCGTCGAGTCCGACGGTGTGGATGGTAGCTGCCTGATAAACGCACTGGGACGGGAGCAACACTCGGGAGCGGACGGTGGGCGGATATACGGGCGTCCCGGGCACATCCCGGGCTCGGCCAACGTGCCGTCGGCAGAGTTGACCGATGCCGGGACCGGTCTTTACCGCCCGGCGGAGGAGCTGGCGTCATTGTTTGAAGAGGCGGGTGTGGACAGGACTCGGCGCGTGGTCGCCTACTGCGGCGGGGGCATCGCCGCATCCAATGACGCCTTCGTCCTCTCGCTGCTGGGCTACCGGGACATCGCTGTGTACGACGCCTCAATGTCTGAATACGCCGCGGATCCGTCACTGCCGCTGGAGAGTTCGGACCCAGCGTAGGCCTGCTCGGTTGAATTTCTCAGGGTGTGGGCAAGTGCCGCCTCTGCAACAGCCTACTGGGGTGTCTGTTTGCTCCAGCGCCCAGTTCTTGAAGCTGCTGCGGAATCCGTGGACAGTGGCATGCTCCGCCAGGCCGACGGAACGGAGGATCTTCGTCAGCGTCATGTCGGACATCGGCACCTCCAGCTTCGACGGGGACGTGAACTCCAGGGCGGTGTCTTCATGTAGAGCCGATGCTTCGTTAAGCAGGTCGAATGCCTGCCTGCTGAAGGATACGCGATGCTCCACGCCAAAATGTAACCAGACTTCAGGTGACAAATCGGGCGGCGCGCCTGGGCACCTTATGAGGGGTACTCAGCTATGAAACGAGGGTATTCTGGGACAATTACGGCCAAGCATATAGGGGGTAGTGGCGGAGGGAGTGGGATTCGAACCCACGGTACACTGACGCGCACGCCGGTTTTCAAGACCGGTGCCTTAAACCACTCGGCCATCCCTCCGGGCATAGGGCGAATTATATGATACGCCGTTTGGAATGGAGATGTGGCGCTAAGGGGCCTCTATAAGGTCGAATCCCGTGTAGGGCTGTAATATATCTGGTATACGTACTGACCCATCGGCCTGCTGGTACGTCTCAAGCACCGAGATCAACACCCTCGGCAGCCCCAGCCCCGAGCCGTTGAGAGTGTGCACGTACCGGGGCCGTGCCCCTTCCTTCGGTCGGTAGCGGATGTTGGCTCTGCGGGCCTGGAAATCGAGACAGTTGCTGCAGGAGCTGACCTCCAGCCACTCTTCGCAACCCGGTGCCCACACCTCCACGTCATAAGACTTGGCGGAGTGGAACCCGAGGTCGCCTGTGCAGAGTTCAAGGACGCGGTGGGAGAGACCAAGTGCCTGGGCGACACCCTCGGCGTGGGAGAGCATGGACTGGAGTGCCTCTTCGGAGTCCTCAGGTGCGACGTACTTGTACATCTCCACCTTGTCGAACTGGTGGCCTCGCTTGATTCCTCGGGTGTCCCTGCCGGCGGACATCTTCTCCCGGCGGAAACAGGGCGTGTAGGCAACGTAGTTGAGAGGGAGATCGGAAGCGTCGAGGATTTCGTCCCTGTGCAGGTTGGTCAGGGGCACTTCAGCAGTGGGGACTAACCAGAGGTCGTCCTGCTCGTCGTGGTAGACGTTGTCGGCGAACTTTGGCAGCTGAGCGCTCCCGACCAGCGCCTCCCGCTTCACGACGAATGGTGGATAGATCTCCGTGTAGCCGTTCTGGGACTGGTGAAAGTCCAACATCCAGGAAATGAGTGCCCTTTGGAGCCGAGCCCCGCGCCCCTTCAGCACATAAAATCGGGAGCCCGATATCTTCACTCCCCTCTCAAAGTCCAGGATGCCCAGGCTCTCACCGATCTCCCAGTGTGGGCGGGGCTGAAAATCGAAGGTTGGTGCCGTCCCCACGGTCTTTATGAGCACGTTGCCGCTCTCGTCGGCGCCCGAAGGCACATCCTGTAGGGGTATGTTCGGTATTTGGAGCAGTAGCAGATCTAGCTCTTCATCCTGCTCCTTGAGGTCGGTTTCAAGGGTCTTGATTTCCGCCCCGACCTGGCGCATCTCCGCGATCACCTCAGGCGGCTTTTCCTTCATCTTGGACAGCTCTTTGCTGACCTGGTTACGGCGTGCCCGAAGGGCCTCCGACGAGGTGAGAATTATTCGGCGTCTTTCGTCGAGTTCGATGATTCGGTCAAGGGGTGCATGGTCCTCGTCCCGAAGGTCCAGGGCCTCCCGGACGACGTTTGGGTTTTCGCGTATTAGGTTGATGGACAACATGAATGGAATTCTCGGGTCCGGATGTTTCGGGACAGTATAGGACAGTGCGGGAGGAGGTGGGGCTTGGCAGACGTCATTGCGGGTCGCGCCGCTCGACGGAGCGTAGCTGCGGGAACAGTATGACCTCCCGGATGGACTGCTGGTCCGTTAGCAGCATTACCAACCGGTCAATGCCCATGCCGAGTCCCCCGGTGGGCGGCATCCCGTGCTCCATGGCCAGAAGGAAGTCTTCGTCCAGCCGGTCGACCTCCTCGTCACCGAATTCAAGCCTGAACTTCTCCTGCTCGGCGAAGCGTTCTCGTTGGTCTATCGGGTCATTAAGTTCCGTGAAGGCATTGGCGATTTCCATACCCGCGGCAAACCCCTCGAACCTCTCGACAAAACGGGGATCGTCGGGCTTGCGCTTCGATAGAGGAGACATCTCGACCGGATGGTCGATGACGTAAGTAGGCTGGACAATGTATGGCTCGACGAAGGTGGAGAGCAGTTTGTCATAAAGCTGTGCAGGACTGAGCCCCTCGACTCGCTGGCCCACGGCCTCCGCATCCTTTCGTAATACGTTGATGTCGGAGTACTTTGGGTCGGCAATGTCCAGACCGCTCCGTCCAAGGATCGCATCCCGGACCGAGACCCGGGGCCAGGGAGGGGTGAAGTCCAGCGTGTGGCCGGCGTACTGGACCGTCCGGGTCCCGAGCACCTCCTGAGTGATATAGGCCAACATATCCTCAACCATGCTCATAACGTCGTTGTAGTCGGCGTAGGCCTCGTAGCTCTCCATGGTTGTGAACTCGGGGTTGTGCTTGGTGTCGATCCCCTCGTTGCGGAATATCCGCCCGATCTCGTACACCTTGTCGATACCCCCGACTATGAGGCGTTTCAGGTACAGTTCTGTGGCGATCCGTAGGTAGAGCGTGCGCTCCAGGGCGTTGTGTTCGGTGACGAAGGGCCGAGCCATAGCCCCTGCGGCTACGGGAAGCAGGATGGGCGTCTCGACTTCGGCGAAGCCCCGATCGTCCATGAAGCGGCGCATTGACGAGATGAACCGAGTGCGAATGGCGAAGATTCGACGAGCGTCGTCGTTGGATATAAGGTCCAGGTAGCGGTGCCGGTGCCGCTTCTCGACGTCCGTGAGGCCATGCCACTTTTCGGGCAGTGGGCGGAGTGCCTTGGTGAGCAGGGTTAGGGATTGGGTACGGACTGAGATCTCGCCGGTACGGGTGCGGAACATGGGGCCCTCGGCAGCGATGGAGTCCCCGGTGTCCAACTCCGACAGCACTGTCTGCTGCTCGGGCTGCAGGTCCGATCTTCGGATGAAGAGCTGGACAGACCCCGTGCCGTCCTGGATGTCGGCGAATGCGACCCGGCCCATGCCCCGGAGAGCCATAAGCCTACCGGCCACAGCAACCGAGCGCCGCGGCACGCGTCCCGAATCTTCGATTGCTCTGAAGTAGGCTAAGGCGTCTGCTACGGTGTGGGTGCGGTTGAGACGGGCGGGATAAGGGTCGATGCCCTGGGCGCGCAGACGCCCAACTTTGGAGAGCCGTTGCTGGAAAAGGTCTTCGCCTCTATCGGCCATGCGGAAAAGATTGAGGGCCTAATGGAAGGCCCCTCTGGCTATTCAATGCTCTTGATGGTCAGCTTGAGAACTCTGGCCGGCGCTATTACCCGGACATCGTCACCGACTTTGCTGCCGAGGAGCGCCTTGCCCACGGGGCTTTCGTTGGAGATTTTGCCGCCCTTGGGGTCCGCTTCGTCGCTGCCTACTATCAGGTACTTCATGGTGCGCCCCGACTCGTTCTGGACGGTTACCTTGGCCCCCATGTCTACAAATGCTGACTTCCGGTGCTCGTCGGGGATTACCGTGGCATTGTGCAGCATATTGTCCAGGGTCATGATCCGCCCCTCGATGAATGCCTGCTCATTCTTGGCGTCGTCGAACTCGGCGTTGTCGTCGGTGCCGCCGAAGTCCTTGGCGTGGAGTATGCGGTCGGCTATCTTGTGGCGCTTCTCTGTACGGAGCTGGTAAAGCTCCTGCTTAAGCTCCTCAAATCGCCTGTGTGTAAGGTATGTCTTCTTAAGGGCCATGGCGTTGGCAAGGAGGAAAACAAAAAGACCCCTTGGGAGAAGGAGTGGGAACGAGGTCATTTTATGTTGTGCTGAGAGATTTGTAAAGCAGTATGGCTGTGGCCGACTTCGCATCGCCGATTTGGCTGGTGCGTACCATGTCCACAGCCTCGGAAAGCGTGACGGGGACTAGAGAGATATCCTCGTCGGCGTCGGGCTCAAGCGGATCGTAAGAGAGGCCCGTGGCCAGGAAGAGGTGGTTGAACTCGGTGCAGAATCCGGGAGAGCTGTAGACCGATCCGAGTAGCCTGAAGTTTTCGGCCCGGTAGCCGGTCTCCTCCCTGAGCTCGCGCTGAGCGGCGGCCTCGATATCCTCGCCGGGCTCTATGCCGCCGGCTGGTGTCTCCAATAGCTCCATACCTGCCGCGGCCCGGTACTGCCTCACCAATAGTAGGTTGCCATCATCGTCGACCGGCAGGATATGCACCACATCCACATGCTCGACTATTTCCATTCTGGCTTCCCTGCCATCTGGGAGATGGAAAGCGTCTATGCGGAGGTTGACCACCTTGCCGTCGTAGATGCGGGTGCTCATTGTTTCGGGTTTGTCGTTCATGAGGGGATGGGGCTTATTCCATTCTGGTCAGCCTTTCGGTAACCGTGGAATAGAAGCGGCCGGGGGGTTGGAATCGCAGGAAGCGGGCGGAGTTTGAGCTTATGGTAGCGGAGACGGTGTAACCGTCCTCGAGGTCGGCTTCTATCTGGCCGTCTACGCTCATTATCACCTCGTGGTCCGTGCTCACGGTGAGGTCTATCACGGATGTTGGCGGCAGTACCAGCGCGTTGGATATAGTGAGATGAGAAGTCACGGGGTTAAGTACGAACTCGTCTGTAAGAGGATTGAGAATCGGGCCGCCCGCAGCCATGGAATAGCTGGTGCTGCCGGTGGCCGTGGCGATAATGACACCGTCACCCTTGTAGACGGTGAAGAGATCACCATCGATACGGGCCTCGATGCGTATGACTCGAGCCACGCGCCCCCGCGCTACAACTACGTCGTTCAATGCGAAGTAGGTCCTGCGCCCCGCGCCCTCTCCATCGGCCGTCGTGGCCGGAGGCACGACCTCAGCCTGGAGCGTGGCCCGACGCTCGATCCTTCCTCCGTCTGCGAGGAGCCGCGGGAGGTCTTGGAGGGCCTCGGCGGGGTTGAGCTCGTTCATAAACCCGACTCTGCCCATGTTGACGCCAAGGACGGGGGTCCCGGAGGGCAGGGCAAGATGGGACACCCGCAGCATGGTGCCGTCTCCCCCGACGCTGATCAGCAGGTCCCGGTCACCGACGCTGTCTGAGGTTATCTCTTCGTCCCAGGCCGAACGCGCCCATCCCCTGACGCCGGTTTTGCCGAGGATATCCAGCAGGTCATCTGCGAGGACCCGGGCCGCGGGGAGCCGCGGATGGTAGAATACGGCTACCCGTCTTATGTTTTGCTCTTCGGACAAGTTGGCCTCTCTCGGGTCTCGGGCCTGTGGGAAGGCATGATGTTGAAGGCGCAAGTATAAAGCGCAGCCGGAATCCAAGTCGAGACTCCCACTGCTCATGGAAGGGCTGATATTGCCGAGATTAGGTCTGATGGAGGTACGCAGGTGAGAATAATAGTCATAGGTCAGGCGCCCTTTGGGGCCGGAGTCCTGGAAAAACTCGTGGGCCGGGGAGACGATGAGGTGGTGGGAGTCTTCGCACCCCCGGAGAGGCGCGGTAGACCTGACCCCCTGTCTGCGAAGGCGGAGGAGCTTGGCATCCCCCTGGTAACCGTAACGTCCATGAAGACCGACGAGATATACGAGACCATCGCGGGGATGAAGCCCGATATCGGGGTTATGGCCTTCGTGACGCTTCTCGTGCCGGAGAGGGTATTGAACGCTCCGACTCTAGGCACCATCCAGTACCACCCGTCCCTACTGCCGAAACACCGGGGCGCGAGCGCCATCAACTGGGCCATCATCAACGGAGATGACAAGACGGGTCTCACAATCTTCTGGCCCGACAAAGGCCTGGACACGGGCCCCATCCTTATGCAGAAGGAAGCGGCCATCGGGCCCGACGACACCGTCGGCTCCGTCTACTTCAATCACCTCTTCCCGGATGGCGTAGCCGCGATGTTAGAGTCGGTGGACCTGGTGAAGGCCGGCACTGCCCCGAGGATCGTGCAGGACGAGTCTCAGGCCACCTACGAGGGCATCTGCCGCCCCGAAAATGCAGAGATCGACTGGCAGAAGGATGCTCAGACCGTATACAACCTCATTCGGGGCACTAACCCTCAGCCTGGCGCATGGGGAGTCCTGAAGGGCCAGAAAGTCAAGGTCTTCGATTCGGAGTTGAGCTCTGATTCCGGGGCCGCAGGTGAAGTGCTGGCCATAGCAGAGAATGGATTCGTGGTGGGTACCGGGGGTGGGGGCTCGGTGAAGATAAAGCGAGTCCAGCCCCCCGAGTCCCGGAAAATACCCGCACCCGAATACATCGAACAATCAGGCTTGGCCGTCGGGGACCGGTTCGGGGCGTAGAGTCCCCTATCGGAGTACTGCCTTAGCGCAGCCCTGGACTATCGAGTTCACCATGCGGTATTGCTATAGACTCCTCAATGGTGTATGCTTGGTGTATGACACGCACCAACATAGATATAGATGATCGGGTGGTCGCTGAAGTGATGACGCGCTACCGCATTACAACCAAGCGCGAGGCGGTTAACTTCGCCCTCCGAATGGTTGCGGCTGAGTCATTGTCCCTGGACGAGGCCCGTGCCCTCCGCGGTGCCGGCTGGGACGGTGACTTGGAAGCAATGCGCTCCGGCCGCTCGTTGTGATACTGATCGACACTTCGGCCTGGATTGAATTCCTCCGCGACACCGGTTCTCCGGTCTGCCTTCTCGTAGATGAACTGCTGTCGGAAGAAATCGCCGTCTGCGACGCCGTGCGTATGGAGGTCCTGGCCGGTGCCCGAGACGAGTTCCATTTATTGGACCTGCGCAGACTCTTGGCCGGTGCAGTAATGCTCCCGACCGACCCTACTGACTACGAGGATGCAGCTGCCCTATACCGCCGTTGCCGTCGAAAGGGAGAAACCGTCCGCAAGCTGATCGACTGCCTCATCGCCTCCGTTGCGATAAGTGCGGGGGCCTCAGTTCTACACCAAGACGCCGATTTTGACGCGCTCGCGCGCCACACTGGTTTGCTGACATACAGAGCTGAAGGGCGTCAGGCGCTCTATTAGACCGAACATCCGAGGCTGAATCAGCCCAGCGTCGTAACCGCAGTCCCCACCAGGTCCATGACGTAGTTGGGCACTATTCCCATGAACATCACCCCGAGTACCGTTATGGCCATAGCGGCGTTGAGGGGCAATGTAGTGGGGATGGGCTCTTCCCTCCGGGAGGGGGCCAGGTACATCGCCTTAATCACCCGGAGGTAGAAGTAGGCCGAGATGACGCTGTTTACCATGCCGACCACGGCCAACCACACCAGGTCGGTCTCGACGGCGGCTTTGAAGACGTTCAGTTTGGCCCAGAAGCCGGCGGTTGGCGGGATTCCCATGAGGGATATGAGGGATATTGCCATACCCAGTGCCAACACCGGGTTACGGCGTGCGAGCCCCGCGTAGTCCTGAATTAGCTCGCTCTTGATGACACCGGATATGGCGATCACCCCAAAGAATGCAGCCAGATTGGTAGCCGCATAGGCGACCAGGTAGAACATCAGGCTCTCGACTCCCGGGCCGAGGGCCGAGCCGTCCTTCCCAATGGCCGCCAGTCCGACCATGATGAACCCGGCATGGGCGATGGTGCTGTAGCCCAGCATCCGCTTGATATTCGACTGGGCTATGGCTACCAGGTTGCCGATAAACATCGATACGGCTGCCAGGATCGCGAATAGCAGCGCCCACTCCTCGGTGACTGAGCCGAAGGCCAGGAAGAAGACCCGGACTATGACGGCAAACCCTGCTGCCTTACTGGCCACCGAGAGGTAGGCCGCGACGGGCGTAGGTGCCCCTTCGTACACGTCTGGCACCCACATCTGGAAGGGTACCGAGGAGATCTTGAACCCGAACCCGGCGACGATGAATATCACACCAAGTAGCAGGGCCGGCTGCTCGATTAGCTGGCTGAAGGGCGTCAACCTGTCGGCGATGTCCAAGAGCCTCGTGCTGCCGGTGAGTCCGAGGATCATGGCAAACCCGAACAGCATTATTCCCGAGCTGATAGCGCTCAGCACCAGGAACTTCAGGGCAGCCTCCGTGGAGCGATTGTCCTTGTTGAGAGCTATCAGGGCCACGGTGGCCAGTGCGCTCAACTCCAGGGATACGTAGATGGATATCAACTCGGTGGAAGCGGCTAGGAGCATCAGGCCACCGGAGGCCATCATAATCAGGGCGAAATACTCGGCTCGATAGGCCCGCAAGCCTGTGGCGCTATGGGAGGCCATTATGACTAAGGCAGTCGCGCCGAGGATCAGGAACTTGAAGAACAGCGCATAGTGGTCTACGACAAGGAAGCCGTTGAACCCGGTCAATGCGTTGGACTCTAACCCGTCGACCTTGAGCCAGAGCACCAGGGATAGGGCCGCCGAAGCGGCAATACCTGCCAGGCTCAGGGGAGCCAGTACATCCTTCTTCTTGAGGACGAGGTCCAGAAGGATGATGATGCCCGCGGCCCCGCCCAGGACCAGCTCGGGCATTAGGAGATATAGGTCGTCAGGATACATTAGCGTGTGCCTGGACTAGCCGTCGTATAGGGCGCTGATAGGCGCTACTCCTTCCCTGAGCATGTCGGTGATAAAGGACGGGTAGACCCCGACTATCAGAATCGGGGCGATTAGCAGAATGGCTCCGGCCTTGTCCACAATCCCCGCATCCCCGACGTGCTGGAACCGAGTCGTTGGGGTTCCGTACATGGTGCGTTGCAGGGTCCACAGAATATAGCCCGCCGACAGAAAGATTCCGAGCACACCCAGGACCGTGGCTGTTCGCCATTCCTGGAAAGTGCCTAAGAATATTGTCAGCTCTGCCACGAAACCGCTGGTTGCCGGAAGACCCAGAGACGCCAATCCTCCGATGAGGAAGGCCGCAGCTATGAATGGCATCCGGTTCGCCAACCCCCCGAGGTCTGGGATGTGCCGTGTATGGACCCGATCATATACGAGACCAACTAGGAAGAAGAGGAGGCCGGTAATCGTGCCGTGGGTGAACATCTGCAGGGCGGCTCCGGTGAGTCCCACTTCGTCCAGGGAGGCGACGCCCAAGAGCACGAATCCCATGTGGCTGACACTGCTGAACGCCACGAGACGCTTCAAGTCGGTCTGCTGGAACGTTACGAAGGCCCCGTACAGAATGTTGACCACCCCCAGGACCGCCAGCCAGATTGCCAGCTTATCTGTGACTTCGGGGAAGAGGCTGATGGAGATCCGGAGGATGCCGTAGCCCCCCATCTTGAGGAGCACACCGGCCAGCATGACGCTGACAGCGGTTGGGGCGTCGGTGTGGGCGTCCGGGAGCCACGTATGGAAAGGCCATATGGGTAGCTTGACGGCGAATGCGGCCATTATCAGAAGGAACGCGAGCTCGGCGGAGATGAACAGGTTAGGTATCCAGTCCGACCCCGTCTTCGCAAGTTCGATCATGTTGAACGAACCTGCCGCAAACCCGACCGCCAGAATCCCGACCAGCATCAGCGCACTCGCCCCAACCGTGTAGATTAGGAACTTCATCGCCGAGTACTCTCGCCGGCCGCTTCCCCAGATGGATATGAGCAGGTACATAGGGACCAGTTCCACTTCCCAGAAGAGGAAGAACTGGACTAGGTCCAAAGAGGTGAACACCCCCATGACGCCCGTTTCCAGGACGAGCATCCAGATGAAGTACTCCTTGGTCCGATAGTTGATCTTCCAGGAAGCCAAAATCGCCGCAACCGAAAGGAGGGCGGTCAGGACTACCATCGGCATCGATAGGCCGTCCACGCCTAAGAAGTATTCTACGTTGATAAATGGGATCCACTGGTATTGCTCGACAAACTGTGGGTCGGAGATGGAGGTGTCGAAGCGAATGGCAGTGATGATAGCCAGTGCGAGGGTGGCCAGGGTGACGGCAAGGGCCACCTGGCGGCTTCGCCCTCCCTCGGCCCGAGGCAGAAGGAGGATCAACACCACCCCGGCCAGGGGCAGGAAGACTATTAGGCTGAGTATGCCAGTGAACAAAGCTTTACATCCCGGTCGCGAACCAGAATATGGCCATAATGACTATTAGACCGACAAATATTCCGACCCCGTAGGCCTGCACCTGTCCTGTCTGCAGTTTGGCAATGCCGCCCCCGAAATTTCGGCCCAGGGAACCCACTACGTTGACGATACGGTCCACCACGTTCCTGTCGAATATGTCCCCACCCCGTGCCACGATGCCCAGGCCCGCCTTTCGTACTATTCCCGTCTCGTAGATCTCGTCCATGTAGTACTTCCGGGCGAGAATCCGGTGGATGGGACTAAAGGTGGCCATGATCTTCTCGGGGGAGATGATGCGCCGGACATAGATGGCATAAGCCACGACAATGCCCAGCGCAGCAACGAGCGAGGACGAGATCGCGATGCCCGTGGGGAACGGCTCCCCGTGACCCGTGAGCAAATCGGACATCCAGCTCTCGGGGATGCCCAGGATCGAGAAGCCGGGCAGGTTGGCGAGCCCTGCAGCAATCGCCCCTGCAGCAAGAATGAGCATTGGAACGACCATGACCACCGGGGACTCGTGGGGTTCATCTGGTACGTGTTCGCCGTGCTGTGGGGCCTCGCCGCCGCGGTACTTGCCCAAGAATGTGATGAAGATAAGCCTGAAGATGTATACGGAGGTTAGGAAGGCGGCAACGATGCCGAGAATATAGACCCCTTTATCCCCGTGCCACGCGGCGGCCAATATCTCGTCCTTGCTCCAGAATCCCGAGAATGGAGGTATGCCCGATATCGCCAGCCCGCCTATGGCAAATGTGGCGAAGGTCCAGGGCATTGGTTTTGCCAGACCCCCCATTCGCCGGATGTCGTAGGTACCCGTGGCATGATTCACGCTTCCTGAGCCCAGGAAGAGCAGGGCCTTGAAAAACGCGTGGGTGAACAGGTGGAAGATAGCCGCCGGTACCGCCCCGACTCCCAGGGCGAACATCATGAACCCCAGTTGGCTCACGGTGGAATAGGCGAGCACTCTCTTGATGTCCGTCATCACCAGGCCCATGGTGGCCGCAAAAAGGGCAGTCCCCGCCCCGATGTAAGCAACGGTGGTCATCGCGGCTGTTGAGGCCTCGAACAGAGGGAACATTCGGGCGACCAGGAATACCCCGGCGGCCACCATTGTGGCAGCATGAATAAGGGCGCTGACCGGGGTCGGGCCTTCCATGGCGTCCGGGAGCCAGGTGTGAAGGGGGAACTGCCCCGACTTCCCGACCGCACCCGAGAAAATGCCCAGAGCAACCAGCGTGAGGGCTATGCCTGCTAGTGGGCCTCCTGCGGCATCGTTCAAGAAGGCGATGTCCAGCCCATCGGCGCCGAGGGTCATGTACACGCCCAGGATGGCAATTAGGAAACCCAGGTCGCCGAATCGAGTCACGATAAACGCCTTCTTGGCCGCCGCCGCCGCGCTTGGTCTATCGTGCCAGAAGCCTATCAGCAGGTAGGAGGAGAGGCCGACCAGCTCCCAGAAGACGAAGAGGAATATCAGGTTGTCGGCCATCACCAGCCCGAGCATCGAGCACGTGAACAGTGACATGTAAGCAAAGAACCGGGCTATCGAGGCATCGTGCTTCATGTACCCCAGCGAGTAGAGCTGGATCATCAGGCTCACCCCGGATACCACGATCAGCATGATCGCCGTCAGGGAGTCCATCAGGATACCTACCTTGATCTCAAGTCCCCCGATGTCTAACCAGGAGTGGCTCGGATAGTCCTGCAGGTGCCCCGGCGCATCAATGACAGACGCCAAGGCCCAGATGGATAGGACAAAGGACGCCCCAATTGCCAAGACTGCCACGAAGCCCGCCACGATAGTCGCAGACCCGAGCAAGGGCCTAACTACAAAGACGATGAAGAGGAACGAGATCAGGGGAAGGAATAGGATCAGCCAGCTTGCCGCTTCGGGGATCATCTATATCTTCCTGAGAATCTCATCGGCGACGTGCTCGCGGCCCTTTGGAACGTAGACTATGAACGGCACGCCCTCAGCCCAGGAGAGGATATCGCCCTCGGGGAGAATGCGGGTGGGAAGTCCCTCACCCTCGAATAGGTCTTTCCACATCTCGGCGACCATGAGAGTTGGGACTCGTTTGAATTCCATCCAGCTCATAAGTGTAGTGGAGCCTAGCCTTTCAGTATCCCTACCTCGCCGACCTCAACGGTCTGGCGGCTTCGGAATACGGCGATGACAATGGCCAGCCCGAGCGACACCTCGGCGGCAGCGACGGCAATAACGAAGATTGCGAACACGTGGCCCGTCAATAACGTCGGGGAATTGTATCGCGAGAAAGCTATGAAGGCGATGTTCACCCCATTGAACATAATCTCGATGCACATCAGGATCGCGACGATGTTCCGCTTGGAGAGTGCCCCCCAAAGGCCGATACAGAACATGATGGCCGACAGGACCAGGAAGTGTTCAAGGTTAATCATTGCCGTCGGCCTCTTTCGGTCGGGCGATGACTATCGCTCCGATCATGGCGGCCAATAGCAAAACGGAAGCAACCTCGAAGGGGAGGACGAAACGGTTGAACAGGGCGTCGGCAAGGAGGTTGGTCGTCGAGTCGGGTGGGGTCTCCGACGATAAAGGCCAGTCGGTTGTGAAGATGGCGACGATGATGGCTGAGAAGATAACTCCTGCTAGGAAAGCCCCGGGCGCCGAGAGCCGGTTGGATGGATTCCCCTGCTGTGTGTCCCTGGTAAGCATGATGGCGAATATCAGAAGTACCGATATCGCACCGACATATATCAGGACTTGGGCAACTGCCAGGAAATCGGCCTGCAGGATTATGTATATGCCTGCAACTGCCAGGAAGGACAATATGAGGAATAGGGACGCACGGAAGATATCCCGCAGAAGGACCACCGCGGCAGAGGAAATCACCGCTAGGGAGGCGAGAATCCAGAAGGCTATGGCTATGCCGACTTCCATGCGCTGGCTTCTCTATCTCTCTCCGCTTTCGGGGGATTGGGGTATAGGCTCGCCGTCGTCGGCCCAGCGGCCCTTCCAGGGGCGCCCTGCGCCGTCGGAAGGCAGAGAATACTCTGGCAGATACCGCGTGCCGTCCAGGTTGGGACGTAAGAAAGCGCTGGGCCTTTTGTCCCGGTCTCGTAGGTCGTCCACGTGGACTACCATGTCGGTGCGGGTGTAGACGGCCTGCTCGAACCCCGAGCCCATGAACAGGGCGTCGTAGGGGCACGCCTCGACGCATAACCCGCAAAACATGCAGCGGCCGGTGTCTATGTCGAAAACGTCTATAGCGTAGTCCAGACCCTGCTTCCGATCACCCTCGGGGTGAGTCACTATCTTGATGGTGCCCAATGGGCAGTATTTGGCACAAGAAGCGCAGCCTGTGCAGCGGTCTTCGTACCAGGTGAACTCGTATCCGCGGAACCGGGTGCCGCGCGTGACCATCTCTTCGGGGTACTGGACGGTGAAGGGCTTCCTGAAGAGGTGCTTGAAGGTAACGATCATCCCTTTTGCAATTCCCAAGCCGTACATTATTCACTACCTCCGGCTACAGGCCTGGACAGGGCTGCGAGCCGTTCGGAGCCTCCGGACACTACCTGGCGAGTCTGGCCTTGGAAGCCGATGAGCTTGTGCAGCATTGCGACCAGGCCTATCGCAATGACAATGTTCACTGGTATTAGCCACGGGGGCAGACCGTCCGACCAGACGACCACCTGCACCGCAGTAATGGCCGCGTTAAGCAGGGCGAGTGGGAACAGGAACTTCCATGCGAAGGTCATAACCTGGTCTACTCGGAGTCTCGGCAGCGTGGCCCGCGTCCACACGAAGATGCCGAATATGAAGAATATCTTGACCAGCAGCCAGAGGTACCCCGGCA
The DNA here is from genome assembly GCA_965220005.1 of Dehalococcoidia bacterium. Lineage (GTDB taxonomy): Bacteria > Chloroflexota > Dehalococcoidia > Plut-88900 > Plut-88900 > Plut-88900. Next base: position 1,315,500 of record OZ244800.1, read on the forward strand.
GACCCGGACCCTCCCAGCCGCTCAGGTATAACGTGGCCATCACGGCGGAGTAACCGACAAGGGAGATGCCCTCTGCAGTCAGGAACATGACGAACTTCACGCCACTGTACTCGGTGTGGATCCCCGCTATGATTTCCGACTCGGCCTCCATCAGGTCGAACGGCGAGCGGTTGAGTTCTGCGGATACCGCCATAAAGAAGATGATGAATCCCAGTGGCTGGAATAGAATGAGCGGCCAACTGCTCTGCACCCCAACGATGTCGTTCAGCGCCATGGACCCGGCGATGAGCACGACCCCCATGACGGAGATGACCAGCGGAATTTCGTAGCTGACCAGTTGGGCCACTGCCCTCATCGCTCCAAACAGAGCGTATTTGTTGTTCGATGCCCACCCGGCCATGAAGACCCCTATGGTTTCCATGGCCGTTACGGCGACTATAAAGAGAATGCCGACATTCAGATTGGTGAGATAGGTCTCCCCGCCGAACGGTATTACGGTGAACATGAGCAGGGCAGGTACCATCACGGCCACGGGAGCTAGGGTGAATACCAGCTTGTCCGCACCCCTCGGGATGATGTCCTCCTTGGTCATGATCTTTATGGCGTCGGCTATGGGCTGGAGAACGCCGAATGGCCCGACTCGGTTGGGCCCGACCCGGTTTTGGAACCTGCCAAGTAGGCGCCGCTCCAGAAAGATGAGAATGGGGACGAGCACCATCGGAATGTTGACGAGCACCAGTATGCTGAGCAGCCCGAGCACCAGGTAGGTAACCCAGCCCTCCGCTGATTCGGGCACGACGGCCTCGATCCACCCGCGAATTACTTCGCCCAGCTCTCTCCAGAGCTCGTAGAACCAGTCCACTAGCGGTCCACCTCGCCCATGTTGATGTCTATGCTGCCAAGAATGACGATGAGGTCGGCCAGTTTCCAGCCGATTGATAGCTCACGCAGGACGGTTAGGTTAATGAAAGATGGGGCCCTGATCTTGCAGCGATATGGGGAGATTGCACCGTCGCTCACCAGGTAAAACCCAAGCTCACCCTTGGGGGCCTCAACGTGTGCGTAGGCCTCCCCTATGGGCGGGCGTATGAGAGCCGGGGCCGTTGCACGGAACCGGCCCCCGGGTATCTGCTCCATCGCCTGCTTGACTATACGTACGCTCTCCCGCATCTCCTCCAACCGGACCAGGAAACGGTCGTAGGTGTCTCCGGTGGCGCCTACGGGCACGTCGAAGTCGAAACGATCGTAGACTTCATACGGATCGGATTTGCGGAGGTCCCAGTCCACCCCCGAGGCTCGCAGCATCGGCCCCGAGATCGAGGAGTTGATTGCCAGTTCCGGTGGGAGGATGGCTATGTCCTTGGTTCGGGAGACGATAATCTCGTTCTCCCGCAAAAGGGCCTCGTATTCGTCAATATATCCCGGCATTTCGTTGATGAACTTCGTTAGCGCGGGCGTGAACTCTGGTGGGAGGTCCCCGCTAACCCCACCGATTCGCATGTAAGAGTAGGTTATCCGTGCCCCGCATACCATCTCAAAGAGGTCCAGGATCTTCTCCCGCTCTCTGAACATGTACATAAGCGGAGTAGCAAGAGCCCCGAGGTCGTTGATAAAGAAACCGAGGGCCATGCAATGGCTCGCTATACGCATCAGCTCTGCCATGATTACCCGGATGTACATCGCCCGTTCTGGAGGTTCTATCCCCGCCAGCTTCTCGGCGGCGAGAACGTACGCGAGGTTGTTGGACATGGAGGCCAGGTAGTCCAGCCTGTCGGTGAGCGTGATTATCTGCGTGTATGTCCGCTCCTCGGCCAGCTTCTCGGTGCCGCGGTGCAAATACCCGAATACGGGCTCCAGATCGGTAACTACCTCGCCGTCGAAGGTGACCCGCATCCTGAACACACCGTGGGTGCTCGGGTGCTGCGGCCCGATGTTGACCATCACCTCTTCGGTCTTAAGGGTCACCTTGTCCTCAATTCATTCATGGTGGTTGGATCCGTCACCGCCAACGGAAATATTGCGGCTATGCGTTGGTAAAGTCCTTGCGGTGAGGATGGCCCGGGAAGCCCTCCCACAGCATTATACGTTTCAGATCGGGATGTCCTTCGAAAGCGATGCCCATCAGGTCGTAAACTTCCCGCTCCTGGAGCAGGGCGCCGTGCCAGATGTCGGTCACCGAAGGCACGGACGGCGACTCCCTCGTAAATGCCCGAGTCTTCAGGACTACCGAGTGATTGTGCTGGATCGATAAGAGATGGTACACGACCTCGAAGTGGTCTATGTAGTCCACACCCGTGACGCCGACAAGGAAGTCGAATGCCAGATCGGGGTCCTCATAGCAGTGACGGGCCACCTTGGCGAGGGTGTCAGTGGATACAACCAGGGCATTGCCTCCGGCTTCCATCACCGAGCCGGGGAAACGGTCCTGAATACTCCGGGCGAGGTCTTGGGCATTAAGCTCGGTGGTCACTTTAGGCTAGCTCTTCGTCTTGGCAATGCTATATTTCTTGATCTTTGCCTGCAGCTGCATCAGGCCGTACAGGAGGGCGTCCGGCCGGGGCGGACAGCCGGGTACGTAGACGTCCACTGGGACAATGCGGTTGACCCCCGGCACCACCGAATAGGACTCGTAATAGGGCCCTCCTGATGTGGCGCACACTCCCATGGAGATTACCCACTTGGGATCGGCCATCTGCTCGTATATGCGCTTGACGGGAACTGCCATCTTCCAAGTGAGGGTGCCCGCGACAATCATGAGATCGGCTTGGCGAGGCGTCGCCCGGAAAGCCTCCGACCCGAAACGTGCGATGTCATATCTGGACATGGCCGCGCCGATCATTTCGAAAGAGCAGCACGCAAGGCCAAAAGTGAGAGGCCAAACAGCGTTTCGCCGACCCCAGTTCAGTATGTAGTCGACACTCGTGACAAGTATGCTGCGCTTCAGGTCGGCCGGGACTTCGATTACGGGGTCTGGGTTCGGGAACTGAGACGCCGCCTTGAGGGCGTTTACCTCTTCGCCTTCAGCAAGGTCAAGGGCCTGAACGTCGATTGAGGTGCCTAAGATGGGAAGATTCCCCTTGTTGCCTTGCATGACTTTAGCTCCACTCCAGGGCTTTCTTCCGCCATGCGTAGGCATAGCCGATAAGCAGGATGACGATGAAAATTCCCATCTCTATTAGGCCAAAGACCTTCAGCTGGTCCAGGTGGACAGCCCAGGGGAATAGAAAGATAACCTCCACGTCGAATATGACGAAGAGAAGAGCGATGAAGTAGTACCGGAAGTTGAACCGGATCCAGGAGCCCCCGACCGTCCGCATCCCCGACTCATAGGTATCGAGCTTCACGGGGGTCGGATTGCTTGGTCTAATCCTGACCAGGGACAATGCCCAAGGCAACAGGATCATCGAGATGGGGATAAAGGTTGCTAGAAGAAGGAAGAGACCTATATAGCCGTAGTCGGCCAGCACCCAAAGCCTCCCCGGAAAAGTTGGCCTGAATATAGCATAGGGGCCATGTCGGTGCAAGTGAAAAGCCGCACAATAGACGATGATATGCCATCTATTATGCGGCTCGCAAAAAGCGCGAATGAGGTCTATGGGACTCTTGGCAGGACTTCAGGATTACTTCAATGTAGAGGGGACGAAGCCCCTAAACGGCAAATTCCACGTCTCGGGCATGGATAAGGTCCCTACTCGTGACGGCTCGGGCCTGAGACGGAAGAACAGTGGCCATAGCCACAGTATGGTTGTCCAAGGCCATGAACTCCACAACATAGGCCTCGGCGTCAGGGTGAACGTGTACTACTGCGCCCACATCTCCTGGCTTTAGCCGTTCGCCCTGGTCACCACGGACATCCGCGGTCAACACTATATGTTCATGCTCTCTAAACAATGGTTTACCGCCTTAGCGGATACGCTGTGATCAGTCTAGGATAATCCCTTGTACGATCGAATTGCCAGACGTGTCTGATTCGTGGGTTCGCTCCGTCAGGAGTGTGAAGCATACCGTCAAGTAACAGTCTCATTGTTCACCAATTATCTGGCATGCTATGGCGCTTGTGCATAAGACAGTATGTGGGATTCTACAGATGTCTCAAAGCCCATTCAACTCTAATGTAGTAATGAGTGCAAACAACGCCGCTAGTTTATTGTTTTCTTGCGAAACTGAACTGAAGCTGTCCTCCGTAGAGTGATGGATATCTTTGTTTATAGTAGCTGTTGACTACCCCCGACACACCAGTTAGATTGACCCCCAATCCCACACAAAGGAGCCGACTTAAGCAATGATCCTTAGAGTCGTGGTGGTCGGGCCATACCAGGAGAACACCTACATAATCGGGTCGGACGAGACCCAGGAAGCCGCTATCGTAGACGCGGGTGCCGAGTGGCGTTCGATAATGAGTGCCGTGGAGGACTCGGGTCTGAAGGTTAAATACCTGCTCACCACCCACGGCCATGAGGACCACATAGGTGCCGTGGCCGACATGGTGGACGCCACCAATGCTCCCTTCGCCATCCACGAAAATGACGCCTACATGCTCGAAAAGCCACCCGACTCCGCTTCCATAATCCCCGGCTTCCGCAACCCCCCGGAACCCGACCTCTACTTAAAAGAAGGCGACTCAATCGAGATTGGTGACCTCTCCTTTTCGGTAATCGAGACTTACGGGCACACCCCTGGGGGCATTTCGTACTTCGGTCACGGCCTCGTATTCACCGGCGACACCCTCTTCAGGGGCAGCGTCGGTCGCACCGACTTCGAAGGAGGAAACTGGGAGCAGCTGATCGAGAGCATAAAGACCAAGCTGCTGACCCTCCCTCCGGACACAGTAGTCCTTCCCGGCCACGGGCCTCACTCGAGCGTAGGGGCAGAGGCTGAGTGGAACCCGTTCTTGAAATAGGCGCCAAATCCCCCAACCCCAAAAGGGTGCAGAGAGGGGTCCAGTCCCCTCTCCCTCGATGGGAGAGGGCTAGGGTGAGGGTGATAGTAGTTGGATAGTGTAAATGATGCACAATTACGCAAGGCTCTCTGAGACTGGAGAAACAACATGGCATTTGGCTTAAACCTCAGAAACTTTATGTCCGACCCCAACCGGCCTATGCACGACCAGATCGAAGAGACCGCCGAGCTGGTGAGCCTTGGCGAGGAGCTGGGCTTCTGGGGTGCCTACGCCCCCGAGCACTGGGTCTCCCACCCGACCAGGTGGGTCTCTCCCATGCCTCTACTGGGTCGGCTCGCCGCCGCCGGCTCCAGGATCAGATTGATAACCGGCGTGCTCCTTATGCCCCTCCACAACCCCGTCGATATCGCGGAACAGACCATAGCCTTGGACCAGATTTCCAACGGGAGGTTCATCCTCGGCCTGGGGCTCGGATACCGAGAGAAGGAGCTTGAGATAGTCGGCTCCAACCGCTCGGAGAGAGTGGGCAGGCTCGAAGAGTCCATAGAATTGATGAAGATGCTGTGGTCGGGGGAAGAAGTCACGTATCGCGGGCGCTATTTCAGGGCGACGAGTGCTCAAATGGGAATAAGGCCGGTTCATTCACCGCGCCCGCCCATCTGGCTGGCTTGCCAGGGCCGCCGAGCCGCGAGCAGAGCAGCCCGCATCGCCGACGCCTGTCTGGTCGGACCCTACGTCAGCTGGGCCGACCACGAGTCCCTCGCCACCATATACTGGGAGGAACTACAGCAGCAGGGAAAAGAAGCCGATGGGTTCTATGCCGGTCACCGTTGTATCAGCTTCGACTCAGACCGTGAGTCGGCTATCAGATCTGCGAAAGAAACGGCGGAGGCAACGGCGGCGGTCTACGGAGGCTGGGGAATGCAAGAGCGCACCGCCGTTGATCTCAGCTTGGACAAGATGCGCAACCTCGAAGAGTGGGCCATAGTCGGCAATGCCGAGCAGTGTGCAGAACAGATCTCCGAGCACCGAGACAAGTCCCGCTCAGGCTACATGGCCTTCACATTCCTGAATCTGCCGTCCGACATCACAGGCCGGAAGGAATACCTGCAACGGGTCTGGGAAGACGTGTTGACCAAGGTGACGTAAAAGGGCCTTGCTAGACTCCTGAAAACGAGAATCGGTCACTCGGCCTAGCCGGCGGCAACTCATTCAACCTAGCACACGATCGAGAACGTAGTTGTGCAACCGATGCGTGAGCCGCTCCCGGTGGCTGTACCGCCCCCGACTCGCAAATCGCGACTTCAGCCCCCGATGTGAGGACTCACAGACTGCTGTGTCCTCCCTCATGATCTGCTCCCGAGCCTCCTCCAGCCGGGCCGCGGCCTTTTCAAAAGCCGGGTGCTTGATCGCGGACTCCGGGAAACAGCTTCCCATCAGCAAACGGCACCGGTCGGGCCCCAGAGGCAGGGTGATTCCATAATTCATCCCTACCGGATTATTGATGAGTACTATGTTGGGGTAAATGATGACGATGGCCAACTCGCGGGCCTGCTCTTCCGAAAGCCTGGGGTTGGAAGGCAATACGGACTCACCGGACAGCGTTTGTGCATCGCCAGACTGTTTGCCCAGCAGCAACTCCCAGGTCTGGTGGCTGTCGTCGGGCGTAAAGGCTTGGGTGGGATAGTAGGGAGCTATCGAGGCAGAGTGGGCATAGTTAACGTGGTACTCCTCTGCGGTGTTGTCTACGTAGATCTTCCAATTGCAGCCCAGCTCGTACTGCTGCCGATCGTGCAGCTTCATGTCTTTCATGCCATACGGAGCCAACCGCTCAGACAAGCTGCCCAGGCGTTTGCCGAAAGGATCACAGTCGGGGTCCATATTGATGAAAATGAAACCCTCCCACTCTGCGACCTTGATGGATGGCAGACAGTGGAGAGACTTGTCGAATTCTTTGGTACGGTCCATATCCGGAGCCCCGACGAGTTCGCCGGACAACGAGTAAGTCCAGCCGTGGTATGGGCATTGGAAGAACCTGGCATTCCCTTCTCCCGACGCTACCAGGGTTGAGCGATGACGGCATACGGGGGAAAAGGCCTGAATCTCTCCGGACCGGCCTAGTGCAACGCACACCGGCGCCTCGGGCCAATCGATGGTGAAGTAGTCCCCGGGCTTCTGAAGTTGATCGGCCCGCCCGACACAAAGCCACTCTCGCAGAAAGATATTCTCGACTTCCCGATCGTAGAACTCCTGCGAAGTGAAAAAGTACGCGGGAGGTAGTGAAGCGTTGAGTACAGGAGCCCGCGTGAGTTCGAAGTCATTCGGGTCTATCTGTCCTCGGTAGGCGGGCATTGAACTCTAGGCTGCCGTGTGAGCCTTCACCTAACTCATCGGAAACCCGTACAGCTTTGCCGCGTTCTCCCCGACAATCTTCCGCGTCTCTTCCTCCGGCAATTCACTGAATGTCCGATCTATCACTTCCCTGGAATGGGGGAATGTGCCCTCATCGTGAGGATAGTCGCTGCCCCACATCAGGCAGTCCACCCCGGTAATGTCCCGATTCCTCAAACCCACCTCATCATCCCCGAATGTCACGAATCCCTGCCTCTTCCAATACTCACTCGGCTTCAGAGACAGTTTGGGCTGCTGCCACATGTGCCTCTTGTCGTAGAGTTCATCCAGCACGTTTAGGTACCACGCCAGCCAGCCTATCCCACACTCCACCAGCACGAAATTCAATTCTGGATGCCTCTCCAGCACCCCCGATGCCGTTAGCATTGTCAACGGAGCCATCGCTACCGTCATCCCCAGTCCTATGTAGATCAGGCCCGCCCCGTGGGAGTTCTCCTCCCCCATGTCCTCCGGTATCGGGTCAGTCCCCGTAAATACGTGAAAGCTCAGGGGGACCTTCAAGTCGTCCATCGCATCCCAGAACTTTTCGTAGTCGGGCCTGTTGTATGGCAGGTTGGACAGAAGCACCGGCAGGGAGAACGACCTGTATCCGAGCTTGGCCGTGCGCCGTGCTTCCTTCACGGATCCTTCAATGTCTCCCATGGGAATCATTGCGGAGGGCATGAATCTGTTCATGTTGTCCCCGAAAATCTCGTGGTACCAATTGTTGTAGAGGCGGCTGAATGCCACCTGGTACCCGGGGTCCGGAGAGGCCAGGGCATTGAATATGCCATTGGGATATATGACCTCCGCACTCACCCCGTCCTCTTCCATGTCGGCTATCCTCAGCGGCAGATCGGTGCCCGCCTCCCTCCCCTGCCCCGCCCCTTCATCGCTCCTGAACTCCCGCCGCTTGTCTTCCTCGGTGAGTTGTGATATTGCGATGTCCTGCCTTAGCGGCCTTTGCCCGTCCTGGATGTAGTAGATGCCTCCGTTCCTCTCCTCCGTCCGGGGCGCACGCCTTCGGTACTCCTCCGGCAGCTGCTCGAACAGGCTGGACGGCTCCGATGCATGTGAGTCCGCAGAAATTATCATCAGGTCTGACATGTGGATCTCCCCCTTGCATTACCTGGTCCCGCGAGTATCTCATACTACCGAATACAGGTGCGCATTGCAGTTCAACTGTAAACGCCGAGACATAGCTGGCAGCAGCACACGCAGCCTTTCCGTACCTGCTTCCCGATTCTTGTACAATGCCGGAGACGACAGCGTTCAAGCCTTAGCGCATCCCCACTCCGCTCAGTAAGCACTAATAAAGAGGTTCTGATACATGAAGGTGGAACTGATCAATCCGTCCGGCCTTGAAAGGTCGGGCGCCCTATCCCAAGGCACGAGAGCCGGCGACTGGATATTCGTCTCGGGGCAAAGGGCCCGTGACAGCGTTGGACTCATCATAGGTGCGGGAGACTTCGAGGCCCAGACCGACAGTGCATTTGAATGTGTGGCTCAAGTCCTGGCGGAAGCCGGCGCCGATCTTTCCGACGTAGTCAAACTCACCGCTTACCTCGTAAGCCCCCTCCACGTTGAACGCTTCCACGATTTGTGTGCCCGCATGTTCCCCACCCATCCCCCCGCCGGCACAACCGCGGTTGTCGCATCCCTAACCTCCCCCGACGCCCTGATCGAAATCGAGGCCTGCGCTCGAGTCGGCGGTAACATCGAGCGGCAGTCACAACGCACCGGGCCCTTTTCTACGGGCATCAGAACTGGCAACACCATCTTCATCTCGGGCCAAACGGCAGGTCGTGGTGATAACGAGCGGCCACCCACCGAATTCCCATCCCAACTCCACTCCGTCTACCAGAACCTCGATGCCTCCCTCACCGACTTCGGAGCAGGCTTTAGCGACCTCGTGAAGATTAACTACTTCATTACCAACCCCCTCTACTACCGAGAGCTGTATCGCATTCGAGAGGAGGTCTTCGAGGTGGACTGGCCAGGCGATTCCGTGGTCTCCGTCCGCGCCCTCGATTCCCCAAATGCCCTAATCGAAGCCGACGCCATCGCTTTGCTCCCTCCTGCCAAGGCCGACTTCGTCAACTCCCCCGACCTGCCGCCTCCATTCAACTTCAGCAACACAGTTGTCGCCGATGGACTGGCTTATGTATCCGGCCAGGTCGCCCGAGACAAGGACAAAAACCTGGTGCTTCCGGGAGACTTCGACGCCCAGTTTAGACAGGCCCTCAAGAACGTTGAAACAGCCCTCAACTCCGTAGGATGTTCCTTCGACAATGCCGTAAAAGTATCCTGTTTCCTCAGTCACGCCGGTTATTTCGAACAATCTCTGGACATAAGGAGTGAAATCTTCCAAGGTCGGCCCCCGGCGGTCACCAGCGTTGCCGTCGACAGCATGGGCGGCTTCCCCGAAGCCCTCTGCGAAATAGACGCCATCGCCGCTATTCCCTGACTTATCCCCTCTCCCTTGATGGGAGAGGGCTAGGGTGAGGGTGATTCTTGCCTTTTAAAGAAATCACCTTGACCCACTACCACAACAAAAAACCATGGACTGGATAGCTCACTTCAACAAAATCACGGTGTCGCCCGAGGAGGCCGTGCGCATCGTCAACTCCGGAGACCGAGTCCATCTCGATCCTGCGGTGGACAACTTCATCCCGAACGCTTTAGCCGCGAGGGCCTCGGAGCTTTCGGACGTGAGGGTAATGTTCCAGGGCCCCTTCGAGCACCAGCTCTGGCTGGATGGTGGTTATGAGGACAGCTTCAAGTTGGTCGGCGAGTTCTACCTCGGGGCCTTCTCCCGCCCACCTCACGACCGTAGGCTGATGGATTACTACCCCATGGTCCTCTCCCACGAGTTCAAGCCCTACGAGGAAAAGCGCGAGCCCCGGTTTCAGGCAGACGTCGCTATTGTGCGTGTGTCAACTCCGAACGAACTTGGTTACTGTAGCTTCGGAGCCGGAATGTGGGACAGCCGCAGCTGGGCCAAAGCCGCAAGCAAGGTCATCGCCCAGCACGATCCGACCTTCATACGCACCTACGGAGACAACTACATCCACCTGTCGGAAATCGACAGGTCGGTGCACTACACCCCACCCGAGATCACCGTGGAAGAGGCAAGGACGATCATAGATGGTGTGGAAGACGAGGGCGTGAAGTCGGAACTCTTGGGATTCATACCCCACATGTCGGGCATCGAGCGCCAGCAATGGGTGCCGAATCTCTGCGACAAGAGCCTTGTTGAGATTCGATCCCTGGCCGGAGACTTCGGTTGGGGCGACCCTCCCCGTGAAGACAAGCCCTTTGCGGACCACGTTGCCGAGTTGGTGCCGGATGGCAGCACCATCCAGATAGGCGTTGGCAGTCCCGGCCGATACCTCCCTCGGCTGGGCGCCCTGGACTCCAAGATAGACTTGGGATGGCATTCGGAGATGGCAGCCCCCGGAGTTCTGGACCTTGTGCGGCGTGGGATTATCAATGGTAGCCGTAAGACAATTCACCGGGATAAGCTGGTCGGCGCCAGTGTCCACGGCTCCAGCCCGAGGGAGATCGAGTGGGCTCACAACAACCCGCTCATAGAGCTCTACGACGCCGAATACGTCGTCAACATCCGCACCGTAGCCACCCACGACAACTACCACGCAATCAACAACGCCATAACTGTCGATCTCACCGGGCAGATCAACTCTGAGACCATCGGGACCCGGATGTGGAACGGCACCGGAGGCCAGACCGAGCTTCACATGGGAGCCGTTCTTTCGAAGGGTGGCATGGCCATCACCCTTCTCAGGTCAACTGCGGCCAGAGGCACGATATCTAGAATCGTCCCTCAACTCCCCGAGGGTGGGGTCGTCACCATACCCCGCACCTTCGCCGACACCGTCGTCACCGAATACGGCATCGCCCGGCTCCTTGGCAAATCCATACGCGAACGAGCCGAGGAGCTAATATCCGTCGCCCACCCCGACTTCCGAAGCGACTTGCGTAAAGCCGCCCAAAAACTCTTCTATCCTTAGGATTGCGCCCCACGTATGAGAGGCCCAGGGGGATAAGCTAGGGCAAACGAGTCTTTGCCCCTCCACCTGGAAGGAGAAGCGCCAATGAGTTCTTCCGAGAAAAGCCTGATAGACGCCAACCCAGAGCCACTCAGAATAGACCTCGAGTTCTACGACGATATCCGGGCAAGGGTTTCCGAGCGCAAGCTGCTGCAAAGATCAATAATCCCACCTAACAATGGAAGAGGATTCAGGGTGGACAAAGGTCAAACCTTCAAAATCATCCAGGAAGAGGGCCCGCAAGTTGTAGACGTATGTCTCTGGAACGCCGACTGTCCTCAGCGGGAGTCGCTAAGCCTGAATCGTACTCTTCTGGCAGATGGATTATTCATCACGACAAATTCCAGGCTTTGGTCCGACCTCCCCATGTATCGACCCATTGCCACCTGTATCGAGGACACAGTACAAACAGGCCCGGCCGACGAGGGATGGCACGCGCATTTCTCGGGGAGTCATTGCGCTTCAGAGGTCTGGGAGCTGACCTTCGGCGTGCCCGGTTTAAACGGATGTCACCTCAACCTTTTGCAGGGCGCGGAATCTATGGGCCTTACCGAGGAAGACGTAATCGGTGACAACATCAACCTCTTCATGAAGATGCGCATTGATGGTTTGACGGGCCGCCGATACTTCAGCAAGACCGACGCCAAGAAAGCTGATCACATCGAGTTTTACGCAGAAATCGACCTGCTGATATCCGTCTCAGTCTGCCCCGACGGCGATAGCAGCTTGATCCCCGAAACTTTCCACAAGCTCCCAATCGCCGTCGAGATCTATGAAACGGGCATCGAGCCGAAGGAGTTCAAAAAGTGGACCGATTGGCGCCCTGGCTGGAAAGGAAGCTGGGAAGCATCAAGGTCATAGGCCGGGGCATGTGACTGCCCCTCTAGCCACCCACGTCCTCGAAAACAATTTCGTCGTAAGGAGAACCCTCTTCCTTCAACGCCGTCAGAGAGACCCTTATCCCCCGGCCCACGATCTTGGCCATCACCTCCACGAACCCGAACATCGCCCGGTGGACCTCTACGGATGCCTTCTCCACCTCGAACAGGCGCCTGCGGGTTGTCCTCAAAATGTGCCTGCCCGGCGAGGGAGACGTAAGCTCTCCCTCGTCCCCGGCCATGTCTATGAGATGCTTCATGAAGCAGGCTAGGGCGCCAGCATTACTGCCATTGATGCCCATTTCCTCCAGCAGCCGCCTCCCGTACTGGATCGCTATGCCCTCGTACGACTTCCGCACAATCTTTGTTATGGTTTCGGGGTCCAGCAGTTCGTAAAGCGACAGTATCGACTCCTCAACATACCCCCGCCCGAAATTGCGCTTGGACCTGGATATCCGGTCCGGGGGCCAGACTTCCGGGTCGAGCCTCGGCGCAGTCTCACGGTCGAACGAAGGCATGGTTTCAGACGGGTCGAACCTGAAGCGCTCCTCCTCCGAGAGGTCGTGGTCGTACTCCAGGAAGTAGCCTTCGGCGTAGGGCTCACCGTCCGCGAAACCTCTGCACAGAACGAAGCCCAGGCGGGGTTTGTTAAGCCGCACTCCGTTGTAAGGATGCCAGCCTTCGAAGGGCGCCCGACCCACGCTTGGCGGATTGGCAAGCCACCCTGTCCCATCTGGCACATAGGGTCCGTTATACCGGATCCACGCCTTCTTGGGAGACTCCACCACCATCTCCAGATCAATGCCCCCCAGCCCGTTGGAGAAATAGTGATACTTCGCCGCAACTACCGCCGCAGGCTCCTTGTCTGGGTTGATTCCCAGCTTCTTCAACCCTTCGATGAAGTGGCCCTGCGAGTGCCTGTTTAGCATAGTAAAACGCCACTTCACAACCGCCTCTTCCCCATGCTTGAAAAGCGTAACTACCGTCATCCCCCCGACCCATAGCCAGTACAGCCGGGAGATAAAGTCACACTGGCCCTCTAACGGCCACTTATCTGGGGACATCGTAGCGTCGGCTGTCATCAGTTCCATCTCCTTCGGAAAACGCTTGCCTTAGTCTGTACGCAGAGGTCGGAGAGAAAATCCAGATTTCAAGCGTGCATGCCTCACCTTAACTTTTAGGTGCGGAAGCCTCGCCCATCTCGGCACGAGGCCACTAGACAGGCGGCCTGGTGACCATCAGCCCCGCTTCCGCCAGCAGGTCTGCATGTGCCGCCTCCATACCCAGGAGGTCCGTAACCACATACCCGTTGTGCTCGCCCAGTGTGGGTGCAGGCCTGTACAGCGCTATTGGTGTCCTGGAAAGCTGGATTGGCGCCCCTAGAAATTGCATGGTTTCAGCCTTGGAGAGAGGTACGTCCCATATGTAGCCCCGTTCCTTCAAATGAGGGTCTTCCGCCACGTCCTGGTTCGTAAACAGCGCTCCGGCAGCTATCCCCCTAGACTGAAGGGAATGCATCACTTCCTTATAGTCCTTGTCGGCTGTCCAGCGAGAGATGTTGGCATCCAGCTCCTCCCGATTCTCCCGACGCCCCTCTTGGCTCCCAAACTTCTCATCTCTCGCCCACTCGGGACTGCCGAGCACCTCACAAAGGACCTTCCATTCCTCGTCGTTCTCCACCGAGATTGCCACCCACTTGTCGTCTCCCCTGCACCTGTAGCACCCGTTTGGAGCAAAAACGGGATGCCTGTTTCCCATCCTCTCCGGCTCCTCCCGATTCATGCTGTAGGCCATTAAATGCTCCCCTATCAGCCCTATCATTGATTCGCTTTGGGAGAGGTCTACATACTGCCCTTTGCCTGTGCGCCTACGGTGAAAGAGCGCTGTGACCATGGCCGAAGCCGCGTGTACGCCGGCGCTCGGATCGGCGTACGCCTCGCCATGCCGCATGGGCCCCGAGCCCGCGTACCCCATCAAGTGTGTAATCCCTGTGTTCGGTTCTATATCGCTTCCGTAGCTCACGAAGTGCCCCTGGGGCCCATACGTCCCGAAACCCGGCATTGAGACCATGATTATGGACGGGTTCAGTTTCTTGAGGGAGGGATAGTCAAATCCGAAATTCCTCATTACCCTCGCGCTGTAGTTCTCAAGGACCACGTCAGAGATGAGGACCAGGTTGCGAAATATCTCCTTGCACTCCTCCGAGGTCAAGTCCAGGGTCAGGCTCAGTTTGTTGCGGTGGTATTCGTTGAAGGGCGCATAGCGATTGTAGGGTTCATCGCCGGGGTCGTTGTTGGGATAAGGGGCATGAACTACCCGCATGTATTTCAAGGGCGCAGGAGGGTCCACGTTGGCCAGCCCCCGACCCGTCGGAGCCTCGATCTTGATTACCTCGGCCCCGAAGTCCGCTAGGAACCGCCCTCCGATTGGGCCCGCCCAGCCCCGGGTCAAATCCAGGACCCGTACACCCTTTAGAGCCGATTGTTTTGACGCGTCCTTCATATATGGAATGGCTCTTTCCGCCTCTGACGGATCAGATTACTTTCGCTTCCCTCAGTTGAGCCATCCCCTTGGGACTCAGACCCAGGCTGTTCACGTAGATATCCTCATTATGCTCGCCTAGCAACGGGGCCCGACTCAGTTGATAAGGCGTTTCGCTCATCTTGAACGGGGCGCCGGGATAGGTCTGCCTCCCCGCGTACGGATGCTCGATGTCTACCCAGAAGTCCCTTGCTGCAAGCTGGGCGTCGCTCATCAATTGTTCACAGTCGTTAAGTCGCCCGGAAGGTATCCTCAGCTCTTGGGCTCGCCTGACGATCTCGTCCGCGGTGTGCTCAACTAGCCAGGGCAACAGGATCTCGTCAAATTCATCCGCGATGTTCCAGCGGTCGTGACGGTCGGCATATCTGGGATCATCCAGCAGGTCGGGCCTCTCTATCAAGAGCATCAGGTTGTCGTACTGGTCAGGTGTGGCTACGCTGATCGAAACATATCCGTCCTTGCACGGAAACAAGGCAAGGGGATGTATCCCCACCGGATGGCGGTTGCCTGCTCTTTCGTTCTGAATGCCCACATGAGTCCATACCACTATGGCGAATTCATGGAAATAGGCCATTGCCTCCATCACCGAAACGTCGATATGCTGCCCCTCCCCACTCTCCTCCCGCCAGTAAAGCGCCGCGACAATCGCATTGTAAGCCTGCACCGCAGCCTCGTATTCCGGGATGTGCCCGCTCCCCGTTAACGGCTCCCTGCCGGGCTCGCCGTTCATATACATCAGCCCCGTGACCGCATAGCTGATCATAGAGTTGGCCTTGTAGTCCCGATATGGCCCCGTCTGCCCGAAACCCGTGATGGAAGCCATAACCAACCCGGGGTTGATGCCTTCCAGAACGTCATACCCCAGGCCCAACTCGGCCATCGACCCCGGAGCAGAGTCCTCCACAATCACGTCTGCCTTGGCAGCTAGTTTCTTGAAAGTCTCCACACCCGAGGCGGACTTAAGGTCGAGCGTAATGCTTTTCTTGCCCGTGTTCAGGTACAGGAAAGGAGCGCTGGTCTCCTGGTGAGGTACGTGGTCAAGGAATGGGCCCGTCCTTCTGAAGATATCGCCTCCGGCAGGGTGCTCTATCTTGATCACCTCCGCCCCGAATGAGGCCATCATCTTGGTGCAATAGGGAGCGGCCAGCCCCTCCCCCACGTCCAATACCCTTATCCCCTCCAGGGCTTGTGGCGACTTCGTCATTAACCTGAGTCGCCTACCGGAACGCTGGCCTTCCCGACTATAACCTTGTCCCCATCCTGATTTTCCAGCCAGATGTCCAGATATACGTGGTCGGCAGCATCCCCTTCAGCCAGCTCTCTCACGACCCCCTTGGCCGTCAGCTCATCCCCGCCGCACACCATGTTGATGAATGTGCATGACAGGTTGCCCCCTTTGAGCCAACGCTCCCCAAATAAGTTGAAGAGCATTTCCCAGCCTACCCTCATCGTGTCGATGCCCCCGGCCACCACGTCCCGTGCCCCGATTGAGTGGGCGGTTTCGGTGTCGTTGTGCATGTTCTTACCCGCGGCCGGTTGCCCCCACAGCGACTCCCTGCCCCTGCTGTTGGAAATTATCTCTTCAGCCGAAATCTTCCTGGTCAGTGAGGGGATGCTAAATCCCGGGACCGAATCCCTCGCTGCAACTGTCATTCTTTATCCCTTTCCTGGATTCGACCTTTTCTATGATACAAACTCTTGCTCTATGTGAGACCTTTGCATAATCATCATTATGGCCACTGCGCCACTTATTAAGTACGATCAATTGGCCTGGGGGTGGGGCATTCCGCTCGCCCTGAGCGGAGTCGAAGGGTCTCAAGAGCGGAATGGGTGGGGCGTCGCGGCTCCAGCCCAAAGTTTTGCAAAGGTCTCTTTGCGGCAAACATCAAAGGCTCAGCAGTAGCGTATTCTTACTCTTGACTATCTCCCGACCATCCTCGTCACGAGTGGTCGTTTCAAATACCAGGAAGTCCTTGCCCCTCTTGTTGAATCTGTCGGATATCGCCCCGGTTACGATCAATTCCTTGCCGACTATTGGTGGATTGATGTAGTGATTTTCCGCCTTCGTGTGAATGGCGTCCCCGGGGTTGTACTTCACCATGAATGCCAGCGAATAGTCATTGTCCGTAAGGGCGCTTGGAGCGATAGTGCTGTCCCCCGAATACCGAGAACTGCTCAGCATCTCCTTGGAAGCGGCGTACTCCGCCATCTCCCGGGTAACCCTGTAACGATACGGCCCTACCCTATCCCCCACCTTCGCATCTTCCAACTTAAGCTTTTCTGCCATCACACGTCCTTTGCAGCTACCTTGCTCGCCTAATTATCCACTAGGCGCTCTTACCTGGCAGTGGTAGGTCTTGTACGACTCATTTTGCCGAAACTTTACCGTCCAGTCTCCATCCCTGCATACAGGTCTTGCACTGGGTGACATCTGAGTTCCCGATGTCGATCAGAGGGCGACGGTACTAGACTCGACACACGGGTCGCTCCCCATCTGGCAAAGTTGACCGAAGCTGAAACAGAGAAGGACCCTGCTTGGCCACTGCTCCATAAAAAGAAAGCGGTGAGGCCGGGCATCATTTTCTGACACCCGACCTCACCAATTCTACTTATGATCTAAGACCAACTCTCTACAGATTTAACTGCCTGCGGTTTGCCAGGTAACGTAGCGCTCAGTTTGTTCGGCGGTAACGCCGGTCTGCCATACCTCGTCCACCAGCCAACCGTACTGGGCGTTCACCGGGGAGGTGGGCAGGAACTGCCGCGAGTGGTCGAACACCGACAAGTCCAGGAGTGGCCATGAATCGGCGTTTATAGGGGAGTATTGGACGTAGCGGGAAATCTGGTTGTTTATCTCCGGCAGGGACAAGTAAGCCATGATGAGCTGGGTAAGCTCAAACTTCTCCGGCTCGGCATCTCTCAAGCCGATGGGAATCACCTGGGCGAAAGTGGTCATGAGGTGTCCGGCCTCCCATGACATCGCCAGAGGGTCGCCTCTAAGGATGGCTTCTCCGAAACGGCCGTTGCCAGTGAGGCACATGTCCACCTCGCCTACGATCAGGAAGGTGGGACAGTCGGAGGAGGATGCGGCATAGACGTTGATGTGGGGCTTAATTGCGTCCAGGTACGTGTAAGCCTCATCGATCTGTTCGGGGCTGAGAGTGTCCTCAGTTGTGCTAAAGTGCTCGGGGTTTTCGCTCCAGTATGCGGCCGTCACATAGCGCAGCCACGTCCATCCACGGCTGTCCATAGCGCGTATGCCGGGGAAGGTCTCCACGTCGAAGAAGTCCTTCATTGTCTTGGGCCGAGTTTCTTCGGTGTAAGTGTTTGTGCTGTATGCTAGCGGCTCGGAGGCTATGCCTCCTGCGCCGCCGAAGTAGGCGTGGTCCTTCAGTATCCCTGCAAAGCTCCGGTTGTCGACCACGCTCTTGTCCAGGGGTTCTAGGAGGCCGA
Source organism: Dehalococcoidia bacterium (assembly GCA_965220005.1). Classification (GTDB taxonomy): domain Bacteria; phylum Chloroflexota; class Dehalococcoidia; order Plut-88900; family Plut-88900; genus Plut-88900. The sequence continues at coordinate 1,333,733 of OZ244800.1, forward strand.
GCTCACCAAGTTCAGCAAAGACCGGAGTAGTCCCCAGGGCGAAGGTCCAGTCGAAGTTGCCGGTCTCGGCTATTGCTCGAAGTTTAGTATTCGGGTTGGAATTTCCGTCTGCTAATACGTCAATCCCGAACTGGTCCCTGATGGACTGGAACCAAGCCTTTTCCTCACCGGCGGTGTACGCGCCTCCCCAAGTGCCGTACGTTATGGTCATGCCTCTGTAATTCTCCAGTTCCGCTTCTATCTCCTCGCGCGTCGCTGGATTTTCAGGCGTCCACTCAGACGGGGGCCTTACCTTATCCATCATCATGGCTTCGGGCGTTGCGGTGGGTTCCGGCATTGCCTCCACAGTCGCCGCTATTCCAGCTTCAATGGTGGCGTCAATGTCAGGCTCTGCCGTGGGGTCCGATCCACAGGCCGCGGCAACCAGCAGGATTACCAGCAGAATGCCCATAACCCCCAGGATGACGCGGCCCCTTGTCATTTTCATAGTTGTTTTTCCGATCTTGACCATGTTTCCTCCCATATCCTAAAAAGCGCCTCTTCTGTGGGCGCAAGTCGGCATTCTAGGGGGCACGTCCTAACACGTCAAGCCTACAGTAGGTAGCTCGATGCCCCGCCCGCCCATCCCCCCTTCCCATCCCGAGGCCCCGCGAGGAATCTAGGACGCAAGCCCACCACTGACCTATTTCATATCCGCTCACCTACTACCCGCCATTCCCAACCCCGACCAGGAACCCATCCCCCTGCCCCCAGTACTGAACTAGAGGCCCACGTGCGTGCTCTGCACGCACGTGGGCCTCTGTTCTTATCTCCCCCTCTCCCTTAATGGCCCTAAGGGAGAGGGGGATAAAGGGGGTGAGGGTTCCCCCGTGGGGTCGGGGATGGGGCCGTAGACTCGCCGAGGCGAGTGACATCCACCCCTTCACCTCACCTGAACACCCCTCCCTCCATCCGTCATTCCCGACCCCGACCGGGAATCCATCCCAGTCCCCCCAGTATTGAACCAGAGGCCCGCACGGGTGCACAGCGCCCGTGCGGGCCTCTGTTCTTCTCTCCCCCTCTCCCTTGAAGGCCCTAAGGGTCGAAGATATCGCAGATGCGCCTCGGCGTGCGCCTTAGGCGTGAATCTGGGGCGGCGTCCTTTCCTCCTCCCCTCCCACCAGTACTGAATTAGAGGCCCACGTGCGTGCTCTGCACGCACGTGGGCCTCTATTCTTATCTCCCCCTCTCCCTTATAGGCCCTAAGGGAGAGGGGGATCAAGGGGGTGAGGGTTCCCCGGTGGGGCTGGGGATGGGGCCGTAGGCTCGCCTCGGAGAGTGACATCAACCCCTTGACTCTACCTGAACAATTGTGCTATTATCCTCATTGTTCGAACACCAACCCTAGCTATCTCAAGGAGGAACCAAACACCAGGGGGTAACCACAGCCCCGGCCCCGACGACTCAACGCCCAAGCCCATCCCAACGGCCCTCGCGCAGGCCCGCGGCTCAAGCAAACGTCGCCATCTCCTCATCACGGGCCCCGGCTATCCCTTCCCCCAACCCCATCAGGCGATGGAAGGTCCATAAAGACTCTAACCGGCGTCTCCCTTCCAGGGACCCTGCCGAATGGCGTCCTATGCGTAGGACGCAGTAGATGCGTCCACGGCGTATCTAAGAAGCCCCGCTTATGCCGGGCTATACACTCGGGCCTTACGGCCCTTGAAAAATCTCCCCCGTCGTCCCCTTCGGAGATCCCCACCCAACCAGCGACGGCAGCGAGAAAACGCCCCCCGACCCTCCGATCGGGGCAGAGCGAAAGCTGGTGGTAGAGGCCGCCCCTTGGCGAGAACCCCTCGCCTATCTACCACACTAAACAGAAGCACGGGGCTGAACAGGCTGGCCTCCCGCCCCCTGAATCGAGTCCCGGACCTTCCATCGCCTGCCCCCTCCAAAACAAACCAAACGGAAACCGAAACCCCACAATCGAAGATGGAACATCCGCCGTGCTGAAAGTGGTACATCCGCCTACGGAGGGTCCGCCTTTGGCGGAGAGGATCCGCCTCAGGAGGACTGAATAAAAACCCTGCGTATCTCTAATCTGCCGGACCGGTACAGACTGTTGACGCAACTCCCCCTTTGACATTACCTTTGTGCAGGAATCCGGCACACCCCATACGCCTCAGCGCAAGTCAGGAGATGAAATATGAACAGGTCCTTTCCGAAAACCGGCTCCAATTGGGACGAGCTGAAAGACCGTCTCACCGAGGCCCGCCAGGGGGATGTCGACTGGCGTACCGGGAAAATCTCCGGTCTCCTCTACTACGCCGGCGACGATGTTATACAGGTCGCCCATGACGCATACGCTATGTTCTTTAACGAAAACGCAGTCTACCCAAAGGTCTACCCTAGTCTCGCCAACATGGAGGAAGAGGTTATCGACCTGAGTCTTGGTCTGCTTCACGGCGGAGAAAACGCCGCCGGCAGCATGACGACCGGAGGCACCGAAAGCATCTTCCTCGCCATAAAGTCCGCCCGAGACTGGGCCCGGGCCAACAGGCCCATCAAGGGCACTCCCGAGATATTGACCTCCCGCACGGCACACCCCGCATTTGACCGCGCCGCCGAGCTCCTGGACATGAAAGTCGTAAGAATAAACCCGGGTCCCGACTTCCGCGCTGACGTCGACGCCATGTCCGAGGCCATCACCGACAATACAATCATGATGGTCGGCTCAGCCCCGGAGTACCCGCATGGGGTTGTCGACCCCATCGGCGACTTGGGAGAACTCGCCCAGTCCAGAGACCTCTGGCTCCACGTGGACTGTTGCATAGGCGGATTTATCGCGCCCTTTGTCAGGAAACTGGGCTACCCTATACCCGACTTCGATTTCGCCATTCCCGGCGTCAGGTCCATCTCCGCGGATATTCACAAGAACGGATACGCTGCAAAGGGCGCATCCACGGTCCTTTACAGCGACGCCGAATACCTGGAATACCAGGGGTTCGTCTTCGACCAGTGGTCGAAGGGCCTCTATTCAACCCAGACCTTCGTCGGCAGCCGACCCGGAGGTGCCGTAGCTTCCGCATGGGCGGTGATGAACTACCTGGGCGAGGAAGGATACATGCGGATTGCCCAGGAGGTCCTCCACATAAGAGAAGCCCTGATGGACGGCGTAAACCGCATCGACGGCCTGGAGACGTATGGCGACCCGCAGCTGACCATTTTCACTTACGGGTCCAGCGAATTCGATATTTTCGCCGTAGCAGACGGCATGTCCGACTCCGGGTGGTACACCAGCCGAATTCAGGAACCCAACGCCATACACATGATGCTCTCGCTAATCCAGAAGCCTGTAGTCGAAGAATACATCAGCGACCTCTCCTACGTAGTCGACAAGGTCAAACAGGGTAAAATCGTCGCCGCTGATACGAAAGTAGCGTATTAGCTCCGTCAATTACTTATAGAGACTTGGTGCTGGGAACAGCTCGTTAAGGCCCCTAAGCTGGGGGGTCTGGAGCGCCGGGTAGATTACCGTCACCTGGCGATTTGATTTTGCCCGAGCCTTCGGACTTGTAGTTCTCTTTCTTATTCGACCTGGAGGAACGGGCAATTGTCGTCCGAGACTTGGAGGTCTTCGTTACGCAGGCTTACGTGCGTAGCAGGGATACTCCCGTAAAGGTTAGGGTCTCCCTTCTGATAGTCTATATAGACCACATTACCGCCGCCATCTGCCAAAAACTTCAATGGCGTGTAGGTCAGAATTTGTTTGTCGCACGCTGGTTCGCTGCAGAAGATACGGTAGAGATTACCTCGGCATTCTCCAAAGCTTGGCTTAACATCGTGCTCGGGACACCGGAATTGCTCCAATAATTGACCTACTTTGTACTCCAAGACCTTATCCATTGAAATCTCCTGGTCAGGGTGAGAAGCCCATTGAAAAAGTCGAGATTCAACAGGGATACCACAAGTGATAGCTGCTTTGCATAATGGTGCTGTTCGTGCCTACTTACGGGAGAGTTGGTAGCGCATACGGGATTCGAACCCGTGGTCTCCGCCTTGAGAGGGCGGTGTCCTAGGCCGCTAGACGAATGCGCCCCGAGATTCGTGACAACCAATACTAAAACGACTCTCTAATTGTAGTCAACCGGCCCACCGGCCCGCGCCTTGTCTCAGCCTCGGATAAAGCTCAACCCGCGCCGCAATGACCGACTCGTAACCCCTTCTGGAAATCTCCCGGCCCCCGAGAAGGAACCAAATCGTAAATCCTTCGTTATAGACAATGTAGGGATGCTCAACGTCTCGGGCCTTCACGGAGTCCGGGATAACGTGTACCACAGGCCGGTGAGGAAGGAGATTGACACTATGTTCTGGTTAAAGGGTTGCCCCTGGTGCGGAGGCGATCTGTTCTCCGGCACCGATCTGTTCGGCCACTACATCACCTGTTTCCAGTGCAGCCGAGACCTCAACGAGGCCGATGTCACTGCCATGGTCTCCCGCCGCACGGTGAAGGTCCAGAACAGACCGGTCAACACGGAGCGAATGAAGCCAGCCGCCTAAACCTTTGGCAGCCGGGCCGCGCGGCCCGGCTGCCGGAGTTTTCATCGAGAGTTTCGAAAATCCTTAACTCGCAGACTGCACAATCCCTATGATGTTCCCATCGGGATCAGAGAATTGGGCGAGGGTGACCATTCCGGGAATCTCCATAATTGGCATCGTTGTCTTGCCGCCCAGGCTCTCAGCTTTGTCCAGCGTCGCCTGCAGGTCCTCTACCTCCACGTAGATCATCACCCCGGGTTGGCTCATTTCGGGGTTAGCACCGGTGATCCCTCCCCCGATCCCTTCCTCGGAACCCTTCTCCACCAGCCCATAGTTCCACGGATTGTCGGACGTTATTTTCCACCCGAACAGGTCCCCGTAGAAACCCTGCCCGGCGCCCGCATCCTTACACGCTATTTCAAAATGCACGACCGGATTGCCCATCTCGCTCTCCCTTGCTTGCTATTCCCCGTATTTGCCTGCTGATCGACACAATCGTGGCATTGGCATCACTTTCTATTCTACTGCGAATGTTCAACCTAATCCCCATCCGTCATTCCACCCCCCGAGACCCGGTCAAAAATGCGCCAAGAGTACTACCCCATCTCCCTTGATGAGAGCTTTGCATAACTGTCATTCCGATGCCCCGCGAGGAATCTGGGGTGGAGTCCTTTCCTCTTCCCCCTCCCCCCAGTACTGAAATAGAGGCCCGCACGGGTGCACGGCACCCGTGCGGGCCTATGTTCTTCTCTCCCCCTCTCCCTTAATGGCCCTAAGGGAGAGGGGGATCAAGGGGGTGAGGGTTTCTTGCCTCTCCTTGGCAAAGACATATCACGCAAAACAGGGCGGGCGGGAACCGATCAATCCCGAGGTGGCTGAGGGTGTGCCCCCTGCAACTCCCCTACCCTATCAACCCCTCCCGCCAGTCCTTGATAATCTCGTGCGCCGCATTGTGCCCCGGTGCCCCCGACACCGACCCCCCCGGAAACGCCCCCGCCCCACACAGGTACAGGTTCTTCACCGGCGTCCGGTAGTCCGAGTAACCCGCAAACGGTCGAAGGGAAAACATCTGGTCGGGGGTAATATCCCCGTGGTGCATCGTGGCCTCGGTCAGGTAGAACCGGTCCTCAATGTCCCTTGGCCCGAACACAACGTTGTCAATCATGATGTCGTCCAGGTTTGTAATGTACTCCCGCAGGTGGTTAAGGCACCGGTTTGAGAGTTCGCGCTTGGTGGACTCGTCATCCCAGCTGCCCTCTGCCAGCTCGTAGGGCACGTGCTGGAAGTAGCAGGTCATGGCGTGCTTCCCTGGTGGGGCCAGGGAGTCGTCCGTGATAGATTGGACGTGGAGGAACGTCCATATCTTGTCCGGCATCTCGCCCCTGAGCGCCTGCACCCGAGACTCCTCAACGAATTCGATGGATGGCACCAGACCTAGGAATCCCTGGTCCCGTGTTCCTGGGTCCTCGCCGTTGAAACAGGCCCACTCCGGCCGAGCGTCCAATGCTATGAACACCTTGGCCAGGTTTCCCCTAAGCTTCAAATTATTCACGTCACGCTCGATACTGGGTTCCAGGTGCCCGCCCGGAACGAGTTTTAGGAAGGTCCGTTTGGGATCAGCGTTGGATGCTACCGCACGCGCCCGGATTGTCTCGCCGGACGTTAGCACCACGCCCGTCGCACGTTCACCCTCTACTAAGATCTCCTCGATTTCTGTGCCCGTCCTGATCGTTGCACCCTTCGCCTCGGCAGATGCCGCCATGGCCTGGGTGATGGCCCCCATGCCGCCCCGGCTGAACCCCCAAACTCCCGCCACTCCCGTCGCTTCTGCCATGTTGGCCCACAGCGCCTTGAACATGTTGCCCTTACTGAAAAGTGATACATCGTTACCCGAGGCCGCCAGCCCAGTGGCCATTACCCTGACCGCGTCCGACTCGTAGTGGTCCAGTGCATAGTGCCCCGCCGACCCGAACATGATCGCCCGGTATGCTTCTTCCTCTTCTTGCGTCTTGAACTGGGCCGCAAACTCCGCAACGGACGGCGGTTTCCTCAGAAAATACGGCCTGATGTATTCTTGGTATCGTTGCATGAAACGCTGCTGCTCGAAAAAGGCGTCAGCGTCCGTAGCGGAGAACTTTTCTATCTCACTCCTGAACTTGTCCGGGTCATTCCAGGCGCACAGGTATGAGTTGTCCGGGAACATGAATGTGTATGGGGGATCGACTCCGTAGGCATCGTATCCGTAGTCCCGCAGCTTCAGGTCTTCGACAACCTTGGGCTGCACCATGCCGCAGAACATCGACGCCGTAGAAAACCGGAACCCGGGTATCAGTTCCTCCGTCACCGCCGCCCCTCCCACCACCTCCCGACGCTCCAGAACCAGCACGTTGATGCCCGCGTCGGCCAGGTACGCTGCCGCGGTCAGCCCATTGTGCCCGCCCCCGACGATTATGATGTCGTATTCTGCCTGTTGAGTCATTGCTTGCTCCCTATTCCTGCTCGGCTAGTACCTGCTGTACAGGCATTGTCCGTCGACATACGTGCGCTCGACGGCGATATCGGTGATGAAATCCGGGTTGGCCTGCGTCGGGTCGTGCCCTAGGACAACCAGGTCTGCGCGTTTCCCAACCTCTACTGACCCCACTTCCGACTCCCTCCTCAAAGCCACCGCCGAGTTCATCGTGTACATCTGCAGCGCTTCCATTGGGGTTACTGCCTCCTCTGGAGACACGGGCTCCCCCGTCCTTCGCGCCACCCGGTTTACCGCGGCCCGGATCCCGATGAGCGGGTCCAGTGGCGCACACGGGTTGTCCGACCCCGCCGCCACCGTCAGCCCCGCGTCTATCATGCTCCGATACGCCTCTATCCCGAATGTGCGGCCCAGCTCCCGAGCTCGCACTTGCTGTCGGTCGGCCCAGGTGTAAATGAAAGGCGGCTGCACAGAGGCTATCACGTCCAGTGATTTAGCCTTGTCGATCTGCTCCCGGGTCGGCATTGTGAAGTGCTCAATGCGGAACCGAGGGTCCGATACAGGCTTCTCCCGCAAGGCCCGCTCGAAGGAGTTGAGCGCCTGCTCGATCGCCCAGGGCCCGAGACAATGGATGATGACCTGCATCCCTAGCTTGTGAGCGGAAAGTACAAGCTCGTCCGCCTCCTCCTGCGAGTAGTACTGTGTCCCTACCCGCTCGATCTCCCCATTATCGTGGCACTTGAAATTGGCCGCGTCAGGGAACACCGGGTCCATGAACATCTTCAGAGTCCCACCCCGCAGCCTGTCCGACGTATCCTCTATCCCTAGTTCGCCCCGTGAGGCTTCCTCCGGCGCCCTGAAGAACGTCAGCCCCCCAAGCTGCTGCCTGAGAGCTATTGGTATCTTGCCCTGCTCGTCGGCCATCTTGTACAGCCGAGCCGCGTCGGGCGTTACCAGCGCCTCCCCCACCGACGTAATCCCCACCGAAAGGTGCTTCATCGAGTTCCGGTAGACGAACTCCCCCGCCCCCTCCCCGTGCCGGTCTACATGGTCCTTCAGGCACAGCGAGTGTACGGGGTCCATCGCCCTTTCCCAAAGCTCCCCGGACGGTTCTCCCTGGTCATCCTTAAGGATTTGACCTCCACGCGGGTTGGGGGTGCTTGAGTCTATCCCCCCTAGCCGCATGGCTAGTGAGTTCGCATAGCAGCTGTGATGAGACCCGTCCATGATGCAGATCGGGTTGTCAGGTGCCGCATCATCCAGGTCCCGACGCGTCAGGTTCCGACCCTCCCGGACGTAGTCCCCCGCGAACCCCCAACCGAATATCCACTGTCCCGGGAGAGCCGCACTCGCCGCCCGAGCTATCGCATCCTTAATTCCCGTGATGCTCCCGTGAGGGGGCGTCCAGCAGTCCACCGCCACCGGGTCGAACACCGTGGCCGAGAAATGGTTGTGAGGGTCTACAAATCCGGGAATCAGTGTGCGCCCCGTAAGAGGCACTACCTCCGTCCCCTCCGACACCATAGCCCCTATCTCCCCACTCGCCCCGACCGCCGCTATCTTCCCGTCCTTCACCGCAAGGGCCTCGGCCCGCGTCCCGCCGCGGTCCATGGTCATCACGTTTCCGCCGAGGAATACAAGATCCATCTGGAGACCTCCCGGTTTTCTAAAGGTTGGTAGAATGCGCTATCTGCCGCTCAACCCGTGGTATTCGATGAACCTCGTGGGCTTCACCCGAATCGTCGCCGACTCCGCATTATCCGGGCGATCTCCCAAGTACTTGTTCGCCCCCTCTTCCCCTAAGTACGCAGTGGCAATTCCCTTTATGGTATCCACTGAGTGTACCGTCTCCAGCCGAGCGATTCCCCGCACCATCACCGCGTAGTAGGGAGTCTCCCTCTGGTCGAACACCAGCATTACGTTCTCGTTGTTCTTTATGTTCTTGTACTTCTGGGACCCCAGGCCCGTGGACATGACGAATTCGCCGTCCTCATACAGGCACCACATGGGTATCGAGTGCGGCCTGCCCTTGGTGTCGACGGTCGATAGCACCCCCACCTGCACTTTCTTCAGAAACTCCTCAATGTGTTCCGATGGCTGCATGCTTGATTGCTCTCTTTCTCTTGGTTGTGTGGCCTATTGCGGCGAATGGTCAGGACAACGAGAACCCGTAGAGCCTCGCCGCGTTGCCCGCCACAATCTTCCGCTTTTCCTCTTCAGATACATCCCTGAAAATCCGGTCTATCACCTCTTGAGAGTGAGGGAACGTGCCCTCGTCGTGGGGATAGTCACTGCCCCACATCAGGCAATCTGTACCGGTGATCTCACGCGTAAGCAGACCCGCAAGGTCGTCCCCGAACGTGGCGAATCCCTGGCGCTTGAAGTATTCGCTGGGAGGCAGCTCAAGGTGAGGGACCGCCCACATGTGACGCTTGGCATGCAGTTCATCTAGGCATTGAAGCACCCACGCCAGCCACCCCACCCCCGACTCCACCAGCACGAATTTCATGTTCGGATGACGCCCCAGGGTGTTGGAAGCGATAAGCATGATCGTAGGCCCCATGGCCGCAGCCATCCCGGTTATGCTCCCAAGGTGGTCCTCCCCCACGCCCGTGGCCCGTTCGTATTCGCTAGCTGCAGCGGTGGCTGCCGGGTCGGGCCCCGTGGTGAATACGTGAAAAGCCAACGGGATGTCTAGCTCTTCAGCGACATCCCAAAACGGCTCGTAGTCCGGGTGATTGTACGGCTTGGTGGGCATCGCGCACGGCAGCGATAGACTCTTGTAGCCCATCTTCGCCACCCGCTTCGCCTCGCCAATTGCATCCTGCACGTTGAGCATGGGAATCTCGGCCGTTACCGCGAAGACATCCTGTCGGGCGCCGAATATCTCGTGGTGCCAGTCGTTGTACAGCCCCGACAGCGCCAGCTGGTACCCGGGGTCCGGGGATGCGAAAGTCTTGAAAACGGCCTGCGGGTAGATTACCTCGGCGCTGACACCATCTTTTTCCAGGTCTGCCAGGCGCAGAGGGATGTCTACTCCCCCTGCCCTATGCTGTTGACGCCCTAGGTCCTCCCCGTCCCGCCAGTACCTCTGCATGTCGTCTTCATTCAACGGGTTGGGGGCAATGACGGGCATCGGTGCCTGCCCCTCGAAGACCATAAATCTCTCACCGTCTATGGACTCCTCGTGAGGCGCCCTCGCCCTATATTCTACCGGGAGCCTTTCATATATCTCCGCCGGTTCATTGCAATGTGAGTCCGCCGAGATGACCTTGTAATCCGACATTTCACCTCCCAAATACCTGGATCCCTGGTTACTGGAAAAACCCGTACAGCTTGGCCGCATTCTCTCCGACCATTTTACGCTTCTCATCCTCCGGTATTCCTTCGAACGTCCGCTCTATCACCTCCCGCGAGTGAGGGAATGTGCCCTCGTCGTGTGGGTAGTCGCTGCCCCACATCAGGTTTTCCACACCAATCACGTATCGGGTCATAAGGCCTACCCGATCGTCTCCGAAAGTGGCGTACCCCTGCCGATGAAAGTACTCGCTGGGCTTCATGTAGAGCTTGGGTTCGGCCCACATGTGTCGCTTGATCTGCATCTCGTCCATGGTCTGAAGCACCCATGCAAGCCACCCCACCCCACCCTCCACCAGCACAAACTTCAGGTCCGGGTGACGCTCCAGCGCCCCCGAGGCCACAAGTAGTGTGAGTGGATTCATCGCGTGGGCCATATCCACTATTTCGGTGGCTAGGTCTTGCCCAGGCCCACCGCTTATCCTCCCTGTTCGGTCCTGGCCGGTCGGGCCCACGGTAAATACATGAAAGGAGACCGGAACGCCAGTCTCCTCCGCTACGTCCCAGAACGGGTCGTAGTCGGGGAAGTTGTAGGGAAGCATGGGCATGCTGACTGGCACGGAAAACGACCTTCCCCCGAGCCTCGATATCCGTCTCGCCTCCTCTACCGCCGATGGGATGTCTACCATCGGCAGCAGCGCCGACGCGACAAACTTGTCCGGATGCTCCCCGAATATCTCGTGGTACCAGTCGTTGTAGAGGCTGGTAAGCGCCCGCTGGTAATCGGGATCTGGGGAGGCAAAGGACTTGAAGATGCCTTGCGGGTAAATCACCTCTCCAGAAACTCCGTCATCCTCCAGGTCCGAAAGGCGGACTGGGATGTCTACCCCGCCGGCCAGGTCGCTCGGGTTGCTGGCGATAAGTTCCTGGTCCTTCTCTGCATCCCGGAAGAACCTGCGCATGTCCTCTTCCGAGAGAGGATTCGGAGCGTCGAGGGGCATATCTCCCGCCCCCTCTATCCTCAGGAAGCGGTGCCCGTCCTTCACGATCTCCCGCGGTGCCCGAGGCCGGTACTCCTCCGGGAGGCGTTCATACAGCTCGACAGGCTCGTTCGCGTGAGAGTCCGCCGATATAACCATGTAGTCCGCCATGTCGCCCACTCCTTCCTCCGTACATCCATCGACCACACCCTAGCCTACGCCGATTGTACCAGCCCTAACCTGTATTTCGGAGCTTAGGTAACTGTGGAATTACGTCCTTGAGCTAACACACTTGCGAAAGCTATACTGAAGCCTCAAATTTAGCAAGGTTGTGCTAGTGAAAAAAGACGAAGAATTTACGAACCGAGCATTGGCCCGACTCCTAACCGAACAGGGAGTTCCGGCGGATTATGAGAAGCGCGAGAGGCGAAAGAAGATGGACGTGGTGGCTGACGTAGATGGGCTGCGTGTCGTCCTTGAAGCGGAAACGGGATTCCACCGCAAGACTCAGGCAATAAAGGACGCCGACGCCCGCCTCCGGCAAGGATTAACCACCGTGGTGTTTGCCGTCTGCTACCCGGAAGGCGTCACAGAGGCCAATCTCCCCGATGCAACGCTCACCTGGACTCTCCGTCTAAAGGCGGGTGAACCGGTACGCAGTTGGGCTGAAGGTGGTGTGGAGCAGCTCGCCCGAGCTGTTCAGCAGGCGCCCAACTCCCTGAGTGGTGCAGACATAGCGGCCCAACTGCTCTCAGACAGCCTGGACGCAATGGTCCAACGGTTGAAATCACCGGTGCGTCGTGCTTTGGCCCAAGCTCTTGACCTTCCTCCCACCAGAGAAAAAGGCAAAAACGAGAAGGATCGCTACTCTGTTGCCGCTAAACGGGGAATGCTTGTTGTTGCCACGGCGATGTTGTTTCACCAGAGGGTTCAAGAGCACCTTCCACTAGACCCACCATCTGATTACGAGGGCTCTTGGCCTCCGGATACCACTAGCGAGTGTGCTGCTCAACCCGCACCAATCAACGCCTTCCGAGAAGCATGGCTGGGAATATTGGCAGTGGATTACCGCCCGGTATTCGAGACAGGACGTGCGGCGTTAGATGTCCTGTCCATAGACTTGGATACGGCCCAAGGTCTGCGCAATTTGGCCAACGTTGTGTCCCAAGTCTCCGAACTTGTAGCAGGGCTGCGACATGACTTGCTCGGGCGAATATTCCATAGGGTGCTGGACACAGCCCGGTATGACGGGTCGTATTACACGTCTACCGCGGCAGCGGTCCTACTGGCAACTCTGGCGCTGCGTGAAGAGGACACAGATTGGTCGGACCCCAATGCCATAGCCGATCTTCGCATTTGTGACCCTGCGTGCGGCACCGGCACCCTTCTAATGGCCGCCGCTGAACGTATCCGCGACCTCCGGAATGCTGCAGGCCGCAGCGATCCTGAAGATGAAGAAGCTCTCGGACTTGCTTTGGTTGAAGATGTACTGTGGGGCTATGACGTTAATCTAACTGCAACTCATATGGCAGCCAGCACGCTGGGAATGCTTTCCCCAAGAACTTCTTTTTCCCGCATGAACATACATCGTGCTTTGTTGGGTGTCTTTGATGGCCTAGCCTATCTCGGTTCCTTAGATTTTCTTTCCGGTCAAGTGCGGCTGGCGGGTTGGCCTTCTGCGACCCGCCAAGTGGATACCGAGGAGGAAGCATCTGAGCCGCCACCTCGCATGGACCTTGTGATAATGAATCCTCCCTTTACTCGCGACAGCCTTCGGCATGACCAGTTCAGCACCGATGATGAGCTGGCCATCAAAGACCGTGAAAAGGAAGTGTTGGGCGATGACCTTGATGTACCTTGGTATCTGAGGGAACGGGCAGGACCCGAACGCGCAGCCGCACGTCTGCACTCGTCCGGTGGCCCGTTTACGGTCTTGGCGCACAAGTTGCTCAAATCAGACTCCGGCACACTGGCTCTAGTACTGCCGTCAGTAGTTCCCACCGCGCCGGGTAATCTGGCGTTGCGCCAATATTTGGCCAAGCGGTTCCATGTGTTCATCATTGTTAGCTCCCACGACCCCCGACGCATCTTCTTCTCGGAGAACACAAGCATCGGGGAGATCTTGCTGATCTGTCGCAGGTGGCCCGATGACAAACCCAAACCGCCCACCTTAATCATTAACCTCGCCAAGAACCCGGTATCTGCGCTGGATGCCCTGGACACCGCCGCAAGGATTGATCGTGAGGCCAAGAGCGGCAAGCAGGGCTCGCATGACTTCACATTCCAGCGGGTGGACTCGGAACGGATTGAGCGCGGCGATTGGTTCGCCGTCAATTTCCTGTCCCCCTTCTTGGCCGAGGCGTACCGAACACTCACCGAGATAAGCCCTGCATCAGTCCCAACCGTCATCCTGGACGCCTTGGCTAATGTAGGTCCGGAGGGAAGGCGTATACGTGACTCATACAACACCTCGGAAATGCCCACCAAGTCTGGCCGGCGCGCACTCTGGCACCACAAAACAGATGTCACTCAGTCGATGCGGGCTGAGACTGACCTGTACATAGAGCCCAAATCCTCCAAGCTCAAGCTTGCCGACAAATACTGGGAGCAGCGCGGTAAGCTGTTGTTGCCACACCGCCTCCGGCTTAACGTAGCAAGGGTGGCTGCGGTGATGCTTGATGATGAGGCAGTAGGGTCAATCTGGACACCCTGCCGAACCGATGATCCGAAAATATCCAAGGCCCTCTGCCTCTATCTGAATTCCACCTTAGGTTTGCTGACCTTATTGGGCTGCCGCGACAACCGAGTGCCATCGTACCCTTCGTTCTCCCTAGATACACTGCGTTCTCTCTCCATCCCCGACTTCACTGCCCTAGGGGAATCCCAACTTGAACTGCTCACCAATTGGTTTGACTGGTTGAAAAACGAACCGTTGCAACCCCTCCCAAACATGAATGAAGACCCTGTGCGCCACCAGATCGACGATGCAGTTGTCCAAGCGTTGGGTTTCGACGGAGACTGGGTAGCGACCATCCGTAGAGAGCTGGCGCGGGAACCCTCAGTCAAGGGACGTAGATAGATAATCTGAGCCCGCAAACCCAACGTGCTAAAATCGCCGGGTGGAGCAACTTCCGTGACTACAACTGAGAACAAATTCCGAGACCTCCCCAGCGTCGATAAACTCCTCGCTACGGATGAATCTAAGGCACTGGTGGAGACCTACTCCCACGGTGCCCTTGTCACCCTCGCCCGGGACTCGTTGCAGGCGGCGCGACAGTGCATATCGGACGGAGGTGATGCGCCCTCCCTGGAAACCCTCGTCGAGGAGATTGCCTGGAAAGCTAAGACCCTGTGGAAGCCCTCCCCCCGACGCGTGATCAACGCCACTGGAGTGGTTATCCACACCAACCTCGGCCGCGCCCCGCTCAGTGAAGAGGCAGCGAACGCGGCGATGGAAGCGGGCGCCGGTTACTCCGACCTGGAGGTCGACCTGGAAAAGGGTGAGCGCGGAGGCCGGGACGCGATCCTCAAGTCCCTCGTTAGCCGTCTTACTGGCGCCGAGTCCGCCCTGGCCGTCAACAACAACGCCGCGGCCCTACACCTCATCCTGAGCGTTCTCGCCTTGGGTCGGGATGTCATAGTGAGCAGGGGAGAGGCCGTGGAGATCGGCGGCGGCGTCCGGGTTCCCGAGATATTGAGTGCGAGTGGGGCTCGGCTAGTGGAGGTCGGTACAACCAACCGCACCTATCTCTCCGACTACCGCAACGCCATTACTGAAAACACCGCCCTATTCCTGAAAGTTCACACCAGCAACTTTAAAGTTATCGGCTTCACCGAAGTTCCTGATACGGGCGAGCTTGCAGCATTGGGCCGAGAGGCAGGCATACCAGTGGTCCACGACGTCGGTAGCGGTTGTCTCGTGGACACCCGAGACTTCGGGCTGTCAGATGAGCCGAGACCCCAGGACAGCATCGCCGCCGGAATGGACCTGGTCGCTTTTTCGGGAGACAAGCTGCTGGGAGGCCCGCAGGCGGGCATTATCGCCGGACGGCAGCTTCTAGTCTCTGAGTTGGCCCGTCACCCCTTGGCCCGGGCCGCCAGGATCGACAAGATGACGATGGCAGCCCTCACCGCCACCCTCCTCCACTACCTTAAGGAGGAACATCTGGACAAAGTGCCCGTCTGGCGCATGATTTCGATGCCTCTGGAAACCATCAAGCTAAGGGCCCTCGAGTGGTGCGACTCGATTGGAAATGGCGTCGACGTTGTCGAAACTACGTCAGCCATAGGCGGAGGAAGCCTCCCCGGCGACACCCTTCCAACCTGGGCTTTGCAGGTGCGCCCCCCGAACAGTGTCACGGTCGACTCCCTCGCCAAGTCCCTCCGCACCGGCCCCACTCCCGTTTTAGGCCGCATCGACAACGACACCTTGCTCCTGGACCCTCGCACCGTTCTCACTGAGCAGGAAGCTGCCCTGAAAGAGGCAGTGATCAGGGCCCTGGGCGCGGGCCACGGGTAGCTGTCCAACCCTAGTCGTGAGACAGACTGAGACCTACCGGTGCCTCGCCTGCCGCGCTTCCCGCGTGGAAGGTGTGGGGTGGGGAGAAAGACACGCCGAGTGCGGTGTGTGTGGCGGCTCGGCCTTCCTGGTCGGGACATTGGACCCGCCGCCCTTGGAGGTGCACCTTCGGCACATGAGGGTGGAGGAGGCCCTCATCAAGCTGGACAAGTACCTGGATACCGCCTTTTTGTCGGGAGTGCATCAGGTTCGGATTGTGCACGGCAAGGGCCAGGGCAAGGTGCGCAGTGCCGTGCTGGAATGGGTAGCAGGCCATCAACTGGTAAGTTCGTTCCGGGGCGCGACGCCGGAGGAGGGGGGCTGGGGCGTCACGGTGGTAATTCTGGCAAACTGAAGGCTAACTGTAAGATGTTGACAATAGTACTAAAGTATGAGGGCGGCCCTAAGGCCGCCCAGACCGTACTATAGGAACAGTACGGCAAACCAAAGTACTGCCCGTGCTATGGGGGAGTAGGTGAGCCGCATGGCTTATCACCTCCTTTCAAGGGAGGCTCAGAGACCGCCTGAGCCTCCCTTACATCTATTCTCAATTTGCTTCTCTTTCTTCTAACAGTAGTCTGAAGGTTGCCGGCGCTACCTTTTCCATGCCTGGAATTCTTTTTGTATACAAGGCTACAAAGTTCTCAGGTCGTTTTGAAGATGATGTGATGCCCAGAGACTGCATTCGTCTCCAAATTTCCTTGACGTGGAGAGGTTCCCCTCTAGCTTGACGCAAAACTTCTAGGACTCCATCTCTAAAGCTGATGGACTGCAAGGGCAATTGCATTGCGGGATCTGTACCATTTTCGGGGTGCAAGCGAAACCAACTTTCATACCCTTTCAGCAAGTCCTCCAAGACCGCCCTCTCGGAGTCCAGAATGTTTAACTCAGCTCTGATCGACTCCATCTGCTTTCGCATAAGTTCTCGTTCCATTGTTGCTGGTTCCCTCCTACGTCTGTATAATGATAAGGGCGCGAATATACTGTTCGTGTCAACCACCCCGGGTGGACAGGGACCTGTCAAACTCTCTCCACCCGGGGCTTTTTGATTCATTAAGAGGCTATCATCTGGCATCAGTGATGTCAACCCCTATATGCCTACTTTGCCCTAAGCGCAATATGCCAACCACCAAGATGCTTGCATGCATTACTTTGGCGACATCATAGAGAGAGTATAGACACTGATCCGTTGTGTGAAAGCCTGACATTATTTCGTCGAAACCGTCGGGAATAGCCCTACGAAGGCCACCTGCAACTTATGCCTGATCAAACCAAAGATCTCTTCGAAGCCTCCACCGAGGCTCAGCTTAGGCAGGACGCGCCCTTGGCCGCGCGCATGCGCCCCCTCAACTTCGACGAGTATGTTGGTCAAGATCACCTGATTGGCAAAGGAAGAGCCCTTAGGACCAGCATCGAGGCGGACCGCCTTCCCTCAATGGTGCTCTGGGGCCCACCCGGCAGCGGAAAGACCACACTGGCTCGGATCATCGCCTCCCAGACGCAGGCCAGCTTCAAACAGGTCAGCGCCGTAGCCTCAGGGGTCGCCGAGCTAAGACAGGTGATCAGGGAAGCCAAAGACATCCGCGGCATGTATCGCCGCAACACCATACTATTTATCGACGAAATTCACCGCTTCAACAAGGCACAGCAGGACGTGGTCTTGCCTCACGTGGAAGACGGGACAATCACCCTAATCGGTGCCACCACCGAAAACCCCTCCTTCGAGGTTATAGCGCCCCTTCTCTCCCGCTGCCGGGTCTTCACCCTCAAGCCCCTTGAAGAAGCACAGATCAGGACCATAATCGAGCGTGCGCTGGCAGACCCGGAAAAGGGACTAGGCCGTGAGGGCGTGTCCCTGGAGCCCGAGGCCCTTGACCGCCTGGTCGATCTGAGCGGCAACGACGCCCGCATTGCCCTCAACACCCTGGAACTCGCTGTCTGGGTAGCGTCATCTTCCGGGGCCCGTGTCATCAGTGTTGATGCGATAGAAGACGCCTTGCAGCGCCGTACTCCTCGGTACGACAAGAGCGGAGACCAGCACTACGACATCATATCGGCCTTCATAAAGTCCCTGCGAGGCTCGGACCCGGACGCGGCCCTATATTGGATGTCTCGCATGATCGAGGCTGGAGAAGACCCGCTGTTCATCGTGCGGAGGATGGTGATATTGGCGGCGGAGGACGTAGGCCTTGCCGACCCACAGGCTCTCGTGGTGGCTGTCGCTGCGCAGCAGGCAGTGCACTTCGTCGGTATGCCCGAGGGCTTCATCCCCATGGCAGAGGCTGCCGTATACCTCGCCACGGCGCCCAAGAGCAACTCGGCGTATGCGGCCTACCTCAAGGCAAAGGCCGATGTGGAGAACACCCACCACCTCCCCGTGCCCCTGCACCTGAGAAACGCGCCAACCGGACTGATGCGCGCCTCGGGGTACGGCAAGGGCTACAAGTACGCCCACGACTTCGAGGGGAACTACGTGGATCAGCAGCACCTGCCGGAGGAGCTTTCGGGGAGAAGCTACTATGAACCGTCGGGCCAGGGCTTTGAGCTGGAGATAGAGAAGAGAATCAAGGGAAGGCGCCCCCCACCCCACCCCGACAAATAACCCCTTCTTGCTCAGGAACCTACGATACCCGAGGCTGCACCTTTTCGGCGATGACGTCCAGCAAATCCGTGTCTTCGTAGTCGTAAAGCTGGAATATTACCCGTGATGCACCCGCCTCCGAATAAGCGAGGATCCGCTCCACCACCCGGTCCGGAGTTCCGACTATCCACCCTTTGTCCATCAACTCATCTGCAGTAGCGTCGCCGACGCCCTTCTCCGGACCAAGGATGTTGGCAACCCGGGCCAGTCGCCGCGCGTAGTCCTGGTCGTCTCGCCCGATAATCGCTGTTCCGGTGAGAGAAATCGATATCTCGCCCGGGTCCCGATTTATCTCCCGGCACAGCCTGTGCAGCAAGGCTCGCTTCGCAATGAACCCCTCTACGGTGAGGCTTATGCCATTCCACTCCTGGGCGTACTTTGCCGTGATTGGCAGGGTGCGCTTCTCCCCGTTCCCACCAATCACAAAGGGTGGGTGGGGCGACTGATGGGGCTTGGGATAAGACGTTGCCCCGTCCAGGGTGTAGTGCTGACCCTTAAAGGTAACGTTGTCCTCCGTCCACAGGGCCTTGATTACTTCCAGCCCCTCTTCAAGCATTCCGTAGCGCGTCTTCCAGTCGTAGAACGGGATGCCGAATGCCGTGTGCTCCGGCACGCACCACCCCGCCCCCAGCCCCATCTCCAGCCTTCCGTTGGACAGCACGTCTATAGACGCCGCCATCTTGGCTAGAACGCTCGGATGCCGGAACGTCATAGGCGTAACCATCGCCCCGAAGCGTATGCGTTCGGTCCTGGCAGCCAGGGTCGCGAAGGATATCCAGGCTTCCAGGACTTCCTTGTCAGGCTCGAGAACCAGGGGGTGAAGGTGGTCCGAGCGCCACATCGACTCGAAACCCAGGCCCTCGGTTCGGTCTACGAAGTCGTGCCACTTTTCCCAGGTCAGGTCCTCCTGGCCCTCTAGCATTATTCCAATGTTAACCATGGCTAGTTCATCACCGCCCGGAACGCTTCGACGGTCTGGCCGACGTCCGCTTCATCGATGCCATAATGGGTCACTAGCCGGAGCTTGCCGCCCCCGCGGTCCAGGGCCATTACGCCGTGCTCTCCCAGGGCCGCAGTAACTCCCCCGTTGGGAAACTCTTTTTCAACGTCTACCATGATCATGTTCGTCTGCACCCGCTCGAGGTCTAGGCGGAGCCCCGGAATCTCGGCGAGCCCCTCCGCTATCGCCCTGGCATTCACGTGGTCTTCGGCAAGCCTGTCAATCATCGTTTCCAGCGCCACGACTCCCGCCGCGGCAATGATGCCCGCTTGCCTCATACTGCCGCCTAGTGCCTTGCGGATGCGCCGAGCCTTGTATATGAACTCCTCGGACCCGCACAGCACAGACCCGACGGGACACGAAAGCCCCTTGGAGAGGCAGAATGTCACCGAGTCGAAAGGCTCCGTCAGTTCCTGTACTCCCACACCCAAGGCCACCGATGCATTGAATAACCGGGCTCCATCCAGGTGTAGAGGTAGGTCGTGGCTCTTGGCCATCTTGGCGACGGGGCCTATCTGTCCAACCCCGAGAGCCGTACCGCCGGAGAGGTTGTGAGTGTTCTCCATACATACTAATGCAGTGTGGGGAAAATGCTGGTTCTCGGGCCGGATGGCGCCTTCGATGTCCAGCGGATCCAAAGACCCGTCCTCGGATGTCCCGATCGTCCGAACGTGCACACCCCCGAACGCCGACACCCCTCCTGCTTCGTACAGGTAGCTGTGCGACTTGTTACCCAGGATTACTTCGTCTCCCCGCTGGCAGTGGGATAGGATGGCAGTAAGGTTGCCTTGGGTGCCGCTGGACACCAGTACGGCTGCCTCCTTGCCGAGCCGCTCGGCGGCCATGGCTTCTAGCCGGTTGACGGTCGGGTCTTCCCCAAATACGTCGTCTCCAAGGCTGGAATTCGCTATTGCATCCCGCATTTCTGGGGTGGGTTGTGTTACCGTGTCGCTCCGAAGATCGACGATTTTCATAGGGGTGGGCCTCCGTACAAGATGGCCCATTCTAGCATCGGGTGTTGAGGCTTACCAGTGCAGGCCATATCATGTCACCCCCTGACCTTAAATCGAATATATCGGATAGAACGGAGAATACGAGTTGAAAAGCAGAAGCGTTACGTTTGCCTCTGGCTCATTGAAGATCGAAGGAGTGCTTACCAGTTCGGCAGAAGATAAGACGGAGCATAGTGCCGCTGTGGCCATAGCCCATCCTCACCCGCTGCACGGAGGCGACATGGAGAGTGGAGTAGTCCTGGCGATAACCGACAGGCTCGCAGCGTTGGGCATCCCGAGCCTTAGATTCAACTTTCGGGGCGTAGGCCGCAGCGAGGGCCGGTACGATGATGGCCGTGGCGAGCTTGACGACCTGAAGGCCGCCGTATCGTTTCTCGGCAAGGAAGAAGGCATAGACCCTGTCAAGATCGGCTTGGCCGGCTATTCTTTCGGGGCGGAGATAGTAATGCGGCTGGCCGTCGAAAGCAGCGCCCGAAGGCCCGTTTTGGCTGTGTCTCCCATAGTTTCCAGCATTACCGGTAGGCGCTGGAACATCACCCCCGGCCCGAAACTCGTGGTCTGCGGCGACTCAGACGCTTTCCTGCCCGCCGAGAGGCTAATCGCCGGCACCCTGGAAGAAGAGCACCTCATCATCGATGGCGAGGACCATTTCTGGACGCGCAAAGCTCCCGAAATGGCCGATGCCTCCGGAGAGTTTTTCTTGAAGGCATTTGACCTTGGTCCCTTGGATGGCGGCGGGAAGAAATAGCAAGCGCTTACAACCCTCCGTGTTAAGATTTGGAAGTCCGGGAATTACCTATGAAGGCACGTCTTGCAGAGATATTCAGAGAGCGATGCAACCTGTATCTCCTTGCATTGTGGCTGTCGATTCTCGGGATGGACCAAGCCACGAAGGCCCTAGTGAAAAACCTCATGAGCGTGCATGGAGAGTGGAGTGGTCCTGGCTATAACGAATAGACTGGCTGGGCTGGGCATTGCGATTCTGCGTTTTAATTTCCGTGGGGTATGTTAGGACGAGAGTGAATACGGGGTAGGCCGATGTAAGACCCAAGCTCTAATGGTGGGCTCCCCGATGGCGGGCTTACTCCCGAGTCAGCGCCATAGCCCGCACCCCGGCCTTATAGTGCTTAATCGTGCTGGGGTCGGGGCCCGGTTTGTAGACGTACGTTACACGCGGGACCAGCACCTCTTCGTAGAGTATCTCCTCGTGATCGTCATACTTGACGGTCACTGCATAGTAGTACTCATTGGGCACGTAGAGCTTCGCATATCCTTGCTTGTTGGTCTTGGAGCGGCCCACTCCCGCAACTACGACCTCCGCGCCATGGACCGGTTTGCCCTCGCGGTTGAATACTCTTATTCTGCCTGCACGCCAGGGGAGGACGTGCTTGGCCAGGAACTGATCGATCCTACGGGGGCGGCTGAGCAGGTCGCCGTCCGGGATTTTCTCCACAACGTCCTTCTCAAACCCGGGCCCCTTTGGGACTTTCCAGTCCCGACCATACTTTATACGAAGGTATTCTTCGGGCGGATTAGGAACTAGGAATTTCTCCCCGATGAAACAGATCTCTTTCAAATCAGTAAATAGCTTCAAGGGGGTGTTGACGGCGGGGTACTGGCAGATGTTGTCGCCAATGATCCGGTGGCAGGTCCAGTCCACCCGGATTCCCGACTTCACCATGGATAATCCGACATAAAGCGGGCTGCGTCCGACGTGCACGTAGTACCCGTTATCAGTGAAGGCTGCGATGCCCTGGTCGATGGTCTCCTCGGTCAGGCCGTGAAGCCCGATGACGGAGGCCGTATCCATTTCATCGTCCCATGGGATGAACCCGTTCTCCCGGATAGCGCCTAGGCATGTTCCCGATCCTAGGAAGAACACTATTCCCATCTGATCGAAGATTCGTTTGACGTCCCTCAGGCGTTCTGCGGCCACAGCGGGATCCATCGGTTCCGGGGACCTGATCGTCTTATCGTAAGCGGCCTCTCCCGGCTCGACGAGCGTTGTCAATGTTCTATCCTTTCCTTGCATACAACCCAGGCGCGGTCATCGGCGGGCGGAATACAGTCTCCGGGCGTGCTGAATAGGCGTCGCAGTGGACCCGGAGAGGTGATGATGCAGGTACGGGAAAGCGGGCAGCGTTATAGGTCCAGCCCATCGCCGCTGCTAATAACACGGTTGATCAGTTCGTAATCGTCCCGGGTGTCGACGTCGCCCCAGAACAGACCGGACATGTCGCACGTAGCGAAGGGGTTGCTTGTGTCGGTCGCCAATCTTACTACGTGGCTTAACTGCACACCCAGTCCATGGATATGCCGCAGATAATCGATCGAATCGAAGACTTGGTCGTTGAGCATGAAAACACCCATGTCTATGGCGTTCCAGGTCTTCAGGTCCTTGCCGATTTCTACAACGTTACCCGACGGATTCGTGAATACGAAAGTAGCGTCGTTTATCTGGAAAGAGTACTGAGCTGCTGAATCGACTCCCAGAACACAAGTGCCTAATGGGACATTCAATAGTCGAGAAATGACCCCAGGGTGGATGATATGGTCACCCATGCAGAGAATGAAGGGGTCGTCCCCCACAAACTCTCGTGCTGCCCATAGCGATAGGGCGTTTTCACCCTGATAATGGGGGTTCATGACAAAAGTAGGTGTAGGGACTTCGCTACTACCACGTTCTAGATGATCTATTATCGCTTCAGATTTATATCCCACCACAACTGCGATATTGTCGACGCCGGAAGCATGTAGTGCTTCTAGGGGATATTGGATAATGGGACGGCCCGCTACCTCCAATAACACCTTCGGTGTTTTCAACGTTATAGGAAGTAAACGTCCTCCGTCCCCAGCGGCTAGGATGACACCTTTCAAAGGCACTTTGTTCTTCTCTTTCTTCCTTCCTTAATGGGGTCATGGCGGCAGAAACAATGCCGATAGCACATCCAAATGGTCTGCCGAAAAAGTGGACATAGTTCGGCGGCCTTTTCACCTGATGAAACGACCGGCCTACTGTCCCTGTAGCTCTAAGGCTCCGCCTACACTTGGGTAGCTAATGCCCACAATGTAACTGCAAAGCCCTTTGCACCCTCTGCGTGAAGGATCACCTCCCACGCGAGGCTTGAGCATATCAAGAGTATCGAGTTATTTCAAGCTAATCTCCTTGAGCTTCAGGTTGCCCACTGCTGGGACTGCCCGCGCGCACGGCAAAAACTCTAAGAACGGACTTTGCGAAACTGTCTTGACCTTATGAGGCTGGAAAGATAGTTAGCTTCTAGACGCCTGTGTTCATCTATTGGCCTCGGGGCCGCCGTGGTAAAATCGTGAAGTCCGGGAATTACCTATGAAGGCACGTCTTGCAGGGATATTCAGAGAGCGGCGCAACCTTTATCTCCTTGCATTGTGGCTGTCGATTCTCGGGATGGACCAGGCCACCAAGGCCCTTGTGAAAAATCTGATGAGCGTTGGGGAGTCCATTCCGGCGGACACCCCCGTGCGTCTCACATACGTCCAGAACACGGGCAGCGCCTTCGGACTTTTTCCTAATCAGACCTTTGCCCTCACCATAGCGGCGGTCGTCGGGGTTGTTGTCATAGCCTTCGTCTTCTTCAGGAGCGGGGGAACAAGCAACCTGTTGGCAATAAGTTTGACCATGCAGTTGGGTGGGGCCATCGGAAACTTGATAGACAGAATAGCCTACGGGTACGTGGTCGACTTCGTGGACTTCCGGTTCTGGCCCGTGTTCAATGTCGCCGACTCTTCAATCACTGTCGGGTTTGTAGTCTTGGCCGTGGCCCTGCTCTTCGGCAAGGACTCCAAGGATAAGGCCAGTGATGGCGCCCCTCCCTGACCCTAGGTCGGAGTCCCAAATCCTCCCTGCAAAGCCGGGCGCTAGGCTCGACAAACACCTTGCCGACCTATGCCCCGATCTATCCCGCTCTTTCATCCAAAAGATGATCGCCGAAGGGAGGGTGCCAGTGAACGGTCGGGCAGTCCGCGCTGGGTACAGGTTGAAGGCGTCGGACGTGGTGGTGATGGAACCGCAGGCCGAACAAACCGAAATTCCAGCCCCCCGACCCTTCGACTTAGCCATCCTATACGAAGACGCCGAGGTATTGGTGGTAGATAAACCCGCCGGGGTGCCGACCCATCCGGGCCCCGGACACGAGGGCGGGACCCTGGCCAACGCTTTGCTTGCCTATCTGCCTGACTTGGCCGACGTGGGTGATCCGTCTAGACCCGGGATTGTGCACCGGCTCGACAAGGATACCTCCGGGCTGCTTATAGTCGCCAAGACCCCAGATGCTCATCAAGACCTTTCGGTACAGTTCAAGCAGAGAACGGTCTCCAAGATGTACATGGCATTGGTCGAGGGTCTGGTTGAGCCCCCGGAAGGTGTGATCGAGGCACCCCTTGGGCGGCATCTCAAACGCCGGAAGGAAATGGCGATCGTACAGGATGGCCGGCAGTCAACGACTAGGTACGAGACCGTCAGGATATTCGAAAAATATACGCTCCTAAGGGTCAGCCCGAAGACGGGACGGACACACCAGATCAGGGTGCATATGGCCGCAATCGGGCATCCGGTGGTCGGAGACAGCGTGTATGGGAAGCGAAACAAGTGCCTTGCCAGGCACTTTCTCCACGCGGCTTACCTCAGGTTTCGGCATCCCGTATCCAAGGATGACATCGAAGTAAACTCGCAGTTGCCGGGAGAACTTTCAGGGTTCTTGGAATCTTTGGAGGCTGCAGGATGCTAGAATTGACGCCTGATGATGCAAGACAAAAAAGTTAGAGTTAGATACGCCCCCAGCCCAACGGGGATACCTCACGTCGGGAATATCCGTACTGCACTGTTTAACTGGCTGTTTGCCCGGCACAACGGCGGCCGGATGATAGTTCGGATCGAAGACACCGACCAGGCCCGTACCCAGACAGGCGCCATCGAGGCCATACTGGAAAGCCTCAGATGGCTGGACTTGGACTGGGACGAGGGCCCCGAGGTCGGAGGCGACTACGGTCCCTACCTCCAGTCCGAGCGACTGGACATCTACGACCGCTACGCACGACAGTTGCTTGACAGTGGTGCAGCCTTCCATTGCTATTGCTCGGCGGAGCGCCTGAAAGCCGTACGGGACGAGCAATCCAGGCATAAACAGAACCCGCGCTACGATGGTAGGTGCCGGGACGTATCTGAGCAGCAGGCTAAGGCCAGAGGAGACGCCGACGTTCCTGTCGTCAGGTTCCGCGTCCCCGAGGCCCGGACCATATCCTTCAACGACCGCGTACGTGACGAAGTCGCCTTCGAGTCGGACGAACTCGGCGATTTCGTGCTCATCAAGACAGACCGGTTCCCGACCTACCACATGGCCAACGTGGTCGATGACCACCTGATGGAAATATCCCATGTGCTGAGGGCGGAGGAGTGGCTCTCGAGCACACCCCGCCACCTGCTCCTCTACGAGGCCCTTGGCATGACTCCCCCCGAATACGGTCATCTGCCCATCATCCTCGGGCCCGACCGGTCCAAGTTGAGCAAACGCCACGGCGCCGCCGCTCTCCTCGACTATCGTGACCAGGGTTTCCTGCCCGATGTTATGGTCAACTACCTTGCCCTGATGGGCTGGGCCCTCGACGACCACACCGAGCTTTTCACCCGTGAAATGCTCGTCAAACACTTCACTTTGGAGCGGGTGGGGAAAAGCGGGGCCATATTTGATATCACAAAACTGGCTTGGATGAACGGCGTCTACCTGCGGGATTTGTCTGCAGATCGATTTATGGAAAAGGCCCTGCCTTCCTTGGAGTCCGGTCTGCCACAGGACATCCCCCGTCCCTTGGATCAGGACTATATAGGTCAGGTTCTTGGCCTTCTCCAGGAACGGACCAAGACTTTGGAAGAGTTACCGGAGCTGGCAGAGTTCTTCTTTGTGGAAGATCTGTCCCATGACCCGGCAGCTCTGGTGCCCAAGAAGATGGACCACGAAGGGGCCGTTACCGCACTGAAATCGGCTCTTGTTGTGCTGACGGAGTTGCGAGGCTGGGATGTGGAGACTCTGGAAGGGGCGTTGAGACCCTTGGCCCCGACTTTGGGCATCAAGACGGGTCAGCTGTTCGGTGCCCTTCGCGTTGGTGTTACGGGCCGCATGGCTGCCCCACCCCTGTTCGATACTATGGCAATTCTGGGAAGGGACCGGTGTGTCGATCGGCTTAGAGCAGCGCTGGAGGCGCTGGAGTCGGCGGCCGGGGTAGAAGGCTGATTTCACTCTTCGACTAGCTCGGTACAGTCTGCTAAAATGGTATGCCCGATGGGGAATCGTCTAGCGGTAGGACGGCGGACTCTGGATCCGTAAGCCCAGGTTCGAATCCTGGTTCCCCAGCCAACCTATTGGAAACACTTGATCTGATTGGTCCGCATTGGCCTTTCTAGGCTTGACCGCTATATTCCTATCTACCAACCAGCGAGTCAAAGTTGTCTTCTTTGTTAAGGCTGGCTTAAAGACCATAAGCCTGTCGGCAGACGTCGATTAACCTTGCCACCAAAGATCCGCGAATTGGTATTCGACCTGGAACGGGCGGGCTTCTTTAATCGAGGTGGTCGGGGCAACCATCGTAACTTTGTACATCCTAACGTTCCTCGACCTGTTACAATTTCCGGTAACCTTGGAGACGATGCAAAGAACTACCAAATAACGTGCAGTAAGAACCGCCATTGAGGATTCAATGACATGAATGACAGCGCCCGGTACGTTAAGGTGGTCGAGTGGTCCGAAGCTGACCAGTGCTACGTAGGAAGCGCTCCCGGGTTGGTCTATGGCGGATGTCATGGCAACGACGAGCGGTTAGTATTTGAAGAACTTTGCCGGATTGTGGAAGAAGCAGTCGCATTGTATCGAGTTGACGGCAGACCATTGCCCCCGGCAACTTCAGGCCGGGATTTGACAGCCATTTTAGGAACTTCCTCCTAGGACTGCCCTAGTCTGTTTCACGGCTCGTAGAACACAGTGCCGCCGCGTGGCCAAACAATGCTAGCACTCCTGATCTCCCCAGATTGCCATCAAAGAGCTAGTTGTTCCTCGTGTCGTTACCATCCTCACACCCGCCCATGACCAACCTCCCACACCCCCTTCCCGACATCCTAAGAGACAGCTTCCGTATCCGCACTACCATGACCCGGCGCAGGTCGGGCGGCGAGCGTACTGTAGAGACAACCTACTACTGGAATGGCGCGGACGAGGTGGTCTTGTCGGGATACCCTGGGCGTCGTGATTGGGTGGCCAACATTGCTGCAAATCCGGTCGTCACCTTGCATACGGTGGAGTTCGAGCCCTGGTTTGAAATCCCAGGCCGAGCGCGTGTTCTCTGGAATACCAACGACCGGCTTCCTCATATTGTCAACTTCATCGGGCGGTGGGCCGAAAGGCCGGGCTTTCCCCGTCGCCGCTTTGCATTTGCCCTGGCCGCAATCCAGTTGAATCGAAGGCTGCGATTGCCGTGGTGGGGCCCGTTCTGGTTCGCCCGCAAGGTCCTCGACAACATGCCCTGTGTCGTAGTTACCTTCACCGGCTCTCCTATGCAGCGAATGTATGGCCCCCCTCCCCTCTCGGAACCCCACCCCCACTGAAGTCAACGTCACGAGTAAGTATGTGCGTCGGTTGCCTGGATGAATTTGGGAACAAATATGCGCCGTGGTGCGTTTATACAAATGTATTCCTAATTCATCCTGGTTACGGAGGTTGACAACATGAGATTCAAAATCAAGTCTGCACTGTTCCTGGCCATAGGAGTCAGTCTTGTCCTGCTGTCTATAGCTGCATGTCAGGGCGCGCCGGACTCATCCAACGCAACGTCGGAAGTGCCGTCAGGCAAGACCCCCGACGCATCGATTAATGGCGCCATCACCTACCGGGAGCGGCTAACCCTCAGCCCGAGTGCTTCCGTAGTAATGGAGCTGCGAGATGTCTCCTATGCCGACGCTCCCGCTCCGCTCATCGCTCGGCAGACCATATCGGATCCCGGCCAAGTCCCCATCAAGTTCAAGGTTGAATACAGCCGTGAAGACATCGACTCCCGCAACAGGTATTCAATAAGCGCCAGGATCATTGAATCGGACGGCCGCCTCGCCTTCATCAATGACACTGCCTATGACGTAATTACTCACGGCAACCCTGACCGCGTAGACATGCTCTTGGTGCTGGTGGAACCTCCTCCTGACTTGGTAGACGATGCCGATGCTGATTGGCAGACGTGGGTGGAAGTCCCGGCTACGGTGATTTCGGCTAACCTGATTCCCAACGAGGCTGAACACTTTTTGCGTGTCGCCTACTACCAGTCGACCATAGAAGGCTGTGCCCGTCCCGGCAGCCAAAGCCTGAGACTGGAAGGCAACGACATTATTGTAAGCGTCACCCTGATGCATCCGCCGCCCTCCGCTTGGTCAATCCCCTGTGACGAGCAGGTCGTGGAACTCGACACGGTACAGCTAGTGGGATCGACACTCACGTCTGGAAAGCCCTACCGGGTCATTGTAAACGGGAGGGTGACCACTACGTTCACTTTACCGGACCCCGGTCTTGGGCACACTTTTATCACCGAATCTCCCATCGAGAATTGGGAAGTGGAGATATTGGAGAGCTCGCCGCCTCAGTACCAGCTCCGCGTAGTCTCCGGCATGCCCACCGGCAGCAGTTGCTCGCAGTTCAACGGCTTTGAAATCCGGCGCGTTAAGCCGCAACGCCTGGAAGTGCTCATCACTCACCACGTAGTCGCCGACTCCTCCGCACGTTGCACCAGGGACTATCCCATAGTGGAAACTGTCACACCCCTCGGCTCCGACTTCGACTCCGGCATGGAGTACGCCGTCAGCGTGAACGCCGAATCCGAAATGACATTCACAGCCCAATAGCTGCCGCTTCCATACGGTCCCGTTGCCGTCACTCCTCGTATAAGTGCGGAGCTAGGCTGGCTTTCTCATTCTAGTGGGCCCTCACCGTCACTATCACGCTATCCGTCGCCGACTCGCCTCCGCCGTCCGTGACCGTTAAAGTTAGTGTGACTGTCAGAGGTGCAACCCCGGGCGCGGGAGCCGTCCATACGGTGTCCTCCGAACTTTCATCAGCGAAGTGCCCGATATCGGCGCTGGCAGTCCACAAGTAGGAAAGCGTATCGTTCTCCGGGTCTCTGGACGTGCCGTTCAGCGAGACCGCATTGCAGCCGTTCACGGTAGCCAAATCAGGCGTAACGGAAACCTTGGGCGCGCTGTTACCCGTCGCTTGCGTAATGATGATCGTGTAAGTCCGTGTAGTCGACCCATCCTCGGCGGTGACTGTCACTGCAATGGTTGTAACGCCAGGATGTACTGCTATCTGATGACCTGCTCTGAGCACATCGGAGTCGACAGGAGGACTGAATTCCACCGTAGCGTTCGTTTCGGCGGCTGTGGCGGAGACCGTTGCCTGGGTCACCGTACTACCGACCGTTAAGCTATATGAGGTGGCCTCAGCCCTGAACTCGCTAATGTCCACGGGATTTACAGTGAGGGATCTCAGTGCAGCGTCTGTCGAAGGCACCCGAGCGTTCACCACTTCAGACCAACCCCCGCTTCCCACCGCGTTTCCAGCGGACACTCGCATGTCGTACGTGGTCCCCGCCACAAGGTCAGCGGAGTCGAGAGTAGTGATTGTATATGTCGTGCTGGTCACGGTCTGGTAATCAATCACGGTGCCGCATTCATCGTTTCCCTCGTTGTCTCCGGAACCATATACGTTCTCCCAGCCTACATTCTCGAGACAACTCGGTGCGGGTGTGGACCTCCATTGCACCAAATATTCAATAACTGGGTCACCTCCATCACTCAAAGGCGGGGACCAGCTCACCTCCAAACCCATGACGGCATGGTGATAAGCAGCCATCGGCGCAATTGGAGCGGAGGGTATCCCTGGCGCCACCTCTCCCGACACTCCGCTCGCCGTCTTACCCGGTCCCCTCCGGTCCGTATATGTAGCCGTAGCCCGTAGATAGTTACCTATATCGGCAACCACCGGTGCATAACTGGCTGTTGTGGTGTTGGCTATGGTCATCCAAGGCCCATCGGAGTTGTCGGAGCGTTCCCAGACCCAGGACTCGACTGCGCTGGCCGGAACTAGCCCTAAGTCATCGATCGACATGTAGTTATCCGAGTCCATCACGCTAGCGGTCATCGCCTCACCCACCTGCGCCGATAACGGTGAGAGCAACACGTTGCCGTCCTCCTCAACATCGACCACTCTGATGGTAACTCCTATAGCGTCGTCAACACCTAAGTTAGTGTTCCCGTGCGCGTCCTTGCCATCCGACACTGAGACAGTCACCGTATATAAAACCTTAATTTCATAGTCCAGCGTTGTGGTGCTCGCCACCCCGATCTGCCCTGTACCGTCGATCACGAATGACGAGGCATCCATCCCATCCAATACATAGGTAAGGCTATCACCCTCTTCGTCGACTGCTTCTACCGGCTCCCCCACGTTGTCTCCTGCACCGCTTCCTTCATCCACGTTGCGCTCGCCCGTTTCAGCCACGGGAAACGAAGGTGTGCTGTTCACTGCCGCCACGATGATCTGCACTATGCTCGTATCACTTAACCCCAACTCATCGGTGACGGCCAGGGTCAAAGTGACGACCTGCTCCCGGTTCGTTGCTAGAGGAGCAGTCCATGTGGTGTCCTTGGCATCGGCGTTATTGAAGGTTCCGTCACCTGACCATGTATAGGTGAGGGGGCCTTGCTCAGGGTCAGACCCACTGCCGGTAAGTGCGATCATCCCATCACCTTGGACGATGTCGCCCGATGCGTAAGCTTCGGCCAATGGGCCTTTATTTGCCTCCACCGTCACGATAGCGGTAGCTGTATCCTGCTCTCGCGGCGTGCCATTGTCAGTCACGGTGAGGATCAAGATCACGGTCTGGACCTCGGCAAGGGGAGCGGGAGCCGTCCATGTAGTGTCCTCCATCTTGTCGTCGCCAAACTCGCCAATTTCCGCTGGAGTCGTGGTCCAGAGGTAAGTGAGCGTAGCCTCGTTGGAGTCGCTGGACGCGCCATCAAGAGTGACAACTCCACGCCCGAGCACGCTCGCCGGGGAAGGCAAAGTGGTAACCGTGACTGTTGGCTTGCTGTTATCGTCATCGTCAATGGTTACTGAGACAATCCTGGTATCCGAGTCGACACCGACGATGCTCTGGCTAGGCAAGCCCATCACCACGCTAAAGGTCTCTGCTTCTTCCTCCACATTATCCTGGACTATCGCCATGCCCACGTTTTTGGCTGCTCGATAGAAAGTGTCGCCATTTATCTGAATTGCAGAGAAGTCCCCTCCAGCAAAGACTAGGTTGTAGTTTAACTCCGCGTAGTCTTCGCCAACCTTTGCAGATCCGTCCGAGGTCGTGATGGGAATCGAGAATTGGCCGTGAGGCATTTGGTCGTAATCCGTGGTTACGGTGATGGTTGCAGTTGACTGGCCTGCACTCTCGTTGACAGGATTAGGTGATACAGTTAGTACAGCCTCAGACTCCGGAATATCATCGTCCTCCACAACTATAGTTGAGGTAGCTCCGTCAATATCAATGCTGTACCAGTCTTCGGGCTTGATCTTCATCTCGACTATGGAATGTTTCTCCCAAACGATGTCGCCGGCAGTCTCCACGGTGAACACTGCTGTAGTCTGATTCGGCTCGATCTCCCGGAGCGGGGAAGTGTTTTCGATTGCGTCCGGGAGTATGTCCCCGTGTCCCTGGTCATCAATCACATCCAGTTCGTCCATTCCCACCCGCACTTCAAGTACGTCCCCAGCCGCCTCGGACCTCTCTACCTCGAAGCGCAGCAAGTCACCTTCGGTGGCGGGGTCGCTAGTCAACGTTCTTATGCTGACCGAGGGTTTGGCTCTTGTTATAGCCATGCTGTAGTCCTGGACTGAGTCTCCTCTGGCAACCCGAACTGTCAAAGTAGTCTTGCCAATCTCCAGGTAGACCTGTTGGCCTTCGATCATATCGTCAAGATCATCGTAAGGATTGTTGGAAGAGTCCAGAAAAGAGACTTCGGCACTGGACTCGGGTGTGGCGGCAATTGTTATAAGATGAGTTCCATAACCAACGTCCGGGACGGTGTAGGAGAGGCGGATGGAGGAGAAGGTAGGGGTGAGTGTGCCGACGCTGAGGGATAGGGAAGTAAGGACAGGTGGATCGTCATCGTCGGTAATCGTGACGGATATATCGGCTGAGTCGGAGTCTAAACTGACTAGATTGTCGGAGGGTATACCCATGCTGACATCAAGGGACTCATCCTCCTCGTCGACTCTTTCCTGTGTGATAGAGATGTCAACGGTCTTGATGGCTCTGTATCTAGTAGTACCATCCAGGTCGATCTGGGCGAAGTCCGACTCGGAGAAAGTTAGCGTGGTGTCCAGTTCCGTATAATCTTCCCCCGAGGTGGCAGTGCCATCGGAAGTGGATAGGGGAATAGTGACCTCGCCGTGGGGCCTTTCGTCCCCTTTCGTCGTCACTGTGATAGTGGCTATGGTCTTACCAATGCCCTCGCCGATGGGATTAGGAGAGACGCTAAGCACGGCCTCCGACTCCACAAATTCATCATCCTTCACGACGACCGAGGTGGTGCCACTTTCTGAGTCGATAGTGTAAGAGTCGCCCGCCACAACCTTTACCTCAATCTTGGAGTGGTTCTCCCACGTGTTATCTCCTGTTGTTTCCACCTCCACAGTGACCGTGGTCTCGTTCTTTGCGATTTCATAGGGCAGAGAGACCCCTTCTTCGGAGTCGGGGAAGAGATCGCCTGGGTTGGAGTTAGAGTCAACGCCCATCTCGCTGATCGCTACATTAACGGCTAAGATGTCACCTGCCGCTATTGATCTCTTCAACTCGAAGCTGAGGATGTCGCCTTCGGTGCCGTGTCCGGTCGTTAAGGATTTAATGCTGACTGCGGGCTTTGCCCTTGTCATAACGAGGGTGTAGTCCTGAGTAACTCCTCCCTTGGCTACCCTCACCATGACGATGGTACTCCCTATCTTGAGGGATACCTGCTGGCCGTCAGTCATATCATCGAGATCGACGAGGACGCTATTGGAAGAGTCCAGAAAAGAGACTTCGGCGCCTGACTCGGGTGTGGCGGTAATGGTTATAAGATGAGTTCCATACCCAACGTCGGGGACGGTATAGGAGAGATGGCTGGAGGAGAACATTGGCGTTAGCGTACCAGCGTTGATGGTCAAGCCAGTGAGGACTGGAGGCGTTACAGTCACGTCATCGTCAGTAATCGTGACGGATATATTGGCGGAGCCGGAGTCTAAAGTGAGTAACGTATCGGAGGGAGCGCCCATACTGACATCAAAGGACTCATCGTCTTCGTCAACGCTGCCCTGCATGATGGAGATGTCAGCGGTCTTGATGGCTCGGTATCGGGTATTGTCATCCAGGTCGATTTGGGTGAAGTCCGACTCGGCGAAAGTTAGAGTCGTGTCCAGTTCCGTATAATCTTCCCCCGAGGTGGCCGTGCCATCGGAAGTGGTTAGGGGAATAGTGACCTTGCCGTGGGGCCTTTGGTCCCCTTTCGTCGCCACTGTGATGGTGGCTATCGTCTCACCCATACCCTCGTCGATGGGATTGGGAGAAACGATAAGCACCGCCTCCGACTCCACGAAATCATCATCCTTCACGACGACCGAGGCCCGACTGCTGTCCGTGTCGATGATGTACAAGTCATCGCTCACTATCTTCAGCTCGATTTTTGAGTGGTTCTCCCATACCTCGTCTCCAATCGTCTCAACCTCCAAAATGGCAGTTGCATCACCGGCCTCGATGTAGTACAGGGGCGACTTATCTTCCGCAGAGTTAGGCAGAATGTCATCGTGGACTTCGCCTGGGATCGCGTCGAGTTCATCCGTGGCTACCCGTACAGCCAGGAAGTCGGGCGCACCGGCAGACCTCATTATTTCGAACTGCAGCGTGTCGCCCTCGATAGCAGGTCCCGTGGTTAAGGCCCGGATGCTGACCGTGGGTTTGGATCTGGTTATGAACAG
This sequence comes from Dehalococcoidia bacterium, assembly GCA_965220005.1. GTDB lineage: Bacteria > Chloroflexota > Dehalococcoidia > Plut-88900 > Plut-88900 > Plut-88900. The sequence goes on from OZ244800.1 coordinate 1,368,276, forward strand.
GCGGTAATCACGGTAGAGACTTCCCTTGGTTACACTTACTTCTACATTCTTCCCTCCGATATCCAGGTAGATCTGGTGTCCATCGGTCATGCTGTCCTCATCCATGAGTTCAGTGAGTACATCGTTGGGAAAGTGCCAAAAACTGACGCTTGCACCCGACTCCGGCATCGCGGTAATAGTGAATGTTCGAATGGAATACGGGACGTCGGGTACGGTGTATTGCACACAGTTACCGATGAAAGTGGGGGTGAGAGTTCCAGCGCTCACGCTGAGGAAAGTAAGAACAGGGTCACTAGATCGAATTTCACTGAGATTGCTGGGATTTACGCTGTACCCGTTCCAGTGCTCCACTGGATTGAAACGGAGATCGAATAGGCTGCCGTTACTGGTCTGACCTGGCTCGAGGTCAAGATAATAGTCACCCGCATCCCCTGTTCCTGTGGTGCTGCCCTCAGATCCGGTGGACGGCAAAGAGGTATCCCTAAATCGAAGAGGGTTATCTCTGGGGACATCGATTGAGTGCTCTCTCAATTCGACGTGTGGCTGTGGCGACTCGAGTGCTAAGGAGTCCCGCGAGCTCGGACCAATATCAGGTACAACTCCCGCTGCGGTTCCGAAAAGCAACGCCACCAACGCAATCCCTATGGCCCGGAGAGCTAGCAGACAACTCCAACCACGATCACCCCAAGAGCGCCACTTCCACCACGGATGTCCTATTCGCAGACGACCATTGCCAACACCCGACTTCGGGCCTTGTGCCGAGGATGAGCCTTTGGGAATCGCCTCGATGTCCTAGCTAAGCTCGACTCTATTGCCCATGAAGACACTCGTCGCAACTCCTGTAATGCAGCAATAGGGAGAGATCATTTAGAGGGGCTTTGTCAACCATTCAGGATCCGCTCGGAGTACCTAACCCGCAGGGACAAAGGAGAGCAACAAGCACTAGGTATGACTTCATGCATTCAATCCCAATAGATAGTGTACTACGAACATATCGTCTGATACTACTAACGAATCATACAGAAGTATCGGATACTTACGTTGGGGTCAAGCCCGCGTACGAACTAAAGTCGGAGGGTAGGCTAGGTGCTGGAACGCTCCTCGCAGACTTATTGACCAGCACGTGAGACCGGGTTACAGCTCTCACAGCGAGGACAGAGGAGTGGTACTTAGCTAGGGTCTGGAAAGGAGGGTTGGATCAGCGGGCAGAGATGCGCCGACCATCCTTGATAGTGTACCCGTAGTCGGGCTCAGAAGAGATGACATGGCCAGCCTCCTGGCTGAGGCTGGTGTTGACCTCGGTGAAGCAGATGATTTCTAGGCTGTGGGTTAATGACCTTCTAAGAATCTCGTTACAGCGGGGTGAGCGAGAGCTAGCCCATTGCACGTTCCAGTTAACTACCGTCAAAGGCATGATTGGTCTCTTGGCACATAGGCGGGAGGTTAGGTGAGAGGTCAGAGAAAGGTACGCCTGAGTGCACCATAGCCCGGGACGTCTTACTCTGGGCAAATGGGGAGGGAGCAGCCCACGCGCTTCAGGCCTAGTAGTCTCTTGCTCGACCGGGCATCAGCTCAGCCATCCATATAGCTGGTGGCCATGGTCAAGGACTCCGCTTCTTCGCCATCCTCCACTTTCATCAGCAGTGCCGGCAAGATGGCAACCAAGGCCAGGAACCCCGCGATCATAAAAAGGTTCTGGAAGACGGTCACACCAGCCTCTATCAAGGGGGCCTCGGTCTCCTCGAATGTCTCTCCAATAGTCACGTGGGAGGTCAAGCTGTAGAAGCGTTCTATACCCCAGGCGGACAACGCCGATAGTCCCAATGCCATCCCCACCATTCGTGACGCAGTTACCAATGAAGCCGCGGCGCCCCAATAGTGACTAGGCGCCGCGCTCAAAGCGCTGGTGTTTATGGCAGGGATCACCAGCCCGAATCCCAAACCCGTCATTGCCAAGGGCACAGATAGCCTGAGTTCCTCCACCTCCGTCTCCCATCCGCTCATGAACAGCAGGCCCGTTCCTATAAACGCCAGGCCGGTGATGCACACCGCCCTGACTCCGGTCCAGCGCAGAAAGTAACCTCCTACCACCGCTCCTATCGGAATGGCTGCCGTAAGACGGACTAAGTGGAGGGCGCTCTCCCATGCCGACTTCTCCATGACGGTGGCGGCCATTAGAGGGACGGCTACCAAAGCAATGATCAGGGCGACCCCCACTAGGAACTGCGAAATGTTGGAGGACAAGAACGCTCTCGAGCTGTACAGGAAAGATGCAAGCAGGGGCTGGACCGCACGTCTCTCCACCAGGATCAATACCAAGACCAGTATGATTCCAAGCCCTATCATAAGGTAGGGGATAATGGACTCTACTGAAAAGATGCTTCTTTGAGACAGCGCAATAGTTAGAACGGTGAGGGCTCCTCCCAACGCCAGCGCCCCAAAGTAGTCCATTTTAGCCGCAGGATTGGCGCGATTCGGCAAGATGGCCAAAAGCGCTATTAGAAAGAAGCTCTGGGGTATGTCCAGCCAAAATATCCACCGCCAGCCAATCCATTCGATTATGGCACCCCCATAGAGGGGGCCCAAAACAGACCCGGCTTCTGCTGAGGCGGCCACGAGTCCGAGGGCAATGCCCCTTTGCTGCGGAGCTACGGCTCCCACTGCCATTGCCAGTCCTATCGGGACCGTAGCTCCTCCCCCGACAGCTTGAAGCACCCTGGCTGACACCACCCAAGGGAAGTTCGGAGCTACCGCAACAAACGCCGATCCGATGGAGAACAGAAGAAGCGCCGCCTGAAACATCCTGACGCGGCCGTGGACATCGGACAAACGCCCCGCCAACGGCATGGCCACTGTGTAGCTGACCAGATACCCGGTTACTATCCAGGATGCTCTGTCTAAGTCCGTAAGGGGGATTTCTAAATCCACCATTACGCTTGGCAGCGCGGCAACTACCACTGTCTGGTCCAGGGCAGTCGAGAATACCCCTAGGCAAAGAATTCCTAGAACAACCGACTGGGAAGAACCCAGGGACGTGAGGCGAGACCTAACAGCGTTCACTGTCCTGAGGCTATATCTGGGAGTTGGATGTCGACTGGAGCATTGACATTCATGATTCCCACTAGGCGGCTGGTTTCCGGAGCATCGTCATTGAAAAGCTTGCCGATCATTCTGAACTGCCGCAAAGTATATCCAGCCTCGTCAAACCAAAAGGTCAACTGGATTGGATGGCCTGAGTCTACGGACGTGATGAGCTTCGACATCTCCTCAGACACAACATTTCCATCTAAGCGGACGGTTTGGATACCGTCTACAGACTCCCGGCCCGTAAAAGATACATCCTTGAGGATGGGCAGCAATTCGCTCAAAGTAACGCCCATCCCCCCGAAATTAAAGGGCACCTGCTCTAAAGGCAGTGGGGCCCAAGGCGCGTCTCTGGAGAACTTCATGAATGCCTGTTCCCCGACCGCCATCATTTCGATTGCCACAAATCCAAAATTTGGAGTCTCCACGTTCACCAGCATCCTGAAACCGTCGGGAGATTTAATTTCTCCTTCCACGCTCTTCAAAGTCATTCCAAAGAACTGGGATCCCGACTCCAATTCGTCGATCATTTGAAACTTTGCCGTGGAGAGGGCAGCTAACTCTTCGCCCGCGCTCGAAAGGACACCATCCAGTGTCAGCTCGGGAGTTGGTGTGAGAGCCGGCGCTACGGTGGGTACGGAGGTCGGCGCAACAGTGGGTGGCGGTTCTGATCCACATGCCGCTGCCAGCAATATCAAGCCCATCACCAACACTGTGATTGACAACCTGCTACGTAGTGTCTTCGTCAGCTTCATCTGGTTATCTCTATGACCCTGCGGCCAAAGGGACGGTGGCAATCTCACGCGGGGCAGGTCCTTACTACACACTAGTCGCCCGTGCGAGGTTTCCGTCGTCCGAAGACCGAGTCCAAAACACTTCCAGCTTAATGGGGGTGACCTCAAAGTAAGCCGGGTCCGCCATTTATTGACCTAGCGATTGCCAGCCGAACATCTGCCAGCCAGTGGTTGGGGCCATCTGGCCGTTGATTATATCACCATAAATCTACGACACTGTTTTGGTTTAGCCAGTAGCGGCATTTAATTACCGAACGAATAAATCAGCTTGCGGCACAATCTCTTGACGATGTAGACCGAACTCCGACTTTAGCAAGCTCCAGGATTCTGGGTTCAGTTTTAGTTGCCGACCATCTACTCTGGGGCATGTTTTGGTGGCTTTGGCATGGGACCCGGAGTGAAGTAAGTCTAGGGAGCACATGATGGCAACAGATATCATTGTCGCGAGTGTAGAGCTAGGTACCCTAACGGCAAGCAACTTTAGATCATCCTGCCTCTTCTCAATAGTATTCCGTCGCCTCGCTAGTGTCGCACAAATTCCCGCTTCAATTCACGGCACTTTCATCTTGGGTTATCTACGATACTAATAGAGGCGGTTTAGCTTGGAGGATCGAGATTGGCCGCCCGGCTGGGCTTTAGTAAATGGCAAAATAGGGACTCAAAGTATAAAAGGCTGAAGAAAACTGACCACAGGATCAATCACGCACTGAGCCTACGGTCTGCAGCAGGTTTCTCTAGCCTGAGAACTCTCTTCTTAGCTGATGATGCGAGCGTTGGCCCAACTGTTGGCAACCAGCAAAAATGGGACAGTGTGAGACCCGAGAGATCAGGGGCCTGACTGAGGTCTGGCCAGCTCCCTTAGGGCCCTGTTGCGTCGTCTTTGCCGTTGGATTGTTTGGGCCTGCACCTCCTTCCTGCGTCGTAGAATCTCCGGTCGCCTTCCCTTGAGGACGTCTGACGGCATCACGTTCCCCAGGGCCTTGTGGTAGCGCCGGTAGTTGTAGTAGCCGCGAAGGCCACTATGGCCGCCTCCAAGTCTGAAGGCAACTCGTACGGCAGTTGGTTCACGTCACGCTTGAGAGTCTGGTGGTATCGCTCCAGCTTGCCGTTGGTCTGAGGGTGGAAGGGTGTTGCCAGTATGTGCTTGATGCCCACCATGCCCAGGTAGTCCCTGAAAGCCCGGGATACATAGCCGGGACCGTTGTCGCTCAGCAGCCTGGTCCGGTCTTCTATCGGCACCTGGTCCATGCCGGTCCTGTCCACTGCCTCTTGTACCACTTCTATGAAGGTGTCGGAGGTCATATCCCTTTGAAGCTTGTGGGCCAGAATGAATCGGGAGTAGTCGTCCATGACGGTGACCATATAGTAGTAGTAGCCCCAGCCCACCACCCTGAAGTAGGAGGCATTGGTGGCCCACATCTGGTGGGGGCCGGTGGTCTTGCGATGGCACTCCTTACCCGCAGCCAGCCGCATCTCAGGCCGCTTCACCGGCCCATCCCTGCGTAGGATGCGGTAGACCGTAGACTCTGATACGGAGAAGCCCATGTTGTCGGTGGTCCACGTAGCCAACTGCCGGCAACTCAGGTACGGCATATCCCTGGCCGCTGACAGAACGGAGTCGATCTCCTGGGCAGTCAGCTTGTTCCATGGGGGATTGCCGCCTCCCACGTCGTCATCAAGTCCCTGTTGCTCCTTCCGCCTCAGCCGCCGGTAGTAGGTGCTCCTGGGGACTCCCAGCTCACCCAGGACTTTACGTTTTGGCAGATAAGAGGAATCTACCTTGTCCAGCACCTCCGCCTTCTCTGTGCCACTCATCCGCTGATACCGCCGGCGCCCTGAGGCATGGGTATGGCCGTTTTTTGGGACGATAGACCTCTAGGGACAGATCGGCGACCAGATGCTTTAGCTCTCCGTTCTCCCGCTTGAGCTGATGGACCTCCTCCCGGGTGGCGTCTCGCACGCTGTCGCGGGGAAGCCTCTCCTTCCCCGCCTCCATGAACTCCTTGGTCCAGGAGTAGTAGGAGTGAGGCTTGATCCCTTCCCGCCTGCACTGGTCACTCACGGTGACCTCGCGGCGGAAGCCCTCCAGCACTATGCGAATCTTCTCTTCCGGGGTGTACTTGCGGCGAGTAGCAGCCTTAACCGTGCGGACGAAGGACCTGGCCGCCTCTGTGCGTTCATCGGCGGCCGTTGCTTTACCTGTTTCTGTTTGGGACATCTTTGGCTCCTCCATCTGAAGTAATCTACCTCATCCAGGGATCTGACCCCACCCCACATCCCTCGGGTTTTTCTACCCCCTATGTTGTCCCATTATCGCTGACGACCTACAGTGGCGAGTTTTCGAAACACAGGAAATTTGCGGCCTGATATTCGCATGGTGGGGGATCCGGGGACGGGCGCCGCAATGGAGACTGCCCGCGTACCAGCCGGACCAAGCCGGCTGGAGCAACCTCGAGATCCGGACATTTCGCTTTCTCGGCCATCCCCAGGAAACAACGGAGAACTCAGTGGATTTGGCCCACCTGCGCCGTGTCCACGGCTACGACAGTGTAAGACGCAGCAAGCCAATATCATTTGACGGGCCGTGTCTCGAGAGCCGCTTCGACTTCAGGTCAACCCGGAAGATCGCCAGAACCGCTACCCTCACCTTTGACTTCTCCACCAGCACCCGTGTCTTTGGACTGGGCTACTCGTTCGTGGATATCCGCGAAAGCTCTATCGGTATAGATATGCGTTTGTGGGTATTGGCTACGCCTGTAGACGGCGTCCTAATAGATTTGTCGCTGGTCTCGCAGGTGAAGGAGATACGCAACCCGAGACGATGGATTGTAGGCTTGAGGTTTCTCCCACTGAGGCTGCGTGCTCCTATCATGAATAAGTTCATGGCATCTCAGCAACGTAAGGATGTAATGCAGGATGTGGTCATTTGGAGCCGTAAACGGTATCAACCCAACCCGCTCCTCTGTGATTCAGACGGCGAGATCATGACCTATCGCACCTATTGTGCCCAATTCTATCCCGGTTGCAGACGGTCAGTGACTATGGGACACCAGAGGGGGTAGAAAAACCCGAGAGATTTGAGGCGAGGATGTGGATGACCTACGCGTAGCTCTTTTGAGGCTGCGCTTGCTGACGGGTGAAACTCCAGGGCATGCGTTTGAAATGGCGGCCCAAGCCCCGCTCAATCTCCCGCCACTTCCGCTCTTCATCCGAAGTGATGAGCGTCACCGCCTCGCCGGAGCGGCCCATTCGGCCAGTTCGGCCGACCCGGTGTGTGAAGAGCAGCTTGGTGTCCGGAAGGTCATAGTTGATAACCTGTTCGATGCCTTCGACGTCCAGGCCTCTGGCCGCGACATTCGTTGCAACCAGGATTGGGCTGACGCCGGAGCGGAAGTCCTTCATGACACGCTCACGGGCGTTTTGGCTGAGGTTGCCTTGAAGCGCTCCAACCGGATAGCCCATGCCGTCGAGTTGTTTCGCCAACTTCTTGACACCGTGCTTGGTCTTGCCGAAGACAATGACCAGGGCGCCGCGCCGCTCGTTCAGAAGGTCTTGGAGCACCTCGATCTTGTCGCTCTTGCGGATGGTGTACACGAGATGGTCCACCGTAGGCAGGGATTGCAAGTCTGAGTCCACTTCGACCGTTACGGGGTGTTTCAGGTGCTTGGCAGCGGTCTTGGCAACCCACTCAGGCATCGTGGCGGACATGAGTGCGGTCTGGCGTCCCGAGGGCGTCTTTGCAAGGATTGCCTCGACATCGCGGGCGAACCCTCTGTCCAGCATCTCGTCGGCTTCATCCAGCACCATGAATCGGACGGACCGAAGGTCGAGGGTGCCTTGGCGTACATGGTCCAGGGTCCGGCCCGGCGTGCCAATAACAATGTGGGCGCCGTTCTTCAACGCTGTGTACTCCGGCCTTAAGGACCGACCGCCGTATAGTAACGTGACGCGTAGGCGCTGCGCCGACGCCAGGGCTCCTGTGACTTGGGCCACCTGGATGGCCAGCTCCCGCGTGGGAACCAGCACAAGTGCCTGAATCTTGCGGACTGATGGGTCGCACTGCTCCACCATAGGAACTGCGAACGCAAGGGTCTTGCCGGACCCGGTGCGTGCCTGGCCTATCAAGTCGCGTCCCTCCAGCAGATGCGGGACCGATTTCTCCTGTATGGGAGTGGGTTCGGATATGTCCATCCGTGCAATCGCCTGCCTGGTAGCGGCCTTTAGAGCCATTCCGGGAAATACGGAATCCACTGCAGTGTTGATATCATTGCAGGACTCATGCTCCGCCACCAGTTCATTCACGGGCGTCTTGGCAGCGGCCCGTGGGGAGCGACGACGGAATTGGAGGCAAGGATTGCAGTACACCGGCCTGTCGGGCCGAGGCTGGAAGGGGACGGATGTGGATGCGTTACAGTCGGTGCAAATTGCCTGGTAGCGGATCGTGTGGTCGGGTTTGCGGGCGCGAGTGGTCATGGATGTGGATGGCATGCGGAAATGAAATCCTCTTCTTGATGGGTTGAAATAATGAGTCGACGCTGGTTGGGGGAAACAATACAGTGGGGCAGATGATAGCCCACTTCCGAATAAGACGGGGTGCGCCAGTCACGTGCGTTGACATATTGTAACAGAAATTCGGTACCCGGTTCCCGGGCGGCTTGCGCCGCCACAAATCACCGGCATTCCGGGACTCACCTAGTCTCGAGCCCGGGCTCCATCACGGCGCTTGCGCTTGCGGTCCACGGAGGAGAGGTCCATCTTGCGTAGCCGCAAGTTCTGAGGGGTGACCTCCACGAACTCGTCATCTGCAGTGAACGCCAGCGCTTCCTCAAGACTCATCTTCACGGTGGCCTTCAGGCGTTTCGTTATGTCGGCCGTTGAAGAACGCATGTTGGTCAGCTTCTTCTCCTTGCAGACGTTGATCTCTATGTCGTCACCGCGGGAATTGGAGCCTACGATCATGCCGGCGTAGACCTTAGTGCCGGGGTCGATGAACGTGTCGCCTCTTCCCTGGGCGATGAGCAGACCATAGGTGACTGCAACACCGCCCTCGGATGCGACAAGTACGCCGCTTCGCTGGGTCTGAATTTCTCCTTCCATCGGTTCGTACGAGGTAAAGATGCTGCTCATCACCCCGTCGCCCCGCGTTGCGCGGAGAAAGAAAGCATTGAATCCTATAAGTCCTCGAGTGGGAATCTTGTATTCGAGGTATACGTAACCGTCCTCGGCGTAGCGTATGTCTCTGAGCTGGCCCAAGTTGGCGGAAATGTGTTTGGTCAGTGCGCCCACGTGCTCTTCGTGGGTGGTGATATTCAAAATCTCCCAAGGTTCGTGCACCTTGCCTGCGATGACCTTGGTGACGGGAGCGGGACGAGACACCTGGAATTCGAACTGCTCACGGCGCATGGTCTCGACCAGAATGGACAGGTGCAACTCTCCACGTCCGGAGACCACGAACACGTCGGGGCTGGAGGTGGTTTCCACCCGCATGCTTACGTTGGTCCGCAGCTCTCTCATCAGCCGAGCGTAGAGTTGGCGGGAGGTACAATGTTCTCCTTCTATGCCCATGAAAGGTGAAGTGCTGACGCCAAAGGTCATACGTACTGTCGGTTCGTTGATGTCTATGGTAGGCAGGGCCTGCGGGTTTTCGAGACAGGCTAGGGTGTCGCCTATGGAAACACCCTCAGGGCCGGTGACGGCAACGATGTCGCCCGCATGTGCTTCGGAGACTTCAACCCGCTCCATTCCACGGAACACGAATATGCGCTCCACAACGTGGGTTGTGGGCTCGGCGTTGCGTCCCAACAGGACCACCTGGTCGCGCAGTCTGAGTGTGCCGTTGGTAATCCGTCCGACAGCAACTTGCCCGAGATAACTGTCATAATCGAGAGCCGCAACAAGCATTTGCAGTGGGGCGCTGCTGTCGCCGCTCGGTGGGGGCACAGAACTGAGGATGGCTTCAAAGAGAGGTTGCATGTCCAAACCGGGCTGGTCCAGGCTCGTTGTGGCATAACCGTCCCGTGCAGACACATATAGTACGGGGAAATCCAGCTGCTCCGCTTTGGTTGCCACCTCCAAGAACAGGTCCTGGACCATGTCTACCACCTCAGCTGCCCGGGCCTCGGGTCGGTCTATCTTGTTGATGACCACCATGGGGGTGACGTTTTGCTTGAGGGCTTGGCGAAGCACATAGGTGGTCTGGGGCATGGGGCCGTCCACGGCGTCTACGAGCAACAGACAGCCGTCGGCCATGTTCATGACACGCTCCACCTCGCCGCCGAAGTCTGCGTGGCCCGGCGTGTCGATGATGTTGATCCTGATACCCCCGTATGAAACTGAAGCGTTCTTGGCCAGAATCGTGATGCCGCGCTCTCGCTCCAGTTCGTTGGTGTCCATAATCAAGGTCCCTACCTGCTGGTGGGCACGGAAGACCTGGCCTTGTTTTAGCAGTGCGTCTACCAGGGTAGTTTTGCCGTGGTCGACGTGGGCTATGATGGCCAGATTACGGATATCACTGTTCTGATGGTCACTCAAATTTATTTCCTCATGGACTGTCATAGAGCATTCGTCAACTGGAAATTGTAGTACAGTTTTGCCAAGGCCGCCCCGGATGGAGACGATCCTTTGCGTTGGATGGGATGTGAGCGGGCTGTAACCTTGATCGTTAACCTCGCAGGAACCTTCGTCTCGAGCGGCGCGCAACGAGACGTCGGACCAACGTCGAACTATCTGTCACTAGCACCTTGGGATATAGGTAGATCCGCATGTGCCGGTCCAAGTTGTGCTCAGCCCGATCCCGGCGCAGGACCTCCATCAGGTAGTAGGTGCGTGCGGAGCAGGCTATTGAGCCTTTTCGATGGAATGCAGAGCCAGGATTGTCATTCTCTACTCATTGCCCACGTCGCGGGACAGTCTCATTGGGAGCGTTGACAAAGCTGAGGTCGCCCTGAGCGGGCGAGTAATGAGAACAGTAAGTGGTACCCCCGGCGGGACTCGAACCCACGCTTCCAGCTCCGGAGGCTGGCGCTCTATCCTCTGAGCTACGGGGGCGTACCTAAAGGATAGTCCCGCTCATGGATGGGCGCAAGGATGGTACAGGCATAGATGTCTTGTTACTGGACGGTCTAACAACCCTTCGCCTTGGGAGCCGTAGCCTTCGGAGAACCCACTCCTGATGCTCACTCCTCTTTTTCAATCTCTTCAGCCTGTTGCTCGGACGGAGTGGCGAGAGCATGAGGCAGGATTCGTCCTTCCAGGCTCGCTCGAATCCCGGCCTTGTCGCCCGAGAAGAGAGGTTGAAGCGCGAGGGGCGCCAGCAGGGTGGTTACTATGGTCATGAATACTGTGACCCCGAAAAGCTCGCCCCCGATTACCCCCTTGCTTAGGCCGATGCCGGCAATGATTAACGCAACTTCGCCCCTGGGAAGCATCCCAAACCCTATCCTGGAGGCACCCAGCTTATTGAAGCCCAGACCCAGAGCGGGAAGTCCGGAGCCAAATACTTTGGATACGATGGCCAAGCCTGAGAGTACTAAGCCGAACACAATTATCCCTCCGAATAGAGTCACGTCCACCTGCATCCCCTGCACTACGAAGAAGATGGGGACCAGGGCATCGTGCAAGACCACGAAAGGAGGGTCCAATCGGCGTTCCCCGCTTTCGGCCCCTTCCGGAGAATGTACGAGCACCTCAGCAAGCTTGGTGCCTGAAAGCGCGAGACCGGTGGCGTAAGCTCCGATGATAAAGGCCAAGCCAAAGCTCTCAGCGAGCCCGGATGATAGCAGCGCGAGACCTAGCGCAATCACGATCGCCGCTCCGGTTACCTTCAGCGACAGTATGAACTTCGACAAATACTTGGAGACCAGCAACCCTCCCCCGAACCAGACGACCAGAAAACCAGCTGCCTTCCCTCCTACGATCAGTATGTCAGTGAGAGAGACTGCGCCCGTATCGGCCACGCCCACGGCCAAGGTTAGGATAAGGATACCGAGAATGTCGTCGATGACGGCGGCCGCCAGGATAGTGACTCCCTCCGGCGTAGCGAGCTTCTTCCTTTCGCTTAGGACGCGGGCAGTTATGCCTACAGAGGTCGCGGTCATGGCGGCGCCCATAAAGAGGGCCTCAGCGCTGCCTATCCCGTCTGCATAGCCGAACATGATCGTCGCTACGACGCCCAAGATGAAGGGAACGATGACGCCGCCGAGGGCGATGACCGAGCCCGGTTTCGCGTAGCGTATGAACTGCCCTAGGTTCGTTTCCAGCCCAACGAAAAAGAGAAGGACAATAACAGCGATCTCCGATATGGAGAATAGCTCTAGGCTTATGGCCTCGGTCGGAATGTCAGGCTTGGGAAAAAGGGTTCCAAGACCCGAGCCGGGAATAATCTTGCCCAGGTTTATGTAGTTGCCCAGGGCGTATGGGCCTATGGCTACACCTATCAGCAATTCGCCGATCACGGCCGGGAGCTTCAGAAAACGTGTGAATATCTCGCCTCCAAGCTTGGCCATAATCAGGATCACGCCGAGTTGAAAGACCAGGTGAGTGACGGCCTCAAAGACGTTGGACTCACCACCGGAAAACAGCAAGCTATATCCTCAGTGTTCGGTTACTTGGCTGATGTGGCTGGCCGTCTGTGGAGGGGCTCAGAAGTATGAATAGACGTGAAAACAAGGGCGTTTCAACGAGGTGCGATAGCGGTGACATTAATCGGCACGGAGTATACCACGCAGTAGGCTGCGCCAACCGGTAGTCTGCCTTAACTTGACAGTCATATATGAGCTACTTATCATTTAAGCAGAGATTGAGATGATTGAGCTCGACGACCCTCCACATAGTAGGTCGACAGCCCGAATAACCACATACTTGGACTAGCAGTCCTTTCTCCTCCCTCGCGCGTTTGGCGTGGAAGAGAAAGGGCTTATTTTTTATACAAAAATGGCAACATGGGCAGGCGTAATTTTGGCAGCGGGTAAAGGCTCCCGGATGAAGAGCCGTACTCCCAAACCTCTGCACCGGATAGCGGGCAGGGAGATGCTCTCTTGGGTTCGGCAAGCAGTGTCGGAAACGTCGGTTGGTTTGACAGTAACCGTAGTCGGGCCGGAATTCCCGGCTAACTGTGGAGAGTATTCCAACGGTGCGAGGCAGATCGTGCAGCGGGAGAGATTGGGCACGGGTCACGCATTGCTTCAAACCGAGGCCCTGCTGGCGGGTCGCACCGACCATGTGCTGGTGTTAAACGGCGACATGCCGCTCGTCAGCAGCGATACCCTAAACCTCATGATGGACCGGCACCTGGGCACCGAGGCAGCGCTCACCCTTCTAACTTGCGAAGTCGAAGACCCTGGGCAGATGGGCAGGGTGGTCCGAGGAGTGCATGGAGAAATAAAGGGAGTGGTCGAGTGGCGGGATGCGGCCCCCGAAACCTTAACCTCGAACGAGGTCTGCTGTGGGGCCTATTGCTTCCGCACCGACTGGCTCTGGCCTGCGCTCCGGGCCCTCCAGCCTGCACATAACGGGGAGTGCTACATAACCACCCTGGTTGATAGCGCTTCCCGCAACGGCTTTCCCGTGGAAAGTGTTGCACCGATTAATTCTTACGAAGCATTGGGCGTTAATGATCGCAGAGACTTGGCGCGGGTCACTGCTACCGTCTTTGAGCGAACCCGGCAGCATCTTATGGAGGATGGAGTCACCCTCATAGACCCGGCAAGCACCTTCCTGGACGCCACGGTGCAGGTGGGCATGGACACCATTCTGCAACCGGGGGTCGTAGTCCAGGGCAAAACCTGCATAGGCGAGGGTTGTGACATAGGTCCCAACGCCGTAATAAAGGACTCAATCATCGGAGACGAATGTCGCATTCAAGGATCAGTAATTGAAGGCAGTGCTCTTGCGCATCGGGTACAGGTAGGACCGTATTGCCATCTGCGTCCCGGCACGCGACTGGACGAGGACGTGCGCATCGGGAACTACGTGGAGGTGAAAGAGACGATCGTGGGACGGGGAACGAAGGTAGGGCACTTCAGCTACCTGGGTGACGCCGAAATCGGGGCTGGTGTGAACATCGGAGCGGGTACCGTTACTTGTAACTATGATGGTTCGTCAAAGCATCGGACTGTAATCGGAGACGGGGCGTTCATAGGGTCGGACTCTATGCTGGTGGCTCCGGTTCATATCGGGGCCCGAGCCGTCACTGGTGCCGGGTCCGTGGTGACTAAAGACCTGCCGGAGGGCGCGTTTGCGTTCGGTGTTCCGGCGCGAGAAAAGCCGAGGACGGAAGGCTGCTAGGCTGAACGGAGTTAGATGATAGAAGAGACGCAGCAAGAGGCGGGGCAGGCACAAAGGAAGGTGGGCAACGGCCGATCTAGGCCGGGCAACGGGTCTAAGGGCGGGTTCTGGGGCTGGCTACTGTCCCTGTTCGGACGGTCTCGAAGATCGGGAGAGGATTCTGCTCCGACGTTTGTAGATGAGGAAGGCCAAGCCCAGAGCCTGGAGGAAGATGAGACCCAGATGGTCCGCTCCATCCTGGAGCTGGACAAAACCCTTGCCAGAGAGATTATGGTTCCTCGCATAGACATCGTCGCCTTGGATGCCACATCCTCGGTCACCGAGCTGGTGCGAACGGTGATAGACGCCGGCGTCAGCCGGATCCCGATCTATGAAAACACCATCGACAACGTAGTCGGCGTGGTGTATGCCAAGGACGTGCTGCGCTACTGGGGGCAGGCTGGAGATGGACTGAGCCTTACACAGATAGCCCGGTCTCCCCACTTCATCCCTGAGACGAAACGGGTCGACGAGCTCCTCCAGGAATTCAGGAAGAAACGAGTCCACATGGCCATTGTGGTTGACGAATACGGGGGAGTAGCGGGTCTGGTGAGTCTGGAAGACCTGATGGAAGAAATCGTGGGTGAGATAGAGGACGAGTTCGATATCGGTGCACCGCAGATTGAGACTGTAAGTCCCGGCGAAGTTATAATGGACGCCGCGGTCAGCATTGATGACCTGAACGAAGCCCTGTCTTTGGATATCCAAGGAGAGGACTTCGACACGGTGGGGGGATTCATCTTCGACCGCCTGGGCAAGATACCGATCCCCGGAGACGAGATACGTGAGGATGGGTTCCTGGTCTCGGTGCTTACCACTACTGGAAGACGAATACGCAAGGTAAAGATAACCAAAGCTTCTGACCCCAATAACGGGGCTGAACCCGCATCCTCGTCTTCCTGAAGCTCGGACTGGAATAGAAGAGCCCGCTCCGCCCTAAGGCAGGCCGACACTATGGAGGAGGCAAAGCAGTGAGTGACTACAGAATTATTTCATCAGACAACCACATCGTGGAGCCCCCCGACCTTTGGACAGAAAGGCTTCCTGCCGACTTGAAGGAGCGGGGCCCGGCTGTACATAACACGCCGGACGGGCCCTTTTGGGTCATAGACGGCATGACCCACTTCAACATCTTTGCTATGGGCGCCCAGCCGGGGGTCAGGCTGGAAGACGGCGGTGAACTGAACCAGGTGGAAGAGTGGGATGATGTGAGACCGGGTGCGTACATCGGGGAGGAAGCGGTCAAGGACATGGATATAGACGGGTTGGACGTGGGTCTGGTCTACCCGAGCCTCACCATCTTTCTCTACCCCTTCGTGGAGGACAGCAACCTGCTGACGGCCATTGACAGGTCATACAACGACTTTGCGGCGGAGTTTTGTCAGGCTAACCCGCGCCGATTGAAGGGTGTGGCGGTCATCAATATAGATGATGTGGAGGACGGGGTGGAGGAGATCAAGCGGTGTGTAAATAAGGGATTTGTCGGAGCTACGATCCCCGAATACATGGCTGCGAAAAGCTATCGATCCCGCGACTACGACCCACTTTGGGAGTGTGCCCAGGACTTGGGTATCCCGCTCACCTTCCACATCTCGACTGCCAGGGTTCAGGCGGGCCGAGGCTGGGACCGTGACCTGCTCGACCCCTTCGACTTTGCCAACTTCCTCCTTCATAACGCCGACTTCTGGGTTCGAGTCTCCTTAACCGAGGTAATCCTAGGCGGTGTATTCGAACGGTTCCCGAAACTGAAGATAGGCGTAGCCGAGCACGAGCTAAGCTGGATACCGTATTGGCTGGAACGTATGGACTTCAGCTACAACGATAGGCCCGCCGGCCGCGACGGATACCGCATTCCCGGCGACCTCCTGCCCAGCGATGTGTTCCACACCAACTGCTTTGCGGACTTCCAGGAGGATGCGCTCGGCATCCAGAACCGAGACATCATAGGAATCGACAATATCCTCTGGGGCTCCGACTACCCTCATTCCGAGGGAACGTGGCCCAAGTCCCGAGAGTTCATCGAAACTACTTTGGCTGATTGCACTGAAGAGGAGAGGGCCAAGCTGGTCGGTGGGAATACGGCCAGGATATACGGGATATAAGCGGAATCCCAGGCTAGAGGGAATAGGGGTGTTGGAGGGCGGATGACAAACCATAGGGGAAATGGCACAGGTGAGTGGGATGCCATCGTAGTTGGTGGTGGACACAACGGATTGGTCTGCGCCGCCTATATGGGCAAATCCGGCCTCCGAGTCCTGGTGCTCGAGTCCCGTGAGGTCTTTGGTGGTCCCAGCGGCAGCTTTGAGTTCATGCCTGGCTACACGGCCAGCTTTTCCAACTCTCCCGGCTCCCTGGAGACGAGGGTTGTCGAGGAATTGGACCTGCCCGGTGCGGGCCTACGTTTCCTACGCTCCGATCCAACGGTTATTCAATTCTTCCCCGAACATCCTTTCGTAGTATGGCGAGACATGGGCCGGGTCTGCGCTCAGTTGGACGCCCTGTGCCCCGGCGAGGGAGACCGGTATCGAGGGTTTGTCGCAAAGCTGGAGGACTTCGCCACCCGGCTCAGAACGTCGATATTCAAACCTGCGCCCGGCCTGGCTTATATGGCCGCTGGCCTCACCACCGAAGAAGACAAGGACACGTTCGAGCAGGTCTTTCACGGCAGCCTGAGCGAAATACTCTATAGACACCTGAGGACAAACGAGGCCCGGACCCTGCTCGGTCTGCTCGCCTCCAACTCCGGAATGGTTCCGCAGTCCGCGCCTGGTACTGCGACGGGCCTGATTCTTCGTCCTTTGGCCTTGGCATCTGCAGCTTCCCTTCCAAGCGACGACTTCCGACGGATGCCCTTGAGGGGGTCTACGGGTCACCCAATTGGGGGCATGGGCGCGATCATTGACTCGATAACGGCGCGATGTCGAGGTTTTGGGGGTTCCCTGAAGTTGAAGACACGCGTGGCCCGGATACTCCACAGCGGTGGACGGGCCCGTGGAGTCGAGTGCGAGAATGGCGCGGTCTACACCGCTCCAATCGTCGTATCGGCAATCAACCCGAAGACACTATTCGGTAAGCTGCTTGACGATGAGGCTGTCGGGTCGACGATGCGTGAAGAAGTGCAACGGGTCCCGATGCGCGGGGCGGCCTTCAAGATGGCCTTGGCCCTCGACGGAATTCCTACGTACGCCAACCTCCCCGATGACCTCACGCAGGAACAGGCTTCCACCTGCCAGGTCAGAGTAGCCGCTTCGATGGAACACATAGAGGAGTCGACGGTCGGGGCAATAGCAGGCTACCCTTCGAAAACACCGATAATCTGGGGTCTGATTCCCTCCGTAGTTTCGCCGGAACTTACACCTCCAGGGAAGCACATAATGAGCTGGAACATCTGGCACGCTCCCTACGACCTTGCAGAGGGAAGTTGGGACGAGGAGAAGGACAAGTTTGCCAAGCGGTGCATAGAAACCGTGTCTCGGTACATGCCCGACCTTCCCGACCACATCATCGACTACCGTAGCTTTAGCCCCGTGGACTGCGAGGCGGAACTTGGAATCATAGGCTCCAACATCACCCACGGGGAGATGTTGCCTCACAACCTGTTTGGCCCGAGACCACATCGGCTGGCCAACGACTATCGGACGCCACTGAAAGGCCTGTATCTCACGGGTGGTGGAGTCTGGCCGGGAGGATTCGTGACTGGAGTGCCGGGCCGGAACACCAGCCAGGCAGTCCTCGCCGATCTTCAAGGTGACCAGGAATCGGCAGCGCCTGTTATGGAGGCTGTATATAGCTAGAGCGCCCGTTTCGCACACCCGAACGTAGGCTCGAATCCGTAACCTCGCTCCCGGTTGACGGGCTTCTTTACAATAGTCGGCATTGCGGTAAACTTGCGCCGCGCTTTCCTTAACGGAGAGGTGTCCGAGTGGTTTAAGGTGCCGGTCTCGAAAACCGGTGTGCATGTTTCATGCACCGTGGGTTCGAATCCCACCCTCTCCGCCAGCCTCCAATAGGTCCCGACAGTCCTGCATTCCCCGGCCACTGGACGGAGGCCCGATGCCAAGTTCGCCTGTAATCTATGGATACCCTCCACTCCTTAGGAGCATCGCATGAAGCCTATGACCATAACCTCGCTGATCTCTGCTGATTCCCACGTTGTAGAACCTCCCGACCTCTGGGAGGAGAGGATAGATAGGCGGTTCAAGGATGCCGCTCCCAGGCTCGTGGAGCACGAAGGTACGCACCGTTGGGTGGTCGGGGACGACGTAAACCTCGGCTCCTTGGGAGCGCCTTCCCAGGCAGGCCGCCGATATTCGGGCCTTACGGGGCTCGGTCTCGCCGCCCGTATGGAAGAGGTCCCCGAGGCTGCCTACGACCCTGACGCAAGGTTGGAGGCCATGGCAGAGGACGGTGTTGAGGCTGAGGTCGTCTACTCGACCATCGGGACCCGCATCTATACTTCGCCCGTCGGCGGAGAGCTGATGTCGGCCTGTTTTCGAGCAATGAACGACTGGTCTGCGGAGTTCGCGGGCGCCTACTCTCGGAAGCTCGCTGGTACCGCCCTCATCAATGTCGAAGATTTGGAGGATGCCACTACCGAGCTCGAAAGGTGTCTGCGGCTAGGCTTGCGCGCCGCGGTCATACCTACCCACCCGGGCGACGATGCTCCCTACCGCCTGCCATCCTATGACAGGCTTTGGGCAAGTGCCGAGCACCTTGGCATTCCACTGGGCATGCACGCCGGCTCCGAGCGCCCAGGACCCGGCAGGTTCAGTATTGGCGATTTCGTAATGCCGGAGCAGCAATCAGGAGACGCATCCTTCAGGTCCACCTATCACTATTGGGCTATGCGCTCCGTGGCGGACATGGTCTTCGCAGGTGTGTTCGAGCGTCACCCGAGCCTCCAGCTTGCCGTCGTAGAGCACGATGTCGGTTGGGCCCCACACTTCATCCGAAGAATGGATATGACCTATGCTGAGCACAGATACGTAACCGAAATCAGCTTCAAGGACGGCAAGCTCCCGAGCGACTTCATAAGACAGAACGTTCTCTTTACCTTCATGGAGGACCCGGTATTCGTGCCGCTACTTTCTATGGTGGGGGTGGATAGGGTAATGTGGGGCTCGGACTACCCCCACCGGGAGTCGACCTGGCCCCGATCAAGGCAGGTGCTGGCTCAGGTTTTGGGAGGACTTTCGGAACAAGAACAGAGGCGGATCACATATACAAATGCGGCAGAGCTATATGGCTTGGGCTGAATGTACTGGAGAGCAATGAGATGATCGAAGTAGAGAACATAGAAAAGACATTTGACAACAAGTTCACCCGCGAATTCGGGTTTCCCAAGAAGAGGCCTGCGACCAAGGTCAAGTCTTTCCTATCCGACAAGGAAAAGGAATTCATCCAACAGTCGCCATTTCTGGTAATGGCCACGAGTGGGGCCGACGGCACCTGCGACGCATCGCCTAAGGGCGGTATGCCCGGTTTCGTGAAGGTCTTGGACGACACCCGCCTCCTCATCCCGGACGTCGCCGGGAACAGGCTGTTCCAGTCCTATCTGAACATGACGGACAATCCCCACGTCGGTCTGATCTTCTTCATCCCGGGCATCGGGGACACGGTGCGCGTGAACGGGACGATGGAATTCGTGAGCAAAGAAGAACTTGCGCGCTTGGAAGTCGAGCTGGAAGTCCACAACCCGGACGACAACTCGAAAGTGCAGCAGGGGATCATGGTGACCATTGACGAGGCATATGGGCATTGTCCCAGGGCGTTAAACTTCTCCAAGCTGTGGGGTTAAGGCAACCTAATCGGGCGCCGACCCACTCCCCTGTCAAAAACTGCACCACGTTCGAGGACTGAAATGTCGTTTGCCGAAGTGCTGGGTACCATAGGCGTAAGCATGATTCTTGTTGGGTTCTCTCTCAACCTGTTTGGCCTGATGCAACGCCGCACCTACAAATACGTCCTTCTAAACCTTGTCGGAGGCGCGCTCGCCTGCATCGCCTCAATCCTAATCGAGTTCTTCCCCTTCGTGATACTGGAGGGCACCTGGACCGTGGTGGCCGTAGTCGGACTCATAAACCTCTTGCGGTCCCGAAAGGCCATGGAACAGGCATAGACTTGTGCCGCCTTACAGCAATGAAACTGCCCGGTAATTCAGGGGCACTTGACCAGGGCCTCCGCGCCAATCGGTGCCCGAGTCGATGACTACAGCCTACGCCTCTACTCCTGTCTACCCCCGATACCGATGGGTCGTGCTCAGTTCCTGGATGCTGCCCCATCTCTGGAGCTTTGTCTTCCTGTCCAGCCTTGGCCTGATGCTGCCCAGCATTCGTGAGGAATTTGGACTGACGGGCTTGCAGGAAGGCTTCCTGGGCGGCGCATCCCAGCTCGCCAATGTCCTTCTGGCCGTTCCATTCGGCTGGTTCCTTAGTCGTTTCAACCCCAAGCACATCACCACCATCAGCCTCTTCTGTGCCGCGGGCCTCATATTTTTCCAGGCCTGGGCCCCGATCTATGTCTTGCTGCTCCTCGGCAGGTTCCTCTACGGCATAACCGCCGTTGCCCGAGAACCCGCCTGGGTCATGCTCATCCGCCGCTGGGTCCCGCCCCGGGAGATCGTAATTGCCAACACCATGGGCAACTTCATGTGGGGCTTCGTGGCTCTCGGCATTATGGCCGTGCCCCTGCTCATCGAGGTGCTGGATGATAGCTGGCGCAACGCTTCCTACGTTGTTGGATCGAGCCTCCTTGCCCTGAACCTAGGATGGCTCTTCCTCGGCCGGGACGGCAAGAACTTGGAAACCGCTGTACAGGCTCCCGTAGAACGCATCAACCCCTTCGCTATCGTCAAACGCTACAAGGAACTTTGGCTTCTTGCTTTCGGGATGTTCGGCCAGGGCATCAACTTCACCGGTTTCTCCACATTCTGGCCCATCTTCCGCCTCGACCATTTTGGAATGTCGGAACTCGAATCCGCGGTGGTGATGGGCATCGGGGGCCTCTTTACATCCTTTACCGGGCTCAGCGTCGGATTCTACGTGAGCCGAAAGGGAGGCAAGAGGACGGTGCTCATGCTTTCCGGGATCATCCTCGTCGCTTCCTCTATGGGATTGCTTTGGGTAGGACCCTTGTGGATCCTGGTCCTGCTGTTTGTGGTGCAGAGCCTCGGGTGGACCTTCTTCCCCGCCGCCACGACCATCCCCTACGAACTCCCGGGCATCAAACCCCGGGAAACAGCCGTCGCCGTCTCGGCCCTCTTCATGTCCCTATGGGGTGGCGCCTTCCTGGGCCCGATCATCTCAGGGGTCATACAGGACCTCACCTCGGATGTCCGACTCGCCATCACTATCACCAGCATGGCCCCCCTGTTTATGACGGTCGCCGCCCTCCTTCTGTCCAAGAAATGGGACCTCCCCCCGTCGGCAGAACGCTCCTCCCCCACCCCCGACTAACCCATTCCTCACCCCACCTTCGCCATCACGTCCTTGGCGAAGGACTCCACTTGCTCCATCATTTCGGGGATGGTGTCACCGGCGATGTGCAACGCGTTGACGTGGTCGAAACCCTGCTCCTTCAGCCCGCCGATCTTATCGATCACCTCATCCACGGTTCCGATCCAGTTCTGTTCCACGATGGTATCTAAGGGAACACCCCTCGCGAGGCGCATCATCCCCTGTCGGCTGGTGCGGTAGTGCTCAACCGCTTCCTCGTGGGTGGCGGCGAGGCTCAGCTCTCCTTCGGCTACTACGTTGATCTCGTCCATGCTACGGCCCTGTGCTTCAAGGAGAGGCTCCAGGGCCTCGATGGCGCTTCTGCCCGCCGAGGCCTGAGTAAACAGCCCGTTGCCCCACCGTGCGATGCGGCTAAGGGCGTCGGGGTTCCGGCCGGGGGCGTAGATGGGAAGGGGGTTCTGGACGGGCTTGGGAAATACCTCCACGTCACGGAACTCTACGTACTTGCCGGAATAGCTGACGGATCGTTCGGAGTGACCCAGGAGCCGGTGCAGGGCCTCCATCTTCTCGTCAAGCATGCGGCCCCGGTGTACGCGGCGCATTCTGGGTTGGATCATTTCATACTCGGCTCGGTTGCCGAGGCCTATGCCCAAGGCAACCCTGCCGTTGCTGAAGTGGTCCAGAGTCGTGATCTGCCGGGCCAGGATTATCGGGTCCCGATAGGGGAGCAGCACGACACCTGTCCCCAGGACAATCCGCTCAGTAACTGCGGCGAGATAGGAGAGGGACACGATGATCTCGTACCAGTTAGGCGGGTCGGGGTCTTCCACGGGGGCTACACCAGGGGCGAGGGTCATGAAGTCGGTGCCCCAGACGGTGTGATAGCCGAGCTTCTCGGCGTCCTGGACTATCTTGACTATCTCCTGGGGCCCGGCGAAGGGGATGGGAACGAAGACCGCTTCCCGGCTGGTTGGTATCTCCATGTCGTAATTCATGGGTGTCGACACCTCCTGGGGTTGGCATGGGGCACCGGGCGATTATACGCCGCGAGCTTGCCGAGGGACATGGGTTTAAGGCAAGGGAGTCCGGGCTTTCTGAGGCGGGCCTTTGATTGATGTGCGGGCTCAGGTGTGATGTTTGATTGTTTTCCGGGAAAACCGGTTTTTCGCGTGTTGGAGGTGTGGACTAGTGGGCGGTTCCTTTCGTGAGTGGGGTGAGGGGAGAGGGGCGCGACGGATTGGCAGTCGTGCGGCACCCCCGCCGCTCGACCCTTCGAGTGCCTCAGGGTTAGGGGTCCCGGGAACTGGGGAGGGGATCACCCTCACCCTAGCCCTCTCCCCTCAAGGGAGAGGGGACTGGATGCCCCGCCCGTCCCCGCGGGATGGATTCACGGTCGGGGTCGGAATGATCCGCCTTGGGCGGACAGGCTCCCCGGGGGGAGAAGGTGGGGGAAGGGGAGGTGATGGAAGGTCCCGGACGGTTGCGCGAGAAGGCGTCTACGCCTGTACTGATGAGTTTCATCCGCTCCAGCGAATGTTCCACATCGGTGACGGCTCTGCGACAGCCCCGAACTTCTGAGGGGATGTGAACGAGACCCGAGAAAATCTCGGTGCGGGGCAGTCCCGACCACCAGAAGTGCTCGACCATCCCAAGGGATGGGAGCGGGGACCCGTGACCGCCGTTCGTAGACCGGAGCTTGCCGATGGTGACGACGGTGGAATCCTTGCCCCTAACTTCTGAGAGGACGTGGAGGAGAAGCGAGGAAATCTCGCTGTGGGGCGGTCTCGACCACCAGAAGTGCTCGACCGCCCTAAGGGACGGGAGCGGGGACCCGTGACCGGCGTTCGTAGTCGGAAGTTCTCCGGTTGTGACGACGGTGGAATCCTTAAATGGTGCGTTTGTTTTGAGTCGGAGGTTGTCCGACTGTTCGGACTGGCCGGCAAGGTCTGCGCCGGTGGAGTCCGGGAAGGGCACGAAGGCCCAAGGGGGCGCTATGGCCCGAGGGAGCGACATGACGCCGTGCTCCGGGGCGTCGCCTGAGGAGGCGAAACGGATGAGCCGGGTGAGTGGGGCGCGCACTTGGCAGCAGCCCTG
Organism: Dehalococcoidia bacterium; assembly: GCA_965220005.1. Classification (GTDB taxonomy): domain Bacteria; phylum Chloroflexota; class Dehalococcoidia; order Plut-88900; family Plut-88900; genus Plut-88900. Next base: position 1,392,025 of record OZ244800.1, read on the forward strand.
GGAGAGGGTGTGCCGTGATTTGTCCGGGAACCTTCCATGCAGGGGGCGGGACGATGATTGATCGCTGCGAAGGCGTAGGCGTAGGGCCTTTGGGCAGCGCTTGTAGTGGGAGTTAAGAAGCAGGATGGTGGATGGAAAGGGGCTGGGGAGGAGGCGCGTGCCGGTGGCCGGGCGGTGGCATACCGCTCGGTGTCGGCGGGGCCTGAATAGGCTAGTGCGACTCATGGGACTCCTTTGGTTCTTTCCCTATATAGGGCCGACGTGCTAGGTCGGCACCTGGGGAATAATATAGTACACATGTTCATATCGAGTCAAGGGGTTGGCGTCACATCTGAGAGGAGAGGAGCCCCACCCCGTTCCGTTCTTGAAACCCTTCGACGGGGCTCAGGGCGAACGGAACCTCCTCCCTTGGGGATAGATACAGGCTCTCGGCGACCGGAATGACGTATGGGGGGTGTGGATAGGATTTTGTAGGATTAGAGATTATTGTGGACGAACTCATCGTAATATAATGGGAGACAAGGATCGGGGTGACATCGATCAGAAGATTGGGGAGTTGACGAAATGATTGAAACAAGAATTATCTCCGGGGATTCTCATGTGCAGGAGCCCAAGGAGATGTATACGGCTCGATTGTCGGAGGAACACCTCGCTCGGCTCCCTCACGTAGAGGTTATCGACGGTGTCGAGTATCGGATGGTCGAGGGACGGAAGCCGAGAAGGCTGGACATCGCCGAGGCCCGGGAGACCGAAGAAGACCAAGTGCGTGAGTTCCGAGATGACGACTCCGGCGGCCGGGACATTGAGCGGCGGCTTACGGACATCGCCAAAGACGGCATCTACGGCGAGATTATCTACCCCAACGAGACTCTCGGGCTTCACAAATCTTTCGACGCCGGCTACCAGTTCGCCGTCGCCCAGGCCTATAACGACTGGGCCATAAACCTCTTTCGTGACCACTTGCACCGCTTCGTACCAGTGGGGGTGATTCCCGTAACGGACATCCCTACTGCGGTCGAAGAAGTTAAGAGGGTCAGCAAGCTGGGATATAGAGCTGTGAAGATTCCCATTTCCGTCAGGGGCAAACCCTACAACCAGCCGGACTACGAGCCCCTATGGGATGCCGTCGAGGACGCCGGCCTGGTCCTCAACCTGCACGCCTTCACCGACGCCGAGGACACATACCCTGAGGACTGGGGTGAGGAGAATGGCTTTGGTGGGGCGCTTAACTTCATGGTCATGAGCATGGCCGCAGGGCTGGAACCCGCGTCGATGCTTATAAGCTCGGGGATGCTGGAGCGGCACCCGGGGATCAATCTAGGAGTAATCGAGTGCGGGGCGGGGTGGCTCGCGTGGCTACTGTACGCCCTCGACGAGCAGGTGGATAAGAAGCACATGTGGATTTCGCCCAAGCTGCCCATGAAGCCCAGCGATTACTTCCGGCGCCAGGGTCACGTCACTTTCGGAGACGACCCGGTAGCCCTTCTCACAATACCCGTGCTTGGTGACGACTGCCTGGTATGGGGCAGCGACTACCCCCACGACGAGGGCACTTTCCCTCACTCGCAAGAGGTAATCGAAAAGACCTTCCAGACCGTCAGCGAGGAATCCAAGCGTAAGATAGTCTATGGAAACGCGGCTCGGATATACGGGATTGGGTAGGGGGGATAGGCCTGGTATACGCAGTACATGGATTGATGTTGACAGTGGTTATAATATCGGTAGAGTCCCGCGAAAGAGCAAGAGGAGGACGATGAGCTTCGTTGTGCTGACATTTCGCTTCGAGCAAGAGGAGGACGGGTGGTTTGGGAAGTGCGTGGAGCTGGGTACGGCTACCTCGGCTGAATCACTGGCGCAGTTGGAGGAGGAGTTGAGGGACCTGGTGGGTCTGCATTTGGCCACTTTGGAGGAAACCGGACGGCTGGGACAAGTGTTTGATGAGTGGGGAGTAGAATTGCACACGGACATGCCTACTGAAACGTCTACGAGTTTGCCGGTAAGTCCATGGAACAGCTAGAATGCTGCAAAAGGGCAGGGGGAGGATAATGAGCTTCGTTGTGTTGACCTTCCGGTTCGAGAGAGAAGAATCGGAGTGGCTTGGCGAGTGCGTAGAGTTGGGGACCTGCACATGGGCATCCACGTTGGAAGAGGTGCAGGTGGAATTGAAGGACCTAGTAACTCTCCACCTGAACGTACTTGAGAAAGCCGGTGAGCGGGAGCCGTTCTTCCTGGAGCAGGGTATTAAACTCTATCAGGAAGACAAAGAAGGAAATTCCTGGAGTTGGAGTTCCCCGGTGTATGCAGATTCCGGCACAACTAGCGGCCCGCTATATCAGCCGAACGCCTTCCCGTTCCCCAGCCCTCCCGGTACTGTCTCGGCCACAGTGTGAACTGTGGAAAATCTTCCCGCCCTTTCTGCCAAGGATTTGATGGCTCTCCTGCTATTTGATGGTTGGCTAGAGGATGGAAGGACGAATCACGGCGTTGCTTTCAGGAAATTGGTTGATGGGAAAGTTAGATTTGCACTTATCCCAGACAAACCGGGTTCTATCCCCAAGGGGACGTTGCACGGGATCCTTAGCCATAAGCAATCAGGGATAGGTCGAAAGGGACTGGGCAAAATAATCGAAAGGTATCGCGGAAGGCGCTAGCGCAAACCAACATACACGTTTTTGAGTGATATTACGCAATACGCGCAAGCTCCACCAACAGCGGTCACATCAACGGGAACATTGCTATGCCGATATATGAATTTGGGTGCCGTCAGTGCGCCGGTTTAACGAACCATTTCACCAGGAAGTACGAGATTCCTGATAGCGTGACTTGCGATAACTGCGGGAGCGGGGATACCTGGAAACTGGTGTCCTTGAGCAATCACCGGTTCCCGGCCAAACACAAGTACAGCGAGGACTTCGTAGAGAAGTCGATGCCATTCCTCAAGAGCCGCAAGGAGCTCAAGGGGATGTTCGAGAAGGAGACTGGGGAGTCCGACGAGGCGAAGGCGATGAAGATGAGCGACCAAATCGGCTCCCAGATCGACCGGGTGATCCACAAGCAGATATCAGACATGAATCGTTAACGCCGACTGACAAGCGTTCACACTATTTCGAGGGTGAAAAGACAAGGGCGAAAGTGCCTCGCACTTTCGCCCTTGTCTTTTAATCTTTGGATAAGTATGTAGGGCCTAGATAACTCCCTGTCCGGCCAACTCTCTTATATCCTCTGGTCCGTAGTCCAGGATTTCGTTTAACACCTCGGAGGTGTGCTGGCCTAGGAGGGGCGCGGTGGTGACCGTGGTCGGGGAGTCAGACATCTGAATGGGGGAGCCGAGGGTCCTGAACTTTCCGATCTGCGGGTGGTCTATGTCTACGATCATGCCTCGCTCCATGAGGTGGGGGTCGGTGTGGATGTCCTTGGGGTTGAGGCAGGCCCCGACTATTGCTCCCGCACCGCCCAGGATGCTCATCACCTCATGCTTAGTGTGCTTGGTGGTCCAGTTCTCAATCATGGCCGTAATTTCGTCGTTGTGTTCCCAGCGCTTTCTGGAGTCCGAGTATCGTTCGTCGCCGATCAGGTCTTCTCGGCCGATTGTCTTTAGGATCGCCTCCCAGGCCCCGGCGGGCCCTTCGTCGGCGTAGATATAAGCGTAGTCGTCGGGGCCGCCTGGGGCGCATTTGTAGACCCAGGACGGGGCCTTGCCACTGTGGTATGCGCCCCGGATATGGATGTCGGGGTCTTCGTAATAGCGCATCATCCCGACCCTGGCGAAGTTGACCATAGCGTCTTGCATGGCTACTTCGATGCTCTGGCCTCGACCCGTCCGCTCCCGCTGGTAGAGGGCGGCGGTAATGCCGAGTGCGGCGTGATATCCGGTCCCGATGTCTCCGAAGGACACACCGGTAGGCATAGGCGGCCCATCCGGGTAGCCATTGGTTGTATAGCAGCCGCCCGTGGCCTGGGCCACCATGTCAAAAGCCTTCAGATGACTGTAGGGTCCGTAAGTCCCGAAACCCTTAACCCGCGTAAGGATGACGCGGGGGTTAATCTTTGAGAGGACCTCGTAAGAGAGGCCCAGCCGTTCGAGGGTGCCTGGGCCCATGTTCTCGGCGACCACGTCGGAGCGCTTGAGAAGGTCAAAGAAGATGGCCTTGCCTCTTTCAGTTTTCAGGTTGAGCGTGATGCTGCGCTTGTTGCAGTTGAGGATGATGAAGTAGTAGCTGTCAATCCCTCCCTTCTTGGGAGTGCTTTTACGGCCGGGATCGCCGCGGCCGGGGGACTCGACCTTGATTACGTCCGCCCCGAGCCAGGCCAGGGCCTGAGTGCAGGTGGTGCCGGCCTCGTATTGGGTGAGATCCAAGATTCGAACGCCCTTGAGTGCCTGGTCCATAACTTGCCTCCCGCAATCGTTTGGGGTCTTCAGCCGCCTTGAGCGGTATGTTATGAGTTAGCGCGTGTTAGCGTCAATTGGAAATGGTTATGATTGCACCATATGGATAGGGGCGATTTCTGATCATGTACGTGGAACTTCCATTGTGGCCGCCGAGGCGGCGAAGGCGTCAAACGGATATGCTCTGGCTGGAGAGGCTGGAAGATGTAGGGCTTGCACCCTTTCAGGTCGCCTTTCCCAACTCACCCCCAGCCCCGCTTTATAAGGCCGTTGATCAGTTCAACGCCGGCCTGTTCTGGGAATGCCACGAGACTTTGGAAGACCTCTGGCTGGTCACGCCTTATCCGTTGCGGCACTTTTACCAGGGTGTTCTGAAGATAGCAGTAGGGTTTCATCACTCGGGTAGACATAATATAAGAGGCTGCAGGAACAAGCTGGGCGAGGGACTGAGGCTACTGAAGGTGTTCACACCGTCGTTTCTCGGGCTGGACACCGGGGCCCTTGCGGTGGAAACGGATCGATGGTTGCAGATGGTGAGTTGCGGCCCGCGTCTGGACTGGACGGTTCTGGATTCAGAGCCTAGGCCTCGGATACGCCAGTTCCCAGTATAACAGGGGGTAGCTGAAACTCTTGCCCTAAAGCGGTTGTTCGAGTCAGGACGTGGGTAGTTAGATGACTTGCCAGAGCCGACGCCCTTCTCTTCTTATGAGCCTGCCGAAGCTCGGGGGCATGTAGTGCCCCATTCCGATCACGGACCCGTCCTGCAGGAGGCGTTCCAGGACTACTTCCCTTGTCTGGCGAGCGAGGGCGTGGTCGGTATCGAAGATGATCTCCCAGTGGGTCTCGTTGGACTGGGGAGCAGCGTTGATGACGTCACCGAGGATGTAGCCACGTACTCCGTCGGACAGGATGCCGAGGCTCATGTGGCCGGGGGTATGGCCGGGAGTCGGGACCATGGTTACTTCACTTGTGAGGGATGTCTCGCTCTCGGCCAAGACCATTGCGCCGAGGGACTCCAGGGGGTTTACCTGGGTGGCCATGTGGGCGTTGTTTTCCAGGTCCTGGTTGTAGAAGTCGTAGTCGACTTTGGGAATGTAGTATGTGGCGTTGGGGAAGGTGAGCCGGGATGCGCCGTTTTCCTCGGTTATGTTCCAGCCTACGTGATCGACGTGGAGGTGGGTAATGGCGACGATGTCTACTTCGTCGATTGAGACGCCCTTTTCGCTCAGCTCGTCCATCAGGATACCGGGGTAGTCTTTGCCCCATCCGGTGTCTACCAGGATGGTCTTGCCCTGGGACCGGATGACGAAGCTGCCAAAGTTGACGTCGATCTTACCGTCATCCCCGACAAGGCCGGGGTAAGCGTCCCACTCGGAGAGAGCTACGTTGGGGAAAAGGGTGGTGGCGGGGGCTCGGTCTGCGCCGTCTGTAAGGGAGAGGACTTCTGCGTTTCCTACGGTGATTTTGTAGTCTGGCATCGGGATCCTCCTGGGGGAAGTGTGGGTTGATGATACCACTTTGGTGAGATACCGGGTGGGTATAATGGACTCTGAGCACTTGGCGGCTTTCCTATGGGGCTTTAGTTGCGATATCGACTCGGAATAGATGTCGGCGGAACTTTCACCGACTATGTTCTCCAGGACCGGGAGACCGGCAGGCTTACTGTCGGCAAGCACCCAACTCGGCCCTCCGACCTGACCGCCGGGATTATCGAGGGACTGGGAGGAGTGCTGCAAGGGCGCGGGATCTCCGAGATGGAGCAGGTAGTCCATGCCACTACGGTCGCCTCCAACCTAATGGTCGAACGCAAGGGCGCGGTCACGGGCCTGCTCACGACTCAGGGGTTCCGAGACGTGCTTCTTATCCAGCGCCAGCTGCGGGTGAATATCTACGACCTGTTCCTGGATAAAGTGCAGCCCTTGCTGTCTCGGCGTTTCATCCGGGAGGTGGATGAACGGATGACCCACTCCGGCGAAGTCTGGAAACCGCTCGACGAGGATAGTGTTGTGGAGGCGGTGGAGATGCTCAAGGCCCTGGGAGTCGAGTCCTTTGCGGTGGCCCTACTCCACTCCTACGCCAACCCGGTCCACGAGCGTCGGGTGCGGGAGATCATTCTTGATGCAATCCCTTCGGCCTTGGTTACTCTGTCCAGTGACGTATCACCCCAGTGGCGAGAGTACGAACGCACCAGCACGGCAGTGGCTAATGCCTACGTGATGCCTGCTGTTCGGGGTTATTTGAAGGGGTTTCAGGACACCCTGAGTAATCAGGGCTACAGCAGACCCCTGCAGGTGATGCAAGCCAACGGCGGGACTGCTACGGTTGAAATCATCAACGAGGCCCCGGTGCGGATCATAGAGTCGGGGCCGGCGGCGGGTGCTTTGATGGCTGCAAGCATGGCTCGAGCCCTGGGGATCGACCGCATGATCTCGTTCGATATGGGTGGTACGACTGCCAAGGTGTGCCTGATTGAGGAGGGTTCACCCTCTACTGCATCCCAAATCGAGATCGACCGTATGAAGATGCAGTCGGGCAGTGGGTTGCCCATTAGCGTCCCGGGGGTTGACCTTGTGGAGATAGGAGCGGGAGGGGGCAGCATTGCGCGAGTAGAGATGGGTACTATCGCCGTGGGTCCAGACAGTGCCAGCGCTAGTCCCGGACCCATCTGCTATGGCTACGGAGGACTGGAACCAACAGTCACTGACGCAGACCTCGTTCTTGGCTACCTCAATCCCGACTACTTCCTGGGCGGTCGTATGAAGCTGGATGAGGCGGCGACGAAAAGAGGTATCGAGGAGCGGTTGGCAAGGCCCCTCGGCTTATCGGTGGAAGAGGCGGCGTGGGGCGTGCATACGGTGGTAAATGCCAACATGAGGAGAGCCATCAGACTGGGGACGGTCGAGAGGGGAAAGGACCCCCGTCGGTACACCCTGGTCGGGTTTGGAGGAGCGGGGCCCGTGCACGCATCACGGCTGGCGCGGGAGATAGGGATTTCTCGTGTTTTGCTGCCGTCCGGGGCGGGAGTCGGGTCCGCAGCGGGACTGTTGGCTGCAGACACGGTCTTCGACTTGGCTCGTACTTTTGATACGGCCCTCAATGAGTCCATGCTGGGCCCTGTGAACGTGGTATATGAGGAGATGTTAGCCGGAGGCCGAACCATTATGCGGGAGAACGGTGTAACGGAAGGCGTAGAGTTCGCAGCGTCTGCGTATATGCACTACGAGGGACAGGGATTCGACATTGACGTACCCCTGCCCCGAGTCCCCCTCGACGCCCCAGGCGTAGATGAGCTCAGGTCGGCTTTTCACGAAAAATACGCGGAGACCTTCGGGTACGCTCAGCCCGACCAGCCAGTACGGGCCACGGGCTGGAAGCTGAGGGCTATTCATTCCAGGGGTGAGTTCCGGTGGCCCGAGTTACGACCGGGTGGGTCGAATCCAATGGCCGTTTCCCGTAGACCGGCCTACTTCCCTGAAGTGGGGGGCTTCGTGGATACCCCAGTGTACGCTAGGGCGGGGTTGGGGAGAAATGCGATGATCGCTGGGCCTGCCATTGTTGAAGAAGAGGAATCGACAGTCGTGCTTTTGCCCGGAGACAAAGCCAACCTTGACCGATTCGGCAACATCTTGGTCGAGATTGAAGGATAGACGTAAGGCTATGAGCGAGATTGATCCGATAACTTTTAGCGTGGTCTGGAACGGCCTGGTCTCGATAGCCGAAGAGATGGGCACTGCCTTGCGCCGCTCTGCCTATTCCCTTGGAGTGCGGGAAGGGCGAGACTTCTCCACTGCCCTGTTCGACGTGCAGGGCAGGCTGATAGCCCAGGGCAACTTCAGCCCCGGCCACCTGGGTTCTATGCCCTTCGTGGTCGGGCACATCCTGGAGGAATACCCGGTCGAGGAATTGGAGGAAGGTGATTCCATACTGCTGAATGACCCATATCTAGGGTCGGGCCACCTCCCCGACTTCTTCCAGGTGAGCCCCATCTTCCTAAATGGAGAGCTTTTGGGGTTCGCTGCAAACTGTGCCCACATGGTTGACGTGGGAGGCGCTGGCCCTGGTTCTCAGGCGGTCGATAGCGTGGACCTTTACCAGGAGGGCATCAGATTCCTGCCCACCCGCATCTACCACGGAGGCCGACCCAACCGCGAGGTGCTGAGGATGCTGGAGTCCAATGTGCGGGTGCCGGACAAGGTGATGGGGGACCTGCAGGCACAGAGGAATGCCAACAGGATCGGGGAGGCAGGTGTTGTCGGACTAGCGGAGTCGTACGGGACGGATAGGCTGCGAGACTGCATGGCACTGATTCTGGATCGGTCTGAGGAATCCATGCGGAGAGCGATTCGCGAGTTGCCGGAGGGAGTGTACGAAGCCGAGGACTACTTCGACGACTACGGTGAGGGCACGGGCCCGCTGACGGTGAAGGTGGCTGTCCGAGTGAAAGATGGTGGCTTAACGGTCGATTTCACGGGAAGCAGTCCCCAGACCCGATCGGGCCTAAACTCGACCTTCAATTACACTCGCGCCTACTCCTACTTTACGCTCAAGGCCCTCACAGTGCAGGACAGGGTGCCCCAAAACGCGGGCTGCATCCGGCCCATTGAGGTGATTGCCCCGGAGGGAAGCCTGTTTAATCCGCGGCCTCCGGCTGCGGTCGGGCCCCGGGCCATAATGCAGCAGCGCATGGTAGACACCATCCTGCTGGCAATGGCCAAGGCTGCCCCCGACAGAGTCATAGCCAACAGCTCTCATTGGGCCAACCCGAACTACGGAGGGATTGACCCCAAGTCCGGCAAACCTTTCGTGTACTACGAAATGATCATCGGCGGGGTTGGAGCACGGCCTAGCAAGGATGGGGCGGACGGGCTCTGCTCGGCGTTCAACCTGGAGAACATCCCTGTCGAAGTGGTGGAGGCGACCTACCCGGTGATGATTGACCGTCTCCAGTTCGTGACCGACAGCGGGGGCCCGGGCCGTTATCGGGGCGGCACGGCAATGCGCAAGGATGTTCGTGTCTTAACCGGCGACGTGGTTTTCTCGAACCTGACCGACCGGCAGGTCACCCATCCACAGGGTTTACTTGGAGGAACGGGAGGGCCTTTAGGCCGCACGCTGCGCAACCCCGAAACCTCCGCCGAAGAGCCCTTCCACTCCAAGGGGACGTACCGACTACGGGCCGATGATGTTGTGAGCACTACGCTGTCAGGGTCAGGGGGATATGGGATTCCAGAGGAACGTGACCCGGATGCCGTGCTCAGAGACGTACTTGACGGCTATGTGTCCATAGACGCTGCCAGGGAGATTTACAAAGTTGCCATCGCCCCCGACTCAATGTCTCTGGACTCCGCGAAGACCAATAAACTGAGAGGACTCGGAAATACGAATGACAGATAGCAGAACGACCAAGTTCGGCGTAGCCATACCCCAGAAATTCCCGGACAGTGTTGTCGACACCCGATACATAGGCGACTTCCTAATTCGCTTGGAAGAACTGGGCTACGACAGCGCGTGGGTAGGCGAGGGGGTGTTCAGCCGAGTGCCTAACCTGGAGCCATTCCCTTTGCTCTCCTATGCCGCGGCGCTGACTTCGAGGGTGAAGTTGGGGGTCTCGGCGCTGACATCAGCATTCTGGAACCCGATTTTCCTGGCGAAGGCTGTTGCCAGCCTGGACCAGCTATCTAATGGGAGGTTCATCCTTGGGGTGACTGTAGGAGTGCACCGAGAGCACTACCCGGCCTTCGGGATGAAGCCGGAAGACCGGCTTACCCGATTCGTCGAGGGGTTGGAGCTGATGAAGGAGCTTTGGACCAAGGAGAGCGTGACGTTCAAAGGGAAGTTCTGGGATATGGAAGGAGTATCAATAAGTCCCAGGCCTGCCCAGAAGCCTCACCCGCCCGTGTGGTTCGGGTCTCGGGCCTTGCCCGCCCTCCGGAGGTCGGTGAAGTCGGGGGACGGGTGGATGGGTTCGGGCGCTACGTCGACGGAGGAGTTCCGGCAGCACGTCCGCATATTGAGGGGGTTCATGGAAGGGGCGAGCAAGAGTCAGGACCAGTTTCCTCTTTCTAAGCGAGTGTACGTGGCTTTGGATGCGGACAAACCCAGGGCACTACGCAGGCTTGAAGAGATGATGGGCTTTATCTACGGAGACCCGACTCTTGCCTCCAAGGTCGCTGTGTACGGAGACCGAGAGGAGGTGGCCGAGGGATTACGCGAAGTGATGGCGGAAGGAATAGACCTGGTCCTGCTGGCTCCGGCGTTCGACCCTAAGGAACAGGCCGAGCTTTTGGTGGAGCAGGTGCTGCCAAGGTTGTAGGCGCACCACCCTTACAACCTTCCGTTATCCCGAACTCTCCAGCAGCGCCACTTGAGTCTGGTCCGGCATGCTGGACGCCGTCACGTGGAGACGCCGCTGGCCCTCGGGCGCCGGGACTCCCATCTCCTTCACGAACCGGGCTAACGCTTCCGACTCCGATGAGCCTGGCCCCGGATAGTCCATCGGCACCACTATACGTGGTTCCAGGACCCTGGCCGTTTCCACCGACGCCTTCACACTCTCCGCCGTACCGATAGGCATAACCAGTACACTCACGTCTCCCAGTCGTTCCACCTGCCCCGAATCTAGCGGCCTCTGCAGGTCCCCGAGGTGGCACACCACAATGCCCTCGACCTCTATGGCGTAAACGGTATTCCTTCCCGCAGCCCCGACACCGTCCTCATCCAGTGCGTTCTGGTACGCCGTCCCGACTCCCGTAATCAGCACTTCCGAGATCTCGTACTCCCCGGGCCCCCTGATTTCCCTCCAAGGCTGCCCGTTCGAGGTTTCGAGTTGGGCTTCCGGTGCGATTAGGGAAGGGGGACCGGTACGCGGGCCACTCCACGTTACGGCTTTGACGAACGGGGCCCGCACCACCTTATCGTGCACTTGATCATAGGGGTCCGTCACGACTCCCAAGTCACGAGACCGAATCGAAAAGCACCTTCTACCAAACCAGATAATATCCAACTCTTCACCTTTCTTTCTTCTGAAAGTATAGAAAAGCGGATTGGCAGGCGCAACACTGCCGTTCAACTTGACACATCTAACACCTGCTGATAAATTCGATAGTAACTGGCACTCCAAATCTCGGGGTGCCAAACCTGTATTTAGGCGGACGGCCCCACCTCTTATAAGGAGGCCTTTTTGTTAACTGCAAGAAGAGAATCTGTCCTCAATGCCATCGTAGAAGGACATATTGATACTGTCACGCCTGTGGGCTCCCGGCACATCGCCAAAAAATGGGGCAAGGCCCTCAGCCCGGCCACCGTCCGCTCCGAGATGGCCGCCCTCGAACAGGATGGATATATCACCAGACCCCACGCCTCTGCCGGGGGGCTGCCCACCGACTTGGGGTATCGGACGTATATCAGGCAGTTTCTCGCCAACCCGGTGCTCGGGCCCAGGGAGAAGGGTCACATCAAGCGGCGTCTGGTACACGTGGCCATGGACCAGGAAGGGTGGGCAAGGTCTGCAGCCGAGGCTCTTTCCAGACTCACCGGCAGCCTCGCGGTAACCACTGCTCCCAAGCCCTCTCGGGTCCGGCTGAAGCGCATCGAACTCGTCCCTGTCCAAGATCTTATGGTGATGACCCTGGTGGTCCTCTGGGGCGCCAAGATACTGCGCCAGATGATTTCATTAGAGCAGGACGTACCCAGGAATGAATTAACGCGCGTCAGCAATAAGCTCAACCATCTCTTCGAGGGCGTAGCCCCGTCAGACATAGGGGATACTGATCTCGAGCTTTCACCGCTGGAAGAGAATGTGGCCCGGCTGGTCAAGGGACTCATGGAAGAAGAGGAACAAAGGGACCTGGAAGACCCCCTATTTGAAGGTCTCCAGCAAATTTTCGAACAGCCGGAACTGGCCGAGGCAGAAATCCTGCGGGATATGATGGAAATCCTTGAGGAGAGGGGCCGGCTCAAGAACATAATGGAGCAAGTCTACTCGGGGCCGGGGATCCGGGTGGCAATCGGCGGCGAAGTGAGGGTCTCCAGGATGCGCCACTTCAGTCTTATTGTCTCAGAATATGGCGCTGCGGACGGCATAAAGGGCGTGATTGGGGTGTTTGGCCCCAAGCGGATGGCCTATCGACGCAACATCCCCGCAGTAAACTATCTAGCACATCTGATGAGCGACTCAATACAGGAGAGCTTCCCACGCTGATCCGGCCTTAAAATGAACGACACCACAAACAAAACCGAGGACCCCAAAGCCGAGCAGGATAGCGAGAAGGAGTCGGAAGGCCAGGAAAATACGGAGGACTTGGCCTCGGCCCTGGAACAGGAGAAGGAACGGGCAGACCGGAACTTGGCCAATTGGCAAAGGGCGCAGGCCGATCTGTCCAACTATAAGAAGAGGGTCGACCAGGAGAAGCAGGACCTGGCTAAATTCGCCAACGCTGCCCTTATCGGCAGTATGCTAAACTTGGTTGACGATTTCCAGCGGGCTCGATCGACGATTCCCGACAGCATTCTCGGCATGACTTGGGTCGAGGGCCTGTTCCTGATAGAGCGGAAGCTCGGTGCAACCTTGGAGGCCGCGGGCCTTTCGGAAATCAAGGCCCTTGGGGAGGATTTCGACCCCAATATGCACGAGGCCGTGATGCATGGCGACGGCCCGGAGGGCAAGATAGTCGAGGAGTTTCAGAGAGGATATAAGCTCCACGACCGTGTTATACGGCCGGCCATGGTGAAAGTAGGGCAGGGCGAAGCGGAGGAGGAAGCCGCTTCTGGAGAAGGGCAACAAGAGTCTGCATAGGGCTCTTATTGCAAACGACGATTGTTCTAACCTGAGATAATTAACATCTTATGACTACTAAGGCCGACTACTACGACCTGCTGTCAGTGCAACGGAACGCCACTCCTGAGGAGATTAAAAAGGCGTTTCGGCGGCTCGCGCTCAGGTACCACCCCGACCGAAACAAGAGCCCCGATGCCGAGGACAGGTTCAAAGAGATCAACGAGGCCTACGAAGTCCTCAGCGACCCGGATAAGCGGGCCGCCTACGACAGGTTTGGGCACGCAGGTACGGCGGGTGGCGGATATGGCCGAGGATTTGAGGGCATGGGCGGATTCGGGGGGTTCGGGGATATTTTCGAAGCCTTCTTCGGCTCCAATGCCGGCGCCAAGTCCGGGCCCCAGCGCGGCGCGGACATCCACCAGACGGTAACGATTTCCTTTGAGGACGCTGTTTTCGGCACCGAGCGCAACGTCGAAGTGCAGAGGACTGAGGTCTGCAAGACGTGCCGCGGGTCCAAAGCGGAACCCGGCACAGAGGTTGTCACCTGCTCCACCTGCAACGGTAGTGGGAGCGTCAGGAGAGTACAGCAGAACCTGTTCGGTCAGTTTGTTAACGTCACTGCCTGCGACCAATGCCGCGGCGAGGGGCGTGTCGTACCCACGCCTTGCAGCCAGTGTCGTGGGGTGGGGCGGACGAAGATGTTCAGAAAGATAGCTGTGCAGATTCCCGCCGGTGTGGAGGATGGCACTCAGGTCCGGCTTACCAGAGAGGGCGATGCAGGGACACGCGGCGGAGCGCCGGGCAACCTCTACGTAACGGTCAAGGTACAGAGGCATGAGTACTTCAGCCGGGATGGCGACGAAGTCGTGCTTGAATACTCCGTCAACTTTGCCCAGGCGGCCCTCGGGGACGAGGTGGAAGTTCCTACCATAGATGGCATTGTCATGCTCAAAGTTCCATCGGGGATCCAGACAGGTACCGCGCTCAGGTTGAAAGGCCGGGGCGCTTACCGGTTACGGGGCGGGGGGAGGGGCGACCAGATCGTCAACATAAACGTAAGGACGCCCGATTCCCTGAATAAGGAAGAAGAGGAGCTGTTCCGCCAGCTAACCCTGACCTTGGACAGGCCCGGGGTCTCTAGCCGGAATGGCAGGGGGATATTTGCAAAAATCAGAGAAGTGTTCCGGTAAGCGAGAGATTGAGCCGAACACCGCCGGGAGGCCCGACCCTGTATTACAGGGTCGGGCCTCCCGCTATAACGGCCACGTCTGAGCCCATGGCAAACTAAAAAAACACGATGGAATTAGTAGAGTTTTCCGTTGAAGTAGATGCTGAGTCCACGGAGCCGATCTGCGAGGCCTTTCGGAGATACGGCTGTGCTAGGATAGTCGTTGAGCAGCAAAGTCCGCCCAATGAGCAGATCCGGCTGATGGTCAGGGCCTACGCCCCCAACGACGACTCCCAAGAGAAGCTAAGGACGGACATGGAGGTCGTAGTCAGGCTTTTGGGGCTAGTCCGGCCTGTCGGGCCTTTGCAGTACCGACTACTACAGGAAGAAGATTGGGCCCGAGCCTGGCGCAAGCATTTCACCATCCAGCATGTAGGCAAGAGAGTCGTAGTCTGTCCGACATGGCTTGCCTACCAGCCGCAGGATAACGAAGTCGTCATCAGCTTGGATCCCGGCATGGCCTTCGGGACGGGTGTGCACCCCACCACCCGCATGTGCCTGGAGGCCTTGGATGGAATTGTGGAGACGGGGATGCGCGTCATGGACGTGGGCACCGGGTCGGGGATACTGGCCATAGGCGCCGCCAAGCTTGGTGCGGCGGCGGTGACGGCCCTGGACGTGGATCCCGTAGCTGTTCAGGTGGCCCGGGAGAACGTGGGGGTTAACGGTGTTGGAGAGATTGTGGAGGTGGCAGAAAGCACGCTCTGGCACGACCCCGCCAATCCTGGTCCCAGATGGGATGTAATAGTCGCCAACATCACCGTGAACCCGATAGTAGGACTAGCGCCGCATATCGTGAACTTGCTGTCCAAGAATGGAGTTGCGGTGCTAAGTGGGCTACTAGAAGAGCAAGGTGCAGCCGTCGAGGAGGCATTCGAAGCTAATGGCGCCTCTATCGAGTCCCGGGCCACACGGAATGATTGGTTGGCCTTGGTGTTCAGTCGAACCTAGGACTGGTCCTGCTCTTCCTCCGGTTCGAACTCTAACCTGTTCTCGGCACCGGATAGGAGTCTGCTGAAATTCTCGCGGTGAGCGTAGAAGATGATGGCGGTCGGGATGAGGGCTTGAAGCAAATATGACTTCGGCCTTTTGCCGGCCAGCACGGCGATAAGGAGGCAAGCCGCTCCTACTGCTGTGCCGGAGAGGGAGCCCAAGGAGGATATTCGGAACTTTGCCATCACTGAACCACCGGTCAGGGCCGCGATAAGCCCCGGCACAGGGGCAAGGGCCAGCAGTGCCCCGAGATTCGTGACCACGCCCTTACCCCCTTTGAACCCGCGCAATGCCGGCCAAATGTGTCCCAGCACAACCGCGAGTCCAACCAAAGCGTGCACCAGACTTGAATCGGTGGCCTTCCTTGCTATAAGTACGGGCAGGAGGCCCTTGAAAGTGTCGGTTAGCAAAACAACTGTCGAGGCCGAGGGCCCGGCTACACGGTAGACGTTGGCAGCGCCTATATTTCCGCTTCCGCGTTTCTGAATATCCAGGCCCTTCGACTTCTTGACAACTATTTTTCCTGTCGGTATCCCTCCGATCAGGTAACCTAGCAACACTAGTAATATGGCCTTCATTCCTTGCGGGTTCTCCTCTGAAACTTCAACTGAATAGGCGTCCCCTCGAACCCAAACTCGTCACGGATTCGGTTCTCCAGGAACCGTTGATAGGAGAAGTGTACCAGAGCAGGATCGTTGACGAAGAATGTGAAAGTTGGGGGATGTGTGCCGGTCTGAGTCAAATAGAAGAGCTTCAATCGTCGGCCCCGGGCCCGGGGCAGGGGACTGGCGGTGACGGCCCTCGTCAGCATCCTGTTCAGCGCCGACGTGGTTACCGTTTTCCCTCTCTCCTTGAATATGGTCAGGGCTGTGGGCATTAGCTCGGATATGCCTTGGCCACACAACGCGGAGGTGTACAGAATGGGTACGTATTCACCGGCGCGAAGCCGATCTTGGATATAGGGTTGGGTAGATTTAATGTCGATCTCCAGCTCATCGGCCAGGTCCCACTTGTTCACCACCACTGCCATTCCCCGGTAAGCGTCCTTGGCGTAGCCCCAAACGTGCATGTCCTGCGCAGTCATTAGCTCCGAGGCGTCGACTACCAGCAGCACCACGTCTGCCCGGTAGATTGCCCCCATGGTGCGAAGAACGCTGTATTTCTCTATTCCGTGGCCGATCTTTCCACGCCTCCTGACGCCCGCGGTGTCTATGAGGACGATGCTTTCACCTTCGTAGTCCAGGACCGTATCGATAGCGTCCCTGGTAGTACCGGGAATTTCGCTGACGATAACCCTGTCCTGCCCGAATAGGGTGTTCAGCAGCAACGACTTCCCCACGTTGGGCCGACCCACGATGGCGACCTTCATGGCGCCGGACTGCGGATCGGGTTCCGGAGAATCCAGGTTGGCGTCTATCCAACTTGTGACCTGGTCCAGTCCTTTTGTGTGGTATGCACTTATCGGAGTCGGGTCGCCCATGCCCAGCCGGTAAAAGTCCTGTAAAGACGCCTCTCTACGAGCGTTGTCGATCTTGTTCACAATTAGTGCGACGGGCTTGTCCGACATCCGCAGGAGGTCGGCGAGGTCTTCGTCGGCTGCAGTCAGGCCGTCTCTACCGTCCACCATGAACAAGATGGCTGCGGCCTCTGCAAGAGCGGTTTTTATCTGGTCCGTTACGCCCAGGTGAATTTCATCTTCCTGGCGGAGATCCAAGCCTCCGGTGTCTACCAGAATAAGACTCTTGCCGTTAATGGCGATCTGAGCTGCGACCCGGTCCCGCGTGGTGCCCGGTGTGTCGGACACGATGGCCATCCGCCGCCCAACATATTTGTTGAACAGCGTCGACTTCCCGACGTTAGGACGGCCTACTATGGCTACTATAGACATCTGAACGAGAATACTCCCAGAGCGCTTACCGGACTACGACTGGCCTAGGAGCCGCGCGAGTACTGCCTTTTGGGCATGGAGTCGATTTCCGGCCTGATCGAAGACTACGGAGCAGGGGTGCTCCATTACCTCGTCGGATACCTCTTCGCCGCGGTGGGCAGGGAGCGGGTGCATAAATATTGCGTTATCGTCGACATGAGACAAAAGCTCAGCATTGACTTGATAACCGGCAAAGTCCCGTAGTCGCCGCTCTGATTCTGCCTCTTGGCCCATGCTTGTCCAGACGTCGGTGTAGATAACATCGGCGCCGGACACTGCCTGCGCGGGGTCGGGGTTAATGTCGAAAACTCCTCCACTCTTGGCGCCGAGCTCTTTTATTGTACTGACGGTCTCGGGAGGAAGGAGATAGTCTTCGGGCGCTGCCATGGTGAAATTAGCCCCGACCAGCATCGCTCCCAGGGATAGGCTGGCCGCCATGTTGTTGCCATCGCCGACATAGGTGATGTTTAGGCCCCCGAGCTTGCCTTTGTGTTCGTAGATGGTTAGCAGATCGGCGATGACCTGGCAGGGGTGCTCACCGTCGGAGAGGCCGTTGATAACGGGCACCGAGGCGAATCGAGCCAAGTCTACAACGGTCTGGTGACGCCGTGTCCGGGCAACTATGCCGTCAACGTAACGGCTCAGCACGCGGGCTACGTCCGACGCCGGCTCCCTAGTCCCGAGCCCTATCTCCTGCGGAGACAGGTAGACGCATTGTCCACCCAGTTGCCGCATCCCTACGTCGAAGCTGGCCCTTGTGCGAAGAGAGGGCAGCTCGAAGACCAGGGCCAAGGAACAGCCCTCCAAAAGACTGGTATTGCGCTGTTTTTTTAGCTCAACGGCACTGTGTATAAGATCCCAGACCTCGGGCCCGGTGAGGTCGGCCATGGAAAGCAGGTCTTTGTCCATTACGCTCCTTGGGAAGGGTCGAAATAAGGTATGCGGAGAGACAAAAGAGCGAGATTCGCCTTTTAGTTCTCCTGATCAGATATGACGGGGTGGGGGAATAGGGTTCGGAAGTTGGCAGGGCCGCCAAGTCGGGTCTGGCAGGCGGTGCACACCACGTACACCTCAATCCGATGCCCGACTACTGTGCCCTTGCCGGAGGCTTCCCACTCAGAAAGAAGCTGCTCAATCTCCGACTCGTGGAACTCGGAGACGAGACCACAGGATACGCAGACGAGGTGATGATGGTGCCCGCTCATGGTCAACATGTAACGGGGCGATCCGTCCGGGAGGCTTATCTTGCAAAGGAGGCCTTGCTCAACCAGCAGTTTTATCGTCCGGTAGACCGTGGCCCTTCCAACACCATTTAGCTCCGCGTGGAGCTCTTCGGCTGTGAAGTTGGTGTCTTTCTCTGCTATGCTCGCGATCACCCGTCGGCGCGGGTGAGTAATCCGGTAGCGACGGCCTCCAATGGCATCAATAAGCGTCTGCGAGTCCATACTAAATTGCGGGGCCCATAGTTAACATAACGAAACAGATGTAACTACCACTTCTCATCTTCGGGATATACGCTGTTGCAGACGGCAACTTCGTAGGGCGTTGCGAACCAGTTCTCCGTGGCCTTTTCCCAACGCTGGAAGTGTGGGGTCTTTATGTGTGCATCCTCGGCGTTGGAGTCCGCGTAGACCTCGTAGAGATAGAAGCGTGTAGGGTTGTCCGTGTCTACCAGCACTTCCCACCTGGAACAGCCCGGTTCGGTAACGGAACCCCTGGCATTTAGTATGGTCTCGGCGATGAATTTGTCCCGGTACTCGGGTTTAACGTCTATGGTGACCACATCGATTCGCATGGTTCCTCCGGGTCTGTGATTATCTGTTCTTATATTGTACACCCCTATGTATAGAGGGAATGTTTAGCCTTAGAGAACGGAGAGCGATTGTTGACGGCAAATTTCGGCCTAAGTATGATGGCTATCGAAGGACGGGAGGTTTCGCATTCGAGCCGCGACGAGGTTTAACCATGTCTGAAGTTCACGCCATGCCGGATAAAGAAACGGCGCTATCACTCTACGAAGGGATGGTCACCATCCGGGAGTTCGAGGAGCGGGCCCGGCGCGAGGGTGACGCCGGAAAGCCAGTCGGAGGCATACATTCCTCCGTCGGCCAGGAGGCGGTAGCCGTCGGGATTTGTCATTGCCTACGCAAAGACGACTACGTTCTTGGGAATCATCGGAGTCATCACCACTGCCTGGCCAAGGGCGTGAACATGAAGGAGATGATGGCCGAGCTGATGGGCAAGGCCACCGGAACCAACAAGGGCAAGGGTGGCACAATGCACATCGCCGACAAGAATGTCGGGATGCTGGGAGCCAACGGCGTGATAGGCTCCAACGTTCCTGTGGCAGCGGGCGCGGCGTTGAGTGCAAAGATTCGGGGCACAGACCAGGTTGCTGTGGTGTTCTTCGGGGATGGGGGGGCCAACCAGGGCGCCCTCCACGAAGCCATGAACCTGGCGGCAATCTGGAATCTGGGCGTGATATTCGTCTGCGAAAATAATCGGTACGCTGAGTCTACGCCGGTGGAATATTCGCTGGCTGGGGGGTCGGTGGCCAATCGGGCTTCGGCGTACGGGATCGTAGGAGAGACGGTGGATGGGCAGGACGTGCTGGACGTTTCGGCGGCTATGGAAAGGGCGGTGAACAGGGCTCGGGCCGGGGAAGGGCCGAGCATCATCGAGGCCATGACCTACCGTTACTATGGCCACCACGGCGCCGATGACCCCCTCCGCTACCGCACAAAGGACGAGGAAGATTACTACCGGAACAGGGATTGCATCGTCACCTTCAAGACAAGGCTTCTTGAGGAAGAGCTGAGCACCGAGCATGAGCTCCAGGGCATTAGTGCATCCGTGCTCGTAGCTCTGGATGAAGCAGTCCAGTTCGCCGACGATAGCCCCTGGCCCGACCCCGAGGAACTCGTTGCCGACGTGTATGTGAGCTACTAGGCCCAGCCGCTTAGCCTCCTGATACCCAAGGGAATTGCCATGACTACCACCGAATCGCAAACCACCGAACGCAGCCGGATTAGCTTCGTGCAATCCATCAACGAGGCAATTACCCAGGAGATGGAACGCGATCCCTCCGTCATTGTGATGGGCGAGGACGTCGCCGGCGCTCCGGGCAAGAAAGACCAGGGCTTCGAGGACGCCTGGGGCGGAGTCTTCAAGCTCACCAAGGGACTCATCGGCAAGTTTGGCCCCCGGCGCATCCTCGACACCCCTATCTCCGAAGCCGGATTCATCGGCGCCGGTGTCGGCGCAGCGGCCACCGGGCTCCGACCTATCGTAGAGCTCATGTTTGTCGGCTTCTACGGCGTCTGCGCCGACCAGATCACCAACAACGCTGCCAAAATGCACTACATGTTCGGCGGCAAAGTTACCCTGCCCATTACGATCATCACCAACACGGGCACAGGGGCAGGAGCCGCGGCCCAGCACTCAGAAAGCCTGTATTCCATATTCACCCACTTCCCCGGTCTCAAGTGCGTGGTCCCTTCTGACGCTTACACGGCCAAGGGTCTGATGACCGCCGCCATCCGCGACGACGACCCGGTAATCATCTTTCTCCACAAGCTCCTCCTGGGCAGGACACGCGCCGGCCTCCGACCCTCCGAAGATTGGGTAGTGCCCGAAGAGCCCTATATCGTTCCCATTGGCAAGGCCAACGTAGCGCGGGAAGGGGAAGACCTCACTATGATCGGCATCGGCTATACCACCGGCCTCTGTCTCCAGGCCGCCGACGCCCTCGAAAAACAGGGCGTTAATGCCGAAGTCATCGACCTCCTATCCCTCTCCCCCATGGACGAGGATACTATCCTAGAATCCGTAAAGAAAACTCGTCGTGCCGTCATAGTAGACGAAGACTACCCCCGGTGCAGTATCGCCACCGACATCTCTGCCCTCATCGCTGAGCAGGCCTTCGACTATCTGGATGCTCCACCGAAAAGGGTGTGTCCTCCCCACTCCCCTGTCCCATACAGCATCATGCTGGAGCGCCTCTTCGCCCCGACCAAAGAGAAGATTATCCAGGCCGCAACTGAGGTATTGGAAGCTTGATGACGGCTTCCCGCATCCCATCTGAAGACACCGACTCAAAGACGGCCAAGGGGCTGAAGGAGTAGGCCTGCCTATGGCGACTGCCATCCGAATGCCACAGCTCGGGATGATCATGACCGAGGGAACTCTTGCCAAATGGCACAGGGGTCCCGGCACCACCGTTCAGCAGGGCGAGCCCCTGGCCGAGATCACCACGGAGAAAATCTCCTACGAACTTGAAGCTCCTGAATCGGGCGTATTCCATCCCGTGGTCAATGAGGGCGACGTAGTCCCCATCGAGGAACTCATCGCCCATATCTTGAAAGAAGGGGAGCCCGTCCCCGAGGCCCCTGCCCCGAAATCTGTTGACATCATTGCAACCGCGGCGTCTACCGCCTCAGCGCGTCGTGCCCCGACTCAGGCTAGCGGGGACGTGAGAGCAGCGCCCAGCGCCCGTAAACTCGCGGCCAAGCTGGGAATAGATATCGCCCTGGTGCCACCGGCCCGGCCGGGAGGCCGTATCGTAGAGGCTGATGTTAAGACCTACGCCGAGGGCCAGGCGTCGGCGCCTTCGCCTGAGAAGATCGAAAAGGCCGTGTTGCCCTCCGGTCTCCCGACTCCTTCCAGAATCGTACCCCTGGCCGGCATACGGAAGGCCATCGCCACCAACATGCGCCGAAGCGTATCCAACGCGGCGCAGCTTTCTTTCCACCTGGACGTGGACATGACGCAGGCCACGGCCCTCCGCCGAGAGCATTCACGAAGCAGCGACGTCCCTCTCTCAGCGGCAGACATCATCATGAAAGCCTGTGCCGAAGCCCTGCTCAAGAACCCCCAGCTCAACACCGTTCTCTCGGATGGCAAGGTGTACTACTTCGACCAGGTCGATATTGGAATAGCAGTAGCCCTCAATGAGGGATTGATTGTCCCCATCATCAAGAATGTGCAGGCAAAGACCGTGAAAGAGCTCGCATCCGAGAGAAAAGACGTATCCGGTCGGGCGCGAGACGGCAAGCTAAAGGCCGACGAAATAACCGGCGGCACGTTCACACTCACGGTTCTCGGCACTGTTGACGGATTCACCCCCCTTCTCAATCCGGGTCGGAGCGCGATCCTGGGAGTAGGCAGAGTCGCTAAAAAGGCTGTAGTCGTCGGCGATGAGATAGTCGCGAGAGAGACGGCGACGCTGAGCCTGACCGTCGATCACCAGGTCGTGGATGGCGCACCGGCTTCCGCCTTTTTGCGCCGGTTGAAGCAACTGATCGAGCACCCGGAGGCGCTGTTTAAGTAACGGATGTCCGGCGTTGCGAGCGTCGGTTACGCCTTGTGCTTCGTAAGGGCCTCGGCGAGCCCCGACACCTCGTGGATACCCTGTTTCACCGAGACCGACGACCGTTCTAAGTCATCTCCTATTTGCTCGTATCGGCCGCAGAGATGCTGTGCCAGGAACGCCTCGGCAATGGCGTAGAAAGAGAGCCTGTTTTCGGGCCGGGCGAAACCATGTCCTTCGTCGGGATACAGGACGTATGTGACGGGTATGCTGCGTTCACCCATTGCTTGAACGATCTGCGCAGACTCTGCTTCCTTGACCCGGGGGTCATTGGCGCCTTGGCCTATCAGCAAAGGTTTCCTAATGCGGTCCACGTAGCTGAGGGGGGACCTCTCCTGGAGCAAGGCTCGGCCCTCGGGAGTCCTATGGTCCCCGACGCGGCTCGTGAATAGCTCTATCATCGGTTGCCAATATGGTGGAAACGACTCCAGAAGCGTTATCAGGTTGGATGGGCCTACGATGTCGACTGCACATGCGAAAACGTCAGGCGTCATCGTCAAACTGGCCAACGCAGCGTAGCCACCGTAACTGCCTCCCATCACGGCAATCTTCTCGGGATCGGCTATCCCAGAATCAATGGCCCAGTTCACCGCGTCGAGCAGGTCGTCGTGCATCTTGCGGCCCCACTCCATATTGCCCGCGTTAATGAAGTTCTTGCCCAGGCCGGTGGAACCACGAAAGTTGACTACCAGTGCAGCATAACCTCGATTAGCGAGCCATTGAGAATGGGGATCGTACCCCCAGTCAGCCCGTGCCCAGGGCCCTCCGTGTACCAGCAGCACGGTGGGAAGGGGATGGGTGGGGACTCGGGGGTCCTTTCCTTGACTCTCTGCCGGCAGGGTGTAGTAGCTCACCAGGTCTAGCCCATCTCTGGATTTAATGATCACAGGCTGCATCTTGGCGAGAGGTACAGTTTCCAGCTCGGCATTGTTCGAAAACAGATATTCAAGTTGTCGGGAGGAGCGGTGGTAGAGGTGGTACTTGACTGGGCCATCATCCAACATGTAGGCCACTATCCACGTGTCGTCCTTCAGCGTCCTGCTCACCACTTCGACGTCACCATCCTCCTTTGACTTGAGAAAATTCAAGTCCTCAGACACCGACTCAGCCAGAACATGCCATTCTTTTCTCTGGTGGGTGAAAGCGACAGCCTCAATGGCATTGGTCACAGGGTGGATCATGGCGTCGCTCGCATCTGCCAGATCGCTCTCTGCGATGACCGTCTCGACGCCGGTGTCGAGGTCTATGGAGGCCATAGATGCCGTGTTGCGGCGCCGGGAGTCGATCAGATGGAGCGTTCTGCCGGACTTGTCGAAACCCACTGGAGTTGTTGTGAGCGCATCCTCCATGCCCACCTGCATGAAGGTATCCCACCTGCCCTGCCCATCCGTTTCGAACACCTCGCTGCCGCCGTCGGGAGTCATTACCGTTCCGAATCTCACACGATAGTCATCGTCAATGCGAAACTCAGCAAAGCGGTCGTTGTGCTGAAGCAGTGTTCTTTTACCCGTGTGTACGTCGAGCCTATACAAGTCGTGGTACTGGGGATTGCGGTCGTTCAGCCCGACAATTATCTCGTCTGGATGATCAGAACTGATTCCAACGATCTGTGCTTGAACATTCTCCAATGGCGTGAGGTCCAAGACTTCCTGCGATTCGAGTTCTACGGCGTAGACGCGCCAGTTCTCGTCTCCTTCTTTGTCCTGAAGGTAGATTAGGTGGCGGTTGGTAAAGGCCCAGAAGTAGAGCCTGATGCCCCGTCCGGAGTCTCGCGTCAGCGGCTCGGCTGCCACAGGGTCCGACGCTGGGCCGACCCAGACGTTAAGGACTCCCTCGACAGGCGCCAGAAAGGCTATATGCAGACCGTCAGGGCTTAGACGCGGCGAAGCCTTATCGGGGTTGCCGAACAATACCTTGCGAGGTATGAGAGGCATCACCAAACGTTTTCCACCATGTGCGCCCTATGTACGCGGCCTGACCCAGGACTCGGACCAAGCCAAGCAGGCCGTGGTGGATGGAGTGCCGTCGCGCTGGGCGGTCTGGGCATTGCCGGACGCGTACTCACCGTTGATCACCACCTGGGCCCGACGGGCGGGCGTCATGATGCTGTATACGCCGTGGCTTCGGCCCCCAGTCCCGGGCGGGGCGTGGATCGCGAAGGGAGTCATAGTGTCGTACCACGTGAGGGCTATGTCCTCGTCGCGAGATTCTACGCGCTCTGTGGAATAAGATCTGACGTCGCCTTCCCTTTCGAACTCCGCTTCAACTATGCGCACCGAAGTGTCTGAGAAGGGCGGATTGATCATGGATTCGATCTCTTCTTGAAGCCACCGAGCCAGCGCAACGTTGTCGGAGTATGCGACTACCTTGTCATCGGTAAGGTCGGAACGCATGAAAAGTGCGTGGCCCGGGCCTGCTGGAGAGAAGAGGACTCGCCAGTGGCTGATCACCGTAGTGAAATCGGCGCCCTCGGAGGGAGCCAGGCGGATGAAGGAGTTCTCACCCGTGACACGGACTTCGTTAGGGTCGACGACCGAGTCGGACTTTCCACGTTGAGCCTTATCGAGTAGCTTCTCTTCACCCTTGGTCGTGAGGAATTTTATGGGCGTTGGGATAAGCCTACGGCCCTTCCTTTTGAAAGTGCCTACTATCCTGTTTTCACCCAACAGTTTCGATATTCGGGCTACGCTGTAGCCCGTGGATTCGGCGGCTTCTTTAACGGTCATGGCGCCCTTGGGGGGCACAAACCTGGATCTTCTCTTAGCCATTTTCGATCCTTTCTATGCTTCCAGTCCCCACGGGACGCCCAGTTCTTTTTGTGGGCACGGAGTATTCGGGAACGTCCATTCAATACTAATACTATTGTAACAGGTCGATTTAGTAGGGCAAAACCGGGCCTAGTTTTAGTGTTTTCATGCCGTCTCTTCACCTCTTGACTGGTTGGTGAAGCACAAAAGCGTGTACAATTGCATAAGATGGCCTATGCAGCCGTAAGCAAGTTAGTGGGAGGAATCGCATGGCTACAAGCAGTTACACTCTGGACCAGTTCGTGTACGACATTAAGGAACTCCAGTCTAAGGACGTTGATGAATCGGCAGTGCTGGATACAGGCTCTTCTTTCCTGGAGAGGTTGATTAACAACCCGAA
The DNA here is from genome assembly GCA_965220005.1 of Dehalococcoidia bacterium. Taxonomy (GTDB): domain Bacteria; phylum Chloroflexota; class Dehalococcoidia; order Plut-88900; family Plut-88900; genus Plut-88900. The sequence continues at coordinate 1,417,851 of OZ244800.1, forward strand.
CTGCATACCTCAGGAGTATCGGGTCCCTTCTAGCAAGGGTGGCGGTCGGCTTCACGGCTCATACCTTCTCCACCGTTCCGACACCCTGCTGGTCTCTGCGGAGGTGTGGGGCCCGGGCGACCATGTCGACCCTCATGACCACCACGTCTGGGGCATGATAGGAGTCCTGGACAACACGCTGAACGAGATCCGGTTCCGTTGGCACTCCGACGAAGATCGACCCGGCTTCGGGCGATTGGAGAAAGACCGGGACGCAGTGTCCAAGCCCGGCGAAGTTAGTCTCCTCATACCCGGTATCGACGAAATACACCAGATTGACAATCCCGATTCCCGGCCCACGGTGGAAATCCACGTCTACGGCCAGGACCTGAGCAACATTGAGCGGTGCCGCTTCGATATGGCGACCGGCGCCAAAGTCGACTTCCAGAGCAAGTCCAAGTACGACAACGAATAGCTGGTCTGCCTTATCTGTCCAATCTCAAGGTCAGTGATGCCTAAAACCACTTCTTCTGATGAACTTGCATCCCTGCTAGATCAAGGCGCACCTATTGCCCTGCTGGATGTTCGGGAACTTGGGGAATACAATCTCGCCCATATCCCCGGCGCCTGTCCCCTGCCGCGTCGCCTCATCGAATACCGACTCCCTCGCCTTGTACCCAATAGGGCGACCAGGATTGTAGTCTGTGATGACGATGGTAGGAGGGCATCGTTGGCCTTTGGTACGCTGGAGCGTATGGGATATGAGAATGGGTTGGTGTTGGAGGGGGGGATCAACCGATGGACATCCCTTGGTTACGGGTCCGAGTGGGGTGTCAACGTTCTGAGCAAAGACTTCGGAGAGCGGTTGCAGGTTGAGCGGCAGGTTCCGGAAATAACCGCCGAGGAGCTAGAAGGCTGGATCTCCCGCGGCGAGCAGTTCGTCATGGTCGACTCCCGGACCCCGGAGGAGCACCATAATTTCTGTATTCCGGGCAGCCGCAGCCTTCCCGGTGGGGAACTCGCCTTGCGTATCTGGGACTTGATGGATACCGAGGATACTCCTGTGATAGTGCACTGTGCGGGCCGTACCCGGAGCATCGTTGGTACGGGGCTTTTGCAGCGTATGGGGGTGAAGCAAATCTACGGACTGCGGAACGGGACGATGGGTTGGCAGTTGGCTGGTTTTGACTTGGAGAATGGGTCGGGCCGGGTGAGCTTGAATGCGCCATCGGATGAGGCTTTGGGGAGGGCTGAGGAATTCGGCCGAAGAGTGGCGGCTGAAGACGGGGTGAACTATTTGACGCCCGATGGACTGCAGAGGTTGTTGTCGGAACGGCGTGACGAGAACGTCTATCTCGTGGATGTGAGAACGCGCGAAGAATTCGAAGCGGGCCATATTCCGGGATTCTGGTGGCATCCGGGAGGTCAGGCTGTCCAGGAGAGCGACAACGTGGTCGGTGTGAAGGCAGGGCAGATAGTCTTTTGCTGTGACGGAATAGCGAGGGCCTCGGTGACGGGCTCCTTCTTCAGGCAAATGGGATACCCGAACGTTCACGTGGTGGAGGGCGGCACGAAGGCATGGAAGGAAGCGGGATTGGAGCTTGAATCGGATTCCCGCGATGCTGGACCCGCCACCTTGGAAGAGGCTCGCCGTCGTGTCTCTTCACTATCTCCGGGCGAGGTGGACAGGTTGATGGAAGGGTCCGCCATAACGCTGTTCATCGGGACGAGTGCGGAGTTCTCGGAGGGCCACCCGCCGGGCAGCCTATGGGCGGCTCGGGGCTCTCTGGAGCTCCTAGTGGATGGCATGGTGCCCTCCAAGTCGACACCCGTGGTCCTTGTTAGCCCCGAGGGCCGTGAATCGATACTCGCCGGGCTGGCATTGGTGGAGATGGGGTATGAAAATGTGGCGTCGTTAGAGGGAGGTACGAGGGGCTGGGTTGCAGAGGGTCACCCGGTGGAAACAGGTCTGTCAGGTGTGATGACACCCCCGGACGACTTGGTGGCTACCGGGTCTGGGCGCAACTTCGCGGGGGCGATAGAGTACTTGAGGTGGGAGGAAGAGCTGGGGAGGAAGTACGAGCGCGACTAGGGGAAGGTCAGACTGTGGATTGTGGCGTGTTCCATGGCTTCCCAGTCAACGTCCAGACCTAGTCCCGGCTTTTCTGGGGCGTAGACGTATCCATCCGCTTGGGTTCGGACGACGTCTATCATGCCGTATTCGTAAGGCTCGTATGGCATAGTCTGCTCGAAGTAGGAGCAGCTGTCGGAGGTGAGCATCAGATGGAGGTTGGCGGTCGAGTTCAGGCTGAATCCCCAGGACATAATTTCGCAGTTCATGTCCGCTGCCTGGCTAATCTCGACGGCCTTGCGTAGAGGAGTTACCCCCCCGAGAATCAGCGCATCAGTCCGGGACGATCGCCAGCACCCCGACTTCACCGCGCTCTCGAAAGTCACCAGGTCCATAATCCAGTTCCCCGAGGGGAGCACCGGCATTTCGACTGCCTCGGCCAAGGCTCGGTAGCCCTCAAGGTCGAAGTCGGGGAGGGGGGCCTCGAACCAGGTGAAGTCCAGGCTTTCCAGCTCTTTAGCAACCCTTAGAGCCGATTCCCTGTCGTAGTTGTTCTCCGCATCCAACATGAACGCTACGTCGTCGCCGGGATGTTTCTGCCGGACTGCGCGGGCCAGGGCAGCGTCCTGCTCCGGTATGCACCATGTGTGGAACTTGACGGCGTTGAAGCCCTGGTCCAGCAGAGTCTCCACGAAGTCCAGGTATGCGGGCACGTCATCCAGCATGGGAGTGCTCGCATAGGAAGGGATGCGGTCTCTTGTGGCCCCGATAAGTTTATAGAGAGGCATGCCTGCTGCTTTTCCGGCCAGGTCCCACAACGCGATATCGATTGCGGCGAGGGCTTGGGGAGGAATCGGGAAGACCCGAGGCCAGAGGTCTCGTCGGAGGCCGTCCCGGTCTAGTGGGTCACGGCCCACTAGGGTCGGGGCGAGGTGGCGCAGCGTCTCGGCGGTATAGCGGTCGTAGTCGAAGGAGGTGCCGTTCCACGCACCACCCACTCCCTCGACTCCTTCGTCAGTGAAGATACGGACCAGGGTGTTGGTGGCGAACTGGTCGGGAAGGTCGTGGGACCAGGTAAACCGCTGGACTTGGGGGGCGACAACTCGGACTTCGACTCTTTCTATCTTCATGGTGTTGCTCCGTAGGGGTAGGGTGGAGTCTAGAATTCCGCGTCATGTCCTGTCAAAAGGAAAGTCTAGGTTGCGTCGGACAGACTCTCGGTTTAACCTTCGAATTCATCCTTGGGTAAAGATCTAGTGAAGGAGTCCCTTTGGCACAGTCAAACCCGACCTACCCCATGTTCTCTCGACAGGAGATGGACCGCCGACTCGCTCGTGCCCGCTCGCTCATGGCACAGAACGACTTGGACGCTCTGCTGATCACGGGTGAACACAACTTCCACTATTTCGTGGGCGCTGCCCCGAGCATCGGACCCAACGAGTCCCTGGCCCGACCCTCGGCTTTCATTTTGCCCGCCGTAGGCGATCCTATAATCGTCTCCCAAGGCCGGGACAACATCGAACAGGGCACCTATATCACCGACATCCGGGACTACTTCGATGTCCTCCAGTTTCCATACGAACTGGTTGGAGAGGCTCTGCGTGACAGGGGATTGAGCGCCGGCCGCATCGGAGCGGAGTTGGGGCAGGAACAGAGGATGGGTGTGCCGGTCGGGGACTACCTGAGCATCGTCGGCTCGATGCCCGAGGCCCGGTTCGTTGACGCCGCGGACGTCATCATCAAGACTCGCATGGTCAAGTCGGATGAGGAAGTGTCATATATGCGGGAAGCGGCCCGGATCACTGCCAGGGCTCGACATCGCCTGTACACGGACTACTTGACTCCCGGAGTAACCGAGCGGCAGTTTGCGCGCCAGTTCCAAAAGCTGGTCCTTGAGGAGGGAGCGGACGGCACGTCCTTCGTGCATTTCCAGTTCGACATCCAGTCCGAGCTTCCGGGGGCCAAGCACGCTTTCCACTACGATAGACCTTTGAGGCCGGGCGTCATATTAGGCATCGATACCGGGGCCCGGGTCGGCATGTATACCGTGGACTATCCGCGCATGGTATCCCTGGGCCCGCCTACAGATAGGCAGAAACGTCTCTACGATCAGCTCCTAGAAGTGAACCGCCACATGGTAGAGGCGCTGAGGCCGGGCGTCGAGGCCGCGGACATTCACATGGCAGGTGTGCAGGCGATGAAAGACCTGGGGGTGGAGACGGACAACCCGGAGAGGCTCACTGGTGGCAGCCGCATGGGTCACGGGCAAGGGATACAGTTCACAGAGCCTCCCAGCGTGACGCCTACCGACCATACAGTGCTGGAGGTGGGGACGGTCATAAGCACTGAGCCGGGAATCGGAGACGGGGAGCTGCACCTGCTTTGGGAAGACACCCACGTAGTTACGGAGACGGGTTCTGACCTTATCACTACGGAGTCGGACGAACTGCGGGAAGTCGCTTTCTAGCGGCCTGGGCACAACATTATGCCTGCCCACGTTTGACATCACGCCTAAACGACGCTAAGCTTCATCACCAATGAATACCAGATACTGGTCTGAATTCTGCGTCTGTATCTGCCGGCAATAGGGTCGGCGCCAAATAGCTTCGCACAGTGTTGCGCCCCGACGATGACAACTAATCGACGGGGCGTTTTTTATTGCAACAGAGAAATAGGAGAAAAAAGGGCGAAATGACTACCGTCGAAAGAGACCCCTCCATAAAGGACAAAGCCGGTCTCGACTACTCAAAGGGGATTATCCCCTACCTGCCGCAGGAAGTTTCCGATTTCGAAACTGAGGTCACCCGTTTCCAAAAGGGCGGATGGGAAGACCCACTGAAGTTCACTGCTTACCGTCTCGTCCGCGGTATCTACGGCCAGCGCCAGCCCGACGTACACATGATCCGTATCAAGATGCCTGCCGGCAGCCTCACCGCCGACCAACTCGACGCCGTAGGTGAAATCGTCGATAAATACGTTCCCCTCAACAAGGGGCACGTCACCACCCGAGAGAACATCCAGCTTCACTTCGTAAATCTGGAAGATACCCCTGACGTCTTGCGCATACTCGGTGAGGCAGGTCTTTCTACCCGTGAGGCCTGCGGCAACACGGTGCGAAACGTCATCGGCTGCCCCCTTTCCGGTGTCACCCCCGATGAGCCCTTTTACGTAGGCCCATACTTGGCGGCCTTCGCACGGTGGTTCGTACGGCATCCCCAGGCGCAGGCCCTCCCCCGAAAGTTCAAAGTAGCCTTCGCCTCTTGCAACGACGACTGCGTCGTCACAGCCATTCATGACCTCGCCTTCAAACCCAGGGTTCGAGTCGACGAGAATGGTGTCGAGCGCCGCGGCTTCGAAATGATCACAGGCGGCGGCACTTCCATCATGCCCCGACTCGCCTACACCCTCTACGATTTCGTCCCCGTCGAGGACTTCCTCCGGGTCAGCGAGGCCGTAGTCCGTATCTTCAACCGCACAGACGAACTCCGACGTAACCGGATGAAGGCCCGGATCAAGTTCTACATCGACCGGGTAGGTATCGACGTTTTCCGTGAGCAGGTCGAAGAAGAGTTGAAACAGACCTGGGCCCAGGAGTCCTACGATCCCGAACCCCTCATGGAACTCCCTCCTGAGCTCATTGACGAGCCCCCCGCCCTTGTGCCTGTAGAGAGCAACGGGCAGGTGTCTCCAGCATTCGACCGGTGGGTCTCGACCAACGTACACCCCCAGAAACAGGAAGGCTACAACGTCGTCACCGTCAAGCTGCCTCTTGGAGATATCTCCACCGAGCAGTTCCCCATTCTGAGCCGCATCGCCCGCGACTTTGCCGGTGGCCGCATCCGCACCACCGTGGAGCAGAATGTGGTCTACCGGTGGGTCCCCACCGGAGCTCTCAAAGAGGTCTGGCGTCAGCTTAAGGACGCAGGTCTTGGGGAAGCAGGAGCCGGAGAGATCACGGATGTGGTCTCGTGCCCAGGCACCGACAGCTGTAAACTCGGCATAACATCTTCAATGGGTCTGGGGCAGGCCGTTGGCCAGGCCCTTAAAGAGGCGGCCTATGAGGACCCGCTAGTCAGGTCCCTCCACGTGAAGATCAGTGGCTGCCCCAACGGCTGCGCCCGGCATCACATCGCTAACATCGGATTCCACGGTGCAGCCACCCGCGGCGCCAACAAGAGCCAGATACCCTCCTATGAGCTTTTCATCGGCGGCAGCTTCGGAAGCGATGAAGACGCCCGATTTGGCAAAAGAGTCAAGACAAAGGTCCCGGCCAAGAAGGTCCCCAGCCTCGTGCAGGACATCGTCCACTTCTATCAGGCCGAGCGAGAGCCCCAGGAGGTATTCAACCGCTTCATCGACCGCGTCGGCACCGAACCCTTTGAAACCCTCGCAGGCGCCTACAAGGAGACGGGCCCCTTGAACAAGGAGAGCCTCAATACCTATATGGACTGGGGAAAGACCCGTATGTTCAAGGTCGAGCGCGGCGAGGGAGAGTGCATGGTATAAGACCTGCATGGGCATAAGCCGTTCACGGGCCCAGGACTACGCCGAGGAAATCCTAGAGAAACCGCGCGCTGCCATTCCTCTCACCCTCAAGCGCTCAAAGTCCGGCGTGACCCTATTGCACCGCGGCCGGGCCGTGACCAAGTGCCACGCTACGGGAGTAGGGGAATTGCAAGCCGAGTTCATGGCCGAGGCGCTTGGCGCGGAATTGCCTGAGTCCGGCTCTGCTATGTCCATTGAAGTCCCGGCTGGAGTCTTCTACCGGGCCATTGCCATCTCATCCCTGGATCTCCGCAAACCCGAGGCCCGCGTCCTCCTCGAACAGTACCTGGCCACTGCCCAGATGCAACGCTCCGGCATGCGCAGCATAGAGGCCTGAGCCCAATCCACGGAAATTCCCCATGCTCCTGGTAATCGAAGTAGAAGAATCGGATAACAGCCTTTTCGGCGTGACCCGCAGCTTCCAGACCATCGGAGACCCGAAGCCCATCTCGAAAGTCGCTGCCTTCACGCCTGATGGAACTGAAGGCGTATACGAAGTAGTCGGCTGGTCTTCCGAGGGGGCTGTAACCGCCTTCGCCGCTATGGTTGATGACTCCGGTGAAGGGGCCGCCCTGCTCGTCTATGGCGGAGACGAGGGCATTCGACTCCGGCCCCAGGACTCGAGTGACGGCTGGTCCCTCGAAGATGCTTCTCAGTGGGGTGAGGTCTTCCTGCTCCTGGACCGCGACACCTTCACTGAGTGAGAATAGGGTGCCGTCTAGGTTTGCTCACAATAGCAGGATTAGAAGTATCCCTCCGAACAGAGTAAGCACCCCTGCTATCCCTGCCGGGTTCACCCGTTCCCTTAGCACTATCGCCGACAGCGTCGTCGTCCAGAATATCTGTGTAGACGATAATGCTGCGGCAATTGAAAGGCCCGCTCTATCTATCCCGACCAGAAATAACATGCTGGCTACTCCCAGCGATACGGCTCCGTTCGCTATTGCCACCCCCGACCCTCGGTATGACCACCCGGACCGGAAACGCCTTCTCCTTCGGGCCGAGTCTTGATGAGCTATAGACCCTTCAAGCCTCAGGACTCGTCGCACGGTGCGCGCGACGAGTCCCTGGGAGAGCGCTTTCTTGACCCGCCTCCCGAAACCAAAAGCAGCGTCTTCTTCGCTCGGCAGCAGTATCTCGTTGACTCCCAGTCCCGACATAATAGTCAGGAAAATACATACCGCCGAAAGCCGGGTCATGTTCAGTAGTGGTGGGTCCATGTGCCGCAGAGCGAACCCCTGAATCGTAAGACCTGATACCCAGAATGAGGCAACCAGAGCCAGCAAAAGCACACCCTTAAACCCCAGCCACGAGGCTTGATTTTTATCCGTATATCTGCGTTGGGCAAAGCTGAGCAAGTACACCCCCAGCGCTATTACTACCACCCCCAGTATGTCGTAGCGAGAAGGCGTCTCTCCCAGCACGAATATCCCCGATAGCAGCGAATAGCTCGATAGTAGACCTGCCACCATCGGCCAAGCCTTGCTGATGTCGACGTTTCTAAGGAAGAGGAGGTATAAGGGCTCACCCAGCCCAATGTTGATAATGCCGCCGAGAATACCGAGGACCAGGTAAAGAGTCGGGATTCGGGTCAGTTCCCCGATATCACCGATAGTCAGCACTAAGATCAGTCCGGCTAACGCTCCTCCTCCCGATCCCAGCGCTCCCAATGTCAGAGGTCTGAATCGGGACACCAGCGTCTTCTGCACGATCCCTGTAATAGAGAACAGCATCGCGGACGCCAGGACCGATATTTCGCCTATCGGCAACTCATCATCTCTTCATAACAAGCGTTCACCCGTCAAGCGCAATATAATACTCTCGAAACCTCCGGCAAACACACCCTAAGAGGAGCAGGTTATGGTAGAAAGCGCGCCCGGACTCGATTTGACGACCAATAGACAATGGATTGAAGCCGGAGAGCGCTGGTCTCTTAACACCTGGCAAAAGTTCCCAATAGTGCCTGATAGAGGGCTAGGCTGCTCCCTTTGGGACGTGGAGGGTAAGGAATACCTGGACATGATGTCGGGGCAGCTCTGCGTTTCCGTCGGCCACAGCCACCCCCGACTCCTGGATGCCGTGACCCGTCAGTCGGCGCTGCTTATGCAGACCGGCTCCTCATTCACCACCCCGCAGGAAGTTGTCCTATCCAAACGCCTGTCCGAGATTACACCGGGTGACCTGCAAAAGCCCTTTTACGGCTGCACGGGCTCCGACTCCGTAGAGACCGCTATCCGCATCGCCCGGTTTGCCACGGGCCGCCAGGAGCTGGTGTCCCTATCCGAGAGTTATCACGGCCTCTCATTTGCCGCATGGAGTGTCACCGGACGCGGGTACCGTCGGGGTCACCCCGAGTATGGTCCGGGCCTGCCCGGAGTCACCTTCGTCCCCACACCCAACTCCTATCGTTGCCGCTTCTGTTCAAGGCAGGACGGCTGCTCCCTGGCCTGCTTCGACTATTCAGTTGAAATGATCGACCTGAACACGACTGGTGAACCGGCTGCAGTGATCATCGAGCCGGTCCTCGGTGGCCCCATCGTCGTCCCGCCTCCAAGGTACATGCAAGCCCTCCGACGCTTTTGCACCGAGAGAGGCGCCCTTCTCATCATGGACGAGGCCCTCACCGGTCTGGGGCGCACAGGCAAATGGTTTGCCGCCGAGCACCACAACGTTGTCCCTGACGTCATGACCCTTTCCAAAAGCCTGGGTGGGGCCGTTCCCCTGAGCGCGACCCTCGTCTCCGAGTCTGTCGCTCGCAAGCTGGAGGAGGGAGGTTATGCTCAGAGCACCTCGCACAGTGGCGACCCATTCCTCTGCGGCGTTGGCCTGGCCAACTTGGAAATCATAGAGTCCGAGGGCCTGGTCGAGAGGGCGGAGGTTATGGGAGATTATTTTCGCTCTGGCTTGGAGTCTCTCCGTGACCAATACGAGATCGTTGGAGACGTCCGGGGCGTAGGATTGCTCCTGGGTCTTGAAATCGTCACTGACAAATCCTCGGCTCACCCCGCCCCCGACCTGATGGAACAAATCACCAGCTACTGCCTCCAAAAGGGCCTTATACTGTTCACTACTCACGGCACACCCGTCATCCGTCTCGCCCCGCCTCTAGTCATCGGCGAGCCCGAGATAGATAAGGCTCTTGCCATAATGGAGGAAGCCATACGCGCCGTATCGGAGGGCGTCGGGAGGGCCTAGACCCTTGTCCTCGAGAAAAAGGAGAACCATAATGACCTATCCTGGTATCGAAAGCCTTCGGCCCACCTTCATGGGAACCACCCACATGGTCGCCGCTGGCCACTACCTGGCCGCCGAGGCCGGGTACCGCATTCTCGAGCAGGGAGGCAACGCCGTTGATGCGGGAGTGGCCGCGGGCATTGCCATCAACGTACTCCTGCCGGAGAGCACCAATTTCGGTGGCGTGGCACCCATCATGATCTATCTGGCAGCGTCGGATTCCGTGATCACCATTAGCGGCCTGGGCCGCTGGCCCCGAGCTGCCAACATCGACTACTTCATGGAACACTCCGGCGGCGAAATCTCCAAAGGAATCCTGCAGAGCATCATACCCGCCGCCCCCGACGCCTGGCTCACCGCCCTGGAACGATATGGGACCATGACCTTCGGGGAAGTCGTTACCCCGGCCCTCCAACTCGCCCGGGACGGATTTCCAATGAACCCCGTCACCTACGGAGGCTTGCTGGACGATGCCGACCCAGTCAACGGCACCCTTGGCCGCTGGCCCTCTACCCGAGAGATTTTCATGCCCGATGGCCGAGTCCCCCCGGTCGGCAGTATATTCGTCCAGTCCGACCTAGGTCGTACCTTCCAGCGCCTCGCTGATGTCGAGGCCGCCAATGCTCATCTCGGCAGACCGGAGGCGCTACGCGCCGCACGGGACTATTTCTACAAGGGAGACATCGCTCACGAAATGGCCCGCTTCAGCGAAGAGCAGGGCGGCCTTATTACCTACCAGGACATCCACGACTTCACTGTGAAGGTCGAGTCCCCGGTGAAAGCAAGTTTCCGGGACTACACCATCTACACTTGTGGTCCTTGGTGCCAGGGCCCGGTCGTCGGGCAGGTACTCCAGATGCTTGAGGACGATGATCTGGAAGCCATGGGTCACAACTCGGCCGACTACTTGCATCTTTACACCGAGGCCATGGACCGGGCCTTCGCAGACCGACACCACTACTACGGAGACCCCGATTTCATAGATGTGCCTATTGAGGGGATATTGTCGAAGGGATATACCAGGTCCCGCCGCTCCGATATCGCCATGTCTCATGCGCCGGGCCGGATGCCCGGCCCCGGCAACCCCTGGCCATTCCAGAGTCCTCCAAGGGGGGATAGGATTGTGGTCAATTCGGCAGGTGCTCAGCCTGTTCCCGTTGCCGGTGCCTCAGCCGCCGACACCAGCTACACTTGTGTCGTCGACAAATGGGGCAACGCCTTCTCTGCGACTCCCTCCGACCCCGTATCCGAAAGCCCCGTTGTTCCCGGCCTGGGCCTTGTGATGTCGGGTAGGGGTTATCAGAGTTGGCTCGATCCGGATATGCCCTCGAGCCTCGGGCCCTGGAAGCGTCCCCGCCTTACCCCCAACCCCGCCATAGCCTTCAAGAACGGCAAACTCTTCATGCCTTTCGGATGCCCCGGCGGCGATGCCCAGCCCCAGGGCATGATCCAGACTTTCCTCAATATCGCCGTTTTCGGAATGAGGCCCCAGCAGGCCATAGAGGCGCCCAGGGTAACCTCCTGGAATTACCCCAACTCCTTCTGGCCCCACACCTATCTCCCGGGAAGGCTGCGGGTCGAGGGTCGGATATCCGCCGAGATCCGCGCTGAACTCCAAAGAAGAGGCCATGACGTCGAGACCCTCCACGAGTGGTCTCAAGACCACACTTCTTCCGTCTCTGCCATAGTAGTTGACCACGAAAACGGCGTTTTACTGGGAGGAGCAGACCCCCGCCGCGAGACCTACGTTATGGGTCGCTGAGCTGTCTCGCCATCCGGCGTCTCACGGACCAGACCGCGCCCAGCAATATCCCCGCCCCGATAAGAACTAGTACAGATACCGCTGCCATCATGGGGGCAAACTCGGCGGTCCTGCCTGCCCACATGTTCATCGGCAGGGTCTGGAAGTCTCGTGTTTTCAGGATCAGCGCCACTATCACTTCGTTGAACGACACCAGGAAGGCCAAAAAACCCGCGAGGGCCAGACCTGGGTATATCTGGGGCAGCAGTATTCGACGCAGTGTCGTCAGCCGATTCGCTCCCAGGCTCATAGCCACCCGCTCTTGAATCGGGTCTATGCTCCGAAGTGTAGCCGTCAGGATGATGATCACGTAAGGAAGGGCGAGTACCGTGTGCGGTATTACCATGCCTGGTGTAGTCCCCAGCAGGTGCCGGAGTACCGTGCTGTAGAAGTACAGGTGAAATATCGCCCCTGCGGTCACAACTGTCGGCACTATCAATGGCGCGATGAAAAAGCTGTTGATCAGCGCTCTACCCGGCAGCCGAGACCGCACGAGTGCATACGAGACTATGCCTCCCAACGCCAGTGAAAACACTACTACCAACACTGCTATTTCCACACTTCTCACCGTGGCACCGAACCAATGAAGCAGAGGGTCCGCCGAGGTGAAGTACTCCCCGTACCACTTGAAGGAGAACTCCCGAGGCGGGAATCTGATGAAGGACGAGGCACTGAAGGACAGGAACACCACCGCCACGGGCGGTAGAAGTAGGTAGGCGCAGATCAACCCCACCCCACCCCCGAGCAGAAATCGTCGCCCCGAGGGTCGTCCCTGCTCCTCTCCCTTCAGGCCCGTCAATGCCTCCCCGGCTTGGTACAGAGGCCTGAATCCGACCCATCGAACAAACGCCAGATAGAGTATCAAGACCCCTGCCAGGGTGACCATCGCCAGCGCTGAATTGAACTGTCCACCGCCCCGTAGATGTGAAGCGATCCCTCGCTGCGGGATATTTCCCAATATGTCGGGGGCCGCAAATGACCCGATGGTCAGCACCACAACCAGTAGAATCCCCGCCCAAACTCCTGGCATGCTTAGCGGTAAGTACACCCTCAAGAAGGCTCGCAGGGGCCCGGCGCCGAGGGTTTGGGCCACCATCATGAACGCCCTCGGAATCCCCCGCATGCCTGCATAGATGCATAGCACCATGAACGGGAGCAGGGTCTGGACCAGGCTGATTTGGACCGCTAAGCTGGTAAACAGAATTTCCAGCGGCTCGTCGATGATGCCGAGGCCTGTTAGCGACTCATTTATCCAGCCCCTTCGCCCGAGGATAACCCTCCACACTGAGGTCTGCGCCACGAAGTGGGTGAGAAATGGCACCACTACAGCAATCAGGACCAGCGTCCGCCTCCAGCCCGTGCTCGATGCCAGGTAGTAGGCCAATGGGTAACCTAAGATCAGGCAAAACCCGGTGGTAACTATCGTCTGCTCGATGGTTATTTCCCACCAGTTCCGGGCTATCTGGCCAAAGATGGCCTTGTCGTACAGCTCAAGAGTGAAAGGTCCCCGACCACCAAAACTGGCTTCCAGGACCTGCACCAAGGGCCATACGAAGAAAATCGCCAGCAATAGAATCACCGGCGAAAGCAGTAGCAGCGTGTTTCCCTCCCACCGCCTCCACCCCTCTATAAGCCGCGCTTTACCGCTCTCCCACCTAATCCCGTTCACAGCCTGTCTTACAGATCCGAAGACAGCCGACCTCCACTCTGATATTCCTGTCTCTTATCCGACTCCGATTATTTCTGCGACTACTGTAGAGACTGGTCAGCGTGCTGACAACAGTTGGAAAGTATACGAGCAATTTCGCTCACGGGGCGTCACCTGAGTCTCGGAGAGTGTGAGTAAAAGCATCGGGCGGTTGGCTTGGCCAACCGCCCGATGCTTCATTTCAAAAGGCCGAAGGGGAGAACAAGCTAGTCCCCAGGTGCGTTACGACCTTATTTCCTCACGCATGAACTTCGTGTACGAGACTGCCAGGAACACCACCACCGCCGAAATCATAGCCACGATGTGCGGCCACACCAGCCGCAAGCTCTGGACCGCCGATATCGGACTGCTCAACAGACCGGATGTCTGCTCCTGCAGCAGCACCCCAAGGCTCCGGACTGTCGGGTTCAGCAACGTGTCCGACGCCTCCGAAAACAGGAACGATGGAGAAATACGCGATATCCACGTTTCCAAGTTGAAGTGTTCAATAGCCAATTCCTGGCTATCCACTTCACCGACGAAGAAGTCTGCTATTGCTCCCGCAACCAGAATCAGGAAGAATGTTGAAAGCAGCCACAGCCCTATCGCTACCATCGCTGAGACTACCGTGCTCCTAAAGAATATCGAGCACGACATTGAGACAGCGAGCCACAGGCCCAGGTACGCTATCGAAACGATGGCGAACCCTATTAAGCGGACTATCTCTTCGCCGTCTGGGACTATCCCCAGGGAAGCCATCGTAGCCCCGACAATCGCCAGTATCGTCGATACTTGAATAACGGCCAAGGTGGTAAGTCCAGCCAAAAACTTTCCGTTGTACACCTCATCCCGGTGCACGGGCTGGGACAGCACCCTGGCCAATGTGCCCTGGGACCGTTCGCTATTGATGCTGTCGAACCCCAGGATTATCCCTGCCAGTGGTCCGAAGAAGCTTATGAAGAAGAGTAGTGACGGGAGCACGTCGCTGCTCGATGAGAAGACCCTCAGGAACAGGAACTCTTCCCGGCTGCTAGCCGCTTTTTCCACCGTCCCGAATATCACTGAAAGGGCCCAGATTATCGCAAGGAATACCAAAGCCAACAGGAAGACGAATCTCCTCCTGCCGAAGTGATCGGCCATCTCTTTCCAGAAGATAGCTATCATGCTAGACCTCCTGGAAATACCTCAGGTAGATTTCTTCCAGACTCCGGTTGCGGGTCTGCAACTGGAGCAGGTCCACATTCTGAGCCTGCACCACGGATAGAGCCTGTATTCGAACCTGTTCTTTGGATGACACCGTAATCATGTTACCCAGCGCCTCGCACCGTTCTACCGTCGGTAATCCCCGTAAGGCTTCCAACAACTGTGGCGTCACTTTGTCCACTTCCAGATCGAGTTGATAACCTTCCTCCTGCCGGTTCATCAGTTCGTCAACCGGTCCCTCCAATACCATCTTCCCGTGGGACATAATCCCGACTCGGTTGCATATCCGCTGCACTTCGTGGAGGCGGTGGGAGGATATGAACACGGTTATCCCCTGCTCGTCGCTCATCTCTTTGATCAGCTGCAACAGCCAATTGACTCCCGCAGGGTCCAGGCCCAGTGTGGGGTCGTCCAGAATCACCAGCTGAGGCTGCTTAAGCAGGACGTCGGCCAACCCCAGCCGCTGCCGCATTCCCCTCGAGTATTGGCCCACCGGCTGGCTGGGCGCCGCCGACAGTTCAACCTGCTCGAGTAAGTCATCTATGCGCCGGTCGCTGTCTTCTCGCGGCATGCTGTTCAGACGCGCCGTGTACTGCAAATTCTCCCGGCCGGACAGGTCGTTGTAGAACCCTATCGACTCCGGCAGATACCCTATGTTCCTCTTCACGGCCAGCGGGTTACGAGTCGGGTCGAATCCCGACACTCGTGCCCACCCTTCCGTCGGCTCCGTAAGCCCGAGGATCATTAGTATCGTCGTGCTCTTCCCGGACCCGTTAGGCCCCAGGAAGCCGAAGACTTCTCCCTCTTCCAGCCTCAGGTCAAGACTGTCGACGGCGGTGAAGTTTCCGTACTTCTTGGTCAGTCCTTCGGTCTCGATTATCGGTCCGCTCATCGCCTGCCCAGCCGCACAAACATTCCAACCAGGGCTATGATCACCGCAACCAGTATTCCAATCCCAACCCACTGCCAGATCGTCGACTTCTCAACCGTTATTCTCAACGAGACCTGGTCCTGCACGTCGTTGTTGCGGACCCGCAGGGTGACCAGGTAGTCACCGGGAACCGCGTCGCCCGGTGGCGTGATAGTCAATGGCACGTCGATCCGGTTGTTTACCGGCAGCGACTCCACGTTTGCAGTCTGGTACTCGATTTCCCAGCCGGCGGGGGTGTCTGAGCTCAGCTGCAGATTCTCGATGTCGGCGGTACCGGTGTTCACCATTCGCACCGTTGCTGCTTGTGCACTACCTGCATCTGCGTTCACGTTCAGCCGTCCGTCGGGAGTGGTCATGAAAACGTCGAAGGCGCCGGTGAGAGTCACCTGCAGGGGCACTTCCTTAACGTAGATCTCTTCCTCATCCGACATCCGGACCAGAATCGGGTAATCTCCTGCCGGTGCCAGCGCTGGCGGGAATACCCGCACCTTTATTCGCTGGTTCAGCTGTGCCACTATGCTTACGTTAGTTATCAATCTCTCCGCCCCGAATGCCGGGAGGAACTGCACCGTCCATCCCTGCGGGAACAATGCGCCCAGGTTGAGAGATACGTCCTCGGGTGTATTGTTCACAACAGCCATCTCAAACTCGAAGAGGGTGGAAGTCGGGCCGCTCAGGAAGGGGTAGCTGGCCGTAACCGTGACTTGCCCCGGGTCTGCAGGTTCGCCCTCCACTCTCTGCACTCTCAGCGTTTTCTCTACCAGGACATCCCCAGACCCCGAAGTAGCCTGCATAGTTAGTGTAAAGTCTGCGGCACTCTGGTCTCTCGGGCCACGGATCCGCAGCTGCAAGTCCGTACGCTGTCCCGCGTCCAGCAAAATGCTCGTTATGAGAAAGCTCCCGACCCTGGGCCTGAATTTAGCGGTCCAGTCTGCCGGCATCCCGCTAGCTTCCAAGTTGACAAGCATTGGTCCGTCTGTGCCGTTGCACAACACGGTGTCCAGGTTTGCCGTGGTGGTTATAGCCTCCAGGCTGATACCCGTTGCCGGGAGCTCCAGGGTGATCCCTGCAGGGCACGGCTCTATCTCCTCTTCCGCATCCTGCGCCAACGCCGCCGAGGGCAGCGCAAGCGCCAGGGCCAGAATGATCAACAAGACTGATGTAAACAAATACCTAGAGAGCATGATCCCTCCTACTAAGACCCCACCAATCGAGACATCCGCCACCCATCCCAAGTGTCCGAGTATTATTTAAGCTGTATGTCAACGTTACTTCAAAACTGCTCACGTCCCTATAACGTTTTAGCGCGCTAATAGTTACGGCTTTATTTGTTGATTTTTGACTTAAGAAGCGCCAGATTGTGAGTCTTCGGCTCGAAATCGACTTTGCGGTCCAGTCACTATTGAGTATAACTAGCCTTCTTTGCCTGTCAAGCTACATTAAAAAGCTATATGGGTTCCCAACTTCAAGCAACGCGTAGCATCCTCTAATGCTTAAAATCGTGTGTTGGGGTGGGGGGAGGGGCGTACCCGTGTTATACTCCCCGACGGCCCGGGCCCGAGACCGAATACGAAAGGACCTAATGTGCCAGTAGTAGCAATCGTCGGCGCCCAATGGGGCGACGAAGGTAAAGGTAAAATCGTCGATCTCCTCTCTGAGGATGCCGACTTTATAGTCAGGTACGGTGGCGGTAACAACGCCGGCCACACCGTTATGAACGCCTATGGGGAGTTCAAACTCCACATGGTGCCCGCAGGTGTATTTAACCCGAAGGCCACCTGCGTGCTTGCCAACGGTGTCGTAATCCACCCTCCGGCTCTTCTCTCAGAAATCAAAGACCTGGAAGACCATGATGTAGACCTCACGCCGGGCAAGCGTCTCTTTATTAGCGACCGCGCCCACCTAATCATGCCCTACCACATCCTCCTAGATGAGTTGGAGGAAACGGCACGGGGCTCAAAGGCCATCGGCACTACTAAAAAGGGCATCGGCCCAGCCTACATGGACAAGACCGGCCGAATCGGAATCCGTGTCGGGGAACTCCTGGACCCTGATTCCTTCCGCGAACGCCTGGAATATGCCCTCAATTACAAGAACGCCCTGCTCACCAAGCTCTACGGTGTCGATCCCCTTTCCCTTGAAGACATCTTCGAAGAATATCGTGAATACGGCGAAAAACTTCGGCCTTTTATAGGACAAACCGAGATCGCAATCCGCAAAGCCGCAGAGGAAGACGCTCTTGTCATCATGGAGGGCGCCCAGGGCGCCCTGCTGGACCCCGACTTTGGGACCTATCCCTTCGTCACATCGTCAGCGCCCATAGCTGCAGGGTCTGCCCAAGGCGCTGGACTGAGCCCGAGAATGGTTGGCTCTGTGATTGGCGTTTATAAGAGCTATTCGACCCGGGTGGGGACCGGGCCCTTCCCTACCGAGCTCCTGGATGAGATTGGCCATCACATTCGCGAAAAGGCCGTCGAATACGGCACTACCACCGGCCGGCCCCGGCGATGCGGATGGTTCGACGCCGTCCTGGGCCGCTACTCTTCCATGATTAACGGCTACACCTCGGTCGCCCTGACCCGCCTGGACGTTCTGGATGATTTGGATACTCTTAAGATCTGCACCGGCTACCGGCTTAACGGCTCCGTGCTCACCGACCCTCCGGCCAGCGCCTCAGCCTTGGCCAAGTGTCAGCCCGTATACGAAGAGCTGCCAGGTTGGCTCACCTCCACCCGAGAAGCGCGCAGCTTCGAGGACTTGCCCCCGCAGGCCCGACAATACGTAGAGCGAATCCAGGAACTAATCTCCGCGCCCATCGATCTGATCGCCGTGGGCCCCCGCCGGGAGGAGTCCATCTTCCTCCGCCCTCTCCCCTGACCCAACATCTACTCCAACATTCCGAAAACGACGAAGGGGCTGGCATTGCCGACCCCTTCGGTGCTTTATCTATCCTTTTGCTTAGACTCTTGCCGGAATGGGCAAGTCCATGGTGTGCTTCACTACCTCGGCCATGATCTTGGCGCCCGTGGCTTCGTCCGGCCCGATCAAAGGCAGCCTTGTCCCCCCGACGTCAAACCCGATCATTCGCATCGCATACTTTAGGGGGATCGGGTTGGATACGACAAACATGCTGTTTACCAGGGGCAGAAGCCTGCCGTGAATCCCCGCGGCGTCTGCATTGGCGCCGCCTACGAAGCTGTCAATCATTTCCTTGATCTGAATTCCGACTAGGTGGGACAAAACGCTCACAACGCCGTATCCACCCAACGCCATGATCGGCAGGGTGTCCCCGTCGTTCCCGCTCCACACCTTGAAAGTGGGCCCGACCCCCGAAATTATCTTCGTTATCTGGTCAAAGTCGGCGCTGGCTTCTTTGATGCCGACTATGTTCTCGATCTCGCTGAGCTTGGCCACCGTGTCGGCTTGGATGTTCGTAACTGTGCGGCTCGGCACGTTGTAGATAATGCAAGGGAGCGACGTACTTCTTGCTATGTAGGCAAAATGCTCGTACAACCCGTCCTGCGGAGGCTTGTTGTAGTAAGGCACTACCAGCAGGGCACCATCCGCTCCCACCTTTTCCGCTTCTCGCGTAAGCTCCGCCGATTCTGCGGTGCAGTAGCTGCCCGACCCTGCTATCACGGACCCTCTGTCGCCGATCTCAGCTTTCACCTCTGCCCAGAGCCGGATCTTCTCCTCCGACGTAAGTGTCGGCGATTCCCCGGTTGTTCCAGTGACCACCAAACCGTCACTGCCTGAGTCGATTAGGGCCGAGGCCAAGCGTTTTGCCGCGTTGTAGTCCACCTCCCCGGATTTGTCAAACGGGGTCACCATCGCGGTGAGCAGTCTTCCTATCTCCACCATCTTTTGCCTTCCTTCACTACGCTGCTGGCACTTGATGCCGTACGGCCTCTACGTTCTTAGGCCCTATTATGCACTATGCCGTCCAGTGCTAACGACACACTGGACGGCATATCAGTTTCCGACTATTAGAGGGAGGCAGGGCGGGCTACGGGAACGCGAGTAAACGACCTAGCCCCGTTCTCCTGCCCAGAAACCAGAATCTCGGCGATCTGTACGGTATTCAGAGCGGCGCCCTTGCGAACGTTGTCTGCCACCACCCACATGGCAATACCGTTCGGGTGGGAGACATCTTTTCTGATCCGGCCCACATAGACGTCGTCGGATCCTGCTGCTGAGGCAGGAAGCGGATACTGGCTGGCTGCAGGGTTGTCTATCACTGTGACGCCCGGGGCACGGGCCAGGATTTCTCTTACCTCGTCCGGGCTCATGGGGTCAGTGAGCTCCAGGTGTACGGCCTCGCTATGGCTCACGTACACGGGCACCCGCACCGCTGTCGCCGATATCGCCATCTCAGGAACGTGCATTATCTTGCGGGTCTCCTGCACTATCTTCCACTCTTCGTTGAAGTAGCCGTTGTCCAGCAACGTGTCGATTTCCGGTATCACATTGAAAGCTATCGGATGGGGCATCTTCTCGGCCTTGGCCTCTCCCCCCGAAACAACTGCTTTCGTCTGCTCCTCCAACTCCCGTACCCCGCCCTCCCCGGCCCCAGACACCGATTGATAAGTATCTACGATTACTCTCTTGATCGGGTTCACCTGATGGATCGGGTTCAAGGCCACGACTAACTGAATCGTCGAGCAGTTGGGGTTGGCGATGATTCCCTGGTGCTGGAGGGCGTCATTGCCGTTTACCTCGGGGACCACTAAGGGGATGGTCGCTTCCATCCTGAAAGCCTTGCTGTTGTCCACCACAACCGCCCCACATTCCGCCGCTATCGGGGAATACTTGCGGCTCACTCCCGACCCCGCTGAAAACAGCACGATATCCACACCTTCGAATGAACCTTCGTGCAGTCGCTCCACTTCCACCTCATCGCCGTTGACCCGCATCCTTTTACCTTCAGACCGCTCCGAGGCCAGCAAGCGGATGGAGGACATCGGGAAATTCCGTTCCTCCAGAATGCTGATGAACTGCCGACCCACCAGCCCCGTGGCTCCAGCTATCGCTATGTTAGCTTCTCTTGGCATATCTATTTCTCAGGCCTCAGCGCGTGGCGCGGGCATATCTATAGAGTGAAATAATAGAACCTGGCAGGATTTAGTCAAGGCCCAGAAGGGCGTCGAGCCCGAAGACTATCCCTACCCGCTTGGGCGCAGCCTCCAGCGCCATTAGCACGCCCGGCATGTAGCAAAGCCTGCCGGAGGTGTCGTGCCGGATGGTCAGGGTCTGGCCCAGACCTCCGAATATCACCTCTTGGTGCGCCACCGAGCCCTGTGGCCTCAGACTGTGCACGGCAACTCCCCCGATTTCCGCGCCTCGGGACCCGGCCAGGTTGACCTTCTCAGTTACCGAAAGTTTGAACGGTTTACCCTTGGCCTTCACCATATCTTCCGCAGTCGCCAGCGCCGTGCCGGATGGAGCGTCTATCTTTGTCTCGTGGTGCCTCTCGATGACTTCTGCATAGTCGAAGTACTTGCTCGCGATCTTGGACATGTGAATCATCAGCACTGCCCCCAGGGCGAAGTTCGGCGCTATCACCCCACCCACCCCGTGCTGTTGACACAGTGCGTCCAATTCCGACACCTGCTCCCCCGTCAACCCGGAGGTGCCTATCACAACGTGAACACCGTTCTCTATGGCATATCGTGCCGTCGCGAGGGCACCCTCGGCTTGGCTAAAGTCCACCACTACGTCGGGCTTGACGTGTTGAAGAAGGGACCGAAAGTCCAGGGTGTGGGGAACAGCTCCCGAGTTATCTGGAAGCGCTAAGGGTGAGCCGTCGGCGTCCAGGGAAACTGTTCCCTCTACGCGCATCGCTGGATGGTTGCATACCGCGGAGAGTATCTCCGTGCCTACGCGACCGGTTGCCCCTTGAACAGCTACTTTGAGAATTGCCACGGCGTTTCCTCCCTGGTCTCAGGGTTGCCGTGCTACCGTCTCCGGTCCCGGTTCCCCGAAAATCTGCTCTGCGGCCTGTCGCCACGTGGCGGACGTCGGTCTTGGGGTCCCCTGTCTCGGTTCCCCGACCTGTAGCCCCCGCCCGACCCAGAATTACGGTCTCCCGAATTAGAGCGGCCACCTTCTGGTCCGAGTCCCGATCCGCCTTCCAACACGGCCCTCCGGGACAGGTTTATCCGCCCCATCGAGTCTATCTCAGTTACCAGCACCGCGACCTCATCGCCTACTTTAACCTCGTCCTCCACCGACTCCACCCGGTAGTCGGCCAGCTCACTGATGTGCACCAGGCCGTCCTTGCCCGGCAGAATCTCGACGAACGCCCCGAAGTTCATAATCCGCACCACTTTGCCGGTGTACTGCTCCCCTACCTCAACCTCTTTGGTCAAACCCCGTATCATATCCACGGCCCGTTTGGCGGCTTCGGAGTTAGACGAGCCGATTATCACGGTGCCGTCGTCCTCAACGTCTATGGTCGCCCCGGTAGTCTCGACGATAGACCTTATGGTCTTGCCACCTGGCCCGATCACCAGCCCGATCTTCTCTTTGTCGATGGTTACCTTCGTCATCCGCGGGGCGTACTCGCTGAGTTCCGGTCGGGCCTGCTGAATCGTCTTGTTCATCAGGTCCAGGACGTGCATCCGGCCTGCGACGGCCTGCTTGAGGGCTTTCTCCATGATCTCGAAGCTGAGACCTTTGATCTTCAGGTCCATCTGCCAGCCCGTCATCCCCTTGGAGGTGCCGGCAACCTTGAAGTCCATGTCTCCCATGAAGTCCTCGATGCCCGCTATGTCCGTCAGCACCGAGTATCGGCCGTTCTCATCCGTGATCAAGCCCATGGCCACACCGGCCACCGGTCGGGATATCGGCACGCCTGCGTCCATGAGTGCCAGACTGCTGCCACAAACGCTGGCCATCGAAGTGCTGCCGTTCGAGCTGAGGGCTTCCGACACCAGCCTTATGGCGTAGGGGAAGTCCTCTTCACTGGGTATCACGGGAATGAGCGACTTCTCGGCCAAGGCCCCGTGGCCTATCTCCCTTCGCCCCGGCGAACCTATCCTTCCCGTCTCCCCCACACTGTAGGGCGGGAAGTTGTAATGGTGCATGAACCGTTTTCTGGTGTGCTGGCTGATATTATCAATCTTCTGGGCATCGCCAGCGGACGAAAGGGTTGTCACCGATAGCACCTGGGTCTGGCCCCGGGTGAATAGCCCGCTGCCGTGAGTCCTTGGAAGTAACCCCACCTCACATTCGATGTGGCGAAACTCTTCCAGATCTCGGCCATCCGGCCTTGTACCCGTGTCCAGGATGTTCGTTCGGACTATTTTCTTCACCTGCGCCCGCACCACATCCCCCACTGCCTCGCCGGGGAACTTATCCGCCAGTATGGAGGCAGCTTCCTTCTCCAGGTCCTCTATCGCCGACTCCCGCTCCTCACGCCTAACCACCTTGCTGGTCGACCTCAGCCGTTCGCCGACCAGGTCCAGCACCGCCTTTTCAAGTGCGGGGTTAGTAGCCGCTGTCGCGGACAACTTCATCTTGGTCTTACCGCAGGCCGAGACCATCTCTTCCTGCAGATCGATGACTATTAGATTGGCTTCCTGCCCGAACTTCACGGCTTCCAAGACCAGGTCATCGGGCAACTCGTTGACGCCTGCCTCCACCATCACTACCGCATCCTTATTCCCGACGACCACCAGGTCTAAATCACTCTTCAGAAGCTGAGTGTAAGTGGGGTTAAGTACGAATTCCCCGTCGATGTACCCCACACGGGACCCGCCGATCGGCCCGTCGAACGGTATTTCAGATATCGAAAGAGCCGCAGATGCCCCGATTGTCGCCGGTATAGAAGGCTCGTGCTCCCGGTCTGTCGAAAGCACGGTGGCGATTATCTGGACGTCGTTCCGTAATCCCTTGGGGAAAAGTGGCCTAAGCGGCCGGTCTATCATTCGCCCCGTGAGAATGGCATCGACCCCCGGTCTCCCTTCTCTTTTGAAGAAGCTGCCGGGAATCTTGCCGGCCGCGTAGTGACGTTCTTCAAGGTCGATGGTAAGAGGGAGGAAGTCGATACCGGGTCGGGGTTGCGCCGATACGCAGGCAGTTACCAGAACTACGGTGTCGCCATATACGACGGTGACCGAGCCATGGGCCTGATTTGCGAGTTTTCCTGTGCCTAAATAGAGGGGTAGGCCGCCCAAGTCTCGTTGAAAAGTTTTAGCTGATGTCAAGTATGGTCCGTATCAGGCCACTCGCAGATCTATCTTCTCAGTCCCAGACTGGAGATCATGGAGCGGTAGCGCGCCACATCCTCACGGTTTAGATACTCGAGAAGTCGCCTGCGTTGGCCAACAAGTTTAAGCAGACCCCGCTGGCTGTGATAATCGTGCTTGTGACTTCTCAAATGCTCGGTGATAGACCCTATCCTGTTTGTCAGTAGGGCTATCTGCACTTCTGCCGACCCTGAGTCGCTTTCGTGAAGCCTGTACGAACCGATTATTTCTTGCTTTAGCTGTGGGTCCAAAAAATCTAAATCTCCTAGTTTTCGGGGCGCAGTATAACACAGCCCCATTTCCCGCGCAAAACCCTTCCTCAACCCATTCCCAACCTTCATACCGCTGACGATATTTTAGCAAATGAGCCGCCTGCTTGATCCAACAAATAATCGCCGAGGGACATCCACTTCTTTTTCAGACGTGAAAAACACACTGCTTCCATCCATGTCCAAAATAACCTCTTCGGGAGCGGGCAGAGGGACATCCTTATCCCCTTGCATTCCGCATCATAAACCCCATACAATGTCTTATCCTCATTTCGGTAACACTGCCTTACCTTTACACCCAACCAAGGGTTAAATATAATTGAATACAAGCTTATGAACAATTCCGAAGGACAAGAGACCGAACCCCAAGACAGTTCCTCCTACGGAATGCAGCAACTGCTGGACGAGGCTGAAAACGTCGCCACCACTAGACGCGGCGACATAGTCAAGGGCGTCATCGTTCAGAAAGATCGCGAGGGCCTCCTGGTCGATATCGGCGCAAAGACCGAGGGTATGGTCCCCGTCCGTGAGATGCGCACCTTCTCTGCCGAGGAGATCGAGGCCCTCAGCCTCGGTGACGACGTCCTCGTATACGTAGTCCAGTCCGACGAGAGCGAAGGCCAGATATACCTCTCCGTAGACCGCGCCCAGGGCGAGAAGGGCTGGCACATCCTCCAGGAAAACTTCGATAACGGAGACGTCATAGAGGGCGAGGCTGTTGACTTCAATAAAGGTGGTCTTTTGGTCAACGTAGAGGGCGTGCGGGGATTTGTCCCCATGTCGCAGCTGTCCAGCCCCATAGTCTTCGACCCCTCAGCCGACCCAACCCGCAATCCGCTCTCCGACCTCGTAGGAAATCAGCTAAAGCTAAGAGTCATCGAAATCAACCGGCGTCGCAACCGCCTCATCCTTTCCGAAAAGCAGGTAATGCGGCAACAGAGGGAAGCGCAGCGGCAAGCTCTCTTCGCTGAATTGGAGACCGGCCAGGTCCGCAAAGGGAGAGTTACGGGCATTCGTGAATTCGGCGCATTCGTCGACATCGGCGGGGTCGATGGACTAGTTCACCTCTCTGAGTTCTCCTGGGGCCAGGTAGAGCCTCCCGAAAAGTCCCTCGCCATCGGTGACGAGGTGGACGTCTTTGTCCTTAGAGTTGACAGAGAGTCCATGAAAGTTGCCCTGAGCTTCCGGCGCCTCCACCCCGAGCCTTGGGAGTCGATACACGAGAAATACCACGTTGGTCAGACCGTCACGGCCACCGTAACCAAGGTAACTACTTTTGGCGCTTTCGCCCGGCTAGACCCCGCCATCGAAGGGCTAGTCCATATTTCAGAGCTGAGTGACGGCCCTGTGCGTCACCCCTCCGACATCGTCTCCGAGGGCCAGGAGTTGACCCTTAAAATCTTGAGAATAGAGCCCGAAAGAAGACGCCTCGCCCTCAGCCTTAAGCAGGTCGGATCATACGGTTTCGCTGAGCGCTACCGGGATGAGTTCTACGGCTCGTCCGACATGGGGGACGGAGATTATGACGACTAGTACGGCAATAACCCACTTATTGGACGTAGTAACCTGCGTCCAGTTGGGAGCGTCACATGGCCAGTAGATTTGAGAAGTTTTCCGAAAGCGCCCGAAAAGTCCTTTCCCTGGCGCAAGAGGAAGCCCAGCAGTTTAACCACAACTATATAGGCACCGAGCACATTCTCCTGGGCTTGGTTAGGGAACAAGAGTGCGTCGCGGCCAAGGTACTGGTAAATCTCGGCGTACAGCTCAACAAGGTCAGGTCTGCCGTCGAGTTCATCATCGGTCGCGGGGAGAGAGCCGCCAGCGGCGAGATCGGCCTCACCCCCAGGGCCAAAAAGGTCATTGAGCTCTCCGTAGACGAAGCCCGACGCCTCAACCATCAATACATTGGCACCGAGCATCTCCTCATCGGCCTCCTCCGGGAGGGTGACGGAGTAGCAGCCGGCGTCCTTGAAAGCTTAGGCGTCAATCTCGAAAAAGCCCGCGCGGAGACCACCCGGCTTCTCAGCCAGTCTCAGTCCCAGGCACAATCCTCTCGTGGCGCCGCCCGAACCCCGACCCTTGATCAGCTAGGCGTCGACTTGACCCAGAAGGCCAGAAACGGGGTCCTGGATCCCGTTATCGGACGCAGTAAGGAAATCGAAAGGGTCATCCAAATCCTCAGTCGGCGAACCAAGAACAATCCTGTTCTCATCGGCGAGCCGGGTGTAGGCAAGAGCTCCATTGTTGAGGCCCTCGCCCAGCAAATTGCGTCATCTGATGTCCCAGATACCCTGCAGGGAAAACGCTTGGTCACCCTTGACGTCGGTGCCTTGGTAGCTGGAACCAAGTACCGGGGTGAGTTCGAAGAGCGCCTTCGCAAGGTAATTGATGAGATAAAGAGCTCCGGCAACTGTGTCCTATTTATTGATGAAATGCACACCATCGTTGGCGCGGGTGCCGCCGAAGGCGCAGTAGATGCCGCCAACATGCTCAAACCCGCCCTTGCCCGCGGCGAACTCCAGTGTATCGGTGCTACAACCTTGGACGACTACCGTAAGCAGGTGGAAAGGGACCCTGCCCTGGAACGCCGTTTCCAGCCTATCAGGGTAGAGGAACCCTCCGTTGAGGAGACCGTAGAAATCCTCCGAGGCCTGAAGACCCGCTATGAGGACCACCACGACCTGAATATCACAGACGAAGCGATCCAGGAGGCTGCTAACCTCGCCTCCCGATATATCACTGACCGCTTCCTTCCGGACAAGGGCATCGACGTTATTGACGAGGCTTCCTCCCGAGTTCGTATCCGCAACTCGACCATGCCCGTCTACCTCAAAGATGCCATGATTGCTCTTGAATCGGTCAAGAAGGACAAGGAGACTGCCATCCAGTCTCAGAAGTACGAGGCTGCTGCCCAACTACGGGAGCAGGAGTTGTCCCTCGCCGATGAGTTGGAAGGCATGGAGACCGAGTGGAAGTCCGAGCGAACCCAGGACAGGCCTAATGTCACCGCCGACGATGTTGCCGAGGTTGTCAGTATGTGGACGGGCATTCCCGTCACCCGACTCGCCACCGAGGAAATCGAGCGCCTCCTCAAGATGGAAGAGGCCCTTCACGAAAAGATCATAGGCCAGGACGAGGCAATTAATGTTGTCGCGAAGGCCGTACGCAGAGCGCGGGCTGGCCTCAAAGACCGCCGCCGGCCCATAGGAAACTTCATCTTCCTCGGCCCCACCGGTGTTGGCAAGACCTATCTGGTCCGTGCCCTCGCCGAGTTCATGTTCGGATCCGAGGAGTCTCTCATCAGGATCGACATGTCCGAGTTCATGGAGCGCCACGCCGTCGCTCGATTGGTCGGGGCTCCTCCCGGATACATCGGCTATGACGAGGGTGGTCAGCTCACCGAGGCAGTCCGCCGACGCTCTTACTCGGCCATCCTTCTGGACGAGATCGAGAAGGCTCACCCGGACGTCTTCAACTTGCTCCTCCAGATATTCGATGATGGCCATTTGACCGATGCCAAAGGCCGCAAGGTCGACTTCCGAAACAGCATTGTCGTCATGACAAGCAACATCGGCGCCGAGCTTATTAAGCGCGACAACTCCCTCGGCTTCTCGATCACAATGGACGAAAATGAGGCCTCCCGCGAGTCATACGAGCGGATGAAGGACAAGGTCCTTACCGAGGTCAAGCGCTTTTTCCGACCTGAATTCCTTAACCGTATCGATGGCATAGTGGTATTCCACGCCCTCACCAGGGATCACATTCTGCAGATCGTGGACCTCCTCCTTGATGAGGTACGGGCCAATCTGACCGAAAAGGGCGTCAGTCTGGAGATTTCCGATGGCGCGAAGGAGCTCCTCGCAGTCCGGGGCTACGATCCCACCTTCGGTGCCAGACCTTTGAAACGCGTCATTCAGGATGTCGTCGAAGACCCCCTCTCCGAGCAACTGCTGCAGGGTCGTTTTGGCCCCGGAGACACTGTCTTCATTGATGTCGACGGCGGGGAGATCACCGTCGGCCCCGTCGCCGAGCTGGCTAAAACCTGAGCCACGCCCCCTCGTTAATTTGAGAATCTGGAGGGAAGCCCCGTGGGGCTTCCCTCCTTTATTTAACCTCTAACCACACCGTAACCACACAAGCCAATGCCGAAAGCCCAATCCAAGGTCACCTATGTCTGCAACGAATGCGGGGCCGATAGCCTCCGTTGGGAAGGCCGATGCTCCAGGTGCGGTACATGGAACAGCTTGAGGGAAGTCGTCCAACGGGCCCCCCGGCCCGGCTCATCAGGTCCCCCACCCCTCGCCCGCCCCCCCGTTGAGCTTGCCTCCGTTACGACTACAGGCCATGACCGTATGTCCTTAACCTCCGCTGAGTTCTCTCGCGTATTGGGCGGGGGGATTGTCCCCGGCTCACTTATCCTTCTCGGCGGCGAACCTGGCATCGGCAAGTCTACGCTGCTCCTTCAGGCCGCAGCCGATATCGCCGGACGCGGGTCTCGGGTGCTCTACGTCTCCGGCGAGGAGTCTGAGCAACAGATCAGGATGCGGGCTACCAGGCTCGGCATTACGGGGCAAAATCTCTTTGTAAATGCCTCCAATGACTTGGATGCCGCCCTGCGTTATATGGACAAGACTTCCCCCAACTTGGCAATCGTCGACTCCATTCAGACTGTTTTTCTTAGCGAAGCCGGGAGTACTCCCGGAAGCCTCGGACAGATTAGGGAAGCCACCTGGCGTCTCATGGAGTGGAGCAAGAGCTCCGGAACGCCGGTCATGATCTCCGGCCATGTGACCAAGGAAGGGAACATCGCCGGGCCCCGAATGCTGGAGCACATGGTAGACGTCGTCCTCTATCTCGAAGGCGACGTATATAGCCCATACCGGCTCCTGCGCGGCGAGAAAAACCGCTTCGGCTCTACAAATGAGGTTGGTATTTTCGAAATGTCGGAAGCCGGCCTAATCGATGTACTGGACCCCTCCCGAGCCCTCCTCTCCGAGCACAAGTCAGGTGGTATCGGCTCTGTCATCGTCCCGGTCATGGAAGGGACCCGACCTCTCCTGGTCGAAGTCCAGGCACTCACCAATATGACTCCCTTCAACCTCCCCCGTCGGACCGCCAACGGCATTGACGTCAATCGCCTTCTCCTCATCACCGCCGTCCTCAGCAAACGATTGGGTGCCCGACTCTCTAACCAGGACGTTCTTGTCAACGTAATAGGTGGAATCCGCATCCGGGAGCCATCCGCCGATCTCGCCGTGGCTCTTGCGATCCTGTCCAGCCTGAAGGATAGGCCCGTTCGAGACGGTCTTATCGCCGTTGGGGAGATTGGGTTGGGGGGTGAATTGCGCTCCGCCAGCCATCTGTCTCGACGCCTTCAGGAAGCCACCCAGCTTGGCCTTGATACGGGTATAATACCCACGTCGACTCCCAAAGGATTCACGGCGCCCGATGAGATGGAACTTATCAAGGTGTCCAATCTCGCCGAAGCGGCGAGGGCCGCACTAGAGACCCGGAACCCGAAAACATGACTTCAGCAGTAGACACATCCGAAAAAGCTGCCCGTCTCCACCGAATCCTGGAAGACATGGGATCTGTAGTTGTTGCCTATTCGGGCGGTGTCGATAGTGCATTTCTAGCCGTTGAAGCCTATGCAGTGCTGGGAGACCGCGCCCTTGCAATAACCGCCGACTCCCCCAGCATCCCCCGCTCCGAGCTTGAAGACGCCCAATCCATCGCCAGCCAATTCGGATTCCAACACCGCGTTATAGACACCTTTGAGACCCAGGACCCCCGTTACCAGGAGAACAGTCCTCAGCGCTGTTTTTTCTGCAAGGGTGAGCTCTACTCTCGTCTGCTCCCAATCGCAGAGCAAGAAGGTTTCGACTGGGTGGCAAACGGCACGAACTCCGACGACCTGGGAGACTTCCGCCCCGGCCTCGATGCGGCCCGCCGTTCCAATGTGCGCAGCCCCCTCTGCGAAGCCGAACTTACCAAGAGCGAGATCAGGCAGCTTTCCAAAGAGCGCGGGCTTCCCACCTGGGACAAGCCCGCCATGGCCTGCCTTGCCTCCCGTGTCCCTTATGGCGACAAGGTGACAGTTGAAGTTCTCCGCCAGATCGAGGCAGCCGAAGATTACCTGCGAAACCTCGGCATCCGAGACCTGCGCGTCCGCCACCACGACCGCATCGCCAGGATAGAAGTTGACGACGACGGTTTCAGTCTTCTAGCCCAACAGGATGTGCGCCGAGACTTGGTCCGGCACTTCCGTACCCTCGGTTACACCTACGTAGCTTTGGACATGTCGGGTTTCCGGTCAGGCAGCCTCAATGAGGTGCTGCAACTCTCCCGGAAGCATTCTGGAGCCCACGTCTCTACCATCAAGAGCAGGGGATAGTTTTACTCTCGGCCCTGCCCCACTCCTCCCCTGCCATGAGCTATCTATTCGGCGATTCAGCAAGGGCGCAACGCAGGCTTGACATCCTTGCCCGCACTTTCGAGGCGCCGACACGCGAATTCCTTGCCAACTTTGAGTCCTCTGGCACGAACCTTGCCCTCGACTTGGGCTGTGGGCCGGGCCACACTACCCGTCTCATCGCTGACCTCCTCCCCTTCGATAAAATCGTCGGACTAGACAAATCTTCTCAATTCGTATCTTCCGCCTCCCGGTCGTCCCCGTCTCGGGTCTCCTTCATCAACCATGATGTCACTGTTTTACCATTTCCCATTCCGTCCGCCGATCTCATCTTCTGCCGCTTCCTGCTTCCCCATCTCCCAAACCCCATGCAAGCCTTGGTCGGCTGGGCCTCCCAGCTCTCCACTGAAGGTGTTCTCCTCGTGGAGGAAGTAGACTGGATCCATACTGAGAATCCCGTCCTGGACTCCTATCTCACCACTCTGGCCCGAGTCCTGGACGCCCAAGGCACGGCCCTATGTGCTGGGGCCCAACTTACAAACCTGCCGGACGAGGCACCCCTCAGAATCGCCTCGGACAGCATTAGCCGCCTACCAGTTTCTAACTGTGACGCCGCTGCCATGTTCTCCATGAACATACGGGCCTGGGGCGCCATCCACCCCGCCATATCCCTTTACAGCACATCGTTTCTGAAGTCCCTCCACAACGACCTTGAACGTATGGCTCAAGATTCCCCTGTTGAAGACTCCGACATAGAATGGGGCATGAGACAAATGGTTCTGGAGCCGGCATGAAGGCTGCTTACTTTAACTGCATTGGCGGCGTCAGCGGTGACATGGTCCTCGGGGCCCTAGTAGACGTTGGCCTCTCCATCGACTCCCTCCGCAACGAGCTTTCAAAGCTCGGCGTTCAAGGCTACGACATCGAAGCCTCTCCGGACTCCCGTTCCGCAATCTCCGGCACCCGAGTCAGCGTGAAGACATCGTCCGCTACCCAACCCCGCCGCAATCTCAGGGATATCCTTTCACTAATAGACGAAAGCCGCCTCTCCCCCTCTGTGAAAGAAAAGGCGACCAGGATATTCCGCCGACTTGCCCAGGCCGAGTCCCGAGTCCACCGCGTCGAGATAGATCAGGTCCACTTCCACGAGGTCGGCGCCGTCGATGCCATAGTAGATATCGTTGGCACTGCTTGTGGCCTGGAGCTCCTCGGTGTGGATCAAGTCTACTGCTCTTCGATACCGCCAGGAAGCGGGACCGTAAAGGCGGAACACGGGCGGCTCCCCGTCCCCGCACCCGCAACCGTAGAGCTTATGGCTCTTGCCAACGCACCCTTTGCCCCTCCCTCCCCCCACGCTCCTGTCACCGAGCTTTCCACCCCAACCGGAGTTGCCATAATGACTACCCTCTCCGAATTCGCGCAGCCAGAGATTAGGGTGGAAGCAGCAGGCTACGGTATCGGCCAGAAGGATATGGGTGAATACCCAAACGTCCTGGGCCTCTGGCTGGGCCAGGTGCAGTCCCATTCCGGGGCTCGACCCCTTGTCGTCATAGAGACCAACATAGACGACATGAACCCCGAGATTTACCCTTATCTTATGGACCGGCTCTTTGAGACTGGGGCCCGGGACGTCTGGTTCACGCCTATACACATGAAAAAGGGCCGCCCTGCCGTCATGGTAAGTGTCCTTTCCGACCCCGGCCATCGAGAGGCCATAGTCCACGATCTCCTCAAAGAGACGTCCACCCTAGGTGTCCGGGTGCGGGAAGTCCTTCGCTATGAGGCCGAGCGCAGAATAGAGAAGGTTGCCACGAGTATCGGGCCTGTGCGGGTCAAGCTGAAAATCCAGAACGGTAACCCGGTCTCCGTCTCGCCTGAGCACGATGACTGTGCCGCAATCGCCGCCGAGTCTGGGATTCCGCTCAGAGACGTCTACCGTATTGTCACCGAGGAGGCTTCCCGTCTCCTCTTACCGTCCCCAGAAGGCAGCCCCGGTTCCGAGCTATAAACGCGTACACGCGCACTCCCAGGAACCGTGCCCCCGGCAGCCACATAAACGGGGCCAGCGGAAGCAGCGGAGGCAATATTAGCGCCAACCGCCTAACGGCAAAGAAGCCACCGTGCAACCGGCCCTGGGAGTCTTCCAGGTACATAGCCTCGTCCAGGTCGGCCCGGGTCAGGCCCCTTGGGAAACTGATCAATTCCTGCCCAGGTGTCCACTTAACCCTCTGAAACCAGTCCGCCCTAGCCATCCACTTCACTGCTCCCTTGCACAGGCCGCATGCGCCGTCGTAGTAGACAGTGGCCTGGGAGTCCAACCCCCTGAACAAATTCCAACTGAGCCTTGACTTTATACGCGCCAATTTCCTATACTGACTGCTAGATTTAAGGGAGTTCTTTATCGTACCTTCTGCGGGCCCTTCGTAGGAGGTACTTTCGAGTCTGGGACATTGTATATCGGGCGTCGTGTGTTCGCGCTGATGTCCCGGTAAAACCATCAGGGAGGAAACGGCCCGCATCCTTCTGCCCGAGTGGCGCAATGGCAGCGCAGCCGATTTGTAATCGGCAGGTTGGCGGGTTCGAATCCCCTCTCGGGCTCCACCCGCGGCAAAAACCTCCAACAAACAAATCCTACAGGTGCCAGAAACAGCAGCACGTCATTACGGAGGGGTGGGTGAGTGGTTAAAACCGGCGGTCTGTAAAATCGCTGCCGAAAGGCTACGCAGGTTCGAATCCTGCCCCCTCCACCATCAAAAGAATCTATAATAGTATGAAAAGGAGCATTCAATAGGCCCACATAGCTCAGTGGTAGAGCACGTTCTTGGTAAGAACGGGGTCACCGGTTCAAATCCGGTTGTGGGCTCCACTACAGGAGAGTCATAAAATGGCTAAACAACGATTCGAAAGAACTAAGCCCCACATCAACGTGGGCACCATCGGTCACGTCGACCACGGAAAGACCACTCTGACCGCTGCTATCACCAAGGTGCTTGGCATGCAGGGTGGTGCATCCTTCCGACCCTACGACTCTATCGACAACGCCCCGGAAGAGAAGGCTCGAGGCCTCACCATCGCCATCACCCACGTAGAGTATGAGACCACTGAGCGTCACTATGCTCACGTCGACTGCCCCGGCCACGCCGACTACATCAAGAACATGATCACCGGTGCAGCCCAGATGGACGGTGCTATCCTCGTCGTCTCCGCGCCAGACGGCCCCATGCCCCAGACACGGGAGCACATCCTCCTTGCCAGGCAGGTCCTCGTACCCTACATCGTCGTCTTCCTCAACAAGACGGACCAGATGGACGACCCAGAGCTACTCGAACTCGTAGAGCTTGAGCTCCGTGAGCTCCTGTCTAAGTACGATTTCCCCGGCGAGGAAATCCCAATCATCCGGGGTAGTGGTCTAGAGGCCCTCGAGTCCGATTCCACCGACCCCAACGCCCCCGAATACCAGCCCATCCTGGAACTGATGAAATCCGTGGACAGCTACATTCCCCTTCCCGAAAGGCCTTCCGACCTGCCCTTCCTCATGCCTATTGAAGACGTATTCAGCATCAAGGGCCGCGGAACAGTGGTAACCGGCCGCGTCGAGCGTGGCACCGTCAAGACTGGAGACCAGGTCGAGATCGTCGGCTTTGGTGAGACCAGGAGGACGACGGTCACCGGCGTCGAGATGTTCCACAAAACCCTCGACTACGCCGAGCCCGGCGATGCCGTAGGTTGCCTCATCAGGGGCGTCGAGCGGGACGAAATTGAGCGCGGGCAGGTCCTTGCCAAACCCGGCTCCATCAACCCGCACATGGCCTCCGACGCCGAGGTCTACGTCCTTACCAAGGAGGAGGGTGGACGACACACTCCCTTCTTCCCCGGCTACAAACCCCAGTTCTACATCCGTACCACGGACGTCACCGGCGAGATCGCTCTACCCGAAGGCACCGAGATGGTCATGCCCGGCGACAACATCACCATGGGCATCAAGCTCTTAACACCCGTTGCCATTGAGCAGGAGCTCCGCTTCGCCATCCGGGAAGGCGGCAGGACTGTCGGCGCCGGTGTGTTCACCAAGGTGAGCAGCTAGCTTACCCGACCCCACTGGGAGCAAAGGGAAATTGAGCTATGGCTAGAGGAAAAGACGTACGAATAATAGTTAACCTGGCCTGCACCGACTGCCGGGAGAGGACCTACACCACCAGCAAGAACCGGAGGAACGACTCGGGACGTATGGAGCTGTCCAAGTTTTGCCCCCGCTGCCGGGGTCACAAGCTCCATCGGGAGACCAGATAAACCCACGTGAGACGAACCGCGCACAGGGAAACTGAATGAGACGCTTCACCCTTCCAGCCCGGGCTAGGATGTCGGCCTCCGGGCCTTTCCTAGGTCGCTTCCGCTTCATAGCCGAGGCCATAGCCGAGCTGCGCAAG
The DNA here is from genome assembly GCA_965220005.1 of Dehalococcoidia bacterium. Lineage (GTDB taxonomy): Bacteria > Chloroflexota > Dehalococcoidia > Plut-88900 > Plut-88900 > Plut-88900. The sequence goes on from OZ244800.1 coordinate 1,452,659, forward strand.
GTCAACTGGCCTTCCAAGGAAGAGACCAAGCGCCTCACAACCATGGTCGTGATAGTCTCCGTTGCCATGGGCGCCTTCCTGGGAATCGTCGACGAAGGCTTCTCCATGCTCATGGACCTCCTCCTTTTCTAGAGCAACATTGATCAAGACACGCCTGCCGATTAGCCGAATGGTGAGGGCAGAGTAGACAGACATGACTTCACAATCCAAGACAACAAAGCTCGACCACCGCTGGTACGTAGTCCACACCTACGCCGGCTACGAGGACCGCGTCAAGAACAACCTTGAGCACCGAATTGAGTCCATGGACGCCTCCGCCGAAATCTTTGAGGTGCTGGTACCCACCGAGGAAGAGCTCGACATCCGCGAGGGCCAGCGCCGAACGGTCTCCAAGAAAGTTTTCCCCGGCTACATCCTGGTTAACATGGCCCTCACCGATAACAGCTGGTACGTGGTCAGGAATACTCCCGGCGTAACCGGTTTCGTAACCTCAGGCGACCCCCCTCGTCCCGTCCCCCTCGAAGACGACGAGGTCAACGCCATTGTCGTACAGATGGAAGCCGAGGCCCCCCGCGTTAAAGTCGGCCTGGACAAAGGCGAGAAAATTCGCATAATAGACGGGCCGTTCTCTGATTTCATCGGCACCGTCGATGAGCTCTATCCCGATAAGGGGAAGATACGGGTACTTGTTTCATTCTTCGGGCGGGACACGGGCGTCGAGTTAGACTATTTACAAGTAGAGAAGCTGTAACCCGCCCAACGGGCCGGACTAAAGAAAATGCCAAAGAGAATTAAGGCCGTACTTAAACTCCAAATCGAGGCGGGAAAAGCAACCCCGGCGCCCCCCATCGGACCGGCCCTCGGTCAGCACGGGGTCAACATCATGGGCTTCTGCAAGGAGTACAACGCTCGCACCTCCGCCCAGGCCGGTACCATAGTCCCTGTAGAGCTTACCGTCTTTCAGGACGCATCCTTCTCCTTTGTCACCAAGACCCCACCCGCCGCAGTTCTCATCAAGAGCGCAGCGGGCGTCGAGAAGGGCAGCAGCCTGTCAGGCCAGGAGGTAATCGGCAGTGTCCCCCGAGACAAGATCCGGGAGATCGCCGAGACCAAGCTCAAGGACCTCAACGCCAATGACCTGGAAGGCGCTATGCGCATCATTGAAGGCACCGCCCGTAATATGGGAATCGAGGTTGTCTAGTCCCGGACAACCCTCCAGATAAGAGAGAACACCCTAATGGCTAAGAGAGGCAAGAGATACGAAGAGGCTGCGGCGCTGGTCGACAGGGCCAAGGCCTACACCCCGGAAGAGGCCGTCGATCTGGCCAAGCAGACAGCCAAAGCTAAATACGACGAGACGGTTGAAATTCACATGCGCATGGGCCTCGACCCCCGCCATGCCGACCAGCAGGTGCGTGGCCTCGCCATGCTCCCCAACGGAACCGGCAAGCAGGTCCGCGTTCTGGTATTTGCCCAGGGTGAAGGCGCCACTTTAGCTGAACAAAGCGGCGCTGACTTCGTGGGCGCCGACGATATTATTCAGCGTATTGAGGGTGGCTGGGTAGAATTCGACACTGCTATTGCCACCCCTGAGATGATGAGCAAAATCGGTAAGCTTGGCCGAATCCTTGGACGCCGAGGACTCATGCCCAACCCCCGCTCCGGCACCGTAGTCCAGCAGCCCGACCTGCCTAAGGCCATCTCCGACTCCCGTAAGGGAAAGATCGAATACCGGCTGGACCGCACCGCCGTCATCCACGCTCCCCTCGGTAAGGCCAGCTTCGAAAAGGACGACCTCCTTGAAAACCTGTCCTCCTTTATGGACTCGGTGGTAAGGGCCAAACCCTCCGGAGCCAAGGGTCAATACATCAAGAACATATCCGTATCCACAACCCACGGACCGGGTATCAACATGGATGTCCAGTCTGCAATGACCCTCAGCGCGAATGAATAGACCCGCTAAAGAGGCAAACCTAGTTACTTAACGCAAATAAATAGTTCGCCACAGACGGCGGGCGGCTCCCCGGAGCCTTAATCTTTCAGCCTGCTCAGGTGATTCGCCAAGTCCTTGATCTTCCGCTTAACTGGATTGGGCTTGAGAAAATCCCCTGGGCCGCGCCCCGGGGGTTTCGTATTTTTAGAGAAGATAAACTGAAGGCGGTAAATTAATGGCCACAGAAAAGAAAGAACAGCAAGTCAAGGAGATAGCCGAGCTGCTGGGTCGGTGCACCATAGCCATCGCCACCGATTACCGGGGCTTGGCTATGCCGGAGATGATGGCCCTGCGCCGTAAGCTCCGGGAGTTTGGTGTCGAATACCGGGTTATCAAAAACACCCTCGCCCGCCGGGCCGCCGAGCAGACCAAGGCCCACCCATTGGTCCAGTTTCTCGAAGGGCCCACTGCTATCGCATTCGGATACGGCGAGGCTACAGAGCCCGCCAAGGTTCTGGTAGACCACATCCGGCAGGAGCGCAGCATTCTGGCCGTTAAGGGAGCGGTCATGGGAGCCCGCTCCCTCGCCTCAAACGAGGTCGGTATCCTTGCTACCCTCCCGCCCAGGCAGGAATTAATAGCCAAGACCGCAGGCGCACTGCTCGCTCCCCTTTCTGCCCTTCAGTTCGTACTTAGCGCCCAGATAGGGGGCCTCGTCACTGCCCTCAGTGCCCGTGTTGACCAATTGCAAGAAGAAACCGCAAGCTAGATCGTCATAAGGAGATTAGATATGGCAACCAAGGAAGAACTCCTCGAATCAATCAAGGCCATGACCGTCTTAGAGCTTTCCGAGCTCGTAAAGGCCATTGAGGCAGAGTTCGGCGTCAGTGCCGCGGCCCCAGTTGCCGTTGCCGCCGCACCCGCAGCAGCCGAGGCCGCTCCGGTCGAAGAGAAGACCGAGTTTGATGTCGTCCTCAAGGAGATCGGCCCCAACAAGATCAACGTGATCAAGGCCGTCCGAGAGGTCACCACCCTCGGCCTGCGCGAGGCTAAAGAGCTGGTCGAAAGCGCCCCGAAGGCCGTTCGTGAGGCCGTCGCCAAGGAAGAGGCCGAGACCGTTAAGAAGACTCTCGAAGGCGCTGGCGCCACTGTCGAGCTTGCCTAGGACTCGCTCCTAGGGCCTTAGCCTGAACTCCGAGTCCGCACCGCGGAATATCTCGGCCAGTTCACCCTCGCCGCTGGCAGTGAACATCCGGCCTTCGGTGAAGGTGGTGGCACTGTCGAACAGGCTCTCTATGGTCGAGAAGGCTGCAAGGCTTGACTCCGCCGCCGCGGCCTCCGCTTCCGTGTCGTACCACGACACGAGGTCGAACGTCCCGGTCGGGTTGCCCTGCCCGGATGCCGAGAAACCCAAGGCTCGGCATCCGGGGGCCACTTCTTCACACCGTGTTGTCAGGGAAATGTAGGCCGTGCCCTGCACCCTGTCTAACACCTCCCTTGCTGACTCCACCTGGTTCAGTGTACGTCCGTCTTCCAATTGCACCAGCACGGTCTCCATGGTCGTGAAGTCGTAGCCCACCCCCATACGCCCTGCCCCCATCAGCGCCACGTTCCCTGCGTCTCCGCTCCAGACTTCCGTGTCCCGTATCTTCCTCACTCCGTGCTCCGTATCCTCTAACCGCTTCGCTACGTCCTCTGTATCAAATGTTCCCTCAACCAGTATGACCCGACGGTCGTTTACCACGAACGTCACCGCACTTCGCAAGTCGGAACTGCCTACGCCAGTGTTGCCCAGGCTCCGGTTCAACGCTCCCAGCACCTCCCCTGCCTCCCTAAGCAGCTCGGAATCTCCCCGGATCACCTCCAGGTCGATCAGGGACGCGTCTTGAGCTATTTCCGGCACGTCCCCGCCTATAGTCAGCTTCTCCCCACCCGACCCCCCGCACCCCATCGCCACGATGCCGACCATAAGCAAGCCGATGACAATACCGGCCAGGCTTCTTTTCAAAGTTGCATTTTTCATCTTCAAACACATAACGGTGGTGTCATTTTATCCAGTTTTATCGTCTTAGGCGTCCCATCCTATCAGTTTTCCCCGGTACCGGCCTTTCCCGTCTGTATCCCCCCAGCAGGAGCGCCGTTGCTACCAGCATAAGGGGCGCGAACGCACTGATGAATAGTCCCAGTCCCAGGTCCCCTGTACTCTCTTCTACGAATCCCACCAGTATTGGCCCCACCGCCCCGCCACCCCACAGGGCAGTGAACACCGTCGCCGATGCCACTGCCACCTCCCTCGGAGTGATGCCCGGCAGGTTGAATACCTGTGTCATCAATATCGGGAAGAAGCTGAACATCACCCCGCCGAATATCCAGAGCAACACTAATAGGGTAAACGAGTCTGTCGATATCAGGCCGATGTACGCGAGGGCCTGTCCCACCCCACACACGGTCAGTACCAAAGTAGTATGTCGTGAGAAAAAGGGAAACGCGACCACGCTCAGTTCTGCAGGCGCCATGGCAAAAGTCCCGATCCCCATGAGTACCCCTGCCGTTCTTACGTCTATTCCGTATTCTTCGCCCACGAATCGGGGCCAGAAGTTCCCGAACGCCAGCCGAGCCAGCAGCATTCCGAACATGCCCAGGCAGATGAACCACACCTCCCGGTACTTGAGGACGCTCCGTATCGGTGTTCCATTGTCCTCTTCTCCTCCACCTTGAAGCTCAGGCCGTCCCTTGTCCTTCCCGAGGGCTATCCACAAAAACGCTGCCGCAAGCACTACGCCGGACCACACGAACATCGTCTGCCGCCAGCCGCCCAGCCAGCCGAGCATGAATGGGATCAATACGGTGCCGGTCCCCATCAGTATGTCAACTATAGAGATGGAGAAGCCGTTTGCCAGCCCGAAACGCCGCTTGGAAATCCACTGGATTATCAGGATGTTCCGCGGAGATTGGCACGCCTGCAAGACCATGCCCAGCCCTATCCGGGCCAGCAGCAGGGCTCCGAACCCCGGCGCCCCTCCCGCCATGGCGATCAGTCCCGACGCCGCTAAGAACCCCACCGCCGCCGTCCTCCAGGGGCTGAATCTCGACACCCACCAGTTCATTGGTATCGAGAAAACCACATTCGCCAAGAGCAAGGATGACCCAAGCCACCCCTGCTCTGCCGGCGAAAGGTCGAGGTCGTCGATGATGTCCGGCAGGAACAGTCCCAGCGACGTTGTCGCTACCAGCACCGAGGCGAGCCCCACGGTGAAGTAGACCAGAACCCCCCACCCTTCCTCCCCCCGTTCCGGCGCCACTGTCGGCGCGGCTACGCTCACCTTGGGCTGCCACACATGGAGCGGTAGACGTAATAAACAGCAAAGCTGGAGCGCGTTCCTACTACGCCAAACGCAATCGCACTGCTCATCGCGCTAATGTACCACACCACCATTCCCATTTTGTCGACTCGCGACCCCGCCCTTGTTAGAATTGCACAGCTTAATCTACAAACCAGTAGCACAAAGGGGCCTGAGCCGATGATAGACCACGCTAGAGTTGTGATTATCGGGGCCGGCATTGCCGGTTGCAGCGTCGCGTACCACCTTGCCAAGCTCGGTTGGACGGACATCGTCGTTCTTGATCAGGGCCCGCTCCCCGACACGGGTGGGTCCACCTCTCACGCCCCCGCCTTTATATTCCAGATAAACCCCTCCAAGTTCTACTCGGAGACGGCTAAGTATTCCGTCGAGCTTTTCAAATCCCTTGAGGTCGATGGACAGTGCCCCTTCTACGAGGTCGGCGGGCTGGAGGTCGCCTGGACTCCCGAGCGCCTGCAGGAGCTCAAGCGGAAGGTCGGCTTTGGCAAGTCTTGGGGCCTCGAAGCTGAGGTCATCTCCGCCAAGGAGGCCCGGGACATGTTCCCCCTCCTCTCCGACAAGATACTGGGGGCCATGTACAACCCGACCGATGGCCTGGTCAAAGGCGTACGCGCAGACGAGGCCATGTCCAACGCAGCCAAAGCTCTTGGAGCAAAATTCTACGGCGAGACCCAGGTCACGGATATCGAGACTCGTGACGGCCGCATCGACACCGTCGTCACCAACAAAGGCAACATCAAGGCTGAACACGTAGTCGCCTGTGCCGGCATATGGGGCCCAAAGATCGGGCGCATGGTCGGCGTCCCAATCCCCTACTACCCCATGCAGCATCCCCTTGTGAAGATCGGTCCCCTGCCGGAGCTTGCCGGGCACGCAAAGGAGATCACCCGGCCCGGCGTCCGGCACCAGGACTTCTCCATGTACGCCCGGGAGTATTTCGAATACATGGAGGTCGGCACTTATCAGAACGAACCTATCCTCGTGAACGCCGACGATATTGTCCCCTACGAAATGGCTCGGGTCACACCCGCCGTTATGCCCTTCAACCTCGAGCTCTTTGTCGACTCCCTCCTCGCTGTCGACGAGCTCATGCCCGGCCTCGCCGACAACCAGATCTTCGAACCAATCAACGGCATGTTCTCCTTCACCACTGACGGAATGCCCCTTCTGGGGGAGGCCCCCAACGTAAAAGGCTTCTGGCTTGCCCAGGCAGTCTGGGTAGCCCACGCCGGTGGCATCGGCAAAACCCTCGCCGAGTGGATGGTCTACGGCTCACCGGAATTCGATCCCCACGAGGCGGACCTCACCCGGTTCCACCCGCACATGTCCGCAGACTCCTACGTCAAGACCCGCTCTGCCCAGCAATACCGCGAGGTCTACGATATCGTCCACCCCCTCCAGCAGATGGAAGATCCCCGTCGAATCCGCCTGAGCCCCTTCTACCCAAGGCAGCAGGAGCTTGGGGCTCAGTTCTTCGAGGTGGCAGGCTGGGAGCGCCCCCAATGGTACGCCGCCAACGAAAAACTCCTGGACGCTGATCCCGCACCTCAACGAGGCGGCTGGGAGGCCCAGAATTGGTCCCCGATAGTCTACGCCGAGCACCGAGCCGCCCGCGAGCGCGTCGTCATGATAGATCAGACCGGCTTCGCCAAGTTCGAGATCAAGGGCACCGGAGCCCTCGATACCCTCAACTGGATATCCAGCAACCAGATGGACCGACCCGTCGGACGCGTCACCTACACGTCACTACTCAACAAGCAGGGCAAGATTAAGTGCGACCTGACCATCACCCGCCTTGCTGCCGATCGGTTCCTAATCGTCACCGGAGGCTCCTTTGCACCCCACGATCTCGCTTGGATAAAATCCCACCTTCCCGACGACGGCTCCGTATCCCTCACCGACATCTCGTCCTCCCTCTGTTGCATCGGCCTTTGGGGCCCCAGGGCTCGAGACCTGGCCCAGTCCGTCACATCCCACGACCTCTCCAACGAGGCCTTCCCTTACCTGACTGGACAGGAGGTGGTTTTCGGAGACGTGCCCTGCCTCGCTTTCCGCATCTCCTACGCCGGTGAGCTTGGCTGGGAGGTCTACTGTCCCACCGAGTTTGGCCTGCGCCTTTGGGACGCTCTCTGGGAGGCAGGCCAGCCTCTCGGAGTCACTGCAATGGGGGCTGCCGCCTTCGACTCCCTTCGCATCGAAAAAGGCTACCGGCTATGGGGCGCCGACATCAGCACAGAGTACAACCCATTCGAGGCGGGCATCGGCTTCGCCGTCAGAATGAAGAAGGGAACCTTCCTTGGACGCGACGCCCTGGTCGAAGCCCGAGAAGCCGGTCTCACCCAAAAGCTCTGCTGCATGACCATCGATGATCCTTCCAAGGTCGTAATGGGCAACGAACCCATCCTCATTGATGGCCGACCCACGGGGTTCGTAACCAGCGCCAACTACGGCTACAGCATCGGCAGGGGCGTCGCCTACGGCTATCTCCCTATCGAACACGCCGAGGTCGGGACCAAGGTGCAAATCGAATACTTTGGCGAGCTTCTTGACGCCACCGTCTCCCGGGAACCCCTCTACGACCCCGAAATGGTCAAGCTGAAGAGCTGACCCGGCTTATACAATATGCCGGAAGAACACCAACCTCGTTACACCCTTCGAATATCCGAGATGCCTTCAGACGAAAGGCCTCGGGAACGGCTCCAGCATTACGGCGCTCAAAGCCTTAGCCACGCTGAGCTTATCGCAATCTTGCTGCGAATGGGCAACAATCGAGAGAGCGCCCTGGATATGGCTAAGCGAATAATAGCCCGTTATGGCACCCTGCGCGGACTGGCTCGTGCCACATTCAATGAGCTTATCCAGATAGACGGAGTGGGCAATGCCAAGGCCGCCCAGATTCAAGCGGGCCTCGAATTGGGCCAACGCCTTCGCAATGATCCCCGACAGGATAGGCCGCCTGTCAGCAAGCCGGAGGACGTATTCGAACTTCTTGGGGACGAGATGAGTCTCCTTACTCAAGAGCATCTGAAGGTAGTCCTCCTTGACACCAAGAACCGGGTTATGGAAGTCCAAGAAATCTACATAGGTAACGTAAATTCCTCCCAGATCAGGGCCTCCGAAGTCTTCAGGGCTGCCGTAAAAGCCAACGCCACCTCCATCGTCGTCGTACACAACCATCCTTCCGGTAACCCAACCCCCAGCTCCCAGGACGCCGCCGTCACCACCGACCTCGTTAAGGCCGGCAATCTTCTCGGCATAGACGTCTTGGACCACGTCATCATCGGCCACCCCGACGAAAAAGGGTTCGTAAGTCTTAAAGAGCAAGGCATAGGCTTCGGCTAACTCCTATTTGGAAATGCGTGGAGCGTGGTAATGGCAGATCGATACAGCGTCAGTTTTGAAGTTAAGCCCAAGAATAGCAAAGGCCCAGAGCTTCTTGGTGAAGTAAGTGAAGTAATAAGAAATTGGGCAAATGACCAACTGCTGCCAGTATTGGATGCCCTTGATCTTGAGGAACCTGAGGAAGAGGATAGTGATACACACGATAGCCTTGCCTATCATTCTTACCATTGGGTTGCAAAAAATGGCAGGAGCTTGGATCTAAGACTTTCGACTGAGGGTGAAGAGGTTGAGGTGCAAATTCAAGTAAGGGATGGAACTGACTCCAATAATAGACCGCCGTCACATGCACCGGGCATTATCGGTGAATTTTTGTCAAGATTTGAATGTTGGGCTGGCTCGGAAGTTGTTTGGAGTCAACCACGAACAATAATACCTCAGGAAGGAGACAAGTTCGTATCAGAAAGTCTTTTGAATTCGGAACGGAAGATGTCCGTTGTCGTGATAACGAATTGGCAAGGTCAGAAGTTGGTTGACCCCGCAAAACTTCAAGATAGGCTATTGGGAGTGGCCCGAGTTGTCAGCTATGACGAGCAGACAGCTAGCCGTGTCAACAAATTACTTGGCGGTCTCCCATGCTATGGAGGTGCAGTAAGGGTCTATGCTCCCGGACTTACTCCAGGGGCGTCTGCCCCCGATTGCCCATTTTGGCCGAGATGGGATAAGACAGACCTGCTCAAAGATGAACGAATTTGGGAGGCATGTACGCTGTATGCGCCAATTGGCACGGATGGGAAATCTTATGAAAACGTTTCATCGGTGATCAGGAAGCTGCAGAGGACTGAAGATAGGGAAAGGTCAGAATTCAAGCAGTTAATTGAAGATCGCGATCGACAGATCTCTGACCTTGAAATTGAACTGCATAGGATGCAACAAGCATACCGGAGTCTGAATGAAGACTATCGAATGTTGAAGAGTCGTAATTGGTGGCTGAGCAATGAGCTAAATGACCTCGAAGGCAATGTAGCAACTGACGAAAAAGTTACGGAATTCCAAACTCTTATTGAAGTTATTGAACATGCTTCAAATAGGCTATCCCGAGTGATTCTTCTTGATAATGCGAGACGCACAGCAAGCAAATCTCCCTACCAGTCGCCTGAGAAGGTCTGGGAAGTGTTCTCCGCAATGGAGCAATGCGCCAATTTGCGAGTCTCCGATAGCCTTGGCATGAGTGTCGAAGACTGGTTCAAAGAACAGGGGGTGGAATTCGCTCCCACCGAGAGCAAATCGACAAAAGAGCAATACGGTGACGAGCGGCTGATTGAAGGTAAAGACATGTATGCCCACTTCAAGCTAGGTAGCGGGACAAGTGTTCAGCAGAACTATCTGCGGATTCACGTCTATTGGGATGCGGATCAAGGCGTTTGGGAAGTAGGGCATATTGGACCGCATTTGACCACAGTCTCTTCTACATGATGCAAGTTGCAACCAAGAACACTGGGCCGATTCATTTTAACGTCGCTTGACTTAATCCCCCTCGGTGCTATCCTCCCCTCAATAAGACTGGCGTACGCATACCCATAGGAGGGGACAATGCAATACAACATAATCTCCGCGGACTCTCACGTGGACCTCGGCTATCTGCCCTGGGACCTCTTTACGTCCCAGGCCCCACCCCGGTATGTGGACCGGGTCCCCAGAGTAGAGTCCCGAGACGGCCTCAACCAGTGGTGGGCAGACGGCACCTACCTGGAAGACGTTGGACACTTCAGCAAGGTCGGCACTTATAACCCTGGCATGAGGACCCGTGTCGACAAGATGGACGCAACCGGCTTCATCCAGGACGCCGCCGAGGGCCGGTACCACCCCACCGACCTCGACCTTAGGATTAAAGACCAGGACATGGACGGCGTCGACGCCGAGGTGATCTACGGCATGTTCGCCGTTGCCGCCAAGCTAAAAGACCAGGAGCTCGTTGCCTCCGTATATCGTGTCTACAATGATTGGATCGCCGACTTCACAAGCAAGCGTCCGGATAGGCTCCGCGGTCTCGCCTGTCTCCCCAACCACGACCCCCAGGCCGCCGCTGATGAGCTTCGCAGGGCCGCCGCCATGGGGCTCGTAGGCGTGGAGTTCGGTGTCGGTACTGCCGTCAAGCCTATGTACTACAGCGATTGGGATGTCCTCTGGGAGGCCGCCGCCGAATGCGGAATCTCCTTATCCTTCCACACCACGGGCCTGTATCCCAGGCCCCCGGAACCCGGAGACGCCGAGCTCTACGCCTTGACCCACCGTGTCATTAACATGGTCACATTCCAGCTCTCCGGAGCCGAAATCCTCGCAAGCATGGTCCTTTCAGGCGCCTGCGAACGATTCCCCAACCTCAAGTTTGTCCTTGGTGAATGCGGCGTTACCTGGATTCCCTACGTCCTCGACCGCATGGACCACGAGGATGAAGGCGACGCTTCACTCTCCATGATTCCCAGCGATTACTGGCGGCGCCAAGGCTATTCCACTTTCCAAAAGGAAGCCTTCGCTGGCGATATGATCGACTTCATAGGTGAAGACAACGTCATGTGGGGTTCCGACTACCCCCACCCCGACGGCGTCTGGCCCGACTCCCAGGAGACCATCAAGAACAACCTCAAGGGCCTCAAGGATGACACCAAGCGGATGAAGATCATCCGGGACACCGCCGCCAAGCTCTACCGCTTCTCCAACGGCAGCTAGGTCCAGCACTGGACGCGACGAGAGGGTCGGCCCTTTGGGCCGACCCTCTCATTTCTTTAGCTATGCGCTTTGCCTAAATGGGTGGGAACTGGGTGTGCCAGTCCGTTGCGCCTTCGTATGCCGCTGATACCCTCAACACCGTCGCCTCGTCGAATGCTCTCCCCGCAATCTGCAACCCGATGGGCAGTCTGTCCCTTGAAAACCCGCACGGTATTGAAATAGCGGGGAGGCCGGCGAGGTTAAAGGGAGTGGTGAGGCTTCGTGCACCGAATATGCGCTCGCGTACGTCGGCCTCGCTGACAAAGACTCTTTTGACTTCCTTGATTTCGGGGGCGGGGGTGGAGACTACGGGCCCGACTAGGACATCGAAGTCTTCCAGGGCCTTGATGAGCCGCTTCCTGAGCAACTGCCTGGCCCTCTGGGCCCGATGGTACAGAGAGGCCGGTATCAGGCTCGAAGCCATGAGTCGGGTGCGGGTGGCTACGTCGTAGTCCCTGTGCCTCTGCCGCAACAGCGACTCGTGAGTGTCGGCGGCGTCCGAGTCACCGATTGCTATGTAGATCGGGCCTGCAAGCTCCAGCAGGGGTATGTTCACGTCCACGGTTTCGGCCCCGAGGGATTGGAACACGTCTCTCGTGGCGTTGACGGCATTCTGGGTATCCTTGTCGACACCCTCCAGGTTGATAAGCTGGTGCAGGTAGCCTATCTTCATGCCCTGCACACCGCCGTTGAGACCTGAGGAGTAGTCGTCGACTGGCCGCGTGCTGCTGAGGGGATCGTTGGGATCGTGACCGGCTATGGCGGCAAGGAGGTCAGCGCAGTCCCGGACGGTCCGGGTCATCGGGCCCGCGGTGTCCATGGACCAGCACATGGGAAAGGCCCGGTAACGGCTGGTCCTTCCCGTGGTCGGCCTGAGCCCGACTATACCGCACATCGCCGCGGGGAGTCTGACAGATCCACCCGTGTCCTCTCCGATGGCCACGGCGGCCATGCCAGCCGATACGGCTATTCCGGAACCGGCGCTAGAACTTCCGGGTATCCTGTCGAGATTCCACGGGTTCCGGGGGGTGCCGAACACGAAATCGCGTGTGTCTCCGAAAGCGAACTCGGTCATGTTCAGTTTGCCAAGCAGTATGGTCCCAGCGGCTTGAAGCCTTGCTGTCACCGTCGATTCGCCGTCAGGGACGTTCTCCGAAAAGATCCGGGAGGCCATGGTAGTGCGGATGCCTGCGGTGTCGAACTGGTCCTTGACGGCAACAGGTATGCCGTGCATTGGGCCTATGTATTCGCCCCTTGATATCGCTACCTCCGCTTCCCGCGCCTGCGCGCGGGCCTCGTCCCCGCATACCGTAATGTAGGCCCTGACTTTAGTATCTATCTCCTCGATCCGTGCTAGGTACGCTTCCACCACCTCAACCGGCGACAGTTCCCTCCGCCGCATCAGTGCCCCGAGCTTATGGGCGGGCTGGTAAATCAGGTCTGTCGACGGCATCTCAGTGCCCCTCCCTGTCCAGCAAAATGGGCAGCGGGTCCGTAGAGTCCAGCTCCGGGTCATCGAGCGCGGCGAGGGCGTCGCTGAGCGCGTTCAACCGGAATCTGATCTCGTCCAGGTCCGACTCTTCCACCGGCAAGCCCCTGAGTTGGGCCAGACGGGCCACATCCTCCCTCGTCAGCTTCTCGCTATACCCTCGAGAATTATTACCCACCATCGTAAACTACTCCTCAATTCCCCGACATTCTGTCCCTACACTTTACTCAAAATCAATGTAGAGAGATACCTGTTGAAAGGGTCGTGTCCCTCAGTTCACTTCGAGCAATTTTGAGAGCCGTAAGAACGACCGGGGCCTGTGATATGTTATCATCAAACCAACCCACATCTCCTGCCTTACCGGAGGAAACATGAACGTTATCGACCCCGCCAAAATCGACAAAGCAATCAGTTCCATGCCCATATTCACCGGTGGTGAGGTCCGCACCCAGCCTTTGATCAGCAAGGACCACACCGACTCCCTCGGCATGCTCCACGTCTACTTCGCCGCCGGCGCCCGTACCAAGTTCCACATCCACACCAACGATCAGGTCCTCCTCGCCACCGAGGGTGAAGGCATCGTTGCTACGCGGGAGGAGGAGCAGGTCATGACACCCGGCATGGTCATCCACGTCCCACCGGGAGAAGTCCACTGGCATGGGGCCACGAAGCACTCTGCCTTCGCCCACATATCCATCAACCCGCCTATGGAAACCGAAATCGTAGAATAGCCCCGAATCCCGGAGAGACATTCATGAATTGTCCCAGATGTGCTGTAGACCTCAACTTGGAAAAGCACAAGGGCATCGATATCGACCGGTGCCCAAGCTGTGATGGCCTGTGGCTCGATCACGTCGAGCTCGACCAGTTGGAAGACACCGCTTTCGACAAGGACGAGCTCAAGGGAATGATGGAGTACAACCCACGGGCCAGCGACATCGATTGCCCCGTCTGCGGCGCCCGTATGACCACCTTCAACTACCGGGCCTACAACCTCCCTATCGACACCTGTAAGGAAGAGCACGGCTACTGGCTCGACAAGGGCGAGGACCAAAAGGTCATCGATACCATGAAGCAACGTATCAAGGACTTGGACCGCAAGAACAAGGCGGAAGCCCAATGGTACGGCTTCTTGTCTAAGCTCGGCAGGAAGAAAAAGGGGTTATTCGGCTAGGTCCTGCCCCGCGACTCACGCACCCTTGCTATAATAGGGTTACCCCCGGCGATCTGCGGCTGCCGCAGAACCCCCTTAATCCGCCGGCGAACAGGCCCCGAAGAACGGATTCCGCTCCGACCTCGGCAGTGGCCTCAGGCTGAAGGGAGATGAGACCATGCTAGTACGAGTCCTGATAGAAAGACACATCAAAGAAGGCCAAGAGTCCGAGGCCTCCGATAAAATCCTGGAAATGCGAAAGCATGCCACTACCTTCCCCGGCTACGTTTCCGGAGAGACCCTCTCCGACACTGCAGACCCCCGCACCGTCATTATCGTCAGTACCTGGCACTCCTTAGAGGATTGGGAGAAGTGGGACTCAAGTCCCCAGCACGAGGCGTCTGCCAAGACCCTCGAGCCACTGCTGGACCAACCCATCTCCGTCCGCTCCTTCGTCAATCCCTGGGACGCCCTGTTGGATAGCTAGTTCCATCCGGGCCCCTTGACCGCCCCCTCTATCCCAGCAGGAATCCTTCTTTGAACGGGTCGCGGCTGTCGATGTAGAACTGGTGTGATCCCGTCAGGTAAGCCGACCCTGTGACCTCCGGTATGATCGCCGGATACCCGTCCACCCTGTTCTCCTCAACTATTCGGCTGCGGAATACCGTGCCCAGAATGCTTTCGTGTATGAACTCTTCGCCCACTCCCAGGCGGCCTTGGGCGTGAAGCAGCGCCAACCGCGCCGACGTCCCCGTCCCACACGGCGACCGATCAAACGAGTGCTGAGCGAACGTCATGATGTTTCGTGCGTGAACTCCCGGGGAAGGGTTGTCCACGTACATCTCTACGCCGTGCAACGGGTTGATGTCGGGCTCCGTGGGATGACTGATCTCCAGCTGCTCCCGAGCCGCATCCCGAAAGGCGATGCCCCGCTCCACCAGTTTACCCACGTTGCTCGGGACTAGCTCCATCCCCAGCCGCTCCACCGGCAGTATCGCAAAGAAGTTGCCCCCGTACACGATGTCCGTCAGCACCTTGCCGCCTTCGAAGTCAACTTGCGCGTCTTGCATGTAGACGAAGGAAGGCACGTTGCGGATGGTCACCTCCGACACATTGCCTTCATGGTCGACCCTGGCACGCGCCTCTACAGTACCGGTAACCGTGTCCAGCTTCACTTCTGTAAAAGGGTGTACCGGGGTGACTTGCCCCGTCTCGATCAGCGTGGTGACTATTCCGATAGTGCCGTGGCCGCACATCCCCTCGAAGCCAAGGGAGTCGAAGAACATCACGCCCAAATCGCTCCCCTCGTTGACGGGAGCCGTAAGCGCCGCGGCTATCAATTCGGCGTCCCCCCGAGGCTCCAGCGTCAACACCTTCCTCACCGAGTCCAGGTGCTCGATGAAATAGCTCTTCTTTTCCGCCATGCTCGAACCCGGGATGTTCGGCACGCCGCCCGTGATCATCCGCGTCCGTTCCCCTGCAGTGTGCGAATCGATAGTCGAGATTATTCGTTGAGCCTTCATATCCCCTCCCCCAAATGCTTGCTGTCAGGCCATTATACATTTCCTGGAGTGGTAACATGTCCCCGCCGTTTGGACTCATATCACTGCCAAGGAGAACAGTAATGCCCTTCTACGACCCCAATGCCCTGAAGAGCAAGGAGATTGCCCCTGGCGCTCACATACAACCCCTCTGGGGCGACAAGGTGATGATGGTGTTCATAACCCTGGAGCCCGGCGCCGAGGTCCCGAACCACACCCACCCCAATGAGCAGGCCGGCATGTGCCTGGAAGGTGAATTCGAGCTCACCATTGACAGCGACGTACGCATGATTAAGAAGGGCGACGCTTACTTAGTACCTTCGGGTGTCGTGCATCGGGCCGTCGCAACTTCCGGCAAGGCCCTGGCCTTGGACATCTTTTCCCCACCCAGAAAAGACTTCATCGCCCTGCTGGGAGGCTGAATGTCGCTGGGCATCCCGCACCCCCCGCCCCTTGGAATAGACGCCCCATTGTAGTATATTCACTCCATTGGTCCTGTTCTGGCGTCCGCCCGGACGCCGAAAAGCTTCAGGAAAGGGGGAGAAGCAGGGTACGTACACCGTTGGTTCATTTGGCGGATTCTGAGGACCTTGGATGGGCGGTTGCCATTACCTCGATTCTCGGAAATTACAAGAAACTACGGAGGACGCTATGGCTTGGGAATACTACATGGGTTCCCTGCGCTGGGTTCATGTCATCGCAGGGATCACGTGGATAGGGCTTCTATACTACTTCAACTTTGTTCAGACCACTTCTTTCCCTAAGATGGATGGAGGCTCCAGGCGAGACGCTTTCGTCAACCTTGTGCCTACGGCCCTGTGGTGGTTCCGCTGGTCCGCCCTGATCACCTTCCTTGGTGGCACCGCCTGGATAATCTCCCGCGGTTTCCAGCTTGGAAGTTGGGATGGGTACATAGAATCGGCCTCATTCAAGTCCATCATGATCGGCGCAGGACTTGGCACCATCATGTTCCTGAACGTCTGGCTGATCATCTGGCCCAATCAGAAGAAGATTATTGCCGCGAACGTCGCTCAGTCGGAAAATCCCGACGCCCCCGGTCCTGACGCGTCCTGGGCTGGCACGGCGCTTCTCGCCTCCCGGACCAACACGCTCCTCTCCATACCCATGCTCTTCTTCATGATCGCCTCGGGTCACCTCGGCGTTCTGTGGAGCTAGCATAGGGGTTGATTGAACACCACAAAGCAGGAGTGTAATCATGGACATGCTCTTAAAACCGATCCTCAGCCTGTACGATATGGTCCTGGTCCCCATCCTGAAACCGATCTTCCAGTTGGTCGAGCTGCTATTGCAGCCTTTTGAGGGGCCCTACTCGGCTGTTGTAATGCCCTTTCTGCGGCCTTTCAAGCCGATCCTTCAAGACCACAGGTTGACCATTCTCAGCGGTATCCTGCTGCTGGGCCTGTTCATCTTGGTCATACGCCTCGCCGTAGGGCTCTAACCGGCACAGACCCTGACCACGGAAAAAGGGGCCTCTCGCACCGCGAGAGGCCCTTTTTTGCATACCTCTCCCCTTGAGCCGTTTTTCGGCACTGATGTATACTTTGTCCAAATCCCGCAGTTAGGAAACCGCCCATGAAGGTCGACTGTCTTCAGGAGAATTTGAACGCTGCACTAGCCGACGTAGGCCGAGCCGTAGCCTCACGTACTCCCCTCCCCATTACCAGTAATGTCCTTATCTCCACCGATGGAGGCCGACTCAAGCTCTCGGCCACCAACCTTGAACTTACCATAACCACTTGGATTGGCGCCAAGGTTGAGGAAGAAGGGGTTGTCACCGTACCCGCTCGTCTTCTCGGCGAGTTCGTCGGGTCTCTCCCCTCCGAGGAGGTTCACCTTACCGGCGCGCCCGGTGGCAAGAGCCTCAATGTCACGTGCGCCCGTTTCCAGGCCAACATCGCAGGCACGGACCCCGAGGAATTCCCCCCCACCCCCACCGTCGACGACGGCTTCGAGGTCAACATAGGCACTGAACTCCTGAAGCAGGCCATCGATGGGGTCGCCTTTGCCGCTGCTACCGAAGATTCCCGCCCTGTCCTGACTGGTGTCCAGATCGAGATCAAAGATGGCGGTCTCGTTCTTGCAGCCGCCGACGGATTTCGTCTGGCTGTACATGAGACCAAACTCGCCGACGAGGTCCCCGAGAGCAGCGCTATCATCGTGCCCGCCAAGTCCCTCCAGGAAGTGAGCCGCCTCGCATCCGGCAAGGACTACCCGGTCAAGATCAAAGTTAACGAAGGCAAGACCCAGGTCCTGTTCCAGTTCGAAACTGCAGCCGTCGTTTCACAGCTCATCCAGGGCACTTTCCCCAACTACAGCCAACTTGTCCCCAAGGAGCACGTTTCCAAGACCACGGTTGACGTGGGAGAGTTCGCCAGGGCAACTCGCGCCGCATCTATCTTCGCCCGGGACGGCAGTGGCATAGTCCGCCTGCAGACCTCGGAAGGCGAAGAGGACGGTATCGGCGGTCTGTCCGTCTCCGCACGCTCCGAGGAAGTCGGCGACAACCAGGGGGAGATCACGGCCACCATTGAGGGTGATCCTGCAAAGATCGCCTTCAACAGCAAGTATCTTACAGAGGTACTCGGCGTCCTGGGCCACGGTATGGTTGCCCTGGAAACTTCCAGCCCTTCCAGCCCCGGCGTTCTCAGGCCCCTTTCTCCCTCCGAGGGCGTCAGCTACGTCCACGTAGTCATGCCCATGTTCGTCCAGTGGTAGCCTGACTGGCTGCTGAGTCCGGCAAAGCTCCTTCTCTTATTCCGCAAGGAGACGCATCATGACTAGTGATCCAGCGGCAACCAGGGACCAGCGCATTGCGTCGCTGAAGATAATCGACGAATACTACTGGATGCTCTTGAGACACCTGGCCCGGCACACCCGTGCGCGGTTGGGGGAGGCGGGGATGCGGACGTTGGCAGAGGGGTTTCGGCTCGCCGGACGGTACCGTGGGGAGTCAATGAGTGAAAACCCGGTAACCCTCGCCTCTGGGAACGATGCCCTGTCTCTCCTGAGGGCATGGGACGTCTCGGACCTGGCCTTTGCACACGCGGACTCCGTGGTGAACGTGGATGGCGGACCTTCCGAGGCGACGGTCACACTGCCCAGCATCCCAGGAAGCGAGTATTTTTCCAAGCACGAGGGGGCGGAAATCCTGGCCTCGTACTGGAGCAACACGCTTCAGGGCATAGCCGAGGGATTCGACGAGGGTATGTCCGTGTCTCACTCGGAGATTCCGGCGGACGGCTCGGGGCCGATGACAATCACGTTCTCGTACTCAGGAGACACAACAGGGGCGTTGGAGGAAATGCCCTCGGACAGGCTGGCCACGGTCGCATCTTCCATTCTGTTCTCCCGCAGGACTTTCGGCGTATTCGGCGCAATGGGCATGTACGTGGCACGGGCCATGGAGGCCAAGTTCGACGCCACGGCCGAGAAGATCATGCGGGAGTCGCTGTACGACTTCGGATATGAGCGGGGCGAGGGCATGAAGGATGAGGCGATCAGAAACGAGATGCCCCTGAACTTCGAGTCCTGGACGGAGATCATCCAGCGTCGGGACCCGAACTCAACATCCTTCGTGTTCCGAGGCTCCAATCACCTGTCTCCCGGAGTGATGCACACCACATGCACCTACTGCCCCTGCGCAGAGGTCTGGGCGGAAGAGGGGCAGAAAGGTCTGGCCTTCGGGTACATCTACGACATGGAAGTGCACCGGGGGCTGGTGGAGGCTTTCCACCCGAACGGGGTGGTGGGGTGGGACAAGGTGAAGACCCGGGGCGACAAAGTCTGCGACTTCCGATTTATTATTCCGTCGCTGGTTACGTCGTCGGACCCGGAGTGGGCACAGACGTAGAATCGAGAGGTTCAAGAACGCCCATTTTTCGAGCGGCCCAGTTACCCGGATTGGTCGAACAACTCCCCGTTTTCAAGCCACGCGCTAGCGGATAGGTTAGAATTTTGAACTATCGGAGAAGTCGCTCATGAGCGCTGGCTTTCAAGCAATTGTCGACCAGATGGAACCACTCCTACATGCACTCCAAATGAGTCCTGCACAAGCCATCAAAGATGGTGTGAGGAGCCTTCCCAAGCGAGGAATCTATGCGTTCTACGAGAATGGAAGGGCAATTTATGTGGGCCGGTCCAACAGAATGCGGGATCGTATTCGAGAACACGGAGCCGAAAGCTCGCGACACGAATCGGCTACCTTTGCGTATAAGCTCATGCTGGAAATAGAGGGGGAGCAGGGAGGACACTCTTCAAAGCTGTCTAGACGTGACCTTCAGGAAAAGTATAAAGAGACGTACACGAAACAGAGGGAACGAATTCGTGAGATGGAAGTGCGGGCAGTCGAAATAGATGACCAAGCGGTTCAAGCTGTCTTCGAGATCTATGCGATTCTCGCCTTAGGAACCACAAAGTACAACTCCTTCCAGACCACGTGATCGACAACAGGGTTCCTGTAACCTAGCCGCGCATCACCGCCCCTTTTCCCGTCATTCCCGCGGTCCAACGCAGGAAGCCACCCCTATGCGCTAAACATCGGCATAATCTCCCGGTTGATTTGCCTCATCATCCCCTTTTTGTCGATGATGGTGAACAGCACCGTGGAGATGTTGTTGACTCCCAGGGGCAGCACCCCTGATATCTGTTCCCCGATATCGTCGGGGGTGCCGGGCATCAGGTAGAAGTCGATCAGTCTTTGGGATGCCAGCTTGGCGTGGTCGGCGTCCGTCTTCTCGTGCTGATACGGGTCGAAGGCTTCGTAGGCAATCCGCATCTCGTCTATAAGACCCGGCTCCGCCCGCTCGATACGCCGGCGCAGGTCCTCGATCTCGGGGGCTTTCCGACGGAACAGCGATCCGTAGAAACTGCAGGCCCAGCTCATTGCATAGGATGCCACCTCCCGGCGAGCCTCCTCCTTGGAATCGGCCACCAGGATCTCAGTCCTCGCCCAGATGTCTATTTCACCCGGATCCCGACCCACGGACTCCGCGCCTCGGGCGATCTGCTCCAGGTTCCACTTCATCATCTCCGGGTGAACGCCACCGAGCATCACCCCGTCTGCCAACTCCCCCGCCATCCTCAACGAGCGTAATCCTATGGATGCCATGTAAACAGGCACGGGTTTGCGAATCCATTCCGAGTGCATCTTCGATCCGTGATATTCCACTTCCCGGCCTGCTGTGTAGTCCTTTAAGAACTGTACCGTATCTCGGAACTCCTGCATGGTTCTGGCGTTCATGCCCATAGTCATCACCGAGCTGAACCCAGCCCCGATCCCCACGAACACCCTGCCCCCCGACACCTCGTTGATCGTCGCAGACGCTGTGGCCGTCACCGATGGGTGCCGGGTGAACGGGTTAGTTACGCCGTGCCCGATCTTGATGCGGTGCGTGTTGAGCGCCGCAAGGGTCATCATCGAGTACACGTCGCGGGAGAGGTTCTGGGAGTCGATCATGGTCAGGTGGGAGAAGCCGCAGTCTTCAGCCAACCTCGAATGAGATGCCACCTCTGAGATAGCCAGGTTCCGGCCCATGCCTACACTGAAATCTGCCTTCATCGGCTATTCTCCCCTGGGGCTACGCTTGCGGGCCTAAGATTCGACGACAGGCAGTACGAGCCGTGAAGGGTGCGCCGCATCGTGCAGTACCGTCTGGACCGCAGTGACCGCCTCAGCCGCCGACGCCAGATGCGCCTGGCTTCCCGTCCCGAGGTTCCTTGCAAAAGCTGGGAAGTTGCTGGACGCAATCCGCAGCCGTATCGACTGTCCCGGCTGGAATGCTATGGAGGTTGGGCCCAGGTCTATCGTGTATTCATTGACCTGCCCCGGTTCTATCGGGGCAGGTGCTTCCAGCGATTCCCGGAATGACGCCCTCAATATCCCTTCACATACGTTGTAGGATGCGCCGTTCGGCTCAACTACGCTAACCGTGACCGCCCAGTCCGTGTCCCGCGCCGACGATGCCGCCCACAAGACTAACTGGACCTGCCCTGTCACTTCCAACCGCTTATCCATCGGCGCGGAGGTGTAGACCAGCACGTCCTCCCGAGTCTCGGCGGCCGTCTGCTCTATCGAACCCGCCTCAACAAATCCGGGTATCCCGCGTACGTAAGGCCCACCGACCGTCGGGACGGGATTCAGAGGATTGTGAAGATAAGAGTCGTCAGGCTCCTGTTCTTTGGGCGACTCGAGGCTGAGTGACCCGTCTCCGTGCCTGCTGTTGGCCCGGCCACCGCTGCGGAGGAAGAAGGACGTGTCCCGAGCTGTGGGAGGCCAGGACTCGGCCTCCTGCCATTGGTTGTCGCCCATCGTGAAATAGTAGGCCCGCGGGTCGGCGGTAATCCCGTTATCCTCCCCCTTCAGCCAGTGGTCGTACCACGCCAGCACCATCCCGTGATAGTCGATTCCATCTCCCGACGCCCCACCCCCGAAATACCGCTGGCCGGCGTTGGCGGGGAGCAGATGGCTGTGTATCCACGGGCCCAGGACCATGTGCTGCTGCTCTCGTGCAGCGTCAGTCGACCCATTTTCCTTCAACCATCCGTAGGAGCGCAGAGTTCCCCTGATGAAGCTGTCGAAATACCCTCCGATGCTCAGAATAGGCACCTTAACGTTGGCTAGCCTGTCCCACGCACCGATCTTCTTCCAATAATCGTCGTACGTCGGGTGGTCCATCCAGTCGTAGTAGTAATCGGCGACTTTCTTCAGGCCGGGCATGTCCCGAATGGGCAGGTGGGTCGACAAAGCCATCTGCTCGCGGGCCCATTTGCGTGTCTCGGCGACGGCATCTTTCAGCTCCGGCGGCGTGTCTGCGAGGTTGTCCAGCACGAAACCCGCCGACCAGTGACCCGTCCACCACAACCCGAATGCTCCACCCAGGTACGTCCAGCTGTCGTAGAGGTCGGCCGAGGTCAAGCCGGGCGCGATCGCCCTGAGGGATGGCGGGGACTCGGCGGCGGCGAGCCATTGCGTGGCCCCGTGGTACGACATCCCGAACATCCCCACGTTCCCGTCGCTCCACGGTTGAGAAGCGCACCATTCCACGGTGTCGAAGCCGTCCTGACCATCAAACCTGAACGGGTACCATTCCCCCTCCGAGGCATGTCTGCCCCTCACGTCCTGTATCACCACCGCATACCCGCGAGCTGCTGCTCTCACTACGTCCAGGTGCAGCGTCCGATACCGGGGCTTGTGCTTGCCGTAAGGGATACGGGACAGGAGCACGGGCCACTTTCCCGGCCCGTTTGGACGGTACACGTCCGCCCGGAGTACGGTGCCGTCCCTCATCGGAACGGCGACGTTAGTCTCGCCTGTTAGAGAAGTGGCCCGCGTGTGCTCTACTTTGCTTCTTCTAGGCAGCAATTATCCACTCCTCCGGTCCCCTCTCCCTCGATGGGAGAGGGCTAGGGCCGTAGGCTCGCTGAGGAGAGTGAGAGTGAAATCCCTTAGCGGGCCCATACCCTAACCTGCCGCCAACGGCGTCGGCTTGGACTCTTTCCTGAACTGTGGCATGACTTTTGTGCCGAACAGTTCGAGAGAGCGCAAGACCTTGTGATGGGGTATCCCACCGCCGCCGGGGAAGTTGGTCAGCAAATGGTTCACGCCGCAGACCTCCTGAAGCTCGTGCACCTTCTCGGCGACGTGGTCCGGGGGTCCGGCGAGGAATTGGCGCTCATTCAGAAAGTCCCAGTCGAGATTCATATCGGGCGTCGGTTTCTCCCCCGGGTTCATGTAGAACCGAAGTGACTGGGTCATGTCGGTGTGGAAGCTGCTCACAAAGCCGTGAGCTCTCAGGAACGCCTCCTCTGCATCGTCCTTAGCCTCCTCCATGGAGTCGGCGACGTAGGTGTTCCTTTGCACCGCCCACCCCTCCCCCAACCCAAACGGCCTACCCTCCCTCTCCGACCTAATGGACGCGTATATCTCGCACCATTCCCGGATCTGCAGCACCGAGGGTCTCCACGTCACAGCGTTAAACCCCAATTCCGCCGTCTGCTTCAGCGAGTTCGGCGACGATACCGTACCCCACAATTGCGGATAAGGCTTCTGATACGGCTTCGGGTAAACGGCCAGCTTGGTGATTATTCCGTCCTTTGTCGCCTGAGGGTCGGGCGGCGCGAATGGGGTGTTCCACGGGATCTCCGGCGGGGGCAGAGTCCAGTTCTCGCCCTGGTGGGAGAACACGTCCTCCGTCCAGGCCTTGACTAGAATCTCGATGTTCTCCCGCATCAACTGCCGAGACGTGGCCTCGTCCCTCGGGTCAGCGTTTGGGTGGAAAGGCACCGTGTCCCGGGGCCAGGGCCCACGGCCAAACCCGATCTCTATCCGGCCTTCAGTGAGGTGGTCAAGTGTGGCCACATCCTCGGCCAGTCTCAGCGGATGCCAGAGCGTCGGGACCAGGCAGGCAAACCCGATACGCATGTTCTTTGTACGGCTCGCCATGTCCGCGGCGACCATCAGCGGGTTGGGAGAGTTGCCGAACCCCTCCAGCCCCAGGTGGTGCTCCCCGAGCCAGAGGTAGTCGAAACCCAACTCCTCCATCATCAGCACATACTCCCTCATCTCCCTAACGAGTTGGTCGTATGGAGTGGAAAGGCCCGGGTCTCTGAACATGAAGACGCTGCCAAACAGCATCTGCTCTACCTCCCGAATATCTACGTGTTTAGCTCACGTTGTTGGGGTCTGTGGGATTATATGTGAATCCACCACTCAATTGAACCGAGGCCCCGAAACCGGTCTAATCGTGCCCGTGCCTCGATCCCTCTTCCAGCCACCGCATCCGCCCGTTCATGCTCTCCTCCGTCACGAGCCCCTTCTCCAGGGCAACCTTTTCCAGCGCCGAGAGCCACTGCTGGTAGTAGGAACGCCCGTCCTCGTCCCGCTCCGACTCCTTTATCGCCGAGACGAGGGCTTCCCTGAACTCCGGCCATTCCACCACACCTGCATCGCTCAGGCTGACGGCTAACCCGAAGGCACGGCTTTCCCACGGCATCTCGAATACCAATTCGCCGTTCTTCCGAGGCAGCGCCTCCGCACCACCCATCCCCGAGATTTGGTTGTCTGTTAATTTCTCCATTTTATAGTTGCGCAATCTCGCTTGGTGAGACTGTTACAGATCCCGTTGCGCCGTTGTACTCCATAGTCAACATGCCAAGGAAATCCCTGCCTAGCAAGGCAAAAAAGGGCGTTCCACTGGAACGCAATGGAATACCTGCAAACAACCCGTCAAATGTGACTCCCAGGCTTGGTATGTGCAACTGAGCTTGATATGATTCAGTAAGTTGAGGGCCGTGTATCCCGACTATCGCCCTACTGTCCACAATCGGCAACTCTAATGCTCTCGCTAGTGTGGCATCAACACAGCTGTCGGTAGCTCCTGTATCTATAAGAGCCAGGTATTGGCGTTCAGAGAAGCCTGACAGCACGTCTTCTTCGGAGGTGTAGTTTGGATCAAATCCAACCTGCACCCAGACGCATGGGCCTTCGTAAGCTAAACGGTCGGGCTCATTGGGGAACCCGCATTCTATAGATGGCATCACCGGATCCCGTACATGATGCGTGATGAGAGGCGCAAAGGCCCTTCGCCTATTCTCTTTAACAGGTACGGGCCCCGGCCAAACCGCTTCCTCGCCACAGCTGCTGCCTTCTGAAAGGTCTCGTAGGTGCCAATCAACTTCTGGTCATGGACCAATACCCATTCGCCCTTGTGATTCGCTTCCAGGTCGTCGCGCATCATTTCGTAGGCGATGATCTCTTTTTCTATGATGGCCATGGTAATTACCCCTGTCGGTCGATCATGTTAGCAAAATTCTCTGGCTGCCTCTTCTCCCTTGTTTGCTACTGGCACCGACTTGCTAGCCCCTCCCCACCGCCTCCGGCATCCGAGCCTTAGCCACCCCGACCATGGAGTCCCGGGTCACGAGCTCTGCCAATTCGACTTCGCTCATCCCTTCCGTCCCGGACGGCCGCTCAGGCAGGACCATGTATCTAATCTCTGCGTTGCTGTCCCAGACCCGCAAATCGATAGATTCCCCTACATCTAATCCGAATTCTTTAAGCACTTCTCGCGGCTCGATGACCATGCGAGACCGGTACGAGAAGGACTTGTACCACGTCGGCGGGAGGCCGAGCACGGGCCACGGGTAGCACGAGCACAGCGTGCAAACAACGGCGTTGTGGACATTCGCAGTGTTCTCCAAAACCACTATCTCCGAACCTTCCGCTCCCTGAAACCCCAATTCTGCGATAGCTTTGGTACCGTCCTGTAGCAGGCGCGCTTTGTATTCCGGGTCAACCCACGCCCGGGCCACGACCCTGGCCCCGTTCATGGGTCCTATGTCTTCTTCGTAGGTCTTCACCAGCGCGTCGATTGCGTCCGTGGTGATGTAACCCTTCTCCACGAGCAGGGATTCCAGGGCCTTGGTCCGCAGCGAGGCATAGGACTCCGCCTCGTGCTCGTGGTCATGATCGTCGTGGTGTTCGCTCATTGCCTAGTCCTCTGAGCCCAGATAACTGTCCCACATGTCGATATAAACCGATTCCGTTTCCGATGCCTCTTCGCCCCAGAGCTCCCGCGCCTCGAACCTGACGTTATAGATGTGCTGAGGCTGGGGGCCGAGCCCCTGCGCCTTGGTGTCGTCGAAGCTGTGTACTCCGTGCAGCCGGGTCACGACACCCGATCTTCCCCGTATATATCTCGGCAGCCGGGTATGGCCCTGCGGGTTGATGGTGCGTGCCTGCACCCGGTCTCCGACCTTGAATCTTGGCTCCGCCTCGGTCTCCCATTGTGGCGATCTGTGCCTGTATATGGCCGCCGCCATAGTGGAAGCCTGCTCGGGGTCTTCACGGCGCTCGGGTGTAGCCTCGGGTTTATCTGCGAAATGTGCCGTCAGGCGATCAAGCTCCTCCCTGGTGGTAACGCCTTTCCTGATAAGGGCGTCTTCCAGCGCACCCATCCACCTTTCGTAGTAGCTCGACCTCAGATAGCGCGCCGGCTCCAGTTCTTCGATGAACGGCCTCAGTCCCCCAGGGGCCATGAGCCGCTTCTGCCCCGCAGCGATTGCCATAGCGTATACCCGACCCTCCCAAGGCTCGTGGAAGACGGGCTCATCCGTCTCGATGGGCACGGGGCCAAATCCGTGCATGCCACCCATGTCGTGAATTCCGTTCATCCGTTATGCCGCTAGCTCGAACAGTGCGGCTACACCCTGTCCACCGCCCACGCACATCGTCTCCAACCCGAGCTTCGAGCCCCGACGCCTCATCTCGTACAACATCGTCGCCAGGATCCGGGCCCCGGTGGCTGCTATGGGGTGACCGAGGGATATCCCCGATCCGTTGACGTTCAGTATCTCGTGGATGTCGTCCCTGGGGGCCTGCCATTGGTGCACGACTGAGAGTACCTGGGAAGCGAAGGCCTCGTTCAACTCGATCAAGTCGATGTCTCTCCACCCGTATCCCGTCTTGGCGAACAGCTTGTTGACCGCCGGCACAGGCCCGACCCCCATGTAGGCCGGGTGCACCCCCGCCGACGCCCAACCCCTCAGGTAAGCCATCGGCTCCAGGCCCAACTCGTCCAGCTTGTCTGCTGCAACTACCAGGCACACCGACGCCGCATCATTCTGGGAGCTGGAGTTGCCCGCCGTCACCGAGCCGTCCTTCATCAAGGGCCTCAACTTGCCCAGCGATTCCAGGGAGGTGTCCTTGCGGGGTCCTTCGTCCTCTTCGAACATCACGGGCGGGCCCCGGCGCTGGGGCACGGGCACCGGGACTATCTCGTCCTTGAACTTGCCTGCCTCTACGGCGGCCACAGCGCGCTGATGGCTGCGCAAGGAATACTTGTCCTGCTCTTCCCTGGAAATCTCGTAGTGATTAGCGACGTTCTGCGCCGTCCCGATCATCCCGGCGATGTAGCCGAACCTCTCTTCCGGAGACGACGCCTCCCTGCTTCTGACCAGCCGGTCGTGGAGCGTCATTGAGCCCATCCGGCCTCCCCACCGAGCCTTGGTTGTGTAGTATTCCACCCCGCTCATGCTTTCCGCGCCGCCCGCAATGACCACGTCGGCGTTGTCGGTCTGGACGAGCATTGCAGCGTTAAGTATGGCCTGCAGCCCGGACGAGCACCTTCGGTCTAACTGGTAACCCGTTACCTGTAGAGGGAGGTCGGCCTTCATGGCACACAGCCTGCCGATAGCCGGGTTCTCGCCACTGGAATACCCGTGGCCCAGCACCACCTCGTCAATCCTCTCCGGGTCCACCCCGGACCTCGACACAACCTCCCGGATAATCAAGGCCCCTAAGTCTTCCGCTGGGATGTCCTTTAGCGTTCCACCAAACCTCCCGACGGGTGTGCGAACAGGGCTGACAATTGCTACTTCTCGCATGAAATATGACCTCCGAGTTAGTGTCGGGACTGGTGTCCCATATCTTACAGCATCCCCGATCTCCTGCCCTTACTGTGAACCCTTCCCGTTGATTAGCAATCCTTAAGGGGCCCAACTCATGAAGACGGGGCTGGCAACTTGCCAAAGGCAGGGGCTTTGATTGATTTAGCTAAGCAGGCACGACTTTCGATTGTTTTAGGGGGAAATTTCTCATGCCATCCCTGGGAGTAGGTGCGGGTGTTGCGGAAGGGTACGAGAATGAACATGGGCATGCGACATTATAGGTGGGAGGGGTGAGGTTTAGGCAATAGGCTCGTGTCACAGTGGGGGGCTGCTTGCCCACTGCTTATACGTTGGGAAGCTCAGGATGAGCGGCCCATTCTCCTCGGGGAGGACAGGCCCGAGACCGCCCTTACGAAGCAGTTTAGGCGCAGAGGGGGTCGCCGGGGCTCCAGCGGTTGTAGACGGGGGTCGGGCCACTGGCCAGGACTTCGCCGGCACGCTCCCAGAGAGTTGCCCACTCGTCCGGGTCGGAGAGGACCGACTCGGGATCTGCAT
This sequence comes from Dehalococcoidia bacterium, assembly GCA_965220005.1. GTDB lineage: Bacteria > Chloroflexota > Dehalococcoidia > Plut-88900 > Plut-88900 > Plut-88900. The sequence continues at coordinate 1,481,205 of OZ244800.1, forward strand.
TGCTCCGGGCCACGAAACCCGGGAACCAGGGCCGGCCCGTGGCCTGGCCGGTGGGGTTGTAGCGGAGATCGAAGCTCCAGCGTATGTCGTTGCTGCGGTTTGGCAGCGAGCAGTGCATGGTCAATTTGTGCATGAATAGAAGGTCGCCGGGCTTCAGGGGCACGGGTATCGCATCCCCGCCGAGTCGCTCCTCAAGGATATGCACGTGCTTCACGTTGGGTTTGGGGGGGCAGTGAGGCACGAGCCCAGCCCTGTGGCTTCCCGGCACCACCGCCATGCAGCCGTTCTCCTCCGTGGCTTCCACAACGGGCAGCCAGACAGTGAGAATGTCAGATTCATCAGCATTGGGGATTATGACGCCCTGGTCCTGGTGCCATGCCGTGTACCCGACGGACGAGTCGCTGAGCATGTCTTCCGGGAGGGCGCTCTCGGGGGGTTTGATGCGAACGTGCTGTACGGGATTGCAGTAAATCTCGGGGCCGATGAACTGTTCGACGGCGTCCAGCATGCGGGGACTTCTGAGTAGGTTGAAGACTGCGGGCCCGGTGTGCACCGGCATGCGCTCTTCGACGTCGGTCTGGGTGAATGAGATGTCGAGGTATGGGTAGTAGTTGCCGCGGGTTGCGACGGCTATCCGGACGAGACGTTCGTTGAAGGGCATTCCCTCAAATGTGTCGGAGATCGTGCCCCTTTGGAGCCACATGCGAGAGAGACGGTCGAGCAGTTCTTCGTACTCGGTGAATACGGGGGCGAGGTCAACCTCGGGGTCAAGCACATCCCGGGCCACGAGGTAGCCCTGCTCCTGGAACTTTTCCATGTCGAAGACTTGCTGAGTCATCCGGGTGCCCCCTTTTAGGGTCAGTGCCAGCGAACTTTGGGATAGGGTAAATCCGCGACTCGAATGCCGTCAACCGAAAGGGCTGCTAATGGCGTAGGGCCCGACCCGGCAGCGCTCCCGTGTGCTCTCCCCGGTCGATGACCAGCTTGCCATTGACGACAACATAGTAGATGCCTATGGGCAGCTGCGCCGGCTCATCGAAGGTGGCCGTTGCCTGTACTGTGTCGGGGTTGAAGACTACGATGTCGGCCTTCATGCCATTTCGCAGGATGCCTCTGTCCGAAAGCCCGAGCCTCTGGGCCGGAATGGAGGTCATCTTTCGCACGGCTTCTTCGAGGGAGACCACGCCCTCGTCCCGAGCCAGTTGACCAAGCAGGTAGGGGAAGGTCCCGTAGGTGCGGGGGTTGGGTTTGTTGCCCGTGAGCAGGCCGTCGCTCCCGACCATGTGCGCGGGATGCTGAAGGATGGTGCGTATGTTGTCGGGGTTGCCGGTGCGGGCCACGAAGGCTACGTCCAGGTTCTCCTCAATCAGCAGGTCGCAAACGGTGTCTACGATGGACTTGTCCCACGCCCGAGCCATGTCTTCCAGGGACCGCCCCTCCCACTCCTTGTTCTTGTCGGAGCCGATCTGGCTGAAAACGTAATCACTCATGTCGCCACCCCACTGAGGGTTGACGCTATCAGCGATCTGTTCGCGGACACTGGGATCGTTGATTCGGGCCATGAAGCTGGAGGGCCCGCCTGCGTGGACCCAGGCCGGGACCAGAGAGAGGAGCAGGGTGCTGGCAGCGGGATAGGGGTACTGGTCGAATGTAACGTCCACGCCCCGGTTGCGGCCTTCGTCTATCAGGCCGATCATTCGCTCGCCCATGCCGTCCAGCGGGCTGTGGAAGTGGGAAATCTGGACCGAGACCCCAGCCTCCGCGCCAATGTCTATCGCCTCCCGGAACGGGTCCAGGAGACCGTCGCCGCGATGGTAGCGGCAGTGGGTGATGTATGTGCCGCCGTAGGCTCGGAGACTCTTGCAGACTTCCGTCAGTTCATGCGTGTCACTGTAGGTGCCTGGGACGTAGGTGAGGCCCGTGGAAAATCCGAATGCCCCGTCCTTCATCCCTTCTTCGACAAGGGACTTCATGTGGGAAAGCTCGTCGTCATTCGGGAGGCGCTGCTCCCAGCCCATAGCCTCGACCCGCACGGCTGCATGGGGTACAAAATAGACTACATTGCAGGCGGCCCTCTCGTCGAACAGGTCCAGGAACTCCTTTACGGAGCCCCAACGGATGTCGGGCGGGGGCTTGCCGTTGACTGCGGCCAGGTACCAGAGAAGCTGCTCAAGCTTTTCGGGAGAAGACGGGGCGTACGACAGGCCATCCTGGCCCAGTGCGTCGGTTGTGACTCCCTGTGCGAGCTTGGCCTCGTGCCTCGGGTCGTTGAGGAGAGCGAGGTCCGAGTGGGAGTGCATGTCGATGAAGCCGGGGGAGACGACACACCCCGTGGCGTCGATGGTGCGCGCCGCCTGAACTCCCAAGGCCTCCCCCCGGATTATGGTCACCGTGTCCCCGGTCACGCCAACGTCGGCGCGGAACCAAGTCTGTCCTGTGCCGTCAATTACTCGGCCGCCTGTTATCAGTAGGTCAAACATCTGCATTTACACCATGAGGTTAGGGAAAAACGTGCGCTTCCCCTGGCTTAGCCATCCAAATCCACCACGTCGTAAAGGTAGTCGCCCAGGAATCCGAGCAGGCCATTGACTGCTAGGTACGGCGTGTTGCCGGTCGGGTCGAGGGGCGGGGCCACCTCGCACAGGTCCAGCGCCTTGATGCAGTCGTATTCGCTCAGAATAGTCATTGCTTCCAGCAAGTCCCTCGCCCCGATGCCTTCGAAGACCGGCACCCCGGTCCCGGGCGCATGGGAAGCGTCGACAACGTCGATGTCCACACTTACGTAGACCGCGTCCGTACCGTCGGCCGCCGCCTCTATCGCCGAGCGAAGCACGTGCTCCATCCCATTGGTCCGAACGTCCTTCGCAGTGGACATCTTAAGCTGCTGAGTCTTGTACATCTTGTAGATGTCGGCGTCCATAACGCTGCCGTTCAACCCGACCCAGCTCATGTTCTTGTAGGACACCACGGAGTTTTCGCTGATCCGTCGGGCGCACGTGCCGTGGTTGTACCGTCCCAGATCCCCGTACCCGTCCCGGAAGTCCGTGTGGCTGTCTATGTGCACATACCCCAACTTGGGTTTCTCGCCCCTTTCCATCAGCCCTCGCGCAAACCCCTCGAAACCCGGGTATGCCAGGTAGTGGTCGCCACCCAGCAGAATCGGGACCCCTCCCAGTTTCACGATGTCGGACATCCCCTCGATCACCGATTCCGTAGTCTTCATGATGTCCTGCGGGTTAACGTGGAAGTCACCCATGTCACCCAGGTTAAGCTGAGGCTTCAGGCGCCGGGCGATGTGACTGTCCACGTTAACCGAGGTCTTTTCGAAAGCCACGTCCTGGAGCCCCCTGTACATAAGGGAGGCCTCACGGATGCTCCTCGGGCCGAACCGGGCCCCGGGCCTCGGGAACAGGATGCCGTTGTCGATTGGCGCTCCCACCACCACCGCCATCCCGTCTTTCACGTCCTCCAACCCGATATGCGGAGCGTTGTAGAAGGTCGGTATCCCGACGTACGTGGTAATAAATCCAATATCCTTCACGTCATGTCTCCTAGTTCATGTCGAGCCCGGGCCCCGACCACTATGGTCATGTTTCTGCCTAACTGTCTAGGTCTACCACGTCGAACAGGTAATTGCCCAGAAATCCGATGAGACCGCTGGCCGCCAGATACGCTGTCCTGCCGTTCGGGTCTACGGGTGGAGAAACCTCGCTCAGGTCAATCGCCTTCACGCAGTCGTACTCGCTCAATATGGACATCCCCTCAAGCAGGTCCGTCGCCTGGATGCCTTCGAAAACCGGCGCCCCTGTCCCTGGCGCTTGGGATGCGTCCACGACGTCGATGTCCACGCTCACGTAGACCGCGTCAGTACCGTCCGCCGCTTCCTCTATCGCCTGCCGAAGTACGTGCTCCATGCCTTGGGCCCGAACGTCGTTGGCCGTCGACATCTTCAGTTCCTGCTTCTTGTACATCCTATAGATGTCCGCGTCCATTATCGTCCCGTTCAGCCCGACCCAACTCATGTTCTTGTAGGACACCACGGAGTTCTCGCTGATCCTCCGGGCGCACGTGCCGTGGTTGTACCGACCCAACTCCCCGTACCGGTCACGGAAGTCCGTGTGGGTGTCTATGTGAACGTATCCGAGTTTCGGGTTTTCACCCCGCTCCATCATTCCCTGCGCAAGGCCTTCGAACCCCGGATATGCCAGGTAGTGGTCGCCACCCAGCAGGACCGGCACCCCTCCCAGCTTCACAATGTCGGCGATACCCTCAATCACTGATTCCGTAGTCTTCATGATGTCCTGCGGGTTAACGTGGAAGTCGCCCAGGTCACCGATGTTAATCTCCGGCTTCAAGCGCCGGGCGATGTGCGTGTCCACGTTCACTGAGGTCTTTTCAGAGGCGACGTCCTGGAGGCCCCTGTACATAAGGGACGCTTCCCGGATGCTCCTCGGCCCGAACCGGGTCCCGGGCCTCATGAACAGGATTCCCATGTCGATGGGCGCCCCTGCGACCACCGCCATGCCTTCTTTCACGTCATCCAACTCAATTTGCGGAGCATTGTAGAAAGTCGGAATTCCTACATAGTCGGTTATGAAACTGACATCTTTCATTCCCAGTCTCCCATTTTATTCATCCTGCTTGAACAGATAGTAGTTGTATTCATGCTTCCCCACCAGTACCTCCCCCTCTTCAAAGCGCGCCAACCGGAAGGGCCGGATGTCGACACTCGAAGCTTTCCCATCCACGATCAGCTCCGACATACACTTCCCTACCGCCGGCCCGATCTTGAAACCCGTGCCGCTCATCCCGACAGCCAGGTACAGGCCTTCTATGCCCGGCGCCTTGTCCAGGATCAGATGTCCGTCCGGCGTGTTGCCATCCACCCCGCTCCAGGACCTCACCCACGCAGCGTCTTCCATCGCCGGTATCCGGGAGGCGATCCTGCGGCTGGTCCGCAGGGACCATCTCATGTCGGGCTCTGCGTCATAGTTGTCGGGGTCCAGGTTCTCGGGCGACTCATGCCTGTCGACGACACTGCTGAATCCGAGCAGCGTCAGCTCTCCGGGCTCGGGCCTGAAATAGATTCCCTTAGACGCATCGATGCAGGCGGGATGACTCCCGTGCAGCGCCGGCGGCCTCTTCAACACCCCTATAGAGAGCATCATACAGTTGATTGGCAGGTCGAGTCCCACCCCGGCCCCTAACCCCTTGGACCACGCGCCGCCCGCCAAGACCACGTTTTCTGTTGAAATAGTCCTCTTGCTAGTCTCGACCCCCGTTACCCGGCCCCCATCCTCAATAATCCTGAGCACCTCTTCCCCCTGCGAAACCTCCGCCCCGAGATCCTGCGCCCGCCGCACGAAACCTGTCGCCGCGGAATGGGGGTCTCCGTATCCGCTGTCGGGCTCGTAGGCGGCAGCGCCAACGTCACCGACGTACCACTCTGGAAGGAGTTCCTGTAGGGACTCGGGGTCCAGGGCGTAGGTGTTTATCCCGGCCTCGTCCCGGAGGATGTCCACGTTGGCCCGAAGCTTCTCCTCTTCCCTCTCCCCGACTATGAACACAAACCCTGAATTGACGAATCCGCTCTCCCCACCGATCAAGTCTCCCCAGTTCGAGTACACGTCCCCCCCAATCTTCGCCATCGCCGAGTCCCAGGGGTTGGTGTAGTGCATCCGAATGACCGCAGTGGCCTTCCCTGTCGCCCCGCCCGCGATCGACCCCTTGTCCACGAGCGTAACCCCCACCCCCTTCTCCGAGAGGTAGTGCGTAATACTGCTGCCCACAATCCCGGCCCCGATGACTACCGCCTCTGCGGTTCTGCTATCCATGCAAACGACTCGTAATTCACAATCTCAACTTGACATGAACAATGCGTGGTCTACCTTTAGGAAATTTCACTAGACTCCTTTTGATGGGCAAGTTCAGTTCTAGCCATTTAACACGCTCTTTCTGCCCGATTTTGCTTGCAAGATACGGGAAAGAGTCGAGATTCTTCTGCTTGTACCCTGATACTAGAACAAAATACGGGATTACTTTTGGAGCATTTCCCTTGTGGTCATTGAGAATTTGCGTCAACCTATCGATTTTCTGTCCTGTCTTAGTAAGGGTGAAGTGCTCGAACATTTGACTCTTGGTGGAACACTCAGATGGATTACTAGAGTAACCCTTAGCCTCCAAGAAAATCAGATGATATTGGCAGTGTGCATCTCGGAAGGCAACCAATAAATCAATGTCTTCTTGGCTCTGTTTAACGAGTGATTTTGTGACGCCTTGGGCTCCCCTTGCTATGGCGAGACTAGCGTGAATCCAATTTAAGTGGTAATCCATTGCTACGAAAGCATCTGAAGGAATCTCACACTCTAGTTCGAGTTCGGAGCAAAGTTTCTCGCGGAACCCTATGCTCAGAACGAATGCCGTCTCCCCGTCGCTTGAATGCTGGCCCAATGCCTGAGATAACAGGAATGCTCTCTCTTTCCTGTTAAACGACTTCAAAATCTTTATTAGGTCTTCCAAATCATGTCCCTCCCTCGGCCCGACCAGCCGACAAGCTCGGAGTATAAGGCTCATCCAAAACCACTTCAAACGATATTCCGACACCTCCCTTCCACTCCCCTCTTCATCCCGGCCCCTGAGCCGGAATCCATCCCCGAGAGGGGCCCCCCTCCACTAATCCGTCGCGCCATCCCCCACCCCACCCCCCTTAACCCTGTCATTCCGAGGCTCCGCGAGGAATCTAGGACTTACGCTCTCACGCACTTCCTAGCCTCCCTTCCCCTCCCTCTTTCATTCCGGTCCCCGACACGGGAATCCATCCCCGTGAGGGGCCGCTCACCCTGAGCGCCGTCGAAGGGTCGAGCGTGGGGGCGGCCCACGTTGTTAATCCGTCGTGGTCGTCCCCCCAAAAGTGACACGAACCCCTTGACCAAAGCAAAACACTTGTACTATATTCTCCCTTGAATGGCCAATCACTCACCCTAAACCCAAAGGAGGAACCAAAAACCCAGGGAAGCCCACTCGACCCACCCGAGGACTCAACGCCTCAGCCCATCCCAACGGCCCTCGCGCAGGCCCGCGGCACAAGCGAACGTCGCCATCTCCTCATCCCATCGGGTCCCGTGCCCCTTCCCTGACACCCAGGCGATGGAAAGACGCCCTGGCTTTCTACTCCCACCCCTCTCCTGTCACCCCCACCCCGTCATTCCCGAGTAGTCGGGAATCCAGGGACGGAGTGCACAGGGAGATTACAACAAGGGTGAAAGGAGATGTACTCGCGGACCGTTCGACCCCCATAGAGAACCGTCTCGAAGTTCGGACCGCAATGCAAGAGTTAGCGCGCTACGGCGTGGGGGTGCCGGAGGATTGGCTCCGTATCGCTCCGGCAAACTGAAAAATCATTAGTTAGGCTGTGGGGCCACAGCTGGATTCCCTGGCCCCGTCGTGCCCATAGCGGCATACAGCCCAAAAATGGAGCCTCTGACGGACATCCTGCCCTGGATCGGTCCGTGCATATAATCGAGCAAAGGGCACGGCCGGCTGTAAGTCCCTCCCTCTCAGGCGGGACCTGCTCTCCAGGTCCCCCGACAGCCGGAACACCCGCAAAGAGAGCTGGTAAAGCCACTTAGAGGGCAAGAGCGCGTCTTCCATCGCCAACCCGCCACACAAACAAACGACCTTAAACACCAACTCACAACCGAATATCCCGGCGGCATCGCTAGCCCATCCCCCCCCCGCTTCCCAAAGGTCTATAATGCCCCCAGACCTCACCTCCGCACCATGAAACCTTGCAACTAACCGCCAACCGATTCCTCCCGGCCCTCGCCCACCGAGACTTTAGGCATCTTTGGTTTGCCGCCCTCAGCGCCGACGCCGGTGCCTGGGCAGTAATCGTCGCCCGAGGCTGGCTCGCCTACGACCTCGCCGAGAACAATTCCAGCGCCTCTGCCGGCCTGGTCATTTTCGCCGCCATGATCCCCTACGTTCTCGTCCCCGTCTTCGCAGGTTTTATGGCCGACAGAATGGTACGCCGTGACCTTTTGGCCTGGGCCATGGGGTTCCAGATACTCATTCACGTTGGTACAGCCGTACTGGTGCTGCTCGGCTTTGTCCAGGTTTGGCATCTCGTGGTGATAGCCTTCGTCACCGGAAGCGCCATGGCTACCCAGGTTGCCGGTCTTGAGTCACTTACTGCCAACCTCGTTCCGAGAAGAAACCTTGTAAACGCCTACGCGCTGATCAACGCAGCCTTTCATGGGACTCGTGCCCTGGGACCGGGCGCCATTGCCCCAATATTGGCCCTGCTCGATATCGGATGGGCCTTTGCAATGGCTTCGGCCGCCTACGCCCTTGCCATTTTCCTCGTCTTACGTATCGAAACCCGTTCTACCGGCGTCATCGAATCCGCCCGCGGCCACCTGCGGAATTTGGCTGAGGGTTTCATCTATGCCTATCGGCACCCGGTACTGGTCCGCGTCTTCGCCCTGGTTATCTTCCACTGCGCCCTCGTCATGTCCTTCGAGTCCCTTCTCCCAGTGATTTCCGAGACAAAGCTCGGCACAGACGCCTTCGGTGTCAGCATGATGAATGTGACAGTCGGAGTAGGGGCGCTTCTGATTTCTTTAGTCATAGCGCCCCTATCAACGCCCCACAGAAGGGGCAGGCTCCTTCTCATCAATGGGATCGTAAGCGGCCTCAGTCCCCTGGGACTCGCCTTCGCCCCGACCCTTCCGCTCGCCATGCTTGCCACCGCCTTCATGGGCGCGTCTCAGGCGGGATTTATGATCCTCTCGTCGATTCTCATCCAGTCGGTAGTTCCGGATGGAATCCGGGGCCGGGTTACCAGCATTTACATCCTTCACGCAGCAGGCATCATGTCCTTCGCCAACTTCGGGAACGGAGCATTGGGTGACCGCTTTGGCCCCGAGTGGGTGCTCTCCGTGGCTGCCGGTGGCTTCCTGGCCTTCATAGCCATCACTACTATCGAAAGAAGGACGAGGGGGATGTACATCCGGGGCGTTGCAGTTGATGCAATTGCCCCAACCACCTAGCTGCCGAGGCTAGAAGGGAATCGACATCAGTTCGTCGGAGAAGACCACTTCTCCTCGGAACACCGCCTGCACGTCAGCCTCCGCCTTGCCCCTTGCCTCGCTCCCCGAAAGCCCGGGGCCCATGTGCACCAGCACCAGCCTGCGAACTCCCGCATCCCGCGCCATCCTTGCGGCTCCCGTTGTCCCGCTCTGGCCCACGTGCTCACCGTTTTCGTCCATCACGTCCTGATCGTCCCAGCACATGCACAGCAAGGTGTCGGCGCCCGACGCCAGCTCCGTTACCGAATCGCAGGGCTGCGTATCTCCCGTAAATACGATGCTTCCCGACTCCGACTCCAGCCGGTAGGCCAGGGAGTCGAGCCACGGTTGCACGTGCTCCGCCGGCGCAGCAACGACTTCCCAGTCAGTCCCCGAGCACACCTTTCCCGGCCCCACGTCCCGTGCCTCGACTTCTGGCGGCCTCCTTGGCAGGGTGCCGCCCCGGTTCACGTAGACCCGTTGGCTCACCGGGTGGTTCACCCGCGCTTTCCAGTCGTGAGCAAAAGCCCCCGACTCACCTATCAGCTTCTCGGTTATCGACTCCGTTAACGTCGGGCCGAAGACCTTGAGCCGGTTCTCCCGACCAGCACCCTGGTCCCACCGGCAGAGGAGGAAACAGGGGTAGTCGACGTCATGGTCGAAGTGGTGATGGGTGAAGAATAGGTGGTCTATCTGGGTAGGCCACAGACCGGCCTTCACCAGCTTATGTGTGGCCGCTGGCCCGCAGTCGAACATCAGGTGCTGACCGTTGAGCTCCACCACGTACGACGATCCGAATCGGGCGGGCGTGGGTGTCGGCGTCCCCGCCCCGAGCACGATTATCCTGCTCATTTGGCGTTCCTTCCTCCGTCTATCACCATCGCCGCACCCGACACATACGCCGCATCATCCGACGCCAGGTACACGATAAGCTTGGCGATGTCCTCCGGCTGGCCGGGTCGGCCCACAGGTATACCCGCTGCCACCTCATCGAATATTCCCGCCTTGCCCTCGACCCCTTGAGCCCCCGGCGTGTCCACAAGCCCCGGGATCACGCTGTTTACACGTATCCCCTTATCGCAGAACTGGCTGTTTGTAGTCTTGGTGAGCTGGATCACCCCAGCCTTGCTTACCGCGTACGGCAGGGAAAACGCGCTCCCCCGCAGCACGACTGACGAAGAGACGTTTACTATCGCACCGCCACCCATTTTCAGCATTTCCGGGATAACGTACTTGCAGCATAGGAAGGGCCCTTTGAGGTTGATGGCCATCACAGTGTCCCACTCCTCCTCCGTCACCTCGGGCAGGTCGGGGGCCTGGACCTGGAGCGCCGCCGCATTCACCAGCACGTCAATCTTCCCGTATTCTCCGATCACCCTCTTCACTGCAGCCTCCACCTCGGCGGCCTGGGACACGTCCGTCTCTATGAAAGTAGCTGAGCCCCCCGACTCCCGTATCGCTGCCACCGTGCTCTCGCCACCCTCCACGTGAATGTCGAGTATCGCCACCCGTCCCCCCTCCCGGGCGCACTCCTTCGCCGTCCCACTCCCAATCCCCAGACTTCCGCCCGTGATGACGCATACTTTGCCGTCTAGTTTGCCTGCCATTGTCGCTTTCCTCCCTGTCCCGTTCCTATCCCTCGTACACCGCTTCCCCGCCGACCATCGTCATCTCGACTGGTATGTCCTTAATACTGAATGGGTTGACTTCGGTCAAGTCTTGGCCCAAGACCACCAGGTCGGCTAGTTTGCCCGGCGTGATCGAGCCCTTTGTTCCTTCCTCGAAGGAGGCGTAGGCCCCGTTTAACGTGTAAATCTTCAGCGCCTCCTCGATGCTCACTTTCTGGTTCGGGCCCCAGACCCGACCCTCGCTGTCCGTCCGAGTCACGCAGCATTGAATGCCCAAAAGTGGCTCGAAGGGGCTGGCCGTATAGTCGGATGCCCCGGTGCAGGTTATCCCGTAGTCTAGGAACGACCGATGCGCGAACATCCACCTAGCCCGTTCCTCCCCGTAGAACGCCATCTTCTCCCCGTGCTGGTAGGCGTATGCCCCGAAGGGTGTTGGTACGACACCCAGTGCCTTTATCCTTCTCAACAGGTCGGGATTCATTACGGTGCAGTGCTCTATCCGGTGCCGTGCCCCTTGTCTCGGGTGCGCCTCTTGAGCACGCTCGAAGGCTCGGAGCGTCATGTCTATGGCAGCGTCGCCGTTGGAGTGGACGCAGGCCTGGTAGCCTGCCTCGTGGATATTCCTGATCTTTTCGTCCAGTTCTTCCTGCTCGAATAGCATCAGCCCACGGTCGTTACTTCCGACGTACGGCTCGCTCAGGTAGGCCGTCCGAGTGGCTATCCCGCCATCGTTGGTCAGCTTGATTCCGCCCCACTTCAGCTTGTCGTCTCCCAGGCCCGTCCTTATGCCCGCCTTCCGGAATGCCTCGAAATAGTTCTCGTGCACCAGCATGTAGACCCGCAGCAGCAACTCATCGTGTTCCCATGCGTCCTGGTACACGCTGACTTCGTCAGGGGTGACCATCGCATCGTGGACGCTGGTCAGGCCTGCGGCCACGTACATTTCGGTAATCGTTTTGAGACCCTGCCGCCGCTCCTCCGCACTCACCTGCGACATCAGGAAGAACCGGATCCGTTCCTCTCCTGCCTCATACAGCACTCCGTTCGGCTCCCCCGACTCTGGGTCTTTCTCGTAAGGCCCCGAGATAGGCCCCGCCGAGTCCCGCGTCACCCCGAATTCCTCCAGCCCCTTCTCATTGACCGAACTCTTGAGCCCCGCGCGGTGCGTCACTATCACCGGGTGGTCCCGGCTCACCTCGTCAAGCTCCCAGCGGCTCGGCATCCGGCCCTCTGGGGTCTTGGTATCGTCGTACTTGAAGCCCATGACCCACTCGCCGGGCGGAGTCTCCCTCGCCTTGAGCCTCAGCTCTTCCTGCACTAGCCCGATGGTCGGCACCTCGCAGTCCACCATCCGGGACACGAGTTTGCACCCCGTGCTCATCACATGAATGTGTGCATCTATAAATCCCGGAACTACCGTCTTTCCCGCCAGGTTGATGACCTTCGTACCGGGCCCTGCCAGGTGCTCCACGTCCTTGTTCGACCCAACGGCCACGAACTTGCCGTTCTTTATGGCCAGGGCCTCGGCGCGCGGGTTTGGGGAGTCAACAGTGAGAATGTTGGCGTTGACGATCAGTTTGTCGGGGGTCAGGGCTGGGGATGGCATAACAGCCACCTATGCCTCGTAGATCGCTTCGCCGCCCACCACTGTCATTTCGACGGGGATGTCCTTGATGGTGAGTGGGTCAACGGCGGTCGGGTCCCGGCCCAGGACGGTGAAGTCGGCTAGCTTCTCTGCGGTGATGGAGCCCTTCAGGTTCTCTTCGAAGGAGGCGTAGGCGCTGTGCATCGTATAGACTTTCAACGCCTCTTCCACCGATATGCGTTGATTCGCTCCCCAGACGTTGCCGTTAATGTCGGTCCTGGTCACGCAGCTCTGGATCCCGAGCAGCGGCTCGTAGGGTCCGGGCGGGTAGTCCGTAGCTCCCGTAGCCACGACTCCATAGTCCAGGAACGACCGCTGCGCGAACATCCACTTCACTCGCTCTTCCCCGTAATACTGCATCTTTTCGCCGTGGTAATAGACATAAGTGCAGAATGGTGTAGCCACGGCGCCCAATGCCTTCATCCTGTTGAGTAACGACGGATTCACCAGCGTGCAATGCTCCAGCCTGTGACGAGTGTCCTGTCTAGGATTTGCCTTTTGCGCCTTCTCGTATGCGGTCAGCACCATGTCGATGGTGGCGTCCCCGTTGGCGTGTACGCAGACCTGGTAGCCCGCGTCGTGGACCTCTCTTACCATCTCCTCCAGCTCCTCAGGGTCTATCGCCCGGATCCCGCAATCGGTGTCGCTTCCCTCGTAGGGTCGGGACAGGTAGGCGGTACGGGAGGCTATCGCCCCGTCACTGACCATCTTGATCCCACCCAGTCGCAGCCTGTCGTCCCCGAAGCCCGTCTTCAACCCCGATGCCTTGAACCCCTCGAAGTACCTGTAGTGCACGAGCATGTACACCCTGAGGGGCAACTCACCCCGTTCCCACGCTTCCTGGTAGATGGCTACGTCGTCGCTGGTGACCAGGGCATCGTGCACCGAGGTAAGGCCCGCCGCAGCAAACATATTGCAGATAGTCTTAAGACCTTCCCGGCGCACGTCCGGCGTGACTTTAGACAGCAGCTCGAACCTGATCGGATCGGCGGCCGTTTCGTACAACACCCCGTCGAGCTCTCCGGTCATCTCGTCCCGGCCGTACCGGCCCCCAGGCGGGTCCGGCGAATCCTTGTCGATGCCGAGAGTTTCAAGCCCCTTGCCGTTTGTGTAGTAGACGTGTCCGGCCCGGTGGGCAACGAGTACAGGGTGGTTCGGGCTGGCTTCATCCAGGTCTCTACGGTTGAGGAATCGGTTCTCCACCGTTTTCGTATCGTCGAACTTGAACCCCTGCACCCAGTCCCCGGCAGCCGTGTCCGCCGCCCGGAACCGTATCGCCTCCTGTATCTCACCGATGGAAGGGAGTGCGCAGTCGGCCATCAAGGTGTGGCGTATTCCACTGCTCAGGACGTGGATATGGGCATCATTGAAGCCCGGGATAACGGTGCTCCCAGCGAAATCCATCTTTCTGGTGTGGGGCCCGGCCATATCCTTGATCTCATCATTGTCTCCCACCGCCACGAAAGCGCCTTCCCTTACGGCGAATGCCTGGGCCCGAGGCTTGTACGGGTCTACGGTTATGACGTTGCCGTTATAGCCGATTAGATCTGGAATCAGATGTTCCGAGGCCATGTTCCACCTCCGATGCCCGGGCCGGGATTGTGAGTGGTTAGCCCGCGAGGGCCGGGACCCGGGCGAGAATTACCCCTCCGGCCAGCGCCGAGCCGATGACCCCTGCTACGTTGGGGCCCATCGCATGCATGAGAAGGAAATTGTCCGAGCGTTCGCTCTGTCCGACCCGTTGCACGACTCTGGCCGCCATCGGCACTGCCGAGACGCCTGCCGCTCCTATCAGCGGATTGATCTTCCTGCCCGAGAGCACCATCATCAGTTTCCCGAACATCACTCCAGACGCCGTACCGATGATGAATGCGCCCAAGCCCAGACCCAATATTTTGAGCGTCCCCAGGTCCAGGAAGCTTTCACCCGTCATAGTTGAGCCTATCACCAGCCCCAGGAAAATCGTCACGATGTTTATCAGCGAGTTCTGCGCCGTGTTGGAAAGCCTGTCCACCACCCCTGACTCCCTCATCAGGTTCCCGAACATGAACATGCCGAGCAGGGGTATGGCCTTGGGCGCCAGCAGACCGCCAATGATCAGGACAGTGATGGGGAACATGACTTTCAGGAGTTTAGGAACTTCCCTGTTGGTGTACTCCATGGGGATGCTGCGTTCTGCCTTTGTAGTAAGCAGCTTCATAATCGGAGGTTGGATCAAGGGCACCATTGCCATGTAGGAGTAGGCGGCCACAACGACCGGGCCGAGCACATCGTTCTGGCAAGTCTCGGTGTCCGGGCAAAGTTGGCTGGCAACGAAGATGGTGGTAGGCCCGTCCGCCGAGCCTATGATGGCGATGGAACCGGCCTCCCTCAACGAGAAGTCCAGGGCTATGGCTGCCATCAGGCTAACGAAGATGCCGGTCTGGGCCGCGGCGCCAAGCAGCATCGTAGAAGGACGCTGCAGCAGTGGCGTGAAGTCCGTCAGGGCCCCGAGACCCAGGAACATCAACAGCGGGAAGAGCTCGTTGTCCAGGCCGGCGCTCTTCAGCACCCCGAACACCCCGTGCTCTCCCGTCACACCGCCAAGGGGAAGATTCGTCACCATTGCCCCCAGGCCGATAGGCAGCAGAAGCAGGGGCTCGAACTTGTGCTTGATAGCGAGGTAGATCAGGACTCCCCCGACGAGCATCATTACGACATCTCGCCACTCGAGACCTAAGAATCCTTCGAAAAGCTCCTCTACAAGCATCTTTGGCGTGTGGCTCTACCGGCCGCGCCGGCCTTCGGCCTCTTCCTCCTCGGTTAGGTAAAGAGCGACCGCAATGGCCGCGGCCCGCGCTGCCTTGTCTCGGGGGGCGCGCTCTGCCGAAGGGGCCTCTTCAGGCATGGCGGAGGGGGAGACAGGCGGTGACTCTATAGTTGGGGTGACGGTTGGGGCCGCAGCAACACGCGATTTCCCGATTCGGACCGCTCCCAGCTTGTCGATGGTCAGACGCAGGCCCAACGTCGCCCCGAACATGACGACCAAGGCCAGGAACACCATTCCCACGCCCAGGCCCGCTATTTCGAGCCCGTCAAGATACATTGGGGAATCTCCCGATGTCGGGGTGGCCCGGGGGCCGGGTTTGCAACAGTGTTGTTCTCCGCATGAGTAAGAGGAAAACCGGGTTCAGGACTTCAGTTGTTAGCCCAGACCCCTTCGAAGAACTCCGGTGTAAGCTCGATTATAGAATCTGATATTTCTACCAGATCTTTCGATTGATTCACTTCGAAGCAGGCCACTTCCACGAACTTGCCCATGTCCTTAACTGTCTTTACCGCATAGGCGAAATCCGCGTCCCCACTCACCAGGACGGCGGTGTCATACAGGTCTTTCCATGCTAGCTGGAGCATGTCTGTGGCAAGCATTATATCCACGCCCTTTTCCACCGCCACCCCTTTCCTGATCGCAGACCGGCCCAACTTCACTTCCAGGTAAGGTGTGTTGTGGAGCACCGAGAGGAACTTCTGCTGCTGCCCGAATCCCTGCGGCTTGCGTCTGCTGTCCTGGAGGACATTGTAGTAATAGGTCCTCAGCAAATGGCGCCCCCGCAGCAATTTCTGCACGAACCTCGGGAAGTTCAGGTCCGTTCGTCTGCAGGACTCCTCCATGGCATGATAAAGATTGCTTCCGTCGATGAAAATGGCCACTCTCGGCCTAAGATGGTTTCTGAAACTGTCGTCTAATATGAAGGTCTCCTTGGCCCTCGCTCAGGATAGTGTGGCGGCGGGGCCGTGCGCCCGTGAGTATACCTTAGGGTTCAGGAAGCTACCAGTGCCCCAAACCGTTCTATCGTCACGTGGAATACTGACGAAGTTTCCTTTCCGTCGTGTACGCGGACAAACTGGTAAGAGCATCGACAAATACGTGTCTGTTAATTATTCTGCCCTTACCACCCCTATCGCCTCGGCGGTAGGGTCGAGACCGCCATCCGAGGCGGTCTCTGTCTTTATTGAGAATTAGACACTGGAAATTGATAGCCAACTTGCACTTCGATGGCTTCAAACGAATTGGTGATGCTCCAAGCCCCGTCTTGAGGCTCTTCCCACAGACGGCTATAATACCGGCGTTCCGGGGCTGAAGCTCCGGGCCCCCTCAGCCGATACCGCAACCTTTACAAGGACAAAGACTCATTCAATCCATAACCCCCCTCGGCCCCGACTTCGCCAAGGCGTTCAATCCCAAGTCCGTAGCTTTAGTGGGCGCCTCCCGAATCACCTCGGCGAAAGGTTCTGGCTGGAGTAATCCCTCGGGCCAGTTCATCCCTTATCTCCTCAAGCTCGGCTATCCCGGCAAGATTTATCCCGTCAACCCCAAGGCCGACGAAATTCTCGGCCTCAAGTCTTACCCCTCTGTCTCCGCCCTCCCTGAGGTCCCCGAAATGGTGACCGTCTCCGTACCTGCCCGGTTCCTGGCAACGGTGCTGGAAGACTGCGCCTCCGTCGGAGCGCTCAATGTCCACGTCTTCACCTCCGGCTTTTCCGAGACCTCCACGACCGAGGGCGTCGAGATGGAAAAGGTCGTCAGGGAGGTAGCCACCCGAAATGGCATCCGCGTCGTCGGACCCAACTGCCTCGGCGTGCACTCTCCGGCGGCCCAGTTCTCCACCATCGGAGATATTACCAACAGGTCCGGTAGCGCCGCCTTTGTCGCCCAGAGCGGCGGGCATGCCATGGACTTCATATTCCGCGCCGCGGATGTTGGGATAGGAGTCAGCAAGGTAATCAGCTTTGGCAATGCACTGGTCCTCGAAAGCGCGGACTACCTTGAGTTCCTGGGCCAGGACGAGAGCACCAACGCCATTGGCATGTACATAGAGGGTGTCAGGAATGGCCCGAAATTGCTCAAGCTGGCTTGGGAGATCAACCCCCGTAAACCCGTAATCATCTGGAAGGGCGGCCTCAGCGAGTCAGGCTCACGAGCCGCCGCCTCCCACACCGGCTCCCTGGCCGGTCAGGGCGCGATATGGAATGCTTTCTTCCGACAAACGGGCGCCGTACGCGCCGGTTCAGTCGAAGAAGTCGTAGATGTTATGCAGGCCTTCAACCTCCTCCCAGCACCTCGGAGCAACCGGCTCGCCATGATCGGCAGCGGTGGTGGCAACAGTGTCGCAGCCTCGGACATCTGCTCCGAAGAAGGCCTGGACATGGCCGAGCTGTCCTCCGAGACCAGTGCCCTCCTCCGGGAGTTCATCCCTGACGCCGGAAACAGCGTCCGAAACCCGGTCGACCTCTCCTTCATGGCCAATGTCCGGGACAAGCAGCAACAGGCCGCGCGCCTCGTCACCGCAGACCCGTCCATCGACATGCTGCTAATGATCCCCAGCCTCAACGAATACACCGACGTTACGTCCGAGCCCGAAAAGGCCGTTGCCGCGGACTTCGCAGAGATCGCCAGGGACCATTCCAACGGCAAGCCTGTCGTCATCCTGTTGCCGGTCCGCATCCGGGACCCCCGCATCAAGATGGACTATCAGAAACTCCAGCAGGAGTTCTCCGAAGCAGGTCTCCTCGCCTACACATCGCTGCGCAGGGCCTGCCGGTCCCTGGCCAAGTTCGTGCAGTACCACATGTTCCAGAGGTCGCTTAGCTCGGGCTAGCTCGCTCTTCCCAAGAGCGAGCCCAACACCCTCTCCGTATCCGACAGGTCTTCGAATACGAACGTCGGGCCCAGCGCCCACAGGGTCTCCGTGGCGCAGTGTCCCGTTGCCACCGCCATCGTGTTGATCCCTTTTGACTTCCCCGCCTTCACGTCCGAAGGCGAGTCCCCGATGAGAAAGATTTCCTCTGAGCCGTAGACCCTACCCGAGATAGCCTGGCACTTGGCTATGGCCTCGGCCACCACTTCCGTACGGGTCATCCAGTCTCCCCCGAATCCTCCCTCTTCAAAAAAAGTGTCCAGCCCAAATCTACGCAGCTTGATGAAGGCGGCCTCCCTGAAATTGCCCGTCTCCAAACCCATATGCACCCCCGGCTCTCGTGACAGCGCTTCCAGCAATTCCTCCGCCCCAGGACACATATATCCATCAGTCCAGGTCTCCAGTCGTCTTACAAGGTGATCAAAGTAGACCGCCTTGAATTCCGATAGGTCTGGAAGTTCATCTGGATTGCCCTTTGTCAGTCCCCATTTCCTATACATCTCCGTCATAAGCGGCAAGTCCGGTCCGCCGCCAAATACCACATCATTGAAGGCATCGGCTATTCCGTGCACCTGCTCAAAGGCGCTGTTCAGTGCCAGGAGGTTGCACCCGGTGGCGGCGATCAGGGTCAGGTCTACGTCGAATAGGACTAGTCTTTGCATTCTGGAAATTCCGCACCCACCTAGCCTAGCAACGCGCCCAACACCCTCTCCGTATCCGACAGGTCTTCGAAGACGAACGTTGGGCCTAATGACTTCAATTCCTCCGTGTCGTAGTGCCCGGTCGCTACGGCCACCGAATTTATGCTGTTGGCCCGACCCGCCTCCACGTCGGAAATCGAGTCCCCGATGACGAAGATGTCCTCACGTTCGTAGACTTTCCCCGAGAGTGCCTGACATCTGAATATGGCGTCGGCTACGACTTGGGGGCGCTCCGGGTGGTCTCCCCCGAACCCGCCTTCTTCGAAAAAGGTGACCAGGCCGTACTTACGCAGCTTGATGAAAGCCGACTCCCGAAAGTTCCCGGTGGCCAGACCTAACTGCACCCCGGCTCTCGAGTCCAGGACCCTAAGCAATTCCGGTATTCCCGGGTACACGATACCCATCTCCCAGTCCTTCAGCACTTGTTCCAGAAGTTCGAAATACCGTGCCTTGAAATCGCCGAGACGCCGGTCCCCCTCGGCCACTCCCCAGTGGGAATACACCTGATCCATTATCGACAGGTCCATCCGCCCCCCAAAGCTAATTCCTTCGAAGGCGTCATCAATGCCGTGCAGCTCTTGGAATGTATCGTTGAGCGCCTTTCGGTCACCGCCCCTGGTACTGATGAGGGTCTGGTCTACGTCGAACAAGATGAGTCTGTGCAATCTTGACCTCCCGAATTCCGGCCCAGTATAGCCGACGCCCTTCCACCATAGGCGATTTGTCCCTTGGCATATAATTGCCGCGTGGGAGGCCCGACGCCATGTACGACGACACCATAGCCGCAATTGCCACACCGATAGGAGAGGGGGCCATCGGCGTTGTGCGGCTCTCCGGCCCCGATTCCCTTGCCCTCGCCGGTAAGGTCTTTAGCGGCCGACTCTCCCACCGCTATATGAACCGTGGCCGGATAGTGGACCCTGACGACGGCTCGATCCTCGATGAGGTGATGGCAACCTGCATGCTCGCGCCCAACAGCTACACCTGCGAAGACACCGTCGAGATATACGGGCACGGCGGCCCCGTACCCCTGCAGGCCGTCCTCAAGGCCCTTCTCCGTTGCGGGGCCCGTGCCGCGGGCCCCGGCGAGTTTACCCTGCGCGCCTTCCTCAACGGCCGCATCGATCTCACTCAGGCCGAAGCCGTCCTCGATGTCATAGAAGCCAAGACTGACGCTAGCTTGAGAGTTGCCATGAACGGGCTTCAGGGCGGACTCTCCCATCGCATCAAGGAAGCCCGCACCGCCATTTTGGAAGTCCTGGCCTATCTAACCGCGCGCATCGACTTCCCGGACGACGACATCCCCGTCGAAGACCCCCTCCCAGCGATCCGTGACGCGGCCTCCGCTGTCCGCCAACTCATTAGCGCCGCCGATACGGGTATCGTCTACCGTCACGGCGTACGGGTTGCGATAGTCGGGCGTCCCAACGTCGGAAAGTCGAGCCTGCTCAACCGCCTCCTGGATCACGAGAGGGCCATTGTCACACCCATCGCCGGTACAACCCGGGACACGGTCGAAGAAGTGGCCAATATCGACGGCATCCCATTTGTGCTGGTAGACACCGCCGGACTTACCGACACCTCTGACCCCGTTGAGCATCTCGGCATAGAACGCAGCCGAAGGGCCCTCGCCCAAGCCGACCTCGTACTACTGGTTCTGGACTCCAGTCAACCTCTCACCGACCAGGACATCAATCTGATTGGTCGGCTCCCGGGCAAGGGTGCAGTTACCGTCGCCAACAAATCAGACCTACCGTGCGTTACCGACCCCTCCGTTCTCCCATCGGGCGCCGTACGGGCCTCCATGATCACGGGTGAGGGCCTGGATGAGTTGAGAGAGAGGATGGTTGAGGTTGCGCTCAACGGCAAGAGTTTGGGGTCGGGTGAGGTACTGGTGTCCAATACTCGGCACAAGTCGGCCCTGGAATCTGCAGCAACTCACCTTGCCTCTGCCGAAAATGCCCTAACTAAAGGCCTGCCCGACGACTTCGTTACGATAGACCTCACCGCCGCCCTGACTGCTCTCGGCGAAATCACCGGCGAGACTGTGACCGAAGACCTCCTCCACACCATCTTCTCCCGCTTCTGCATTGGCAAATGAATCCTAACCGCCCCTGCGGTGCTTCATCGCAACTCAAAGGCACGTGGATTTGACATTCGATAGGCGTGTGGATAGACTCGCGGCCATTCCGCGTGATAGCTTGTTGGACAGGCTTATTTTGACTCCTCGCTCGACTTTGACGACTCTACGGTAACTGCCGCTCTCGGAGACACACGTGGTCTACGTTTCTACCGATATCCAAATCGAGCGCTGCCTGCAACAAGTCTTGGATGGCAAGTCGTTATCGCGAGAAGAGGCATACCGGCTGGTTCGAGCCGAGGGCGCAGAGATTCCCGCCCTACTCGCATGCGCCGCCCGGACCACCGAAAGGGCCAAGGGGCGTCGCGTCGCCTACTCCCGTAAGGTTTTCATCCCCCTGACAAACCTGTGTCGAGACCGCTGCGGCTACTGCACATTCGTCAAGGGCCCCAGACACCCAGACGCCAAGACCATGACTCCCGACGAAGTGCTAGCGGTGGCCAAGGCCGGTCGGCGGGCTGGATGTAAGGAAGCCTTGTTTAGCCTAGGTGAGAAACCTGAAGACGTGCACAGAATGGCCCGGACGCACCTTCAGGAACTTGGATACCCCTCGATGACCGACTACCTTGTCGACATGTGCCGCATGGTATTCGAAGAGACGGGTCTCCTTCCCCACAGCAACTCCGGTGTGCTGGAACGAGAGGAGATGGCCCAGCTTCGCGAGGTCACGGTCAGCATGGGCTTGATGCTGGAGAATTCCAGCCCGCGCCTCCTGGAGAGGGGGCAGGCCCACTTCGGCAGTGTGGGCAAGGACCCGGCAATACGAATCCAGACCATGCGCTACGCCGGCGAGATGCTGGTCCCGTTCACCACTGGCATGCTTATCGGCATCGGAGAGACCTTGGACGAACGGGTCGATACCCTTTTTGCCATCAAAGAGCTTCAGGAAGAGTACGGCCACATTCAGGAAGTGATAATCCAGAACTTCCGCGCCAAGCCCGACACCCGAA
Organism: Dehalococcoidia bacterium; assembly: GCA_965220005.1. Classification (GTDB taxonomy): domain Bacteria; phylum Chloroflexota; class Dehalococcoidia; order Plut-88900; family Plut-88900; genus Plut-88900. The sequence continues at coordinate 1,503,015 of OZ244800.1, forward strand.
TGAGGGCCCATGGTGAGCCCTCGGCGGTGGATATGGCCGTGACCATTGCCTTGGCCCGGCTAATCCTGGGCCCCGAAATGAACATCCAGGCCCCGCCCAACCTGACCGCTGACGCATACCAGTTCTACCTGGCCTCCGGCATCAACGACTGGGGAGGCGTATCCCCCGTCACCAAGGACTTCATTAACCCTGAGAAGGCCTGGCCCATGATAACGGAGCTTAAGGAAAACACCGAGTCTCTCGGCTTCGAATTGAAGGAGAGGTTGGCAATCTACCCCGAATATATTGTGGACAAACCCGGATATCTGAACCCTGTCATGGGCGCCGCAGTGCACGGCTTCATCGACGGGGATGGCTACGTAAAGAACGAGGAGACCCGATGGTAATTGATACTGTATTGCCCGGCGCCGTTGAATCCAGCCTGGACCGGCTTCTTTCGGCGGTCGAACCGGAAACGGCCCGCATATTGGACAGGGCCTTGAACGGCGTAGATATCGAGGTGGAAGAGGCCATAAAGCTCTTCGACGCAAAGGACCTGGAGCTGCACGCTCTCTGCGCCGCCGCCAACGAGCTCCGAAAGCGTACCGTCGGCGATATGGTCACCTTCGTTACGGTGCGCAACATCAATTTCACCAATATCTGCTATACGGGCTGCAAGTTCTGCGCCTTCGCCAAGCACTTCGGTGACGAAGAGGCCGAGACCCTGTCCATCGAGCAGGTCGCAGACCGGGCCGAGGAGGCCTGGGAGGCGGGAGCTACGGAAATCTGCATGCAAGGCGGCCTCCACCCTAAGATGACCGGCTACGAGTACCGCGACATGCTGATCGCCATCAAGGAGCGGGTCCCGGGCATCCACGTCCACGCCTTCTCGCCCTTCGAGGTGCAGTACGGTAGCAAGAAGACGGGCCTGAGCATCCGAGACTTCCTGCTCATGGTGAAGGAAGTAGGTTTGGGTTCCATTCCCGGCACCGCCGCCGAGATCCTGGACACCGAGATAAGGCAGCGCCTGACCAAGAACAAGCTCAGCGCCGAGAACTGGGTTGAGATCATCAAGACCGCCCATGATGTCGGCCTGCCATCCACCTCTACCATCATGTACGGACACATCGACGCTCCGGTCCACTGGGCCAACCACATCGCCCTCATCCGGGACATCCAGAAGGAGACCGGCGGTATCACCGAGTTTGTACCCTTGGGGTTTGTCCACTGGGACTCGCCCCTTTACCTGCAGGGCGGGGTTAGACCCGGGCCAACGGGCATGGAAGACCTGAGGATGCACGCCGTGTCCCGCATCATGCTCAACAACTGGATCAAGAACATCCAGGTGTCGTGGGTCAAGCTGGGCCAGAAGTTTGCGCAGGTATGCCTAAACGCAGGGGCCAATGACTTTGGCGGCACGCTTATGAATGAGAAGATATCCAGGTCGGCGGGTGCGCCTTACGGCCAGTACATGTCGCCGGAGGATTTCCAGAGTCTGATTAAGGACATTGGCCGTATCCCTGCCCAGCGCACCACGTCCTACGACATCATCAGGGTATTCGATTAGCCTGTCGGTCCGGAGGTCTCAGCCATGAGAGTAGAAGCTAAGCTGGCCGAGATGGGCATCACCCTGCCCGATTACTCGAAGGAAGGTTACCCCGGTGCGACCTTCGGCACTATGAAGTCCCATCACCGGGTCGGGAACGTGCTGTACCTCAGCGGACACGTTCCCTGGAAGGACGGGGGACCGGTCGGTATCGGGACCCTTGGCAAAGATGTCACCATTGAGCAGGGCTACGAAGCGGCACGGCTCACGGCCATACACTGCTTTGCGGGCATCAAACACGCCGTCGGTGACCTGGACAAGATAGTGGCCATCGTCAGGTCGTTGAACTTTGTAGTGTGCACGCCCGACTTCACGGATGTGAACCGGGTGTCCAGCGGCGCCACCGACCTGTTCGTCGAGGTCCTGGGGGAGGCGCGAGGACTCGGAGGCCGGGCCACCATAGGCGTGACCAGCCTATCCAGTGGCGTCTGCTTCGAAAACTGGCTCACCGTGGAAGTACAGGACGAGTACATTCCCGACGAGGTCGGGCCGGAATAGGGGCTCAGGGAGCCGGTCCTTCATTTATACACTTGTGAGTGCGCACAGCGTGTTCACATGCTCTCTAGCTGTGGAATCGGGCGGGTTTACGGTGGTGATAGAATCTTGACTATCCTTTCCCGGTTCGGACGGAAGCACTGAATTGCACGATCAGGCGCTTCAAGACCTACGAGTCCTGGACATCAGCCGGCGTATTCCCGGACACGTCTGCACGAAATTCATGGCTGATTTCGGGGCGGACGTCATTCTGGTCGAACCCCAGGCCGGGGACCCCGGCCGAGCCTCCACTCCCTTCATTGACGACCTGCCGGGGGTAGAGAAGAGCGGCTTCTTCCGCTACCTCAACAACAATAAGCGGGGCGTCACCCTGGACCCCGAGACCCGTGCCGGGGCCAAGATATTCATGGAGTTGGTCGAGTGGGCCGACCTCGTTGTCGAGACCTTCTCGCCCTCGACCCTGCCGTCCATGGGCCTCTCCTACGGGGCCATGAAGCAGCGCAACCCTCGCATCGTCCTCACATCTATATCCAACTTCGGGCAGAACGGCCCCTACAGTGAGTACGAAGCCTCGGAAGTCGTGTACTACGCAATGTCGGGGCTGATGAACGTGACGGGACTCCAGTCCAGGGAACCGGTGAAAGTTGGGGCACACATCATCCAGTTTCACGCAGGTATCATGAGCGCTCTCCACTCCATGATCGCGCTCCGGGGCACGGCGAAGAGAGGCGTGGGTGAGCATGTGGACGAGTCCATCCAGGAGGTGCAGGCAGGGAGCATTGACCGCACTTCTGCGATGCTCCTGGCCTACCAGTACGCCGGCTATGTCACCGGGCGCGAGAACCTTGAGAGTGGTGGAGGATCGATCCACCTGTGCAAGGACGGCTATCTGAACATGTTCCCTGACGCTACTATGATACCCAAGGGATTGAACATGATAGGCATGCCGGAGCTAATGGAAGAGCCCCTGTTCGCCACTATGGAGGCCCGTTCAATGCCCGAAAGTCACGATTTCTTCGATGCTCTGCTCGCCCCGTGGTTGAAGGAACGCCCCGTGACAGATGCCTTCTCCGCTGCCCAGGAGTCCCGAATTCTTTCGGGGCCGGTCTACGACTCCGCCCTTCTGACCGCCGACCCAAACTTCCGTGCCCGAGCCTACTGGACTACCGTCGAAAGGGCCCCCGGAGACATGGTGCGGATTCCCGGCAAGTCGTTCCAGATGTATGGCGGCCCGTGGGCCATGCGCCGCCCCGCCCCAACCCTCGGGCAGCATAACGTGGAGGTTTACGGTAGCCTTCTCGGTTTCTCCAGGGAAGAAGTATCCAAGCTGAGACAGGCAGGAATAGTGTAGGGCGTCTTTATGCTGATAGTTACATGACGAATTCGACGCTGCCGCTGGATGGGATACGAGTCCTGGACATAACGCTTGTCTGGGCCGGTCCCTATGCCACTCAGATGCTCGCAGACTGGGGAGCCGAGGTCATACGTCTGGAGCCTATCGACCACTTCCAGCCGATGGCGCGCGGCCAACGGGCCCGCGTATCCAATGCGGAAGTTAATGCAGACACGGACTGGCATTCTGCCTATCCTGAATGGGACCCGGGCCCCATGCCCTGGAACAGGACTCCCTCTTTCAACGTCCATGCCCGCAACAAGAAGAGCATGACGGTCAACCTGGGCGCTCCCGGAGGCCAGGAGGTCTTCCAGAGACTTTTCCACGTAGCCGACGTGCTGATTGAGAACAACGTGCCGACCACTGCCGATAAACTCGGTATCTCCTATGAAAGGGCCAGGGAGATCAACCCCGGATTCATCATGGTGCGAATGCCGGGGTTTGGTCTGCAGGGACCCTACAGGACATATCGAACTCTCGGCAGCCACATTGATGGTGTCTCGGGACACGCCAGCCTCCGTGGCTACCCCGATCTTAGCCTCGATTTTCAGACCGACATCTTCTACAGCGACGCAGCAGGCGGTATTAACTGCGCCCTCGCCGTGATGATGGCCCTCAGGAATCGGCAGAGCACCGGGAAGGGTCAGATGATCGAGCTGGCACAGGTGGAGAACTTCACGTCCTACATCAGCGAGGTAAACATAGACCGGCTGGCCAATGGACGGGTCCACCGTACCCTGGGGAATCGGCATCGAAGTATGGTCCCCCACGGCTGCTATCCGTGCTCGGGGGATGACGAGTGGGTCGTGATAGCGGTTGAGAAGGAAGAGCAGTGGGATGCGCTTTGCGGCGTTATGGGCAGCCCGGCATGGACCGCCGACAGGAAATTCGCTAACTACCTGAGCCGGTATGAGCACCAAGATGAACTGGACTCCCTGATCTCGGAGTGGACCCGCGAGCGAAACAAGGGAGACCTAATGTCGATGCTCCAGGAGGCGGGGGTGCCGGCGGGGCAGGTGTCGAATCACCGGGAAGTGTTTGACGACCCCCAGCTCCGCGTTCGGAAGTTCTTCCAACATGTCTCGATGCCCGGCACGGGGGAGCATGAGTACCCTTCCATAATAGGCCGACTCTCGGAGACTCCCAACGCTATCCGTATGCCTCCGCCGAGACTCGGGGAGCATAACGAGTACGTTTACAAAGACCTGTTGGGCTACACCGACTCCGAATACGATACGCTGGAGGGGATGGGGCACATAGGCAACGAATACCACCCCCACGTGGAATGATTTGACGGAACTCACCGTGGAAAGCGCTTGGCAAAGCCGTCAATTGCTGTGTATTGGGCTGAAGCGCCGTATTCTTTACTTACTCCCCCGACAACGTATACTATCTGCGGCGAAAGTCGGGTGGTGGAACCATTGGCAGCCCGATCCCTTTTGGAGGTGCAACAGTGGCCGATATTGAAGACATAGCCCCGACCGATTACCTGACCGAAGAGCAGGTCAAGAAGGGCTACTGGGTACAGGAGACCTTTGGAAACCTGCAGGTCTGGCATCGTAAAAACCAGATAGCGCTTCTGATTATCACTCCGGACATAGAATCCAAGGTGCAGGACATAGTCAAGGGCCGCATCCAGGAGCTGCAGGAGGTCTTCGAAAAGACGGGCTGGAAGCCCGAAGAGGACGAGTAGCAGCACCCTTTCACCGGTTCCAGGAGACCTTTCATGGCTATATACGAGTACTACTGCGCCGATTGCGGCAAGGAATTCGAGCTGATGAGGCCCATCAGCAGGGCGGACGAAATGGCTCCGTGTCCAACCTGTGGCGCCGGTGGGCAGAAACTGATGTCAGCAACGGCCTCCAAGGTTGACTACTACATAAGGATTCCCTCCAAGCCCGCTTTCCGGCAGCACCCGCCAGCCAAAAAGTAAGGTGTGGGCCCGTGCCACGCGCCACCCGCTCTGTATCGAAAGATTAGGACAACAGTCAAATAGGTCGCTAAGGCGTATTACATGAACATAACGAGAAAAAAGGTCTATTGCAGGAAGTGTAAGAAGTTGGCCACCGCACGCCACCAGGTCGAAGGTGATGTGACGACCGTCCTCTGCAACGCGTGCAATACGGCTTCGTACACCTGGGACAAGGTGAGCTGGAAGTACACCGGAGGCTAGCCCGATGGCCAAGCGGGACTACTATGAGGTCCTGGGGGTCGATCGGAACGCCGATGCGAAGGCCGTAAAAAAGGCCTATCGCAACCTCGCCATGAAGTATCACCCGGACCGGAATCCGGGGGACGCTTCCGCGGCAGAGACCATGAAGGACGTCAACGAGGCCTACGCCGTCCTCAACGACCCCAAGAAGCGCGAACTCTACAACTCATACGGCCACGCCGGGCTCGATGGGTTCAGCCAGGAAGACATCTTCCGTGGAGTCGACTTCTCCAGCTTGTTCAGCGAGTTCGGGCTGGGCGACCTGTTCGGGTTCGGTGGAGACTCCTTCGGTGGGATGTTCGGTGGACGGACACAGACCCGCCAGCGCACCCGCAAGGGCGCTGACATCCGCTACGACCTTGAACTAACGCTGGATGACGTGGCCAGCGGCTTCAAGAAGACCATTACCCTGGACCGGGCCTCGACCTGTGCCGGGTGCCGGGGCTCGGGGGCGGAGGCCGGCGGAGAGGGAGAGTGCGAATCGTGCCGCGGGTCGGGACGCACCGTCCGGGAAGAACGCTCGGGGTTCGGGGTCGTGCGCCAGATATTGACCTGTGGGACGTGCCGGGGCAACGGAAGGGTGATCACCGAGCCGTGTGCAACCTGCGAAGGCCGGGGCAAGACTGTCGAGACGGTGGACCTAGAGGTGGATGTGCCTGCCGGTGTGGAGGATGGACATGCGCTCCGGGTGACGGGCGAGGGTGAAGCAGGCCCCGACCTTCCCGGCGACCTCTTCGTTGTGCTCAACGTCGCACCTGATCCCCGCTTCGAACGCCGAGGACAGGACCTCTACGTCAGACAAGAGGTAGACATTGCAACGGCAGCCCTCGGAGGCGATGTTGACGTTCCCACCCTCGATGGACCCCTGACCGTCACCCTTCCGCAGAGCACTCAGCACGGGACTACGTTTCGGCTTTCGGGGCACGGGCTGCCCCATCTCAGGGGCTCGGGCACCGGTGACGAGTATGTCGTCATCAAGGTGGGAGTGCCCACCGACCTTAGCGATGAAGAGAGGCGCTTGCTGGAAGATTACCGGCAGCTAAGAAGGAGATCCGCAGAAGATGTCGATGAACAAAGTTGAACAGGTAGAGCCTTACAGCGCCAACGTTACCAAGTCGATACTAAAGAAATGGAACGGCGTGGTGCGAGTCTGGAGCGAGCCCATGAGCGCGGTGGAGGGCTCCCAGGTCCTTGATCAGATCACCGCCCCGACACAGGTCACCGTCTTCGAAGAGCAAAAGGATGTCTATGGCTCCCTGTCACAGCGGGCCCACGTCCGCTACGGTGAAGAAAAGGAAGGCTGGGTGCTCTGGGACGCGATCTCGGCGGAGTAACCAGCCCCTAGCGGAACCGGGATATCACTCCATCGACCAGTAAATTCAACTGCTCCGGCACCTCATATGCAGGCGTCATGGCGTTGAACACTATGTGGTCTACACCTGCATCCAGGAATCTCTCCACTGTCCTTGTGCAATCGTCCACAGTCCCGAAGGCATATCTGCCATCGTTGACTAAAGAAACCTCAAACCCGCGACGGCGGTTTAACTCCGTCTCGCCTGCTGCCAGGGCTTCCTCCCGCGTACTCCCTATGCGATAGAAGAGATGTATGGCCCGGGACATTCCTGAAACATCCCTTCCCAGCTCCTCTCCGTATCGCGTTATCTTCGACCAGGATACGGCGAACTCCTCTGCATTGATGCGCACCGGATAGAAACCGTCTGCGTAACGGGCTGCCCGCTTCAGCATCCTTTCGGATACGCCTCCTGCCCAGAGGGGTGGATGAGGACGCTGATACGGCCTCGGTTCCAGGCGGATGTTGGAAAAGCTCTGAAATTTCCCTTCGTGATCGACGGCCTCACCGGTCCAGAGCTTGGTCATGATTTCCAGCGCCTCGTCGGTGAGGTTGCCGCGCTCCCGGAGGCTCACGCCGCAGGCTTCGAAAGCGTCGGGGTGGGAGTCGGGAGGCCCACCCACCCCAAACCCGACAATGATCCGCCCTTCCGAGTGTATGTCCAGCGTAGCAAACTCCTTGGCCAACACAACGGGATTTCTCAACGGCAGCAGCACTGCCCCCGCCCCGACGGTGATGCTGCTGCTGTGATGCACCAGGGCGCTCATGGTCATCATAATGTCCCCGGCCGGAACCTCGTTCACCAGGGCCTCCGGCACCCACACCGAGTCAAACTCCATCTCCTCGGCGAGATGAGCAAAGTCGGGTGGAGGGATTACGTTCTCTATTCGGCTATAGTGGAACCCGAACTTTGGCTTTGCCATATGTAATCTCCAGGGGGCAGATGTGCGGTTACATTATTGCCCAAAGACATCCGCCCCGCTATATTAGCGCAACTATCATGTTCGAATGTCCCAAAACCGTCCCTCCTCCACAAGCCCTTACCGGGGCCCGGGTCCTGGACCTGACCCACTACGCCGCCGGCCCGTTCTGCACTAAGCTCCTGGCTGACTACGGGGCGGACGTAGTCAAGATTGAAAGGCCGGGTCACGGTGATCCGGGACGAAGGCTCGGCCCATTCCACAATGACCTCCCCGCTCCCGAGTCCAGCGCACTATTCCAGTTCCTGAACCAGAACAAGCTCGGTGTCACGCTCGACTTGAAACGGGCCGCGGGCGTCAGACTCTTTGAAGAGCTGGCCCTGTGGGCTGATGTGATAGTTGAGAGCTTCAGGCCGGGCCTAATGAAAGACTTCGGGCTGGGCTACTCTCGACTAAAGCAGCTCAACCCCAACGTGGTCCTAACTTCCATCTCCAATTTCGGACAGAACGGGCCTTACAAAAATCACAAAGCCACGGAGATAGTGGAGTATGCGACCGGAGGGCCCATGCTCTTCACCGGCGCCGCCCGCCGAGAGCCGGTGAAGCACGGGGGACGGGTGGGGATGTATTTCGCCGGTCAAGTAGCCGCCATCGCCACGCTTACGGCGCTGTACCGGCAGATCGGCAGCGAGGCCCCGGGCGACCACCTGGATATATCAATAATGGAGACCCAGGCCGGGACTATCGACAGGCAGTCGGCGCTCCTGCTCAGTCACGTCTACACCGGCAAGCGGTACTCCCGGTACGCCGGCGAAAATAAGGGGTTCTCCCAGGTCTATCCTGGCAAAGATGGGTATATGGACGTGCAGTCTGCCGGTAGGTTCCCAAGACTCTTGGCCCTGCTCGGGAGACCGGATTTCTTCGAGGAAAATGGCGTCGATGTCACCACGGCTCTCGCAACCCCACGCGTGGTACAAAAGCTGGACGCACTGGTGGCCGAGTGGGTCTCGACCCGCACCCAGATAGAAGGCTGGGCAGAGAGCCAGACCGGAAGAACCCTATCGGCCCCGCTCTACGATCCAGCAGGCGTGGCCTCTGACCCCGGGTTCCGAGCGAGAGGCGTATGGGCTGGTGTCGAGGACCCCCGGTATGGACGTCGAGTATTCCCGGCTCGCCACATGATCATGCAGCGTACGCCTTGGCAGATTGGCAGACCCGCCCCGGCCATTGGTCAGCACAACCGGAATGTCTACTGCGGGATTCTCGGATTGAGTCGCCGGGAGCTATCTATGCTGCGGCAAGAGGGGGTTGTCTGATGTCTGCGCGATTGCCTTTGGAAGGCGTGCGGATCATCGATATGACCCTGGCCTGGGTCGGGCCTTTTGGGACGCAGCTCCTGGCCGACTGGGGCGCCGAGGTCATTCGCATCGAGCCGATCTCCATATTCCAGTACGGGACGCGAGCTACCGGTATCCTGCCGATGGATCGCGGACTATACGATTGGGCAAGCAGCTACCCCGACGAGATCCCCGGGGAACGCCACTGGAACCGAAACGCGGTTTTCCAGATTCACGGCCGCAACAAGCTCAGCATGACCTCGAATATACCCGCCCCTGACATCATGGACACCCATTTCCAACTTGCATCAATTTCGGACGTCGTCATCGAAAACAACGTCCCCCAGACCTACGACAAGATTGGCGCCAGCTATGATCAACTGCGTCAAGTCAGACCCGACATCATAATGGTCCGCGTTCCGGCCTACGGACTCACCGGCCCTTATGCCCGGTACAGGGCGTTGGGTCCGCAGATGGAGTCGGCAGCCGGGCATACGTGGATACGCGGATACAGGGACGGGCCCTTCACGGATGCCGGCACGTCATTTTTGGGCGATGCTGTTGGTGGGGTAACCGGGGCTTTTGCCGTCCTCATGGCCCTGTGTTATCGCAAAAGGACTGGACAGGGGCAGCTGGTGGAGGTGGCAACCACCGAGGCAATACTTAGCTATGTCCCGGAGTCGACGCTCGATTGGCAGGTGAACGGGCGTATACAGAGCGCAATGGGCAACGCCCACCCCTCCCGTGCCCCCCAGGGGTGCTACAAGTGCTGTGGGGAGGACAACTGGCTTGTAATCTCGGTGGGGAGTGACGATGAGTGGGTGGCACTGAAGAAAGCTATGGGTAACCCCACCTGGGCCCGGGACCCGAGGTTTGATACGGTCCTTGGCCGCTATCGCTGCCAGGAGGAGATCGATGGCCACCTTGAAGAATGGATGGCTGACAAGGACCACGTCAAGCTAATGAACTTGCTCCAGGCCGAAGGTGTGCCCGCGGGCGCGGTCCACGATCAGCGGGAGCTTTACGAAAACCCTCAAATGGTGGCTCGGGGCTATTTCGAGCGGCTGGAGCAGCCGTCGACCGGAAGACATCCCTATACTGGCATGATGTGGAAGACGACGGAGACACCCAACGGGATCAGGCTCCCCGCACCCATGCTCGGTGAGCACAATGAGTACGTTTTCAAGGAGATGTTGGGAGTGACGGATGCGGAATACAAGGGCCTTGAAGAGAAGGGTCACGTGGGCATGGATTACCCTGCTCACCTCTACGATTAGCGTGTACAGCGTATTGGGATAGGAGGCTCGACATGCTTGATTTGGTGATACGGGGCGGTACGGTTGTCACCCCCACGGGCGTAGGCCTTTGGGACGTGGCCGTGAAGGATGAGCGCATAGCCGCAGTCTCGGAACCCGGCGCTCTAACTCAGGATGCGGGCAGAGTCATCGACGCCCGCGGCAAGATTGTTGTGCCCGGCGGCGTTGAGCCTCATGCTCACTGCTCCTGGACCGTACCTACTTTGGCTCACGAGGGTGTCAGCACCGGCAGCATCGAGGATGTTAGCCGGGCCTGTTTGTTCGGCGGCACTACTACCCTCGTCGATTTCGCGTACTGGGAGCCCGGCGAAGACCTGTTCGAGACCCTGGAGAAGAAAGAGGCCATCTTCAAAGGCAACAGTCACGTCGATTACTCCTATCACGTCTCTCTCTATTCGACCAAGGGAGACCTGCCTTTCAGCGTGATGGAGCAGATTGGGGAGGTGATCGATGCGGGGTATCCCAGCTTCAAGGTCTGGACCACCAACACCACCCCCCACCGCCCCAAGCAGATGACCGACATCGGTCATCTCGCGGAAATTATGGGCCACGTGGGTCGGGGCGGGGGCATGATGCTCGTCCACGCCGAGGACGAGGACATAGTGATGTTCATGTACAAGAAGCAAGCCCATCTCGGCCAGGTGCATCGCAAGTACATGCACCATGTCCACAACAACATGTCTGAAGACATATCTTTCAGGAGGGTTATCAGGCTGTCCGAGTGGATGGACTGTGCCCTATACCTCGTCCACGTAAGCGCCAAAGAAGGTGTTGAGGCGATAGCCGAGGCCCGGGCCAAGAGTTTGCCCGTCTACGGCGAGACCTTGCACCATTACGCTTCCTTCAACCACAAAGACTACGAAAGGCCCGACGGCGCCCTTTACCATACTTACCCTTCGCTGAAAACCGAGGCGGACCAGACGTCCTTGTGGGAAGGGCTGATTAACGGAGAGCTGTCCACTCTTGCCACTGATGAGCTTTGGACCAGTAAGACCCACAAACTCCGCGGCCAGACCATCGAGGACACGACGGGAGGCAGCGAAGGTGTCGAGTCCCGGATGGGCATCGGCTACAGTGAGGGGGTGGTGAAACGTGGCATGAGCCTGGAGCGGTACGTGGACATAACGTCGGCGAATGCAGCCAGGCTGCTAGGGCTGTACCCGAAGAAGGGAGCCCTGAGCCCCGGCAGTGACGCCGACATTGCCATAATCGATCCCGAATACAACAAGACACTTGAGCTTTCAGACCTGCATGGCGCCGACTACAGCATCTGGGTGGGATGGGAAGTGCGTGGGTGGCCGGTTATGACGATCCTTCGGGGAGAGGTTGTGGTTGAGGATGGCAAGATTTTCGGTACAAAGGACAGGGGCCTGCTTCTCCCTCGAAAGATAGACGGGCGGGTAGTAGCTAGTCCCGTGTGTTAAGTAAAATGTCTCCTGGAATGTGTACAATCTCAGCCTTCACGTAAGGAAATAATCATGACAGACCAATCCGGCGCGATAGCTGCCTTAACCCACGTTGGCATTGATGTTTCCGATCTTGAGCGGGCCGAGGCTTTCTATTCGGCCTTGCTAGGTGTTGAGCGATACGCTGCATGGGACCAGTTCATCGCCTTCACGCCCGTTCCCAACGGCATGATCGTCTACCTTCAGCAAGTCCCGGAGAAGAAGACCGCCAAGACTCGGGTCCACTTCGATCTGACGGTGCCCGATGTTAAGGCGGCTGTTCCCAGGGTCCAGGCCCTGGGCGCCAGACTTCTGAATGAGGAATACGGGGAGCCGACGGACAGCCTGGCCGTCTTCGCCGATCCGGATGGCAACGAGTTCTGCCTGCTGAACTTCGACTTGGATAGCAAAGCCTCGAAAGACTGAGTTTATGGACATTCCAGATTCATTAGGAGTTGTATAAATGACAGAACAGAGTGCGCCGCTGGGAGTGTTGACCCAAGTCGGTATAGACGTTTCCGATCTGGCCCGCGCGGAGGCCTTTTATTCGGCCTTGCTGGGCGTTAAACGTAATGCGGCGAACGATCATTACCTCAACTTCGAACCCCTTCCCGGTGGCCTAATAATTTATCTTCAAACGGTCCCCGAAAAGAAGTCCAGCAAGACTCGCCTACACATGGACATTGTTGTAAAGGACACGCCAGCGGCCTTGGCCGCCGTCGAGGCTCTGGGAGGCAGGCAACTGGAGTCTTTCCTGGAGGATGGCGAGGGTTGGACGGTAGTCGCCGATCCGGACGGCAACGAGCTGTGCCTGTTGCAGGGCTAGGTAACGTACTCCCGGAAAACCGACTCAACAATGTCCAAAGCGTGGTCTATATCCTCGGGCCCAATCCCGTGGTGGGTGACGAACCGCCACGTCCTGTCGCCCGTGCCCCCCTTGATCCCGAGACTCTCCAGCCTCAACGCAATGTCGGACGGAGGACCGTCCACTACCTTGAAGTAGACCTGGTTGGTCGGATATTTCTTCGGGTCTATGTCTATGCCGGGTATTTGGCTCAGGCCCCAGGCTAGGCGTCGGGCGTTGGAATGGTCTTCGGCTAGCCGTTCGATCATGCTCTCCAGCGCCACGATGCCCGCGGCGGCGATGACTCCCACCTGCCTCATCCCGCCACCCAGGGTCTCCCGCCAGTATCGTGCCTGGTTGATGAACTCGGCGCTGCCGCAGAGCATCGAACCTATGGGGCAGCTCAGACCCTTGGATAGGCAGAAGCTCACCGAGTCCGCGTCCTTCACCAGCTCGGAGGTCGGAGTCTCCAGATAGACCGATGCGTTGAATATCCGCGCCCCGTCCATGTGGAGCGGGAGCCCATGCCGCCGTGCCACCGATGCCACTTCCCCGATCTCGTCCTGGGTCAGTACGGACCCGCCGCAGTACGTATGTGTGTTCTCCAGGGCAATCAGGCCGGTTGGCGGGTCATGAGGATCGTCTGGGCGTATGGCTTGTTCCACTTCGTCTGGGTCCAAGGTGCCGCGTTCTCCATTGGAAAGCGTCTGGATGTGGACGTTTCCGAGGCCCGAAGCCCCGCCCCCCTCTTCCAGGAAGATGTGGGACTGGTCCCCGACAATAAGCTCGTCACCCCTCCTGCAATGCGTGAGAATGGCCACGAGGTTGCTCATGGTGCCCGAGACGGTGAAGAGAGCTGCCTCTTTGCCGAGTTTCTCGGCGGCGAGGGCTTCCAGGCGGTTGACCGTCGGGTCATCGCCGTATTCATCATCCCCGAGCTCTGCGTTGAGCATGGCGTCGTACATCTCGGGGGTGGGGTGGGTTACGGTGTCGCTCCGGAGGTCGATGATACGCATGGCTGTTAGAGCTTGGGGATGATGTCCTTGGCCAGCCTCTCGGCGTGCTCTATCAGGTCGAAGACGGGGTTGAACATGATAATGTCCGGGTCTTCTTCCATGACCCGGCCCAGGCCGTCGATGACTTCCTCCTCGGACCCGAACACCGAGACCTTACGGGCCCTAGCTGTATCGTGGTAGTAACCGTCGAACCATTCCTCCAGCCTTCCTGCAGCCCTCTCTTTGTCGTTGTCGATGGCTATGTACACACGTTTGCCCACTGGAAAGGTCCCCGGGTCCCGGCCCACCTCATCCATGTAGTTTCGTACGTGTGCTATTGACCTCTTGAAGCTGTTGGTGGTCGACGACCCAGCCCCCATCCACCCATCCCCGATCCTCACTGCACGTTCCAGTGCTGGCTCTGCGTGGGCGCCGAACCAGATGGGGGGTCGGGGGGACTGTAGGGGCTTCGGGTTTATTCTCACGTCTTGCAGGTCCCAGAAGCGGTCTTTGAACGTGACCTGTGGCTCGATCCAGAGCCGTTTGATCAGCTCCACGGTGTGCTCGAACCGGGTGACGCGGTGCTGGGCGTCGAAGCCGAAGGACGGGTATCTGTCCTCGTGCCCACCTATTCCCACTCCCAACATCAGCCGCCCCTTGGACAACTGGTCCAGGCTGGCCGATATCTTGGCCAGGTGGACTGGATTCTGGAATGGCAGCACCAGCACCGAAATACCGAGGCCGACCCTCTCGGTGACTGTAGAAGCGTAGGCCAGCAGCGTGAACGGGTCCAGGGTGTCCATGGTCCCGAGAACCGAGTCCTGTGTCCATACGCTGTCGTATCCGAGGGACTCGACGTGCCTGAGATGCTCTTCGACGAATCCCATGTCCACGGGTCCGTACGGGAACATCTGGGGCACAGCAATGCCCACTTTGGTCTTCTTGCCTGCCAGCATAGTAGGGCGCCTCCCAAAAGGTTTCGGCGCTATTGTACAGGACTGGGAAGACTAAGAGTCGGCCCAGGGGTCGGGGCAATCGGCGAAGCGGGACAGGCTGAACGGTTCTATCGGGAGTCGGGGCTCGTTCCCAACTATTGAGTCGGCAATCATTTCACCGCTCATGGCAGCCAGGGTTATGCCCTTTCGCATGTGCCCCGCCGAGATAAAAGCGCCATCAAGACCGGGTACCGGGCCCAGGATTGGGATTTCGTCCGGGGTTGCGGGCCTGAGCCCCGTTATCACCCAGGAGATTGACGCCTCCTCCATCGCCGGACAGACCTTGAGAGCCCCTTCCAGGACGTGTTCCACCCCTTCTTGAGAAACCGACTTATCGTATCCCCGAAAACCATCGTAGCTGCCGGACAGGATCGTTCCATTGAGCTTGGACGTCACGTAGGAGCGGCCATGGTGAATGTTGGCCCCAAGCGGTGGGCCCGGCGCCCGAAGCTCGACCATCTGGCCCTTGAACGGCCTTATAGGCACAGGGGTCTCGATCCACTCGGATGCCTCGGAGGTCCATGCACCCATCGCCAGCACTACTGCCCCACAGGCCACAACTTCCTCGTCGGTGATGATACCCGTCACCCGGGTCCCATTCTTTTCCAACCCCTTAACATCGGTGTAGCGGACCTCCACGCCCAGAGACTCGGCAGCGCCGATGTAGGCTAGCGTGAGCCTGTAGGCGTCGGCCTGGTTCAGTTCCTCAAGATAGAGCCCGCTCCTGGCTTCGCGTGTTATGCGGGGGTCGATTCGGTAAAGGTCGTCGTCCGTCACCCACGAGACCTTGGGCATGAGGCCCTGCCTCCACTTCATGTTGGCGCGGTTCACCGCCTCGTCTTCTTCCGTGAAAGCCAGGTCCAGCCAGGAGATTTCCCCGTAGTAGGTGTGGACGCCCGAGGCCTCTTCCATCTCCGGGATCAGGGTCTTGTACTTTTCAAAGGAGGCTCGTGCGAGGTCAAGGTAGGGCCCCGGGGTGTCGATGGACATGGCTGAGATCATGCCGGTAGCTACACCGGACGCCTCACACCCTATGGACTCCCGTTCGAATATGGTGGACTTTACGCCCAGCTTGGCGAGATGGTAGGCGATGGAACCGCCCATGATCCCCCCGCCGATTATTGCTACATCTATTGAGTTGGTCATTGGGGCCTCGGGCCGGCGCCTCCGGCCACCATGTGAACTATTTCCAGCTTGTCGCCGTCCTGAAGGGTAATCCCCTCCCAGCGGTCTCGCTTGATGATTTCACCGTTGTATTCGATGACTATCATGCGCGGCTCAATCTTGTGTGACGCCAGATAACCCAAGAGGTCGACAGGCGTCTCCACCTCTCGGCGTTTTCCGTTTACAAGGAGAGTTGCCATAGGTCCCGCTATCAGTGGACGGCCCCGAAGCGGTCCCTGACCATTACCGTTGTCACGCCTTCGAACCTGTCCAGCCGGAAGGGATAAAGATCGAGCCGGGGCTTACCGTCGTTAATGAGCTGGGACATCACCTCGCCGGTGATTGCACTGAGGGTGATGCCGAGGCGCTGGTGCCCCGTGGCTATGTATGCGCCTTCGATAGAGGGCACGGCCCCGAGGATCGGGAGCCAGTCTGCGGAGGCGGGCCGCAGGCCGGTCACGTGGCTTACCACCTTGCTCTCCAGGATGCCGGGGCACAGGCTCAGGACGCCCTCGGAGATCTTGGCGATTCCCTGCTCGTGGATCGAGGTGTCGAAACCCATGAAGCCGTCGTACGTCCCGGTGATAACCGTGCCGCCTTTCTTCGGGGCCACGTACCGGTCAACGTGGTGGATCATGCAGGGGAGTGGGGCGCCCGGTATCTCGACGTGAATGGTCTGTCCCTTCAGGGGTTCCACGGGAACGTCCATGCCAATCCATTCCTCGATGCGCTTGCTCCAGGAGCCGATGGCCAGGACTACGGTGTCCGAGTCTATGAGCCCGAGAGAAGTGTCCAGCCCCTTGACTCGTCCTGCCTCGGTCCTGAGCCCTGTGACCTCACCATACCGGATAGTGACGCCAAGGGCCTCGGCGGCCTGGGCGAAGGCGAGAGTCAGCCGGTAGGCGTCTACCTGTGCCTGCCCGCCGATGTAGATGCCGCCGATGGCATCCTGGGTTACGCGGGGCTCAAGCTCTCTCAAGTCCGACTCGGAGAGCCAGGACGCTGCGGGACTGCTGAGCACCTCGGAGAAAGCTTCCTTGAGGTTCGACACTTCAGCGTCCGAGCAGGCGATTTCCGTCCAGGCGAAGTCCCCGTATTGTGCATCAATCTTGGAAAGCTCCTCTACCTCGGGAATGATCTCCTTATGGCGTTTGCAGCTCTCCTCGATGAGACGGGTGAAGGGCTCCGGGGCTCCGGCCTCTTTCAGGGCGACCAGCAGGCCGGTTGCAGCCCCCGAGGCTTGGCTCCCTATGGACTCCCGTTCGATTATGGTGCTCTTGATGCCCAGCTGAGCGAGATGATACGCGATGGAGCAGCCGATTATTCCACCACCGGCTATCAGCACGTCGGATGAATTGGCCACGGAGACCTCCCTGTAGGGACTATTCGGGCGGCGAGACCCGCTAAAACAAAGTCGGCGCCATGATAGCACCTTCGGCAGGGAATGGGCTTAGCGTACAACACCTTCCAGGGGACTGCTGGCCGAGGCATATGCTTTCTTGGGCATGCGTCCGGCAAGGAAAGCGCTTCGGCCGGCCTGGACGGCCTGGGCCATGGCCTCGGCCATCAAGGCCGGGTTTCCGGCCTGGGCCACGGCGGTATTCACAAGGCACGCATCGGCTCCCATTTCCATTGCAATGGCTGCATCGGAAGGAGCGCCTATGCCCGCATCCACCACCACGGGCACCGTCGCCTGCTCTATGATGATCTTTATCTGGTCGAAGGTGACCATCCCTTGCCCCGAGCCTATGGGCGAGGCCAGTGGCATCACCGTGGCCGTGCCCAATTCCTGAAGACGCTTGGCGAGTACCGGATCGGCGTTGATATACGGCAGGACCACAAAACCTTCGTCGACGAGGACTCGGGCGGCTTCAAGGGTACCGATGGGGTCGGGTAGGAGATATTTGGAGTCGGGGATAACCTCCAGCTTCACGAGATCGGAAAGGCCCATGGCCCTGGCCAGGCGGGCAGTCCTGATCGCTTCCTCGGCGGTCCGGGCCCCGGCGGTGTTGGGCAGGATTACGTACTTGTTCCAGTCGATGTAGTCCAGGAGCGTCTTCTGTGACGGGTCGTCCAGGTCGAGCCTGCGAAGGGCAACGGTGATCATCTCCGCCCCCGAGGCCTCGAAAGAGGCATTCATCTCCTCGTAGTTGCGATACTTGCCCGTGCCCAGAATAAGCCGAGACTTGAAAGTCCGCTCCCCGATTGTCAGGGTGTCGTCCCTTTTCAATTCTGCACCCTCCCCTGATGGGCCGTGTCTTGGCCCTATAACAAAATGCCGCCTATTGGAGGCGGCTTTTGCGTCCGATACCCGTCCCTCCGCTGGCATTACCCAGTTCAGGTCATAGGGGTCGGCGGCATCTATTGGGCCGCCCTCTCAGCCTGGCTCGCCAAGCTCCCCTTGTTTTGATTTCCTTTGATGAAAAGTCTAGGGTCAGCCGTCTTTATTGTCAAATGAAGGGAGGAGGATAAACGGCATTGGTGGTAGTATAACCGAGGCTCGGCCTTCAGATGGCGGGAGGATGTAATCCGCACCCGTCTGTACTAGGAGCGTGACATGACTGCCTCTCATCCTGACTACGAATCCCTTTTCGCCTCAACAACTCCCCCCAAGCCCGACGCCGTTAACCCGCTGGCGCTGCGCTTCAAGTATGACTTCGCCATAGCCTTCGCTGATGGAGAGACGTTCCCGTCGGAAGATTTGGTACGGGCATTGCAGAAGGGGTTGGATGAAGAAGCGAAAGACTTGGCCATCTACCCTCATCCCCAGGGGCATCCAGGCATGCGTCGATTGGTCGCAGAGAACCTGTCGCGAAATAGGGGTATGAAAGTTGAAGCGGACGACGTCACGCTGACAGCGGGATCCATGCAAGCTCTGGTCCTGCTAAATGAACTGTTCCTCGACCCCAGCGACACGGTCCTGACCGACGAATTTATATACAACGGCACTATACGGGTGATGCGCCGCTTCCAGGCTAACATCGTTGAAGTGAGTGGAGATGACGAGGGAATGCACCCCCATCTGCTGGAAGAGAAGATAGTGGAACTGAAGGCCGCCGGGGAACGAGTCAAGTACATTTACACCGTTCCGACATTCCAGAACCCGACAGGCCAGGACATGGGCGCCGAGCGCCGGGCCCAAATCCTGGACGTTGGACGCAGGCACGGTGTCCCCATATTCGAAGATGATTGCTATGCTGACTTGCGGTTCGAGGGCGAGAACAAGCCCGCCATCCACTCGATGGACGATACGGGGTCGGTGATGTACTGCGGCTCCTCGTCAAAGATAATCGGGCCGGGGATGCGGTTGGGTTGGATTGTTGCGCCGCCGGAAATTACGGAACGGGTGGGTACCATCCAGCAAGGCGCAACCCCAAGTCAGTTCTCGATCCTGGCTGCGCTTCACTACCTGGAAGAGCACCGGGACGAGCACGTAAATGAAGTGTCGCAGCTGTACAAGTCCCGGAGAGACGTGATGCTGGCGGCCATCGGCGAGGGTTTCGGGCCCGCAGTGAAGTGCTCTCACCCGCCGGGCGGAATGTTCATCTGGCTCCGATTCCCGGAAGGCACCGACGTGATGCCGCTTTTGGAAAAGGCAAAAGAGCAGGGAATCAGGTTTGGACCGGGCCCCATATTTTCCCCGTCCGGGAAGGGTAGAAATTTCCTGAGACTTGCCTTCGGCCACCAGGATGAAGAAACAATCCGGGAAGGCATCTCCCGCCTCGCGACCGTATTCGAAGAGGCCGGGGCCCTGAGCGCCTAGCCCTTCTCTAGACCCGTTTTGTAGGAGCCGCCATGAAGCTCATGATCAACGTGCGCCTGGAAGAGAATGTCGTCGTTACGGAAGGCTTCACCCAGGAGCACCTGGGTAAAATCCAGGCCGTTTCGGAAGCTCTCGACATAGTGGTACCCCAGACCGTCGAGGAAACTCAGTCCGAGATATGTGACACGGAGATCGTGTTCGGAGACTTCTCCCCGGCCATGTTCGCCAAAGCACAGAAGCTTCGCTGGGTCCAGTCCATAGGCTCGGGAATCGACGATTTGCTCTTCGACGACTTCGTGGAGAGCGATATCACCCTGACCAGTGCCAAAGGGACTGTCGGAATACATCTGGCCGACCACGCCTGGGCCCTGATCCTGGCTCTTACCCGTGGCATACACACTGCTCTCAGGGAGAAGACATGGAGTGTCCGAATGCCAATCCGAGCCCGGTCATGGGAACTGGCGGGCATGACGCTCGGCGTGTTTGGGCTTGGAGGCACGGGTGTCGAGGTGGCGCGTCGAGCCCAGGGGTTTGGGATGCGTACCTTGGCACTGGACTCGGAAAATGTGAATAAACCCTCCTTCGTGGAGGATGTCTGGCCCCTCGACCGCTTCTACGACCTGCTGGAGGTGTCGGATATCGTCGTAATCTGCCTGCCCCTTACTAATGAGACGAGAGGCGTGTTCAACGCCAAGGCCTTTTCCCACATGCGAAATCATGCCCTGCTCATAAATGTGACCCGCGGCAACATAGTCGATGGGCCGTCGTTGCTGGATGCGCTGGAGAATGGTGAAATAGGGGGCGCGGGCCTCGACACGTCCCCCGGCGAACCCCTCTCCGACGACCATCCTCTGTGGAACATGGAGAACGTTGTTGTCACTCCCCACACGGCGGGCGGGTCTCCCGTCCGTGTTGCTCGCATTGTTGATGTCTTTTGCGACAACTTGTCCCGCTATCTGGAGGGTCGTCCGCTCACGGGAGTTATAGACAAGCGCAAGGGGTTCTAGTCCCGTCCTCTTTCTTTTCCTTGACTGAGAAATTACGCTGGTGCATCATTTGACTGGGCGTCCCAGGCAATCATTATTCTGATGGAGGTAGGGCCGATGCAAGAAGTAGCAGACCAACACATGGACCAGGAATTTGTAGTCGGTGAGATGGAGACCATCACCGCGGGGAGCATAGACTTCGGACTCGACTACCGGCACTTTGCAGGGGACGAGGGCGTCGCCATCCACGTCTACGCCGACCTGGAAGGCAAGCGCACCGAGTTGCTCAGGTTCGACTGTTTCATCGATGCGCCCCACTACCACTACGGCCCCGACGGCCGGGACGAACGCCTTTTTCTCGACTGCACGGCTGACGGTGCGCCCATACCCTGGGCCCTCAATAAGCTGCGCAGCCGCATGGTGCCCATGCTCGTCCGCGCCGGATATTCCAACGTCGCCCGAGACCTGGACCACGATCTCGTCCAGTCCAGACTGGACCTGGTCGAGTCCTGGGCTTCAAGCCTTTCCCAGACCAAAGGCAAGTAAAGGGGACTTAAACTAACATCGCTGCGGTCGGCTAATCCAACCGCAGCGATGTTTTCTTTTGGGGCGATAGGGCAGCCCCCGTCTAGGGCTCTATTTCCAGACTTTGGATAGCACCCGAGTCCCGTAGGCCGCCATTTTCTCCAATGCCTCGTCGCTGGCGCGGCTGGAGTCGTTGTAGGCGATTATCTCCTTGCCCAGGAGCATCGCCACGTAGGCAACCTGGTGGGAGCGGGGGACGCGGGAGAGGGCCAGGAAGTCGGGGTTGTTGATATTGATCTCGATGGCGCCGTCGTTGAGCCGGCTGCGGTGTCGAACGTCTCCTCCGAAGTCGGAGCGGCGGATTATGGCCCGAGCGGCCCTGCGGCTGTGCCCGTTGCCGCCGTGCCCCTTGTGACCATTGGTCCCGTTTCCGTTGGCTTCAGCCTCCTTGGCTGCGTCCCCATTCACTACGTGGTCATCTCCCTTCGGATTGCTGACTCTGCGCAGGCCATCGATGAGCTCGAGATCCAGGAACTCTTCCTGGCTAAAGATCTCCCGGGCCAGGCGCGTCGCCCGGCCGAAAAGGGCCTGGACCCGTGCATTGTCCGCTTCGTCCCGGAATCCCATGATCTCCTTGTCCAGCTCGGCGCCGATCCCCTGGAGGGAGTCCAACAACTTGGTCAGGCTATCATCTTCGAAGAACTGGGCCCGAGCGGGGAGGGGAGACAGGAACTCGGCGTCCACGAAGCCCTTGATCAGGCCGCTCACCAGGATGCTGTCTTTCATCTCATATTCGTACAGTTCCCGTATGTCCTCGATGATGACGACACCCGTGTGGCGCATAGCCACGCGGCCCTGTCCAGAAGGATCGAACCAGAAGCGGGTCCTGAAGACCTTGTCGGGCTCGCCGGGAAGGTGCATCTCCTGGAACTTAGTCCCGATCTCCGGCAAGTCCAGTTGAACCGGAGTCACCTCTGAGTCTCCCTTGGCCGTCTTGATGGTGATCGTTAGATGTCCGGTCCTGAGGTACACGTCAAACCTGTCTGCCAAAACGTGCTTGAGCCGTGCCTGGGAAAGTGGTCCGTAGCGGCGGGTCGGGTCCTGGAAAAGACCGGTGATTTCGATTGTCATGCCGGGCTTGGAGCGCTCCTCACCGGGGCCCGGGTCGGAGATTTGAGCTTCGGATGAATCTCGGGCCAGGATGACCTTGAGGGTTGGAGATTCTGCTGAACGCTTGCTTAGGAACGTGGCCTTGGTCCCGACCTGGTTAAAAGCCCAGAGGCCTATGCCAAGCCGCCCGATTTGAGGGATGCTGGAGCCCCTTTTCGCCGAGTCGACCACGTGCCTCAGCGCATCCTCAAAGCCTTCGGCATCCATGCCGGGAGCGTTGTAGTCGATGGTGATGGACTTCTTTTCGAGGGTGAAGCCGACTTTGCACTGTTCTTCGCCACGGGCCTCGGAGCGGGCTATTGCCCATTCGTCCAAGGCGTTGCTGACGTACTCCTTTATGGCATCCGCAGCGCTCCGGTACATGGAGCCAAGGGTGATAAGGGCATTGGTCTTGTTGATTTGGACATCTACTATCTTTTCCACTTGCAACCCCCTTTACGAGACTGATAAAAGAAAGAATACCTATGGCAATTTTAGATTCGGTTCAAGAATTCGTCAATAATCTGTCAAAAACCAGGATGAAAGCCCGATATTTCCAAATACAAATCAGCCGGCGGTTGTCATTGACAACCGCCGGCTGATAATGGGCTTGTAGAACGTTTCCGTTCTATTGTTTTACTACGATTTCTCCTTGGCCTTAACCGCGTTGAAGCAGTCGACGCAATACATCTGGTTGTTCAACTGCATCAATTGCGCTTCAAACTTTCTATTGCAAGCCGCACATTGTGTAGTAGCCATTGAGCTTCCTCCTATTTCATGGATGAGACGCCTTAGGTATATTCTAACAAAAAGGGGAATATAGGCACGCTTCGGTCCCTTGCAAGACTTACTTACTGGGCCCTCTGTTGATCCTGTAGGCCCATATCGAACCGGCCACTGCTAAGAGCAGTCCTAGGCCGAGGTACCCGATTCCCCACCAAAGTACACCGTATAGCACCACGGCTCCTCCTATAGTCCAGAGTATCCCGCACAGGACCCAGGCGACTAGTAAGACAAAGAGAGCCACTGCTCCCCTGGAAATTTCCATAAGTCTGGCGATGATAGCACAGGGACAACCGAGGCCCGTGCTATAATCGGCCCGCCTGCGCTAGCGGGCAAACCCGTCTATTTGTCCCCTGGAGGAAACCTATTATGGCAGCGAGTTCGATAAGAATCGGCCTGATCGGGGCAGGGAAGAACACGAGGGACCGACACATCCCCGGCTTCCAGGCCATCGACGGCGTCGAGGTGGTCAGTGTTTGCAACCGGTCCCTGGAATCCAGCCAGAGGGTCGCCGACCAGTTCGGCATACCCAAAGTCATCGAGAACTGGCAAGACCTCGTTGCGGACGACGATATTGACGCCGTCTGCATCGGAACCTGGCCGTACCTGCACTGCCCCATGACCTTGGCCGGTCTGGACAACGAAAAACATGTTATGACCGAGGCGCGCATGGCCATGAACGCCGGCGAGGCCCATGACATGCTGGATGCCGCCAACGCCAGTCCCGGACTCGTCACCCAGATCGTACCCTCTCCCTTCACCTTCGCTCTTGATGAGACCATTAGTTCCCTGGTAGCAGATGGTTATCTCGGTGACCTATTGGCCATCGACATGAACGTGAACGGCAACCAGTTCCTGGAACGGGAAGCTCCGATATCCTGGAGGCAGGACATGGGGCTCAGCGGGCTCAACATAATGCACATGGGAATCTGGTACGAGGCCCTCTTGCGGTGGGTCGGCCCAGCCTCGGAAGTCATTGCGATGACTTCAGTGAACGTTCCCGTGCGCCGAGACGAAGACGGCAACCCAGCCTTCATCACCGTACCCGATCATGCGGACGTGCTTTGCCGCATGGCCATCGGGGGCCAGGCCCGGATAAGGATCAGCTCGGTTATCGGGCTGGGGCAGGAGTCGGGCATCTGGATAAACGGCTCGGAGGGGAGCCTGTTCATCGACAAGACAGGCCAGACTCTCATGGGAGGTCGTAAGGGAGATTCCGAGTTGAAGGAGATAGCCATAGCCCCGGAAAAGCGCGGGAGCTGGAGGGTGGAAGACGAGTTCATCGGTGCCATACGAGGGCAGGAGAAGATCAAGCTGACCTCGTTCGAAGACGGGGTCAAGTACATGGAATTCACCGAGGCCGTCACCCGAAGCGCGCAGATGCGGAAGGCAGTGACCCTGCCCCTCTAGGGCAAGGCTTAACACAGCTTAGATTTAGGAGAAACTTATGATAGCGCTGCTGGTCACCATCGACATCCAGCCCGAGTTCAAGGAACGATTCATGGAGGAGCTGCTTCTGGACGCTAAGGGCGCCAATGATGACGAGCCCGGCTGCCTGCGGTTCGACGTATTACAGGATAATGAAGACCCCAACCGCGTCCACCTGTATGAAGTCTACAAGGACGACGCGGCGATTGCGGCTCACAGGGAGGCCCCTCACTTCGTCAAATGGCGGGACACCACCAAGGACTGGCTTGCCAAGCCCTACTCCCGCACCCTCGGCACCAACGTCTACCCCTCCGACGAAAACTGGCGATAGGCTGAAAATGCTCGCCTTCCCCTTGCTTGTGGAGGCGTGGAATGATTACTTCAACGATTGAGGCGCGAATACCGGAAGCAGAGCAGGTGTTGGTTACGGAATCAGCTCTGCGGGTTAACTTCTCCGATGGGCGCACCATTTCGGTGCCTCTGGACTGGTATCCCAGACTAGTCCATGCCACCCGAAAAGAGAAGGACAATTGGGAGCTGATCGGCGAAGGGGAGGGTATCCGCTGGCCCGACTTGGACGAAGACCTTAGCGTTGAGGGCTTGATCGCAGGTCGGCCGTCAGGTGAAAGCGAGCGCTCCTTCAATCGTTGGCTTGAAGGAAGAGAAGAGCTATCGGCAGGACACTAGCTCCTGAACTCTCTCCCTGGATGAGATCTTTGCATAACCTTTCGCGGTGGGGCTGGGGCCGCTCGTGCTGAGGCTCTCGAAGTATGAGCGGGGGGTGGGGGTTACGTGATCTGGGCAGTACAGCAGAGGCGAACTGCAGTTGTGCACAGGTCTCTCTACGTCAAAAGCCTGGACTGGATCGGCTCTCACACAACTTCCCTCGGCAGGATACGGCCCAGGCAAAAGTGACCCTAGCCCCCTACTTTATCTCCACCTCGATAAATGCGAACTCACCCTCGTTCGCATTTATGACGTTGTGCTCTACGCCGGCGTTTCTGAAGTAGGGCTGCCCGACCTTAAGTTGATTGACCGACTCCCCCTCCGAGGTCACCGCCCTGAGATTCCCGTTCATGATCGGGACCACCACGTAGTCTAGCCCGTGGACGTGGTGCCCCACCTCCGCCCCCGGTGCGAATCGCCACTCCAGGACTCTGACTCTATCGTTGTCTATGAAAACTGTTGATTTGGCCTGCGCTGCAGTCATGTATAAGACTCCTGCCTAGTCCACTGTCTGTATAGCTTCTCTCAGATTCATGTCACCGGTGTAGAGGGCTCTGCCGACTATCGCACCCTCAACGCCCAACTCTCTCAGTGACTTCAAATGTTCGATGGTCGAGACGCCTCCCGACGCGATAACCGGCACCTTAGTCTTCGACACCACCTGGCGCACGGACTCCAGGTTCGGCCCTGATAGCATCCCGTCTCGTGATATGTCCGTGTAGATGATGCGCCGCGCCCCAAGTCTCTTCATCCGTTCGATCAGCTCGATTGCATCGACCTCCGTTGTCCTCTTCCACCCCGAGGTCGCCACTCGACCGTCCCTCGCGTCTATGCCAACTACTACACTCTCCGCAAATCTTTGCAACGCCTCTTGCAAGAAGTCCGGGTCTTCCACCGCCGCAGTGCCTAGCACCACCCTCTGGACGCCTTTGTCCAACCAGCCTTCCAGCGTTTCCATGTTTCGGACACCGCCGCCGAGCTGGACCGGTAGATCCACACTTTCGAGGATGCGGGCCACGGCCTCTGCGTTTTCCGGTTGACCCGATGCGGCGCCCTCCAGATCAACTACGTGGATTCTCGGCGCGCCTGCCTGCTCCCAGCCTCGAGCCACGGCCCCAGGGTCCGTCGAGAAGACGGTCTCCTTATCGAAATCACCCTGGAGAAGACGGACGCAGCGCCCGCCTTTCAGGTCGATAGCCGGGATTATTTCCATGTCTGGTCCAGGACCCAGTTCTGCATGAAATTTTCGTACATCTTCAGGCCCAAGGTCCCGCTCTTTTCCGGATGGAAGAGAGTGGCGACCACGTTGCCCCGAGACGCGGCACAGCAAAAAGTGCGTCCGTAGTCTGTGGTGGCCAGTGTGAGACCCGGGTCCCGGGGCACGGGGTGATAGCTGTGAACGAAATAGAAGTAGGAGCGGTCGGGAATGCCGTTGAAGAGGGGACTTGAGTGGCTCTGCTCCACATTGTTCCAACCCATGTGGGGTTGCTTCACGCCTTTGGGTAGCCGCTCGACCGACCCCGGCAAGACCCCGAGGCACTCCTGGTCTCCCTCTTCGGAGAAATCGAACAGCACCTGCAACCCCATACACACACCAAAGAAGGGTCGGCCTTCGGAGATGGCACTAAGGACTGGCTCGACCAGCCCCCGCTTCTTCAACCCCTCCATCGTAGGCCTTGCCGCTCCCTGTCCGGGCAGCACCAGCGCATCCGCCGCCGCGATATCCCCCGCCTCCCCCGACACCCGGGCCTCGTATCCCAGCTTTGCGAATGCTTTCTGCACGCTTCTCAGGTTGCTCGCTCCGTAGTCGATTACGAGAACCACTGGCCCCGACTTCTTATCTGCCCCGTTCAAACTCTCCGAATCTCCTTCAACCCAATTGACCGGAAGGCCTAAAGCCCCAGTATCTCAATGGCATTGGCCCCCAGTATCGCTTCTTTTTCGCCATCCGTTAGGATGGGCAATTCCATTATTCGCTCGACGCTGCGGGTCAGGCCGTACCAGGGGTAGTCGGAGCCCATCATGACGCGACCCGGGCCGATGTCACGGATGAGTTGCGCTAGTTGCTCGTCGGTAGGAGCGTTGGGGGCGCCGGTCCACTCTATTACCTCGCAGCTGTCGAAGTAGGCGTTAGGGAAGGCCTTACCAATATCGAGGGCTTGTTCCCACGTAGCCCCGCCCATATGGGCGATGATGAACTTGAGATTTGGAAATGCTTCCAGCACTGGTGCAAATGACCGAGGCTCCGCATAGGGCATTCTGTCGGACGACGGCCCCGAATGGCTGAGGAAAGCCACCCCCAACTCTTGGCAGACCCGGTAGATGGGCCACATTCGCGGGTCCGTCATCTCGAACTTTTGAAGTGCTGGATGGACCTTTACCCCCTTGGCCCCCCGCCCCTCCACCAACTCCCTAAGATGCGCCGCACCCTCCTCACCGGGCAGGGTATTGGGGTCCACGGCTACGAAGGGGACCAGGCACTCGTTCTCCGCCGCAAGGCCGCACCCCCAGTAGTTAAACTCCCGGAGCATGGCTGGGGAAGATGACTCGATTTCGGTGATGGCGGCGGCCCGCTGGGTCTCGGTCAGGTTAGGGTCTAGGTGGAATATGGCATAGTCCCGGGCCTGGTCCTCGACGAACATGTTGGCGACGACCGCACGGTAGAAGCCTGCGTCGGCTATGTCCTGGAGGGCCTCCTCAGCGCTGCCGTTGGAGGAGGGGGAGGTTACGTTTTCCTTCTCTCCGTATTCGCCAATGCTATAGTTGGCGAGGCGTCTGGCGCCCCACTCCCGGGACCTGTATATGTGCATGTGAACGTCGACTAACTGTGGTCCTGCCATCGGTCTCTCCCTTCCTAGCTCCCTTTCAACCCGAAGGCCCTTTCTGCTGCGTTTACGACATGCCGGCCTATGGCAATTGATGCCGTTGCCCCCGGAGAAGGCGCATTCCTCACGTGTATCGCATTATTACTGCTGCTTATCAGAAAGTCATCCAGCAACCGGCCCTTACGATCGACCGCCTGCGCCCTCACCCCAGCCCCTCGCTCCAACAGATCTTCCTTCTGGATTTCGGGTACCAGTCTGCGCGCTGCTTTGAGAAACGCCTGCTTGCTCACCGACCGAAAGAACTCCTGCATTCCCATGCGCCAATATTGCCGAGTCAGCAGCCAGAACCCTGGAAAGGACAGGGTCCTCAGAAATTCACGCGGGTTGACGCTCCCGATAGTGTATCCCTCTCTGGCGAAAGCTAGAACTGCATTGGGCCCCGCTTCCGTGTACCCGCGCACGGTCTTGGTGAAGTGTACGCCCAGAAAGGGGAAAGCGGGATCGGGGACGGGGTAGATGAGGCCGCGCACTAGACCCTCGGCCCGTGGCGATAGTGTGTAATAGTCCCCGCGAAAAGGGACTATGCGAACGTCGCGGTCGGACGACGTCATTTCGGAGACGACGTCCGCGTAGAGCCCCGCGCAGTTGATGAGATGCTTCACCCGCAGGCTGCCACCCGACGTAATAAGTTCCATTCCGTCAGGCAAGGAATTGACCCTCAACAACGCTGTCCCCAATAAAACTTGGCCTCCCGACCTTTCGAAATCTGAGGCGTAGGCCTTGGCCACCTGTGTGTAGTCAATTATCCCGGTCTCGGGGGAGTGAAGGGCGGCGACGCCTCGGGCGTGGGGTTCAAGCTCCTTTAGCTCATCCGGCCCGATGCGCCGAAGGCCCGTGACTCCGTTCGCCGTTCCCCGACGGTATAGCTCCTCTAACGCCGGAATCTCCGAATCGTCCACCGCCACTATGACCTTACCGCATTTTTCGTAGGGTATGCCGTGCTCGTCGCAGAACTGGGTAATCATCCGGGCCCCGGTAACGCAGTTCTGAGCCTTTAGGGATCCGGGTTTGTAGTAGATGCCCGAGTGGATAACGCCGCTGTTGTGGCCCGTCTGGTGCCGGGCTAGTTCTTTCTCCTTCTCGATGACAACGATTCCGAGGCCCGGAAATCTGAGCCCCAACTCCCGCGCCGCCGAGAGCCCGAGTATCCCCCCGCCTATCACCCCCACGTCAAAGTCGAAGCTCAACCGCTGTCTCCCGAGTGTGCACCCAATTCCTTTTCACCGTAGCCACGCCTTCGCAGAAATCGGCGTGCGAATTGTCCGCTGCCTCCCCCTAGCGCTGGCCCCCTCATGAGCATCAGAAAGGCCCCGAACATGCAAGCCATAAACATCCCGGAAGGCAAAGCATAGCTATCGTTCAATTCATACATATTGCCGATTACGGTCGGACCCGCTGCCATCCCGAAAAGCGCAAAGCTGCCCAATGCGCCCGATATCGCTCCCACGTTCCTGATCCCGAAATTCGAGGCTGCCACTATCGGAACTATGGCGCTGAACGCCGTTCCCGCACTGGCCAGGATAAGGGGTATCAATAATCCCATGAATCTCGGCGCATCCAGGAAGACCACACTGAACATCACAGTCGGGGCCATCATAGCTCCGATGGTGGCCGTGCCCAGGATAGCCTTTATGGGTACTTTGTCGCTAAGGTACGCGTACAAGAACTTACTGAAGATCACCATCCCGCCGTTGGCCGCAAGAAGAGCCGATGCCACCTCAGGTACATAGCCGAGGTCTCCCAGGAAAGGCTGGGTCTGGGTGAACGTCCCGAAGGAGCTGCATAACGCCACGAAGAACAGCACACCGATTATCCAAAACTTCAGCGTTTTGGCTGCCTGGCTTAGCGCCACCCCGGGCAACGAGGCGGAGGGTGATGTTTCCGAGCGCGCACGTCTTTCTTCAAGGGATGGAACAACTTCCGGGTCACCGTCTGGGCGCAGACTCATGGACTGCGGATCTCTGCGGACAACGAATATGCTTATGGGAATTTGCAGAGCCCACACTGTGATGGCCAATATGCTAGTGGTGGTCTGCCACCCGTACAGCTCTATGAAGGCTGTGGCCAGAGGAATGGTGATCAGCCCCCCAGCCCCGATGCCCGTGTACGTAATCGCTATAGCAAGACTCCGCCTGCGCTCGAACCAGCGGGCTATGAGTACGTTGACCGGCACAGCCACGCAGAAGGCGAACCCCAGGGCGGCAATCATCATCGCCGCATACAGTTCCCAGGGTTCGGAGATCCAGCGGAGCAGGAACACCCCTACCCCCAACATTACTCCGCCGAACAACATAACGGGCTGCGAGCCGTACTTGTCGGTAATCTTGCCTGCGCCGGGCGAGGCCAGAGCCACAGCCAGAAGGCTAAGTGAAAATGCGTTGGAGATGGTGCCGCGGCCCCAGCCAAAGGTGTCGGACCACGACTCGAAGAAAATGAGGGGCGCAGAGAAGAGGATACCGTAGCCGAGGGTAAGGGCGATCCATCCGCAGACGACCATGTACCAGCCATAGAAGATCCTGGGTCTTCTGATTGCTGCTTCGGCGCCCGGGCCTGCCCCTTTTGCCAGCGAGGGGCCCGGGCCTGGGAGAAGGCCCGGTTCTTGGCTTTCTGCGGAGGTCTCGACCATGCCAATAAGGTTAACTCCAACGTCGGGGCTAGTCCACACGCGAGCTGCTTTCCCCATCCGAGGCTCCCCCTGCTAAAATGTCTCCATACTGGACCGGGAGTTGCACCATTAGCATAGTCATTGGGAAACGGACCAAGGTCGGCATAGCAGTCCCCCAAACCTTCCCCGATGGTCCTTTCGACATTTCCGTAATCGAAGAGAACCTGAAACTGATCGAGTCCCTGGGCTTCGAAAGCGTGTGGACCCACGACCAGGCCGTAGGCGCCATCCAGACTCTTGACCCCTTCGTCCTGCTAGCCTACGCCGCCCGGCACACGACCAAAGTAAAGCTCGGCATATCCGTCATCGTCACTCCTTATCGCAGTCCCGTTCATCTGGCAAAGTTGGGCGCGAGCCTCGACCAGATCAGCGGTGGACGGTTCATCCTGGGCTTGGGAATCGGCAGCGATACCGAGGTCTACCCCGCATTTGGCATCACCCCCGAGGCTCGAGCCACCCGCTTTGAAGAGCAAATCGAGGTGATCAAGGCACTCTGGACTCAGCCGGAGGTTACCTTCAAAGGCAGGTTCCTGGACCTGAATGGGGTCACTGTCGCCCCGAAACCTTTTCAGCAGCCCCGCGCCCCGATATGGATCGGAGGTCACGCCAGGCCTGCATTGGTTCGAGCCGTAAAGTACGCCGATGCTTGGATGGGAGCCGGAGCGTCTACCATCGCTGACTTCAAAGATCAAATCGTCTTCGTGCGCGGGCTCTTGGAAAAGGAGGGTCGGGACCCCGCGGCCTTCCCGATATCGAAGCGGATATTCATTGGCATTGGGCCTGACAGGGAGTCGGTAGGCCGGAAGATGCGCCAGTGGTTCGGAGAGTATTACCACAACTCCGGTCTTGCGCACCGGGTGGCGGTATACGGGCCCGTGCAGCAGGTGATTGAAGAGCTGGCGAGCGTGGTCGAGGAGGACCTGGACATGCTCATGCTCAATCCCGTCTACGACCCCACAGAGCAGACTCACATCCTCGTCGAGGACGTGCTGCCTAAGCTTTGATCCTGGTTCATCGTTGACACCCTCGCTCTCTCACTCTTACACTCGCCTCTGGACGGCCCTCGGACATCGCTAACCCGGTAACAGGCAGGTGATTTCACATGGAACCCGTTAAAGTACAGATCTTCTCCGACTACATCTGACCCTGGTGTTACATCGGCCTGGAACGGACCGAAAGATTGGCTGAAGAATACGACGTTGATGTCGAGTGGCTGGCCTTCGAGCTGGTGCCCGGCACCCCACCCGAGGGCACGCCCCGGCCCTTCAAGGAGGGTGAGACCTCCGACCTCCGAGGTCACATGAAGGACTCCGCCGAGGCCGCGGGTCTCTCAAAGATGCGCCGACAACAGGTCACCCCCTACACTATCCCCGCCTTTGAGGCTAGTGAGTTCGCCAAGGAGCAGGACCGCTTCGACGACTTCCACAAGGCAGTGTTTAAGGCATTTTGGGAAGATGGCCGCAACATCGGTGTTGATGATGTCCTCAAGGAAATCTTCGAAGAATGCGGCATGGACTGGGAGGAATACGAGGCGTCGGGAGGTGGAGAGCAGTACCGACCCACGGTCGCAGACCAACTGATGCAGGCCCGGGCCTACGGCATTTCAGGCGTACCCGCCTTCATCCTGGACCGCTATCTGATCTCGGGCGCCCAGCCCTACGAGGTGTTCCAGCAGGTCATGCAGCGCATTGACCAGGACCGCCGCAAGCAGGGCCTCTGGGTCCCGGGGCAGGAGTAGGTCTCTCTACCCCACCACCCCCACCCCATCCCCGACACTGACTCTACCCGTCTTCGAGACCGTGCCGTAGACGCCGAAATAGGCGGCTTGTGGGTCGGGGCGGTAGTTTAGGATTACGCGGAGGGTGTTCATGTCACGCTCCCCCGTGTCAGGGTCATGGGTGGTTATGGCGCACCTGGGGTCCCTGGCCACGACCCTTACACGCACCTCCGGCCCTACCGACACCTCTTCCCCTACCCATGAGTCCTCCTCGTGGGGCGTCGAGTTCTCGATGAAGAAGTTCGGGCGGAATCGCCGGTTGTCCATGGGCTTCGACACCCCTTCCTGCCCTCCTAGAAAGTCCAGCGACGCCTGAGACAGTATGGAAATCGGGTATGTGTCCTGGCATTGGCCGGGCTTGTCGGACTTTATCAGCCGGATGTCGGCGCCGCAGAAGTGTGACAGAGCTTCGCAGAAGCTGCCCCCCACCACCCGGCCCCCGACCATGCGCCCGAATATGAACGTCTTCACCGTGTCCTCCGGCTCGGGCTTCCCTTCGATGGTGGAGCCGTCGGGAAAAGTCAGGGACAACCGCTCGGGGTGTAGCTGGTACTCGGCTTTGACCTGCACCATCCTGCTGATCTGACGCTGAGTCATCAGCCGTCCAGCCGCGTCGATGACGTGGAACCGCCGGTCTTCTATGATTCCTTCCTTACTAACGTGCACCGTTTGTGGGTGGCACAATCCCAGCGATTTTACAGGAGCGATATTCAGTGCTTGTAGAGTGAGGGATTCGCTGCTCATAGTTATTCGACTCGGCTCCTGATTTCGTTTCGGTTGCCCATAGACTCGACTCTCAGTATCATCACCGCCGGTGGAACTTTGCACGCAATAGTAATAGGCGCCGGCGTGATCGGCGCTTCAATAGCTTACTATCTCAGCGCAGCGGGCGCACGCGTCACCGTGATCGAGCGTGGCAGGCCGGGTGGAGGGACTTCGGGGACGTCGACAGCCTACGTGAACGCCGTCCTAAAGCGGCCCGAGCATTACCACCGCTTCAGCCGTTTGGGTGTCGAGGCATACGACCGACTGGAAGAAGAGCTGGGGCCAAACAGCGGAATCGGGTCCCGGGGAGCGCTCCACTGGCCCGGGTCGATGCCGGGTGGTTTGCGGACTTTTGACCGCACCCTCGCCGAGTTGGAAGAGTGGGATTACCCTCATGAAGTCCTTTCCCCGCAACAGGCTTCCAAGATTGAGCCCAATGTTCGAGTCAAGGACCACTCCGGCCCCGTCCTCCATCTCCCCAACGAGCGTTGGGTAGAAGGCGAGACCCTAGCCCGTACCCTATGTGACAGGGCCGTCGATATGGGCGCTAGGCTCATGGACTCATGCCCGGTAATCGAGATAGTCTCTTCCGGTGGACGGGCCACGGGCGTTGATACCGGCCTTGGGTTCGTGGCTGGGGACCAGGTCGTCGTGGCGGCTGGGGTGTCGAGCGTGGGTATTCTGGCCCCCTTGGGCTATCGACTTCCATTGGGTCGCTCGGTTGGCGTGTTAGCCAAGTTTCGCCCCCCGACCCCCCTGCTCAACGGCGTCGTATACCCCGGCAAATACCACTGCCGACCCACTGAGGAAGGCGGCGTTATGATCGGCAGCGACGATTTCGACACCATGGCCGACGAGTACACCGATACTTCAAAACCTCCCACCTGGCTCTACGGCCTCCGGGATGTCGTCGCCCAGGACATCTCCGGCCTCGGGCCCCTGCCTATCGAACAGTTCCGTATCGGCCTCCGACCCTTGCCCACCGACAGCCTCCCGCTAATCGGCCCTGTACCCGGAGTTGAGGGCGTCTACGCCGCCGTCATGCACAGCGGCATAACTCTAGCTGCGATAGTTGGGCAAACCGTGGCGCAAGAGGTGAGGCGTGGGGAGGAGTCGGGGGTGGTAGGAGAGTACCGGCTGGATAGGGTTTCCCCAGCTGCCCCTCCCGACTAACGACTCTTCTTTTACTTACCCTCCCCACCCACCCCGCCTCCCCCGTCATTCCAGCCGCCGAGAGCCGGCTAAAAGTGCGCCGAGGCGTGAATCCATTTCCAGGGGCTGAGGGGCCGCTCATCCTGAGCATGCTGAAAGTGCGCCTCTGGAGCATCGAAGGGTCGAGCGGGGGGCGGCCCAGTTCTGACAATATATCGCGCTCACCCCACACCTCCACCGCAGCCCCACTGTCATCCCGAGTCCCCCGAGGGGGTGAGGGTGATCCTTATTGGCAAAAAGTGACACCAACCCCTTGACTCGATACAAACATATGTACTATATTTACTCTCGACTGATCCGTCACCCACCCTAATCCCCAAAGGAGGAACCAAAAACTAGGGAAGCCCACCCGGCCCCACCCGAGGACTCAACGTCCAAGCCCATCCCAACGGCCCTCGCGCAGGCCCGCGGCACAAGCAAACGACGCCATCTCCTCTACCAAGGCCCCGGCTATCCCTCACCCTGACCATCAGGCGATGGAAGACGCCCTGGACCGTACTTGTCCCTATGGCTCCTTTCGGAGCTCTCGTCCCATGGAGCGGAACGGGGCAGCCCGTAGCCGAGGCCCGCTCGGCTCTCCGTCCGCTTCCTCAAATAAAACTGGACTGTCCGCCACTCCCGGCTTCTGGATACAGGCGGCGAACTGGATACCCCGTACTCCTGCGAGGGGAACTGACCCTGGACTTTCCCCTTCCTGCACCCGCCTACAGCGGACAGCGCAGCCAACCCTCATTGGAGCCTATGACGGATGACGGACCCGTACGTCCGACCATACTTCCAGGTCTAGGCGGCGGCGGAGCCCCGTCCCCACGTTCCCGGGACGCCTCCAAGCCCGCATTATCTAAATGTAGGGAGCCGAATCCGGCAAGCGTCTTCCATCGTCAACCCCACAACAAACCAAACCCCAACACCCAACCGAATAACCCACCCCCCTCACCCGAGGGGAGCCTGTCCGCCTTAGGCGGATCATTCCCGACCCCGATCAGGACTCCATTCCGCGGAGCGGGGTATTCCGTTCGCCCTATCGTAGATCCGCCGAGGCGTGAGCGAAGCTGAAAGTGCGCCGTGCTGTAAGTCCGCCTACGGCGGAGAGCATCGAAGGGTCCATGGAACGGAATATGGGTGAGGCATCCCGCTCCCTAACCCCGGCTGCCCGGCACCCGAGGCTGCCTCAGCAGCATCACAAATACCGCCGTTGCCACCAGTGCCCCGACGCATATGTAGTAGAACAGCCGGTAGGAGTCCTGCGCGTCGGCTATTCCCCCGGCCATGATCGGGCCGGCTACCCCTCCCGCCGTGGACAAAAGCCGGAGCCCGCCCTGTATTGTGCCGAAGTTCCGGGCCCCGAACAGGTCGGCCTGCAGCGCCGACCGCACGGGAATCACCCCACCCGACCCCACTCCATAGAAAAATGACCCTGCTATAGCAAGCAAAGGTGTCGCAAGGTTGGCTAACAGTACCAACCCCATCGCTTGGATTGCCAGACTGACCACCACTACAGCCTTTTTGTCGACGAAGTCTGACAGCGATCCCATCCCCAACCTACCTATAACGCTGAATAGCGGTACCCCCGCGGCCGCTGCGCCCGCAACAGTCAACGATACGTTTCCATCCAGCCTTAGCGCGGAGATCAACTGGGAGATTACCGCCCCGTGGACTAGCGTCCACAGCGTAAACACAGCCCCCAGGTACCAGAATGTCCGCGTGGATAAAGCCTCCTTGAAACGAAAGTCGACCTCCGTGCGTCTGGAGTAGACGGGGGCATTAGTCCCTGCCACGTCGCCGTCGGGCAGGAGTCCATATTGCTCAGGCCGATGCCTGAGTACCAGGGCTAGCGGCAGGATGACCGCCCATGATGCAATACCCAACACCTGTACCGTGGTCCGCCACCCAAACTGGGAAATAAGCACCACGAGCAGGTACACCATGATCCCGCTGAACGCCGAGCCCAACGAGATTATCCCCATGCTCCGGCCTCTCTTTCGGCGAAACCACTGGGCTGCAGCAATGTATGTAACGATTGGGTTGCACCCGCTGGACCCTACGGAGATGACCAGGAACATCATGTAGAACATCCACAGCCCATCTATGTAGCCCAGAAGCAGAAACCCGACCCCGTAGATAACCCCGCCCACCATGATGACCCGCCTCGGGCCCAGCTTGTCGACCAGCACGCCCACCACCGGCGCCGCTATCCCGCTCTCCCCTTGCTGCAACGCAAAGGCCACAGAGGTAAGGGCTCTCGACCACCCGAACTCCTCGATAATCGGGTCGAACAGTGCCGAGAATCCGTAGAAGAATGCCCCCGTTATGATCGA
The DNA here is from genome assembly GCA_965220005.1 of Dehalococcoidia bacterium. Classification (GTDB taxonomy): domain Bacteria; phylum Chloroflexota; class Dehalococcoidia; order Plut-88900; family Plut-88900; genus Plut-88900. The sequence goes on from OZ244800.1 coordinate 1,540,049, forward strand.
CACCGGTATTGAGCCGATGACGATCCACCATCCGTAAAACAACCTCGGTCTAGGATTTATTGGAACACCCTCAATCCGGTCCTTTCACCTGTCTCTAGGCAGTGTTTTGGGGATTGTAGGAACGGGTCGCTTCTTCCCGATTGACCCGCGCCTGTGTCATCCCTGCTTCCAAAGTTTGGGCGTAGATCGACTCAACATAGTTACGCCTGAGCACCGCAATCCCCGATTCCGTCAGGCTCCTGGGAACAGAGTACTCCTCCATCTTCCCCTCTAATGCTATAGGGCTGGCGTCCTGTGTTTTCAGGCATCTCGCCATCGACTCCAGGGTGCTTAGCGTTATCGCCTGCGCTTCCGCACTGGTAAACCCGTTGGCCGACCCGAACTCTACGTAGGCCTTGAGCACCGGCCATATAAACGTTTGACCCGCCGCGTGGAGCAATACGAACGTGTCCATCGCCTCCTCCCGGATGGTGATGACATGTTCGCAGAAGCGGCCCCAATAGGATTCCAGGTCTCGGATACGCTCCGGGTCTGAACCCGGTTCGGGGCAGAGGGCCAGGTAGCCAAGCCTTAGGGACATATACGATGTCGGGAAGACCCAGGCCAGGGTGCATTTGGAAGACAGATACCGGCGGTAGAATGACAGGGGAAGCGATGCAGCGCCCGCGGCGACTATCTGCCCGTCCCCGATGCCCGGACCGATCTCCTCCATCAGAACCCCCATCTGATCGGGCCTGACAAGCGGGTAGATTACGTCGGCTTCCTCGCATGCCTCCCGGTTGTCGGAGTAGACGGTGATGCCGTATTTCTCCTGGAGCTCCGCACACCGCTCCGGCCGCCTGTGGGAGGCGACCAACTCGACTCCCTGTGCTCGTTCCTCGGGCCCGGTCATTGCGGCCAACATAACCTCCCCGAACCCGCCCGCGCCGATAATTGCCACTTGTCGAATCATTGGATCTTTCACTTTCCCTTGTGTTGAGAGTCCGGCAATGGGCAAAGCCGGTACCGGCCATTCTACCGCCCGACTCCCTTCCTCGTCTTTCCGTCTCCCTCCCCCGAGTTGCACATCATCCCGGCATTTCCGCTACTATGGCCCATCTCCGATGGATGACCGCAACATAAGAGAAACGTGGGGCCCGCGTATGAGGCGGGATTGGGACGAACGCGCCCATGCCGACGCTTTCTACTACTCGACCTGGAAGGTCGGGCACAAGTGGGACCCCGACGAGTTCTTTGCATCTGGCGAGAGGGACTGTCAGCTTTTCGTAGATCCCATCATTAAGGAGCTGGGCATTGAGCCTGGGGACTCGGCGATGCTGGAGTTGGGGTGTGGGATGGGGAGGATGACCAAGGCGCTCGCTCGCCGCTTCTGCTCCGTCCATGCAACCGACGTCTCCCCCGAAATGGTCGAGAAAGGCCAATCACTTTGCTCCGAGCTGAACAATGTCACTTGGGAAGTCTCCGACGGCTTCGACCTATCCTCCATCTCGGATGAGTCCCTGGACTTTGCCTTCAGTTTCCTCGTTTTCCAGCATGTGCCGCATAAAGAGATTGTCCTCCACAACATCGCCGAGATGCTACGAATCCTAAGGCCCGGAGGTGGGTTCCTATTCCAGTACAACGGCGAGACCCGACGGAAGGTCGGGTGGAGGGGACGGCTAATCTGGGGGATTCTCGATCGATGGCGTATTCCTCTGCTCCCGCGCCTCTTTGGGATAGACACCCGGGAGGCGGGTAAGACCTGGGACGGAGCGCCCCTTACTGGAGAAGAAGTTGAGGAGTGGGTAAAGGAACAGGGAGGACGAGTAGTCGGGGTGAGGGGGGTGGGCACGCCTGCCGCATGGTGCTGGGGTGTGAAGAAATAGAGGTGCGAGGCGCAGGCGGAGACTGATATCCCATTCAAGCGGTCGGCAGATCAAAAACGGAAGTGGCCCGGTCCGTGACGTACTCGCCAATCGAAAGCGAGGACGTGGCCCCCGGCGACGGTGCATTGATCACATGCACCGCGTTCCGTGTCTCCTTTATCACGAAGTCATCTACCAGGTTCCCGTCCGGTAGTATTGCCTGGGCTCGAACACCGCTCCCCCACCTCTCCAAGTCTCCGACCCCAATGCTCGGCACCAGCTTCTGCATCGACTTCACATAAGCCTTCTTGCTCAACGAGAAATAGATCTCCTGCAGGCCCGTCCGCCAGTAGCGCATCGCCATTCTCCAGAATGCGGGCATTGAAAGGATGGTCCACGCCTCCTTTGGGTCTAAGTCGGTGATGGAGTATCCCTCCCGGGACCCGGCAACCATGGCGTTGGGCCCGCTCCTGATAACGCCTCCCTTTATCCTCCCGAACGTCGCTCCAAGGAACGGGAAGCGGGGGTCGGGGACCGGGTAGATCAGGTTGCGCACGTAGCCCTTGGCAGCAGGCTTGAGAGCGTAGAATTCGCCGCGGAAGGGGATGAGGCGGACGTTGGTCTTGACGCCCGCCATCGCTGCGATGTGGTCTGCATGGAGCCCGGCGCAGTTGACGAGGTATCGGGTGGAAACCGAGCCACGCTCGGTGTCGATCTCAAGCCCTTCCGCCCGAGACCTTATTCCCCTGACCCGCGCACCCGTCCACACCTCCCCACCCGACTCCCTGAACAGCCGCGCGTAAGCATCCGTGACTGCGTTGTAGTCCACGATGGCCGTCTCCGGAGAGTGGATCGCCTTCACCCCGTTGGCGTGGGGCTCGATCTCCCTCAGCCTCTCGGGACCGATCAACTCTAGCCCCGATACCCCGTTGGCTGTGCCTCGGCGGTACAACTCCTCCAGGGCTGGGACCTCCTCCGGGTTGGTCGCCACGATGACCTTGCCGCAGTCTTCGTAGTCGACGCCGTTCTCGTTACAGAAGGCTTTTAGCAGTCGGGAGCCGCGCACGCAGTTTCTCGCCTTCAGGGTGCCGGTGCGATAGTAGATGCCGGTGTGAATTACGCAGTTGTTGTGCCCGGTCTGGTGCCTCCCGAGACCGTCCTCCTTCTCCAATACCACGCACCGCGCCGATGGGAAGCGTCGTGACAACTGCAGGGCAGTCGCCAACCCAACCACCCCACCCCCCACAATGGCAATATCGAACGGTGAACTAGGCACAGGACAACTCCGATACCATCCTATGAGTCGCTTTCACTTCGTTGAGCAAAACTGGTTATTTAATCCTCAAATACGGAGACCGAGCCGGTGGCTCCGAGAGGTACCCCTTCGCAAAGTTGAGCCCAGTGTCCCGGACCAGTTTCTCGTCCTCTTCCGGGGTTGAGGCAGGTGGAACCTTGACCGAGGTCTCGTAGCCGTAGGTGGGGATGGGGTCGGCTATCGGCTCACGGAAGACCCCGACCGGGTCATCTCCGCGATCCATTGCCTGGATGCCGTCTCGGATCATCCGGCGCATCATGATGACTCCTCGGTCCGTCGTTGCAAGGTGTTCCAGGTCGTGGACGGCGATGTCTCTCTGCCCGACCTGCGCGTCGTAGTCCGCGGGGAAGCGTTGTCTGTCCTCGTAGGGTCTGGCAGTGCCCGCTAGTTGTGCCATTGTTGCGAACTCGGGGTTGTTGGTATAGGCGTCTTCCTCGCCCTCCGGCGTCCGGGTGAAGGTGAATTCCAGCGTATTGGTGTCGTCCTGGGGCACCCGCCACCGGAACAGGGTCGGATAGAAGCAGACCTGGTCCTGCCCCTCGTTGTACTGAGGCGGCAGGTCGGGGGGCAGGGGGATGTGGCCGATGTTCGGGGCGATGTACTCGACGTTATGGGACCAGATGTGACCGTCAATCCGGCGGGTCACACAGCACATCAGCCCGATTGGCGACTCCAGCACCTCAAACGCACCCACATCCAGCAGGGCCTCGATGGGCTGACCCGCAGAGTCCGTGAATTGAACATTGCTTATGCCTGCGTGGAGAAAGGCCTCGTGCACCGGGTCTACCACATTGTCCATCACCTGGAGCCAGTTACAGTGCTTAATGTTCTTCGTCCCGACGGCCAGGCTCATTCCGGGTGCAGTGAATGCATCGTACATCGGGAAGGGATAGATTTTGTCCGGGGGGCCCATGTAGGCGAAGACGAGGCCGTTGAACTCGTGAACGGGGTAGGCGCCGTGGTAGAGCCGGTCCTTCAGCGTACTGGTCTCGGGTTCGCCGGGCGTCTCCAGGATCTTGCCGGTGATGTCGAAGAGCCAGCCGTGGTAGCAGCACCGGATGCCTCCGTCCTCGATTTTGCCGTATTCCAGGGACGTGCCTCGATGGCAGCAGTGAAGTTCCAGCAATCCGGCCCTGCCAGCGTCATCCCTAAAAGCAACCAGGTCCTCCCCCAAAATGCGTATTCTGACAGGCAGGTCACTCAGCTCGTCCGAGTGGGCCACGGGCTGCCAGAACCGCCGCAAATACTCGCCGGTCGGGGTCCCGGGCCCGACGTGCGTAAGGTCGACGTCCTCAGTGGGTACGTCTCTGTGCAAATAGCCGGAATAGGTCTCGGTGAGAAAGGTCGGTTTTGAACTTGGCATCGGTGTGCCTCCGTCACATGGGAAGTAGAGAAAAGGCGAATGGTGATCTATGGGCTAGATTAACACGGCGCACAAGTTTCAAGCTGCTTTGCCAACCTTTGCACATAAGTGTTACGCTGACGCTCTAGCCCCGCGAACTACAGCCCTCGGATCTCACCATGGCTGATCCAGTTGGCCCCCAGGCAGGCCGGTCCTCCCGCAGTCCTCTTTTCTACGGTTGGCTGATAGTAGGCGTATGCCTTTTCATCAACTTCGTCTCCCTGGGAGGCCGAGCCAGTTTTACCGTTTTCGTCATACCCCTGGAAGCCGACTTTGGCTGGGGCCGGGGCGAGACCGCCCTCGCCGCATCCATAGGGCTGCTGGTTAACGGCTTTACCCAGCCATTCCTTGGTCGAATCTACGACCGATACGGAGCGCGCAAGGTTGTTGTCCCCAGCCTCATCATTCTGGGGGCCTCTACCGTGCTGCTCATGCAGACGTTTCACCTCTTGTTCCTGATACTCCTGTTCGGCGTAGTGCAATCCGTAGCTGCGAGCGGGGCAGGAGACCCGATAACCGGAGCTATGCTGGCGAAGTGGTTCCGCCGACATCGTGCCACCGTATTGGGCATCAGCATGGCCGGTGCGTCCATAGGCGGGATGATTCTGGTGCCATTCACCCAATATCTTATAGATGCAGCCAATTGGCGCACAGCCTGGGCCGTCCTCGGAGCGCTCGTCCTCATATTCGCAGTGCCGGCGGCATTCCTGATCCTCAGGGAAAGCCCCGAGAAGATGGGCCTCCAGCCCGACGGGGATAGTGCTCCGGTACGAGAAGTCGGGCGTGGCAGTAGTACACCTGCCCCTCAAGCCAAGGGCCCTCTGGAGGTTGAGTCCTGGAGAAAAGCCTTCCGGTCGGCGCCCATCTGGCAAATGGGTGGAGCATACTTTGTTTGTGGCGCAACTACTGCAATCATGGGAACCCACTTCGTACCCTACGCCGTAGACAAGGGGATCACAGAATCCACGGCGGCTCTGGCCTTCGGAATCATGAATGGGCTGAACATAGTCGGAGTTGTGGGCATAAGCCTCATCTCCGACAAGATGGGACGGAAGAATCTGCTTGCGCTGGTATATGCAACACGGGGTCTGGGTTACGCTGCACTACTGCTCCTGCCCGGAGGTTGGGGGCTGTGGAGTTTCGTGGCTATCGGGGGATTCTCATGGTGGGCAACAGCGCCCCTGACCACGTCGCTAACGGCAGACGTTTATGGTCTCAGGACCTTGGGCACCATGAACAGCATCGCCTTCCTTGCCCATCAGATAGGGAGCGCTGTCGCCGTCCAGTTCGCAGGTGAAATGTACGATATCACCGGCAGCTACATGCTTCCATTCTCCATTGCGGGACTGCTGCTGATTCCCGCCGCCTTATCTGCCTTCACCATCCAGGAGAAGAAATACTCTATGAAATACCAGCGCCCTACCCCTGCCCTGGCCACCGAGTAGAGAGCCCCGGCCGTGCTTTCATTCATCCTTGCCCACCACGAAGGCGCCATTGACCCCGACCTCTTGGACGCCATCCTGCACCTCCTCGACACCACGTTCGGCATAGACGGATGGCCGGCTGTGCTTGGGCTCGGAGCCATCATATTGCTCATCCCAGTGTCATTGATTGCCGCATACCTGTTTTACCGGCGGAGGTGGGATAGCGGCGGCTAGGGAACGTGGCCCGCGTGTTGTAAAATAGCCGTCGGGCCAAATAACCCCCAGGGAGACTGAGCAACACTATGGACACGAGCATGCTACAACCCGGCCTGAGCGCCGAGCAGGTTTATTCCGTCGACAAGGATATGACTACGAACCGCACCGGCAAAGAAGGCGCAGACGTTCTTTCCACACCTGCGCTTCTCGGCCTGATGGAGGACACCAGCATCAAGGCCACTGACCACCTCTTGCCCAAGGGATTCACTACCGTTGGCTTCGCCGTGGACGGGCTCCGGCACATCGCTCCCACCTTGATTGGCGGGAAGGTCACTGTCCGCGCCGAGCTCACAAGGGTCGACAAGAACAAGCTCACCTATTCCATCGAAGCCTCTGAGGGTGATAAGAAGATCGGGATTGCCTCCCACAGACGGGCCATTATTTCCTCGGACTAGGGCCCAACTTCTACGTGTGTTAACATCCCTGCTGCTATGACTACTACCGAAAAGACGCTTACCCCTGCCGCCATCCTCGGCGAGCTAAAGAAACTGGGTGTCAGCCACGTAGTCTGGCTCCCCGACACCGAGAGCCGCTTCCTCTACGACGCCGTGTCCTCCGACCCCGACATCAAGCTAGTGCCCGTCTGCCGAGAGGGCGAGGCGATACCGATCGCTATGGGTCTCATCCTTGGTGGGCAGAAGCCCGTGTGCATGATCCAGAGCACCGGCTTCTACGAGTCGGGCGACGCTGTGCGCGGTCTGGCCCTGGACGTCGGCCTCCCTCTCCTCATATTCATTGGCTACCGAGGTTTCAAGCGGGAGGGTCCCATACTTGACTCCGCAGCCACCTATCTGGAGCCGGTATTGGGAGCCTGGGGTATCGACTACCATCTGATCGAGACGGACGAAGACGTGAGTCGAATATCTCAGGCCTACGCGGAGACCCAGGAAAAATCGATACCCGTGGCCGTGCTAATTGGAGCGGAGTACCAACAGGGATGATCCCCGGCATAGAGGCCCTCAAAATAATCTCCCGTCACCAGGGCGACTCCGTGATGATCACTACGGAGACACCCTTCACCATCTGGGACTCGATATCTGACCGGCGGGAGTTCCACCTGCCCCTGATCAACTCAATGAGCAAGGCGTCTTCCATAGGCCTCGGCGTGGCGTTGGGGAGGCCGGACCTTAGGGTGCAGGTAGTTGACTCGGATGGCAGCCTTTTGATGAATCTCGGGTCCCTTGTCACGATAGCCAACATGGCCCCCCCGAACTTTATTCACTTCGTATACCAGAATAACGTCTATGGCCTGAGCGGGGCGCAGCCCCTCCCGGGCGCAGAGAAATTTTCCTTCACGGGCTTGGCGAAGGCTGCGGGCTACCCCAACGTCTTCGAGTTTGACGAAGTGGAGGAGTTCTCCCTCGCCCTGCCAGAAATTCTGGAGAAGCCGGGCCCGACCCTGGTATGCCTCAAAGTAGACGACGATGGCCCCAAGCCTAAGCTCCCGGCCCGCATGACCAAACACGCCTACCCCGAAGTCCGGGACGCCATCGCACGCACTTCTCCGCCGGCCTAGAGCCTCGCAGGGGCTAACCATAACCCCTGCCGGCTGTTTTCCCCTCGGTACTGAAAAAGAGCACTCTCCCCTCTGTTGCCAATTCACTCTTCCAGCTTTGAATGGGAAGGAGAGGTGCCCACCCCCTAATTTGCTTGAAAACTGCCTAGGCAGGTGTTATATTTGGTTCACAGCACTTTGTAAAAAAATTAACAATGTGGAGGGGGAGAGAGGTGTCTGAATCATTTCCTACTTGTCAAGCATGCAATAGCGGCGACCTGTTGCCGCTTTCGGATTTCGGTGGACAGGGCGCTCCCATACGCTATAAAGCATGGGTATGCAGCAATCCCAAGTGCGGATATAACCTGAAGATCCGCAATGGCGACGTATTCATCAACGAGCCCATTGGCAGTGGTGTAGGTCACATGCCTAGAGTCCGCTAGGGTCTATCCCTAGGCAACCGTAAACACTCCTGGCCCGATCACCCGCGATGTCAAAATGTTGATAAACGCGGGTTGATCGCACCCTAACAGGCAGTCCCTTTGCATACTAACTCTTGGGCGCATCTTCTGGCACGCCAGAGTGCTCTAGCTTAGCTGATGTGGTTGCCGGTCTAACTGCTAACTAGTAGTCGGGCCCCCTGCGTACCAATAGCGTAACTTCTATTGACCCGGCGCATTCGATTCGTCAAGTGTATCTCCAGATGAATTGAGTGATTCAAACTCACAATGTAATTCGCCTGTTCATTAGTAGCCCTTTTGACACTATCGGTGTTTTGGGGCGGCACTAAAGGCAGTGGCGCATTGTGGTTGTGTGGTCTTAACGGCTGGATTGTTTTATGTGGTGCAGCCAGCTCTTGACAGAAGACATAACAACCATCGTGTCTCCTTGCGCCTCAAATGCTGTTCGGGATAGGTCAACCTCCCAGCTAGCGCTCTCAAATGTCTATCAGTGTGCTGCATTGCTCAACAATGAGAATAAATCTTTTGCATGGCAAAAGGCCCAGATTGCGGCGCCTATAGGCGTGTGCTACCATCTCGCCGAGCATCTAAGGAGGACATAGTTGCTGGACCTGCTAGTTCTGGGCGCGATCAGGGACGTAGTCTTAATCGTCTTTTTCGGTATGGGAACCTTGCTCGTCGTTCTCCTGATCCTGATTGCCTTCCTCTTCTACCGCAAGATGGGTGGATTGATAGACGCTGCCAAGGGTAACTTGGAGAATACCCGGGTCACATTGGGAAACGTCGCAGCGTCGTCTACCATGATCACGGACGCAGTGGTCAAGCCGCTCATCAAGACGTGGGGCATGGCTGCAGGCGCCAAAAAGGCGTTGTCCTTTCTCAGCAAGTTTTCCAGGTAATAGCGCCGGACCGACTACGGCGAACTATGCCGCCTTCAATTAGTCGACCGGGAACCGCGTCCCGGCATTTTCACTAAAGCAAAAGGGGTCATTGCCATGTTTGCATTCATCGTAGGTTTCCTAATGGGGGGTGCAGCCGGAGCTGCGATTGTCTTGGCAACAGCGCCACAGTTCCAACACCAAGAGGAGAACGGTCAGGCCCCCGACACCTCGGCGCAAACCTTTCAGAAGGAGCTCAAGGCGCGCATCGACGGGGCCATCATTGTTGGGAAGAAGGCAGCAGCGGAGAAGGTCTCAGAACTGGATGAGATGGTGAAACGGCGCAGGGGAGCAGTGCCTGAGGAACAGGAATAATCCGGAGTGCCCCCACTGGGGTATATCGGCACTTGCCTATCATGCAGGCAAGTGAAGCCTATTCCAAGAAACGTGGGTAAGAGCCGAACACTCTGAACCGGGAAGTTATCCGTTCCACCCGATCTAACGCCTCAGACACCAGCGTGTCCTCCCTGTGTCCGTACAGGTCTACCAGGAAGATGTAGCGGCCAAGGGCATCCTTGGAGGGGCGGGAATGGATTTTGCTCAGATTGATGTCCCTTTGGGCGAACTCACTCAGCACCTCTACCAAGGCTCCCGGCCTGTCCTCTTCGAACGAGAAACAGAGAGACGTATGGTCCGACCCGGTAGGAGAATTATCTGCCGAGGCCAGCACCACGAACCGGGTCTCGTTGTTCATCGTCTCCTGAATGTCCGAAGCCAGCACGTGGACGCCGTAAATGTCTGCCGCTCGTCTTGTGGCTACAGCAGCCACCGACCCGTCGCTCTTCTTGACTTCCTCAACGCCTGCTGCGGTGCTTAGGGCCGCCTCCATCTGGGCTTTGGGAAAGCACCTCTCCAGGAATCCCCGGCTCTGACCGAGTGCTTGCGGGTGGGAATATACCACCTTGATGTCGTTGGCTTGGGCGCCGGGAAGGACCAGCAGACAGTGACGTATGGGAAGAACGACCTCATATCTTATGGCCAGTTGAGAGCCATGAATGAGCAGGTCCAGTGTGTCGGACACCGACCCCTCGATACTGTTCTCGATGGCCACCACTCCTTCTTCGACCATTCCTGAGACCACAGCGGAACCCACGGCGGAGATCGATGGCAATGGCACAAAGTTGGCGTGAGGGTCGTAGAGGATGGCAGCTTCCTCGGTGAAGGTACCTCGGGGACCTAGGAAACCCAGCCGCTTACTCATACGCCATCCGAGGAGTTGTCCCCGAAGAGAGCTGCACGCAGCATCTCCTCGTCTTCCGTCGCTGTGACCGCGATAACCTCGTCATGCTCGTTGAGCACCAGATCGGGACTCGGCGCCATCGGCACACCCTCTTTGTTTATGATCAAGGATATGAACGTCCCTGATGGAAGGTTGAGATCCCCGAGACGTCTACTTTGGATGTCGAGGTCGCTTGGTATCTTTACAGACACAAGTGCAGCTCCCGAAGCGTCAAAGTCCAACAGCGGTACGGATGCCTGATCAGGAAGCTGGTGTTCTATGTATGAAAGTATCAGGCGAGTTATGCTGATGGTGACGTCCACGCCCAGTTTCTTGAATAGGGACTCATTACGCGGGTCGTTAACTATCGCAATTGTGCGAGACACCCGGAACCTGGTCTTGGCAACCTGACAAGCCGTGAGGTTATCCTTGTCCTGGCCGGTTGTGGCGATCAGGGTATCTGCACGAGATGCTCCAGCGGCCTCCAACACGGTCGCCTCGCACCCGTCCCCCCGCAACACCACGTCCCCTAGATCTCTACCGAGCTCAGCGCTGCGTTCCCGGTCCTGTTCTATTATCAGCACCTCATGGGACCGTGCGAGCAGGTTCTTAGCCAAGTGGTATGCGACCGAACTCCCTCCGACCAGCAAGATGTACAACTCTACGGGCCTACCTCTCTATGGCGTCTCTGAGGAGTTCCACGGTCACCGTGGTCGGGCTGATAGTCTCGAGGCCCAAATCCCGGAACAGGTCTTTCTGGATCGGGTCATGCAGCCTGCACACCACCTTGGGGACTTTGAATTGAGTCTTCGCCTTTTGGGACGCCAGCAGGTTGCAATTGTCCTCCCGGGTGGCGGCTACGAACACATCCGTATCATCAATGTCTGCCCGCGCTAAATCGTCGTCGTCGGTCCCGTCCCCGATTAAAGCGTTACCGCGGAATCCAGGCCCCAGAAAACGGAAACTGTCCTCGTCAACATCCATGACCGTAACCTTATGCCCCTCGGCATCCAGGACCGTTCCCAGCCTTCCTCCGACTCTGCCGCACCCGACGATAACTACATTCATGTCCAATTCACAAGGTTCATTGCGATCCTACTTTGTGGGCTGAGGCAAGACCCGGGCGCCCTGCTACCCTGCCCCGTTCATAGGGCCACGGTAAAGCCACACGTGGCAGGTGGCGTTCTCCAGCACGTAGGGCGCGGCACTGCCGAGTGTGAACTCGCCATACTTTCTTTCATATAGGGTGTTCATCACGACGAGGTCGATTCGCCTATCGCTGGCGGCCTTGACCACCCCCAGTCCGGCGTTTCGGGCTTGCACCACCTCGGTCTGGACGGAGGTGTGCTGGCTTTTGGCCACGCTCTCCATATAGTCCAGTACGGCCTCGGCTTTGCGCACCTCCAGCCCCATCTCGGCGTCCAGGGGATAGGACCAGGGCACCTCAATGACGTATAGGACGAACACTGCGCCGTTGCTCTCCTGTGCGAAGCTGCACGCCAGCGCAATGGCCTCCTCGTCGGCGGTATTGCCGTCCACCGCTACCATGATTCGTCTATATATCATTGCTTGCTATTTTAACTCGCAGAGACTCTTAGGTGGTGTTCTAATCACCTGTTCGGGTTGCGCATTTTCAACTGCTCGATGTGCAGCCCCACCAGGTTGTTGGTTGACTCCCGGAGGAGTTCCAGTTCCTCCATACTTAGCTTGTCAAGGTCTTCCAGGTTCCGCTTGATCGTGGTTATCAATTCAACTTCCGTGCGCTCCCGCCTACGCATGAAGAAGACCGTTACGCTGGCGATAATTGCTCCGTAAAAGATAATGGTACCGATGATCGACCATGCGCCCCCTACCACGCTTCCCCAGAAAGTGTCGGGTCTCCAGCTGTTGCCGTGGGTCTGCATCGTGAAGATTGCCCACCACAGTGCGTCCACGAATCCATCTACGTTGGCGTTGCTATCTCTCTCCAGGAAGTAAATCAGCGTAGCCACCAAACCTGCCAGGAAAGCAACGACAGACAGGGAAAGTAGCAAGGGGGTCTCGGTGAAAACCACCTTCCAAAAATTCAGCACCCCTGGCAGCCTAGGTCTCAGCCTAAGCGGATGATGAGATCGGACCTTTCGCCGAAGTACGTCGTCGCCCAGCTTGTCGGTGCCCAGGCGCTCGAACCGATCAGCCGTAAGGCGTTGTCGTTTCACTTGTCCCCCCTCCGCCGACAAGCCCAATTATAGGCTTGGCCTTTTTGGGCACGCAAGGCGATTTGTAGATGCGGTGTTCCATACTTGACCCGGCCCCTACACGCACCGGCACGCTGGCGGCTAGACTATCTCTATGGATGAGAAACATGGAGAGAGTGCAAGGCTTACTGCCATTGTCAGGGGTCGGGTGCAGGGGGTGTTCTTCCGTTACTTCGTTCAAGAGGCAGCTAATAAGATGGGATTGACCGGATATGCCTACAATCGGGGCGACGGCCGATCTGTGGAAGTCGTTGCTGAAGGGGCCAGACCTGATTTGGAAGTCCTTTTACGCCAACTGGGCGTCGGGGGCCGCCGGATGCAATGGTAGATGCAGTAGAAGTTTCTTGGTCCCCTGCCAAGGGTACCTATTGTGGGTTCCGGGTGGGATAACGACGGGTGTATTTACAACCCCCAGTCCAGCATCTGCACTTTGACCACGTCACCTTTGTCTATGGACGCCACATCCTCTGGCACTATGGCCAAGCCGTTGGCCAAGGACATCGAAGTCAGGATGCCGGAGCCCTGGGGGCCAGTGGTCCGGGCGTAGTATTTCCCGTCCCGCCTGGTGACTACTGCCCGGGCGAAAATCCGCCGTGCGTCAGTGTTTACGATTGAGTCTTCCATGACGGCGTCGACCGTAGGCTTGTCCAGGTCCTTCTTGCCCTGCATCTTCAGCAGCGCGGGTCTGCCGAACTGCTCGAACGCGATCATTGAACTGACGGGGTTTCCCGGAAGACCCAGGTGGGGCACTTGCCGCATCCGCCCCGAGGTGTCCCGTGTCTTCAGCAAGCCGAAGGCCAGTGGTCGGGCAGGTTTCATCTTCACCATCCAGAAGGCGATCTCGCCTTCCTGCGCCAGGACGTCCTTTACGATGTCGTAGTCGCCCTTGGACACTCCCGCCGAGGTGATCACCATATCAGCGTCCACGCCCTCGGCTATCTTGGACTTCAGCGATTCCATGTTGTCCCGTGCAATTCCAAGCACCTTTGGAACGCCGCCATAGCGCAGCACCAGAGATGCCACGCTGTAGTTGTTGCTGTTGTATATCTTGCCCGGGACAAGGGGCTCTCCGACCTCCAGCAGCTCGTCTCCCGTGGCCAGGACGGAGACCACCGGCTTTCGATACACCTTTGCCGTGGGCTTGCCCAACGATGCGAGAACCCCTATCTCTGCAGGCCTTAGGGTTGCGCCTGCCTTTACTATCACCGTGCCCGGCGCCACGTCCTCCCCGGCCCGCCTGATATTGGAGCCGATGCTCCACGCCTTGCGTATATCGATTCGCTCTACACCTCCGCGCCCGGACGCCGACTTCTGGTCTTCCTCGTCTGTGTCCTCGAAGGGGACTATGGTATCGGCGCCGTCAGGCATGGCGGCGCCGGTCATGATCCTGATGGCAAGACCATCGGAAACAGATTTCTCGGCGATCTTGCCGGCGGGCAACTCCTCGATTACTTTCAGAGTGATGGGGGACTCGGGGGTTGCGCCGTGGATGTCATCCCAACGGACAGCGTAACCATCCATGGCGGTGTTATCCCTTGGCGGGATGGAAAACTCGGAAACCGCGTCCTCAACCAACACCTGCCCCAGACAGTCCAATAGTGGCTTTTCCTCTACCTCAAGCAGGTCGACGTAACCAAGAATCTTTTCGAGGGCTTCCTCCACCGTTAGCCAGCCCAAGACCATGCGCGTAGACCTCCATTTGTAATTGAGTGCAGCGATATAGTGCGGAACTTAAGACATGATATCACGAGGTTATGGCCGTACATGCTTTTATCCCGTTCACATAGAGGAGTGACATTAACCTATTGACTTTATAAGACGTATGTTCTATATTGGTGCCAGGTCTAGACCACCACACCCAAACACCTTAAGGAGGAACCAAAAACTAGGGAAGCCCACCCGACCCACCCGAGGACTCAACGCCCAAGCCCATCCCAACGGCCCATACACGGGGCCCGCGGCACAAGCGAAAGCGGAACGTCCGCCTACGGAGGACCGCCATCTCCTCATCCCTCGAGTCCCGTGTCCCCTTCCCTGACCACCCAGGCGATGGAGGGTCCATCGACTCTACGCGGCACGCCCCCTTCCAGGGGCCCCTGCCGAATCGGTGCCCCCTATCAGGGGAGCGCCTATGCGTCGGCATCTACTTTGCCGGCGAAGTTAAACGGCCCGGCGTTACCGGGATTAGGGCCATCGAGCCCCTACGCGGCTCCACCGTCGTCACCATCGGCGAACTCCGTTCCGCCCATGACGACTTCGAGCCGAATGCTGTCCCGCTCAGCGGTCGAGCGCTGATGCGGGACGGATTGCCCCACCCAGGGACGCCCTCGACACCGGCAAGTCCCCAAAGGCATGCGTGGGGATACGGCAGGACAGCCGCCGATGTGATAGATCCGCTGTGGTGGACCACAAGCGTCGGCGTAGGTGCCATCGTCATCCTGCATCAGAGTCCCGGACCTTCCATCGCCTTCCCCTCACCACTAGACAGAACCCAAACCCCACAATCGAACATCCGCCTTTGGAGGACTGAATAAAAGGCCGGTGTGTCACTAACCTACCGAACGAGTACATGCTTTTGACACCCCCCCAGCCATTAAATATAATCGCGCAGCGGCCACTGTCCTGATAGCCGCTTTCTATTTCCACACAGGAGGAGCCATTGCCTCGATATGACGTAGTAGTAGTTGGCGGAGGCTTCGCTGGAATGAGCGCCGCCCTGTCGGCCCGAGAGCAGGGAGCCAGCGTCTGCATACTTTCCAAGCAGCACCCGCTCCGCAGCCACTCATCGGGGGCTCAAAGCGGCATAAACGCGGGCCTCAGGGGTGACAATGCGTGGGAGTCTCATGGTCTCGACACCGTGAAGGCGGGAGCATATCTCTCCGAACAGGACGTGGTTGAAGCCATTTGCCAGGAGGCCTCCGCCCAAGTCATAGGACTCGAGCACATGGGCGTCCCATTTGACCGTAACGCCGAGGGCCGTATTCACCAGACCCGCTTTCCCGCTTCCTCCGAGCCTCGCACCTGCTACTGTGCCGACGCCACGGGTCACAACATCCTGAATTCCCTGTTCGAACAGGTTCTCAGGATGCAGATACCGGTCTATCATGAATGGTCCGCCGTATCCCTGATTACGATGGATGAAGGCTCCTGCCAGGGTGTGTTCGCCCGCAACCTGAAGGACGGCACATTGGCTGCCTATTCCTCGGGGGCAGTGGTCCTGGCAACCGGAGGGATGGGCCGAATGTACCGCAACAGCACAGCGTCGACGGCTTCTACTGCCGACGGCCCTGCTATGGCTTATCGGGCAGGCGCATCCCTTAGGGACATGGAAATGGTCCAGTTCGCTCCAACGACCCTGGCGCCCAACGGCCTCCTGATCACCGCGGCCGCGAGGGGTGAAGGGGCTATTCTGGTCCGCTCCGACAACGGACCTATCGCATCCGGCGACGCGGGCGCTGCCATTGCGCAATCTTCCAATGATGTAGTCACTCGAGCCGTGGCTGATGAGGTTAACAATGCGGGGATTTTCCTTGACTTCCGCAGCCTTGACTCCGACTGGCTGGCCCAACGGCTTCCCGAGACCCGCCTCCTCGTCAAAGACCTGACCGGCATTGACATAACCAAGGACCCGGTACCAATACAGCCGGCCATGCATCGCCCCATAGGCGGCATCAAGATAGATGCATCCGGGGCTTCTCCGGTTGCCGGACTTTTCGCCGCAGGTGAGTGCGCGAACTCGGGGTTGAATGGCGCCAACCGGCTTGGAGGCAACTCTTTGCTGGAGAGCGCGGCCGTCGGGCGGCGCGCAGGAGCGTCAGCGGCGGGATTCGCAGGAACCGCAGGCCCCGCCCCTGACCTCTCTGCCCAGCAGACAGACGAGGAGAGGAGAATAGCGGGGATATCGGCGAGGGAAAAGGGAGTCGAGTCTGCCGGTGTGATAAGACGGGAACTAGCCTCCCTGATGCAGGACAATGTGGGCATATACCGGGACGCCACCGGTCTCAATGCAGCTTCAGAAAAGCTCTCAGAATTGCGGGAGCGGTGTGGCGCTGTCGGAGTCCAGGGCCCTGCAACAGGCTACAACACGGAGGTTGCCTCGATAATCGAGCTAGGCAACATGCTCGACATAGCCCAGGTTACCGTAGCATCCGCCTTAGCCCGGGAGGAGAGCCGAGGTTCTCACTCCCGCCTGGACTTTCCCAATAGAGACGATGAAAACTGGCTCAAACACACCGTGGCTCGGGCCTCGGGTGACGGGCCTCAATTGGAATATGAACCCGTGACGGTAACTCGCTGGAAACCGGAAGGGAGCAGCTAGATGCAGGTTAATCTGAAGGTACGCCGCTACGATCCCGTGTCGAATGGGAACGGCAGCCACCAGACTTACTCCGTTGAAGTGGATGAGCAAAGCTCCGTGCTGGATGCCCTTGTCCAAGTCCGAGAAGAGCAGGATTCCACCCTTTCATTCCGCGGGTCCTGCCGCACGGGTTTCTGCGGTGACTGCACGATGAGGGTCAACGGTAAGGCGAAGTGGGCATGTCGGATGCCTGTGGCAAAGGCCCAGGTCGAGGGCGAGATCACTCTAGATCCGCCTCGGTTGGTCAAGGAGGTCAAAGACCTGATCTATGACCAGGACGAGTTCCTGCTAGACAAATACGCCGCCGTAAAGCCTTGGATCGAACCCTCACCGCCCAGCCCCACGGAAGAGCACATCGTCTCCCAGGAGAAAACCAGGGAACTACAGGAAGCTTCCAGCTGCACCCTCTGCGGCATGTGCGACGAAGGCTGCACGGTGCTGGTCATAGACAAAACGTTCCTGGGGCCGGCGGCTCTCACCAAGGCTTTCAAGTCGGTTGCCGACCCTCGGGACCGGGTGACTGTGAGGCGGCTCAACGAGCTTAGCCAGAAAGGTGGGATGTGGGACTGCGTCCACTGTTTCGAAGCAACGGAGCACTGCCCAAAGGGAATCGATCCAACAGACAGGATACTATCGCTGAGAGATGAGGCAATTAAGCGGGGTATCGGTACACCGCGGGTGGTGCGCCACAACGACAGCTTCGCCAAGTCCATCAAATCCAGCGGTTGGCTGGACGAAGCCCGTCTCGCCATCGAGAGCGAGGGTTTAACCAATATAGGCGGCCTAATGCACCTGGTGCCAACGGCTGCCAAGGCTATGGCACACCGCAAAGCGCCCCTGCCGTATCTCCATAAGAAACGGCCCGGGGCCAAGCGGATCAAGCGTATATTTGAAAAATGGGAGGGAGACGGCAAATGAGATATGCATTCTACCCGGGTTGCGTCGCCAAAGGCGGATGCCCCGAGCTCTACCCAGCCGCATTAAAGGTTGCCGAGAGGCTCGGCATTGAGTTGGTGGAAATGGAAGATGTCGGTTGCACCGGCGCGGGCGTCCTCAGTCGGGAGGTCTCCGACCCCATCAATGCCCGGACCCTCGCCAAGGCCGAGGCAATGGGCCTTCCAATTATGACCATCTGCAGCACCTGCCAGGGGTGCCTTATGCAGGCAAACCACCGCCTTACCACCGACCCTGAATACCGGGCCAGGATCAACCACGAATACCTGGACGAAGAAGGCCTGGAATACAAGGGGACCACGGACGTGAAGCACTTCTTGTGGGTGCTGGAGGAGGACTTTGGGCTGGACAAGCTGAAAGAGATGGTGGTGAACCCGCTGGAGGAACTTAAAGTCGCTCCCTTCTACGGATGCTACCTCCGCCGTCCTCCTGAGGTAGTTGTGCCGAAGGGCAAGGAGAGCAGGAAAACTGCCTTGGAGGGCACTATTACAGCCCTAGGTGGGCAAGTGGTCGCGACGAAGGGCAAGGGCAAGTGCTGCGGTTTCCCCATCTTATACCCGAACGAAGTAAACTCGTTGGAGATGTGCGGCAACCACACCATAGAGGCTAAGGACAAGGGCGCGGATGCCATGGTCACTCCCTGCCCCCTCTGCCACTTGGAATTGGACGGGACGCAGAGTCGTGCGGAAGCCCATAAAGGCAGGAAGATCAACCTGCCAGTGCTGCATCTGCCCCAGCTTGTGGGTCTGGCCTTGGGCTTTACCCCCAAGGAGATGGAGATGCAGAGGCACCTTGTTTCCACCTCTCCGGTGGAGGCCAAGGCCAAGAAGAAGGCCAAAGTGTAACCCTCGGTCTTGTTGCTTCTAGCTGAACCACAAAAGGGGTCGGCCCCGCCATCGGCGGGCCGACCCCTTTGCTTGTCCCTGTTGACGGGCCAATGCTACAATCGCGCACCGGTTATCCCATAGCTTTACTCCTCAGGAGACACAGGAAACATGGTCCCACCAGGCGAAATCTTTGGCGTGATTCCCATCTGGATTGGCGTGTTCGCGTTCGCTGTCCTTGGATTCGGATTTGCCGGTTATGTGGTCTATTCCCGGGTATTCCGTCTGATCATGCTTGGCAAGAGCGAGAACCGCTTCGATCAACCTCTGAAGCGAAGCTTAAACGCCTTGGTGGTCGTATTGGCTCAAAGGAAGGTGCTTCAACGGGTGTCCCTGAAAGACAAGGCTGGGTTGGGGCACGTGTTCGTCTTCTGGGGATTCCTATGCTTCGCCCTTAGCTATGTTCTATTCGTATTCCTGGACTCGATAAACCCCAATATATCCGAGACCATCCTCACCGACACAGGCGTCAAAGTCTACGTATTCGTACTCGATGCACTCGGTCTTGCTATCCTCACTTCCCTTACCTGGGCGCTGGTCCGGAGATGGCTGGCCAAGCCTCGGCGCCTGAGCTTTGACCTAACCCGCAGCTCCGATGCCGTAATCATAGTAGGCGCCATTGCAGGCCTGATGATACTCACCTTCCTGGTGGAAGGTTTCTACAACGCGATGGCCAATCAGGGCGTATTCGCCGAGCCCGGTCCTCACGTAGCCTCTCCGGCCGGGACGGCTCTGGGGAAACTCTTTGACGGAGCAAGCTTCGAAGTTGTAAACACGCTTCACGGCATCTTCTGGTGGGCCCACGTAGCTCTCATCATTGGGTTCAGCATGTACATCCCCTTCTCCAAGCACATGCACATGATCGGGGCTCCCATCAACGCCTTCCTTCACGACATTAACCCCAGAGGCACCCTCCACCCCATTAAGGACATGGAGACAGCCGAGAGCTTCGGGGCAAACCTTGTCCAGGAGTTCACCTGGAAAGAGCTGTTGGACGGCTACGCTTGCGCCGTCTGCGGCCGCTGCTCCGACGCGTGCCCAGCCAACCTTACCGGTAAAGTGCTGTCGCCCATGCACGTCATCGAGGGAATCAAGGACCACCTCCTGGATGTCGGGCCCATGCTGGCCAAAGGCGGCGATGGCAACGGTAACGGCGCAGCGCTCCCAGTCATTGGCAACATCGTTAGCGAGGAGGCCATCTGGGACTGCGTAACCTGTGGCGCCTGTGAGCAGGAATGTCCCGTCGCGATCGAGCATATCGACAGCATAGTAGACATGCGCCGACACCTGGTTCTGGAAGAGGGCAAGATGCCGGAGAGCGGCCAGAACGCCCTTCGCAGCATGGAGACGCGAGGTCATCCGTGGGCGGGCACCAAGTTTGGCCGCACCGACTGGACCGAGGGTGTCGACGTCAAGCTAATCGCAGACAACCCTCACCCCGACGTGCTGTTCTGGGTCGGGTGCACACCTGCACTGGAAGAGAGGAGCCAGGGAATTGCGAAGTCTTTGGCCTCGGTGCTGAACACCGCGGGGGTCAACTTCTCGATTCTCGGTGACGAGGAGACCTGTAACGGTGACCCGGCTCGCAGGATGGGCAACGAGTACCTGTTCCAGCTCCTGGCCGAGCAGAACATCGAGACTCTCAAGAAGCACGGCATTAACCGCATCGTCACCGCCTGCCCCCACTGCTTCAACACGATGAAGAATGAGTACCCCCAGTTCGGCGGCAACTTCGAGGTCATGCACCACAACCAGTTCATTGACGAGCTCATGGATCAGGGCAAGATTAAGCCGAAGAAGACCATAGACAAGAAAGTTACCTACCACGACTCTTGTTACCTCGGTCGGCATAACGGCGTCTACGAAGAGCCGCGGAATATGATGAAGAAAATCCCAGGCATCAAGACCCTGGAGATGGCCCGTAACAGGAGCCGAGGCTTCTGCTGCGGCGCGGGCGGCGGTCACATGTGGATAGAAGAGTCGTCAAAGGGGAAGAGGATCAACCATGTTCGAACCGAGCACGCCCTGGAGACGGGAGCCGAGGTGGTCGGGACGTCGTGCCCGTTCTGTCTGCAGATGTTCGAAGACGGGATCCGGGTGAAGGAGCAGGAGGGGAAGATCGAGGCGAAGGACCTGGTGGAGATTCTGGCGGAGTCGTTGGAGGAGTAGGGGATGGAAACTACCGAAAAAATAGTCGAGGCCTATGTACGATATGTTAAAAGATGGGCCACAATCCCCAACATCAAATGCAAAAAACAACGGGAAATTGATTTGTTGGCAGTAGACCCAAAGAACGACAACCGATATCACATTGAAGTGGGCGTGTCCATATCAGGGGGTTTTAGCGCATTGACCAATAAACCCTATGACCCCGAACAGTTGAAGATTAGAGGCCAACAGCCTAGTCAACGCCGTACGCTCGGGTTTTTTAGAGATAAGAAATTTGGTTCCCCCGAAGTAATCGAAAAGCTCTCTGAATACGGGTTTCGCGACGGACAATATCGGAAAGTTATTGTAACGTGGGGATGGGAAGACGGAGTTGAGAGTGCCGCAAAGGCTGCTGGCATAGAACTATGGGACTTCCGTAGCCTCGTTCGTGAAATAAGCGAGTCCTTACAGGGTACGCGTACTTACTTTACGGACGACACGCTCCGTACTCTCCATCTATACAACCGTGCTACAAATGCTTAGTTACACAACCAAGGCTCAACAAATGCATGGCCTCATTTGCCGCCTTGGACTCGGGAGTCACTATGTTCACAGCGCCGACTGAAACTCGTCTCGGCTGAGTCCTGCCTGTCGAAGAATCGAAGCCATTGTCCCCGGAGGAACCTCTCTCGCTCCCATCTTGACTATAACGGTTCGGGTTGTTTCCGGAGTTCGTAATCTCAGCTTAAGATGGCTCCCACGCTGGGACACTTGCCAAAATCCGAGACGCTCCAACGCCCGCACTACTTCTTGACTACTATAGGGCCGCAACGTTGACCGTCTCGACTTTCACGTCGGAGACCTCTATAACCTCCTTGTTCCCGGAGTCCTCAAAAAACAGCTCCAGTGCCTCTTGAATGGCCGATCTTGCCTCATCACGAGTATCACCAAACGATGAGACATCCACATTCAGTGCCTGAGCGACCCACACCTTCCCTTCCCGATAAAGGACCACTTCGATATTGCTCATGTTGATCTCCCCTAGTTCAGTCTAGCACACGACAGATCCACATCTGCAAGCAAAAAAAAGGCAGTCCGGTTTAACCGGACTGCCTCTTTAAAAGGCCTTAACAACTTAATAGTGAAAGGAAGCCGGTCCTCCCAGTGGGAGGAAATGCTCCCCGGCGAACCGGGGAGACCGACCTAGGAGATGTCTCCGCACCACGTGGGTGTGAGAAATGCTCCCTAGAAAGGAGGTGATCCAGCCGCACCTTCCGGTACAGCTACCTTGTTACGACTTAGTCCCAATCATCAGCCCCACCCTAGGCGACTACCTCCCCGAAGGGTTGGCCCATCGACTTTAAGTGTTGCCAACTTTCATGACTTGACGGGCGGTGTGTACAAGGCCCGGGAACGTATTCACCGCAGTGTGCTGACCTGCGGTTACTAGCAACTCCGCGTTCATGGAGGCGAATTTCAGCCTTCAATTCCAACTGGGGCCGGCTTTGATGGGATTAGCTCCGGATCGCTCCTTGGCAACCCTTTGTACCGGCCATTGTAGCGTGTGTGTAGCCCTGGGCGTAAGAGCCGTGCTGACTTGACGTCATCCCCACCTTCCTCTGCGTTCTGCGCAGCAGTCTCGCCAGAGAAATACAACTGACGACGAGGGTTGCGCTCGTTGTGGGACTTAACCCAACACCTCACGGCACGAGCTGACGACAGCCATGCAGCATCTGTGACGGTTACTGACTTTACAGTTCGTCCCCCTTTCGGGGTTCTACTACCGACATGTCAAGCCCAGGTAAGGTTCTTCGCTTAGCATCGAATTAAACCACACGCTCCGCTGCTTGTGCGGGCCCCCGTCAATTCCTTTGAGTTTTAGCCTTGCGGCCGTACTCCCCAGGCGGGACACTTAACGCGTTAGCTTCGGCACGGAGGGGGTCGATACCCCCCGTACCCAGTGTCCATTGTTTACGGCGTGGACTACCCGGGTATCTAATCCGGTTTGCTCCCCACGCTTTCGCGCCTCAGCGTCAGAAAGAGCCCAGAGAACCGCCTTCGCCACAAGTGTTCCTCCCGATATCTATGCATTTCACCGCTACACCGGGAATTCCGTTCTCCTCTGCTCCCCTCAAGCCTAGCAGTTTCCTCTGACCGCTCCCGGTTAAGCCGGGAGATTTCACAAAGGACTTTCTAGGCCGCCTACGCGCCCTTTACGCCCAATAAATCCGGGCAACGCTCGCCTCCTACGTATTACCGCTGCTGCTGGCACGTAGTTAGCCGAGGCTTATTCGTTTGGTACCGTCAGAACTTCGTCCCAAACAAAAGGGGTTTACAACCCTAAGGCATTCATCCCCCACGCGACGTCGCTGCGTCAGGCTTTCGCCCATTGCGCAAGATTCCCTGCTGCTGCCTCCCGTAGGAGTCGGGGCCGTGTCTCAGTCCCCGTCTGACTGATCATCCTCTCAGACCAGCTATCCGTCGTAGGCTTGGTGAGCCGTTACCTCACCAACTACCTGATGGAACGCAACCCCCTCCCCATGCGCCTTTCGGCTTTGATGACCCTCCCATCGAAGAGCCATATTATGCGGTATTAGCCTCGATTTCTCGAGGTTGTCCCCCACACTGGGACAGGTTGGTTACGCGTTACTCAGCCGTTTGCCACTAACCTCTTTGATCCGATCCCTTCCCTTCGGTCCTCCGGGCCGTCCCCTTCCACCCGACGAATCGGGCATCCGGTTCAAACCTGGGATTCCTCCGGGAGCTTCGCGGAGAGATCCGTTCGACTTGCATGCATAAAGCGCGCCGCCAGCGTTCGCCCTGAGCCAGGATCAAACTCGCCATGTAGTTTATCTTTTTCTTACCTAGCTATTGGCTTCCTTCCACTATTCAGTTGTTAAGGTGCAAATGTGCAAGGGGTAATCTAACACGGGGGCCTACCTTAGTCAAGCCGATGTACCCGTGCCAACTCACCTCAGCAGTTGCGAGTTGGAGACACTCTGAAGCTGAACGGACGAGTGTGGAGTCCCAGGTTAGGACACCTGCCCTTTAGCCCACGCTCGGAGCCATGACGGGGGCGGCTATGGTGGACATAAGCTCGCCGATGTCAGGCATGTCCTGGAGGGCGTAGACCTGGGAAAGCGCCTGGTCTACTTGCGAGGAGTTCAAGGCCCTGCTGGCGCAGGAAGTGAACTTCTGGTTTAGTTCCTCGTCACTCAGGGGATACTCGGGGGTGCCACTGGCCTGTTCGATACGGGTAGTTACCGAGCTCCCGGCAGACATGTTAATGGTGACGTCGACGTGTCCGCCGGCATTGACTACGACGGGATCCTGAGTGTCGTCGTACTCCAGTTTGACGAGGCCGGTCAGACGCTGTACATCGGGCCTGTCGACGCTGGTCTGGTCGAAGGTATTGAGGTCGACTCGACCGTCGAGGATGGCGGATGCGATGCAGTACTGCATGGAGAACTTGCCCTCTAGACCGGTGGAGGCTCGGCTGTAGATCAGGGGAATGTCCTCGCCGGGGGGCATGGAGATGACTACGCTTTCGATTTCGGAGGGCGAGGGACTGTGCTCGGAGACGAGGCTCAGGGTCGCGTCGATGGTCCGGTGGGTGCTGTTGCAGCAGGGGTACTTCTTGACTACCAGGCCGGGGGATGCGATGTCCCAGGGACTGCCGAGGGTACCGACGATACGGGATGCATCGGCCTCGCCCTTGTCAGCGAAGACGCGGGTGTAGTCGATGGGGTGGTCCAGGATGTCGGCAGTGGCAGTAAAGCCATTTGAGGCCAGGAGGGCTGCCATGAGGCCGCCTCGGGCCGCTTGGCCAACGTGGAAGGGCTTGGTCATGGTGCCGAAGTTGATCCTCATTCCGGCGGAGGAGGATGCGGCGATGCCGAGGGCCATGCCTATGCGCTCACGGTCCAGTCCGAGCAGCTTGGCGCACGCGGCCGCAGCAGCCATAGTTCCAGTAGTCGCGGTGGCGTGCCAGCCCTTGGCGTAGTGGGCGTTGCCGATAGCAAGACCGAGCTTGCACTCCAACTCGAAGCCGATTAGGAAAGCCTCCAGGACTTGGGCGCCAGATGCTCCCAGTTCCTCGCCTAAAGCCAGGATGGCGGGTACGAGGGGTGCACTGGGGTGGCCCATACAAGAGTCGTTGACATCGTCAAAGTCCAGGGCGTGGGCGAGGACACCGTTGATGAGAGCGGCGGAGAGGGCATCGGTACGGTGGCTGCGGCCTATGACGGTGGCGGCCGAATTGCCCTCGCGACCGGCGAGGGTCTCGGCGAGGATGGCAACGGCTTCGTCCTTGGCTGCTGCTAGAGAGACTCCCACGGTGTCCAAAATCGCCCGCTTGCCGAGATGCTGGACATCGGCGGGGATGTCATCAAGTTGCGTGCGATGGATAAAGTCGATTGCGGCGTCGGTGGCCCTCATAGCGTCTCTCCTCCCAAGATATGCATTAAGGCGGCGGCTTGAGGGTCATTATCGGGGATGGGGGGATGAGGGGGCAAGGGGGGCGGTCGGGAGGTGGGGGTTTTTGATTGATGTGCGGGCTCAGGCGTGAATTCTGATTGTTTCCGGAAAATCCCCTTAAATGCCGAGGGGTTTTTGGCTTAGTCTGTGCCAAGAGCGGGCTATTCCCTTGACCGCTTAACTTTGGGGGGTTGAAGGGCTTTGACGGTGCGATGGAGGTTTTGCATGGCGGGGTCGGTGAGTTGCAAAGAGTGGAGGGAAAGGCGGTCCATAAAGGCGGAGAGTGCGAGGGCGGAAGCGAGCCGGGCTTCCTGGGGGTCACCCTGGGCAGGGCGGCGGGTACGGGGGACGAGGGAGAGGATGGCTGCGAGTTCCCGCAGACGGCGGGAGTTCTTGCCGTGCTTGAAAGCGTTGTAGTTTCCTTTGGGTGCGCCGGCGCCGGGCCGGCGGCCTCCTCTAGGCATAGGCGGCCTCCAATGGTCGGTGAGGGATATGCGGACTTGTGGGTGGGGGATGGGAGGGCGATGGAAGGTCCCGGACGGTTGCGCGAGAAGGCGTCTACGCCTGTACCGATGCGTTTCGTCCGCCTCAGCGGATGTTCCACATTGGCGACGGCTCTGCGACAGCCCCTAACTTCTGAGGGGATGTGAACGAGACCCGAGAAATTCTCGGTGTGGGGCAGTCCCGTCCACCAGAAGTGCTCGACCACCCTAAGGGATGGGAGCGGGGACCCGTGACCGGCGTTCGTAGTCGGAAGTTCTCCGGTTGTGACGACGGTGGAATCCTTAAATGGTGCGTTGGTTTTGAGTCGGAGGTTGTCCGACTGTTCGGACTGGCCGGCAAGGTCTACGCCGGGGGAGTCCGAGAAGGGCGCGGAGGCCCAAGGGGGCGCTATGGCCCAAGGGAGCGACATGACGCCGTGCTCCGGGGCGTCGCCTGAGGCGGCGAAACGGATGCGCCGGGTGAGTGGGGCGCGCACTTGGCAGGGGCCCTGGGAGAGGGCGTGCCGTGATTTGTCCGGGGACCTTCCATGCAGGGAGCGGGACGGCGATTGATCGCTGCGAAGGCGTAGGCGTAGGGCCTTTGGGCAGCGCTTGTAGTGGGTGTTGAGATGGGGAGGACTGGGGAGGAGACCCCGCCTATTCCGCTCTTGAGACCCTTCGACTCCGCTCAGGGCGAGCGGAATGCCCCACCCCAGGGAATGGTCGAGGCGGGAATGGGGGCTGGGGAGGAGGCGCGTGCCGGTGGCCGGGCGCTGGCATACCGATCGGTGTCGACGGGGCCTATGAAGGCTTATGCGACTCATGGGACTCATGGGACTCCTGTGGTTCTTTCCCTATATAGGGCCGACGTGCTAGGTCGGCACCTGGGGAATAATATAGTACACATGTTCATATCGGGTCAAGGGGTTGGTGTCACTTTTTGCTAAGTGGGATCACCCTCACCCCCTCGGGGGACTCGGGGCAGGCTCTAGCCCTCTCACGCCTCGGCGCATCTACGACCCGTCAAAGGGAGAGGGGATAGGACTCCGCCCCCCAGATTCCTCGCGGGGCCTCGGAATGACAGTGTAGGGGGGCTTGGTTGGGACGACGGCGGGCGTGACGGATTGGCGGTGGTGGGCTGCCCCCCGCTCGACGCTTCGAGTGCCTCAGGGTGAGCGGCCCCTCGGCCCCGGGGAGGGCTACCAGCTCTCGGCGGCCGGAATGATCCGCCTCAGGCGGACAGGCTTCCCTCGGAGGTGGGTGGTAGCAAAGGGGAATGGCGAAAGGTAGAATAGCCCAATACTTTCGCCGGAGGTCACTGATGGCCAAACCCAAGATTTACGTTACAAGACAGATATTCGATGAGGCTGTCGACCGCCTGAGAGAAGCCACCGACATGAATTATTGGGACTCGGAGATGCCGCCCTCCCGGGATGAGCTTCTTAGGGAAGTCCAGGATATAGATGGGTTGTTCTGCCTGCTGACCGAGAAGATTGACGCAGAGCTTTTCGATGCTGCGCCCAATCTGCGGGTGGTCAGCAACATGGCTGTCGGATTCGACAACATTGACGTAGCTGAGGCGACCAAGCGGGGTATCCCGGTGGGGAACACGCCGGGAGTTCTGACCGAGACGACTGCGGACTTCGCCTTTGCGTTGCTTATGGCGGCTGGCCGCCGAGTGTCGGAAGGAGACAGGTACACGAGAGCCGGAAACTGGAAGACCTGGGGCCCGATGGTGCTGCTGGGACAGGACATTCATGGCTCGACGCTGGGAATCATCGGGTTTGGGCGGATAGGGGTGGAGATGGCGAAGCGGGCCAAGGGGTTCGGGATGAACATCGTCTACTACGACGTGATTCGCAACGAGGAGAGGGAAAAAGAGTACGGGGCGACATACTGCTCGGATGTTAAGGAACTCCTTGCTCAGTCCGACTTCGTGAGCATTCACGTGAACCTCACTCCGGAGACTCGGCACCTTATAAACGCAGAGACTCTTTCGGGGATGAAGTCTACGGCGGTGCTGGTGAACACTTCGAGGG
Source organism: Dehalococcoidia bacterium (assembly GCA_965220005.1). GTDB lineage: Bacteria > Chloroflexota > Dehalococcoidia > Plut-88900 > Plut-88900 > Plut-88900. Next base: position 1,568,000 of record OZ244800.1, read on the forward strand.
GCCCGGTTGTCGATCAGACGGCGCTATACCATGCGCTGAAGGACGGGACGATAGGAGCGGCGGGGCTGGACGTGACGGAGGTAGAGCCTATCTCGATGGATGACCCACTACTTACTCTGGAGAACGTGATCATTGCTCCACACATAGCGAGCGGGAGCGTGGTGACGCGCACCAAGATGTCCCTGATGGCCGTCGACAACTTGATGGCGGGCCTGAATGGGGAGCCGCTGCCGAATACACCCAACCCCGAAGTCCGGGGCTCAAAGGCGTAGATGGGTTGACCAAAGGCCGCGGGCGCTGTCCTAAGTCGGGGTCCGGGCCAAGGACGCTCCTCATAGTATCAGCGCTGCTGGCGCTCGCATTGCTGCTGGCCGCGTCTTTAGCATGTGGGCAACCAATAGCGGCGACGGATAACGAGCCGGACTGGGTGCAGGCTCGGCTGGACGCCTACTTCACGCTGTTCAACATCACGCCTGAGGGTCGGGACGTGATTGCTTCCCTGGACGTGCGCCAGATGGAGGGGCAGCCGGCGTGGTATGGGAGCACGGGGTACCGGGGTTTCACGGGGGTGGGGCAGGCGAGGCCTGATGTCGTAGCTCACGAACTGGGTCACGCCTACTGGGGAGCATTTCCGGTAACGGGACACCCCGAACTCTCTTGGGAAGCGGCTGAAGGGGAGACGATACCATCGGCGATGGCGCGGTATCACGAGGACCTGCGCCGCTTCATGCTCCAGCCTCCGGACAGGTACGAGCCCCTGAGGGAGCGATTCAGGAATTTCCCCAACCTCAACCAGGGTCGGCTGCCGGACCTGATCCACGCGGGCGAAGCCGACATTCCGAGGTTAACGGCAGGAGACCTGGGCTTGACGCCGCCCATTCTGAGGAAATACTTCGATCAATACATGTCTGACGGCGGGTATGGGGCATGGGCCGATTTGATGGGATGGTACGCGGGTCTGGATCCCGAGGACAAAAGGCTAACGGATGGCTATCTTCAGATTGCGCACATACCTACGGCCGCGTATTCGGGGGTGGGGAGGGGTGAGGGGTCGGGGTTGGACGAAGAAGTGAGGGACATACTTGTCGGGGAGGAGAGGCAACGGCTAATCGACTTCGTAGAACAGTTTGACTTAGTGCTCGGCGACGACGACAGCCTGAGGGACGCGGCGTACGTGGACAGAGGTTTCCCCTTTTGGAGGAGTTACCTGCGGGAGATGTTCGCAATCCACAAGCGGCACCCGGGCTTGGTCGAGGAATACGAGAGCGGTGGGACTGAAGACTTAATAGCGGCGGCATTTGAGGCGCTGGAGTCGGCGATGGGGAGGGGGCATGGCGAGGCGATTGAGTATCTGACCGAGCAACTTGAAGAGGACTCTTTCCTCTACAACTTCCTGCCGGTCCTGGACAACCGCCTGTTGCTGGCGGTTCTGGAACCGGAGGAGCAAGATGTGGCACCACACGCCTTGCCTAAGGGAGCCGCAGCGTTTGTGGAGGAGCTGCGCCACCATATTGGTGACGTTGAGATGATCCTCGAGGCGGGGGAGGGGGACCCGGGCGCAGGGGCACGGGCGCTGGAGCAGCATGTGAGATCGCTGGGGTTGAGCGACCCGACAAAACTGCAGCAGAAGTTGGACACGATCCTGGAACTGCTTTTCAGCACCGACAGTCAAGCAGCGGAGGCAATTCTGGAAAGCATAAGTGATGAGGCCGTGGTGGATTTCCTCCAATTGAGCCCGGCCCAGGCTCGGCAAAGACTGCGCCCTGCCAAACTCATTGATGCGTTGGGGATTAAGGAAGATGCGGGGTCGGGGGAGTTCACGGAGGGGCTCAGGACGCTTTTTAAAAACAGCTCGGGGAACTTTGTAATCGACAGGGCGGCGAACGAGGAGGCTTATGAGAGAGTAGCGGCAAGGGGGTCAAATGACCCGGAGGGGGTACTGGAGATTATCAGGGAGGTAAGGCCGCGGGTGTCGGAGTTCATAGCGTACAAGCCGGAGGAGGCGTTGGAGATATTGGCCTCGGACATGGAGACGACGTTGGACCTGGTGTTGGAGTCGGGGCCTGTGCGGGTGCCGCCGGCTCGGCTCATATATTGGATTTCGTACTTCGATGCCGATTTTGCTGCCGACATAGTGTCGGGGCTGAGGGCTCGGGGGGAGGACGAGGTGGTGTATGAGTCGCTGGCCTACTTCGCCTACGATCTGGAGCGGTCTCGGGAGTACCCGAACCAAAGGATATCCCTAGACCAAGACGGGGAGTTTCTTTTGGGATTACTCAAGAGAAATGGGGCCTGGAGATTGAGCAGGATGATGAATGGGGCAATCGAGAAGTACCGGATAGAAGTCTTGATGGGAAACGTCGACGGGGATTTTCTGAACGCCTACGGGGAGACGCTGAGGGAGGCGGTGTCAACAATATCCGGAGCGAGGGACAGGGTATTGCTGGAACGAGTGATTGGGGAGGCGTTTGGAGTGGGGAGGCCGCATTTGTGAGTCGGGGATGGTTTGGTCGGGGGGTGTTGAGATGTGTAGAATTGCGAGGAGTGACGAGGACATTTTGCGAATGTTGTCAGCGGGTGAGGCGCGCGACGCTCAGTACAAAGAGATCCCCCACTGCTCGACCCTTCGAGGGCCTAGGGTGAGCGGCCCCACACCCGTATATCTTTTGGGCAGCGTCGGTGCGGCACATCGGGCGGTTCACGAACCGCCCCTACGGGGGAGATGGCCAGTACAGATAGATGGGAGATATTGTGAGTGATAGTAATAACGGCAGATCGTATGTTAAATATACGTTCTTCAAGGCCGACAGGTCTTGGCGCGGGCTTTCCGATGATGAAAAGTCACAGGGCAGGGGACAGTTCCTGGCGATTCTCGACGAGTTTTCGGACAGGATGATGGTGAAGAGCTACAGCACTGTCGGGACCAGGGGAGATGCAGACCTGCTGATCTGGAACGCCTGCGATCAGCTGGAGCCGATTCAGCAGCTGACCTCGGCGTTACTTTCCACCGGGCTGGGCTGCCACCTGGAGACGCCGTATTCCTACCTTGCGATGACCCGGAAGTCGATATACACGGATAAGCACCGGCACGCAGGACAGGAAGGAAGCAGGCTAAGGATCACCCCGGCTGAGGCGAAGTACCTGTTCGTCTACCCGTTTGTGAAGACTCGGGCCTGGTATGCCCTGGACAAGTCGACGCGACAGGGAATGATGGACTCCCACATCACCATGGGACACAAGTACCCTTCGGTGAAGATCAATACCAGCTATTCATTCGGGCTGGACGACCAGGAGTTCATGGTGTCCTTCGAGACGGACAGCCCTTCCGACTTTCTGGACCTGGTGATGGCGCTGCGGGGGATGGAAGCAAGCTCATACACCCTTAGCGACACGCCCATTTTCACGTGCGTATCCATGAGCCACGTGGAAGCGCTGGAGATGCTCGGCTAACGCGGCCGCACTAACCTACGGCGGCCTGTGGAGCCTCGACGAGGGGTATGACCTTCTCGGCGAAGAGCTCTATGGAGCGCATCACGTCGCGATGGCCTAAGCCGGGCATAGCCATGAGGGTTAACAGGCTCTCAAGCTGGTACTCGCGGCCAATGCCCCGGATCTTCTCGGCGACGAATTCAGGGTCGCCGATGAGGATGTGGTCCTTGTCCATCAGGAAGTCGAACCACGGCTTGGCGTTGTCTTCGTCGGTAAGCTCTTCGCCCGGGTCCAGGTAGATGGAACGTGCACGGACACCACCAACATATTTGCAGAGTTGGTTGAGAGGTTCCTCTGCGATTCTGCGGGCCTCCTCCATGGTCTCGGCGACGAAGGTGGTGCGGAGAAGGGCGCAGTCTTCGCCGAGGGCCATGGGTCGGCCGTTGATACGTGTAGCGGCCTCCTGGTAGGTGGAGAAGGCCTCTCGGAGACCGTTGCGGGCGCGGAGCCAGGTCATGGGCTTGAGTCCGAGCTCTGCGGCGACGACAAAACCGGGAGTCTTGTCGACCACGTTCCAGAGTGGGGGGGTGGGGGTCTGGAGGGGCTTGGGCTGAACGGACATGCCTATGTACTCGCCGGTCTCGGAGCGGTATCTCGGGTCACGGGGGTGCCAGGAATGGCTGTCCTGGACGCCGGGATGGGGGAAGTTGTAGAACTCCCCTTCCCATGTGAAAGGATCCTCCGTCCAGGCCCGTTTCATGATCTCTACGGTTTCGGTGAAGAGACGCCAGTTCTTCTCGTCATTGCGGCGGTCGGCGTCGATGTTGAGGTTGGTGAGTTCCCTGGGGAAGATGCCTCGTCCGACACCGCACTCGACGCGGCCGCCGCTCAGTTGGTCGAGCATGGCGACATCTTCGGCGATTCGGAGAGGGTGCCACTGGGGTACTATTACGGCGGCGAGGCCCAGCCGGATGGTGGTGGTCTGAGCAGCGAGGTGGGAGAGAATCATCAGCGGGTTGGGGATGCAGTCGTATCCCTCTCCTCCGAAGTGATGTTCTCCGAGCCACACGCCGTTGAATCCAGCCTGCTCGACGGCTTGGGTCTGTTCGGAAAGCTCGGTCAGGATCTGGTTATAGGGAATTTCAAGTCCAGGGTTATCCAGGACGGAAAAGAAGCCGAATTGCAAGGGCACACCCCCTGTTTACTGGTCTTTTGGAAGGTCAAGCTTAGCATAGCCGGATATTTGCGTCCATGAATGAAGAGTGATGGTGAAACGAGGCCATTGGGCCCGACCCCTGTGCTAAAATCGCCCAATCTGTCCGGCATCGAACTGCTGGAGCTCTCAGGATGCGATACCGTTACATAAACCTCCAACTAAATGGCTCCGTCGCCCTAGTTACATTGAAGGGAGACGATGCGTCGAACCGCGTGAACGCGCAGATGTCCGAGGACTTGGGCGCTGCATGTGAATCTATTGTGGATGAAGGAAGCGTTCGGGTGGTGGTGGTGATGGGGGAGGGGTCAATTTTCTCCGGAGGGACGGAAGAGGCGGTTAGGGAGTTACGAGAGGGGGGTGGGGAGGGGATGAGCGGGGCTTCAGGGGATATTGCTCGGCTGCCGATGCCGGTCATTGCGGCGATAAACGGGGATGCCTGTGGGTTGGGGCTGGAGATGGCCCTGGCCTGCGACCTGCGTATCGCATCCGATGAGGCAGAATTTGCAATGGACCAGATTCGGTTCGGGATGATGCCCTGGGACGGGGGAACACAACGGCTTCCGAGGCTGGTGGGGAGGGGACGGGGGGCGGCGATGGTTTTGACAGGGATGAAGGTGAGCGCCGAGGAGGCCCTGGGTATGGGGCTGGTACATGCCGTGTTTCCGAAGGACGCTCTCTGGGATGAGGCCCTGAGTTTAGCCCGCAAGATAGGCGAACATGCTCCGATAGCCTTGGAGTATGCAAAGGAAACCATAGGCAAGGGCATGGACATGACCCTGGAGCAGGGCCTCAGGCTGGAGCAGGACCTGACGGTAATCCTGCAATCGACGGCGGACCGATCCGAGGGGATAAGGTCTTTCCTTGAGAAGCGAAAGCCCGAGTTCCACGGTGAATAGCGATTTGATGAGCAGTTTCGAGACTGTAATCTACGAAAGGCAGGGGCCCTTGGCCCGGATCGTGCTGAACAGGCCACGGGTCCTGAACGCCTACAACGTGCAGATGCGGGACGACGTGTACGAAGCCTTGACCGCGGTCTCTTTCGACCCGGATGTGAGGGCGCTGGTGATCTCGGGGGCGGGGGACAGGGCGTTCTGTGCGGGGGCGGACCTCACGGAGTTCGGGACTGCGCCTTCGCAGAGGATAGCGCGGCAGGTGCGGTGGGAGCGGGACGTGTGGGGGGTGCTGATGGATCTGCCGATACCTACGATAGCCGCTCTTCATGGGTACGTATTTGGGTCGGGGCTGGAGCTTGCTCTGTGCTGCGACATAAGGATTGCGGCGCCGAATGCGATATTCGGACTGCCGGAAACTTCGTTGGGTTTCATCCCGGCGGCGGGGGCGACACAAACTCTGCCAAGGGCTGTGGGCTCGGGGGCGGCGCTGTGGGCCTTACTTACGGCAGAGCGTATGAACGCAACGCGGGCCCTTTCGATGGGTCTAATCAGCGAAATTACACCGGAGGGCGGGCTTTTTGCGCGATGTGAAGAGATGGTCTTGGGGTTCCTGGATTCGGGGTCCGAGGCTCTGGGAGCCGCGAAAGAAGCCATGCGCCGGGGTTTAGACTTGCCGTTGGGGGAGGGGCTGGGGGTGGAAGTCGGGCTGGCCCGAGGACTGCTGCAGGTTGGCAATAGATAATCCTTGATGACCGCGATAGAATAGTTGCCCAAAGCCTAAAAACCGAGGAACGCGGAATGAATACGCCTGAATTTCTTCTTATCTCCAGCTCCATTTGTCCCGACCGGGAAGCGATCATATTTGAGGGGAACCGCTGGAGCTTCTCAGACCTGGCTGATCGGTCTAACCGGCTGGCCAACGCGCTTGCGGGGATGGGTGTGGGGCAGGGAGACAAGGTTGGAATGCTGCAGGTCAACTGCAACGAATGCATTGAGGTGTACTTTGCTACGGCCAAGCTGGGAGCGACTTACGTACCCCTCAACTTCCGCGCCAGGGCAGAAGAGCTGGAGTTCATGATCAATTTCTCGGAAGCCTCGGCACTATTTTTGGGGCAGCGCTACGTCAAAATGGTCAATTCGATGCGAGAGCAGATTCCGGGCATGAAGAATTTGATCTCGGTGGAGGGGCCGGCGGAAAGAATGCTGGACTATGAGTCGATCATCGCCGAGGCGGACCCTGAAGAGGTGTTCACGGACATAGACGACAACGACACTTCCATCCTGATGTTTACCGCCGGTACTACTGGTCAGCCCAAAGGTGTGATGTTGACCCACGATAACCTGGCGACCTACGTGCTAAACAACGTGAGCCCCGCCGACCCGGATATCGAGGAGAAGAACATCCTCACCGTGCCTCTGTATCACATAGCAGGAATGCAGGCGGTGCTGGCCGCGGTGTATGGAGGCCGGACTTTAGTAGTACAGCGACAGTTTGAGCCGAGCGACTGGATGACCCTTGTGGAGACGGAAAGCGTGACCCGGGCCATGATGGTGCCAACCATGCTGAAACAGCTTATGGAACACGAGGAATTCCCCGACCGTAACCTGAGCAGTCTGCAAGTCATCACCTACGGCGCGGCACCCATGCCAGTGGAAGTGATAACAAAGGCTATCGAGGTGTTTCCCGGCACGAGGTTTATCAATGCCTTCGGGCAGACGGAATCGGCGTCCACGATTACGATGCTGACTCCGGAGGACCACGTTATCGAGGGCACGCCGGGGGAGAGGGCGATCAAACTGAAGAGGCTGGGGTCGATAGGGCGAGCATTGGGCGACACGGAAGTGAAGATATTCGATGAAGACGGGAGTGAGATGGCGATGGACGAAGTTGGGGAGATCGTGGCTCGGGGGCCGAGAGTGATGAAGGGCTACTGGAAGGCTGACGAGGCAACCAACAGCACTATCCGAAACGGCTGGCTGTACACCGGGGACATGGGTTACATGGACGAGGCCGGGTACATCTTCCTGTCGGGTAGGGCGAAGGACATCATCATCCGGGCCGGGGAGAACATCTCACCGGAGCAGGTGGAGGCGACCCTGCACTCGCATCCGGCCATCGACGAGGCGGCGGTTATCGGGGTGCCCGACCCGCAGTGGGGCGAAACGGTTCGAGCAATAGTGGCCCTAAAGGCCGGGGCACAGGCTTCCGAGGCAGACATAATCGAGCATTGCCGGGGGCAGCTGGCCAGCTTCAAGAAACCGGAGTCGGTGATTTTCGTAGACTCGCTGCCCCGTAACCCGTTGGGGAAGGTGCTGAAACGCGTGTTGAGGGATGAGTACGGGAAGGCGTAGGGGTAGTGCCTATCGCGGCTAATCTCCGGGGCTCAACTCCCGAGTGGGGGCTTGGTCTGCACCTGCCTTGTCACTTTTTTCGAGCCGGCGATGGAGACTTTCCAAGTCTTCGTGGGCTTCGGTGTAGGTATTGTCCAAGTTGACGGCGTATGTGAGGTCTTCAATGGCCTCGTCGAGGCGGCCCTTATCGGCGAGGAGCAGCGCCCTCTCGTGGTAGGCCTCCGGGAGATTCGGATCGCTGATAATGGCCTTGTCCAGGGACTCGAGGGCTCGGGCGACGAGCCTTGGCTCGGACCTGGGCGGAGCTGTTTCCGCCTGTTTGGCATAGACGATTCCTACGTTAAGCAGGGCTCGGGCGTCCTTCGGATTTATTTTCAAGGCCTTCTTGTATTCCTTAAGCGCGGCAGAAAAATGCCCTTTCCTGAGGTAGCAGGTGCCGAGGTTGCTGAGGAGAGCGCTGTCTTGCGGGCCGAACTTTTTGGCCGAGTTCAAGTCCCGGATGGCGGCATTCAGGTTGCCAAGCCCGCCGTGGGCGAGACCTCGGTAGAAGTAGGCGTGGGCATCCTTTGAGTTAAGGGCGATGGATTCATCAAGGTGAACCAGGGCATCTTCAAAGCGCCCGTCTTTGACGGCTTTTTCGCCCTTTCGGGAGCCGACGACCCAACTGAGGCCTCGGATTTTGTCAAGGATGCCCATAAAATAAAGAGGGCTAACTAGCGTTAGGCCGTTGGCGCAACGTCGAAGATGCGGGGGGCTACGTGGGCCAGGAGGAGGTCGGTGGACATGATCATGGAGCGGCCTGAGGGGTCGATACGGGGAGATACCTCGACGAGGTCCATAGCTCCTATTGGGTAAGCAGAGAGGACGCGGAGGATTGTAGCCATGATGTCGGGGGTGATGGCGTCGTTAACCACGGAGCCCGTGGCAGGGAAGAAGCCAGTGTCTATAAAGTCGATGTCGACGGACATATATATGTAGTCGCAACCTGCGGCAGCGCGCTCACCAGCGCGTCGGGCGACTTCTTCGGGGCCGATCCTAAGGACATCGGCGGCGGTGAAGATGAGACCGCCGTGGGAGTCGATGGCGCTGATGGGCTCCTCGTCGGACCAGCCCTGAATGCCGATCCAGACCATGTTGGAAGGGCTGACGAGGTCAAGTTCGGAGATGCGGCGGGCGTTGGTGCCGTGGTTGTACTTGCCCCAGACGGGGGTGTCGTCTCGGAAGTCGAGGTGGCCGTCGATGTGAATGTAGCCAATCTTGGGCTTGGGAGACATCTCGGAGACGGCTCGGGTGTAGCCGAGGCAGGATGGGTAGCCGACGTAGTGGTCGCCGCCCAGGCAGACGGAGAAACCGCCCCGACGCACCACCTCTGCCACGCCACCGGCTATGCCCTCGGTGGACTTCATTACGTCGGATGGGTAGACGTTGTAGTCTCCTACGTCTACGAGGCGATTGGAGTCGGGGGTGGTGAGCCGGTTGCCGGATGTGACTTCCAGGATTCCTTCGGGGCCTGCGCTGCGAAAACGGTCGGCCATTGCGAGGGAGCCTTCTCTGATGCCTCGGGGGCCCATCCTGGTGCCGAAACGGCTGGTGTGGGTGCTGTCGTGGGGGGCACCGCCGATCACGACCATCCCTTGCTCAACTTTGTCCAGGGCAACGTAGGGCGAGCCAAGGAAGGTGGCTGCGCCAATGTCTTCTACGTGTTCCAGCGATTCACTCACTTGGCGGCCTCGGCTACTCTGATTTTCTCGTCGATGAAGCGGACCAGCATCTCTGCACCGCAGCGCTGGCCGGTCTTGGCCAAGCTCATGGTCTCGATGAGAGGGTTTAGACCGCAGAGGCTGACGCCGCCGACCGGGCCCCGGGCCAGGAGGGTGAGAGCTTCGAAGAGGTCCACGTTTCGGAGGCCGTCGAAGCGGGGCGTTCCAGTCATGGCCACGTATCCACCGTCCATGACATCGATGTCAACGCCCACGAAGACGCCGGAGCAGCCGTCAGAGGCGCGTTCCAGGGCTTCGGCTATCACATTGGGGATGCCGCGGCGTCGGACTTGCTCCGCGTCGATCATAGTGGCCGGCAGTCTGTTCGCCATCTGCCACTGGTCGAGGGGGACGTAGCCGTTAGAGCCGATCCATACCAGGTTCTTCGGGTGGACGGTCCCTGAGTCCAGGAGGCGGCGAACCGTCGCTCCGCGCCATACGTCTCCCCAGGCGGGGTCTCGGAGGCCGAGGTCAAGGCGGCTGGAGAGCTGGATGTAGCCGATTGGCCCGCCGGTTGCGCTCGCGTAGCCCTCTGCCAAAGCAGAAGCGATGAAGTGGTCGCCGCCGAGGGCTATGGGCACGGCACCAAGGGCGGAGATGCGTTTTGCCGCGTCCTGGAGGGTGGAAGACAGTATCTCCCAATCGACGTGGGAGACGGGGAGGTTACCCAGGTCACGGACACGGTTGCGGACAAGGTTGGTGTCGGTGGGGAGCCGAGAGTTTATCTCGACGAGGGTCGCGTCCTGGGCAGTCATCATCTGGAAGTAGGTGGAGGTTTCCCGGTAGGCCTTGGGTGCGAGTCGGGGGCCGAGCTGGTCGGGGGCGGACACATCGTAGGGTACGCCGAATACGCCGAACATGCCCGGCGTCATCTCTTCGATAGTCCCTGTCGGGGCGCCGATGAAAGTGAGCAAGCCACCTGTCTTGGGTGTCGGGCCTCTGCGGATGGGCATTACGGACTCGTCATCCTAAGCGCTAGACCTTCTGCCAAATTTGCTTGATGGGGAGAGGATTGGGGGGAGAGAGGCGTGAGTGCACAAGTCCTAGATTCCTCGCGGAGCCTCGGAATGACACGGAGTAAGGGAGATGGGATATGACTGCTGTGCTCACCCTGAGGGGCCAGACGACGGGGAGCATGGGCTAAGTGAATATGCACGTCTTTGTGCGAAATCGAAATTCTCATCAATAGATATCAAATATTCTTGGGGCGATTAGCTTAACGAGGGCCTCGGCGGCGAAACGGGGCGTGCGGCTGCCGGCGTCTAGGGGTGGGGAGGTCTCGACCAGGTCCATCGCGCCGATGGGGAATTCGGAGAGGGGTCCGAGAATGCGGAATAGGGTGGATGCGGTCATGGCTCCCATAGTGACCGAGCCTGTGCCGTCGGAGAAGCCGGCATCAATGACGTCGATGTCGAAGCTCATGTAGATGGAGTCACAGCCCTTGAGGGCTAGCTCGGCGGCGCGGCGTCCGACGGTCTCGGGGCCCATTTCCTCCACGTCCTCGCTGGTGAAAATCGTGCCTCCGTAGCGGCGGATGAGCTCGACCTGGTCAAGATAGCAGGGGCCCTGGATGCCTATGAAAACCATGTTGGCGGGTTCCATGGCGTCCAGTTCGGAAATGCGTCGGGCATTGGTGCCATTCATGTATTTGCCGTAGGGGCCGTAGGAGTCGGCGAAGTCAAGGTGGCCGTCTATGTGAATATAGCCGACCCGGGCGTTGGGCCTGAGTTGTCCGAGGGCCCGGGTGTAGCCGAGGCAGGATGGGTAGCCGACGTAGTGGTCGCCGCCAAGGCAGACGGAGAAGCCGCCCCGCAGCACGACTTCCGAGACGCCGCCGGCGATGCCCTCGGTGGCTTTCATAACGTCGGAGGGGTAACTGTTGAAATCGCCGACGTCTACGAGGGGGGATTGGGTGGGGCGGATGAGGGTGCGACCGGTAGACACGTCTATCAAACCCTCTTCGGCGCGGTCGAAACTCTGGGCAAGGGGCAGGGAGTGCTCGCGGATGCCTCGGGGGCCGTACCTCTCGCCGAAGCGGTCTCGGAGGCTGTGGGGAGCGCCGCTTATTACCGTCATGCCCGGCTGGACGTCGGAGAGGCCCACAAGGGGGGCGCCCATGAAAGTGGGGGAAGATGTGTATGCGTAGTCTTGCATAGTTAAGTCATGGCCTAGGGATAGGCTAGGGCCTCACCGGCCAGGAAGCGGATGACGATCCAGGCCCCGAGCCGGGGGCCGGTAGCAGATAGCATGTTCACGGTGGGATTCATGCCCACGAGATCGAGGGCGCCGGCCTTCTTTCGTCGGAGGATGTCGACGGCTTTGAGAAGCTCGACGTTGGTAAGGCCATCGAAGCACGGGTCTGCGGTGGCGGCGACGATACCGCCGTCCATCACGTCGAAGTCGATGCTGACGTAGACGGAGTCGCATCCATCTCCTGCAACTTCCATTGCGTTTTCGACCACGTCCTGCAGGCCTCGGCGGCGCACGTCTTCGAGAGTGAAGACGGATAACTCCCTTTCTTGTGCGAAGTCCCACTCCTCTCGGCGGAGGTAGCCGTTTACGCCAATCCAGACCATATTCTTCGGGGCAACGGCACCGGAGTCCAGGATGCGCCGGGCGGTTGCGCCACGCCAAACGTCTCCCCAGACCGGGTCCCGGGTTCCGAGATCAAGGCGGCTGGAAAGTTGGACGTAGCCGATGCCCCGGCCCGTGCGCTCGCGGATGGCGTCGGCGTAGCCGAGGCATAGGGGGTAGGAAACGAAGTGATCGCCGCCGAGAACCACGGGGGTCGCTCCGGTGGCGGACACTTCATTGAGAGAGCGTCGGAGCTCTTTTTCGGTGCGGGGCCAGTCGAGGGGGTAGGCGTTGAAGTCGCCGAGGTCAAGAATTTGGGAGCGACGGGCGCCGCTCATGCGGTCGCCGGTAGTGATTTCAACGAGGTCGGAGCGGGAGAATGCGCCGGCGTAGTAGCCGGAGCTATCCCGGATGGCTCGGGGGCCGAACCGGGAGCCTATTCGGGTAGTACAGGACAGATCATAGGAGACGCCGCAGATTGCAGCCATCCCTTCTTTCAGGTGCTCCAAGTCGCCTCGGGGCAGGTCCATGAAGGTTGTTATGCCCGGTGTGGATACGGGGGCCGACTGTGTGGTCATAAGGGTCTCGGACTCACGCCCCGAAAACGGGGGGCGCCATAAGTTCGATAACGGCCTGGGCGGCGAGGCGTTCTGAGCGGCCTCGGACGTCGAGGCCGGGGGCCACCTCTACGACATCAAGAGCGGCGATACTGGGGAACTCGGAAAGCTCGCGCATGATAGCGAGCAGGTCGCGGGGAGTGAGGCCACCAACTACAATCTCGGCGGTTCCGGATGCGTAGCCGGAGTCGACAACGCCGATGTCGAGGCTAAGGTAGACGGCGTCGCAGTCCTGGCCGGCGATTCCCAATGCTCGGTGCACTGTCGCCTCGGGACCATCGGCTTTCACTGAGTCGGCGGTTATAACGGTGACGCCATGTGAGCGAGCGTATTCCCACTCCCGGTAGGGTATATAGCCCTGGGTCCCGACTAAAACGGTGTTGCGGGCCTCGACGGCGCCGGAGTCCAGGATGCGGCGGACTGAAGCGCCGGACCAATCGGGGCCGTACTGGGAGCAGGGGTCGGCCAGGGAGAGTTCAGCGGAGATGCGTATCAGGCCGAGACTGCGGCCCGAACCCGCCTTCACGCCTTCGATCAGAGGGAATGTAATAAACCGGTCGCCGCCGAGGGCCACGGGGCAGCCGCCGGACTCGGCTATGCGGGAGAAGGCGGACCGGCAGGCGTCCAGGTTGCCGGGAAGGTCCAGGGGAGAAAGTGTTAGGTCTCCGAGATCGAGAAGGGATGAGGGTTGGGGGAGGTGGAGCACCCGGCCAGATATGACGTCTATAAGGGCGCCGGACTCGGAGGCCTGGAGCTCGTAGATGAAGTCGGCGCTGGCTTCCCGGATAGCCCGGGGGCCCTGCCTGACGCCTTGGCGGGAAGTGGAGGAGCCGTCGTGGGGGACGCCGATGACGGCTACGCAACCGGGCCCAACGTCCTGGAATCCGGCTCTCGGGGCACGGGCGAAGGTGTTGATACCGGCGAACGAGGGCAGAAGGTCTCGTTGGTAGGGCAAAGCCGCCTCCCTTCTAGGGTTCGGATTATAGCATGGGGGATGTGGGAGGAGACATGCGGGAGGACTGTGTGTGTCCCAAGGCCAGTGTGACGGATTGGCGGTGCGGGTCCCCCCCGCTCGACCCTTCAACGGTGCTCAGGGTGAGCGGCCCCGCACCACGGAATGGATTCACTCCTCGGCGCACGCCACGGGCGCACTTACAGCATCTTCGACCGGCTCGGGGGCCGGAATGATCCGCCTTAGGCGGACAGGCTCCCATCGGGTGGGGGAGGGGTTCGTTGACTGAGGTAGGGGGTTTGCCTACAATCGTGAGACCAATCATGTGGGCGTTACACAAGGAAAAGAGCAGAGTTGAACAGCGACGAGCTAAGGCGAACATTCCTGTCCTTTTATGAATCGAAGGGACACCTGGTGATACCCAGCTCGTCCCTGATACCTATCGGGGACCCGACGTTGCTGTTGACCAGTGCCGGGGTGGTGCAGATCAAGCCGTTCTTCACGGGGGAGGCCAAGGCGCCCGCGCCTCGGATAGCCTCGTGCCAGAAGTGTTTCAGGACCACGGACATCGACTCCGTAGGGGATGCAGACCACCTGACCTTCTTCGAGATGCTCGGGAACTTCAGTGTTGCGGACTACTTCAAGAAGGAGGCGATAGACTGGGCGTGGGAGCTAGTGACGGAGCGGCTTAAGCTGCCGCCGGAAAAACTCTGGGTAAGCGTTTTTCTGAGTGACGACGAGTCGTACGAATTGTGGCGGGCCTTAGGGGTGCCGGAAGAACGGCTGGTGCGGTACGACGAAAGTGAGAACTGGTGGGGGCCTCCGGGGGACTCGGGGCCGTGCGGGCCGTGCACCGAGATCTACTACGATTTCGGGGAGGAGCTTTCGTGCGGCAAGCCTGACTGCGGCCCGGCCTGCGACTGCAACCGATTCACGGAGTTCTACAACCTGGTACTCACCGAGTATTACCAGGATACGGGGGGCAATCGGACGCCCCTGCCGAGCGGGAACATAGACACGGGGATGGGGCTGGAACGCACGGCGGCGATTATGCAGGGCGTTACTAACGTCTACGATACCGACGGGTTCCAGGCCATCATGGGGAAGGTGTCGGGGGTGACCGGGCGCACGTATGGGTCGGACAAGGAAACGGATGCGGCGATGCGGGTGCTGGCAGAGCACGCCCGAGGGACGACGTTCCTGATCAGTGACGGCGTGGTGCCGGGGAACGAGGGCCGGGGGTACGTGCTGCGGAGGATACTGAGGCGGGCGGTGACGTTTGCGCGGAAGCTCGGTGTTCGGGAGCCGGTGCTGGTGACTATAGCCGAGACGGTTATCGAGAATATGAGGGAGGCGTACCCGGACCTGGAGAGGAATCGGGAGTTCATCTTGAAGGTGATCGAGCAGGAGGAAGCTCGGTTCCACGACACTTTGGACGCGGGGATGAGCCACCTGGATGAGATTGTGGCAGACGGATCTAATGGGAGCATCATCGAAGCGACGGACGTCTTCAGACTGTACGACACTTACGGATTCCCGCCAGAGCTAACAGAGGAGGTAGCGGCGGACCATGGTTTTTCCGTGGATATGAAGGGGTTCGAGCGGGAGATGGAGGCACAGAGGGTGAGGAGCAGGTCTGCAAAAGCATTTGCCAAGGACAAGATGTCGGAGGCGTATGCGGCGGTGGGGCTAGGCGCGACTCGGTTCACGGGATATGAGACGCTGGCTGGGGAGTCGGTGGTGGTGGGGCTGCTGAGGGAAGGGGTGTCTGTGCAGAGGGTTGGGGGAGGGGAGGAGTTGGAAGTAGTGACGATGGAGACGCCGTTCTATGCGGAGGGTGGGGGACAGGTCGGGGACAGGGGTGAGATCACTGGGCCGGACGGGCGATTCATTGTCGAGGATACGCAGGCGACGATGTTGGGGTTCTACGTGCATCGGGGGAGAGTAGTGGATGGGGAGATGGTTGTTGGGGACCCGGTGACGATGGCAGTGGACTCGGGACACCGGAGAGAGTCGGCGAGGAACCACACGGCGACGCACTTGCTGCACGCTGCGCTGAGGCAAGTGCTCGGTCAGCACGTCAGACAGGCGGGGTCACTGGTTGCGCCGGACAGGTTGAGGTTTGATTTTACACATCCCGTAGGGCTTGGGAGAGCCGACCTCCATGACATTCGAAACCTGGTGAATGAGAAAATCAGCTCCGATCTTGAGATAACCAAGGATGAGGCCCCGTATGCGGAGGCGATATCGAGAGGGGCTTTGGCGTTCTTCGGGGACAAGTATCCGGACGTGGTAAGACTGGTGTCGATGGGGGATGGGGTTGACAGGTTCAGTTTCGAGGTCTGCGGGGGGACGCACGTTGGCCGGACGGGAGAGGTGTGGAATTTCCAGGTGACGAATGAGGGGAGCATAGGATCTGGGCTGAGGAGGATCGAAGCGGTGACTGGGGGCTCGGTGCAAGACCTGCTGGTGCGGCGGTACGACCTGGTCGAAGAGCTATCGGCGCAACTGAAATCGCCGGCGGAAGAGATCGCCGACAAGGTAGCGGCCTTAGTGGAAGAGCGAGACTCGGAGCGCGGGCGGGCTGACCGGCTGGAGCGGGATGCAGCGCGTCGGGATGCAGAAGGACTTTTGGGCCAGGTGCAAGATGTGGACGGGGCACGGGTGGTCGCGGCTCGGGTGGACGCACCGAATGTTGAGACGATGCGAGAGATGGGCGACTTTCTGAAGGCTAAGCTGGGGAGCGTGTTCGTGGTGCTGGCGTCGGTGATCAACGACAGGCCGATGTTCGTCGCAATGACGACGCCTGACCTAGTGGCCAAGGGAGTACACGCTGGGAGTATCGTGAAGCAAGTGGCGAAGGTAGCGGGAGGGGGTGGGGGTGGGAGTCCAGAGATGGCGCAGGCGGGTGGCAAGGACAAGAGCAAGGTGTCGGCAGCGTTGGAGGAAGTGGCAAGGTTGGTGAGAGAGGGTGGGAGCTAGGGGTGGTGAATATGAGATATAGGGGTGTATTCGCAACCGCTGTTATCACCCTCACCCTAGCCCTCTCCCATCGAGGGAGAGGGGATTGGCCCTCCCCTCCACCGCCCGGGATAGGGGTTATGCGAAGGTCTCATCGAGGGAGATGGGACTTACCGCTTAGGGAATGCACTGAGCCTAATCTGGAGATGGGGTACTAAGGGTGAGGTTGCTTGGGCTGGACGTGGGAAATGTCAGGATTGGGGTGGCGGTGAGTGATCCGACGGGGATCGTCGTGGAGCCGTTGGACACTATAAAAGCTCCGACCAGGGCCGCGGCGATAGAGAAGATAGCGGAACTGGTTGAACGGGAGGGAGTTGGAGAGGTGGTGGTGGGGACACCGGTGTCGCTGGACGGGAGAGTCGGGCCGCAGGCGCGGAAGATTCAAGCGTTTGTAGAGCTACTTGAAGCTCGAATTTCGAAGCCGGTGCGGTTGTGGGACGAGAGCTACTCCTCGGTGGCGGCGGATGGGATTATGAGGGAGTCGGGGGTGGGTAGGAGGAAGAAGAAGGGGAAGCGGGACTCGGTGGCGGCGGCGGTAATTCTCCGGGAGTATCTTCAGGGGACTTGGAGTAGGGTCGACCCCCAGCCGGTTGATAGCGTATGAGCAAGTCTCTTGGGATCATCGGGTATCCTCTCGGGCATTCGATTTCTCCCATATTTCAGCAGGCGGCTCTGGACGACCTGGGAATTGATGCCCGGTATGAGGGCTGGGAGACCGCTCCCGAGGATTTGGCGAAGCGGCTGGAAAGCTTCCGATCAGACGGGGTGCTCGGGTCGAGCGTGACCATCCCTCACAAAGAGTCGGTGATGCCGCTGCTGGACGAGGTGAGCGATACGGCGAGGAAGATAGGCAGCGTAAACACCATAGTTTCGCGAGGGGGCAGGCTGACGGGGCACAACACTGATGCGCCGGGCTTTCTGCGAGGGTTGAGGGAGAACGGCGGGTTCGAGCCAGGGGGGAAAGACGTGGTGGTGGTGGGGACGGGGGGTGCGGGCAGGGCGGTGGCCTTTGGATTGGCGGGGGAGACAGTTGCATCGATGATGCTGGTCAACCGGACCGTTGCCCGGGCGGAGAGGTTGGGGGAAGAGGTTTTGGCGGCTTATCCGGACGTGAAAGTGTCGGTGATGGGGGAGATACCGGAGGGATACAAATACGACTTGCTGGTCAACTGCACGTCGGTGGGGATGCGGCACACGGCGGTGGAGGATGCATCGCCGGTGAGCCGAGACCGGATCGTGCACGGAGCCCTGGTATACGACCTGATATATAATCCTGAAGAGACCGTGCTGCTGAAGCAGGCAAAGGAGGCTGGGGCGCAGACGCTGGGTGGACTGCCTATGCTGGTATTTCAGGGGGCGGAGGCGTTCGAACTGTGGCTCGGGGGACGGGCCCCGGTGGACGTGATGTTCCGAGCGGCGCGAGAAGCGATGGCAAATAGATGAGTAAAATAAGGTTTCTGACCAGCGGAGAGTCCCACGGGCAGGGACTCTCGATCATTATCGAGGGTATACCTGCCGGGCTTCGACTGAGTGAAGACTATATCCAGAAGGACCTGGCGCGCCGGCAGAAGGGTTACGGGCGCGGGGCTCGGATGAAGATAGAGAAGGACCGGGCGTTGATCAAGTCGGGTGTGAGGCACGGGGTGACGCTGGGCAGCCCGATAGGGTTGTGGATACAGAACAGGGACTGGGAGAATTGGCAGGAAGTGATGGCTGTCGAGGCGGTAAACGGGCAGGTGAAGAAGGTGACACGGCTGAGGCCGGGCCATGCCGACATGCCGGGCATCCTGAAGTACAAACAGGACGACGTACGAAACATCCTGGAGAGGGCCAGCGCCCGGGAGACGGCGGCTCGGGTGGCGGTGGGCGCAGTATGCAGGGCTTTACTGAGCGAACTTTCGATTGAGATACATAGCAACACGCTGTCTATAGCCGGTCATGGTGTAAAGAACCCGATGCCGGAGGACTGGGGAGTGGTGGAGGAGTCGGTGGTGCGGTGTCATGAGCCGAATGTTGAACAGAGGATGATAGGGGCGATAGACGCTGCAAAGGAGTCGGGCGACACGGTGGGCGGGGTGTTTCAGGTGGTGGCGTCGGGGGCGCCGATAGGACTGGGAAGCCACGTGCACTGGGACAGGAAGCTTGATGCCAACCTGGCGCAGGCCATGATGAGCATCAATGCGGTGAAGGGTGTCGAGGTTGGGCCGGGGTTCGAGCAGGCGCAGATGGTGGGGTCGCTGGTGCACGATGTCATAGAACCTTTCGACGGGACACGGGAGCGGAAGTGGAAGCGGGTGTCGAATCGGGCGGGGGGTATCGAGGGGGGGATGAGTAATGGTGAGGACATCGTGGTACGAGTGGCGATTAAACCGATATCAACGCTGGCAAAGCCGCTTCCCTCGGTAGACCTGGCAACGGGTGAGAGGATTCAGGCCCACTACGAGCGGAGCGACGTTTGTCAGACCCCGCCCGGTGGCATAGTAGGCGAGGCGATGATGGCCATAGTGCTGGCGGATGCGGTGATGGAGAAGTTCGGAGGGGACCACGTTGAGGAGACGGTTCGGAACTGCAGGTCTTATTTGGAGACTGTGGAAGGGCCGGTGGGGGTGGGGGAAGGTCATTAGGTCCTGCGGTAGTTGTGTCATTGCTTTCACCCTCACCCTAGCCCTCTCCCGTCAAGGGAGAGGGGATGGAAACCTCCCCGCAGCGACTTTCCGGGCGAGTCTTACAAGGCATTAAGAGACAGTGACTGCGCATGAATAACAGGGGACAAACGAGGATCGGGGACTGGAACGTATACCTGATCGGGTTTTCAGGGAGCGGGAAGTCGGCTATCGGGCGCCGGTTGGCGAGGCGGATGCGTCGGAAGCACGTGGACATGGACGACGAGATTGTCGCGAGGTCAGGGACGCCGATACCGGAGATATTCCGTCGGGAGGGGGAGCCGGGCTTCAGGTCGAGGGAGAAGGAGTTGCTGGAGGAGCTCAGCGGACGGAAGAGGCTGATAGTGTCGACGGGGGGTGGCGTGCCCCTGGCCCCGGGTAACCGAGCGGCGATGGCAAAGAGTGGCGTGATCGTGTGCCTGGAAGCCAAGCCGGACTTCCTCTACGGGAGGCTTAAGAGGCACCTGGGGGACGAATCGAAAGGGCAGGTGCGCCCGCTGCTGGAGGGGGACGAACCGAAGAAGAGGATCGAGGCGCTGAAGGAGTACCGGCAGCGCTTCTACGCAACCGCTGATTGGACCGTACACACTGACGACCTGACGACTGATGAAGTGGTGAGGGAAGTGATCAGGGGAGTCCGATTCGCGCAGCGCAGGTTCGGGCGGCGGAAAGATGCGGGCTCAGTGTTTCCGCCGGAGGGATCACTAGGACGGGAGTCGGAGGCACCGTACTGTCGAGACATGGGAGCTTCTTTCGTAGTAGAGACGCCGGGGGGAAGATACCCGGTGCTTGTCGGGTGGGGGACTCTTTCGGAGTTGGGCCAGCGGATGAGGAACCTGGGGCTTTCAGGGAAGGCGGCTTTGATATCCGACGCCGCAGTTTACGAGATTCACGGGGTGAAGGCGCTGGAGTCTCTGAGGTCGGCGGGGTTTGAGGCGGCAAGCTATGCCGTGCCTGCCGGGGAACGGAGCAAGTCTGAGGATGCGCTCACCAGGATATACGACTGGATGGTGGAGCAGAGGTTGGAACGGGGGAGCACTGTGGTGGCGCTAGGGGGTGGGATGGCGGGTGACCTGGCCGGGTACGCCGCAGCGACGTTCCTCCGAGGTGTGCCTTTAGTGCACGCGCCGACAAGCCTGTTGGCTATGACGGACTCGGCGATTGGTGGGAAAGTGGCGATAAATCACCCTCGTGCGAAAAACCTGATCGGGGCGTTCTACCAGCCTCGGATGGTGCTATCGGACGTGGAGACTCTGACAACGCTGCCGGCTCGGGAGCTGGCGTCGGGGTGGGCGGAGACGATAAAGCACGGGATGATCATGGACCCGGAGATGCTGGACGTGCTGGAGGGAGACTTGGAGAGGGTATTAGCCCTGGACCCTGATATGACGACGGAGATAGTGAAGCGGAGCTCGGGGCTGAAGGGCAAAGTGGTAAGTGGGGATGAGAAGGAGGCCGGGTGGAGGATGATACTCAACTTCGGGCACACCATAGGGCACGCCCTGGAAGCAGCGACAGAATACGGTACTTTGCTGCACGGAGAGGCGGTGTCCATCGGGGCGGTGGGGGCGGCGAGGTTGAGCAGGAAGCATGCGGGGTTGGACCAGGGGGTAGTGGAGCGGATGTCGAGACTGCTGAGAAGGTTCGGTTTGCCAACGTCGACGCCCGACCTGGATGCAGACAGGTTGATAGAGGCGATGTTCCTGGATAAGAAGGTGCGGGGCAAGGCGATCCGCTGGGTTTTGCTGGAGGATATCGGGAAGCCGGTGATCAGAGACGACATTCCGATGGAATCGGTGAGGGAAGTGTTGGCAGGGCTCGCGGAAGGGTAGAAAAACAGGAGGCCAGACCGGATGTCATTGAGCAGCAGACTCAGAGTCAGCAAGGACGAAGTTGTCGCCGAGAACGGGGTGGTCACTGCGAACCACCCGCTATCGTCGGAGGCGGGGCTGGAGATGTTGAAGAAGGGTGGCAACGCCGTCGATGCGGCGGTGGCGACGGGTTTCACGGCGTGCGTGGTGGAACCGATGATGACTACCATCGGAGGGTGCGGGTTCATGCTGGTGCACCTGGCCCAAGAGGGGAAGTCGGTGGTCATAGAGTTCAGCCCTCGGGCGCCGGGAGCGGCGGAGCCGGAGATGTACACGGTGGAGGACTCGGCGATCCTGGACATAGGACTACAGAGCGTTGCCAACTCGGAGAACATAATCGGTCCAAAGTCTGCCAGCGTGCCGGGCACCATTGCGGGATTCTGCATGGCCCACAGCAAGTATGGGTCACTGCCGCTGGAGCAGGTGATGGAGCCAGCCATCCATCACGCGGAGCAGGGATTCGAGGTGGACTGGTACACGGCGATGTCGATAGCCGATGAGATGGAGCGGCTAGTCAGATATCCTGGGATATCGGGGCTTCTTTTGAATGGAGGATTTCCTCCTACTGTGGGGTCGAGGCTGGTGCAGAAGGACCTGGGCCAGACGCTTCGGGCGGTGGCGAAGTCGGGGGCCAAGGCTTTCTATCTCGGCGACATTGCGGACGCCATCGCCAGCGATGTGCAATCGAGCGGGGGCATCCTATCCAGAGAGGACCTGGAGAACTACCGGGCGGAGGAAGTCGAGCCGGTATCGATCACTTATCGGGGGCACACGGTGCTCGCAGCGAGGGCGGTGAACGGTGGGACGACGGCCCTTGAGACGCTATCGGTGCTGAACAACCTAGACATCGGGGCACGGAGGCACAATAGCGCGGAGGCGCTCCACCTGTTCATAGAGGCGACTCGGCATGCGTTTGCGGACAGGTACCGGTTCCTTGGAGATCCCGAGTTCGTGTCCGTTCCAGTCAGGGGACTGCTGTCTGCGGGATATGGGGCGGCGCTGGCAGCCGAGATGGACCGTGCGAACGCTCGGTTGGAACCCGATGGGAATACTCCGCCGTGGCTGGCCTTTGCTGATACGGCGATTCACGACCCGTGGGCCTTCGACCCGGGAGAGGAAGGCGAGAAGAACGTGATGTCGGGGCCTTCGCCCAAGTCAAGCACGACCCATTTGAGTGTTGTCGACAAGGACCGGAACATGGTGTCGTGCACGCACACCGTTGTTAACTCATTCGGGTCGATGATCGCGTGTCGGGGCACGGGGGTGATATTGGCTGACGGGATGTTGTGGTTCAATCCGGGCCCCGGGCGTGCGAACTCGATAGCGGGGTGGAAGAGGCCGCTGGTCAATATGTCGCCTGTGCTGGTACTGAAGGATGGCCGTCCGTTGATGACGGTCGGGGCTCCGGGCGGCAGGAAGATCATCAATGCGGTGACGCAAGTGGTGATGAACGTGGTGGACTTCGGGATGGGGATGCAGGATGCGATTGCTGCGCCGAGGGTGGACGCCAGCGGGTTGGACACGCTGTACGGAGAGGCTATTGCCCCAGATGTTGTGGAGGGGTTAAAGGCTCGAGGTCACCGGATGGTGGTTGGGCCGGAAGAGTATGCCAATCACAGCTTTGCCCGGCCCGTGGGTGTACTGATTGACGAGGAGTCGGGGAGGCTGCGGGGAGGGGCGGACGTATTGCGTCGGGCGGAGGCGAGGGGGTACTGAGCCGGGGGTTGGGGTTGGGGTATAATCACTCGCGCCGCACGAAAATTACGCATTGACCATTTGACAGGTAGTTCAGCAGACCCGGAGGAGATATGCGCTTCGACAGCAACATCTACTATCACGAGGTCGAGCAGTACCCGGCCGACAAGCTGACGCAGGAGTGGAAGGAGACTGCTCTCCTGTACGACCAGACGGATTTCACGGGGGTTTGGGTGGGGGAACACCACTTCTGGTACAGCGGCTGGCCCGTTGCGGCGCCGAACCCGGTGCAGGTCTGCACTTTCTTTGCGGGGCTGACGGAGCGGATCCGGGTCGGGCAGACGGCGTGCATACTGCCGGACTGGAACCCGATCCGGCTTGCGGAAGAGCTGGCGATGCTGGACAACATGTGCAAGGGTCGGCTGGACGTGGGGATAGCCCGGGGGACGGACAGCACTGCCAGCATCCAGTTCAATGTCAATGCCAACAGACGGGACCGGGAGACCAACTATGCGCTGTTTAGCGAAACGCTGGACATTCTTCTAAAGGCGTGGGGGGACGGCGCATTCAGTCACGAGGGCCGGTTCTACACGTACCCGGTCCCGGGCTGGAAGGAGAAGGACCCGGAGATATATTCGGGGGACCCGACCCACTTTGCGGAGGACGGTGAGCTGATAGGGCTGCACGTGATGCCGAAGCCTTACCAGAAGCCTCGGCCGCCGATATACCAGGCTGCGGACAGTACAAGCTCGTATGCGTTTGCCGGGAGTCGGGGGATCTGCACGACGACGGTGGGTCGGACATTTGACGGGGTGAGAGAGGCGTGGAACGCGTATCAGGCGGCGGCGTCCAAGACATCCGGCCGTAACATACCCTTTGCGAGGACACCTGACGGGCTGAGCTTGAACGTTATGAGGCTTACCCACGTGGCAGAGACTCAGGAGCAGGCGGAGAAGGAGGCGAGGGCCGGGGTGAATGCGTTTTTCCGAGCCGCGGTGGGGGTAAACGACAGATGGGGGCGCAAGGGGTCGGTGGCGGATGGTGAGGAGCTGTCGGACGACGATCTGAATATGGACTGGTTCGACTTCGCGCAGAAGAAGGAGATTACGTGGATCGGGTCTCCGGACTATGTGGCGGAGAAGATCGCGAAGCTGCAGGAAGAGATGGACTGCCAGCATGTGACGCTGTGGCCGAACCCGGGCTTCGTGCCGTTCTCGACGGTGTACCATAGCCTTGAGCTGTTCAATGAGAGGGTGATACCGCAGTTCGAGCGGGAGTCGAGTCGGGCGCCAGTGGCGGCTTCCTAGCGGACAAATCTCGGATTTACAACCGACCAGGTGAAATATCAAGGCCGGATGCTCATTGAGCATCCGGCCTTTGCATTTCGTTTCAGAGGATCGGGAAAATAACCGCGCCACGTCAGGGTGTGGAAGGCGACGTTAGTCGCCTCGAGTCTTTAGTGGGAGGAGTGGGGAGGCCGGGGGGTTAGCCGCCCGCGACCGCAGGGACGATGCTGACCTCGTCGCCGCTGTTGACGGCGGTGGTGATGCCGTCCTTGAAGCGAATGTCCTCGCCGTTGACGTAGACGTTGACGAATCGGTGGAGTTCCCCGCTGTCGGCGACGAGTCGGGCCTTGATCCCCGGGTGAAGTGCGTCGAGCGAGTCTATACACTCCATGATGTTCGTCCCTTCAACGGTGGCACTGCTCTCCCCGTTGGTCATACGGCGAAGGGGCGTAGGGATCTTAAGGCTGACGCTCATTTAAGGGACCTCCTAAGTTCTATTCCGCAAATCTAATGTCGTCAGGATAGGGGCTAAATTAACCTTCTACAATATCGCCGACTATGGGGTCGACTCGGACGCCGGTCTCGGAGACCCAGGCGAGGCCGCGATTAATCTGCTCTTCTTCGCCCTCAAGTTCGAGGATGACCCAGCCTTGGGTCTCGGTGACGTCAGCGCGGCGGATGTTGGTAATGACGTCGAAATTCTTGCCAAGGCCGTATATAACGGGCTCGGTGACGAGGTCCGTGGGGAAGGTGAACTTGGCTTTCATCTTTACCATGTCGAGTCCTCTTGGGGTCGGCTAGGCGTTAGCAGTAGCGCGGATGCCGTTCCCACGGGCCTCCAGGGCGTCCTCGAAAGAGATGATAGTTGGATCTATGGTAACGGGGTCGATGAGGGATTGTACGGGCTCCTGGGTCTTGAGGCCCGAGCCGGTAATATAGGCTACGGTTAGATCTCCGCGTTTGATTGTGCCGGAGGCGGCAAGCTTCTTTAGGCCTGCGATGGTGACGCCACCGGCGGTCTCGGTGAAGATGCCCTCGGTGCGGCCAAGGAGGGACATGCCTTCGACGACCTCGGGGTCGGTGGAAGCTACGCCTGCACCGCCGGTCTCCTTGATGGTCTTGAGGGCGTAGTAGCCGTCGGCGGGATTGCCGATTGCGAGGGACTTGGCAAGGGTATTGGGACGCACGGGCTTGATGTCCATGCGGTTTTCCTCGTAGGCGGTGATGATAGGGGAGCAGCCTCGGGCCTGGGCGACTGCCATTTTGGTATGGGGTACTTCGGTGAGGCCGACATCGGCGAGCTCGTTCATGCCTTTCCAAATCTTGGTGTAGAGAGAGCCGGAAGCGGCAGGGACAACGGCCCAGTCGGGGCAACGCCAGCCGAGCTGCTCGACGACTTCGAAGCCGAGGGTCTTGGAGCCCTCGGAGTAGTAGGGGCGCATATTGATGTTGGCGAAGGCCCACTGGTATTTGTCGGCGAGCTCACTGCAGAGCCTGTTGACCTCATCATAATTGCCCTTAACGGCGACCAGAGTGGGGCCATAGATGGCAGCGGACACTACCTTGCCTACTTCGAGGTCGGCGGGGATGAAGACGTAGGCTTTCAGGCCGGCCCGGGCGGCGTGGGCGGCGACGCTGCCGGCGAGGTTGCCGGTAGAGGCGCAGGCGATGGTGTCGAAGCCGAACTCCCGAGCCTTGGTGGAGGCGACGCCGACGACCCTGTCCTTGAAGGAGTGGGTAGGGTTGCCGCAATCGTTCTTGATATAGAGGTTGTCGAGGCCCAGCTCCCGGCCCAGGTTGTCGGCTTTCAGCAGAGGTGTGAATCCGGTGCCCAGATTTACGATGTTGCCGTTGACAGGGAGAAGGTCCTTGTAGCGCCACATGGAGAGTGGCCCGGCCTCCACGCTCTCTCTATTGAAAGTTCGAGCGACGGCATCGTAGTCGTAGATGACTTCGACGGGGCCGAAGCACCACTCGCAAACGTTCATGGGGTCAAGGGGGTATTCCTTGCCACACTCTTTGCATCTTAGCGCGATGGCGTTAGACATGTTGGGCTGCCGTTTTCCGGGCCGGTGGCTGATGGGCGTAGGTAGGAGGGAACGCTTTCCAAGCGGGCTCTGATATATAGGTGAAATCCGTGCTAGATGCTAGCAAGGGGTAGGTGGTATGTCAAGGAAAAAGACTCACGGGCAGGTACTGAGCCTGCCCGTGAGCATGAGGGACGAGATCGGTCTGGGGGCTAGCCGGTCTTGATCTCGATGGTCTTGGCCTTGGGCTTGACCTCGACGGTACGGGGGACGGTGAGGGTGAGGACGCCGTTCTCGAAGCGGGCCTCGATGTTGTCCTCTTCGAGCCCCTGGGGCAGGGTCAGGCTCCTTTGGAATGCGCCGGATCGCCGCTCCCGGATGACGTACCTTTCGTTCTCGGACTCCTCGGTGGAATGAGTCTCGCCTTCGATGGTGAGGCGGTTGTCTTCTACCGAGACGTTGACGTTGTCGGGTTTGACACCTGGGAGGGAGGCCTGGATGACAACCTGCTTGTCATCGGCGGTAACGTCGATGGGCATGAGGTTGGACTGATGGGTCGGGGCGGAGTACCTGTGGATTCCGAAGAACCGGTCATCGAAGAATCGGTCCATAAACCTCTTCATGCCGTTCATTCCTGCGAGCTGGTCCCGTCGTACTATAGCGTTCATGCTTGTTCCTCCTTTTGAGTGCTACTTAGCTTTTCCTGGCTGGTGGGGGGCCACGGGCCCCCCACCGCATTTCCTAAAAGAATCTGATCCCGATCCCGGTGGTCTGAGCAACGGCTCCCAGAATGCCGAAGAGTGTGGAGAGAGATCCTCGGGTCCCGGGGGACTGCGCTGTGACCTGATTGCGTCCGGCTCTCTTGACGACCATTTGAAACCTCCTTCCTACAATAACGTTATCAACTATGGTGATATCATAGACATTAACTAAGGTGTTGTCAAGGATGTTTACTAAGTAGTTGATAAAGACGTTGACAGGTAAAGTGACAGGACTTAACATATAGTTGCACTGGAAAAGGCAAGGAACACACCAGATGGCGAAACGGAGTTATTACGATGTCCTAGGCATCAAGAAGGATGCCTCGCAAGAGGAGCTTCGGCGCGCTTTCAGGAAACTGGCCCGGAACTACCACCCGGACGTGAACCCTGGCATGGCGGATGCGGCGGAGAAGTTCAAGGAAGTGAACGAGGCGTACCAGACGCTTTCGGACCCGGAGACGCGCCGAGACTATGATGAAGGAGGACGGCGACCCAAAGGTGGGGGTTGGGGCAATGGAGATGGGGTAACCCGGACGTGGTCTTTCTCTAAAGGCGGCGGCGGGTCATCGGCTTTCGGGTTCGGGGGGGAGCCGCTGGACGAGATACTCCAGAGTTTCATGGGACGCAGAGGCAGAGGACCTGCTGGAGGGGCTCCTTTCACTCGGTCACATGTTGCTCCCAGAGAACACAAGTTGGACGTGACCCTTGAGGAGGCTTACCGGGGAGCTACCAGGCTTGTTGAGATGTCAGGGGCCGATGGCAGGAAACGTAGGCTGGAGGTAAAGGTGCCGCCGGGGGTGTGGACCGGTTTTCGGATGTCGGTGGACCCGGACAAGGGGCGTCCCGGGGCAGGGGGTGGAGAGATTATTTTTTCGATCAACGTATTACCGCACGACCGGTTCAATAGAGTCGGGAACGATGTTCACGTCGAGACGCCGGTCTCTCTATACGACGCGATGCTGGGCGGGGAGATTCCTGTGCAGACCTTGAAGGGCTCGGTTGCTCTGAAACTTCCCAAAGGGACACAGAACGGACAGAGTTTCCGGTTGAAGGGCAGGGGAATGCCCATTTATGGGCAGTCGGGAGAGGGAGATGCGTACGCGACAGTGAAGGTAACGTTGCCGACGGAGTTGTCGGAGGCAGAGTCGAAACTAGTAGAGCAATTGAAAGAACTAGCAGGCGGGAAGGGGGCAGCGTGAACCTCCATGATGAATCGGAGCCGCGCTACGTGATAAGCATCGCGGCGCGGATGGTGGGCGTACACGTGCAGACGTTGCGCTACTACGAAAGAGCCGGACTTATCAAGCCGTCCAGGTCGGGAGGGAACATGCGGTTTTACTCGGCTAAGGACGTGGCACACCTTCAGAGAATACGGTCGTTGATCGAGGACCTGGGGGTGAACCTGGCGGGTGTTGACGTGATTATGAGGATGTCCAGGCGAATGCTGGACATGCAGAACGAGCTGAATGCCGTAAAAGAGGAACTGAACCGGCTGATGACCGGGTCTCGGGGCCCGGTCGACCGCTCGGCAAGAAAAACAGACGGTCGGGATTCAGGAGGTGAAGAATGGTAATGAGACCGGACCAATGCACAGAACACGCCCAAGAGGTCTTGAGGGCTTCCGAGGCGCTTGTACGCGATATGCAACACAACCAGTTGGATGTCGAACATCTGGTGCTGGCGATGCTGGACCAGCACGACGGGTTAGTTCCCAAAATAATGGAGAAACTGGGCACCGACACAACTGAACTGATCAGCAAATTCCGGCAGGCTCTGACGAAGATACCAACGGTAGTCTACCCGAGTCAGACCATCTATATAACGCCGAGAATATCGATGCTGCGGGATAGGGCGGTGTCAGAGATGAAGCGATTAAGGGACGAGCTTGTTGGAGTCGACCACTTGCTGGTAGCGGCCGTCGAGGAAAGGGACGGAGACTCTCCGGTAATCTTCAAGGAGTTTGGGATAGAAAAGGAGAAGGTGTACCAGGCATTGCAGGAGATCAGGGGCACACACAGGGTGACCGATCCCAGGGCGGAAAGCAGGTACCAATCTCTGCAGAAATACAGCACCGACCTGACGGAACTGGCGGAACGGGGGAAGCTGGACCCGGTGATCGGGCGGGACATGGAGATAAGGAGAGTTATCCAGATCCTGACACGGAGGACCAAGAACAACCCGGTGATCATAGGTGAGGCGGGTGTGGGTAAAACGGCCATAGCCGAGGGGCTAGCTCAGCGAATTATCGCTGGCGACGTGCCGGACTCGATGAAGGGACGGAAGGTGATATCCCTGGATATGGGGTCGATGGTGGCGGGGAGCAAGTTCAGGGGCGAATTCGAAGAGCGGCTGAAGGCGGTAATGGACGAAATCCGTAAGGCAGGGGGAGAGATCATCCTGTTCATAGACGAGATACACCAGGTTGTCGGGGCGGGGGCGGCGGAGGGGGCGATAGACGCGAGTACGATGCTCAAGCCGGCACTGGCAAGGGGTGAATTGCAGTGTGTCGGGGCTACGACCCTGGATGAGTACAGGAAGTACATAGAGAAGAATGCCGCCCTGGAGCGTCGGTTTCAGCCGGTGTACGTGGAAGAGCCTTCGGTGGAGGACGCGATAGAGATCCTTCGGGGACTGAGGCCGAGATACGAGGCGCATCACAAAATCACCATTGCGGATTCGGCCCTTTCCGCTGCGGCGAAATTGAGCCAGAGATACGTTTCCGACCGTTTCCTGCCGGACAAGGCCATTGACCTGATCGATGAAGCGTCGAGCAAACTTAGGATAGAACTGGAAGGCGCGCCGCCCGAACTGAAGGAGATGGAGAAGGAAGTGCAATACCTGGCCGACCAGGAAGACAGCGCCTCCCAGAGGGACGACTTCCAAAGGGCTGCGGAGTTGAGGGCAGAACGTCTCGCCCTGCAGGAGAAGAATGAGAAGGCGAGAGATGCATGGCTTCAGCGCGAAAAGCTGGACGGGACCGTGGATGAAGAGGACATCGCGGAAACCGTGGCGCTGATGACAGGAATACCTGTGACCCGCATGTTGGAAGGCGAGTCCGAGCGGCTGCTCAACCTGGAGAAGAGCCTCGGGGAAAGAGTGATAGGACAGAAGGAGGCGATAGCCGCTATCTCGGAGGCGATACGCAGGGCGCGAGCAGGGCTTAAGGACCCGAAACGGCCCATAGGTAGCTTTATATTCCTCGGGCCCACGGGGGTGGGTAAGACGGAGCTTGCCCGTGCTCTGACGGAATACCTGTTCGACGATGAGGATGCGATGGTGCGGATCGACATGTCGGAGTACATGGATAAGCACACGGTGTCTCGGATGGTCGGAGCGCCTCCAGGCTACATCGGATTCGACGAGGGAGGACAGCTGACGGAGGCCGTGCGGAGGCGGCCCTACCGGGTGTTGCTATTCGACGAGATCGAGAAGGCCCACCCGGACGTGTTCAACGTGCTTCTGCAGCTGCTTGAGGATGGTCGTCTGACGGATGGTCAGGGCCGCACGGTGAATTTTGCCAACACGGTGGTAATAATGACCAGTAACCTGGGGACGTCCCAGGTGCAAGAAGACCCAGTAGGGTTCCTGAAGACCAACACGAACGGGATGGACAACCATGAGATCAAACGGAACGTGGAACGGGCCTTGCGCCAGGAGTTCCGACCGGAATTCCTGAACCGGATCGACGAGATTGTGATCTTCAAATCGCTGGGTCGGGAAGAGATAGTACAGATAGTCGACCTGCTGGTGGAGGAAGTCCAGGAGCGGTTGTCGGACCGAGGGATCAGCATAGAGCTGACTGTGGGGGCTAAGGAGTGGATTGCTGAGAAGGGGTTCGACCCGGCGTTCGGGGCGCGGCCGCTGCGCAGAACCGTTCAGCGCTACGTGGAGACTCCACTGGCCCGCAAGGTGCTGGCTGGCGAGATCGGAGATGGAGGACGGCTCACCGTCGATGCAGTCGAAGGCGAACTCGTATTCGACATTGCCTCCGTACAGGCGGCGATGCCGGTCTAAAACCACAGTTCCAGGAAGAGAGAAAGGGCCCGGCGGGCAATTCAACCTCCGGGCTCTTTATTTGTCTGTGATATCATCGACGGGTTGCGCATTTTCCATGGTATCCCGGCCACAGGTATAGGAGAGCTTAAAGATATGACTGCCAGCTACGATCCGTCTCAGGTGTACCGTTCACTCGGGGTTAAGCCGATTATCAACGCCGCCGGTACGACGACGCTGTTCGGGGGGACCAAGACAAGGCCTGAGGCCCTGCAGATAATGGCCCAGGCAGCACGGGTCCTGGTGAACGTAGACGAGTTGAACCTGCAGGCGGGGAAGTTAATAGCGGAGCTCACGGGGGCGGAGTCGGGACTGGTAACAAACGGCGCCGCGGCGGGGCTCGTGCTTCAGGCGGCGGCGTGTATCGCAGGTTCGGACATGAAGAAGATGGCACGTCTGCCGGATACCGAGGGCATGAAGAACGAATTCATTATCCAACGGTGTCATCGGTTTCCTTACGACCAAGCGTACAGGTTGGCGGGGGCGAAGATGGTAGAGATAGGGGACGGGCGTCGGTGTGCACCGTGGCAGTTGGAGGCGGCGTTTACGGAAAAGACGGCAGCGGTTTCCTACCTGCACGCCAACTTCGTATCCCGGCGGGCGATTCCGTTGGAGCAGGTGTGCGAGATAGCTCATGCCAGGGGGGTTCCGGTAATAGTGGACGGGGCGTCGATGCTGCCGCCGCGGGAGAACCTGAGGAAGTTCATCGCGGAAGGCGCAGACATGGTGATCTTCAGTGGAGGCAAGGGAGTGAAGGGGCCGCAGGGGTCGGGGATATTGTGTGGGCGGGTCGATCTCATCGAGGCGGCGTTTGCCAATGCGAGTCCCCACCAGTTTATCGGCAGGTCGATGAAGGTGGCGAAGGAGGAAGTTATCGGGTTGCTGACGGCGCTGCAGATATTCGTAGAAGAAGACGAAGAAGAGGAAAACGCCCGGTACACGGCCATGATGCAGCAGGTGGTCGATGCGCTGATCGAGGTCCCGGGGCTGAAGTTGCATCTGGAGCACGACGGCTACGACTACACCGTTCCATCGGCGCGGATAAACTTCACGAGAGACTGGATGGGACCGACTCCCAGTGAAGTTTTCGCTGAAATGGCGTCGGGTGAGGAGCCGATATACCTGAGCGACCTGGGCAACCCCGACGACCTGACAGTTATCCCCACCAACCTGGAAGACGAAGACGTGGAGAAGGTGATAGGACGGCTGAGAGAAGTGCTTCTCGGGGGGCGGGGATGAGCGGGGGCTATGCTATAATCGGGGGTAGGCGGAGACCAGTTTCTACAGGCGCGATGCTTTTCCCCTGCTTTATAACCAGTCATGTAATCCGTTTTGAGGGAGTGCCGGGGTGAGAGATGAACTCAAAATCTTCACCGGCAATGCTCACCCGAAACTAGCCGAGGATATCTGCAGCTATCTTGGCTTAGGCCTTGGGCAGATAGAAGTATTCGAGTTCAAGAACGAGAATATCTTCGTCCGTATTCAGGAGAACATCCGGGAGAGGGATGTCTTTCTGGTGCAACCCGTAGTATCGCCGGTCAACAACAACCTTATGGAATTGTTGATCATGATAGATGCGGCGAAGCGGGCATCGGCGGGGCGGATCACAGCGGTGTTGCCCTATTATGGGTACGGGCGTACCGACAAGAAAGACCAGCCTCGGGTGCCAATAACGGCGCGACTGGTGGCGGACCTGATAACGGTGGCAGGCGCCGACCGTGTCCTTACGGTAGACCTCCACGCCGGTCAGATTCAAGGCTTCTTCAACATCCCGGTAGACGAGCTCACCGCCCTGCCGATAATTACCGGCTATTTCGAAGAGAAGGCGCTGGACGATCTGGTTGTTGTGGCGACGGATGTGGGGATAGCGAAGAAGGCGCGAGACATGGCGGAACGGCTGAATGCGCCCCTGGCAATCATTGAGAAGCGGAGGGTCGGCAACGGAGACCCTGCGCAGAGCCTGAA
Organism: Dehalococcoidia bacterium; assembly: GCA_965220005.1. Classification (GTDB taxonomy): domain Bacteria; phylum Chloroflexota; class Dehalococcoidia; order Plut-88900; family Plut-88900; genus Plut-88900. Next base: position 1,601,135 of record OZ244800.1, read on the forward strand.
CGTCATTGGGGACGTGAGGGGCAAGACTGCCATAACATTCGACGATGAGATAGATACCGGGGGCTCGTTGGTGGCGGCAATAGAGGCACTCAGGGAGAGAGGAGCTGAGGACATATACTCAAGCTGCACGCACCCGATCTTCTCGGGCAACGCCACGAACGTGCTGTTGGATACGGTAGTCCAGGAAGTAGTAGTGACGGACACGGTGCCGCTGCCAGATATGAAGAGGAACAGCAAGGTAACGAGCCTGTCGATGGCGCCGCTGTTGGGGGAGGCGATACGAAGGATCCACGGCGGGGAGTCGGTAGGGGCGTTGTTCGGATGAAGGGCGCCCGATGCTTAATTGGCTGTCAAAACTAGCAGGGAACAGCAACGAGGCGGAACTCCAGAGATTCCAGCCGGTAGTTGATGCCATAAACGGGCTTGAGCCCGAGTTCGAGCGTCTGCAGGACCACCAACTGAAGGCCAAGACCGATGAGTTCAGGGCCCGCCTCGGAGAGGGGGAATCCCTGGACTTTTTGCTTCCTGAGGCCTTCGCGCTGGTGAGGGAGGCGGCCAAGAGGACGCTGGGCCAGCGCCATTTCGACGTACAGCTTATGGGTGGCATGACGCTGCACGCCGGGAAGATTGCCGAGATGAAGACGGGCGAAGGGAAGACTCTGGTCTCCACTCTCGCTGCGTATCTCAACGGTCTGCCGGGTGAGGGTGTACACCTAATTACGGTTAACGACTACCTGGCGCGTCGGGACTGCCAGTGGATGGGGCCTATCTTCCACTTTCTCGGACTGACGGTATCCTGCCTTCAACATGAAGCATCCTTCCAGTTCGCGCCGGGGGCCGAGGGCGGGCCTTTCGAGGACCTGATACCCCTGACCCGCAGGGACGCCTACGCAACCGATATTACCTACGGCACCAACAACGAGTTCGGGTTCGACTATCTTCGGGACAACATGGCCGGCGACCTGGTACGTACGGTGCAGGGAGACCTGAACTACGCGATAGTCGACGAGGTGGACAACATCCTGGTCGACGAGGCTCGGACGCCCCTGATCATAAGCGGGCAGGCGGAAGAGTCGACGAAGCTGTACTCGACATTCGCACAGCTGGCGGCTCGTCTGACTCGGGACATCGACTACACGATTGACGAGCAACACAAGTCGGTGGCTCTTAACGCCGTAGGGTATGCAAAGGTGGAGAAGAGCCTGAACATCGATAACCTGTTCGCTCCGGAGCACTACGCCCTGACCCACTACATGGACAATGCCCTGAAAGCGCGCGTGTTCTTCGAAAGGGATAAGGACTACGTGGTGAAGGATGGGGAGGCGACGATAGTCGATGAGTTTACAGGAAGGCTGATGCCGGGGAGGCGGTACTCGGACGGGCTGCACCAAGCCATTGAGGCGAAGGAGAAGCTGGAGATCAGGCGTGAGAGTGTGACACTGGCGACTATCACCCTTCAGAACTACTTCCGTCTGTACGAAAAGCTATCCGGCATGACGGGCACGGCGGTTACGGAAGCGGAGGAGTTTGACAAGATCTACACACTGGACGTGGTGATGATCCCCACTCATCAGGAGATGGTCCGAGAAGACAACCCCGACCTGATATTCAGGTCTGAGAAGGGGAAGTTCGACGCGCTGGTATCGGACCTGAAAGAACTTAACGAATCGGGTAGGCCGGTGCTGGTAGGGACCACGTCGGTAGAGAAGTCTGAGAGGCTTAGCGAAAAGCTCATGAGGACAGGGGTTCGTCATGAGGTCCTGAATGCCAAGCACCACGAGAGGGAAGCAGGGATAATTTCGCAGGCGGGCCGGATTGGGGCCGTCACGGTGGCGACAAATATGGCGGGGCGGGGCACCGACATCATTCTCGGAGGGAACCCAGAGGGACGGGACGAGAAAGAGTGGGAGGAAGAGCATCGGAAAGTCGTGGAGATGGGGGGCCTGCACATCATCGGGACGGACAGGCACGAGTCCCGAAGGATAGACAATCAGTTGAGGGGCCGGGCGGGGAGGCAGGGCGACCCGGGGAGCAGCCGGTTCTACATCTCGGTGGAAGACGATCTGATGCGCCGGTTCGGCGGGGACAAGATAAAGACGGTGATGGAATGGGCACGGATGGATGAGTCGACGCCGATGGAGCATTCGTGGATATCGAAGTCGGTGGAGAATGCCCAGAAGAAGGTGGAGGGAATCAACTTCGACATACGTAAACGGCTGGTGGACTACGACGATGTGGCGAATAACCACAGAGACATGATCTACGGGCAGAGGCGGAAGGTGCTGGAAGGGTCGGACGTGGATGCCAGCATACATAGCCTGGTTGAGGCGGAGATCACGGAAACGGTACACCGTTACTTACGGGACGAACACGGAGACGCGTGGGACCTGGAAGGGCTGCTGACCGCAATTGAGCGGCTGTTCCCTCTTCCCGCGGAGGCTGATGCCGAACACCTTGGTCAGTTGCACCGGGACGAAGTCACAGCCTTCTTTATGGAGCATTTGGACAAGCGGTATCAGAACATAGCGGATAAGTTGGGTGAGCAAGGGGCGCGGGCGGTGGAACGGCACGTGATGCTGAGGACAATCGATACGCACTGGATGGACCACCTGACGGCGATGGAGAACTCGAGGCAGAGCAGCGGGCTGGAGGCGTTTGGGCAGAGGGACCCGCTGGTGGCCTACAAACGCCGGAGCCACGAGATGTTCGAAGACCTGACGACCAGGATCCGCAGCGGAATAGTGCGGACACTGTTCCATCTCGATATAAAGCATCGGGACGCATTGCGGGCAGCTACCGCGGTGCCGAACGCGGCGAACGGCAACGGCCGAACGCAGCCCAACGGAGCGGCAGCGCGCCAGCCGACGGCCGGTGGCCGGGGCCCGGTACGGTCCCGAGACAAAGCAAGGGCGGCGGTGGGGAAGGTCGGGCGGAACAATCCGTGTCCTTGCGGAAGTGGGAAGAAGTACAAACGCTGTCACGGCAGCTAATTCGATATGGACAACGCTCAAATAGCATCAGTATTCAACAACATCGGCGACCTGCTTGAACTTAAGGGCGAGGTGGTCTTCAAGACCCGCGCTTACAAGAAAGCGGCGAGAGCGATCGAGCATCACCCGACCGAGCTTTCGCAGATTTTTCGAGAGGAGGGTGATGAGGGGCTGAGCAAGGTACCGAGTGTCGGGCAGGCGATCAACAAGAAAGTACAGGAGCTGCTTTCGACAGGGCAACTGGAATACTACGAAAAGCTCAAGGGGGAGTTCCCGGAAGGTGTTGTGGAGTTGAAGGACGTGCCGGGTGTCGGGCCGAAAACTGCACTGAAGATCAGCCGGGACCTGGGGGTGACGAATCTGGAGGGGCTGGAGGCGGCGCTGAAAGAGGGAGCGGTGGCCGCATTACCGGGACTGGGGGAGAAGGCGGCAGCCAACATCCTGCGGCATCTGCAGACCCTGAGGACCAAGGACAGGAGGATATCGCTTGGCCGCGCGCTGTCGATGTTCGAGGACGTTGCGTCGGCGCTGAGGGGAGTACCCGGACTGCACCGGTTGGAGGCGGCGGGCAGCCTACGGAGGCGGCGAGAGACTATCGGGGACATAGACCTGATGGGGACTGCGGACGACCCGGAGCCCGTGCTCAGGGCCCTTACCGAGCTCCCACAAGTTGCGGAGGTGCTGGTCCACGGGCCTAAGAAGGTAAGCGTGCTGCTTCATCGAGGGATACAAGTCGACCTACGGATAGTCGAAGAGCGAGTCTACGGATCGCTGATCCAGTATTTCACGGGCAGCCAGCAGCACAACGTTCTGCTGAGGGAGAGGGCACGTCGGGCGGGATTGAGCATCAACGAATACGGGATCACGAATCTCGATAGTGGGGAGGTGGAGATGTTCGCTGATGAGGAGTCGCTGTATGAGCGGCTTGGCTTGCAGTTCATCCCCCCGGAGCTAAGGGAAGGGCAGCACGAGATCGAGCGGGCGGCGGCGGGGGATTTACCTGTGCTCATCGAGAGTAAGGACATTAGGGGAGACCTGCACGCGCATACCAACGAAAGCGACGGTCGAGACACACTGATGGAGATGGCGCTGGCGGCGAGGGCGGCGGGGCTGGAATACCTGGCGATTACCGACCATTCCTCGGGGCGGGGGATTGCCAATGGGCTGAGCAATGAGCGGCTGCGAGACCACATCGCCAACATCAGGGCGTTGAACGAGAGCCTGGACGGCATTGAACTGCTGACAGGCTCGGAGGTGGATATCAGGTCGGACGGGAGCCTCGACTACCCGGATGAGCTGCTGGAGCAGCTGGATGTAGTGGTGGCGTCGGTACACTCGGCGATGGGACAGACGGAAGAAGTGATGACGGACCGTATAATCAAGGCGATGCACAACCCGAACGTTCACATCATTGGCCACCCGACGTGCCGGCTGATTGGGGAGCGAGAACCGGTTCAGATGGACATAGAGGCTATATTACAGGCGGCCCGGGACACGGGGACCGCAATGGAAATAGACGCACAGCCGGGGAGGTTAGACCTGAAGGACAAGCATATTCATCGGGCCAGGGAGTTGGGGGTTAAGCTGGTTATAGACTCGGACTCTCACACCACCGAGCAGTTCGGGAACCTGGGGTTGGGTGTGTCGATGGCCAAAAGAGGCTGGTGCGAGTCGAAAGACATTCTGAACACCATACCAATGAGAGAATTCAAGGCCGCGCTAAAAGGCGGAGCGGTGATTGCGAGGGGAGGATGACTACGAAGGAGAGTGGAGACGTGGTAACCGAAGAGCTGCATGAGGAGGTGTCCTGGGAGTCGGGGATGTCTGAGGAAGGGACGCAAGCGGCGGAGGCGGCGATAGCGCACCTTAGAGAAGCGATAGAGGAAGGGAAGCACTGGTACCCGGCTCTCCTGGAGGCCATAGGGCTATGGGCCGCGCCGGAAGAGTTGTACCAGGGTCAACCGTTGTGCTATCTGATAGCTGGGGAGGCCTTTGACTGGATGGTCTTGGCCCGTCGTTTGTGCGACAGCGTGGACGGGTTGATACCCAAGGAGGAGCTGGCCCAGCTGTTGGAGCGGACACATCCGCCGATAGAGGTGAGCAACGACGACTTCAAGAATATGGTCGGCGGGTCCAAATACCGGGCGCTTTTGAACTATTGGTATGGGGTAGACGTAGAGGAGGCGCTCGTGAAGGCCCTGGTGGAGTCGATTAGCAAGGAGCGAATGGCGGCGGGCCTGGCATCGAAGAGGGACGTGTCAGACATGGCTTTTCAGAGGGCCTACGGCGGCACACGGGCCGCACTGCTGGAGGAATTCGTTAAGGGTCGGGGGCAGTCTGTAGGGAAGGTGCTTTCGGAGACGGAGGCTAAAGAGTTCACCTACTGGCTATTCAAGTACCGGTTGGAGAACCACGACAAGGCAAGGGTGGCGAGCGATACGAAGCGAGGACTCCAGTACCTGAAAAAGCTTTCGCAGAAGAAACCGCCGGTGCGGATGCCTCCGATTAACGGCTGCTAAACCTGTCCGGCAAGGCGGATTTTCTCAGCGTTTTTTAAGGCCTCGCGGCGACTTAGGGGGCTTATGCGGTCTCGGTTGCGGGCTATGTAATCTTCGACCGTATCAAGATCCGTCCAGGCGAGAGAGCGAAGGGCCCAGCCGATGCCCTTACGGATGAAGAAGTCGGGGTCGGAGAGGTTGGGGTGGATGCAGTCGAAGAGGAGGGCGAGGTCGGTGTCCGACTTGCGGTTTAGTTGGCAGATTATGGAAGATCGGCGCTTCCACATATCACGGTCACGGCTCCATGCTCTCATTTCCTGAGACATCTCGGCGGGGTACTTCTCAAGTAGCTCTCGTAGGCGGTGGGAGGCGATGGAGTCAACGTAGTCCCACCAGGCGCCTGTTACTATCATCTCCTCGCAAAGGGACTGGGTGTCGAGGGTGCGGAAAGGCTCGTAGCGTTTAGCCCCGGCGAGCTCCATAGCCGCGTAGCGCTCCTCGCGATAGGAGGCGTTTCTCCACAAGTCCAGGACTGCAGCCAGCCAATCTTCCTTGTCGGGGATGGGGTGGCGGCGAAATACATCTTTGCAGATGCGGCGGAGCAGGGGAGTCTGGACGCCGCGGTAGGGCATCTCCGACTTCATGTAGCGTTTCATGCCCTCGGCCTTGGCGGGGTCTGCGTGCTCGGCGAGAGCCTGGCGGATTTCGGCGACCAGGGCGAGGGTCATGGGATCTGGGATCTAGTCGGCCGGACCCATACCGTACATCCGACGGGTGTTGTCTGAAAGTATGGCCTTCTTGGCGCTGTAGCTCAGGTCATCCCGATTCCAGAACTGGCTTACGTTATCGGGATATTCGTTGTCCCAATGAGGCCAGTCGGAGGCGTAGAAAAGGGCGTTTTCGCCGAGGATTTCGACGACTTGAGGTACGAGGTCTTCGGAGGGCTCAGCGTGGAAGAAGACGTTGTCGGACTTGATGTATTCGCTGGGGGGACTCTTGCAGTCCATGGCTTCGCGATGGCCGCGCTTCTCCCACTCTTCGTCCATGCGGTTCATGAAGAATGGGACCCAAGTGCATCCCGTTTCCAGGTAGCCGATCCGAAGGTTGGGGAACTTCTCGAAGACGCCTTCGTAGGTCATGTGGACGAGCTGGAGCATGTTGGACATGGGGAATGAGGCGGTGTGCTTCTGGATGAACTTGTTAAAGCGCATGTACTCTGGGGTGCTGCCGTGGACGGCCACGAGGCACCCGAGGCTCTGGGCCTCTTCGTAGAACGGGTCGTACCTGCGGTCTCCCAAGCCACCGAAGCCGTGGGCCGGAACCGTCACCCCTGAGAACCCGAGCTCGGTGATAGTCCGCTTCATTTCCTTGATGGACTCGTCGACCTGGAGCAATGGCATGAGGGAGACGGCCCTGAGCCTGGGGCTTACGGAAAGCCACTCGTCGGCGAGGTAGGAGTTGTAGGCCCGACAAAGGGCGGACATGTAGTCGGGGTCGAAGATATCGCCGTAGCCGAGCAGATTGGTAGGGAACAGTACGGTGGTGTCCATGTTGCCCCATTCTAGGGCTTTCAGCCAGTCGTTGGGGAAGGGGTAGCCCGCAGGCCCGACGCTGCCCTTTGTCCCACCCATGGTGGTATCGACGAAGCTCTGCCCGCTGAGGCTACTGGCATGGCCAACCCGGCCCTGTTTGTCGGGGATGCCCTGCCACAGGTTCTCGTTGTAGGGGGCTTCCATGTAGTCGCGGATGTGGGAAGTATCCTCCGCGATGTGGCCATCGGCATCCATGACCTTAAACGGCAGTTCCATGATCAACCTCCTCGACTTGAGTCACCTGCGGCCTGTCCGGACTAATGGTTGCTGTGGACCCGAATTCAGGAGCTAGTGGGCGCCGTTTGTTCCGTTGACCCGCGCTATGGAGGTTGGGGGCGACTTGTGGAAGGAGATTGAAGCGTCCTTCCCAAGGCGGTTTTCCGCCTCAGCGATGGCGTCTTCTACTGTGTGGAAAGGCTCGAATCCCATGTGGCGGGCGACATCAAAGTCGGTGGCGCCGGCCAGGAACATGCCGGAGAGGTGTCGGGAGGGGGCGCCTCGGGTATTCCACATGAAGAAGGGGTGGGAGCCGTGGTAGCCGTAGCCATAGCGGTATTTGTGGATGAACTCGGGGCGGTGGGCGAAGTCATCTGAGAAGAGGTTCCAGAGCTCGTAGGGGTCCAGGGTCACGGGAAGAAGCCGCTCGTAGAACTCCCTGTAAGATGGGTGGTGGATGTCGTCGAACTGGTTCTTGCAGGGGTGGGCGAGGATGATGATGCCGCCCGGTCGGATCAGGGGCTGGTTCTGGAACATGCTGTAGGTGTACTCGAATCCCTGGTCGGTGACCAGGAGAGGGTTGATGAAGGAGTTGTGTGCGTAGCCTGTCTTGCTGGTGACGCCGTAGAGTCCGATATCGCTCTGACCATCAACGTCCAGGACCTGGAGAGAGCTCAGGGCGTCGAGGGTGTGGTTGTGGACGTCCGGGGTGTGACCTGCGAAAACGGCGGTGACCTCGGGGGGTTCGGTTGCGGTGACTACCGACTCGATGCTGAAGATGCGTCGGCCCTTTTTCGCCAGGTGATCTTCAATAACCTTGCCCTGCTCCCAGACGAGCTTGTGGAAGGATGAGATTTTGGGGTCCATTACGGACTTGCCGGAGGCGAAGGGGAAGGGCCGGTGGTGGTGCCTGATGCTGCGGAAGGTGCCGAGGCCAACAGCGACGGATTTCCAGCCGCCGCCGAAGGGGATATGGGTGATGTTTAGGTAGATGAGGAGGTCAGAATCGGTGACGGCGCGGTTGACCTCGACCTCGAAGCCGCGATGGGTCTCGCCGAGGAATATCAGCTCGTCGGGGTTTTCGGCGTCGTGGCAGCGGAGGCGCTGGGCGGGCCATAGGACGCTGATGCGCTCGCCGACGATGGGGGCCAGCTCAGAGCGGGTCCACTTGCGGTGGAGGGCGTTGGCGCAGAGGAGGAGGATGTCGGAAAGTTCGACGCCTGCCTTCTTGAGCTCTTCGAGCAGGACGCTGATGGCTACTTGCCGGAAGTCGACGCCCTTGGTCTGGACGCCGCCGGGGTCGTCGAAGGCAATAGTGACCTTGGCGCCCTTGCCGACCAGCTTGTGGATGGGGTCATGGGCGATGGGGTTGGCGATGGCCTCCCTGATGGAGGCCTCCAAGTTGGCGACGGGCTTGGCGGAGGAGTGTCCGTTGGCCTGGAGGACTCTTGTGCGTTCCGGGAGGTCGACATCCATCCAGTGGTCGCCGTACCAGAGCTGTTCCTTGATAGTAGATCCCATTGGAGGTCTCCTTCAGTGATGAGTTGTGGGTGTTGGGGAAGTATACAACACGGGGGAGGGGATTCTCAGCATGCCTGGGGTTCGGGAGACGACGTATTTAGTCCTCCTGAGGCGGATCTTTGACTGTGGGGGAATGAGTTGGAGGTGTGGGTGGTTAGGCGGGCTCCTTTCTGTGTGTGGGGGGACCGGAGACCGCACTCACATTCCGCTCTTGAGACCCTTCGATCCGCCTCAGCGGACCCGCTATAGCGGATGTTCCACTTTCAGCAAGCTGAGAGCGAGCCGGAATGCTCCACCCCAGGGCGATCGGCCGGTCGCCCCTACGGAAGGATGACGGACACAGGGAAAGGGATGGGGACAGGGTGAGGATGAGGGTTGCCAGCGCTCCCTCTGCGACCCGTGCCGCTGCGCGAAGAGTCGGGACGCGGGAGGTCATCCGCGGCGCAATGCCGCAGGCATCCGCTTCTACGCCAAGGAGGGTGAAGCGGGAGGTCATCCGCGGCGCAATGCCGCAGGCATCCGCTTCTACGCCAAGGAGGGTGAAGCGGGAAATCATCCGCGGCGCAATGCCGCAGGCATCCGCTACTACGCCGATGAGGGCAGAGCGGGAATTCATCCGCGATAAAACGCGGGCATCCACGGTCGTTGGGCAAGCTCGCTGGGGGTATGAGCCGTGGGTAATCATCCGCGGCGAGGGAACGCGGGCATCCGCGGCGCGATTGCGCTGCGGGAAAGTGGGCCGAGAGGGAGCGCTGGCTATTATGGACATCCTCAATGGGTCTAAGGGGTTGCCAAGGGACACGGGGATAGGTTGGGGCCAAAGGAGGAGGCGCGTGCCGGTGGCCGGGCGGTCCCATACCGCTCGGTTACGACGGGCCGATTTGTGGGCCATGCGACTCATGGGACTCCTTTGGTTCCGCTCCGCCAAAGGCGGACTTTCAGCTGGGCGGATGTTCCACCTTTCCTTTAATAGGGCCGATGTACTAGATCGACACCTGAAGATTTAAAATAGCACGTATGTTTTATTCATGTCAAGGAGTCGGTGCTACATTTTGGGGCAAATGCCCCCATACCCCCCGGGAATAAATCGGCGCCCGCCCACCCGCTATTTTGATTTGTTCGAGGGGGAGGGTAGGGAATTGAGGGCTCAAAGTGAGGTGAGCGGGCAAATCCTAGATCCCTCGCGGGGCCTCGGGATGACACGGCAGTAGGGGTTTCCTAGACATTGGTCGCGTTGAGGGAGCTCCCCTCCCAATCGCTCTTGAGACCCTGAAGGAGCCTTAGGGCAAGCGTAATTTCCCGCCCTGACGGATGAGGAGGGGGTTAGGCTACGTGGGGGAGGACTTCTTCGGCGAAGTAGCGGATGGTTTCGTCGACCGTGGGGCCGGGGACCTCGGGGATGTGTTGGGGGGCGAGGATTATCTCGTCCAGGCCGTCGACCGTCGAGAGTTGTTTGATGCAGGAGATGGCGTCTTCCAGATCGCCACCGAGGGCGAAGCGGTCGATGTACTTGTCCGGGATGCGGAACTCGTCCGAGACATAGGAGCGGGAGTGCTTTGACGGGTTGTAGTTGGCCTTGAGCCTGGCGATCAAGGGAAGGTCTTCTTCGTCGAACAGGGCGGGGTTGGACATGTTGATGATGACGCCGACGGGGCCGTTAAGCTTGCGTCGGGCGAGGGTGCGGTCGGGGCCGAGGCAGGCCTGAAGCCAGCAGGACAACTTGGTGTCGGCGGGTTTTTTGCCTGCAGCCCTTGCGGATTCCTTGAACATCTGGATTCCTGCCGACATTTGGGCAGGGTCTCGTTCTCTGAGGAGGATGGCGCCGTCGGCCATGCGGCCTGCGGCTCGGGTGAGGCGGGGGCCGGTGGCGGCGACGTAAATGGGGATGTCAGTCGGGGATTGCAGCCAGGCAAGTTTGGCCTTGCCGCCTTCGTCGAAATCCACGACCTCATTTTGGAGCAGGCCCTTGACCTGGCCGATGTAGGACTCGAGGCTGGCGATGGACTCGGGGCGGCGGCCTATTGAGCGCACTCCACTATCACCGGTGCTGATGCCGGCGCGGATGCGGCCGGGGGCCAGATCGTGGAGGGAGGCGAAGGCGCTGGCAGTGACGCTGGCGTGTCGGGTGGTGGGCATGGTGACGCCTATACCGAGAGTGATCCTAGAGGTGTTGAGGGCGCAGGCCGTCATCTCCACGTAGACCTCGCGGCATATGCGTTGGAGGTCGCCGAACCAGACGGCGTCGAAGCCCAATGACTCGATCTTCTTGACGCGTTGGACGATCCGGGGCATGGGCTGGTTGCCGAAGACGCTGACGGCGAATTTCATGGGTTATGACCTATGGGGGCATTGGACAAGTCTTGATGTGGAAGCGTATTGAGATGGGTAGCATACTATCCAATGTGGCGGTTCGTATCATCCTTACTCTGCCCCCCGCTCATACTTCGAGGGCCTCAGCACGAGCGGCCCCTGCCCGGGGAGGGGATCACCCTCACCCTAGCCCTCTCCCGTCGAGGGAGAGGGGATGGGATCCCGCCCCGCGCCACCCCTGGATTCCCGACTTCTCGGGAATGACGGCTGTAGAGCGTTGGCTATTGGCCGAGTTCGGAGAGGCGTTGGAGGAGGTTGGACTCTTCTTCTTGCCAGCCGGAGAGGCGGGTGCGTTCCTTTTCGACAACGTCGGCGGGAGCTTTGGAGAGGAATTGCTTGTTCTCAAGGCGGGACTCGATCTGACCGATTCTCTTGCGAAGTTCTTCCAGGGATGACTGGAGCCGCTGGCGTTCACCGGCGAAGTCGAAGAGGCCGGCGAGGGGTAGGAAGACTCGGGTGGCCTTTTCGACGACCATGATGGAGTTTTCGGGTTGGGGGGCGTCGCCCGCCCGTGCCTCTACGGAGCATTGGGCGAGGGTTTCCAAGAAAGATCGGCCTCCGGGCCCGAGGGTCTCACCATCAAGCAATACGGCGGGGACCTTCTTGTTGGACTCGACCTTGCGCTCGGCGCGGACGTTGCGTACGCCGCGGACGAGGGCCATTAGGAGGCCGGCCCACTCCTCTGCTTCCGGGTCGATGGCGGTGGGGTTGGGGGTGGGGGTGGGGTATGGGGCGACCATTATGGAATCGGTGCGATCACCAGATGCGGGCATTCGTTGCACGAGGGATTGCCAAATCTCCTCAGTTATGAAGGGCATGAAGGGGTGGAGGAGGCGAAGAGCGCCGTCGAGGACATGAGCCAGGACGGGGGCCGGGGAGGGAGAGTCGGGCAGGTCGCGTAGGCGAATCTTGGCGATCTCGATATACCAGTCGCAGAACTCGTTCCATATGAAGTCGTGGACGTACTCCTGGGCGTCGCCGAGACGGAAGCCGTTGAGAGCACGGGTGACGTCCTCGACGGTGCGTTGGAAGCGGCTCAGGATCCAGCGGTCTTCGATGGGGAGGGACTCGGAGGGAAGGCTTGGCGATGAGGAAGGGGCGTGGGCAAGTCCTAGATTCCTCGCGGAGCCTCGGAATGACATATTTGCCGGGTCTTGGGATGACATATTTTGGGTGGGTCGGGATTGGTCGAGGATGGAGATGACATAGCGGGAGGCGTTCCAGAGCTTGTTGGTGAAGTTGCGGCTGGACCGGATCTTGGCCTCGCTGAGACGGCTGTCGTTGCCGGGGGCGGTGCCGACGGTGAGGGCGAAGCGGAGGGCGTCGGCGCCGTGCTCGTCGATGATCTCGAGGGGATTGAGTACGTTGCCCCTAACCTTGCTCATCTTATCGCCATGTTCGTCCTGGATGAGGCCGTGGAGATAGACGGTGTGGAAGGGTATATCGCCCATGTTCTGGATGCCGAGCATGATCATGCGGGCGACCCAGAAGAAGAGGATGTCGTAACCTGTTTCGAGGACTGCGCCGGGGTAGAAATAGCGGAGGTCGGCGGTGTTGTCGGGCCAGCCTAGAGTGGAGTGGGGCCAGAGGCCGGAACTGAACCACGTGTCCAGGACATCGGGGTCCTGGCGGATTTCGGTCGAGCCGCATCCCTCACAGGCTGTTGGGTCATCCAGGGCGACGGTGAGATGCTCGCAGGCGTCGCAGTACCAGACGGGGATGCGGTGGCCCCACCAGAGCTGGCGGCTGATGCACCAGTCTCGGATGTTGTCCATCCAGTTGAGGTAGACCTTGGTGAAGCGGTCTGGGACTATGCGGATGCGGCCCTCGGTTACGGCGCTGGCGGCGGCCTCAGCCATGGGGCCGACCTTGACGAACCACTGCTTACCGGCCATAGGCTCGACGACCGTGTTGCAGCGCTGGCAGTGACCTACGGAATGGGTGAGGGGTTCGGCCTTATCGAGCAGGCCATCGGCTTCGAGGTCCTGGAGGATGCGGGCTCGGCACTCTGCGACGGTCAAGCCGGTGTATTGGGGCCCAGCGGCCTCGGTCATTGAAGACCGGGGCCCGATGACGGTTATGAGAGGAAGGTTGTGGCGCTGGGCGATATCGAAGTCGTTGGGATCATGGGCTGGGGTTACTTTGACGGCGCCAGTCCCGAACTCGGTGTCGACGGCGGAGTCGGCGACGACGGGGATGGGGCGGTTTAGACGGGGGAGGATTACGTTCCGGCCGACGAAATCGACGAAACGTTCATCGTCGGGGTTGACGGCGACGGCGGTGTCGCCGAGAAGGGTCTCGGGGCGGGTGGTTGCTACGGTGAGGTAGCGGGTCGGGTCCTGGGCGTGGGGGTAGCGGATGTAGTAGAGCTTGCTTTCGACCTCCTGGTGGATGACCTCGAGGTCGGAGAGGGCGGTGGAGCAGCGGGGACACCAGTTAATGATACGCTCGCCGCGGTATATGAGGCCCTTTTGGTAGAGGTTGACGAAAGTGGTGCGGACGGCTCGGCTGGGGCCTTCGTCAAGGGTGAAGCGTTCTCGGGTCCAGTCGCAGGAAGCGCCGAGCCGCTTGTGCTGCTCGGCGATGGTGCGGCCGTATTGGCGTACCCATTCCCATACCCTCGCAACGAAGGCTTCTCGGCCGATTTCCTGCCGATTCTTCCCCTCTTTGGCGAGCTGCCTTTCGACGACGACCTGAGTTGCAATGCCCGCGTGGTCGCTGCCAGGGAGCCAGAGGGTTGGGTCGCCCATCATGCGATGCCAACGGATAAGCGCGTCCTCGGCGGCAGCGGTCAGTGCGTGGCCGAGGTGGAGTTCACCCGTAACGTTGGGTGGGGGCATGATGATGACGAACGGCTGCTTCCCATCCTCTATGGATGGGGTGAAGTAGCCGTTGTCGAGCCAAAATTTGTAGATGCGGCCTTCGATCTCGGTAGGGTCGTAGACCTTGGGGATGCGAGCGAGGTTTTCAGTGCGGGTGGTCATGGTTAGTTACGGTAGTAAGGTTGTCGGTGAGAGGGGGACAACGTGTTCGGAACTTTCGCTGGAGATGTTGGCCGATTCTAACGTTGCGAGAATTGGGGAGTCAAACGGGTGGGGTGGTCTAGTACGAAGGTGATGGATAGGCACTGCGCGGGCCTCTCTGCTCGACCCTTCGAGAGCCTCAGGATGAGCGGAGAAAAGACGGTATTTATGAGCGGAGGAAAGGTGGGATAGGAGATGTGGTGATATACTCGCGGCTACCCTTGACCCGTGAGAGAAGCCGTGTCGAACAGCGCATATCCAAGTGTCGGTGTAGACATAACGGAGATACCCCGGATCAGGGCGGCTTTGGATAAGTGGGGGGAGAAGTTCCTGGCCCGTGTGTATACGCCCAAGGAGATAGCGCGCTATCGGAATCGGGTGCCGGAGCTCGCGGCCCGGTTTGCGGGGAAGGAGGCGGTGATGAAGGTGCTGGGGACGGGGAACAGGGGGGTGGCGTGGCGGGAGATCGAGATATTGCCAATGCTGAGCGGAAAGCCGACGGTCAAGCTGTATCGTCGGGCGGAAGCCCGAGCACGTAAGCTGGGTATGGGGGAAGTTGCGATCAGCCTTTCTCACTCGGATGAGTTTGCGGTGGCGTCGGCGGTGGCGATGGTGGAGAGGCTAGAGTGAGGAGGTCCCGGGTACGGTGAAGATAGTGAACAGCGCCGAGATGCGCGAGATAGAGGGTCAGTGCGAATCGGAAGGGATTCCGACGTCTCAATTGATGGAGAACGCGGGTCGGGCGTTTGCGGAGGAGGTGAGGGAGTGGATGGACGGAGTCACTGGGAAGAACGTGCTGGTGCTTGTCGGGCCTGGTAATAACGGGGGAGACGGGCTTGTGGCAGCACGGTATCTCCATGATTGGATTGCGAATGTCTACGTCTACCTAAGTTCCCCGCGCTCCGAGTCGGACCCGAACTTGAAGCTGGTCATTGACAGGGGACTGGACCTGATAACCGCGTATGAGGAGGAAGGGCTGGCGGCGTTGCGGGAGGGGCTAAGGTCGGCGGAGGTGGTAGTGGACGCGGTGCTGGGGACGGGAAGGTCGAGGCCGATTTCGGGGAATATCAAAGCAATAATCTCCGAAGTGCGGAAGGCGAAGGAGTCCAACCCGAACTTAAGGGTGGCGGCGATGGACCTGCCGTCGGGGGTGGATTCAGACTCGGGGCAGGGGGACCAAGCAGGGCTACCGGCAGATTTCACCGTCGCCTTAGGCTACCCGAAGATCGGGATGTTTGCGTTCCCGGGCGCCTCGATGACGGGACGGTTGGCCGTTGCGGATATTGGGATACCGGAGGATCTGTCGCGGCACATCTCGCTGGAAATGCTGACGGGCGAAAAGGTGAGGGAATTGCTGCCTCGGAGGCCGGCGGATGCACACAAAGGCTCCTTCGGTCGGGTAGTGGCGGTTGCGGGGTCAGGGCAATACGTGGGGGCGGCATACCTGGCATGTGCGGCGGCGACGAGGATCGGGGCTGGGTTGGTGACTTTGGCATGCTCTCCGGTGGTGCGGTCGATAGTCGCTTCTCGGGCGGCGGAGGTGACGTACATACCTCTCGAGGAAACTGCAGGTGTGCAAGAGTGGAGGGAGGCTATTGACGAGGGAGTAAAGGAGGCAGATGCGCTGCTGGTCGGGTGCGGGCTGGGGAGAGCGGAAAGCGCCTGGGAACTGGCAAAGGGGCTGCTTTTGGATTCACATCCGACTGCCCCACCTGCAGTAGTGGATGCGGATGGGCTGAATGCATTGGCTTCAGAGGATGGGTGGTGGGAGAAGCTGGGTCGGGAGGCGGTATTGACGCCTCATCCTGGCGAGATGTCGCGGTTGATGGGCGCCTCGACGGGGGAAGTGCAGCGGGACCGCATCGGGATTGCCCGGGAGGCGGCACGGAAGTGGGGTAAGACGGTGGTCTTGAAGGGGGCGCACACGGTGGTTGCCCGCGGCGACGGCCATGCTGTGGTGAGCCCGTTTGCAAATCCGGGGCTGGCGTCGGCGGGCACGGGCGACGTGCTGGCGGGGACGATTGCCGGACTCCTGGCGCAGGGGCTCGGGGCATGGGAGGCGGCAATGGCGGGGGTATATCTGCACGGGTTGGCGGGAGAGATGGGTCGGGAGGAGGTCGGGGAGGCGGGGTTGCTGGCTAGCGATCTGCTGCCTCTGTTGCCGAGGGCGATACGGGGGGAGGGGGGCTGAATTAGGATGTATCGCGGGTTTGCAAGGTTGATATGAGGCACCATATGCGGCATAATGCCTCAATGCATGACTCATCAGGATGGTAGATTATGAACAAATTGACAATTAGGGGATTCGACGACGAACTTAAGGAAACTATTCGCCAGTTAGCGGATCGCGAGGGCATTTCCCTGAATCGGGCGGCGGTAAAACTGTTGAGGAAGGGTGCGGGGATGATGGATGGAAAAGAAGGGGGGAGTAAGATCGGGACTTCGCTGGACCACCTATTTGGTAGGTGGAGCAAGGAAGAAGCGGATGAATTCGACGCGATAATTGAGGAGGAGTTCGAGAAAATTGATGAGTCAATGTGGCAGTGAGGGTATTACTCGATACGAGCGCCTATTCAAAACTTGAACGCGGGAATGAGCAGGTAGCAGAGCTTGTGCGGAGAGCCGACGAGGTCCTATTCTCGGCGATAGTGGTAGGCGAATTATTGGCTGGATTCCGGAGTGGGCGTCATTACCAGTTGAACGTCGAGACATTGCACTCGTTTCTGGATGCTCCGCACGTGAAGATTGCGAGCATCGGCATGACAACGGCTGACAGATATTCCAGAATAGCCGCTTCTCAGAGGGCGAAAGGCCGACCGATACCGACCAACGACATGTGGATAGCGGCGCACGCTATGGAGACGGGAGCCGACCTAATTTCAGCCGATAGACATTTTGAGTACGTAGATGGGATTGTGCTAGTGCGTATCGGGTACTGATATGGACTTGAACTTCAACTTTGTTCGTTCCCAAAGGCTGCAATTGGCCGTGGAATATAATTGTGCCTCGGGGTGGCTATGCTGTTAGCTATCGACATAGGGAACACGAACATTACCCTCGGCGTGTATGACGGGGACTCGTTGGTCGCGACGTGGCGCATCTCCACAGACGTGAACAAGCAGGCCGATGAGTATGCGGTCCTGTTTAACGGATTATTGCAGAATCGTGGAATGCGGGAGTCGACTATTACGGAGATAGTGGTCTGCAGCGTAGTTCCCCCGCTCACCGGGGTGTTCGAGGAGTTTTGCCAGAGCCACTTTGGGTTGAAGCCGTTGGTTGTCGGGACGGGGGTGAAGACCGGGATGAGGATACTGTACGAAAACCCGAGGGACGTAGGAGCGGACCGGGTAGCCGATGCCGTAGCAGCCTTCCAAAAATATGGAGGCCCGGTGATAGTGGTGGACCTTGGCACGGCGACGGTGTTCGACGCGGTATCCAAGGATGGTGAGTACTTAGGCGGGGCGATTGCTCCGGGAGTGGGGGTTGCGGCGGATGCCCTAGTGGCGAGGGCTTCGAAGCTTACCAGGGTGGAGCTTACAGCGCCTCAGGAGGCGATAGGACGGACTCCGGCGGCGAGTATGCAGTCGGGATTGATATTTGGGTACGTGGGTCTTATAGAGGGGCTTGTTGCGCGGTTCAAGAAGGAGATGGGGCCGGGTGTGAAAGTGGTGGCGACGGGAGGGCTGGCAGGGACGATTGCCAGTGAGACTGACGTTCTGGATGCGGTGGACCCGGACTTGACCATGGAAGGGTTAAAACTGATCCACGAGATGAACCTGCGATGAACGAAGAGAGCAAAGTCGGGGGCAGGGGGCTGAAGGGGAAGCGGATAGTGCTGGGGGTGACAGGGAGTATAGCCGCATACAAGGCGGCGGACCTTACGAGCAAACTGGTCCAGCAGGGCGCATTGGTGGACGTGGTGATGAGCGAGGGAGCGGTGAACTTTATAGCGCCGTTGACTTTTCGGAGCCTGACGCACAGGCCGGTGCTGCACCAACTTTTTGACCCGGCCTCGGACGCCGGGATAGAGCACGTAGCGTTGGCGGAAAACTGCGACGTTATAGTGGTAGCACCTGCAACGGCTAACGTCATGGCCAAGGCAGCGAACGGGCTGGCCGACGACCTGCTTACCTGTATGCTTCTCGCAACCCGGAGGCCCGTAGTCTTGGCTCCTGCGATGGACGGGTACATGTTCGATAACCCGGCCACGCAGGAGAACGTGTCCAGGCTTCTCAGCCGTGGTTGGACGATGATCGGGCCGGGGGAGGGGAGATTGGCATCAGGGCTTGTGGGTCGGGGGCGGCTGGCGGATGTTGAGGACATCATCGGGGGCCTGAAACAGGTTTTGGGCAGAGGGGGAGACTTGGCGGGTAAGTCGGTGGTGGTGACGGCGGGAGGCACCCTGGAACCGATTGACCCGGTGCGTCATATCGGGAACCGGTCATCGGGGAAGATGGGGTACGCGATAGCGGAGGCGGCGCGGGACCGGGGAGCAAACGTGACATTGGTCTCGACGCAGACCTCGCTGAGGGCGCCCTACGGCGTCGAGTTTGTTCGAGCGGACACGGCGGAGGAGATGCGTAAGGAAGTGGTAGGCCGGGCCCCGGGGGCCGACATCCTGGTAATGGCGGCTGCGGTAGCCGACTTCCGGCCTGCAACCGAGGCGGAGCACAAGATCAAGAAGTCGGCTGGGGGGATGACGCTGGAGCTGCAGGAGACGGCGGACATACTGGCTGAGGCCTCCGGGCAGAGGCTGGTGAAGGTGGGGTTTGCGGCGGAGAGCCAGGACCTAGTGACCAACGCCCGAAAAAAGATGCGCAGAAAGGGCGTCGACCTGATGGTTGCCAACAACATCACTGACGAGGGAAGTGGGTTTGGGTCGGACACTAATCGGGTGGTGATAATCGACAGTGACGGGGTGTCGGATGAGTTGCCACTCCTGCCGAAATCCGAAGTTGCCCACCTGCTCCTGGACCGAGCAGCGGGGATAGAGAAGGGCTAACGCGTCAGGCCTTGGCGGGCTCTGTGGTTGGCGGGGGGTTGGGGTTGGGGGCCCGGATTCCCTTAAAGATACCGGCCAGGGACGTGGCTGCAACGGCCAGAACGACTGATTCAACGAGAAAGACGCGCCGATGGCCAATGCTCCAGGCGAGCGCGCCGCCGGTCAAGGGGCCCAGGCCCCAGGCCATCGCGGACGCAGAGTTTAGGATGCCAAAGGCCGCGCCAAGGTGTTTTCTCGGGAGCATCAAACCGACAATTGAACTGAGTGAAGTCATCATAGCGCCGTTGAACAGGCCGGACAGGGCGAAGAGCAGTACGAAGACATCAAACCGGTGGTTGAAGAACTGGGGGAGGAGGGCAAGGGAAGCGCCGAGGCAGGAGACGATTAGAACAGTGCGGAGGTTTAGCTTGCCAGCCATCCTTCCAACGAATATGGCACTGACTCCAGAGGCGAACCCTAGAACGCCGAATGCAAGACCCGTGTCGAGGATGGCCCGGTTGGCGTCCGTGATGGACTGGATGAAGCCCGGGGCCACGGGCTGGAGGACGGTCGGGGCACCCTGGATGATGGGTACGAACAGGAGAGCGGGAAGCAGGCCTTTTGTGGCAAGGACCTGACGGGTCTCGGAGAAAATGGCGAGGGGGGACCCTTTTTTGTCGGGGGACCTCTGGAAGGACTCCTTGATGAATAACAGAATCATGAGACCGGCGGCGGCGGTGAAACCGGAGGATATGAAGTAGGTGGTCCTGAATCCGAAGGCGTCAACCAGTTGGCCGCCGATAAACGGTGAAATTGTGATCGAGAAGTAGCTAGTGAACTGGAGGAGGCCGACAACCAGGGGAAGGCGGTTGCTGGGGACGTAGGAGCCGGCCAGGGCCATTGCCGCACCAACGCTGCCGGAGACGCCTCCGTGCAGGATTCGCACACCGATGAGCTGAGGGATGTTGGTGATGAGGCCGGAGAACATGAGCACAAGGGTACCGGCAGTGTAGGCGCGCACCAGCATGGGCTTTCGGCCGTAGGTGTCGGCCAAGTGGCCCCAGAAGGGACCGGCGATGCCCATGAAAAGAGCGAAAACTCCGGAAGAGGCGCCTGCCCAGAAAGCTGCGTCTGCCCCGGACTCGACGCCCAGCTCCTGCTCAATGAAGAGGGGGTAGAAGGGCTGCATGAAGGACCAGCCTATGGAGGCGACACCCTGGGCTAAACAGACCAGGGCCACCTGTCGTTTCCAGCCCTCCATGTTGCGGAGCATTAGGAAAGGAGCTATGGGGACTCGGGAGAGAGGTGGCACTATGAGGGGCCTGCGTCACCGGGAGCGGCTTCGGGTGGGGTGAGGCCGGAAAGTTGCATAAGACGGGGGATATCGCGCTCCCAACCCATGGGCATCAGGTGAACGCCACGGGTAAGGGAGGAGACTTCGGAAATAGTCCGGGAGGCGATTTCGATTCCTTTCTCACGCTTGTTCTCGGCGGAGTCCATTTCGTCTATCAAGGCCTGGGGCACTGCGATGCCGGGCACGTTGGCGTTGAGGTAACGAGCTGCTCGGCCCGAGTGTAGGACTAGGATCCCGGCAAGGATAGGCACATTGAGATAGCGGGCCTTGTCCATGAAGCGGGCAAACTGCTCGGGGTCGTAGACGGCCTGAGTCTGAAAGAATCGGACACCGGCCTGGACCTTCTGGTCCATGCGGCCGACCTCGACGTCCACGTCGGGGGCGCCGGGATTGGCGGCAGCTCCCAGGCAGAAGGTGGGAGAGCCGTTAAGCGCGTTACCCGCCATATCGACGCCCGACTCCATTTGGGTTGCGGCGCGGAGGAGCTCGATGACTGAGAGGTCGAAGACGGGCTTGGCATCGGGGTGATCACCGGTGCCTGTGGGGTCGCCGGTCAGGCATAGGATGTTGTGTATGCCGAGGACGTGAGCGCCGAGGAGGTCGGACTGGAGTGCGATCCTGTTGCGGTCCCGGCAGGTGAACTGGCAGATGGGCTCGATTCCCCGGTCGAGGATGACCTTGCCGAGGGGCAAGGGGCCGAGCCTCATTACGGAGGCGTTCTGGTCAGTGACGTTGACCGCGTCGACGGGCGCCAGAGATTCCAGAAGAGACAGATTCTGCTCAATATTGACGCCTTTGGGGGGTGTCATCTCGGCGGTGACCAGGAAGGACTCGGACTCGATCTTGTCCCGGAAACTAGTCAATTGCCTGCCCTCGAAGATTATTCAGGGGCCTGCAACGGCTCCTGTGGCGCATATAGTAAACCCCTTGGGGAAATTCGTCATGCAGGGTGGTTGATAAGTATTGTGAAATTTGGTACATTGCATTCTGTTCCAAATTTCACAAAGGCGCTGCCGAGATGACTGCTGAGATTATAGACGGAAGAAGGATTGCCGCAATTGTCAGGGAAGAAGTCCGGCTGGAAGTCGGGCATCTGCGACGGGAGACGGGTACAGTCCCCAGCCTGGCGGTAGTTATGGTCGGGAATGATCCGGCCTCGGACGTATACGTAAGGACGAAAGAGCGTGCGGCCCGGGCCGTGGGCATCGACACTCAGACCCTGCGTCTCGGGGCGGATACCACGGAAGCTCAGGTTATAGACTTGGTAAAAGGGCTGAACGAAGACGACTCGGTGCACGGTATCCTGGTGCAGTTGCCGCTGCCGGACCACGTAGACTCTTTGATTGTGGCAAGCGCCGTTGAACCGACAAAGGACGTGGACGGCCTTCACCCGGACAACGTGGGACTTCTGCTAATAGGTGCGCCGCGTTTCGTGCCGTGCACCCCGGCCGGTATTCAACGGATGTTTCTAGAGTCGGGGATAACAACTGATGGGAAGCACGTAGTAATCTGTGGGAGGAGCATGATAGTCGGGAGGCCGTTGGCGGCTCTACTGATGCAGAAGCATTCGGGAGCCAATGCGACGGTCACCGTGGCCCACACCGGCACGAGACACCTGTCCGAACTTACGAGGCAGGCCGATATCCTTGTGGCCGCCATAGACAAGCCCAAAGGAATCAGGGCCGACATGGTGAAGCCGGGAGCAGTGGTCATAGACGTCGGTATCCACCGCATGGATGACCCTTCGAGTGAGAAGGGTTACCGTCTGGTGGGGGACGTCGACTTCGAAGGAGTAAGGGATCTTGCCAGTGTTATCAGCCCGGCCCCCGGTGGCGTGGGACCGATGACCGTAGCAATGCTCCTGGTCAACACATTGAAGGCCGCAACCGTAGCGGCGAGAGAGCGTAGGCATGTCCGTCAGATGTCCACCTTTAGCAAGGTGCCGACCGGAGCGTAGCGTAGGGGAGACGGGGCCGAATTCTAATTCATCAAGTTTGCAGGCCTACGCGGGAACAGCAACATTAGGTTTTCCTATTTTTATATGATTTAATTGACAAATAGCCTTGATTCTCGTATTCTAAGCAACGAAAGACACGTTAAACCGTTATAGACATTAGACCGTTATAGAAAGGAAAAGGAAAGAAGATTGGTGGGGCAGAAGATGGAGACTCAAACATACAACATAGATTCGGTATTGGAGAGCCTGGACGAAGAGGAAGAAACAGTCGTTGCCATAAAGGCGGCGGTTGTCGAGGAGGAGGATGACAGGTATGTCCAGCAGGAACTGGTAGACGAGCCGCTGAAAGCTTATCTGAGAGAGATAGGCGCCTCGGCCTTGTTGACCTTCGAGGAGGAGAAATCGCTGGCTAGGGCTATCGAGTTCGGTGCGGAAGCTAAGGCGAAACTGGAGGGTGGAGGTTCAGACGTGGACGGTCGCCTGTCTTTGGAGCAGGCGGTCCAGGTCGGGGCGTCGTCGCGGCGTCGAATGACTGAGTCGAATCTCCGGCTGGTGGTTAGCATCGCTAAAAAGTACCAGGGCAAGGGTTTGCCTCTACTGGACCTGATCCAGGAGGGCAACCTGGGACTGATCAGAGCCGTCGACAAATACGACTACCGGCGAGGGTTCCGGTTCAGCACCTATGCCACCTGGTGGATCCGCCAAGGCGTGATGAGAGCTCTGACCGACAAGGGTCACACGATCCGGCTGCCGGTGCACTTGAGCGAGACGGCATCGAAGGTGGAGAAGGCCACTCAAGCCCTGACCCAGGAGTTGGGCAGACGACCCCAGGGAGAAGAGGTAGCCGAGGCAACGGGGATAGACCCCAACAAGATCAAGCGAATCATGAGGGCGTGGCAGCAGCCGGCATCTCTGGACCAGCCTCAGGGGAGCGCGGGGCTGCTTCTGGGCAGCACGTTGACAGATCATGATGCTCCCTCGCCCGATGAAACCCTGTCCCAGACACTGCTCAGAGGACACCTGGACTTGATGCTGGACGAGCTCAATCCTCGTGAGCGGGAAGTGCTGGAGATGAGGTTCGGGTTAAAGGACGGAAGAGAGCACACCCTGAAGGACATCGGGGAGGTGTTAGGCGTTACCCGAGAGCGGGTGCGGCAGATCCAGAGCGGCGCAGTAGCCAAACTGAACAAGAAATCGTCGAGGGAACTTCTGGAGGGATACCTGTAGAGGGTTAGCCTTTCGTAAAGCTCCTGACTTGGTTGGGGGTGAAAGCGCCTCGGGTGCTTTCACCCCTGTTTTGTGTGTAATTGAGGAGCGTGGGGTGGGGACACGCCCGCGTACATCTGGATTCCTATGTGCTACACGGTAATGACAGGATGGAATGTGTCAAGGCTACTTTGGCGTGATGGGAACATAAGCGCTTTAGATCCCTCGCGGAGCCTCGGGATTACACTGCAAATAGGGTGTGCGCAGATGATAGTGCGACCCGTTTGTTTCCGGGAGAAAATCGCTATTTGATATGGGTTTGGGGGTTAACCTATAATCCCCCAGCTAATGTTCAAGGTAGGTGAAAGACTTTGTTAAAGAGTGTCGGTTGCGGAGAGCTCAGGGCTGCAGACACAGGTAAGGATGTAACGCTTGCGGGGTGGGTGCATCGACGACGAAACCACGGTGGCCTGATATTCATCGACCTGAGAGACAGGTCGGGAATCGTGCAGGTTGTGCTTAATCCCAGGGAATCTCCCGAGGCACACGAGACTGGGACACAATTTCGGAACGAGTGGGTGGTACAGGTGAAGGGGCAGGTCGGGACCCGGCCCGCGGGCACCGAGAACCCGGAACTTCCGACTGGGGAGATAGAGGTGAATGCTCGGGCGGTGCAAGTGCTCAACTCATCTCTGACCCCTCCTTTCTACGTCAATGAAGACGCGGAAGTAGAAGAAGGCCTCAGGCTCAAGCATCGATACCTGGACCTGAGGAGACAGAGACTCCAGCGCAACATCGCGCTGAGGCACCGGGTCGTCAAATACATTCGGGACTTCCTGGATGAAGAAGGTTTCCTCGAAATCGAGACGCCGGTGTTGATAAAGAGTACTCCGGAGGGGGCACGAGACTACCTGGTGCCCAGCCGGGTACACCCCGGTACTTTCTACGCTCTGCCCCAGTCTCCACAACAGCTGAAGCAGTTGCTTATGGTATCGGGGTTCGAGAAGTATTTTCAGATTGCCAGGTGCTTCCGAGACGAAGACCTGAGGGCCGACCGACAGCCGGAGTTCACCCAACTGGACCTGGAGATGAGCTTTGTGGATGAGGACGACGTGCTGGGTCTCACCGAAGCCCTGTTTACGGGCCTTGCGGAGACCGTAACGCCGGAGAAGGGCCTGACGAAGCCTTTCCCGCGCCTGACATATGCGGAATCGATGAGGCGATACGGTACAGATAAACCCGATCTGCGCTTCGGGCTGGAGCTTGAAGCGCTTACTAACGTGGTGAAGGACTCGGGGTTCAAGGTGTTTCAGTCGGTTGTGGAAAGCGGAGGGACGATAAAGGGGCTCCGGGCCCCGGGGTGCTCAGGTTACAGCCGCAGACAGCTTGATACGCTTATAGAGTTCGCGAAGGAGCAGGGGGCCAAGGGGCTGGTGACCATTGCACTGGCAGGGACGCCGGATTCGGAGGGGCGGTGGGAGGCGGGGAGTGTGAAGTCGGCTGTCACCCGATTTCTTTCTGACGAAGAACTCAACGGGATAATTCACGGTCTCAATGCAGAGACGGGTGACCTTCTAATGATTGTTGCGGGGGACGAAAAATCGACGAATGCGGCCCTGTCGGCGCTCAGGAATGAGATGGGACAGAGGCTGGGACTAGCGGACCCGGATGAGCTAGCTTTCATGTTCGTGGTGGATTTCCCACTGGTTGAATGGAACGACGACCAGGCCAGGTGGGACGCTACGCACCACCCGTTCACTTCACCGAGGGAGGAAGACCTAGAGTTGATGGACACCGACCCCGGGTCGGTGCGGGCCCGGTGTTACGACATGGTGTGCAACGGACAAGAGGTGGCCAGCGGCAGTATAAGAATCCACGACCGCGAGCTCCAGCAGAAGGTATTCAAACTGCTGAACTATGACGAAGAGGAGGCCCAGGCGCGATTCGGCCACCTTTTGGAAGCGTTTGAGTACGGGGCACCGCCTCACGGAGGCATAGCTCCGGGGATCGACCGGCTTGTGGCTATACTCGCTGGAGAAGAGAGTATCCGCGAAGTCATAGCATTCCCGAAAAACCAGAGCGCGATAGACGTGATGACGGCCGCGCCGACCCCCGTGAGCCTACAGCAACTCAAGGACTTGCATCTGCGGGTGACCGAGGATTGAATAAGCGCAAGTGTGCGGGCGTGGTGTGCTATACTTTTCACGAAGTCGAATCCAAATTTTCCCATTCCTAAGAGAGTTCTCTTCCCTTGAAAGTCACCACTGAAAAACTACCCAAAAGCCGCATGCTTCTCACCATTGAGGTCGAAGATGTGGAGCTCGAAAATTCGCTAAAGAAGACGTACAAAAGCCTGGCCCAGCGTGTTCGGGTGCCGGGGTTCAGGCCGGGCAAAGCGCCCCGGGCAGTCCTGCAGAGCTTTGTCGGGAAGGATGCTGTCGTTCACGAGGCGATGCACGACCTGGCCCCGGAGCTAGTGCAGAAGGCCATCGAAGACGAGGGGCTGGACGCAATCGATACCCCTGAGGTGGATGTGGACACCGGGGACACGATGGTGATCAAGGCCACGGTGCCCCTGCCTCCCACGGTGGAATTGGGCGACTACAAGTCGATTAGAGTCAGTCAAGACCCCGTGGAAGTGAAACCCGAGCAGGTGGAGGAGGCCATGGAGTCGGTGAGGACGAGGAATGCGCCCTGGGAGCAGGTGGACAGGCCGGTGGAATTCGGGGACCTCCTGACAATCGACGTGGACGGAAAGGTCGATGGCAAATCCGTCATAAACGAAACAGGCGCTTCCTATAGCCCTGACCCAGAAATAGCCTTTCCTGTGCCGGGTTTCTCCCCGATGCTGGAGGGTATGGTCAAAGGTGAATCGAAGGAGTTTAACCTGACGTTGCCGGACAGCTTCAGGGAGGCTGAAATAGCGGGTCAGGAATGCAGTTTCGCCGTCACGGTACAAGAAGTGAAGGCCAAACTGCCAGCTCCGCTGGACGACGATTTCGTGAAGGGCCTGGATGAGGAATACGAGACCCTGGATGATTTCAGGGCGAAGATGACGGAGGCGATGGAGGAACACGCGCAGGCGTTGTCGGACCGCAAGTTTGAAGAAGACCTCATGGAGGCACTCAAAGGCACTGCCTCAATCGAGGCTCCTCCGATACTCACGGAGAGAGAAATAGACCACATAATAATGGATGAGGCCCGGGCACTGGCGCAGAGCGGGATACAGTTTGACACCTATTTGAAAGCCATGGGCAAGACGCCGGAGGAGATGAGGGAGGAGCGGAGGGAGTCGGCGGAGAACCGGGTGACGACCTCTCTGATTCTGAACAGGCTGGCTGAGGTGGAGGAAGTAGAGTCAAGCGACGAAGAGATAGACGAGGAGATCAAGCAAGCGGAAGAGCAGGCCGACGCTGCTGACCCGGAGGCCATTGAGCGTCTGCACAGCGACGAGGTTCGCACCAGTATCGGCAATAGGGTTAGGCTGAGAAAAGCCCTGGAACGTATGAAAGAAATCGCCCAGCAGGGCCCGGCGCTGGTAGCAGCGGGGTCGGGAGCTTTCACTGAAAATGCAAACGAAAACGAGGAGAAAGATGCGACCGGATAACGTGATACCGATGATAATCGAGAGCGGCGCCCGAGGTGACAGGGCGTTCGACATATATTCACTTCTGTTGAAGGAGCGGATCGTATTCCTGGGAACACCCATCACCGATCACGTGGCAAACCTGATCGTGGCGCAGCTCTTGTACCTCGAACGTGAGGACCCTGACAAAGACATCAACCTGTACATCAACTCACCCGGTGGCGTCATTAGTGCCGGCCTGGCGATCTATGACACGATGCGGCTTGTGCAGTGCGACGTATCGACGATCTGCGTCGGCATGACGGCCAGCATGGGCACGGTGCTCCTAAGCGGGGGGAAAGCGGGCAAGCGGTTCGCACTGCCCAATGCCACGGTACACATGCACCAGCCGATGGGTGGAGCCCAGGGACAGGCCTCGGACATTGAGATTGCCGCCAGGGAGATACTGCGGCTGCAGGACAAGCTGAGGAGCATCCTGTCCGAGAACACGGGTCAGGACATCGAGAAGATAGCCAGGGACACCGACCGGGACATTTACCTGAGTGCGGAAGAGGCGAGGGATTACGGGTTGGTGGACAAGGTTGTGGGAGCGGTAGAGGAGACTAAGGACAACAAGTCCGAGTAAGCAGGGCCACGGGCCCGGACTGAGGCCACATGCCCGACGACAGAGACGCAAGAACAAGATACGCCTGCTCCTTCTGCTCCAAGAGCCCGCCGGACGTCAAGAAACTGATAGGTGGGCAGGAGCAGACCTACATCTGCGACAACTGCGTCGCGCTTTGCCAACAACTGATAGACGAGGACCAGGTTTCGCCAGACGATGGCCTGGGTCTCGACCAGCTTCCGACTCCAAGAGAGCTTTACGAAAAGCTCAGCGAGTATGTAGTTGGGCAGTCGCGGGCGAAGAAAGTCCTCAGCGTCGCCGTCTACAATCACTACAAGCGCATTAACAACAGCGCGGATCCGGATGGGGACGTGGAGCTGGACAAGACCAACATCCTGCTGGTGGGCCCCACTGGATGCGGCAAGACCCTTCTGGCCCAGACCCTCGCAAAGATCCTGAAGGTCCCCTTTGCCATTGCGGATGCAACTACGCTGACGGAGGCCGGTTACGTCGGGGAGGATGTGGAGAACATCCTTCTGCGTATCATCCAGGCGGCGGAATATGACGTGAATCGGGCGCAGCGGGGCATCATATATATCGACGAGATAGACAAGATTTCGCGCAAGAGCGCGAATCCATCGATCACGAGAGACGTGTCGGGGGAGGGCGTTCAGCAGGCGCTGCTGAAGGTCATCGAAGGGTGTGTTGCTAACGTTCCGCCGCAAGGCGGCCGCAAGCATCCGCACCAGGAATACATCCAGCTGGACACATCGAACATTCTGTTTGTCTGTGGCGGCGCTTTCGACGGGCTGGAAGAATTGATTGAGCAGCGGGTCAACAAAGATGTAGTGAGCATCGGGTTCAACTCAGTTACGGGCCGGGGGCTGAAGGGCTCGGAAGAGATACTGAACCTCGTGGAGCCCGAGGACCTGCTGAAATTCGGGCTGATACCTGAGCTTATAGGAAGACTGCCAGTGATGGCGGCGGTCGGGGCCCTGGACCGGGAGTCGCTGATTACTGTGCTGACCCAGCCGAAGAACGCACTGGTGAAGCAGTACCATCGTATTTTCGAACTGGACGGAGTGGAACTGGAATTCACCGATGCGGCCCTGGAACGGGCAGCGGACATGGCCGTCAAGCTGAAAACCGGGGCTCGGGGATTGCGGTCGATACTGGAAGAGGCGTTGATGGAGGCCATGTACCAGGCGCCCTCGATTGATAATGTCGAAAAGTGCTACGTTGACGAAAAGGCGATAGCCGGGGATCGACCACCCTTGCTACTCACCTCCGACGGCAAGACCGTGGAAGTGATGCCGGACTTGGACGAGGCGCCGACCAACCTGCGCCTGGATACGCCGCGGGAAATAGAGAAGACCGCTTAAGACACCCGAGGGACGGAACATGAGCGAAGACATAAAGTCCCACTTGTTGGTTGAGAAGAAGGGCCGTATTGCCTACGTGACCCTGAACCGGCCAGAGGTGCTGAATGCGCTGACTGAGGCGCACTGGCAACAGCTGGCCAATACGTGGAGAGCGCTGGACGACGATCCCGACGTGTGGGTGATCATCATAACGGGGTCGGGGGAGCGGGCGTTCTGCACTGGGCAGGACCTGAAGGACGTGGCGAAGGAAGGGCCGGAAGCTTGGAGAGGGGCATACTCGGTGGAGAATCCACCGGGTATGCCGAACATGTACGAGATGTACACCGGAACCCCGGCCATCGCTGCGATAAACGGCTTCTGTATAGCAGGAGGGCTGGAGATCGCGCTCAGTTGCGACATAAGGGTGGCGGCAGAACATGCGCAGTTCGGCCTGCAGGAAGTGCGGTGGGGAATCATTCCCAGCGGTGGTGGGGTAGACAGGCTGCCGAGGGCGATGCCCATGTGTATAGCAATGGAGTTGCTGCTCACGGGGGGAAGGATCGACGCGCAAGAGGCGCACAGGACGGGCCTGATCAACAGGGTAGTTGCGGCGGACCAGGTGATGTCGACGGCGGAGGAGATTGCGGAAAAGATATGCCGGAACGGGCCTCTGGCTGTGCGGGCCATCAAGGAATCCGTTCAGCGAGGATACAACCTGACGCTTCCGCAGGCCTTCCAATTCGAAAAGATATTCAGCACTCTGCTGGGCACCACGGAAGACTCGGTAGAAGGGCCTTTGGCCTTTTCCGAAAAGCGGCAGCCGGAGTTCAAGGGTAGGTAGTCGGGGGCCCACCGGATGCCAGCTAGGAAATAGTACGTTGTCCCGGAGGGACCCATGCCGCAGGTAATTTTCGAAAAGAAGGACCGGATAGCGTACCTCATCATAAACAGGCCGGAGAAGATGAATGCTCTGAACGCTGAGGTGGTGAACGGCCTGAACTCAGCCTGGCATGACATAGAGAATGATACGGATGTCTGGTGCACTATCGTGACAGGGGCGGGGGGAAGGGCGTTCTCGGCGGGCGCGGACCTGAAGGAGATGTCGGACAGGAGGAGGGGAGAGGGCAGAGGCGAGGGATTGCTGGCCGAGGTTCGGTCCATGGGGTTCTGGCGAACGAGCGACCTGACAAAACCGGTCATCGCAGCTGTGGACGGCTACTGCCTTGCAGGGGGCCTGGAACTGGCTTTGGCTTGTGACTTCATCATCGCTTCAGACAGGTCTCACTTTGGGCTTTCGGAAGTGCTCAGGGCGATCATTCCCGGAGGTGGCGGGACACAGAGGCTGCCTCGGGCGATACCCTTCCGTCGTGCGCTGGAGGTGCTGTTGACCGGCGACCGGCTCAACGCTCAACAGGCCTACGACCTGGGTCTCGTGAACCGGGTGGTGAATCCCGAAGATGTGATGTCCACCGCCGAGGAGCTTGCAAACAAGATCAACGCGAACGGGCCACTGGCGGTGCGGGCAATAAAGCAGCTGGCCTACCAGGGCATGGACATGCCACTGGAGCAGGGGCTTCGGTTAGAGGAGCTGGTGTCGCAGCGGATCCACAAGACGGAGGACTCGAAGGAAGGACCTCTGGCGTTTGTGGAGAAGAGGAAGCCGAACTACAAGGGCCGGTAGGCGGCTAGGCCCACGCCCCCCGCTCATACTTCGAGAGCCTCAGCACGGCGGCCCCACCCGCGGGATGGATTCCCGGGTCAAGGCCGAGAATGACGTGGAGTAGAAGCGCTAGGATTGCTTGATTGCAGACTCTATTTGAGGGGTGAGGTCTTGGGGTGGGGAGGGGTTGGGTGGGGTGATTTGGACTTCGCCGCGGGAGAGGGCGGCCAGGGTCTCGACTAGGAGGGGCAGTTCTCTTTTCACGCCTTCGCTGCGTATTGCTTTGAAGAGGGGCAATTCTTCGCCATAACTTTGACGGAGGTTGTCGACGGAAGTCTGGTCGGCTGCTTTCCATAGGTCATCAAGGGCTTGGCCGCGGATGGGGTAGCGGCAGTAGGCGATGGTCGGGCCTTGGTCTAATTCCTCGGTGACCAGGTGGATTTTGACGCCACTGTGAGTTGCCTTCTGCCCAATTAGCTGCCAGATGACTTCTTGCCAGGTGCCATCGGGGCCGTCGGGGGCGGCGGGGTGGAGGTTGATCATGGAGAAACCTCGGCACAAGGCTGGGCTTACGATAAGCATGTAGCCGGCGAGGACGCAAAGGTCGGGTGAGAAGGGGGAAATTAGCTCGGTGACTTCTTTGTCGTAGGCTGTGCGCCATTGGGTGGGGTTGCCGGTCCACTGGCGGCGAAAAACCCTGGAGGACCGGTGGACAACGGTGAGGCCGAGGGATTTGGCCAGGGCGAAGAATTGGTCGCTGCCTTCAGCCTCGCCCGGGGCCCGGTTGCTGAATACGAAGCTGATTGTGGCCTGGATTCGGCCGCCGGTTATGGCTTCGTGGACGGTGGATAGGAGGGCGCGGGACCCGGGGCCGCGGCCTGTGGAGAACCAGCCGAGGTTGAGCATAGGGCCGAGGGGGTCGAGGCTAACCTAGGACTTCGCTGACTATGGCGACGGGCATGCCGGGCGAGTAGTAGTTGGGTACGTCGCCAATGACCTTGGGAACTGTGGTGTCGTTCATGCCAGCGAGACGCTTTTCCTCGCTTTCGAAGTAAAGGTAGCCGATGCAGTGGATTGGGGAGTCGCTTCCGTCGGCGCCGCTGACAACGTTGTCCACATCCCACTTGAATGCACCGAACTCGGCGGCGGCCATGGGCATGTGGGACTTGATGTAGTAATCGAGGTCGAAAGTGCTGTCTTCAGTCTTGTTATAGATGATTGCCATGCGGATCATGATACCCGCCTTTCATGTAGGGACCGATTAGGGATTACTACCCCCAAATCTCGACTTTGAGGCGCTTGTTGCCCTGTTCGTCACCATCACCGTTGACGAAGGACACGTCTCCGGCGGGGCAGGCGGATAGCCCGACCAGGCAGTCCATCTCGGCACGCATGTCGATGTAGCCGCCCTTGCCTGCGGCTGGGGCGTGGATGTGGTATCGACCTTCCTGGTCGTAGGTGACGTTCATGAACATATTGAAGACGTCGGGGACGTCCTCGGGAGTGATGCCGTGGGGCTCGAGGGCCTCCACGAGGTTGCCGAAGCAGCTACGATGTCCGCCTTCTATGTTCCACACCTCGTATCGCTGGGGAGTGCACTTGGCCCCAATCATGGTCCAATGCAAGCCGACGGTGTCCTCGACGGTGGTGAACATAACATTGAGATGGGGAGGCCGGGAGTAGAAGTCCCGTACACCATTGATGCCACCCGTGCCCTTCGCGCTGTTCATCACGAAGGTGTGGGACGAGTCGTAGTGCTCCTTGAAATTGTTGGCGTTGAAGGCCGTCCAGTCGCCGACCTGGGGGCCATCGATCATTATGACCCGCTGGATTTGACCCTTCTTCACGTAGTAGGCGGCACCGTACTCTGCCGGAATCATTATCTCCTGGACCAGCTTACGTCCTTCCATGTCTGCTCCTCCCCTGCCGGATTCTGTTTCCGGCCTAGACCCGCTCCTGATATTCGCCGGTGCGGGTGTCTACCTTAATGGTGTCATCTTCGTTGACAAATAGCGGGACGTTGACGGTTAGGCCCGTTTCAAGGGTGGCGGGCTTGGTGCCGCCCTGGGCGGTGTCACCCTTGTAGCCGGGATCGGTCTCAGTGACTCGGAGGTCGACGGTTGTGGGCAGTTCGACGCCAATGGGAACTTCACCGTGGAGAATGAGATCGAGAGTCATTCCTTCAAGGAGGTAGCCCACGACATCCTCGACGAGCTCATGGGAGACGGGTGACTGTTCGAAGGTGTCGGTGTACATGAAATAGAAGAGGTCGCCGTCACGGTAGAGGAACTGGGCCTCCTGTCGTTCGAGCCGTGCGACGGCGAAGCGTTCTCCGGCCTGGAAGGTGCGTTCGATGGTGTGGCCTTCGGTGATGTTGCGTATCTTCATCCTGACCTGGGCCGAGCCTCGGGCGATCTTGATGTGCTTGAGCATAAGAATCTTGTAGAGGCTGCCATCGAGCTCTATGGTCATGCCCTTCTTGATAGCTCCGGTCTCAATCATGAACGCACCTCAATTGTTGGCGGAGCGGATTCCCTTGGGGGTCTTGGTAATGACCCGCACCTTGCCGTTTTCCAAGACTACCATGTCTTCGATTCTAACGCCGCCCCAGCCGGGGATGTATATGCCGGGTTCTATGGTGAATACCATGTCCTTCCCGAGTACGCTGCTGCCCCGGGGCCCGACAACGGGAACTTCATGAACCGCCAAGCCTATGCCGTGGCCGAGGGAGTGTCCGAAGCGTTCGCCGTAGCCGGCGTCATCGATGACGGTGCGGGCAAGGGCGTCGGCCTCGTGGCCGGTCATGCCGGAGCGTACGGCGTCGATGGCGTTGAGTTGGGCGTCCAGCACGGTGTTGTAAACCTTGTCCATCTGTTCATCTGCGGTACCGACAACTATTGTGCGGGTGATGTCGCTGCAGTAGCCGTTGATTCTGGCGCCCATGTCGATGACCACGGGTTCGCCGGACTGGATGGCTTTGTCGGAGGGGTGGTGGTGGGGTAGGGCGCCGTTTGGCCCGGAAGCGACGATGGTATCGAAGCTGATAGAGTCGGCCCCGGCGTCACGCATGGCTTTTTCGAGCTCCCAAGCGACCTGCTTTTCGGTCATGCCCGGCTCGATGGCCGGGACCACCTGGGCGAGGGCCTGGTCTGCAAAGGATGCGGCCCTGCCGATCTCGGCGATTTCGTCGGGCCCCTTGACCTCCCTGAGGGTCTCGACCAATCCGCGGGTGGACATGAGGCGGGGGCGCTCCTCGGAGGAGAGATCGGCGATGGAGCGTTTTATGGCCGAGTAGAAGCTGAAAGATACGTCGGATGCTTCGAAGCCGAGGCGCCGGGGCTTGATCTCGGCGAGGGCCTCGTGGAACCAGCCGAAGGGTTTGGGGCCTGCCATCTTGAGCAGCGTGTAGTCGGGGCACTGGCGGGCGGACTGCTCGTAGTAGCGGAAGTCGGTGGCGATAAAGGCGTGGTCCCGGGAGATGATGAGAAAGCCGGCCGAGCCGCTAAACCCGGAGAGGTAGAAGCGGTTCTCGGGTTGCGATATCAGGAGGGCATCGAGACCCTCAGCGTCAAGCTTTCTTCTGAGCTTTTGCGTTCTTTCCAATGCGCTCATAGTGTGCCTATCCTAACCGCTTTTCTTGAGCGAGTCGACGAGAAGGTCGAGAGCAGAGAGATAACCCCTCCAGCCCTGACCGGCGATCTGACCCTTGGCGATGGGAGCAATGACGGATACGGAGCGAAACTGCTCACGGGCGTGGATGTTGGATAGATGGACTTCGATAATTGGGAGGGCGGTGTCGGCGAGGGCGTCCCGGAGGGAGAGGCCGTAATGGGTGAGGGCGCCAGGATTGATGACTATGCCGTCGGCGTTTTCGGACTCGGCCTGGAGGAAGTCGATAATTGCGCCCTCGTGGTTGGACTGAAAGAAAGATACGTCTGTGCCGAGTTCGGAGGCGCGGGTGGAAACGGTAGCCTCAATGTCGGCAAGGGTGGTTGTACCGTACTGGGCCGGGTCCCGCTTTCCGAGACGGTTCAGGTTGGGGCCGTTTATTACCAGAATTCTCATTAGGAATCTTTGGAGGCTTGGGCCCTGGGATGAGCCTTTTCGTAGGTCTTGCGGGTCTCGGCGGTGGTCATGTGGGTGTAGATCTGGGTCGTGCCGAGGCTCTCGTGGCCAAGGAGCTCCTGCACTACACGGAGGTCGGCGCCGCCATCCAACAGGTGAGTCGCGAAGCTGTGGCGGAGAGTGTGGGGATGGGCGGGCTCGAGGAGACCCCTCTCAAGAGAGTACTTACGGACAAGTGTCTGGACGCTTCGGACGGAGAGCCGACCGCCACTGTTGTTGAGGAAGAGGGCTCGGTTCTTGGCGTTGGTTGAAAGTTGAGGTCTGCCGTGGGAGAGATAGCGGGCTATGGCATCAAGGGCCTGCTTCCCGACCACGACGTCCCGCTCCTTGGAACCCTTGCCCAGGACCCGGAGCTCGCGGCTGCCGTCGGCTACGTCATCGGTGTCAAGGCTGACCACCTCACTGACTCGGAGGCCGGTGGCATAAATCAACTCCAGAAGGGCGCGGTCCCGCAGCCCGAGGGGGGTGGGGTCAAGGGGGGCCTCTACGAGGGTGGAAGCATCCTGAGGAGACAGGAACTTGGGAAACTTCCTGTCGAGTTTGGGGAGGCGGAGCCGGGCCACGGGGTTGGTTTCCAGCCAGTCTTCTCTTACGAGAAATCGGTAGAAGGTGCGGAGCACGCTTATCTTGCGGGCCACGCTCCGCATGTCGTGGCCGTGCTTAACCTGGTTGTTGGCGACTTGGATGCTGCGCTCGGTGGTGAGCCATGCGACGTACTTCCTTAGGAGATTCTTGATCTCCTTGCCGCCTATTTCCGCTAGGTCATATGTGCCGTTGTCTTCCAGGAAGTCGAAATAGGAATTGAGGTCCGTCCGGTAGTTGCGCACGGTGTAGGAGGAGAGGTTGCGCTCCCCTTCCAGGTACCGGATGAATTTGTTGAGATACTGGTAGTGTTCCAAGGCTGTGGCTCGGGGCTAGGCGGGTACGGGTTCCTCAGCGGCTTTAGGGGCGGCGTAGGGCTTGGCGTTCTTGCATTTCGGGTAGCCGGTGCAGGCTATGAATTTACCCCTTCTGCCGGATTTTATGGCCATGGGTTTGCCGCACTTATCGCAAGACTCATCGATTATTTCCGGCGCCTGGCGAGACTGTTCGCCCGGAAGAGGCCAGGTGTTCTTGCACTTGGGATAGGCGGTACAGGCGAGGAATTTCCCCCTACGGCCCGATCTAATGACCATGGGGCTTGCACATTTTTCGCAGGCCTCATCGGTCTTTTCCGGTTGTTCTCGTTCGTCACCCGTAAGGGGTCGGGTGTTCTTGCACTTCGGGTAGGCAGTACAGGCGAGGAACTTTCCCCTACGGCCTGATCTAATGACCATAGGGCTTTCACATTTTTCACACACCTCATCGGTCTCTTCCGGTTGTTCTCGTTCGTCGCCGGGGAGCGGCCTGGCGTTCTTACATTCGGGATAACCCGTGCAGGACAGGAATTTTCCATAACGCCCGACCTTGATAACCATAGGGCGTTCGCATTTTTCGCAGAAGATGTCGGTTTCCTCGGGTTCCTGGCCGGGGAGAGGCTTAGCGTTTTTGCACTTGGGGTAACCGCTGCAAGATAGGAAACGGCCGTTTCGCCCTGCCTTGACGGTCATAGGCTCGCCGCATTTTTCGCACACGAGGCCGGAGGCTTCGTCGGGGATTGCCTCGGATGCTTTGTCCAAGGCCTCCTGGAATGGGTCATAGAATTCCCGAATTACGGGGACCCATTCCCGCTCGCCCCTGGAAATTTCATCAAATTCCTGTTCCATTTCGGCGGTAAAGCCGAGGTTCACGATATCGGGGAAGTGCTCGTTTAGGAGGGCGTTGACGCGAAGGCCCAACTCCGTTGGGTGTATCCGGCCCTTCTCCTTGCTGATGTATTTACGGTCCTGGATGGTTGAGAGGGTCGGGGCGTAGGTGCTGGGCCGACCAATACCGTTCTCCTCCAGGGCCTTGATGAGAGAGGCTTCGGTGTAGCGGGGGGGAGGCTGTGTGAAATGCTGTTTCTGTTGAAGGGCCAGGAATTCCAGGGACTCGCCGGGGGAGAGTTCGGGGAGAGGGGCCTGCTTTTCGCTATCGCCTGTGTCGTCGGCGTCCTCGTGATAGAGTGTCAGGAAGCCGGAGAATGCAGTGACAGAGCCGGTGGCCCGGAAGAGGTAAGTCTCGGCTGAGCCGTTGGCCTCTACGTGGGCGGTGGTCTGGTCTATAAGGGCCGAGCTCATCTGGCTGGCGACCATACGCTTCCAGATCAGATCGTAGAGCTTCGACTGGTCGTTGCTGAGATAGGACTTCATGGCTGCCGGGTCTCGATAGCAGGAGGTGGGTCGGATAGCCTCGTGGGCTTCCTGAGCGCCCTTGGAGCGCGCCCTGTAGGCGCGGGGAGAGGAGGGCACGTAGGCGGCACCGAATTTCTCGGAGATGTACCTGCGGGCCTCGTTGCGGGCCTCGTTGGAGACGGAAGGGGAGTCGGTCCGCATGTAGGTTATAAGGCCGATCTGGCCCTCATTGCCGACAGGAAGACCTTCATAGAGCTGCTGGGCCACGGCCATGGTCTTCTTTGCCGTAAACCGGAGCTTTCGACCGGCTTCCTGTTGCAGGGTGCTGGTGGTGAAAGGCGGAGAAGGGTTGCGCTTGGCCTGCTTTTTGTCGACCTTGGCGACGGTGTAGGCGGCCCCTTCGAGGGCGGTGGCTACGGCCTTGCTCTGCTCCTCGTCATCTATGGAAATCTTGCCGCGTTTGCCTTTCTGGTTGTGGAGCAAGGCTCGGAATGCAGTCTTCCTTGCGGCCTTTTGTTTATTGAGGTCGGCCTCGATTGTCCAGTACTCCTTCGGGACGAAGGCGGTGACCTCCTGCTCCCGGTCGGAGACCATGCGTAGGGCGGCAGACTGGACCCGGCCCGCCGACAGACCCTTTTCGAGCTTACGCCAGAGCAGGGGGCTGAGCCGGTATCCGACGACTCGGTCCAGGACTCGGCGGGCCTGCTGGGCGTCGACGAGGTCCATGTCGATTTCACGGGGGTTGTCGAAGGCCTCGGTGATGGCGTTCTTGGTGATTTCGTGGAAGACAACCCGTTGAACGGGCATGCCTTTGATGTTGGAGGCTTCGAGGAGGTGCCAGGAAATGGCTTCGCCTTCCCTGTCGGGATCGGTGGCCAGGTAGACGGCGTCGGCGCCCTTGGCTGCCTTGGCGAGCTTCTGGACCGTGTCCTTCTTGTCTTTTGGAACTTCATAGAAAGGTGTGAAGTCCTCGGCAACGTTGACGCCGAACCGGTATTGGGGAAGGTCCCGTACGTGGCCCAGGGAGGCCATCACGTTAAAATCCTTGCCCAGTATCTTTTCGATGGTCCGGGCCTTGGCGGGAGATTCTACAATTACGAGTTTTTTAGCCATAAGGGTTACACTTGGGCAGGATAGGCAGGTCGAACCTCGCGAATCTTAATATAGCTCATTGCGCCGACCTGCTTGACTATTCCTTTCAGTTCCATCATAGCCAGAGTGCTGCTTACCGTCGATACGGGCAAGTTGCACTGGCGGGTGACTTCGTCGATGTGGATGGGTTCCCGGGACAGGAGCTTGATGAGGTCGGCCTCCGGGGCGGAGACTTCCAGCAACTCTTGCATGACTAGCTGCTCGGGCACGAGTTTGAGGTTTAGCTCTTCCAGTACGTCTTCTATTCGGGTGACCAGCTTGGCTCCTTCCTGTAGCAGGCGGTTGGCGCCCCGGCTCTTGGGTGAAGTGACATTACCGGGCACGGCGAAGACCTCCCGGTTGTGCTCCAGGGCGTAGCCGGCGGTTATGAGCGCGCCGCTCTTTTCATCGGCCTCTACAACTAGGGTGCCGAGGGTGAGACCGCTCATGATGCGATTTCTTCTAGGGAAGAAGTCGGGGCGGGGGCGGGTGTCGAGGGGGTAGTCACTGATGACCGCGCCGGACTCGGCGATCTCGTCTGCGAGGCGTTGGTGTTCGGGAGGGTAGACCATGTCAAGGCCACAGGCCTGGATAGCCAGTGTTCGGCCACCGGCATCAAGGGCGGCTCGGTGAGCAATGGAGTCTATGCCACGGGCCAGGCCACTGATCACCGTAATTCCGTTGCGGGCGAGCTCCGTGGACAAGGTGAGGGCCATCTCCTTCCCGTAGGCGGTGGGCTGCCGGGACCCGACCACCGCGACTCCCCAATCGTCCTGCTCGGTGATGGCGCCGCGGACGTAGATTACGGGAGGGCGATCATATATCTGCTTGAGCCGGTCAGGGTAGCGAGGATCGTGCCAGGTTAGTGGCTCGATGTTGCGAGCCAAGAGGTCGTACAAGACCGTATCGGGGTCGATGTCAGGGCGTCGGGATTGGATGGATGTGATGGAGCGGCTGTCGAGACCAGCTTTTCGGAGGGCGGAGGGGCCTGCCGTCCATGCTACCTCAAGAGTCCCAAAGTAGGCTTCCATGGCGGCGTAACGGGCCCTGCCGATGCCGGGTATTCTGTTGAATGCAACCCAATACTTGAGGTTTTCCATGTGTGGCCATTCTAGCATAGGGAAATTTGGCTTCAAAAGGAACGGGGCTGGGGCTGGCGGAGAGGGTGGGATTCGTCTTTAGCTACGAGCTACCTACAATTTGGTGTTCATTCCCACAATGCTTACCACACTCATAGGGCGAAAGTAACGCCCCTGAAGATTGCCACGCAATGTATGGTATCACCCCTTCACCTATCACTATGACCGGAGTGACTGGTTCTGGTTTGCGGAACGCATCTAAGTGCCGGTCGCGTTGGGCCTTGATTAGAAGTTCGAGTCTGATCAAGCACACCTGAACGTACTGTATTGCGAAGTATTCGGTGGGTAGTGCCAATCTAGGGAAGCTCTGAACAACTCACTGTAAACCAGCTTAGGTTGTCTTGCATGGAGTTTTGGGGAGAGGTTGGGTCGTAATGTTGCGTCTCGGTGGCTTATTTGCATCCTATGTTCTGGCCTGTCAGGGCATCCAGTCACCATCGACCCGGATTTGACCACACTGCTCCTCCGTCACACCGCTAAGTGGCGCTCGGCCCTTACCAAGTTGGCCAGCCCCAGCAGCATCGCCACCCGTTGCGTGTTCTTGTACAAGCCCCTGTAGCGGACCTTGGCGTAGCCGAAGTGCCGTTTCACGTACAGGAACGGATGCTCCACCTTAGCCCTGATGGATGATTTGCTCTTCTCCGCCAAGGCCTCGCAGCTCCCCGCCCTCAGTTTCCGACGCCGTCCAGGTCTCATCGCCACCCGCCACTCCACATCCATATCCCGATTCTCCGCCCGCTTCTCCACTCCCTGATATCCCGCATCTCCCCACACTCGCCTCTCCCCTCCATGCAGCAGCCGGTGCGCCTCCGTCACGTCATGCACGTTCGCAGGTGTCGTACTCATACTGTGCACCACCCCCGTGTCAGCGTCTGCACCAATGTGCACTTTCATACCGAAGTGCCACTCCTTCCCCTTCTTCACCTGGTGCATATCGGGGTCTCGCTCTCCAGCACGGTTCTTCGTAGACGCCGGCGCCTCGATGATGCTCGCATCCACAATCGTACCCTCCCTGAGCCTCAGTCCCCGAGACTCCAGATGACGGTTGATCTCCTCGAACAGCCCCCGACCCAACTCCTGCTCTTCCAGCAGATGGCGGAAGGTCAGTATCGTAGTCTCGTCAGGCAAGGGGCCGGACAGACTCAGACCTGCGAACCGCCTCACCGATTCCACCTCGTAGAGCATGTCCTCCATGCCCGGATCGCTCAGGTTGTAGAACAGCTGCACGCAGTGTATCCGCAGCATCACCGACAACTCGTAGGGCCTCCGTCCACGGCCTGCCCTGCAATAGTAGGGCCGGATTCGCTCCTCTAACTTTCCCCATGGAACCAGGTCCTCCATCCCCTCCAGAAATATCTCCCGGCGGGTCTTTCGCTTCTTGCCCTCGTATTCCAAGTCCGCAAATGTCGGCTGCTTCTTCAAATCTCACCTCAGCTTTGGCCTTACTCTCCTTATCTTACCTATTACCTATGCCCTTAGACTTGTTCAGAGGTTTCCTAGGTTGTGTTCTCAGAAGTTGAGGTCTTTGGATAACCTTGGGATAGGGGCAACAATAAGGTGCTTGAGCATCGATGTATGAGGAGGGTGGTATACACCGAGACATGGGCCAATCTTCATTAGCGGAATCGTTGTTGCCTGAGACCTTGGGTAACAATGAACGGCTGGAACGAATCGACGATGCGGTGGACTGGGGTCGGTTCGGCCGGTTGGTTGTGGGAGTCTACTCGGCGTGTGAAGGAAGGCCTAGCTATCCACCGCTGACGATGGTCAAGGTGTTATTGCTGGAGCAGTGGTACAACCTGTCGGATCCTCAGATGGAGGAGGCTCTGGGGGACCGGATATCCTTCCGGCGGTTTGTGGGGCTGGGGCTTCAGGATGACACACCTGACCACTCTACGATGAGCCGGTTTCGGGCCATGTTGACGGAGATAGGGGTTGTGGAAGGGTTGATGGAAGAGTTGAACAGGCAGCTAGAGGAGAAGGGGATGATGGTGAAGGCTGGGACGCTGATGGATGCGACGCTAGTGGAGTCCCAGGGGAGGCGGGTGTCAAAGAAAGAAGAGGCAACGGATAAGGATGCGGCATGGGCACGTAAGGGAGGACGGAATTACTACGGGTACAAGGTGCATGTTGGGGTGGACGATGGGAGTGGGCTGATACGGAAGGCGGTGTTGATGCCGGCCAATCTGAACGACACGGAGGTGGCCGACGAGTTAATAATGGGAGACGAGGGGGCGGTGTACGCTGATCGGGCGTACGACACGCATGAGAGGAGGCAGAAGCTGAAGTCTATGGGGATAGGGGACAGGATAATGAAGAGGGGGAACAAGCATCATCCTGAAGTTAGTGAAGAGGATAGGGAACGGAACGAGTTGATATCGAGGGTGAGGGCCAGAGTGGAGAAGGTGTTCGGGACACTGAAACGGACATACGGGTACAGTCGGGTGCGCTACATAGGGTTGGAACGGAACGCTACGGAGATGTGGTTGAAGTGCATGGCCTACAATCTGCGCAGGGCAGACCGGATAGCCCTGAATAGAACGTGAGAAAGTGGGGTAGCAGTGGGCTATGCAGGAACGCATGCCACTAAAACAGCCATCCGGGGCCGTTCAGGCTATTATCCGACGCTGGAGTCCCCCATCCCAAGGCATAAGATCACCGACCTTAGCAACTGAGACATCCCAAAATCACACCAGCGTGAGTTACGCAAAGGTCTCATCGAGGGAGAGGGTATAGGACTCCGCCCCACGCCCTCTCCCTTGGGGTTATGCAAACGTCTCAAGTCGGGAGAGGCTTTTACCAGTTCGAATCCAGGCAGGTGGACTTCGACTCCAAATCCCGCTTACAGTGGCGCTACCGCGGCGGTTTTTCACCGCCTTCCCTATTCTCCCTGGATGGGCACCTGAACGGGAGCGGTCTGTGTTTATGATTTGGGAATGAGAATATTGACACGGGAGCGAAGTGTCAAGGGTTAGCGTTAGTCTCGAGGTTCTGTTGCTTTCGACTATGGCTTGATTACATAATGCTGCTCGATGTAGCTGATAGGCGACATAATCTTTAGGCTGTACGATTTAACCGCACCGTTTTGTGCCGGACTCGGGTAACATTGTTCCGCCAGGCTAGGAGGGTTTCCAGGTCGCATGGATTTGTACGTACTAAGACACGGTGTCGCAGCCGAACGAGATTGGCACGAATACCCCAACGACGACGAACAGCCGCTGACGCAACATGGAATTACTAAACTGACGCAACAGGTTAAGGGGCTGAATGCTGTCGGTCTCTCGGTGGACCTGATGATTAGCGGTCCACTGCTACGCGCCGCCCAGACTGCGCAGATAGTCAGAGCCGGCCTTGCAAGACCCGGCGAGCTAGTGACATCCAACGCCCTAGTGCCTGAGGCGCATCCTTATCTGCTCTTGGAAGAGCTGGCTTCTAAGCACGCGTCGATGGACAGCGTGATGGTGGTCGGGCATGAGCCGCACCTGAGCAGCTTTGTCTCGCTGGTGGTGAGTGGTAGCCCGACTGCTTTAATTCGTCTGAAGAAGGGCTCGTTGTGTAAGCTCAGGCTGGTATCTTTGGGCGGTACCCGGTGCGGATGGCTCGAATGGCTAATGACGCCCGACCAGATGATCAGGCTTGGTTAGTGGTCGGTGGGAAGCAAGTCCGAACACACACAGTTCCGGCTGTTCACGTGTCCTTCGTAGACAATGATTGACGTGCCCTATCGTAAAGGTTAAGACTTGGAAGGCCTCGTCAGTGAACAATAGGTCTTCAGGAGCATGGAAATAAGTATGAACAACAGGAAGCCGCCGACAGAAGAAGAGGTTCTGGGATATGCCGAAAGCTGCTCCAACTGGGGCAGATGGGGCGCCGACGACCAGCTGGGAACGCTGAACCTGGTAACCAATGAGAAGCGTCGTCAGGCGGCGGAACTGGTGAAGGACGGCACGTCCGTTTCTTGCTCCTGGACCATATCCAAGGACCTGCCTGGTGAAACGATGTCCCAGGTGCTTCACTACATGACGGAGACCGGGGAGGCAGGCCCGGACGCTGAGGAATCGGGGGACTTTATAGGTGTGGCCTACCACGGC
The DNA here is from genome assembly GCA_965220005.1 of Dehalococcoidia bacterium. GTDB lineage: Bacteria > Chloroflexota > Dehalococcoidia > Plut-88900 > Plut-88900 > Plut-88900. The sequence continues at coordinate 1,644,792 of OZ244800.1, forward strand.
AACTCGATCACTCATGTCGATGCCCTATGCCACATCTTTACCGAAGGCCGTATGTACAACGGATTCCCGGCCAACCTGGTCAAGAGCGGCACGGGGGCCGAGGCGGAGTCGATAGAGCTTCTAGCCCAGGGTGTCGTTACGAGAGGAGTGCTGCTGGACATACCCAGGCTGCGGAGGATGAAGTGGCTGATGGACCCCGAACCAATCTTCCCCGAGGAACTGGAAGAGGCAGAGAAAGCACAAGGGGTGAGGGTGGAATCCGGAGATGTGCTGCTAATCCGAACAGGTCACCTGGCGAGGTGCTACTCAGGGGAATTGTCGGCGTCGGATGATCCGAGGCCCGGGCCACATGCGTCGTGCATACCGTGGTGGAGGGCTCGGGACATAGCGATGCTGGCGGGCGACCAGTCCAACGAAGTATGGCCCTCAGGGTACGAGGGGATCCGGTCGCCGAATCACGCGATAGGCATTCCACACCTGGGGCTTTGGCTCATTGACAACGCCAATCTCGAGGACTTGGCTGTTGAATGTGCTCGGCGGAATCGATGGGAGTTCATGATGGTTGTAGCGCCCCTGAGATTCCACAATGCCACCGGGTCGCCGGCCAATCCGCTGGCGATATTCTAGCCGGGCGCTGATCGATGCAGGGCCTGGTATGTGTAATTTCTTGCCTTCGCCGACTGTCGTGCACCGAAGGCATGGGAAAAGGTTCGTGCATTGTCATTGACAAATGAGGGAAGGTTTACGCCATGAAAATGTCCAACGAAGAAGTGCGCCAGTTTTTGGACGAACCGAGAATTGCCAGGGCGGCTTCGAACAGTCCCGACGGTTTTCCCTTTCTGATTGCCACCTGGTATTTGTATGAGGACGACAAACTGCTCTTTTTCTGCGGGAAGTCTGCACCCAGGGCCAAAGCGCTCCAAGATGATGCAAGGATGTCGTTTCTCATCGATGACGACCACTACCCCTACAGACAGGTCACGATTCAAGGTTCGGGGGAGGTGGAGGAATCCGAGTCCAAGGCTGGGGAGTACATTGAACGCATTTGCGTGAGGTATCTTGGGCCTGACGCAGGGCTCAAGTACTCGGAATCGCTAAAGCAGTCCATCAACCCTGTCCTTGTTCGAGTCGAAGTGTCCAAACTGTTTTCGTGGAACTACTACACGGGCGGATATCGGACGAAGGCCTGAGGACAGCAACTCGCAATCGCCTATGAAGACGGCTTTAGACGGGATACGCGTCCTTGACTTGACCGGGGTCGAGGGGCAGCTATGTGGTCGTCTGCTGGCCGATCTGGGTGCGGAAGTCATCAAAATCGAACCTACCCAGGGTGATCCGGCGAGGCTTATAGGCCCGTTCAGGCATGGAGCGCCGGATGACGAAGCAAGCCTGCGCTTCCTACACCTGAACACCAACAAGAAGAGTGTCACACTTGACCTGACCACGAGCCAAGGCAGGGAGACGTTCCGAGGGCTGGCCCGCACCGCCGATGCAATAATCGAGACCTCGGTGGAGGGGGCTTTTGATTACGAGAGCCTGAGGAAAGAAAACCCGGCCCTGGTGGTGGCGTCGATCACGGGATTTGGGCCTGATGGGCCTTACAGCGAGTTCAAGGCGCCAAGCATCGTTGTATCGGCCATGGGCGGGGTAATGTATTTGTGCGGCTCGCCGGAACGGGAGCCATTGGCCGAGCCGGAATACCAGCCTTATCAGCTGGCGTCTGCATATGCTGCGTTTGGCCTGCTCTTGGCTTTGAGACACCGTGACGGCACGGGCCAAGGCCAACGGGTGGATGTGTCGTGCCAGGAGGTGAGTGCATCACAGCAACACGTGGTTGTGAACTACAGTGCCAACAAGGCCGTCCTGGTGCGAGAGGGGAACCGGGGACCGCTGGGAGGAGGGATGCCGGAGGGCGTTTACCCGGGCAGTGACGGTTTCTGCCATGTTGTAATCATTCCTCGGGGGCACTGGCACAATTTGCTTGAGTGGATGGGCAGGCCGGAAGCACTCATGGACCCGATTTGGGAGAACCGGCATGTACGCAACGCAAACCTCGAATTCATAGAGCCCCAAGTACTGGAGTTCATGAGCGGGTTGTCCAAGGACGAGCTATTCCGAAAAGGACAGGAATACAGGATCCCAATTGGCCCGATCAACCGGCCCGACGAATTCACCCGGGACCCATATGCTCTGGAACGGGGCTTGTTCGTTGACGTGGAGCACCGGGTGTCGGGGAGAAGCAGGCTGGTGTGCAGCCCCTTCAGGATGAGTGAGACTCCCGGTATGATCTTTGCTACCGCTCCCAGATTAGGTGAACATAACGTGGAGGTGCTCGATTCTCTATCGGCGACCAAAACGCCGGTGCGGCCACCTTCGGTTGAAGCGGGACGGACAGGTAAGCTCGGAAAGGACTTGCCACTTCAAGGCATTCGTGTGCTGGACTTCACTTTTGCCATAGCAGGGCCGGTGTTGACACAAGTCTTGGGAGAGAACGGGGCGGAGGTGATAAAGGTGGAGTCGGAGGCACGGCAGCAGAGGGGTCGGGCAAGAGTGGACTTGGAACCAAGGGTCGTCATCCAGCAGAAGGTAACTTTCGCAGACGTCAACAGGAATAAGCGAAGTGTCACTGTCAACATGGCAACGGAGGAGGGACGCGAGGTTATTCGGCGTCTTGTGCCATTTTGCGATGTCGTGGTGGAGAACTTCAGTCCTCGGGTGATGGAGAGGTGGGGTTTAGGCTACGAAGAACTGAAATCGCTGCGGAAAGACATCATCATGGCTCGGCTCCCGGCATTCGGGCTTTCGGGGTTCCAGCGAGATTACTTGGGAATGGCGTCGGTTGCTATGAGCATTACTGGCCTTTATCACCTGTGGTCTTACCCGGACGACCCCGAGCCTGCAGGACCACCGGTCTGGACCCCCGATTATTTGAGCGCGGCGATGGGCAGCGTCGCCATTATGGCTGCATTGCGTCACAGGGACCGCACCGGTGAAGGGCAACTCATTGAGCTGGCCCAGACGGAGGCAATGGCGTCGGTTCTCGGGGCGGAGTACCTGGACTATTTCGTCAACGGGACCGTATCCCAGCCTTTGGGTAATCGGCATGTGTGGATGGCTCCCCACGGCGTGTATCAGTGCAAGGGCAGCGATGCCTGGTGCGCCATTGCTATAGGCAGCGAGGAGGAGTGGGAAGGCTTTTGTCAGGCGTTGGGGAATCCCGCATGGTCTCGGGATACGAGGTTTGTGGATATGGCGGGTCGGCATGCCAATCAGGATGAATTGGATCTGCGGATAGAGGAGTGGACCCGGGAGCGCACGCCAGAGACAGTAATGAACACGCTTCAGAAAGCTGGTGTGCCGGCGGGGGTGGTCCAGGATGGGGAAAGGGTTTTCGAAGATCCCAATCTCCGCTCACGGGGGTTTTTTACCGGCGTCGATGACCCGGCGATAGGCCCTGTAGAGTACCCCGGGCCTTCCATCCATTTATCTGAAACGCCCGCACAGGTGGAGCGCTGCCACCGTTTTGGTGAAGACAACGACTACGTCTTCAGTGGACTGCTCCACATGCCTAAAGAAGAAATCAGCAGGCTACAGTCGGAAGGGGTGCTGGCGTGATGTCACTACGAAGGACCCTCTACCGCCGGTAGGTTAGAGACTAGTCTGCCGAGGCCAGATTCAGTTTTGGTGGAAGGGTGACGGGGCCCGCGGCACGGGAGGGGAGCAGGACGGTTGCAGTGCCGATGGCTGTTACCTCGTTGCGGTGGTCTTCTGCCTTTACGTTGAGCGTCACCCGGTGCTCGCCGTCACTGAACTCTTTATCTGCCACCTCACCCTTGATCCAGACAGTATCGCCTATGTAGACAAAGCGGCGGACCTGGCTTTCAAGAGAGAGGAGCCAAGCGTCGTCCCCGATCCATTCCGTGATGAGGTGGGTGAGCCAAGCCACCCTTTGCTCTCCGAAGTCGTAGGGGTAAGGGTTTCCGGTGAGCTGGGCTATATGCTCGTCCCAGTGCACGGATTCTGCGATGTCGGGGATACCTTCGGCGTTAGTTACATAGGCTCGGGGGTGGGCTTTGCGCCACTGATAGGCGAGTCGGTGAGCGCCATGGAACAGCATGGCCAGTCCCCCACCCATTTTCCAGTTCACCATGTCGGTGACCGTGAGGGGGCCCTTCACCAGGGGAGGCAATGCCTCACCTTGGACTACGTCCTCCCAGTATCTCGGAGAACCGCCCCTTCTCGCTTCCGATTCGTATGCGCTGTCAAGGGTTTCGAGGGCATCGGGCGTGTAGCTTTGGCGCTCATAGTGGGCGTATTTCGTTCGCTCACCCCACTTCTTTTGCCGGCCTCCGCGGAACTCTTTCTCGTCTGCCACTACCACCAATTCTCCGCGCTGGTTTCTGAATTCCTGTCGAACTATCTCTATGACTGCTCTGCCGCCAGTGAAGGAGCTCCGCTTTTCGAGGAAGTCCTGTCGAAAACGGCGGGCGAATAGCTGGTCGCCGGGATAGATGGGCCGGAGCCAATGGATGGTCTCGCCCACGTACCAGGAGTGGATGCCGCTGAGAGGGTCTCGGGCCCTGACACTGTCTTCCTTGCTCCAGTCGCGTGGCTCTGGGTTGCCAGTGCTTCTGTAGAAGAGGGGAGGGGCAATCGTGCTGCCCCATCGGGTCTTGGCGCCGTAGTTTCTGTCGCAGTAAAGGGGGTTGTCGTCGCCGGTGCCGTGGGCGAAGTGCCTAATGGCGTCCACGGTAACGAACTCATTGAAGGGAACGTGTACTTTCATCGGTACGCCGATGCGGCTGCGGGCCAAGGCCAGCATTTCGTCGGTGATAACCCGTTCTTCGTCCTGGACGGGGCTCTCTTGTTTCATGGCTCCTCCGGCTAAAAGTACTAGACGCCCAGGTCTCGCAAGGCCCCTTCGACGGCACGTTCTTCGATGATGACTACGCCTTCTCCCATCAACTCCAGGACACGCTCCCTTGACAGTCCCAACAGGTCTTGGAGGACGGGGACGGTGTGCTCGCCGCGTAAGGGCGCGTGGGCTCGAGGCCCGGACATGGAGTCGGCGAACTTGAAAGGTGAGTTGAGCACCTTTACAGGCCCCAGCACTGGATCTACCACATCAGCTAACAGGCCTCTTTCCTCCATGCGAGGGTCTTCCAGCACATCCGGGACGGAGAGCACTTCGCTGCCTACGAGGCCTCCGATGTCGGTAAAAGCGTGGACGGCGGATCGGGCCGAGGGGAAGGTCATCACCCAGTCTTCGATGATTTGATCTACGTCTTTCCAGCGTAGCTCTCTATCCCGTGAAGTGAGGAATCGAGGGTCGGAGGCCAATTCGGGCTTTTCCATGACTCTGGTCAGGTTTTCCCAGCCCTCCTGAGTAACAGCGGCGAGTGTGATGTAGCCGTCCCGGGCCTTGTAGATGCCATGCACGTTGACCACGGGTCTGTTCTTCTTGGGGAGGTCCCGGCCACCGCTCAGGAGGCGATACTCGAAGGCCCACTCGTTCTGCCAAATCAGGCTGTCGACCAGGGAGAGGTCTATGTATTCGCCCTTTTGGGTTACGGCCCGCCTGTATAGAGCGGCGCAGATGGCCCCGAAGGCATGGGCTCCTCCTACTGTGTCGCCTACAGCGGTCCCGACGAGTCGAGGGCGGCCATCGGGGTCTCCGTTGAGATGTGCCACGCCGCTCATGGCCTGGGCAGTGTGATCGGCAGCAGGCCTATGGACGTAGCTTCCTTCCTGCCCGTATCCCGATATGGAGCACATCACGAGTCCGGGATTTGTCTTGGTAAGGGTGGGGTAGTCGAGCCCGAGGCGGCCCATGACACCAGGTCTGTAATTTTCGACGACTACGTCGGAGAGATCTGCCAGTGCCTTCGCAAGCGCGATTCCGGATGGCAAGCGCAGGTCGATGCAAAGGCCCTTTTTCCCGACATTATGCTGCATGAAGTAACCGCTAATGCCCTCCTCGGTTACGTACATGAAGTCTCGGGACTGGTCGCCGGGAGGGGGCTCGATCTTGATGACCTCGGCTCCCAGGTCGCAGAGGAGCCGGGTGCAGAAAGGGCCCGCCAGAGCCCTGGTGAAATCGAGGACTCTTACGCCGGTGAGGGGGCCTGGGCCTTTATCTAGGGGGTCTTGGGGCATCGTTGTACGCCTTAACGAACATTTGCCGGGACAATGCTTGCTTGTCGGTATTATATAGGGGTGAGTGTGTGGAGGTCGGGTTGACTGGGATGACTCAATAGATGGTTCGAACTACTCGATCACGCCGGAACCTTCGTGGTGCATTCCGGCAGCCAAGCTTCTTTCCAAGTTGCATTAAGGGTAATATGACCTTAGCCCCCATGATCCCTTTCGAGCGTTAGGCTTTTCACACGATGAACGATACCTTCGATACACTTGCCGTCCTGAGGTCGCGCTTCGGTTATGACAGCTTCTGGGCGCCGCAGGGAGAGATAATCGGCAATGTGCTGGCCGGTCGGGACAGCCTTGCGCTGATGCCTACGGGCGGCGGTAAGTCGCTCTGTTATCAACTGCCTGCACTGATATTCGAAGGGGTCACGTTGGTGGTCTCTCCCCTAATCGCCCTGATGAAAGACCAGGTGGATGCGCTGAATGCCAACGGAATTGCCGCCCGGTTTATCAACAGCTCCCTGTCCTGGAAGGAAATAGATCGGGTGCAGAGCGAAGTAAAGGCCGGATCAGTTAAGCTCCTGTACGTGGCGCCCGAACGTCTGCCTGCGCCTCTGTTTCGCCGGTTTCTTCAAGAGTTGGACCTGAGTTTAATCGCCATTGACGAGGCTCACTGCATCTCCGAATGGGGCCACGAGTTCCGGCCGGATTACCGCAACCTGCTGGACCTGAGGCGGGACTTTCCGTCGGTGCCGGTGATTGCTCTGACAGCCACCGCCACCGAGAAGGTGCGGGAGGACATCGTCCAGCAGCTGGGGCTGGAGCGTGGTCGGGTGTTCCTGTCGAGTTTCAACAGAGGGAACCTCAGCTACTCGGTGCGGCCCAAGGCGGACTCATGGGGGGAGCTGATCTCACTCCTTGAAAAGCATCGAGACCAGTCGATAATCATCTATTGTTTCTCGCGCAAGGAGACCGAGGACCTGGGCCGCCAGCTAAACGGCCAGGGTTTTTCCGCGCTTCCATACCATGCGGGACTGACACCCGAGCTCCGGAGGCAGACCCAGGATGACTTCATACGGGACAGGGTTCCCATAATCGTTGCAACCATTGCTTTTGGCATGGGCATCGACAAACCGGATGTGCGGCTAGTTGTGCATCACAATCTGCCGAAGTCGGTGGAGGGTTACTACCAGGAAACGGGCCGGGCCGGAAGGGACGGGCTGCCAAGCGACTGCGTCCTCTTCTTCACTCTCGGGGATAGGGTGAAACAGGAGTATTTCATCGGGCAATTGGAGGATGAGGCCCAGCGGCGCAACGCCCAGCAGAAGCTGGACAAGATGGTGGAATACGCCCAACTCCCGACCTGTCGGCGGCGATTCCTGCTCAGGTATTTCGGAGAGGAATCGGAGGAGGAAGACTGCGGGGCATGTGACATCTGCCTCGATACCGACAATAGATTCGACGCCACGGAAGTGGCTCAGAAAGTACTCTCGGCGGTAGTGCGGACCGATGAGAGGTTCGGGGCGAACCACGTGATCGACGTGCTGGTCGGGAGCCGGGACAAGCGGGTGTTGGCATTGGGGCACGACCAATTGAGCGTTTACGGCATTGTCAAAGACTTCAGCAAGCGTCAACTCAAAGAGGTCTTCGGCCAGATTCAGGCGAAAGGACTGCTGGTTCGAAACGAAGGGGACTATCCTACCCTTTCCCTCTCCCCCGAGGGCTGGGCATTCCTCAAGCAACGGGAGTCGCTAACACTGGTCAAGCCGTCAATGGACAGACGGTCCACTAGGTCGAGGCCCGGTGGCGATGCGTTCAAATACGATGAAGCCCTTTTTCAAGAGCTGCGTGCATTGCGGAAGCGGCTGGCCGATGAACGCGGCGTCCCACCTTACGTTGTATTCGGCGATGTATCCCTGCGCCACATGTCCGCAGCTTACCCATGCAGCAAAGAGGAGTTTTCTCGGATGCACGGGGTTGGGGAGGTGAAGCTGCAGGAATACGGGCCTGAATTCGTCAGCGTTATCAAGGAGTACGTTGAGGCGACCAATGTGGAAGTGCCGACGGGCGTTGAACTGCCGGCACTGGCGCCTCGGGCTGGAGGCGCAAACCGAAACGGAGATTCTCGCGACGGAGCCTTGAGCGGCACTCACGAAACTACAAGAGAGATGCTGGCGCAAGGACTGTCAATCGACCAGATAGCCAACGAGCGGGGCTTGGCCAGGAATACCGTTATCGGGCATATGGAACGAATAGCCTACCAGGGAGTTCGGTTGGACCTCACCCGTGTTACCCCTGAGCCTGAAAGGCTGGGCATTATCGAAGAGGCGTTCCGGGAGTCGGGGAGCGCAATGCTCGGATCTGTGAAAGAGCGGCTTGGGGACGAGTTTGACTATGATGAATTGAAGTTAGCCCGGTTACACCTGCGTCAGGAAGGGAAGCTTTCGGACGCGTGAGTCGGTTAGGAAAGTGAACATCTTTGCCAGACACATTACATAATTCGATTGAGAACACAATTAAGAAGACCCTGGAAGGGACTACCACCAAGGCTCTAGCCGATCCTCGAGTCCTAGCCATACTGTCGGGCGATATGGCCCGAGGAGACCTGCGCGAGTTCTTCCGTAACTTCATCGTCACGCATCTCAACTCTGTGCAGATATTGTCGTTTCTGTTTGCCGTGGCTCCACGGGACGCTGCCGACATGGTTAAGGGGAACCTAATGGAGGAGATGGGGCTGGACGAGGGAGAAAAGGCGCACCCGGAGATGCTGATAGACCTGGCCAGGGGTGTCGGGTTTACGGAAGCCGACGTAATACGGCTCAATGCCGAGGCGGACGAGGCTCGACGGGAGTTTGGGTCGGGGAGGGTGCCGTATGAGAGTCTCCGAGACCTGGGACTCTCGATGCTGCTGGAAACCGTTGCATTCGAGCTGTTCCTGTCTCGTGCAAGCGACGGGATAGCGGAGTCGATGACCCGGCACTACGGGCTTTCAGCGGAGGCGGCGCAGTGGTTCACGCTGCATGGGGAAGTTGACGTTCGTCATGCGGAGGAAGGGAAGCGAACACTTCAGGGTTACATATCTTACTACGGATTCCGACCCAATGAAGTGGAACTGATACTGAGCAAGACGTTCGAGCGTAACGTCGTGCTGAAACGGTATTTCCCGCTCGGGTCCAAGGCAACTCAGAAGCCGATGCCGAGCAGAGTCGTGGGCCTGGAAGTATTTCCCCTGCATATCCCGTTTAATCGAGCCTTCGTACACTCCAAGACGAGCCGCTCTACCAGCGATTCAGTAGTTGTACGGCTAACGGGGAGTGATGGGTCAAGGGGGTATGGGGAAGGATTGCCAAGGGCCTATGTTACCGGAGAGGACGTGGCCGGGGTGGTCGAAGCACTGAAGAGCAGGATTGGGCCGGAGGTGATGAAGTTGGAGTTTGGGTCGGGCGTGGGGGCTGTGGAACAGATAGGATCTTTTGTGGAGGAGTGGACCGAACGCCTTTCGAAGGACGCTGGTGTTGTGGTCTGGAACGCAACGATGTGTGCTTTGGAGCTAGCCTTGCTGGACTGGGCTTTCAAGCGTTCCGGGGAATCTATTGCCTCATGGCTGGGGCCGGTCAGGGGGCATGTGACGTACACCGGTCTGATAGATGCGACTGACCCGCACATAGCGCGTGCCACGGCGGAACGGTATATGCAAGCCGGGTTTACGAATCTTAAGGTGAAGGTGGGTGTGGAGAAGGATGTTGAGAGGCTGCAAGCGGTTATGGATGTTGTCGGGAAGGATGTAAAAATCAGGGTGGATGCCAATGGCGCCTGGTTGGGCCCCGAGGCTGTTTCGGCTTTGAATCAGCTACGGGCGTTTGACATAACTGCAGTTGAGCAACCGGTGGCGGCATCCGATCTGGAAGGCATGCGACGAGTCCGTCAAGAGACCGGCCTCGACGTCATTGCCGACGAGTCGCTGGTCACCTTTGAAGATGCCGTCAACCTCATCCGAGAACGGGCATGTGACGTATTCAACGTCCGGGTCTCGAAATGCGGAGGGTTAATCTCTTCGTTGCGGATAGCGGAACTTGGGTTGGATGCTGGGGTCAAGGTGCAGGTTGGGGCGCAGGTCGGGGAGACGTCGTTGTTGTCGGCGGCGGGGCGGCATCTTGCGGCGCATTTGCCGGCAGTTGAGTACGTGGAAGGGTCATTCGGGACGCACCTGCTGAGTGAGGATATTATCCGGGACCCGGTGATGTTTGGGTACGAGGGCCGGGGGTCCCTGGTGATGGGCGCCGGTTTGGGGGTTGAGGTTGACGACGACACCCTTGAAAGACTCGCAGACGACATTGTGAAGGTGAAAGGCGGAGGCTAGATATGTCCTTCGTCTCTCAACTGTCGGGGCTGAAGGGTCGGTGGTCGTGGAGCAGGTTCGAGAGAATCACCAAGCACCCGGAGGAAGCCCAGTGGAAGCTCCTTCGGCGTATCCTGAGAGCGAACCGGGACACGGCGTACGGCAGGGAACATGGTTTTTCGGAGATGCGGTCGGTGGAAGATTTCCGGGGTGGCGTGCCCATCGCTGACTATGAGTCTTTCCGCCCGTGGGTCGACAAGGTGAAAAGAGGGGAGCGCGGCGTCCTGACCGCCGAAGACCCGTATATGTTCGCGCTGACCAGTGGTACGTCTGGACAGCCGAAGTATATCCCCGTGACACGGGCTGCGGGGCGCATGTCCAAGCGGCTGTCCCGGCTCTGGCTATACCGGTGTCTCGTGGACCATCCCAAGGTGCTCGATCACAAGGCGTTGGTTATTGTGAGTCCGGCCGTAGAGGGACATACGGAGAGCGGCATTCCCTTCGGGTCGGCTTCAGGCAACATATACAAGAAAGCGTCCTGGGTCATACGCCGACGTTACGCCGTGCCATACCCCGTGTTCACCATCAAGGACTTTGAGGCGAAATACTACGCGATCATGCGGTTTGCCATAGAGCAACGTGTTTCCCTGGTGGCTACGCCCAACCCCAGCACAATCCTGCGGCTTATCACGACCGCGGACAGGTACCGAGACCGGCTGATAAAGGACATCCACGATGGCGCCCTTTCCAGAGAATTTGATATATCGGAGGGAGTGCGCGAGGAAGTAAAGGCCCAGCTTAGGCCGAACCCGAAGCGGGCTCGGGCGTTGGGGAGAATGGTGGCTGACTGTGGTTCGCTGAGGCCGAGAGACTATTGGCCCGAGCTTGCGTTGGTCGGGTGCTGGAAGGGAGGGAGCGTGGGATCGACCGTGGACAGGCTGCGGCCATGGTTTCGGCAAGGGACGCCGTTCCGGGACATCGGGTATCTTTCAAGTGAAGCATACGTGACCCTACCTATCGAGGATGATGGATGCAGGGGCATCCCGACCCTCGGCGCCAATTTCTACGAGTTCATCCCAGAGGATGAGATTGAAAGCGACGCTCCAAGCGTCCTGATGGTCGGGCAACTGGAGCACGGCGAGAGCTACTACGTCCTGATCACCTCGCCCAACGGCCTATACCGGTATGACATCAACGACGTTGTGCGGGTATCGGGATTCCACAACGGGACGCCGATGTTGGAGTTCCTGCGAAAGGGCCGGGACATGGTGAACCTGGAGGGGGAAAAGCTGCACGTGTCGCAGCTGATCCAGGCTGTGTCGGAAGCACAGGCATCTGTGGGTGTTAAGGTCGAATACTACCGTGCGGTGGGTCGGGCTGAGGAGTCCCGGTACGCGTTGCAGTTGGAATTCAAGGAGAACCCGGTTGTTGACGAGACGGCGCTTAGACTTGGCAGAGCTATCGATGAAGGGTTGTCGGGGCTGAACATCGAGTACGAACAGAAGAGGAAGTCGGGGCGGCTGCATGATCCTCTAATTCAGGTAATGTCGGAAGGTTGGTCGACGAGGCGGGTGGAGGCCAAGCTGGCCCGCGCCGTAAGGGATATCCAGTTTAAAGATGAACTGCTGGGTCTGCCGGATGGGGATGATGCCGGGGAGGTGGTTAAGGAGTTGAACATTTAGGCCTGTGGACGCTTGCCGTCGGGTTAAGACAAGCGTCGAGGTATGGTGAAGGCCATGCCTGTTGAGAGCTTCGACGTTGTAGTGGTGGGAGGGGGGCCAGCCGGGCTTGCGACCTCTCAACAGCTGGGAATGCGGGGCATTTCAAACGTAGTGCTCGAACGAGGAGGCCATGCAGGCTGGATGTGGGGGCACGTCTACGACGGCCTGAAGCTGCACACAGGCAAGCACCTTAGCGCACTACCAGGAATGTCGTTCCCGGCTCAAACATCCTTGTTCCCGACTCTTTCAGAATTCACCTCATACGTTGCAGGATACGCGGACAGGTTTGCATTGCCCGTACGGGCTTGCACGGAAGTGACCGGACTGAGGCAGCATAACGGTACGTGGGTCGTCGAAACGACGCAGGGCGAGTATTCGGCGAAATCTGTGGTCGTTGCTACCGGCATTATGACCTCGCCTGTGGTCCCGGACTTCGATGGGATGGCGTCTTACGGAGGGCTGATATTTCACAGCACGGAATATCGGCGGCCTGATGATCGGCAAGGGCGACGAGTGTTGGTGGTGGGGATTGGGAACTCGGGGTCGGAGATTGCATCGGAGATGGCTGAGGCTGGAATAGAGGTAACAGTCTCCATCCGGTCGGGGGCCAATGTTATTCCGAAGAGCATAGTGGGCATCCCGACCCAGTATTTTGGCTGGATGATGTCGTGTGTCCCAAATTCTGCACAAAGGCGCGTTGTGGATGGGATGGGGCTGATAGGCGGCTTATTGAGGCCGGGGTCGGCCCGGCTGCCGAGAAAGCAGATGAAGGAAAACTGCCAGGACGTCCCGGTGATCGGCCGCGGGATCCTGGACCATATTGAAGCAGGTCGGATAAAGTTGAAGCCCGGGGTGGCTAAAATGACCGAGGGCGGCGTCCATTTTTCGGATGGCTCCGAGTGGGCCGGGGATAAGGTGATACTTGCGACCGGATATCGTGCTGCAATTGAATGGATGGGTGTTTACGGGGCCAGAGATGAGTGTGGATTCGGCGACCGGAGAGACAGGGTGTGCAGCACTAACTATTCGGGGCTGTATTTCATAGGCCACAACTACGACGGGCGAGGCGGTCTCTACAACATCCGCATTGATGCAAAACGGGTGGCACGAGTTATTGCGGAGAGCAACTACCGCAGGTAGTCGGCGAATGCCCAAAGAGCAATGGCCAGGACCATGTGGAACCAGATCGGGATGGTGCGTTTGAACCACCTGCGCTCGGGGCGCAGCACCATAGTCAGGACGTAGCGGAGGGCCATCGACACGAAGTAGACCCCGGAAATGACAACGAGAATTGGCGCTGCCAGGTTCCAGCCGTCAGTCGCAAAAAATGGCTCATCCCGATAGACTGCCAGAGTTATCGCTATCATGATCGCCAGAAAGAGCAATTGGGCCGGCAGCAGAAATCTGTAGGGCAGAAGCCCCGAGTACCAGTGCTCGTTGGAAGGAAGCCAACGGGGGGCTCGTGTAATTACAAATGCTTGCCCAAAGACGCGCAAAGCGAACAAAGAAGTGCAGACAGTCAGTATGAGGAAGTTGTAGGACATTGTTACGGTGAAGGTCGGGCCACGGTGGGATGCCGAACATTGCACACGCTGGGGGTCGGGAGCCCGCACAAGTATATAATTTCCTAGTACGCCAGGGGTTGTGAACGACCATACGGGGAATGGATCCCCAAAATAGGCCAAGGAGTGAGACATGACAGTTGCAAGCGGTTCGAGGACGTTGAAGGTCGGGTTGGAGCTGCCCCAGATGGAGGGCTTTCGGGGCGCGGGGGTGAAGGGTTGGAAGGAAGTTAGCGAGATGGCCGTTCTGGCCGAACAGGTGGGCTTTGACTCAGTGTGGTTTTTCGATCATCTTCTCTACTTGTTGCGGGATGAAGATAGACCATCGGGAGTGTGGGAAGTGTGGTCGCTGGTCTCAGCGGTGGCGGCGATAACCGAAAGGGTTGAGATAGGAACCCTTGTAATGGCGATGGGATGGCGCAATCCTGCGCTTCTGGCAAAGATGGTATCCACAGTCGAAGAGATAAGTGGAGGCAGGTTTATCCTGGGACTCGGGTCCGGGTACCACAAGCTCGAGTACGATGCCTTTGGATTTCCTTTCGACTATAAGGTGAGCCGCTTCGAAGAGGCGATCCAGATAGTCCACGGGTTGCTGCGAAACGGGGAGATCGACTTTGAGGGACGGTTCCACAGTGCGCGGGAATGTGAGCTTCGACCCCTCGGGCCACGGGCGGGCGGGCCCCCCATTTTGATTGGGACCATTAAACCCCGGATGCTTTCGTTAACCGCCAAGTATGCCGATGCCTGGAATGCATACTACGCCCACACTTCTAACAGCCTAGAAGGAGCAATAGAGCTTCGTGAGATTGTGGACGCGGCGTGCCGTAAGGAGGGTCGGGACCCGTCGACACTTGAGCGCACCGTAACGGTCCTAATCGCAGACGCCACGGCAGACCCCTGGTGGGACCGGCTCCCCTCGGCGCAGTTGATTGATCAGCGTCCGCTGAAGCCCCTGACAGGTCCTCCTGAAGAAATAGCACAAATCCTGAAGGAGTACGAGCGGGAAGGAGTGGCCCACATTCAGATCGGCCTGGAGCCAACCACGCTGAAGACCATTGAAGAGCTGGGCCAGATATTGGAGGCTCTGGACGCGGCCTCGTAAGCCCTATCAGAAGCCTAGCCGACCCCATCAAAGGCGTGTTCTGACATAGCTCGCTCAACGAATCGGTCTGCATCCTCCTCCAGGATGAGATGTTCCTCCACCAGCCACTGAGAGGCAAGGACAACTAACTTTACGTAGCGGGTTCGAGACCCGTAGCGCTCTTGAAGGGAAGGGCGAGGGTCACCTTTTTCGAGTCGTTCCTCACGGGTCGTGGCAAAGGGCAGAAAGCTCCCGTTCACTGCTGCCATCGCCTCCTCAGCAGCACCCTGAGGCCTGAAATTCCAGCCGGTGTACGTGGCCAGCGGGACCTCTAGTTCCGGGCCACGGATGCCGGGAACGTCGTTCCCGTCGGCATCCACCTGGGGGACGAGCACCGTGTATTCCTTTCCTTTGTCTTCGATGGGAGGCTCGACGGTCAATACACCCTGATCGAAATCCGGGCCGTGGTCCTGGACGTAGAGGCGGTTTGGGGAAGACGGAGGTGTTACCCCGGGGATGGCGGGAAAGAGGGTGTTGGATACTTCGGCGGGGACGCTAGTCTCGGCTTCCACTGACGCTCGCTGGCTGTGTCTTGGAATACGCTTGTTTCTCCCTCAGCGAGTAAGTCTATCCCAACACCTTGGATCGGCGGGCGGAGGAGGCCTGGAAACAATTTGAGAAGGCGACGGGGAGGTTGCTGTTCGGCAGACATACGAAGAAACCGGAATCATAATGGATCCTCGCTTTGTCTTTTACGATAACAGACACAACCCCCACGTATGGGTAGGCACTCCTATCACCTACTCTTCCAAACTAAGCAATGGCCGGTGGTTCACGGTAGACCAACTGCCCGATGTGGACGATCTGGGTTGGTCGCCCGACGGTCAACAATTGGCCGCTATTGGGTCCGATATGCTCCAAGGGCTGGCGGTGTAGCAGGCATGGCTTTACGTCCTGGAACCTGGGCAGGCCCAGCAACGTCTGACCGACGATATCGTGCGTCCCTATCTAACCTTCGCCACCGTCAGCAGACCTCTGGAATTGCGTTGGACCGAGGACGGCCGCATCTTGTTCCTGCGAGACCAGAGGGGAGAATCAAAGCTGTTCGAAATACCGGCCTCCGGCGGGCGCTGCCGCCAGGTGGCTGGCGGTGGTTGGCAAAGCAGCAGCATTAGCATTGATGAGAACGTACAGGCAGCGGTGGTGCTCTCCTCCTACTCATGGTCGCCCAATGAACTTTATTATCTCGATCTGGTGTCGACGGTCAACGAACAACTGTCTCATTACAGCGACGAATACCTAACGAATCACCCGCCCGCATGGAAAAATTCGCTGTCCAGCGGGAAGGACTACAACTGGACTGCCGGTTGTGGTTGCCTCAGGGGTTTGACCGCAGCCGGCAGTACCCTATGGTGCTGGATATACACGGTGGGCCCAACGGCGCTTTTTACGATTCCTTCACGCCATTGCAATAGATCCTGGCTACTTCAGGTTACTTGGTCCTGGCGGTCAATCCTCGGGGGGCTGCGACCTACGGCAAAGATTTCATGATGTCGGTGTTGGGAGATTGGGGAGGGGAAGACTATCAGGACTTGATGGCGGCGGTGGATGAGGTAGCGGCCCGGCCGTACGTGGATGAAGGTCGGCTGGGGGTCTGGGAGTATGGCTACGGCGGCTTCATGACCAGTTGGATCATCGGCCACAATGACCGGTTCAAGGCTGCGGTGGTTGGCGCTCCCTGCACAGACCTGTACAGCATGTACGGGACCTCGGACATTGGCGTAAGCTTCGGTGAGGACCAATGGGGCGGGAGCTTGGTGGACGCAGCCGAGAAACTGATCAAATACTCGCCCATTACATACGCAAGCAAGGTCAACACCCCGGTGCTGCTGCTGCACGGAGAGGCCGACGCTCGGTGTCCGGTGGCTCAAAGCGAAGAGTACTTCGTGGTCTTAAAGCGGCTGGGAAAACAGGTGGAGTTCGTCCGGTTCCAGGAGTGCAACCACCTCTTTCTTAGGACCGGCCATCCCAAGATGCGGGAGGAATATTTGGCCCGCACTCTGGGGTGGTTTCAGAAGTGGCTGGGGTAGTTAAACTGGCGTTTGAAGCCGGCGTTGACTGACGTGGTGGAAAATTATGCTCCCGCGGCTTGGCTCCCCACCACTGGGTCTTCTTCAGCAGGCCGCAACGATGCCACGCCGTCAACTTGCAGCCGGGCCAGCTCTTCCAGCGGAATGTGGCAATAGATCACGTGATCTCCACCATTCGAGGTGAGCGCGGGCGGCGGAGTATCGTCGCATATAGCTCCGATCTTTCTAGGACAACGCGCGGCGAAGAAGCAACCCTGAAACTGATCCCTCATGGTAGGCACGAACCCCGGCAGCCGGATCGTGGTTGGCTGAGCATCGGGATCGGGGACCGGCGCCGACGACATCAAAGCCTCGGTGTAGGGGTGGAACGGCATCGCAAGCACGTTCTTGGCCGGCCCCGACTCGGCAACGTGCCCTGCGTAGAGCACCAGAATATCGTCGGCAAGGTACCGCACCACGCCCAGATCGTGGGTGATGAACACGTAGGACGTGTTCGTTTCCTGCTGGTGGGACCGTAGCAAGTTCAGTACTTGAGCCTGGACGGACACATCCAGGGCGGAGACGGCCTCGTCGGCAACGACAATGTCCGGCGAGGCGGCGAAAGCCCCGGCCAGTGCCACGCGCTGTTGCTCTCCCCCGCTCAGCTCCCCCGGATGCCGGTTTAAGTACCCTGGGTCCAACCCCACGGCTTGTAACAATTCCCCAGCACGCTGTCGGCTCTCCCGTCTATTCAGGCCGGAGAACTTACGCAGGGATCGAATGATGGCGTGGCGGACGGCAAGTTTTGGATTAAGCGAGGCGGTCGGGTTCTGGAATACCATGCGCATGGCCGCTTGTTGAGTTCGGGTCCTATTGCCGACGTCGGGCGCCAGTTCCTGATCCTGTAGCTGGAGCTTGCCCCGGTCCCGAGGCACCAGCCCCACGATGGCCCGGGCAACCGTAGTCTTGCCGGAGCCGCTTTCACCCACGATCCCCAATGTCCGTCCCAGCCCGACGTTGAAGTCAACTTCATTAACGGCGCGGACCGGCGGCCGGACTCGGGGGCCAAAAAATAGGTACTTGCGTCCCCAACTACCGTAGAAACGGCGGAGACCTCTTGCCGACAACACTGGTTCTTCTTGGGTGCGACCTATTTCCATGTTGGTCTTCTGTTCACCCCAAATGTCCCGATTAACATCACCCGAATACAAGCAACGAGAGAGGTGCCCAGAGCCTGTGTCAACGACTGGCGGGGCCTGGCTCCCGCACGATTCCTGGGCTATGGGACACCGCGACATGAAGAGGCATGCGTCTGGTGCAGGTTGGGCGGCAGAAAAGACCGCGCCCGGGATACTACTGAGCTGAACGGTGGCCCCGGCTTCTGTTGGAGGCGTAGGCACACAACTCAACAGTCCTCGCGTGTAGGGATGTTTGGGGGACTTGAACAGCTCCCGCACTGGGGACTCTTCCACAGTCTCGCCAGCGTACATCACTGCGACCCGGTCGGCCACGGCTGCGATCACGCCCAGGTTGTGGGTGACGTACAAAATGCCGGCGTTGATCCGCTGCTTCAAGTCCGACACCAGTTCTAGGATAGTCGCTTCCGTGGTGACGTCCAGGCCCGTCGTAGGTTCGTCCATGATCAGCAGGTCCGGCTCACAGGCTAACGCCATGGCGATGACCACCCGCTGCTGTTGGCCCCCGCTGAGTTCGTGGGGATACCGCCGCCCAATCGACTCGGGGTCCGCCAATCGCACGCTTTCGAACAACTCGACAATGCGGCGGCGGGACTCCTCACTGTCTATATGCTGGTGTTGGCTGAGCACCTCATGAATCTGTGAATCCACCCTCATGGTTGGGGTCAGGGACGTTGCAGGGTCTTGGTAGACCATCGCTATGCGGTTGCCCCGTAAATGGCGCAGTTCCGACGCGCCCATTTGCGCAACATCTCGGCCTTCGAATAGTATCCGGCCGTCTACCCGTGTAATGCCCGGCAGGTAGCCCATGACGGCGAAGGCAGTGGTCGACTTGCCGCAACCCGACTCGCCGACGACTCCCATCACCTCGCCTCGATGCACCTCCAGCGATGCGTCTCTGACCGCGCGGACGGTGCCCCGGGGCGTGAAGAAGGTAACGCCCAGGTTTTCCACTTGGAGCAGTGGCGTTCCATGGTTTGCCTGGCTGCTCACCTGATGATCTCTCTTGGCAAACCACTGGCCTGTTTGACGCCGTCGGTCAGGAGATTTACGCCCACCACCAAGGTGGCTACTGCTCCGGCGGGCGCCAGTGTCATCCACGGCGCAGCGACTATGAACTGCCGGCCCTCTCCGATCATTAGGCCCCAGTCCGGCGATGGCGGTTGAACGCCTAGGCCGAGGAATCCCAAGGAGGACACTATTAGGATCGAGTAGCTGAGCCGCACCGAGAGTTCAACGGCCAGGACCGGCAGGGCGTTAGGCAGAATCTCTCTGAAGATAATATAAGGAGCATTCTCTCCCCGCAGACGCGCACTCATCACGAATTCCTGATTCTTGGCCTTTAGCGTGACGCTTCGCAGCACCCGAGAAATGCCCGGGGCATGGACAACGCCGACGGTGAGCACGATCAGTAAGGCCTCCCAGTTATCGTCCAGCCACCCCCACGGGGCATCCCGAGCGCCCAGAGTTGTCAGTACCAAAAGCGCCAGTAGCAACCCCGGGAAGGCCAGCCCTCCGTCCATGACGCGCATCACCACTTCGTCCACCCGGCCTCCCTTGTAGCCGCTGGTCATCCCTATCACCGTGCCCAAGAAAATCCCCAGCAGGGCGCCGATCAACGAAATCGTAATCAGCGAGCCTGCCCCGGACAACACGCGGCTGAAAACGTCGCGTCCGAACTGGTCCGTTCCCAACAAGTAGGTCCAGTTCGGCGCAGAGAGCCGGTCCTCAGCGGGAAAATCTGGAGGCAGATGGAATTCATCGAAGGGATAAGGGGCCACCATGGAACCGAAAATCGCCACGAACACGTGGATCAGTACGATGGCCAGCCCGATGCGTCCCGCCGTCGTGGCCAGGGAAAGCCGCAAAAACTCTCGGATCCCCCGGCCCGTGGCGAAAACCGCCGGCTGGGCGGCAGTGGGCACGCCAGCGCGAAGCCTACTTGTGGTAAACCGCACCGCCATTAGGCGTACCTTATCCGTGGGTCTAGGACAGCGTAGCTCAGGTCTGCCAACAGGGTGCTAACGGTATAGGTCACAGCGATGAGCAACGAAAGGGCCTGCAATAAGGGAACGTCACGGGTCTGGATCGAGCTCAATAGCAGTTGCCCCAGGCCAGGATAGGCGAACACGTTCTCAACGATGATGAGCCCAGCCAAAAGCCACCCGGTCATCGTAGCGACGATGCTTATAGTGGGGAGCATCGCGTTGGGAACGACATGCCGAAATATGACCTTCCGCATCGGAAGGCCCTTCAGGATCGCTGTCCGCACGTAGGGGCTCTCCATCACCTCGTTCACGTTGGCACGAGTCATCCTCATAATGTAGGCGAATACCACGCCGGTCAGGGTGAGGGTCGGCAGCACCAAGATCTCCGGGCTGGTTAAGGGACTTTCCCCCCGGGGTATGGTGCTGGTGGTCGGTAACCAGCCCAACTGCGAGGAAAAGATGACCATCAACAACACCCCAGTCACAAACTCCGGCAGCGATATCCCTACCATACCGACAGCGCTGATTATGCGGTCGCCTATGGTGTTGGGGCGCACCCCGGCCCATGTACCTACAAGGATCGCAGGGGGGACCGCTATCAGAAAAGCAAACGACGCAAGATATATGGATGGCAACAACCGGTGCCCGATAACGTCTGTAACGGGCCGTCTCTGCAGCAAAGAATCGCCGAAGTCGCCCCCCAGCGCACCTGATCGCCAGACGGTATCGTCGGAGGCAGCCCAGGCGCTGACGTCGCCGGACTCGCTTACGTGGATGGCGAGGTAATTCAGTGGCCTGGCCGTGAGCACTCTCTGATCGGCGTTCGTCCCCTGCCGATCCTCAAAGATCGCCTGGCGGCTCCAGAAGGCACCCCCGTCGCTAGTTGTCAGAACCGTCCCTTTGTTTCCGACTATGACGCCGTCGGCGCCGTCGAAGGAGACAGCATGAAGCGCACTCTTTAGAGACGTACCGATGGTCGGACTGGCCCAGGTGACGCCACCGTCTGCGCTATACAGTGCCGTTCCACCATCACCAACCGCCCACACGGCCGCGTGGCGGTCAAAGCCCTCGGGTGCTGCGTCCAATACAAAGTCGACAGCGTTCAGTGTCGATGTCGTGCCTGCGTCTGAGCTTTGCCAGGTTCTACCACCATCTACGGTCACCAGGATCGTGCCGCTTTCCCCGACAACGATGCCTTGCTCAGCGTTGGCAAAGGCCACCGAAAATAGCGTCGCGTCGACACCTGTGTCCGCCGTATCCCAGCTTAAACCGCCATCGGTGGAGCGTAGTACGAGCCCCTTCTCTCCGGTTATCCAGAGGCGATTGGAGTCCGCGAAGGCGATGTCGGTAAGCGCCGATGTCGTTCCGCTCTCCACAGGAGCCCAAGTCGAGAGTATCCCATCTTGACATATCACATTCACAGCTGCAGCGCCTTCACATTCTACCTGCTGCCCATCCTCCTCCAACGGGACCCCACCCGCCCCAGTGCGGTAGATCGTGCCTTCCTCTCCGATGGCAATTCCACTCTTATCATCAATGAATTCGATGGCCGTCAGCGGATGCTCCACTTCAATCTGCCTGGTCCACTGCACCCCGCCATCTTCGGTGATGTAAATGCGGTTCCTAGAAACAGCCCATCCCAGTTTGGAAGATACGAAGGTGGGACTGGTTACTATGGGATGCTGGCTCACCCGCTTCCAGGTTGCTCCGCCGTCGCTGGTCCTGAACAATGCCCCTTCCCTCTTGGTCCACCCGACAAGCCAGGTTGCGAACCGCTCGGGAGCGGGGCGGTCCAAGCCCATCTGTTCCCTTAGGTACGTGATATTATCATCCGTTCCATACATTCCCATCAATATCTGTGCCGCATCACCTGGCAGTAGCTCTGTGACGCCGAATATGACCACGGAGACAACGAAAAGGGTGATTACTATCAACCCTAGGCGTACCGTTATGAAACGTAGCATGTGCTCAACAGCCTATTAGTAGCCTCTGAAAAGCGGGACCGGTGGATGGAGTAACCAAGTGCAAACTGGCGATCTTAAATCGCCAGGAGATCTTATCTCTTTGGAGGACAATCGTGTCACATGGCGAATTTGTAGAGGGGTTTATGAGGAGATATCCAAGCGGCGGTCTGCTTTCCAGCCACCAAGGAGTCGTCGAAAGTTAGCCCGATTCAACGCTATCAGGCTATCGGGAAATTGTCAATTTAGTCAATTTAGAATGTTTGACAAAGAATTAGTTGCGTTTGCCCTGTGCTGAGGAGCCGTTTAGTTGACACCCCCTCCCCCGTGTGATAGCTTTCGGAGACTGGTCGGCCGCTTAATGGCACACCGCTCCTAAAATAGACAAGTGACGATCGGCAAATCCGTGATGTTCGGCTAAAAATCCCCCCCTATGGGCCCCCTCTAGTGAAGGGGGTTGGGAGGATTTTCATCCGTCGGTGGTGCCCCAGTTGGGGCATGAGAACGGCAAACAATACGTTTGCCGCCCAATGGGAGGAGACCGTCATGAGATCCAAGATAGCTAGTCTGCATCCATTCTTGCTCCTGCTCGCCGTGGCACTGGTATCCGTCCTCTTCGTCGTAGCATGTGGCGATGGTGATCCCGAGCCCACTGCAGCACCCGTTGACACAGGGGCCGCGGAAGCTGCCGCAGAAGCCGCCGCTGCTGCCGAAGCCGCAGAGGCCGCCGTTTCAGAGGCAGAGGCCACACTGTCAGAGGCAGCAATGGCCGCGGAAGCCGCAGCTAAGGCTGCTGAGGAAGCTGTCGCCTTTGCCGCAGAGCTCGCTGCCGCTGCCCAGGCTGCCGCAGAGGCCGCCGGCACGGCTGATTCCGCGGCAGTTATGGCCGCCCAAGAGGCCGCCGCTCAGGCCGTGGCCGCTGCCGAAGCCGCTGCCGCCCAAGCTGCCGAGCTAGCGATGGCCGCCGCAGAAGCTCAAACCGCTGCCGCCGAGGCCGCCGAGCTAGCCGCTGCCGCACAGGCCGCCGCCGCCGCTGAGGCCGCCGCCGCACAGGCTGGGGCGCCGAAGTACGGTGGCACGCTGACATTTGCGCAACACCAAGCCACCGGGACGCTGGACCCGGCCACTAGCCTGGGCGGGGTTGAGTACATCGTTATGCTAGCAGTCTATGACAATCTGCTCATGATCCAGCCGGACTTAACGGTGAAGCCGGAGCTGGCCACGTCATGGGAGGCCAACGACGACTTCTCGTCCTACACCTTCTACTTGCGCGAGGGCGTGAAGTTCCGCCACGGGAAGGAGTTCAAAGCGGAGGACGTAGTTTTCACCATCAACCGGCTGCTAGATCCGGAGCTGGACTCTCGAGCGCGGCCCATCTTCTCGGTTATCCAGGACATGGTCGTCCTCGACGACTACACCATCCGCTTCGACCTGGAAGGCCCCAACGGGTTCTTCCTGGATATCCTATCGGAACCACTAGCGCATATCCTCCCCGCCGACGTGGATGTCGAGCGTTTGGCCCAGGAGGAGTTCGGCACTGGGCCCTTCATGATTGAGGAGCGCCTGCCGGGCGAACGCACGACGCTGGTGCGTAATCCCGACTACTGGGAGGAGGGCAAGCCCTACCTGGACGAGATTGTCATCCAGGCGATCCCCGAGGCCGCCGCCCGGGTGGAGGCGCTCAAGAACGGCGACGTGGACATCGTATGGCAGGTGAATCCCCAGAGCGTCCCCAGTATCGCGGCCAATCCCGAGACCACGGTGTTGAACGCGGCCAGCTTCTCCCATCTTGCGCTGTGCATACCCACCGACGTGCCGCCCTACGACAACAAGCTGGTCCGGAAGGCCATGCAAGCGGCGACGGACCGGGAAGGCATCAACCAAGCGGTGCTGCTCGGGCTGGGCATCCCCGCCCGCGACCACCCCATTCACCCCAGCCACGCCGTCTTCGCGTCGCAGTATGCACCCCCGGATTACGACCCCAAACTGGCGAGGTCGCTGCTGGAGCAGGCCGGGTACCCGGACGGGATCGACCTCACCCTGTACACATCCGACATCGGCCCAGGGTTGATCGAATTGGCGGTGGCATACAAAGAGAGCGCTGCGCCCGCGGGCATCCGGATCGACGTCGAGCGGGCCCCATCGGAGATATACTGGTCACAGGTCTGGAATACTGGGAAGTTGGCCTCCGTCTATTGGTTCGGCTTCATGCCGGACCAAGCCCTGCTCAGGCAGATCCACAGCGAGGCCGCTTTTAACTGTCCGCGTTACTCCAACCCGGTGGTGGACGAGCTGATCGAAAAGGCCAGGGGGCAGGATCTTGAGGGCCAGAAGGAGAGCTACGGGGAGATCCAGCGTATTCTCATAGATGACGTTCCGCGTTTGATCGTGGTGTTCCAGCCGTGGATATACGGCGTGAATAAGGACCTGCGGGGTGTAGCCCCCCATCCGCGGGGATTTGCGATCATCCAGGACGCCTGGTTCGACCGATAAGGGGCTGGCCATCGCGCCCGCGTACTAGCTTTTGGTCTACCGCACCCGGTAGAGGCCACTGGCATAATGGTTGTTGTCAGCTTCTTGGGTACATATGCTTGGACCCGGGAACAGGTTTGAGTCCCTGTCGCACGGTTCCCAAAAAGGACAAGCGAGGTCTTTAGACGACAAGCGAGGTCTTTAGACTTTAGACAAGGACGGGCACTCAAAGGTGACTACCGGAGCAAAAAGGAGGGTGATGCGTGGCTGATTACAGGGTCATATCCTCGGATAATCACATCATCGAGCCGGTCGACCTATGGACCAGTAGGGGCGAGTCAAAGTTCAAAGACCGAATGCCTCACGTTG
Organism: Dehalococcoidia bacterium; assembly: GCA_965220005.1. Classification (GTDB taxonomy): domain Bacteria; phylum Chloroflexota; class Dehalococcoidia; order Plut-88900; family Plut-88900; genus Plut-88900. Next base: position 1,669,694 of record OZ244800.1, read on the forward strand.
AACGTTTGGAAGAGGGCGATTATTGGATTTGCGAGGGCGTGAAAGAAATGAGCATCGCTGCGGGGACGCAGGTCGGACTCAGGTTTGAAGAGCCGGAAAAGCTGAGATTTGGGGGTGGCAGGACAGAAGATGTGCCACCAGGGGGTTACATTCCCGAGGAGCACGTCAAAGACATGGATATCGACGGAATTGACGTGAGTATCGTCTATCCGACAACCGCTCTTGGGCTCTACAGTGTACCGGACGGCGAGCTACTAAACTCCATATTCAGGACCTACAACGATTGGGTTGGCGAATTCTGCAGCGCGGTCCCCGAGCGGCTCGAGGGTATCGCAATGATAAATTTGGATGATGTGCGGACCGGTATAAAGGAGGTGGAACGCTGTGCCAAGCTGGGCCTTGCCGGTGCTGCGATTACCGCCTATCCTCCCCAGGCGCGGCCCTACGACAAGCCGGAGTACGAACCCCTGTGGGCTGCGGCCCAGGACTTGGCAATGCCCCTTAGCCTGCACACTGGAACTAATCGTAAGGATGGTTTTGTAAATACCGATACCGTGACGGCCTCTTTTATGACTAACTTTGACTATTGGGTGCGTATGTCTCTTGGCGATATGATCTTTAGCGGCGTTTTTGAGCGCTATCCGAAACTCCAGGTGGGCTCGATAGAGTATGCGCTAGCCTGGGCTCCCCACTTCTTGAGCCGGATGGACATAATGTACTCCGAAACAGGCGTAGAGCTCACCCAGGGGTACCGGTTCAAAGGCGATGCGCTTCCCAGCGACTTCTTCCACGATAACGTGTTCCTTGGCTTCCAGGAAGATGCCGTGGGCATCAGGTTGCGCGACATCATTGGTGTGGACAATCTGCAGTGGGGCGCGGATTATCCTCATCCAGAGTCTACCTTCCCCAGAAGCCGTCAAATTATCGAAGAGATTCTGCTGGACTGTACTGAGGAGGAAAGGGCCAAGATAGTGGGCGGCAATGCCGCCAGAGTGTACGGTCTCAATTAGAGCCACTTAGACTTTGGCGCCTCGCTGGCCCTTGGCCATGTCTCGATCAAGGATAAATGGAAGTTCACCCACATAATAGCGAGCAAGAACCGTCTCAACCCAAGGCGTCCTGTAAAAAGACTAGGCGGGTTGTGACGTTTGGTAATTCAGGGCCGCTATCGTCGACTTCATCCCGGTATCCGGGCAAAGGGCAAAAACCCCGAGGGCGGCGTCCCGGTCACCAGACGCCATACTCCGGCTGTCGATCCCCGTACCAGCGGGCGACCGCCGGGGCCAGTACCAGGTCGTCGTGCTGGCCTTCACGCCATGCCCCGTAGCTATCGTGGGCGGTTAGCGGGTCGATCTTCACCCGGAAGTTAAGGAGCTCCTGGACCAAGACTGTGGCGTCGGGCAACTCCTCCGCCACCTTCAGCAGCCTGGCCTGCAACAAGACTTGCATGGTGGAGACCAGATACCGCTTGGGGACCCGGTATTTGCCCCCGTCGCCGGTGACGGTATCCCCACCGGTTATGGTGATGGCAATAGGGGACAGGCCCTTTTGACGGAACATATCCACCACCGGCGCTCCTACCCCCGTCCCGTCCACCACCAAATGGCTGCATCCCCAGAGATGCGGACCAGCCAGCATTTCCTCTACCCGCTCCACTACCGCCGGGTAGGAAGTGCCGAGCCTGAACCGCTCCAGATAACGGAGGTGGTAATGGGCCTCTCCGGTGGGGACATCCACCCGCTCCGCCACGCAAAGGGCCGTGTAGTCCTGGCTCTGGCCGAGGTCCAGGCCCACCAGGAACTCAGGCAACGGGCACGGTGCCGAACAGCGGCTTCACTTCCGGCGTGATGGCTCCCATCGTGGACTCGTAGCTAAACACCTGGTCGACCGTCTCCACAAACTCGCACAGGTATTCCTGCTTGTACCACCACTCGCCCAGGCTGGCCCGCTCCTCTTCGAGGAACCCCGCCGAGATGCGCGGGCATTCCGGGGCCTTGATCTGCAACCGCTCCCAGGTATCCCCGCCCATGGTCCACTCCTCATGGAAGTGACCGCGCTTGCCGAAGGGCGTGGACATCAGGACCAGCGCCGCCTTGTTGTAGCGTTTACGACTGGAGCACGAGCTGGGAATGGCCGTTCCAGCTCCGGTAAGATTTGCCGGCCAGATAGTCCGCCCACTGCTGCATGAGAATGCGACGCCGCTCAAAGAGGTCGGACCTGGCGTAGGCCTGCTCTGTTGAATTGCCCAGGCTGCGGGCAAGGGCAGCCTCCGAGACGACCCAGGGGATGTCCGTCTGCTCCAGCGTCCAGTTCTTGAAGCTGCTGCGGAACCCGTGGACAGTGGCATGCTCAGCAAGGCCGACGGAACGGAGGACCTTGGTCAGCGTCATGTCGGACATCGGAACTCCCTGTTTCAGCGGTGAAGGGAACACCAGGCCTGAGTCCTCCTGCAGGACAGATGCTTCGCCAAGAACTTCAAGGGCCTGGTCACTGAGAGGCACCCGGTGTTCCATGCCCGCTTTCATCCGCCCAGAGGGAATCCTCCACACCCGACCATCCAGGTCGACCTCGTCCCAAGTTGCGCCCCGGGCTTCACCGGACCGGGCCGCAGTGAGGACTAGGAACCGAAAGCACAGCTTGGCGGAAATCGAGGCCTGGGAGGCTGCAACCGTCTCAAGGGCCGAGCCGACTTCCTGGTATGGGAGGGCCCTGAAATGCGCCTTCACCTTCGGCATGGGAGGAAGGGCGCCATCGATGGCTTCACCCGCCGGGTTGGACTCCATGAAACCGTGAGCCATTGCCCACCGAAAGATGGTCCTCATCCGCTGGCGCACCCGACGGGCCGTCTCCGGCCGGCTCGTCCAAATGGGGATCAGCACCCGCAGTACGTCCCCGCGATCTATCCGATCCAGAGGCGTGTTCCCCATGACTGGTATAGCATGACGCTCCAGGGTCTGAATCCAGCCGGCCATGTGCCTGCGATTGCGCCAGAGCGGCTTGTTAGCCTCATGTACGGCATAGGCGGCTTCCTTGAAGGTCGGCATCGCAGGGGCGTGCTTTTCGGCCACGGGATCCCTTCCCTCTACGATAGCGGTTCGATATTCCGCCGCCTTTTCCCGGGCTCGGGCTAGGCTTACGGATGGGTATCCGCCCAGCCCAATATCCCGCCGGCGCCCGTCGGCCGTGATGCGTAGGACCCACGATTTGCGTCCCGCTTTGCTGATGAAGAGGTGGAGACCACCGCCATCGGAGTAACGCCCTGGATCCCTGAAGGCTTTCACTTTTGTTGCTGAAAGAGTCATCGAAATCCCAATTCATCTCAGAATGTTCCCACAGATGTTACCACAGTTATTGTGAGATATCCAAGGAAATAGACGGCCTAAACGAGCACTTGAGAAGTGTTAGTTAGCTATGCAGCAAGCGTACAACGGGAAAACGGCGGCCAGTGAAAAAGAGCTTAGTGGCGGAGAGGATGGGATTCGAACCCACGAGAGAGCTTTCGCCCCCTACGCGATTTCCAGTCGCGCCTGTTCGGCCACTCCAGCACCTCTCCGGGACCCGTGCTCCGGGCTTCGGACCGGTAGTCCGGGCACAAATAATAGCATTGAGCGGGCCGAAAGATAAGGTGTCATGGCGAAATGGGCTCGAAACCGATAACCCACTCAATGATATTGCGAACACTAACAACAGCAAGCGTTTGCATCTATAATCCCACCCATGGCCTCGACTAACGAGTGGAACCATGTGTCGGATGAGAGTTTTGTGAAGGTATGCGTGATAGCCGGACGGGGCAAGTTGGCAAGCAATACGGGTTTCGAGCAATGATGGAGAGTTAAGGATGGCACACCACCACGGGTCTCCCTTCGACCACGCCGAGAAAGATACGTCGGTCAGAAAGACGGCTAGCTTTATCCTAGCGGGGCTGAGTGGGGGACACGGCATATTCCACTGGTTCAACCAGAGCTTCCTGGTAATGCTGCCGGAAATCGAAGCGACATTTGGCCTTAACAAGGTTCAGGTCGGGGCGATAACGGCGACGAGGGAGATAGCTGGGGGCCTGGTCATGCTCCCCAGCGGGGTGATCCTGGACATTCTCCGCCCCTATTGGGGCATCGTGTTGAGCCTGTGCATGTTGGTATTCGGGCTGGGGTGGATCCTGACTGGGCTGTCGCCGATCTACCCGGTGATCCTGGTTGGCATGGTAATCGTCTCTGTCGCCAGCTCGATATGGCACCTGCCGGCTATGGGAGCGTTATCACACCACTTCCAACACCGGAAAGGTACAGCGCTGTCCTTCCACGGGATAGGGGGCAACCTCGGCGACTTTATCGGGCCACTGGCTACAGGGGCAATCCTGACGGTCATGAGCTGGCGGGGGATCATAAGCGTGTACGCGGTGGTCCCTCTGTTGCTCACTTTCATCGTGTTCTGGGCGTTCAGGGACATCGGGTCCCGGGGGGTGGAGAAGCACCGGGAAAGAGGCTTGCGGGAGCAGCTGCAAATGACCCGGCGGCTGCTAAAGAACGTCACCCTGTGGGTCGTGATGCTCGTGGCGGGGTTGAGGGGCATGGCCTACCTGCCGCTGGTGACGTTTTTGCCCAGCTACATGACAGACGAACTGGACTTCAGCACATTCTGGGTAGGGTTCCACATGGGTATGCTGGTCTTCATTGGAATAGTAGCGACCCCGACGCTGGGTTACATATCGGACCGCATAGGCCGGAAGATCGTGATAATACCGTCATTGCTGGCGATGACTGCTCTGACGTTCCTTCTGGCGCCCTATGGAGAAGGGATACTTTTCTCTGTCCTGCTCGCGATGCTCGGGTTCTTCCTGTACAGCGACCAGCCGATATTGACGGCGGCGGTACTAGACATGGTAGATCCGGAGAGCCAGGGATCGGCCCTCGGGATCCTTTCGTTCGAGCGGATAGCTATGGGAGGGGTCTCGCCGATATTCGCAGGGCTGATATATGAACATTGGGGTATGGACTGGGTATTCGCCTATGCAGCTGCGCTACTGATCGCGGCGGCAGCGCTGCTTATGACGGTGAGGTTGGGGAAGCGGGACAAATTTGAGGGGCCGGGGCACGGGGACTCTCATGATCATGAGCATGCTCACGAACACGAACATGGGCACTAGGACGCAGCGTGGTCGGGGCCGGATTCAGCGAGCGGTGTAGCCGCCGTCTACGGCCAACTCTGCGCCGGTTATGAAAGAGGCGTCGTCGGAGGCGAGGAAGAGGACGGCGTTGGCGACGTCTTCGTATGCGGTAAGACGGCCCAATGGCGTGTCGGCGATGCGCCTGGCGTCTTCGTCCTTGCCCCGCCTGGAGCCGATCATGGGCGGAGCGAAGCCCGGGTGGACGGAGTTGGCACGAATGCCGTCGGGGCCGTGCTTGAGGGCGAGGTCCTTGGTGAGCAGCCTTACTGCCCCCTTGGAGGCGACGTAGCCGGAATGTCCGACACCGAGGCCGACGAAGCCCATGATGGACGAAATGTTAACTATGGCGCCCCCGCCCGCCTTGCGCATCTCGGGAACGGTCCACTTTGCACCCAGGAAAACTCCCTTGGCATTGATGTCGAGGAGCCGGTCCCAGTCCTCGGTGCTATCCTCGTGGGTAGCAGGGGTGCTGGAGATCCCGGCGTTGTTAACGAGGATGTCCACCCGGCCGAAGCGTTCGACGGTGGCCTGGACAGCTCTTTGCCAATCGTCGTCACGGGTGACGTCCATGTGGACGAAGAGTGCCTGGCCGCCGGACTCGTTGATTCGGGCCTCGACCTGGGCGCCCTCCTTGTCGAGGATGTCGCAGATGACTACTCGGGCGCCTTCACGGGAGAAGAGCTCGGCGTCGACGGCGCCCATCCCATGGGCCGCACCGGTGATGATAGCCACTTTTCCTTCCAGCCTACCCATGACGCAATCTCCTCATCGTTAACCTACGTGACCGTCGAGGACTTGGGGAGTAGTTTACACGAAGCGGGGAGCCCAACCCGGACATCTGCCCGATCTTTCGATGGACGGATGTCCCGGTGGGGTTGTTTCGCAGTGTGTGGTTAAGTCTATAATCAGGGCATCGACAATCGGAGAGGCCTCTGCATCTAGCGGGCGTTTAGCTATTGAGGAGAAATAGCGTGGCAGGACTAAAGGCGATATCGGCGGACTCTCACGTGCAGGAAGGTCCTGAGCTTTTCGAGAAACGGGTCCCCGAGGAGTACAGGGCGAGACTGCCACGGATGGAGGAAGGGGAAGACGGCGCGAAATATCGAGTGATCGAGGGCAGGAGTAAGAGGCGTTTTGACAAAGCGGAAGAGAACGTCACCGAGGAGGACCTGGAGCGGGAGTTCAGACAGGACCCGTCGGGCGGGACGGACATCCCGTACAGGCTGAGGGACCAGGACCGGGACGGGGTATTGGCGGAGGTGATTTACCCGAACTCGCTTATTCATCTGTTCGCCTCCCCTGACCCGGAATTCCAGATAGGCGTGGCCCGGGCCTATAACGATTGGGCTATAGAGCTGTTCGGGGGGCACGCGGACAGGTTTGCACCCGCGGCCATCCTGCCCGTAATCGACGTTCCGACGGCGGTGGAAGAGGTGAAGCGGGTTGCGGGGCTGGGGTACAAGCTGATAAGCGCCCCGATTCACCTGAAATACCAGCCATATAGCCTGCCGCTTTACGAGCCGCTGTGGAACGTGCTGGAGGAGACGGGCCTCCCGATAAGCCTCCACTTCCACACGGGCAGCCAAGACCACCTGCCCGAGAGCGCAGGGGAAGAGCAGAATGGCGGATTCCTGACTTACATGGTCACAGGGATGGCCGAGGGAATAGTGCCGGCTTCGGTGTTTGTAAGCTCGGGGGTGCTGGCCCGGCACCCGAGCATGCACACCGTAATAGTCGAGTGCGGCGCGGGTTGGCTGCCCTGGGTCCTGTACACAATGGATGACCAATACGAGCGGAAGCACATGTGGATCGAACCCAAGCTGGACATGAAGCCGAGCGAATACTTCAAGAGGCAGGGTCATGCGACATTCAGTGACGACCTGGCTGCATTGCGGATGATCGACTTCATCGGGGCGGAGGCGCTGCTGTGGGGCAGCGACTACCCCCACGACGAGGGTACTTTCCCTCATTCTCAGGAAGTAATCGAGAGGACGTTCGTGGAGCTCTCGGAAGAGGACAAGAGGAAGATAGTGTACGAGAATTCGGCATCGCTGTACGGGATCGGGGGGAATGGGGCATAAGTTAGCGAAGTTTTAGCTAGTTACGGTCGCTCCCTTGGCCGGGAAGTGGACTGATTTGAGGAGAAAGAGCATGGCAGGACTAAAGGCGATATCGGCGGACTCTCATGTGCAGGAGGCTCCGGAGCTTTTCGAGACACGGGTGCCGGAGGAGTTCAGGCCCCGACTTCCGCACATGGAGGAGGGGGAAGACGGCGCGAAATATCGAGTGGTGGAGGGCAGGAAGAAGAGGCGTTTCGACATAGCCGCGGAGAACATCAACGAGGACGACATGGAAAGGGAGTTCAGGCTGGACCCCTCTGGCGGGACGGACATCCCGTACAGGTTGAAGGACCAGGACCGGGATGGAGTGACGGCGGAGGTGCTCTACCCGAACTCGCTGCTCGCACTGTTCGCATCGCCGGACCCGAAGTACCAGATAGCCGTGGCCCGGGCCTATAACGATTGGGCCATAGAGCTCTTCGGCGGGCATGCCGACAGGTTTGCGCCCGCAGGCCTGGTGCCCGTAATCGACGTTCCGACGGCGGTGGAAGAGGTGAAGCGGGTCGCGGGGCTGGGATACAAGCTAATAAGCGCCCCCATACACCTGAGGCATCAGCCGTACAGCCTTCCGGTATACGAGCCTCTGTGGAACGTGCTGGAGGAGACGGGATTGCCCATAAGCCTCCACTTCATCTCGGGTAGTGAAGACCACCTCCCGGAGGGTGCCGGGGAGGAGCGGCATGGAGGCTTCCTCACCTACATGGTCACGGCGATGGCCGAGGGGATAGTTCCGGCCACAGTGTTCGTAAGCTCGGGAGTTTTGGCTCGGCACCCGAGCCTGCACTCCGTAATAGTAGAGTGCGGCGCAGGCTGGCTGCCCTGGGTGCTGTACACGATGGACGACCAGTACGAGCGGAAGCACATGTGGATAGAGCCCAAGCTGGATATGAAGCCCAGCGAGTACTTCAAGCGGCAGGGTCACGCGACATTCAGTGACGACCTGGCTGCATTGCGGATGATCGACTTCATCGGGGCGGAGGCGCTGTTATGGGGGAGCGACTATCCCCACGACGAGGGCACATTCCCCCATTCGCAGGAGGTAATAGAGAGGACCTTCGCAGGGCTCTCGGAGGAGGACAAGAGGAAGATCGTGTACGGGAACGCGGCGTCGCTGTACGGGATCGGGGGGAATGGGGCGTAGGCGGGGGATCAAGACCAAGAGACAAGAGCTACGAGTCGGGATGCTTCGTCTGGTAGTATCGACTGTAGAAGGACCGCTCCTGCAACAAAGGGACGGAACGATTAGGGGGAACGACAATGGCAGGACTGAAGGCGATATCAGCGGACTCTCACGTGCAGGAGTCACCGGAACTGTTCGAGACACGGGTCCCGGAGGAGTTCAGGGCGAGGCTGCCGCGAGTTGTTGAAGAGGAAGACGGAGCACAGTTCTTTGTGGCGGAGGGTCGGAACAAGAGGCGATTCGACCTGGCAGAGGCCAACATCGATGAAGATGATTTGAACCGGGAGTTCAGGCAGGACCCCTCGGGCGGGACGGACATCCCGTACAGGGTGAAAGACCAGGACCGGGACGGAGTAGCGGCGGAGGTCTTGTATCCGAACTCGCTGCTGACGCTTTTCGGGTCACGGGACCCCGCATACCAAATAGGGGTTGCACGGGCATACAACGACTGGGCAATTGAGCTGTTTGGAGGTCATTCGGACAGGTTTGCCCCGGCGGCGATAGTGCCGGTGATCGACGTGGAGACGGCAGTTGAAGAGGTGCGTCGGGTGGCGGGGCTGGGCTACAAGCTGATCAGTGCGCCAATACACCTGAAGTACCAGCCGTACAGTCTGCCCATCTACGAACCACTTTGGAATGCGCTGGAGGAGACCGGACTGCCCATCAGCCTTCACTTCGTGACTGGGAGCGAAGACCATACTCCGAAAGATCTCGGAGATGAGAAAGAGGGTGGTTTCCTGACCTACATGGTGACGGCGATGGCCGAGGGGATAGTGCCGGCTACGGTGTTCGTAAGCTCAGGTGTGCTGGCCCGGCACCCGAGCCTGCACACCGTGATAGTGGAGTGTGGTGCGGGGTGGCTTCCCTGGGTGCTGTACACGATGGACGACCAGTACGAACGCAAGCACATGTGGATCGAGCCCAAGCTGGACATGAAGCCGAGTGAGTACTTCAAGCGGCAGGGCCACACGACTTTCAGTGACGACTTGGCCGCGCTGCGGATGCTGGACTTCATCGGGCCGGAGGCGCTGATGTGGGGGAGCGACTACCCCCACGACGAAGGTACGTTCCCACATTCTCAGGAAGTGATCGAGAGGACATTCGCCGAACTGTCGGAGGAGAACAAGAGAAAGATAGTGTACGGGAACGCTGCATCGCTTTACGGTATCGGGGGGAATGGGGGCTAGAGGATTGAATTTCGGGGCGTTTCTGCTCATGCCTTCTCCGTCTGCGAGATCGCACACGGAAATATACGCCCGGGGGTTGGAGATAGCGCAGGCGGCAGAGGAGATGGGGTTCGACGGTGTGTGGCTGGCGGAGCATCACTTCTCCAACTACGGCTACCTCTCCCGGCCTCTGATCTTGGCGACTCACCTGGCTGCTAATACGAAGCGCATACGCATAGGGACTGCGGTGGTCGTGCTTCCCCTGCACCACCCGCTGGTTGTGGCGGAGGAGGCTGCGACGATAGACCTGCTTAGCGAGGGTCGGTTCGACCTGGGCCTGGGGCGCGGGTACCAGCAGTACGAGTTCGGTCGGATGGGTCTCGACCTGAAAGACAGCCGGGCCCGCTGGGAAGAGGCAATAGAAATATTGACAAGGGCGTTCACGGAAGAATCGTTCAGCTTTGAGGGCGAATACTTCAGCTTCCCCGAGACTACGGTCCTGCCCAAGCCTTACCAGAAGCCCCACCCCCCGATATGGGTGGTGGGCCAGAGCCTGGAGTCGATAAACGGCGCGGTGCGTCGGGGGTTCAACGTGGTCACGGGTGGAGCGGCTTTTCCGGTTGGCAGAATCGAAGAGCGCAGGAACCAGTTCGATGAGGCGGTGAGCCGGCACGGCCGCGAAGGTCAACTGCAGTTCGGGATTCAACAGAAGATATACGTGACGGAATCTGAAGAGGAGGCGGTGAGGATGGCCGAACACGGCCTGTGGAACATGCGGGTCTCGCTGAGCCTGCGGCTGGGCCGGGAGCAGGTGGAGAGGGGTCGGGTGACGGACGTGCCAATAGATGACGAGCCCTCTATTGAGGAGCTAGTTGATCGGCACTTCCTGTTCGGGACGCCGGAAACAGTGTCTAACAAGCTGATGCGGCTCCAGGAACAGCTCAAACTCGACCACCTGAACTGCGACTTCTGGTTAGGGGATATGCCACAGGACAAAGTTCTGCGTTCGATGGAGTTGTTTGCGAAGCACGTGATGCCGCAGTTTCAGGATGCGCCACGGGCAAAGGCTTTGAGTCCGTCCGGGTGAGCGTGGCATGGATACCAAGCAAGAGCGGCGAGAGGAAAAGCGGCGGAACCGGCGCAAGATGCGGGTGTCGGGGCGAGGGTTGAAGACGCTGCTGCAAGAGATTGGTCGGAAGGCCAAGGAGAAGGCGCTTCCCAAGCAGGGGTCGTAGGGCTTGGGGTTCTACGACAGGGGCACGATTTCGTCTATTGCCTTCAGGTCGTCAGGTGAGAGGTCCCAGTTGCCGGCTTCGACGTTTTGGACTACCTGTTCTGGATTGGAAGCGCCGGCGATGACGCTGCAAACGGCCGGATTGGCCAAAAGCCAGGCGAGCGCCAGCTCTCCTACTGTGTGACCTTGCTCCTGTGCAAACGCGGACAACTTGTCCACCTTTTCAAAATTCTCGTCGGTCATGGAGCGTTGGTAAAACTCCCCGGAAGCCATGCGGGTGCCCTCGGGTATGGGTTCATTTCGACGGTACTTGCCGGTGAGCAGGCCCGACTCCAACGGGAAGAAGGGGATGATGCTCAGGCCGTTGTCGGCGGCATAGGGAACAACCTCGCTTTCCACTCCCCTTTTTAGCAGGTTGTAGTAGCACTGCTCTGATACCAGGCTGTTCAAGTTGAAGTATCTGGAAGTCCACAGGGCTTCCGAAAGTTGGAGCCCGGAGAAGTTGGACGATCCGAAATAGCGGATTTTGCCTTGCTTCACGAGGTCGTCCAGGGCACGGATGGTCTGCTCTATAGGGGTTTCGGGGTCGGGCCAGTGGACCTGGTAGAGGTCAATGTGGTCGGTGTTGAGGCGTCGGAGGCTGTCTTCCACGGCATTGAAGATGTGGTAGCGGGAAGCGCCTCTGCTGTTGGGGTAGTCGTCCATGGCCATAACGAACTTGGTGGCAATGACGACATGGTCTCTATGACTCTTGAGCCATTTCCCGATTACCAGCTCTGAATTGCCGAGGTTGTAGAAGTCGGCGGTGTCGATGAAGTTCACGCCGAGGTCGAGGGCCTGGTCGAGGACCCGGAAAGAGCTATGCTCATCATTGCGCCCCCCGAAATTGTTGGCCCCGAGGCCGATAACTGAGACCTTCACGCCCGTATTCCCCAAGATGCGGTACTTCATTTCTTCTCCCTGGTTGCAGCTTGATGTGATCGGACGATATCACAGAAGTCTCGATGGGTCGATAAATGGGGTTGGGGGGTGGGGTATTATGGGAGGAATGGCCGCAGTGGACTCAACTCAGAAGCCTACGCCCGTAGGCGATGCCGGCTTCCGAAAATGGCCGGCATTCATCGCCATAGCGGTCGGGATATTCCTGACCGTCGCGGAGCAGACGGCAGTCGCGATTGCCCTTCCCGAGATTGCTGATGAATTCAAGGTAAATATCCCCGCCGTCCAGTGGGTGACGCTGGGGTATGTGCTGAGCACCAGCGCCGCCTTCATGCCGGTAGGGAGACTTTCTGACATAGTGGGCCGGCCGAAGGTGTACACCATTGGTTTCGTGGGTTTCATAGGTACGGCGGTATTGGCGGGACTCTCAACTGCATTTTGGGTCCTTGTTGTGGCGAAGGTAGCACAGGGATTGGCCTCGGCGGGTATACAGGCCAACGCGATGGCTATAGTGACGGAGGCGTTTCCGAAAAGGGAGCGAGGCCGTGCCATAGGGTTGTACACGACTACGGTAGGCTCAGGTGCTGCGACAGGGCCTTTCCTGGGTGGCCTGCTGGTCGGCGAGCTCGGGTGGCGGTGGTTGTTCTATGCAAGTGTACCCCTGGGAATAGTGGCGATCGGGGCGGCGGTGTGGGCACTGAGGGGATGGCCATCGCATTCGGAGCCAGGGGAGGAGAGGGGACGGTTTGACTGGGTAGGGGCCGCAACATCGTCGAGTACATTAGTGATTCTTCTGCTGTCCCTTTCGAACTCGCACCGGTTTGGGTGGGGGTCGGGGCCTATCGTGGCAGGGTTGGCCGGAGCGGCGGGCCTGTTCTGTTTTTTCGTTTGGTGGGAGCTTCGAAACCCTCACCCGATGATCGATCTCAGGTATTTCGCCAGCCGTTATTTTTCCCTGGGAGTGGGGATACGGTTTCTGTTGTTCCTGGCCAGTGCCCCAAGGGTAATTTTGATGCCCTTCTACCTGATCCAGGTATTGGGGTATGCGCCACACATGGCCGGTTTGATAACGGCAGCGGCGTCGGTATCCATGGCCTTGTTCGGGGCGTTGAGTGGGGTGTTGTCGGAACGGCTGGGTCCGAGATGGCTGATGCTGGCGGGGATAATGATCACTGCGTCGGCGATGTTCACGTTCTCGACGCTGGACGTGGACTCATCACCGATTCATGCCGTGATTGCGTTGGCGTTGTCAGGGGCGGGGATGGGGACGTTCTATTCGCCCAACACGAGCGACATCCTCAATTCACGGTCGGGGCGTACGTATGGGATCACAGCCGCGCTGTTGAACCTGACAAGAACGACGGGAAACGTGACGGGTATCGCGGTATCAACGACGGTCATCGCAGTGTACATGGCAGCGGCGGGATACGAGCCGAGCCTGTCGGCGGTGACAGGGTCAGGGGGAGAGGGAGTGAAAAGTGCGTTCGTATCGGGGCTATCAACGGCGTTCCTGGTGTCAGGTTCGCTCCTGGGGCTCGCGTTTGTGCTGTCGATAGTGCAGGGACGGGTGGGGAGGGGGGAGGTCGGCACCGAAGATCGAGCCCCGGCTACTACTTGATTGCTGGCAATTTCAGCGTAATCTTCGACTTCGAATGCGAAGGAACTGTAACCATGTCGGTTTCGAGGGTCAGTCACAGGAAGGAAGCAGATGAGCAACGAAGAAACCGTGACCTTGTCCCGTGCTGACTACGATGCGTTAATCAATCGAAACAACGACCTTGAAGACAGGTTGGGCGCAGTCGAAGCAGACGACGGCAGTCGAGTCCCTCATAAAGTTGCCGTAGCTATTATTCGCGGAGAAAGCCCTATAGCCGCTTTCCGGGCTCACCTGGGAGTCACGCTTCGCGATCTTGCCCAAGAGACGGGTATATCGGCGAGCCACCTTTCGGAGATTGAGCGAGGGCGCAAGGCGAGCTCCGTTACCACGCTGGCCTGCATCGCAAGGGCATTCGACACGACTATCGACTCCCTTGTCATCGAATAGAAATCAGTTTGTGCCTTAGCGGGCTTCGGCTCAACCCCCGGTAATGGCTCCCGAGTCCTGGAGGCCGGTGATGTCGTCCCAGGAGTAGCCGAGCTCCAGGAGGACCTCTTCTGTGTGCTGGCCGAGTTCCGGGGCGGCGCTCTTGGGCCCGATGTCGGTGTCTTCCAGGTGCACGGGCGTATTCAGGATCTTGTAGGGCCCGTGCTCCGGGTGTTCGATGGTGCGGAGCATGTCGTTGAGTTCCACCTGGGGGTCGCTCAGGGCGTCGAGCATCTCGCGGACGGGGGCGTAGATAACATCATGGTCGTCGAGAATGGGGCCCCATTCTGCCAAGGACTTTTCTCCGAAAATACCGTCGAGGATGGCTACGGCCTCCGGAGACCTGTTTTTCCTGTCTTCGAGGGTAATGAACCGGGGGTCACCGATAAGTTCGGGGTGTCCGATTGCATTGCAGAGCTTAGCCCAATTGGCATCGTTGTCGGGCATGACCAGGAGGAACCATTTGCCGTCGGAAGCGCTGTAGGTGTTTATGAGGGGGTCAACGGCATCAACTCGAGACCGGCGGTGAAGAGGTCGGTTCGAGGCCAAGGCTTCCTGTACGTCGGCGCCTATAACCCATAGGCCCATGTTCATGAGCGAAGTAGTGACCAGCCGACCTTTGCCCGTGCGCTGACGCTCCAGGATTGCGGCCAATACGCCTGCCAGGAGGGTCGGGGCGGTGGTGTGGTCGCCCATCCCATTGAGAATATCAATAGGCTCGGGCGCCAACTCACTGTACAGCGACATGAGGCCGGAGCTAGCCCAAAAGGCGGTGTGGTCGAAGCCGAGCTTGTCTTTCTTGGGTCCCACGGGCCCGTAGCCGCTCAATGCAAGGTATATGAGTCGGGGATTATCGGCGCTGAGCTGTTCGTAGGTGAGGCCAAATTTCTCCATCCGCCTGGGAAGAAGATTGGTGACGAAAACGTCGGCCTCGTTTGCTAACCGTTGGACAATTTTGGACGCCTCCGGCTTATTGAGGTCAACGGATATTCCCCGTTTTCCCCTGTTGTCCATCTCGAATGCGTAGTTTATGGGGAACTCAACGCCATAGGTGCCGTCGGAGGACAACCATCTGTATGGATCACCTGCAAGGGGCTCGACCTTGATGACGTCGGCCCCCATGTCGGCCATCAAAGCGGCGCAGCAGGGTACTGCCAGGAAATTGGCGACTTCTACAACCTTTGTTCCCGTAAGCGGGCCTGCCATTGTTTCTCCTCAATTGCTCTACGGAGCTAGCTCCCAGGATAGTTGACCATTCCGATGAATGGTGGATTTTCAAACTTAACCGACTCCAGCGCAAGTGGGGGATGCGACTGGATTCTAGGACATCAGTCCGGCAAGTGATATAATTCACCAAAGAGAAAGTACACTATTGCCAGAGAAATTGGCAAGGTAAAAGGCGCAATTGCCCATGCAAAATGCTGATGGAAATTCCGCTACTGAAGCAATCATAGACGCGGCTGGTGTAGTCAAGGTCTATGACACCGGACGCGTAAAAGTTAATGCGTTGCACGGCGTGGACCTGAAGGTGGTGAGGGGAGAGATGGTGGCGATAATGGGCCCGAGCGGGTGCGGCAAAACTACACTCCTCAACTGCCTCTCGGGGTTGGACGCGATCAACGACGGTGTTATCAAGATAGCTGGTAACGACCTCGCGCGGATGTCGGACAACGAAAAGACCCGCTATCGGGCGACCAAGATGGGCTACGTATTCCAGTCCTACAACCTTCTGCCCGTGCTAACCGCCCTGGAGAACGTGGAGATGCCGTTGCTGGTGTCGGGCGTGAAGTCCAGGGAGGCCCGTGATAAGGCCAGGGAGGCCCTGAAGCTAGTCAACCTGGAAGCCTGGGAAAGTCACTACCCCTCGGAGTTGTCGGGTGGGCAGCAGCAGCGGGTGACCATAGCCCGGGCGCTGGTGAATAGCCCTGAGATAGTATGGGCAGACGAGCCTACGGGCAACCTGGACTCGGAGAACTCCGAGGAAATCATGGACCTTCTGACCTCGCTTAACAGAGAAAACAACCAGACTTTTATTCTTGTCACCCACTCGCAGGCGGTAGCTGCGTTGGCCCACCGGACCATCCGCATGAGGGACGGGCGAATCGAGGACGACGGCAACGGGGCTTCCGCATAGCTCCTATACCAACTAACTGATGGACGAACTGTTTGGAGTCCCAATAGAGCGCTACGCCGTAGTGCTCGGCATAGTCTTCATAGTGTTCGCGGCGGTACTGCTGTTCATCCTTTTCCGTAATCCCATTCTGGTGAAGATGGCATTTCGGCAGGTGTTCAGACGCCCTGCCAGGGGCATTCTGGTGGTCGTGGGGCTGATGCTGGCTACAGCGATCATAATGAGCGCCTTCTTGACCGGGGACTCGATGACGTACAGCGTCAAGAGCAGCGTCATCCAGAACCTTCGAACTATGGATGAGCTGATACGGGTGGATGAGGACTCAGACCTGTGGCAGAGCCAGGCGGTGCCGGACGACTTTTCTGATGAGATATTCACGGCGATAGCGTCGGAGCTGGACCCCGACCCGGATGTGGATGGGCTGCTGCCCGTAGTGACTGAAACTGTGGCAGTCGTGAACCTTGAGTCGCAGCAGTTTGAGGCAAACGCTCTGATCACCGGCCTGGACCCGGCACGAGCTTTGACTTTTGACGAGGTGCTCGATACTGACGGGGCACGTGTGGACATAGGCAGCCTGGGAGAAGATGAGCTTTACCTGGACAGTGAGGGGGCGGAGGAGCTAGGTGCGGATGCCGGAGACGTTTTGCAGCTGTTCCTCGGCCCCCAGAGCTTCAGGGAGATGACCGTTAAGGCGGTCATGGACGGGTGGTTCTTCAACAGCGGCCAATACCAGGTGGTGATGGCGGTGTCTCTTGGGCGCGCACAGGAGCTGCTGGACAAAGAAGGGCGGCTATCTTACATCCTGGTATCCAACGCAGGGGACGATGAAGAGGGAGTGGAGTTGACGGAGTCAGTGGTGGGGAGACACGGTGATTTACCGGCCTTGGTGGACAACGGGCTTGAAATGCACGACGTGAAGCAAGAGGGCATAGATTTTGCCAATGAGTGGGGCAATCTGTTCCTGAGTTTCTTCACCGTGTTCGGACTCTTTTCCATAGGCGTAGGGTTGCTGCTGATATTCCTGATCTTTTCGATGCTGGCTGCGGAGCGGAAGGCAGAATTGGGAATGTCCCGGGCCATAGGAATGAAGCGCGGGCACCTGATCAGGATGTTCATTGCGGAGGGGGCGATCTACGGGTTGGGGTCATCGGTGGTCGGGGTTTTAGTGGGTATCGTTCTGGGATACATTTTGGTGAAAGCCACGGCAGGCGCGATCGGCCAGGATGTTACATCCGAATTCAGCCTCAGCACCCACGTTCAGCTGGTCAGCGTTTTGGTTGCGTTCTTCCTGGGTACAGTGGTGACACTGATCACTGTGGCATTCGCATCCTGGCGGAT
The DNA here is from genome assembly GCA_965220005.1 of Dehalococcoidia bacterium. Taxonomy (GTDB): domain Bacteria; phylum Chloroflexota; class Dehalococcoidia; order Plut-88900; family Plut-88900; genus Plut-88900. The sequence continues at coordinate 1,687,049 of OZ244800.1, forward strand.
AAGCCGGATCAACATAGTGAGAGCGATAAGGGATATACCGGAGCCGCCACGTCCGCAGGCGCCGACAAAAGCCCTCTTAGCCAAGATAGGGCTGATGATTAAAGTGTTGATGGCTGGGATATCGTTGATGACGAAGGACCCGGTGGGAGGGATCGCGGCGATAAGTAGGGCCCTTGTTTCGGGGGTTGTTTCGACTGGGAAAGCCCTAGTTGCAGGTGTCGTGATAATGGCAACTGACCCGATTGGTGGGATCAGGTCAATGAGGAAGGCCCTGTTTGCAGGCATCTCGTTTATGAAGAATGACTTTGTGCTCGGTACCGTTTTGATATTTATCGGCCTCTTGATGATGTGGCGAGGGTATGACACCAGCAATATAGTATCGTTCCTACTGGGCCCTTCTCTGGCCGTTCTGGGTGCGGCGATAGTGTTGCGATACTTTGGGGTGGCCCGCCGGTGGGCGCTGTCCGGAGCGGGCCTCCTTCTGGTAGCCTGGTGGCTGCTGCCGCCGTCCGTGTCAAGGGCGATCAAAGACGACTGGAGCAGCGATTTCACGGTGTTTTTCGTGACGGGTACGATGCTGGTGCTGGGAGCAGTGCTGGTTACTGTAAACAACACAGATTTCGTGCTTGGGCTGGTTTCTCGGACGGTTGGCCGGATAAAGGGATTCGCCCCGATCATCAAGTCGTCGATTGCTTACCCGCTCAGGTTCGGGTTCCGGACGGGGATATCTGTAGCGATGTTCGCGGTCGTGATCTATTCGGTTACCGTGATGAGCGTGGTGATCGAGGGGTTCAACGAACTGCTGGGAGATGAGGATAGGCTGGGCGGCGGCTATCAGGTGATGGCCTTTTCGCTGAACGAGACCAATCCCGTCACCGACCTAACCGCAGCCATCGAGGCCAACCCGGACCTGGACTTCGTGAGTCGGGTTGATGGGAAGCCCTCGGTGGGGATACTGAGAAATATCTGGGAGGCGGAAGCCAGGCTGACGGACGGGACCGAGGACGGGTATGCCGACACTATTCTGACCGGGGTCGACGACGATTTCGCCGATTCGAACCTGTACCAGATCATGTTGTCGTCGCCTGAATACCTGGAAGATGGGGAGGTAGACACCCGGAAGCTGTGGAGAGACGTCAAAGAGAAACCTGGGCTGGCGGTTGTCAATTCCTTCCTGGTGCCATCCAGAAGCGACTTCCAGTTCGACGTGGATGCGGACAGGTTTACGCTGGCAGGGGTGGACGGCCTGTTCCAGGAAAACGACTACATTGACCCTGTGCAGATAGAGGTTCGGGACCTGAAGAGCAATACCACCGTTGAGCTTACGGTTGTAGGTGTTTTCGACGACTTTGCGTCCCAGGGCTTGCTTCCTGTAGCGGTGTACACATCGACGAGACTGCTGGATGCCCAGTTGCCCAGGGACGTTGATCCCAACCAGTTCTTCTTCAACGTGGAACCTGGAACGGAGGACGCTGCGCAGAAGATCGAGGCGGAGTTCTTCACCAACGGGATGGAGACCCTGGACATCCACGAAGTGATCGACGGTCTGCAGGGGTCCAACCGGTCCTTCACGAACCTTCTGTTGGCGTTCATGTCCCTGGGGTTGGTGGTGGGGATTGCCGCACTGGGCGTTGTAAGCGCCAGGGCGGTGGTAGAGCGTCGGCACCAGATAGGAGTGCTGCGGGCCATCGGTTATTCGAGGGGGATGGTGCAGCTGTCATTCCTCCTGGAGTCATCGTTTATCGCATTGCTGGGGATCGGGCTTGGGCTGGTACTGGGGCTGCTGACTTCGATAAACGTGATCAGCTCTATCCGGTACGAGGAATCGGACATCAGGCTGGTAGTGCCGTGGGCACAGGTGCTGCTGATAGTGGTAGTTGCCTACGTACTGTCCCTGCTCACGACGTTCCTTCCGGCGAGAAGTGCGGGCCGGATAGCGCCTGCGGAAGCCCTGCGATACGAATAGTTTGGGGAACACCCCCAAACCCTGGCGATGGTGGCCTCGCCCCTTTTGATTCCCGAAGGGAACGGCCTGCTAGACGCGCCCCAGCTCCATACCGAGATCATAGGTCCAGTCTATGGGGCCTCTCTCTGAGCGGACCTCTTCTCTGAGAGACTCGGTTGCGGAGATGTCTACGGAGTTGGCCGCGGAGTCGATGACTACGCCGTAGTCGGTGCGGGCGGACTCCAGGGAGATGCGGCTGTCCAGATAGTCTCGGAGGACTTTCTCGGGGGGGCGATTCAGGGGGTCTCCGAATCCCGCTCCGCCGGCGGTGAAGGCGTGAAGCTGGTCTCCCGCGCTGAGTCTAAGGATTGCCTTGGGGGGCACGATCTCCACCCGGCCGTCCTTGCGAATGATCATGGCGTTGGTCTTACTGCCGGGAAGGCCGCCGAACAGGCCCCAGGGCGGCAGGGTGTGCCGCTCTCCCCTGTAGGTGATAGTGGCCTCACCGCGCGCGACTTCAAAGACCTTTTCAAGGCCCAGACCGCCCCGGAACTCGCCTGCGCCGCCGGAATCATTCCATAGGTTGGACTTGAGTATGCGGAGAGGGTGGTCCATTTCAAGGGCCTCGGCGGGGACGTTCATGCAGTTGGAGACATCGGTCTCGATTGCGTCTATGCCGTCGGCGTTGGGTCGGGCGCCCATTCCCCCGGCCCCGAGCTCACTGGCGACGTATGCCTGGTTATTTGCTGGATCGATGCCGCCGAGGGCCAGTACGAGGAGCTGGCCGGAAGATGCGGCGGGCAGCCTGTCGGGGACGGCCTGCACCATTGCGCCGTTCAACACGTCGGTGATGCGCTTGACGGTAGCGGTACGAGAGTTGACGGGCGCAGGGTGGTCGGGGTTAACGATGCTGGCTTTTGGAAGCACAACGTTGATTGGTCGGAAGCAGCCGGAGTTGCTCATGATGTCTGAGCCGGTGACTGCGCGGACGATGTAAAAGACTGTGGACATGGTGGAGGCGGTAGGGGAGTTGAATGGCCCTTTCACCTGTGGACTGGAGCCGGTGAAGTCGACGGTGATGTTCGAGCCCCGGATGGTGATGGTGGCTTTGATCAGCCGCCGAATATCCATCTCGATGCCATCGTTGTCGAGGTAGTCTTCGAAGGAATATGTGCCGTCAGGGATCTGCTCCAGGACTTTGCGGGTGGCCTTTTCTGAGTTGTCGAGTAAGGAGGCCATGGCCTCGACCAGGGTTTCTTCAGAATACTCGGTGAGGAGGGAGGCAATCTGGGTCTTGGCGACGTGGCAAGCTGCAAGCTGAGCCCGCATGTCTCCGATAACCATGTCGGGGATGCGGATGTTGTTGCGGAGAATCTCGTGGAGAGTGTGGTTGGGTACACCGGCCTCGTAGAGCTTGAGGGGAGGTATTATCAGGCCTTCCTGGAATATCTCCGTGGCGTCGGGGGGGATGCTGCCGGGTGTCTTACCCCCGAGATCCTGGTGATGGGCGATTGTGCAGCCGAATACGATGGGCTTTCCGTTGTGGAAGACTGGGGTGATGATAGTGACGTCGGGGAGGTGAGTGCCGCCTTGGTAGGGGTTATTGAGGATGTAGGCGTCGCCTTCCTGCATGGTGCCGGGGGGATAGGTGGCGGTTATGGACCTGACGGCGGGAATAAGGCTGCCCAGGTGAATCGGGATCGAGTTGCCCTGGGCGATGGTGTCGCCGTTGACGTCGAAGATGGCGGTGGATGCGTCGAGGCCCTCTTTGATGACGCTGGAGTAAGAGCTTTTGAGGAGTGTCATCTCCATCTCGTCCGCGATGGACTGGAGACGATGACGGATGACTTCGAGAGTGATGGGGTCGATCATGAGGCCACCGCCTTTTCTGCGGGCTCCTCGGCCTGCTTGGTGAAGGCAGGCATGACTTCCTTGCCGAACCGTTCCAGCTGCTCCATCACGACCGCGTGAGGGGTGCCGATGGCGTTGCCGGCGTTGATGCGTTCGAGACCAGGGTACATCTCCTGGACCTTCATAAGCTGCTCGATAATGAAGTCGGGTGGGCCGCACAGCCAACCTCCTCGTGCGGCATCGTCCTCGATCTTAGGCAGGTCAGCGAAGGGGGCCTTCGCGGGGTCGCCTAGGATCTCGATCTGTTCGGGGGTAATGCCCCGACGCATGTTGAGAGGTGCGAACATCTTCATATCCTCGTAGTAATAGTCGCGGGCCTCCTGGATCGCCCTTTCGGGGGTCTCGGCGATGTGGAAGGAGAAGCCCATGAGGAGGTCGCCGCCTAGCTCGGTCTCCCGGCCGTGGGCGGCAAGGGTCTCCTGCCAGGTCCTTACCACCTTGTTGGACGCGCCACCCTGGGCCACGCCGCCGCCGATCACGCCCTGTATGCCATGCTTCGCCATAAAGTTGAGGCCCCTGGGGTTCCCGCTGACGATGGGCTGCCAGCACTCGACAGGAAGGTTGACGGGCCGAGGGACGAGGGTAAGCTCCTCAAGCTCGTAGCCTCGATAGGGGACCTTGGCGGGTATGTCATAGTACTTTCCGTGGTGGGTGAAAGACTCGTTGTTGAAGGCTTTAAAGATGATGTCGAGCTGTTCTTCAAAGAGATCTCGGTTGGCGTCCTGGTCAAGGAGTGGGGCGTCGAAGACTTCAACCTCCCGGGTGTGGTAACCCCTGCCAACCCCGAAGGTGACTCGGCCTTTGGTGAGGACGTCGGCGGTGGCGTAGTCCTCGGCTAGGCGGAGAGGGTGCCACATGGTCGTGATGTTGAAGCCGGAGCCTATTTTGAGTTTCCTGGTGATGCTGGTCAGGTGCATGGCGAGCATCAGGATGTTGGGGATGCACTCGTAGCCCTCACGCTGGAAGTGGTGCTCGGCGAGCCATAGAGTGTGGTAGCCGAGGTCGTCCATTAGCTTGGCCATGTCCTCGGCACGGGTGAAAGCGGTTATCAGGTGGTCGTTGGGGTACAGGCGGTCGTTGACTGCAGGCGCAGCCAAGCCGACAGTCTCCATGTCCACATGTCCTGCAAAAAGGGTGCCGAATTTAGTTATCATCACGTTCCTCCTGGCCGGGCCGCTTGAAAGAAATGCCTAAGCGCGGCTCCGGGTCCCTTACTGGCCTTTAGTCTACTTGTATCCGCCAAAGATTGCGTGGCCTGCGTACATCCAAAAACAATCCACCCTTGAGAAACCGGCGTAACGGAGCCAGTTTAGCTGATCGGCGAGCGGGGATGGTTGGTCATAGGGGTCGGGGGTGGGATCTGCGTAGAAATTCCAACGGTCGTTTCGAAATATATCGTAGGCCTCGGGGCCTTCGCCTGAAGCCTGAACTCGATCCCGGACATCATCATCCCATTGTCGGGCGTAGGCATCCCTGGCTCGGGAAGACGCAGGTTCGACCAGATCGATCATTATTAAGGCCCCGCCGGGCTCCAACCGAGAAGCGATATCCGAGAACAATTGCCTCTTACCGTCGGCGTTCAGGTGGTGGACGATTAGGGAGGCGAGCACGCAACGCAGAGGACTGGGGAGACGGGTGCGCCATTCCCTATCAGCAAGCTCAAAAGGTACGACTTGGAGACGGCCTTCATTAGATTTGCCCGACGCCTGCAGCGGAGCACGCAACAACTCGGAGCCATCCAGAGCCAGGTATAGGCAGTTAGGGAAGGATGACATAACAGCCGAGGCAAGGGCACCGTCCCCCGCCCCGAGCTCCACGGCGTTGAATTCGTCTTCCAAGTCTGCGGGGATGAATCGGCATACCGTCTCGATTTGCTCCTCTCGTCGCGGAACGAAGAGGGGGCCGTAGCGGAGAAAGACCTGGGATTCGTCCTCTTCCCACATTGGGCCGGCCAGGGTGTCTGCCAACTCGGTCATGGGCTGATTATAGCGGCATATGCGGGATTCGTGTCGGGGGTGGGGTAGAATGCCGGAGCCAGGAATGATGGAATCCAAAAGGAGCGGCATATGGACGCTGAACAGTATATAGAAGGCCTGATGGCGAGCTCTCACAGGAGTGGGGTCCCGTTCCCGGAAGGGGAGTACCACACGCGGGTGGGTAAGGTGAGGAAGGAGATGGAGGCGGAAGGGCTGGATGCCCTGCTGATCACGTACCCATGCAACCTGTACTACGTCAGTGGGTACTACACTTTCGGTGTCGGAAATCATGCCTGCCTGATACTCCCACTCAACGGTGACGCCGCGTTACAGGTGACATCCATGGAGATCGCGGCGGGTGTGGTGAACTCCTGGGTGAAGAATATTGTCAGTACCGACTGGATGGATCAGGCTGGGGCCGGCCAGCAGCTTGCCGACGTGGTCAAGGACATGGGGCTGGGGGCGGCAAGGCTGGGCATCGAACCCTCAAGGCCGGGGCTACTGCCGCCCGTGCTGGAATCGCTGAAAGACTCATTGCCCAAAGCGGCTTTGGTGGACGCGTCAGACCTCGTGGCACGGGTGCGGATGGTGAAGTCCCCGTTGGAGCTGGACTTTCTGCGGAAGGCCGCCGGGTATACGCGGGTGGCAATTAATGCGTCCCTTGAGGCGATACGGCCCGGAGTCCTGGACAACGACGTGGCGAGGGTCGGATACGATGCGATGATCGCAGCGGGAAGCGAGTTCATGTCAGTGCAGCCGATAGTGTCCTCGGGCAAAAGGACCAGCTACGGGCACACAACCTATCGTCGGGTCCCGCTGGAAGTCGGAGACAACGTGTTCCTGGAGTTCGGCGGTGCGCATCAGAGGTATACGGCGCCGATGATGCGCACGGCGGTGATAGGAGAGCCGTCACAAGAGGTGCTTCGCGTGACCGAGGCGGTGAAAGAGACGGTTTCAACGATAATCCGGGAGGCGAGGCCCGGACGCACGGGCCACGACGTGGCGATGGCTGCCCGCAAGGGTTACGGCAAAGTAGAGGATGTAGCGTACTTTGGAGGGACTTACGGTTACAACGTGGGCATCGGCTTTCCGCCGACCTGGTCGGAGGCGCTGACCTGGTTCGCGGAGGGAGTGGATGAGCCCCTAGTGCCGGGGATGACGTTTCATATGCCCATCACTTACCGGGTCCCGGGGCAGTTTGGAGTCGGGTTGAGCGAGACGATAGCCATTACCGAAGACGACTGCGAAGTGCTGACCGAGGAGGATCGGGACCTGTACGTGGTACGGGTCTAGGGTCTGCCTTCTGGGGCGGCGGTGAGGTGTCCCGTGGGGATGTCGGTGAAGGTCCGGCGGAACCTGTAGAGGGTGACCTCCGGCTCGATTGGCATGACGGGGTACTCCTCACCCTCGTCGATCTTGGCGTTGATGAACCATGGCCCGTCTTCTGCCAGGGCGCGCACCAGGATGCCTTCCAACGATTCCATGTCTCGGACGGTGGCTGTTTTTTCGATACCGCAGCCCGCCGCTACCTTTTCGAGGTCAGTGGAGAAGGCGGTGTGAGTTTTCTGGTGCCCGGTCTGGCACCACTCCTCGTTGTCCCAGGCTATGATGACAAGGTTCTTGGGGTTTTCGCGGGCTATGGTGGCCAGTGTGCCCATGTTCATCAGGAGGGAGCCGTCTCCGTCCAGGGAGACTATCTTCTCGTCGGTGGAGAGGGCCATGCCGAGGGCCATGGACGAGCAGAGGCCCATGGATCCGTAGGTGTAGAAGTTGCGGTCTCGGTGGCCGGATATCCAGAGCTCATCGGTTGTCGGGCCTAGGTTTGAAATCACCACCTCGTCGTTGAGGTGAGACAGGATCATCTTGGTGGCGTCTAATCTAAGCAAGCTTGCCTCCGTGGAGCAAGGGTGTAAGGCAAAAGGCGACGGGCTCGCGGCTGCTGTAGCATAGCTTGAGTCCCCCGCCGACGGTCTTGTCGAGGTTGCGGTCTGTGTCGAGGGTGTAGAAGGGAATGTTGAGGACGTCCAGGATGGGTCGGGTGGCCCTGCCCATGGGGACCTGGGCAATGTTGAACTCCCCGACCTCACCGCGAAGGTTAATGAATATGGGGATGGGGAAGCGGCAGGGGATGCAGAGGCTACAGATGGCGTTTACGGAGTTGCCGAACCCGCTGGACTGCATGAATACGGCGGCGTTCCGCCCCGCGGCGAAGGCCCCGGCGGCGATGCCGATGGCCTCTTCTTCCCTGGTGGCGGCGATGACGTGGAAATAGGGATCACTTTCCAGCAGGGAGGTAACTCTGTCGATACTGATGTCGGGGACGAAGACTATCAGGGAAACTTCTTTCTTCTTCAGCTCTTCAACTATGGTCTCGGCCCAGGTAGGCATAAAGGTGCAATCTCCGAATCTAAGGTTTTGGGTCGGGGCTAGGGGCCTGCGGCTACGTTTTTGACGTAGTCGGCCTTGGCCTTTTCCATGGCCTTGGTATTGAGGGCAACGAGCTCCTCACGTTTTTTGACTGACCATTCCCGGGACTCGTGGAGGCTGGTTACCGAGCCCTGGAAGCGTGGCATGACGTAGCGGGCAAGGAGTTCGTAGCTGTGGAGGACCTGCTCTCGGGTGCCCCACTCGGTGGCCTGAATGAGGAGTCTTCCAAACCCGCCCGACTCCTCTTCGAGGCGGAGGATGGTGTCTACGAGATCGTCGGGGGTGCCGACGCACCAGTTGTTGGTCGCCACCATGTGATCGATGATCTTGTCCTGGGGCCCGTCGAAGGCCTTGGGCAATCCGAGCGTGTCTTCGAAATACTCTTTCTGGTAGCGGCCCGAGGCCTCTCGGGCCTGCTCCATGGCCTCCTTGCGGCTCTCGGCGAGGTGGACGTGGATGACGATGCCCCAGTCGTCTCGGCTGACGGTATTGCCGTACTTGTCGGCGGTCTCCTCGGCGATGTCCCAGAACTTGGCAAGGTCGGGGGCTGCAGCGCCGGGGACCGAGATGGTGTTTAGGGAGAGGACGGCGAGGCCGTACTTACCGGCGCAGACCATTCCGGCGGGGGAGTAGGATGCGGCGACGGCGACCGGGATGTGGGGCAGAGTATATGGACGAAGGTGAACGGTGGCCTCCTTGAGGGTAAACCAGTCGGCTTCATAGGTGATGGGGTCGGTTTCGGTCCAGAGGCGTAGGATGATGTTGAGGGCCTCATCCATGCGCTGGCGCTGGAGGGGAGGGTCGATGCCGAGCATGAAGGCATCGCCGACAAGGGCCCCGGGCCCGACCCCCATCATCACTCTGCCTCGGGTCATGTGGTCTAGTTGGATCATACGGTTGGCGACCATGAGGGGATGGTGGTAGGGAAGGCTGAGGACGCCCGTGCCCAGCTTGATATGCTTGGTGCGCTGGGCGGCGGCCCCGATGAAGATCTCCGGGGAGGCGATGGTCTCCCAGCCGCCGCTGTGGTGCTCGCCGATCCAGGCTTCATCGTAGCCCAGCTGGTCGAGCCACTCCAGCAATTCCATGTCGCGTTCGAAGGAGAGGGTAGGATTTTCGGCGGCCCAATGGAAGGGGGCCATGAAAATGCCGAACTTCATGCGGTCGGGCAGTGTCATGAATCCCTCCTCTTTACCGGGGCACGTTGCGCTCGACGAAACACCTGGCGAGTATGCTTTTGGACTGGTCGGTTGTCAATCGGGTGTACTCGTTCGGTAGATTAGTGACACACCGGCCTTTTCTTCAGTCCTCCAGAGGCGGATGTTCCATCTTCGATTGTGGGGTGGGGTGGGGTTTTGTCTGTTGGGAGGGTTGACGATGGAAGACGCTGATTGGTCGGCCTTGCCCCGTTTTGCTGGCGGATATTGGGCTGCTCCGAGGCGTGGAAGCCCTGCCACCCCTAATGCCCGATGATAAACACGGACTTTCCGGGGAGATAGTCCGGCTGTGACCCCGCCTCTGAATGCCCGCAGGCATGGTGGGGGCCAGTGATCGGGCTGTAGCCCCCTCAGATATGGTATTTGCGTGGGCCACCCGAGGGTCCAAGCGGCCCAACAGCCCCTTGCTTGATATGGCGTAAGCTCGCAGGCGGGCCAACTTCCGAGAGGGAGTCTCGGCCGGGGATAGCCGGTCCGCCACCCCTAGCTTGATAAAGCGTAAGCTCGCTGCTAACCGACCACCGAGACGGGGTCTCGGCGGGGGATGGCCGGTCCACTATGACGCCGTCCAGGCATCTTCCATCGCCTGACTACCAGGGAAGGGGGCACGGGACCCGATGGGAAAAGGAGATGGCGCCGGTTACTTGAGCCGCGGGCCTGCGCGAAGGCCGTTGGGATGGGCTGAGGCGTTGAGTCCTCTGGTGGGTCGGGTGGGCTTCCCTGGGTTTTTGGTTCCTCCTTGAGATAGTTGGGTTGGTGTTCGAACGGTGGGGAGAATAGCACGTGTGTTCAGGTAGGGTCAAGGGGTCGCATGACTTCATAATTTTGGTTACCGAGCCGGGGAATGCACCTCAAAATTACGGTTACCCAAACCACGGGGAGGTAATCGTGAACCGAGTGAGCATTCAAGAGTACTGCGAACGACAGCGGGACAGGTACCGCGAGGCCGACAGGACCGAGAAGGGAAGGATCCTCGACGAGGTGGTAGCTGTGACCGGCTACCACAGGAAGTCGGCGGTCCGGCTGCTGTCCGGTCGGACTCGAAAGGGGAGAGGCGGCCGTGTGGGTAGACCGGTCGAGTACGGTCCTGACGTGGCGGCGGCGGCCAGGGTGGTTCACGAGGCTGCCAGCGGCATCGGAGCCAGGAGGCTGCAGCCGTTTGTGGGGGAGATGGCGTCACGACTGGAGGCATTCGGAGAGCTGGAGATCGACCCTGCCACTGATACTCTGCTCAGGCGTGCAAGTGCGGCAACTCTGGAGCGGCTCCTGGCTGCGGATCAGGTGCCCGTTAGAAAGAGGACGCACAGCCTGACCAAGCCCGGGACACTGCTTAGGAACCGCATTGCCGTGCGTACCTTCAGGGACTGGGACGATGCGAGGCCGGGCTTTGTCGAGGTGGACACGGTGGCACACTGCGGTCCGACGGTTGAGGGGTTCCACCTGTGGACGGTTACGGCGGTGGACGTGGCCACTGGGTGGGTGGATATGGACGTGGTCTGGGGTAAGACACAGGAGCGTGTGGGAGCTGCTATACGCAGGATGCATCGGAGGCTGCCCGTCCCTCTCCTGGGCCTGGACAGCGATAATGGGTCGGAGTTCATCAACAGAGGGCTCTACACCTACTGCGAGGAGAACGGGATCAGCTTCACCAGGAGCAGGCCCTACCGTAAGAACGACAGCGCCCACGTCGAGCAGAAGAACGGTGCTGTGGTGCGGCGTCTGACCGGACACGCACGGTACGCCTCGTCAGCGGCCTTCAAACAACTCACCGAGGTCTACTCGCTGGCGAGGCTTCACGTGAACTTCTTTCAGCCGGTCCGAAGACTCACTGCGAGGAGTGGGCACGGGGCCAAGGTCATCCGACACCACGACGAGGGAGCGACCCCGTACCAACGGATGCTCAGCAGTGGTGCAGTCTCACGAACTCGGCAGATGTTGCTGGAGAAGCTCTACCTGTCGCTCAATCCGCTCTGGCTGAGCCGTCAGATCGATGCCGAGACCGACAAGCTGCTGGGGCTAGCATGGCGTCAGGGTCAGCCGCTATCCTGGAACACTGCCGGTAACCGTAATTATGAGGTCAATTCCCTCTCCCGGTAACCATCAATTTTGAGGTCGCACGGGGGTTCGTGTCACACTTTAGGGAAGGGGTAGGTGAAAGAGCGGATGCGACGGATTGGCAAACGAGGGCCACCCCCCGCTCGACCCTTCGACTTAGCTCAGGATGAGCGGCCCCGCGTCGGGGGATGGATTCCCATGTCGAGGCACGAGAATGACGAGAGAGGTGGGGGATGGATTCACGCCATAGGCGCACGTTCCGCCCGATAGGGGTCGGGAATGATGGGAGGGGGTGGAAGGGGGGCAAGGATGGCCGGATAGGCGTCTGTGTTGTGCACGCAGGCGTTTGAGATCCCTCGCGGGGCCTCGGGATGGGAGGGAGGTGGGGGGTGATATCACACCTGTTTGTGGGCTAGACCATCGGTTTAAGAAGGTGGGATATACTGTCGGGGCCAAGGGTATGTGCGTAGGTGGAATCCATACGCAGGGAGGGAATTGCCAGATGGCCAGTGCAGCTTACGACATCGTGAAAGAACGATTGGACGGGGGAGAGGTTGTGTTCCTCGACGGCGCGATCAGCACGGAGATAGAAAAGCGGGGGGTGCCGATGGACCAGCTGGTGTGGTCGGGGCTTGGGAGCAAGATCGGCAGCGAGACCCTGCTAGAAGTGCACAAGGACTACATTCGTGCGGGGGCCGACGTAATCACCACCAACACGTTTTCGTCGGCAAGGCACAGCCTGAAAGTGGCAGGGCACGAGGAGTTGACTCGGGAGGTTAACGCGGCGGCTGTGTCGCTGGCGAAACAGGCGGTGGATGAGGCGTCGGAGGGGAGGACCGTATTGGTGGCCGGGTCGATATCTCCGTTCGGGGCTTACACCGAGATTCTGGGGCACGAGTCGCCACCACTCGACCTCCTCAAAGATAGCTACCGGGAACAGGCGGAGATATTGGCAGAGGAGGGTGTCGATCTGCTCCTTCTGGAGATGCTGAGGGACGTGGAGCGGGCCGGCGTGATAGTGGAAGCGGCGCTGGCAACCGGGATACCGGTGTGGTCGGGCTTGAGCAGCATGGTCGAGCCGGGGAAGCCCGTAATGGCCTTGTCCGAGTATTCGACTGTGGAGGGGGTGACCTTCGAGGAGGTTTTGGACGCGGTGAAGTCCCTGGGTGGAGACATGGTAATCGTCATGCACTCGGAGGTGGAGTACATAGTGCCCTCGCTTGAAGTGATGAAAGAGAAGTGGGACGGGCCCATTGGGGCGTACGCGCACTCGGGGTACTGGAGCCGTCCGAACTGGAATTTTGATGCCGTGATCTCCCCTGACAACTACCTGCGGGAGGCTGAGGGTTGGGTGGAAGCCGGGGCCCGGCTCATTGGCGGATGCTGCGGAATAGGGCCGGAGCACATCCGGTTGCTGAGCGAGAATCTGATGAAGGTCCCATCGCAGAATTGATAGCCGCATTCGAGCTTCATGGTCTCGACGCGGTCTTACGAAGGGGAACGTGAACCTCAAGCAGGGTCTATCGCAAGCTTCATTCGACATGAGAGGGCTGGTCTCGGGTGTACGCTCGATCAGGCCTGACTACGGGTGGGTGGTTATCGGGGTGGTGTTTCTCGGGATGGCTGTCGGGATAGGCGGGACGCACTACTCATTCGGACTGTTCGTGGAACCCCTGGAGAAAGAGTTCGGGTGGAACCGTACGCAGCTGAACGCGTCCTTATCTTTCGCTGCCGTATCGTCGCTTGTAGCTCCGCTTATAGGACGGGCGCTGGACAAGTTCGGTGCGAGGCCGGTGATGGCAGCGTCAATCCTTACCTTGGCACTTACCTTCGGGTTGCGCCCCCTGATGGGGAACGTATGGCACTGGTACCTGCTGAGCTTAGTGCATTTCGTGGCGTTCCCCGGTGCAACGATGCTTGCGGGGCCGAAGCTGGTGGGGAGTTGGTTCCCGAGGACTCGGGGGCGGATGATGGGGGTGTCGTCGATGGGGGCAAACTTCGGGGGAATCATATTGCCGTTTTCGATAGGCGCGCTGATCACGGCAACAAGCTGGAGGTGGGGGTTCACGGTGTTGGGGGCGCTATCGGGACTGGTAGGGGTGCTGGCGCTTTTGTTCGTGCGGGAGAGGAAAGCGGGAGCGGAGCCGAAAGATACCGCATCGGAGTCACGGGCTCCGCTGTTGGCCTCGGACAGGGGGGCCACGGTGAGGGAGGCATTCCGCAGCCCCGTAGTCTATGCGATGACCATCGGAACTGTGGCAGCCAGCTTCGCCTATTCGGCGATGCTGACCCAGATCATTCCTCACCTGGAGGCCGAGGGTCTGCCGAAGGAGCAGGCAGCGGCATTTCTCAGCCTGATGGCGGTATTCGGGATGGGGGGCAAGGTGTCGTTTGGGTACCTGACGGAACGGCTGGCGTCCAGGAAAGTGCTGAGCCTGAGCTTGTTCGTACAGGGCGTCTGTCTGGTGGCGCTCATCACATTGCCGGGATATTCGGCGCTGTGGTTGTTCGCGCCGATACTGGGGTTGGGTTTCGGGGGAATGGGGTCGGCGTTGCCGATCCTGGTGCAGGACACGGTGGGGATGCGGAACTTCGGCACGATATATGGATTCGTGACCATGGCTACGGTATCCTCATCGTTGCTGGGGCCACTGCTTATGGGGTCGGTGTACGACCTGCGAGGCAGCTATGCCATCGGGTTCGTGGTAGTGATTGTGATCTATGCAGTGGGGATATTGTCTTTGCAGGCGGCGAGGCCCATGCCCCAGGCCTCGCAGATGGAGAGTGGTCCCTAGGGAACTTTGAGAGGAAGGCAACCGATGAAAGAAGCGACAAGGCTTTACATAGGGACTCACAACGGGGTCCGGGTGCTGGACGTCAACGGGAACGGCGGAGAAGTGAAAGGGGTAGGAGCGCTGACGCTGGACCATGCTGCGGCCCGGGTATCAGTATCAGGGTCCGCGGCGGGGCGCGTGTATTTGGCGGCGTATGAGTCGGGGCTGTGGCGGAGCGATGACGGTGGGGCCACGTGGCACGAGTTGAAGTCCTACCCCGAACCTTTCGCTCACAGCGTGGTCGTCGACCCCGAGGACGGGGACTTGTTGTACGCGGGCGCTGAGCCCGCGGCCCTCTACCGCTCCACAGACGGCGGCGAGTCTTGGGAGGAGTGTCGAGGCTTTGCCGGTATGCCCGAAGCAGCGCAGTGGGGGTTCCACGGGTCTCGGAAGTCCCATGTGCGGGAGCTGAGAATCCGGCCTGGGGACCGTTACTCGATGTATGCGGGGATAGAAGTGGGGGGAATAGTGAGGAGCAGGGATGGGGGAGCGACGTGGGAGCAACTCGTGGGTACGGACCCGGACATCCACACGATCCACATAAGTGAGAACCGTCCTGAAACCATTTACACAGCGACTGCAAACGGCCCCTACAGAAGCGACGACGGAGGCGACTCGTGGCGGCTGGTCAACTCAGGGTTGGCGAATCGGTACTCGGTGCCCGTTTCGGCGGCGCCTGAAGACCATCGGAGGGTTATGGTGTCGGTATCGGACAACGCGGGCCGCAGGTCGGGGGCACGGGCCTATATGTCGACGGACGCTGGGGAAAGCTGGTCACAGCTGGACATTGGCGTAGATGACGACATGGTAATCGCTTATGAGTGGGACCCTCACGACCGTAACCGGGTCTATGCCGGCACCGACTCCGGAAAGCTCTACGTGAGCGGAGACGGTGGAGAAAATTGGGACCAGATCGACGCGGGGTTGGACTCGATAGCGGTGGGGGCACTGGTCACGGGTCCCGGTAACTAAGGAAAGAACATCAACTTATGCAGCTGCTCAGCGGAGTCTTAATGGCATTGGCAGTGACCGTGCTGCTGTTGCTTATTCCAGTGGTGCACTTCGTGAGCGGACCCATCGGGCCGTTCGTGGGTGGTTTCATCGGGATTGGAAGGTGGGAGAAAAGGCCGGAATCGGCGTTTGCCGCGGGTTTGGCTTTCGGGTTTGTGCTATGGCTGCTGCTGGCTGCCATCACAGCGATAGTCATAGTAGTGCTGGCATCTGTGACTAGCGTGATTTCGGGAGGGACGGGAGCCCTGGTTATCGGGGCGGCGGTGGGTGGGGTGTTCTATGTCACACTTCTAGCAACGGCTGGTGCGACGATAAGCGCGAGCCGGGTAAAGAAGGAAAGTGCGGGCTGAGAGGCGGGGTGAGGGGCTAGTAGAGGCTTAGCTGACGCTCGGTAAGATGGTCGCCCATCTTCTCCTTGATCTGGTCGAAGGCCTCGAGGTTCCACTCGCTGACCAGGGTGACTGCGGTTCCGGGCCGACCCATGCGGCTGGTTCGGCCGATGCGGTGGACGTAGTCTTCGACGTTGTCAGGCATGTCGAAATTGATGACGCACTTGATGGAGGGAACGTCCAAACCGCGGGCGGCCACGTTGGTGGCGACGAGAAGCTTGGGCCGACCTTGGCGAAAGCCTCTCATTACCGAGTCTCGCTCCCCCTGTGGTAATCCACCGTGGATGCCACGGCAATCGTAGCCGCGCCGGTTGAGCTCGTTGGCAAGGCGATCAACACGGGTCTGCATTCGACAGAAGATGATGGAGTGGTCCTGGGTGTCGGGGTCTCCGAGGACTTCTAACAGGCCGGCCAGCTTGTCCCGCTCGGCGACTTCGCAATAGAGTTGCTCGGTTTCTGGGACGGTCTCAATAGCCTCGCCGATGCGGACCCAGACGGGGTCCTTTAGGTGATAGTAGATGAGGCGGCGGATAAAGGTGGGGACGGTGGCTGAGAATAGGGCGGTCTGCCGGGCCCTGGGAGTGCGGCGGAGGATCTTGATCATGTCCTGGGCGAAGCCAATGTCAAGCATCTCGTCGGCTTCGTCGAGGACGGCGAACCTGACCTGAGAGAGGTCGATGGTGCCGCGAGTCAGATGGTCGATGACCCGGCCCGGGGTGCCGACAATTATATGGGCGCCTCTATCAAGGGCTCGGAACTGCCGTGCAATGGGTTCGCCGCCGTAGATTGGAACGACGTGAATACCGGCGTAGGCGGCAAGCCGGTTGACCTCTCCAGTGACCTGGAGGGCGAGCTCGCGGGTGGGGACCAGGACGAGGCCCTGTATACGGTTTAGGTCAGGGTCAACGGCCTCGATCATGGGAAGGCCGAAGGCGGTAGTCTTGCCGCTTCCGGTCTGTGCCTGCCCGACCAAGTCCTTCCGTTCGAAGAGAATCGGCGCGGTCTGTTCCTGGATGGGGGTGGGAGTAGTGTATCCCATCTCGGATAGGGCGCGTAGGATTGGCGCGGAGACGGGGATGTTGCCGAAAAGTCCGGACGGGCCCTCAATTCGAGGGGTGGGGGGTGGGGCTCCGTTTAACTCACGCCCGTTGGGCTGAGGGGAGTGGGGACGGGGGCGATTCCTGTCATATCGGGGACGACCGGAGGGGCCGGAACGCTTGCGGGTAGTGGTGATGGGTCGATGTCCTGGAGGTGATATATTAATTTCTACTAGACATATGATACACGGGGGGAGGGGTGGTGGCAAGGGCGGGGTGGGTTACTTGGCAATGACGTCGGCGGTTGCCAGTATATTTACGCTATTGGGGTGGCGAAATGCAGAACAGCGGTTTCCTAGCTCTTGATCTGCGCAGGCATGCAAGCGATTGATACGTTCTGTCCGCTCGTCGCTGCCACCAGGCAGATGTGCCAATGGATTCTCCCGTGAGTCAATCAGTAGAGAGCCAAAGAAATCGGGATTGGCAATAGCCTTGTGATCATCTTTTGGTAAGAAGACTGGCATTACTGTTTCCCAGCGAGGTTTCCCCTGATCATTCTGCCAACGTAGCTTAAATAAGGCTAGGGTGCCAGCTTTCGGCCCTACAATGCGGGCATACTCCCCATCGAATTCAGGAGATTTGGCGAACTCTACCAGTTCGGAAAAGAATACACTGGCAAAATCCATAGGAACAAGCTTGGGGTTACGAATTGTCAATTGGCGATCTATGGTGACATCCACTACCGTCGCTCGGTCTGGGAATTCGGAGAATCTCCCACGCATGTCTTCTGGCAGCTCCAGTTCCAGAACACGACCGTTGTAACGGCGGCCTCTGATTTTCACACCTTTATAGAATAAGATGCCTTCAAGAAAAGCCAATATCTCTTCTGGACCAAATGTGTGTAGAATGGCCGTGTTGGGATCATAGCCCTCAATCTTTGAGAATAGCTTGGCCTGTTGGGCTCTAGCCTCTTTGGCCCGATTTATGGCGTCGTCTATCTCTTTATCCGTTCGGCTTATGTCCATAGATTTGTTATCCGAAAGAATGGATGCCAGATCAACGCGCTCTAGCAATTCGCCCAATATCTCGGTTTTCAAGCCACCTTGAAATTCTGAACTAACGCTCGACATGTCCTGTGCAATATTCTCCACACGTTGCAGCATCAGACCGAGGGCTCTGTTGTCGAAACCGTCACTGACCATCAGGTTGAATACTATTACTCTTTCCTTCTGACCATAACGGTACAGACGACCTGAACGCTGCACCAAGCGAGTAGGATTCCAGGGCAGGTCGTAATTGACTAGTATGTGACACTGCTCATGTAGATTGATGCCTTCTCCACCAGCCTCAGTGGAAACCATAAACTGAACGTTGTCGTTAAAGCTAGCGATGTTGGTTCGTTTTTCATTCAAAGACATTGAGCCATTGATTTGGGAAACACCCTCGCTGGGGAATATCTTTTGTAGAACTTGCACCAAATACTCTTGGGTGCCGCGATATTCGGTAAAGACCAGTAGTTTCTTACGTTCCTTAACTAAGGGTTTGACTATGGCGGAGATGAATTGGTTCAACTTTCGATCATCTTCCTTAACCGTCGCTGTGGCCACCAGTAGTTCGCCAATTCGGGCGCGCTCGTCCTGGAAGAAAGGATTAGCCTTGGTTTGAGATGCGGCAACACTATCTGCAATGTCTCCCAAGTCATCCCTCCCATCCGTACCTTCTAGTATGGCATCGGCCAAGTCTGAGAGGTCCGGGTTAGACAAGGCAAGGACATTAACTAACTGAGCCCCATCCAGACGCTTTAGTCTGCGTTGTAATGCCTGTTCAATAGCGACAATGCTGGATGATGCCAGCTTGCGGTAAACGGTCATGACGAATCCAATGGCGCGTCCCGTCGCGCCCCCGATTCTTGCGGCATCGTAGCCATGCCTTAGATAGGCTTGAAGTCGCTTGTCAAAGTCTCTGGCCTCGTCTGATAAAGGCACTTCGACTCGGCGAGTATCTTGTCCACGGAATAAGAATTCTCCGCTGGCATCGGTAACTAGACTTTTCCGGTTCCGCACAACTACTTCTGAAACTACGCTTGGATCTAGAAAAACATCGGCAAACCGCCCCCTCAAGTCCGGGCGCAACAAAGATAGAAGATTGAAGAACTGGATAGTTTTGCCTTGGTGGGGGGTGCCCGTCAGGAAAATCAAGGAATCCGTCATTGGTTGGAGAGTCTGAGCCAACGAATAGCGCAGCGTAGTGGCCTGTCCCTCTATCTTACTCAGGTGATGAGCTTCATCAACAACGATCACGTCCCAAGCTCCAGAATCCCGGAATTTGGGTATATTGCTGTCTATCTTGGCACGGTCGATAGAAGTTATTACTTTATCGAACCCAGACCAATGGGAGGATTGGTTAATTCTGAAATCATCGCCGTATATTCGGAAATCTTCGTTGAACTTGTACTTCATCTCGTCTTGCCACTGTCGAACCATTCCAGCAGGGCAAACTATAAGTACTCGGCGTGCTTGGCGGCGGCGCTTCATTGCTGTCAGCAACAATCCTACTTCAATGGTCTTGCCCAACCCCACGTCATCTGCAATAAGCCAGTTCGGTTGGTCCGAGGTCATTATGCGATGAACCAAGTCAATCTGATGTGGAAGGGGATCAACATCGAACCGGCCCAATGCGCCTGTGACTTGGTTCCATGCTTCAAGGGTGTAAGCCAAAATCTTTAAGCGAAATCGCTCTGTGTTGTCAGGGTCCTGAGTTTCAGCACGTTTGTATTTCAACCGCACGTTTCTGATGAGGACCAAATTTTCATAAGGGAGCCACAGGCTTTCGCCCGTTCGGTGAATTTCCACGAGCACCTGATCCCTAGATGCAAGCCTACGGAAGTCTGATACTGTACCTGTGCCTAGAGGCCTCCTAGTATTGGATCTCGGCCGGTCCTGTACAATGTCACCGGATCGAAAGCCGTTTCTCAGTTCTGTTACGGTATGCCATTCAGAAATTCGATCACTCCCCCATGCCACTCGAATCTGAATATTGTCACCTTCTCCTCGGAACCCGACTACAACACCTCGTTTACCAGTGTGTTTGTTTTTGTGCGTCACTAGGCAGTTTATACCCGGCATTCCAATACCTTTTTGATTAGGGTTGACCATCTTGATAACTCGGTCAGTTGTTAATTCCTGAGACCATCTTCCCATTCGGTTATGTCATACCAGTCACCCGATGCAAATAAAGCTTCAGGGGTGCTTTCGGAAAAACCGGCTACTGCATACCGCCTGCTTTGTCCCAAGTTGATGTGCTGCGTCCAAGAGTCCCCGGGGTGAATTTTCGAGCGGAGTAGGGCAAATTGCGCGAAAGAATAGAACCCGTGCCTCCACATTTGGCGGCTATTCCAATCGTCAAGCCAACACCAATCAATCACCTCGGAGGAAGGAAAGTCAATCCTATTAAGTACGAGTTCATACATTGCGTCGCGGCTTAACTGGTAAGAGTTATGTTTCGAAATCCATCTACGTTGATCTGTAGACCAAAAAATGTATTCCCACCAAGGTGAGGTTTCTAGCCAATGTTCAAAGCGAAACTCCAGAAACAATAGCAGGCTGGTTCCATTCCAATCTTTCGTGTTCAGCCATTTCAACCAGTTGTTCAATTGGGTTGTGGTGAGTTCCTCCAAAAATTCCATAATCGATTCTTGTTGATTTTCTGATAGTTTTCCAACGTTAGAAATGAACTCACCTATTCTTAGGCGATGCGACAGATGTGTAGTGTCATCTTCAGGATAGAGAGGATCACTTAGGTCAGGATCATATTCTGCAAGTGGTTCGGGATCATCCCATAGTCCCTCCGTGTATACAGGAGAGGCACTGATAATAGGTATGTCATGCTCTAACTCAAGAATCCAAGTTTGGTTGTCTAATGCTTGTTGTGAGGAGGAATCTAGGTCGGTGCTCTCATCACTATTGCCAATGTCCTCAAAAGACATGCAATTCGACGGTTCAGGACACATAACTTCTTCCGGAATAGATCAATTGCTTGAAAGCAACCTTTTCATGCACACGCAAAATTCTCCAAGCTAGTATACTACTCAATCTTTGGTGGAGTATATGTATTCGATAAATAATCCTAAAGTTGTGCATAGTGAAGAGGACAATCATGGACCCGATAGATGAGATAGTTTCGGAGAGGGAGAAGGCGCGGGAGAGGGGGGACTTGAATGCGAACGTTTGCTTTTTGGCTACGGTGTCGGAGGACGGGGGTGGGACGGTGCGGGCGATTTCGCTCCGTGACGTCGACCACCGAGGATTTGGGCTGCTGTTAAACGGCCTGAGCGTGAAGTGGTCGGAACTGGAGTCGGG
Source organism: Dehalococcoidia bacterium (assembly GCA_965220005.1). Taxonomy (GTDB): domain Bacteria; phylum Chloroflexota; class Dehalococcoidia; order Plut-88900; family Plut-88900; genus Plut-88900. Next base: position 1,708,209 of record OZ244800.1, read on the forward strand.
GCGCGGGTTCGAGTTGCTAATCTACTGGCCGACGGTTTCCCGGCAGTACAGGGTCAGGGGTCGGATGGAACCGATGGAAGAAGAGGAGGCACGTCGGTTCTGGAACTACAAGAGCCACGGGTCCAAGCTGCTGGAGATGTACTACCCGACCTTCGAACCGCAGACCACTGTTGTGCTGTCTCGGGACCACTTGGTCGCAGGAATTGAGGAGTTGGAAAAGCGGTATCCTGACAAGGATGACATCCCCCTGCCTGAGTCGCTGAAGGGGGTCTATGTGGTACCGGAGCAGATCGAGACCTGGCACTCGGGTGAGGGGCGGCTGCACGACCGGCACCGCTACACCAAGACGGGGGATGGGTGGAAGGACGAGGTGTTGGTGCCTTAACAGGCAATGCCGGAAAGGTTGACACAGTTGATAGGCGGAAGTCCGGAGCGGATACGCTCCACGTTGTCTGCGAGACCCTTGGCGATCTCGTCGTAAGAAGTATCCGTAACACCGGCGACGTGGGGCGTGGCAATTACGTTGTGGTCGAAGATGGGGTCGGCGGGATTTACTGGCTCTTCCCAGAAAACGTCTAGGCCCGCGCCGGCTATGTTACCCGAGGCCAGGGCTTTGACCAGAGCGTCGTGGTCAATGACGGCGCCACGCCCGACATTGATGATGTAAGCGCCGCTTTTCATCTGCTCAAACTCGTTCCTGCTGATGATAGAGCGGGTCTCGGGAGTGAGGGGAAGGGCGAGGACGAGAAAGTCGGAGCGGGAGAGGACGCTGGGCAAGTCGGAGGGGCCGCCGAGGAAAGCCAGGTCAAGGTCAGGGTCGATGCCCGTGGTGGGGTCGTGCTTGATGCCCAAGAGGGTGACCTCGAATGGTTGCAGGCGGCGAGCCAGGGCTTTGCCGATAGTCCCCATCCCCAGGATGCCGACGGTCTTGCCTCGCAGACTCATGCCTTGCGGTTGGCCCCAGACGCTGGCCTGAAGAGAAGCGTGTGCCTGGGGATATTTCCGGGCGAGGGCGAGCATTAGAAAGATGGCGAGCTCTGCCACCGAGATAGCGTTGCCCGTGGCCAGGGAGCCGGGAACGTTGGCGACGTAAATCCCCCGATCGGTGGCTGCATCTATGTCCACGCCCTCCAGGCCGATGCCAAACTGGTTAATCAAGCGAGCCTGCGTGGCGTCCATGACCTCAGGGCCGACGCGGTGCATTGCCGGGATGATAACGTCGGCGTTGGGAAGATGGCGAGGCAGATCAGGGATGGCGGAGGGGATGATGTTGTCGGACGGGAGGTATTTTTGCAGGGAACTGACGACTGCCGGGAAGCCGTCGCTGCAGATGAGGATATCCATGGATCGGTTAGTCCAGCCCTAGAATAGGCCGTATAGCTCGGAGGCATTATCTCCCAAGACACGGGCCTGGGTATCCTCCGGCAGCGAGGCGATGTTTTCCTTCAGCTCGTCCAGGGCCCCGGCCTCACCCTCGGTGTGAGGGTAGTCGGAGCCCCACATGAATCGGTCGGCTCCGACGAAGTTGATGGTGTAAGCGGCGGTCCTTTCATCAGGGTCTACGACGATCCAGCATTGGCGCTTGAAATACTCGGAGGGGCGCATCTTGAGAGGCGTCGTGAAGCCTATCTTGTCGTAGAAGCCGTCCATCCTGTCAAGCCAGTAGGGGAGCCAACCCGAGCCGGTCTCGACAACGGCGATCTTCAGCTCAGGGAATCTTTCAAATAGGCCGCCCTGGAAGAGGCTGGTGAAGGCGATTAGAACGTCACCCATGTCAGTGACCAGGAACCACCAGAAGGGAGCGGTGTATGCCCTGGGATAGAGGTCTCCCCCGACACCGTGGACGTTGCCGGTAACGTGAAGACTTATAGGTACGCCCAGGTCTTCGGCCGTGCCCCAGAAACGGTCATAGTGCGGTTCGCCGTAGGGAATGCCATTGAACGGTACGACGGGCGGGTATGCGCCCTTCATGCCCTTGGCCTCAGTCCTGACAAGCTCCTTTACGCCTTCCTCCACGTCCAGCAAGGAGACATGGGCGACTGGGAGGAGGCGGTCGGGGTAGCCGGAACAGAAGTCGATCAGCCAGTTGTTGTAGGCCCTGGAATAAGCGGCAGACAGGATGGGGTCTCGGCAGTCCTGGGGCCAGTCAAGCCCAAGGGATGGGTACAAGAGAGTCTTGTCGGAGCCCTCCGAGTCCAGCCATTTGACCCGCGCGTGGGGATCTCCGGAGGCAACAGCTTCAGCCCTGGCCTTTTCATACGGAACCGCGCCAGGTGTTAGGAAATGCTCGAGGTCGGTGCGTCCTGCTCCTGCTATGTTGGCGAGCATTCCCCCTCGAACCCCGGAGGCGGGTTTGCCGTCGACTTCCAGGTATTCCAGTCCCTGGGAGTCAGTCTTTATGCGCATGGCGCGTTCCCTGAGTTCGGGTTCGAGGTATTGGAGCCAAAGGTCAGGAGGTTCAAGAATGTGACTGTCGGCATCTATGATCTTGGTGGTCATTGGCGGGATCCTTAGTTTTGTGAGTATGCGAGTCGATTCTTAGAGTCGAGACAAACGTAATCGTAGGGAGGGGTGGGGGGATATGTCAACGGGAGCGTGGATAAATAGTCAGGCATGGATGCTTGGCCTTCGACAGACCAAGGATTGATGGGTTGAAGAGGTGTCGGGATGTTGATGTTACGATGTGGTTTGGGCGTGCTAAAATCTCTCACTAGCGAGCCGCTATGCCTGTAGACAAAGTATATCCAGACGCCAATTCTGCGGTCGCCGATATCCCGGACGGCGCGACTGTGCTGATTGGCGGATTCAGCAGCATCGGGGGGCACCCCGGCCACCTGCTTGTCGCGCTGCGAGACCATGGCGCCAAGAACCTGACCATCGTGAGCAACAGCATGGGGGTGGGACCTCCTTCGCCGAAGGTGGACAGGCCCAGGGGTTTCGCCGACGTATCGGTGTTGGTGAGTAACGGCCAGGTGGCAAAGGGGATATCGTCATTTCCGGTGTCGCCATCGCCTTCAAGCCCCTCACCGTTCGAGACCCTGCTGAAGGAAGGGAAGGCCGAAGTGGAGGTTCTGCCACAGGGGACAATGACCGAGAAGATGAGGATTGCGGCGGCGGGGCTGGGGGGATTCTACACGCGTGTCGGGGTTGGGACGGTGGTGGAGGAAGGCAAGGAGAAGCGTGTGTTCGATGGGGAAGAATACATCCTGGAATCACCACTGCGAGGGGACTTTGCGCTAATACACGCCCATAAGGCAGACAGGATGGGAAACCTGGTGTACAAGGGCACCTCCCGAAATTTCAACCCGATAATGGCCGCGGCCGCGCGCATCACAATTGTGGAGGCGGAGGAGGTGGTGGAGATCGGGGAGCTTGATCCTGAGGAGATAGTGACACCCGGAGTGTACGTGCAAAGAGTGGTGCACGTGCCGGAGTCGAGGGTCAGGATTGGCTGAGATGAAACAGAAGCTCGATAGGACGACCATTGCACTCCGCGTGGCTCGGGAGTTCAAGGATGGGGATGTTGTGAATCTCGGAGCGGGCATCCCGACTCTGTGCTCCAACTTTCTGCCGGAAGGCCGGAAGGTGTGGCTGCATTCGGAGAACGGGGTGTTGGGATACGGTCCGCTGGCGGGCCCAGATGAGCGAGACCCTAACCTGATCAATGCCGGGACCCAGTTCATAACCGCTACTCCGGGCATCTCCTTCTTCAACTCGGCGGACGCATTCAACATGATCAGGGGCGGGCACGTAGACATAACGGTGCTGGGCGCATTCCAGGTTTCGGAGAAGGGAGACCTGGCGAACTGGATATTGCCGGGTCGAGGCTCCGGGAACATAGGCGGGGCGATGGAGCTGGTGACGGGAGCCAAGAAGTTGATAGTCGCCATGGAGCACACAACCCAAGACGGAGCCCCAAAGCTAGTGGAAGAGTGCAACTACCTCCTGACCGGTATGGGCTGCGTAAACCTGGTGGTAACCGACCTCGCGGTGGTGGAAGTCACGGAGGAAGGATTTCTGTTGCTGGAAACTGCGCCGGGCTACAGCGTCGAGGACATTCAGTCGGTGACCGGGGCTAGACTCCGAGTCAGCGAAAAGTTGAAAGAGGTCCAGATTTGACTCTGGCCAAGCTCCGTGGCAGGCCCCGAACCGACAAGGTCTTCGTGACATTTGCGGAGGCGGTTGCCGACATACCCGACGGCTCGATGGTGATTATCGGACACTTCGGTGGGCCTGGCGGGATGCCAATGCTCTTGCTGCGGGCACTCAGGGACCACGGGGCGCGGGACTTGACCATAGTCGGGAATACGGCGGGGATAGGGGTGGTGTTCGGGGCTAAGCGGGAGGCGCTGCGGATAGACCCGGGTGTACTCGTGGAGAACGGACAGGTGTCAAAGGCGATAGTGTCGTACCCGATAGCGCCGGGGGCGCCGCAGCCGAACCCTCTGGAGGACGGGGTGAAAGCGGGGACAATAGAGATAGAGATGAACCCGCAGGGGATATTGGCGGAGCGGATCCGAGCCGGTGGCGCAGGGATAGCGGCGTTCTGGTCGCCGGTGGGTGTTGGGACGGTAGTGTCCGAAGGTAAGGAGACGAGGACGATAGACGGGGTGCAATACATCCTGGAACACGCTATCAAGGCAGACTTCTCGCTGATTAGGGCGCACAAGGCGGACAAGGCAGGGAATCTGGTCTACCGAGGGAATATGAGGCATTTCAACGTAAGCTCGGCGACGGCAGCGCGGGTGACGATTGCCGAGGTGGACGAGATTGTAGAGATTGGGGAGTTGGACCCCGACAGAATCGTTACCCCAGGCATCTACGTGGACAGGATAGTTCGCAGGCCCAGGGACTTGAGGGGAAAGTAGGCGGATGTTCAGGCTAGACCGCGAGGCCATAGCTCTCAGAGTTGCCAAGGAGTTCCGGGACGGTGATGTGGTTAACCTTGGTATCGGGATTCCGACGCTGGCGGCCAACTACATACCGGAGGGCCGGAGGGTGTGGTTCCACACGGAAAACGGTGCGGTCGGGTTTGGAGGGTCGCCGCCGGAGGGAGAGGAAGACATACACATGACCAACGCCGGTGGGGGATTCGTGACGGCGATTCCGGGGATGAGTGTATTCGACACTGTAGAGGCGTTCACGATAGTGAGGGGAGGATACCTGGACATCACGGTGCTTGGGGCGATGCAGGTGTCCGAAAGAGGAGACCTGGCGAACTGGCTGAGACCCGGGCGGCTCATCGGCGGTATCGGCGGTGCAATGGACATCGTGGCGGGGGCAAAGCGTGTGATAGCGGCGATGGAGCACACGGACAAGAAGGGCACCCCGAAAATCGTGAGGGAGTGTACATCTCCGCTCACGGCAGTACGGTGCGTGAACATGATCATAACGGACATGGCTGTGATAGAAGTTGGAGAGGATGGGCTGATGTTGACGGAGCACGCTCCGGGCCTGAGTGTCGAGGATATTCAGTCGGTGACGGATACCCCACTCAAAGTCTCGGCCGACTTGAGGGAGATGGAGCTATAAGCGTCCGCGTTGACGCTTGTAATCGTCGCGCCTATAATTCAGCCGACCGTGGCGAGGGGCCAGTTTTCGAGCAACAGTCTTCAAGGTAAGTTGCCGCGCTGGCCTCTCGGTTTCAACGTTAATGGCATCGGGTGTAAGGCGCCTCGGTGACCGGGCAGTATATTCCAGGGAGGAAACAATGGCCGACATTACAGGCAATAGGCTTCTGGCAAAGTCACTAAGGCACGAAGGCGTAACTCACCTCTTCTTCCTTTCGGGCGGACCGATGGATAACTTCTATCTGGACGCCGAGAAAGAGGGTATCAAGTTATATGACACGCGGCACGAGCAGGCCGCAGCGATGATGGCCCACGCATGGAGCAGAGCAACCGGGGAGACGGGCGTGTGCGCAGCTTGCTCAGGTCCGGGGGCCACTAACCTGGTGACCGGAGTGGTAACCGCGTTCACGGATGCTTGTCCGATAGTGGCACTGGGCGGGTCCAGCAACTCCAGCCTGACCGGCTGGGAGGACTTCCAGGAGATCGACCAGGTGAGTGTTTTTCGACCCATCACCAAGTGGTCGGGACAGGTCAACAAAGCAGAGAGAATGCCTGAGCTTGTGAGCTTCGCGTTCCGCAAGGCTTGGGGCAACAGGCCGGGCCCCGTGTACCTGGACCTTCCCGGCGACGTGCTCCACGAGCGGGTGGACGAGGCGAACGTACAGTTCCCGGTCAACTCCAGGACCGACGCTCGAATCCTCGGGGACCCGGATGAGGTCAAGCGAGCAATCGAGCTTCTGTCGAAGGCCGAGAAACCCGTGGTTCTTTCCGGAACGGGAATAATGTGGTCGAAGGCATCTCAGGAGATACAGGAGTTCGTGGAGGCTACGGGCATACCCTTCTACACGACCCCCCAGTCCCGGGGAGTGATACCCGAAGACCACGATCTCTCTTTCCCCGCAGCCCGGTCGATGGCCTTTAGAGAGGCCGACGTAGCCTTGGTGGTCGGTACCAGGATCAACTGGATTTGGCAGTACCTGCAGGCCCCACGGTTCAGAGCAGACCTGAAGACGATCCAGGTGAATACGGACAGGGAAGAGATAGGGCACAACAAGGCAGCGGACGTGGGCATTGTCGGGGACGCCAAGATGGTGCTCCGTCAGCTGACCGAAGAGGCCAAGGAGCAGAACTTCGCGAACAAGAGCAAGACTGGGTGGATCGATCAGCTGCGGGCCAAGGAAGCATCCAATAACGAGCGGAGCCAGCCTACCCTCAACTCCGACCAGATGCCGATGCACCCGCTGAGGATGATGAAAGAAATCAGGGAGTTCCTGCCTCGGGACGCTATGCTGGTTGTCGATGGTCACGAAACCCTGAACTTTGGGCGGCAGAGCATCCCCACCTACTACCCGGGACACAGGATCAATTCCGGTGCGTCGGGGTGCATGGGTGTCGGGCTTCCGTTCGGGCTGGCGTCGGCGCTGGCGAAGCCGGACAAGAAGACGCTGGTAATCCACGGTGACGGCTCCTTCGGGATCAACGCCATCAATATAGACACGGCGGTCAGGCACAACATCCCGCTGGTGTGTGTGGTGAACGTGAACGGCGGTTGGGCGTCGGGTCGAAAGGGCGACGACGTGCTTAAAACGGGCATTGAGCTCGGGTTTGAGCAGCGGTACGACAAGCTGGGCGAGGCCCTCGGCGCTCACGGTGAATACGTCACAAAGCCGGAAGAACTGAAACCCGCCCTGCAGCGGGCATTCGACTCCGGCAAGCCTGCCATAGTCAACGTGATCACTGATCGATGGGCCGCCTCGACGACCCAGAACTTCCAGCCCTACGATCACTAGACCGAAAGCAAAATAGACTCAAAAAGGAGCGGCCCCGACATTGTCGGGGCCGCTCTTCTTTGTTATCGAGTTGGGCTGGCCTATTGGCCAAGGTGGATTATTTCCAGGTTGCCCCAGTGACGGTTGAGGTATTCGGCGACCAGGCGGCGGTGGCATTGGTCGGGCTTGTCTTCGCTGCAGAGGAGGCAGGAATTGGCGATGGTCCTTTTCGGGATCGTCTTCTCAATGCGGCGCTCTTGCATCAGCGCGAGGAACTCACGCTGGTAGCGGTCCCAGTCGTGGTGTTGGTTCCGGTAGCTGTCCAACATTTCCTTGGTAGGGGCGAGTGCGGGGAGATGGACGTAGTCCATGTCGCAGATGTTGTTCAGGAAATATTCCAAGTCATTCTTCTTGGCAAAACCGGCCAGCTGCGAGACGTTGTTTAGCCGAACGTCAACCAGACGTTTGGCCCCTGACTTCCGCAGAAGATTAAAGAACCCGGATGCGGCAATCTTGGTGAAACCTATGGTGTATATCTTCAAAACGTGTGGTCCCAATCATCAGGGTTGCAGGGATTTACACCTTCACCGCAGGCACGACTTCCTTGGCCAGGCGGGTGAGGTGGGCGATGTCCAGGTCTGGGGGTGAGATGATGACCTCGTTGCAGCCGGCGTCTACCACGGTTTGGAGCCGAGCCACGCACGTGTTCAGGTTTCCGTAGGTGGTGTAGGTGTCGGAGTCAAAGGCTGGGCCGTAGACGGATGTGGCCAGGCCCCGGTTCCGCGCCCGAGCCTTATCCACGTCTTCATCGATGGTCATGTATTCGAGGCTGGCGTAGCCGAGGGAGTCCGGGTCCCGACCCCTCTCCTTTGCAAAACCCTTTATCTTACTTATCTTCTCGGCGAGGATTTCGGGTGAGTTGCGGGCTCCGCCTATCCAGCCGTCGGCGAGCGCTGCGGTACGCTTCAGGACGCCGTCAGCCTCACCGCCAATCCAGATGGGCAGGTTCTCTTTCTGCACGGGGCGGGGCTCGATGTTCACGTTGCTGAAGTTCACAAACCGTCCCTCGAAGGCGGCGTCGGGGCCCGACCAAATTGCCCGCATGGCTGCGAGATTCTCACGAAATCGGCGCACTCTCTCCTCGAGCTTCATGCCCAATGAATGGAATTCTACTTCCCGACCTCCGAGGCCGATGCCCAGGTCCAAACGCCCGCCGGAGAGGTAGTCTATGGTAGAGACTTCCTTAGCCAGGAGGATGGAGTGTCTGTGCGGAAGTAGAAGAACTGCGGTGCCAAGCCTCACCCTTGTGGTGACGGCGCTAGCCCAGGCGAGCATGGTCATGGCGTCGGGGACCTTGGACGGGCTGTAGATGCGGTCGAGGATCCAGACAGTGGAAAACCCCAGCTCTTCTACAGTCTGGAACCATTTGACAAAGTCGGCGGGAGCGGGGAGGTCACCGCGGTAGTGTGTGGGCACGAGGACGCTCATCTGGGTGGGTCGAGCCATAGGGGTCACCTCCTGCTATGTTTGCCCGGAGTCCGCGCTATTGCACTTAAAGGTTGGCGGGCTCCAGGATACCGAACTGGTTCCCGTAAAGGTCTTCGAAGACTGCCTGGACTCCCCAGGGCGCGGTCTCGGGGGCCTGGTGGAACTTTACGCCCAGCCTCGAGAGCCTTTCATATTCCTTGGCGCAGTCGTCTGTGTGAAACATCCACATTGTGCCCTCCCCGACGCGGCTCAGGAGAATCTTTCGGTCCTCCTCAGCCTGGAAGGGGCCCGGAAGGAAGAGGACTATTTCGGGCTCTGTCTGGCCCCTGGGTGCGACGGTGAGCCACCGGAAACCGGGCACTACGGAGGAGTTGTCTTCACCTTTTTCGAGGCCCAGGACGTTGGTATACCAGTCAAGGGCTTCATCTAGGTCGGATACGAGGATGGAGACGTGGGCGAGCTTGGTAATCATGGCGGCAATGATAGCACGGGAGGGGAAATCTTCCCCGGTTATTGCGTCACCGTTAGAACTCAACCCTACAGGATGTTAGGAGGCGTACTACCCCCATCCCCCTACTGGAACTTCGGGGGTCGTTTCTCCTTGAAGGCTTGGCCCGCATTCACCATGTCACCGGTGGAAGCTGCGGCAATGCTGGAATCGCGCTCGTAGGTGAGGGCCGCACCGAAGTTCGACTCTGCGCCTACGTTGAGCGCGGCCTTGGCCAGGGCTATGGCCATCGGCGATTTCTCAAGCACCTTGTGGGCAACGGCGGTGGCCTCTTCTACCAGCTTGTCTGCGGGGACTACGCGGTTGACCATACCGAGTTGCTTGGCCTCAGCGGCTGGGACATGCTCTCCCAGGTAGATAAGCTCCTTGGCCCGGGCCAGACCGATTCCCTGCGGCAGCAGGTATGTACCTGCACCGGTTACCGTAGCGCCGACGCCCGTTTCCGGGAATCCGAACTTGGCCTCTTCAGAGGCGACCACGAGGTCGCAGTCCAGGGCAATCTCGCAGCCCGCGCCGAGGGCGTAACCGTTTACCGCGGCGATGGCGACTTTGCGCATGTCCCTCAGGACCTGGGCGACAGTTTGCAGGTTATGGGTACTGCGCTTTTCCTGGCCTGGGGGGATGCCCGCGGCGGCCTCTTTGAGGTCGGCGCCTGCGCAGAAGGCCCTGCCCTCGCCAGTGAGGATCACTATCTTGACGTCGGGGTCCGCCTCGGCCTGCTCCACGGCCTCCCGGAGCTCCCTGGCAAAGGTGCGGTTGACGGCGTTGAGGGATCGGGGGCGATTGAAGCGGATCCAGAGGATTCCGTCTTCCTTCAGTTCGTATATCAGCGTTTCCTGGCTCATTTCTGCTCCTCCCTTGAGTTCACTGCGGTATCAGGCTATGACGGACCGGTCTTTCAGGTCGATGATTTGCTCCCAGGAATAGTCGAGTTCACGTAGTACTTCCTCAGTGTGCTGACCCCACTCGGGCGCGGGCCCCGAGGGATGAGTAGGCGTGTCCCGCAGTGCAAAAGGCACTCCGATTTCCGGGTATGTTCCGAGGCCCGGATGCTCGACCTCGGTGAGGAAGTTGTTGGCCTTTACCTGGGGGTCGGCGACCACTTCGGACAATCGGGCGTCCTGGGCCCAGACCAGCTGGTGCTCGTCGAAGCGGGGGGCCCACTCGGCGAGAGGGCGGCGGGCCATGGCCTCGTCGAGGAGCTTGATGGCATCGATGTGGTTCTTCATCATCTTGCCGTGGGTGTTGAACCGGGTGTCGGAGGCCAGGTCCGGGATATCGAGGGCTTTGCAAGTCGGGGCCCAGTAGCGGTCGCCCTGAGGCATGGAAAACTGGACCCAGCGGCCATCGCCGCACTGGTAGGTATTATATAGGGGGCTGGGTGCGGAGCTCCTGGTCTCCCGCAGCACGTCTTCGCCGGAGAAGAGGGTTCGGTGCAGGTCGTAGCCTGCCACCCACATTCCACTGGACAGAAGGGATGATTCGACTATCTGGCCTTTGCCGGTGCGTTCCCTGGCAAACAGGGCAAGGGAGATGGCATTGGTCATGCAGACGGCTGTAGTCAGGTCTCCCATAGCGCCGTGCAGGTGGGTCGGTGGGCCGCCGGGCTCTCCCATGAAAGACAGGAACCCTCCTCGGGCCCAGAAGCCTACCTCGTCGAAAGCGGGTTTGTTCTTGTCGGGGCCCTTGGGGCCGAATCCGGTGAGGAGGCCGTAGATAAGCCTGGGGTTGAGGGCGGTGATGGTCTCGGGAGTCATTTCCAGGTGATCAAGGGCCTGGGGCCGGACATTGGTGACGAAGACATCGGCGGTCTGGACGAGACGGTAGACTAGCTGTTGGCCTTCGGGCTTGCGGAGGTCGATGCCTGCGCTGCGTTTGCCGCGGTTCACCATTTCCGCCATGTAGTTGAAGGGTGGGGTCTTGGCGCCCCAGCGTTCCTCCAGGTCGAGTCCCCGGATGGGGTCTCCGCCGTCAAGGGGCTCTATCTTGATGACGTCGGCGCCACACTCGGCGAGGAGCATACCGGCGGCAGGCCCTGCGAACCAGATGCCTAACTCAACTACCTTAATGCCTTCCAGCGGTCTCATGTTGGTCTCCCGTAACGGTTTCGTAGTGGTGCTAACATCCTGTCGGGCCAGAGCAGGATGTTACGACGTGACAATATAATATGGAGCCTTGAGACGGCAAGCGTGGCCACATCCGGAATAGCGCAAGAAGGGAAATCCCATGAGCATCGACCTGATAGGTAAGAGCAGTGAACTCCCGCCGCCCGAGGTAAAGGAAGTTGCGGACCGCATATTCTGCTATCTGCAGGCCGACGGCAGCTGGGGACTGAACAACGCGGGTTTCGTGGTGGGGAGGAGGGGGGCGACGGTCATTGACACCTGTTTCACCGAGCGCAGGACTCGGGCCTTTATCGATTCGATACGGGAAGTAACCAAGCTGCCGCTTCAAACCCTGATCAATACACATCATCACGGCGACCACACTCACGGTAACTATCTGTTTCCGGATTCGACCATTGTTGCGCACGAGCTATGCCGGGAGGCCATATTGGAAGCGGGACTCCCGCAGCCCGACAATCCCATAGGTATGCTGTTCCCCAATGTGGACTGGGGCAACCTGGAACTGGCCGCACCGACCCTGACCTATCAGGACAAAATGACCCTGTACGTCGAGGATTTGAGGCTGGAGCTTATCTTCATGGGCCCCGCCCACACGACCAACGACACCGTGGTCTGGCTTCCAGACTTAAAGCTGCTGTTTTCGGGCGACCTGATATTCAACGAAGGGACACCGTTTGTCGTCATGGGGTCGGTTGCCGGGTCTCTGGAGGCTGTCGAGAGGCTCAGAGCCCTCGGTCCCGAGACCATAGTCCCGGGCCACGGGCCTGTGTGCGGCCCGGAGCTTTTCGACCCTACCGAGGCTTACCTGAAGTTCGTTCAGGATGCTGCCTGGGAGGGGTATAAGTTAGGGATGAAACCTTTGGAAACAGCCCGAAGCACGGACCTTGCGGAGTTTGCTGAGTGGCACGACTCGGAACGGCTAGTGGGGAACATTTACCGGGCGTTTTCGGAGTTCGAGGGCGAGGAACGGGGGATCAAGCTGAATATGAAACCCATCATTTCGGACATGGAAGACTACAACGGGGGGGCGCCGCTCAGGTGCCTGGCCTAGGGTGGCGAATGAAATTGACACGTTCGGCGGGGCAAGGGTATCGTTGGCCGAACTTGGCCCTGCTACAGGAACTCTTCTCGGGCACCACCTGAAGGACAGATAGACCATGATGACATTCGGCCTGTTCCTCTCCTTTATGCAGATCTACGAAGAGCAGCGCGGCCAGGACATGTACAAGAACATGCTGGAGCTGGCCATTCTCGCCGACGACCTCGGCTTCGACAATGTCTGGGTGCCGGAGCACCACCTGATCCACTACATCCCTGCCCCGAATGCGTTGCTGGTGGCCAATCAGGTCGGGCAATACGTGAAGAATGCGACTGTCGGGACTGCAGTGGTCCTTCTGCCGTTCCACCACCCCCTGGCGATGGCCGGCGACATAGCCGCTACCGACAACATGTTGAACGGCAAGTTTGAGCTGGGTGTGGCCCGAGGCGCATACAAGTACGAGTTTGACCGCTTCGGGCAGGAGTTCGGGGACAGCCGGGCCCGCTTCGATGAGTCTCTCGGAATCCTGGAAAAGGTCTGGCACAGCAAGGACGAAGGGATAGCGCACGAGGGCAAGTTCTGGTCTTTCGAAAACACGTATATCTGGCCCCGACCCGTGCAGGACCCCCATCCCCCGGTTTGGGTCGGGTGCATGCACGAATCTACGGCACTGCACTATGCCCGCAAGGGATACAACGTATTCAATGCACCCTTCCGGCGTCCCATGAGCCACATCCAGCGGATCTGCGACGCTTTTCATCAGGGCAGGGAGGAGTCGGGACATGCCCGCGGGCAACAGAGAGTTGGTATGTCGAGGATGTACTATGTCGCAGAGACCAAGGAAGAGGCTTTCGCCAAGACGCGGGACGTAATTGTTAACCACCGCATCGGGACACGGCTGCACGACTACACTCAAAATTCAAACCCCAGGGCCTACGTGGCCCCCGAGTCGAACGACGATGATCCGTCCCAGCAGGAGGTCTACGACAATCTGCTGATGGGCACCCCAGACGAGGTGCTGGAAAAGGTCTATGCCTTCGATAGAGCAGGCCTCGACCACCTTTCGCTGTTTACCCACTTCGGCCCCGGACATGAGGACATGGTGCGCTCTCTCAAACTCTTCGCCAAAGAGGTTATGACACCCTACAGGGCGCGGGAGTCGGCTGCGAATGGACGGGCGCCGGTCCTGGCGGGGAAGGGGGTGGCCTGTGGCGTCGGGGGATAGAGGACTGCTGCTGAAATCTCGGCAGCTTATAACGATGGCCGGATCGCCGAGTCGGGACCAGGATGCCGTTGCGGTGAAAGGGGACACGATTGCCGGGGTAGGGCCCATTGATGCAGTGTCGGGAACTCTTGGGCAAGACTTCGACACTTACGATTTCGGGAACCGGCCCATAATGCCGGGATTCGTCGACGTCCACGTACACCCGGAGATGGCCTCGTTGGCCTTGTATAACCGGGTCGACGTACACACTCCTCCCCGGGAGACGATAGACGACGTTATTGAGGCCTTCCGGGAGAGGATGGACATGGCGGAGGAGACGGGCTGGCTGTTTGGCCACGGGAGCCTGTTCCAGGACCAGAAGCTCAAGGATAAACGCCTTCCCGACCGCCACGACCTGGACAAGGTGAGCACCGATATCCCTGTGGCGATGATGGCCGGGGGCCACAACCTGATACTGAACTCCAAGGCCCTGGAACTGGTGGGCATAGGCCCGGGTTTCCGAGTCCCGGCAGGCGCCACGGTGGAGCTCGATGCCTCGGGTCACCCCAACGGAATCATCAAGGACCTGGAGCACCTGCTCCCCATCCCCCGCCCCGATTTATCTACCAAGGAGAAGGCCCTTAAGGCGATATCCCGTGAGCATTTAACCGCCAACGGCGTGACGACAATTGGGGACATATCTCACAGCTCCGAGGGAATCGAGCTGGCAGACCGGCTGATCGGCAGCGGCGAGATCAACGTCCGCTTCAGGACGTACATCTGGGCCCCGCGCCTCATGCCGATCAAGGATGCTTGCCGGTGGCAGGAGCACCTCACCATCAACTCCGATGACAAATACATGCGCATTCAAGGGGTCAAGATGTTCGCCGACGGAGGGTACTCCGCGGCGCTGGCAGCGGTGAAGCTGCCCTACGTCGGACGGAATGGGTCGAGGGGGAAGCTGGGCCTAAACCGGCGCCAAATCCTGAATGCGATGGTCGGGACCCGGGAGGCGGGTCTGCAGCTGATCATCCACTGCAACGGTGAGAGGGCCCAGGAGTCGATGTGCAAGGTGGCTATCGAACTTGGTGACCCGCCGACGGGCCGCATGGTGAACCGGATGGAGCACGCCGGGAACTTCGTGTCGGACCCCGGGACCCGGGAGCTGTGGCGCAGGGCGGGTATCATGCCGGCGCCCCAGGCCGTTTTCCTGTACACCTTCGGAGACTACTTCCCGGTCTACATGGGCGACTATGCCAGCAAGGGCAGGTTTTCGTTCCGCACCATGTTGGACGATGGGTGGGAGTTGCCCTGCAGCTCAGACGGCTCGGGCTCAGAGGTCAGGCACCTGAATCCGTTCTTCAGCATCTGGTGCGCGGTAAAGCGGCAGACCTTCACCGGACAGATAATCGACCCGGAGCAGAGGGTGTCGGTGGAAGAAGCGCTGAAGATGCACACCATCTATCCGGCGGCTGCCCTCGGCGAGCAAGACTCAAAGGGGAGCCTGGAGGCGGGTAAGCTCGCCGACATCGTAGTCCTGAACCGGGACCCGATGGGAATGACGGGTGACGAACTGCTGGACGTGAAAGCGGACTACGTGTTTCTCGGGGGCCGGGAGGTCTACCGGAGGCCGGGGGCGGAGGCGTACACGACGTAGTTGCTCAACCGACAGGGGTCTTAGTCAGCTCAAGAACTCCTGTTTCCATTGGTCATAGGTGTCCTGGCCGAGGGCGATGTTCATGGTGTCCTCGGAAGCCAACGTGTCCTTTAGCTCGGCCCCTCCCAACCCCGACATCTGCGCAGCGTAGGTATCCAACAGCGCCTTAATCGCGGCGCGGATCGGAAGATGCCCTTTCTGGGCTATGCGAACTCCTGCTGAGGCCATTCGGCCCAGATCATCCAGCTCCGGGGCACGGGAGCCGGTGAGCAATGGAAGAGACGTGTCCCTATGAATTCGCTCCAGCTGCGAAATGGTGGATACGCCGGTGAAGAACAGTGCGTCAACGCCCATGCCTGCATAAGCTCGAGCGCGCTCTTCAACCGAGTCCGGACCTGCGATGCTTCTCCCGATGACGACCAACGATTCGTCCTGTCTAGCTTTCAAAGCAGCCTTGAGCTTGCCGGTCATCTCCTCGATGGATATAAGTTGCTGGTCGGGGCCCGAGGCGAAGGGGGCCGGAAGCACGGTGTCCTCGATTGTCAGGGCGGAAACGCCGGCGTTCTCCATCTCCTCGACGGTTCGCATGACGTTGAGGGCGTTGCCATAGCCGTGGTCGGCGTCGACCATAAGGCTGATGTCGGAGGCCCGGGTGATGCGCCGGGCCTGGTCGGCGAACTCGGTAAGTGTGATTAGGGTCCAGTCGGGAGCGCCGATGGCGACGGCGGACGCTATAGACCCGGCGAGCATGCCGATCTCGAAGCCTGCGGCCTCGGCGAGCCGGGCGGACATGGCGTCGAACACGGAGGCGGGCCGTACACAGCCTTCCCGTGCTAGGTAGTCCCTGAACCGCATCCGGCGTTCTGTTACAAGCATGTAGGTGTCCTTTGGCAGGGGTGTCGGGGGACAGTATAGCGGGTGGGGGGAGTTCAGGAGCGCCCATTTAACGTCAGCATTGACAGGATATGGCTGTTGACGGACAATTGTTTCCGTACATTTGAGCACGTACAGGGAGGAATACATGGCAAGGTTGGACGTGCGTCTTGATTCGGAGCACCGCCGAAGGCTGGAAATACTGGTTGAAGAAAAGGGCGAGCCGATTTCCGAAGTTGTCAGGCGTTTGATAGACGACGCATACGAAGAAATAATGCTGGGGCGTCGCATACGGGCTGTCGAAAGGATAGGAAGCCTGGAAGTTGAAGACGTCCCCGACCCCGAGCAACTGTCCCGAGAACTGGAGGCGGCTCATGAGCCCGGCGGCCTTTATTGACGCAAACATCCCGATCTATGCGGGTGGGAGAGAGCATCCTTACAAGGCGCCCTGCTTGCAAGTATTGAGGGTGGTTGCTCTACATCCGCGGTCATTCTTTACCGATAGCGAAGTGCTGCAAGAACTCTTGCACCGATACCGCTCTTCCGGTAGATGGGCATTGGGCCGAGATATCTTTCAGTCCTTCGCGGAGGCCATGCGCTACAGAGTGGAGCCTGTATTCCTCGAAGACGTCGAGTGGGCCGGCGATCTCGCGGACCGTTACCCGGAGGTGAGTTCTCGTGACCTGGTTCATGCAGCAGTGATGAAACGGCTGGGCGTCGACCGCATCATTTCAGCGGACACGGACTTTGACAACTTGCCGGGCGTAATCCGGCTGGCCCCTGCCGCAGTAGGGGAATGGAGCGGGTCCTTGCTGATCAGCTAAGGTTGAATACTGGCTGTCGCCCCGCAGCTTGGTACACAGGAGTAGATATAATGAGGTACGAGTGTAGCCCACTCTCACTCAACTAGACTTTTCGTAGAGAGGCACGATATGGACGTTAGACAGATGGTGGAACAGAGTTTCGAAGAACTGGAAATGGAATTGGCACACATGCTGGAGGACCTGACCCGGGAGGAATTGCTCTGGAGGCCCGACGAGGGCTCCAACTCGATATGCTTTCTCGTTTGGCACATGAGTCGGGCCGAGGACATATTTATCAGCGACTATTCGTTAAGGCAGCCCCAGGTGTTTGAGAGAGGGGGCTGGTCCACTCGGTGGGGTATAGCGGCGGACGAAACGGGATTCGGGTACGGACGGGAGCAGTTGGCGGCATTCCCCAACCCGCCTCTTGAGGAGCTTGTCCAGTATAGGCGTGAGGTGCGCACCGAAAGCAGGGCCTACCATCGCTCCCTAAAGCCCTATGACTATGACCACATCCCGCCGAGCGATCACCCGAGGCGACGGGGCTACACGATAGGCCGGGTGTGGACCCATCTTATCTGTGAGATTGCACAGCACGTCGGGCAGATCTCCTATCTGAGAGGCCAGCAGAGGGGACTGAACAAGCGCGGCAGTGTAGGGGACTGGAGTTGGGTTACTCGGGAGGGATGACCCCTCTAAGAGTCAAGTAAGCATCGAAAAAGACAGAGCACTTGTCGATGTCTACTTATTCGCGACAGGCAGGTTGGACTCCGCCAGACGAGTGAAGCCCAAGCTGTTGCAGAATTCTTGGAAGCCGGGGTTGGGGAGGCCGCTCCATTGCAGGTCCTCCAGTTCCTCCTCAAGCGGGACGTCTGTCCTTAGGGTCGCGAGCTTCTTGTAGAGAAGAGCTTCGGGACGCATGTTTTCCAGGTTTTGGGAGAGGGCCTTGGCGCCGCGCACCTTTACATTCCACTGGTCGGGGTCCGCCGGTATGCTCTCGACGTTCTGATAGGAACTGAGGACGGTTGCAGTGCTGGATGCGCCCCAGCGAGGGATGCCGGGGATGCCGTCGGCATTGTCTCCGACCAAGGCTAGGTAGTCGGGGATGGAGGGTGGGGCGACTCCGAACTTGTCGATGACACTGGGCTCGTCGAGGACGATCTCCCGTCTTCTGTCCAGGCAGACTACCTTGTCGCCGGAGACGACTTGGCAAAGGTCCTTGTCGGGAGAGCAGATGACTACCTGCTCAATTTCCTCGGCGTTCTGCCATCCAACGGCGGCGGTGGCTAGGGCGTCGTCGGCTTCAAACTCGACCATGGGCCAAACGACTATACCAAGCGCACGCACCGCATCCTCGGCCAGTGAGAACTGTGCTGCAAGCTCTTCCGGAATGCCCGTGCCGTCCTTGTACCCCTCGAATAAATCGTTGCGAAAGGAGGTGATGACGTGGTCAAAGGCACAGGCGACGTGGGTGACGTCAGGCTGGCGCAGGAGCAGAAGGAGGGTCTGGACCAGGCCCCGGACCGCTCCGACGGGCCGACCGTCGGGGGCGGAGAGGGGCGGCATGGCAAAATGGGCGCGGAACAGCTCGTAGGTGCCGTCTATCAGGTGCAGCTTCATATTGGCCTCGCGGTTGGAGATTATACATGGGTGAGAAGCTGGCAATGTCTGGTATTCTCGTTGAAGCGAGAATTTGAGGAGAGGCAATAGCGAACACATGAAAGATAAGACGGTGTTAATCACCGGTGCGAACGCAGGTATTGGGCTGACTACGTCAGTTGGGCTGGCAAAGCTCGGGGCCCGGGTCCTGATGGTGAGCCGGGATGAGGGGCGAGGCCGGAAAGCGCATCAATTGATCAAAGAGAAGTCAGGGAATGACGATGTGCATCTGCTCATTGCGGATCTGTCTAACCAAGACTCGATAAGAAAGCTCGCACGAGAGGTGAAAGAAGGCTTCGGGGAACTTCACGTGCTGTTGAACAACGCGGCGGTGATACCGCGTCGGCGGGAGGTCACGGGTGACGGATTTGAGAGGCAGTTCGCCGTGAATCACCTTGCTTACTTTCTCCTGACCGGCCTGCTACTTGATCTTCTGAAAGCTAACTCCCCGGCGCGCATAGTGAACGTTTCATCGCAAGTACATGCGGGTGCGGTGATCGATTTTGAGGACCTGCACTCCGAAAGGGGCTATACCCGAACCAAGGTGTATGGTCGGACTAAGCTGGCTAACATCCTCTTCACGCACGAGCTTGCCAGGAGGCTGGAAGGGACAGGTGTAACTACCAACTGCCTTCATCCAGGGATAGTGGCTACCAACCTGCTGGCCGACGCCGGAGGATTGCCACGCAAGCTAAAGGCCGTGACCAGGTTAATTTCAGTCGATGCGGAGGCCGGGGCCCGGACGTCGGTCTACCTCGCATCGTCGGAGGAAGTTGAGGGAGTGAGTGGGCGTTACTTCGTGAAGGAGAGGCCCGTGGATTCGTCGCCTGAATCGTACGATGAGGTAGTAGCGAGGCGCTTGTGGGACGTAAGTTGTGAGATGACGGGACTGAACGTGGATTGGGCCTGATCTCGGCTAAGAACTCAGGAAATCCAGGATAAGGCGCGCCGTTTCCTCGGGTTCTTCAAGGTGGACGAAGTGGCCCGTACCGGGGATGACTACCTTCGTCAATGGGCCTGAGAATAGGTGGTCCAT
Source organism: Dehalococcoidia bacterium (assembly GCA_965220005.1). Lineage (GTDB taxonomy): Bacteria > Chloroflexota > Dehalococcoidia > Plut-88900 > Plut-88900 > Plut-88900. The sequence continues at coordinate 1,727,941 of OZ244800.1, forward strand.
CTGCTCGAAAGATTCGAGGCGCTTGGGACGGTCATGGGTGCCGTGAAGAGCGAGAGTGGGCACGGTGACGGGGCCGACAACCAGTTTGGGCTCGGTATCTTCGAGGCTGGGGTCTCGCAGAGACGCGTTGATGGCGTGGCGGTAGTAATTGAGAGCGGCTTTCACTACTCCCGGCTGTCGGAAGGTCTTCTTCACCGACTCCAGCAACTCGGGCGGGATGTCCCAGTTGGGAGAAGCGTTCTTCCACCAGTCGACGATGAACTGGAAGTCGTCGTAAGGAAGGGTGGTCTCGGCGGAAGGGAGCTGGAAGTAGTAGGAATGCCATGTGCCACGCAGGTAGTCGAAGTCCCGATCAAGAGAGGCGCCGGGGTGAGCGGAGCCTAGAGTGATTAGCTTTGTCACCTTTTCGGGATCGAGGGTCGCGGCAGAGTAGGTGGCGAGGGCGCCCCAGTCGTGACCGACTAGGATTGCGGAATCGGCCCCTAATACTTGGATCAGGTCCAGGGCGTCCCTGCCAAGAACGGCCGACTGATATCTTCCGTCAGCCGGGACAGGTGTGGGAGCATAACCCCGCATGAAGGGCGCAACGGCTCGGTAGCCGGCGTCGGCGAGTTGAGGGAGAAGATAGCGATAGGTGTAGGCGTTGTCGGGGAAGCCGTGGAAGCATAGGACAAGAGGCCCGCTCCCCGCCTCGAGGTAGCTGAATTCCACAGCATTTGCCGTTATGGTCCCAGTCTTGAAGTCCTGCATGCCGGGTAGAGTATGGGGTTTGAGTGTCGGGTGCAAGGGTGTAAGAGCGTTGACGGATTGGGTGGGCGGTCTCTAAACTTTTCGGCATTCAAGGGCCCGGGTTTCGACGGACTACAACGGAACGGAGGAGACAATGGGCGAGCTGGATGGAAAAGTAGCAATAGTCACGGGAGCAGGGAGATTGAGGGGGATCGGTAGGGCAGCGTGTGTCGCACTGGCACAGCTGGGCGCGGACATAGTACCGACCGGAACAGGTCGAAACCCAGCCAGCTTCCCGGATGACGAGAAAGCGATAGGCTGGAAGGACATCGAGAGTACTGCGGAGCAGGTACGGGCCCTCGGGCGGAGGGCGTTGCCGTTGGTCGTGGACGTGTCCAACGCGGAGAACGTGGCTGAAATGGCCGCCGAAACGGTACGTGAGTTCGGGCGAATCGACATCATGGTGAACAATGCTGCCTACGCCCGTGGCGCCGACCGCGTCCCGACGGTGGTCCTGGATGACGCCATATTCAAGAAAGTGGTCGACATCAAAATAATGGGCACGTACCTGTGCTCGAAGGCGGCGGCTCAGGTGATGCTGGCTCGAGGGGAGGGAGGAAAGATAGTCAACGTGTCGTCGGGGGCGGGGAAGAAGGGCGATGCCGACACCCTTGCCTATTGCGCCGGATGCTTTGCACAAGTGGCAATGACACAGACGCTGGCCGAGGAGTTGGGCCCCTACGGGGTGAACGTTAACTGCGTCTGCCCGGGGGCAGTCGACACTCATAGGATGGACGATCTGGTTTACTCAGACGCGTGGGACCAGATGGCCCAGGAAACGCCGATAGGACGGAACGGGACGGATGAGGAGGTGGGTGAGTTTATAGCCTACCTTTGCACTAAGGCGTCGTCGTGGATACACGGCCAGTCCATAAACATCGATGGCGGCCTGATAATGGAACACTAGGGAGAAACGTAGACTGGAGCGCCAGAGCATTTTCTGGGCACGCTTAATACTCATGGGAGCTAGAGTGAACGTGTTTTCGGGATAAGAATTGAGTGGAGAACACAATGGGTGAGCTGGACGGAAAAGTAGCGATAGTCACTGGGGCGGGGAGATTGAGGGGCATCGGCAGGGCGGCGTGTGTGGCGCTGGCCAAGCTGGGCGCAGATATTGTCCCGACGGGAACGGGACGAAACCCGGCCAGCTTCCCGGATGACGAGAAGGCGATAGACTGGAAGGACATCGAGAGTACGGCGGAGCAGGTGCGGGCTCTCGGGAGGAGGGCTTTGCCGCAAGTGGTGGATGTGTCAAACCCCGAGGACGTGACTGAGATGACGGCAAACACGGTGCGGGAGTTCGGACGGATCGACATTGTGGTAAACAACGCTGCCTATGCCCGGGGGGCGGACCGAGTCCCGACAGTCGAGTTAGACGACTACTACTTCAAGAAAGTTGTGGATATTAAAGTCTGGGGTACATACCTCTGCTCCAAGGCGGCGGCCCAGGTGATGTTGGCCCGAGGCGAGGGTGGCAAGATAATCAACGTGTCGTCGGGGGCCGGTAAGCGGGGTACAGCCGACGCTCTTGCCTACTGCGCCGGGTGTTTCGCTCAGGTGGCAATGACTCAGACTATGGCCGAGGAGCTCGGGCCGTATGGCGTGAACGTGAATTGTGTGTGCCCAGGTGCAGTCGACACTCACAGAATGGACGACCTGGTCTATTCGGATGCATGGGAGAAGATGGCCCAGACAACGCCGATTGGGCGTAACGGCACGGATGACGAGGTGGGAGAGTTCATAGCGTACCTGTGCACCAACGCAGCATCGTGGATCCACGGTCAATCCATAAACATCGACGGTGGTCTGATAATGGAGCACTAGGACAGCAAAGAGTGAAAAGGCGGAGGGGCTGGCATTGCCAGCCCCTCCGTTCTTTATGAAGGTTTTAAGGAAAGGCTCAGCGGAGGGCCGCCTTTTCGACAGTATCGGCGATCCATGCGTTGAGGCTCTTGCCCTGGCTGGCGGCGGCGTAGAGAGCTGCACTGTGAATTTCTGGGGAGACGCGAAGGGAAATCTTTCCAGAGCAGGGTTTATTCGGGTTTTCACCCCTTTCGGCACACATGGCCAAATAGTCGTCTATTGAGAATTGGAATTCCTTCTTCAACTGCTCAAAGGAGTCCGCCTCGAAGAATATTATGTCGCGGATGTTAATCACGCGCCCATAAAGTGCTCCAGTTTCGTAATCAACATCAACCTTAGCTTGGTAATCCTTGTATTTCAGCATGACCTGATCCCTGACTGCACGAGCAAATCCCTAATTGTCTCTACCAGTCCTTTGCTGGCCTCCGGCCTAGGGTGAGGTCGGTGAGCGTGGGTGCGTATGCCTGCTAATCGAATGGATATTCGGGAACCAGAGCGCTCCTCTATGTCGGCGTCCAAGGCCAGGAGGAGCGATTCTATGTCATCCCATCGAATTCCTGAACGGGTCGGGGTCTCGAAAATCGCGGCGAGAGTCCGGCGGTGCTTCCGCCTCACGATGAAATGATATCACTCTGTGCTATCACTGTCGATGATCGAGTGGAGGAGGCACGTGGTTTCGGGGAGCGGGTTGCCAGGTGGTAAATGGCAAAAGCCAGACCAATGATGCCACCCCCGACTATCGCGTCCATGAAGAAATGGTTGGCTGTTACGACTATCGCCGCGAAGGCCACGACCGGGAAGACGACGCCGAATAGGCGCAGGGCTCGACTCCCGGTCTTCAGGAGCATTATCGAAAAGAGCAGAGTCCACCCAAAGTGCATGCTGGGCATGGCGGAGTGCTGGTTATAGTACGCGATGGACTGCTTGCTGTTATAGAACGCCGGCCCCATGACCTCTATGGAATCCATGAAACCCTCTTCGATCATCAGCCTGGGTGGGGTGACGGGAAGGGTCAGCCACAGCACCCATGTAATGACGTAGCTTATGAGGAACACCCTTCGGAAATAGACGAATGAATCGTAGCGGAGGCAGAGAAGGGCCAGGGCCCCGGGTACGATGATGGGCAGGAACCCGAGAGAATAGGCCCAGTTGAAGAAGGTCACGACCCACGAGGCCTCGGAGAGGAGGTGGGACTGGAGTGCGGGCTCCCAGTAGATGCCCAGGAATTTCTCGATATCGATTACTTTGAGGGCGTTTGTCCGGCCGACTGCCTCAACCTCTTCGAGGAAGACGTGGCGCAGGGACATGTAGACGATGTACCCGAGGACCAGGAGCGAACCCTCCTTGACGAACCTGTTTTCGAAGAGGGCGCGGAGGGTGAGGATGGGACGCGTCGGGGCATTAGTAAACAGGGGTGAGGTCGGGGACAGGCCGGGGACACGCAAGCTAGGAGGAGGTCCTCTTGTCTACCAGGGCCTTCGCGTGGGCCAGGAGAGGCTCAAAGAACTCCTCGTAGAACTGGGAGTCGATGCCTATGACAGTGTCGCCATAGATTACGATCCCGCTGAGCCCGTTGAAGACGCTGCTTTCGCAGATGCCCTTGTCCACGAAATCCAGGTTGTAGCTGTCTTGCCCTTCCTTACCGGCTCTGATGAGGGCGCAGGACCGGGGGTTTTGGTTAAGCCTGTCGACTCCGGGGCGGGTGACAAGAATGAGGGACTCGAAGAGACGTTGGGCGTCCTGTTCGGTGGGGAAAGACTGCACCCACCAGGTCGAGAATAGCCCCGCTGTGTTCATGTCGCAGCGAAGGATGGTCGATTCGGCCTCGGATTGGTGGAACTTGAGGAATAGGCGCTCGACGTTGCGCTTGGGTTCGTTCTCGACATATGTGCGAGTGACCCTGGTCAGCTCTCCCAACTCGCCGTGGGGGCGGAATATACAGTCTTCGTCCGACCATTCGATCAGGGCGGTCGGGACTTGGGTGGGGGTCGCCGGGGGGGTAGTCGGGGATGGAGTGGGCGCGGGCTGGGTGGCCGTAGGCGCTGCTCCCGAGCTGCAGGCCGCAGCAAAGGCCAGGAGAGCCACGATTAGGGTCAAGGTGATTATGGATCGCATTAGATAGTCGAAAGGGATCAGAAGACGTAGGTCAATTTTACACCAAGTGGAGAGGTGACACTTTCGTCCGACGTGCCAATAAGCAACCGATATGTCGCTAAGAAGGCGGCTGATCGCCGGTAAGCCGGTCCATGACCATGGTTATATGGGCTCGAACTTCGTCGGTCGGGGCCAGCGTTAGGGCGCGGGCCAGGGAGTCGAGGGCCTCTTTAGTGCGGCCCATCTTGGCCAGTGCCACGGCCTGGTTGTTAATGGCGAGGACGTTGTCCGGGTCGAGTTTAAGGGCGGCCTCGGAATCGGCGAGGGCGTCGGGGGCACGGTTCTGGTCGAGGTAGGCTGCGGCCCGATTTACCAGCGCAATGACGAGATTGGGTTGCAGACTCAGGACGGTGGAGGCGTCCTTGACGGCTGCATCGAAATCACCTTTGTGCCTGTAGGCCTCACCACGATCGATGTAAGGTTGGGGAAGGTGCGGGTCCAGGTCAATGGCGGCGGTGGTGTCCTGAATCGCTCTATCGAAAGCGCCTATTGTTAGGAAGGCGCTGGCTCGGTGGCTGTATGCGAGGGGATACCGGGGGTCGAGGCTTATGGCCTTGTTGAAATCACCGAGGGCCATGACGACTTTACCCAAACCCCTGTAGGCCGCGCCCCGGTTGACGTGGGCGGCGGCGGTGGGCTTCAGCGAGATAGCTTCATTGGAGTCTGCGAGGGCGCGCTCGAAATTGCCCATGTTGACATAGGCGGCGGCGCGGTCGACGTACGCCCCGGCGTTTTGGGCATCGAGCATCAGGGCCTTGGTGGCGTCGGTGATGGCTTTGCCGGCCGCGCCCTTGAAATTGTGAGCCTCGGAGCGGCGGAGGTAGGCGTCTACCAGGGTGCCGTCGAGACGGATGGCGAGGTCGAACAGGCCGATTGCCTCGTCGATCTGGCCTTGGTCGAGGAGGCGGACCCCCTCCTGGAGGTTAGTCAGCGCATTATGATTTTGATCTGGCATGTCTGGGGAAGCGGAGTTAGAGGTGTTCTTTGACTATTTCGGCGAGCTTTTGGGTCATCCCGACAACCGCTGCGATCTCGCTGGTGTCGGCCTCTCGGATGGCGTTGACCGTGCCGAACCTGCGGATGAGGGCCTTCTTCCGCTTGGGCCCGATGCCCGGGACAGAGTCCATGGCCGACCTCACGCTGCTCTTCTTTCGCAGCTGCCGGTGGAAGGTAATGGCGAAGCGGTGGGCCTCGTCTCTTATGCGCTGCACAAGGTAAAGGGCCTGGGAGCTGCGAGGCAGGATGATAGGCTCCTTGCTGTCGGGGCGAAACACCTCCTCGTAGCGCTTTGCGATGCTGGCTAAAGGTATATGCGCGATGCCGAGTTCCAGGAAGAGCTGGTGTATAGCGCCAAGGTGGCCCTTGCCTCCGTCGATGAGGACCAGGTCCGGGACGATGGTCCAGCCGTCGGTTTTGGCGTTGGCGGCGTCCTTGAGCCGGCGGAAGCGTCGGCGGAGCATCTCCTGCATCATGGAGTAGTCGTCGATGCCCTGGACTGTCTTAATCTTGAACTTGCGGTAGTGGGCGGGCTTGGGTTTTCCGTTTTCGAAGACGACCATCGAGCCGACCGGGTTTGAGCCCTGGATGTTGGAGATGTCGTAGCACTCCATACGCTGGGGCAGTTCGGGGAGGTTGAGGTGCTCTTGAAGCTCAGACATGGCCCCGGTGATGGCGTCGGCGTCGGCCAGCCACTTGATGTGGCGCTGCGCGAGCCCCTGCTCCGCATTGGCGGTTACCATCTGGAGCAGCATTCTGCGGTTGCCGCGGCGGGGGACTTTCATATGGACTCTACGGCCTCGTTTACTCTCCAGCCAGGAGTTAATCAAGGTGGAGTCGACAGGCGCGTGTTGGAGAAGGAGAAGGGGCGGGACGTAGGATGCCGAGTCGTAAAACTGCTTGATGAATCCGGCCATTATATCGGCGTCACCCTCGTCCTGGGTGCCTTCCATGATGAAATGGTCTCGGCCGACGGTCTTGCCCGCCCGGACGAAGAATATCTCGATCCATGCCTCGTCCTGGCCGCGGGACAGCGCTATGTAGTCTTCGTCCTTGAGGTGGAGGGAGTGGACTTTCTGGGTCTGCGAGACCCTGTCGATGGCGCGGACCTGGTCCCTTAAGGCTGCTGCGCGCTCGAAATGGAGACCCTCTGCGGCCTCGTTCATGCGGGCGCTGAGGTCCTTCACTATGGTCTCGTGCTTCCCTTCGAGGAAGAGGATGACCTGGTCGATGACCTCGCGGTACTCGTCCTTGGACGCCGCGCCGATGCACGGCCCGACGCAACGGTGGATGTAGTAGTCGAGACAGGGGCGCGGGTCGGTGCCGGTGATGTTTTTGGTGCAGGAGCGATAGGGGAAGAGCTTCTTGATTAGGTCCAGGGTGCGCCGGACGGAGCTGGCGGATGCGAAGGGGCCGAAGTATCGGGCGCCGCGCTCGTCCTCCCGTCTCCTGGTGAAATAGACGCGGGGGAATTCCTCTTCCAGGTCTATCTTGATGTAAGGGTAAGTCTTGTCGTCCTTGAGGCGGACATTGTACTTGGGCTTATAGCGCTTGATGAGGGTGTTTTCGAGGATGAGGGCCTCGCCCTCGGAATCGGTGACGACGTATTCGTACTGGGCGATGCGCGCGGCGAGGTGTCGACCCTTGAGGGTGAGTGATGAGGAGTCGGCGAAGTAGGAGCGGACTCGGCTGCGCAGGCCCGCGGCCTTGCCGACGTAGATAACCTTGCCGGAGGCGTCCCGGAAGATGTAGACGCCGGGTTTAGTGGGGGTGGCCTTTACCTGGTCTGCGATGGAGAGCGTAGGCATTACCAGGTAATTTTAGCATGCGGCCCGAGCACAGTTGGCATATGACAAGCAAATGGAAAGAGCTTTACGTATGATTGTCTTCCGGTAACAGGCACGATGTTTGATTGTTTGATCGGCCGGGAGAATATTCGGGGGTAGAGATCGTGGAAGAAGTGTCGTTGGTTTTTCTTGTTCCGTAGTCGGCAATCTATGGTGTGTGATGGGTACAAGTAGGGAGGGGAAGATAGTACAACCGTGCGGGGCCAGTCAATGGGGCGGCGTCACAACCCCGCCAGGAAAGAGACCATTCCCCCACCCTTGCATCCCGGCCCCAGGCCGGAATGAATGGAGAGAGGGGGCTATCTGAGGAAGAAAGTAAGGACGCCGAGAAGAAGGGCCACGACAACAGTGATTAGGCCGATGCGCCTGACATCGGTGAGGACGTAGCCGTAGCGCCAGGGCGCTCCGGCAGTTGCAGGGGCGACGACCTGCGTTCCGGGTTGCGCAGTTCGCTCCACGGCCTCGGAAGGAGAGCCTGATTCGGGAACGTCGATCGACTCAAGGACAGGGGCCTCGGTATCCGCGGCGCCGGCCGCGGGGGGAGGGATGGGAGTGGGGGCAGAGACTCCGGAAAGCTCGATCTGCCGCTGGGACAGGCTCGGCTTGCCCTTCTTTCTCTTGGTGCTTGCAGATTGTCTGGCGGCGAACCGCTTTGACTTTTTCGCCATGTTTAGTCCTGATTAAAAAGCTATGGTCAGATTATAGTCGGCGGGAAACCGGGGCCGCAAACGCGGAACGTCACGCTCTTGGATGGGCCTTGTCGTATTGGTCCCGGACCTGGTCGCTGGCAAGGTGGGTGTAGACCTGGGTCGTGGAGATGTTGGCGTGGCCGAGCATCTCCTGGACGTGCCTAAGCGGTGCGCCACCTCTGAGCATGTGGGTGGCGAAGCTATGACGGAGGATGTGAGGAGTTATGGGGGTCTTGATCCCCGCCTCTTTTGCGTAACCCTTCAAGATGAGCCAGAAGCCTTGCCGCGTAAGACGGTCGCCCCGGCGGTTCAGGAACAGAGCCTGCTCCTCGAACTTCTTTCGGAGACGAGGCCTGGCCCGCTCGACGTACTCACGCAGGGCCTCGGAGGCCTCCTGGTGGATGGGAACGATCCTCTCCTTGCCGCCCTTGCCCAGACACCGGACATGGTTGTTGCGAATGTCGACGTCGGCGACATTGAGGGAAACTAGCTCGGTGACTCGGAGTCCGCTGGCGTACAAGAGGTCCAACATGGCGCAGTCACGGAGGCTGTCGGGAGAGACGGGTTTGGGCCGGCCATCCGGGGTCTTGCGTTCCCTGGTCGCAGTCAAGAGCCTACCGATGTCCTCGACGGAGAGGGCTTTTGGCAGGGCTCGCCCGACCTTCGGCGAGTTCATGTGCTCGGTGGGAGCGGTCTCGATGTCACCCTCGTCGACCAGGAAGGCGAAGAAGGACTTGATGGCGGCGATCTTGCGGGCGATGGTGGAGTCCTTGAAGGTGCGGTCCCGGAGGTCGAGGCCGTACTTGGCGACCATGTCGCGATCTACGCCGCCCCAGTTGGAGACATGCTTCCTGGGCCCGAGGCCCGTTTCGATGAACTCCAGGAACTGGTAGAGGTCGTTGCGGTAGGCGTATAGGGTGTTGGCGGAAAGGCCGCGTTCCACGGTGAGATGAGTTAAAAATGCATCGATTACTATTTTCACCTTGCCACTCTCCTATAGATATGAGGATGAATACCGGACAAGTTTAACATAACGCGATAGTGGATGGTAAAGTCGAGCCTGGCGGGTGGTCCCGTTCACATAGAGGGGTGACATTACCCTCTTGACTTTATAAGACATGTGTTCTATTATTGGGCCAGTCTAGACCCGACACCCACCTTAAGGAGGTACCGCACAACCTAGGGAAGCCCACCTGGCCCCTGAGGACTCAACGTCCAAGCCCATCCCAACGGCCCTCGCGCAGGCCCGCGGCACAAGCAAACGACGCCATCTCCTCTACCAAGGCCCCGGCTATCCCTTCCCTGACCATCAGGCGATGGAAGAAGCCCTGGCTTTCTACTCCCACCCCTCCCCCACCATCCCCCCAGTCATTCCAGCCTCCAGGCCGGAATCCAGAGGCGGGGTGCGCAGGGAGATTACAACAAGGGTGAAAGGAGATGTACTCGCGGACCGTTTGACCCCCATAGAGAACCGTCTCGAAGTTCGGACCGCACCGCAAGAGTTAGCGCGCTACGGCGAGGGGGTGCCGGAGGATTTGCTCCGTATCGCTCCGGCAAACTGAAAAATCATTAGTCAGGCTGTGGGGCCACAGCTGGATTCCCTGGCCCCGAGATGCCCATAGCGGCATACAGCCCCGAAGGAGCCTCTGACGGACATCCTGCCCTGGATCGGTCCGTGAATATAATCGAGCAAAGGGCACGGCCGGCTGCAAGTCCCTCCCTCTCAGGCGGGACCTGCTCTCCAGGTCCCCCGACAGCCGGAACACCCGCAAAGAGAGAATGTAAAGCCACTTAGAGGGCAAGAGGGCCTCTTCCATCGCCGACCCAAAACCCAACAGACAGAACGCAAACCGAAACCCCACAACTGAATAAAAGGCCGGTGTGTCACTAACCTGCCGAACAAGTACAGCGGATTGACCGGTATTCGGCGGGGAGGCTACACTGGATGGGTGAAGTGAACGGATAGTGAAGCTGATCGGACTACTTATACGATAAGGACGGAGACCGAGACCAGGAATGCTTGAAATTAACATGGACCCCCTCCTGATTGGTGGGTTGTCTTGGCACGGGATTTTCACGGCCCTGGGGGTGGCATTTGCGGTATTCGGCACGGCGAGGCTTGCGCGGGACAGGGGCATGGACCCCCAGGTCATCTATTCCTGCGCAGCGTGGGCGGTGCCGGGAGGGGTGGTGGGGGCTCGGCTGGTTCACGTATTTGATAACTGGTCCTATTACATAAACGACCCGGTAAAGATATTCACCATCTGGAATGGCGGTGTGGGGCTGTGGGGCGCTTTGCTTGGGGGGACGATTACCGGTGTCACCTGGGCGATTCTGAACAAGCAGTCCGTGGGCAAGATCGCCGACATTACTGCTCCCATGATGCTGGTCGCTCAGACTATCGGCCGGGTGGGGGACGTGATCAATGGAGAACACTTCAGCACCCGGACGAGCCTGCCGTGGGGCTGGGTCCACACCCACGCCAACTGGCCGGGCCTCAATACGGGCCGACCGGCGATTCCCGTATCCGAGAGCGGAGCGGAGATGGCGTATCACCCATCCGTTGCGTATGAGATGGTGGGCGACGTTCTGCTGTTCTTCGTCATCATGCGGCTCATCGGCCGGGTGAAGCCCGACGGGATGGTGATGCTCATATATCTCGGGACGTATGCGGCTATAAGGTTCGCAGTGCAGTTTACGCGGGACGATCCGGGGAGAATAGGGTCTCTGCATCAGGCCCATGTAATATCTCTGTTGACGATGGCGGCAGTCTTGGCGGTCGGTGTGTTTCTGCTGGTGCGCCAGCGTTCTGAAGGGCCCCGTGCCCCGAGCCCGCCATTGAAGAGCGCATGATGAGATGGGCAACATTTGCTAGAGTAATTCGTTAAAAGGTGTGAGGGACTTGTTGCCCGAACCGGTCTTTTGTTGACATACTATGAGTAACGGTTACAGGACAGGAGAGGAGCCGGTAGCGCTATGGTGAATCCCGGAACAGGAACGCAGCAGACCGCACCGAGTGGCCTGGCGAGGATCGGGTTCTCTCCGGCGCCGTTCATTCATGCAGTAGCGTTCGTGGCCGGGTTCTCGCTGGTGTTCACGGGGCTTGGGGCGCTTTTGGGGTCCCTCGGGACGGGGAGTTGGCGGGACTGGCTGGAGATCGGGGCGGGGACGTTACTGATTATCCTGGGCTTCCACCTGAGCGGGGTTGTGCGGTTCGGCCCGCTAACCAGTATTCTGTACCGGCAAAGAGGAATCGGGATCGGGGCGGGCGATAAGCCGAACCTCATGAGGTCGGCGGTGGTGGGTGCGGCGTTTGCCATAGGATGGACGCCGTGCGTGGGCCCGATTCTGGCGGGGATACTGTCCCTGACACTTGAGGGTTCGATCGGGCAGGGCGCGGTGCTGATGTTCGCGTACTCCCTGGGCCTGGGGCTGCCATTCCTGTTGGTCGGGGCCTTCATAGGCGTAGCCAAGCGATGGCTGAAGAAGGTCAACCCATACCTCGAATTCATCGAGCTGATAAGCGGACTGCTGTTGGTGTTGATCGGAGCGCTCATAGTGACCGGCTCCCTGCAGCAGTTGAATTCCTACTTCACGTTCATACCCGAGGTAACGGGCAGCAGCGAAGTCACTGGGATGGGTGGCGCGTCGATAGTCATAGCGTTTGCAGGCGGCATACTGTCGTTCCTGTCGCCGTGCATCCTGCCGCTGGTGCCGATCTGGCTGGGATACATGGGAGGCTCGGTGCTGGACCGCCGGACCCCGAGCATTCAGCCCGCTCCCGCCACCTAAAGCCCACCAACGGGTCCTAGTACGGTCTTTGCCGACTGGATGCAGGTGTGACCTGCCCGGCAGGCGCGAAATCGACCAGCTCAAGCTCTAGCCGCTCTCTACCTTTCCAACGGTTGGTCTTGATGTGATAGACCGCGTCGATCGGGCCGGTCAGTTCACCGAGTCGGTGGCCCATTTTGAAGGCGACTGCATTCCAGACCGACGCCCCATCCTGCAGGGACATCCTCAAGTGAGACGCATCGGCGCCCATGGTGCGGACCCCGAGGGGCGTAAGCCTCTTGGAAAGGAACATGGGTCGGGGATTTCCCTGGCCCACGGGCTCCAGGAGCTGGATGAATTTGAGCAGCCGAGCCTCGATCTGAGTGAGGGGCATGACGACGTCAATCTTGATGGAGGGCTGAAGGTCCAGGTCGCTGAGCCTCTCGGCGGCAATCTCGGTAAGCCGACCCTTGAGCTCTTCGAGATTTTCGTTGGCGATGACGAAACCGGCGGCCTGGGAGTGACCGCCGTGGCGGATGAACAGGTCGGCACACTGCTGAAGGGCTGCGGTGATGTCGAACTCCGGGATGGAACGGCAGGAAGCGCGTGAGATCTCGGGCCCGGTGGAGAGCACGACTGCCGGTTTATAGTGCTCCTCGCTGAGTTTACCGGCGACCAGCCCCACGACGCCGGGCTCGAAGCCCGGGCCCCCGGCGATGATGATGGGACCAGAAACGGGTGAGTCGCCAACCTGAGTCTGGGCCTTCGCGAAGGCGTCCTCGGTGTGGCTGCGGCGCTGCCGGTTGCGGGTGTTCAGCTCCTCTGCCAGGGGTTGGGCCTCGGCGGAGGAGGTAGCCGTGAGAAGACGGTAGCTGGTGATGGCGTGGTCCACCCTGCCTGCAGCGTTGATCCTGGGGGCTAGTGTGAAAGAGATGGACTCGGCGTCCAGGTTACCGGGGTCCACGCCCGCCCGGGACATTAGCTCCCTTAGGCCGGGGCGCTCGGCCCTGTTCAGGACTTCGAGGCCGCGTTTTACGAGATTGCGGTTGTCATCGACCAGCGGCGCCATGTCGGCCACGGATCCTAAGGCGACGAGGTCCAGCAGCCTCTCGTCCTCATCGTGACCAAAATGGGCCCGGAGAGTTTGAATTATCCTGTAGGCCAAGCCGACAGCCGCCAACTCCCGGAATGGATATTCAGAGTCCTGGCGTTTGGCGTCGATTACGGCGAGGGCCGGAGGGAGGTTGGGTGAGGGGGTGTGATGGTCTGTGACGACGACGTCGATGCCCATTTCGTTGGCGAGATTTATCTCATCGAGAGAGCTGACGCCGCAGTCGGCGGTAATGATCAGGCCGACGCCCAGGCCGCCGAATTTTTCGAGTCCCTGAACGCTGAGCCCGTGTCCTTCCTCCGTTCTATGAGGAATATAGGGAGTGGTGCGGGCTCCGAGGCCTGTCAAGCCGTTATTCAGCAGCGCCGTTGCGGTGACTCCGTCGGCGTCGAAATCACCGTAGACTGCGATGAGCTCGCGCTTCTGGATGGCCGCGGCGATGCGCTCAATGGCCGTTGCGATGTCAGGGAGTAGGTTGGGGTCGGGGAGGGGACGCTGCTCGATGGAGAGGAACTTCTTGATTAGTGAGAGGTCGGTGAGGCCGCGATTGTATGAAATCTGGGCGGTGGAGAGGGGAATGCCTCTGAGCCGTGACAGCGCGTCCCGGGGCACGGGGGGCGAGATGACCCAGCGGAATTTCGTCATTCCGGGCAGGAGGGCAGGATCACCAGAGGGATAGTCCGCTGCGGTCCAGCTCTTCGTTGTATTCGTTGGCGAGGGTGAAGGCGCGGATAGTGAGGTATATCCAGGCGGTAATCCCGATGGTAACGAAGACGTATGTGTATTGCAGGTTGGACCAGACCATATACGTGGTTAGCGTAATGGCGATCCCGGGCAGGATGAATCTGCGGCCGCGGAGGGGATCGGACTCGTTGGTTGGGTAGGCAAGGAAGATGAGGGCAACCCAGGCCGGCACACCGAGAGCGTAGAAGACCGGCCCTTCTCCGATGAAGGTCAAGAGCACAAAAATACCCCAGATGACAGCGCCCGCAATCATCAACGATAGGCCGGTAATAACCTTTCCGACATAGATGTGCCCCACTCCCCAGATTCCGATCATGCTGCAGAGGGAGGCCAGCATGGCGGCGGTGTCGGGGTCTTTGCGGGGAAGAGGGGGAAGGTCTTCTTCACGGAGCTCGGCTTCGGGCGGGGGCCAGGTCAGCGGCCGGTAGCCGTCCAACCTGATGATGCCGTGGCCGTTTCTGATTACGTCCGGGTCAACGCTGTGGAGGAGCGAGTCGGGAATCGGGCCCCAGGAGTGTCCGCCGCAGCCACGGCACTGGGTTTCCCTAATGGCGGCGATAACCGAGCAGTGTCGGCAGACCTTGGAGTCTACAACCGGGTTATACGGCATGGGGCTTGCCTTCCGAAAAGTCCCGGCCAAGGCAAAAGGCACTATAAGTCGGGACGTACCGATACACTAACTCCGAGGCCACACGGGTCACAATAAAGACCCTCCCATCAACTACCTGGCCGAAATATATGAGAACGGGATGATCGGGTGGTGTCGGGGGCCACCCCGGGTTGCAGTGAACCGGCTACTTGTCTTTGGTCATTATCGACGTGAGAAAATCGCCGATGAACACGTATCGGAACTCATGGCCCTGGTTGCATCGGTAGGCGCCGTACATCGAGTAGATGATCGGCAGAATCAGCACGATCAAGGCTGCCGCTGGATCGATCACCATGCCAAGGATAATTGCCAGAAATGCTATGGCGACCTGGAAAATAAAGGCCTGCAGGGCCTGAAAGCCAACGTAGTCGGAACCCTTCCTCTTGAAGACCCATATGCCCATCGTAATCACGACTGAGGGTCCCAGGAAAACCGGGATGACGTTTAGCAGGAGTATGGAGTGGGCAAGGGCGGCCCACATGCGTTCGGAGGAGCTGATTTCGCTGGGTTGCAATGCAACTCACCTCGTGAGTTTTGGGTATGTTTGACCCTGTCGGACTGCCTGATTATAGCATACGCTGGGGGTTGGCCTTTGAGCATTTGCAGAACCGCAGGGCAGGGTTCACGCCGGTCGCCCCTACGGGAGAGGATGAATTCCGGCTCTCGGGTGGGGGAGTTGGGGGGGGAATGGCAGGATAAAGTAGGTGTGTAGCGCGCTTATGCTTTAGATTCCTCGCGGAGCCTCGGAATGACAACCAAAAGGCCTCGGAATGGCGCGTAATCGGGCGTTGGTGGAGGGGAGGGGGATGGGTCAGGCGGGGGGTTGGCGGAAGACGAGCACCGAGTTGTGGCCGCCGAAACCGAGAGAGTTGGAAAGCGCGACCTTTACCTCGCCGCGGCGGGGGATGTGGGGGGTGTAGTCCAGGTCGCAGTCGGGGTCGGGGTCTTCCAGGTTGATGGTGGGAGGGATTTCGCCGTGGTCTATGGCCAGTACGGTGATGGCGGCCTCAAGAGCGGCTGCCGCTCCGATGAGGTGGCCGGTCATGGACTTGGTAGAAGAGATGGGGATGCGGTAGGCCTCTTCCTGGAAGACTTTCTTGATGGCAAGGGTCTCGAACTTATCGTTGAGGGGTGTGGAGGTGCCGTGGGCGTTGATGTAGTCGATATCGTCGGGTTGGACCTGGGCGTCTCCCAAGGCCATCTTTATGGCTCGAATGCTGCCTTCACCGCCCTCGGCGGGCGCGGTGAGATGGAAGGCGTCTCCGGAGGTGCCGTATCCAATGAGCTCGGCAAGTATGGTAGCCCCGCGCCCGACGGCGTGCTCCATATCCTCGATCATCAGCATTGCGGCGCCTTCGCCCATGACGAAGCCGTCCCGACCGGCGTCGAAGGGACGGCAAGCCTTCTGGGGCTCGTCGTTTCTCGTGGACAGGGCCCTGGCGGCGTTGAACCCGGCAACGGCGATGGGGGTGATGCTTGCCTCTGCGCCTCCGGTAATCATGGCCTTGGCCTTGCCGGACTGGATCAGCTGGTAAGCGGCGCCTATGGCATCGCTGCCGCTGGAGCAGGCGGAAGTCGTGCAGAAATTGGGCCCCTTGATGCCGAGGTCTATGGAAACCTGTCCGGAAGCCATGTCGGTGATCATCATGGGGACAAGGAAGGGGCTGATACGGGAAGGGCCCTTGTCCCGAAGTACGTTGAACTGCTCCGCTAGCGTGATCAGTCCCCCGATTCCGCTCCCGATAACCGTGCCTACGTCGCCCGCGTTTTCGTCGGTAATTTCAAGGCCTGATTGGGCTGCGGCCTCCCTGGCGGCGATGACGGCGAACTGGACAAAGCGGTCCATGCGCCGAGCGGCCTTCCGGTCCAGGTGGTCGTTGGGGTTGAAGTCGGAGACTTCGGCTGCGATGTGGGTCTCGTAGTCGGAGGAATCGAAGGCGGTGATATATCCGACGCCCGACCGACCGGAAATCAAGCTCCCCCAAGTAGACTCGACGTCCATTCCGAGAGGGGTAACCAAGCCAACGCCTGTGACTACTACACGGTGGTCAAGCACTGGAAAGTCCTGCCTTTACACGGATCTAAGGGGAAGGCTGCTTTGCAGGAGGCCCCTGGTCCAGGAGTTCAATGCCTCGGCGGTAGGTCTCAATGTCGGAGAGGGTTCTGTACTGGCGGAGGAACTTGATAACGCTCTCCCGGGTTGTGGATACCTCGCCGATCATTCTCCTTATCCTGTCCATCCCTCCGTCTCCCACCGTGCGCCAAAGGGAGGCGTATTGCTCGTAGAACTTTTCGCCCCCCAATTTGGTCGGCAATACGCTGTGGAGGAAGTCGAAGAAGTGGGGCTCCTTCGTAACCAGTTTGCTGTGCATATCCTTCCACTGACCGGTGCCGGGCAGGGGAGTGAGTATAGTGTAGTTGGGAAACTCAATCCTGGTCTGGTTGACCTTTTCCTTGAGGTTTTCGAAGTTATCATCCATCCAATGCTGGAAGATCATAACGGCGCCCCAAATCCGAATGCCCATGCTGTGGAGGATGTCGATGGACTTTTCGTTGTCACCGACACGGGTGCCCTTGGAAACGGAATTCAGGTCGCTCTGTTCAAAGGATTCAAGACCAACCAGCACGGTGTCGAGACCGGCCTTGGCCCACTTTTCGAACTTCTTGGGGTTTCGGACCACGTTGTCGGCGCGGACCTGCATCCAGTAGCGCTGGCCGAGGTCCAAGTCGATGATCTTGTCGGCGAGGTCGTCCATGGGATCGAATCCCGGGGGGTAGGCCATTTTGAGGGAGCCGGGAAGCTCCTGGATGGCCAAGTCGTCGACAATGTTGATCCACGAATTGCGGGGGAGCTTGGAAAGCTCAAGGAGCGTGCGATCATTGCCCTGGACCTTGTACTCGCCGCGGTGGAACTCGTGGACGGAGCAGAAGTTGCAACGGTAGATGCAACCGCGAGCCATTTCTACGGAGTAGGGCTTGGTGTGATATAGGAAGAAATAGTCGTCCCTGTATTGGTCTACGAGATGCCGGGCGGGCAGAGGGCGCTCGTTCATGGATAGGGAGTCGAACTCCTTAAGGGAGCTCTTCTTTATTACTTTGGTGTTGGACTGGTCGAAGTCCCCGCTGGCGGTGCGGTAGATAACCTCGGGTATAGAGTCGAGTCCCCGGTCATTCTGGAGACTGAGGACAAGGCGGCGGAAGGTGTTCTCGCCGTCGCCGATGACGATTGCATCGATGTCCGGGCTGAATGCGTCCTGGGGTGCGAGTGAGACGTGATGACCGCCTACAATGGTGATTATGTCCGAGGAGATCTTCTTGATGTCCCGGGCCAAGTTCTTAACGGACGAGACGTCGACCGTGTAACCCTCTCGTATACCGACTACGTCGGGCTTGAACTCCTCGATGACCTGGGCCAGAGGCTTCTTGTCGACGCGCATGTCATAGATACGGACGTCAGCGATGTCGAGGAGGTTTCCGGCCAAGTATTCCAAGCCCAGGGGTTCGACAATCACCGTGGCGTTAAAGCCTACAAAGAGGCTGTTGGGCGGCTCTGTTAAAAGGACTCTGCGGGGACGTTGGTACGTTCGGGATCCTACGCCCCTAGTCGCCTGAACAGTCATGGGCACTCCCTGGGCCGTACGGCCCTAGCAGGTCATACAGGGTATGGGTGAAAAAAGATTCGGGTGAAAACAAGGTAATCATCAGACTTCTTTCGGATGTGAATTATAACACAACAGGCTAATGTCAAATCTGGGGATGACTGAGCAGGCGGCGACCAGGTGGCATTGAGGGCGCGGGATACCGGATAATGTATGGCGTATGTGAAAAGTGCGTGGCCGGACAGAATTTCTTTCCAGCATTATGCAATTATCTAACAATGCCGAGCAAACTTTCAACAGGACGATCAGATAAGCCTCGCGTTGCGGTAGCGGCGCACGGGTGCAAGCTGAACCAGGCCGAGGCGGACGCAATGAGCCGCCGATTAGCGGAGGTAGGGTTCGAGGTTGTATCCCAATCCGCCGAGGCTGACCTGTACGTGCTGAACACGTGCAGCGTGACCCACGTGGCCGATGCGAAAGGCAGGCAGTGGCTCGGGGGGGCGCGGAGGAGGAATCCGCAGGCGAAGGTGATCGCGACGGGATGCTACGCTACCCGGGCCACGGGGGAAGTTGAAGCGCTTGAAAGCGTGGATGCGGTGGTCCTGAACAGGGACAAGGGTCGGCTGGCAGAGGTGGCGTCGGAGTTGATGGCGGACTGGGAAGATGGGGTCGCTCGGTCTCCTATAGCGGATGTGAGGGGGGTGGGGAGGAGCAGGGCCTTCGTTAAGATTCAGGACGGGTGTAACCAGTTCTGTGCGTTCTGCGTCATACCTATGACCAGGGGCCGGGAATTCAACGTGCCCCTGGACCAGGCCCTGATCGATATCCGTGCACGGGTGGATGAGGGATTCAAGGAAGTGGTAATCACCGGCCCCCAGATCGGCTCCTACGGCCAGTACCCACCGACCGTCGAGTTTCGCCGGGACCCGGAAGGGTACGATGGTCGGCTGCACGGGCTGATCGAACGGGTCCTGGAGGAGACGGACCTGCCTCGGTTGAGGGTCTCCTCCATACAACCGCAGGACGTGACGCCTAGGCTCTTGCGGGCGTTCGGCAATACTCGCGTGTGCAGCCACGTCCACATAGCTTTGCAGAGCGGCAGCGACGCCGTACTGAGCCGCATGGGCCGACGATACAGAGTAGATGAGTATAGAAGGGCCGTATGCCGATTCCGGGAGGCCCTCCCCCAAATCGCTATCACGACCGACGTGATGGTCGGGTTCCCGGGAGAGACTCGGAAGGAGTTCGAAGAGAGCTACCGGTTCTGCCGTGAGATGGCCTTCTCGGCGGTGCACGTGTTCCCGTATTCACGGAGGCCCGGGACCCGGGCGTACGATTTCGATGGAGCGGTGTCCGATGAGGAGAAGCGAGACAGGATGGGCCGGATGCTGGCGCGGGCAGGGGAGCTGTCGGTGGAGTACCGTCAGGCTTTCCTTGGGAAACCGCTGGGCGTGCTGTGGGAGGAGAAGGTCAAGGTGGAAGGGGTCGAATACTGGTCTGGGCTTTCGGATAACTACATCCGGGCTTATTCCTCTGACGATGGGTTGTCTGAAAATGAAATCACCCGTGGGGTAGCCACGAGTGAAGTTGGCAAGGGGCTGCTGGTGGAAAGGGTTTTACCCTAGCGGAGAAGGACGGCTAACAGACCTTGGCGGGGTTGAGGAGGACGCGGCCATTGCGGCTTTCGACGTAGCCGGAGATGGTCTCTGGGTCGTGGGCGAAGACCAGAAGCCAGCCGTGTTTCTCAGCGTCTGCCAGCAACTTGCGCTTGCGCTCCATACTTTCCATCGGGTATTGGTCGAAGGCGGGGATGTAGGGCAAAGGCAGGTGATGGGAAGTGGCGACCAGGTCTCCCAGGATCACGGCTTTGCGCTGGCCCGTGCCGGCCATGACTAGCTGGTGCCCCGCCGAGTGTCCCCCGGTCAGGACGGTATCTACGCCCTTTTCAATCTCAGTATCACCATCGAGCAGCTCAAGCTGTTTGTTGAAGAGGAGTGGTTCGAAATCGTCGGGGTGGTAGGCGGCCTTGTTGCGTTCGTTGGGGTGCGTGGCCTCTTCCCAGTCGGCGCGCTGGACCAAGTATTTTGCCTTTGGGAAGGTCGGGACCGCTTCGCCCTTTGAGTTGAAGCGGGTGCAGCCGCCCACGTGGTCGAAGTGGAGGTGGGACAGAATCACGAGGTCTATGTCCCGGGGCCCGAGCCCGTGCTCCTTGAGACGCCGTAGGATCTTGCCCGCGGAGAGTCCGTAAATGTCCTTGTCGCGATCGGACTCTTTTTTGCCGATGCCCGTGTCGACGAGGATGTTGTGGCCGTTGGAGTGGATGAGCATGCAGTTGAGGCCCATCTGAAGCCTGTTCCTGCGGTCGGCTTTGACTTTACGCTGCCAGAGCATCTTAGGAACGACGCCGAAGATCGCGCCTGCATCGAGTTTGAAAGTACCGTCACTAATGACGTGAACATCGATATCTCCGAATTTCACAAGCCACCTCCAGAAACGGGATGGTGATAATGGTCTAATTGGCGCGCCTGAAGGGATTCGAACCCCCGACCCTCGGTTCCGAAGACCGATGCTCTATCCGCTGAGCTACAGGCGCAAAGTGTTCCGCCGGGTGAAGTTTTGAAAGGACATGGGGTGAGCGAAGGGATTCGAACCCTCGATCTCCAGGGCCACAACCTGGTGCCTTAACCGCTAGGCTACGCCCACCATGAGTAGAGACATGTGGCGGATTCTAGCATCGGGCATTGGGGGGGTCAAGGAAAAAAGGTGATGGGCAGAGGGACCGCATTGCTTTCGGAAGCCTGAATGGCAAGTAAACGGATTAGTGTTCAGGGTTATTTTCCGGTTGTTTGAGGAGGTCTGGGCGGCGGCGCTGGGTTTCCAGAAGCGACTGCTCCTTACGCCAGGAATCGATGCGCGCGTGGTGACCCGAGAGCAGGATTTCCGGCACCGTCCAGCCCCGAAACTCGGGGGGGCGGGTGTACTGGGGGTACTGGAGCAGTCCGTCGGTGTGTGACTCGCGGGCGGTTGATTCCTCGGAACCCAGGACCTCGGGCATAAAACGGGCTACGCAGTCGATGACGACCATGGCCGCAAGCTCTCCGCCGGTGAGCACGTAGTCTCCGATGCTAATTTCATCAGTAGCCAGATGATCGACAATACGCTGGTCCACGCCTTCGTAGTGACCGCAGAGAAGAACGATGTCGGGGTGTTGAACCAATTCCCCGGCGACCTTCTGGGTAAGGAGCCGACCCTTGGGGCTGAGCAATATGACGGGAATCGGGTCGGGTGTGGGTTGCGACTCGCGGATGAGGGCAAGCTGGGTCTCGACTGCCTTGAAGACGGGTTCGGGCTTCATGACCATGCCGGGGCCTCCGCCGTACGCGTAGTCATCGACGATCCTGTGCTTGTCCTCGGCGTAGTCCCTGATGTCGTGAAGGTGGACGTTGATCAGGCCCCTGTCTCGGGCGCGCTTTATTATGCTTTCGCTTAGCGGGCCGTGAAACATGGCGGGGAATAGGGTAAAGACGTGAAAGTTCATGGCGAGGGCGGGAGCCCGCTAGTGAGCGGTGTCGCCCTTGAGTAGGGTTAGAGCGTGGGATAGTACTGGCGAGATGGCCACCAGGCACTCCCGGACGGCCTTCGGGCTGCCGGGCAGGTTGACTATCAGGCACGAGCCCTTCGCGCCCGCCACCTGACGGCTGATCATGCCCATCGGTGTCTTTTCCATGCTGGCGAGGCGCATGGCCTCAGGGATGCCGGGGACCTGGCGTTCTATGACGGACAGGGTAGCCTCGGGGGTGACGTCCCGGGGCCCGAGCCCCGTGCCTCCGGTGGTCAGTATTAGGTCGACCTCGCCGCTATCGGCCCATTCCCGGAGGGTGTCGGCTATCTGGTGCTGATCATCCGGCACGACGACATATTTGGTGGGATTCATGCCTAGCGCGGTAACCATTTCCTTGATGAGAGGCCCGCTCGCGTCCTCGCGCTTGCCCTGGGCCCCGAGATCGCTGCTGGTGAGTATGCCTACGTTGAATGGGGACATGTCTTTTGGTATCCGCAATCCATGATAGCACGATAGGAAATCGGCGCTGTTTTGCGTTGACAGTGGCACCCTGAGTGGTAGAATGTGGGGACTAGTGGGGACAGGTGGGCGATGCCTATGTTTCTCGGGGAGTATGAATATCGCCTGGACCAGAAGGGGCGGGTGGCGATTCCACCCAAGGCTCGGGGCGATTTCAGTGACGGCATAGTTGTAACTCGTGGCTATGACAACTGCATAGTTGCGTATACCACTACGACCTGGGACCGGCTGGCCGAGGAATACGCCTCGCTGCCGGGTACCGACCGCGGGGCGAGGCTCGTGAACCGGCTGGTGTTTTCCAGCGCTTTCCGATTGACGCTGGACCGACTGGGCAGACTGGGTCTGCCGACTCCACTACGGGAATACGCTCAGATCGATGAAGAGGTGGTGGTGGCGGGGGTGGGGCGGCACCTGGAGATATGGGGCAAGGAACTTTGGGCCCGGGAACGGGAACTGATGGAAGAGAAGGCCTCCGAGATAGCCCAGGGACTGACCGGCGGGCCTTAGGGGAAACAGGCAGTACTTCTTTCTGACGATGAGTGAATACAGGCACCAACCGGTTATGACTGCGGAAGTGTTGGAGGGCCTAAATGTCAGGCCCGGAGGCACATACCTTGATGCGACTATGGGCGAGGGAGGCCACTCCGGCCCGATCATGGAGTCGTGTCTGCCCGGGGGCCGGGTGCTCGGCCTGGACGCCGATCCGTCTGTTGTGTCGATAGCCTCGCAGCGGTTGTCGCATTTCCACGGTGCCTTCGAGGCGAGGGCAGCGAACTATGCGGATATGAGGTCCATAGCGGCGGATGCCGGATTCCGGGAATTGAATGGCGTGTTATTCGATCTCGGGTTTTCGTCTCGGCAGATTGACGATCCGGGCCGGGGATTCAGCTTCCAGGGTGACGGACCCCTGGACATGAGGTTCGATACGGATCAGGGGCTGACGGCGGGCGAAATTATCAACACGTGGCCTGAGGCGGAACTTGCCCGGACGATCCGGGAATACGGGGAAGAGCCCAGGGCCCGGAGAATAGCGGAGGCGATAGTTAGACAGCGCCCCGTGAAGTCGACGGGCAGCCTGGCGGCGATTATTTCGAGGGCGTCGGGTGGGGGGCGACGGAAAATCCACCCCGCAACCCGGACTTTCCAGGCGCTCCGTATACAGGTGAACAGGGAGCTTGAAAATCTGCAAGGCGGGTTGGAAGGCGCCATAGACCTGCTAGCGGCAGGGGGGAGACTGGTTGTCATAACCTACCACTCTCTTGAAGCAGCGCTCGTAAAGTCGTTCCTGCGCCGGGAGTCGGGGATGTGCGTATGCCCCCCCGAGCTGCCCGTATGCACATGTGGAAGGGTGCGCCGCATGAAGCGGATCACTCGTAAAGCCATAGCTCCGAGCAAAGAGGAAGTGTCCAGCAACCCCAGGGCCCGAAGCGCAAGGCTGAGGGTGGGAGAAAGGGTCTAGCAAGCGGGTCCGGCTAGCGGACAAGCCCGGTACCCACGTCGGCGCTCTTTTGTCAGAGCGCGAAAGGGAATGAGAAATGATAAGAAGGCCAAAGCAGCTCAATCTGGCGAAGGTCAAGATCATAGGAGTCGGGGGTGGGGGAAGCAATGCGGTCACCCGGATGGCCGTCGGCAAGGCCAAGAATCTGGACTTGGCCTGCATAAACACCGACGCCCAGGCTCTGGACCTGATGCAGGTGCCCAACCGGCTGTGCATCGGGCCGTCAACTACCAACGGGCTCGGCAGCGGCGGCGATCCCAGCATGGGCTGGAAGGCCGCCGAGGAGAGCAAGGAAGAGATAGAAGAGATGATCGGGGATGCCGACATGGTGTTCGTGGCGGCGGGGATGGGTGGGGGCACCGGTACGGGAGCGGCCCCCATAGTCGCGGAGCTGGCTCGGGAATTGGGAGCTTTGACCGTAGGGGTCGTCACCAAGCCGTTCTCGTTTGAGGGCCGGGCCCGCATGAGCGTTGCCGAAGAAGGCATAAACATGCTTGTGGAGCACGTCGACACCCTCATCACCATCGACAACAACCGGCTGCTGGATGCCTGTGAGTACGATCTGCCGATGTCGGAAGCGTTTGGCATGGTGGACGACGTCCTGGCCCAGGGAGTGCAGGCGATATCGGACATAATCAACGTTCCGGGCGAGATCAACGTGGACTTCGCGGATGTTCGCAACGTGATGCAGGACGGCGGCCATGCACTCATGGCGATCGGGGTGGGGGAGGGCGAAGACAGGATGATAAGGGCAACGACGCAGGCACTGGCGTCGCCGCTTTTGGAATCGTCTTTCCATGGCGCGACCGGTGTGCTGCTGAACATATCGGGCGGGGACGACTTGACGCTGGGCGAGACCAACAGGGCGGCGGAGCTGCTGAGCAGGGCCTCCAACCCCGATGCCCTGGTGATATTCGGCGTAGTGCGAGACAAGGAGCTGGAGGGGAAGGTGCGGATAACGCTGATAGCCACGGGACTGGAGATGGGCAGCACGGGTGAGGAACTGCCAAAAGGACGGGTGATCACCTCCCAGGGCCGGGAAGCGCCGGAGAGGTTAAAGGGACGGGTGAACGGGCTGCGGAACGGTAGGAATGGGTCTCGGTTCGGTGGGCTATTCAGGCGGGGGTCGGGCGCCAGGACGTCCAGATCATTCCGCTAGCCAATCTTTAACTGAATTCGAACTCAGTCAAAGATTTTGCCCAAAAATTGCGGCTGTCATAGCTTGACACTGCTAACATGTAGTAGTAACTTAGGCAACTAGCACTACATCTTGTGGTGCTATGGATTTTACGCTGCCCTTACCGACGGAGTCTATAAACCTTGAGATGCCCTTTTTGTGACTTCGAAGATTCGAAAGTCATCGACTCCAGGACCGTAGACAGCGCGGTGCGGCGTCGGAGGCAGTGCCTCCGATGCGGGCTCCGTTACACGACCCTGGAACGGGTGCAGGGAGCGGTGCTCACCCTGATCAAGGGAGATGGGCGCCGAGAGCTTTTTAACCGCTCCAAGCTTGCGTCGGGGATTCACAAGGCCTGTGCCAAGAGACCCCTGCCCCTGGGCTCAATCGAGAAGATGGTCGACGAGATCGAAGAGGAGTTGCAGAAGCTCGGCAAGGCCGAGGTGCCGACGGGCATCATAGGCGAAATGGTGATGACTCGGCTGAGAGACCTGGACCGCGTGGCCTACATCAGGTTCGCAAGCGTCTACCGCGATTTTGAGGACGTGGAAACGTTCAAGGAAGAAGTGGACTCTTTACTAAGCTCTTCAGCCGTTGCCGTGTCTCCATCAGCGCAGTTGCCAATGTTCATCGAGCAGGGGCGTCAGGAAGCGCGGAGTAGGGAAGGACGCTCCCGGTCATAGAGGCGAAAGGGAGGCAATCTATGAAGTTGATGCAAGTCAAAGCGCCCCTTGACACATATGTGGTGGCGAGCAGGAACGGAGTCCGGCTTAATAATCCTAAACAGGGGATCGACGAAGTAGACGCCAAAGATGCGGGCACTGAGGGATATTTTGAGGAGTCGGAAATGACAGATGTCTTAACGGAGTCGCTGGCATCCAGTCACGGAGCTGGGTCAGGCTGAGGGGACTAATCACAACAGAAGATATTTCGTAATGGTTCGAAGCATTTAAGTATCGCCCGCCTCTAGTTAGGCGGGCCTAGAAGAGAAAACCGGGCGCAATGAAGAAGGTAGAAACCAAGACAACCGTTCACTCCCAGATGGTGCGAGGCCTGACCAAAGAAATCTCCCAGAGCCAAGGCGATAAATTGCCGCTGGTATCTGAGAACGGCATTGCCGTTCTCAATCGGAGGTACCTGGTCAAAGACTCGGAAGGCAAGCCGGTTGAAGTGCCGGAGAACCTTTACCGACGGGTGGCTCGGAACATTGCTCAAGGCGACGTGGAGTATGGCTCTACCGCGTTGGAGGCGGAGGAGCTGGCGGAGCGGTTCTACCAGATGATGGCCCGCAACCAGTTCATGCCGAACTCTCCGACCCTGATGAACGCAGGCCGGGAATTGCAGCAGCTTTCGGCGTGCTTCGTGCTGGCGGTGCCGGACTCGATAGACGGAATATTTGAAGCGGCGAAGCACACTGCCGTTATACATAAGAGCGGTGGCGGCACCGGGTTTGCCTTCTCCAACCTGAGACCCGAGAGCGACAGAGTCGGGTCTACGGGCGGCGTGGCCAGCGGGCCGGTCTCCTTCATCCGAATCTTCGACACCGCTACGGACGTGGTGAAGCAGGGCGGGACTCGGCGTGGAGCCAACATGGGCATTCTCGACGTGGGCCACCCCGACGTTATCAAGTTCATCCACTCGAAGGACGACGACACCTCGCTGCAGAACTTCAACATCTCGGTGGCCGTTACCGAGCGGTTCATGCAACTGGTGGAGACCGGCGGCAGACACGACCTGATAAACCCCCACAACAAAGCGAAAGTTAAGTCGTTAGACGCCAAGCCCCTGTTTGACGAGATGGTGGAAAGTGCGTGGAAGACCGGTGACCCGGGAATCATCTTCATCGACCGGATGAACGACGCGCGTTCCAACCCTGTGCCGAAGAGAGGCCCGATCCAGGCCACCAACCCGTGCGGCGAGCAACCGCTGTATTCATATGACTCCTGCAACCTGGGGTCGATTAACCTGGCCAAGTTTGTGGTGGAAGCAGAGGATGGACCCGGAGTGGACTGGGACGGGCTGGGAACGGTGGTCGAGACCTCTGTCCGGTTCCTGGACAACGTGGTCACCATGAACAAATACCCGATCCCGGAGATCGCAGAGACCTCGACGAGTATCCGGCGGATAGGTCTCGGCGTAATGGGTTGGGCGGACACGCTCATCCTTCTGGGGATTCCGTACGACTCGCAGAGTGCGCTGGGCCTGGGCGAACAGATCATGAGGTTCATCGACGAAAAGGCGTCTGGGGCGTCGGAGAAGCTTGCGGCAGAGAGAGGGAACTTCCTGGACTGGGACGACTCGGAGTACGGGCCGGACGGGAAACTGGGCCCGAGGCCGATGCGTAACTCCACCAGGACTACCATCGCCCCGACGGGAACGATCAGCATTATCGCCAACTGCTCCAGTGGAATAGAGCCGCTGTTTGCGCTGAGCTATGTAAGACACGTGATGGACAACGCACGTCTGGTGGAAGTGAACCCGTATTTCGAGGCGGTGGCCCGCCGGGAGGGGTTCTACAGCCCAGAGCTGATGGAAAAACTGGCTGACCACGGGAGCGCGCAGGGCATGGATGAAGTGCCCCAGTGGGTACAGGATGTCTTCGTAACCTCCCATGACATCAGCCCTGAGTGGCACGTGAAGATGCAGGCGGCGTTCCAGAAATACACGGACAACGCGGTTTCAAAGACCGTGAACTTCGCAAACAACGCCACCATAGAAGACGTGCGCAAGGTGTACATGCTGGCCTACGAAGAGGGTTGCAAAGGCGTGACCATCTACCGGGACGGCAGCAAGAGCAAGCAGGTATTGAACATAGGCCAGACGGAAAAGGCCCGCAGTGGCGAGCAGCCCGTGGCGGCGAGCCCGACGCCAAGACGCAGACCGTCCAAGGTGCAGGGCATTACCGAAAAGGTACACACGGGCCACGGGAACATGTACGTGACCGTCAATTTTGATGAGGAGAAGAGTCCCTTTGAAGTCTTCTCCAACCTGGGCAAGGCCGGGGGTTGCGACTCGGCGCAGCTGGAAGCGATATCGCGGCTGACGTCTCTGGCGCTGCGCTCGGGCATCGAGCCTGAGGACGTGATCGATCAGCTAAGGGGTATAACCTGCTGCCCGGCCTGGAACGAAGGAGAGCTGGTGAAGTCGGGGCCGGATGCGGTGGCGCTCGTGCTGTCGCGGCATCTGATGGAGCATAAGGATTGGGTAAAGACGGCCGATTCGGCGGTGGTCAGTTCTCAGATCCCACTGCCGCAGATGGAAAAGAACGGCAACGGAAACGGTAATGGAAAGACGACCTATTCGGGCCGATGCGCGGAGTGCAACGGAAACCTGGTTTACCAGGAAGGCTGCGTGACGTGCTACGGGTGTGGATACAACAAATGCGGATAAATTCTTAATATCAACTGAGGGCAGTCGGGGAGAACGCTCCCCCCAGAACGTGGCCCGAGCCATCGGGCTAATCTCCCCTCTGCCTGTACCCCGGTGCGCTGTTCCTCCCAGCGCACACGACCTCGGGCACCCTTGGGCGCCACCTCCCCCCAGGGTGCCCACTCTTTTACCCAAAATCACGTTCGATCCGGGCGTGAGTGATATAATCTACTATGCAGCTTCCGGCCGTGCAAGGCCCGTAGCTGCAACGTCGTCTTAAGGAGGTCCAGCATAAAACTGTCTTTCATCGGCGGCGGAGTTATGGCGGAAGCCATAGTCCGCGGCGTCATCGAACGGGGGGTCGCCAAGGCTCCCGACATCCTTGTCAGCGAGCCCCTGGAACCCCGACGCACGGCCCTGGTGAAGACCTATGGGGTGGGGGCCGCGGAAGACAATATTTCGGCTTTGGAAGATCGGGAGGCGGTGGTACTGGCGGTAAAGCCCCAGGTCATGCCTTACGTGTTGAAGGAACTGCAGGGCCGAGTTGGTCCAAAGCAGGTGGTGGTGTCGATAGCGGCCGGCGTAAAGCTCGACACCCTGCAGTCAGGGCTGGGCCACGACGTTCTGGTTAGAGCAATGCCCAACACCCCGGCCCAGATAGGCCGCGGGATTACGATGTGGACTACTGCGGACGGCGCGGGCCCCGAGGCTAAAGAGGCAGGAGCCCAGATACTTCAGGCGTTGGGTGAGGAGATCTACGTAGAGGACGAGAAGTATCTGGACATGGCAACGGCCCTGAGCGGCGGTGGCCCGGCCTACACCTTCTTGATCATCGAATCGTTGATAGATGCGGGAGTGCACGTCGGGTTATCCAGGGATGTTTCGGAGAAACTGGTGCTGGAAACAGTGCTGGGGTCGGCGATGCTGTACAAGGAGTCGGGGGCGCACGCGGCGGCGCTGAAGAACATGGTGACCTCCCCCGGAGGCACGACTGCCGAGGCGCTGCTGGTCTTGGAAGAGAGCGGACTCAGGGGCCTGTTTATCAGGGCCGTAGTCGAGGCATACCACAAAGCTCAGAGGGTGGGCTGATTTGGTGATATTCACCTTTATCGCAGCGCTGGCTCAAGTCCTCTCCTGGATGATAATTGCCCGCATGATCCTGAGCATGGTCTTCCCAATGGGGACGGACCGGCAGTGGGTCGCCTCCCTGATGCACGTCCTCTACAGGGTGACGGAGCCAATCCTGGCCCCGATCAGGAAGCTGGTGTACCGGGGCGGCACACTGGATTTCAGCCCGATGGTTGCGGTTCTGCTCCTATGGGTAGTCTCCCTCGTCTCCGGGAGACTGGGCTAGCGTAGTTAGCCTGATAGCCTATATCATCGTTGGACTCGGGGGCGGAACGACGCCCGACTTCTTCCCTGATGTCAAATGATGCCTAAGGTAGCCATAGTCACCGATAGCACGTCCTGCATACCTCATGAGCTCTCGCAGGAGCTTGGCATCCGGGTCGTGCCCCTCACTTATGTTTTCGGCGACACCGTGGTGGCCGACGATCCTACGCTGGACATGGCCGACTTCTACCGTCGCTTGGAAACTTCCGAGAAGCCGCCGACCACGTCCCCCGCATCGCCGGGAGCGTACGTGGAGACGTTCCAGAACCTCATTGGGAACTTCGAGGAGATACTTTGCATCACCGTATCGTCGAGGTTTAGCGGTATGCACCGGGCGGCGACTGTAGCTAAGGGAATGGTGGTTACAGACTCCTCGCTCACACGAGTTGAAATCATGGACTCGGGTGGAGCGGCTATGCTGCAGGGGTTCGTGGTGCTGGCGGCGGCTCGGGCGGCGGCGGAGGGGGCATCGTTGAAGGAGATCACGCGCGTAGCCGAATCGGTTAGGTCTCGGGTTCGGCTTGTGGCCGTGATCGACACGTTTAAGTACCTGGGCCGCAGCGGCCGGTTCCCGAGAATCGCCACGTGGGGGGCATCGCTCATCGGGTTGAAGCCGATACTCTCTTTGAAGACGGGACAGGTAAAACCCGTGACCGTGGCGAGAAGTCGTCAGGCTGCCGAAAGCAAGATCTTGAGAATGCTGAAGAGGGACACGGAGGGGAAGGAGACGGTGCGTGTGGCAGTCCTGCATTCCAACGTGCTGGAGGAAGCGGAAGCGTTTGCCCGGATTGTCGGGGAGACGGTAGACTGCGCAGAGTTGCTGATGTCTCACCTGACCCCGGTAATGGGGATCTACACGGGCCCCGGGGTCCTGGGGCTCACCTACTACACCGACTAGCGAACAGAGAAAACCAGGTTGCTGAAGGCACTTTACATATTGGGCTGCTACCTGTTCGGCTCGCTCCCCGTTACTGAGGCACTGGCCAAGAAGAAGGGCACGAACCTTCGAAAAGTGGGCACAGGCAACGTGGGCGCGGGTAATTTGTGGCAAACGTCGGGTGCGATGAGCGGGATGATTGGTGGAGCATTCGATGTCGGGAAGGGTGCGCTGCCGGCGATAGTGGCCGGTGTACTGGGGTTGGGCAAGGGGGTGGGGTGCGCGGGGTCGGTGGCCGGCCTGATTGCGCAGATGTGGCCCGTCTTCAAGAAATTCGACGGCGGCAGGGGGAACTCCTCGGCCATCGGCTTGGCATTGACCCTTAGTCCAAAGTCGTTCCTAATGGCGCTCATACCGATGCTTGCCGGCGGAGCGATAAGGTCTCTCCCAATCATGATGCGGAACGACCTGACGTGGAAGCAGCGTATGAAGTTCCCCAGCAAAAGCACCGATGAAGTTCCCCTGGGGATGCTTGCGGGCTGGGTGGGCATGCCACTGTTTGCATGGCTAATGAATGAGCCCAAGCCCGTTGTTCGGGCCTTGCTGGCTATGGCTATCGCAATCGTGGTGCGCCGTATAACGAGTGGGTTGTCGGACGACATCGCAGAGGGGAAAGACCTGAAACAGGTCGTGCGGAACAGGGCCCTCTATGACCGGGTGACGAGGTAGCGGCCCGAGCCGCGGTGCGATTGAATGGTCCGCCATCGCCCAGACCTTGCAAGGGTAGACGACCCGGCCGCTCGGCTTGAAGCCGACGTGGAGACACTGAAGAGTCGACTCCTTGCTCCCCCGCCACCTGTTGCCAATCCGTACCTGGTCTTGATGTGTGGTTTACCGGGCGTCGGCAAGACTCATTTCGCGCTGCGCCTGGCTGCCGAAGCGCGGTTGCAGATGATAGAGTCGGACGCGGCGCGGAAAGCATTGATGGGTGTGCCCGCGTATAATGCCGAGGAGAACCTTCGGGTTTTTGGGGCGTGCCGTAAGCTGATGGATGAGCTATTGGACAATGGTGTACCCGTCCTGCTGGACGCTACGAACGTTACGGAGCGCGACCGAGCCTATTCATACGCGGCGGCTGAGGGGAGGGGGGCGGAGGTAGTGGTCGTCAGGGTAAAGGCGCCGGAGAGCGAAGTGCGCCGGAGACTCAGGCGTCGGGAGCGGGGGCTTTCGAAGGACGGAGCGTCGAATGCGGGATGGGACGTCTATTTGAAGATGAGGGCCCGCGAGGAGCCCGTGGCACGGCCTCACTTTGTGGTCGATACTTCGAAGGATATAACACCGGCAGTTGTGAGAATATCGAATAAACTGAAAGCCATAAACGGAGAATAGAGGAGACCGATAAATGGAAATAACCGTTGTCCAAGGCAACATAACGGAACTGAAAACCGACGCTGCGGTGGTCAACCTGTTCGAAGGGGTCAAGCAGCCGGGCGGCGGCACGGGAGCGGTTGACATGGCCCTGGACCGAGCTATCAGCAACCTGATAGCCGATGGCGAGTTGACGGGCAAGGAGGGGGAGATAGTCCAACTGCACACGATGGGCAAGATAGCTCCAAAGCGGGTTGTGGTGGTCGGCCTGGGCAAAAAAGAGAAGTTCGATGAGGACACCGTGCGCCGGGTGATGGGCGGTCTCTGCCGCAACCTTCGGGCGAAGGGCGTGAGGAAGGTGGCGACAATCGTGCATGGGGCGGGGATAGGCGGAATGGACGCCGGGGAGTCGGCGTGCGCGATAGCCGAGGGCAGCGTGCTTGGGACGTACAGGTTTTCCAAGCATAGGACCACGGCGCCCGAGACAGGCGAAATTGAGACACTGACCTTGGTGGAGGTGGACGATTCCAAACTGGCAGGGCTGGAAGCAGGCGTGGAGAAGGGCAAGGTTATCGCCGAGGCGGCGAACCTCGCCCGAGACATGGCCAACGAACCGGCCAACTACATGACGCCGACCGACATGGCCGCAACTGCCGAGCGGGTCGCAGAGGAGTCGGGGCTGGAAGTCGAGGTGTTGGACGAGACGCAGATGGACGGGCTGGGGATGGGGGCAATTGCCGGTGTGGCCAAGGGGACCCGCCAGCCGCCAAAGTTCATCATATTGCGATATCGCGGTGCGGGAGACGGAGCCGATAAGAACATTGGGCTCGTAGGGAAAGGTGTGACCTTCGACTCGGGAGGAATTTCTCTCAAGCCGGCGGCCAATATGGGCGAGATGAAGGGCGACATGTCGGGTGGGGCGTCGGTGATAGCCACTATGGGAGCCATAGGGAAGCTTAAGCCAAAGATTAACGTGACGGGCCTCGTCCCCGCATCGGAAAACCTGCCGGGAGGCGCGGCCCAGAAGCCGGGCGACGTGGTAAGGGCAATGAACGGCAAGACCATCGAGATTGAGAACACCGACGCCGAAGGCAGGCTTCTGCTCGCCGACGCCCTCTCCTACGGCCGGAAGATTGGCCTCACTTCGATGGTGGACATAGCAACACTTACCGGGGCGATAGTCATAGCCTTGGGGCACGTGAGCTCGGGGGTGTTCGGGAATGACCAGGACCTGGTCGAGAGCGTAATCGGGGCGGGGAAGGGGGCGGGGGAGAAGATTTGGCAGCTGCCTCTGTTTGATGAGTACAAGGAGCAGAACAAGAGCGACGTTGCGGACGTGAAGAACACGGGTGGCAGGCCGGCGGGCTCGATAACCGCGGCTCAGTTTCTCTCGGAATTCAGCGAGGATACTCCCTGGGTCCACCTGGACATCGCCGGGACCTTCATGTCGAGTAAGACGAAAGGCTACGTGGTAAAGGGTGCGACTGGAGTGCCCGTAAGGACGCTGATTAACTACGTACTGTCGCAGGCCGAGGAGTAAGAGAGGACTCGAGGAGACGAAGAGTGGAGATACTGGCAAGAGTGAATAGGCAATGCTTGGCGGGCTGAAAAACAAGGTTTCCGGTTCCAAGGAAGCGGACCAACAGCGCTACCGCAGATATCTCAAAAATGAGTTAGAGGCGGTACAGCTATACCGCGACCTGGCCAGCGTCGAGAGGAACGAGGAACGGGCCGGTCTTTTTCGGAGGTTGGCGCAGGCGGAGATGCGCCACGTCCGGATCTGGTCGCGCAAACTTGGGCTGGAAGACCAATCGCCCGACAACTATCGGCGAAGTCTGCGCGTGATACTGCTGCGCACTGTTGCCAAGGTTCTCGGCACCCGAGCCGTCATGCCGATGATTATGAGATCTGAGGCAGCAGACGCGAGCACCTACAGGGACGACCCGGAGGCGACCAACATAGTCCAGGAGGAAATCGAGCATTTCAACGTGCTGGGTCGGCTGGCAGGTCAGCCCGACCATACCCAGATACTCTCACTGGAACGCCGTCACTACAGCGGCACGGTCAACGTGCGGGCAGGAGTCCTGGGATTCAACGACGGACTGCTGTCGAACCTGAGCCTCGTGATGGGGGTGGCCGGAGCGACCTCCGACTCTAACTTTATCGTGATAGCGGGGATTTCGGGGCTGCTGGCTGGGGCATTCTCCATGGCGGCGGGGGAGTACGTGTCGGTGAGGGCGCAAAGGGACGTGTACGAGAGAGAGATAGAGGTGGAAAGGGCCGAGTTGGAGGAGATGCCAAAGGAGGAAATGCAGGAGCTGGCGTTGATATATCAGCGAAAAGGCTTCACGAGACAGGAAGCCCGAGCCGTTGCCGAGCGGATCATCTCCAACCCGGAAGTAGCCCTGGCTACGCTGGCCCGGGAAGAGCTGGGCCTGGACCCGAGCCAGCTCGGATACCCGTGGATGGCGGCGATAAGCTCCTTCCTGGCCTTTGGCCTGGGGGCGATAATACCCCTGCTCCCGAACTTGTTCACTGAAGGCCTTCTTGCACTAATGCTCACGATAGCCGTGAGCGGGGTGGCGACTGTCGGGATAGGTGTCCTGCTGGGAATCATCACAGGGAAGAACCCGCTGTGGGGAGGTGGACGCATGTTATTGGCCGGGACGATCGCAGCGGGTGTGACATACGGGATAGGCTCTGCGATAGGAATTTCCCTGGAGACCCACTAGCCTCGATTGCTGGGCCGAGCTGGTAGAAGTGAGTTCCTGTTACGCCGGTCTGCTCTTCCCCTTGGCTTTCCTGCTCGGGGGCCGAGCGCTATCTTTAACCCGCCGTCAACGCTGACTTTAGCTGGTGCATTGCCAGGTTGCCGCCGCTGATTACAACCGCCACCTTTTTGCCCCGGATTTGGTCCTTGATCTGCAATGCGCCTGCCAGGGATGCCGCGCCCGCGCCCTCGGCCAGAGTGCGGGCCTTTTCGAGGAGCATTAGGATCGCATTCTGGATCTCTTCCTCGCTGACCTGCAGAAAATCGTCGAGCATGTCCCGCATGATGGACTGAGGCATCTCGAAGGCAGTCCGGGTAGCGAGACCCTCGGCGGCGGTCTCCATGGAGGCTTCAACAAGCTTGCCGCTCTTCCAGGAAAGGTAGGCCGCAGGGGCCTTGGCCGCACCGACTGCGATCACCTGGATGGCCGGATTGATGGTCTTGGCGGCGATGGCCGTGCCGCAGGCCCCGCTACCCCCGCCCACCGGGACGAAAATCAATTCCACATCAGGGAGGTCTTCGATGATTTCGACGGCGTATGTGCCAACTCCGGCGATGAGGTCGGGTTCGTTGCCGCTGTGGATGTATCGATAGCCGAACTCGGCGCAGAGGCGTTCGACGTGCCCTCGGGACTCGTCGAAGTCCGCGCCGTGAAAGATGACCTCCGCTCCAAAGTCTCGCATCGCTTCCACCTTGCCGGGGTTCGCGCCTTCCGGCACAACGATAATGGCTCGGACCCCGAACAGCCGGCCCGCGTAGGCTATCGATTGGCCGTGGTTGCCGGTCGAGGCGCAGATGATCCCCCGAGCCTTGTCCTCTTCGGAGAGCCGGGATACGAGATTGATCCCGCCCCTGACCTTGAAGGCCCCGGTGACCTGGTAGTTCTCGTGCTTCAGGTATACTTCGGCGCCCAGGGCGTCGGAGAGGGAGGGGTAGTGCCGGAGGGGGGTCCTGCTAACATAGGGGCTTATGGCTCGGCGGGCAGAGAGGATGTCTGCGATGGTGGGTTGGGTGTACATATGTAGGCTCCGATTGTCCTGCTTAGGTTTGGTCGATTGTCGAAAAAGGCCTGCGCTAAAGGCGCGGGTTGTATGATAGGGCTCCGTGAAGGCCCCTTCAATGTTGGCGCGATACTGTGCTAGAGTATATGCACTAATTTGAAACTGAAGAGCGGCGGGATAAGAAGGCCAACCGAGGCTCGACCCCGCAGCGAGGCTGAAAAATCATGAGTGGTCTAACGGGAATTGATGTAAGTACGGTGGTCAAGGCCGAGCCTAACCCTAATTTGGATGAGATACACCCGGGAGATACCGTCAAGGTGCACTACCGGGTAATAGAAGGTACCCGGGAGCGAATCCAGGTGTTCCAGGGAACGGTCATCAAGGTCCACTCCGGCGCTATCGATGGGAACTTCACGGTGCGCAGGGTAGCGCACGCGGTGGGTGTGGAGAGGACGTTCCTGTTCAATTCACCCAGGCTTCAGAGGCTCGAAGTCGTAAAGCTGGGTCGGGTCAGGCGGGCCCGCTTGTACTACCTGCGGGGCCTTTCGGGCAAGGCCGCCCGCATCAAAGAGAAGCGCTACAACTAGAGCCCCGAGGCCCGGCTTCCGAGTCCATTCACCTTTTCCCTGTTCCGGGGCGGCCTTATGCAGCGCCGCAGATATTGGCCATGCCATTCGCTGAGATTGCCGTCGATGCACCCCTGGAACCCGACCGGACTTTCACCTATTCCGTTCCTTCCCACCTGGACCTGAGACCCGGTCATTCAGTTTGGGTCCCCTTCGGGCCGCGCCGTCTGCAGGGCATCGTCTTCGAACTCACCGATTCCTCCAACTTCGAGGAAACGCGGGAGATAATTGGGCTTGTCGACCCTGCCCCGATTCTCGGGCCACGGCAGCTCTCCCTGTCCCGATGGACAAGCCATCGATACCTCTGCTCCCTGTTCGAGGCCGCCGCATTGATGCTGCCCCACGGTTTCCGGCGCAAGGTGCGGACTTTTTATTCGCTTAACCCAGAGCCTTGGCCCGACTCCTTCGTACCGTCGGAATCGGAGAAGAAGGCGCTGGACGCGTTGGCAGACGTGGGGCGCACGGAAATTGCTGGGTTGAAGGGGAAGCTGGGGCCACGTGCGCAGGTGAGGGTGGAAAAGTTGGCGAGGTCGGGCGTCGTGACCCGAGAGTCGGAGTGGCCGAGACCCGTCGTTTCTCCCAAGTACGAGACACAGTTTTTCCTGAAAGTAGGCCCCGAAGAGGCAGTTGGACGGGCGCGTTTGAAGAAAAATGCAGTCAACCAGCGAGCCCTGTTGGATGCGCTGTTCGAGACGCCGGATGGGGTTAGTGCGTCGGAGGTCCGAGCGCGTGGCATTTCGCGGGAGGCGATAAAGACCCTGGGGGAGAGGGGTGTGCTGGGGTCCCAGAAGGTGCGGGTTATCAGGGACCCCCTGGCGTCGAGGCACTACGAACGGATGGAAGCGCCCTCGCTTACGGAAGACCAACAGCGGGCCTGGACTCCGATCAAGGAAGCACTGGAAAAGTCAGCGGCGGGTGAAGACGTCAATGCGTTCCTGCTCAGGGGGGTGACCGGAAGCGGCAAGACCGAGCTTTATCTAAGAGCGCTCGAACGAACTTTGGAGTTGGGTCGGCGGGGCATCGTGCTCGTGCCGGAGATATCGCTCACCCCGCAAACGATCCAGAGATTCAGCAGCCGGTTCCCGGGACAAGTGGCCGTCTTGCACAGCCGATTGAAACCAGGGGAGAAGTTCGACGAATGGTGGCGTATTCGAGACGGGGAATTCGGGGTGGTGATAGGTCCGAGAAGCGCATTGTTTTCGCCGCAGCCGGACCTCGGCCTGATAGTGCTGGATGAGGAGCACGACAGCTCCTACAAGCAGTCGGAGCCCGCGCCCCGCTACCATGCCAGGGACGCGGCCCTGGAACTGGCAAAGTTGTCGGGGGCCGTGGTGATTCTCGGGAGCGCGACACCCGACGTCACGACGTCGTACAAGGCGTCGATAGGGGAACTGGAATACCTTGAGCTCCCGAGACGCATATCGGCCGTGCAAAAGGTATCGGGAGTGGGGGATGAGGGCACTGGAGGAATGGCGAGGGTAGACGTGGTAGACATGAAACAGGAGCTTAGAAACGGCAACCGGGACATGTTCAGCCGCCTTTTGCGGAATGAGATGGGCAAGGCCCTGGACGCGGGGGAACAGGTGATTCTATTCATAAACAGGAGAGGGTTCGCCACGTCGGTGCACTGCCGTGAGTGTGGATTGGTGGTCAGGTGTCGGCGCTGCGAGGTCGCACTCATTTATCACGGGGCCAAGGGCAAACTTGTCTGTCACCACTGCGGCTATAACATCAGGAAACCGCAGATGTGCCGAGGCTGCGGCAGCCCGGACCTCGGGTATTTGGGCACGGGTACGCAGCGGCTCGAGGAAGAGATGCGGCTGAGATTTCCCAATGCCAGGACATTCCGATGGGACCGGGACTCGATCTCCAAGCCGTCGGATCATGAAGAAGTGCTGGAGAAGCTGCAGACGGGTCAGATCGATATACTCATCGGGACTCAGATGGTGGCCCAGGGATTGCACCTGCCGCAAGTGACACTGGTAGGTGTGATGAGCGCCGACGTGGGGATCAATTTTCCCGATTTCAGGGCGGGAGAACGGGTGTTCCAGCTATTGACGCAGGTGGCGGGGCGCGCGGGCCGGGGCCCAGGGGGAGGGAGGGTGGTGGTGCAGACCTTCAACCCGGACCACTACGCTATCCGAGCCGTCTCTGCCCATGACTACGTCGGCTTCTACCGGCAGGAGACCAGCTATCGAAGGCAAAATCGCTATCCCCCCTACGCCCGGCTCACAAGGCTGGTCCACTCACAATTCGACCCGGTCAAAGCGGAGGCTGAGTCCCAGAAGATGGCGGTCCGGCTGCGCAAGGAGCGGGACCGCCTTGGCCTGCCCCAGACCGACGTCCTGGGCCCGGTGCCGTGTTTCGTGCCTCGGCTGAAGGGCCGGTACCGCTGGCACGTCCTGATCAGATCCGACGAGCCAGCGCGACTATTGGAACGGGTGGGGCTGGGGGAGGGGTGGTCGGTGGACGTGGACCCGGTTACGCTGCTGTGACCTGAACCTCTTGCCCCCCCAAAAGTGACACGAACCCCTTGACCAGACTTGTACACATGTACTATATTCACCCCCGGCTAGCTAGTCACACACCTAAACCCAAAGGAGGAACACACAACCCAGGGGGAACACCAGCCCCGGCCCCGAGGACTCAACGTCCAAGCCCATCCCAAAGGGCGGCCCACACGCCGCCCCACGGCTCAAGCAAACGCCGCCATCTCCTCTTCACAAGGGCCCCGGCTATCCCTTCCCCTGCTTCCAGGCGATGGAAGGCCCAAAAACTTGTTCGGCAAGCCCTCTTCAGAGGCCCCTGCCGATGCGCTTCCCATTATAGGATGCGTCTATCCCCGGCCCCTCGCGTGCCGGGTTCCCGGGTAGGTCTACCGGCCCCCGGGCTCCCGGGTAGGTCTACCGACCCCCGGGCTAGCAAGGCCCTCGTGCCCTTGCTCTTCCCGCCGTCCCTGCCATCCGTCTACCACGACCGATGCACCGGGACGCCGGGTCTGTCCCCCGTCAGCGGTCCGGTCATGTGCCGCTCACGAATTGGGATATTCCCCACACAACCCTGACCACAGCCGACAACGTATGGGGTACGCCAGCCCGGCGCCGACGGCACGGCAACCTCCGGCCTGGACTCAAGTCCCGGACCTTCCATCGCCTGCCCAAAACCTAACAGACAGAACGGAAACCGAAACCCCACAATCGAAGATGCTGCAAGTCCGTCGTAGGCGGGGAACATCCGCCTTGGGCGTGTCCGTCTCTGGAGGACTGAATAAAACTCCGGTGTGTCACTAATCTACCGAACGAGTACACTACCTTTACAGGTCTAAGGCCATTTCATAGAATGGGCCGGTGCCCGAATCAAACATGATATTTCGCTACGCCGCAGAGACTCCCATTGGCCGTACTCCCGCTTAGAGTCGCCCCCGACCCAATACTCCGCCAGAGGGCCAAACGCGTCCGGGCCATAGACGCGTATATCAAGAAGCTGGTGGAGGACATGGTGGAGAGCATGCATGAGTACAACGGCGTGGGCATTGCAGCTCCACAGGTGGGTGTTTCCCTCAGAGTCATTGTCATCGAGGTGCCGGATGAGCCTGTTATCACGCTTATCAACCCGGAGATCGTAAAGAAGACCGGTGAGCGGGACGTGAGCGAGGGTTGTCTGAGCATTCCGGGCTACAGGGGCGATATCAAGAGGGCGGAAACCGTCCTGGCGAAGGGGCAGGGTCTTGATGGGAAAGAGGTGAGGATCAAAGCAACGGACCTGCTCGCCCAGGCCCTGGAGCATGAGGTCGGACACATCCAGGGCTCCCTCTATACCGACCTCCTGGAGAGCATGGACAAACTGCATAAGCTGCCCCCGGAAGAAGAGGAAGAATAGGTGGACTGGGGGGTGGGGGGTGGTTTGAGTTATCATTAACGCAATTGTGCAAGGAATCACTAATGACTCGCGGGGCCGCAAGGCGTAGAATAGGTTATACCGACTCGTGAACGGCGGACTATTTAGTTGATAATACTTCTCCGGCTATACAAGCTCTTTCCGAAGGGCAACACCCTAAGCCTCATAATCATCGGCCTGCTCGTCATTGCAGCCCTCGTGGTCCTGGTCCCGAACAAGACGCCCGGCCTCGACAGGGAGGGATTCCGGCAAGGGCTGGACATCAAGGGCGGCACTCACCTTGTTTACGAGGCTCTCCCCCCTGAGGGAGAAGTCGTAACCGACTCCCAGATGGAAGGCGTCATAAGCATAATCCGGCGCCGGGTAGACGCGTTCGGGGTGTCGGAACCCATCGTGCAGAGGGTCGGGGACGACCGTATCATGGTGCAGATCCCTGGCATCAAGGACGTGGAACAAGCCAAGAGTCTCATTGGCAAGACGGCCCAGCTTGATTTCCGGGAGCAGAGACGCAAGGAAGACGGTACTTTCGTTACCGATCCCACCACTGGCAGCATCATCTGGGACCCGGCCCTGACCACAAACGATACCGGCCAATTGGCGCCTGTCACGGGTGAATTCCTGCTCCCGACCTCCCAGGTATTGCTTGACCCGAGCACCAACCTTCCCCAGGTAGCGTTCGAGTTCAACGATGAAGGCGCCAGGATGTTTGAGAGGGTTACGAGCAGGCTGCTCAACCAGCCCCTGGGGATACATCTTGATGGGGGCCTCATCTCTTCCCCGACTGTCCAAGCCGTCATATCAAGAAACGGTGTAATTACGGGGCTCTCTCTAGACGAAGCAGACGTCTTGGCCATTCAGCTAAACGCGGGCGCCCTTCCCATTCCCATTCAGACGATACGCGAGCAGGACGTTGACGCAACACTGGGCGCGGAATCGGTCAGCAAGAGCCTCGTAGCGGGTATCGTGGGTTTGCTGCTGGTTCTCGGGTTCCTGATGTTCTACTACAGGCTGCCCGGCGTCCTTTCCGCGGGAGCGCTCGTCATTTACGGGATGGTGGTGCTGTCGACGTTCAAGCTGCTTCCCGTGACCCTGACGCTTTCTGGAATCGCCGGATTCATCTTGTCCATCGGCATGGCGGTCGATGCCAACGTCCTTATATTCGAAAGACTGAAAGAGGAGTTACGAGCGGGTCGAAGCCTGAGGGTAGGCATTGAGGCTGGGTTCAACCGGGCTTGGGTGGCCATCCGTGACAGCAACGTATCGACACTGATTACGTGCGCCATCTTGTGGTGGTTTGGAAACAAGCTGGGGACGCCTCTGGTAACGGGATTTGCGATCACGCTGGCCATCGGCGTGGTAACGAGCATGTTCTCGGCGATGTTCGTGACCAGGAGCTTCTTGCGGTTCGTCGTCGGGGCCCGGGTGCAGGAGAAGCCTGGGTTATTCGGACTGGGCAAGGCCGGGGCTCAGGCGGTCGAGGCTTCAACCCCTCGGCGTGGGCTGAACCTGGTCAACAAGCGGGTCTGGTACTTCGTTATCTCGGGGGCGGTCCTGTTACCGGGCATCGTCTCCCTGATCTTCCCTCCGGCCTTCAACACGGGCATCGAGTTCTCCAGTGGCTCGACCATCGAGGTGCGGTTCATTAACCCCTCCGATCTGTCGAGACTCACGACCGGTGCGGTTACGTCTCAGGCGGTACGCGAGGTGCTGGAGGAACTGGGGCACGGGGAGGCAATAGTTCAGGCCCTGGAGGCTAACGCCTTCCTCATCCGCACCGAGACGCTGGGACAGGGTGAGATCGACCAGGACGGGAACGTGGGGCCGTCGGACAGCCAGCTTATTCAGCAGGCGTTAGAGCAGCGCTTCGGGGGGACGAGTATAGACCGGTTCGAGGTCGACTTTGTGTCGCCGATAGTGGCCGCTGAGATGGTGCGTAATGCAGCGCTGGCCGTCCTGTTCGCAATAATCGGCATATTCTTATACATAGCGTGGGCCTTTCGTAAGATGCCCCACTTCTTCCGATATAGCCTATCGGCGGTATTTGCCCTGTCCCACGACGTCCTGATAGTACTGGGCCTCTTCTCGATCATGGGGAAGGTGTTCGGGATTGAACTGAATACAATGGTGATCACCGCCATCCTGGCAGTGATCGGTTACAGCATCAACAACACCATCGTAGTCTTCGACCGCATCAGGGAGAACATGCTCAAGCGGACGGGCGAGCGGTTCGAAGTCACCGTGAACAACAGCCTGCTGGAGACGATGGGACGATCGCTGAACACCAGCCTGACAACGCTGTTCACGCTGATGGCCCTGGCCCTCTTTGGCGGGAGTACGCTGCTGCCGTTCATCCTGGTACTGCTCATCGGCGTGATTGCCGGAACGTACAGTTCCATGCTGATAGGCCCGCAGATTCTGGTGATGTGGGAGAACCGGGAATTCGGGGTGATACTCCGTCGTGTCCAGGCCCGGCTCGGCGGAGCCCGAGCCCGCACCCCGACCTAGCTCCTGGACACTGCGCGGCAGCCCCAGGTAGCATCTTATTCTTGACACCTGATACTCCTGAATATACCCTCACGTGAGGGAACAGGAAGGCCCGTAGCCCCCAAGTAGAGACAGCGAAGGAAGGGAAGATGAGAGACAAACTCGTAACCCTGGAACAGGCCGCCAAACTGGTACGCACCGGCGACAAAGTGATAATGATGGGGGGCCTGGACTACACCCCAATGGCTCTATTGAGGGAGATAGTCAGGGGCGGGACCACTGACCTGAACACTCTCGGTGTGGTGGGCGCTTCGCTGAACCTCGACTTCCTCGTCGGGGCGGGTCGGACGGCCACCGTTGAAACCTGCGATTTCAACTTCCAACCTTTCGCTAGGGTCGCGCCCAACTACCTGCGCCTCCAGAAGCAGGGCCGCATCAAGATGAAGGACAATACCTGAGGCGTGCTCTACAGCATGGTCCAGGCTGGATCAATGGGCGTCCCCTTCGTCCCGACTCTCGGTTACGCCGGCAGTGACGTTATCAGGGAAAGAGACGACTTCACCATGGCCCCAAATCCCTTCGATCCGTCGGAGACGGTGGTGATGGCAAAGGCTATCACTCCCGACGTTGCATTGTTCCACGGAAGCAAGGGTGACAGTCGAGGCAATGTGCTGGTCAGCAAGGGCGGGGAAGCCTTGATGCTGGCGCAGGCGTCGGACAAGGTGATAGTAACGGTTGAAGAGATCGTTGACTCGGTCTCACCGGACGATCCGACGGGGACTTTCATTCCTGCGATCCACATCAAGGCTGTGGCCCATGCGCCTTTCGGGGCCTATCCCAGCGCGTGCCCGGGCTTCTATGGCATGGACGTGGAGGAGATGAAGAAGTACCTGGACGCTTCCTCTTCCGACGAGACCTTTGAAGGTTACCTAGCCGATGAGGTATACGCCTTCCACGACCACGAGGACTATTGCCGGTCGCGGGGCCTGGGGGTTCGGGCGCCTGCTGCGGTGGGGTAGTGTCTCAACCGCCTAACTGCACATTCGAAGAGTTCATGGCCGTGCTCCTGTCGCGGGAGGTGTACGACTGGGAGACCTCGGCATGCGGGGCCCTGTCCTTCATACCTGCCTCCGCACTTCTTCTGGCCGAAGCGTCTCACGCCCCGAACGGCGAGTTCATAGTCCTGGATAGCGACTACTACAACCCGTTCGTCGGGGGGAAGGACTTCCACTACCTCGCCCAACGGGGAAAGCTCGACCTGTTCTTCATGAGCGGGATCGAGATAGACCGGGAAGCCAACTTCAACCTGCACCTCATCGGAGACCCCGATTCGCCAGAGGTCAGGATGCCGGGTCAGTATGGAACGGGGCTCCTCTATTACGCAGTGCCTCGTATAGTCCTGTTCCGCACTCGCCACGATAGACGGACATTCGTGGAGAAGGTGGACTATGTCTCGGCGGCTTCCTCTTCGCCTGAGGGATTTGCCCGCCGGACCAAGGAAGTGGTGGTAATAACTCCGCTGGCAAAGATGGAGCTATCGAAGGAGTCGGGTATATTGGAGCTGGTCTCTGTGCACCAGGGGCACACACTCGAAGAGGTGATAGAGAACACGGGCTTCGAGCTGAACATTAAGGGCGGCGGCGAGACTGCGCCGATGACTCCGATCATCTCGGATGAGGAGCTTCACCTGCTACGTACAGACGTCAAAGCCCGAATGATCGAAACCAACACCTACCCCCACGACGCCCGGGCCAACATCCGCAAAGAGTAGAACTCCGAGTCAGATACCGGACTACGGCGTAAGGGCTGACCGTGAGCTACGGGGAAGTGCGCTTGATGCGGGCCACGCTGCGGATTCGCTCCTCGGCGAGGCGGTCTGCGGCGGTGGCCGTGGTGATGCCCTCGGCCTTGGCCCGATCGAAGATATCCATAAGAGTGTCGTAGACCTTGGCGGTCCGGTCCATGGCCGCAGCCCTGCTCTTACCTTCAACCTCGCAGGCTACGGTGATTACACCGCCGGCGTTTATGGCGTAGTCGGGCGCATAGAGGATTCCGGATTCGGCGAGGGCCTCTGCGTGGTGAGGCTCCTTAAGCTGGTTGTTGGCTGCGCCTGCCACGATTGGCGCCTTGATCTGGGGAATGGTGTCGTCGTTTAGGACGGCGCCCAGGGCGCAGGGT
This sequence comes from Dehalococcoidia bacterium, assembly GCA_965220005.1. Classification (GTDB taxonomy): domain Bacteria; phylum Chloroflexota; class Dehalococcoidia; order Plut-88900; family Plut-88900; genus Plut-88900. Next base: position 1,772,871 of record OZ244800.1, read on the forward strand.
GAGAAGATGTCGCATTCGACGGCATGGATCTCTTCCGCCGCGACTATGGTTGCACCTAAGGCCACCGCCTCAGCTATTCTGGACTCGTTGATGTCGGCGGCGATGATCCGGGCGCCATCTTCCCGCAGGTGTCGGGCGTAGTGGTAGGCGACCTTCCCGAAACCCTGGATGGCAACAGTCTTCCCGTTCAGGGAGTCGGAGCCCGTGAGCTCCCTCATGCAGGCCCGAGCCCCCTGGTATATTCCGAACCCGGTAATCACCTCTGCTCCACCCAGCCCGCCGTGGGATTCGGGGAGACCCGCAGCATAGAGGGTTTCCTTCCTCATGTGCACGACGTCCTGGTTCACGACGCCGACGTCCTCGGTGGTGATGAAACGGCCTCCCATGGTGTCGACGAAACGGCCGTGGGCGCGGAATAGGGCCTCGGACTTGTCGGTGGTGGAATCGGCGATGATGACGGCCTTGCCGCCCCCATAGTCGAGACCGGCCAGCGATGACTTGTAGGTCATGGCCCTTGCTAGGCGCAGCACGTCCAGGGTTGCCTCTTCCTCGGTGGCGAAGGGCCACATGCGGGTGCCTCCACAGGCAGGCCCAAGCGTCGTGTCGTGAATGCAAATGAGTGCCCTGAGACCCGCTGCCTCATCGGTATAGAGGGCCAGCTCCTCGTAGCCGTACTGCTCCATGTAATCGAAGATTTTCAAGGCTGCGCTCCTAATCGATGGGGCTTAAGGGCCATCAAACCAAGGGACGAGTGTCAGTCAGGCCGGGGGTTCCAGGGACTCGCGGATCAAGTCCTCGCCGAGGGCGAGCATCTCGCGGATTTGTGTCTCTGACCAGCCGCGGGTCTCGGCAGAGCTGTCCAGGTATGCTTTCAGGGCGTCTCGGGGCGTCATGGCGTCGACTGCCTGGCCGTCGAGCCTGAAGGACCGAGTACGGTCCACCTCTCGGCTTATGGCAGCGACGAAGTGGGCCGGGGCAAGGGCTTTACGAATGTCAGCGTCAAGGATCATGGCCTCGAGTTCGGCGGGGACCTTGATGCGGAGTCGGACAACGGCATCAGCGATGGGAGACTGCCTGAGTCGGTTGACAATGGTGGCGGTGGGGTTGAGGTCGTCGGAGGGGATGTCTACGTCTATGGTTACGAAGGGTCGAGCGTTGACCGTTTGGAACCGGTAGCTGGTAACACGTTGACCTTGGGGCAGAGAGAGGTCCAGGTCAGCGATGTAGAAGCCCTTGGGGTCCTTTTCCTCGCTGAAGTCCACTCGTTGCAGGCTGCCGCTATAGACTACCGGAGGCGACTCCGTGAGGACTTGCATCTTGTGTATGTGCCCGAGGGCCACGTAGTCGAACTGGGGAAGGCCCACGTTGCTCAGGAGGATGACGTGGTCGTTTCCTATCATCATGCTGCGCTCGGAGCCTACAGTAGCTTGAGCTACGGTAATGTGGGCGGAGAGGATTGCGGGGATGGAAGGTTCGAGAGCCTCAGCTTCAATGAACAATAGCCTTGTAAGGAGGTCCTGGATCTGTTCGTTGAGTTGGTCGAAGGTGAGGTTCTTCACGGAGTCACGGGAGAGCAGGATGGAGCGTCGAGGCCAGGGTAGGCCTACGACCTGCACGGGGCCCGACTTGGTCTCTATCGTACAAGTGCCCACGCGGTCGGCGACGGTGACGTTTTGGACGGCGAGGGTGTCGTATATCTCGATTGACGTGGCCTGGGCCAGAGCGTATGGAAGATCGTGGTTGCCGACTAAGAGGAAAACCTGGACTCCCGCGTTAGCGAGCCGAGCAACGCGTTTGGCAAACTCCCGTTGTTGAGTCTGCTTGGGCTCCCGGCTCTTGAAGGCATCGCCTGCAAAGACCACCAGATCGACGCTGTTGGTCAGGCAATATTCAACCAACTCGTCGAACGCGGACAGGAAGTCGCCCATACGTGTGGAGAGGCCGGTTGTCGGGTCCAACCGGCCATAATTCTCGACGCCTATGTGGAGGTCTGAGAAGTGGACTATGCGCATGGGCCTTCGCTCGATTTAGGGATTGGGATAGTTTCCTATGCCAACGCACACCGCAGTGGCAATCAGCGGTTAAGGTAACCTCTAACCTCGTCGACAAGTCGGTCGATGGGGACGCGGGACTGGGACATGGTGTCTCGGTCTCTGATGGTCACGGCGTTGTCGTCTAGGGAGTCGAAGTCTACGGTGACGCATAGGGGAGTCCCGATCTCGTCCTGGCGTCGGTATCTGCGCCCGATTGACTGGGCGTCGTCATACTGGGCACGGAAATCGGTTCGGACCGTATCAAACACCTGCTGGGACAAGGGAAGGAGGCGCTGGTTGCGGCTGAGGGGCAGCACGGCGACCTGGACGGGGCAGAGGTCCTTGTGGAGCTTAAGGAGGACTCGGGTCTCGCCGCGCACGTCTTCCTCTCGGTAGGAATCGACTAGAAATGCGAGAGTGGCTCGGTCCACGCCTCCCGATGGCTCGATGACGTAGGGGGTGACGTGCTGCTTGGTCTCCTCGTCAAAGACCGTGAGTGATTTGCCGCTGGTATTGGAGTGCTGAAGGAGGTCGAAGTCTGTGCGGTTTGCGATGCCCTCCAACTCGGACCAGCCCATCGGGAATAGGTACTCGACGTCTGCGGTGGCCTTTGCGTAGTGGGCGAGTTCATCGGAATCGTGCCAGCGAAGGCGCAGGTTATCGGGTCGGATCCCGAGGTCCAGGTACCACTGGAATCGCTGCTCGACCCAGTACTGGAGGGATGAGTCCGCATCCTCCGGCATGACGAAGTACTCCATCTCCATCTGCTCGAACTCTCGAGTGCGGAACGTGAAGTTGCCCGGCGTTATCTCATTCCGGAAGGACTTACCTATCTGAGCGATGCCGAAAGGTAACCGTTTCCGGGTGGAATTCAGGACGTTTTCAAAATTGACGAATATGCCCTGAGCGGTCTCGGGGCGGAGGTAGACGATAGAGGCGTCTTCCTCGACGGGGCCCATGAAGCTCTTGAACATCAGGTTGAACATGCGTGGATCGCTCACCTCGCCGTTGCAGTTGGGGCAGCGCCCGTCGGCGAGGGCGTCGTCCCGCCAGCGCTGGTTGCACTCCCGGCACTCGACCAGGGGGTCGGCGAAGTTATCCAGGTGGCCGCTGGCTTCCCAGACCCTGGGGTGCATCAAGATTGCGGAGTCCAGTCCCACAACGTCGCCCCTCTGCTGTACCATGGAGCGCCACCAGGCGTCCTTGACGTTGCGCTTGAGCTCGACTCCCAGGGGCCCGTAGTCCCACACGCTTCCGAGACCGCCGTAGATTTCGGAGTTCTGGAAGATAATGCCGCGGCGTTTGCAGAGGGATACGATCTTTTCCATCGTTACGGAGTGAGTAGTCGGGTCCAAGGGGGCCTCCAAAGGTTAAAGTTAGCATACGTATTTTAACAACTGGGGTGGGAATAGGGGGGGATCAGGAGCAGGGGTTGACAGAACATTGTGAAACGGTTAACTATCCCAATAACATGCTTATAGATTTACACAACCACACGTCCAAGTATTCCGATGACAGCCTTTTGCATCCCGAGCACCTGATTGAAGAAGCGAAAAAGGCCGGGTTGGACGGTATAGCCGTTACGGAGCACGATTTCTTCTGGGACCCCGACGAGTTGGTCGGCCTGGGCAAGAAGATGGACTTTCTGGTGATCCCGGGAGTCGAGATCAACACCGACGAAGGGCACTTGCTGGTTTTCGGGCTGGACCACTACGTGTTTGGGATGCACAAGACATGGTTTCTTAAGGACTTGGTAGACAAGAGCGGTGGGGCAATGTTGGCGGCGCATCCATACCGCAGAAGGTTCAGGCCCGAGTTCAAGAACGCCGAGGAATACGAGCGCATGCTCCAGAAGGCCAGCACCAACAGCATGTTGACCATTGTGGAGGGCGCCGAGGTGAACAACGGGCGCGGGTCTGAGCAGGAGAACGCATTCGCGACGGAGCTTTGCCGCAGGCTGAACCTAAAAGGAGTCGCGACCAGCGATTCACACCAGACCCACGACATTGCGAAGAACGGTACGCGGTTCGAGCGCCGGATCTCGGGTCTGGAAGACCTGATCACCGAGTTGAAGGCCGGGAGGTTTCAACCCGAGCCGCTGAGGTGATGGTAGAACACTGCTCTTCATGCCCTGGCATGTTGTGCAGAGAATGGGCCTAATTCTTGGGATGTAGGGTGGTGGATAGGTCGCCGACAAGCATCTCCAGAGCGATTCCCTCAGGCATGTCGGTGGACTTCAACTGTAGGTCCGTGTTCAAGACGTTCTCATAGGCTTGGGTCACGGCTGGTAGGGTGGTAGTCGAGGCTTGATCCATGACCTTGTCTAGCGCAAAGCGAGATGACATCTCAAGATGCTTCGGAAACTCGGAGGGTGGGACGCGGCGGGCGCGTAGGTCGATGGCCAGGGCAATAAGGCGAAGCTGCCGTCCGATCATCGTGAGGATGTGAAAGCCAGAGATTCCGTCGTCCATGAGAGCTGAGAGCTGACGGAATGCCCTGGTACGGTTCCCCTGTATGACTGCGTCCACCAGGGCGAAAATGTTGGAGTCCTGGGTGCTGTTGACCAGCTTTCTGACATCCTGTTCATCAATGGCTCGGCCTGCTGCATAGAGGCTGAGTTTTTCTATGTCCCCAGCCAACCTCCAAAGGGAGCCGTCGAAAGAGGCCGTTAGGAATGAGACGGCCTTTTCGGATATCCGGCCTCCGGTGTTCAGGACTCGTCCACGAATCCAACGCTGTAGACTAGCCCCGCGCAGGGGCTCGAAAGTTTTCACCTGGGCCTCGGGCGCGAGGGCCTTAAGCAGGGGGTTGTCTCTATGGAGGGGCCCGTCTTCTAGAACCAGGACGGTTGTGGGGGGCATGACTTTCACTGCATCAGGGAGTTGGCCCCATTGAGTGGCTTCCTTGGACCCTTTACGTCGTCTTGGAGCAGCGCCGCTGCCGGACCGCTGACGGTACGGCGGGTTCGATTTGCTCAGCAGGCCCTGCACGATAACCAGCCGATGCTCGGCGAGAAAGGGCATCGCGTTGATGATGGACATAAGCTGATCATAGCTAAGGTCCGAGCCATCCAGCTTGGACGTGTTGGTGGCCAGGGCTTCCGGCGCGTCTAGGCTTTCGGCTAAGCGGGTAAGGGCTTCCTGTCGGGTGAAGTCGTCTTCGCCGTGAAAGATGTATAGCACTTTATACTCGGGAGGGGCGCCTCGGGGGCCGGGACACGAGGATAAATACTGCAGACGCGAGAAACGCAGCGAGGAGAATCAAAAAGGCCGGCCGGTAGGTCCCCGTAGCCTCGAATATGGCAGCTACAAGCAGTGGTGACCCTGCGATGGATACCATGTTCGTCATGGTGACGAATCCCCTAATTGAGCCGATGAATCGACGGCCAAAGAACCGCGCCCACAGCAGTGAGGTCATGGGATCCATGCCCCCGATGCCGACACCAAATGATAATCCCCAAAGCACCATCATGACCACGTTGTCGGCGTATAGGAAGAATAGCATTCCAGAGGCGGACAGAAGGAAGCTGATGGCGGCGGAGTAGCGAGGGTTGAGTCGGTCGGCGACGAGCAGCCAGCCAAATCTGCCGAACAGGCTGGATGCCGTGACCAGCGTGGCTCCCCCAACGGCCCACCCATCGCTGTAAAACTCCTTCAGGTATGCGACCTGGTTGACCAGTACACCAATGATGCCCGAGCCGCTGAGGTTGGTGGCCAGAAGGACCATCCAGAAGGCTCTGGTGCGAAGTGCGAGGCCAAGGGTCCAGCTCGATTCGACGGGTTCGTGGGAGTTGGGTAGACGGACTGGCTCGGGATCACCGTCGGGGAGGAGGCCGCGGTCCTCGGGGCGGCGGTGCAAGAACAGAGCGTTGAGCGGGATAATTATAGCCACGATGGCGATTCCAAGGATCAGCCACGTCGTGCGCCAGCCTACTGCGGACATGAGGACCTGGGTCAGAGGGAGCATTAGCAGGCCGCTCGCGGGTCGGCCCATGGTAGAGAAGATCAGGGCTCGGCCCCGTTTGCGTATGAACCATTTGGATACGACGGTCGGGACGACCAGGAAAATGGTGGTGTGGAGGAAGAACGCCGAGACGACGCCGAAGAACAGATAGTATTGCCACAGATGCTCAACCCGGCTGGTTAGGATGAGGCCCAGGGCGCCCATCAGCGCGAAAACGAGCATGAGGAGCCGGGGCCCGTGCCGCTTGTCCAGGAAGATGCCGAAGAGAGGCCCGGTGCTGGTGGCTACGACGATGCCGATGGTGATGCCCCAAACAAGCTGGGTTGAGGACCACCCCAGGTCAGCATCATCGGACATGGGCTTGACCAGGACGCTAAAGGTGTATACGCCGAAGCCCGCGGCGGTGAACTGGTCAACGAATCCTGTAAGGACAACCCACCAACCAAAGAAGGGGCGGCGTTTCATGGGCTAGCCGACAAGGTCACGGGCGACTTCCTGGGGAAAGAGCCGTTGGCTCTCGGGTTTCGGGAGGGGGGAGGGGGGCAAGGGCTTTCGGGCAAAGAGCATGAGGCAGCCTGAGAAAAGGAATAGGCCGATGAAAACGGAGAAGGAGGCTTGGTAACTCTCCAAATTGTCGTACAGGAAAGCCGCAAAGAGGGGGCCCGAGGCCTGGGCCAGGAAAGCGATGGGAGATGTCACGCCTCTTATGGAGCCCAAGAAAGTCCTACCGTAATATGAACCCCAGGCCAAGGCCGGGAGAGGAGCAATACCGGAGATGCCGGTCCCGAAAACGATACCCCAGAGCAAAAGCATCCAGAATGCATCGGCGTTGATGAGAAGGGCGATACCAACAGCAGGAACCGTATACGTGAAAACGGTGGAGATTCGAATGTCTATGCGGTCGGAGAGGTAGGCCCACGGGAGTTTGCCAATAAGGGAAAAGCCGGAGAATGCGGCGAAGGCTATGGAGGCCTGGTTAGTGGTGAATCCGACATCTGTGTCGGTGGCGAAGGCAAAGAAGTTGATCAGTATGCCCATGAAACACATCATCCCCAGGCTGCTGGAGACGAGGATGAGCCAGAATGAACGAGTGGCGACGGCCTGACGGATGGTCCAGGAGTGTTCGTCAGGCAGCACCGGGGCGAACTCGCCGGACAGTAAGCGCGAAGAAGCCGGTTCGTCATTGTCGGTGCGGAGACCTATGTCTTCGGGGCGTCGGCGCATAAATAGGGCGCACAAGGGGACCGTGACAACCAGGGCCGTAATGCCGAGGACCATCCAGGCATCGCGCCAGCCCAGGTACGCTATGAGTAAACTGGCATAAGGGCTAAGCAGAAACCCGCTGGAGGGCAGACCCATACTGGCCAGGGAGATGGCCATGCCCCGCCGACGCACGAACCACTTGGAGACGATGGTCGGCGTCAGGAGACCGGGGTAGGCGTAGAGTCCGACGGCGCCGCCGATGAAGAAAAGCCCGTAAAGGTGCCAGGTCTCCTGGACGAAGCCGAACAGTATGGCGCAGACGCCGATTGTGATCATACCACCGGTGGTTAGAAGCCGGGCCCCGTGTCTCTTGTCCAGCACTGTGCCGAGAAAGTGTCCGAATACGGCCGCCGCCACAGTCCCGGTGGTCGTGGCGAGTATCGTGGATGACCGGGACCAGCCGAGGTCGTCGCCCATGGGCTTGACGAAGACGGAGAAAGTGGAGGAGCTCAGACCCGCGGTCATTAGGTTGAGTAAGTAACCAAGGGCTACGATTCGCCAACCGTAGAAGAATGTGAGCCGACCGGCCGGAGAGAGCTTGGAGGGGAGGGGCATATGCGTCAGTTTACAGCGAATCAGGGGTTGGGTCGAATCGGCAGAGTGCGATTCTCCAAGGCTAACCGGCGATGTTCCGGGCGGCGTCTTCGGGGAAGAGGCGCTGGCTCTCGGGTGTTGGGGCAGGGGTGGGTGGCACGGGCTTCCGGGCAAAGAGCATCAGGACTGCGGAGAGCAGGAATAGCCCGATGAAGACCGTGAAGGGGACTTGGTAGCTGCCCAACTGGTCATAAAGCAGGGCGGCAAATAGAGGGCCCGTGGCCTGACCGAAGAAGGTCATGGGGGATGTTATGCCCCTTATGGAGCCCAGGAAGGTCCTTCCGTAGTATGACCCCCATGCGAAGGAAGGCAGTAGAGATATCCCCGATGCACCCGTTCCGTATATGAGACCCCACAAAACGAGCATCCAGAATGAGTCGGCGTTTATCAGTATGGCCATGGCTATGGCGGGCACTGCATAGGTGAAGGCAGTAGTCGCCCGGATATCGAGGCGGTCGGCTAGGTAGGCCCACGGGACCTTGGCAGCAAGGGAAATGAACGAGAAAGTTGCGAATGCCCATCCTGCTTGACCAGAGGTAAATCCAATAGAGGCGTCGGAGGCAAAAGCAAAGAAGTTGATCAGGACACCGATAAAGCAAAACATCCCGAGGCTGCTGGAGATGAGCATGAGCCAGAATGCCCGAGTGCGAATGGCCTGTGGGATGGTCCAGGAATGCTCGTCGGGAACTACGGGCATCATTTCACCGGCGCCACGTTGGGCTGCAGGATCGTCGCCGTCGGGCCGGAGGCCGATGTCCTCGGGGCGGCGGCGCATGAACAAGGCACAGGCGGGGACCGTAGCGGCCAAGGCCGTTAACCCAAGGACAATCCAGGCGTCGCGCCAGCCCAACTGATCAATGAGCAAATTGGCATATGGGCTCAAGATGAATCCACTGGAAGGCAGACCCATACTTGCAAAGGAAATGGCCATACCCCGCCGACGAACGAACCACTTGGAGACTATGGTGGGTGTAATGAGGCCCGGGTATGCGGCGAGACCGACGGCTCCCGAGATAAAGAAAAGGCTATAGAGATGCCAGCTCTGATGCACCTGGCCAATGAATATTGTGCTGATCCCGATTGTCAGCATGCCGCCCGTGGTGAGAAGCCGAGCACCGTGTTTCTTGTCCAGGGCCAACCCAAGGAAATGGCCGGATATTGCAGCAGCCAGTGTAGCTATCGTGACGGCTAGTACGATGGAAGCCCGGGACCAGCCGAGGTCGTCCCCCATAGGCTTGACGAAAACAGAAAAGGCGGAGGAGCTCAGGCCCGCGGTCATTAGGTTGAGTAACAAGCCAAGGACTACGATACGCCAGCCGTAGAAGAAGGTTAGCCGACCCGCGAGGGGGAGTTTGGAGACGACCGACATAGAGCGGAGTTTACTCCGAATTAGGAATATGGTCGAATGAACTGGCAGGCTGGGTGATATGATGGGCGCCTATGAAATTCACCCTTCGAAAAAGTGAAGCGTGATACCGATAGGTGAGCTGTTCGCGCTCGGGGCGTCTTTTAGCCACGCGTTTGGCTCGCTTATAGACAAGGCGCTGACCCGTCGGCTGCCCCCGATGAAACAGGCGGCGCTGGCCGCTCTCGGGGGGACGTTCTTCTCCTTGATTCTTGCTGCGGTGTTGGGGAGATACCGGGAAATTCCGGACCTCCACTTACCCTCATTAGCCTTGGGAGCGTGCGGTGGGGTGGTCTCCTTCGGAATTGGGTTTACGCTCTTTCTCATTTTTCTCAAGTCGGTGGACGCCAACAAGGCTATTCCTCTATCGGGCGGCATCTCGGCAATTCTATCCGTACTCTCGGGACAATTCCTTCTGGACGAGGACCTGTCGGCGATGACATTGGGCGGGATCGCCGTAATCCTGATTGGGATTTATTCGCTGAGCTTTTTCCAGAGAAAAGAGACGGACCTGGCTCAGTCGGTGTGGCTAGGATTTAGAGGGATGGGGTTCCTGGTGATCGCTGCTTCGCTCTGGACAACCGGCTTTTCCATGCAGGCTGTGGCACTTCGAGAGGTGGACCCCATAATACTGAATACAGCCCGACTCCCCTCAATATTCGTATTCCTCACCTTGCTGTCCTTTTTGGGGGTGGGAAAACTGCTAAGGCCGCGGGGAGCGGCTGCCCAAGCACCTCTTGCAATCCCAACAGCCCCCGATGGCCTCAAGCAGACGCTCCGCGGCTATGTGGTACCGATTCTGAACGGGTGCCTGAGCTTAGGAGTCGGGAGCTTGTTCATATTAATTGCGGTGGAGAAGGCCGGATTGGCGGTGGCATTCACTCTCAGCAACACTTCCCTGCTCTGGATAGCGGTAATGTCGCCGCTGATCCTGAGGGAACGCCTTACTTTGAAGACAATAACAGGCGTATTGGCCACCCTTGTCGGGGTCACTATGGTGGTGTTGCCCTAGGGAGGGGTGATTCTCTCAAAGATTCCGAGCCGGGCCTCGGTCGTCGCCGCGTGCATCCGCTGGGCCCACTCGGTCTCGTTGGCTTCCTTCACCTTGGGGTCCCGCAACGTGTCCGGTCCCGACATCTCGTAGATGGATACCCAGGTCGGGTCCAGGCACGGCATGGCTGGATAAGCTACCGTCCGACGGCATAGCCTTCCGGCCAGCATTCCGTCCGCCTGAAGGAGAGTTGGGATGTGCTCCTCCCTGTGCCACTCTATTAGCTCGTCCTCCTTCCCTTCCTCCACTTCCAAGTGCACCGTTATGAGGTGACGTGAACTTACGCCCGGCACCCGGCCCCCGTCCCCACCCGAAGGCAAATAGACAACCTGCTCGTACAGGGACGCCGAATGATTTTGGAGACCATTCCTGACGTAAGTGATACAGGGATCATTCTTGGCAACCGCCGTGTAGGCGTCGGTGCTGAGGAAATCGATGTTGTCCAGTTCATAGAGGTGCAGGAACTCGGGCTTCCCCTTGGAGGCGCGGAAACGCTGGGCGCTCACGAATCCCGCCGCCATCAGATCTTCGATATGCCTGCCGGACGCCCATTCTTCGAAGAAATCGCGGACTTCATCAGTCACATCCATGCGAACGGCGTAGATAATGGGGAGGTTGGCCATGCAGTTTCTCCTTGATGGTCTTTTGTGACTGACAATGTAGCACAAATCGCACTGGCTTAAACCGGATTCGCAAGCGAGATTGACAGGTCTGACCGGCGTCGTATCATGCGCACAGCAATATCAAGGGGAGAAAGAATGCCGGGACCAACCATTTACTTCACGCGTGAAGAATTCTCCGAACGTCAGGCCCGAGTCAGGGCAGCGCTGTGCAAGCAGGGTCTGGAGGGGATGCTGCTGTTCAAGATTGAAGACATGTACTGGCTCAGTGGCCTCGACACCCAGGGCTGGAAAATCTTTCACGCCATGTATATAGGGGTGAACGGAGAACTGACCCACATCACCCGCTCCGCCGACGTGCCCAGCATCGAATATTCCTCGGTGTGTGACGACGTGCATCTCTGGGTGGACAGTTTGGATAATTCTCCAATGAACGCGGTGATGGAAGTGCTGGCGAGGTTCAACGTGAAGGGCAAGCGGATCGGTGTTCAGCACGACACCTACGGCCTCTCCAGCAAGATGGGACAGGAATTGGCCGCGGCGGTCGGCGACTACTGTGAGCTGGTTGATGCTTCGGACATGATCCGCCTGATGAGGGTCGTGAAGAGCCCCCAGGAACTCGAATACATCCGGAAAGCGGGAAAGATAATGGACCAGGTCATGGCCAAGGCCATTGATATGACCAAGGCCGGGGTGTACGAGGGCGATATTTGGGCTGAGCTGTACAGCATCGTATTGAGGTCGGGCGGCGATCCACCGGCGGCCCATTGGCCCGTTGGATCCGGCAAGAAGGCGATGCTAGTGCGCTACGCCACGGGCCGGGGCACGATTGGAGAGAACGACCAGGTAACGTATGAGATTGGCTGCGGCTACCGGCACTATCACGCGGCCAACATGACTGCCGTGGTCACCGGCCCGAATGTCGATGATCGGCACCGCAGGATGCACGAAGCTTGTCTGGCGGCGTTGGAAGGCGTGCAGGGAGCACTGAGGCCCGGCAACACCGTCGGTGACGTGTTTGAAGCCCACGTCAAAGCATTCACCGAGCACGGGTATGGACATGCCCTGCTGAATGCCTGCGGCTATACCATGGGGGCTACCTGGTCTCCATCATGGATGGAGCAGCCGCTGATTCTAAGAAATAACTCCCACGTAATCGAACCTAACATGACCTTCTTCACCCACATGATCCTGGTCGACCGGGAGTCGGGGCTGACCATGTCTCTCGGAGAGCAGGTCATTGTCCAAGAAGACGGAGTTGAGGTCATTACACACGTGCCCCATGAGTTGATCGTGAACTAGCCCCATGATTGACAGGACTGTTGGGCGTCGTATGATTCGGTAAGCCGTACTATCAGGGAGGACCCATGCCGGAACCTACGATTTACTTCACCAGGGAAGAGTTCGCCGAACGCCAGGCTCGAGTAAGGGCAGCACTGTCCGAGCAGGGTCTCGAAGGGATGCTGCTCTTCAAGATTGAGGATATGTACTGGCTCTGCGGGCTCGACACTCAGGGCTTCGTCATTTTCCATGCCATGTATATTGGTGTGAACGGAGAGCTTACACATATCACCCGGTCCGCGGATGTGCCCAGCATCGAATATTCCTCGGTGTGTGACGACGTGCATCTCTGGGTGGACAGTTTAGGTAACTCTCCATTCAATTCGGTCCGGGAGGTGCTGGAAAGGTTCAACCTGAAGGGCAAACGGATCGGTGTCCAGCACGACACCTACGGCCTCACCAGCAAGATGGGCCGGGACCTGGCCGCCGCGGTAGGGGACTATTGTGAGTTGGTCGACGCCTCGGACATGATCAGGCTGATGAGGGTGGTGAAGAGCCCGAAGGAGCTCGAATACATTCGAGAGGCCGGAAAGATCATAGATCAGGCGATGGCGAAGGGTATTGAGCTGACACGGGCCGGGACCTATGAAGGCGATATCCTCGCCGAGATGCACAGCATTATATGGAAGGCGGGGGGAGATCCTCCTGCCAGCCACTGGCCCGTGGGCTCCGGCGACAAGGCCCTCCTGGTGCGCTATGCCACGGGTCGGGGCACGGTGAGTGAGAACGACCAAGTCACCTATGAGATCGCCTGCGGATATCACCACTATCATGCCGCCAACATGGCGGCCGTGGTCACCGGCCCGAGAGTCGACGACCGGCACCGCCGCATGCACGAGGCCTGCCTTGATGCCCTGACCTCCGTCCAGGCGACCCTGAGGCCCGGTAATACCGTCGGAGACGTATTCAAGGCTCATGCTGATGCTTACACAAGGCACGGATACGGCCACGCATTCCTGAAAGCATGTGGCTACACTATGGGTGCAACGTGGGCGCCCTCCTGGATGGAGCAACCCATGATAGTGGGCGATAACTCGCTGGTGCTGGAACCCAACATGACCTTCTTCACCCACATGATCCTGGTGGACAAGGAGTCGGGGCTGACTATGTCCTTGGGGGAGCAGTCGATAATCCATGAGGACGGCGTCGAGGTGATTACCCACGTTCCCCATGTGTTGGTCGTGAACTAGGATGGCCGTGAGGTCCGACACCTGTCGGAGAGTGGAAAGGAGTCGGTATGGCTGAAAATGGGCATGAACACAGCGGGGCACATCTCTTTGTAGGGCTGGCGGGAGAGACGGCTCCCGGCAAGCCAATTAGCTCGGGGTTGTACAGGGTGCACCACGGGGCGGGCGGCTGGAACTTGGCGGTTTCGGGCCTGCCTCAGGCACCTGAAGTAAGGGCTATCGTTTCCCACCCCTCCCGACACCGGACGGTTTATGCGGGGACACAGGATGGCCCCTATGTCAGCAAAGACTGCGGGGACTCATGGACACGGGTGCCGGGTGTCGAGAGCGGCTTGCCCGTGTGGTCGATCCTGTTCGATCCTCGGGACCCTTTGACAATGTATACGGGCGGCGAAGACGCTCAGGTACATGCCAGCGCCGACGGGGGGGAGACCTGGACCTGTCTTTCTACGGAAATGCGATTCCCGGAGATTATGATGAGGCCGGGGGCGAATCCCGCGAAGCGGCTCCTGATGATGGAGGCCAGCCCGTTCGACCAGGAAATCCTGTATGGCGCTATCGAGGTGGGAGGGGTGATGCGGACCCGGGACGGCGGCAAATCGTGGGAGAACCTGAGCCACGGGATGTACCAGAACGACCAGCCTGTGGACACCCACGGTGTCCTGGCGAGCAGCGTGAGCCCGGGGCTGGTGTTCTCCATAACCGGCGCAGGACTGTTCAGGAGTAGAGATGAGGGCGACCATTGGGGACACGTGCCGCTGCCTCCCCTGGACGTTACGGGGAGGCTGTACACCCGCGCCATTCAGGAGTCCCCGGAGGACCCCAATGTGATCTGGGTGGGCGCGGGAAACGGATTTGACGGTAACCGGGGCGGACTGTTCAAAAGCGGGGATGGCGGTGAGACCTGGGCAAGTGTGGATATGGGAATAGAGCCGCCAAGCTCAATCTTTTGTATAGCCTTCGACCGATCTAACCCGGACCTGATGGCGTGCGCGGCTTATCAAGGTCAAGTGTACGTTAGCGAGGATGGGGGTGTGTCGTGGCAGGAACACCATCTGCCTGAAGGGGCGACGCAGATCTACGCGCTGGCCTGGGCCTAGCCCCGAGGAGCGTACCAGGAGTCGCCCGCGGACTGGATGAAATTAGCGGTCTCTTCCAGGTCCTTGTGTGTGTCGACGGAGCGCCAGAATCGGGGGTGGAGCCTGGCCCCACCGAGAAGGCCCTTTTCCACTAGGGCCGGGAAAACGTCACGTTCCAGGCTTCCCTTCTCCGGGAGGTAGTCGAACACGTCCTGAGAGAGAGAGTAGAAGCCCGCGTTTATCCAGTGCGGGAGCAGGGGCTTCTCTCTGAAGGCAGTCACCAGCCCGTTGTCCTGCGCCTCGATGATGCCATAAGGAGAAGGCAGGGGCACGAGCGCCAGCGCGGCAACCAGACCTTGATTCGATCTAAGGCCTTCGCACCGCCGTGGGTTGATATCCGTGAGGACGTCCCCATTACCGGCGTAGAAGGGGCCGTCGACGTCCCCCTCGGTCATGGCATTTCTCAGGGCTCCGGCAGTGCCCAGTGGCTCGCGTTCGATGGCATAGCGGATTGAAACCCCGATGCCGGCGCCATCCCCCAGAACAGCCTGTACCTTATCGGCCAGATGACCGATGGAGAGTACGAAGTCCTCTACACCGGCGTTCTTGAGCCATTCCATCTGCCACTGGATGATTGGCTTTCCCGCGACGGGGAGGAGGGGCTTGGGGGTGGAGTCGGTCAGAGGCCTGAGCCTCGAGCCCAGGCCTCCTGCCAGAATAATTGCCTTCATTGAGTGACCGCGGTCTCAGAGAGACCATGCCGACCGTAGAGCCAGGTCACCCTTTCGCCTTTACGAACCGTGCCTTAAGCGCCATTGGAGCCTGCGCCGTTGCGGAGCCGGTTTCCGTAGAGCGCCTTGGAGTTGTCCCACAGAATTTTCCGCCGGTGGCTGTCCTCCAGGGGTTGGGCCAGGAACTTGTCCACCGAGCCTGGGAACGGTGCGTCGGGGTGGGGGTAGTCGGTGTTGAAGACTATGTTGTCGCCGTCCAGCCAGTCGACTGCGGCATGCAATGTGCCCTCGTCGGGATCGCAGGCTACAAAACACTGGCGCATGAAATACTCACTAGGTTTCAAGGGCATGTGGTGACCCTGTAGGAAAACGCCCTGGCGTCCGGGGCCGTGGTCGTCCATTCGAGAGAGCCAGAAGGGAGTCCAACCGGCATTTGCTTCGTAGAAGCCACAGCGCATGTTCGGGAATTTCTCCAGTACGTCGCCAAAGATCAGGTCGCCGATGGAAAGCATGCAGTCAACGGGGAAGGAAATTGCGTGGCTGACCGAGTAGAGTTGGCCGGTGTAATCGCCAAACAGGCGCTGTTGGGCGCCACCGCCGTGGAATGCGGCGGTGATGTCGTGCTTAGTGATCGCTTCCCAGAGAGGAGTGAAGTTGTCGTCAGACCAGTGCTGGCCCGCACCGTCGTCCCCGAACCCCATTAGCATAATACCGGCCACCTCGGGTGTGGGCGCGACTCGGTTGATCTCTTCTACGGCGAGATCGATGTCCTTAAGGGTAATCTGCGCTATGTATTGGACCCGGCCCTCGGAGGGGCGGCAGAAGTCCTCGCACCAGCGGTTGTAGGCACGGCATAGGGCCGCCTGAAGGCTGAAGTCGGTGATGTGAGCAGACGTAGCAACGCTGCCGTTGGTGGGAAAGCATACCTGGTTGTCTACGCCATCCTGGTCAAGGTGGGCGAGGCGGGTGTCGAGACTCCACCAGGAACGGTAGGCGTCGCCATAGCGCTCCTCCATGTCCGCGAAGACCGAATCTTCGTAGATGACTGAATGGCCATCGGGGAAGGCCTCACAGGGATCGTAGCTGTAGATGGCGCGTCCCAGGTGACCACTGACCTTGGGTATGCGTTCACGGTAGGCTGGTTCGGTGTAGGTGGCCCAAATGTCCATCGGTTCCTGCATGTGGCCGTCGCCGTCTATTACACGAAAGCCGTTTTTCATAGCCTCACACCTCCGTTGCTTGCTCCAGGGCCTTACGTGGCATTAGACCATTGGGAATGTCGGGTGTCAACGGATTCTCGGAGGGCGGGAGTTGACATATAATCGATGGAGTCACTTCGGAGAGGAGACGGAATGGCAAGGTATGAAGTCCTGACCTTCGACTGCTACGGGACGCTCATAGATTGGGAAGGAGGGATGCGGGCTGCACTGGCGAGCGTAATCGAAAAGAGAGGGCTGTCCCACAGTGCGGAAGAGGTGCACAGAAAATATGCCGAGATAGAGCCTTCGATACAGGAGGGAATAGGTGGACAATACGTCGAGGTGATGCGGATGGGGGTGGAGCAAACTTTCAGGCATTTTGGCGTGGAAGTCAGCGAGGAGGAGGCGGGGGTATTCGGGGACACGCTCGGGAGCTGGCCGAAATTCTCGGATACTACGGAGGCGTTGACCGAAATGAAGGCCCGAGGCTACAAACTGGTGATCTTGTCCAACACGGACGAGAACTTCATTCGCCAATCGATAGAGACCATAGGCATCGAGTTCGATGAGGTGATCACCGCGCAGGCAGTGGGGTCGTACAAACCCGCCCGAGGGCACTGGGACCAGATGCTGTCGACTCTCGGCGTATCGAAGGAAGTCGTGCTGCATGTGGCACAGAGCTACTACCACGACGTTGTTCCGGCCACGGGGCTCGGGTTCGATATGGCATGGATTAACCGTAAGGGCCAGAAGCCATGGGGCGAGGCGAGGCCCGACTACGAGTTTCGGGACTTGAAGAGCCTACTAGGGATGCTGTGAGCGGTCGGGGAGTCCTGCAAGTCTAGGAACGGAAGGCCGGAAGCACTTTCTCTCCAAGCAGACGGAGGCAGTTCAAAGCCTGCTTTCCCTCAAGACCCTCGGTCCGGTATAAGAACATGACGTGGTTAAAGCCGATATCCAAGAGCTTCTCAACTTCCCGGATGACCGTCTCCGGGCTCAGGGGCCAGGCGGGCAATTTGAGGGAGTAGGTGTATGTGCCCTCGTCTGTGGCCGGCCGGCTTTAGCACTTGCGGGTAAGTTCCAGGCCGTGGGAACATAACGGCCTTGGAGGAGGGACTGACAATGAAGGCGACTATCATTCCATCGAAGACTCTCTTGCCCCAATATGCCCTGGATCCCGCCTTTTACGATGGAGTTCGAAACGCGAAGTCCAACTACGCCTTGGTTGAAAGATCTGTCATCCCACCAAACAACGGTAAGGGCTTTGAAGTCAAAAAGGGCCAACTCTTCCGCATCATCCAGGAGACCGGCCCCCAGGTAGTCGATGTCGCGCTCTGGAACATCCACGACCACAAAGAAATCTTCAGACCCGAGCACAGCTTCCTCATAGAGGGCTGGTTCATCCGTGAAAACACCAGGCTTTGGTCAGACGTGCCGTACTTCAGGCCTATGGCCACCTGCATAGAGGACACCGTCGAAAACCTGGATGGATGGCACAACCACATGGTGCTCGGGTCCCATTGCACTTCAGAATTCTTGGAGATGCGGAGTGGAAGGAAGGGGCTTAACTCCTGCCATCTGAACATACTGCAAGCAATTGAGCCCTTTGGATTGAACGAAGACCACATACAGGACAACTTTAACATTGGCATGCCCTGCCGAATCAATGATGAAACGGGGAAGATGGAGATCACCGCAGCCAATTCCCGAGCAGGCGACTATGTCGCATTCTACGCGGAGATCGACCTGCTGGTTGCGGTATCCGTGTGCCCAATGGGTGACGGCAGCTTCGCCGCAACTACTCCCGAGAAGGTCACCCTCCTGCCGGTGGGCGTCGAGATCCTGGACACGGGCATCGAGCCCCGAGAGTTTCCTAAGCGGTATGATTGGAGACCTCATTGGGGAGGTCGTTGGGAGCCTGGCCTGGGGTCGGGGTCATGAGGGGGCAGCACAGCTTCCCGGTGCCCTAATCCGATATGTTTTTGTAGGAGGTCCTTATGGTCGACTATCTAAAGGAATGTTTGAAAGAACCCGTGCCGCGGGAGTGGAGCTTCCCGGAGCCCGAATACCGGGCTCGGCTGGAGAAGACTCGAAAGGCGATGGATGATGCGGGGATCGACGTGCTGTTGGTTCACGCCATCGTCGACAACTGCTATCTGAGCGGCTACCAGAGCCTGTGGCCCGAGGCTTACGCCTGTCTCATCGTGCCACGGGAGGGGGAGCCCTTCATGCAGGTGGGGGAGATAGAAGGGGCGTTGGCCGTACTGCAGGGCTACGTGAAGGACATCGTGACGTTTTCCTGGGTGGGGGCGGACGTTGCGCCTACGCAACTCACACAATTGCTGGCAGACCGGGGCTTTGAGAATCGGAGCATTGGGGTGCAGTTGGGCAGTATTGAGATGGGGTTGCGCGGGCCACTCGACGCTCGTGCTTACCTTCGGCTGAAAGATCTGCTGCCCAATGCCCGGTTCGTCGATGCTACGACGTTGATGTTCGATATCCGGGTGACGAAGTCGGAGGCCGAGCTTGCGCATATGAGGAAGGCTGCGAGTATCACCTCGGCGGGGATGGCGGCGGCGATAGAAGCTACGGAGCCCGGTGTCACCGAAAACGTCCTTTCGGGTATTGCTGCCAAAGAGATGATTGACCTGGGTTCGGAGCCTTTTTCAATTGACCCGATTACGAGCGCGAGTCACAGGTCGGGGTGGTTTCATACGACGTTCAAGCGGGCGGATATAGGATTAGGTGACCACGTTCTGCTGGAGTTCGGGGGGTGCTGGCACAGGTACACTGCTCCGTTGATGCGCACGGTAATCCTGGGTGAGCCAAGCGATATGGCAAAGAGGATCATAGATGCAAACCGGGCCACCCTGGAGCTGGTGTATTCCAACGTACGGGCAGGACGCACGGCCCACGATGTGGCGGTGGAGGTCAAGCGAGGGGTAAAGGACGTGGACGATGAGATATTCAGGTCGGGGCACTTCGGCTATTCGATAGGGCTCGGGTTCCCGCCGACATGGACCGATGGCCCAATGTACATCGCCGAGGACAACCACCGGGTTTTGGAAGCAGGGATGACGTTCCACACTCCGCACTCATACCGGATACCGGCGAGGTTCGTGGTCGGGGCGAGTGAGAGTATCGCAGTGACCGAGACGGGATGCGAAATCCTGACCTCGGGGTGGGAGGGGGAGCGGATTGTGGTGAAGGGGTAGGTGACCTTACTTGAGGAGCTTTTGGAGGCGGGGTTCGAAGGCTTCCTTGAGCTTGGGGAGCAGGTCCAGCATCCAGGCCCTGGTCTCCTTCAGCTTGTCCGGTGGATCGTCTATCGTCCCATTTTTCCTCATGTTTATGGTGCAGAAATTGTGTGGATTATGCCTCAACCAGCACCATTCCGAGCCGGGCCCGCCATCGATCATCGGTTCAATCTCTTTCCGGTTGCTCTTCAACTCGTCAAATATCCGATTGGTCAGCTCCTTGTCCCCCGTTTCAATATTGAGAGTGACATAGGCGTAGCTATCCTCTTCTAAGGACATTCCATACCACATGCCTTGGAGGCGAGAGGGAAAGTGCCGGTCCTGGTTGTTAAAGCGCTTGAACGGTGTGTCTAGGAAGCCTGCCTGTCTCAAATCATAGATCAATGGTTCGAAGAAGTCGCGGAACTTCTTAATATATGGTGATGGTGGGGGTGGTTGGGGCAAGGTAAGGCCTTTATTCCAGCCGTGGGAACTGACTACATTATGAAACTTTGCTTCTAGGCGGGAGCCGTCGGTAGTTTGCATGGCATCGACTTTAACGCCATAGAATCTGATGTTTCTCCCAGTCCACTGGTTTAGCTGATGCAGAGCCTCAGCGTGCTCATATTGAAATTCGTCCGCAACCCATATTGCGATGCGCGCATCACATCCCGCCGCGTATGTGAGCAACTGTCCTAGATGACTGTGGTCAGTCCATTCCAGTTGGTTCTCAATAGCGACCATAACGTTTTCATTGGTCTCTCGGGCTAGGATGTCGAGAGAGAAGCTGCCCACCTGTTGCTCTTGCTGCACCGGCTCTAGGCTAAGGCCGATGGCCTCACCTAAGATTCTCATGTTCTTGGCAAGCCAAGGCGTGAAGCAGTGGGCCTCGTCGGGCCACTTGGTGCGGACGTCCACTGTTTCCATTCCTTCTTCGGGTGCGGTCATGACTGCTTATTCTCCTCGCATACCGGAATCGCCCGGCTGAATCGCAAAGTCTCGGCGGTCCCTGTAGAGTAGGGCGCGGTTCAGGACGCTGTCGTAAGTATTAGGGTCTATATCCTCGACCTGGTCCATCACCCAATATTTGCAATCGCCCAAAAACAGGTATGGGCGGGTCTGGTGGAAGAACTGACACTCGACACCCTCGCCCTGGAGGATGCGGCGGCAAAATGCGCTCAGCAGGGCCTGGTGTTGGTCCTTCTGGATTACAACGTACTCGTGGGGCCACGTATCGCGGTAAGTGACCGCCTCGCGCCAAGGGGCTTGGCTATCAGAGTAATGATGTCAGGCATATGAGACTCCAAGGCCGACACCTCATTTGAAAAGGGGGCCTGGGAGTCGACTCCCAGGCCCCCTTTTCACTTACTCAGGCTAGCTGCTCTTATTGGCCTGCACGCTCGCGTAGTGAACAAGTGCGATCAGAGCGGATACAGCCAAGATGGTAATCGAGGCGAATCCCATTGTCTGCATCACTCCTATGAATATCCCCAGATTATCGCCGGGAAAGACATCTACCATGCGTGCAATCACCGGAACCAACGTTCCGACGAAAAGCCAAAAGAAAACGAACAGGCCGATCCACAGGAACCGTATCTTATCCGGCATTTAGCCCTCCCTGCTGATATAAGACCCTCGAAAACGCTAAGGACGTTGTATTCTTGGATGTCTTCAGATCAGAGGACGGAGCGGGAACTAGGAGCGTAGGGGCGCTACTCCATCTTCTAAGATGGCATCCAGGCCCTTGTTAAAGGCATCCATCGTCTTCTCGATGGCCTCGTCGTCGTGGGCCATGGAGCAGATGCCGATGCGGAGCCAGCAGTCGACGCCGTTGTAGAGCATCTGCTTTCTGAGGTTGCCGGTGGCAGCGCCGTTGCCGCCCTTGAAGAGGGTCTCGGCGGTGGCTGCGGGAAGCTTGGAGTACTCGGTGGGGTCGGAGTCGGTGTCGCCGAGGTAAACGTGGAACATTGAGGCGTCGCCGTAGGCGAAGCCGGAAATGCCACGCTCCTGCAGGGCGGCGTGCATCTGTTGGCGTAGTGTCTCGGCGGCGGCGTTGGCGATGCGGTGTGGTTCACCCGTGGCGATTATCTTCAGGCAGGCGATGCCCGCGGCCACGGATACGGGATTGGCGTTGAAGGTGCCAGGGTGTGGCATGCGCTTGGCCCGGTCACGCTCGGCGTCCCCGGTGTGCTGGATGACGTTTAGGATTTCTTCCTTACCTGCGACACAACCGCCGGGCATAGCGCCCATGAGTACCTTGGCCATGGTGGAGATGTCCGGCTCGACACCGATGGTCTCCTGCCATCCTCCGGGGGCCCAGCGGAATCCGCTCACCACCTCGTCGATGATGAAGATGGTGCCGTACTTGGTGCAGAGCTCTCGGGCGGCCCTGGCATACTCGGCGGATGTGGGTATGGTGCCCATGTGAGCGCCTGCTCCCTCGATTATGAGGGCAGCGACGTCGCGGTTGGAGAGGACATTTTCGAGGGCCTGAACGTCATTGGTTGGGAGGGTGATAACACTTTCGTGGACACCGGGGGGCAGTCCGGCCGACGGCATTTCGAAGGGCGGGTCGATGCCTGCAAACAGGGCGTCGGCCCAGCCGTGGAAGTTGCCCTGGAGCTTCACCAGCTTGGGTCTTCCGGTCGCGGCTCGGGCTAGGCGGACAGCCATCATGTTGGCCTCTGTGCCAGAGTTGGTAAAGCGAAGTTTCTCGGCGGAGGGGAATAGCTTGAGAATAAGTTCAGCCAGCTCGATCTCCTGGGCGCTGGAGCCGCTGGCGTGGCTCCCCAGAGCGACCTGCCGCTGGACGGCCTCCACGACCTCGGGGTGGCTGTGACCCAGGATGCTAGCCCCGTGCCCCGTGACGTAGCAGACGTACTCGTGGCCATCTACGCACCACTTCTTGGCGCCCTGCAATCGGTCGATGTACATGGGGAAGGGTGCGAACATGCGGCCGTCGTGGGTGACGCCGTCGGGGAAGAGGTCCCTGGCCCGTTGGGCGAGAGCCTGCGACTTAGGGTGGGCCCGGACAAATTGCTCTTGAGCTAACGAGGTCTTCATTGTCCCTCCAGGGATGCGCTACAGATCGGGCCCCGAGTATGCGAATAGACTCGCGTTGCCGAGGGTGGATTCGTGGGCGATTATAGCATAGCAGGTGCAGGTAGCTTGGGCAGGTCAGTGAGAAATCCGGTTAACCTCCGACTCCACCCGGCTCACGAATCCCGTCTTTAAGAAGCGTCTCCAGCGACATGGATTCCGTGCCTGGGGCCAGGGCATACAGTTCGACTTCGTTGCCATCCGGGTCGAGAAGATAGAGGCCCTTTGTGTCTCCGTGGTCGCCGTAGCCGGCTATGCGCACGCTGTTTTGCATGACTAGCTGATAGGCATTCCTCAGTTCTTCTAAAGACCCGAGTTCGTACGCGAAGTGGTATAGGCCCACGCTGTTGGCGTCGGGGCCCGGGGCCTCTTCCCCGATAGCCACCAAAGCGAGGTCGTGGTCGACTTCCGGGTTGCTCCTCAAGAACACCATCTTGTCCTCATGCCGTCCCTTGACCTCAAGCCCCAGAATCCCGCTGTAGAATTCCTCGGACCGATTGATGTTCCGGACCCTGAGCACCACGTGGCCCAGTCGTGTGGGGCTTATCTTCATGATATCCTCCGGCGAATCTAGCGTCGGCCTGCATACATTTTAGCGCGGTTGCCACGTTCGGGAACCGGCCTGTATATTACCGGTCTGGTTGGGCCTTGCGAAAGGATCCCAAGGAGGTTAACCGCATGGGCAGATATGGATACGCGCTAGGCGACAACATGGACCCTCAAGCGCTGATAGCACAGGCGCGCAAGATCGAGGATGCGGGGTTCGAAGCGGCTTGGTCAAATGAGCTGTTCACATCCCCATTTGTGCCCCTTGCGGCAGTTGCCTCCCACACAAGCAACATAAAGCTGGGTTCAAGCATCGCGTACGGCTTTACTCGCAGTCCCCTGGAAACGGTTATCACCTCCCTGGACCTGGATGCCGTAACCAATGGGCGGTTCATTCTGGGTCTGGGCTCGGGGGTGAGGCGGCTGAACGAGATGTGGCACGGAGTGCCGGATTACGGCAGGCCTGCTACTCACCTCAAGGAGTGTGTCCGGGCCATCAGAGCCATCATTGATGGGGTGTCGGCGGGAGAGCCCGTGAGGTTTGAAGGTGAGTACTACGACATAGACATGCGGGGCTGGGAGGGGCCGCACAAGCCGGTCAACGGCAGCATTCCGATTTACATGGCTGCAGTGAGAGACGGGATGCTCCGGGCCGCTGGTGACGTTGCCGACGGTGTCCTTGGCTTTCCTATGTGGTCTCTGCAGTGGGTCAAAGAGATGGTGGTACCGAACATTGAGAAAGGGTTGAGCAGGTCAGGGAGGGAGAAGAAGGACATCGAGATCCGGGCGGCGGTCACTGTGGCCATAACAAATGACAAGAAACAGGGATACCGGGACTCCAGGGGAACGCCTGGTTTCTACACGACGATACGCACCTACCAGCCCCTGGTTAACTGGCACGGATACGAGGAGGAAGCTGAGAAGATCAGGGAGGCGTTTGTAAAGCTGCAGGGCTTCGGGGATGAGGTTCTGGAACCCATCACCGACGAGATGGTGGACACCTTTGTGGTGGTTGGTACGGCGGATGAGGCCCGGGCAAGGGTGGCCGAGTTCGAGGAGATTTGCGACGCGGTAGACCTGGAAGTGCCACACAACTTCATCCCGGAAGAGGTGCATAACGACTACGAAAAGCGGTTGTTTGAGGTGTTTGGGAACTGAAGAGTCCGGCGGGATGATTAAAGCACCCGGACTAAAAATAAGAGTTATAGATGCCGATGAAATACTACCTTGGGCTGGACCTCGACTTGGGCATGGAAGGCCAGATTGCAGCGGCAGTCCGGGCCGAGGCCGCGGGCTTCGATGGGATCTGGTCGACCCACTACTACAACTCGCCATTCATCCCCTTGGCGGCAATTGCCAGAGAGACGAAGTCGATAGGACTGGGCAGTAACATCGCCTACGCCTTCACCCGCAGCCCGATGGAGACTGGGCTGTCGGCGCTGGACCTGGATGCCTTGTCCAACGGTAGATTTTCCCTGGGCCTGGCCCCGGGATTCCGCACCATTAACGAGCGGTGGTACGGCGTCCCTCACGGCCGTCCGGCACCGCATATGAAAGAGTGCATTCAGGTGACCAGGGCCGTAATAGAAGAGGCATCGCAGGGGACTCCGGTCAGGTTCGAGGGCAAGTATTACGACATCGATATTGAGGGTTGGAGCAGGGTTCACTCGATGCCGAGGGAACGGATTCCCATCTACGTCGGGGCGATGAGGGAAGGAATGTGTCGGATGGCGGGAGACGTGGCCGACGGCCTGATGCCTCACTCGATATGCTCCGCGCAATGGATCAAGGAAGTGATGCTGCCCAACGTAAACATAGGGTTGGAACGATCGGGGCGGAAGAGGGAAGATTTCGACTTTTCCGCCTGCCTCAGCGTCGCAATCACTGAAGACAAGAAGCAGGCACTCCACGATTTCAAGGACACGATTGCCTTCTCTGCCGTCACCAAGCCGTACCAGACCATATTCTCGTGGCACGGGTTTGGTCGGGAGGCGGAAGCCATTAGAGAGGCGTTTCTGGAGAATGGCTACGGCCGAGAGGTCATCGATATGGTCCCGGACGAGATGGTGGAAGCGTTTACCATCATTGGGTCGGTGGATGAAGTGCGGCGCAGGGTCGGCGAATTCGAAGAGTTCGTGGACTCCATACTGTTCGCACAGAACAGCTACGGGTCCGGGCCGGAGGGCAAAGTCCGGTACCTGGACGCCGTCTACGACGTATTCGGCCGATAGGCCCGGTTGTCCTTGACCCGGTTATGGCCGGTTGCTAAAGTAGCGACGCACGTGTGCCCCCTTCCTTATCCGAAGTCGGGCAAGCGAACCTAAGCTAGCAAAGGCCGGCATTGATGATCATCGATATGCATTCCCACTCCGTGTTCTCCGACGATTCGCGCGCCACGGTTGAGCAGTACGCCAAATGGATCAGCAAGGTAGTGAAGAAGAAGGGGGCGCTGGATGCAATAGTGCTGACCGAGCATCGGGGCTTTGACAAAGATGGAGACTACTCGGAGCTTGAGGCGGAGTACGACATCAGGATATTCAAGGCCACGGAGTTGGACACGAACCGTGGTCACATCCTCCTTTACGGCGTCAACGATTATCTGCTGAACAAGTTTGATTTTACGGACGTGACTATGGATGCGGTGTCGCTGGTGCAGGAAGCCAAGGCGTCGGGAGCATTTGCGGTGCCGGCTCATCCGGGACGAAAGAGGATCGGGCTGCGGGAGTTTGTTGAGAGCGGGGTGTCGGTGCCCGAGGTGGAGGTCGTAGAGATATTAAACGGCGGCAGCTCCACGGCGGAGAATGAAAGGGCTCGGGAGTTGGCGGAAGAGAAGGGGTTCAAGGGGGTCGGGGGGAGCGATGCACACTTCGTAAATGCAATCGGGAAGTACGCGACGGAGTTCCGCAATCCCGTCAACAGCATAGAAGAGTTGGTTGAAGAGCTGAAGTCGGGCGCCTTCGAGCCGGTGAGGCTCGAAGATCTGTCGCCGGCCCGGTAGTCGTTATGGCTGAAGAGTTCGAGTTTAAATTCAACCGAGACATTCTGAATACGACCTTTAAGGCAGGGCCGTTTCGCATAACGCAAGAGATGATCGCGCTGCACACAACTTCCACAGGCGAAACGAACCCGAAATTCGTGGGAGACGGCAACTCTCACGGAATGACTGCTCCCCCCTCCCTTCCCGTCCTGCTAATCGACGATTGGGAACCCCCAGATTTGCAACTGGACTTCGACGGGGTGCTCTACCTTGCGGGGTACTGGGTAGAGCCCATCGGCGCGGTCAGGCCGGGAGACGTGCTGGACGCCTCAATAACGGTGACCGACGTTTACGCGAAGACCGGGCGCTCGGGGCCCATGGTGTTTCTGAAGAAGGAAGCCCTGTTCACCAATCAGGACGGGTTCCCGGTGGTGAGGGTGGGTGCGTCCTCGGTGTGGCGGAAGTAGGGCTTAGCCGAGTGCGGACGGATTAGTCTGAAACTGAGTGGCAGGGAAATCACCCTCACCCTAGCCCTCTCCCATCGAGGGAGAGGGGACTGGACCTCCCCTCAGCCGCCCGGAATAAGGGATAGCAAAAGTCCCATTAAGGGAGAGGGTCTTTTGTTAGCAGGACTACTTGGCGGATTCCTGGGATGCGCCGCAGTAGGGGCAGCGCATGTCTTCGGGGTTGGCGCCGTAGTCCTTGGAGGCTGATTCCTCGGAGACGTATTCGTTGATAACGTCGTTGCGCAAGGCTTCGGGGTCTCGTTGATCGGGGTTGCCGTAACCGCCGGAGCCTGCTACGTCGTACCAAATCTCGCTGCCGTCGCCGATGGGAAAGGGAGGCCCCTTGCCCGCGACTTTGCTCTTTTTGCCCTCTTTATCGATCATCTGGATGCTGCTGACCGCTCCGGGTTTCCCTCCCCGTAGACCGAAGGGCGCCGAGGTCATCCGTTCGCAGCAGGTGGTGACCATGGCGGTATGCCCCATGACACGGGTGACGCGCCTGGCGCCCAGACCGCCACGGTACTTGCCCGGGCCACCTGAGTCGTTAATCAACTCGTAGCGGTCGATCATTATGGGGAAGCGCATCTCGATCTGCTCAACGGGGGAGTTCATGGTGTTGGAGATGCCGACCTTGACGCTGTTGATGCCGTCCTGGTTGGGCCGGGCGCCCATGCCACCGGCCACTGTTTCGTAGCTGACGTAGCGGCGCTTGGTCCTGGGGTGCAGTCCGCCTACGGTCAGGATGGCGGAAGTGCCCTGAGAACCTGCCAGCACGTTGTTGGGGTAGCCGGGGGCCACTGCCCCGAAAACCATGTCGCAGATTCGGTGGGTCATCTCGTGATTGGCGAAGACGACCGGGGCAGGAGGCAGGACGTTGACGACTGAGCCCTCCGGGGCGTTGACGCCGATTGCGCGCCAGGCACCGGAGTTGGGGGGAATGAGGTCGTTGGGGTCGGCGATCATCTTGACGGCGGTGTAGACACCGGAGGCCGTGACGGCGAGGGGTGCGTTCATGGGACCGTCCACCTGGCCATCGGAGCCCGTGAAGTCTACCGTCAAATGGTCGTCTACCTTGTTGACGCGGAGGCGGATGTTGATGGGCTCGTCCTCGGTCTGCCCGATTCCGAGAATGCCGTCGCCGTCGCAGAAGTCCTCGTAGTAGAACTCGCCGTCGTCGAAGCGTTCGAGCTGGTGTCGGATCATACGCTCGGAGTAGTCCTGGATGCCCTGCATCATCTCGCGGATGAGGTCTACGCCGTACTTTTCGGCGAGGGCCTGAACTCGGATGGCGCCCCGGTGGTTGGCGGCGACCTGGGCTCGGAGGTCTCCTCTACGCTCCTCGGGGGTGCGGACATTGGCAAAGATCAGGTCGTCTATATCCCCGTTTAGCTCGCCCTGGGTGTATAGGCGAACACCGGGAAGCCGGAGGCCCTCGCCGTAAATCTCGGTGGTAGCCCCGTAAGAGCCGGGGCTGGCGGAGCCTACGTCGGGCCAGTGGGCACGGACGCAGGTGAATCCGAGGAGCAGGTCGTCGTTGAGGTAGATGGGGGTGATGACATTGACGTCGGGGAGATGGGACCCTCCGAAGTAGGGGTCGTTGTGGATGAACACGTCGCCGGGGGCGATATCGTTGGCCCTTGCAAGGATGGCCTTGACTGAGAGGGGCATGGAGCCGAGGTGGATGGGGATGTCGGGGCCCTGGGCCACCATGTTGCCGGAAGCATCGAAGATGCCACAGGAGTAGTCACCGGCTAGCTTCAATATAGGGGAATAGGCTGTCTTGGCGAGGACTACCTTCATCTCCTCGGCGGCGGACAGGAGGCTGTTCTTGATAACCTGGAAGGTGATGGGATCAATGTCCTGGTGCATCATGGCGTCAGTCCCTCGTGCCTAGACGGTAATCTCGATGGTCCCGAACTCGGTTGCAGCGGCCCGTTGGCCGGGGTAAACGATGACGGTGGAGCTGGACTCCTGGATGACGGCCGGGCCTTCGATCTCGGCGCCCGCGAACAGGTCTCCCCTGTCATATACGGGACATGAAATCTGTCCCGACTCCTTGAAATAGACCTCTCGGTGAGATCGAGGGCTAATATTCTTGCTGCCATTGGTTGAAGAAGTCCGGGTGGCGATAAAATCCGCTCCGAACTTGCCGATGGCCGAAGCCCGCATGTTGACTAGCTGGATGGGTTCTTCGGGGGCGTTGTAGTCGTAAGTGGTGAAGTGCTGGGCATGGTAACGTTCTGCGATGGCGCCCTGGGCGCCTTCTTCGATCTCCGAGGACTCGACGGGTACTGTGAGTTCGTAGGCCTGGTTGCCGTAGCGAATGTCGAGGTAATAGCGGAAAAGCCAGTTTTCCTCAGGAATACCGGACCGAGAAAGCATATCCCGGGCCTCGGCGGTGATATCCCGATACACCTGGCGCATCCGGTCATCAACACCCGCTGCATCGAGAAGGGTGTACAGGCTGCGGACGTAGTCTCTCTTCAGGTCTGTGCACACGAGACCCATGGCGGAAAAGACGCCGGGGTTGGGAGGGATGATGACCTTCTTGATGCCCAGCTCCTCGCCAATGCGGCCCGCATGAACAGGGCCCGCGCCACCGAAGGCGACCAGGGAGTAGTCCCGGGGGTCGTGGCCCCGCTCGATGGAAATCATGCGTATGGCGTCGGCCATGTTGGAGTTGACGATGTCGACTATGCCTTGGGCGGCCTGCATCAGGTCGAGACCCAGGGGTTCTCCAACGACGCGATTTATGGCTGTGGAAGCGCCGTCAATGGAGAGGGGCATGCGCCCGCCGAGGAAGTGGCCGGGATCAAGATATCCGAGAACGGCGTCGGCGTCTGTGACAGTCGGCTCCTCGCCTCCGAGGCCGTAACAAGCGGGGCCGGGTGCTGCGCCTGCGCTCTGCGGGCCGACTCTCAGGCCCCCGGCGTCGTCGAGCCAGGCTATGCTACCGCCACCTGCCGAAACCTCGGCGAGGTCTACGACCGGGACCTTAATAGGGTAGCCGGTGCCCTGGAGCCATCGGCGCACGTTGCCGGAGCCGCCGACCTCGTATTCCGTAGTAACACTAACCTCGCCGTTGCTAATCAGGGAGGCCTTGGCCGTGGTGCCTCCCATGTCGAAGGAGATGAGTTGATTTAGTCCAAGAACGTTGCCGAGGGCAACGCTGGCTGTGACGCCAGCGGCGGGGCCCGACTCGGTGAGCATGGCCGGGACTCGGAGACCTTCGTCGACGTTGAATACGCCGCCGCTGGAACCTGTCAGGTAGAGGGGAGGATAGTCGTCGGTGGCCAGGAATTCGTTGAGGCGGTTTAGATAGCCCTCCAGGACGGGAGCCACATAGGCGCATACGGCAACTGTGCTGGTTCGCTCGTATTCCCGCATTTCTGGGAGGACTTCGGAAGATAGGAAGGTACGCACGTCGGGAAGCTCACGGCGCAGGACTTCGCCGATCACCTGCTCGTGGACAGGGTTCAGGAAGGAGAATAGAAGGGACACGGCGATGGCCTTGACTTCATGGGCCTTTAGGAAGGCGACGATGGGGGCAAGCTCGGACTCGTCGAGTGGCTTGTATACGTCACCGTAGGCGTCAACACGTTCGGAGACTTCGAGGCGCAGGTGCCTGGGGATGATCACCTGTGGCGGAGGTTGAAAAATATCGTAGAGTTTGGCCCGGGACTGGCGTCGGATTTCGAGAACGTCTCGGAAGCCATCGGTAGTGATGAGGGCGGCGCGGGCGCCTTTGGACTCCAGGATGGCGTTGGTGACTACGGTGGTAGCGTGAGAGAGGAACGTGAGGGAGGAAGGTGCGATTCCGTGCTCGGTGGAGAGGGCCTTTATGGCGTCGACGACGGCGGCAGAGTAGTCGGAGGGGGTGGAGGACACCTTAAATGTCGTTTGCTGACCGGAGTCCTCGTCGACCAGAGCGAGGTCAGTAAATGTTCCGCCGATGTCTACGCCGAGTCTAAGGCCCATAGTTGGGTAAGGATATCATAGGTGGGGTGGGGGGAGGGTTAAGCAAATTTATATATCCGAGCCGCGTTTCGGAAGGCCATCTTTTCGGCTTCGTCCTGGGGGACGCTGGCTATGAGTTTGTTGAGGACGGGGAGGGAGTTGGGCCAGGTGGACTCGGTGTGGGGGTAGTCTGAGCTCCAGAGGATGTTGTCGACGCCGACGACGTGTCGGGTGGCGATACCGGCGACATCCTCCTGGAAAGTGACGAAGACGTTGCGGCGGAAGAAGTCGCTGGGGAGGGAGTCGCCCTTGTACCGGATCTCCTTGACGTATCGATGCTCTTCGTAGTGGCGGTCCATCTGCTGGATGAAATAGGCCGCCCAGCCGAGCTCGAATTCGACGGCTCCGATGGTAAGGCCGGGGAAGCGTTCGAAGACGCCAGAGAACATCATGTCGCCGATGGCGCGGCGGGGCCAGTAGTCTTCACTGGCGCGGAAAGAGGAGGTGCCGCCGACGGTGATATCGTTGGCGAAGGAGCCTATGACCCCGGGCCCCGGGCGATATGAACCTGAGTGCATGGCCAATGGAATTCCCAGGTCCTGGGCGAGGGCCCAGAACCGGTCGTATCTGGGCAGGTCATAGGTGCGGCCCACGCCGGGGTAGGCGGGGATAGCAATGCTGGACAGCCCTAGCTTGGCGCAGCGTTCCATTTCGGCAAGAGCGTCGTCCATATCATCGACGTTGATGATGCCGCTGCCCTTTATGGAGTTGGGATATGCGGTGCAGAACTCGGCCATCCAGTCATTCATGGCACGGAAGCAGGCCGACATTAGGGCGGAGTCGATGTCGGTCTCTACCAGGCGGACGGCGATGGTGGGGTAGGTGACCTCCCCGACAACGCCGTCGACGGCCATGGCCTTGACCCTTGCATGAGGGTCGTAGGCTGCCTCGGGGGTGTCCTGGAAGGGAGCCTCGATGGTGAGGGAGTCGGGGTCTTCGAATCTACGTCCGGCCTGGGAGGGGGCGCCGAGAGACCCGACGTTGATGTCCTTATCCGCGATCCAGCGGTGAACGTCACCATCTTGATACATCCTGGGCCTGCGGTCCCTGAATGGGGCGTCGATACGGGAGTCCCAGAGGTCCGGGGGTTCCACCACGTGAGAGTCGGCAGAGATGAGTTTATCGATAGTCATGGGTTGAGTATAAAAGCCGCATGAAAAGGGTGTCAAAGGAATAGCGAATACGTGGGATTCGGCTAGCCGTCAGGAATGGTGGAAGGGAGGGGTGTGTTAGAATTTTCACATGGATTTTGTGATCCGGGCCTCAGGGCTGACAAAACGGTATGGCGAATTGACGGCGGTGGACGACGTGAGCTTCGAGGTGGAGCGGGGTGAGATATTCGGGCTTCTGGGGCCCAACGGTGCGGGCAAGACCACCACGGTTGAGATCCTGGAAGGGATGAGGAGCCCTAACGAGGGCACTGCGACGATAGACGGCATAGACGTCACCAAGGACCCGAGGGGTGTCAAAGCCAAGATCGGCGTCCAACTCCAGGCCTCCGCTTTCTTCGGCAATCTGGTAGTACTGGAGCTTGTGAGCCTGTTCGGGCACCTTTATGGTCGAAACATCGATGCCAGGGAAATCCTGGAAAAGGTGGAACTGCTGGACAAGCAGAAAGCGCAGTACAGGCAGTTGTCCGGCGGGCAAAAACAGCGCCTCTCACTCGCCACCGCTCTCGTGAACGATCCTGTGGTGATGTTCCTGGACGAGCCGACCACGGGCCTCGATCCCCAGGCGCGCCGTCATATGTGGGACCTCATCAAACGGCTTCGGGATGACGGCAAGACTATCATGATGACCACCCACTACATGGAAGAGGCGGAGGAGCTGTGCGACAGGGTTGCTATCATCGACAAAGGATCGATAGTGGCCCTGGACAGCCCCGACTCCATGATAGACGGCCTCCTGGACACGGGCTTCCGGAAGGAGAGGGCCAGTAAGTTGGCCAACCTGGAGGACGTCTTCCTGAATCTGACCGGCAAGAGCCTGCGAGAGAACTAGTTTGCATCCTACCTTCGCACTGACGATTGCATCTCTGAAGATGTATTACCGCAATCGCCAGGCTATCTTCTGGACGCTTGTCCTTCCCCTGATGTTCATTGTCATCTTCGGCCTGCTCAACTTCGGGTCATTTTCGAATGTTGACATGGGTGTCGTTGACGAGGCGGAGACCTCGGCTGCAGCTATCCTGACCGGTGTGCTGGAGGACTCCGAGGTTGTCGAGATGTCGCTCGGGGCGAGGGATGCGGAGATGCAGGCCCTGGAAGACGGGGACCGGGACATAGTGATAGTCATCCCGCCGGGCTTCGGGGAGTCTGATGCCTCACCTACAATTCAGGCCTTCTATGCCGAGGATCGGTTCCAGCAGGCCCAGGTCGGGCAGGGGATTGTGCAGGGTGTCCTGGATGAGATAACACTCCGCAGGGCGGGCGTCGAGCGGGGGTTAAGCATCGAGGCCCAGGCCGTCGAGAGCACAGGGCTGGAGTACGTCGACTTCCTGGTACCGGGCATCATATCCATGGCCATCATGCAGATGGGCATATTCAGCGTTGTATTCTCGTTGATCCAGTTCCGCCAGCAGGGCGTACTTCGCAGGCTGTATGCGACGCCCATCAGGCCTCACAACTTCCTGATCGGCCAGGTGTTCACCCGGCTCCTGGTATCCATAGTCCAGGTTGTAGTGCTGCTGGGAGTCAGTGTGCTGATCTTCGGCGTTAAGGTAGAGGGGAATTTCGGGTATCTATTCGTGCTGGCGGTGCTCGGAGGGGCGCTGTTCATAGCAATCGGGTTCGTGGTGTCGGGGTTTGCGAAGAACGAGGAAGTCGGGGCTCCGTTGGCAAACATCATCGCATTGCCTATGATGTTCCTCTCGGGGGTCTTCTTCCCTACGGACACACTGCCCGGCTTTCTGGAGGACATAGTCCAGTACCTGCCGCTGACTTTCCTGGCAGACGGGATGCGGGAAGTGGCCATCCAGGGGGCGAGTCTTACCGAGATTCCCTGGGAGTTGTTGGGCCTCGTGGTATGGCTAGCGATAGCCTTCATAGCGGCTACCAGGGTTTTCAGGTGGGAGTGAGCTTAAATCAGGAGGGTTAGACATGCATGATTTTCAGGGTCGGGAGATATTCGAGTCGGTAGCGGAGATGGTGAATCCGAAGCACACAGTGGTCATGGTCCACGACATGCAGAACGACTTTCTGCACGACGACGGCATCTTCAAGAAGGCCGGAGAGAGCATCGACGTGTCGGGGTTCTTGGGCAACTTGGTGGACTTTGTGGCGAAGGCCCGAAGCCACGGGGTGAGGGTCTGGCAGACCAACTTTACCAGCCTGCCCAACCTGGGCGCCTACGACGATCCGCTGGCCAACAAGAGGTGGAACCTTGTAGGGGACCCGGCGAAGCACCAGTATGCCAACCCGACGATTCTCGGGACCTGGGGTTGTCAGACGATTGACGAGCTGAAGGCCCAGGAAGGCGACATAGTAATCAACAAATACCGCACAAACACGTTTGTGCATTCGACTTTCGAACTCATACTTCGAAGCCATGGGATAAAAACGTTCATCTCGACGGGCGTTGCGACGGAGGTGGGCATACTGCCGACGGCATGGACGGGGACTCAGCTCGGCTTCTTCCCGGTGATACCGAGGGACCTGGTCGGGGCACGGGTGGCGGAGCTGCACAATGACGCGATGAAGTTCATGGAGCGGCTGGTGTGGGTGACGGATTCGGCGGAGATACTGGAGGCATGGGAGCGTGGGTACGATTAGTGGGTCGGCGGCGGCTTGAATCACCCTCACCCTAGCCCTCTCCCGTCAAGGGAGATGGGACAGTACGCCCCTCCCCCCGCTCATACTTCGACGGGGCTCAGCACGAGCGGCCCCACCCCTGGGGATGGATTCCGGCTCTCGGGGGCCGGAATGACGGTTATATATAGGTCACGCCTCGGTGTATGTGTGACTCATCTAGGAAGAGGAGACAGCCCCCCATCGCTAGACCATTCGACTCGGCTTCCGCTTCAGCGGATTTGCCACAGGGCGAATAGCCCTATCCCCCAGCGGGTGGAGGAAGTTCTTCGGGGGTGGGGGGAGGGGCCAGGGGGGTTTCGCAGCGGGACTTCAGGGCCTCGTTCATTCTCTCAAAGCCGCGGCGGGTGGCGCCTCCGATGAGCCATATGATTGGGATGACGAAGAAGCCGGATATCTCCTCACCCTGTACGAAGCGGCAACGGGTGTCGTCTATAGGGTCGATGATGAAGTAGTGCTCCACGTCGAATAGGCCAGGGAAGAGGATATTGCTCCTCCAGCTGAAGCCTCTGCCCTCTTCGACGAGGACTATGCGGGGAGTTATCGTCGTGCCCTTGGCCCGAGGGGGTTTGATAAAGACCTCGATGCGCTCCCCTTCGACTATGCTGCCGGAGGCAAGGGGGAGGAAGGGGTTCCAATCAGCGTATGAATCGAGGTCTGAGAGTACGTCCCAAATGACGGACACGGGGGCCTCGATCTCGATTTCAGCGGCGATGATCCGCAAGACTTAGCGGCCCTTGTAGTTCGCCTTGCGCTTGTCCCGGAAGGCGGCGACACCCTCGGTGTGGTCCTCGGAGGTGAGGGTGATGGTCTCGAGGGCGGCGGACATTTGCATTGCGGTTTCCAGGTTCATGCTCAGAGCCTTGTATAGCATCAACTTGGATAGCCGTAGGGCGATGGGGGGGCCATCAGCGATCTTTCGGGCCATCTCCATAGTAGTGACTTCCAGCTCCTCTTCAGGCACGAGCTTGTTGAGCATACCGAGACGATAGGCCTCGTCGGCCTGCAGGAAGTCGCCTGTGAACACTAGCTCGGCGGCCTTGGGAATGCCGAGGGTCTTGGCATAGAGCCACATGCCTCCCCAGCCGGGGAAGAGTCCGACACGGATGAAGGCTGCGAGGAATCGGGACTTGGGCGTACCGACTCGGAGGTCGCAGGCGCAGGCCAGGTCGAAGCCCGCGCCGGCGGCGACACCGTTGATCATGCCTATGACCGGCTTCTGCATCCGGTGTACGCCAAGGACAATGTCCATAGCCTTGCGGAAGTTCCGGCGGATCTCCTCGGGGTTGGTCCCCCTGCCGTTGGCTGCGTTGCTGGACTCGTTGCCCGGGAGCTCGGAGACATCCGCACCCGCCGAGAAGGCCCTGCCGGCGCCTGTGAGTACGACGACGCCGACGGAGTCGTCATCACCCAATTCCTTGATGGCGAGGCCCATCTCCTCTTCCATATGGTCGGTGATGGCGTTTAGCTTTTGAGGGCGATTGAGTATGAGCTTGGCGATGCGGCCATCTCTTTCGATGAGAATGTCATCGTAAGACATCTGTGGTCTCCTTATGGTTTGAGGCGTGCGGGGTTCAGAGAGGAATGAAAGGGTCTTGCTTGAATGCAATGATAAGCGGGCGCGTCGGGTGGGGCAAGGGGTGGGGGGAGAACGGCACGCGCCGGTCCCTATTCATATGCTGTTCCCCGGTCAGGGCAGACTTGCAGCAGCCTAGGATGGGCGGAATGTCTCTCCCCACCACCCCGTTTAATCGGTTCCCACCCACCCTCCCTGTTTTGTTGAATTAGGGGAGTGCCGCATTACGGCACTCCCCTAATTCATTGCTCAAGGTGGCGAGGAGGAAAGGCGAGGAGGAGTGTGATAAGTCCCAGATTCACGCCTGAGGCACATCTTCGGCCTCCAGTCTGAGGCGGACCAGAGGCGCGGAGTTTCGGAATGGTGGGGGGAGGGGTGGTGGCGTTTATTCAGTTGTGGGTCTCGGGGGTTTTGGTTGGTTGGTGGCGACGGAAGACGCTCTTTGGACGGTGCCCCTGTTGCGATACAGCGGGGGTTTGGGCGTCCAGGGGTGAGGACGCTACAGGCCCGCTGCCCCATATGCTCGACTGCTACACGGACTCGACCGGGGCGGGTGGTTCGGCACGGCTCCTACACGTGGGTTGGCTGTACTGCGTTAGAGCAGCCTAAGGGGGCCGGGTCCAGCTGTAGGCCCCACAGGAGTAGTAATTCAAACATTGCCGAAGCGTCCGGGAGCCGGGAGCAACGGCGGAAACGACTTAGACACGGGGGGCACCGAGGACTTCTCGGCTCGGTCCGGCCCCTCCGCGTGAGCGCTTAATGAGCACCCTGCCCGCTTCACACGGTGGCGTCGGGTCTTTTCAGACCTCCTCTCTCACAAGAGAGGAGACCTGCTCTCGACCGCCTGTGAAGAGGTGGTGGAGTCTTCTAACACGAATCCAAGGCGTCTTCCATCGCCAGGGTTGGGGAAGGGTGAGCCGAAACCTTCAGGAGAGGAGATGGCGGCTTTCGCTTGAGCCGAGGGGTGGCTTGTGAGCCGCCCTTTGGGATGGGCTTAGACGTTGAGTCCTCGGTAGTCCGGTGGTGTTCCCCGGGTGTAGGGTCCTCCTTTGCTATTAGGGTGTGTGATGGGCCGGTCGGGGGTGAATATAGTACATGTGTTTTGCTTTGGCCAAGGGGTTCGTGTCACTTTTTGCCAAGAGGAATCACCCTCACCCTAGCCCTCTCCCATCAAAGGGAGAGGGGACAGGACCCCGACCCGGATTCCTCGCGGGGCTTCGGAATGATCCGCCTTTGGCGGACAAGCTCCCCTCGGGGGGTGGGGTCGGGTAACCGTGACGGATTGGCGGTGCTGGGCCGCCCCCCGCTCGACCCTTCGACGGTGCTCAGGGTGAGCGGGCCCGCCCCCGGGATGGATTCACGCATCGGTGCACGCCAAAGGCACACTTACAGCATCTTCGACCGGCTACTGGTAGCGGGAATAACGGAAGGGGGGACAGGGTGGGGGGTGTGCTATCATGTCGAGCGAAAAATCGGGAGCAAACGAGAAGGAGAAACAGATGACCACGGCTGCAAAATTCGACGTTAGGCATCGGAGCAGAATTGTCGCGGATGGGCCGGATCGAGCGGCGGCGCGGGCGATGCTGAGAGCGGTCGGAGTCGGGGACAAGGAGTTTGAGCAGCCGTTCATCGGGGTGGCGAACACGGCGTCGGACATTACGCCGTGCAACGTACACCTGGACAAGCTGGCGGAGCGGGTGAAGGCAGGTGTGAAGTCGGCGGCGGGTACGCCTTTCGAGTTCGGGGTGCTGACGGTAAGCGACGGGATTTCGATGGGAACTGAGGGGATGAAGGCGTCGCTGGTGAGCCGGGAACTGATCGCCGACTCCATTGAGTTGGTCTCCCACGGCGAATACTTCGACGGCCTCGTGACGATTGCGGGCTGCGACAAGAATCTGCCGGGGGCGATGATGGCCGCGGCACGGCTGAACATTCCGACAGTCTTCCTATACAGCGGTACGATAATGCCCGGCAGATACGCCGGGAAAGACATAAGCATCCAGGACGTTTTCGAGGCCATTGGGGCGCACAGCAAGGGCCGGATAAGCGACTCCGATTTGAAGGACATCGAGTGTGCGGCGTGCCCGGGGGCGGGGTCTTGCGGGGGTATGTTTACGGCCAACACCATGTCCTCGACCATCGAGGCCATGGGTATGGCGCTGCCGGGGGCGTCGTCGGAACCGGCGGTGGAGGAAGGGATATTGCAGAAGTCGTACGAGGCTGGGCGGACTGTGATGAGGCTGCTGGAACAGGGGATAAGGCCTCGGGACATCCTGACAAAGGAAGCGTTCGAAAACGGGATTGCAGTGGCTGTATCGATGGGCGGCTCCACAAATGTAGTTCTCCACCTACTTGCCATAGCTTACGAAGCCGGGGTGGACCTCAGCATCGAGGACTTCCACAGGATCAGCGAGCGCACGCCGTATATCGCGGACATGAAGCCCGGAGGCCGGTACCTCATGGTCGATCTGCACCGGGAAGGCGGCGTCCCGACGGTCATGAAGCGGCTCCTGGACGCAGGACTGCTGCACGGGAGTGCGATGACGGTTACGGGCAAGACTGTCGAGGAGAACCTGGCGGATGTGGAGATTCCGACCTCCGGCAAGGTAGTCCATCCCGTGGCGCAGCCCCTGAGTCCTCACGGTTCCATGGTGATACTGAAGGGTAATCTCGCACCCGAGGGAGCGGTGGTGAAGTTGGCTCATCCGGAGGATCTGAGCAAGGTCCACCGGGGCCGGGCGAGGGTGTTCAACAGGGAACAGGACGCCTTCCGGGCCGTGGACAACCAGGAAATTGTGGCAGGAGACGTTGTCGTGCTGCGCTACGAGGGGCCCAAGGGCGGGCCCGGAATGAGGGAGATGCTTCACGTGACCGCGGCCATAGTCGGGCAGGGGTTGGGGGAGGACGTGGCGTTGATAACCGACGGTCGGTTCTCGGGGGCGACGCAGGGGTTCATGGTTGGGCACGTGGCGCCGGAGGCGATGGTTGGTGGGCCGATTGCGGTGGTTGAGGAAGGCGACACGATTATCCTTGACATCCCCAACGCCCAGCTCAACCTGGACATACCACAAGAAGAATTCAACCGGAGGCTGGCGGCGTGGGTCCCGATTCCGCCTAACTACACAACCGGTGCACTGGCGAAATACGCCAAGCTGGCGACATCCGCGTCTCGGGGGGCGGTGACGATGGGGTAGATTGAGTCCCCGCCGATAAGGTATTAGAATAAGCTGGGTTTGCTGCCCGCAGACCGAGCGATGAGACCATAAAGCTTGGAGGCCTGCCTCGTATGACCTACATAATCGCCGAGCCCTGCATCGGAGTCAAAGATCTGGCCTGCGTTGAGGTCTGCCCAGTCGACTGTATCCACCCTTCCGATGGTGAAGGGCACGATATGCTGTTCATCGACCCCGACGAGTGCATCGACTGCGCAGCGTGCGAACCCGTGTGCCCGGTGACCGCCATCTTTGAAGAGTCCGAGGTGCCGGAGTACTGGGCCGGGTACTACGACATCAACATCAACTTCTTCAAAAGCGACTAGCCCGGCCTTACGCCGGTCAATCGCGCCCGCGTCCTTTTGTGAGCGATTGCGCGGCGTTGGCGTCGGGCTTGCCCCAGGCGATTATCAGCTTGAGGGGCGAATCGGAGTTGTTGCGCATGCCGTGGTCTACGTCTTGAGGCACTAGGACGGCCTCCCCGGCCTGCACTTCCAGGGTCTCATCCCCGAACCACATCTCGCCTCGGCCTTCGAGGAAGTAGTAGAACTCTTCCAGGGAGTTGTCGCCTACGTGGGTGTGGGCGCCTTCGCTGACCCCCGGCTCCAGCTCCCATAGCTGAATCTTGACGGGAAGGCTGGAAATTGTGTTGAAGAAGCCGCGCATGTTGATATTGCCGTCGCCGTGGTGGACGGGCCGAGAGATGATGCCGGTCGAGTCTTTCTCTTTCCAGTAGTTGGGAGACATCTGTCCTCCTTGCGTGGGTATCGGGGTTTAGGCTTGAATCAGCCACTCGTCGTACGGGTCTCCAGCGGATAGCATAGCAGTCATTTTGACGTCCATGCCGAACTGTAATTCGTGTGCCAAGAGCCGCCAGCCCTGGAGCATTGCGTCTTCGATCTCCGGGGGCCGAGGGTTTGAAGGAGGGAAGAGGCGGGGATTTCGCTTGTGCTGGCGGACCTTTATGAGATTGTCGCTGACGGTTTCAATCTCGACTTCTTCGTGAAGGGACTCGCGGTCTCGCTTGATGAATAGGGCAAAGGCCCGAGGGGCGGAGTCTACATCTTCCAAGTTGTAGTCCCGCATAATCTTGCGGGAAAGCTGTACATGGGTGACCCGGCTGGCATGCTCGACGATGGCACGGGCCCCGCTAACTCCATACATTTCCAGAAGGGCGATAATGTGACTGGTGACATACTCCACGGAGTAGTTTCGAAGGGCGCGGGCAGAGCGTTCCTCCGTCCAGTCTTCCACCGGAAGCTTTGGCCCGTTTGCCGGGTCGAAGGCGGGGCCGCGTTCGGTGGGGCTGAACTGGAGCCGTTCGTCGGGTTCGAGGTCCCGGTCGAAAATCTTGAAGTATCCCTCGTAGCAGGAATCGCCCTGCTGGGAGAGTTGGGTGAGGACGAACCCGAGCCTCGGGTTGCCCAGCGATACGCCGTTGTGAGCGTGCCACGCCCAGAAGGTTGCGCGCCCGGTGTCCGGAGCGTAGGCGGCAATCGCGACACTTGGAGAGAAGGGGCTGTCCGACATGGCGTAAGGAGGCGGGTAGCGAACCCAGACCTTCTCGGGGTTTTCCTCTATGTAATGGACGTCAAGGCCACCGAGGATGTTGGAGAAGTAGTGGTATTTCCCGGCCTTGACGGCGTCGGAGGGTTCCTTGTCGAGGCCGAGTTTTTGAAGGCCGGGGAGGAAATGGCCAAGCTGGTGACGTCTCAACATCTTGAACTTCAGCGTAGCGACGGCGTCCTGGCCATGAGCGCGGATTGTGGACAGCTCAAGGGCGGAACATAGAGTCATGTGTACATCGTTGGCAAGTTGGCACTTGCCGACCAGGGACTTGTTCCATTCGGGTATGTTCATTGTTCACCTGCTTTTGGTTTGTGTGTCTAGGCACGAATCAGCCATTCGTTGTAAGGGTCTCCTGCGGCAAGCATGGATGTCATCTTGACGTCGAGGCCGAACTGAAGCTCGTTGGCCAAAAGCCTCCAGCCCTGGAGCATCGCGTCTTCGATTTCAGAGGGCCAGGGTATGGAGGATGGGAATAGGCGAGGGTTTCGGGTTTGCTGCCGGACCTTTAGAAAGGTGTCGCTGACGGTTTCGGTCTCCACTTCTTCGTGAAGCGACTCCCGGTCCCGCTTGATGAAGAGGGCAAGGGCTTGGGCGCCGGAGGCAGCGTCGGCCAGGTTCATGTCCCTCATTAGCTTGCGGGACAACTGGACATAGGTAATCCGGCTAGCGTGTTCGACGATGGCTCGGGCCCCGCTCACCCCATACATTTCCAGAAGGGCAGTCACATGGCTGGTAACGTATTCGACGGCGTAGTTACGAAGAGCGCGGGCGGCGCGGACCTCGGTCCAGTCTTCAACGGGGAGCTTGGGGGCGGTAGTGGGGTCGAAAAAAGGGCCTCGCTCGCCGGGGCTGAACTGGAGACGCTCTTCGGGTTCCAGGTCATGGTCGAATATCTTGAAATAGCCCTCGTGGCAGGGGTCTCCCTGCTGGGCGACCTGGGTGAGGACGAATCCAAGCCTGGGGTTGCCGAGTGATACGCCATTGTGGGCGTGCCATGCCCAGAAGGTGTAGTGCCCGACCTTGGGCCCAAACGCGGCGATGCCGACGGTCGGTGAGAAAGGGCTGTCGGACATGGCATAGGGCGGCGGGTATCGGACCCAGGCCTTCTCGGGATTCTCCTCGATGTAGTGCACATCAAGGCCGCCGAGGATGTTGGAAAAGTAGTGGTATTTGCCGGACTTCACGGCGTCTGAAGGGTCTTTGTCGATGGCAAGCTTTCGGAGGCCGGGGAGGAAATGGTCAAGTTGGTGTCGCCTGAGCATCTTGAACATCAAGGTTGCTGCGGCGTCCTGTCCGTGGGAGCGGAGGGTGGAGAGCTCAAGGGCGTTGCATATCGAGAGATAGGTGTCGTTGGCGATCTGGCACTTTTCGGTGAGGGACTTGTTCCATTCGGGGGCTTGCATGGGTCACCTGCTTTGGGGTGGGGTGTGGGGAGGATGTTACAACATTTTTTGGGAGGGGTGGGGTGAAGGGCAGCTATGAGTGCTGCCTAAATAGAGACGTTTGCGCACCTGTAGATTGCATCTTTTGTGCCAACCAGATCACCTACCCCGCCCCCCGCTCATACTTCGACGGGCTCAGCACGAGCGGCCCCGGCCCCTCCAATAGAATTTATGAAAAAGTCTCGCTGAGGCAGAAGGGATGGATTCACGCCACGGCGCATCTACGACAGGGCGAGCGGAACGCACCGCCCCCGGGGATGGATTCCGGCTCGGGGGCCGGGATGACAGAGTGGTGGGGATTGAACCTAGGGGGGAGCGGGGATTAGGGCCGGAAACCGCGGAGTCGGAGGGCGTTGGTTAAGACCGACAGCGAGCTTGCGGCCATGGCGAGGGCGGCAATGCCGGGGTTCAGCTGTAACCCAATGAAGGGGAAGAGGACTCCGGCAGCTATAGGGATGCCGGCGGTGTTGTAGACGAATGCGAAGAAGAGGTTCTGCTTGATGTTGCGCATTGTGGCGGCGCTCAGCTTGATTGCCGTGACTACGCCCCCGAGCCTTGTGCCCATGAGTGTCACGTCTGCAGCCTCGATGGCGATGTCGGTGCCTGCGCCGATGGCTATGCCTACGTTGGCCTGTGCGAGGGCCGGGGCGTCGTTGATGCCGTCCCCGACCATGGCGACGGTCCTGCCCTCAGACTGGAGCTTCTTTATCTGGTCCACCTTGTCCTGAGGCATAACCTCGGAGAGGACGGAGTCTATGCCTAGCTGGTCGGCAATGGTCTGGGCTGCGTAGCGGTTGTCGCCGGTGATCATCACCGTGCGAATCCCTAGGCGCTTGATTTCGCTTACGGCGTGGGCTGCATCTTCCTTCAAGGTGTCTGCTACGGCTATTACTGCGGCGGGCATGCCGTCGATGGCTGCGAACATGGGAGTCTTTCCATCCTTGGCGAGTCCCTCGAATTGGGAGTCAAGGGCATCAAGGGGGATGCTGAGGTCTTGCATCAGGACCCGGTTGCCGACGGCGACGGTGTGCCCATCCACCTGTGCCCGAATCCCC
Organism: Dehalococcoidia bacterium; assembly: GCA_965220005.1. Taxonomy (GTDB): domain Bacteria; phylum Chloroflexota; class Dehalococcoidia; order Plut-88900; family Plut-88900; genus Plut-88900. The sequence continues at coordinate 1,816,378 of OZ244800.1, forward strand.
TGGCCCGGCTTCATTTCGAAGTGTGAGGGCTCGGAGATGGTGAGTCCGCGGTCTACGGCGGCGGAGGTTATGGCGCGGGCCACGGGATGCTCAGAGGAGCGCTCGGCGGAGGCGGTCAAGGCAAGGACCTGATCGGACGTGAAGTCGGAGATGGTATAGACGTCGGTGAGGGAGGGTTGACCGAGGGTGAGGGTGCCGGTCTTGTCGAAGACTATGGTATCGACGCTGTGGGCGGTTTCCAGGGCCTCGGCGGAGCGGATTAGAACTCCGAACTCGGCGCCTTTTCCTGTGCCTACCATTATGGATGTTGGGGTCGCCAGGCCGAGGGCGCAGGGGCAGGCGATGATCAGGACGGCGACGGCAGCAGCCAGGCTTCGGTTGAACTCTGAGTTCTCGGGAGTTAGGGTCCAGGCTGCGAAGGTGGCAAGGGCGACTAACATGACTACGGGGACGAAATATCCGGCAACCACATCGACGAGGCGCTGGATCGAGGCTCGGGAGCCCTGGGCGTCGCGGACCATGAGGGCAATCTTGCCGAGCAGTGTCTCTTCGCCGACCCGGGTGGCCTCCATCTTGAAAGCGCCTATGGTGTTGAGCGTAGCGCCGGTCACGCGGTCACCCGGTCCCTTGTCGACGGGAATGCTCTCACCGGTCACCATCGACTCGTCGATTGAGGTTGAGCCGGAGACGATCAGGCCGTCTACAGGCACCTTTTCGCTCGGTCGGACAAGGAGGTGGTCGGCGACCCGGACCTCTGCGATGGGAACTTCCATCTCTTCGTCGTTCCTAACAACCCTTGCAGTCCGGGCCTGGAGGCCGACAAGCTTGCGGATAGCCTCGGAGGTCTTGGCTTTCGCTCGGGCCTCCAGGAGCCGGCCTAGGAGGATTAGGGAGACGATTATTGCAGCGGTGTCGAAATAGACCTTGCCGGATACCGAGTCGGGGAGGAGGTCTTCTGCAAAGGTCGCCACTGCACTGAAGAGGAAGGCTGAAAGGGTGCCGGCGGCGATCAGGGTGTTCATGTCGGCCATGCGGCGTCGGGCGGTCTTCCAGGCAGAGGACAGAAACTGCCATCCGACCCAGAACTGAACGGGCACGGCGATTCCGAACTGAAAATAGTGGTTGGCGAGAAAACCGGGATCCCATCTGAACAGGTCGCCGCTGCTTCCGATGAACAGGATGACCGCCAAGGGCGCTCCGACGGCGAATTTGAGCATCAGCAGGCGGAGACTGCGGACACGGGCGCGCTCGTCGGATTCCTGGGCCTCTTCTATGCCACCTGCGACTCGTGCACCGTAACCGATACCCTTAATTGTGGAGATCATCTCGGCGGGGGTGACGTGCCGGGGATCGAAGGAGATGGCGGCCTGCTCGGCGGCGAGGTTGACGTTGGCCTCGGCGACGCCAGGGACGGCTCGGATGGTGCGGTTGATGGCCATGACGCAGGAGGCGCAGGTTATGCCGGAAATGGCAAGGCGGGTCAGGTCAAGGGCAGCGGGCGGGTAGTCCTCACTTGGCTCCTCTGATCCATCGGCACGTTCGAGATGGGCCGTAGTTGGACTCAGGCCTGCAGCAGGCATGGGAGTCCTCTTGCCAAGGAAAAACCATAAAAGCGCAGCCCCGAGAGCCAGTGCTCCGAGGGACAATGTGAGATCGAGAGCCATTGCCGGGCGAGAGCCCTACATCTCTATTGAGGGCTTTTCGGAGCCGATGTGCTTGACGGGGTCCTCTTCGAAGAAGAGTTTGCAGCCGGGAGCGCAGAAGTAGTAGGTGGTGCCTTCGTACTCGCTGGTGGCCCTCGCCTTGGACACGTCAACCATCATGTGGCAGACCGGGTCCTGGGCCAGTTCGGGTTTCTTCTTGAAGATGGAAAGAATGCTCATTGTGGTGACTCCATTGGGTCCGGGTTAGTTGTCGGCCAGCTTGTATAGTTCCTTCAGCTCTTCGACTATCTGTTCCTGGCGGCCCTGCTGAATGCCGGGGATTACGCAGGTCTCCATGTGGCTTCCGAGCATGAGCTGCTCCAGCTTTTCGATGGCCTTTCTGACTGCGTAGGTTTGTTTCAGGATGTCGACGCAGTACTTGTCCTCCTGGACCATGCGGCGTATGCCGTCGAGGTGTCCGTCGATGTAGCTGAGGCGGCGAAGGCTGGCTTCTTTGGCGTCAGGTTTCATGTGAGACCTCTTGTATCCCATACCCCCTGGGTGGGGGTTTCCATGACAGTTTAAAGGAATGTAGGTGTGGGGGGAAGGGGGATGGGTGGGTGGGAGTGGAGGGATGCGTGGGTGAGGGCACACTGACGGAAGAGAGGAGGGTGGCTCAAGCATATGCGGTAGAGGTGAGGGAGGCTTTAGATCCCTCGCGGGGCCTCGGGATGGGACAGGGAGACGGGATGACATGGCTATGGGGGAGGGTTACCAGTGGGGTTGGGTGTCGGGGCCGGAGGCGCTGGTGACCTGGGCTTGGGCTGTGCCGTCGGGGTCCATGATGAAGATGTCGGCGTTGTCGTGCAGATAGGACACGAAGGCTAGCTGGCCTTTGGGTGACCAGACTATTTCTGACTCGACGGACTGATTGTTGGTGAGCCGCTGAAGGACGGTGCCGTCGGTCGACATTACATAGATTTCCGGATTATCGTCCCGATCGGATATGAAAGCTATGCGGTCGCCGTCGGGCGACCAGATCGGGTTGTAGTCGGGCTCGGAATTGGTAGTGATTCTCCGGGGCTGCCCAGTGAAGTCTTCCAGAACATCGATGACGTAGATGTCGAGGTCGCCGTTCCGGGAAGATTGAAAAACGATGATGTCGGATTCCGGGAACCATGAGGGATTGTAGTCGGGGCCGTCGGTGAGGGTTATCTGGTTGACGCCGCCGGGGTTGCGGAGGACTATCCCCTGTCCCTCGCCGTCGCTGTCGGAAAGTGAGAAGGCGATCCACTTGCCGTCGGGAGACCAGGCCGGGGGCCCTTCGGAGAAATCGCCGGTGGTGAGCCGTTGAGCCTGAGGCTCTTCGGCGTCGGAGAGGTATACATGTGGGCTGCCCGAGGCATCCTGGAGCAGATAAGCGATCTGCCGGCCGTCGGGGGACCAGCGGGGGTGAGAAGCGGTGCCTTCCCCGTCCGATATCAGCGTGATGTTATCTCCCGACCTATTCATGACGTAAATGTCGGCGTTGCCGTCTCTGTCAGAGACGAAGGCAATGAGTTCACCGTCTGGGGAGAGGCGGGGTGAGTGATTGTCGGAAGGGCCGTTGGTGATAGGCTCCGGGTTCTCGTCGCCTTTGTACAGGTAGACGTGGCGCGTCTCATCCTCGGAAGTGAAAACCAGAATTTCGTCTCTGCCCGGGCCGCAGGCGAAGGCCAGCAGGCAAAGGGTGAGGAGTGCGAGCAGGGTAAGGGTTGTTTTTCGGATCATGCGCCGGAGTTGGAGTCCCGAATAGTCTGAAGGATTTCGATGTTGCGCTGGTCGGGGCCTTTCTTTTCGAAGCCGGGCACTTCCAGGAGAAAAGGCACGTCCCTGAAGGCGGGGTGGGCCATGATGACTTCAAAGCCCTCGTGGCCAATGTAGCCTTCACCGATGTTCTCGTGGCGGTCGACGCCGCCTCCGAGGGGTATCTTGGAGTCGTTGGCATGGACGGCGACGAGCTTGTCGACACCCACCTCGGAGTCAAACTCGCTCATCGCTTCCTCGATGCCAGAGGGATCGGCGATGTTGTAACCGGCGGCGAAGGTGTGAGCAGTGTCGAGACAGACCTTCACCCGGTCATCGGACAGACCCTTTACAACCTGCCCGATCTCGCCGAAAGCTGCGCCTATGTGGTTACCCATGCCGGCGGCGTTTTCGATGATGAGCCAAGTGTTGTCGGGGGTGTCAGCAAGGACGCGGGACATGGATGATAGCACTTGAGGAAGGACGTTTTCGAAACCCCGGCCCTTGTGGCTGCCGAGGTGAAAGATTACGCCCGCAGCGTCGATTTCGGAGGCGAGGGACATGTGACCGACCAGGGAGTCGACGGCCTTGCCCATATTCTCTTCCTTTTCGGTGCCGAGGTTTATGAGGTATACGCCGTGGAAAAAGACGGAGCCAATAGCCGAGTCTTTGGCCTTGTCCTTGAAGGATGAGATAGTCTCGGGAGCCGGGTGTTTGTATCGCCAGCTCTGGGGCGCCGAGGCGAAGATCTGTACGCACTCCGCGCCGATCTTCTGGGCATTGCCTATGGCCTTGTCTATGCCGCCTGCCGTGGAAACGTGGGCTCCAATCTGCATATGCCGTCCTCTCCGATGATTCTCGGGGCCAGGGACTCTACTGGGCCGGGTTCTTCCGGTGAACGGCCTGCACGATGGCAATCCTCCGCTCCCGGATGCTGAGGTACATATTATGCGCCATCTTGGGAAATTGCGACCCGACGAGGAGGCCCGGGTTCAGGGGGGAGGGCGGTTTCCCGGAAGCGCGTTCTCGGACATTTTGCCACCAGTCCTCGGTGAGTTGGGTCTGGTCCTGCCAGGTGAGCTCTTCAAAACCGGTGGCGAGGATAAGAGATCGGGCTTCCTCCGGGTCAGCAAGAAAGCTCACGGAAGGGTCCGGGGCCCAGGGGACGGGGAAGTGAACGGGCTGCACAGGGCCTGCCATGACGTCGTGAAGGGCGAGCTTGCCACCGGGCCGCAGGACCCTGTGTATTTCGGTGAAGAGGGCCTGCTTGTCGGCTATGTTCATGGAGGCATGCTGGGTCCAGACGATATCGAAGGACTCGTCTTCAAAGGGGAGGGCGAGGGCGTCGGCGGTGCGGATGGAGACTTTGCCGGAGAGGCCGACCAACTCGTTAAGGGATCTGGCGGCGGTGCAGAATTCGTCTGAGATATCGATTCCCGTGACCCGGCACCCGAACTCCGCGGCCAGGGTCCTGGCCGGGCCACCGATGCCGCAGCCTACGTCGAGGACGTGCTGCTCGGGCTGGATTTCAGCCAGCCGGGCAAGGTCAACGGTGGCCTGCTTTCCGCGGTTGTGGAGCTCGCTCACGGGAATAAGGTCCCGGTAAGTCATTTCATCAATGGGACGGCCCGACTCTTGAAGAACATCCAGGATGCGCGTGGTTAGTGGGTCTCGGGTGGAAGCGGCTTCAGGCATGGGCGTATGGCCCCGGTAAGAGGTGAAGGGCGGGATAACTAGGCCTGATTTGAAGCCTCGGCTTGATGATTCTTGATGTAGTCGATGATGTCGGTGGTGGAAGTGCCGGGGCCAAATACCTCGCCAACTCCCATCTCCTTTAGAGGGGCGATGTCGTCTTCGGGGATGATGCCTCCGGCGAGGACCAGACGATCATCGATGCCTCGGTCTTTCATCTCGCTGATGATAAGGGGCAAGAGCTCCATGTGTGCGCCACTGAGGATACTGATGGCGACGACGTCGACGTCTTCCTGGAGAGAGGCCTCGGCGATCATCTCGGGGGTTTGCCGGATGCCGGTGTAGATGACCTCCATTCCCGCGTCCCGAAGGGCTCGGGCGATCACCTTTGCACCTCTGTCGTGTCCGTCGAGGCCCGGCTTGGCTACAAGGACCCTGATAGTGTTAATGCCAACTTGTGTCATCGCGAGGTACCCCCGTCGGAAGAGTTACGATTGCACGGTGTCCTTGTCTACGAGTTCTATAAGGACTCCGCGGGTGGACTTGGGATGAATGAAGGCTATCATGCCGGCGAGGCCCTGGCGAGGCGATTCATCGATGAGGCGGGCGCCGCTTGCCTTTAGAGAATCGAGTTTACCTTGCAAATCTTCGACTTCCAGGCAGACGTGGTGGAGGGCCTCTCCGCGGGCATCAAGGAAGCGGGCGACGCCGGTGTCGGGGCGGACGGGCTGGATGAGCTCCAGGTTTGTCCCGCCGACGGCGACGAGGGTTGCCAGGACACCCTGGTCGGCGATTTCCTCGATAGCGGCGTCCGGGACGCCGAAGGTTTCCTGGTAGAAGCGGAGGGTCTCGGCGGCATCCTTGACCACTATGGCGACGTGGTTAATGTGCCTGGCCTGGCAGACCGGTGTGGGATATTGTGGCATTTGGGGATCCTTGAAAGACGACTATAGACCAGATTTCAGGAGGTCCCGGGATATCACCATGCGCTGCACTTCGGAGGTGCCTTCGTATATCTCGGTGACCTTGGCGTCGCGGAAATACCTCTCGACGGGGCTCTCTTTGAAATAGCCGTAGCCGCCGTGAATCTGGATGGCCTTGGACGTGACCTGACCCGCAATCTCCGAGGCGAAGAGCTTGGCCATGGCCGATTCCCGGCCGAAGGGCTCTCCCCGCTCTTTTTTGTCGGCGGCCTGGTAGGTGATGAGTCGGGCGGCGTTGACCTGAGTCGCCATGTCGGCGAGCATCCACTGAATGGCCTGGAAGTCAGAAATAGGGTGGCCAAACGCCTTCCGGTGCCGGGAGTACTCGAGAGCCGAGTCCAGAGCCGCATGGGCAATGCCCACGGCCTGAGCGGCAATGGTAATACGGCTCGCGTCTATGGTCGACAGTGCGACCCGCATCCCCTTGCCGTCTTCGCCCAGCAGGTTCTTCAGCGGAACACAACAGTCTTGGAAGAAAAGCTCTGCAGTGTTGGAGCCGCGCATCCCCATCTTGCCTGGCTCGTTGCGGCCCGTGAAGCCTTCGTATTCCTTTTCGACAATGAAAGCGGAGATGCCTTTGGTTCCGAGCTTTAGGTTCTCGGTGGCGAACACAACAAGGAAGTCAGCCAGGTCTCCGTTGGTGATGAAGGTCTTGCTGCCGTTGAGGAAATATTGGCCCCCGTGTGTTGTGACGGTGGTGCGTAATGAGGCGACGTCGCTACCGGCGTTGGGCTCGGAGAGGGCAAAGGCGCCAAGCCTCTGGCCTCGGGCTAAAGGCCTGAGATAGGCGTTCTTTTGCTCGTGCGACCCGAACGCCTCGATACACTTGGAGGCGAGGGAGACGGAGGCGATGTAGATTAGGGACGTGGCGGCGCAGACCCGGGCCAACTCCTCTACCACGATGGAAAGGTCTATGTAGCCGCCTCCGGAACCACCGTATTGGGGGTCTACGGAGACGCCCATCAGGCCTATTTCTCCCATCTTGCGGAAGTTGTCCCAAGGGAACTCTTCGTCCCGATCGATCCTCGCGGCAGATGGCCCTATTTCCTTCTTGGCGAAGTCTCTTACGTTCCTCTGCAGGAGCTTGTGTTCTTCAGTGAATCCGAAGTCCATTTACTAAATCCTTCCCGGTTTGGGGCATGACTAACCAGTTATCACGGGGCTCAGAAAGTAGCGGACGGTTCGTAGTCACCGAAGACGTCCCGGAGGACATCGCTAATTTCACCGAGGGTGGCATAGGCTTCGACTGCCTCCAGGATTGCGGGCATGGTGTTGCCGTCCCCCGCGGCCACTTCTCTTAGAGAGCTCAAGGCGCTGTCCACGGCGGCCTGGTCTCGAGACTGCTTGATCTTCTGGAGATTCTCGACCTGGGTGCGGGCGAGTTCAGGATCTATCTTGAGGGTCCCCTGGAGAGGGGGATGGGGGCTTTCGTAGGCGTTCACGCCCACCACTACCCGCTCGCTCGACTCGATTTCCCGCTGATGGCGGAATGCGCTGTCCTGAATCTCCTGTTGGATGAATCCACGCTCAATCGCGCCAAGGGCTCCGCCGAAGTCGTCTATCCGCTCAATGTATTTGAAGGTCTCGTCTTCCAGGTCTTTGGTGAGGCGCTCTACGTAGAAGGAGCCTGCCAGCGGGTCTATAACGTCTGCGCAGCCCGACTCATTTGCGACGATCTGCTGGGTGCGGAGGGCGATGGTTGCGGCTTTTTCCGAAGGAAGGGCGAGGGCTTCGTCCATGGAATTTGTGTGGAGCGATTGTGTGCCACCGAGGACCGCGGCCAGGGCCTGTATGGTGACCCTGACGATGTTGTTCTCGGGCTGCTGGGCTGTTAGAGCGGCGCCGGCGGTCTGGGTGTGGAACCTGACCATCCAGGAGCGAGGGTTCTGGGCGTTGAAGCGCTCCTTCATTATTCGGGCCCAGATCTTTCGGGCGGCACGGAACTTGGCCACCTCTTCGAGGAGGTTGTTCTGGCTGACAAAGAAGAAGGAGAGCCGGGCCCCGAACTTGTCCACGTCCATGCCCGCATCCACGGCGGCCTGAACGTAGGCTATGGCATCACTAAAGGTAAAGGCAAGCTCCTGGACCGCCGTACACCCGGCTTCCCGCATGTGATAGCCGCTTATGCTTATGGTGTTCCAGGCAGGAAGGCTCTCCCCACAGTAACGGAAGAGATCAGTGATGAGGCGCATGGAGGGGCGGGGCGGGTAGATGTAGGTGCCCCTGGCAATGTATTCCTTGAGGATATCATTCTGGACTGTTCCGCCGAGTTTGGAGAGGTCGGCGCCCTGCTTCTTAGCCATGGCGACATAAAGCGCTAGAAGGATAGATGCGGTGGCGTTGATGGTCATGGACGTTGTGACCTTTTCGAGGGGAATGTCCTCGAAAAGGACCTCCATGTCGGCGAGGGTGTCGATGGGGACGCCCACCTTACCCACCTCGCCGCGGGACATATGATGGTCGGAGTCGTAACCCATCTGAGTAGGAAGGTCAAAGGCCACGCTGAGACCGGTCTGGCCCTGCTCCAGGAGGTAGCGGTAGCGACGGTTGGACTCTCCGGCGGAGCCGAAACCGGCGTACTGGCGCATAGTCCAGAGTCTGCCGCGGTAGCCAGTCGGGTGGATTCCGCGGGTGAAGGGGTACTCGCCGGGCATCCCGACATCGGTCATGTAGTCCTGATCAGCAATGTCGAGGGGAGAGTAGGCGGCTTTGATTGGGGCCCCTGAGGAGGTAGAGAATAGGCCATCCCGCTGTCGGGCCTTGTCGGCCTTTTCCTGCCACTCTTTCTGGCGTTGGGTGATCTTATTCAGGTCTTCACTTTTGAGCATGGGTGTAGGTCTCGTTCAAGGACGTGTTCGTCGTATCCGGTTGGTTGGCCTCAAGTGGGACATAATAAACGCGCGGGGCATCATCTGCTAGTTGTCGCAATGGTTTCGACGCTTTCTGTGTCTTCGAGGTAGAGGATATAGTGGAGCGCTGCGCGGGTGAGAAAGCCGGAACGAGATTCGTGTTCGCGGGCTGCGGCTTCGTCGATGGCGCTGATGACCCCGTTGGGCATTTCGACTTCGAACTGAGTGGGTTTGCCGCAGAGTTTGGAAATGTCGACACTGACTACGGCCCATATGCCGCCTGCGAAGTCCGGGTTGGCGACGTGCACCTCCATGGGCTTTCTTTCAGGTATAGGGTCGCCGTCCATCATAATGCCCTCCACATGACATTCAATTGCTTCACAAGCAGAGGACATGACCTCATCAAGGGTTTCGCCCCCGGAGAAGCAGCCGGGGAGGTCAGGAACTGCGACGCCGTAGGAAGAGCCGGGGTCTTTGTGGATTACGATGGGGTATTTCATTTGCGTTCCTTCCAGTCCCACTGCGCTTGTCGGAATATACTACGCAATATCCCGATAGGTACGTCCTTTACTGGATGTGCAACAGTGACTTTACCAGGCTTCAAAGGGTGTACGAATTGATGGTGGCTTCCCCTGATACTCTTATTGATCCAACCATCTCGCTCTAGTCTTTTTAATACTTCCCTGCTCTGCAAGGCATGGGGACCACACACCTATGGTAGCAAGATGAGGGCTGGAATGCGATAGTCGGAGAGTTGTTGGGGAATAAGCTAAGGGAGTACCTTGGACGGGTCCGTGTGAGTGGTGAGGATGGGGTTTAAGCCACGTTATATATCTCGGACTCACCGAGGGTCTCGCGGAGAGCGTTTGTAGTCTCGCCGAGAGTAGTGTAGGCCCGAGCCGCGGTAAGCAGGTAGGGCATGAGGTTGTCGGAGCCGAGGGCGGCGCGCTTCAGGTCGGAGAGGGCACGGTCGACGGCGGCCTGGTTCCGAGTGTCCCGGGTGCGGTGCAGCCTTTCGAGATGGCGACGCTCGCCTTCCCGGTCCATTTCTAAAATGGGGATTTGAGGGTCGCTCCCCTCAGCGTAGCCGTTTATCCCGACCTTGATGCGCTGGTTCTGCTCGATCTCCCGCTGGTATTTAAATGCGGAGTCGGCGATCTGGCGTTGGAAGTAGCCGTTCTTGACGGCTGTGATGACGCCTCCCTGGTCCTGGATCTGCCGGAAATACTCGTACGCTTCCTCTTCGATGCGGTCGGTCATGGCTTCAAGGTGGTAGCTGCCGCCAAGGGGGTCGGCGAGGTCGGCAACACCGCTTTCGTGGGCAATGATCTGTTGAGTGCGAAGCGCGACCAGAACGGCCTCCTGGGAGGGAAGGGCAAGAACCTCGTCCATGGAGTTGGTGTGGAGGGACTGCACTCCCCCAAGCACGGCGGCGAGGGCCTGGAGGGCAACCCGGGATACGTTTATCTCGGGTTGCTGGGCGGTAAGGGCGGCACCCGCGGTCTGGGCGTGAGTACGCAGCCAGAGGGAGCGTTCGCTCTTGGCGCCGTAGCGGGAGCGGAGCTCTCGGGCCCATATTCTGCGGGCGGCGCGGAACTTGGATATCTCTTCGAAGAAGTCATCGTGGACGTTGAAGAAGAAGCTGAGTCGGGGGGCGAACTCGTCGATGTCGAGACCGCGCTCTAGGGCCCAGTCCACGTATTCGAAGCCGGCGGCAAGGGTGAAGGCGAGCTCCTGGGCTGCAGTGGCGCCGGCTTCCCGGATGTGGTACCCGCTGATGCTTATAGGGTTCCAGCGGGGCATCTCCCTGGCGGCAAGCTCAACGGTGTCTGTGACGAGGCGCATCGAGGGCTCGACGGGAAAAATGTACTCGTTCTGGGCGGTGTACTCTTTAATGATATCGTTCTGAAGTGTGCCACCCAGTTTTGCCCTAGGCACGCCGCGTTTTTCGGCGGCGGCAATGAACATGGCCCAGATAATGGCGGCGGGGCCGTTGATGGTCATGGATGTGGTGACCTGTTCGATGGGAATGTCGTCGAAGAGGACTTCCATGTCGGCTAGAGATGAAACGGCGACGCCACACTTTCCGAACTCGCCGATGGCCATAGGGTCGTCGTGGTCGTAACCCATGAGGGTGGGCATGTCGAAGGCTGTGCTTAGGCCCGTTTCACCCTGGCCAAGGAGGAACTTGAATCGGGCGTTTGTCTCCTCGGCGGTCCCGAAGCCGGAAAACATGCGCATTGTCCAGAGCCGTCCCCGGTGTCCGGTGGGATGTATGCCGCGCAGGAACGGGTACTGGCCGGGCATCCCCATGTTTTCGTCGAAGTCGGAGTAGGGGTCGGGGGAGGGGGTGTTGAGGGGATCGACGGGTGCGCCGGAGACGGTGGTGAAGAGGGCGTCGCGCTTTCTGGACGCTTCGTACTTTTCAGTCCAGCTGGTCTTGGCTTCCTGGAGGGTATCTTGTTGAGGAGATACGGACATAGTCGGCTCCTCGGGCGCGGGGTTGCAGGCTGAGGGCGAGTGTAGCAAAGGGGGTGTTGGGGGTCAAACTGATAAGGATTTCATTGACAAAACGCGTCTTCAACCCTATCCTAAAACTCCCTCCATCGGGCAATGCCTGATGTAAAAAAGCCCGCGTTACCTTATAGCGTACTTTCTTAAAGGAGGCAGGCATGGGAAGCACTGTCAAGATGCTCGAAATCCACCCTGACCGATGCACCGGCTGCATACAATGTGAGTTGGCTTGCTCGTGGGTGCAGACTGGAACATTCCAGCCGTCCCAGTCACTGATACGGGTGCATATATTCGATGAACAGTCCAGCTATAGCCCGTACACCTGCTTCCAATGCGAAGAGGCATGGTGTCTGCAGGTCTGCCCGGTCAATGCCATAGGCGTCGACCCCGACACCCAGGCGAAGATTGTCATAGAGGACACCTGCGTGGGCTGCAAGCTGTGCGTCATCGCCTGCCCGTTCGGCACGGTGTTCCTAAATCCGACTACCAAAAAGGCTGTCAAGTGCGACCTGTGCGGTGGAGACCCCGCCTGCGCCAGGGCTTGCCCGACTAACGCCATCGAATTCAACGAAATCGAAGAAGCGGTTTGGCTGGGGTCCTGGGGCGACAAGGTGGACGCTAACTACGCCCGATCCATAGAAGGGAGCTAGGAGCCATGGCATACGGATGGTCGGGGCGTCTGCTCCGAGTTGATCTCAGCACCGGCACAATAACAAAAGAAGACCTGAATGAGGAATGGGCCCACCAATACGTTGGTGGGAGGGGCCTGGGAGCCAGGTATCTATATGAGGACCTGGATCCGAAGGTCGAACCCCTGAGCCCGGAGAACGAGCTGATCTTCGCCACGGGCCCGATGACGGGCACCAACGCCTCTTGTGGGGCGCGGTACATGGTTGTTACCAAGAGCCCGCTGACCGGGACTATTACCACGTCCAACTCGGGTGGACACTGGGGCCCGGAGCTCAAGTTTGCCGGGTACGACATGGTGATCTTCAACGGGAAATCGCCGAACCCGGTCTACCTTTGGATCTACGACGACGACGTGCAGCTCGTAGACGCGAGTCACCTGTGGGGAAAGGGCGTGTGGGAGACCGAGGACACGATCCGGACCGAGACGGCGGTCCCGGACGCTATCGTGGCGAGCATCGGGCCTGCGGGTGAAAACATGGTCCGGTTCGCATCGATAATGAACGACAAGCACCGGGCTGCTGGCCGCAACGGCGTCGGGGCGGTGATGGGTTCCAAGAACCTGAAGGCGATAGGTGTGCGGGGCACGGGTGCCGTACAAGTGGCGAAGCCCGACGCGATGATGGAATCGACGTTTGCGGCGAAGGTAAAGCTGGCTGCGTCTCCCGTCACCGGCGAGGGTCTCCGAGCCTACGGGACCCCAATCCTGGTCAATGTGATCAACCAGCACGGCGGTCTGCCCACGAACAACCACCAATACGGCGAGTTCGACGAAGCCGAGGGGATTAGCGGTGAGACGATGACCGACACCCGTCTCACGGGCCCCAAGGCCTGCTTCGCCTGCACCATTGCCTGCGGTCGGGTGACGCACCTTCCTGGCGATGCGGCGGATAAGTACATGGTCACCACCACTCCCCGTAACTGGAAGATGTCGGGTGAGGGGCCTGAGTACGAGGCTGCATGGGCCATGGGCGCCGACTGCGGAATCGGGGACCTGGATGCGCTGATCAAGGCTAACTGGATTTGCAACGACCTAGGGATCGACCCGATATCCTACGGCGGCACCCTCGCAGCGGCGATGGAGCTTTACGAAAAAGGCGTTATCACGCAGGAAGAGACCGGGATGGCCCTGGACTTCGGCGACGGGGATGCGCTGGTCGCCATGGCCGAGAAAACCTGCTTCCGGGAAGGCTTTGGCAACGAGCTGGCTGAAGGCTCGAAGAGAATGACCGAGAAGTACGGCCACCCGGACCTGTTCATAGGAGTGAAGGGTCAGGAAGTCGCGGCCTACGACGCACGGGCATTCCAGGGCATCGGGCTTGGGTATGCCACCTCCAACAGGGGCGCATGCCACCTGAAGGCCTACACCATTGCTGCCGAGGTATTCGGCATTCCTGAGCAGGCCGATCCTACCGCAACGGAGGGGAAGGCGGGACTGACCAAGATATTCCAGGACGTCACGTCGACGGTGGACGCCGCTGGGCTGTGCCTGTTCCTGACCTTCGGTATCGGGCTGGACGACATACAGCCGGAGCTTAACGCAGCGACGGGCATGGACTACTCCATGGAAGACCTGCTGGAAGTCGGAGAGCGGATCTATAACCTGGAGCGGGTCTGGAACATCAACGCCGGCATTCCGGGGGCGCAGGACACGCTGCCCAAGAGGCTGCTTGACGAAGGCATTCCAGCGGGCCCGGCCAAGGGCCGAGTCAACAAGTTGTCCGAGATGCTGCCCGAGTACTACGACCTCAGGGGCTGGACCCGGGACGGAGATCCCACGGACGCCAAACTGGCGCAGCTCGGCATTCTCTAAAGACCGACCGATTTACGGACTATCGGGACCTGTAAAGGCATGGTATACCGATGAACGGTTGGACCGGAAAAGTCCTGCGGGTCGACTTGACCAACGGAGTCGTTGCGAAAGAAGACCTGAATATGGGCTGGGCTCGTGAGTACGTGGGTATGAGAGGCCTGGGAGCCAAATACCTGTACGAAGAGATGCACGACCCAATGGTTGACGCTTTGGACCCGGATAACGTGCTTGTCTTATCCACGGGACCGCTAACCGGGACGGGGGCGTCGGCGTCATCACGCTACTCGGTGGTGACCAAGAGCCCACTGACCGGCGGGATGGCCGGATCCAACTCGGGAGGCTTTTGGGGCCCCGAGCTCAAGTTCGCAGGGTATGACATGGTCATCGTTCATGGGAAGTCCCCGAGCCCCGTGTACCTGTGGGTCTACGACGATGATGCAAGACTCCTCCCGGCGGAAGGTATCTGGGGCAAGACGGTCTGGGAGACGCAAGACCTGATAAGGGCGCAGACCGGAGTGCCGGACTGCGTTATCGCAAGTATCGGGCCGGCAGGTGAGAACCTTGTCAGGATTGCGTGCATAGTGAACGACCTACACCGGGCTGCGGGCCGCTCCGGGGTCGGGGCGGTGATGGGCTCGAAGAACCTGAAGGCCATCGCCGTGCGAGGTACGGGTTGCGTTCAGGTTGCATCGGCAGAACGGGCTATGCAGGCCATTGGATCACAGCACGGGAAGCTGACGGACAATCCCGGTGTGATGGGGATGCAGATGTACGGCACCCTTGAAATCATGGGAATCATAAATGAGACGGGCGGCCTTCCCACTCGCAACCACCTGGAAACGCAGTTCGAGGGTGAAGAAGACATTAACGGCGAGGCTGTGACCGACAACCGGCTGGTAGCCAACAAGGCCTGCTTCAGCTGCACGATAGCATGTGGCAGAGTTACCCACCTTCCTGGAGAGGCGGCGGGCAAGTTCATGGTGAACACCCACCCGCGGAACTGGAAGGTAGCAGGCGAAGGGCCGGAGTACGAGACGGCGTGGGCCCTTGGGTCGCAGTGCGGGGTTTCGGACCTGGACGCTTTGATCAAGGCCAGTTGGATGTGCAATGACCTGGGTGTCGACACAATTTCGATGGGAGCAACGATCTCGGCGGCGATGGAGCTTTACGAGATGGGCGCCATCTCCGATAGCGAAGCGGGCATGGAGATAAACTTCGGCAGTGGGGATGCGCTGGTGTCCCTGGTCGAAAAGACCTGCTACCGAGAAGGGATCGGGGATGCGTTGGCTGAGGGATCGAAGCGGATGGGGGTCAAGTACGGGAACCCGGGGGTGCACATGGGCTCCAAGGGACAGGAGTTCCCGGCATACGACCCACGGGCCTTTAACGGGATGAGCTTGGCCTACGCCACCAATAATCGTGGCGCCGACCACCTGCGGGCGTTCACGCCGGGGGCCGAGATATTCGGGATGCCATACAAGCTGGACCCCGGTTCGCCGGAAGGCAAAGCCGAGCTGGTCGTGTCCCTGCAGAATGAGAACTCGATACACGACTCAACGGGGCTATGCCTCTTTATTTCGGCAGGAAACGATTTAGATGACATAAGGAAGCTGCTGGAAGGGGTAACGGGCCTGGAATTCACCATGGACGACATGAACACCATAGGTGAAAGAGTCTGGAACCTGGAGAGGCTGTTCAACCTCAAGGCCGGACTCACCAAGTCCGATGACACGCTGCCCGACCGTATCCTCAAGGATGCCATATCAGGCGATAGTAACCCGGCGAAGGGCAGAGTCGGGCAGCTGGACAAGATGCTTCCTGAGTATTACAGCCTGCGGGGATGGGACCAAGAAGGAAAGCCGACCGAGGCTAAGTTGGAAATGCTGGGCATCGCCTAGCTATTGCGTAGAGATCGTGCCTAAGGTTAAGTATCTGGGAAAGCTTAGAGAGCTAACGGAAGTAACAGAAGAAGAGATAAGCCAACCACAGGTGCAGGGGCTTCTGGTAGAGTTATCGAACGGGAGTCGGAGTGCGTTAAGATTGCTGCTGTTCCTGGATGGCGACGAGTCGGACCTTAATGAGGACGTAGAAGTACTGGTAAACGGCCGAAATATAAAGTTCCTGGACGGAATGGCAACGCCGTTGGACAAGGAAGACAGGGTTACCCTGCTGTACCACGGCGTAAGAGGCTTTCCGGGAGGTTAGGTGAAATGGCAAACAAGAGACACGTAGTCGTAGGTGCGGGGCCGGCGGGACTGCGGGCTATCGAGACGATCAGAGCACACGATTCTGATTCCTCGATTACTCTCATAGGTGACGAGCCGGCTTACTCCCGGATGGTGCTGCCTTACTACCTGGCAGGGGACATCCAAGAGAAGGCCTTGGTCACTGGCGATGATGGCTATTTCTCCGGGCTGAACGTAGAGACGAAGTTCGGGGCACGGGTCACGGGAATCGACGCGACGGCGAAGTCGGTCTCTCTGAGCGACGGCTCGACCGTCGAATATGACGACCTGCTAATAGCCACCGGCTCCTCCGCCACCCGACCCCCGATTGACGGGGCCGACCTGGCGGGTGTGCAGAACATGTGGGACATAGAGGACGCCAGGAACTTCAAATCCGGCGTCTCGGCGGGGAGCAGGGTGGTGATCGTCGGGGCGGGATTCATCGGCCTGATTATCCTGGACGGGCTTCACGGTGGCGGGCACACGATCACCTTCGTTGAACTGGAATCTCACATATTGCCGAGAATGATCAACGCCGAAGCTGCTGAAGTAGTGGAAGCGTGGCTGGAGAAGAGCGGGGTGAGGTGCATTACCGGGACCAGCGTCACCAGCATCGGTGAACACGACGGTCACCGCGACGTGAAACTGGGCAACGGCGACAAGATGGAAGCCGACGCGGTCGTGATGGCCACGGGCATCAGGCCCAACATGGACTTCGCCTCGGGAGCGGGGATTGCTACGGGCCAGGGGATCCTGGTGGACGGGAGAATGGCGACCAGTGTGGACGGGATCTACGCAGCGGGAGACGTGGCGGAGGGCCCGGTCCTCCACTCCGACTCCAAGGCCGTGCACGCCATTCAACCCACCGCTTTCGAGCATGGAAGGGTGGCCGGGTGCAACATGGCCGGACACGACGTGAGCTACGCCGGGAGCGTCGGGTTCAACGTGGTTGATGCGGTCGGGCTTCAGGTAGCGAGCTTCGGAGACTGGCAGAGCGATGCGGACACCATAGTCGTTTCAAGTTCGATAACCTCGGTGTACCGGCGGCTGTCGTGGGACGGGGACCGGATAGTGGGAGCGGTGATGATAGGCCGGGCATCCGACGTCGGAGCGCTGAATGACGTGGGCATGGTCAAGGGCTTCATTCAGGCCGGCACACGCCTGGGCAAGTGGAAGGACTACCTTAAAGAGAACCCGCTGGACGTGAGAAAGCCGTACGTGGCCTGCAAGGTCGCCGAAGGACTGCTCAAGAGCACCCTCACAGGGGGTGAGTCCGCAGACCGAAGCTACAGACACAACAATATCAGCGCAAAGACGCAAGTGTCCGATTGGCACGGCGTGTTGGTCGGCGGGATACCGGAGGCTGACTCGGGCTCCGAGTAAATGTCATGAAAGTAGAGATAAAGCTATTCGCCAGCCTGCGGGCTCGGATGGGCAACGGCACCGGGAAGGGAGAGATGGAACTGGTGGAGGGCGCTAACCTTTGGGAGGTCCTTGCCAAGCTGGAAATTCCCGCCGAGCTTGCCCACATGACCCTGGTCAACGGCCAGCATTGTCCTGCCGAACAGGAATGGCGGGAACAGAAGCTGTTGCAGGAGGGGGATGTCGTGAGCGTGTTTCCGCCCCTTGCGGGCGGGGCTCGGAACCCGGGAGCCAACGGCGGCTGATGAATCTGAACCTGTCGAGCCAAAGGGGGGCCTTTCTTATTGAAAGGCCCTTTCCTTTTGGTATCATAGGCAAGATGAAATTCCGGTTACTTGTACTGGCCGTTGTTTGTGTCCTGGTTGCAGCCGGGTGCTCCACGGTCTCCATATCTCCCAGCCCGACCCCCGAGCCCACCGGCACCCCCGTAACCGAGCAGGCCTGGGCTGCCATACCGGACCTTCCTACCCCTCGCACGTCAGCCTCGTTGGCAGAGGCCGGAGGCAGGATATACGTGATTGGCGGCCTGGACGAGCTTGGTCGTTCATCCACAAAAGTCGAAGTGTTCGAACCCCGTACCAGCAGCTGGAGCGCTGCCGCGCCGCTGCCAAAGGGACTGCATCACGCGACGGCAGTCACTTTCAGCGTTGATGAGGTCGACAAGATTTACCTGTTTGGCGGGCTGTCCGGGAGGAGGGGGGAGGCGTCGGACGCGGTGTATATCTATGAGCCTCGGTTGGACTGGTGGGGCGAAATGGCCCCAATGCCCGCCGCTCGAGGAGCGCTCACGGCCACCGTATACGGCCGCCTGATCTATGTGATCGGCGGGCTGGAGGATGATGCGGTCTCGTCCCGGATAGACGTTTATGAGCCCGAGTCGGATACTTGGTCGGAAGGGCCTCCCTTGATGACCGGGCGGAGCCACATGAGTGCCGTGACTTTGGGTCGACTGATCTACGTGATCGGCGGCAAGGATGAGACGGGAAGCTCGAGCTTGGACCTGGTAGAGGCGCTGGACCCGACAACCGGGGCTTGGGCCGAGGTGCGAGAATTGAACGTCGGGCGGGCTAGCCTCGGGGCCCTGGAACACGGGGGACGTCTCTTCATTTTGGGCGGAGAGAATATTGATACGGCTCTGGACTCAGTTGAAAGCTTTGATCCAAAAGCGGCCCGGTGGCACAACTACCAGCCTCTTCCCTTGGCACTGCATGGGGCGGCCACCGCGAAGGTGGACGGTATTGCCTACTCTATTGGGGGTAGTTCGGGTCCAGGCTTGTCAGTTGTAGGCGATGCCTACGCGATAGCCCTGCAGTAAGGCTGATTCGAGGCTAGTCCTCTTCGCAGGGGGCGTTCACGTACCCCGACCTGAAGTCCAGCACCGCTTCCTTTTCCACCTCGAAGGCATGGCGCCAGCGGCAGCCTATGTCGTTGCCCAGGATGTGTATCGAGATGGAAGGCTGGTCTTTGTCCATGGTCTCGATCTTGTGGATGTCGCCATCGGGAGGGACGAGGCGGGTGATGTCCCCGACACGCAGGACGTTGGTGGCGACGTGGGTGAGGCGGGCGCGGTCGGGGTCCGAGCCGTCGTCCTCTCGGTGGTAGACGGTCTCCAGCTGGCTGCCCTGGTACACGCCGACGAGTCCCCAGGCCAGGTGGTCGTGTACTGGTGTGGTGCAACCGGCGGGGACGACCATGGCCATTACAGATAAGGAGTTGTCCTCCTCCCGGTGGACCAGGTATTGGGCGAATTTTTCGGGGAGGGGCACCTTGAACTCGTCGGCGAGCCAGTCCGGGGAGTCGAGCATCTGCTGGAACTCGGGGTAGATGCGCTCGATGGCCTCCTCTGGCGGCAGGCCCATCTTTGAGACTTCCACAACGCCCTCTACGAACCGGGCGAGCTTCTCGGGGCGGATGTCTATGGAGGTGGTCATGGGGTTTCTCCCAGCTTAGCTCTTCCTATGGTGCTTCAGTGTGAATGTCGGGGCAGAACTTGTGGGTGAGGGCTTTAAGCCCTCACCCACATTGTAGCTTCGATTAGTTGGCCGTTACGATTACCCGGTGGAATTACGCAAGGTCGTAGCGGTCAAGGTTCATCACCTTATTCCACGCGGCCACGAAGTCGCTCACGAACTGCTGCTGCCCGTCGTCACAACCGTAGACCTCAGCGAGGGCCCGGAGCTCGGAGTTCGAGCCGAAGACCAGGTCTGCACTAGTGGCAGTCCACTTGAGATCACCGGTCTGGCGGTCGCGTCCCTCAAAGACGCCATCAGATGATGAGGCCTTCCACTGGGTGCTCATGTCGAGCAGGTTCACGAAGAAGTCGTTGGTCAAGGAACCAGGCCTATTCGTGAAAACACCGTTCTGAGACTGTTCGCTGTTCGCATTCAGGGCGCGCATGCCGCCGACGAGGGCTGTCATCTCGGGGGCAGTCAGCGTGAGCATGTAAGCCTTTTCGACCAGCTGTTCCGCCGCAGAATCTCCGTTTGCGTTGTAGTTGCGGAACCCGTCTGCAGTGGGCTCCAGGACGGCAAAGGACTCTTCGTCGGTCCACTCCTGCGAAGCGTCGGTGCGGCCAGGAGTGAATGGGACCTGCACATCCTGTCCGGCATTCTTTGCAGCCTGCTCGACGCCAGCGCACCCGGCGAGGACGATCAGGTCAGCGAGGGAGACCTTCTTTCCTCCGGCATTGAACTCCGCCTGGATGCCTTCCAGCGTCTGCAGCGCATTGGCGAGATCTGCGGGGTTGTTTGCTGCCCAGTCTTTCTGCGGGGCGAGGCGTACGCGTGCCCCGTTTGCTCCGCCGCGCTTGTCTGTGCCACGGAAAGTTGCCGCCGACGCCCATGCGGTAGATACCAACTGGGAAACCGATAGTCCAGAGGCGAGAACCTTAGCCTTGAGGTCGGCGACATTCTGCTCACCGATCAACTCATGGTCGACGTCGGGGACGGGGTCCTGCCAAATCAGCACCTCTTCGGGAACCAAAGGCCCGAGATACCTGCTACGGGGGCCCATGTCTCGGTGGATCAGCTTGTACCATGCCCTGGCGAAGGCATCCTCAAGATCCGCAGGGTTGTCGAGGAAGCGCTTCGCAATCGGCGCGTAGTTCGCTTCCATCCTCAGCGCCATGTCCGTAGTGAGCATCATGGGGGCGTGCTTCTTGGTCGGGTCGTGTGCGTCGGGCACGGTTGCCACTGCAGCGGCATTCTTGGGAGCATATTGCTGTTTGCCAGCCGGGCTCTTGCTCAGCTCCCACTCGTTGCCGTGCAGGGTTTCAAAGAAGCTGTTGTCCCATTTTGTTGGGGTGTCAGTCCAGGCTCCTTCAAAGCCGCTGGTAATCGTGTGAACGCCCTTGCCGTCGCCATAGTTGATCTTCCACCCGAAGCCTTGTTCCTCAATGCCAGCGCCCTCCGGCTCGGAGCCGACGTAGTCCTCGGCGACGGCGCCATGTGCTTTGCCGAACGTGTGTCCGCCGGCAATCAGCGCAACGGTCTCCTCGTCATTCATGGCCATACGGCTGAACGTTTGGCGGATGAAAGGCGCCGATGCGAGCGGGTCCGGGTTGCCGTCCGGTCCTTCCGGGTTCACGTAAATCAGGCCCATGTGGTCGGCGCCCAGAGGCCCCTGGAGGTCTCCGTTGTTTTCGTGGCGCTCGTTTGCAAGCCACGTACTCTCAGCGCCCCAGTCAGTCTCGTCGGCCTCCCAGACGTCCGGGCGCCCGAAAGCAAAACCAAAGGTCTTGAAACCCATCGACTCAAGGGCGCAGTTGCCGGCTAAAATAATCAAGTCGGCCCACGATAGGCTCCGTCCGTACTTCTGCTTGACCGGCCAGAGCAAGCGGCGCGCCTTGTCCAGGTTGCCGTTGTCGGGCCAGCTGTTTAGGGGCGCAAAGCGCTGGTGGCCCGAGCCTCCACCGCCGCGGCCGTCAGCGATACGGTACGTGCCTGCGGCGTGCCACGTCATCCGGATGAAGAGCGGTCCATAGTGGCCGTAGTCGGCGGGCCACCAGTCCTGGGACGTTGTCATCACCTGTTCGATGTCCTTCTTCAGGGCATCGACGTCGAGGTTCTTGACCGCCTCAGCGTAGTTGAAGTCCTTCGCCATCGGATCTGACTGGGGAGAGTTCTGGCGGAGAGCCTTCAGGCTTAATTGATTCGGCCACCAATCTTGATTAGATGTCATTTCTCGCCTCTCCATTTAATAATTTGATGAATTTCGCGCACCCCTCTGGCACTATGGCGCGCTTGTCACATGGTAGCATCGATGGTTGTTTTTTGGAAGACTTTCGGGACTGAGGAAGACCTGTTTCGGCCTGCGCCGAATGCACGAATTCACGGTATTTTCCACGCCAAAACTCGAGTGGTTTCTTGGCTGGGGTGTTTAGTCTACGATTTGTCGACAACGTAAGTCGTGCCGATATGGCCCTCGGTTTCCATTCGAGCGTAATCGTCTTCCCCATAGCCGAGAAGATCCGAGTAGATGTATGGGTTGTGCTCACCGAGTTGGCAGGGGGGCATCCGAATCTCGTTGGGATGCCCCGAGGCTTTCCACATGATTCCAGGGTGCAGGTGTGTTCCGCAGTCCTCTTGGGTGACGGTTTCGAAGAAGCCTCGGGCCTTGTATTGAGGATCGGAGAAGGCGTCCTCATTATAGATGACGGGTCCGGCGGCTACCCCGTGGGACTGTAGAAGGGTGGCTACGTCATAGGGGTGACGTTCGAGGGTCCAGCGGGTGATATGCTCGCCAATCTCGTCCTGGTTGTTGTAGCGGCCGGTTACCGTGGCGAACCTGCGGTCTGTTGCCCACTGAGGGCTTCCGAGGGCATGCACAAAGGCCTCCCACTCATCGTCGGTCCCGATGGTGAGGGTGACCCACTGGTCTTCTCCCTTGCAGGGGAAACAGTCGTGGGGAGCCAGTGACCAGTGTCGGTTGCCGATGGCCGTGGGGATGCGCCGGTTGACGGCGTATTCCAGGATTTGCCGAGGCATGAAGGAAGCCATAGATTCGCACTGTGCAAGCTCTATGAGACAGCCTTTACCGGTGTGCCGCCGAGCCCGCAGCGCGCTCATGGCGGCGAAAGCTGCGTAGAGGCCAGCGACCCCGTCTCCGACGGTAGTCGTGCTGATTTCCGAGAAGTCGGTGTCGGTATAGTTGCGCAGCCAAGTATGGCCTGAAACTGCCTCGCCGTGATTCCCCATTGAGCGATAGTTTGTGTATGGGCCGTCAAGACCGAATCCTGGCATTCGCACCATGATGATGTCGGGACGCTTCTTGCGTACGGACTCGTAGTCGATTTCGAGCTTTGCCAGTGTAGTGGGGGTGTTGTTTTCGACAAGTACGTCGCTGATTTGGAGAAGGTTATCCAGAACGGCCCGCCCTTCGGGGCGGGTGAGATCCATAGTAGCGCTTTGCTTGTTGCGGGCGTGAACATTGAAGAGCGCCCAGCGGTTGGCTCGATTTTCACCCAACTCCCCGTCAGGGTAGCCGAGCCACCAAAAACCAGGGGGAGGTTCTATCCTTTCCAGAGACCACACCCGAGTGGATATTGGCGCAATCTGCGTTGACTCGATACGGATGACCTCGGCGCCCCAGTCAGCTAGCAGTTGAGTGGTGTAGGGTCCCGCCCAGATCTGCGTGATGTCCAGGACTCGGATTCCTTCCAGAGGCAGACGAGTCATCGACTAAATCACCCCCGCTTGCCTGAGCTTACCTAGCTCTTCTCGGCTGAACCCCAGTTCCCCTCCGAGAATTGCGCTATTGTGCTCCCCGAGCCTTGGCGCCGGTCGTCTGACCGAGACACGGGCCCCGGCCATAGTTAGAGGCGATCCGGGATATGCCGTGATCCCCGTAGCGCTTTCGATACGGTCCCAGAAGCCTCGATAGGCATAGTGCGGGTCGGAGAGGAGGTCGGCAGCGTTGTTGATGGGCGCGGCCATTGCACGATGGGCCTGCGCCTTGCGCCAAGCCGTCTGATTATCCTGGTTCAAAGCCCACTCCAGGATGCGTAACTGGAGCATCTCCGAGTTCTCGGGTTCCTGACGGGCGTCGGGGTCTGTAAAGCGAGGGTCGTGGGCCAGTTCGGGAGCATCGATCAGCGTAGGAAGTTGCCCCATGGCAGCCGGGGTGGCCGCGTCGAAGGCAATGTGGCCGTTGCTGGTAGGCAGGACTCCACTTACAGCGCTCACCCCGGCGTCCAGGCGTGTGCCTCGGTCTCCTGTGTACTGGTATGCAAGGAACGTGAGAGTGCGTCGGTCTATGTTGCCCGCCTGAACCTCCATTATTGATATGTCCAGATGCTCCCCGACACCCGTCGCCTCCGTTTCAAAGAACGCAATCATAGTCGCCACCGCTGCAGCAGTCCCAGCCTGGTGGTAGACGATGCCGTCGGCGAGGTTGAGGGGTGGGTGGTCCGGAGACCCGGTGACGGACATGGGGCCACCCATTCCGTACTGGGTTATCTCGTCGGACTTGAATTGGCGGTAGGGGCCCGTCTGCCCGAAGTTTGTGACGGAAGTCATCACAAGGGCCGGGTTGCACTGCGACAATTCGCGAAAACCGACACTCAAAGTGTCCAAAACTCCCCGCTCGAAGCTCTCAACGAGAATGTGGGCCCCGGCGGCCAGTTTCCGAAGAACCTTCCTACCGGCGTCGCTGGCTAAGTTGAGGGTAATGCCGCGCTTGCCGAGGTTTACGTACTGGAAGGTGCCGCCTGCTTGGGAGCCAGGGAGAGTATTGGCGAAGGGAGCGAGGCGTCGGGCGGGGTCTCCAAGAGTGGGGGATTCGACCTTGATTACGTCGGCGCCCTGGTCGGCGAGGAGTCGGGTAGAGAACGGGCCGGCGACACCTTGGGATAGGTCTATGACGCGGATACCGTCGAGAGGCAGCATCGAGGGCCTTTCTTTCGGTCTCGGGAGTGGGCCTATTGTAGCATGAGGGTTGGGAATGGATTGATTGACGGAGGATGCTTCGGACAATATGATTCGAGTTGGCATTCAGGGATTGAGGAGCCGTTGAGGAAAACATGAAATCCAAGGCTGACGTTGTAATCATAGGCGGCGGGGTGATGGGGTGCAGCATTCTATTCAACCTGGCGCGGCGCGGGGTGACGGACACGGTGTTGGTCGAGAAGGAGTCGTTGGGAGCAGGGTCGACGGGTAGGTCGTCTGGGATTGTGCGGATGCACTACTCCAGCGAGGTAAATGCCCGGTTGGCGATGAATAGCCTGGAGACGATTCGGGACTTCGACCAGATTGTGGGTGGGGACTCGGGGTTTGTGAACGTAGGGGCCATGTTCATCGCACCGCCGGGGGCTGAAGAATCGTTCAAGCGCAACATTGCCATGCAGCAGTCGCTGGGAATCGACACCCGCGTCCTGGATATAAAACAGGCCCGAGAGGTCGCGCCGCATTTCGCATTTGATGAGTCGGATGCCATCTGCTTCGAACCGCAGTCCGGCTATGCAGACCCGCCGAGTGTGGGGCAGGGCTTTGCGTCGGCGGCGCGGGGCATGGGGGCACAGGTCTTGTTGGACAACCCAGCTCTCGACGTAGAGATTGTGAATGACAGAGTTGTCGCTGTTGAGACCAAAGAGGGTCGCATTGAGACGGATACAGCGGTGGTTGCTGCGGGGCCGTGGTCGGTGAGGGTGATGAAGGGGCTCGGGATGGACATGCCTCTGACTGCGACTCGGCACGAGGTTTTCTTCCTGAAACGCCCGATGAACGTTATCCCCGAGCACCCGGTGATCGGGGACCTGGTGAACATGGCGTACATGAGGCCGGAAAGCCCCGACCTGACCCTTGTCGGCGACGTGGAATTGGAGATAGAGGCCAACCCCGACAATTACGACCAGAAGCCGGGGATGGACTACATCGAAACGATGTGGGGCCGGGTGGCTAAACGGGCCCCGGGGCTGAGGGATGCTGAGTATTTCACGGGCTACGCGGGCCTGTACACCAACACGCCAGACGGCCACCCGATAATTGACAAGGTGGAGGGGATAGAAGGGCTCTACATCTGCACGGGTTTCAACGGCCACGGGTTCAAGGAGTCGCCGGCGGTGGGGATGCTCGTTGCGGAGATGATAGTGGATGGTGAGGCAACGACCATAGACATTTCGGGTCTCGGCATGTCCCGGTTTGGGGACGATGCCCTGAATACAATTGACTACGCTTCCAAAGTAATAGGGTGACGGGCCTGCCCGGATTCCCAACTAACCAAGACCCTCAGGAGGACCAACATGTGCTCAATGAAATACCCAGACTGGGAAAACTTCATGGCCAACAGCTTCGCAGGCCGCCGGAAGTTCCCCTTGATAGCCGACGAACTCCCCACGTTCCTGGGCGTACCTCACGTCACATCCAAGGATGAACTCAAGGGACAGGACGTGGTGATTATCGGGGCGCCATACGTGGCGACGGCTACGGACAAGTATGCGGGCGTGGACAAGTGGGAGTGGATATCGGGGCCGAAGAGGGTGAGACAGCAGTCGGTGAGGTACGGGTCGGGATACATTCAGGACTTCGACATCGACGTTTTCGAACACCTGAATGTTGTGGACTACGGAGATGCCGACATCCCGGAAGAGGTCAACGTTTCTCAGACGCCGGAGAACATTCTGAAGGCGCAGGCGGCGGTGGAGGAGAAGGTCGGCGACGTGCTGGAGGCCGGGGGCATTCCGATAGTGATAGGCCAGAACTCGCCTCTGGGGTCTTTTGCGATAGCCAAGTCGATCTCGGAGCACACGGCGGGGCAGGTCGGGTGCGTCAGTCTGGACACACACTGGGACGCGGCGAAGATTGACCGGATGACCAACGACCCTCGCATAGCCGGAAGCGGCAGCTGGAAGCATAAGATGTACGAGTTCCTTGAGAACATGCACCCAAGCACCCTGGTCGAGATCGGGGAGCGCGGCATGTTGGAGAAGAAGGACATCGTGCGTCGGTACCTGAGGGATGGGGCACGGTTCATCTCCTCATGGGAAGTGCGGAGCCTGGGCATCGAGGGCGTGATCAAGGAGCTTGACCGGGCCTACCAGGGCACCGATGGTGTCTATGTGCACTTCGATATGGATGTGTTGGGAGGGGCGGGGCCCGCGTCGGGGGACATAATGGGCGAGCTCGCCGAGCCGATTGGCCTGACGGACTACGAGGTCATCAGGATTGCCCACGAGGTCGGGCGGCGCGGCCTGAGCGGGATGTCGTTCATCTGCATACCGCCGGGGTCGGCGGTGATTTACCGGGTGATCGTGTACGTGATCATGTACCTGATGGCTGGGCTGGCGCTAGAGAAGGCGAAGAAATAAGGGTTAGGGGCTACGCCGCACCTAAAAAGACCTTGGTCAGGATGTCCGTGTCACGGACCGACTGTGGCGTGCCGTCGTGGACGACCTGGCCCTTGTCGAGGACGTAGGCCCGGTTCACGATGTCCAGCACTCCCTTGATGTTGTGCTCGACTACAAAAATCGTGGTGCCGAGTTTTTCGCTGATCTCGGAGACCTTCTGGAAGACCTCTTTGACGACGATGGGAGCAAGGCCGAGGGTTGGCTCGTCCAAGAGCAGGACTTCGGGGTCGGCCATGAGGCCCCGGCCAAGGGCCAGCATCTGCTGCTGACCTCCCGACATCTGGCTGGCATAGTCCTTGCGCTTCTCGTGGAGAATTGGGAATAACTCCATTACCCCGTCGATACGGCGGCGTTTCTCGGCGCTGCTGTTGAGATAGAGGCAGCCCATCTCGAGGTTTTCCTCGATGGTCAGGTGGGTGAAGACGCGTCGGCCTTGAGGCACGAAGGCAATGCCTTCTTTAACGATCTCATGGGTCTCGACCTGGAGGAGGCGCTGCTGCCAGTAGACCTTCCCCCCTACAACCGGCGCCAGACCCATGATGGCGCGCAGTACGGTCGATTTCCCTGCGCCGTTGGGGCCCATGACAGCTACGACTTCGCCTCTCTCTACGCCGAGGGATGCCTGGTCAAGGGCTATGACGGCGCCATAGTGGACGGAGATGTCCACGAGCTCCAGAAGCCTCATTTCGCCGTTGCCGTTTTTCGCTTCCATCAGGGCATTATCCTCACGGGGTTAGTCACCCAGGTAAGCCTCTATAACCTCGGGGCGGTTCAGTACGTCCTCGACCTCGCCTTCGGCTAAAAGGGTGCCGCTGTCCAGGACGAAAATGTGGTCTGAGAGCTCGCGTACGATGTCCATGTTATGGGAGATGAAGACAATTGTGTGGTCCTGGTCCCGCATCTGCTTCATGATCTCCTTCACGCGTTCGAGCATTTGGGGGAAGAGGCCGGCGAAGGGCTCGTCGAAGAGATAGACCTTGACGTCCATGGCCATGGCGCGGCCGATTTCCAGGAGTTTGCGCTGGCCGTAGGAGAGGTTCATAGCGAGGGCGCGGCGCTTCTCCCACATGCCGACATTTTCGAGTATCTGCTGGGCCTTCTTCTTATAGTCAGGCTTGGCACGTTCGAATAAGGCGGGCAGCCAGGGCCGGCTGGTCATGACGACCATGATGTTGTCCCAGACGGTGATCTGGTCGAAGAGCCGGACTTCCTGGAAAGTGCGGGTAAGACCGTGGTCAGGGGTCTCGAAGGCGTGAACGACTTTGAGGCCCTTGCCATCGATAATGACCATGCCGCCGTCGAGGGGGAGGGTGCCGGACAGGAGATTAACGAGGGTGGACTTTCCCGAGCCGTTGGGCCCTACGATACTGGTCACACCCGTGCCTGGGATGGATATGGATAGCCTGTCGACGGCGCGGACTGCACCGAAGTGCTTGGAAACCTCATCGGTTGCCAGGATGGACGGTTCTTGAGCTTCAGGCGTGGATGTGGTCAAAGCTTGTATCTCCCTACCAGGCCCTGGGGCCTGAAGAGCATTAGGAGAACGAGAAGGACTCCCAAGACGATCTGTCGGGCCTGGCCTATGTACTCGGTGGGGAGGAAGGGAAGGAATCGCATGCCCTCTTCAAGCAGGACGAAGACCATTGCGCCCAGCAGGGACCCCCAGATGGTGGCCAAGCCGCCGAGAATGACGATGGATACCATGAGGATCGACTCAAGGAGTATGAAGGAGTTGGGGTCGATGAAGCTTGTCCAGCTTGAGAACAGGCCGCCGGCGAGGGCCGCCATCATGGCGGAGATGACCCAGATGGCCAGCTTGTAGAAGGTGACGCGATAGCCGAATACTTCGATGGCCTGTTGATCCTCGCGGATGGCGGTCAAAACGCGTCCGAAGGATGAGGAGACGATGAACCAGGAGACGAGCATGACGAGGGCCAGTATTACAAGAGATAGAAGCAGGAATTCGAAATCGCCGTCGAAGACCCAGCCTCCTATGGCGGGCCGGGCTATTTCGTGGATCCCGAATGCGCCACGGGTGACGGGGCGCAAGTTGAGAAACACATTGAAGGCGATGATGGCGAAGCCAAAGGACACGAGAACGAAAATGTCGTCTCGGAAGCGGTTGAATACCGTTCCGACAATGATTGCAACGAGACCCGCGATAACCACAGCGATGGGGAGAGCTGCAAAGAAGGGGAAATCGAAGGTAGGAAGGGTCTGTGTGCGGAGCTGCTCGTAATCCTGGTCCGAGGTCAGGATGGCTACAGTGTAGGCGCCGATGCCGAAGAACCCGATGTGGGCCACCGAAAGGAGACCTGCAAACCCGACCACCAGATTAAGGCTAACGGCGAGTATCGCCCAGATGGCAAAAACAGTAGCGATGGTGACGGCGAAGCCGGTCCCCTGCCAGAGCATGAACGCGACGGCCCAGAGTATTACGATCAGGTTGGCCCAGATCTCGAGGTTAGACCTGGCGCCGCGAAGGAGCAGTCTCGGGTCGCGGAGCACGTCGGCGACACCGATGCGGACTTCAGATTCTACCTGTAACTCCATAGCCATGAGCTATTTCCTGGGGATTAGGCCCTTGGGCCAGAAGGCAAGGAACAGGATGAGAAGAATGAAAGAGATGGCGTCTTTCCACTCGCCGGCGAGGTCCCAGATGCCGAACTGTTCGATCATACCCAGGACGAAACCGCCGACAATTGCCCCGTACAAGTTGCCGATGCCGCCGATTACGGAAGCGATCCAGCCCTTCAGGAGCAGGAGCAGACCCATGCGAGGCTGTATTGCCGTGTCATGGCCATTCAGTATGCCGGCCAGCGAGGCATACATAGCCCCAATGAAGAATACGATAGCGATGACGACGGTGGTGTTTATCCCAACAACTTTGGACACCTCTTCGTCGTCACCTATGGCCCGCACGGCCTTTCCGAAAGAGGTCTTCCTAAGAAAGAGGATCAGCGCCATAAATCCAACGATGGCGACACCGATGGAGAAGACGTTGAAGGGTTTGATGTATGCGCCGAAGATCTGCCATGGAGTGCTGCCAAAAGCCTCGGGGAGGGGGCGGGGAGCGGACTGGAAGATGATGGTTGTGAATGCAGTTAGAGCGAGCAGTACACCCAGGGATGCCACCAGCATTATCAATGGAGACCGGGCTCGGCGGCGCATGTATAAGTATAGGCCGCGATACAGGGCCAGGCTGACCGATCCGGCTAGCAGGCAGGAGACGCCCCAGCTGAGATACAGGCTTGAACCGGAGGCCTGAGACGTGAGCAGGCCGCAGTATGCACCCAGAGCGGCTGAGCCTATGGCGGCAAGGACGATGAAGGGCATCCGGGAGCCTTCCGGAACGCGGGCTCCGATGACACTGTTGGCGGCCCAGAAAGCAACGATGCCGGTCAGGGCCCCGACGGCGGGGCTAAGGACGACGTTCAGTTCGTCGGGATCATTGAGAACGAATCCGGCATAGCTGCCGACCGCCGCGGCAGTCAGGGCAAGGAATACAAGTCCAGCTCTCCGACCTATGCGGGCGGCGACGCGCTCCCTCAGGCCTGCCTGGAAGCCCCATCCGGCAATGCCAGCCACCACCAGGGCAAATACGACGTTAACGTACATATCGTTGACTTCGAACTGCCCGACCTGGAGGGCCTCTTTGGACCTGAGATAGAAAACGCCGTATGCGCCGACGGCAGCGGCAGCGCCGTAGTAGAGGTCGAAGAACCAGACCGTGCTGTAGACGAGGGTGAAGCCGATGGCGAGCAGGGCGTATATGGCGCCCACGGATGCGCCGTTAAATGCGAATTGCAAAGCCTGGTCAGCCGATTCGCTGATCTTCCAGCTGATGTAGCCTATAAGGACAACGGTAAGAACGACGGCGAGGATCTGGTTGCCTGAATAGTCGGAGAGTCTGGGCAACCGGGACTCGCCATTGCGTTGCCTGATCAATTTTTCACCTGCTGATCAATTGAGAATCTCCCTACCACGGAGGGCCAGGGGAGCAGGGCCAGGGACTATGTTGGGACGGGCGGCCGGCCCGGTTTGGGCCGGCCACCCAACGCTAAGTCTTGTTCGGGTCTAGGGAATGGGCGCAGGGCCGAGGATATTGAAGCCCTGGTTCTCCGTCGTCCTCTCACTCACAGGCAGGATTTCAACGACGACGTTAGAGAGGCCCTCGACTTCACCCTGTTCGTCGAAGCCGTAGCTTTCTCCGATGGTGCCGCTCCAGGTGATGTCGTAGAGGCAGTCTCTGAAGCCGTCGGCGTCCTGGTCATCATTGGTCTGCTTGAGGCACTCAGCGGTGATGTAGACGTCGTCGTAGGCGGATCCGAGATACCAGGGGAAGACGATGTATTCGTAGCGTTCCTGGAAGTTTGCCAGGACTTCCACAGCCTTGGCATTAGACGGGTCCAGGCCCGCGGCGGCAATGCCCTTTGCTCCGGTGATCGCATCACCTGCAATCTCCTGGGCGGTGGGGCCGACGGCCACGATCTCGGCATAGATGGGGCCTTCCCAGCCAAGCTCCCGGACCTGCTTGATTATGGTGCCGCCGGTGAACTCGGACTGAGCGGAGACGTGCAGGGCGTCGGGTTCCTCGCCGATAATTTTGGTCAACTGGGTCCTGAAGTCGGTTACGTCGGAGGCGTAGTGCTCCTCCGCAACGACGGAGCCGCCAAGCTCCTCGAACCTGTCCACGGTCGTGCGTCGCACGCCTTCTGCGTAGTCAGTGTTCTCGGTAATGGTGGCCATTGTACGGTGGCCGTCCACCCACATCGCATTGCCGGTGTCGATGCCGACGAGGGCGTCGTTCAAAGATGTCCTGAAGATGTAGTCCCCGGCGTCGGCGATATCGGGGTTGGTGGCGAGGCCGGAGAAAATGACCACGCCGTCCTCTTCGGCCAATGGAGCCGCGCCGAGCATTGCTCCGCTGCAAGAGGTGCCCAGGATTATCTTGACGCCATCAACTTCGGTGAGTTTCTTGTAGGCGGTGATGGAGTCCTGGGCGTTGCACTTTTCGTCCTCGACGATGATCTCGAGCATGCGGCCATTGATGCCGCCGGCGGCGTTGATCTCGTCAACCGCCATCTGCTTGGCCTGGACGGCCATCACGCCGTAGGTCTCGCCGGCGCCCGTGACGGATTCCATGACGCCAACCCTGAAGGGGCCCTCGTCGTCCCCCCCATCACCACCTCCACATGCCAGGGCCACGAGAGCCAGGACTGTCAACAGTCCCAGCAGGAACAGCAAGGTCTTCTTCTGAACTCGCATACACACCCTCCTTACAACTGATCCTATACCCACCGGGTCGCAGGACGGGACTGTAAGCTGCAATATAGCGATTCAGGGTTAACTAGTCAATAACAAGCGTTAGCTAGCAAGGAGCAGCTGATATCGACAAGAAAATTAGGATAACTCTTCGTCCAGGATTACGACGTGGAGCTCAACGGGCCCGTGGATCCCGACGGTGCGGATGGTCTCGATGTCGGCGGTGCGGGCAACACCGAAGTGCTTGGAAAGCTGGTCGGTTGCCAGCGTGTCGTGGCCGCGGGTATCTGGGATGGAAGTAGTCAAAGCCTGTATTTCCCAACCAGGCCCTGGGGCCTGAAGAGCATGAGGACTATCAACAAGAGACCTAGGATCGCCCATCGGGCCTGACCCTCAATGCCTACGGGAAGACCGGGAACAAAACGCATCCCCTCTTCCAGAAGGACGAACACTGTGGCTCCCAACACCGAGCCCCACAAGCTCGCCAAGCCGCCGATGATTACAATGGAGACTATAAGGATCGAGTCTAGGAGGGTGAAGGAGGGAGGTTCTATGAAGCTGATTAGGCCGGCTATCAGAGCCCCCGCCAAGGCAGCGATCATGGCGGATATGACCCAGATGGCGAGTTTGTAGTAGGTGGCCTTGTATCCAAACACCTCGATGGCCTGCTCATCCTCCCGGATGGCGGTTAGCACCCTGCCGAAGGATGAATTGACGATGAACCAGGAGATGATGATGATTATAAGCAGGAAGGACATTACGATGACCAGGTATTCCCAAGGTTCGTCGAATGTCCACGAGCCTATTGTAGGTACGGCTATTTCCCTGATGCCGAAGGGGCCCCGGGTGACGGGAAGCCAATTCCTGAAAACCCCTAAGGTGATGACGGCAAATCCGAAGGACGTTAGCGTAAAGATGTCGTCCCTGAACCGGGTCAATACAAACCCTGTTAGAAGTGCCACTATCCCGGTAAGGACTATTGCGATGGGCAGTGCGGCAAACCAGCTAAGGCCTATTGGCGGCAGAACCTCAATTGCCTTGGGGGGCTCGATGTTGGGGTCGGTAGTAAGGACCGCCACAGTATAGGCGCCGATTCCGTAAAACCCGATATGCGCCACCGACAGTAGTCCTGTGTACCCGATGACCAAGTTGAGCCCTATGCCCAAGATAGCGAAGATGCCTATGATCGTCCCCGTGACGATAGCAAACCTAACGCCCTGAGAGAGCATAAAGGCGATGGCGGCGCCGATTATGACCACCGTGATGACCATCTCTATGTTGTCTCTGAGTAACGTCGTGGGTTTTGTCATTAAGCATCTACCTTCTGGGCAGGAGACCCCCGGGCCTAAACAGCAAGAATAGGATCAATACTATGAAAGCCACGGCGTCTTTCCAATCGGAGGCAATCCACCAGACGCCGAAATTCTCTATCATCCCAAGGACTAGAGCTCCCACGATTGCGCCCCTGATGTTGCCCAAGCCTCCTATAGTGGCAGCGATCCATCCCTTTAGGAGGGCTATGAATCCTATGGTGGGTCTAATGGCGGTGTCCATGCCCATAAGGGTGCCGGCCAGCCCGAAGATGGCTGCGCCCAGGAAGAAGACTCCTGCTATGACTACCGGGGTGTTGATTCCCACCACCTGGGCCACCTCTTCATCGTCGCTGATGGCCCGCACGGTCCGGCCCCAGTTAGTCTTGTTCAGGAGCCATGAGACTAGAAAGAATATGGCTATGACTACACCCCACATGAATATCCGAAAGCCCTTCACGAATCCGCCAAGCATGTTAATGGGATCGGTGCCGAAGGGGTCGGGAAGGTCGTGGGCCTGGGCTGTGAAGACGATGACTATAAGTGCGATCAGCATGATCATGACGCCGAGGGAAGCAACGAGCATGATCATTGGGGACCGGGCGCGCTTGCGAAGGTGATAGAACAGGCCTCGATAGAGGACGAGGCTGAGGCATCCGACCAGCAGGATGCCGATAGCCGCGCTCAGGGGCAGATTGGCCGACTCGGTTTTGGAGAGCAAAATAGCGCAGAGGACACCGAGGGCGGTAGCACCCACCCCGCCCGCGGCGAGGACTGCCTGAGGAATCGGGGCGGGGGCCCGATTGGCCACCCGGACGTAACACAATTCGTATACGAGGCGTAGAACGACCGAGGCCGCTATGACCCCGACCAGGGGACTGATGTATAGGTAAAGTTTGTCCGGTTTTGCGAATAGGAAACCCGTGTAGACGCCCATCCATGCAGCTGATAGAACGATCGTTGACAAAGCAACGGAGGAGGGGAGACGTCTTCGTAGTTTGGGATAAAGCCATGCGTATAGCGTCCATCCCAACGCTACAGCGATGAGCACTCCTACGCCGCCGCTGAAAATCAGGTTGGGCTCTTGTCCCCTGGAAAGATGGAAGTGGAGTATGGTGTATGCGGCGGTGGTGGACATAGCCGCGTAGGAGAGGTCGAAATACCACACCGTGGAGTACTGGAGGGTAAAACCGATGGCCATGATACCGTAGATCGCCGTGGAGGTAAGGCCGTTGAGGAAGGTCTGCCCGAATCGGTCGGCATCGGAGATGAGCATCAGGCCTAGCAAGACTAGAGCGAGGCCTACTACCCCGGTGAGGGCGACCATCTTGGGTTGTCCTACCGTTGCGGCGATAGAGGAATCGTCTCTCGATGGCCTGTTTGACCGGAGGTATTTCATCAGAGCGCTAAAGCGTCGGCGATGAGCAAATGAGGCCTAGCACCTCGAATGGGTGCTAGGCCTCATCGCAATGCTTTCTTTCACTAGTTGCTCGGCCGCCTATTCCGTTTCTATTGTTTTATCACCGACACCCCGTTTACGATCTGGTAGACAAGGAAGACGCTCGGGTCCATGTCGCCATTCGAATCGAACCCGTAGCTGCCAATGGCACCGGAATAGGGGTTATCACTGTTTATGCGGTAGAGGCAGTCTCTAATGCCCGCGGTGTCGGTCTCGCTCCCTACTTCTTCGATGCAGGCTGAAATGATGTGCACCGAATCATAGGAGGAGCCGATGTAGTAATGCAGGGAGATGTCACCGTGCTTGGCTACGTACTTCTCTGTGAGCTCCACACCCTTGGGGTTGAATTCCAGGTCCTGGGGCACCAGGACGCCTATGACTCCTTCGGCTGCGTCTCCAGCTATCTCCAGAACTTTAGTGGCATGTCCCGGCTCAACCGTAAACATTTGGCCTTCGTAGCCCAGTTCTCTAGCCTGCTTGTATAGGGTGCCGTTGGCGAATTCCGACTGGGCGAGGACCAGCAGTGACGGAGGGTCCGTAGCTAGGATCCTGGTCAAGCCGGCACTGAAGTCGGTCTCTTCGGAGGTGTACCTCTCGGCGCCCAGGACTGTGCCGCCAGCGAGTTCGTAGTTGTTGACGAACTCTGTCCGCACGCCTTCGATATAGTCCGTGGCCTCTCCCATGATACCAACGCTGGTGTACCCTTCTCCTATGATCACATCGGCGAGCCTTATCCCTACGTCGGCGTCGCTAAAGACGCTGCGGAAGATGTAGTCGCCGGCGGTAGAGATGGCCGGGTTGGAAGTCAAACCGGAAAACACTATAACTTCATCCTGGTCGACCTTAGATGCGAATCCGAGCATCTCTCCACTGCATGAGGGACCAAGGATGATCGAAACTTCGTCTACGTCAACCAGTTTGGTGTATGCGGTAAGAGCGTCCGTACCGTTACACTTGCCGTCTTCCGCAACTACTTCCAGCTGCCGACCCAGGACGCCTCCGGCCTCATTGACCTCGTCGACCGCCAATTGAATGCCATTCAGGGCAACAGCGCCATAGGTCTCTCCAGGACCGGTCAGTGACTGGATTACGCCTATTGTAATAGGCTCGTCGTCCCCGCCTCCGCCACAAGCTAGAGCTACGGCCACCAGTACTGCAGTCAGCCCCAGCAGGAACAGCAAGGTCTTCTTCTGAACTCGCATATACACCCTCCTTACAACTGGTCCTATACCCATCGGGTCGGGTCGCAGGACGGGACTGTAGCCCGCAATATAGCAATTCAGCCTGCACTAGTCAAATAAAATCTGACTTTGAAAATGCAGTGGCGGTTACGCCTCGTCCAGGATGACGACGTGGAGTTCGATAGGGCCGTGGATCCCGACGGTGCGGATGGTCTCGATGTCGGCGGTGCGGGAAGGGCCCGTGACCAGGGACACGGCGGACGGGAGTTTCTCTGGAGAGTTGAGAAGGGGCAAGAGATGTGCCAGGGAAGCGACGATTCTATCTGAAGCGACGACGGCGACGTGGATGGGGGGGAGAACGGATGCAAGCCGACTCTGCGGCCCGGAGGCGCGTAGCACCAGGGAGCCGATATCCGCGATGGCGTAATCGACCTCGGTGAGTCCCATATCGGCGTCGATGAGGGCGTTTCTCAGGTCGGAACGAGAGGCTTCATTCTCGTTTAGATTGATAGGGATAACCTTTGCGCCGGCGCTGGTGAGGGCAGGGTCGAGGATCGAGAGGGCAGGAGTATCCCACCTGACAATGTTTCTTATGCCCTTCTCCTCAATGATAGCGCCTAGGAGAGCGGATAGCTCGTCCTGCCCCGACACCCGTGTCACGACGCCATGAACCTTCTTCACCTCTTCTGCAAAGCGTGAGATCAGCTGTTCACGGTTGATATCGGGAGTTCGTGGAGAAATTGAACTATCGGTTTCAGCGTAGGTGGCGCCGTTTGACGGGGGCGCAGTGGTCCCGGCCCTGCCGAGGCTCCGCCGTACGGTTGTGAGGAAGGCTTCCTGGCTAGTCGGGGGCATCTTTGGAAAGCCTTTCGTTCCACAACTGTGCAAATGAGCGAGGGGCGAGGGCAGGGAACTCCCGGTGGTCAGTCCATCCCCTAAGGAAGGGCGGGAGCCATCTAAGATATCCGTTTCTTGAAAGGGGTTTCTGGGCGAGTCGGGCGAGGCCGGTTGCGGCCGAATAGGCCGTCTTGCTTTTCATAGTCGCTGCCCAGGCACGCATGACCCATTTTTCCAGGAGGGGGGCCCCGGCGCCATTTGTAATGGGATCGCTCGGCTTCGGTTGAGTGGCCTTGTGCCGGAGGTTGAGGAGCATGTGGGGAATGTCGATTTTTATGGGGCAGACGTCCCGGCACGCCCCGCACAGAGTCGATGCGGCGGGCAGGTCCTTGGCCTGCCCGATCCCGACTATCTCCGGTGTGATAATCGAACCGATAGGGCCTGAATAGACCCACCCGTAGGCGTGACCCCCGACGGAGTTGTAGACGGGGCATATGTTCAGGCAGGCTGCACAACGGATGCAGTAGAGGGACTCGCGCATTGAGGGGTCGGCTAGAATTCGGGATCGCCCATTATCCAGGATGACCATGTGGAACTCTTCGGGGCCGTCAATCTCGCCCGGGGCTCGGGGTCCGGTGATCATGGATACGTAAGAGCTAGCCTGTTGGCCCGTCGCGCTGCGAGGAAGAAGGGCAAGAAAGACGGACAGGTCCTGGAGCGTGGGTATGACCTTCTCCATTCCCATGATAGAAACGTGTATGGGAGGCAGGGCTGTGGAGAGGCGCTGGTTGCCTTCGTTCTCTACCAGGACGATGGTGCCGGTCTCGGCGATGCCGAAGTTTGCGCCTGTGACGCCCATGTCGGCCTGGCTGAACTTCTCCCGTAAGGCGTGCCGGGCGATCTGGGTCAGGCGCTGGGGGTCTTCTTCGTAGGGGATGGATAGGTGCTCCGAGAAGAGTTGGCCGAAGTCTTGGCGAGTCTTGTGAATAGCTGGGGCGATGATGTGGTAGGGGGTCTCGCCGGCAAGCTGGATCATGTATTCGCCGAGGTCGGTCTCTATAGCCTCGACGCCCACCTCTTCAAGCTTGTGATTGAGGTCTATCTCCTCGGTCGCCATGGACTTGCCCTTGACCACGGTGCGTACGCCCTTCTCCTTAGCTAGGGAGACAACATAGTCTACGGCCTCCTGGGCGGTGCTTGCCCAGACCACCTTTCCACCGGCCTTCTCGACGGAGTCGGCAAACATGGCGAGGTAGTCGTCAAGTCTTTCGATGGTGTGAGCCTTGATCTCCCGTGCGCGGTCGCGGAGGTCCTCCCATTCAGGGAGGTTGGCCGCGGCGTTGTTGCGCTCCCGGAGTAGGTTGCCGGTGGCGCGTTGGGCGGCCTGCTGGACTCGCACGTTCTTGACGGCGCGTCGGGAGCCTGCGTTGAAGTCTTTGGTCTTGATCTCCATGTTCTATCGAAAAGGCGGAACGCTATTCCCTGGATGCTAGAATCTCGGCGATGTGACGAGGGTGGACGGGCACGTTTTGACGTTTGAGTCCGCCGGCCATGTGCATCAGGCATCCGGCATCGTTGGCGACGAGGGTGTCGGCGCCCGACTTGCGGATGCAGTCGAGCTTGCGCTGAAGGATGGAGCCCGATATGTGAGGATACTTGACTGCAAAGGAGCCTCCGAACCCGCAGCACTGCTCGGCATCGGGGAGGTCCTTGATTTCTATGCCCTTCACCTTGCTTAGAAGCTGCGATGGCTCGTTACGGACTTTGAGCTCTCTGAGGAGGTGGCAGGAAGGGTGATAGGTCACCGAGCCCTCATGTGTTGCATTGACATCCTCGACGCCGAGAACCTTGACGAGGAACTCGGAGAATTCAAAAGTACGGGCCTCGAGATTGCGGGCCTTTTCGAGCATCTTGGGGTCATCTTTGAAGAGATCGGGATAGTAGACCCGGACCATTGAAGTGCATGAACCGGAAGGTGCCACGATATAGTCGTCGCCTTCGAATATGGAGATGAAGCGTTTGGCGAGGTCTCGGGCCTCGGACTGGAAGCCCGAGTTAAAGGCGGGCTGGCCACAGCAGGTCTGGGCTTGGGGAAAGGTAAGCTGCACGCCCTGCTCCCTCAGCACCTTTACCATAGCCTCGCCAACCTGGGGATAGAACTGGTCCACGAGGCAGGTTATGAAGATGGAGGCGCGAGTCTTGGGTTCCGGCATGGCGGGTTGCAATTATAGTGCCCCGTCTCGGGGGGTTACAAATTGCGGCGCTGCCATCCCAGGGAGACCGGCGGGTCTTCCCTTCAGGGATTGTTTATTCAGTTGGGATTTCGTTTTCACTTTGTTACTTGGTGACGAAGGGCAGGCGATGGAAGGTCCGGGACTTGGGTCCAGGCCGGAGGTTGCCGTGCCGTCGGTGCCGGGCTGGCGTACCCCATACGTTGTCGGCTGTGGTCAGGGTTGTGTGGGGCATATCCCAATTCGTGAGCGGCACATGACCGGACCGCTGACGGGGGACAGACCCGGCGTCCCGGTGCATCGGTCGTGGTAGACGGATGGCAGGGACGGCGGGAAGAGCAAGGGCACGAGGGCCTTGCTAGCCCGGGGGTCGGTAGACCTACCCGGGAGTCCGGGGGC
The DNA here is from genome assembly GCA_965220005.1 of Dehalococcoidia bacterium. Classification (GTDB taxonomy): domain Bacteria; phylum Chloroflexota; class Dehalococcoidia; order Plut-88900; family Plut-88900; genus Plut-88900. The sequence continues at coordinate 1,856,013 of OZ244800.1, forward strand.
CGGTAGACCTACCCGGGAACCCGGCACGCAATGGGCCGGGGATAGACGCATCCTATAATGGGAAGCGCATCGGCAGGGGCCTCTGAAGAGGGCTTGCCGAACAAGTTTTTGGGCCTTCCATCGCCTGGAAGCAGGGGAAGGGATAGCCGGGGCCCTTGTGAAGAGGAGATGGCGGTCCTCCGTAGGCGGACGTTCCGCGTTTGCTTGAGCCGTGGGGCGGCGTGTGGGCCGCCCTTCGGGATGGGCTTAGACGTTGAGTCCTCGGGGCCGGGGCTGGTGTTCCCCCTGGGTTGTGTGTTCCTCCTTTGGGTTTAGGGTGAGTGGCTGGCCAGCCGGGGGTGAATATAGTACATGTGTTCACTTCAAGTCAAGGGGTTCGTGTCACTTTTGGGGGGAGGGCGCGACGGATTGACAACGCAGGGCCACCCCCGCTCGACCCTTCGAGTGCCTCAGGGTGAGCGGCCCCACAGCCCCTGGGGAAGGGAGTCCCGGCTCAGCGAGGGGTGCGCCTTCAGGAGGGATGGGTTCACGCCTCCGTAGGAAAGACGGATGGGGGATGGTAGTGTGGGGCGGCCCCCGCTCGACCCTTCGGTCCGCCTCAGCGGACTTACAACAGGCTCAGTGTGAGCGGCCCCTCCCTGGATTCCGGCTCGGGGGCGGGGATGGGGGGAGAAAAGGGTGGGGGGCTTTCTAGGGATGCGACGGATTTGCGGTGGTGGGCCGCCCCCGCTCGACCCTTCGACGGAGTTCAGGATGAGCGGCCCCTCCAGGGGATGGGTTCCTGACTGCGCAGGAACGACGAGGGGTTGGGGGCCGGAATGATCCGCTTTAGGCGGACAGGCTCCCCTCAGGAGGGGGGTGGGGAGAGAAGGGGGAGGGGCGTCAACCTTGACCGTGTTGTCGGGCGATTCCTATAATCGGGCCGACCTGTGCTCGCTCATTTTCCGTGTCCTGTTTATCGAATGAACCTGCTCAACCGAACCTTGCACCGGAGGAACCCGATCTGTGACCGATGATCTAATCAGGAAAGACACGACAGAACTGGCCGGCCTGATATCGACTCGTCAGGTGTCGCCGGTGGAGCTAACCGAGGCCTGCCTGCGGAGGATCGAGGCCTTCAACCCGACTCTCAACGCCTTTCTCACGGTGTGCGGAGACGAGGCTATAGAGTCGGCGCGGGAGGCGGAGAAGAGCGCGGGGCCGGATATACCGCCCCTTCACGGGATTCCCGTCGCCGTAAAGGACTTGGAGGCAACGAAAGGCATAAGGACTACATTCGGTTCGCTGGCATTCAAGGACAACGTGCCTGATGAAGACTCCATAATTGTGGAGAGGCTGAGGAAGGCCGGGGCAATAGTTCTGGGTAAGACGAACACCCCGGAATTCGGGCAGTCGACAAGCACCGAGAACCGGCTGGGAGACGACTGCCGGAACCCTTGGGACACGGGTCGAACGCCCGGCGGTTCGAGCGGAGGGTCGGGGGCTGCGCTGGCGGCGTATATCTGCCCTCTGGCCACGGGGAGCGACGGTGGGGGCTCGATCAGGGTGCCGGCCTCCTTCTGCGGAATATACGGGATCAAACCGACCCACGGCCGAGTCCCTTCGAAGGATGGCGGTTGGGCGCTGTTTTCGGACAGCGGGCCGATGAGCCGCACCGTGAGAGACGCGGCCCTGATGCTCAACCAAATATCGGGCCGCGACTCCCGGGACAGCCTGGCCATGCGCTCGACGCCCCCGGACTTCCTTGATGCCCTGGACGGCGAGATCAAGGGTTTGAAGGTGGCGTGGAGCTCTGATCTGGGGTATGGGGCGGTGGATGAGGAAGTCCTGGTCAAGACACGGGAGACGGCGGAGCTATTTGAGGGGATGGGATGCTCGCTGGAGGATGCGACTCCGGAGTCTGGGGCGCCGTTCGGTATATTTGGTCCAATAGTCATAGTAGAAGAGTACGCGAGCAACGGGTCTCTGCTGGAGAGCCACGGAGACCAGTTGATGAACTACGTGAAGTCGACCCTGGAGGCCGGGCAGCGAGCGATGGGTACTGACTACGCCAGGGCCATGTCTAAACTGTGGAAGTTCCGGGCCAGGATGGAAGACTTTTTCGAGGAATATGACCTGTTGTTGACTCCCACGACTGCCGTGCCTGCTTATCCCATCGGGGCTCGGCCACGGGAGATTGCCGGGCAGGAGGTAAGCAAGCTGTGGGGAGCAGCGCCTTTCACCGCAAGTTTCAACATAGCCGGAAATCCCGCGGCCAGCGTGCCCTGCGGGTTTTCGTCGGATGGGCTGCCGATAGGACTGCAGGTGGTGGGGAGGTGGGGGGACGAGATGACGGTACTGCGGGCCTCGGCGGCTTTGGAGCAGGCTCGGCCCTGGGCGGATCGCGTGCCGGAGATTGCGAAGAATTAGTCGGGGAGAGATATTCTTAACATAATGCCACCCCGATATCAAAGGAAACCCAAACGCTCGACTGAGGAGGAGCTATGCCGGGACCATTAGATGGAATAAGAGTCGTGGAGATGGCGGTTATACACGTTGGGCCTCCCATCGGATACATTCTGGGCGACCTGGGGGCTGAGGTGCTCAAGATAGAGCGCCCCGACGGCGGAGACCCGACCCGGTCCAAGGGCACCTTCTGGTTCGATGCCGTGAACCGGAACAAGAAGAGCGTGACGCTGGACTTGAAGAAGGAGTCGGGCAAGGAAGCGCTGTATAGGTTGGTCGGCAGGGCGGACGTCTTCGTATCGAACTTCCATACGGCCTTGCTGGAGCGCCTGGGTGCTGACTACGAGACTCTCTCGGGGATAAACAGCAGGCTCGTTTACGGGCACGTTGGAGCATGGGGGCCCCTGGGCAAGGACAAGGACCGGAGGGCCTTCGAGGCGCTGGTCCAGGCGCGGAGCGGCTTCACCGCAATGATAAGCGGAGGACTGGAGGCCGAGCCTCTTCTATTAGAAGGCGGTCTGTTCGACCAGACCACGGGCACGGTGATGACGTACGGAATCCTGGCGGCGCTGGTGAATCGGGAGCGGACGGGTGGGGGACAGATGGTGCAAGGGTCGCTGCTGGGGAGCGCGATGCACTTCCAGCATGGTGCGGTTAACTATGCCTTGTGGTCGGATAGGTTCCCCGATTTGAACTTGCCGCCGGGCGAAGGGTCTCCTTTGCACGCCAGGAATGACAGGTCTCAATCCACCAGTTTGCTATACAACTGGTATCAGTGTGCGGACGGCCGGTGGCTAATGTTCTGCGAACCGGACCCAGACCGATGGTGGGAGGAGTTTTGTAGCGCAATCGGGGCTGGGGAACTGGCGTCGATATCGCCGCAGGATGAGGGGTGGGCGGGGTTGATGGGCAAACTCGATGAGGTATTCGCCAGGAAAACGCTGGCCGAGTGGGTGAATACGCTTGAGGAGGCAGGGCTGGAAATGGCGTACTCGCCGGTCAATTCAATGGCGGAACTGGCGGCCGACCCCCAGGCTCGAGCCAACAACTACGTCACGGACATAGATCACCCTACGCGGGGCAGGATACCCGCCGCGGGTGTTCCACTGGCATTTTCCGGGACTCCCGTGGGCAGAGTGGCGGCGGCGCCGGGCCTCGGGGAGCATAACGAAGAGGTGATGACGGGCGTCGGGGGGTTCAGCGCCGAGGAGTTTGCCCGTTTGAAGGAAGATGGGGCATTCGGCTAAACTGGACGCCTAGTCGTGGACAATAATCGGGTGAGAACGACCTGAAAGGAGTAGTGGCATGATGGACTACAAGCTGATATCGGCGGACTCTCACGTGGACGAACCTCTTAGCATGTGGCAGGAAAGGATGCCTGCGGACTACCGGGAGAAGGCGCCCCACAGGAAGGTAGTCGATGGGAGGCTGCTGGAAATCAGGGACGGTCTGCGCCCGAGGAAGGTCGAGCTGGGCACGGAAGAGATGGGGAAGGACGACCTATTACGAGAGGAAGCGGTCAAGGGTGGATGGAATGTCAACGTCCGACTTGAGGCGCAGGAGACGGACGGCGTAGCGGCAGAGGTGATCTACCCGAACTACGGGCTGGAATTGACGGCGTCTCCGGACCCGGGTTTTCAGCTGGCAGCGGCACGAACCTACAACGACTGGGCTGCTGAGCTCTTCGGTGCGCACAGGGAGAGGTTCGCATTGGCGGCTCTTATTCCGGTGATCGATATCCAGGGCGCCGTTGAAGAGGTCTACCGGACGGCGAAGATGGGGATGGGGTCGATGTTCCTGCCCAGCAAGCAGCCCCTCCCCTACAACAGACCCGAGTACGAGCCCCTCTGGAGTGCAATAGAGGAAGTGGGGCTGCCTGCGAACTTTCACATAAGCAGCGGCCGGGACCCGCGCATCGAGCGGGGGCCGGGTGGGGCGATCATCAACTACGTGATGGGCGCTCTGGTCGACGGGATAGACGTGACGACGTACCTGTGCTCCTCGGGGGTGCTGATGAATCACCCGAAGATGAAGTTCGTGATTGTGGAGTCGGGGATAGGGTGGATTGCGTGGAACATGCTCGCGATGGATGAAGGAGCGGATAAGCACCACATGTATGTGAGGCCCAAGCTTGACATGAAGCCCAGCGATTATTTCCGAAGGCAGGGATATGCGACCTTCGGGGAGGATGCGGTGGGGCTGGCTAACATCTCGTTCACGGGCGCCGGGTGCCTGCTCTGGGGCAACGATTACCCGCACCACGAAGGCACGTGGCCCAAGTCCCGGGAGGCGATAGAGAGGCAGTTCGCGGGAGTGCAGGAGGACCACAAGCAGCAGATAGTCAGCTCAAACGCCGCTTCCCTGTATGGGTTCAGCGCGAATTAGGGGAATAAGTGCACCCTCTCTGGTCGAAGGCCAGCATTTTACATAAAGCGGTCTCAATTTACATAAAGGACTAAGAAATGCAGCAAAATGACATGTACCGTGGAGCGAAGGTCTGGCCGTTCAGCGGGATTCCTTCGTTCTTGAGGTCGAGGATCGTGACGGACCTCGACCAGCTGGAGGCCGACATCGCGGTCATGGGCGCCCCGACGGACGAGGGCTCGCCGTTCATGGGCGGCGCACGGTTCGCGCCCCAGAGCATCCGACAGCACTCGCTGCGCTTTGGACAGGAGGGGTTCTACAACTTCTCCGAGGACAAGGAGTACCTGGAATACGAGATGAAGAACGGGCGCATCGCGGACGTCGGTGACGCGCCGATCATACCGACCAACGCGGAAGACTCCTTCTACAACATAACAGCCATGACTAAGAAAGTCCTGGACAGGGGCGCAATGCCCGTAGTTCTGGGCGGTGACCACGCGATCACCTTCCCCGTGGTCCGGGCCTACGAGGAGCCGCTATACGTCTTCCACTTCGATGCTCACATTGACTACACGCCGTTTTCGCACGGGTTTGAATACACCAACGGCCATGCCTTTCGGCACATCAACGCAATGCAGAACGTGGAGTCGATATATCAGGTTGGAATCCGCAGCCTGCGTAACGTCAAGGAGTACATCGACGATTCGTTCCGTGACGGGAACCACGTCATAAGCATGGAGGAGTTCAGGGACAGGGGGCATAAGGACCTTGTGGAAGAACTGCCCTCCAATGCCAGGTGTTACGTGTCCATAGACATAGACGTGCTGGACATGAGCCTGGTCCCGGGCTGCGTCTCGGCGGAGCCGAACGGGATGATGTACGCGGAGCTCCAGAAGACCCTGAAGGTGCTGGCCGAGCACGCCGACATCATCGGGTTTGACCTGTGCGAGGTGAATCCACAGCTGGACGTCGGGACGGGAGTGACCTCCTACCTGGCGGCGCACACGGTGATGGAGTTCCTGGGCGACATCTGCGACCAGCCCAGGTGGGTTGCAAGGCGGGAGACCCGTTAACCCCGGCCTTTGACCGGTAAATACGCCTGAATGTAGGGGCGGCGGTTATTCAGTTGTGGGCGTTGGCGGGCTCCTTTCGTGGGTGGCGGGGGGACAAGAGGCGAGCCCCACCCCAGGGCGACCAGCCGGTCGTCCCCACGGGGGAGGGAGCGCCCCGGCCCCGCTTCCGGGGATAGATTCCCGATCGGAGTCGGGAATGATCCGCCTGAGGGGGACAGGCTCCCCTCGGGGGATGGTTAGCGGTTGAGCAGGGGGCATTTCCGTCTGCACTGTGATTCATGGGATTCAGGGATTGCTTTGATTTGTTGGGGGAGGGGGTGGGGATGGAAGGTCCCGGACGTTTGCGCAGGAAGACGGCGACGCCTGTACCGATGCACGGTGTCCGCCCCTGGGGACGGTTCACATCGGCGACGACTCTGCGACAGCCCCTAACTTCTGAGGGGATGTGAACGAGACCCGAGAAATTCTCGGTGTGGGGCAGTCCCGTCCACCAGAAGTGCTCGACCATCCTAAGGGATGGGAGCGGGGACCCGAGACCGGCGTTCGTAGTCGGAAGTAGTCCGGTTGTGACGACGGTGGAATCCTTGCCCCTGACTTCTGAGGGGATGTGGAGGAGAGCCGAGAAATTCTCGGTGTGGGGCAGTCCCGTCCACCAGAAGTGCTCGACCATCCTAAGGGATAGGAGCGTGGACCCGTGACCGGCGTTCGTAGTCGGAAGTTCTCCGGTTGTGACGACGGTGGAATCCTTAAATGGTGCGTTGGTTTTGAGTCGGCGCTCATCCGACTGTTCGGACTCGCCGGCAAGGTCTAGGCCGGGGGAGTCCGGGAAGGGCGCTATGGCCCAAGGGAGCGACATGACGCAGTGCTCCGGGGCGTCGCCTGAAGGGGCGAAACCTAAGCGCCGGGTGAGTGGGGCGCGCACTTGGCAATGGCCCTTGGAAAGGGCGTGCCGTGATTTGTCCGGGAACCTTCCATAGCCGGTCACGTAGACCGGGAGGGACAGTGATTGATCGCTGCGGAGGCGGAGGCGATGGGCCTTGGGGCAGCGCTTGTAGTGGGGGGTGGGATGTGGGAGGTTGGGTGGAAAGGGGCTGGGAAGGAGGCGCGTGTCGGTGGCCGAGCGGTCCGATACCGCTCGGTTATGACGGGGCCTTGTTAGGCTAATGCGACTCATGGGACTCCTTTAGTTCCGCCAGGGGGCGGATGTTCCACCTTTCCTTGATTAGGGCCGACGTACAAGGTCGGGGCCTGGGGGGTAATATAGTACAGATGTTTTGCTTTGGTCAAGGGGTTCGTGTCACTTTTGGGGGGCACCCCACCCATTCCGTTCTTGAGACCCTTCGACTTCGCTCAGGGCGAACGGAATTCCCCTCTCCGTTGGAAAGGTTCCCGTGTCGGGGTGGGGGGAAGGGGGAGGCCCCGCCCCAGATTCCTCGCGGAGCCTCGGAATGACAGTGTAAAGAAGCTGGGTTGGGATGAAGGCGGGCGTGACGGATTGGCTGTACGTGGGCCACCCCCGCTCGACCCTTCGATGCTCCAAAGGCGCACTTCCAGCTCGCTCAGGGTGAGTGGCCCTACCCCGCGGAATGGCATGAGAGAAAGGGATGAGGGGAGGTTCTTGGGAGCGGTCTTATTTTATTACCAGGTCTCTGGGGAAGTCGGTCAGGACTTCGGGGCCCGACTCGGTTACGAGGATGGTATCGGAGTAGATTACGCCGATCTCGCCGTCGATTTTGACATCGGGGACGAGGTGGAAGACAAGGCCGGGTTCCAAGGGAGTATCGTCATTCTCGATGATGCTCATCAAGCGGCCCTCGCCCCAGTCGGGGGGAAAGCCGATGCCGATGAGGTAGCCGCAGCGGTGTTGGAAGTGCTCGCCGAGGCCCTTTTCTTCCATGTAGCCTCGAGCGGCCCTGTCTACTGAGGCGGAGGTCGCGCCGGGCTGCATCGCTTCTATGGCCCGTTCGAGGGCGCCGCGAGAAGCTTCGGCCAGGCGTTTGGCTAGATCGGAAGGCTCGCCGACAACCACACCGCGGGACATGGCGGCGTTGTAGCGCTTATAGGTCCCGCCCATTTCCAGGAAGAGAAGGTCGCCGCGATTTATGGGGTTCCGCTCCCAGGTGGTGAATCCGATGCCGCTCCGGGCGCCGGTAGCCACGAGCATAGCGTGGCCCAGGTACTCGCTGCCCGCCTTGATGGATTCGTAATATGCGGCGGCTGCGGCGTCATTCTCGGTGGCGCCTTCTTCAATAGCGTCGATACAGCCCTGCATGGCGGCCTTGCAAGTCCGTGCGGCTTCCCGGATGTATGCGACCTCCTGGGGCGACTTGAATCGGCGGACAACCTCGACTAGGCCTGCCGTCTCGACGAAGTTCGTGGCGCCGCAGCTTGCAACCAGGGCATTGTGGTGCCCGATGTTATAGAACCACGCTTGCTCGTCATATCCAACGTTCTTGCCGATAAGTCCGGCGGAGTCGAGGGCGATTTTAGTAGTGGCGATGGGGTCCTGGGTGTCGGTCCAGCCCTGGAAGTCATCAACCCAGGAAGTGTGCTCTACCATACTGGATAGCAGGCTTCTCGCCACTATGGCCGCACCCTTGGAAGTAAGAATAAGTGCGGTATAGGTGAAATAGCCGACGCTGTGGTAGCCGGTGAGATAGTAGATGTTTTCAGGCGAGTGAATCATCAGGCCGTCGAGCCCTTTGCTATTCATGGCTTCAAGGGTCTTTTCGACCCGTATACGATATTCGTCGGCTGTGAAGGGAAGATTAGGGTTTTGTTGCAACGGTTTACCTCTCGGGGTTGGGTGGGGGGAGTATACCATCAGTACTTTACGAGTAGTTGGGCGGTACTGAGAGGCCGTTTGACGAGGCGCTGGGATGGGCAAAATTTGACAAATGGAGTGGCCCGTCTATAGAATCCCCTAATCTCTATAAGGGGGGAGGTTACTCTTTTACCTTCAGGCAAAACCGTTAAAACGGGCTGCCATTAGACCAACGGAAGCCATCCAGACACGGATGAACAACTCGGTGAAGGAGGGAATATGAGACAAATATCTACGATCTTGAGACGAAGATTGACCGAGAAGTGGACCTTGCTTGCCGTACTTGGCGTCCTGGCGATGGCGTTGCTAGTAGGCGCAGCGTGCGGCGAGTCTGCGACCGCGACCCCCGAGCCCGAGGAACCGGACACGACCATGGACGATGGCGATGCGATGGACGATGGGGATGCGATGGTGAGCCACGTCAGACCCCGGTCGGAGTGGACGGAAGAGAATCCGGCCACGTTGGCTGAGATCGAGGCGGAGCTGACCAAATACCGCGGCCAGAGCTTAAACCAGACCAGCTGGGGCGGCGGCTGGCAGGCGGCCGTCAGACAGGGCCACATGATCCCCTTCGCGGATAAGTTTGGGATTGGGATAGTTGAAGACAGCCCCGTCGAGCTGGCCAAGATAAAGGCGATGGCGGAAACGGGCAACGTGACCTGGGACGTCGTCGACTTCGGCACCAGGTGGGTCTACACCCTCGGCATTCCCGGCTTCCTGGAAGAACTGGATCCGGCGATCCACAGCGGCTACCTGGACGGGTATCCTGCCATTACCGTCACGCCTTGGAGCGGCGGCGCCGGCATCATGTGGTCAACCGGTCTGGCCTACAGTCTCGACGCCTACCCCAATCACGACGGCGCTCCCACGAGTTGGGTCGACTTCTGGGATGTCGAAGGCGTTCCCGGATACAGGTCCCTGGGTGACCGGCCCAACGAGAACGTGATCTTTGCCCAGATGGCGCTCCATCCGGAGCTGTTGGAAACGGTCGAGGGCAGACAGAGCATAAGCAGCCTGGACGACGCACAGGTGGAAGAGTCCCTCCAGCACCTTAGGGTGATAAAAGACGAACTGGTCAACTGGTGGCACACCGGCACCGATTGCCCCCAGGGACTGATAGCAGGTGACTTCGACACATGCTCCGCCTGGAACGGCAGGATCTGGAACGCCCAGCAAGAGGATGATAATTCTCCGCTCTACTACTGCTACGAGTGTGGACACATCAACCAGACCGGCGTCTACTCGATAGTTAAGGGCTCCCCCAACAAAGAGCTATCGGAGCTGTACCTGGCGTGGATGGGATTCCCGGAGAATGCCGTCCAGGTTTCCAACTACATCACTTACGGCCCCCTGCACGCGGACGCGGTCGCCCTGGCGCCCTCGGTGCTCGCTCCGGAGATTGTGGATGCCCTGCCGACTTCCCCCATCGCGTTGGAGAAGGTCGTGCTCATGGATGAGTACTGGCTGGGCACCAACCTGGATGACGGTCAAATGCTGATCGAACAATTCCAGGAACTGCTGCAGGAGTAGCTGACGATTAACTCCAGAGGAAAGACTAAAGATCAACTAGTATGCGCAGAGGTGGAGGAGCTTCATGCTTCTCCACCTCGATGCAGATAAATCCCATATAGTGGATAATCCCCGAAAGACGAGAAATCAACAATCAGGATAGAGGCGGAGGAGGCTCAGACCTCTTCCGCCTCCATCCGATTAGAACCGGCAGGTGGTATCCTTTACCTGCCTTCACAATTTGAGTGACCGGAAAAGGTTCAAAGACAACATTGGCAGTACTATCGGAGCAATACTACAAACAGACCTAACCTTGAGGAGAACGCCTATGGAACTAACGGGACCCTGGCATATGAAGATGGACGCGTCGACTAAAGTGAGACGCGTAAGTACTTTTAGATAGGAGAGCTTATGCAATTAGGAAAGAAACGAATCAAGATGAGCCTGGGCAGGCGCCGGGCCATCGTCGGGGCGCTGGGACTAGTCCTGGCTCTCATGCTTGTGGTCGCGGCCTGTGGCGAAGCCGCCACGGCGACACCTGAGCCGGCGATGGAAGAGCCGACGGCTGAGCCGGCGATGGAGGAGGAGGCCACGGCCACGGCAGTGCCTGCCGCGGTAGTAACGGCGACCTCCGAACCCGAGCCTGCACCCCCCGAACTCCGGGCCATGGCCGACTGGACCGCGGATGCGCCGGGTACCTTCGAAGAAATCGAGGCGGAGCTGGCGAACTACAGCGGCCAGAGCCTCAACGTAACTTCCTGGGGCGGCGCATACCAGGCGGCCCAGAGGCAGGCCTACTTCATACCATTCGCGGATAAATTCAACATCAATCTAATTGAAGACAGCCCCGTTGAGTACGCGAAGATCCGTTCCATGGTGGAAACCGGAAACGTGACCTGGGACGTAGTCGACTCTGGTACCAGGGCCGTTTACCAGCTTGGCCCGACGGGTGACCTTGAAGAGCTGACCCCGGCTATCCACAACCGTTACCTCCCCTTCTTCCCGCAAGTTGCGGTGACTCCCTGGAGCGGCGGCGGCGGAGTGCTCTGGTCCACGGGTCTCGCCTACCAGATAGACAAGGTGGACGAGCTTTGGGGCGGCGTTGCCCCGACCAACTGGGAAGCCCTCTGGGACACCGAGAACTTCCCCGGCACCAGGTGGATGGGTCGCAGGGTGAACGAGAACATCTTCTTCGCCCACTTCAGGCGCACCCCTGAGATCCTGGAAACCGTAGAAGGACGGAACGCCATAGCCAAGCTCACCCCTGAGCAGGTTGACCAGTCCTTTGAGGAGCTGGAAAAGATCAAGAATGACATCCAGTTCTGGTGGACCGGCGGTACGGACTGCCCCCAAGCCTTGATAACCGACCAAGCGGACATGTGCACGGCCTGGAACGGTCGAATCTGGAACGCCCAGCAGGAAGAAGGCGGCGACAACCTCCACTACTGCTTCGAGTGCGGACACCTGAACCAGACCGACGTGTTCTACATCCCGAAGGGCTCGCCCAACAAGACCCTGGCCGAACTCTTCATCTCCTGGACTGCTGAGCCGCACATCAACGTAGAGATGATCAAGTACATCACCTACGGCCCCCTGAACCTTCAGGCCCTGCCGTTGGTTAACACTGACGTCGTTGATCAGCTCACCATAGACAACCTCCCCACCTCCCCGTCAGCGCTTGAAAAGGCCGTCGTGGTTGACGAGGTATGGCTGGGAACCAACCTGGACTCCCTGGCTGAGAGAATGGAAGAATTCCTCGCCGACATCCAGTAGGAAACAAGATACGAAACTAGACCCGACCGGGGTCCATTGCCGGACGGGATAAAAGAGAGGGGAGCGGCAGAGCCGCTCCCCTCTCTTGCTTTAGCGCCAATAGAAGGCCGGGCTATTTGATTGCCGAGTAGTCGGTGGGTATGAATACCGAGCTTTCGAGGCTGGATACGAGCTCCCCGTCGACCTCGCTGTCGGCGCGGACTTTAATCCATTCTTCGTCAGCGCCGAAGGATGCCCAGCACTTCTTCATGTGCTCGGCATCTTCGAAGCCGAGCATGTAGACCAGGAGCTCCTGCTCTTTGCCCTCGGGCGTCCAGAAGCCCACGACCGTCATTCCGTGCCTCTCGAAGATGTCGCAGGTGTGGTCCCGGAACCTGCTGTTAAGGGCGTCCATCTTGCCGGGAGCCGCGTAGTAGGACCTGAGTTCGTAGATCATCGTAGTCTCCTTGTTCGTCTCACTCTGCACTAGCTAGGGCTTTGGATACGTGTGGCGCATGCTGAAGGCTGGCGTCCCTGGGGGGATTCGAACCCACGACCCACTGCTTAGAAGGCAGTTGCTCTATCCTCTGAGCTACAGGGACGGACTCAGTCTTGTGGCCCGACGCTCGGCGCCCGGGCCTATTCTATCGTAAAAGCGGTGTCTATTCTGTGGGAAGACCAGGGGCCCAGGCCCGACTTTGACACGGCGGTGATTGCCATACTGCTCAGGTCCGTGTGAGTGGTCAGCCTCTTCTGCACCAGCTTGCCCAGCGGCTGGGCGGCCAGCACCGCGACCATAGTCGCAAGGATGACTCTGGGCAGATTGAGAAACCTGTTACCTGAGCTGCCCATAGCCAGGATGGAAGCCACGCCGGCCAAAATTCCTGCAACAGCGATGTTAGTGCCACAGAAGGGGGAAAGGGCTAATTCTGCCTCACCGTTCCTCAGGCGTCGGAGGGCCTCCCGGGCCGCATCCTCGACCACGGGGGTGGACAGGTTCCCGTAAAGGTGGAATCCACCCGCGGAGGCTCGACCCGCGATCCTGGTATTGACGCCACTGCGCTGGAGGAGAATGGCGATTGTAGCGTGCTCCAGGGCATGGTTCTGGCGTGTAGCCAGGATGGGGTTAGGCGGTTGTTTGTTCTGCACTCTTCGTCGCTCGTTGGGCCTGGGATAGTCGGGTAATCGGCGGAATAAGCCGCCGCTCGGGGGTATTTTGCCATGGAGGTCGGATGATAAACAAGCCTGCCCGGATTTAGCTTCAATCAAGTTCTGAATGTTTCTATAGCCAGTACTGTAACTGACCTAGACCTTTTGTGACAAAATCTTGACCAGGTTCTAAAACGATGCTAGAGTGAAGCCAACCTCAGGAGGTGGGAGGTTATTTTGGCTACTCGCAAGAGTAAACTGATGCGTCGCGTCGAGGAACGCTACAACCGGCCGCTGGAGGAACTGCTGCCGGAGATGTACAACCGCATGGGACTGCCCGGTATGGCGGAGGACATGGAAGTCAACAAGGGCACACTGTGGTACTGGTTACTGAAGTTTGGCGTTAACGTAAGACGCGTGGCCCTGGCGCCGGGAGAAGTACTCGAAGTCCGCAAGGCCGGATAACGAGGCGCTCAAGCGCCGGTCGCATTACTGTTCAGGGAAAACCGAATCTGAAAGCGGTATTGGTTGAGTCCCTTGGGGGGAGCGCCGTGATCAGGACCGGGTTTGGTTGATAATCGCGGCCAGGTACCCGGCCCCGAAACCGTTGTCGATATTGACCACGGCCACGCCCTGGGAGCAGCTGTTGAGCATTGTCATCAGCGCCCCCAGGCCGCCGATGCCGACGCCGTAGCCCACGCTTGTTGGGACTGCGATCACTGGTGCCTGCACTAGTCCTCCGACTACGCTGGGAAGCGCGCCCTCCATTCCCGCAACTGCCACGATTACGTTGGCTTTCTGCAGGATCTCAACGTTGGACAGCAGCCGGTGAATGCCGGCGATTCCGACGTCGTAGAGGGTGAGGGGGTCGTGGCCCATGATTCGGCAGGTGACGGCTGCTTCTTCAGCGACGGGAAGGTCGGCGGTGCCCGCGGTGACTATCGTCACTCCCTGTTTAAGGATTAAGTTCTCTCGGCGATCGAGCCAGATTATCCTTGCGGCTTCGTTGTAGAGGGCGTCGGGGACTTGCTTGGAGACGGCCTCGAAGGCTTCCTGTGAGGTGCGGGTAACCATGAACCGGCCTGCCTGGTCGGCGAGCTCCTTGGTGATGGCCGTGATCTGCGGGACGGTTTTACCCTCGCCAAAGACCACTTCCGGGACGCCTTTGCGAAGGCTACGATGATGGTCTATCTTTGCAAATCCCAAGTCCTGATAGGGCAGGAATCGGAGCCCCTCGAACGCTTCGTCAATGCTGAGGGACCCGCCCTTAACCTGCTCCAGGATGGACCTAATTCTCTCCGGCTCGATATCGACACTCCTGTACGGGATGGGTCGAGAGATTATAGCACCGGTGCGGAGACGCACCTGCGTTGGTACACTCTAATTGAATCGCCGACTCGGGCCAGGGGGTGAGGTGAACGTGGCTCAAAATGGGGACTGGGGTGCATTGGACATCGCCCAACAAGGGATGATGAACGACCTTGCCTCCAGAATAAAAGACCGAAAAGTCCTCGACGCCTTTGCCCGCACTCCCCGGGAAGCATTCGTACCAATGGTCTCGCGTGAGTTCGTCTATGGAGACCACCCGCTGCCCATAGGCTTCGGTCAGACCATATCCCAGCCATACATAGTGGCCCTGATGCTGCAAGCATTGTCCTTAAATGGAAGCGAGTCAGTGCTTGAGGTTGGGACGGGGAGCGGGTACCAGACGGCCCTGCTGGCACAGCTGTCGGCTAGAGTGGTGACAGTGGAACGGGTGCCGGAACTGGCGCGGGATGCCCGTGTGCGATTGGACCAACTTGGGTTCAGCAACGTCCGGGTGGAGTGGGTGGAAGGGCAATTGGGGTACCCGGAGCTTGCGCCGTATGACGTGATTGTGGTGTCGGCGGCGGCGCCGCGGATACCGGATGTGCTGATGGAGCAGCTGGCGGTGGGTGGGAAGATGGTGCTCCCCGTAGGCGACAGGGAGGTGCAGGACCTGAAACTCATTGAAAGGCGAAAGAGCAAGCCCAGGGTCAAGGGGTTGGCCCAGTGTCGTTTCGTCCCGCTTATCGGAGACGGGGCGTGGAAAAGCTGAGGTTACGACCAAGGTAGGACGCGGGACTATGCGCGTTGTTAGGGTCGGGGGCCGATGCTATACTGAATTAACAAGTTTCATACCCAGATAGACGTTGACTACTACCAAAACGGCCACTGTCCAGACTAAAGACCTGCCTCTCGATAAGTTCGAGGCAGTCATCGGACTGGAAGTACACTCCCAACTCAAGACCCGGAGCAAGATGTTCTGTGGCTGCGCGTCAGCCTACACGGACACTGATCCCAACTCCCGGGTCTGCCCCGTATGTCTCGGGATGCCGGGAACCCTTCCTGTCATTAATCGCAAGGCGGTGGAATACGCAATCATGACCGGTCTTGCACTCAACAGCACCATTGCCGAGCATACGAAGTTCGACCGGAAGAACTATCCCTACCCGGACCTGATGAAGGGATACCAGATTTCCCAGTTCGACATGCCTCTTTGCGGGGGTGGCTGGCTGTCCGTGGAGACTGAGGATGGAATCAGGAACGCGAGGCTGACCAGGGTGCACCTTGAAGAAGACACGGCGAAACTAATGCACGTGGATGGGGATGGCGGTGAGCGCTGGTCCCGGGTGGACGTGAACCGGTCAGGCACGCCGCTCATGGAGATAGTCGGGGAACCCGACCTGCGTTCAGCCGAAGAAGCGCGTCAGTACCTCGTAAAGCTGCGCACCATCTTGCAATATCTGGGCGTTTCGACTGGCAACATGGAAGAAGGCAGCTTCCGCTGTGATGCCAACATCAGCATAAGGCCCCGAGGCTCGACCGACCTTCAATCGAAGGTCGAAGTTAAGAACATGAACAGTTTCCGCGCCGTGTATCGGGCTCTCAGGTACGAGTTCGAACGGCAAGTGCGGGCCACTTCGGAAGGGCTGCCGATTCACCAGGAGACCCGGGGTTGGGTGGAAGACAAGGGCATTACGGTGTCCCAGCGGAGCAAGGAATACGCCCACGACTACAGGTACTTCCCGGAACCCGACCTCCCCGCCATGAATATCGACCCTGCATGGGTCGATGAGATCAGAGCTCGGCTTCCCGAGTTACCGGAGGCCCGAGTCGAGAGATTCATCTCGGATTTTGATCTTCAGCCCAAGGACGCCGATACCCTGGTCAACAACAAGGCAATGGCCGACTTCTTCGAAGAGGCTGTCGCCTGCGGTAACGAAAGCAAGAACGGCGACGCGGGAAAGAGGGCGCGGGACGTGGGGGTGTGGCTGCTGGGAGACTTCTCACAGCACCTTAACGCTGCCGGAGAAGACATAGACCAAGCCAAGATTTCTCCCTCGGGCCTTTCTCAACTAATCGACCTGGTAGATGACAGCACCCTTTCCGGGAAGATGGCCAAGGACGTATTCCAGGAGATGTACGAGACCGGCAAGGCCGCTTCGGACATCGTTAAGGATAGGGGACTGGTGCAGATTACGGATTCAGGGGAGATATCCGCAGTGGTTGATGAGGCGCTGGCTCAAAATCCGCAAGCGGTGGCTGACTTTGCGGCAGGGAACGCCCGGGCCATTGGATTCCTGGTAGGTCAGGTTATGAAGGCGACCCGGGGCAAAGCGAACCCGGCAAAGGTGAACGAGCTTCTCAGGGAGCGTATGAAATAGCCCACAAATGGGCGAGATATTAAGGCGTTATCCATATGTCATTGCTAAACGTAGTCCAGATAATTATTTCGGTGGCCCTGGTTGCGGTGATCCTGCTCCAGGTGAAGGGGCAGGGGATGGGCGGGGTGTTCGGCGGGGCCAGCACGGGTTTCCGCACACGCCGCGGGCTTGAGAAAACCCTTTTTCAGGTTACCATCGGCCTGATCGCCGTATTTATACTCATCTCATTCCTCAGCGTGCGCTTTTCCTGACAAGGCCCGCGTCCCTCGGCCCGCATTAGTCATCGAGCAGTAACTGCGCTAATCAATTGGCCTCGATAATAACGCTGATTACCGACTTCGGGCTGGGCGACGGTTACGTCGGCATGATGAAGGGCGTTCTGCTGGCGATCAGCCCGCAGGTCCAGATAGTAGACATAACCCACGATATTGAGCCCGGCAACGTAAAGAGCGCTGCTTTCGTGCTGGGAATGTCGTATAAGTATTTTCCCAAGGATACCGTCCATCTTGTGGTGGTTGACCCCGGGGTCGGGACGGAGCGAAATGCGCTGTGCCTCAGTGGGATGGGCCAGTTCTTCGTAGGCCCGGACAACGGCGTTTTCAGCCACGTACTAGCCGATGTCTGGACTGAAGACGAGGCGCCGGTGTCCGAAGATGACGATCAAGCCCACCCGTGTCCCCTACCAGAGGGATTCGAGGGTGTCCGGTTGACGGATTCAAGCTACTGGCTTCTTGAAGTGAGCAATACGTTCCATGGTCGGGATATCTTCGCACCGGTCGCGTCCCAACTGCCGGACGTTGAGATTGCGGACATGGGTGAGCCGATTACGTCGGTGCTGGCCTACCCCCGGCCCTCGGCCAAGGTTGACGAACAGGGTAGGATAGTTGCCAAAGTGATGCATGTGGACAGGTTTGGGAACCTGATAACGAGCATACGCGCAGACCAGCTGCCCGAAGGCGCAGTGAGAGGCATGGTTGAGGAATATTCCATCAATGCGCTTGCTCGCACTTTTGCTGAGGGAGAAGACCTATTCCCTCTCATAGGCAGTGCGGGGTACGTTGAGATAGCGGAGCGCAACGGAAATGCGGCGGCCCGGACCGGGGCTCGAGTGGGAAGCGATGTAGTCCTGGAGCGAGTTTTACTGTGAACCGGGTTCACATGGAGGAATCGCTATGGTAGGTCAGATAGTCAGGGAATCGTCCGAGATAGGGAAGACCCTTCCAAGCCGCTACTACTGGGCCCCCGAGATTTACGAACTCGAGAAAGAGCGCATCTTCTACAAGTCGTGGCTCTTTGTGGCCCACGACAGCAACCTCCCGGAACCCGGCGACTATGTTGTCCGCACCATCTGCGACGAGAGCATCGTCATTACCCGGGACCGGGACATGCAGGTCCACGCCTTCTACAACGTTTGCCGGCACCGGGGATCGAGACTCTGTACCCAGGAGGCCGGTCGGGCGCCGGGTGGGGCGCTCACCTGCGGATACCACGGCTGGACCTACGGCATGAATGGGGACCTTGTCGCGATTCCGAAAGAGATGTATATGGACGACCTGCCCAAGGGGAATTACCCCCTCTATCGTGTGCCGGTTGAGGTCTGGCAGGGGCTAATTTTCATCAACCTGGACCCCAATCCCGAGCCCTTTATTGCAGATTTTGGAGACCTTAACTCTATTCTGTCCAGGTACGGATTGGGGAGCCTAAAGTCGGGGCACGTGTTTCACTATGACGTAAAGTCCAACTGGAAAGAGATCTGGGAGAATGCCAGCGAATGCGGCCACTGCCCGAGTGTTCATCCTGAACTGTGCGAAGTGGTGCCGATATACAAGACCGGCTTGACGGGACGGGACTCAATAATGGGAACGCAGTTCCTGGATGAAAGAGCGACCATGACTGTCGATGGCAGGACGAAACGCCCGATGCTAAAGGGTCTTCTCGAAGAGGACATGGGACGTTTCAGGAGCATATCCTTGTATCCGAATGTGGTCCTGGCATTCCAGCCTGAATCGGTGGTGACCATTGTGATGTGGCCGAATGGGCCGGACGGGACGAAGATCACCAACGAATTCTTCTTCGACGCGGAGCAGGTGGACAGTCCCGACTTCGATGGCAGCGACACAATTGACTTCTGGGACCTGTTCAACAAGCAGGACTTCGGGGTGTGCGAGCTTGCCCACCTGGGCAATCGATCAAGGGCCCACAAGCAGGGAGTGCTCGGGCCTACGGAGCCCCACGTGCTCAAGTTTAACCAGTGGGTTAGGGAGAGGCTGGGAGAGGTATAGTTCCGTTCATCCCTACGCGTCCACGGTTTGTGTAATCAGGGACTGCGCTCTTCCCAGGTTGGGGTGTCTTCGTTGACGCAATGCAGGAATACGAACGCGCCCGTGTTGCCGAGTCCCCAGAACTCCTTTGTCAGAGCCTTCACCTTGGCCCGGTAGTCGAGCTCGTCCATGGAGCGGAGGTAGTTGTAGAAGGAGCCGTGGTCAGCGACGATTACCCGACACTTTCGGGCGTTTTCCACCGTGGCGATGATCTTGCGGCGGTTGCGGACGATACCCTCGTCCTGGAAGAGGCGTTCCATCTCCTCAATTCCGTAGGCGGCGACCTTGAAGATGTGAAAGTCATCGAAGCCCGCCCGAAAATTGGCCCACTTATTCCGTACCACGCGCCACGAGAAGCCCGAGCGGAAGATGGCCTTGGTTAGTTCTTCGAAGTAGCCGGAGTCGTCTGCTGGGGTGACCTTGGGTGGGACTTCTATTTCCCTGTACATGGAGTAATAAGGGGTGCCGTTTGGAGGGGTCAGAGGGATAACGGCTCCGGTTAGACAAACTCCCAGGTGGTGCCGGTAGGTGAGTCCTTGAGGGCAACGCCACGCTCGGTTAGTGAGTCCCGGATCTGGTCGGCCAGGGCGAACTCGCGGCTCTTGCGAAGCTTCTCCCGCACGTTTATCAGGGCTTTGACGTAGTCGTCGGGCTCAGAGTCCTTGCCCGACAAGGAACCTGAAAGCTGTCCTGCAATCTCCGTCTGAGAGGCACTTTCCAAATCAGAGACCACCTGCTCGGCCAGCTCGGCCAGGTTCTTGTCGTCCATGCCGGACCCAGCGGTCTGGCCTTCGAGGGTGAGTCCCAGGACACCCGCCAACTTCCGAAGCATCGCTACGGCATCTGCCACATTCGAGCCGGAGTCGGAGCCGCGATTTATGTCGCGGGCGAGATCATATAATGCGGCGAGGGCTTGGGAAGTGCCGAAATCGTCGTCCATGGCCTCGATGAACCGCTCTCGGTAGCCGTTGATGGGAAGAGGATCCCCGTTGGTTTGCCCGGCGCCTGCCTGTTGTGAGGCATTGCGAAGGCGGGTTGCGCCCCGTTCCATCGCTTCAAGGCCGCGTTCGCTGAAGCTGAGGGGGCTGCGGTAGTGGGAGCCCAGGAAAAAGAGGCGCAGGGCGTCGGCGGAATGGCCGTCGAGGACTTCTTTGACGGTTACAAGGTTGCCGAGGGACTTGCTCATCTTCTCATCATCCAGTTGTAGCAGACCGTTGTGGAGCCAGAATTGGACGGAAGGGGATACGCCGGTGAAAGCCTCGGTCTGTGCTATCTCGTTCTCGTGGTGTGGAAAAATCAGGTCAAGGCCGCCGCCGTGGATGTCAAATCTCTCCCCGAGGTATTTGAGGGACATGGCGCTGCATTCCATGTGCCAGCCGGGCCGGCCCAAGCCCCAAGGGCTGTCCCAGGAAGGCTCGCCGGGTTTGGCAGCTTTCCACAGGGCGAAGTCCATCGGGTGTTCTTTGCGGTTGTCGACCTCTATCCGTGCCCCGGACATCATGCCTTCGAGGGTGCGATGGCTGAGCTTCCCGTAGTCGGCGTAGCTGCTGATGCGGTAGTAGACGTCTCCGTCGACTGCGTATGCGGTCCCGTTTTCTACCAGGCCCTGGGTCATCTCGAGGATCTTGGCAATCTCCTCGGTGGCGCGGGGGTAGATGTGGGCGCGCTTGATGTTAAGGGCGTCCATCTCGTTGAAATAGTCCTGGATC
Source organism: Dehalococcoidia bacterium (assembly GCA_965220005.1). GTDB lineage: Bacteria > Chloroflexota > Dehalococcoidia > Plut-88900 > Plut-88900 > Plut-88900. The sequence goes on from OZ244800.1 coordinate 1,876,845, forward strand.
AGGCCCTCGGCAAGATCCTTCGGCGAAGACCCGATGGATGCTGATCGATCAATTATCTTGTCGTCGACGTCAGTGAAGTTCTGGATGTGAAGCACGTTGTAGCCGCGCCACTCGAGGTAGCGGCGGACCACGTCGAAGGTGATGTAGCTCATGGCATGGCCGACGTGCGAGGCCGAGTATGGCGTGATGCCACAGACGTACATCTTGACGGGGTCGCCCAAGGGGACGAACTCCTCTTTGGTCCGGGTGAGGGTATTGTAGATTTGCATTGGCATTACCGGTCGGGGGACTTCTGCCGTTCCAGGAGAGCCACAGCGAAAGCTGCTATCCCTTCTTCTCTGCCGGCCATTCCCAGCCGGTCGCTGGTTGTGGCCTTTACGTTGATTTGGTTTGGGTCTACGGCCAGGGCCCGAGCCATGTTCTTTTCCATATCCTTGACGAATGGGGAAAGGGCGGGCCGTTGGGCGATTATTGTAGCATCCACGTTTTCGATGCTCCAACCTGCCTTAGCGAGTTCCGGGGCAATGGCGGAGAGGAAAGTCAGGCTGTCGGCGTCCTTGTAGGTGTCGTCGGAGGACGGGAACCAGCCCCCTATGTCCCCCATTCCCGCCGCTCCCAGCAGAGCGTCGACCACGGCGTGGGTAAGGGCGTCTCCATCGCTGTGGCCGGACAGGCCGAGAGAGTGCGGTACGGTGACGCCCCCCAATATGAGGGGTCGGCCCTCGACAAGGGCGTGAACGTCGATTCCCATTCCTATGCGCATAATTTTCTGAGTGGCTACCGGCCTGAGGCCCGGGACTTGAGGATCATCTCAGCGAGTTCCAGGTCGGCGGGGTTGGTTACTTTCAAGTTGGTCGGAGAACCGGGAGTCAACTTTATCTTAACGCCCAGCCGCTCGACCATCGAGGCGTCGTCGGTAACGTTATCGCTAACTTCTCGATAGGCGCGCTCCAACACGGCGAAGGGGAATACCTGGGGAGTCTGAACGGCCCAGAGACCTTCGCGGGTCACGGTAGCAGATATGAAGGCTTCGGAATCTGCGCGTTTTACGGTGTCGGTCACCGGAACTGCGACGACGGCGCTGCCGTGAAGTCGGGCGTCGGAAAGGGCGTTCTGGAGAATGTCAGGGGAAATGCAGGGACGCGCGCCATCGTGGACGGCGACCCAGTCACACGGGCCGAGGGCGTCGAGGCCCTTGGTTGCGGAGTCCTGCCTCCTCTCACCCCCAGCGCATAGGGTGAGCTTCTCGGAATTGTCGCCCCCTTCAAGCAGGGCGCGGGCCTTTTCGATATTTGACTCGGGTAGGACGAGCACAACCCTCCGGATGTCGGGGCAGTTGAGAAATACGGAGAGGGTGTGGAGGATGAGTGGCTTACCCAAGATGTGGGCGAAGGTCTTGTCGATACCCTGCATCCGTTGACTACTGCCCGCGGCCAAGACCAAAGCGCCGACGGACTGGTCGGTTGCCGGGGGCCACTCCTGGTCTACCACAGCCCCTATTTCAAGTGGGCGAAGATTATCCGGCCCGCCGAGGTTTGCAGCACCCGCGTGATTACCACCGGCAGCTGGGAGTTCAGGTATTTGTGACCTCCCTCGACGACTACCATGGTGCCGTCGTCCAGGAACCCGACTCCCTGGGTCTCCTCCTTGCCCTCCTGGGTGATGTGGAGATTCAGTTCCTCGCCGGGTATGAGCGTTGGTTTGAGGGAGTTGGCAAGGTCGTTGATGTTGAGGACCCTGATGCCCTGGAGCTCGGCGACCTTGTTCAGGTTGAAGTCGGTGGTGAGGAGTGAGTAGTCGGAGCGTTTTGCCAGGCTCACGAGCTTGCTGTCGACGCCGTCCTGGTCGGGGACGTCGATCTCGGTAATCTGGACCTCCACGTTACTGTCTTTCTGGAGTTGGTTGAGGACGTCGAGACCCCTGCGGCCTCTATTGCGCTTGAGGCTGTCCGGGGAATCTGCGACGTACTGGAGTTCTTCCAGAACGAATCGAGGTATGAGAAGATCGCCGTCTACGAAACCGGTGTGGGTGATCTCGGCGATGCGTCCATCGATGATCGCGGACGTGTCGACCAGGATGCAGCGCCCGTTCTGTGCCCCGTTAACGGATGCCGGGGCGGCGACCCTTTCCGGGATAGCGCCTCGGACGAGCATGGAGATCACCTGTGTGGCCCTGGATGCACCGGCCCAGCCCCCGAGGCCAGCCAGTGTGAGCACCAGCAGGCCGGGGGTTATGGCATTCCAGGGGTAGGCAAGAGATGCCACCGCAAAGGCGTAGATCAAGACGCCTGAGAGGACTACTCCGACCAGCGCACCTACGATCCCCGAGAAGGCAACTTCCGGCCTAAGGGACGAGAGGCTCCCGGCTGCCCTTTGCACTCCAGGGATGATTACAAGGGCGGTGGCAATTAGTCCAAACCCGAACCCCAGAACGCTCGAGCCCAGGGTTATCCAGGTGTTCCAGCCTTCGAATATGCCGGCTTCTGAAAGAGAAAGGCCGATGCCCAGCCCCAGCAGGGCGGCCACTATTGCGCCTATGACGCTACCGGCTAGCCTTCCGGCCTTAGCCAATGCCTTACCCCATCATGATGTGAGTCTGAACCTGGCGCAACGCCGGATTCAGCTGTAGTTGGCTTTCGCCTGTCGGGTAAGGTCCGCTTGGAGGAGGAATTGCGAGGAAATAACCGTAGTATTGCTTGTCTGACGTCGCTTTCCCGGGCCAATGGTTCCAAGCCCCGACGGGCGCTAGGTTATCACAAATGGGACTCCGGCTCAATTGAGTGTACTCGTTCGGTAGACTAGTGACACACTGGCCTTTTCTTCAGTCCTCCAGAGGCGGACCCACCCAAGGCGGATGTTCCCCGCCTACGACGGACTTGCAGCATCTTCGATTGTGGGGTTTCGGTTTCCGTTCTGTCTGTTGGGTTTTGGGTTGGCGATGGAAGACGCTTGCTGGACGCTGCCCCTGTTCATGTGCTTCGGGTGCTCCGACGCCCTGGGGCAAGGGCGCCCGGCCCGCTTTTGCCGCTGCTGCGGCCTGTGGCCCTGTATACGCTGGACATGGGCAGGGACCATCAGGGCCAGCAGGTCCGAGCCTGACTCGGGGGGTTGGCTGCACCGCATAAGGGCGGCTAGGAGGCTCGTCCAGCGTCCGGGTGGAGCCTCTTGCAGGCGTAATATGTCCAAGTTTGCCGGTGCGACCCGGAGTGCATAGACCACCGGCTCCCGGCTTGATTGGGCGGTCGGGGTACCGAGAGGACCTCGGCACCGGGCCTATCCGACCACTATTCCGCTTGAAGGAGCGGCTTCTCCGTTAGGAGCCTCACATGGAACTATAGCGAACCAGAGCGTCTTTCCATCGCCTGGGGGTCAGGGAAGGGTGCACGGGACCCGGTGGGATGAGGAGATGGCGTTCCTCCGTAGGCGGACGTTCCGCTTTTGCTTGTGCCGCGGGCCTGCGCGAGGGCTGTTGGGATGGGCTGGGGCGTTGAGTCCTCGGGTGGGCCGGGTGGGCTTCCCTAGTTTTTGGTTCCTCCTTAAGGTGGATGTCGGGTCTAGACTGGCCCAATAATAGAACACATGTCTTATAAAGTCAAGGGGGTAATGTCACTCGCCTCGGCGAGTCTTCGACACCTCTATGTGAACGGGATCATTTTGGCGGGGCGCTCAGCTACCGAGGCACGCGCTGTCACATATCCGTCTTTTAATTGACACCGGAATGGGCGTCAAATAACATATGTCCAGGTCGTGCTAGGTGGGGAGCTAGCGGTGCCCTGAACCCGCAATCCGCTAAAGCGGGACTGAATTCCCCCTAGAGGTCCTGGACCTTCGGACGCTGTACCCGTTCGGCGGGCGCTGAAGATTGGGTCCTACGCGGCAGAAAACTGTGAACCCCGCCAGGTCCGGAAGGAAGCAACGGTAAGCGGTCAATTCTGGGTGCCGTAGGGTCGCCTGGTCTGAGCTCGGCGGCGGACAACAGGCCGAGGGGACTTGATCGACGGGGGGTGCACGATCTAAATTTCTCCCCAGGAGGCCGCCCGTGCCCAAAGCTATAGACTTCCACATCCATCCCCCCAAGGAGCCCGGGACGCCGCCGACTCGGTTCCACACGGCAATGGCCACGTATTTCAAGTCGCCCCCGGAGCTTACGCTCGAAGAGCTGGCGGCCAAGTACAAGGAGCTGGACTACATGGCCGTGGTCCTGGCCAACGACGACCGCACAGCCCAGGGTGACGCCTGGGACAGTAACGACTGGGTTGCATCGATCAGCCGGCGATACCCCGATACCTTCATCGGGTTCGGATCGGTCGACCCGTGGATGGGCAAGCTTGCGGTAAAGGAAGTCGAGCGGGCGGGCAAGGAATTGGGCATGAAGGGCATCAAGTTCATACCCATGACCCAGGAGTTCTACCCAAACGACCGCAGGTTCTACCCGATTTACGAAAAAATTGCTGAGTTGGGCATGATAGCCATGTTCCATACCGGGACCACGGGAGTCGGGGCTGGGCTGCCGGGGGGAGGGGGCGTCCACCTGAAATACACCAAGCCCATCCCCTACATCGACGACGTAGCCGCCGACCTGCCGGAATTGACCATAGTAATGGCCCACCAGGCGTTCCCCTGGGTGGAGGAGCAGTTGGCGGTGCTGGTGCACAAACCGAACGTCTATATGGACATCTCAGGTTGGTCTCCCAAGTACTTCAATCCCTTGCTTATCCAGTACGCCAGCACACTGATAAAGCACAAGGTATTGTTCGGGTCGGACTACCCGGCCCTCACCCCCGAGCGATGGGTCCGGGACTTCGAGGGAGCGCCATTCTGGGACGAAGCCCGACCCTTGATTATGCTGGAGAATGCCAAGAAAGTGCTGGGCATGTAGCCCTGCCTAAATGAACGGAGATAACCTTGAGTAACGTACCGTCTGTCGGAGATGCTGAGACCGTAGCCCTTCTGGAAAACGTTTTCGTCTGTTTCAACAGCCATGACCCCGCAAAGTTCCGAGCATTTTGCTCCGATGACTTCCAGTTCCACGATGCTTCCAAACCGTCGCCCGTGGAAGGCAGGGACCTGTTCGTGGCGGCGCTGAAAGAATGGTGGAAGGCTTTCCCGGACTCACAGATTACGGGGAAAATGATAGTTGCGTCCGGGAACTGGGCTGCCGCCGAGGCCACGGTGACCGGGACTCACCAGGGAGACTTCAAGGGCATCCCGGGCACCGGCAAGAGGGTCGGCTGGACGTTTATGGAGATCGCCGAGTTCAAGAATGGCAAGCTCCGGGCCCTGCGCGCTTACCGGGACAACGTGAACATCTACAAGCAGTTGGGCGTACTGCCGCTTAACTTGTAGAGTTGACACTCTCCCATTTCCATTTCTCAGGCTGTCCAGCAACGGTAGATTAGACAGCCGCTTGGCTTCGGTATAGTGTGAGGCTATGTCGGCGTCTGCGACGGGGGAACGAGCTCAAGTGACCGGTGTGCGGGCCAAAAAGTCCCTAGGCCAACATTTTCTCAATGACGCGGCGATAATCGAGGAAATCGTAGACGCCGCAGACCCGAGCCCCGATGAAGTAGTCATAGAGGTTGGGCCGGGCACGGGGGTACTCACTCGGGTACTGGTCCGGAGGTTTGGGCGGGTCATCGCCGTAGAGATTGACACCCACCTTGCCTCCCTCCTCCAGACCGAGCTGACTGAATTCCCAAACGTTTGGACTGTACGAGGCGACATCCGGAACTTTGCACCCGAGCAGTTGCTCATGGAGCACGGGAGTGATCTCGCAGGGGAGGATGGCAGTTACAAGGTTGTCGGGAACCTTCCGTACTACGTCGCATCGCCCATAATCCGGCACTTCCTGGAATCCGACCACAGGCCCGTGAAGATGATCGTTACCGTGCAGCGGGAGGTCGGGGAGAGCATGGTAGCCGAGCCCGGGAAGATAGGCCTGTTGAGCCTGGCTGTACAGGTGTACGGCGCTCCGAGAATCGTGGCACACATTCCGGCTGCCAAGTTTCACCCCAAACCGAAAGTGGACTCGGTGGTGGTGGCTATCGACGTTCACCCCGAGCCCTTGGTGTCCGACCCGGACCGTTTCTTCAGAGTCGCAAAAGCCGGGTTCCGGGCCCCGAGAAAGCAGTTGCACAACTCCCTGGTCAAAGGACTGGATGCCGAGGGAGATTTCGTGAAGGATGCCTTGGAACGGGTGGGCATCGACGGGCGAAGAAGGCCCTCGACTCTCACGATCGAAGAGTGGGAGAGGTTGTCGGAGGAGCTCGGGTGACGGGAGTGGCAAAAGTTACCGTTCAGGCTCCGGGCAAGGTGAACCTGACACTTGAAGTGTTGGGCAAGCGGTCGGATGGCTACCATGAAATTGCGTCGGTGATGCAGGCAATCAGCCTATTCGACACCCTTACTATTCGCCCCTCCGACGAAATCAAGGTGTTGGCTGAGATAGAAGACCTGGGTACGCAGGACAACCTGATCTATCGAGCGGCCATGCTGCTCAGGGAGACTTCGGGAGTTTCTGCGGGGGCGGAGATCCGTCTCGATAAGCAGATTCCCTTGGCGGCGGGGCTGGGTGGCGGCAGCAGCGACGCGGCGGCCACTCTCCTGGGCCTCGATCGGTTGTGGGGGTTGGATCTTGCTGAGGGAGAGCTGAAAGAGTTGGCGGCGCAACTGGGGTCGGACGTGCCGTTTTTCTTGACCGGGGGGACTGCCTTGGTGGAGGGGAGGGGGGAACGGGTGTCGAATGTGAAGACGCCTCCGACGATGTGGCTCGTGCTCGCTTTTCCGGACCATCGACTCGAAAACAAAACCGCCACCGCTTACAAGACCCTGTGCCTCACCGACCACACTGATGGCCGTCGGACCGCCGACCTTGTCAAACAAATAGAGGCCGAGGCCGAAATTGCCCACGACTCATTCTTCAACGTCTTCGATAGGGTCGCTGCGCAGGTCTTCCCGGGCATCGACGGAGCCTGGTCGATTCTGCAGGAGGCATTGGGCAGGCCGGTCCATCTTTCGGGGGCTGGCCCAACGCTGTTTTGTCGGGTTGACGGGTCTGAACAAGGTCAAAGGGTCGTCACTGAATGTACTGCAAAAGGGCTGGATTCCCGTTTGGTCAGAACCCTGGCTCCGGGCCAAGGCCCCCGTGTATTGACCGATGAGTGAGGCGTGCTGACACCGTGGCCTTACTGATTGGCACTGCATGCGGGTTCTTCATCGGCACCCTGTTCACTATGCTCTGGGCGATCAACATTACCGCGCCGGGCCGCAAACCCAGTGGCTTGTTCGGGTCCTTGAACAGGGTGCCGGGGACCATCCCGGCTTCGGCGCTGCTTCCACTGGTGGTAATGGGAGCGTGGGGACTCGGGGGTGGGATGATAGGGGCGCTGTATATCGGGGCGGAGGCGTTGGCACCGGGCTCAGGGATAGGCAGTCCAAACATGACCTTTTCCATTGGGATTTGTGCAATCACCTTGAACGCAGTTGTGCTCGGGGCTTTATGGACGCGTAAATGGATCTGGCGGGACGGATACTTACTGGGCCTGGCCTTTGCGGGGATGTTCGGCTGGTTGATGCCGCTTCTGTTGTCGTGAAGGTGTCGGGCTGATAAAATGACTGCGGCTTTGTTCGATAATTCACAGTTTGCGCCCGATCCAGTGCGCGAGGATTTGAGAAAACTGCCCAAGTGCTTATAGACCTACATTCCCATACGATGATCGGTGGAAGCGACAGCAGCATTTCGCCCCAGGACCTGGTCCTTGAAGCGAAGAAGCAGGGACTGGACGGGATCTGTTTCACGGAGCACGGTGCGAACTGGGATTGGTCTAAGTTCCGCGAATTCTCAGCCTCCCAGGAGATCATGGTGTTTCACGCCCTGGAAGTCGACACCGAAATGGGGCACATCGGCTCTTTCGGTTTGCACCACTACGTGAGTGGAATGCACAAAGTCGCCAAGCTGCGGGAGGTAATCAACGAGGTCGGTGGGTACATGGTGTCGATGCACCCGTTCCGCCGCTTCTACGACCACCGGGGCAGCCTTCTTTGGCCTAACGGCACCAAGCCCGAGTCTCTGGAAGGGAAGAGCCGCCACAGCGTCTTCGAATACGTTGATGCAATCGAGGCGCTCAACGGCGGCAACAATGATAGAGAGAACGAGACCGCCTACCGAGTCGCCCAGATGCTGGGCAAGCCTTGCACCGCGGGCAGCGATGCCCACTCCCACCACGGTGTCGGGTGCAACGTGACGGTCTTCGAACGGGACATTCACACCGATGAGGACCTTCTCGTCGAGCTCAGGGCGGGGCGGTACCGTCCGGGCACGGGGCTCAGGCAAGGGTCCCTTTCCATCTACAACCCCGTCTAGCGTGGGGAGGGGTCGGGGGTGGGGCCGGTCGGGAAGGCCCAACAATTCCACCTTATGCTGATCCCCATCGACCAGCCATTCAATCTCACCCACACGCTGGAGTGCGGCCAGGCGTTCCGGTGGAGGCGCGAGGGCGATTGGTACTACGGGGTTATTTACGGCAACATCCTGAAGATTCGACAGACGTTGCTGGGCGTCGAGTTCAACAGCTATCCCCTGCCCGAAGAGGAGATCGTCAATCGGCTGGCCTACTATCTGAGGCTGGACGACGATCTGCCGGAGATCTACCGAATCATAGGCCGGGACGACAGGATGCGCCACGCTATCGCCCAGTATTTCGGGCTGCGACTTCTGAGGCAGGAGCCGTGGGAGTGCCTGGTCTCCTTCATCTGCTCCATCTCATCGAACATCCCCCGGATAAGCCAATCAATAGAGTCGTTGTGCGGCAAGATGGGCGACCGGCTGGAGATGGACGGCCACGTCCGGTTCTCCTTCCCGGGCCCCGAGAAGGTGATGGAACTCGGTGAAACGGGACTTAGGCTGATGGGAATGGGGTTCAGAGCGCCGTACCTGGCCGACACTGCTGATCGGATCGGTCGGGGCGTCTACGACCTGGAGGGGCTTCGCGAACTCAACTACGACGACGCCAAGAAGGACCTGATGACTTTGTTCGGGGTGGGAGACAAGGTGGCCGACTGCGTATTGTTATTCTCCCTGGAAAAGCTGGACTCCTTTCCCATAGACCGGTGGGTCAGGAGGGCGGTGGAGGAGTGGTATTCGGTGGGAGAGAACCCTTCTTACGATGCGATCCGGACCTGGGCCCTGGACTATTTCGGGGTGCACGCGGGATACGCCCAGCAGTACCTCTTCCAAGGGCGCAGGCTGGAGAAGAAGTCCGCTAGCTCTCAGACTCCGCCAGCCAGTTTTTGACGAGGGCGGTCTCATCCTCCCTGGAAGCTGCCACGCCGTCCAGCCGAGCATCACGCAGCCGATTCAGGAAGTGACCTATCTTCGGGCCGCGAGTCACACCTATTGCAATCAGGTCTTTACCCGTAAGCTCTGGTTGTACGTCTGCAAGTCGAGAGAGGTAGTCGACGGCCCGGGTCCGTGCATTGTTATCAGTGGTAGCGATACTGAAGACGCGCACAGAATTTTTGTCCAATCCCTTGAAAGATGCGTACACGAGACTGGGCCTTAGCGCAGAGGTCCCGATCCTTGCTTCTGTATCCCTGATTACAAGCGTGTCCTCCACCTTCTGCATCGATTCCTTCGGAAAGCGGTATCTTTCCAGGAATTGCATGGCCTTGCCAGTTTCGACTGAGTAGAGGAGTAGTGTGAGATATATTGTGGGCTCAACCTGGCCCAATTGACGGCGGGCGGACTTAAAAATCTCTGAGAGACGAGCGCCGAGATGTAGGGCGGGATCGATTGTCGGGAGAACGCCGAGGGTTTCGGCGCGTAGGAGGGGCAGCTCGGGGGCGGGCTCCAGGAGGAAGAGATCGAGCTCCCGGCGCAGGCGGTCAACACCGACGGATGGGAGCAGGTGGAGGTCCCTCGATAGAAGGGCGAGAGTGGAGGGTTCAATCCGGAACCCGAGCCGCTGCTCGTATCTAATGGCTCGCATTATGCGCGTTGGATCATCTACGAAGCTGCCATCGTGGAGGACGCGGATCAGGCCGTCTTCCACGTCCTGCCTGCTTCCGAACCTGTCCAGGAGCGTTCCTGCATCAGGAGGACTGAGGCGCAGGGCCATTGCGTTGACGGTGAAGTCCCGACGCGCCAGATCCTCTTCAATGGGGCCGGGTCGGACGTTGGGTAGGACGCCGGGACGCGGGTAGGATTCGGTGCGGGCGGTGGCCAGGTCGAATCGCAGTGTGCCGTTGCGGTAGGTAGCCGTCCCAAATCTGGGGTGCACGACGGCCTCGCCGCCCTGGTCGAGGGCCAGGGCGCGCACCAGGTCCAGAGCGTCGCCTTCGACGACCAGGTCTAAATCCGCGGCGGGACGTTCAAGGAGGAGGTCACGGACTCGGCCGCCGACGATGTAGAGGGGGCTCGCTCGGTCCACGGCCAGATCGGCGAGGCGCGTGATGAGGGCCCAGAGGTCGGGGCTGGTCTGGTCTTTCAGTGCCTTCAAGTAGTCCATGATCTGGGGTATATTATAGGATGATCGGATGTTAGAATGGGCTTGATTCTAGTTTGAAAGGTGGGGTGTCATGCCTGAAAAAGTTAATCTCACGGTGTTCTACGACTATCTCTGACCCTTCGTTCGGGTTGCAGCAGTTTGGCTGCAAGATGTGAAGAAGGAGTACGGAGACGATCTCAACATAACGTGGAAGAATTTCCCGTTGGAACAGGTTAACTCCAAGGAAGGCCCCGACTGGAAGTTGTGGGAACAGGATGAGTCCTTCCCCAGCAAAGGTCTCCTTGCCCTGAAGGCCGGAGAGGCCGCCAAGAAGCAGGGCGCCGAGAAATTCGAAAAGTTCCATGTTGGACTGCTCAATGCCCGTCACATGCAACGGAAGGCCATCGACAAGCTGGAGATTCTGACGGACGTGGCGAAGGACGCGGGGCTGGACATCAACAAGTTCCTCGAAGACATCAACGACCCTCAGGCCCTGAAGACCATTGCCTCCGACTACGAGGAAGCCAAGGCCAACTACGGTGTCTTCGGTGTTCCAACCATGTTCACCGACACCGGCGCCTCGGCTTTCGTCAAGATGATGCCTCCCCCTCCGGCTGAGCAGGCCCGAGAGGTGTTTGAAAGCGTGCTCGGCGTTGTCAACGGCGTGCCGAACCTCCAGGAGATCAAGCGTCCAACCCCTCCCGGGGACTAACCCACCACCCGAAGAATATGTCCCCGAACAACGGTGTCGAACCAAGCAAAGTAGTGGAATTGGCCGATGAGTATCTGCTGGTCCAGGCCCTGACCCACACGTCCTACATTCACGAACATCCGGAAGCCGCCCAGGAATCCAACGAACGTTTGGAATTCCTGGGCGATTCCGTTCTCGGGTTCATAATCGCCGACGATCTGTATGGACAATGGCCGCAACTCACCGAAGGTGAAATGACGGTCCTGCGCGCCCAGTTGGTCTCGACCCAGGCCTTGGCCTCGGCAGCGGAAGCGATGGACCTCGGCAAGCATTTGCGGCTGGGGCGCGGGGAGGAGATGTCGGGGGGGAGGACTAAGCGGCGCAACCTGGCAGGGGCCCTGGAAGCGATAATAGGCGCTGTCTGGCTGGATGCCGGTCTGGATGCGGCTCGCAGCTTCGTTGTCCAGGCGCTTAAGGCCAGGATTAAAACCGTATCCAACGGTGGCGGAGAGACCGACTATAAGTCGCGGCTTCAGGAGCTCACCCAGGCGCGGCTTCAAGTCCAGCCCCGGTACGAGACGACACAGCAGTTGTCAGAGACCGGTGATCCGATTTTCGCCACTAAGGTGATCATCGGTGGGCGTTCAATGGGCAGGGGCACGGGGACATCCAAGCGGGTAGCGCAACGGAGAGCCGCCAAACAAGCCCTGGACCGTTTCGCCGCGTCGTAGGCTTACGCCGCCCCTTAACCCTCGTCGTTGGAGTCTATTTCCGACTCCATCATATCGGCGATGTTGCGCTCATAGTCGCCGGGGAAAGTCCTTAGAGCGTCGATGGCACGGCGTCGGATGTATTCCGGACGGTTCTGACCCAACTTCCACTTGCCCACCACCCGATCTATCCTGATCCTAAAGGCGGTGACCCCTTTGATCATCTTACGGTTGTAGGGGGAATCGAAGTCGGCTTTCCAAGGTTGCGGCAGGAAGGACTCGTAGTAGTCGACCACCTGCTGAACGACCTGCACGGCGTCCTCCCTGTCGTGTAGCGCCTCGAAGGCGCCGTAGACGTGTACGACGGCATAGTTCCAGGTGGGGACGGTATCGGGTTCCCGGTACCAGGTGGGGGAAATGTAGGCGTGAGGCCCGTGAAAGACCACCATGACCTCATTGCCGTCGGCGTGACGCCAGTGGTCGTTGGCCTTTGCCATGTGACCCAGGATAAAGTCTTGACCGTCGGGCTCCTCGGAAAGGACGAAGGGCAGGTGAGAAGCCACCGGGCCCGAGCCTTGAGACGAGAATAAAATGCCGAAGCCGTTCTCCCGTATGAAGTCGTAGCTGCGCTGTTTGTCTGTTACGGCATAGAGCTTGGGCACGTACATGTCAGGAGTCTCCGTGGATCGGGGGCTTAGTTCCGGGCCTCTGCTCCGATGGAATAGCGGCTGAGCCGGGCCAGGGCCTCGGATGCCTCACTCACCAGGTCTTCGACGATACGGGCCGCGGGCCTCCGCTTTCCGATCAGACCCCCGACCTGTCCGCCGGAATTCAGCTCCAGTTCTTCCAAATGGCCTTCAACAACACCCTGCTCCATGTCTTCGATGAGCATGCCTTGCAGTGGCATTGGGAGGGCCTGCAGGCCGGAGTCGGCCCATTCCTGGACAAGGATGTTGTTGAAATAACGGGCTGTCTTGCCGGAGCTGAGACGGCTGATGACCCAGTCCTCGGAGCGGCCCTCGACTATGCGGCGCTTGTGAATGTCGGGGACGGCTGCTTCGTCGGAAGAGAGGAATAGCGTGCCGCACCATACCCCCTGGGCACCGAGAGAAAGAGCGGCGGCAATTCCCCGCCCATCCCCGATCCCCCCGGCGGCGACCACCGGGACCGGGGCTATGGCGTCGACCACCTGGGGCACGAGTACCATAGTGGCGATTCTTCCCGTGTGCCCCCCAGCCTCGTTGCCCTGGGCCACTACGATGTCCACCCCGGCGTCGACGTGACGGCGGGCGTGCCGGGGGCTGCCGGCCATGCCAATGACCTTCATTCCGAGCTTATGAGCGTCCTCGGTCATCCAGCCGGGCGGGCCCAGTGCTGATACGAACACGGGGACTTCTTCTTCCAGAATCACCTCGACCTGACGTCGGATGAAAGCCGGGTTGTAGGCGAATGACTTTCCCGCCTTGGCGTCAGGGACGGAGTGCCTTTGGACGGCGTCCTTGACCCAGGCGACGTGGTCAGGGTAGTCGAAGTGGAGGGTGGCCTTGACCTCTTCCCGGTTGTCGTCCACATCGGCCATGGACACGGGAAGTTGCAGATCGACGCCGAATGGGTTGTTGGTGTGGTCTCGGATCCAGCGAATCTTTTGGCGGATGTCCTCGGGTTCCCAGCCGGAAGCGCCCAACACCCCCAGGCCCCCGGCGTTGGAGACTGCGGCGGCTAGTTCGGGGGAGCCGCCTGGTACCATGCCAGCCTGCAGAACGGGGAACCGGATTCCGAGCATATCGCAGAGGGGTGTCCAGAGGGTGGGTTCGGGCATGGCATACTCCTGGTGGGAGGGTCTGATTGAGGGAAGGATAAGAACGGGGGGAGGGAGTGTCAATTCGAGGGCAAATGTTGACCGTGTTTTTTGGCGAGTGTTAACATCGATTCAGGAGCAGACATGCCGTTCTTTAGACTCAGAAGACGTGAAAAGAAGACCGAGGAGAGCCTCAAGCGTACGAAACAGGGTTTTCTTCGGCGAATTGTCGGCGTATTTAACACGCCCAAGATCGACGAGGAGTTCTGGGAGACCCTCGAAGAGACTCTGATATCGGCCGACGTCGGCGTCAAGACTTCCACGCGAATCTCCGAGACCCTGCGGGAACGGGTCAAGAGCGAGAGACTGGGCAATCCCGACGATATCCGGGCTGCGCTGCGAGAGGAGATGGCGTCGATCCTATCCAAGGCCTCAGGAGATCGAGAGTTTCTATCCTCCGTTAACGGTAGGCCAGGTGTCGTGCTGGTGGTCGGGGTGAACGGGGGAGGGAAGACGACTTCAATAGGCAAAATGGCCCACGCCTACTGTTCCGAGGGGCAAAGTGTGGTGCTTGCAGCGGCCGACACTTTCCGGGCGGCGGCTATCGAGCAGCTGGAGGTGTGGGGTGAAAGGTCGGGGGCCCACGTTGTGGCCCACCGGCAAGGGTCGGACCCCGGGGCAGTGGCCTTCGACGCTCTGAGCAGCGCCAAAAACCGGAAAGCAGACCTCGTATTTGTCGATACCGCGGGTCGGCTGCACACCAAGTACAACCTGATGCAAGAGCTCCAGAAGATTAAGAGAGTCGTCAGCCGGTTTGATCCATCTGCGCCCCATGAAGTGGTGCTCGTACTGGATGCGGTGATCGGGCAGAATGCAGTAGCCCAGGCCCGACAGTTCATCGAGTCGGCGGGTGTGACAGGAATCTTCCTCGCCAAGCTGGATGGCTCCGCAAAGGGTGGCGTAGTCCTTAGCATCTGCGACGAGCTGGGCATACCGATCAGGTTCATAGGCACGGGCGAAGGTCCCGACGACATGGCCCCCTTTGACGCGGAAGAATTTGTGTCGGCCTTGCTGGGATAGAGACTTGCCCCCGGCGCCCGACAACGAGCTATTTAAAGCCGATGCGTCCGCCTCAGGCGGACGCATCGGCTTTATGGATAATATGGGTGTGCATTCCATGACCGTGGTTAGCCCGACATGATCGACTTCATTTCCTGGGCGCTCGCAGTCGAGGCCCTGGGTCTCATTGCCCTGCCGGTCACCTTTGTCCTGTTCTCCCGCCTGCCCTACGGCGGTTACGCCTTCTCCAAAGCACTGGGGATACTGCTATTCAGCTTCCTGGTGTGGATGGTGGGGTTCACCGGGATAATCCCACTCAATCGCTATTGGGTGTCGGGGTTGGCGATAGTGCTCGCGGCGGGTTCATTCTTGGTGATCAAAGATAGGCTGGACGAGTTCCGGCAGTATCTGCGAGAGCAGCGATGGACGATAGTCATTGTGGACGTGCTGTTCCTGGCGGCTTTCGCCGGGTGGGCCGCCGCCCGGGCCTACGACCCCGCGATCAGCCACACGGAACAGCCGATGGACTTTGCCCTGCTCAACTCGGTTATCAGGGCCGAGTCCATGCCCCCACAAGACCCGTGGCTGAGCGGACATTCTGTGAGCTACTACTACTTTGGCTACGTTATGCACGGAGTATTGGCGAAGGTCACGGGAGTCGAGGCGGCGGTGGCGTACAACCTTGCGATTGCGCTGCTGTTCTCGCTGTCCGCGGTCGGTGCGTTTGGACTGGTGTCGGAGATGGTGGGCATACATCGACGGAGAAACGGGGATGGGCGCGATATACCGGTAGTCGTCGGGCTGCTGGCAGCATTGCTGATGGTGGGGATAGGAAACTTGCAGTCGGTAGCGGAGATGGTGCGGGCCTGGGGGCTGGGAGGGGGCGGCGTGTGGAGTTGGATTGGGGTCGAAGGGGCGACAACAGCGCCGGAGACCTCATCATGGTTTTCCCAGGACTTCTGGTGGTGGTGGCGCACGACGCGGGTCATCCAGGCCGCAGAAGGCGGATCTACGCCCGCGATCACGGAGTTTCCCAGCTTCAGCTTCATCCTCGGAGACCTCCACCCACACGTGATGTCGCTGCCGTTCCTGATTCTCGCGTTGGGCCTGGGTCTGCGAACCCTCGCGTCAGGAGAGACGTTTGGACTGCGATGGGTACGGGACAATAAGGTCGGTTTCGCGGTAATAGCACTCTGTCTTGGAGGGCTGGGATTCTTGAACAGCTGGGATTTACCGCTGGGACTCGGGTTGTTCCTGGGAACGACGTTGATCGCGAACCACTGGTCGGGGGTGGGGTGGGGCCGTGAACAGATCAAAAGCTGGGGGTTGTTCGCCGGGGCCCTAGTGGCCGCGGTGGTAGTCTTGTACCTGCCGTTCTATCTCGGGGACAGGCCCTCGCCCCTCTTCCCGTGGGTGCTCCCCGTGGAGGGAGTCCACACCCGATACATCCATTACTTCCTGGTTGTGGGGCTCTTACTGCTCATAAGCGTTCCCTTCTTGCTCGCATTGGCGTTCCGCTACCTCCGTTCCAGGTCCGACACTGGACGAATGTGGCACTCCGGGACATTGCTGGTCCTGGCCCCCTTCGCGATTTGGGCGGCAATCGTACTGCCCAAAAGCCTTGTGGAGGGAGATATCTTGGGAGGTCTGGACGAGATCGGGGCACGGATCCTTGGGACATTTCCCCTTCTTTTGATTCTTGGGTTGGCCCTGTGGCTGATTCTCAGACAAGGGCTGAACGCCAAGAACGAGAGCCGGGCCGCAACTACTTTCGCCCTCATCCTGTTATTCGCGGGCCTGCTTGCGACACTCGGCCCGGAACTTTTTCGAATCGTGGACGTTTTCGGAAACAGGATGAACACGGTGTTCAAGTTCTACTACCAGGCTTGGATACTGCTGGCCGCGGCGTCGGCGTTTGGCGTCTACTACCTGGTGTCGGGATGGGACTGGTCGGGAATCTATAAACGAACTGTGGGCACGGTTGCCGTAGGACTGATAGGATTGCTAATCGTTGCATCGGCGATGTTTACTTTGGGCGCTTTGAACAACAAGACGAACTCCTTTTCGGCAGAGCCGACCCTTAACGGCCTGGCTTTTCTCGGTGGCTCCGAGTCCACGGAAACCCGAGCCCTGGCATTCATCTCGGAAGATTCAGGCCCCGAGTCGGTGATTGTGGAAGCCGTGGCTGTCGATGGCCGGGGCACACCCGGCGGAGACTACAGGCTCGACTATGCGCGGGTGTCGGGGCGCACCGGTGTGCCGACAATTCTCGGTTGGGCGGGACACGAGGAACAGTGGCGAGGAAGCCGACGCGGGTTCCGGGAAAGGGCCGAGGATGTGAGATCGATCTATACGGAGGGGGATGTATCGGTGGTCGAGGCTTTGCTTGAGAAATACGGCGTCGAATATGTCTACGTGGGCAGGCTGGAACAGGACCTGTATGGCCTGGACACGGCAACCACCTTCGACGAATTTATGGACCGTGCCTTTGAAAGCGGGCAAATCACCATATATAAGGCGAGGGAGAATTGACTGGGCCAAGCCAAGTAGAAGCGATCGCCGGTATGTCCGCCGATGAGCCGAGAAGTCGCCTGGCTAGGACGAGTGCGCGCCTGGAGATGTGGATTAAGGGACTCCCAGGTTGGGAAGTCGCTTTCTATGTCGGCGTAGTGGCGCTGGCGGTTTTGACGAGGTTCTGGGATCTCGGCACCCGGGCAATACACCACGACGAGAGCATCCACGCCTTCTTTGCGTTGGAATTTCTGAATGCGTACCAGCACAACCCTCTGACCCACGGCCCGTTCCAGTTCTTCGGCCTTAACCTGTTCTTCAACGTGTTCGGAGAGAGCGAGGTAACGGCTCGGGGGTTGGCGGCGATGTTCGGAGTCGTGCTTGTGGGGCTGCCATTCTTTTTGCGGAGCTATTTGGGCCGCTGGGCCTGCATGATTGCGAGCCTCATGCTTCTCCTCTCCCCGTCCATCCTGTATTTCACCCGGTTCGCCCGTAACGACTCCTACATGGCCGTCTGGACCCTCGGCTTGGCAATCTGCCTCTGGAAGTACACTTCGGGCCGAAAGGTGAGGTATCTGTACGGCGCCACCGCACTGTTTGGCATGGCCTTCGCGACTAAGGAGAGCACGTTCATCCTGATGGTCATCATGGGTGGATTCTTCTTCCTGCTGTCGTTTAAGGCGGGGCGCGAGGGTTGGGAAACCGAGGAGGAGTCTGAGAATAAGGGGGGCAGAGAATGGAGGCCACGGATACTCCGGCAAACCCTCGATGGAGTATCTGACGCGGCAAGATGGTTCTGGCCCAGGATTGCTCCCTACCCGCTGGTCTTCACACTCGCCGCTGCCTGGGTGGTCGCTGCCATCCTATGGTCATTCGACATATACGACGTTTTCGGAAGGGTGAACCCGACATTCAGCCTTGTTTCCCTGGGCGTGGTTATAGGGGTGTACGCGGGAGTCCTGCCCTGGTTGTGGATGCTGAAAAGGTCCCGACTTAATGGATGGCTGGACTTTGGACGGTTTATCGATACTGCGAAGTTGATGGGGGACCTTCGGAGAACGCCGTGGTTGCTGCTGGTCTTGCTCGCACTGCCCTTGATGGGAGCGGCGGCGGCTATTTTTCAGGAGCCTCTCGGCCTCACCCTCGCCAACCCAAACGGATTTGGCGGAGCGAGCGAAAGCCATGTGCCCGGCATCCCCGACGGCGCGCCCTCCGGCAACGTGAGCCTGGCAATAGCCGTAGGAATCGTCATCTATCTCTTCGCAGCGAGCATATTCATAGGGATGAAGTGGGACCGCAAGAAATTCCTGATATCCAGCGTCATCTTCTGGTCGATATTCGCAGTCCTGTTCACGACCTTTTTTACGAACACGGGCCAGGGGCTCGGGAGCGGGCTCTGGCAGTCGCTGGGGTACTGGGTAGCGCAGCAAGAGGTGAGGCGGGGAGCGCAGCCGTGGTACTACTACTTGATTATGACCGCGACCTATGAGTTTCTGGCCCTCGTCATCGTGCTTATAGGTGGGGGGTGGCTGCTGTTGAGGCAGAAGGCGGCGCTGAAGCCGGGCTTGCTGCTCTACCAGGGGATATTCTGGGTAATTGCCGGGGCCCTGGTCCTGTACACGTACTGGATGCCGGAGAATCCGGATACCAGAGTTATCATCGGGGCGATGATGATGCTCGGGGCTGCGTTTGTCCTGGTTACGTACGGAGCAATTTTCGACAAGGGGTTCCTGCGGGGCAGGTTATTGATAGCCAACGTGGCCGCTCTTTTTCTGCTGTCGTTCAACTGGGCGGCTCCGAGGCTGTTCGATGCTACGAGTGTCGATTTCTTCAACTCGATAGAAGCGGCTCAGGAACCGTTGAATGCCCTCGTACTCTTCATAGCCCTATCAGTGATCGCATACAAGTCCTTGACCTCCGAAAACAAAATCGACGTCTTCCTGATCTATTGGCTCGCTTCGACGCTGATCCTGTACTCGGCGGCGGGGGAGAAGATGCCGTGGCTCATGGTGCACACCGCACTGCCTATCACCCTGCTCGCGGCGAGGTTTGTGGGCAGGGCGTTGGCCCGAGTCGATTGGAAGCCGCGCTTCGATCCCCGGTTGGCAGTGGCTGTCGCAGGGGTATTGGTTTTGGGGTTGGTCGGATACCACTCGGTGCGGGTGGGGGTGGAGGCGGCATATGGGGTCGGCAGACCGGGGACGGGTGACTACCCCATCGAAATGCTGGTTTACACCCAGACCACACCCGACATAACGCGGACTATGGCCAACATCGAGGAGAGAGCAATTGAGACGGGGCTAGGCTATGACTTGCCCATCATCATCGACAGGACCAGCGGGTTCGGATATCCGTGGAGATGGTATCTACGTGACTACGAGAGAGTGCAGTGGCCGTGCTATGACGCCAACACCTCCGATTCCACTTGCGCATCCCTGAGCGCCGAGCCCGAAGCCGAGGTCATAGTGATGCACTACAGGAACGAGGCAGCATCAGCGGAGTTCCTGGACGCTTTCGGCGAGGGAGAACGGATCGGTCATCGGGCGTGGTTCCCCGAGTTCGCCACCTATAAGAGCGGGTCGGACCCCTTGCCCCTTGATGATTTCGTCGGGGCACTGGGAAACGGCGATGCTTGGCGGCAGTGGTGGAACTTCTTCGTCAACAGGGAACTTGCGGATGACAAGTCCGTGGGTTCGGAAGATTCCATAGTCTTCTTCCGTCTGGGGCCTGTACCGTTTGAACAGGAAGAGAAGGAATGAGCACGGGCTCTGACCTGCAAGTTGCTCACAATGGGCAGCCTTCCTATAATTGATGGAACATTGTCATCACTTCCTTCTAACTGGGTGGGCCTGACGGCATGCCCGTCGACTATGAAATCACTTCCACCTCAAGGCGTACCAGTCATTGCTAAGGTCTAAAAAGGTCTGGCTGGGGCTGGCCGTAAGCGCCCTATTCCTTGCCCTCTTCCTCTTCCGCATCGACTACTCTGAAACGTTTGACGCGCTCAGGGGTGCGAACTACCTTTACGTCGCTCCGGCCATCTTGGTCTATTTCGGGTCGCTGTGGTTCAGGACGCTGCGTTGGCAGTACCTGATGAAACACCTGGCCGACGTCTCGATATCCCGGCTCTACCCAGTGACGATAGTCGGGTACATGGCCAACAATATCATGCCTGTGCGTCTTGGAGAGGTGGCGCGCTCGTACTACCTGGCGACACGCGAGCGGATGAGTACCAGTTCGGCGCTGGGAACCGTGGGAGTGGACCGGGTTTTCGACGGGCTAACCCTTATATTCTTCATCCTGGTAGTTTGGCCCTTCCTGCCCTTGGCCGACCTGCTGAAGAACGACGCCGGAGAGGTGTCTTGGGCAAGGGTGGCGGGGAGTGCCGTGGTGCTGGTGGTGTTCGTTGGGGCGATAGTGGCATTCGTAGCCCTTACGGTGAGACCCGGCCTGACGAATCGGGCGATAGGACTGCTTCTGGTATTCGTGCCGGCCCGGTTCAGAGTCGGGGTCCGGGGGTTGGCGGAGACCTTTATTGAAGGGCTGGGTTCCCTGGACAGCGCCAAAAAAGTGCTGGTCATCTTCATAATGTCGCTGCCTGTGTGGATCATGGAATCCTTGATGTACTACCTGATCACACTGTCCTTTGGGAACGATTTCGACGTATCCTTCGCGCTGGCTATGGTTGTGACGGCTACGTCGAACCTGGTGGGAGCTCTGCCCGCTGCCCCCGGGAACGTCGGCACATTCGAATGGGCGATAAAGGTCACCCTGGTGTCCTTCGGGTACAGCCCCGAAGTTTCCGTCGCGTACGCGGCTACGCTTCACGTGGTGCTGTGGCTACCGGTTGTCGTAGCGGGCATAATGTATCTGTGGTTTGAACACCGCTCCTTGATGGAACTAGTGCGAGGCGGGCCCGCAACTGCGGGCGCAGGCGCCGTGGCCCCGATATCTATAGAAGGAGACCACAAGGATTGAAAATAGGCGTAATAGGGGCCGGGGCCGCAGGCCTGGCCGCAGCTTACGAGCTGCTTAAGAAGGGTCACTCGGTGAAGGTCTATGAAGCCGCTCCTTTCGTCGGAGGGCAGGCCTCGACCTTCGACGTTGGCAACGGCCGCCTGGAGCGCGGCTACCATCATCTGTTCAAGAGCGACACCCACATGGTGGACCTGATCCACGAGCTGGGTCTCGGAGAGAAGCTGGCCTGGATCGAATCCAAAGTCGGCTTCTACCACGACGGCACGATTTACAACTTCGTCACCCCCTTCGATCTGCTCAAGTTCAAGCCCCTGAGCCTCATCAACCGAATCCGGCTGGGGCTGGTGACCCTCTATCTTCAGAAGACGTCCAACTGGAAGAAGTTCGAAGGGGTCACGGCCAAGGAGTGGATAGTGAAGTGGGCCGGTCAGCAGGCCTACGACGTAGTATGGGGCCCTCTCTTGCGCGGCAAGTTCGGGGCGAGCGCCGATGACGTCAGCATGGCCTGGTTGTGGGGCAAGATTTATCTGAGGGTCGCCTCCCGGGACAAGAGCATGCAGAAGGAGAGGCTCGGCTACCCGATGGGCAGCTTCGGAGAAGTGTTCGAAGTGCTCACGGAGCGCATTGAGGGGATGGGAGGGGAGGTGCACCTCTCTACACCCGTGACCCGAGTGAGAGTGGAGAACAACCGGGCCACGGGGCTCGAGATCCGGCAGCCGGGGGGTGGGGAAGCATACGAGGACTTTGACCTGATTATCTCCACTACGCCGTCTTACGTATTCCCGAGGCTCGTCCCCGAGCTCCCGGAGGAATATACGGAGACGTTACAGAGGATCAAATACCACGCCGCTATCCTGGTCGTTATGGTGCTGAAGCATTCCCTCTCCCGCATATATTGGATGAACATCAGCGGATACAAGACACCCTTCCTCGCAGTGATCGAGCACACTAACTTCATCGACAAGTCACACTATGGCGGCAAGCATCTCGTCTATCTGAGCAACTACCTGGGCAAGGAAAGCCCGATGTATTCGATGAGCCGGGAAGAGCTGATGGCCGAGTACCTGCCTCACCTGAAACGCCTGAATCCCGACTTCGAGGAGTCGTGGATCGAGGAGTACTACTACCACCGGGAGGAGGCGGCGCAGCCAATTGTTACCACTAACTATGGTGAGAAGATACCCGCGCACCGCACTCCCATAGAAGACCTCTACCTAGCGAACACCACACAGATCTATCCTGAGGACCGGGGCACGAACTACTCCGTACGGCTCGGGCAGCGGATAGCCAATCTGGTGCTGGAAGAAAAACCGTGATAAATGGGCGAGGAAGCAGTATCCGCTTGAACGGCAAGCGCGTGTAGGGCATAATAGGTCGCAGCCTCATACTTCGAGCAGACATTACCTCACATGACGCCAACGGCCTCTACGACAGATAGAGTCACTCAGGCCCTTGATCGACAGGTCAAAGAGGAAATAACCGTTCTCTCATCCCTCATTCATGTCCAGGAAGAGTTCGGTTTCCTGCCTTCCGAGTCCATTCCCCTCATCGCCGACTTCACCGACGCCTCGGTCAACGACGTTTTCGGCGTAGCCACCTTCTACACCCACTTCCGCTTTACCCCTCCCGGCAAGCACACCGTGGAGGTGTGCTGGGGCCCGTCCTGCCACGTGAGGGGCGCGCTGGAAGTGATGTCGGCAGTGAAGACGGAGTTGGGCATGGAAGAGGAAGGCATGACGACCGACGGCGAGTTTACCTGGAAGCGAACGTCCTGCGCCGCTGCCTGCGCCCACGGGCCGGTGGCCATCATCGATGAGAAGATCTACGGTGACCTCACCCCCGAAACCGCAGTCGAGTTAATAAAGAAAGCCCGATGACGGAAGCCTACAAACAGCTTAAGCAGCGCGCCGACGCCAGCTGGGACTCCCTGACGAAGGGAAGTCCGGCGCGGATCTTCGTCGGCACTGCGACCTGCGGCCGATCGGCGGGTGGCCTGCAGGTGGTGGAGGCTTTCGAGAAGGCCATCGCCGAGAGCGGTGTCGAGGCGCGGATACACGAGGTCGGCTGCATCGGCCTCTGCTACGCCGAGGTGTTAGTCGACATAATAGCGCCCGGCAGACCCCGTATTACCTACTCAAACGTTACCCCGGAGATTGCCGAAACCTTGGTCAAGGACTACCTGGTCGGTGGAAACCCGAGGCCCGACCTCGCTCTCGCCATCCGGGGCGATGAGTCGGTGGACGGACTTCCCAAGCTCTTCGATATCCCCGACCTCAAGCCTCAGGTCCGGGTTGCCATGCGGAATTGCGGCACCATCGATCCGTCCGAAATCGACCAGTACATCGCCAACGGCGGCTACTCGGGTCTGGACAGGTGCCTTACTGACATGGCGCCTGCAGAGGTGATTGAGGATGTGTTGAAGTCGGGGTTGAGGGGGCGGGGTGGGGCGGCTTTTCCGGCGGCGATGAAATGGAGGTTCCTGGCCGGGGCCCCGGGCCCGACCAAGTACATCCTCTGCAACGCCGAGGAAGGTGACCCAGGCGCCTACAACGACAAGGGCCTGCTAGAAAGCGACCCCCACACTGTACTGGAAGGCATGACCATCGCAGGCTATGCGACAGCGGCGAGCAAGGGATACGTCTTCATCCGGTGTGTACACCGGGACGTTATCCGCACCACGCAGACGGCGATTGACCAGGCCTACAGGGACGGGCTGCTTGGAAAGAACATCCTGGGCAGCGGCTTCGACTTTGATATAGCTGTTTCCCTGACCGGCGAGTCCTACGTGTCGGGGGAAGAGACCGCACTGATGGAATCCATCGAGGGGAAGCGGGCGATGCCGCGGTCCAGGCCCCCGTTCCCGGCGCAGGTTGGCCTCTGGGGCAAGCCGAGCAATATAAACAACGTTAAGACCTACGCCTACGTGCCGGAGATACTGAGGCAGGGCGGCGAGTGGTACGCGGGAATCGGGACGGAGAGAAGTAAGGGTACGGCTATAGTTTGTCTCACCGGCAACATCGCGAGGCCCCAGATGGCCGAAGTGCCTTTCGGCCTCACTTTGCGTGAAGTAATCGACGACGTGGCCGGAGGCGTGAGCCCTGGTAAAGAGATCAAGCTGCTCCAGACCGGAGGGCCGCTGGGCGGGTTCCTCGGGCCATCGGAGATTGACGTGACCCTGGACTTTGACGAGATGGCGGGAAGAGGGGCGATCCTGGGGTCTGGTGGGATAATAGTCGGCGACGAAAGTTCGTGCCCCGTGGAGATGGCCTCGATACTGGCGGACTTCAACAACGAGGAGTCGTGCGGCAAGTGTTTCCCTTGCCGGCTCGGCACCAAGCACATTCTCGATATGTTCCAGACCATGACGGAGGGCAGGGCGAAGGAGGGTGACGTAGACAAGATGCTGGCGATGGGCGACACTCTGCTCACTTCCCTTTGCGGCCACGGCCAACTGTCGGTGAACCCGATAAAGTCGGCGGTGAAGTACTTCGCCAGCGAGCTGGAAGCTCATATTATCCATAAGGTGTGCCCCGCGGGCCGATGCTCGGCCCTGAGCACACCCGGTTAGAGGTAACAGTAGTGGACGAGATAACGCTTACCGTAGACGGACAGGAGATCAAGGCCAGAAAGGGCCAGACGATCATCGAGGCCGCTCGGGAGGCGGGAATTTATATCCCATACCTCTGCTGGCACCCAACCCTGAAGGCGTTCGGAGCGTGCCGGATGTGCGTGGTGCAGGTCGAGAGGATGCGCGGGACGCCGGCGTCGTGCACCACGGGCGCAATGGACGGGATGGTGGTGACGACCAAGGGCAAGGCAATCGACGGGATCCGGCACAATATCATGGACCTGATTCTGTCGGAGCACCCCCACGGTTGCCTGACTTGCCCGCGCATCGACCACTGCGGCCCGCAGGATATCTGCCTGCGCCATGCCAACGTCGTCGACCGGTGCGTGCTCTGCCCGCAGAATGAACGGTGTGAATTGCAGGACGTGGTCTATCACCTTCAGATGAAGGACTCGGACCTGCCCTATGAGTACCGGCACGAGCCCCTGAACACGTCCAACCCCTTCATAGACCACGACATGAACCTGTGTATCGTCTGCGGGCGCTGCGTGAGAGCCTGCAACGAGATAGAGGGTGTCAATGCCATCACCTTTATCGAACGTGGCGACCGGACTCTCATAGGCACGTCCCTCGGTGGTTCCCTGTCGGACTCCGGCTGCACCTTCTGTGGGGCTTGCGTAGACGTCTGTCCTGTTGGGGCAATCACCGAGAAAGACCACAAATGGTCGGGCGCGCCGGAGAAATCGGTTACCACAATCTGCTCCAACTGCAGCGTGGGATGCCAGCTTGAATTGCTGGTTAAGAAGGGCCGGGTTATACGCGCCATACCTGACCTGAGCGGCCCTGCAAACCAGGGCAACGCCTGCGGCAAAGGCAAGTTCGGCTACAAGTTCGTCCACAACAAGGACCGGATCTCGACGCCCTATATCAAGAAAGACGGGGAGCTTGTCGAGGCCACGTGGGATGAGGCCCTGGACCTGATCGCCGGAAAATTCGCCGAGCACAAGGGGTCGGCATTCGGTGCGCTGGCCTCGGCACGGGCCACCAACGAAGAGAACTACCTGCTCCAGAAGTTCACGCGGTCGGTGATGGGTTCGAACAATATCGACCACACCGACACCACGTGCGATGCAGAGAGTGTCTCGGCCCTGGGCGAGACGCTTGGCGTCGGAGCAATGACCAACGGCTTCCGCGAGATGAGAGATGCCCGCTGCATACTGGTCTATGGCAGCGACCTGACTTGGGACCACCCGGTGGCCGCCATTCAGGTCAAGGAGGCCGTCAACCGGGGAGCGACCCTAATAGTCATCGATCCGGTAGAGACTGAGCTGGCCCTGATGGCCACGGTCTGGCTGCGCCACCTGCCCGGGACCGGTACGGCCGTACTTGCTGCGTTGGCCAAGGTCATATTGGATGAGGGGCTACAAGATCAGGAATTCATCGACGGCCAATGCGAAGGTCTGGACGCGCTGACAGGCTCGCTGGCAGACTTGACCCTTGAAAGTCTATCCGACCTCACTGGAGTCGAGCAGGGCCTGCTGCTTGAAGCTGCACGGGCATATGCCAACGCGAAGCCGGCGGCACTGTTCTTCAGCACATCCCGATCTGTGGAGCCGGGCGGCGTTATTGCTCGGGCTGCGGCTAACTTGGGGTTAATTACGGGCAACGTTGGCAAAGCGTCGGCGGGGGTGAACCCGTTGAGGTCGGATGCGAACAGCCAGGGCGCGACCGACATGGGTTGCGTACCCTCGATGCTTCCGGACCACGTGTCCCTCGGCTCCGACTCTCCCTCGGGGGCAGGGCTCAACTACGGAGAGATGGTGCAAGGTGGTGGCGAAAGCGGGTTACGGGCGCTGTTCGTTTCCCTAGACAGCCAGAGAGAGACACCCGACCTGGATGCCGAGGCCCTTTCTTCTCTCGATTTACTGGTAGTCCACGATCTGTTCTTCTCCGACGCAGCGAGGGCGGCGGATGTGGTGCTCCCAGCGGCAAGTTTCGCTGAGAAGGACGGAACATTCACCAACGGAGAACGCCGAGTGCAGAGAGTTAACAGGGTTGTGGAGCGCATTGGGGGGTCGATGACAGTGTCGGAGGTGGTGGGTGCGCTCGCGGCGAGGATGGGCGCCTCGGGATTCGGTCATGAAAGCCCTGCAAAGGTGATGGAAGAGATAAGCTCCGTGGTCCCGGCCTACGGCGGAATCAGCTATGACCGGCTGGGCGTGGTCGGGCTCCAATGGCCGTGCCCCGATTCGGAACACCCCGGCACCCCGGTACTGCACTCAGACGGCATCGCAAGGGGCAAGGGCTTGCTGTCGACCTTCGAGACTGGGCTTTACACAGTGGACTCCACCCCCGATT
Source organism: Dehalococcoidia bacterium (assembly GCA_965220005.1). Taxonomy (GTDB): domain Bacteria; phylum Chloroflexota; class Dehalococcoidia; order Plut-88900; family Plut-88900; genus Plut-88900. The sequence goes on from OZ244800.1 coordinate 1,904,001, forward strand.
ACCCGATTTTCGTGTTGAGCGGCACCGTTCGGGAAATCAAGGGGGTCGTGGAGCTTGATGGCCGGACCAGGGCCATGATCAACACGGAGGATGCCGCATCCAACGGCATAAGTGACGGGGACGAGATTGATATCATCACCCGGACTGGCGCCTCGGAGGCGGTGGTCCAGGTGTGCGAATACGTACCAGCCGGCTTCATGCAGCTCTCCATCCCCCACACCGACGCCCTTGTGCAGAGCCTCAATCGGCCGCCATCGGCGCTCGTGCCCCGGAGCGGGGCCCGGGCCAGGGTGGCTAAGCTGGCCGCTGTCGTCGGTTAGGCCCCGCATTGCAGCGGCCATTAGAGCTCGCGGGCTGGATAGTCTTTCTCGTCGGCAGCTTTCTGTTCGCCACTCAAAGCCTTCTTGCCCGGGACCTTTTCGGAGCCGTTGCAAGCCTAACTTTCTCCCTGGGATGCGTCCTGTTCATCGCCGCATTTTTCAGAGAGAACAAGCGGTGACCTTCTGAATGCCACGGCTCGCTCTGCTGTCATTTGACCCAACCTGGGCACGATCCAGGCCCGCGAAAGCTCCCTTGTGACAAGGACCATTCCGGGTAGAATAGCAGCAAGGAAATCCCGTGGCTTCCACACCCATCCGACGACAATATCTAAGCATCAAGAAACAGTACCCCGACGTACTGGTCTTCTTCCGCCTGGGCGACTTTTACGAGACCTTCGACGAGGACGCCCGCATCGTGTCAAAGGAGTTGGCCATCACCCTGACGTCAAGGGAGATGGGCCGCGGGAAGCGCTTCCCGATGGCGGGACTGCCCCACCATGCGCTGGACGGCTACCTTGCCAAGCTTGTCAACCGAGGATTTAAGGTCGCCATTTGCGAGCAGGTGGGCGATGCCAGCCTTGCCCGTGGCCTGGTGGACCGGGAAGTGGTCAGGGTGGTAACACCCGGCACGGTAGTCGAGCCGGAGATCCTGGACCATAAGAAGAACAATTACCTGGTCTCGGTGGTGCCGGACGGGCCCGAGGCCGGGATCGCCTACACAGACATAAGCACCGGCGAGTTCCGGGTAGCCCAGCTCCCCGAAGCCGCCCTGGCCCCCGAGCTTGACCGCCTGGCGCCATCCGAGCTGCTCCTGCCGGAGAGCGTCAGTCCCGAGCCCGCTTGGCCCCCGGCCCCCGTGACCCGCGCCGGGCCGGTAACATCCGACAGCGATGAATCGGAGCGGGTATTACTGGAGCATTTCGGTGTGACCAGCCTCGAGTCCTTCGGCTGCGAGGGCCTGCTACTGGCCATCCGGGCCGCGGGAGGGCTTGTCGATTACTTGAGGGCGACTCAGAAGGCGGCAGCCGGGGCCTTGGCTGGCCCTTCAACCTATTCACTGGACAAAACGGTTGTCCTGGACCCGCAGACGCGGCGAAACCTGGAACTCTTCCGCAGCGCCTGGCGGGACGAGGTGGAAGGGTCGCTGCTGTGGGTGCTGGACCGCACCAGCACGCCTATGGGCGCCCGACTCCTCAAGGAGTGGATCGGGCAGCCCTTGTTCGATCTGGAGGCCCTCAACCAGAGACTGGACTCGGTGCAGGCTTTCTACGCCGACGGGGTTTGCCGGACACGGGTAATGAAGTTGCTGTCCAAGGTGGGAGACGTGGAACGCACGGCGGTGCGCGTGCAGCGTGGAATCGCCAACCCCAAGGAATTGATGGCTCTAAAGCGAGGCTTGGAACTTGGCCCCGAGATAAAACAGACTATCCAGGAGGCGGGGCTGAACGGATTGTCCTGGGTCCTCGACTCGATGCCCGACTGCACAGACGTATCTGAACTCATCTCACGTACTCTGACGGACGAACCGTCAACGACGGTGGGGGGAGGTGGGGTGGTACGAGTGGGCTTTGATGCGGAGTTGGACAAGATGAGGAACGCCTCGTCGGAGGCGAGGGGGTTCATCGCCGCGCTGGAGCGGGACGAGCGTCGGAAGACGGGCATCAAGTCTCTGCGGGTGGGCTACAACAGGGTTTTCGGCTACTACGTAGAGGTCAGCAGGTCCCACTTGCCCCAAGTCCCGGCGGGGTATATCCGCAAGCAGACCCTGGTGAACGGCGAGCGTTACGTCACGCCGGAACTCAAGGAGTTCGAGGCCTTGATTCTGGGGGCGCAGGAGAAGGTTGAGGAGCTGGAGCAGGCCATATACCGGCATCTGTGCGCCCAGGTAGCGAGTTCGGTGGTCAAGATCCACGAACTGGCCGGGACCCTTGCCCTGATCGACCTGTTCAGCAGCCTCGCCGAGGTGGCTTCCCTGTACGGCTACGTGCGCCCAGAGCTATCGGATGATGGCGTAATGGACATAGTCGGTGGCAGGCACCCGGTGGTGGAAAGGGTGGTCGGCGAAGGCGTGTTCGTCCCTAACGACTTGCATCTGACGGGCGAGGAGCAGCAGATCATCGTGCTTACGGGGCCCAATATGTCAGGCAAGTCCACTTATATGAGGCAGGCCGCCCTGATAACGCTGATGTCGCAGATCGGGAGCTTTGTCCCTGCCGAAAGCGCTCGCATCGGACTGGTGGACCGGATTTTCACGAGAGTCGGCTTGCAGGATGACCTCTCGACGGGTCGCTCGACGTTCATGATCGAGATGCTGGAAACGGCCAGAATACTCCACATGGCGACACCCAAGTCCCTGATCATCCTGGACGAGATCGGCAGGGGCACGAGCACCTATGACGGCCTGTCCATCGCCCAGGCGGTCATCGAGCACATTCATAACGATCCTCGGGCCTCGGCCAAGACTATCTTTGCTACCCACTACCACGAGCTGGTCAAGCTCGCCGACACCTTTCCACGGATAGTGAACTTCAACGTGTCGGTGGCTGAGGAGGATGGGAAGGCCGTTTTCCTGCACAAGGTGGTCCCGGGCGGCGCGGACAAGAGCTACGGGATTCAAGTGGCCCAGCTGGCCGGGATCCCGAGAACCGTGATAGACCGGGCATCCCAGGTGCTGAAACATTTGGAAAACGGAGCGAAGCCCTCGCCGGGTGCCGCTCCGCGGAGCGAGGACTCGGGGCCGTGGCAGATGTCATTCTTCACCCTTCCCGCTGACTCATCTCCTGTGTTAAAGGAGCTGGCGGGAATCGACATCGCATCTATGACCCCGCGAGACGCCATACTCAAGCTCTACGAGCTGCAGGAAGAGGCCAAGAAAGGGCAGGGAGTGGAGTAGGTTCGAATGATGGCTATAAGGGTACTCACTCCCGAGACCGCTGCCCAGATCGCTGCCGGGGAAGTGGTGGAAAGACCGGCTTCGGTGGTGAAGGAACTTGTCGAAAACAGCCTCGATGCGGGAGCTTCGCAGATCGCGGTGGAGGTGTCGGGTGGGGGGCTGAAGCTCATACGGGTAGTGGACGACGGTGCGGGCATCCCGTCTGCCGACGTCGAGACAGCTTTCCTGAGACACGCCACCAGCAAACTCACCTCCAGCAGCGACCTCGAGAAGATTGCCACCCTCGGGTTCCGGGGTGAGGCCCTGCCGAGCATCGCCTCCGTATCCGACATGGAACTGGTGACCAGGGTTAAGAGTGAGCAGGCCGGGACCCGGGTCCGGCTTCAGGCAGGCGAGTTGATGAAAAGGGAAGCGGTGGGCAGGCCACGGGGCACCACCGTGCGGGTAACCCACCTCTTCCAAAACGTCCCAGCCAGGCTGAAGTTCATGAAATCCGTGGCCACGGAAAACGGGCGAATCGGCAATCTGGTCACCCGCTACACAATGGCCCGACCCTCGGTCAGATTCAGCCTGACCATCGATGGCCGTAAAACACTTTCAACCACGGGCGCAGGGGGTTTACGAGAAGCGGTCTCCAGCGTCTACGGAGCGGACACGGCCGCAGCGATGCTGGAGTTGTCGGGTGGGGAGGATAGCGTTGGAATAATCGAGGGGTTGGCCAGCCCGCCGACTGTTAGCCGGGCCCAGACGGGATACGTGACCCTTGTCCTGAACGGTCGGTGGATCCAGGACAGGAGGCTCAACTACGCAGTGGAAGAGGCATACCAGAACCTGCTGATGGTCGGGCGCAGGCCCGTGGCAGTGATCTTGATCGAAGTGTCTCCTGAGGACGTGGACGTTAACGTAAATCCTTCTAAGGCTGAAGTGAGGTTCAAGAAGGACCGGGAGATGTTCAGCCTGGTCCAACGTGTGGTCAGACAGGCATTGGTCGAATCGAGCCCCGTGCATTCCGCAGCCTTCGCTACCAATGTCCCCGGCACAACACCCGACACTTCTTCCAGAAAGACACCCTTGGGATCAGATCTGTTAGGTTGGGCGTCGGGGTCCCGGGTTCCTGCGCGCGAGACACCTGCTGCTCCCACGATGTTCACGAAGAGCACGCTGCCGCTTCTGAGGGTGGTAGGCCAGGTCAGCAACACCTACATCGTTGCCGAGGGCCCGGACGGGATGTACCTTGTCGACCAGCACGCCGCCCACGAAAGGGTGCTCTTCGAAAGGGCGTTGAAAGAGCGGTCGGAAAAGCGAGTGCAGATACAGGGGATGCTGGCTCCTGCTACCGTCGATCTTTCACCTGTGCAAAGAGAAAGCCTGGCCCAGGTGGAGGAGCTGATTCGAGGACACGGGTTTGACGTCGAGCCGTTCGGGGATGGGGCATACGTGCTCAGGGCAGTCCCGGCCATGCTTTCGGCCCGAGCCCCGGACCGAGCTTTCGTGGACGTCCTGGACTCTCTCCTTGATCCCGCATCCCCGGAGCAAAGCGAGGAGCGACTTGCTGCATCAATAGCCTGCCACAGCGCTATACGCGCCGGGGACGTTCTGCAACAGGCGTCGATGGAAGAGGTAGTTCGTCTATTGGAACAGGCAGCGAGCCCTCACACATGTCCTCACGGTAGGCCCACGCTGGTGCACTTGAGCTCCAGCCTGCTTGAAAAGGAATTCGGGCGTCGCTAGGGAATCGGGGAGAGGGACGAGCTGTCCCTCTAGGCTCAGTGCCCGGGACTGGCCAGGATCTTAGTGATACAGGCGGCGGCCCGAGGCATCGAGTTGTACACGGGGACACCCGCTTCCCAGGCCATTTGTTGAAGCTCGGTGACGGCGCGCCAGCGCCACTCTTCTAATGCGTCACCGGGACGGATGATCATTGCTACGGGGATCTTGATCTCTTTGGGCAGCTTGGTGAGGATCTCCATAAGGCGGAAAACCCGCCCCCGAGCCAGTTGATGGTCGAAGTGAAAATCTATGTCGGGGTCTATGAGGATCAGGTCGAAGGCCCCGCTTTCGGCCATGAGACGTACTGCGAGCGGCATGGTCATACCGTGGTCGTCGCTCGACATAATGCCCGATAAATCGAAGGGGTTGTTGGTGTGGAACCAGGTGTCGGGAAGATGTTCCTTGAAACCCGAGCGCGCCGACTCGGGCAGGGGCTCGACCGTGAGTCCTGCGGCTTCACAGATGTCGGCGCTGTGTACGGTGTTGCCACCTCCCCCACAGATGATCCCGACCCTCGGCCCCCGGGGCCGCTCCATAAAGCGCAAGGCCACCGCGATGTCGGTCATCTCCTCTATGGTCTCGGCCCAGATTGCCCCGGCCTGGGTAACTGCAGAGCGCCATATTTGTGTAGACCCGGCGAGGGAGGCCGTGTGAGATGCCACGGCCCGGGTCCCGGCTTCCCCCCGACCCCCCTTCAGCAATACAACGGGCTTTGCTGATGCAGCTTGCGAAAGGACTTCAAAGAAGCGGGGCCCGCCCCTGATTCCTTCTATGTAGCAGGCGATGATCGAGGTCTCAGGGTCGTGGGTGAAATACTCTAGTAGGTCACACTCGTTGATGTCCGCGGCGTTGCCGTAGCTCACGGCCTTGCTGAAGAAGACGCCACGCAGCGAGGCACGATAGACAAACTCAACCGTGTTTCCGCCGCTCTGGCTGAGGAATCCAACTCTGCCGGGTTGCTTTGGAAGGTTTTGTCTGAAGGAGATGCCGTGACCGGGATTGTACAGGCCCATGCAGTTGGGCCCGATTATCCGCGCCCCGAGCTCCCTTGCCGACCTGATGATGCCGGCTTCCAGCGCGAGTCCCTCCTCGGTGGCCATCTCGGCCATGCGTGCGGTGAACAGGTGGATTCCCTTGACCTGCTTGCCGCGGGCGTCCTTCATGACTTGAGGTAGAAGGGGAGCGGGCACGGCTGATATGACATAGTCCACCGGGCCGGGCACGTCCTTGAGGGAGGGGTAACATGTGTACCCGGCCACCTCCTCGGCCTTCGGATTGATGGGGTAGACCTGGCCCTGGAAGCCGAATTCGCAGAGGGCACTTACGTAGGTGTGGCCCTGCTTTGCGGGGTGGGTTGAGGCCCCGACGACGGCGATGGAGCCGGGATTGAGAATAGCGTCGATGTCGGGGCGGGGGATGGATGGGTTGTCCATAAGCGGCCCCTTTGTAGCACAGGGGTGGGGCGGGGTCAAGGATGCGCAATGTTTCCGTAGAAATCCGACAGTCCATGTAAGCTCATGGACATGTCAAATCTCACACTGATAACGTTGGCCTGGGAGTTGTACGAGCAAGGGATGACAAAAGCGCAGATAGCGCGGCAGCTGGGTAAACACCGGGAGACGGTCCATCTGTGGGTTCGGGGCATCCAAGAACAGGGGCTGCTGCCCTTCCTTGGGCGATACGAGCAAGCCAAGAAGGGGCCCAGGTTAGGGAGGCGGGTCGACCCGATGGTGAAGCGATGGATTTGGGCCATTAGGGAGCGGGAGGCGGGGTGCTGTGGACAGAAGATCGCCTACTTCCTGGAGCGGGAACACGGGGTACGCCTGTCAGTGCCTAAGATATATGAGATCCTGAAGGAGAAGTACATCATCCGTTCCAAGTGGAAGAAGAATCGGCGTAGAGGGCCGGTGCCCACGGCCAGCAGCCCTCGCCAGGTGGTACAGATGGACACGGTGATGTTTGGAGGCCTGTTTGCCTTCACCGGCATCGACATATACACCAGGGAGGCAGACATCCTGTTAGCCCCCTCCCTGACCGCCGCTTACGGCTGTGCCTTCCTGGAACAAGCGATGACACGGCGCTTCGATGGCAGGGTGGAGTTGATCCAAACGGACGGGGGCAGTGAGTTCAAAGAGGCCTTTGCAGAGCGGGTGTTGGCCTACTGCCAACGACACCGGGTGGCTCGGCCCTACAAGAAGAACGAGCAGGCCTACATCGAGAGCTTCAACCGGACAGTGCGGAAAGAATGTCTGGGCTGGACCCGCTACAGCGCCCAGGACCTTCCCCAGTGCCGGAGATTAGTAGAGCAGTTCCTGGATCGGTATCACTACCACCGCCCACACCTCGCCCTCGGACTAAAGCCCCCTCTCAAGAAAGGAATCTTCCACCTGTCGGATATTTACGCATAATATTGCGGGATGGAGAGTAGTTGAGGCAATGTCCCAGAGCAGGCTTCCCGCTTCCGCCTGCCTCCTCTTCTCTCATGTGACATGAACCCTTTGCTTCACCATCCCTGCCTCCCTCTATAATGACTTGTGCTCATGCACTTTCTCACCCTTTTCGCTGGTCATATCCCTCTGAGAATGCGTGGCGTTTCTTCTCATATCAATCGTACAGGCACGAACTTTTGATTGTGTCAATCAAAACTGCCGTCGTTTGACCCGTCAACCGGCATCCCACCCACCTTGCACGAGTGACCGGTATTGAATGGGGAAAGTCGTGCTGTTAAAGTCACCGAATGGATAGTGGATTTCCGACGGAAGCCGATGCAGTAATCGTCGGAGCGGGAATCACCGGATGCTCCACGGCTTACCGGTTGGCCAAGCGTGGCTGGCGGGTGGTGGTCCTGGAGAAGGATGATATCGCCCATGAGGCCTCCGGGCGCACGATGGCAGCTGTCGGGCTGGTTGGTAAACACCACCCCGACGAGTTCGCTCTAGTGAAGGCCAGTATGGAGATCTGGTTCGGGCTGAACGATGAGTTGAACACGGACATCGAGTTCATCAACGGCGGCAGGCTGGTGATCGCCAACACCGAAGAAGACATGCCGCTGTTCGAGGAGATGATCAGCGGGGCGGAAGGGTCGGGCGTAGAGGTCCAGTGGTACGATGCGGCCCGGGCCCGGACCAAGTGGCCTTTCTTGCAGGGCCCCTTCATCAAGGCTGCGTGGTCTCAGCACGAAGGGCACGTGAACCCCGTCAAAGTGGTGAATTCTTTCGCCAGGTCTGCCCGGGAATATGGAGCGCAGATAGTTACGGGCTGCCTCGCTACTGAGGTAGTCACAAGGGCGGGCAGAGTGTCATCCGTGGTTACGAATCGGGGAGAGATATCGACACCCGTGGTCCTGGACGCGGCCGGAGTCTGGAGCTACCGTCTCGCCGACCGGCTAGGTGTTAAGCTGCCTGTACAGCTGATCAAGGTCGTGCAGGGGGAGACGGAACCAGCGCCCCGCCTCTTTGACTGCTTCCTGAGGGGGCCTACCTACGGGTCGCGGCAGACGGCCTCGGGGGCGTTCCGGGTCACGGGCGGTTACCGCAAGATGGACGTCTACCACGACCTGTCTCTCCACGACCTCCGGGACATGGCAACGTGGATTCCCCGTCTGCTCAGGTACCGGGGAGACGTTTCCATGAAGTTGAACAAGGACATCATCAAGCTGGACTTTGCAGCGCTTGTCAGGAAGGTGACCGGGACGGGAAACGGTGCCCCTGCCCCTGTCGGGATCGAGCCAAGACCCCAGCCCGAGAACGTTGCCCGCAAGCTGAAGCGGGTCGGGCAGCTGGTGCCGGAAATGAAGGGACTGCGCCTGACTAAGACATGGGGGGGCTACGTGGACATGACACCGGACTTCCTGCCTATCATCGGGCCGGTGAATGGAATCGAGGGGTTCTACCTGGCGACGGGCTTCAGTGGCCACGGCTTTGCGGCTGGGCCGATAGTCGGGAAGTTGTTGGCAGACCTTATTATCGATGGAAGGACGTCGGTGGACATCAATTCCTTCAGACCGAGTCGGTTCGCGGAAGAGAAGACCCCCGTTCCGCCGCGCTTGATGTGAGTCGAGCTTGAGTTGAAGACATGACAGTAACCAAGTCCGTTTGGATATCAAAAGCGGGGCCCGAGCACGTAGCGCCGATAAGCCGCCTGATAGAGCTGTACCGGTTCCGGCACTCGGGGGAAGCGGCGGAGGGTTTTCTCCTGCCGGTGGGTGAAGATGAAGTTCGGGGTCTGGTGGCCGAGGGCCGATTCTTCATAGCCGATATCGAGGGCGAGTTCGCAGGCTGCGCGTCCCTCATGGAATACGACGGGATAGCCGAGCTCAGGTCGCTGGCAGTCGAAGAGCGGTTCCAGCGCCAGGGTATCGCATCCAAGCTGATCAAGCGATGCCAGGAGGCGGCCAGGGAGAAGGGCTACGACACCCTTCACACTCTGACCCAGACCTACGCTGCGGGCGCCTTTGAAGGGATGGGTTTCGCCAGGGCCACGGTCCCGATTCCCAAGCTGGAAAAGGACTGTGCATTTTGCCCTCTGCACAACAACGGCTGCGTGGAAGTCCCGATGACAGTCAAACTTTCAGGCAGAGTTGAGAAAGGGCCCCAATGTTAACCAAGGCTGATGCGGTAGTAATAGGCGGCGGAATAACGGGCTGCTCCATAGCCTACAACCTGTCCAAGAGGGGTAAACGGGTGGTGGTGCTTGAGAAGGACGATGTGGCCTACGAGGCCTCCGGGCGGACCGTTGCGGCGGTGGGACTGCTGGGCAAGCAGGCCGGGGAGTTCGAGTTGGCTCGGGAAAGCCTTGCCATCTACGACGGCCTCAGCGAGGACATCGGCTCCGAGATCGAGTTCATCAAGAAAGGCCGCCTGCTGCCTGCCGAGTCGCCAGAGGACATGCCGTTTTTCGAGGAGATGGTGGAGGCTGCGCGCGACGGGGGTATCCAACTGGAGATGCTGACTACAGAGCAGGTCAGGACCCGATTCCCGGTGGTGGAGGGCCACCTGGAGGCGATGGCCTACTCTGCTGACGAGGGTCACGTGAACCCGACCAAGGTGGTGAACGGCTTTGCCAACGGGGCCCGGGAGAACGGCGCCGAGATCCGTACCGGCTGCGTGGCAACCAACATAGGAGTAACCGGGGGCGGTGTCTCGTCAGTCGAGACTACGCAGGGTGAGATTGAGACCGGCGTCGTCGTGCTAGCAGCGGGCGTCTGGGCATACCGTCTCGCCGACCGGCTGGGTGTCCACATTCCCGTACAGATAGTGACGCTGTCGCAAGGCGAGACCGGGCCCGCGCCCCCGATTATCGAGCAATTCGTGAGAGGCGGCTACTATTGCTTCAGGCAGACGGCCTCAGGGCCGGTCCGGGTCAGCAACGGGTATCGACGTCAGGACGTCTACCACGAACTATCGCTGCACGATCTTCGAGACCTGAAAGTGTGGCTCCCGAGGCTTATAAAGCAGCGCAAGAGCATAACCATGCGTGTGGACATGGAGCTGTTGAAACACGACGTCAAGCTCTTCCTGGCTTCGCTCCAGGGCAAACGCTCCACGGTCGTCGCACCGATCGGCAAGGAGCCGAGAAAGGCTCTGAATAAGGTAACGCGTCAGTTTACTGCGGCCGGCAAATTGATACCCAAGCTGCGCCAGCTTAAGATCGAAAGAAGTTGGGCAGGGTATATAGACACCACTCCGGACCTGGTGCCGGTGCTCGGTCCTGCCGGCAAACCCGAGGGCCTATTTCTATCCATGGGCTACAGCGGGCACGGGTTCGGCTTGGGCCCGGTGGCAGGCAAGCTGACCGCAGACCTGATAGTCGATGGAAAGTCTTCCATCCCCTGGCAGCATTTCTCCGTGGACCGCTTCAAGAACGGGAATACACCCATGCCCACGCGTCTCATGTGAGTCGCGTAAAGCTTCCGAGCTAGTCCAGTGTGGAGTACGGCTCGGAGGGTGGGTACTGGCTGTCGGGGACTACCATTACCTTCCCGAACACCCGGCGCTCCAGCAGGTGAGCCACCGCGTCCCGGACTTGCGACAGGGGATATACCTGGTCGATGACAGCGCGAAGTTTCCCTTCCGAGACCAGGCGCAGACACTCGACAAGCTCCCGATGGGTGCCCATCACCGAGCCCAGTACTGATGTCTCCTTGAACAGCATGCGGGCTACGTTGACCGTTGCCCAGTTGCCTAGCGTGCAGCCGCAGTTAACGAACCGGCCGCCGACGGCGAGGGCCTCGATGCTCTCCTCTGCTAGGTTGCCTGAAAGGCTGTCTACAACGATGTCGACGCCGTAGCCGTCGGTCAGGTGCTTAACCTCTTCCTTGATAGAGGAGGTGGAGTAGTTGATGACGTCGTCCGCGCCGAGCTTTCGCGCCTTTTCCAGCTTGGGGTCGGAGCCGGCGCTGGCTATGACTCGGGCGTGGAACAGCTTGGCTATCTGAATTCCGGCGATACCTACGCCACTGCCCGCAGCGTTGACAAGCACGGTGTCGCCCGGTTGGACTCGGGCCTTGGTGACCAGCATATGCCAGACGGTCATAAAGATGATGGGCATAGAGGCAGCGTCGATGAGAGATACGTTGTCGGGGACGGGGATGATGCTCTGCTCGGGGACCAGTGCGTACTCGGCGAGACCTCCGTCCCATCCACTCCCGAAACCGGGTTTGTTGGGGCAGAGGTTGTCGCGGCCCGTCAAGCAATATCGGCAGCTGTTGCACTTTACTCCGGGGTAGACCATTACGCGGTCCCCTACAGAGACATTCATCACTCCCGGTCCTATTTGATCTACGACACCAGCCATATCCGCTCCGGGAGTTATGGGCTTCTCCCTGAGGGCAGACCTGGGCGCCTTGGCGGCCCAGGCGTCCAAATGGTTGAGGCCGCAGGCCTTTATCTGGACCACGACCTGACCGAGGCCGGGCTCGGGGCGGGGGATATCCGTGTATTCAAACCTGTCGAGCCCGTAGCCTTCATGGACCCGCACTTCTTCCTTCCAGGACTGATGGTCGTCTACCATGTAGTGGGACATGTAGTCGCCGCTCGTGATCAGCTGCACTGCTTTCATGGGTGTGTAGCTCTCCTCTTCGTTGGTCAGTTGGGCTCTTGCTCGGTTACGGGTATGTACTGCCGGGACTCTCTGGTGATGATGCTGGTGGCGTGGAATACGTTGTCGGGCTCCAGGCTGCCTTCAAGAACTACCTCTACCGACGGGACGTCGAACTGTCCGGGAGGCACGCCCGCGAATGTCACATCCAGTGGTTCGCCCGACTTCTTCTTGGCGTCCAGCACCTGGAACGATACGTCTTCCTGGTCGCCATATTCGATGGAACCTGGGACGATAATGCCATTGATCTTGATGTCCTGCCCATGGATCATCGAGCCCCTCTGCTGCACCTCGCTCACTTCCAGGAAAGCCTGTCCGACGTTGAAGGCGATGAGAGAGATGATAGTAGCGAGGGCCAGAATGAGGACTACCCCCCCGACGATGGTCTTCTTGCGCGGGGAGAGCCAGGGGGTATAGGCCTCGATTGCAGGATCTGTGCGAGAGTCTGAAGCCATAGGTTAATCGTCGCTGCGGGGAACGCGGGCCCGTTTCATCTCTTCGATGTCCTGGCCGACGCGGGCAACGCGCCTGTATATCCAGTACGCCAGGCCCATAAATATTCCCCAGCCTATTGCGAAACCGGCGAAAAGGTATCCGAAGTTGTCTTCCATAGCGCCTCTCCGGGTCAGGAGTCGAGACCGGCGGCGGTCTCTTCGCTCTTTCTCAGCATTACTCTAGTTTTCAGCAGGACAAGGAACAGTAAAGTGAAGGTGAACAGGCTGAACATCAGTGTGGTGTACATCTCTGAGCTGAGGAATGCCTCCTCACCGCCGCCAATTATTGGCTCCACGTGCACAGTGTCCCAGAGGTAGACGGACATGTAGTTGATTGGGACTACCACGAAGCCCATGATGCCCACGACGGCCCTGAGCCGGGAGGACCTCTCCGAGGACTCGGAATAAGCCCCGACCATGAGGTAGCCGACGTAGATGAGCCAGAGGAGAGCGGTGGTCGTGAGCCGGGCGTCCCAAGTCCACCAGACGCCGAAGATCGGCTTGGCCCAGATTATGCCCGAAACTATGGTCGCGGATGTGAAAACTACGCCCAACTCGGCGGAAGAATAGGCCCACCTGTCCCACTGGGCATTGCGTTTCCGAAGGTGCAGGATGCTGAATATGAACACCAGGAAGAAGGCCAGATAGGCAATCCAGGCCACGGGTAGATGGAAGTAGAAGAGGCGCTGAACGTTACCCTGAACGGCTTCTTTCGGGACCCAGAGGAAAATCAAGTAGATATTTATGGTCATCAGGACGGTGATCAGGGCGAACAGACCGTCCATCCAAGTGAACCTGTGTCGGCGAGAAGGGGCATTTATAGTTTGTTCCATGCGTGATGCCTATTCTTCCAGCACGTGCTCGAATGTAAGAAAGCCGACTACCAGGAATACTACGTCGAAGATTATAAGTACGTAAATCCAAGGCTGAACAGCGGCCCAGCCTGCACCTTCGAAGGCGTCCCCGGTGGACTCCACCGCGCCGATCACCGCAGGTACTACCAGGGGAATCATCAGCACGGGCAGCATGACTTCCCGGAGTCGGGTGTTCATGGACAGGGCAGCTAGGAAGGTGCCGACAATAGATATGCCGAGGGTGGCCACCGGGATTATCAGGATAAGCTGGATGGGAATGCCGGAGAGGTTGAATACCACGGCGAAAATGGGGATGGCTATGGCTTCGACTATCATGACGAATAGGAAGCTGCTTATGGTCTTGGAGATGAAGATCATGTCCCGGCCATAGGGGCATAGCATGAGGCCGTCCAGGCAGCCGTTCTCCTGTTCGGAACTGACAACGCGCTGGAAGCTGAGCATCCCGGCGAACAGGAAGGTGAACCAGAGGACGCCGGGGGTCATGACTTCAGTGGGCACCGACCCGGGCCTGAAGGCGAAGTTGAAGGTGAAGACCATGAGAAGGACGAAGAAGCTGACGGCAAGGACGACTTCCTTGCCCCGCACCTCGACCAAGAGGTCCTTCTTCACTATTGCTGCTATGGCTTGCCAGTAGGACATGATTCGCAGACTAGCCGACGGCCAGGGCCTGGTATCGAGTGTTTAAAACGTCTTTCTCTAACGCTTCCACGCCGGAGTCCATCACTACTCGTCCTCTCTTCAGGAAGAGAGCCCGATCAGCTATCCGGAGGCCGTTATCGATATTGTGTGTCGACATAATGATGGTGCGGGGTTGGCTGTTACAGAAGTCAAAAAGGTGTTGGAGGGCTGCGCTGTCGAGGCCTGAGTCAGGTTCATCCAGGAGGAGAATTCCCGGATTATGGAGGACAGCCCTGAGCATTGAGACGCGCTTGCGCTGGCCGTGGGACAGCACGTCGACCCGGGTCTTGAGCAGGTCGGTCAGGTCGAGCTGCTCGGCCAGGGTATTGATTCTCCGTTCCGCATCAGAAACGTGGAACATTCTTGCGTAGAAGCGGAGGTTTTCGGCGGCGGTGAGTCGGCCATAAAGGAGGGGTTCGTGGAGGACGACCCCAATTGTGGACCTGATAGCGACATCGTGCTTGGCGACGTCGTAACCGTGGATGAACAGGTCACCGGACGTGGGTTTGATGAGAGTGGAAAGGAGTTTTATCAGGGTCGTCTTGCCGGAGCCGTTCGGCCCGACTAGAACGACTTTCTCTCCTGCCTCAATGTTGACGGTTAGGCCATTAACAGCAGTGACACGACCGTATTTTCGGGTGAGGTCTCGGGTCTGGATGGCGGGGGATTGTGGAGTCGCGTTGGCACTCATGGTTGTGATGGGCGTCACTAACTACTAAATGATAGATGGTAAGGAGCGGGGATTCAAGGAATGGGGCAAATAGACCTAATTGAGGAAACCCGGCCTAGGCCGGACGACAGTTTGACTGTTTAAAACCGAGGGTAACGGGTTAATTGGACTGGGGTTTGGTGAGCAAGACGGAATCTACGAAGGACTTGTCGATGCGGGTTCTTTCGTCGGCTTCTCGGAGGAGGTCGGAGTGGGGGCGTTCTCCGTGATACAGCCTTACTAAAACGCCTTCAGACTTAGCGACCGAAATTGCGGGAATAAAGTCGCTGTCTCCCGCCACCAACACCACTTCCTGGACCTGCTGCTTGGCGGCTAGTAACACCATGTCCACCCCCAGCAGAATGTCAACTCTCTTTTGTTCATACTTGGGTAAGCCCTTAGCATCAGTTCCACACAAAGCCAACCTACCCAGGCGGACGGTGTATCTTGGCAGGCGTTCCAAGGCTTCAAAAAACCTTCCTTGTGCAGAATAGCGTATGCGTTCATCTTGGGTCGAAGGCTGACTCTGGTAAACCCGGCAGTGATAATAGTAGGTCCTTAAGATGTCTGAGCTTTGGGCAAGCTCCTGTGACAGTGCCCGATAGCTTATACGGCTTCCGCTGAATTCGTCTTTCAAGACACGATCCAGATAGGCCCCGTCTATGAAGATGGCTACGCGTCCAGCCAAACGTCCTTTGTTCTCCTCATGCAAAACGGAGCGCCCAAAAGAGCGCTCCGTCCACGGGACCGAATACCAACCTGACGTGCGCTCAAAGGCGGACGCCAGGGAAGATGTACAGGTCAATACTACAATAGGTGAAATGTGGCGTCAAGTCGGTGTACTCATTCGGTATATTTATTCCCCACCGGTGAAGATAGATCAGGAGATGCCCTTGATGAAGGTGGCGTTTAGCAGATCACTGAGGAGGATTACTACGAGGCCCCCGTACACGATCATCGATGGGGAAACGAGAGGTTGCAGCCAACGGGAGGCGATGTTTCTTTTCCCTTCTCCCATGTCACCGGCCTCATGCCTCCGCTCTATCAGCTTTTTCCTGTAAGTGGCCGTGCCGATGCCGAAGAGCCAGAACGCTATGCCGATCTTGGCTGCAAGGGCCCCGATGTAGAGAGCCGACACCGTGGGCTCGGTGAGCCGGTCGAAGGTGAGGATGGCGCCACTCACCAGCAGCGCTACCATCGATACGTGGACCCACTCCCTGAAGTGGAGAGCAACCAGACGGGATACTATCCTACCCGGCGAGGCTCCTGATTTCTCCGCATCCCGCAGCGCGGGCCTGAGGACAATGAGGTAGAAGATACTGCCGCCAATCCACAAGACGGAGGAAACGGCGTGGACAGATCGGACTATGAGGGCCAGGATGTCGAAGAGGTCCCACACTGTGAATGACCTTTCGGGTTATGGACAAGGCTCGGGTGCTGGGGAATCAGGCCGAGGAGGCGTCCTTTAGCGCTCGGGAAAGAAGCCTGCGTTTCAGGAGAGCCCTGCGTTGCTCGTAGGCGGAGTCCTGTGTCTCTCCCGCTTCATGCCGTTCGTCCAGGCCAGCGATCTGTCGTATGAGCTCCATC
The DNA here is from genome assembly GCA_965220005.1 of Dehalococcoidia bacterium. Lineage (GTDB taxonomy): Bacteria > Chloroflexota > Dehalococcoidia > Plut-88900 > Plut-88900 > Plut-88900. The sequence goes on from OZ244800.1 coordinate 1,920,425, forward strand.
TGGTCGGGCTGGCTTTGTATGTTGGCGGTAAGAATGGCGGCGTCCACGGGACGCGGGTCTCGCTTCTGGAGCCTCCAAGCATATCCGAGGAGTACCAGGAAAATCAACGCGGTAACGCCAGGTATGATGGCTGTAATTTTCCACTGGGTCGTGAAGGCATCGGCGATTGTGGTTGTCCAGGGTGCCTGGGGAAGATCGGTGAATCCGAGAGTGACTCGGTTGCCAATGGGGACGGGGCCGATGCTGTAGACCCTGAAACTGCTGCCGGAGACGGTTACGGGGGCCTCTTCACGGAGGTCGGCGCCGATTACCTGGCCCACGTCCTCTCGCACGAGAACTCGAACCATATCCGCGCCCTGCGGGTAGAGAGGTTCGAATATGAGGTCCGACCGTTCATAGGGGGCGGTGTAAGAAAATACTATGGCGTGAATGCCGGGAGGAACGGCAGTGGTGATACCAACACCCCGGTCTACGGGTATCACTTGGCCGCCCTGCAGGTCGCTCCTGATGGTCATCTCTGAGAAACCGGCGGGCATGGAGACTCGGAGGAAGTTCATCATGCCGGCACCGGGATCCCCGAAGGAGGGTACGAAGGTTTGCAGGGTCTCGTTTCGGACTCGGACAACCTGCCGGACGGTTAACTGCTCGTACTGCCCCGGCTCCAGGATCACCATGATGGTATCGTCGAGGACGGAGAGGGAGGCTAGATCAGACGTGGAGTCGTAGACGACAATCTGCACGGGTTCCGATGAGGCAGGGTCTAGCTCGGTCTGGTATTGGCCTCCATCGTACTGAAGCTGCAAAAGGTAGCGGAGCCCCAGGACCCGAGGGATGTCCTCGAAGGCGAATGCGCCGTCTGCGTCGGTTGTCGCCGTGAGTTGGCCTATAAGTGTCCCCTCTTCGAAGATTGTCAGGACCACCTGGAGGCCTGAGGGCGGCTCGGCGCCGGGAGTCTGGTTGACTACCCGACCGCTAATGAAGTGTTCGTCAGCCGAGGCTGGAACTACGGCAATTGCGAGCATCGCCAGGACCAGGACAAAGGCTATTGACAGAATTTTCATATAGCTGGGCATAGTAGTGCATTCCGGCGCTAGAGAGCCGACTGCGTCCTCTCCGGCTGGGCGCCGCACTTGGGGCAAATAGTCGTGTTCATGGGCACATGGGCCCCGCATTCGGGACATGGTCTGGCATTATGGTCCTGCTCAGGGGGCTTAGCGTCCTGGAAGGAAGAAACGCCTTGCTTTTGCAAAGAGATCAACTGCTCTATGGCCAGGTCCAGGTCGGTTAATCGCTCCTCCCAACGGCGTTGAATCCAGAGGTTCTCTGCGGCGCGGCGGCGGAGTGTCAGGGAGACGGCGTTGAACTCGGGCTCGGGGACGGCGCCGGTTTTGCTATTTTCTTCCAAGGTGAGGAGTTCCTTGTAGAGTCGTTGACGCTGGTCCTGAAGCTCGGAAATCACCTGGAGAGGGTCTACGGTCTGGCGAGAGTGTCGGTACTTAAGAAAAGGAATAGCCGCTACCGCCAGACACACTAAGGCCAGCAGGACGCCGATGGCTATGACCACGAAACGGCCTTCCTCACTCTGATGCCGACGCGTATGCCGGGTTTATGGATGGCGTTCGAACAGGCGCCGGGGCCCGACTTGCGCGCCTTCCCGGCCACAGGGCTATTAGGGTTCCGAGAACCATTACCGGGCCGGCGACCCACATCCACATGACAAGAGGGTTCACCAGTATGCGGAATCCGACTGTACCGTCGGGGAAGAAATCGTTGGGGATGATGTAGACGTCCTCCAGGGGGGTGGAACGGATTGCGGCGCGGGCGGGCCTCAGGCTGAAGGCCGGATAGAAGGACTGCTCGGGCTTGAAAATCCCGAGAGACGAGCCGTTCTCATCGAAGATTTCCACGCTTGCTATGCGTTCGGTGTGGTCTGGGAAGTCTCGCTGCTCGGTTTCGAGATATGTGATCGTGTATCCGGCAGCCTCAGCGCTTTGACCTTCGGCCAGTCGGACGTCCTTCTGTGTGTCAAAGAAATAGGTGCCGATTATTGCGAGAGCCATCATCACGATGGCGAGGTGGACAACATAGCCACCATAGCGGGGCCGGTTGGCCGAGATAAGGCGGAGGAAGGCGACAGGGTAAGATTCGCCGCCGCGGTGTCGGGCCCTGGTTCCTCGGTACCACTCTCTGAAGATTCCCACCGCCACGGCAACCGAAAGCCCAACAGCAAGAAGAGGGAAAGCCTTGGTAATACCAAACCCGATGAGGATGAGGTCAACGGCAAAGGCAGTGGCGAAGGGGATTAACAGAGCTCTACGGAGTTGGGTTAAAGAACCTCGGCGCCAGGGGATGAGGGGCCCGATGCCCATGAGGAACACGACAGCCAGGAGCAGGGGCCCGTTGACCCGGTTGTAGAAGGGCTCCCCGACGGTGATGGAGACCCCGGTCACGGTATCCGAAATAACGGGGAAGACCTGGCCCCAGATGATGACGAAGGCGATAGCAAGGAAGAGGAGATTGTTGACCAGGAAAGCGGTCTCCCTGGAAAGCTTGGACTCCAGTTGCTGTGCGTTGCGCAAGAGAGACATGCGGCGGAACAGTACGCCGAATGAGAACAGTGCGGTAACAACCATGAAGCCGAGAAACACCCATCCCAAGACAGATTCGGCGAAGGAGTGGACGGAGGGTGTCGGGCCACCACGGTTGATGAACATGCCGAGGAGGGAGGATGTGAAAGCCACGTTGATCAGGGCAATATTCCACACTCTGAACATGCCCCGCCTCTTCTGCACCATTATCGAATGCACGAAGGCAGTCAGAACGAGCCACGGCATAAAGCCGGCGTTCTCCACGGGGTCCCATGCCCAGAATCCACCCCACCCCAATATCGTGTAAGCCCACCAGCCACCGAGCAGCAGGCCGGTGCCGAGGATGCCCCAGGAGACGAGGGCCCACGTCCTGCCGGTATCGACCCACTCGTCTCCGGTCCTACCTGCGAGCAAGGAACCTATAGCGAAGGCGAAGGGTATGGAGACGGTGACGAGCCCGGTCATCAACATAGGAGGATGCACGAACATGCCCGGATGGGTGAGAAGGGGGTTCATGCCTCGGCCGTCGGGGACGGCGACGGCGGTAGTTTCGAAAGGATTGGCGAGGAAGACGAGTACGGCCAGGAAGAAGGCGAGGACTCCCGTAATAATTGAGCAGGTATAGGCGAGACTGGCTTGGTGGAGCCTCGGAGCCAAGGCAAGGGCGATAGCCGCAGCGATGGAGAGCGCTACGGCGAGAAATAGGATTGACCCTTCGTTGCCTGCGTAAAAGGCGACCCAGGCGTAGGCGCGGGACATAGCCGCGTTACTGTGCTCGGCCACGTATTTGACATCGAAGTCCCGAGACAAGAAAGCGCCCACCAGGGCGAGAACAGCGATAGCTACAGGGAGGGGTGTCAGGTAGGCGCTGTACCGGGCGCTGGTAACCAGCTCCGGGAGGCTTCTCCGGACGCCGAATACCGAGCCCACGCAAGCGTAGAGGGCTAGTATCAGGGCGAAAAAGAGGGATAGGGTTCCAAGCTCGGCCAAGGTTAAACCTCCCTCTTAAAGGCTGTGTTCGGGAGCAGTGCCGGAGCCTGTGGTGCGCCGGAAGGCTTCGAACTCTTCGTCGATCTCCCTCAGATAGCTTTCAGAATCGGCTTGCCAGTCACCACCGGAAGTGGGGGTGAAGTGGTGCGGGGAGCGAGTCAACTGTCGGAACCCCAACCAAATGAGAGCCAGACCTAACAGGAAGGCCAAGGGTGGGATAACCCAGACGAGGATATTAAAGCCTTCTGCGGGAGGCTCGGCGAGGACTCCCTTGTCATAACGGTCGACGAAGAAATTGAATATCTGGTCTTCGGATTCCCCGGCGCGGAGTTTCTCGCGGACTAGCTCCCGCATCTGGATGGCGACGTCTGCCTGGGACTGGTCGATGGTCTCTGCGGGACAGACGGGACACATGAGGCGTTGGTCAATAGACTGAGCGCGCTCTTCGAGGGTTGGGGTCTCGGTGGCGCAAGCGGCTGCGGACAGAACAATAAGGATGGCCAAGATGACCGTTAAGAACGGGGTTATCCTGAGGGCGGCGTTAAAAGTAGTCGGGAACCGGACGCCGCCGGTGTGCGTTCCCTGGAAGCGGGACATGGGGACTACTGTCCGGCCTGTTGGGAGAGGAGACGCAGGTAGTGAATGACTCCCCACCGGTCCTCATAGGAGAGGAGGTGACGGAAGGCAGGCATGTTTCCGAGACCGTCCGTGATAATCCAGAAAGCCAGACCATCGGAACTGCCATCGGGTGTTATGGAACCGGCCTCTGCGAAGTTGGCGGGCGGCTTGATGCCCATGGAGGTGAAGGTCACGGATATGAAACTGTCGCTCGCGCCGGTTACGCCGTGGCACATGGAGCAGTTGCGGGTAAATACCTGCTGGCCGCGGACCAAGTTATCGGCGGACGCATCAATCGGGTTTGGCATCACTAGGGCTTCAACCTGGGAAGCAGGCTCGGCGGGGCGAAGGGCCATCGATTCATCGGTGAAGGGGACCGCACCCTCGGCGGGCATGAGCCGCGGAGGTTCCTGGGAGCGGTAGGACTGCTGGTAGTGCATCTCGGTGAACACGTCCACGGGATAGGATCCCGTAGAGCAGGCGAGGACAACGGTCCCGAGTACGACCAATAGTAGGGTCCACTTGAAGCCTGATTTTCTTATTGCGGCTAACGCTCTCATGCTTAGTTGTTTCCGAATCGGGAGATGATCCGGGCACCGATCTCCTGCATCATCGTTTGCTTGTCCTGTATGGTGTAGATAAGAGGCATAAGTCCGGCCAGACCCCGATTCCTAAGGTCTTGTATCCGCTCACAGACCTTGTCCTCACTTCCGACGAGCATATAGTAGTCAATCAGCCTCCAAGTCACCGGTTCGGCCTGGGGTGAGTCGATTTTCTCGTGCTGGTGCTCGTCGAAAACTTCGTTAATACGGTCCCCGACCTGGATTATCTCATCCACAAGCCCGGGGTCGTTTTTTTCAAGCTGCTCCCGCAGGGCCACCATGTCCGGGTGACTACTTCTCCACATGGGGAAGGCCCGTCTGAGCTTGGAAGCAACTTGAGGGGCTACCTCCCGGCGGGCACTTTCGCGGTCGCCTGTGATGTAGACGATGGTCGAGGGGATGATCTTGATTTTCGACGGGTCCCGGCCTGCCTTTACAGCTGACCGCTCAATCAGGGATTTTCTCCATTCGAACACGTCGGGGTGTACGCTTTGGACGTATACGCCATCTGCGAATTCACCGGCGATCTCGTGGCCTCGGGGTCCGTCGATCGCGATGTACATTGGCACGGGACGCTTGATCCATTCTGAGTGGGTCTTTCCGCCCTTGAATTCCGCTTCCTTGCCGGACATGAAATTCTTGATGAACTGGGCCGCCTCGCGCAGCTCGCTCATGGGCCGCGGTTTGAGGCCCATGCTCATTACCGCGCTGCCCCCCGCACCTATGCCGACAAACGCCCGCCCCCCCGACAACTCGTCTACGGTTGCGGTGGCATTGGCGATCACAGCTGGATGATAGGTATATGGGGTAACGATGCCTGGACCCATCGATATCCTGGTAGTGCTTTGGGCTGCCATAGCCATGTTCAGAAACACATCTCGGTTGAGTGGTGGCTGATCTGGGAAGTTGATATGAGTGAATCCAGCGTCCTCAGCGATGCGCGCCAATGGGCCGATCTCGTGGATCGTTTCGCTACGGCCCATACCGATGTGAAACTCCATAACGCTCCGGGTTATCCTTCGTCAGAGTCCGACGGGTTCGCCTTCCTTGATGGTTTCGGCGCCTGCCTCTTTCAGCACGTTCTGCGCCACGGGGATGCGGTCCTCGGGGGCGGTTACCAGTACACCTACGTAGCCTTCCATAATGCGCTCGTCATAGAGGCCCAGCTTACTTCTCGGCAGGCGGGACTCGAAGACGATGCCGAGAACCGTGAAGATTATGGCCCCGAGCATCGTCCCTTCGTAGGTGATGATTGCCATGGGAGGAATGGATAGGATCGGCTTACCACCTGTGACGAGAGGGTAGGAGACCTGCGTGGCGGTGGTAAGCAGTATGGCCACCGTAAAGCCTATGGCTGCCCCAATGAAGGGGAAGACGTACAGCCGGTGGGATGACTTCTTCTCACCGAAGGCCCCCTCGGGGTATGGAGTGCCCGACATTATCTCGAACTCCTTGTCGTCGAACTTATTCGACTGGAGTCCCTCCACGGCATCCGCCGCAGTATCGGCGTTGGGGAAGACCCCCAGCACGCTCTTTTTAGGTACAAATGTGGTCATGACTTCACCTTACTCTTCTCTGACGATGGACGGAACATTCTGCCTGCCTACCCTGGTGGTGGCCTCCAGGATCTTGCCCTCCTTCTGGTCGAACAGAGGAATGAGAGGGAAGACCTTGGAGAAGAGCAGCACCATCATGGTCACAAACGCAAAGGACCCGACAACGAGCAATATCTCAACGACGCTCGGCCTGTAATTGGCCCAGACGAAAGTGAACTCCTGTTTTCTCATCAGGCCCGGAACGATGATCAAGAACCTCTCGAGCCACATGCCGATGTTGACTAGGATGGAGGTGAGGAACATCAGCAACACGTTGCGTCTCACTCCCCTGAACAGCCACATCGGTATCGGGATGAAGTATGAGGTCATCAGGAATGTGAAGAACATGAAGTTCCATGGCCACTCATAGAGCAGCATATTTCTGAGCGTGACCTCGGAAGTTTCCTGGCTGTAGAGGCCGAATATGAACTCCAGGATGAAGAAATAGAACCAGCCGGTGCCGACGACGATGAGGAGACGGCCCAGGCCGTCGAAGTGTTCAGGCCGGATGAACTTGTCCCATTTGAAGACCCAGCGCAGCAGGGCCATCATCGTAACTACGGCCGATACACCCGAGTGCACGGCACCGATCACGAAGTAGGGGGCCATCACAGTCGTGTGCCAGCTCGCGACGGATACAGCCATACCGAAGTCCCAGGACACAATGCTGTGCACTGAGACGAACACTGGCAGTATCAACGCAGAGAGCAGGATTCCGGCGATGGCCTGGAGCCTCCACTGACGTGGCGTGCCCCGGAACCCGAGGGACAAGAATCCGTATATCTGCTTCCTTACACCCTTGTTGCGGTCTCGCATTACGGCGAAGTCCGGGACCAGGGCTATTAAAACGAATAGAGTGGCTCCAGTCAGATAGGTGAATATAGCTGCCGGGTCCCACACCAGGGGAGAGCGTATGTTAGGCCATATACCTCTGGCGAAGTCATAGGGGAAGATCCAGTAGGCTATGCGCCAAGGCCGCCCAGCGTGCATCAGTGGGAAGAGGGCGGCGGTCATCAGGGAGAAGATAGTGAGGACCTCGGCGGCACGGGTTACGGGCCTCCGCCATTCTGCCTGGCTGAGCCTGAGTATCGAGGAGATCATAACGCCAGCGTGGCTGATGCCGACCCAGAATACGAAATTGGAGATGAAGAAGCCCCACATCACCGGCCGGTTAAGGCCAGTGACGCCCAGACCCTGATTTATCATCCAGCCCAACGCCCCGCCCGCGGTGGCCACGATCAGGGCCAGAACTGCCACAGTAATGAAAAACCACTTAGGGTGAGTTTCTATGGGGCTTAGGAGTTCTCGATTTATTTCGGAATCGGGAACAGGGACTCGTTCTTGCATTAAGAGTCTCCGCTAACCTCTTTGCGTTGGGATTGTCAATCAGGCTTGGCCAGTACCAGGTACCGGCGTTTCAGAATGGTCTTAACCGAACTCAATAGGTAGCCTTCCTTAGTTTCCCAGATGGAAATGACCGGAAGAAGCTTGGTGGCGATCAGATAGACGAAGAAGGGCATGGCCAAGCCACCGAGGATAACCATAATGTCGGTATAGTCCGGCCAGTTAGTCACGAAGAAGTGGGGAATATCGGCGCCGGTGGCCGGAAAGGTATTGTTGACGAATTCCGACTCATGATGGAGAGCGGCTGCCAACTCGTCGTTGGTGAAGGAATAAGAGGCAACGTACAGCCGCAGCTTATCGAAAAATACGCCACAGATGATGACCGCCGAGGCTATGGACGGGCCCGCAGGTGTCTTGCGCACCCAATTCCACATGAGGATCAGGAAGGGCACCACGAAACTCAGGAACACGGCCAAGTAGAAAGCAAAGCGGTAGGGCCCGATCATGAGTAGCTGGAGGACGTTCTCCTCCACCGGTTTGCGGCCATACCAGAAAGTTATGAATCCGGCGAACCAGAAATATATCCAGAGCAGGGTGAAGGCTATCAGGATCTTGCTCAACGCCCAGAATACTTCCATGTAAATGTACTTCTCGTGGCCGCCGAAGCGTCGCACGAGGTAAAGGGTGAGCATGGTGGTTGCGATACCCGCCTGGATACCGGTGATGGCCTGGAAAGCGGGGAATATGGCGTCGATCCAGCCAGGCACTAAAGCCATCGAGAAGTCGGAAGATATGATGAAGACGACTCCTATAAGGAATATAAAGTAGAAAGTGCCGAGGGCAATCTGGCCGCTCTTTAGAACGGTCCACTGGAGGGGAGTGCCTTTCCAACCCCTGGACATGAGCCGGGCAAGAGCGCCACGAACGCCTCCGTACCTACGCCCGTAAAGCGCTAAGTCAGGAAGGGAGGAAGCCCAAAGAAGGGCAAGTCCGTTAAGGACCAAGAAAATCATGGCCAAGGCATCGAGGAGCCGGGGAGCGCCCCAAGGCCATTCGAACCAAATGCTGTTGCGGCCTTCGGCCTCGGGTATTGTCCATAGGAGGGGAAGGAAAATAATTAGGTTGAAGACTCCGACGATGGCGAAGAGTTCGGATACCCGGGCGAGGGGGCGGCGCCAGTGAGTCCTGGCCAGCCTCATGGTTGCGGATACAAGCAGAGCGCTCTGACAAGTGGTGAACAGGAAGGCGAAAATGGCGGCGTAGTAACCCCAGTCCTTGCGGTCGTCAAAGCCGTCAAGAGCCTTGATGATGAAGCCGATGACTCCCACGGCCACCAGAACGCCGAATATGGGAGTTGCAGTCTTGAACCGCTGCCCCAAGGTGTTAGTCTGGGAGAGGAGGTCGTCGTTGACCTGCTGCGACGTCGGCCTGGGAATTTCGACTAACGAGTGGAGCTCTTCGTGTTCGCCGTTAGACATCACGCTCCACTTTCTTCAGATAGATCACGTTGGGCTCAGTGCCCAGGGTTTCGAGCAATTTGTAGTGTCTGTCGCTCTTGGCGAGCTTAGAGACACGGCTTTCCGGGTCTTTCATGTTTCCGAATACCAATGCGTCTGTGGGGCAGGTCTGAGCGCAGGCAGGCTGCAATTCGCCGTCCCTGAGATCTCGGCCGTCGTTTTTGAGGTCGCGTTCCGTGCGCCGGATACGCTGGATACAGAAGGAGCACTTCTCCATCAGCCCTCGAGTGCGGACGGTAACGTCCGGGTTTAGCTGATTTTCCAGCGACTCGGGCCACTGGGGCTCCCAGAAGTTGAAGAAGCGCACCTGGTAGGGGTCGTTGTTTGCACAGTATCGAGTGCCTACACACCTGTTGTAGACCTGGACATTCATGCCCTGGTCGTTGTGGTAGGTGGCATACACAGGACAGACGGGCTCGCAGGGAGCGTTGTCACAGTGCTGGCAAAGGACGGGAAGGAACTTGGCCTTGACGTCCGGGTATTCACCCTCCCAGTAGCGCTCGATCCGGATCCATTCTATGGCGCGTCCCTGGTGGAACCTGTCCTCTTCATTCAGGGGGATATTGTTCTCGGCTTGGCAAGCTACAACGCATGCCTCACAACCGGTACACCGGTCGACGTCGATCACCATACCCCACTTGAATTTATTTTGGTCTGCCAAGGATTACCTCCTGAGTACGGCTAGTGGGAGCCGTCCTTTCCGTTAGCAATCTGAATGAGCTCGGTGGTTACGGCGGGCAATGCTTCGACAACACCTTCGAACTTGGGCAAAGTCCTCTGCCGGTCGGTCTTGGTTACCTTAACCCTGGTAGCGTTATAGGCAAGGGCCCCGGTGTTGGGGTCGGTGAGGGGCGCAAGAATCGACATAACGTTAGTGCCCCGGTTCTCGGCGTAGCGCCCGAATGCCGAGTGACCCTGGGAAACTGGGATACTAACCGTGCCTGGGGGCGTCCCTCTGTTTACATAAACCGGTGCTTCAATTGCACCGTACTGGGACCTGACCTCTACGATGTCGTTCGACTTCAATTCCAGCGTACGCGCGTCCTGGCGGCTAATGTCTACCCATGTATCCCAGACCACGGTGGTGATGGGGTCGGGTGTAGCCTGAAGCCACGGCAGGTGGGCCAGTTTACCGTCCAGCATGGAGTTGGTCTGGTAGACGATGAGATTCATGCCCTCTTCATGGGGGGCATTTTGAAATACGGGAGCATTTACTTCCGTGGGGAGGGGCTGGGGGTCAACCTTCGAACTGGGCCTGGAATTCTGGTCATACCAAACGCCCCGCTGGAGCAGCCCGTTCCAAAAAGCCTCGAAGCTGCCCTCGAGGGTAAGGTTGCCGCGGTTGAGAGCGAATAGCTCTCGGGCGCTTTCCTGTACTACATCCTTGAAACTTGTCCAGGGCAGAGCGGAGGCAACCGAGCCTCCAAGACGGCTGGAAATGCCGATTAAGGCATCCCCGAAAGACCGGGTGTCCTGGAACGGAGCTACCACGGGCTGCTGGAAGGTGACCATTTCGTAGCCGGGGCCTGGGTCGGGAACGTCGTCGCCCCAGGATTCGAGATAAGTGCTGTCGGGCAGGATGAGATCGGCTTGGGACGTGGTGTCGTCCATGAAGCTGGAGAAACTAACGACGTAGGGCACCTTACCAATGGCTTCCTGAAAGCCTAAGTCCTCTGGCAGGCCGTGGACGGGGTCCACATTCCTAACCATAAGGAGTTCCACATTCCCCATGTCGCTGGCAATATCCTGCCAGTCCTTGAACGTGGAGTCGGGAATAGAGCCGCTGGCGCCCGGAGACAATGGAGAGGGATTGAGGTGAAGTCCGCCATCCACTCCCAGGTTTCCTACGAGCACGTTGAGAGAATATATGGCCGCCAGGTTGTAGACACCGTTGGTGTGTGCGCCGGCGGAGCCGCCGCCGATGGCGAGACTAGGCTGCTCTTCGGCGAAACGCCGGGCGAGAGCAATGGCCTCGTTCTCCGACACCCCTGTCATTTCGGCGGTCAGGTTGGGCGCGAAGGGGGCGAGCGCTTCAAAGCCCCGGCCTCCGGTCATGGCATCGGCTGCGGCCTTGTCGCCGAGCTCTTCTCTGATAATTACGTAGGCTAAGCCGAGGGCTAATATGCCCTCCATGCCCGGTTTGACGGGTACCCACTTATCGGCGTTGGCAGCGGTCATGGAGAAGCGGCTGTCGACATGTACGAATGTCCCGCGCTCTCGGTGGTCACCCTGTCTCAAATGGCCGTAACCGCGGTTGTACCGGACTGTGGAAAGCCAAGTCTCGAGTAAGTCTGCGCCGAAACCGAGGAGGAAGCTCGTGTTTTCCAAGTCGAATTCCGGCAGCTGCTCCACACCGAAGACCTGCCGCATTGCCGCTTTCAGGTTAGTTGAGCGCTCCAACGCTTCGAAGGAGTGATGCCTAATGCCAAGGGCTTCGACAAACCGCTTGGTGACCATTGCCAGCCTACCCCTGAGGGGCTCGGTGACCAGGAGTACCCGGTCGGCCTGGGCATTTTGGAGGCGTGGCACTATTTCTGCCTCGGCGTCATTCCAAGATATGCGTTCATATTGGCCGGAGCCTCGAGGCCCGGAGCGGCGCATGGGTCCGGCTATCCTGTCGGGGTGATAAAGGGCCTGGACTCCTGCCTGACCTCTTACGCAGAGCTTGCCTCGGCTGAGGGGATGGTTGGGGTTGCCCTCAATCTTCTTGGCTCGGCCTTCCATAACACGGACGATGTTGCCGCAGCCTGCGGGGCACTGCCGGCATGTGCTGGCGTACCAGTTATCGGTCCCGGTGACCAGGTCCTCGGGGAGGTTTACCGGGCTCTCGACGAGATTCTCTTCCGCATCGAAGCCACAGGCCTTAAATATAACCGCGCCCAATGACGAGATACCGGCGATCTTTAGAAATTGTCTTCGGCTAACTGGCAATTTTAATTTACCGCTTTAGGTGCATTTCCCAACTCTAATAGTGACACGTGAGGCAATCGGTAGGGGCGTTATTCTCCCGGTGACAGTCAACGCAGTCTCCCATCTTCAGGTCTCGGACCTGCTCGACCACTTGCATGCCGCCCACGTCACCGTGGCAGGTGGAACAGTTAATACCGGCGCCTATGTGGGCTTCATGGAGGAACTGAACGTGGTCGGGGAGGCGGTGGACTCGTTTCCACTGGATGGGGTCGCCGTTATCGAAGTGAGACCTGAGGAGTTCCAGTTCCTCGCTCCCGGAGAGAATGAACTGCTCATCGCCCAAGTCTTTGTGGCAGAAGAGACATTGCTCAACGGGGGGTATTCCGGCGGATCCACTGGTATCTACGGTGCGGTGACAGAACATGCACTCGATGCCGACTTTTTCAACATGTACGTCGTGGGGAAAGTCGATGGGCTGCTCGGGAGCGGCGCCCATGCCAAATACCTGGAACGGTTCGGAGAATACGGCTTTCGTCAAGAATACCGCCGTCAAGACGAGGATGACTCCAACACCAAGACCTACAATCGGTACGAGTATTTTGATCGTGGTGGGCATCTGTTAGTTGATGGAAGTCCGGTTTTCCTTCAGGGGGTGGTTACTGCCACCAGCGGGAGTAAACGTCTCCGAAAGAGCGGTCCGCATTGACGCCCACGAAGGCGAGATAGGAGATTACTCCCAGAAGAGCTGCAAACGCGATGATGTATAAGACAGGCCGGACTTTGGAGAGGTCATCAGGGAGGTGGCCCGATTTGACGAGTGAAGGGATTAGGGCATGAGCTGTGAGTATAGAGAAGGCGAAGACTATCATCAGGCCGGGTACGAAAAGGAGGGCCAAGAGGAACTCACCGATGTCTGCCCAGTCTTGTCTTGTGATGAAATTAGGGTCCAATATTGCCCCCGGAGTCGGCCCAAAAACTTTGTGAAGAGTTTATCAGGGCGAAGATTATCACGGCGAAAATGAGATTGCAAGGGGTTTTTGAACGAGGTCTGAAATGGCGTGGTATGTGGGATTCCAAGGGTTTCGACCGTTGGCGCCCGAGCTAGTGTGCTTTTGTGACGCTTTGGAATGGAGCGACCCGTTGCACAGCTTGGTCAGAGGCTTATAATATGCGAACGCAACTAAGCCCCGACCCTTTGAGGCGGATTCACACCGGGAGTAGCAATTGAGCACCACAATCGATAAGGCAGAGACCAAGATCAACCAGAGGAGAAAATTCATAGGCTTGGGGATCGCCCTAGGCGGTCTGGCCGTTCTCGGGAGCACGGCTGGGGCGCTTGGCTTGCTTGGGCGTTCGTCCCGGGACAAGCTCTTCATCTTTCGGAGACGAAAGGATGCTGGAGTGATTGGCGAGGACTCGATCTTCTATCCCCGAGATGAAGTTGTCCGGCGGAAGATCGCCGAGTCGGAAGGTGTCGGGCGGAGTTAAACTCCCAGATATCCACGCTCCCCATAACTGAATAAGTAAGCAGAGCGCCGGTGGATCACACCGGCGTTCTGCTTTGTCATGTCAACAGAGCAACCCTCTGGGTGCTTCCATGGAGTTGAAGTTTGATGTCGGGAAAGTGGAGGGAATCGAGGACAAAGACAAAGGGCCCGACTGGCGGAGGTCGGGCCCTTTGTATAAGGGGGAGGAGGGTATAGAAAGAGGGTTAGTTGTCAAATATGGTTAACTTGCGGCAAACCTCTTTTTGAGTATTGGCAGCCTAATGACCCGCGGGGTCATGTGCTCATCCATCTTGTTAATCGACTCGGCTATGCCAACGCGCATGCCTTCGTACAGGTTGCGTGAGCGTGAGCGAAACTCGTCTATATGAATTCTCAGGAGCCGCGAGGCCTGGGTAGCTTCCCTAACTTTCAATCCGTCCCTCACCCATAGAGTCTGGATGTCATTGGAAAGGCCGATGCGGCTTAGGAAACCCTTGAATCCAGTGACGGGCCATTGCTGAGATGTCAGGTATCCGAAGGCCTTTGCCTCCTGCATGCCTACGGAAGAGGCCAAGGTCCATGGGTCCTGTTGGAAGCAGTCTCTGAAATAACGGGCAAGCACGTCTTCGAGGGGGGAGTAACCGTGGGTGATGCAGTGGAAGAGGTCCGAAGACATTCCGCTGCCGGGGCAATGGGGCACCTTCTTGGTAACCCAGATGCCGCCTGCCTCTCCTCGGTTGGCTCTAAAGGTAGAGGCCCCGATTTCAATCATGTCCCTACGCTCCAGCTCAATTAAACTGGAAAGGAGAAGAGTGACAGTGGGGTGATTGGCACCTTTTCTGCCAGCGTCCTTTTCTGATCTCGCAGTCAACCCGGCTGCTGGAGAGGCATGCTTTAGGGAAGGATAGCAGAGGGCCAATGCAGGCCGTTCGAAAGCGATCTTGGCTACCGGGTCCAGCTGAATTTGTGGGGTTGGGAGAGTGTGTTGTAAAGCCACGGTTTCTACCTGCCAAATTCTCAGTCTCGGGTTTCTCGACCTACTCTTTCGTTACATCCCGTATCCGACGATGGGCTCGATTTCAGGATGTTGCGAGGATGGGGGCACGGGAGGTGGAGTTGAGGGTTGCCTCCCGTGCCCCGAGTCCTGGGATTATCTAAAAGTTGTCGTCCCATTCGTACTGCGAGGACCGCCTCTTCTTTTTTTTGCCTCGACCCATGATGCCAGGCGCCTTCACTTTCATCTCGAATCCGGGGAGCAGGCCCTTGAACTTTCCGGTGAAGGAGTTAAAGCCGTTGTCCTGCCTAAGGCCGGTGGCGATAAGGGTGAGCTTTACCATGTCGCCGAGGGAAGGATCGATGGACATGCCGAAGAAGATGCTGGCATCTTTGTGAACGGCGCTGTTGATCAGCTCGCCAGCCGCATTGACACCGCCGAGGGTCAATTCATCGCCGCCCTTGACGGAGAAGAGGACTCCCTTTGCGCCCCTGATGGAGAGGTTGAGGAGGGGGTTGGTGACTGCCTGTCTGGCGGCCTCCAGTGCGCCCATGCTGCCTCGTCCCAGTCCCATGGCCATGAGAGCGCCACCGGGGCTGGACATAATGGTCTGGACGTCGGCGAAGTCTACGTTGATCTCACCGGGGACATTGATGAGCTCGGAGACACTGACGATGCCCTGGCTGACCACCTCGTCCGCGGTCTGGAAGGCCTCGGTCATCCCGGCGTCGTGGTCCACAAACTGGAGGAGCCGGTCATTGTGGATGACGATGAGGTTGTCCACGTGTCGGCGGAGCCGGGCGACGCCGGCGATGGCCTGGCTGAGCCTACGGGTGCCTTCAAAGCTGAAGGGAGTTGTGACAACTCCGACAACCAGGGCGCCCATCTGCTTGGCCAACTCAGCCACGTAGGGTGCGGCTCCGGTGCCCGTGCCACCACCCATGCCGGCGGTGAGGAAAACCAGCTCGGCGTTCTTGAGGGCCTTCTTTATAAGAGTGGAAGACTCTTCCGCTGCTTTTTCGCCGATGTCGTACTCTCCACCTGCACCCCAACCATGGGTGATGTTCTCACCGATCTGGAGGACGGTGGCGCCGTGGGTCACTGATTCCAGTGACTTGATATCGGTGTTTACGACGACGAACTCGACGCCAGGGACGTTGTGGGCCAGCATGCGTCGGACGCAGTTACAACCGCCTCCTCCGACGCCGACCACCTTAATCCGGGCCGGGGCCCTCTCGACCGATAATCTGGAAATCGGTCTACTAGTTAACAACTGCTCTACGACCATTTTATTCAACCCTCCTTTCGAACTGGCGGTCCGGGGCGCTATCCCGAAAGGGATAGCGCTTGCCGCCGGGCGGCACCCGGTGGCATATTGCCTTGTGGACTTTGCCTCGTAAGGTCGGTGTATGTCCCGGCCTCGGGTGCAATTTAGGCAATATGAGGCCATTCTAGCCGTGGAAAAAGCACCTGTGAAACTAAGGCAAAACCAGAATGCTGTAAGGCAAATATGCCCCTGCCTTTTGCCTTAGTTGTCTGGGATGGCATATATTGCCTTAACGGTTTTTGGCTGGTATCATAGCCACAGCGGACGGGTGCCAGACAAGCCGGACAAAGGACAAACGGCATGGCAGGACCAGAAAATGGCAAAAGGCGACCACCGTATCCCCCTTACTCCCAATGGCAACGACTGTTGGAAACATTGAGGGAGGACTTTGCCAATCAACACTTGCCGAGCCGGATAGACAACAGTTACCTCAAGAAACTGAAGGTCAACGCGTCGGCCGAGTCGAATTTGCAATCGGCGCTGGCATTTCTCGGGTTGGTGGATTCACAAAGACATCCAACGGATGCGCTCAAGAGCTTGCTGTCGTCGGGGGAAGATGATGCAAAGGGCCTGCTGTATAGGATAGTGGAAAGGGCGTACGTGCCGGTGCTGGACGGACTTATGCTCAGGTCTGCAACTCCCGATCACCTGGCTGAGAAATTCAAAACAGGCGGATCGCAGGACGAAGTAGGGCGAAAGGGCATGACGTTCTTTCTTCGCATTGCCAAAGACGCTGAGATACAGCTTTCCCCGCATTTCAAGACTCCGCGGGATAGGCAGTCCGGGACGCGGGGGCCCAGGAAGAGGACAGCGCCGTTGAGCACTCCTCCGGCCTCGGCTCCCGAAGCGCGAGTCCCGGAGACCGGCAACACGCAAGTGGAACCACCCCACAACTCTGACATGATGACGAAGCTTCTGGCCAAGTTCCCGGACTTCGATCCCAACTGGGACGAGGAGCAGGTGCACTTATGGCGTGGGAGCTTGGCGTTTCTGATGGCGGAGGTAAGCAGCCATCCTCGCCCCTCCCAGGATGGCTCAACTCACTCGCCTGGCCCTTAGGCATTACATGCCTTGGGCGAATCCTTAATTGCACCTTATCGGCGCTTGTCCTTCGACCTACCCCTAACGGGCAAACCCCGCGATGTATAATTTGGGGGTGACCGGATGTACCGATGAAGGGAGTTTGACACCCATGATCAGGGACCAATACAGCATCGGCTTCGGCAGGGAACGAGCCAACGAGATTTATGTAGGGGCCATGTCCCGGATGTACGGGCTAGTGGCCCTGGGAATCGTTACTACCGGGGCATTTATATGGGTGGGGGACAGGATAGGGCTCGGCGACGTCATTCTGAATATCGGGTGGCTAGGCTTTTTGGTGGGGTTCGGGTTGATATTTGGGATGTTGATGGCTGCCAATGGCCTGGCAGTAAAGGGGCACACTGGGCCGGCGACAGGGGTCTATCTCCTGTTCACGGCCATGGAAGGGCTGTTCCTCTCCTGGATCGTGTCTCGATACACGACCGAGACCATCGGCGTTGCGTTTCTGCTGACCGCGGGGTTGTTCGTGGGAATGAGCGCAATCGGCATGACCACCAAGAGGGATATTTCGAGATGGGGCCCGATGCTGATTGTCGGCTTGGTCGGGTTGATAGTCATCAGCCTCGTCAACGTCTTCCTTCTTCAATCCAGCATGCTGTTCTTGCTGATAAATATTGTCTTGTTGCCGTTGTTTCTGGCGCTGACGGTATGGCAGACGAAACAGATGAAGGTGTTGGCCATGCAAGCCGCGGAACAGGGCAACTATCAGGCCGCGACTCAGGTTGCGGTGATAGGCAGCATCGGATTGTACGTGAATTTCCTGAACATATTCATGATCATCCTGAGCCTTCTGGGGTTCGTGTCCAGGGACTAGGAGAAAATGAATGGGGAAGGTCGGGGGCGGCTGAGCCAGCCGCCCCCAATTTTATTCCGATTGGGTTAGGGCGCGGGGTCAGAGGGGCAGGGTGGAGAGGGGCATGAGCATCTTCATGCTGTAGGGGGAATAGAGGGCTAGAGCAGTCCGCAGGTCTGCTCCGCAACCGATAAGCATGGCGGCGTCCCTGGCCGATATGTTTAGGTGGGACATAAGGAGGTCTGCCATGGCCAGGGTGGCTGACTGGGCAGCCTCTTCCATGGTGACACCTCTTCCGAAGCTAATCACATGCTCGGACGTCACAACCATGGGGCTTGTGACCTGTACCTCTTGGGAAGCCGAGGCACGGAGGGTGATATTCATCGAACCTTCGACGGCGGAGCTGGTGGCCTCACCTTCTCCCATAGCGAGATGAGAATCGCCCATAGACAAGAATGCGCCATCGTGGAACACGGGTAAGTAGAGGGTTGAGCCTGCAGTGACGTCGGTGATGCTGAGCAGGCCTCCGAAAGGCCCGGTTGCACTTAGTCCCTCTTCCCCATGCTCGGGGGCCACGCCGATCATGCCGAGCATTGGCCTGATCGGGACCGACGTGCCATTCGGGAACACGGCATCTGGGCCGGTGACGTCTACGGTCTCCATTAAGAAGTTGGGAATCCGGCTCCCCAGCGCCCCGTGACCCGGAAGGGCAAGGACGTAGGCGGAGGTCTCGGCGGGGGACATGGAGAGGAACTCAACCTTGAGGGTGTCACCTGCGTGGACACCGTTAACGTAAATGGGTCCGTTCATAGACCTGACGACGTCCGACTTTGCGAAGTCGGGGTCGGTCTTGGATACGTTACGGAACCGGTCGGTCGTCCTTACCGAGAAGACCTCCCCGGACTCGACGCGAAGGCCGGGCGGGTCTTCAGCGGAGAACCTGTGGCAAACTTGCTCGGGGCCAAGCTGTTTCATGTCTCTTCCTCCCTTGCAGCTACGATCCGATACTACCACACGGGCAACTTTCCACGGAGGCGTTCGAGGTAAAATGACCGGAGAAGACACGGTATCTGAAAAGGCTGGCGTATGGACAAACCCCTGATTGGCATAGATATGGACGGTGTAATTTGCCGACCTCCCTTCGGACTAAATGTGCCGATAGCGCCGGGGCCGTACGAGAGCCGTCCACTCAACTCGAAGAAAAGAGAAACTCCTTCGGGCATCGGGCTTGTGGCAATGAGGTGGTTGCTGAAGTTCAAGTACTATGGGCGCAGGCCACTGGAGGATGCTCGGGAGGGAATTGAATCGATCAGCGAGTTCCGAACCCCGGTATTGGTTACCAGCCGGAACGGGCTTGGAGCGGGGTTAATAGAGGGATGGTTGAAAGCGCATGGATTTTTCGAACTGTTCCGCGAAGTGCATTCGAACGACCTGGGGCTGCGCTCCCCGGACTTCAAGTGGCATATGTGCTCGGAACTCGGGATTGAGGAGTTCGTCGATGACGATGGCCGGGTTGCCGATTACCTGTCTCGGAAGGGGTTGTCGAGGGTGTTTCTGAGGGACTGGCCAAGGAATCGGGGATATCAATACAGGGAGAACGTTATTCGGGTAACAGGACTGATGGAGGTGGCCCGACACTTGGCCGCTGATGCTCAAGCAAGGTGTGGTTAAGGGCTCGGGATTCTCGGGATAACGGCTACTTTTCTGAACCTCGGGGGAATGAGTGACAATGGACGAGTGGGCGTGTGGAAATTATAATGCGTCGGGTCTGGCGGAGCCCTGTCAATGTACGTGACCTTACCTAATCCTGCACCCTACCTAGACGATATCCAGCAGGCTTCCTTGCAACCACTTCGAGACTTCTACAGGGGAAAGACTGTGCTTCTCACAGGCGGCACGGGCCTGCTGGGCAAGGTGCTCCTGGAGAGAATGCTCAGCCTTCTTCCCGACATCGCGGCTGTCTACGTTCTTGTCAGACCCAGGACACGGGCCGGGGCCACAGCTATATCCATAGACGAGAGACTCAAGCAGGAAGTCTTCGAATCCCAGATCTTCGAGCCGTTGAAAGACAGGATGGGAGATGCTTTCGACAGCCTCTTCGATAGCAAAGTCCATGCCATTTCAGGGGACGTGGCGATGGATGGCCTGGGCCTGGACCCGGCAATTTACGAGCGTTTACAAAGCGAAGTCGACATAATCATTCATTGCGCCGCGGTCGTCTCCTTCGATGCGCCTTTGGATACGGCGGTTAGGCTGAACACCCTGGGGCCCGGCAGAATGGTTGAGTTTGCCAAGGGATGCAGGGACCCGTTTTTCGCCCAAGTCTCTACCTGCTATGTGAATGCTACTCGCAAGGGCCCCGTGGCGGAGGAGCTGCCGGACCCGACCCGTACTGTCGGGCATATCAACGGTATTCCCCAGACAGACTACGATGTGGAAAAGGAGATCGAGGCGATTCTGGCTAAGGCGGGGTCGGCGAGGGGAGCGAAGGAGAGTGTTAGCCGTGCGGAGTCCGAGCGGCTGGACAAGCAGCTGAGCAAGATCGGCATGGAATGGGCTCACAGGCGCGGCTGGCAGGACGTGTACACCTTCTCCAAAGCGATGGGTGAGCAGATGTTTGTGCGGAGCATTGGAGGGATGAAAGGGGCGATTATCAGGCCGGCCATAATAGAAGGAGCTTGGAAAGCGCCTGTACCGGGCTGGCTGAACGGTTTTCGGATGCTCGACCCGCTGATAGTGGCTTACGGACGGGGCCGCATGATCGATTTCCCGGGCAAACGAGACGGGATATTGGACATCATACCCGTTGACATGGTGGCTAACGCGATATTGGCCATCGTCGCGCAGGCCTCGGTAAATGACTCTCCAAAGGTGTACCAGATTGCCTCAGGGATGGAGAATCCTATAACACTGGAGGGGTTCGCAGACCAGGTTGACGCGCATTTCCAGAAAGCCCCGTTTCCCGTGTCGGGGGACGAGGGGGGGAAAACGAGGAAACTCACCAAACCCACCTTTCCAACCACCTCCAAATTCCTTCGCCATATCCGCCTGCGCTACATGCTCCCCCTCCGAGCCGCCATCACAGTTACCACGCCTTTTTCCTTCACACCTTGGACCCGACGCTTTCATAACAGATTGAAGTTGAAGATGGTGTCGCTGGAGAGGCTGTACCAGTACGGCAGGTTGTACGGACCGTATGCCGAGGCAGACTGCAAGTTTCTCACCACCAACACCCGCAGTGTGATGGGTGCGCTTCACGAGAGTGATAAGGAGAATTTTGACTTCGATATCGGTAAGCTGGACTGGGAGTCCTACCTTCAGGATGTGCATATTCC
Source organism: Dehalococcoidia bacterium (assembly GCA_965220005.1). Taxonomy (GTDB): domain Bacteria; phylum Chloroflexota; class Dehalococcoidia; order Plut-88900; family Plut-88900; genus Plut-88900. The sequence continues at coordinate 1,941,626 of OZ244800.1, forward strand.
GGGTGTGAAGAAGTACCTGCTCGGCATGGACCCTGAGCCTAAGGGGAACGGCGCCCGCGTTTCCGATGCCGGATTCGGAGTGGAGGCCGAGCGGTGGTTCAAGGTCCCACTGTGGATCAGGTGTTGGGGGCAAGCTCTGTTCTTTCTTATGAGATCGGCGATCAGGTGGTGGACGGGTTTCCGGTGTGAGGGACTTGAGAATATTCCAGACTCCGGGCCTTATATCATTGCTTCGAACCACAATAGCCACATGGACACGCCGGTGATATTTCACGCTCTCGGGCGGAGAGGTGAGAAAGTCCACCCCGTGGCTGCAAAGGACTACTTCTTCGAAAACGGGTTCATGTCTCGAATGGTGAGGGGACTGTTCACGGCGATCCCTTTCGACAGGAAGGGGACGTCCCGAGAGGAGCTCGGGTTGGCGTTGGCGGTGCTGGAAAAGGGGCACGCACTGGTTTTCTACCCGGAAGGGAGCAGGGGTCGGCCGGGAAGGATGCAGCCCTTCAAGAACGGCATAGGGTTCCTTGCCCTCATGTCCGAGGCCCCCGTTGTACCCGCGTTTATCAAGGACTCACATAAAGCGATGCCTAAAGGTACGGTAAGAGTGAAGCGGCATCCAGTCTCCATACGTTTTGGGGAGCCTATCTACTTCGCGGGCAGGTCCGACGGAGCCGACGCTAAGGGGTTGAGTGAGTTGAGCCGCGAGGTGACCGGGGAAGTTCAGGCGGCAGTCGAGGCGCTTGATGGGAAGGCCTAATGCCAGAGTTGCAGCGTTCTTTGATGTGGACAGGACCATCGCCTCTTCAAACCTGCTGGGCGTTTACCTGGACTATGCTTTGGAAGGTAAGGGTTTATTGAGCCGAGGCCTTTGGTTAGCGACTTTTGCTCCCAGAATTCCCCTTTACGCCCTGACGGACTGGACTGACAGGGTGAAATTCATCAAGGGATTCTTTAAGAACTACCGCGGGTCGGCGGTGGGGGACTTGGTAGGCTGGGCTAAGAGGAGAGGCGCAGATTACTGGGGTGGGCGTCTCTTCAGGGAGGCGAGGGATGAGATGGAACGACACAGGACTGATGGTCACAAGGTGGTGCTCCTTACTGGCGGGCTAATGGAGATGGTCAGGCCTCTGGGGGACTTGCTGGGGGTCGACGAGGTAATGGCGTCCCGGGGTAAGGTGGACGGGGAACGATTCACGGGGGAATTGGAGTTTGGACCTCTGAGTGGAGCCGGGAAAGCGGAGGCTGCAAAGAACTGGGCGGAGAAATGTGGGGTGGCATTATCGGATTCCTACGCCTACGCGGACGACATTTCGGACCTGCCGCTCCTGGAGATGGTGGGGCATCCGATAGCGGTAAACCCGGAACGTAGATTGGAGAAGCTGGCCCGTGCCAGGGATTGGCCGGTGCGATGGTGGACCCTAAAAGGATAGCGATACCCTCACTCTCCTCAGCGAGCATACGGCCCTAGTCCTCTCCCATTAAGGGAGAGGGGATGAGACAGGTTTCTGTGAAGGCATTAGTTGTTTCCAAGAGTATTCCACGGTGGCTGGTGACCAGGGCGCTTTCCAAACGGTTTCCACGGTTGTCTTTGGGCCCGACTGCTGTTTTGCGGATGAAGGACGTGCAGGAGCCAGCGCTGCCGGGTCCAGATTGGGTCAAGGTGCGCACGATTATGAGTGGGATCTGCGGGTCTGACCTGGTAGTGGTGATGTGCAGGGGGAGCCTGTATCTATCTGGTTTTACGTCATTTCCGCTTGTCCCGGGCCACGAGGTTGTGGCGGAGATAATTGAGGTGGGGGAAGGGGTTAAAGAGTTCCAGGCAGGAGAAAGGGTGGCAATCGAACCGGCTTTGGGCTGTACGGTCAGAGGGATGCCCGACTTGTGCCCTCAATGTGCAGCGGGACGGTATGCTAACTGCGTGCGGACCACGGAAGGGGAATTTTCGGCAGGGCTTCAGATCGGGTATTGCCGAAGCTTGCCGGGGGGCTGGGGAGAACGGTTTGTGGCGCACACAGCGCAGCTGCACCGAGTGCCGGATCACTTTTCGGACGAAGCGATGGTGCTGTTGGAGCCGCTATCGTGTGCTATTCACGGAGTGCTTAGGGCCGGGATAGAAGGGTTGGGGCCCGTGCTCGTGGTCGGGTGTGGTGTAGTTGGATTGCTGACCATTGCAGCGCTGAGAGCATTACAACCGGAATGCCGGATAGTGGCTGTGGCCAAATACGAATCACAGAAGCGTAAGGCCATGGACTTGGGAGCTAACGTGGTATGTGATGCTGGTGTTGGGGGATATGCGCAGCTGTCGGATGAGGTCGGGGCGAAGGTGCTGTCGGTCATTCGGGGGAAGCCGGCTGTTTCGGGCGGGTTTCCCGTTGTGTTCGAGTGTGTTGGCACGTCGGCAGCGCTGGAAGATGCAATGAGGTGGACGATGGAGAACGGGACGCTCGTGGCCCTGGGAATGCCGTCGGATGCGAAGGCCGACCTGACGCCCCTGTGGCACCAGGAGGTGCGATTTACAGGCTCTTACGCCTACGCGATAGAGCGGACCGGGGACAAAGAGATGAAGACGTTCGAACTGGCCAAAGACCTCATGAAGGACGGAAACTTCCGTTCCCGAGTGTCGAGGCTGGTGAGTCACAGGTTTCCCATAGAGCGGTACCGGGAGGCAATTGTGAAAGCGGGTCGGGCGGGGAGGCTGGGAGGCGGAAAGATGGTGTTCACCTTTCCCGACTAACCGGGGCTTGCTACACTTACGGCGAAGGCCACTGAGATATAAGGAAACTGTATTGGAAATAGATAAGAGCAAGCTGGTCAAACGGGTCGAGAAGCCCGGACAGCGATTCCTGATGCATCATGGGGAGGCATTCCGGTTCGAGGAGCTGCCGGTGGGGAGTCGCATAATCTATCCCCCGCCCGCCCTTCCCTCTATTAAAGACGCGGACGGAGCGATAGCTGAGGCATTAGAGAACCCTTTGGGTCAGGACCCGTTGTCACACCAGCTTCGGCCCGGCATGAAGGTAACCATCGCTTTTGACGATATATCTTTGCCTCTGCCACCGATGAAGCGGCCCGACCTGCGCCAGAGGATCATCGAAGCGGTGCTTCGGACTCTGAGAGAGAAGGGTGTCGAGGATATACACCTTGTAGCCGCGCTGGGGTTGCATCGGCGAATGACTCCTTCCGAGCTGAAGCGGGCGGTGGGCAAGAGGGTATTCAACGAATTCCACCCCGACAGATTGTACAACTTCGATGCGGAGGACGAGGAGGACCTGGTGGTGCTCGGGACGACTCAGAAGGGTGAGGAGGTAGAGACATCGAATAGGGTGGCGGAGTCTGACCTGCTGATCTACGTGAATATCAACCTCTCATCGATGGATGGTGGGCATAAGTCGATCAACACGGGACTGGTGAGTTACAAGACCATGAGGCACAACCACAACGTGCACACACTGATGCGGTGCGAGTCGTACATGGACCCGACACGGTCCGCGTTGCATAACTCGGTTAACGGGATGGGGAAGGTGGTATCCAAGAATCTGAACGTCTTCAAGATTGAGACTGCCCTGACCTCGAACACGTTTCCGTCGATATTGGCACACCTGCAAAAGCAGGAGTCAGACTGGAATGCAATAGACAAGGTGACATTCGGGGTCAACCGTAGGGCACTGGACATCTCGCCGTTCTATTTGCGATGGCAGATATTCCAGAACATTCGCTCGCCATATGGACTGCTGGATGTCGCGGCGGGGGACACGGACTTGGTACATGAGAAGATATTAGCGAGTGTGTTCAAGCAGCAGGCGGTACCGGTAGAGGGCCAGGCCGACGTGGTGGTAATGGGCCTTCCTTATCTCTGCCCGTACAACGTGAACTCACTGCTGAATCCGCTGCTAATCCACACGCTCGCGCTCGGCTACAGCTTCAACATGTATCGGGGCAAACCGTTGGTGAGGCGGGGCGGGGTACTGGTGTTCTCGCACCCGCTGGAGGAACGATTCAACTCATTGCACCATCCTTCGTATATCGATTTTTACAACAACGTGTTGCCCGAGACCCGGGACGCTGCTGAAATCGAGAAGAGGTTTGAGGCTTCTTATGCCTCGGACGAGCGGTATCGTAAGCTGTACCGGGAATCGTATGCATATCACGGTGTCCATCCCTTATACATGTGGTACTGGGCGTGCTATGGGCAGGAGTATCTGGGCCGGGTTATCGTGGCGGGGGCGAAGGACAAGTCGGTGGCGGAGCGGCTGGGCTACGAGACCGCGCCGGACGTGACGACGGCATTGGAGATGGCAAAGGACACGGTAGGACCGTCTCCCGAGGTGTCGCTGTACCACTATCCGCCAATCTTCCTTTGCGACGTGACATAAAGCATGGGGAATGGGGCCAAATGGACCATTGTGGCCAACCCCGTGTCGGGCAAGGGGAGGAGTCGGGCCCTTGCTGTCCAGATGGGGAGGCTGCTGACGTCGGCGGAGGTGTCTAACCAGGTTCTATACACATCTCGCCCAGGGGATGCCGAAGGACTGGCCCGGAAGGCGGTAGAGGAGGGAAGTGTCGGGGTGCTGGCCTGCGGGGGAGACGGGACTCTGCACGAAGTGATCAACGGAGTGATGGGCCATCCTCCGGCTTCGGAAGTGACCGTCGGGATCATACCAGCCGGCAGGTGCAACGACTTCGCCGCGGCGATGGATCTCCCCAATACACCCGAAGGCATAGCTGATCTGATTTTAGCCGGCGATTCGAAGCAGATAGACTTGGGCTCAGTCGGGCACAGATATTTCGCAACGGTGGCTACTCTCGGGTTCGACAGTGCGGTGAGCCAGTATGTCGCGGATGGACACGTGCCTCGATTCCTTTCTGGAACGCCGTCTTATATTTATGCGATCTTTGCCCAGCTGCTTCGATACAAGGATGCAAAGGTGCATCTAACGGGAGAAGACCTCGACTACTCGGGTAGAGTATTCCTGACGGCGACCGCAAATACACCTCAATACGGCGGGAATATGAAGATAGCGCCGGGCGCCGAGCCGGAAGACGGGATGTTGGATGTCTGCCTGGTGAAATCGGTTTCGAGGCGGGAGGTGGTGATGATGTTGCCCCGGGTCTTCAACGGCGGCCATCTAAAGAACCCGGCCGTTTCCATGCACCGAGTGAAGAGGCTACAGATAGAGACCGAGGCGCCGATGCCCATCTGGGCAGACGGAGAGCGGGTGGCTGAGACCCCTGCGGAGATATCGGTGGTGCCGAAGGCCCTGAACCTACTCGGTTAGGCTCAACTGGCCCTGCCTCCCTAAGCTCCCTGTCCGTAGACGTGGTCGGGTTCGACCACTACGATGGCTCGGCGGTCTTCACGCATCACACGGTCATACTCATCCCAGTTATCGTGGTCGCCGCCGCAGGCTACGAACGTCTCGCGGAGTTCGATGCGAAGGGCTTCGTGGTTCGTGTTGTCCCAGTCCCGAATCACCACCTTGCCTTCCACGGCGCACCAGCTGTTCCAGTGAGGACTGACGACGGTGACTGTGCAGCGAGGGTCTCGGGCGAGGTTTTTCAGCTTTGCCGAGTTGCCGATGGCAACGAAGACGACACCGTTCTGATAGGCCCCGGCCTTTACCACACTGGACTGGATGGCGCCGGACTTTCTGAAGGTGTTGACGACGGCGTCGAAGTTGGATGATAGAAAGGCTAGGGCGTCGTTGTAGTCCATGGTGTCCTCCCGGACTGCTATCTCATCGCCGGCTTTAGGTCCGCTGCTTAAAGAGGCGACTTCTGAAAAAGACCAAGCCTATAAGCATGAAAGCAGCGAAAATCAGGAGAATGAAGGATACGGCGGCCATCATCGGGGCGAATTCCACGGTTACGCCGTTCCACAGGTTCATGGGAAGGGTCCTGAGGAACGGGTCCTTGAGGAACACTGCTATTGGCACCTCGTAGAAGGAGACCATGAATGCGAAAAAGGTGGCGACGGTAATGCCGGGCACTATCTGGGGCAGGATAACCCTCCGGAAAGCGGTGAATCGATTAGCGCCGAGGCTCATGGCAGCCTGCTCGTGGACCTCGTCGACGCCTCGGAGGGTGGCGGTGAGGATGATGACGACATAGGGTATTGCCAGAACGGCGTGGGGCATGGCTATGCCAATGACGGTGCCGACAAGTATCCGCATGTGGAAGGAGTAGAAGTAGAAAAGAGCGATGGCAGTGAGGGTCGAGGGGATTATGAGGGGCAGGATTATAAAGGAACCAAGGAAGCCGCGGCCTGGGAAGGAGCCTCGTGCTATTCCGTAGGCGACCAGGCCTCCGGCGGGCACGGAGACCAAGACTGTGATAAAGGCAAGTTGTAGGCTGGTGAAGGTAGACTCCACCCAGTTGACGGGGCTGATTACGCTGGTAGTGAAGAAGGTTTTGATCCAGACCAAACTATAGGACTTTGGAGGGAAAATGACGAAAGAAGACTCATTGAAGGCGAGGGGAATGACTATGAGGCTGGGCAGGACCAGAAAAATGCAAACTGCCCCGACCATGACATTCAAAGAAATGCGCCGCGGTGCGCGGTAGGAGATCTCGATGGGAGAGGAGCGGAGGAGGGCCTCACCGGCGCCATATAGGGAGCCGAACCCGACCAGCCGGGCGAAAATCATGTACAGGATGAGGATAGCGGTAAGGAGGATCACGGCAAGAGCAGCGCTGAATCCGCTGGTTCCGGCCAGATAGGAAGCTATGCCCTGGTCCCGGATGCCGCCCAGGATGCTCGGGGCGATGGCGCTGCCTGCGCTGAGTATAAACACAAGAATGGACCCGGCCCAGATTCCTGGAAGGCTCAGGGGAAGGAATATATGCCGGAAGCTCTTTATCGGATGGGCGCCCATACTTTCGGCGACGGCTGTAAGGCTCTTGGGGATACTTCGCATGACGGCGTAGAGTGGGAGAATCATGAAGGGAAGGAGAATCTGAATCATGCCGACTTCTACTGCGAAACGGCTCCAAAGTATTTCAAGTGGGTCATCTATTACTCCGATGAGCTGCAAGAACTCGTTTACGGGACCGCGTCTGCCGAATATCACGCGCCACGAGTAAACGCTCGCAATGGAGTTAGTAATGAATGGAATTATGGCTATTAGGAGAACTGCGCCGTGCCAACGGCCCGTGCGGGTGGCAAGAAAGTAGGCGATGGGGTATCCGAGAGCGATGCAACCGACGGTGGTAAAAGCAGCCAGTTCGAAGGTGGTGCGGAACATCCTCTGGTAGATGGGGTTAGTCAGGGCCTTGTCGTAGTAGGCGAGGGAGAAGCCGTCATTCCCACCGAAGCTGACGTCCACCATTCTGACCAGTGGGATGATGAAGAAGAGAACCATTAGAAGCAGAGCGGGAAGGGCCAGGGCGGGGTAAATGCCCTGCTGACGGATCTTGAAGAGGAGTAGTCTTTTGTCCGTTTTTCCGTTTATGGACCGGTCACGGGACAAGAGCCTTTGAAGGGCGATGAGCATAGTTGGCTTGTGGAAATCCTTGGGGAGAAGCAGGTGGGGCGGAATGAGAATTGGTTACTTGATATCATATCATCAAAAGGGACGCCCGTTGCACTGGCATTGGGGGCAAGGGCCCAATGACGGAGAGCGTGGTATAAGATAATCATCCGACATCAGACTTGACCAACGACAGCAGTGAGGAGAAATGGCTACCGAGACCCAGATTCAGACAGTTTTCAGAATATTGTCCGAGAGACCCGAGTGCCGAGATTGCGGCATAAACCTACGATTCGGGGACCTGGACTGCGCCCACTGTGGAGCGGATATCGAAGAGGAGATGAGGGAATGGGCGGGCAGGCTGGTGGACACGATAGTGGCCCTCGAATCCAACTGTGATGAATGAAGAAATGCGGGCAACGCAAATTCCGGAGGATGATCATGGCTATCAGGCCGTTTAGAGTCGACATAAAAGAAGATGTTCTAACAGATCTGCGGGAGCGGCTGAAGAGGACGCGCTGGCCGGACGAGATTCCAGGGTCGGGGTGGGACTATGGTTCCAACTTGGCATACGTTAAGGAGCTAGTGGACTACTGGATCGAGGAGTTCGACTGGCGGAAGCAGGAAGAGGTGATCAACGGCTACTCCCAATTCATCGATGAGGTGGATGGGCTGGACGTGCACTACATCCACGAACGGGGCAAAGGGCCCGACCCACTGTCCTTGCTGTTGATCCACGGGTGGCCGGGGTCGATAGTTGAGTTTCTGGACTTCATACCCCTGTTAACCGACCCCGCGGCCCACGGCGGCGACGAAAGGGACTCGTTCGACGTGGTGGCGCCCTCAATGCCGGGGTACGGATTTTCGGAGAAGCCGTCGCTTCCCGGGATGGGTGTCAATGGCATGGCCGATGTGTTTGCAAAACTGATGAGTCAGATCGGCTACGAAAGCTATGTTGCACAGGGAGGAGACTGGGGAGCATCGATATCATCCAGGATGGGGTTCAGCCACTCGGATAAGGTGAAGGCTATCCACATCAACATGATCCTGGGTGGAAGCCCGTACCTGGGGCCCGGGTCCCGGCCTCTGTCTGATGCAGAAAAGCAATATCTCCAAGAGATTGAGCAATGGGAGCAGGACGAGGGTGCGTATGGACACATACAGGGGACTAAACCTCAGACCCTGGCCTATGGACTTAACGACTCCCCTGCGGGGCTGGCGGCTTGGATAGTAGAAAAATGGCGCTCCTGGAGTGATTGCGGCGGGGACATCGAAAGCGTGTACACCAAGGATCAGATACTGACAAACGTAACGTTGTACTGGGTCACCGAGACGATAAACAGCTCGGCGCGGATATATTACGAGACCCGGAAGGACAGGTGGCGCCTTAGCCAGGGAGAGGGGATAGGGGTTCCGACGGCTGTGGCGGTGTTCCCGGAGGAGCTGGACCGGCCGGTGAAGGAGTGGGCGGAGCGAACGTATAACGTGCAGGGGTGGACGGAGTTCCCCAAGGGTGGGCACTTTGCGGCTATGGAAGAGCCTCAGGCGTTGGCTAAGGACATGCGGGAGTGCTTCCGGGTATTTCGCTGATACGGGGAGTGCACCCTACAAACTGAGAGGGCGCACCGGCACTGCCGGTGCGCCCTCTAGTTAGCCGTTTTAGGACATAGTGAGCGTATGTTACGCCGGACTACTGACCCAAGGTCTGTATGAACCCCGCGTACCTTTCCCGCCATTCGTCATCATGGATAGCGGCATGCTCTTCGTCATTTAGGATGGCGAAGGGGATGTTGGCCGAAGATGACGGAAGCTCATCCCTGACTTCGTCGTACTCAGGGGCGTCAAGGGCAGACAAAGACTTGATGTTTATCGGCCCGTAGGTGATGAACTGAGAGATGCGAGCGTTAATTTCCGGTAAGGAAGTCCAGGCCATGAACAGCTGGGCCAACTCGAAGGCCTCGGGGTCCTGATCTTTCAGGCCCTTGATGATGCCCCACCCGTCGGTGTTGAGGAGGTGACCGCACTCCCAGCAGATATTGATGGGTGCACCTTCCCTGACGGCATCGAAGATGCGGCCATTCCAATTGGTGCACATGTCCAGATCGCCGCTTATCAGGAGCTGAGGGCAATCGGAGCCGGTCTGCCATATCAGGTCGATCTGGTCCGCGTATTCGTCAAAGAGCTCGAATGCACGGTCCACCTGTTCGGGATTAAGAGCAGACAGACTGGCCCTACCCTCGGATGTGTTGAGCAATTCGGGGTTCTGAGCAAGAATCACGAACTTCATCTCGAGGTGAGGGTAGTAGGCCCAGGCACGTCGGCCGGGAAACTTCTCGGTGTCGTAGAAGTCGGACATAATTGTCGGCCGGTTACCCTCGGGGTATACATCGGAGTTGTAGGCCCAGGTCTCGGACCAGGTGATGCCACCACCAGCGGTGTAGGGAGCCTTCAGTACTTCCAGGAAGTCCCGATTGTCAATTACGCTGAAGTCCAGGTCTTCCAGGGAGCCGTTCCTCCCGAGATTGTGTATTGTACCCGTACCTTGGTCAAATACGTGCCAGGCGATGTTGCCCGACGCCTGCATGGCCCGGACCCTGCCGAGGAGCGGAGTGCTATCTTCGATGACCTCAATGCCGAACTGGTCATTGAAGGGAATGAGGTAGGCCTGGCGCTGGGCCGACTGGTAGGCGCCGCCCCAGGAACTGAACACGAGGCTCCTACCACGATATTTTTGGAGCTCAGCTTCGATTTCCTCGCGGGTGGCCGGGTTATCGACTGTCCACTCGGACCTCGGTCTGATGCCAGTTTCTTCCATCGCTTCCGCAGTTGCGGTGGGTTCCGGCATTGCATCATCTGGCTCCTCATCCTCCATCACGGCCGTGGGTTCCGGCATTGCGTCATCCGGCTCCTCTTCCATCATCGCCGTGGGGGTGGGTTCATCCGGCATTGCTTCAGGCGTTGCCGTTGCGGCTTCGCCACAGGCGGCTGCGATAAGCAGGGCAAGGGTGAACACTGTAAAAAGTACAAATAAGCGCCTCCCAGAGATCGACCCTCTGCGGAGACGCTTTTCATCAATCGTCATAGTTCCTCTCCTCACTCTAATTCAACAAAACATATACTATTGGTTGCAAGAATACCAGTGGCAAACTCCTCCTTTCTTCAAGAGCATAGAAACAAAAACAGAGGCGCCCCCCGTAGGCTTGGAGTCCTGTCGGGGGGCGCCTGCAATGTCAAACTAGACTAATTCAGTGTGCCTTTCCAAGCCTCGTATCTCTCACGCCAAGCGTCCAGGTTTGCGGCCCGGTGCACTTCATTGTTGATAACGGCGTATGGGATGTTGGTGGGCGAGGAAGGAAGCTCGTCTCTGACTTCATCGTAGATGGGGTCAGACAGGGCTGCCAACGCCTTGGTGTTGACGGGGCCGTACGTGATGAACTGGGCCATCCGGGAGTTGATCTCCGGGAAGGAGGTCCAGGCCATGTACAGCTGTGTTAGCTCGAAGGTCTCGGGGTCCTGCTCCTTGAGGCCCTTGATGATGCCCCAACCGTCGGTGTTCAGGACATGTCCGCATTCCCAGCAAATCTTTAGAGGTGCACCTTCTTTGGCGGCGTCGTAGATGCGTCCGTTCCAGTTGGTGCACAGGTCGGCTTCGCCGCTGAGAAGGAACTGCGGGCAGTCGGACCCTGTGGTCCAGAAGATGTTTGGCTGGTCCCGGTACTCTTCAAAAAGCTCGAAGGCGCGGTCTACTTGCTCTTCGTTGGGCGCTGAGAGACTGGCTCTGCCCTCGGCGCTGTTTATGAGGTCAGGATTTTCAGACAGCAGGGCGAAAACTATCTCAGCGTCCGGGAACTGGCTCCAGGAACGGCGTCCCGGGAATTTCTCGGTGTCGTAGATGTCAGCCATGTTCTGGGGTTGGGAGCCCTCTGGGTAGATGTCTGTGTTGTAGGCCCAGGTCTCGGACCAGGTGATGCCGCCACCACCGATGTAGGGAGCTTTAAGGACTTCCAGGAAGTCCCGGGTGTCAATGATGCTGAAGTCCAGCTCTTCGAGGGAGCCGCCATTGGCCAGGGCATGGATGGAGCCGCCGCCGGTGTCGAAGACGTGCCATGCAACGTTGCCTGACTCCTGCATGGCCCGGACCCTGCCGACGGTGGGCTGACTGTCATCGATGATCTCAATACCGAACTGTTCGGCAAAGGGTACGCCGTATGCCTGGCGCTGTGCGGACTGGTAGGCGCCGCCCCAGGAGCTGAACACGATGCTCCTGCCGCGGTACTTCGCTAGCTCGGCTTCAATCTCTTCCCGGGTGGCCGGGTTTTCGACGGTCCACTCGGACCTCAACCTCATGCCAGTTTCTTCCATCATCGCCGTAGGAGTGGGTTCCGGCATGGCCTCATCCGGCTCCTCATCTTCCATCACGGCCGTGGGTTCCGGCATGGCCTCATCCGGCTCCTCATCTTCCATCATCGCCGTAGGAGTGGGCTCTTCCGGCATTGCTTCCGGCGTTGCCGTTGCGGCTTCGCCGCAAGCTGCTGCGATAAGCAGGGCAAGGGCCAGGACTGCGAAGAGGGCCATAAAGCCCTTGCGCAGGGTCAAGCCCTTGCCCGGATATTTGCTGATTTTCTTCATTTGTCTCCCTTTCTCTAGGATTAGGGTGGACTAGTATGGCGCCCTCCAAAGGGGTTGGGCCTTTTGGAGGGCGCCTATTGATTCAGTGTCAGAAAATTCTAGTTTTCAAAGGTCTGCTGGAACTCAATCCAGCGCTCGCGCCAGATGTCGGCGCGCTCACCTACGTGGACTTCGTCCTTGAAGATGGCGTAGGGGATGTTTGCGACGGAGGAGGGAAGCTCGTCACGGACAGCATCGTATGCGGGCTCGTTGAGGTAGGGAAGGGACTTGGAGTTGACAGGCCCGTAGGTGATGAACTGGGACATGCGAGCGTTGATTTCGGGGAAAGAGGTCCAGGCCATGTAGAGCTGGGCCAGCTCGAAGGCCTCGGGGTCCTGCTCCTTGAGCCCGTTAATCACGCCGAAGACACCGGTGTTGAGGACGTGACCGCACTCCCAGCACACTCTTATGGGCTGGCCCTCCTTGGCGGCATCGAAGATGCGGCCGTTCCAGGCGGTGCAGAGGTCCATTTCTCCGCTAACCAGGTTCTGGGGGCAGTCGGAGCCCGTCTGCCAGAACCAGTCGACCTGGCCTTTGTACTCTTCGGCCAGTTCGAAGGCTCGATCAACCTGCTCGTCCGTGAGGGCGGAGAGGCTGGCGCGGCCTTCGGCACTGTCAAGGAGTTCCGGGTTCTTGGACAGGAGGAAGAAGACCAGCTCGTGGTCCGGGTAGTAGGCCCAGGCGCGACGGCCGGGGAACTTCTCGGTGTCGTAAATGTCGACCATTGTGTGAGGCTGATTATCTGCGGGGAATATGTCTGTGTTGTATGCCCAGACCTCTGACCAGGTGATGCCGCCGCCACCGATGTAGGGGGACTTTACGACTTCCAGGAAGTCCCGGTTGTCGATAATGCTAAAGTCCAGCTCTTCCAGGTCGCCTGTGTTGGACAACTGGTAGATGGAGCCGGTGCCGGTGTCGAACAGGTGCCAGGTGACGTTGCCGGACTGGGACCTGGCGCGGACGTTGCCAAGGGTGGGCTGGGAGTCGTCGATGATGTCAATGCCGAACTGTTCCGCGAAGGGTACGGCGTAGGCCTGGCGCTGTGCGGACTGGTAGGCGCCGCCCCAGGAGGCGAATACGAGGCTCTGACCGCGGTACTTTTGGAGCTCGGCTTCGATCTCTTCACGGGTAGCGGGGTTTTCGACGGTCCACTCGGACCTGTCTCTCAGGCCTGTTTCTTCCATCGCTTCCGTAGTTGCGGTGGGTTCCGGCATCGCATCATCCGGCTCATCCGGCATTGCTGTCGGCTCCATCGCATCATCCGGTTCATCAGGCATTGCCGTCGGTTCCGGCATGGCGGTGGGTTCTTCCATAGCTTCGGGCGTTGCCGTTGCGGCCTCGCCACAAGCTGCGGCGATGAGTAGGGCAAGGGCCAGGACTGCGAAGAGGGTCATAAAGCCCTTGCGCAGGGTCAAACCCTTGCCAAGATTGCTTTTGGATATCTTCATTTATCTGCCTTTCGTTTGGGATTGCTGGCAGGCCGGGCGGCCTGCTCTCATTTTCTAGATGAACGGAAGTTGGTGTCTAGGTGTCGGGCATAGACCACCTCCTAGGTTTCGAAGACCATGGGGAAAGAATTCGGCCAGCAACCTTGTGTGGCCGAAACTGAAGAGTTTCGAGTATTCGGGTCAGGGGACAGAAGTATTCCAACTCTGTGGAATTAACCAAACTTTCCGCCATCTCCCACAGTCGTCTTGGACCAGCCTATTTGGCCGAATATCACGCAATTGTAAGTTTGCGGTTTCCATGCTGTCAAATTATGCTTGGCGTCAGATGGGTAAAACGGGAATGCAGGGTTTGTATTCCGAGCCCGTCAAGCGAGTAAAAATGGCTAACAAGGACCTGTTTAATCTTAGCGGACAGACGGCGATCGTTACAGGCGCATCGTCAGGGCTGGGGGTTACGTTCTGCGAGGCATTGGCCGAAGCCGGCGCGGACTTGGCCGTCTGTGCCCGCAGGGTGGAGAAGATGGAAGAGACGGCGGAAATGGTGCGGGCCCTGGGCCGGCGCTGCCTGGCCGTAAAGGCCGACGTGACAGACCCTACCCAGATAGACACTTTCGTGGAGCGGGCGCTGGCCGAATACGGGAAGATCGACATCCTGGTCAACAACGCCGGGGTATCCCTGTTTGAGGCAAAGAGCGCTACTGATGCAGATTTTGATGCCTTTGATGCGGTCATGGAAACTAACGTTACCGCATCTGCGATGCTGGCACACCGGGTGGGCAAGGAAATGCTGGTTCGAGGATATGGGCGGATCATCAACCTGTCTTCGGTGCTGGGGGTGGTGGGGGGAGTGCCACAGGGCCCGTCGTGGGCATACTCGATCTCGAAGCATAGCGTGGTGGGACTGACTCGGGCCTGCGCTATACAGTGGGCCGAGCGTGGGGTGACTGTGAATGCCCTGGCGCCAGGTTACTTCCCAAGCGAGCAGTCGTTTGTCGGGGGGAACCCGGATGCTGAAGAGATTAAGTACCGGACGCCCATGCGTCGGCAGGGCAGGCCCGACGAGCTGAAGACCGCTCTGCTGTTCTTGGCGGCAAAGGACTCCAGCTTCATTACGGGACAGACTATAGTGGTAGACGGCGGCTGGAGCGTTTGGTAGCCCCCCAATTCCCATTCCGATGCCCCGCGAGGAACCTAAGGCGTTCTTTAAGCATCCTCATACCAGTCCATTGAAAGGTCCTTCAAAGCGGGATTGAACGCCTCGATTAGCTCCACCTTCTTGCTCCTACGCCAACCCTTGAGTTGCTTCTCTCGCGCAACCGCAGAAGCGAGATTTCCGGTTTGCTCATAATAGACAAGCCAACCAATGTTGTATTTGCTCGTGAAGCCTTGGACGAACTTGTTCTTATGCTCATATACCCTCTTGAAGAGGTTGTTCGTTACGCCGACATAGAGGGTTCTTGAGCTGTTGGTCAAAATGTAGACGTAGTGATCGGCTAGCGCTCTATGCTGCATGCGCCCTAGATTCCTCGCGGGGCATCGGAATGGTTAGAGGAGGCCGCCCTAAGCAAACCTCGGCAGCACCTTTTCGGAGAAGAGTGAGAGGCTGTTCATCACCTTTTCGTGGGTAAGTCCGGGAATGTTGTGGAAGAGGACCAGGTGGTCAAGTCCGAGCTCCTCCTGATACATCTCGATCTGCTCCGACACGGAGTCCGGGGTACCGACGAATATCAAGTTGCGAGAATCCTCGAATTCAAAGCAGTCCGCGAGCAGGTCGTCTTCCGTGAACTCTCCCTCGGCGAGCATCGCCTTTCGAGATCTGGGTATGTCGGTGGAAGTGAGACTCTCACGGTAGTTGAGCCCCTCCCGAATGTCCTGTATGGCCTGCTCTCGGGTCTCGGCCACGTACGTGGGCCGCATTACGGCCAGCTTCCGGGGCGCGGGGTTCGGGCCAAGCAGCGCATCGTTGGCGTTCTCAGCGTAGCCGGCCCAGTGCTCTTTGATCTTCTCCATGGTGCTGCGCATGCTGATAACGCCAACGTCCCGGGCCGCCGCGAATTTGTGGGACGTGACGGAATCAGCCATCTGGTAGATGGGAGGGTGTGGTTTCTGAAAGGGTTTGGGGTAGACGCTGAAGGCGACCATCTCGCCGTCCTCGTTGTGGAAGCGGGGGTCATGGGTCACGGGATTCGGCTCTTTCCAGCCGGGGACGGGGAAGGTGTAGAACTTGCCTTCGTGGCGGAAGACTTCTTCGGTCCATGCGCGCTTGATGATGTCCAGGGTCTCGGCGAAGAGGGCGTAGTTCTGACCGGAGTTCAACCTGTCGGCGTGGACGTTGAACTGGAGGGCGGAACGGCTGTCGTAGCCGCGGGCGATGCCGAAGTCGACGCGGCCCTTGGTCATGTTGTCGAGCATGGCGATGTCTTCGGCGACGCGGATGGGATGCCAGTCTGGGAGGATGACGCCACACTGGCCGACCCGAATACGCTGGGTGTGTGCGGCTAGGTCGGCGCCGACAAGGATTGGGTTGGTCATGGCTCGGTTCCAGCCGTCCCAGGAGAAGTGGTGCTCGGCGAGCCACACGGTGGTGAAGCCGGCCTGGTCGAGGATGCCGGCGATTTCCCGGAACTCATCGGTGAGCTTGTCCCAGGGATATACCTCGCCGAAGTGGTAGTAGACGGTGCTGTCGAAGCGCATGGCTGAACTCCGAGGCTCGGTTACTTGGCTTCCGAGGCGTCCTTGAAACCGTTGGATACGTGGGTGCCGTCGCAGTAGGGCTTCATGGCGGACCCACCGCAGCGGCAAAGGAACACTTTCTTGCGTTTCTTGTAGGCCTTCCCGTTGTGGTCTACTACGGTGAATTCGCCGGTGACCTCGTAGGGGCCGTCCTCGGTGGGCTGGATGGTAGCGCCTTCCATGGGTAGAGTTTCCTTTCCTCTATATAGACTGGGGGATAGTCCGGGGGCTAGTGTATCTTGTCCGGGCAGGTTAGTCACCCACGTGAACCATGCCTTTGACTACGGGGCCTGCCCGTACGTACACTTTCCATGGAACGAGACGTGGTCCGGGACTACTGTAATTAGGCACGATAGTCGACATAAAGAAAGGCTTGGGAGGGGAGAAGATGAGCAAGAATGGCTTGAAGTTCATGGACTCGGACATGCACGTCATCGAGCCGGTGGACCTGTGGCAGCGCTACATAGACCCGCAGTACAGGGAGCGTGCGCCCGTGGGCATGGCTCGTTACCAGCAAGACTTGTGCGTAGAAATCGATGGGGAACAGATACCGAGGGACGTCCATGACGACCTTTTCGAGGAGAAGGCCGGCCCCCTGGAGGTGTACCGGGACTCGATAGAGAGTGGATGGGACTCGGGGTCGCAGGTCCGGGCCATGGACGAAGAGGGGATGGACATGGCGTTGATGTATCCGTCCAGGGGGTTGTTTGCAGTGGCTACGGACAAGCTGGAGCCGGATTTCGGGGCGGCTATTGCGCGGGCTTACAACGACTGGATGTCGGACTTCTGCAACCCCTTCCCTGACCAAATGAAGGGCGTCGGCATGGTTTGCCCGACGGATGTCGGAGAGGCGGCAGAGGAGGCGATTCGGTGCGTAAAACAGCTCGGGTTCAGGGGGGTATTCCTGAGGCCCAACCTGTACCTGGGGAGGAACTGGCACGATCCGTATTACGATCCACTCTGGGAGCAGATAGAAGCGCTGGACGCGGCGGTCGGGTTTCATGAGGGTTCTCACGTCCCGATGCCGGAGGCCGGGTCCCAGTTCGAGGGAGACTACTGGCTGTTTCACACGTGTTGTCACTCGATGGAGATGATGATGGCTGCGGTAAGCATGATTGGGGGTGGGGTGTTGGAGCGGTTTCCGTCGCTGCGTGTGGCGTTCCTGGAAGCCAACTGCTCCTGGGTCCCGTGGCTGATGTGGAGGATGGACGATCACTTCGAGTTCTCGGGGAAGATGGAGGCGCCAGGACTTTCGATTACACCGGGGGACTACTTCAAACGGCAGTGCTTCGTATCCGTAGAGCCGGAGGAGTCGCCCGCCGCTATGGTTGAAAGCTACGGGTTGGAAGACTGCATAGTGCTTTCCACGGACTATCCACACCCCGATTCCAAGTTCCCTCACGCTGTGGACATGTTTATGGAGCTTCCGCTGTCCGATTCGTTCAGGAGGAAGACGATGTGGGACAACTGCGCCCGGCTGTACGGGATAACCTAAGAACAGCGTCCGATCCGCCGCCCCTTCCCAGTTTCCCCGTCATTCCCGACTCCGATCGGGAATCCAGGGTTGGGGAATTCCGTTCGCCCTGAGCGGAGCTGCAAGTGCGCCTCTGGAGCATCGAAGGGTCTCAAGAACGGAATGGGGTGGCGTCCCCTCCCGTAGGGGCGATTGGCCGATCGCCCTCACTCCCAGGGCACCACTCACCCCCTTCGACCAGCCATGCACCCCACCCCCCTCTCCCTTCCCATCCCGAGGCTCCGCGAGGGATCTACGGCGCCCCTCCCCAAATCCACTCCGTTCCTTGCCTCGCACACCCTTCCCACCCCTCCCTCAAACTGTGACCTTTACATAACCGTCATCCCGAGGCCCCGCGAGGGAGTAGGGTAGGCCGCCGGCGAGTTACCCTGATTGCTCAGGGCACTTTTCCGTCGGCCCCCCTCCGAACCGGACGTGCGGCTTTCACCGCATCCGGCTCTCCAGTGTCTTTACAAAGCGGTAGTGTCTAGGAAGTGTCACCATTTCTGCGCCCAAGCGCCACCGCCACGGCAATTCCTATCACCGCGCCGGTCCCCCCACCGATTGCCACGCCGATCGCCAGGAAGATATCGCCGAGTGACACGCCGATGGCTACGCCTATGGCCGCGCCTACCCCGGTTCCGAGCGCGATTCCTATGCCTATACGGGTCTGCATATCTTTGCTCATGCTTTATCACCTCTGCCGGATACCGTAGCCCAATACATTGTTGGAGTAAAGGCTCTGGCCCGACTTTGGTTTTTGCCTAAGCCGAGGACACTAACTACCGCTGCGATTGCGGATTACTTGCGCCCGTGGTGGATGTCCATGTGACACGTCCGGCAGACCGCGAGGGTCTTGCGTTTTCGCGCCGCCATGATTTGTACCCACTTGGGCTTTTCCCGTTGGCCTTTCACGTTCAGGTCGCGAAGTGCGCGGATGTGATGAATTTCTACTTTCACCGTTGAGTGGCACACCTCGCACTCGTCCGCTTCGAGCCGTTTGATAAGCTCGTTGCGGCCGCTCCTGTACCGTTGAGGCTGTTGGTCTACTAGGACGGCCTGCCGTTGCCGTTTCAGGGGGATGCCACCGAAATATGCCACGCGAGGTGGCTTGCCGTTGTCCCGTTGCTTGACGACCTTGAGACAGACACGCGGCCTGTGCTCGGTTTCCACGGCGCCCTTCCCTAAATCCACTCCGTTCCTTGCCTCGCACACCCTTCCCACCCCTCCCTCAAACTGTGACCTTTACATAACTGTCATCCCGATGCCCCGTGAGGGATCAAGGACTTGCCCACTCATGCCCCTCATGGCCTTCCCCGAGCGGTGTGGGAAGGCGTCCAGTCCCGCTAACCGCTCCCGCCTCCTTGTTGCGCAAACGCCCACCGAACCCGCTTGACAAGAACAAATATTCTATGAGAATATAAGTTCTAATACTAAAGGAGGATGTCACAATGCTCATAAGACGTACGCCCGACACCTATGAAAAACTCCAACTGCTGGGAGGGATGGCCAGCGACGATGTTCTGTCCCAACCCCAGAGGCAACCCAAGGAGCGCAGGCCCTATTCCGACCCGAAGAAGAACCCGCTGCCCGGTGTATACAAGGCGTCGATGCCCAATGGCAAGACCATAAGTCTAATGCGGGTAATGTTCACCGACTTTTGCAAGATGGACTGCCACTTCTGCCCCAACAGCCACTGGGTCCCGAGGAAGAGGTTCGCTTTCAAACGGGAGGAACTGGCGCGCACCTTTATGGAGCTACACCAACGGCATACGGTGGATGGGCTGTTCCTGAGCTCGGGGGTGGCGGGCACCGGCTCCAAGACGACGGCCAAGCTGATCGACGTGGTGCAGATCATCCGTGAGCGGTACGGTTTCAAGGGCTATATCCACATGAAGGTGATGCCGGGCACGGAGCGGCAGTACGTCGAGGCGGCGCATAAGCTCGGGACCAGGCTTTCGGTCAATATTGAGACGCCGACTGTCGGGAGGATGCGTACGCTGAGCAAGATGAAAGACCTGGAGAGCGACATACTTGCGCCGATGGAGTGGATCAACGACCTGAATCAGGAGAAGACGGGTGGGGCAGTGGGCCAGGCGACCCAGTTCGTGGTGGGCGCGGCCAATGAGTCGGACAGGGAATTGTTTCACCGAATAGACCAGCTTTATGGGGAATGGAACCTCAAGCGAGCCTATTACTCCAACTTTCAGCCGATACCCTACACGCCCCTGGAAGAGCATCCGGCTACGTCCATGACGCGTTCGCATCGGCTTTATCAGATGGACTGGCTCAAGCGAGTCTACAAGTTTTCCAACGAAGAGATCGAGATGGCTTTCGATGAATCAGGGCATCTGTCAATGGACCAGGACCCTAAGACAGTCATCGCGATGGAGAACCTGGACGCCTTTCCCATAGACATAAACCACTCTACAAAAGCCCAGCTGCTGCGGGCCCCGGGTGTGGGGCCGACGGCGGTGGACCGGATCCTGAGGCAACGCAGGCAGCATTCCATCGATTCGTGGCGAGACTTGCGGTTGATGGGAGTTATCAAGAAACGCGCGTGGCCTTTCCTGGTGTTTCCCGGTCATCGGCCCCCGAAGGCTAAGCAGCTACGGCTGGACCTGTTCCATGAGCCGGGGCCCGAGACCCAACCCTCAGCGTCATCGGGGACGGGGAATCAGCACGTTGCGCCGTGTGGGTCGACGCGTAGCTGCACGGGTTGCCCGCTTTACGGGGCGCCGGGGCATCCGGGGTCGGAGAGCACGGGGGCGGCGGTGTTAGCCGGGGTGGGTTAGAAAGAGCAGGGGACATCCCTAACATCGAAAGAAGCTGAGGCCCGACATGTACTGCATGTCGGGCCTCAGTTGAGCTTTCGGGAAGTGAAAAGGGGCTAAACTTCGCGGAATTCACCTTCCACGGTGCCGGACTGGGACGGGCCATCGGGGCCCGAGTCGCCGGGCTGGCCTCCCTCTGAAGGGTCTGCACCATCGGTCGGGCCTTGGGACTGTTGCTGGCTGTAGACGGCAGCCCCGACTTTCTGCATGGACTCCTGAAGCTCGTCGGTGGAGCGCTTTATCTGGTCGGTGTCCCCGGACTGGAGTGCCGAGCGTACCTGGGCAATCTTGCCCTCGACCTCGGTCTTGAGGTCAGCGGGGACTTTATCGGCGTTGTCGCGGAGCATCTTTTCAGCAGCGTATGCGAGGGAGTCTGCGTTGTTGCGGGTCTCAACCTCTTCTTTTTTAAGGCGGTCATCCTCGGCGTTGGACTCGGCTTCCCTAACCATGCGCTCAACCTCGTCTTTTTCGAGGCCGGAGCTGGCAGTGATGGTGATCTTCTGCTCCTTGCCGGTGCCCGTGTCCTTGGCGGAGACGTTGAGGATGCCGTTGGCGTCTATGTCAAAGGTGACCTCGATCTGGGGCATACCCCGGGGGGCGGGGAGGATACCGTCGAGTAGGAAGCGGCCGATGGTCTTGTTCTGCTGGGCCATGGAACGCTCGCCCTGGATGACGTGTACGTCAACGCTGGGCTGGTTGTCGGAGGCTGTGGAGAAGACCTGGGACTTCGAGGTGGGGATAGTGGTGTTGCGGTTGATCAGAGGGGTTGCGACGCCGCCGAGGGTCTCGATGCCGAGGGTGAGTGGGGTGACGTCGAGAAGAAGAATGTCCTGGACGTCTCCCTTGAGTACGCCGGCCTGAATGCCCGCGCCGATTGCTACGACCTCGTCGGGGTTGACGCCCTTGTGGGGTTCCTTGCCGAAAACGCTCTTCACCTTTTCGAATACGGCAGGCATACGGGTCTGGCCGCCGACGAGGACGACTTCGTCCACCTGAGCAGCGTTGATGTCGGCGTCGCGGAGGGCGCTGCGGCAGGGGCCTTCCGTCCTGTCGACCAAGTCGCCGACAAGCTGTTCGAGCTTGGCCCTGGAAAGGGGGATATTCATGTGCTTGGGGCCCGATGAGTCGGCGGTGATGAAGGGAAGGTTGATCTCCGTCTCGATAACGGTGGAGAGCTCGCACTTGGCCTTCTCAGCGCCCTCCTTGAGCCTCTGCAGGGCCATGCGGTCCTGCCGGAGGTCGATACCCTGGTCACGCTTGAACTCGGCGACGAGCCAGTCGATGATGCGCTGGTCGAAGTCGTCACCGCCGAGATGGGTGTCTCCGTTTGTGGACTTGACCTCGAACACACCCTCGCCGATCTGGAGGATGGAGACGTCGAATGTACCGCCGCCGAGATCGTAGACGGCGATGGTCTTCTCCCCTTCTTTGTCGAGGCCGTAGGCGAGTGCGGCGGCGGTCGGCTCGTTGATGATTCGTAGGACTTCAAGACCGGCGATGCGGCCAGAGTCCTTGGTGGCCTGCCGCTGGCTGTCATTGAAGTAGGCGGGGACGGTGATGACGGCCTCGGTGATTGTTTCACCCAGCTTGGCCTCGGCATCCTCCTTGAGCTTGCGGAGGATCATTGCCGAGATCTCGGGTGGCGAGTAAGTCTTGCCCGAGATCTGGACATGGGCGTCGCCGTTGGCGGCCTGGACGATCTTGTAGGGCATGAGCTTGATGTCGCCTTGTACTTCGACGTCGCCGAATTTCCGGCCTATCATGCGCTTGATGGAGAACACCGTGTTGTCGGGATTGGTGACGGCCTGGCGTTTGGCGGTGGTGCCAACATAGCGTTCGCCGCTCTTGGAGTTTACGCCGACCATGGATGGGGTCGTGCGGGCGCCCTCTGCGTTTTCGACGACGCTGGGCTCGCCCGCCTCCATGACGGCCATGCAAGAGTTAGTGGTCCCGAGATCTATTCCTATTACCTTTGCCATTTTTGTTCTACCTCCGTAGCCTCCTACGGCTTATAAATTCTAATATCGAGGGCGCTCCGGTCTGCGGGCGACCGTAACTTTGGCGGGTCTGAGGAGCGTACCGTTGAGTGTATATCCGTGCTGCTGAACGGCGACAATGGTGTCTTCCGGTATGGTATGGGTGGGGTGGGGGGCGACGGCTTCGTGCAGGACGGGGTTGAAGGGTTCGCCCATTGCCTTGACCTTGCGAAGACCCTCTTTCTCCAGAATGGCCATCAGCTTTTCCCTGATCAGTTCCATTCCTTCTTTCCAGACCCTTTCCTGCGCACTTCCAACACTGACCCGACCCGTGGCCGGGCCGGCTCCCGCGGCTCGGTCCAGATCGTCGAGGACCGGCAGCAAACTGGATGTGAGCAGGGCGGCGGCCTGTGCAGTGCGGTGGGTCTCGGCTTCCTCCATACGGCGCTTATAGTTCAGGTGCTCAGCGCGGTTGCGATTAAGCGCTTCCCGCAAGCGGTTGACTTCCTGCTCGAGCTCTTCGAGCCGGGCGCTGAGGCCTGACTCGGAGCCGGCGGGGCCTTTTATGAACTGGCTAAAATCGTCGTCTAATGACATTTTGTCACCGTGCATCCGGGGCTTCGATTATGCGGAGCATCTGCTCAATGGTGCGGCCCATGTTGTGTCTCGAAGGCGAATCGCCGGGCAGGTCTTCGGCCTGCCGCTGCAGCGCTTTCAAGCCCGATCTCATCGCCATTGCCAACTCCACTCCTGCAAGATTGAGTCCCAGATTTCCAATCAAATACTTTATCATCTTTAGCAGGGCGATGTCCGCATCGGAGTACATACGCAGGGCCCCGATTCTCGTGGGGGCCAGCAGCCCGAACCGTTCGTATTTACGCAGGGTCTGGGGGTGCATCCCGGAAAGTCGGGACGCGACCCGCATGACGTACACGCCCTCTCGTCTCATTTGCACCGCCCCTTCTTGTCTATGTGATACGGCATTTAATGCTATACGGATTATATTAGTTGATACGCGGCGTGTCAATAGTGTTGCCACGCCCCCTCCAGGCCCGCAATTACACGGGCAGTGCTATACTGGCCCGCGTTTTGGAATTGCTAACCGCCCACATCGATCCCGTACCGCCCTTCGACTTCGGGCTGACTGCTATACACGCGAGCTGGTACGCCGTGGGCCTGGGGACGGAGCGCATTGAGGACGACGTGTGGCGCCGGATGACCAGGGCCGGGGGAAGGCCCGCGTTGGTGTCCGTGACATCGGTGGGGAGTGTGGAGGAGCCCAGGCTGGAGGTGCGTGCGGAGGGGGAGGGGCTTGAAAGAGAGTCGATGGGTGCGCTGGTGTCGGAGGTGGAATGGCGGCTGAACACAGCTTACGACCTTGGCGGCTTCTACAGCCTGGCAGAGGCAGACACGGCGCTCAGCAGGACAATCGACAGGTTCCGGGGGCTGAAGCCGGGTCTGGACCCGGACCTGTTCGAGGCGCTGGTCGGGACGATACTCGGGCAGCAGCTTTCGACGAAGGTTGCCCTGACTATGCAGCGGAGACTGATCGAAAAGTACGGGGAGCGGGTCAGTATAAACGGCGAGGAATATTGGCTCTCGCCGACGCCCGAAAGGTTCGTGGAAGCGGGTGTCGAGGAACTGAAGGCATGTAAACTTTCGGCGAGGAAGTCGGAGTATATCCACAACCTGGCAAAAGCCGTGGCCCTCGGCGAGCTGGACCTGGACTTGCTATGGGATATGAGCAATGAGTCGGTGACGGAGACGATGGTCGCTTACAGGGGAATTGGGGTGTGGACAGCGCAGCGAATTCTCTGCCACTCTCTCGGCCGGAACGACGTGCTGCCAACGTCCGACCTGTACCTGCTAAAGACGATTTCCAATGTATTCATGGACGGCCGTGCCGTGTCGCCTGAGGATGTGGAGGCCTTTACGGACCGTTGGGGCGAGTACAAGGTGCCGGCGATGACGTATGTGTACGCTGGGCTGGGTGCGGGGATTGAGCTCACCGGATAAAAGCCCTTCATCCCGAGTCCACAATTTGCTCTGTCATTCCGAAACCCCGCGAGGAATCTAGGGCGGGGCTCCTGTCTCCTCTCCCTTCCGTAGGGCGACCGGCCGCCTTCCCCTTATTCCGTCATTCCCGACTCCGATCGGGAATCCATCCCTTGGGTCGTTCATCCTGAGCCCCGTCAAAGGCAAGCGTCGAGCGTGAAGCTGTTCCCTCCCCCCTTTCCCCCAGTACTGAACTAGAGGCCCGCATTGGCGCTCTGCGCCAATGCGGGCCTCTGTTCTTATCTCCCCCTCTCCCTTACAGGCCCTAAGGGTCGAAGATGCGCCTGTGGCGTGAGAGGGGGATCAAGGGGGTGAGGGTTCCACCGTGAAAGTGCAGCGTCGATTTGCTCCCGCAGCGTAACACGGGAAGGCTCCCCCTCCCCAAATGTGACACGGACCCCTTGACTCAAACAGTACACACGTTCTATTATCCTGTTCAGTCCATGTCCCCATCCAAAACACAAAACAAACCTTTGTCAAACCCCTCTCCCCGACTCACCGTCGGGGCGCCTGCTCAAGAGGCGGTTGGTCTGCACCCCCAGCCCGATCCCCTCGCGGATGCCTGCGGCAATGCGCCGCGGAAGAATGCCCGCTCCGCCGTGCTCGGCGTAGAAGTGGATGCCTGCGGCAATGCGCCGCGGAAGAAATCCCGCACTGCCGCCCCTGGCGCAGAAGCGGATGCCTGCGGCAATGCGCCGCGGAAGAAATCCCGCACTGCCGCCCTTGGCGCAGAAGCGGATGCCTGCGGCAATGCGCCGCGGAAGAATACCCGCCCCGTCGGGCGCAGTGGACACGTCAGAGGCCGACGGCCCCATCGCCGCCGCTCCCTCGCCACTGTCAGCCCTTCCCTGCCCCCCCTGTCTCCCGACAGCCCCGGCATGGAAGGCGAAATCGCCCTCCTTCGCTCCCTGACCAACCGCCTCTTGAGCAAGCGCCCCATCGACCACGTCCAGGTCTCCCGCTACCTCCGAATCCTCGCCAGGTCCCTCCCCGCCAACTCCCGAATGCCCCGTAAACTCACCGACCAGGAGCAGATCGACGCCCTCATCAAGAAGGTCTTCCACAAGACCGTCGATGAGGGAGAGATATCCTTCTTCGACCTCCCCTCCGTCCGCATGGCCCAGCCCGGCGACAAGTGGTGGGCCTGGAGGCAGCTCCTCCCCCTGGAGATCCGATGGCGCTACGGTCTCATAGACCCCGATGAGCCGTGGCCCCAGGAAGAAACCGAACGGCTAGTGGAGAACGAGGCCTTGACCGCCGAGGTGGAAGCCATGGACAGTTTTATTTTGAAGTACTATCCCGGCCCTTTCCCCGACCCCGACGAAGAAGATCCCGATGACGAAGACCCCGATGATGACCATTGCCCAGATTATGACCCGCTACCATACGGCGAACCCCCGCCCACCTTAACCGTCATTCCCGAGAAGTCGGAGAGCAATCCCCTCCCCGACACCCCACCCGACGAAGAGCCTCCCCGCAATGACTTGACCGTCATTCCTGCAGAGGCGGAAACCCATCCCCGCAAAGAATCGCGCCTGTCATCAAAGACCCCGCAACCGGAAAATCCTCCTCAGCAAGACGCACCGAGCGGTGAATCTGTCCCGCATGATGACCTCGCACCCGGCTCCCCAACCCCCCGCCGCACCGCAAGAGGCCGCCCCCGCCCACCCTGACCCCGTTGGACGCACTCAAGAACGTAATGGCCAGGATAGCCCCCGGCCCCGATCAGTCCGAAAGTGTCCCTCTGGTGTGAAGCCCTCCACGGGAGCGGCCACTCATCTCGGTTACCCCGAAGCATGAGCAGGTGGAGACCGAGGGGTTTCATAACGGTGCATTTTGGAGGAATAGTTGAGAAGAGCTAAGGGATACAGAAAGGCGCTTGAAAAGCTCGTAGGCAAGCGAGCTCGGTTCACCGCCGTATTGAAAAAGCGGAATAGATATCTCGGCCACATCATGCTGGCCGACATACAAGATTCAGAGACAGGCGTACAGCTTACGGACCACGTCTGGTTTCAGGAAGGCAAGTGGAGCTCTCCCATACCCGCTCGGAGCACAATCGCATTCGATGCGCGCATTGTCCCGTATGTCAAGGGCCGCAGCTCGATCAAGCGCCTCGACTACAGGTTAGAGCGCCCGACACGGGTGGAAGAGCTGAATCTCTAAGGCCCCTCCCCCGTGTCATGCCGAAGCACCGCGCTTAAAGTGGACACCCGCCTCTGGAGGGTCCGCCGATGCGAGACCTTTGCATTGCCGTCATTCCGGGCCCTGAGCCGGAATGTAGGACTTGCGCGCTCACTTCGCTGCCCCCAAATGGAGCACGCTCACGAAATACGAGCCGAAGCCCGGACTGGACTACCTGAAAAGCTGGGCCATCTGCTGGCCGCGGAGACGGGACTTTGTGCCGGCCATGGCTTTCATCATCTTCTGCATCTGGCGGAACTGGTTCAGGAGCTGGTTCACGTCCTGGGGCAGGGTCCCGCTTCCCTTGCATATGCGGCGCTTCCTGCTTCCCCCAATGAGGCTGGGGTTTTGGCGCTCTTCCGGGGTCATGGAGAGGATGATGGCTTCGGTCTTGTTGAGCTTGTCGTCGTCCAGGTCACCGGGTCCGATGCGGTTTTTGAGCTTGCCAATGCCGGGGATCATGTCGAGGACCTGGCCCAGGCCGCCCATCTCCCGGAGCTGGTGCATCTGCTCCAGGAAGTCCTCCAGGGTGAAGGTGGCGTTGCGCATCTTGCGCTCCATCTCCCTGGCCCGGGCCTCGTCCATGCTGAGCTTGGCCTTTTCGACGAGGGTCTGGACGTCTCCCATGCCAAGGATCCGGGAGGCGAGCCTGTCCGGATGGTAGGGTTCGAGGGCGTCCGCCTTTTCACCGATGCCGATGAACTTGATTGGCACACCTGTAACGGAGGTGACGGACAGGGCTGCACCGCCCCGGGCGTCGCCGTCCATCTTGGTGAGTATCAGGCCGGTCAGCCCGATGCGCTTGTTGAACTCCTCGGCGACACTTACGGCCTCCTGGCCGGTCATTGAGTCGACTACGAGAAGGGACTCGGTGGGAGAGACGGCCTTTTTGATGCGGGACAGCTGGTCCATAAGGTCGTCGTCGATATTGAGGCGTCCCGCGGTGTCTACGATGACCCAGTCAACATTCTGGTCCCGGGCCTCTTGAAGGCCGTGCTTGGATACGTCGATGGGGTCGGAGTCCGAGGGTTCGCTATAGACGGGAACGCTCAGTTGCTTGCCGAGGGAGACGAGCTGGTCTATGGCAGCCGGGCGTTGGAGGTCGGCGGCGACGAGGAGGGCAGACTTACCGTCGCGCCTAAGCTGGAGGGCCAGCTTGGCGGCAGTGGTGGTCTTACCTGAGCCCTGGAGGCCTGCCAGTAGAATGACGCCGGGGGCAGTGTCAGCAGACTCAAGGCCGTGGCCCTCAGCGCCGAGGATGTTGGTGAGCTCTTCATGGACTATTGCGAGGATCTGCTGGGAAGGGGTGACGGCCTCGAGGACTTCCGCTGTTAGGCAGCGTTCCTTGACAGTCGAAACGAAGGTCTTGACGACCTTGAAATTGACGTCGGCTTCGAGGAGAGCGAGGCGGACTTCGCGGAGGGCCTCGTTGATGATCTCCTCGGTGAGTCGGGCCCTGCCTTCGAGGCGTTTGAGTATGGAAGTCAACTTTTCGGTTAGGGACTCAAGCAATGTTTATTTCCTTATGTGTTGGCGGACGCGGCGCTCCTATATAAGTAAACAACGGACTGCCGATTTAGGCAATCTCAGGCGTGCAGTGCGTTACATAATGTGGAGTTAACCACAGTCGGTAGGCGTATTTCTCGGCCCGCGCGGTCATGGAAGTGTATCATTCGGCCCATGTCCGCACCCGAGATGATCCGGTCTTGGCGCAGTGCGCTTGTAGTTTTCCTTATCGCGACGTCGGTGGGGTTATCGGTGAGTGCGGCGTGGTTGGAATGGTTGCCGGGTGACTTGGCGGTTGCGGAGTGGGTGCAATCGATATCCATACCACTGTTCGATGGAGTGATGAGAGGGGTTTCTGGGGTGGGGTGGTGGCTCCCGGCGTCGATTATAACCGTGTGCGCAGGGTTGGCCCTGGTTGTGCTAAAGCATAGGTCGGATGCCGCGCTGCTCGTTGTGCTGGTCTCGGTAAGTTCGGGGGGGAACTGGGTGATCAAGCAGTTAGTGGTGAGCCCTCGGCCAGACCCCGTGCTGCTGGATGTGCGGGTGGAATACACAACTTACGGGTTTCCGAGCGGACACGTGCTGTTTGCCGTCGTTTGCTTTGGCTCGCTGGCATTGCTCTTATCGGGGGTCGGGAGAAGGTACGTACTATTGAGACGGACAGCACAGGTGACGCTCGTGGTGTTGGTAGTGGCGATGGCATTCTCACGGGTGTACCTGGGAGTACATTGGCCGAGCGATACGTTGGGGGCTTTAGCTATGGGGGGAGTGTATTTGGCTGTACTGGTGTGGTATCGGGGGCGGTTGCGGGGGGTGGGGGTGTGATAGAATCACGCCAATCCGTGTAGTGGCCCAGTTGGAAGGCGACCTTATCGAATGGCTCGCACGATACCGGCCCCAAAAGCTGTCCTGGTCCTCAACCAGAACTACGAGCCCCTCAACGTCTGCAACCTCCGCCGCGCCATTGTGCTGCTCCTCAAAGGTAAGGCGGAAACGCTGGAGAATGGCCGGGGAGACATGCGCAGCGCATCTTCGTTGTTTGCCTTGCCCTCGGTGATCAGGCTGGGACACATGATCAAGCGTCCTATGCTGCCTCCCCGTTTGTCCCGTCGAGAGGTATTCGTCCGGGACAAGCACTTCTGCCAGTATTGCGGGAAGCAGTTTCCCGACCTGACGTTGGACCACGTCGTGCCTAGGCGGGCGGGAGGGGTCCACACCTGGAACAACATAGTGAGTGCCTGCGTCCCTTGTAACCTGAGAAAGGCTGGCCGCACGCCTGCCCAGGCGGGCATGAAGCTGTTGCACGAGCCTAAGGTGCCGCCTTCGCGAAGATACCGGGACCTGGGCTCCTACCTGAACGTTCGAGGCGAGTGGCGGAAGTTCGTGCCGGGGTAGACAGGCTTTAGACCAGGGCCGATGAGCCCTCGTTCAGATCTTCTTCGGTTGCCAGCCTGAGAACGGACCCGGATGGCTCTTTCAGTTGAATGAGGAGTAGCTGGTCCGGGGTGAAGGTGATGCGGGCAAGGCGCTCTCCATCCTCAGTTTCGACGACAACGATGTCGTTGACGTTGATTTCCAGGTGTCCCGTGTTGAAATAGAGTACGGGTCCCGATCTCTTAAGCCTTACGCCTGCTATAGAAGCCATTTGGTCACCTAGGCCGCTTGTCGGGCCCCGGCGGGCATCTTGAGCATGAGCCATTCCAGGGCGAGACGGGGAATTACGTTGCGTTCCAGCATGTTCCGGGCACGGGCCACATCCTTTATGAACCCGTGTGCGGCGGAGACGCCAACAAGTCGGGACTGGGCCTCCACCTGATCGATCCTGTGAGTGTTTACGATATGGTCGGGGGCGCCGGCGGCACAGAGGGCAAGATCCATCCACCACAACTGGCAGAGGGCGAGAACGTCCCTGACCTGGGGCCGGTCACGATAGAAGGCACTCCCAAGGGAGTTGGCGAAACGGAAACGAGCCCCTAGGTCGGCCTCTGCGAGATCGATTTGCTCGTCGAGGGCGGTAAGCCGGGCTTCGAGGACCGATTCGTCCTGCACAGCTGAGATGGCCCACCCTGGGCAACCCCCGGAGAGCCGGGATATCAGTGTAGCCTGCTCTTCGCCGATGCCGTAGTTGGCGGTCAGCACGTCCTGGAGGGAGGCAAAAGGCATGGGCCTAAGATCCATGCGCTGGCATCGAGAGAGGACGGTCGGGAGGAGGGCGTCCTCATCTGCAGCGAGTAGGAGGAGCAAGACGTTGGGAGGCGGCTCTTCGAGGTATTTCAGCAGGCTGTTGGCAGCTTCATTTGTGAGAAGCTCTGCATCCTGGATGATGAAGACCCGAGTGCGGCCCTCGTAGGGGCGGAGGCTGGCCTGCCTGCGAAGCTCGCGCACCTGCTCGATCCTGATCTGGGTTCCCAGGGCTCCTTCCTCGGTGGAGGGAAGACTCGTTACCTGAACGTCGGAGTGGTGCCCGGCGGCGACACGCGTGCATTGACGGCAAGCGCCACAGGGGCCGGGTGTCGGGTCTTCACAGTTGACCAGTTGAGCCAGGTGGACGGCCACCGTCATCTTGCCGACGTGGGGAGGCCCGACCAAGACGTAAGCATGGGCAAGCCTGTCGGCCTGTGCGGCTGTGTAGAGGAGGGTTAGAACGGCGTCGTGGCCGTGGATGTGGGAAGCCGTCCCGGAGGTTTTAGCGTCGATCACAGATCGCAAAGCATGAGGTCCTGGTAGGTCTCCCGGCGCCGGATAAGACGGGGTTCGCCGTCCTTGACCAAGACGATGGGTGGTCGGGGGGCGGCGTTGTAGTTGGAGGCCATCGCCAGACAGTAGGCCCCTGAAGCCGGTATGGCTATCAGGTCTCGGCTGTCCACTACCGGCAATTCCACGTTTTCGACTAGGATGTCGCCGGACTCACAGAACTTGCCTGCGATGGTGACGGTTTCTTCCGAAGGCGCGGAGGCTCGGTTGGCGACCATCGCCTCATAGCGGGAGCCGTAAATCGCGGGCCTGATATTGTCTCCCATACCACCATCTACTGATACGTACTTGCGGATGCCGGGCACGTCCTTTGTCGTGCCGACGCTGTAAAGGGCAACACCGGCGCGGCCGGCTATGGCCCTGCCGGGCTCGATGAGGAGGCGGGGTGGGGATTGGGTGCGCTCAAGGATTGCGGAGGTGATGGCGTCGGCGTATTCGGATACGTCGGGGGGAGGTTCGTCGGCGGTGTACTGGATAGCGAACCCGCCACCAGGGCTGAACTCGAGCATCTCAAGGCCGTGGCGGTCCTGCATTTCTGCAGCGAAGGACATGGTGACGTCTATGGCTGTGCGGTAAGGCTCGATCTCATATATGGGGGAGCCGAGGTGGAAATGGAGGCCCACCAGCCGGAGGTTGTCCGCCGACATGGCCTTTTTCACGGCCTCCTCAGCTAAGCCGGTCTCGATCGGGATGCCGAACTTGCTGTCGAGGATGCCGGTGGTGGTGTGACTGTGGGTGTGGGGGTCAACGCCCGGCGAGACTCTAATCAAGATATCCTGGACTTTCCCCCTAGCACGGGCCATTTCGTCGATAAGGTCCATTTCCCGGGGGTTGTCTACTACAACGCGACCGATGTCCCAGTCGAGGGCGGCCTCCAGCTCATCGATGCCCTTGTTGTTGCCGTGAAAGTAGACCAGGTCTGCAGGGAAGTCGGCGGCCTGTGCGACGGCGAGCTCACCGCCGGATACGACATCCAGGCCGAGCCCTTCCTCGTTAAATATACGGGCGAGGGCGGGGTTGACGTAGGCCTTGCTGGCGTAGAGTACCTGGGAGTTGGGGTAGCGGTTAGCGAACTCATCGCGGAACTGGGCGCACATGTTTCGGAGGGTTACTTCGTCGAAAATGTAGAGGGGTGTACCGAATTCGCGAGCGAGGTCTACGAGATCGCAGCCGCCGATGGACAGGTGGTCCTGGTTGGTGATTGCAGTGGTAGAGGGGAAAGTGGAGAGGTGTCCGTGAGTCATGTGTTAAGCCTCGGGGGTGGATGGAAGTCAGTGAGAATTATACAGGGTTGGGGGTGCATTAGGGGGAGTGGGGCGGTTCGCGCACCGCGCCTACGTGGCGGACAGGAGGGACTTGGCGGTGGTGAAGGCGGCGTCGAGCATTTCGCGGGTTAGGGTGCCGGTCTGGGTGTTCTGCCGGCTGGGGTGGTAGGAGGTTACCAGCTTCAACCCTGGTGGGAGGTCGTAGACGACGTTGTGGCCGAAGCGGGGCTTGGGGGTCGGGACCGGGTTGCCCATGCTTTTCCACAGTCGGAGAAACCGGTCGAAGGCGATGCTGCCGAGGGCGATGACTACTTCCAGATTCTTGAGCAAGCCAAGCTCCGCCTCCAGGAACGGGGCGCAATTCGACAGCTCTTCGGGGGTGGGGCGGTTCTTGGGCGGGGCGCAGCGGGCTACTGCCGAGACATAGGCATCGGTGAGAGCTAGGCCGTCGCCGCGATGGGTGGATATGGGCTTGTTGGCCCAGCCCTGATTGTGCAGGGCGGTGTAGAGCCAGTTGCCGCTGTCGTCGCCGGTGAAGACTCGGCCGGTACGGTTGGCTCCATGAGCGGCCGGGGCGAGTCCAATGATCAGGACTCGGGCGGCGGGGTCGCCAAAGCCGGTGACAGGCTTGCCCCAGTAGTCCCAGTCCATGTACATCCTGCGCTTCGTGCGGGCAACTTCTTCACGCCACTGCACGAGTCTCGGGCACCGGGTGCAGGAGACTATCTTGTCATTCAGTTCGGCTAAGGTGTTCATTGTGTATTAGAAGAAGGGCCCCTGGCTGGAACGTTTAACTATCGGTTTGCCTCTGTCGATGCCCCTTATCATACGCCCGAACTCGGAGCTCATCTCTGCTCCGAGGATCAGGATGAAGGCGCTGACGTAGGCCCAGAGGAGAAGGGCTATGACGGAGCCGATGGAGCCATAGACTGCATTGAAGGTGGCAAAGTTGTCCAGGTAGAGTACGAATAGGAATTTCGAACCTTCGAACAGGAGGGCTGCGACAAGGGCCCCGGGCCAGATGTAACGCCAGTGGGTTTGTGTGTTGGGCAGGACTTTGTAAAGGGACAGGAAGATGGCGAGGTTGAATACGAAGGACAGGATGCGGAAAAGCAGCATCCCCGATACTTCATCGGCCTGCCCGAGGACGGGCATGTCGGTGTGGGCGTAACGCTCGGCGGTCTGGGCTAGGGAGGCGCTGGTCAAGGCGAGGGCGAAGAGAACACCCACACTCATGGCCATGGAGAGCTGCATTACCTTGCCCTTAATGAAGGGCCTATCATGCTGGATGTCCCAGGCCCGGTTCACCACCTTGGTAATAGCTCCAAAAATGGCGCTGCCCGACCATATCAGGCCTATTATCGATATTGCTCCCAGGGAGCCGGATGCCTCAGCGGAGGCGATCACGTTGTCGGAGATGAAGTCGCCGGTGCCGGGGAGGTTGTCCGCCGCCCACTCCAGTATCTCGGAGCGAACGGTGCTGGAGTCGGCGGCGAGGCCGATGATGGCTATCAGGCCGAGGAGGAGAGGAAATAGGGAGAAAAGGGCGTAGTATGCGACACCGGCGGCCATGTGAGTGGCATCGTCGTCGCCAAGTTCCTTGATGGTGCGGACCACCAAAACAGGGACGAATAATATGGGGTTGGGGGCATTTCTGAGGGCCTTCAAGGTTGGGTCACCTGGCTCATGCTAGAACAGCCCAAGGCGCGATGAAAAAGGGAGGAGGGTCCTGTGCTTCTGAGGGCCGGGCGGGTATTCGGCAAGGCGAGTCGCGAGGCGTTGGGCACTCTATTCGAGGAAATCCCTCAGCTTCTTGCTGCGAGTCGGGTGGCGGAGCTTTCGGAGGGCTTTAGCCTCGATCTGGCGAATACGCTCTCGGGTAACCCCAAACTCCCGGCCCACCTCCTCCAGCGTCCTGCTGCGACCGTCCTCCAACCCGAAACGAAGCTGGAGCACTTTCTTCTCCCTGCCGTTAAGGGTTTCCAGGACCTCGTTAACCTGCTCTTTCAGGAGCTGATGAGAAGCGGCGTCGGCGGGGGCGACAGTGGACCGGTCTTCAATGAAGTCGCCGAGGTGGCTGTCGTCCTCTTCGCCGACGGGGGTCTCGAGGGAGACGGGTTCCTGGGAAATCTTGATGATGTCCCGGACCTTCTCGGGGGTGATCTCCATACTCTGGCTGATCTCTTCGCTGGTCGGCTCCCGGCCATACTCCTGTACGAGGCGTCGGCTCATCCTCAGGAGCTTGTTAATGGTCTCGACCATGTGGACCGGGATGCGGATGGTGCGGGCCTGGTCGGCAATGGCCCTGGTTATGGCCTGCCGGATCCACCAGGTGGCATAGGTGCTGAACTTGTAGCCCTTCCGATAGTCGAACTTCTCGACTGCCCTGATCAGGCCGATGTTCCCTTCCTGAATGAGGTCCAGGAGGGACATACCACGGCCGATGTACTTCTTGGCGACGCTGACTACGAGGCGAAGGTTGGCCTCGGTGAGGTGGCGCTGGGCCCTGCCGCCTTCTGCCTTCAGGACTTCCAAGTCCCGGCGCAGGTGGCCATTCAATGCTGCCAGAGCGTTAGCGGTCTCCGGTGATTGCAGGCAGTTGTCAATTTCGACGAGGGGGGTGTCTATACCTACAGCGTCGAGGGCAGACTCGGGGAGTATGCGGGCTTCCACGGAAGCGTTGAGTAGGTCATGGACGACATCCTCGGGGGGCCTGCCCTCGGCTTCGCCAATGGGGGTGGATACGGCGGGGTCTATCTCGGCCTTGATCGAGTTTCGGAGGATGGGGTGAGAAGTGAGCTGAGCGAGGGTGAGGGGAGGTGTCAGGCCGAGGTCGTAGGCCATTTTCTCGATGGTAGGGGCACAGGAGCCGAGGTGCTCCAGCATGCAGGCGACGAGCTCAGCGGGCGAGGGCTCGGCACCCTGCCTCTCCGTGAGTCTATCCTCAATGGTGGAGATGAGCTTGCCACCCTCCATCCTGCGGGCCAGGATGCGCTCGTCCCGGGCGCTAAGGAGCCGGACACGTCCGATCTCCCGCAGGTACATGCGAACGGGATCATCGACCATCTCCTGTTCGATGGTGTCCTCGGCGGCAGCCAGGACCTTCTCGACCTTGGTAGGGCCTTCGGAGTGGTGGGGCCTGTCGGGGGAGATGAGGTCCAGGACACTTCTGTTGGCGATGGCGGCGCCTATGACCTTTCGGTAGTCGGTCTCGCCGCCATTAGGGCTGGGCTCGATAGCGGGCTTAACCTGGGACTCCTGATCGGAGTCACGGTCCTCTTCTTCCGCTATGGTGTGGGGGTTTAGATTTCGGTTCATACTGTATCCGTGTGCATGGATATATTATACACGCTTAGCGCGCTGTCCCTAGCTATACACCCTCTTTAGCTCTTTGTTCGTACTAAGCTTGCGCTGGTCGATCGCATCAGCCATGTCCTGCAACGAGTCCTGGTCTTCAAGCAGACTTTTCTCTTCGAGCTTCAGTCTCTTGAGATGACGAACCTCCAGCCGGGTGCTCCCCTCCTTCAACCCCCTGGTCAGTAACTCATCCGAATCTGCGGGAACGTGAGTATTCATGATCCGGGCCAGGGGCTCGGCGAACTCATCGGGTTCCGAGTCGGCCAGGTCTTCGAATCGATGTCCCGAAGCCAACCGCTTGAAAATCTCCCGGTTAGCAAGGTCTACGAACCATTCGGGGTCGGCGTCTTCCATCATCGAAGTGAGAGAGGGGTTTCGGAGCAGAATGGACAGGACATACTCTTCGAGCTTGTCGCCACGACGGGGGGTAGGGGTGGGCTGTTGACGGGTACGGGACCGGGGGGTGGGGGCGCGGGGCTGGCGTACGTTGTTGTTGGCAGGGGCGTTGATAGCGGCCTTGACGGTTGCCTCACTGACATCAATTAGCCCAGCCAGCTTGCGGACGTAAACTTCCTGGTCTAGGAAGTCGGTGGTGACGAGAAGGGATCGGAACTCCTCGATGATGGAGGAGCGTGCGCCGGGTGCGTCGAGGTTGGCCCTGCGTACTTCCATCTCCATTAGATAGTCGATCAGGGCTGTGGGTGAGTCGAGGAGAGAGACCCAGCGGTCTCGGTCTTTGCGGATGATGCTGTCCGGGTCTTCGCCCGCAGGCATCATGACGATATCGACGGTCTGGTCGGGTGGGCCTTCGAGGAAACGCTGCCGCCTGCTGCCCTGGAGAGGGTGAACGCTGCGGTAGAAGGACTGCCAGGAGGACTTTAGGCTGCGAAGCGTCGCTTCCTGGCCTGCGGTGTCGGCGTCCAGGGCGAGGGAGATGCGGCTGGCGACGCGTTTCAGCACCTCGACCTGCTTTTCGGTGAGAGAGGTGCCCATGGAGGCGACGACGTTTTCGAAGCCGAACTGGTGGGCGGTGATGACGTCCATGTAGCCCTCGACGACCACGGCTCTCTTCAGCTGCCGGGCGGCCTCCCGGGCCCTGTCCGCGCCGTAGAGGGTGCCGCTCTTGTCGAATATGGGGGTCTGGGGGGAGTTGATGTACTTGGGCCCCGAGTCGGACATGGCCCTGCCGCCGAACCCGATAACCCGGCCACGGGGGTCACGGATTGGGAACATCAGACGGCCGCGGAAAATATCGCGGACCTCACCGGCCTCATTACGGGTGCCGAGGCCTGCATCGGCGCATTCATCTCGGCTGAAGCCGTGTTGAGAGAGGTTCTTGAAGAGGGCGCCGGAGACGGGAGGGCAGTAGCCAAGCTGGAAGGCGGTGACCATTTCGCTGGAGAGGCCGCGTTTCTGGACGTATTTGCGGGCCTCGGCGGCTGCGGGGTCGGTGAGAAGCTGGTGGTGGAAAAAGGCTGCGGCGGCCTTGTTGGCTTCCAGAAGCCGGGAGGTCTTGCTTTCGGCCTTCTTGTCGCGAGTCTCCAGGGTGACGCCAACTTTTTCGGCGAGGGTGCGAAGGGCCTCGCCGAATTCCAGCCCTTCACGTTTCATCACGAAGGAGAAGGCGTCGCCGCCGGTGCCACAGGCGCCAAAGCAGTGCCAAGTCTGACGCTCAGGGTTTACGACGAAGGACGGCGTCTTTTCGTTGTGGAAGGGGCACGGGGCCTTGAAGTTGCGCCCGGCCTTCTTCAGGGGCACGGACTGGGATACCACATCGACGATATCCAGTCTGCTCCTGACTTCTTCTATGGATGCGCTGCTCAAGTGGAGGACTCCCTCAATTCCTATCCCACGGGCTCGGGGACTAGACCAAGTTCTCGTGCTTTCCTTAGTCCGTAGCGGTCGGTCATGCCGGCGATGTAATCCAACGCCCACCTCTCAGTGGAGTCATCCGGGGTGTGATATTCAGGAGGAATGTCCTCAGAATTCTCGACATAATGATTATACAAGGCTTTGACTGCGGCGCGGGCCTCAGTTGCCTCGGGGCTGGCGCCACTGACCAGGTAAACCCGTTCGAACAGGAAGTCCCGGAGCAGGTTAGAGGCATCTTTGACCCGGTCTCCGATCTTGATTGAGGGAGCCTCGTCATCGGGGAGGGAGACTCGGCCGGAGGCAGCCCAGGAATGTTCAACAACGTCGGATACGAGGGTGTTGACGCGCTGGGAGGAATTGGCCCCGAGGACGGCTACGGCGCCGGGAGGGAGGTCTGGCTCGGTGATTAAGCCGGAGCGGATGGCGTCGTCGGTATCGTGGTTGAGATAGGCGAGGGCGTCGGAGATCTTGCAGACCTGGGCCTCTAGGGTCGGGGGGTTCTTCCAGCCCTCGCCCATGATTCCGAGGCTCGACTTGGAGTGGGAGACGATGCCCTGACGCACCTCCCACGTGAGGTTGAGGCCCTTGCCGCTGCCCTCCAGCCTATCCACGACACGGAGGCTCTGGTGGCTGTGCCGGAAGCCGCCGGGGTAGAGGGATGCGAGTACGTCTTCGCCGATGTGGCCGAAGGGAGCGTGGCCTAAATCGTGGCCAAGGCACATGGCCTCCACGAGGTCTTCGTTGAGGTTCAGGGCTCGGGCTATGGTGCGGCCTATCTGGGAGACCTCCAGGGTATGGGTGAGGCGGGTGACATAGTGATCGCCGAGGGGGGAGATGAAGACCTGCGTCTTGTGCTTAAGCCGACGGAAGGACTTAGTATGAATGATTCGGTCGCGGTCGCGCTGGAAGTCGGTGCGGAGGGGGCTGGGTTCCTCTTCGACCTTGCGGCCTCGGGATAGCCGGGACTTGACGGCAAAGGGCGAGAGGAACTCCTCGCGTTCTTCGAGATAGTCGCGGACTTGAGCGTAGTCCATCAAAATCAGCAGTCGGGAACGGGTAAAAGCCTTGTCACAGAGGGGTCGGGATTACGGGAAAATGATAGCACCTGGGGGGATGGGTGGGGAAGGGGACTCAATGGTTCAGAAAGAGAGCATTTTCGATTGACTCAATCAAAAATGCGTGCCTGTATGGTTGACTTGGGCGGCAACAGATTTTCTGAGCACTTCGAAAAATAACAGCTAGCGGGGTGGTGTGAGGTGCTGTTTCGCATGCAGTAAGGGTATTGGGTATGGGCGGGGAGGGCGATTCGCGAATCGCCCTTACAGGGGATAGGATAAATGGGCAACAGTCGTTGACCGGGTGGGGGGTGGGGGCTATAATCCGAGGACGGGTCCCGGCCGGTACGGTTACGTTCGCGGGAGATGCCCTATCTATCACCTTCATGACCGCAGGCCGGCGATGCGTTCAGATGGATGACAAGCCGAGAGAGGCGTGTGGGCTCTTCGGGATTTACGCTCCTGGAGAGGACGTATCCCGAATAAGCTTTTTCGGGTTGTTCGCGCTACAGCACAGAGGCCAGGAGAGCGCGGGCATCGCCGCGTCTGAGGGGGGCAGGATATCCGTGCACACACGCATGGGTCTCGTGGCCCAGGCTTTCGACGAAGAATCCCTGAGCAAACTCACTGGGCACCTGGCCATCGGGCACACCCGGTATTCGACCTCGGGGTCGAGCCGCATAGACAACGCCCAACCCATGCTAGTGAACGGTCCCTGGGGCGAAGTAGCGATGGGGCACAACGGGAACGTTATCAACGCCCAGGAGCTCAGGATAGAGCTGGAAGAGCGGGGTGTGGAGTTCAAGGGAAGCTCCGACACCGAGGTGATGGCTCATTGGATGGGCCAGGCCCCCGGAGCAACGTGGCCTGAGCGCATCCGCTATTGCATGAACCGTTTCCAGGGCGCCTACAGCCTGGTCTTGATGACCAAGGACAAGCTGATAGGCATACGGGACCCGATGGGCGTGCGGCCCCTGTCGCTGGGCAAGCTGAACGGGGGTTGGGTAATCGCCTCGGAGAGTGCGGCGCTGGACCACATTGGATCAGACGTGATCCGGGAGATCGAGCCGGGGGAGGCAGTTATCATTGATGAGACGGGTGTAACGTCTCACCAGCTTGTGGAACGGGACTCGCACTCTCTCTGCATCTTCGAGCACATCTATTTCGCTCGTCCCGACAGCATTGTGGGCGGAAAACTGCTCCATTCTGCAAGGCAGAGGATGGGAGCACAGCTGGCCATTGAACACCCGGTAGATGCGGATATGGTGGTCGGGGTGCCTGATTCGGCAGTGGCGGCGGGGATGGGATACGCCAGGGAGTCGGGGATCCCGTTTGGAGAGGCGCTCTTGAAGAATCGGTATGTCGGCAGGACGTTCATCCAGCCGGACCAGCGGATACGGGAGCTGGGGGTACGGCTCAAATTCAATGCGATGCCGGAGGTGCTGGAAGGGCAGAGGATAATAGTGGTGGACGACAGCATTGTCCGGGGAACCACGACACCCCACGTGGTGAACTTACTGAAGAAGAATGGCGCTAAAGAAGTACACATGAGGATATGTGCCCCGCCTATCCAACACCCGTGCTTCTTCGGTGTCGATCTTGCGACGCGCGGGGAGCTTCTGGCGGCGCACAATACTGTTGAAGAGATCCGGCAGCTGATTGGAGCGGACACCCTGGGCTTCCTGAGTATCAAGGGCCTGGTGGAGGCGGTGAGTCTTCCCAACAACGAAGTATGCACAGCCTGTTTCACTGGAAAGTACCCCATACCGGTGCAGCTGGAGATGGACAAGCTCGCGATGGAGACCCGCCCATAAGCCAGCATCGGAACCCTTCGGATACGCATCCGCCAGGGTGCGTCCTTGTTCCAGTACGCCACTACAGAAACATACCCGCGGCTAAGCTAGAGACCTATCCATGACTATCGACAGCAAATACCAGGCTGCAGGGGTCGACCTAACGACTGCGTCCCGGGCCACGGAGCGGATTTCCCGACACGCCAGGACTACCTTCAACTCACGCGTGTTGGGAGACATCGGATTCTTCGGCGGGCTTTACCACCTGGAGAAATACCGGGACCCGGTGCTGGTTTCGAGTGCCGACGGTGTCGGGACGAAGGTTCGAATCGCAGCGATGCTCGGGCGATACGACACGGTGGGCCAGGACCTGGTCAACCACTGTATTAACGACATACTGGTCGGCGGGGCGAAACCTCTTTTCTTCCTGGACTACATTGCGATGGGCAAATTGGATGCCGATGCGGCCGATTCCCTGGTCGAAGGACTGGCCCGGGCGTGCCGGGAGTCAGCCTGCGTCCTGATAGGTGGGGAGACGGCCGAAATGCCGGGGGTCTACGTCGGCAAGGAGTTTGATCTGGCCGGGTTCATAGTAGGTGTGGTGGAGAAGGACGAGATAATAGACGGCTCGGCGATCAATGAAGGGGACGCTATTATCGGGATTCCTTCCTCGGGGCTGCACACCAACGGATTTTCGCTAGTTAGGAAGGCCTTCGGGTTGGACGACGATCCATCGGAGTTGGAGCGATTCTATCCAGAGCTGGAGCGTACACTGGGAGAGGAGCTTTTGGAGCCTCACCGGTGCTATCTCGGGGTGGTGGTGGGACTGTTGGACAGAATCAAAGGGATGGCACACATAACGGGTGGTGGGTTTCGGGAGAACGTGCCGAGGGCCTTGCCCAAGGGACTTGCGGCGCAGATTGATGCGTCCACATGGTCGGTGCCCCCGGTCTTCAGGCTGATACAGAATGCCGGTCAAGTCTCCGACGACGAGATGTACAACGTATTCAACATGGGCATTGGGCTGGTGGTTACCACGTTA
This sequence comes from Dehalococcoidia bacterium, assembly GCA_965220005.1. GTDB lineage: Bacteria > Chloroflexota > Dehalococcoidia > Plut-88900 > Plut-88900 > Plut-88900. Next base: position 1,983,144 of record OZ244800.1, read on the forward strand.
ACTGAGAACGCATCTATGCTTTTGCAGGAGATACCGGGGTCGCTGGAGATTGGGGAGGTAGTGAGGGGAGACGGACCGGAACGGGTGATCATATCGTGAATATGAGAGCGGTAATCAGCGTATCGGACAAGACGGGACTAGGGCCTTTCGCCCTGGCGTTGGCTGCGCAGGGTGTCGACATCTACTCAACGGGGGGCACCAAGAAGGCCATCGCCGAGGTTGGGGCCCCGGTCAAAAGCATTTCCGAGTTGACGGGCTTCCCCGAAATCCTGGACGGCCGGGTCAAGACGCTGCACCCGGCGGTCCACGGCGGGATACTGGCTCGGCGAGACGTGCCGGACCACATGAGCCAACTAGAGTCGCACGGAATCGGGCTGATAGACATGGTGGTCGTAAACCTGTACCCGTTTGTGGAAACTGTTAATCGGAATGGTGTGGACCTGACGGAGGCTTTAGAGAACATCGACATTGGGGGGCCGACGCTGGTGCGTGCCTCGGCGAAGAACTTCCCACATGTGCTGGTGGTGGTCGATCCTAATGACTACGACACCGTAGCTCAAAGGCTGGCTGATGGGGCCATAGATCACGAGCTCAGAAAGGACCTGGCGCGGAAGGCGTTCAGGCACGTTGCACTATATGACACGGTCATCGCCGACTATCTGTCGGACGGGATCGACCCGTTCCCCGATGAACTGACCATAGGCATGACCAAGGCACAAGGGTTGCGGTACGGTGAGAACCCACACCAGCAGGGTGCGTTTTATGCGGGGTCGATGTCTCGGGGTGGGGGGATTGTGGGTGCGAACCAGCTTTGGGGAAAAGAGCTTTCCTTCAACAACATCGCTGACGCGGATGCGGCGTGGGCTGCTGCCTCGGATTTCGAGGGGCCTGCGGTGGCGATCATCAAGCACATGAACCCGTGCGGCCTCGCCGGCCATGAAGACCTTGCCGAGGCGTACAAGAGGGCTTTGGCAGGTGACCCGGTGTCGGCGTTCGGGGGCATTGTGGCGTGCAACCGGAGGGCCGACCTCGTGATGGCAGAGGAGATCTCGAAGGTCTTCTACGAGATCGTCATTGCTCCTTCGTTCGAAGAGGAAGCGTTGGCACTTCTCAAAAGAAGAAAGAATCTTCGAATACTTGAGATGGGTACTGGGAGAAGTGACGGTTCAAGTTTGGATGTGAAGACAGTTCAGGGAGGGTACTTGGTGCAGACCCGAGACTCGGGTGGGGATGACCCCTCAACCTGGCAATGTGTTACCAAGCGCAGCCCGACGCCTGAAGAGATGGAAGACTTGGCTTTCGCCTGGAAGACTGCAAAGCACGTGAAGTCCAACGCAATTGTGCTTGTTAAAGATATGGCGTTGGTCGGGATGGGGGCGGGGCAGCCGAACCGGGTGAACAGTGTTCACTTGGCCCTTAGAGCAGCAGAAGATAAAGCGAGAGGTTCGGTGTTGGCCTCCGACGCGTTCTTCCCGTTTGCAGATAACGTACAGCTGGCTGCGGGGGGTGGGGTGGTTGCGGCGGTGCAGCCGGGGGGATCGGTAAGGGACCAGGAGGTCATTGATACGGCGGATGAACTAGGCATGGCGATGGTGTTCACGGGAGTACGGCACTTCAAGCATTAGGGCGGGTAAGGAGAAATCACCCTTTCTGAATCGGGAGAAGGCCCTTTGAGAAGCATTGACATAATCATTCCGGTCTATAACGAGGAGGCAGCGCTGCCCCAGTGCATCGCTACTTTATCCCAGTTTGCCCGGAGGGAATTGGCGAACAGCGAATGGCGGATAGTAGTGGCCGACAACGGGTCGACGGACTCGACGGGGGAGGTGGCCGAGAAACTGGCCAGTGAAGACAGCAGGGTTTCGCTGCTGCAACTCAAGCAGAAGGGTCGGGGGAGGGCACTGTTCAGGGCGTGGACGGATAGCAAGGCGGACGTGATGTGTTACATGGACGTCGACCTTTCAACGCGGTTGGATGCGCTGCCGGCGCTTATAGGGTCCATAGAGGATGGGTTTGACGTGGCCATCGGGACCCGGTTGGCCAAAGGGTCAAGGGTGGAGAAGAGGAGCATGAAGCGGGAGTTCATTTCCCGCTCTTACAACTGGCTGATCAAATGCATGTTCCGGACCCGCTTTTCGGATGCCCAGTGCGGATTCAAAGCGATAAGTCAGACGGCATCCAACGAGCTAATTCCCTTGATCAGGGACAAGGCGTGGTTCTTTGACTCAGAACTTCTGATACTTGCCGAGAAGAACGGGTACCGGGTCAAGGAAGTCCCCGTGCATTGGGTGGACGATCCCGACACGCGAGTCAGAGTGTTCTCCACGGCCTGGGCGGATTTCCAGGGACTGCTCAGGCTCCGTTTGGGTGGGATCCCCAAGCCTCGCAACCGGGTCAGCAAGTCCCGTCCTTGAATCCATCCCTCGGCGGCGGTAACATCCTGACAGGAGGATAGACTGCAGTCTAGCAAGGAGGTGTGTTATGCCGAACGCGGTACTAGTAGTAGACATGGTGCGGGGTTTCTGCGAAGAGGGCGGCAACCTTTACACGGGGGAGTCGGCGAGGCGTATCGTCCCTGTAGTGCGGGACCTGATAGAGCGCGAGTCTCGGCTGGGAAGCAAAATCATCTTCCTCTGCGACCACCACGAGCCTGACGACCTAGAGTTTGAAATGTTTCCCGAGCACTGCGTCCGGGGAACCTCGGAGACGGAGATAATCCCCGAACTGGTGGATTTCGAAGGGGATGTTATACCCAAGCAGCGGTACAGCGGTTTCTTTAACACCGACCTTGACAAAAGACTGCGAGAACTGGACCCCGAGAAAATCATAGTGTGTGGAGTCTGCACCAACGTTTGCGTCATGCACACGGTGGCCGATGCTCGGAATCGGGACTACCGCGTCGAGGTGCCCGCGGATGCCGTGGCGAGCTATTCTGAGGAAGTGCATCGGTTTGCCCTTGATCATATAGAGCAGGTGCTCGGGGCCAGGGTAGTGCAGCCTCAGACCGTCAGTTGAAGTCTCTGAAACCTGAAATTTCATGGCTATTACCCAAGACGATCTCCCACCTTCCTTAGGCTCAGCGACTCGCCCGAAATTTTCCCTTCCGGACTGGGTCTTGTCTGGAGAGACGACGGACATCTACTTCCGGCGCGCTCAGCAAGTGCTCGAGGCCGAGGGGCTGAACCCGATATGCACCGTGGAGTTTTTCCCCAGTAAACCTGGGCTTCTGAGCGGCATAGACGAGGCCCTGCAGCTGATTGAGAAAGCAGTGCCTCCCGAAGACAGGGAAGTGGAGGCCATCGAAGAAGGGTCTGAGATAGAGCGGAAAGAGGTGGTGATGAGGGTGCGGGCGCCCTACAGACCCTTCGGCCTGTACGAAACGCCGCTGCTGGGGATTTTGTCGCACTGCACAGGGTGGGCTACTGCAGCCCGGGAGTGTGTCGAGGCGGCTGGAGGTATCCCGGTGGTGAGCTTCGGGGCGAGGCATGTACACCCGCTGGTCTCGGGGAGGATGGAATACTCGGCAGTGCTAGCCGGCTGCCAGGGGTGCGCCTCGATAGATGGCGCAGCGCTGGCGGGAGTCGCGCCCACGGGAACCATGCCCCATGCACTGATCCTGGTGATGGGAGACACATTGGAAGCGGCCGAAGCCTTCGACCGGAGCCAGGACCCGGAAGTGCCGAGGATAGTGCTGGTAGACACATTCAAAGATGAAGCAGAGGAGAGTCTGCGCGTGGCCCGTGCAATGCGGGAGAGATTGGCCGGAGTAAGGGTGGACACGCCGTGGGAACGGGGCAGGGTGACAGCGGAGCTAGTCAAAGAGATACGGGCTCGGCTGGACTTGGAAGGATTCAACTCGGTGAGGCTTATCGTGAGCGGGGGGCTGGACCCAGAGCGCATTCGCTACTTCAGGGAGAACGATGCCCCGGTGGACAGTTTCGGGGTGGGGGGACATATCAGCAACGCGGGCCCGATCAACTTCACGGCGGACATACACGAGGTGGATGGGAAGGCTATTGCGAAGCGGGGTCGGATCCCGGGGCTGACGGCGAATCCTCGGTTGAAGAGGGTGTTGTAGGAGGGTGGTGCTGCAACCCTTCTGCGCGCTGGGACATTCGCCTTTATCTTAGAGGGGGCAATTCAAGAATGGCAGAATTCCTAACAACAGAAGGAGTATCTGACAGGCTTGTGAATATCATCAGAGAAGTAAAAGAGTTTATTTTACTTATCAGCCCCTACGTAGATGTTAGTGATCGATTAAAGGAACGGATAGAGGATATTGAACCAACCGGAATTAAGGTCAGTCTCATCTATGGGAAAAAGCAGGAACTACGCGGGAAAGAAGGTTGGTTCACAACCAAAAAATGGATTAATACGTACTACTACGAAAAGTTCCACGCTAAATGCTATTTGAACGAAAGCAAGGCGTTCCTTACATCTATGAACCTAGTTGAATACTCTCAGACTAACAATCGTGAGATAGGTATGCTGGTATCGCTGGATGAGGAACCGGCGATTTACGAACAAATTCTTACGGAAGCGGAGTCCATAAAGAGTGCAAGCAAAGTAATAAATGTGTCTACGCGGATGGTCAAAGCCAAAGATGCTGACAATGCAAGCTCCGACAGTGGTAGCACACGGCGGAAGCCTCGGTCGTAGCCAGAGACACTAGTTAAGGGCTACTGTATCCAATGCAGAACTAGCGTTGACTTCGATTGGAGTAAACCTCTTTGTGGAGCAGATTACTGGGCAAAGGGTCGAACAGGAATCAAGAACTTTTGTCACAAGTGCGGTCAACCTCATCGCACATCTCTAAAGAGGCCGTTGTGCGAGAGCTGCCATAGAGCGGCCTAGCCGCTCCCAGTAGTGAGGGGGCGCTCAGGGGAGGCCTACTGGCTGGAGCTCTGGGTGTTAGAACTCCCTATAGCTTTCGAAACGAAAATTGCCCGCATGGTTATTAGCGTTTAAGTTACATTGTGCAAATAAATGCCTTCTTGGGTGCCGGTGCTAAGCTGGCTGGAAGGTGGGTCGTGGGGTAGGTCTACTGGCTGGAGGCCTGATGTTAGAACACTCTATATTTTCGAAACGAAAACTATGTGCACACTTATTATCACCTAGGCTATATTGTGAAAATAAGTGAGGTCGGGGGCGGCTTTAGGTGGGGAGGGGTGTTGGTTCCTCCAAAACGTTGAGGACCGACTCTGCACAGTAGACCCTGTTTCGTCTCGCTTCTCCGACCTGAGCGACAATGCCCGCCGACTCCAGCCTGTCAATGGCGCGCTGGGCTGTAGTGAATGCAACGTTCAGCCTTTCAGCTACCTTCTGTATAGTCCAGAAGGGGTTTTCGATGAAGAGTTCGAGTGCAGATTTGGGGAGCCTTGATCTTCCGTCGGCAAGCAGTCTCTTCCAGCCAGCGAACAGCTCGTCGATGCGCCTTACCCGGTCCAAAGCATCCTCTGATTGGATGACTACACCCCTGAGGAAATAGACCAGCCACTCCTCCCATTCCCCCTTTTCCGTTACCGCCTGGAGTCGCGCATAATACTCTTGGCGGGTCGCCTCGAAATAGGCGCTCAGGTATAAAAGAGGAGACGGAAGAATCTCTCGCGATACCAGCAACAGCGTGATAAGCAACCGACCTATCCGGCCGTTGCCATCGATAAAAGGGTGAATGGCCTCGAATTGAGAGTGGGCGAGGGCGACATGGAGCAGAGGCGGAAGGGCCTCGTCATGCAAGAACCGCTCCCAAGAGTCCAGGCAAGGCATGAGTTCGGGAACGGGCGGCGGAACATAAGTGGCGTTGCTCAGATTAGAACCGGGCGGACCGATCCAGTTTTGGCTACGTCGGAACTCGCCGGGCATGGCCGTATCGCCCCGAACCCCTCGCATGAGCCGTTCATGCATTTCGCAAACCAAACGCAGAGACAAGGGCAATGTTTCGAGGCGATTCAAGCCGTACTCGAGAGCAGCGACGTAGTTCCCGACCTCATTGAGGTCGGAGTGAGTCCGATACACGGCGGCACCAGCCTCTCTAATCAAGAGCTCGCCGAGAGTTGCCTGGGTCCCCTCGATGCGGCTGGACAGGACAGCCTCCTTACGGACAAATGGCCGCAGCAAGAGATGAGGATTGGGCAAGCGCCGACCTTCACCCGCAAGCTTGCCGATAGCGCGGTCGGCGGATGAGAGCGCGACCGTGAGTCTCTGATTCCAGACTATGGGAGGTGGAAGAGGGTCCGGCACATAAGCCTGATAACCGCCGATGCACCTCACCATGCGACCACTGGGTTGACGATTACCTATAGACACTAGAGGCACAGGATTCCTTACTTTCAACGCCGCTAATTTAGAGACACATTATTAGCATTATGCCATTTAAATGAAAATAAGACAACTATGTATATAGATGAGTATGTTCTGTAAATAACCCCCTTACCCGTGAGGAAAAAGCCAGGGATGCTCCAGTGGCCTCGTTGGGTTAAACCCTAGAGGGCCAGTACGCCCCTTTATTTTCGGGAATGAAAACTACATAGAAGCTTATTAGCGATATAATCTGATAACGCAAATAAGCAGCATCTAGTCCACACGTCCTATGCGGGCTCAAAGGTAAGCCGGAGGGCGTGTCGGGTGGTGGGGGTGATCCTGGTGTGGTTAGAGGGGCGGTGGCCGACTATCCAGATGATATTGTCGCCGGAGAGGACAATGGGTATGGAGTCGCGGTGACTTCTGGGGACTTTGGCGTCAGTGAGGAAGTCCTGGAGCTTTTTGGAGCCGTACATGCCGACGGGTGTGAAGCGGTCGCCGTTTCGGCGGCGACGCACGGTGATATGCCCCGACACTTTGTCCATGTCAAAGAGCGAGGAATATGAATCTACATTCCATTCGCTGGAGGTTGCTTCGTCAACGGTGGCTGTGATCTTCCAGCCAGGCAGTAGAGTTTCGCCGGGTACGGTGATAGGCCGCTCTTCTTCGGTGAGGGGGGTTGGGGGTGAGGTGGGAGTCTTGGTCAGAGCGACGTGGTCGTAGCCTAAGGAGGTGCGGATGCCTTTGGGTAGGTCAATCTCGGAGCCAGTGTCTCCGGTCAGCAGAGACTCCATGGATGTTAGGTGGACGCCCTCGATGTCTAATGGGCCACCGGATATCGACTCCAAGGCTTGCGACAGGACTCGGCGGCGCAGGGCGGGGTGTATATCCGAGAGCTTTCTGCGGGAGATGGATAGTCCTCCGGCCATCTCTTCCACCGCCTCCGGCCATATCGCGGCGACGCGGGACTCGATGAAGGAGAGGTCTAGGGCGGCGGAATCGGCGAGGCGGAGGAGCGCATCGGAGAACCTGGGGTTGTACTCCCTGAGCATGGGCAGTAGTTCGAGCCTGATCCGATTTCTCAGCGTTTCCTGGAGTAGGTTAGTGTGGTCGATACGAGGTTTAAGGCCCAAGGCCATGCAGTAGTCCTCGGTCTGCTGTCGGGAGACCGACAGCAAGGGGCGGCATAGGTATAGGTTCAGCCCGGAGACTGACTGCGTTTCCACAGTGGGGAGCATTCCCCTAAGGCCACGGAGACCGGTCCCTCTTATCAGGTGCATTAAGACGGTCTCGGCCTGGTCGTCGGCGGTGTGGGCGACGGCTACGCCAGAGGCGTTTTGCTCAAGGGCGATGCGTGCCAAGAAGTCGTAGCGGGCATCACGGGCCTGCTCTTCGAGAGAGCGGCTGTGCCCCTTGGCGCGGGACTTTACATATTCCTTGGCGGTGGAAAAGGGGAAGCCGAGGGTCTTGGATTGGGACGCAACGAAATCGGCGTCGGTATCAGAGGCATCGGCACGCAGGCCGTGGTTGAAGTGGGCGACGTGGAGGGAGAGACTTAGCTTGGGAGAGAGGCGCTGTAGGGCGTGGAGGAGAGATAGGGAGTCGGGGCCACCGGAGACGCCGAGCACCAAGGGTCGGGGGTTGCGGGCGAGGTCATGGTCGAGAATGAACGCGCGGACGCGCGATTCTAGCGCACTGATGGATTTCTTGCTTCCTGTGATGACGGGAGCCTCCTCGGGATCCGGTTAACCCATCCCCGAAAGGTGGCACCGGTCATTTAGGGATTTGAGGGAAGGCTCGCCGTTCCTGAAGTCGACCTCGCTTATGGCGGCGAGATCTTGCCTAATACGCTGGAAATTTCGCAGGTCCATACCCAAGGCCTTGATCAGGATGCTCTGAATGGCGAAGTTGTGGCTGATGGCGGCGACGGTGATGTCTTCTTCGTGGCTTTCGCGAATCTTTAGAATGGCTTCCCAAGTGCGCTGCTGCAAACCAACTATAGACTCACCGCCGGGCATGGTGAGGGCTCCGACGTCGGTGCGCCACTGGTCGAGTACGTGGGAATAGCGGTCCCGGAGGTCGTTGGCCTGGAGGCCGTCGAGCTCGCCGATATCCAACTCACGAAGTCCGTCCAAGGTCTCGATGGGGAGGCCGAGGGCCGCGGCGATGGGGGTTGCGGTCTGGATGGCACGGGTCTGGGGGCTGCAGTAGACGGCAGCGAGCTTCTCGGAGGCAAGTCGGCGTCCGAGGGCCGCGGCCTGGGAGATACCGGTGTCATTGAGCCGGGCGTCGCTGGCGCCCTGGAAGCGGCCCTGCTTATTGGCGTCGGTTTCGCCGTGTCTAACGAGGATTATGCGCATTTCGGTGATTGGCGATGGGATTCGGGAGAGGTTCGGCTAGCGTTTGGAGACCAGCAACTTTTCGATTTTAACACCCTTCATCTCGGAGACGGTGATGCGGCGTCCCTGGAACCGGAAGGCTTCCCCCTCTGTGGGGATGTGGGCGAGGATATCGAGGGCGAAGCCAGCAATGGTCTCGTAGTCACCGTCGGGGACATTCAAGCCAAGAGTCTCGTTGGCTTCCTGTATAGGCATTCCGCCGTCGACCTGGAATGCACCAGACTCCAGCTCTTCGACCTCGTCCCGACCGGCCTCGTCGTCCGCTACTCGACCCATGATGGCGGCCACAAGCTGCTGGTTGGTTACGAGCCCTGACACTCCACCGTACTCATCGACGACGAGGTACATCTGTTGCCCGGAGGAGCGCATTTCGAAAAAGAGGTCGCCGAGGCGTTTGGTTTCCGGGACGAACTGGATCGGGCGGACTAGCTCGATGAGCTGGCTGTCGGACTGGACTTGGCCGCCGTGCAGGGCCCTGATGACGTCCCGGGTGTGCAGGATACCGACTACGTTGTCATAGGCCTCTTTGTAGACCGGGAATCGGGAGAGGGGCGCGGTATCGTATTCGTCAAGGAAAGTGTTAAGGGTGGTGTCCTCGTCGAGCCACACCATCTCAGTGCGCGGGGTCATCACCTCTTTGACGAGTCGGTCCCTGAAAACAAGGACGTTCTGGAGCATCTTGGCTTCTTCGCGGTCAACGGCACCGTGCTCCCGACCTACGGAGATGACGGAGCGGAGCACCTCGGCGCTGACTAGATTTCTAGCGCCAATCCGCCCGCCGCTCAGGCTGATAATGCCGCGTCCGATGAGCTCCAGGAAGACGGAGACGGGCAGGAGTAAGACTTCCACCAAGGCGAAGGGTCTGAGGTAACGAAAGGCAAGCCACTCGGCGTGGCGGGTTGCAAAGGTCTTGGGAATGACTTCGCTGAAGACGAGAAGGAGGAACGCTATGCCCAAAGTAGCCACTGCGATCCCCAGGTTTTCCCCAAGCCACGCCACCGCGAGGGCTGTACCGACCGCCGCCGCGGCGATGTTGACCAGATTGTTACCCAGGAGGACGGTGGAGAGGGTCCGCTCGGGCTGGTCCATTCTGTCCAGCATCTTCTTGGCTCCGGCCCGGCCTATATTGGCAAGGTGGAGTATCCTCACCCGCTGGAGAGACATGAATGCGGTCTCGGAGCTGGAGAAGAAGGCTGACAGCACCATAAAGAACGCAATAAGCGAGATGCTGATAATTGTGGCCTCGGTGCTCATCGATGGTCTCCTATAGGGTGCTGTGAAGCGGCGTACAGACACATTATAGCCGGGCGTACGCCTGCCCCAAAGAAATCACGACCATTACGTTCCTTACTTTCTTGCGCACATTTGTTAGAATCCTTTGCGCGGCTTTTGGACTCCCATCGTATGGACCTAACGGGCCTGATCGACCAAGTGACCCGGGACCCCTCTTTTGTGGGCCTCGGCGAATCAGTCGCGTCAAGGTCTAAAAGGGCTGGTGTAATGTGGTCGGGGGTGGCGCTGGACTCGGCCAAGCCGTGCCTGGTTGCCGCGCTAAGAAGTAAGCTGGGTCGGCCCATAGTGGTGGTGACGCCCCGGGACGCCAGTGCAACCGCTCTCTACGAACAGATCTCCCTCTGGTCATCTTCTCCTGAGAACATCCATCTGTTTCCGGAACCAGACACGTTGCCGTACGAGTCTCGGGGGTGGGACCCAGCAATCGCGCTGGATCGCATCCGGGTGTTTGACCTGCTGGTTAAGGTCACTCGCAGCACCCCTCCTGTGATAGTAACCAGTGTCCCTGCACTGGCATTGAAAACCCTGTCACCACAACGCTACGTGGAATTGGGATTTAAGGTGAGGGCGGGTGGACGCGTAGCCCCGCGGGAGCTGATTGAGCGGCTGATGGCCGCGGGTTACGAGCACGATGCCGCGGTTGAGGTGCCGGGTACTTACACCCGTCGCGGCGGCATCATCGACGTGTATCCCCCGACGGAGGACCGGCCGATTCGCTTGGACTTCTTTGGAGATGAAGTGGAGAGCGTGCGCGGATTTGATCCGGGAACGCAGGCCTCGGTGGAGAACCTGAACTCCGTGGGGATCGGGCCTGCGAGGGAGTCGTTGTACGGCGGTGCGTCGGGTCCAACGGTTGAGGAGGTGGCGACATATATAGACCTCTCGGGGTGTCCGGCAGAGGTGGCGGCCAAGTTTAATAGGGAGCTGGAAGACTACGCGTCGGGGGTGGGGGCGGAGAGTAGAGAAGCGTACGCCCAGCTGTTCCTGAAAGGCAGCTTCCTGGAATATCTCCCCAAAAATGTGGTTGTTCTGTTGGACGGCGGAGTATCGCTGGAGAATGGCTATGCGGAACTGCTGGAGCAGGCGGCGGAGGTCCGGGCCTCGCGGGTCGAGAAGGGGGAACTGCCTCCTACCGTACCTCCCGCCTATCCCGAATGGAGCGAGATACAAAAGTTGTTGGAAGGGGCCGGCAGCGTGGCGCGGCTGGAAGGTTGGGAGAGGGCCGGGGAATCGGGGGCGGAGATGATGGGGTTCGCGCCAACGCCTAATTTTGGGGGGCATCTGAGATATTTCCTCCGGGACCTAAGGGGAATGCTGGAAGAAGGGCATCGGGTAACGATAGTAAGCCATCAGGCGGAAAGGCTGTCGGAACTTCTCGCAGAGGTGGACATATTCGTCCCAGTAACAACCGCAGTTTCCGAGCCCCCCGTTCCCGGTATTCCGAAGCTAGTGCAGGGGGCCCTGGCAGAGGGCTGGACGCTGAAGGGGGACGGAAAAGAGAAGCCGCAGGTCCTCTTCACAGACAAGGAGATATTCGGGTATGTGAAGCAGAGACGAGCTTCGAGGCGAAGACCTTTGCGGAAGGAAGCCTTTGCTTCGGATATAGCGGTTGGGGACTACGTGGTTCACATCGACCATGGGATAGGGAGGTTCGTGGGGGTCACGACGATGAGGCGGGACGAGGGGGAGCGGGAATACCTGACAATCGAATATGCAGACAGCGCCCGACTCTACGTGCCGAACGACAGCGTGGACCGGGTGACGCCTTACATAGGGTCGGGGGAAGGGCCTCCGGCGATGAGCCGGCTCGGGACGCAGGAGTGGGGTCGGGCGAAGAGGAAGGTCAAGGAGTCGGCGGAGAAGGTAGCTCGAGAACTGTTGTCCCTGTACGCCAAGCGGGAGATGAAAAACGGGTTCGCGTATTCGCAGGACAATTCCTGGCTGCAGGAGATGGAGGCCTCGTTCCCGTACGTCGAAACCCCGGACCAAATGGATACGATCCGGGACGTAAAGCGGGACATGGAGCAGCCTAGACCCATGGACAGGCTGGTCTGTGGGGACGTGGGATATGGAAAGACGGAGGTGGCGGTGAGGGCGGCTTTCAAGGCAGTGTTGGACGGGAGGCAGGTCGCGGTGCTGGTGCCGACCACCGTGCTGGCGCAGCAGCACCTCCAGACTTTTCGGCAGAGGCTCAAGGCCTTTCCGGTTGAGATAGAGGTGCTGAGCCGGTTCCGGTCGGTGAAAGAGCAGAAGTCGGTGTTGGCGAGGTTGGAAGAGGGGACGGTGGACGTGTGTATCGGGACGCACAGGCTGTTGCAGAAGGACGTGGAGTTCAAGGACCTGGGGCTGGTGGTGATCGACGAGGAGCAGCGGTTCGGGGTGGCGCACAAGGAAAAGCTGAAGAAGATGAGGGAGGAGGTGGACGTGCTGACGCTGAGCGCAACGCCGATACCTCGGACTCTGCATATGTCGTTGGTTGGGGTGCGGGACATGAGCACGATGGAGACTCCCCCCGAGGAGCGGTTGCCAATCAGGACCTACGTGCAGGAATACGACGACGAGGTAGTGCGGGAAGCGGTGATCAGGGAGATCGATAGGGGCGGGCAGATATTCTTCGTGCACAACCGGGTGCAAAGCATCGAGGCGCTGGCCCAGAGGCTGCGCAAGCTCGTGCCGGAGGCGCGGGTGGCCGTGGGACACGGACAGATGCACGAGAGACAGCTGGAAAAGGTGATGCTGGACTTCGCGGCCAAGGACTACGACGTCCTGGTCTGCACGACGATCATCGAGTCGGGTTTGGATATGCCCAACGTGAACACGATCATAGTGCACCAGGCAGAGAGGATGGGGTTGTCTCAGCTATACCAGCTGCGGGGACGGGTGGGGAGGGGGGCGGACCGGGCCTACGCCTATTTCTTCTTCGACCGTTACAGAGGCGATGAGCGAGGTGGCGGAGAAGCGGTTGAAAGCCATCCAGGCGGCCACGGAGCTTGGGGCAGGGATTCAGGATTGCCATGAAGGACCTGGAAATCAGGGGGGCGGGGAACCTGCTGGGAGTCGAGCAGAGCGGCCATATCGCGGCTGTGGGGTTCGACCTGTACTGTGCGATGCTGGCCAGGGCAATAGAAGAACTGAAGGAGCTCGGGTTTGCGGGCATGGACGCGAACGGGGCCACGAACCTTGTGCTACCCCTCGACAACGCGACGTCCGTAGACATTCCGGTCCCCGCCTATTTGCCTGAGGACTATGTGCCGGGCCTGGAGGTGAGACTCGCCCTGTACCAGAGATTGGCCAGAATGAGGGAGACTACGGGTGTAGACGACCTTGCGGGGGAGATGCAGGACAGGTTCGGGGCCCGGCCCACGGAGGTAGAGAACCTTCTGTATCTGCTCAAGCTGAAGCTCATGGCGTCTCAACGGGGGATAATGAGGATAGCGCGGGAAGGGAAGCAGGTAGTCGTGTTTCTGGGGCCGGAGGCGCGCGTCGACGGACGGGGGATGCAGGGGGTGGGGAGGCGGGTGAGGGTCGGGAGCAGGCAGGTGAGGATCGACATGGACATGACGATGAAGGGGTGGCAGCGGATACTGGAGAAGGTTGTAGAGCAGATAGATGTGCCGGAGGGTGAAGTGCAAGCCCATGGAGGAAGGCGCGAGGCTGTGGTGGCTCAGCGTTGAATATGTATTGGGATCACCTTCACTCTCCTCGGTGAAAGACATTTGCATGACGCATGGAACAGGGCCGTATTGAGCAACTCAGTCATACTAATCAATGGTGAATTGCCAGCCCTGGATTCCCGTTTTCACGGGAATGACGGGTATGCAGGGGTCACGCCCCTCCTCGGCGGGGCTTCAGCTTGGCATACGCCAGAGGTGCATCCTCCAAAGGCGGATGTTCCACTTGCAGCATCTTCGTTCCTCCAAAGGCAGTCTTTCGGCCCATTCGAGGGGGCTTCGCTAACCCTGCGTGTTGGGGGACCGGGACACCCCGCCCATTCCTCTCTTGAGACCCTTCGACTCCGCTCACGCCACGGCGCATCTTCGACTGGGCGAGCGGAATGCCTCGCCCCCTTGGTTGAGGGCAGAGCAAAGGTCTCTTGAATAGCGAAGGGCGTGACGAAGAGGGTATGTGTCCGCCGCGTGCCTTGGACCATCTGGACGAGCTGTCTCACATCTTGAGCGCAGAGAGGGTCGGGGTGTTCAGTGATTTTGATGGGACGCTTACGCCAATTTTCGATGATCCCCGGGATACGGTGCTTGATTCGGAAATTAGAGACCTGTTAGCGGTATTGGCGGAGAAGTTGGATTTGGTGACGGTGGTGTCGGGGAGGGGGGTGGGGTTCCTGCGGGAAGTGGTGGGGCTGGGTGGGGTGACCTACGTGGGGAATCATGGGATGGAGGTGTGGGGGGCGGGGAGAATGGAACCGGAGGCGAATGCAGAGGTGGACAAGGGACTCCTGGGTGAGGTGGAGAGGGGGGTTGAGGGGCTCGGGATCAAGGGGTTGTATGTGGAAGACAAGGGGATGAATGTGGCTGTGCATTATCGCAACGCTCCTGACCAGGCGGAGACCCGGGGCGCGGTGCTTAAAATGATGCGCTCCTTCGTCGAGACCCCTGATCTGGCAATCAAAGAGGGGAAGATGGTGGTGGAGGTGGGGCCAACAGTCCAGGTAAACAAAGGCACGGCAGTCGACAGGCTGGCTCGGGGGGCGGGGCTGACGGGGGCGATAGTTCTAGGGGACGACGTTACGGATTGTGACGCTTTTGACGCGGTGCACGAAGCACATCTGGGGAGGGGTTTCAGGGGGGCAGCGGTGGCCGTGGTGGACGATGAGACGCCGAAAGCAGTGTTGCAAATGGCCGACTACCGGCTGGAGGGGCGGGGGGAGGTGGAGGAGCTCCTGCGCTGGATGGCTTATTCGTCTCCGAGGTCGGATAGGAAACCGTAGCACCAGTCTTCGGCGGTGTGCCTGCTTATGCCCTGGAAAAGAGCTTCCCAGCGGCGCTGACGTTCTTCCTTGTCCATAGTCAGGGCTCGGTGAATCATTGCTGCGGTGCGTTGAACGTCGTAGGGATTGACCATCAAGGCGTCTTGCATCGTCTCTGCAGCGCCGCAGAAGCGGGAGAGGACGAGGACTCCGGGGTCGGAGGTCTGGGAGGCGATGAACTCCTTGGCCACGAGGTTCATCCCATCTCGAAGAGGGGTGACGAGGCAGGCGTCGGCTTCCCGGTAGAAGTGGGCCAAGTCCTGTTGAGAATAGGAACGGTGGAGGGGGTGAATGGGCATCCAGTGGGCCTCGCCGAACTTGCCGTTGATTTGGCCGACAAGGGAGTCGAGTTGGGCGCGCTCCTGGGCGTATTCAGGAACGTTGACTCGGCTGGGCGCCGAAATCTGGATTAGGGTGACATGCCCGCGCAGTTCGGGGTGGGTGTCCAACAGACGTTCCATGGCCTGCATCCGCTGGGCGATTCCTTTGGTGTAGTCAAGCCGGTCGACTCCAAGAAGGATTTTTCTGTCCTTTGAGTAGTCTTCGAGGAATTCAACTACGGGGCCTGGCTCTTTGTTAAGGGCCATCAAGCGGAAGGCTTCGGCGTCGGTGCTGACGGGGTATGAGCGCACTTTCAGAGTCCGGCCTTTGTAACGGAGAGTATCTCCGATTAACACAGCTCTGAGCTCGTCGCCCATTGACTCCTGAAGGTTATGGGCATACTTGCGGGTCTGCAGGCCGACAATGTCGTAGTCGAAGAGGCGGGTGAGGAGCTTTCGGGCCCAAGGGAGGATGCCGAAGATTTCAGACGGTGGGAAAGGGCTGTGAAGGAAGAAGCCGATTTTGCCCGTCCAGCCGAGTTTTCTGAGCTCTCGACCCAGGGGGAAAAGGTGGTAGTCGTGGACCCAGACCAGGTCACCGGGTCTCAGGAGGTCGATGAGGGCGGCGGCGTACTTGCAGTTGACGCTTCGGTACACCTGGTAGCTGTCGTGGCGGATGGTTGCCTTGCCGGGGAAGGAGTGGAGGAGAGGCCAGAGAGTTTGGTTCGAGAAGATGTCGTAGTAGTGCTCGACTTCATCTGGCGTGAGGGATACGGAGGCGAGGCTGATGCCCTCTACCTCCGAGATGGAGAGCCGGGCGTCGCCAGTCGTGCCTTCGGTCTCTCCGCTCCAGCCCATCCAGAGGCCCTCTCGGCTTTCGAGGGCGGGACGGAGAGCGCTGACCAGCCCACCGACGGGGAGGTTTCGCTGCTCTTCGGTGGTGGAGGGTGTCGATACGGAAGGGGCCCTGTTTGCGACTACTACTAACCGGCCTTGGCCGCCCATAACTGCCCGTCCGGCCCGGCTCGTCAGCAATCTTAGATAGAGACTGGATGGAATCCGCTGCCCGGGCCTTACTCCTGACATTACTGTAGGTCAGGAGAGGACGAGGCACAAGGCTCTAGGAAGCGGGAGAGGAAAGAAGCAGGTCTGGGACCTCGGTTAGCCCCTGGACTACGGTGCAGTCCATGTTGTTGGACAGTCCAGCCCTATCAATGAGTACCGGAGTGATGCCCACGCCCCGGGCCCCGGTTACGTCAGAGTAATACTGGTCTCCTACGTGTACGGCCTCTGGAGCGGGGACTCCGGCCTTGGAGAGTGCCATTTCGAAGATTGCAGGGTGGGGCTTTTCGGAGCGGGCCTCTTTGGAAGTGACCCAGAAGTCGAGACAGTTAGTCAGGCCGAGTCGGGCGCATGTGCGGTGCAGGTCAGCGTAAATGTTGGTGATCATGCCAACTATCGCTCCCCGCGACTTTAGGGCTTGAATGCAGGGGAGGGCGTCGTCGTAAAGGGCGAGGTGGTAGGGAATGGTCTGGATTTTCTGAAAGATGTCGCCGGCAAGGGGGGCAGGAACGTCGACCCCCGCGCCGAGCAGGATTAGTCGTTCGTACTGGGCGAAGAATTCCTTGCGTGCTTCCTCGGTGCGCTTGGCGAGGTGATGCTTCCCGTTCTCCCGCGCCATGAAGTCGTCGGCGGTAGCGTAGCCCTTGATGATGCCGTCCTGGGTGACTTGGATGCCGTATTCTGCACAGACCTGTTGCTGGAGCTCTTCTCGGGCGGGGTCGAACTTGGCGAGGGTGTTGTAGAGGTCGAAGAAGACGGCCTTGAACATTGGGGAGTCGCTTGCCTCCTGTGAGGGGACGAGGGCAGAGAAGGTAATGGGGAGTATACACTGGCAGATATAATTGAGCTTCAAGCCCCTGTGGTCCAATACCTGCCAATCGAGGTAGCACATCAGCCTTTCGAGCGTAGTCTCAGATGCTAAGGACTCGTTTCTGGACTTGGTTTTCCCACGCCGATGTGTGGCATGCGACAGGTCGGGGGCGTTCATATGTGCGGAATGCGAATCGAAGTTGCCGACCATTGGGGCGCCGCGGTGTCACAGGTGCGGGAATCCTGGTCCGAACCCGTGCCTCTGCATTGCGGAGGCGACGCGCGTGTGGCCGCTAGACGGGATGAGGTCTGCGTTTGAGTTCGAAAGCCCGGTTAGAGAGGCGGTCCTGGCGCTCAAATATGCCAATCTGCGCTCGGTTGCGGGCACGCTGTCGGAATACGTTGCTGACATGGTGCGCCAGGATGGGTTGGAGTTTGATTTGCTGACCCCGGTCCCACTCCACAAGCGGAGGCTGCGGAAGCGGGGCTACAACCAGGCGCTGATAATCGCTAAGCATTTGGGGGAGGCATTGGGAGTAGAGGTGGAGGAACGACGGCTGATGCGGGTCACGTATGCAGGTCCGCAGGCTCGGGCCTCGACAGCCGACGAAAGGCGGGCCAACGTGGCTCGGGCGTTCCAGTGCGAGCCGGGCAGTCTCGATGGCAGGAAGATCGCTGTGATCGATGACGTCACCACCACGGGGGCAACGCTTCGGGCCTGTGCGGCTGTGCTGAAGAGGGCCGGTGCGACGGAGGTTTGGGGTGTTACGGTGGCAAGGGAGCTATAGGAAAAGCGAAGATGGGAAACTCGGTATTCGTGACGTTTGTCGGGGGGTGGGGGGAGAGCGCTCCTGAGCGCGCCTTGGCATCGGCGCAGAGGGCGATAGCAGTTGAGAACCTGAGGAGAACGGTGGGGTGCGGGGGATTCGACAGGCACGTTCTAGTCACGAATGAGCCTGAGCTGCTTGCCATAAAGCTCCCAAATGTGGAAATTGAGAGGTCTCCGGAGCCGTTCCATTTCGGGCGGTGTTTGAGGGACGTGCTGCGGAGGTGCGGAGCGGACCGGGCCTGCTGCCTGGGGGGTGGGTCGATGCCTTTTGCGTCAGAGTCGCTGTTCGGGGAGGTGGCGAAGAGGCTCGGCGAAGGTTCGGATATCGTGATCTCGAACAACCTGTATTCAGGTGACATTACGGCGTTTACACCCGTGGAGGCCCTGGACAGGATACCCTTGCCGGAAATCGACAATCCCTTGCCGCGTTTACTGAGGGACCACGCGGGTCTCGATGCTGTGGCCCTGGACAAGGGCATCGAGACGCTGATGGACGTGGACACGCCCACCGACCTGGCTGTGCTGTCGCTATACCCTCGACTGCCTGAAAGTCTGAGACGGGCCTTGGTAGCCACTGAATTACAAACAAACCAACTCAAGAGGGCTATAGCGTGCTTCACGAACAAAAATGCTCTGGTCACGGTGGCGGGCCGTGTGGGGAGCTTTGTATGGTCGAAGTTGGAGACGGACACGGCGTGCCGGTGCCGGGTGGTGTCGGAGGGGAGAGGGATGCGGTCCGACGGGTGGGGTGGAAAGTCGATGCTGGGCTATTTGCTTGACTCGTCAGGTGTGAGTGGTTTTTTCGACAAGCTATCGGAGATGGGGGATGCGGCGTTTCTTGATACGAGAGTGATATTCAACCACGCAGGAAAGAGCTTATCGGCCCCCGACAGATTTTATTCGGATATGCTCGAAGCGGAGTCGGTGGCCGACCGGTGGCTGCGGGAATTCACGCTCGGGGCAAGGGAAGCGGGGATTCCAGTGATTTTGGGGGGGCACTCGCTGGTGTCGGGGGGGATGCTGGCGCTTATTGATGCGGCTTGGGAGGGCTACCGGTCGGTAGCTCCTACATAGGGAGCTTGGAGGGTCGGCCGGTTGGACCCATGGAGAGAGGGCAGGACGGTGATTTTCATTGACTCTCCCGACTAGCGTGAGATAGAATTTTCAGCCAAGGAAAAGAGACAACGGGCCCTGCGGCGTGGGCCGGGCCATAGCTCCCGATTCAGGTAGGCACTCTCTTTAGGAAGTGCCTTATTTCATGGGAGCGGCCACCCGCCGATGGCCCTAGGAACAGAGGCGATATGATTACTCTATTGGAACAAGACGCCGAGATTAAGCGAATAATAGATGCGGAGGCGGATAGGCAGAAGCGGAAGATAGTGCTTATCGCCTCGGAGAACTATGCCAGCCGGGCGGTAATGGAAGCCCAAGGTTCCATCCTGACCAACAAGTATGCCGAGGGATATCCGGGCAAGAGGTATTACGGCGGCTGTGAGTTCGTGGACCAGGCCGAGACCCTCGCCATCGAAAGGGCCAAGGAGCTGTTCGGGGCCGAGCACGTTAATGTCCAGCCCCATGCAGGGGCCCAGGCCAACATGGGCGTATATTTCTCCCTTCTCGAGCCGGGGGACACGGTTATGGGACTGCGCCTGGACCAAGGGGGACATCTAACTCACGGAAGCCCCGTAAACTTCTCCGGGCGCTACTACAACTTTGTCTCCTACGGCGTCGATCCCGATACCGAGCTAATTGACTACGACGAAGTGGACAGACTGGCACGAGAGCACCGGCCCAAGATCATAGTGACGGGGGCAACTGCGTACCCGCGGATAATAGACTTTGCACGTTTTCGCCAGATAGCCGACGAAGTCGGGGCGCTGCTGATGGTGGACATGGCCCACATCGCAGGGCTGGTGGCTGCGGGCGTGCACCCCTCGTGCGTGCCCCACGCCCAGGTAGTCACTACGACCACCCACAAGACCCTGCGGGGCCCGCGTGGCGCGATGATCATGTGCAACAAGGACCTGGCCAGATCCATAGACAAAGGGGTTTTCCCCCGGATGCAGGGCGGCCCGTTCATGCACGCAATCGCGGCCAAGGCGGTGGCCTTCGGGGAAGCCCTGAGGCCCGAGTTCAAGCTGTACCAGCAGTCCGTGGTGGACAACGCACGCATTCTTGCGAACCAGCTTCAAGAGCTGGGGTTCAGAATTGTGTCGGGGGGAACGGACACGCACCTGATGCTGGTGGACGTGTCGGCGCTGGGACTCACTGGGAAAGAGGCCGAAGAAGCGTTGGACGCCGTGAACATTACGGCGAACAAGAACGCGATACCCAACGACCCACGTCCGCCCCGGATCACGAGCGGGTTGCGGGTCGGGACTCCGGCGGTAACCAGCAGGGGTTTCGGGCCCGACGAAATGGCCGAAATCGCTCGGCTGATGTATCGGGTGGTTACGAACATCGACGACGAGAGGGTCAAGGCGGAGGTCACGGACGCCGTTGGAGAGTTGACGTCTCGGTTCCCGGTGCCGGGGATTGACTACTAGGCGCGGGACAAGAGGCTGTGGGGCCTATGCTATAATGCCTTTCGGCCAAAAACCGGATTTTATAGTAGTGGGAGCGCGCCCTTGCAAGGCTACGAGATAGTAACCATCGTCGATCCGCAGATTGCGGACGAAGATGTGCCGAAAACGTCGGAAAAGATCAATGAGTTCATCACCTCCAGGGGCGGCTCGATAGCTCGGGTCCAGAGATGGGGAAGACGCCGACTGGCCTACCCTCTCCAGAGACACACTGAGGCCCACTACCTGCTCACCACTTTTGCCCTGGAACCGCAGCACGCCTCCGAATTGGAGGCGGACCTTGTCCTCGCCCAGGAAGTGCTTAAGCACATGGTAATCAAGGTGGATGAAGCGGAGTTTCAGAAAGCTGCCGATGAGCCCCCCAAGCCCGCTGCAGTAGTGACCCAAGCTAAACCCGCTGAGTCCGCGGCACCTGCAGAAGCCCCAGTAGCCGAGGGGGCTGCGCCGACTGAGGCGGCCGCGGCTGAGGCACCTGCGGCTGAGCCGCCTGCAGAAGTGGCGTCAGATCCGGCGACGGCGGAAGAGTCGGGAGGCGCTGAGGAGCCGACTGCCGAGGCTGCGGAACAGCCGGAGTCGGAGGTTAAAGGAGAACCGTAATCATGGTTGGCTTGAACAAGATGATGGTGATCGGCAACCTGGGTACGGACCCCGAGATGCGGTACACCCCCAACGGCAACGCCGTAACTTCATTTCGAATTGCAGTGAGCAGGTCCTACACACCAAAAGGTGGTGAGCGGCGGCAGGAGACCGAGTGGTTCAGGGTAGTCGCCTGGAACCAGCAGGCCGAGTCCTGCAATCAATTCTTACAAAAGGGCAAGCGGGTCTACGTAGAAGGCAGGCTGAAGAGCGATACCTGGGAGGGCCGCGACGGCCAGACCAGATTCACGAACGAGATCATAGCCGATCGAGTCCTGTTCCTGGACCGGCAACCCGTGGTAACCGTCCCTGGGGACGAGGCGTACGGGGAGAATACCGGAGTCGGGGATGAGGACCTGCCCTTCTAGCGCGCCCAATCAAGTCAAGACATACTGAGTTCTATCGTCACGCCTCTGAGCGAGTTCGAGAAAGGGATGGTCTAAATTGGTCCAGTCAAGGTCGAGATCGGGTCCACCAAGGGAGCGGCGGGGAGGCAAAACGTGGTTCGCACGCAGGCGCAAGGTCTGCTCGTTCTGCGTTGACAAGGTAAAGACCATAGAATACAAAGACCCGACGAAGCTGAAACGTTTCATTTCCGACAGGGCGAAGATCGAGCCCCGGCGGAAGACCGGCACCTGTGCGAAGCACCAGCGAAGGCTGACCACGGCCATAAAGAGGGCCCGGACCATAGCCCTATTGCCCATTGCCCCGACCCACACGATGGACACGGGCCCGATAGTCGTCTCTGCATAAGGCGTCGAAGGAATTTGGCAACGGTCCGCGGCTCGGCCTAGAGAGCAGGGCCGGACAATCCCGCAACCTTCCAGCTTATCCCCAAGCATGAACACCCAACCAGCTTCCCCGTCGAAGAAGATCGGGATTGGACTTATGGGAGTTGGGGTAGTGGGGAGTGGGGTGGCGGCGGTACTGGAAGAGAAAGCAGGAGCCCTGGATGCGGGTCCCGGGGCCTGTATCGAAATCCGGCGAGCGCTGGTCAGAGACACATCCAAACCCAGATCTGCATCCCTATCACCTGAACTGTTCACTACCGACGCGGCTGACCTGCTCCAAGACCCGGAAGTCGACATAATAGTCGAATTGATGGGTGGAGAAGAACCTGCCCGAGAGTATATCCGTGACGCCTTGTCCAGGGGCAAGCACGTGGTGACGGCCAACAAAGAGGTGATGGGCAAACACGGGCCTGATCTTTCGGGGCTGGCACAGCGTCAAGGGGTCGCGCTTCTGTATGAGGCCAGCGCAGGCGGCGGGATTCCCCTCATAAGCACCCTCCACCACGATCTATCCGCCAATGAAGTCACCGGAATCACAGCGATCATTAACGGGACCACCAACTACATTCTGACCAGGATGTCGCAAGAGGGTATCGAGTTTGGGGAGGCCTTGAAGGAGGCTTCGGAACTGGGTTATGCAGAGCCCGACCCCTCTGCCGACATAGAAGGGACGGATTCGGCCCACAAGCTGGCCCTAATCGCCAGCTTGGCCTTCCATTCGGAGGTACGAACCTCGGACGTGTATTGTGAGGGCATATCTGGGCTAACGGCGCGGGACTTTCAGTACGCCCAGGAGCTGGGGTACGCGATCAAGCTGCTGGCCATAGGCAAGAATGATGGGAAGTCGATTCAAGTAGGGGTGCATCCCACGCTTCTGCCCGAAGACCTGCTGTTAGCCAAGGTGGACGGTGTTTTCAATGCCATCCAGATAGACACTGACGTGGCGGGCAGGATACTGCTATATGGCCGGGGCGCGGGCCCCGAGCCCACCGCCAGCGCCGTTATCTCCGACGTCTTGAGAATCGCCAAGGCGATGTCGATGGGACAGGCCAATGGGTGGCCGGTATCGTCGGCCGTGCCGAAGGCGATAAGGGCAATGGAAGAGAGCGAGAGCCAATTCTACGTGCGGATGACGGTGGAAGACACCTATGGCGTCCTGGCGCAGATAACGCAGATATTTAACGAGATGCAGATCAGTCTGGCCTCGGTGATCCAGAAGAGGTCAGACCCCGAGAACAATACTGCCGAGATTGTATTGATGACACACCCCGCATCGGAGAAGTCGATGCGGGGTTCGGTTGGGAGGATGGAGGGGCTCGAGGCCGTGAGGGAGATCGGGAACGTGATTCGGGTTGAAGGTTGAAGAAGAGGGACTGATGGGACAGGGAGTTCTCAACAGATACGGCGAATATCTCCCGCTCACACGTTCAACGCCGATCATCACCATTGGTGAAGGCAGCACTCCCCTGGTGCGTTCGAGAACGATCGAAAAGGAACTGGGTGTCGGGAGGCTCTATTTCAAGCTGGAGGGATGCAACCCGACCGGGTCTTTCAAAGACCGTGGAATGGTGGTTGCGGTCGCGAAGGCCCTGGAAGCGAATGCCGAGGCCATCATGTGTGCCTCGACGGGGAACACGAGTGCCTCGGCATCGGCGTTCGGGGCACGGTTCGGGCTGGCGACCTACGTACTGGCGCCCAAGGGTCGGATAGCCAAAGGCAAACTCTCCCAGGCGCTGGTCCACGGGGCCAAGCTGGTCAGTGTAGACGGCAGTTTCGACGAGATATTACGCATTGCCCAGACTCTCACCGACACTTATGAAGTGGCCTTCGTGAATTCTCTGAACCCCAACAGAATAGAAGGACAGAAGACGGCAGCCTTCGAGATAGTGGACGATCTGGGAGAGGCCCCGAACTACCTGTTTGTGCCCGTGGGTAACGCAGGGAATATCACGGCGTACTGGAAGGGTTTCAAAGAATATGCAGATTTGGGAAAAGCGGGGAACAGGCCGCGGATGATGGGTTTTCAGGCTGCGGGGGCTGCCCCAATAGTCGAAGGGAAGCCGATTGATAACCCAGAAACTGTTGCTTCGGCGATTAGAATAGGGAACCCGGCGAGCTGGGATGGAGCGTTGGCGGCGGAGAGGGAGTCGGGTGGAGTGATAGACAAGGTCACTGACGATGAAATTCTGGCTGCCTACCGAACGATTGCGGAAAAAGAGGGAATATTTGGAGAACCGGCCTCTGCCGCCTCGGTGGCGGGGCTGTATAAAATGGTGCGGGACGGGAAAGACTTTCGCGAGGCCTCGGCGGTGTGCGTGATCACGGGTACGGGACTCAAGGACCAGGAGATTGCCCTGCAGAGCAGAGGGACGTTCCTGGAGGCTCCTCCAACAGTGGAGGGGGTGGAGTCCGTCCTTGGACTAAGCCGGGTCCGGTCTGCGACTTAGGATGGACAGTTGGTAGACAAAGAGGCGATAGAAAAGGCGGTCGGGGAGATAATAGCCGGGCTCGGGGTGTTGAGCCCGAGCAACGGATTGCTGGACACGCCGACTCGGGTGGCGGTGGCGTATGAAGAGCTGTTTTCGGGAATCGACCAGGACCCCTCCAAGGAGCTGGCCGCGAGTTTCGAGGCGGACCACGATGACCTTGTCATGGTGCGGCACATGCCCTTCTATTCGATGTGTGAGCACCACCTGCTGCCCTTCTTCGGGTCGGCGGACATAGGCTACATTCCGAGCGGGAAGGTGGCGGGGGTGAGTAAGCTGGCAAGAGTCGTGGAGATCCTGTCTCGGAGGCCGCAGATGCAGGAGCGGTTGACGCAGCAGGCGGCTGATACGATATTCGAAGCAGTATCGCCGGACGGGTTGGTGGTGATGTTAAACGCCGAGCACCTGTGCATGACCATGCGGGGGATTCAGAAGCCCGGGACTCGCATCGTCACACTGGCGACAAGGGGTGACTTCGAGCGGGGCCGATATACCAAAGAACAGCTTATTTCGATTCTGCAGGGGAGTTAATGACGGGTCTGCAAATGGTGCGGGAGACCTTCTCGGGGCTTGAGCCGCGATGGGAAGGGCTGTTGGGTAGGGCGGGGGAGAACAACATCTTCCTGAGTCCCCAATGGTATAAGCTGTGGTGGGACTCTCTCGCTGACGGCCACGAATTGCTTCTTTACGCCTGCATGGATGGTGACGAACTGGTTGGAGTGCTTCCCTTGAAGAGGGCAGCAAACGAGCTTTCGTTTATCGGCAGCGCCAACGTTTGCGACTACATGGACTTCGTGGTGGCGGAGGGTCGGGAGGAAGAGGTTTATGCTGCGATCACGGAGCACGTGCTGGGGATGGAGTGGAAGGAATTGGCGCTGAACGGAGTCGATGGTCAGTCTCCAACTATGACGCGTCTCGTTGACTCCCTTCGGGAGTGTGGGGTCGGGGTGACAATCCGGCCAGAGGAAGTGTGCCCGACCGTCAAGCTGCCGAGAAGCTGGGACGAGTACCTTGCGGGGCTGAGCAAGAAAGACCGCCACGAGCTTCGCAGGAAGCTGCGCCGCCTTTACAGTGCAGGAGACGTGAGATATCATGTCGCTGCCCAATGTGACGGATTTCCCAAAGATTTGGAGGAGTTTCTAGGGTTGCTGGAGGGCAGCCGAGTCGACAAAGCGGCGTTCATGACCCCGAAGATGAGAGGGTTCTTCAGGAACACACTTTCGGGGCTTGCTAAGATGGGGGCCGTGCGGCTGAGCTTTCTAGAAGTGGACGGTAAGCGGGTGTCGTCGACCATCTGCTTCGATTACGACAACCGATATTTCCTCTATAACAGCGGGTACGATACAGAGTATTCACACCTTAGCGTTGGGCTGCTACTAAAGACATTGTGCCTGAAGCAAGCCATTGAGAATGGCAAAACGGAATTTAATTTCCTGAGGGGCGCAGAGCCGTACAAATATCACCTAGGGGCCGTCGACGAAGTTGTTTACACCATATCGGCCAACCGCTAGGGCGTCCTTTTCAGTGCGCATACACACCAGTTCACCGTGTCCATGTCCAAGGATAATTTGCGGATAGCGCTAGTCAGCGTCCACGGTTGCCCCCTCGCTCGTTTGGGTGAGAAAGACACCGGGGGCATGAACGTATATCTGCTTCAATTGGCCAAGGAACTGGGCAGCCTGGGTATCACCGCCGATGTTTTCACCCGCTTCCACGACCCGAACGATCCCGAGATAGTGGACCTGGGACCCGGGTCTCGGGTGATACATATCAAGGCGGGGCCCTGGTACGAATCCAAAGAGGGCATCTATTCCCTACTCCCGGAATTCGTGGAAAACATGATCAGCTTCCAAAGGGAGCGCGGGCTGGCTTACGATCTGTATCACAGCCACTACTGGTTGTCGGGGGAGGTGGTGTCGAGGCTTAATCAACACGTAAGGCTTCCCCACGTCGCCAGCTTCCACACGTTGGGAGAGGCGAAGATACGCGCCCGGCCCGAGGAGAACGAGAGCATAGTGCGGATCCGGTCGGAGAGGGACACTCTGCATCGGGCGGACCGAATTGTCGCCGTGAGCGAACACGAGCGGAGCAACATGATCGACTTCTACGAGGCGCCGGGAGACAGAATTCAGGTCATCCCCTGCGGCGTTGACATGGATGTCTTCAAGCCGATGCCCAAAGATGAAGCACGACGGGAACTTGGGCTTGGCGACGAGAATGTCCTACTCTACGTGGGCCGAGTCCAGCCACTCAAGGGGCCTGAGCTCTTGCTGGAATCGGTGGCTAGGCTGGGGCTAGATGAGGGAGTGAAGGTGTTGATCGTGGGCGGGGACGTGACGGGGGATGAAGAGGTTACGAAGGTGCGTCGGCTGGCAGGGGAACTGGGGATAGATCACCTGGTTTCATTCGAAGGGACGGTACCCCACAAACGGCTGGTCCACTACTACAACGCGGCCGATCTCTGTGTGGTCCCATCCTTCTACGAAAGCTTCGGACTGGTAGCGGCGGAGGCGATGGCCTGCGGCACTCCCGTGGTAGCCACGGCGGTCGGGGGGTTGCCTGAGACTGTGAGGGACGGGCTGAACGGCAGCCTGATCCGGGACCGTAACCCCGAGGCTTTGGCCGAGAAGATAAGCTTGCTGCTAAATGACGTGCGGCTGCGTGGACTGCTGGCGTCGCAGGCGCGGGAGTCGGTGGCTACGCTGGACTGGCCGACGGTGGCCGGTCGCGTAGCGGGTCTGTACGAGTCGGTGTACCGGGCGGTTAACTAAGACCGGTTACAAGGCCCGTTCGTACCAAACCGTCACGGCCTGTCTTCTGAATCCCCCTGCGCGATATATCCTGTGGGCGCTCGGGTTCTGGCTGTCGACTGTGAGGTCGATGCGGGAAGCGCCTGAATCTCTCAGATATTGAATGCCGGCCCTCATTATGGACGTGCCCAGACCCTTGCCCCGGTATTCGGGATGGGCTCCCATCATACCGATCCAACCTTGGGTGCTTTTGTCTCCGCGCTCCAGCCGAGTCCAGTTGAAGCCGACGGGTGTGTCGCCGTCCAGGACCAAGAGGATGTCGTCGAAGCTGAAGAGGCCCATGCGAACCTTGTAGTGGACGTCTTCGGGTCTATTGGGGCTGTATCCCCAGTGCTTGGCAAAGGACAGGTTCTGGATGAAGCGGAGCCGGTCTTCGTCGCCGTCTCTGAAGGGGCGGATCTGGAATTCTGATGACAGGCCGGGGTCGGGGACAGTGGAGGGGTCGTCGAGCTTCATCTCCCAGAACTTACGGATGAAGCGAAAACCGCAGCGCTTGGCGAGCCTGCGCGTGTTGAGTGCGCCGAAGGGGAAAGCCATCTGAATTATCTCGTAGCCGAGACCGGAGGCCCTGTCAACCGAGGCCTGGACGAGCCGGGTTCCGGCGCCTCGGTGAAGGTGGTCGGGATGGACGGCGCCTTCGAGGACTACGCGCTTTAGGGGAGGCTCCATATTGGCTATTAGATAGGCGATTGGTTGGTCGCCGTCCAGGGCCAGGAAGACGTCCATTTCGGCATCAATGGTTGGCTGGCCCAGCCACACGGACAAGTTGGCCGGGGACCGGGCTGCCCACCAGCCTTTGTCGCCGTGGATGGAGTTGGTGAGAGACCAGAGCCGGTCCAGGTCTGAATTCTGGTAGCTTTTTACGGTAATTATGGTATCGGCCTCCTGGGGGTGGGACTCTAATGTGCTCAGATTACAGATTGGAGGGGTGTGGGGCAAGGGGGGGACATTGTCGGGATTGACAGAGGTGTGTCGATTATAGGAAAGTAGCTTGCCGACCCCGGTTATTGGGGTCGGGTTAATAATTTACTCCAGGAGCAACGCATCTGATGATTCCCACCCCCAGTTCCGTCCTTGTAGTGACGCCCCATCCGGACGATTTTGAGTTCGGGTGTGCGGGCATAGTAGCCAAGTGGATCAAAGAAGGGGCCAAGGCCGTCCTGGTGGTTGCGACCAACGGGGACAAGGGGACCGACGACCCTGAAATGACTTCCGAGAACCTCGCGGCGATCAGGCGGGAGGAGCAGCTGGAGGCCGGCCGGGTGCTGGGGCTGAGTGAAGTGGTTTTCCTCGATTACCCGGACGGGGGCCTGGAAGATACGACGGAGTTCCGGGGTAAGCTGGTCAGGAACCTTCGGATTCACAAGCCTGAAGCGGTATTCACAACTTATCCCCTCCGCCGGAGCTTCTACCTGCACCGGGACCATCGCATGGCGGGACAAGTAACCCTGGACGCATCTTTTCCATACGCCCGGGACAGGCTCCACTTCCCCGAACACGCCGCCGAGGGGCTGGAACCCCATAAGGTGAAGCACATCCTTTTCTGGGGGAGCGAGGACCCCGACACCCACTTCGACATCTCCGAGACTATCGACCTGAAGATTGCGGCCCTGAAATGCCACAAGAGCCAGGTGGCTGATACGGAAGACTGGAACGTGGCAGACAGCTTGCGGAATCACGCAGAGAACCTGGGCAAGGACAAGGGCATTCCCTACGCCGAGGCGTTCAAGGTGATGAACCTTCGGGGGTAGGGCGCCGGTTGATCGACCTTCATAGCCACATCCTGCCGGGCCTCGACGATGGTGCAAAGAGCATTGAAGAGTCGATGAAGATGCTGAGGGCTGCGTCGGGGGACGGGATTAAAGGGATGGCGGCAACTCCGCACGGCAAGGACGTGCGTGAGGCCGGGGTTCTAGGCCTGGTGTCTGAGTACATAGTAACGCTAAACTGGCTGTCTCAGGAAGAAACGCTCGACATAAAGATATATGCCGGGATGGAAAACCATCTCACGCTCGACCTCCCTGAACTCGTTGCGAGCGGAGCGGGATTCCCTATCAACGGGGGCCGCTACATTCTCGTCGAGCTTCCTTTCGACTCCCTTCCCGACTACACCGATGATGTGCTGACCCGTCTTCAGGAGCAAGGGTTAACGCCCTTAATTGCTCACCCCGAGCGGCAGGCGGACATCATGAGAGACCCCTCGATTATGGGGGACATGGTGGGGCGGGGGATGCTCGGGCAGGTGACTTCGACGTGCATATTGGGGAGGTTTGGGTCGGAGGCGCGGGATACGGCGGAGATTCTGTTGAAGAAGGGCTGGGCCCACGTCATTTCCACGGACTGTCACCGGCCAACCGGGCCACGGGCCCCGGTGATGGCGCAAGCAGTGGTGGAAGCGGGGAAGATTGTGGGGTTGCAAAGGGCGCGGGCGATGGCGGCGGATGTGCCCAGGTCGATACTGATGGGCAGACCGATAGGGGCCTAGGCGAAGCCGAAGAGGCCCGCAACGTTGTCGCAGACTATCTTGCGTTGTTCGTCGGCGGGGACGTCTGCAAGGACTTTAGCGAGGACCTCACGGGACTTGGGCCACGTAGACTCGGCGTGGGGGTAGTCGGAGCCCCAGGTGAGGCACTGGACGCCGATGAGGTCTCGAAGTTGAATTCCGATGTCGTCCTGCTGAAAGCTCATGGTGACGTTGCTACGGAAGTAGTCACTGGGTAGGACTCCCTCCTTGAAGCGGTGGGGCGCCGTTTGGCTTAGCTCGGAGTAGAGCCAATCCATGGTCCGGAGGAAGTATGGGGCCCAGGCAAGCTCGTGCTCCACGATGGCTACATTTAAGTTTGGGTGCCTTTCGAAGACGCCCGAAAAGATCATGGAAGCTACGGATTTCCTGACCCAATGGTCCTGGTTGACGCTGAAAGCGGCCGCGCCTTCCTCGTCGCCGTTGACGGTGAAGACGCTGACCTGCCCGGGGCCCGGCCTGTTTGAGGCTATGTGCATGCTGAGCACCACGCCGAGGGACTCGGCGGCGGACCAGAAGGGTTCGTAGTCGGGGTGTTCGTATTGCTTGTCATCGCCGGGATAGGTGGTAATCATGGCGCCGCGGAAGCCTAGTGCGGCGCACCTTTCCAGTTCTCTTGTACCTTCGGCCACGTCATCCAGGGAGATGAGGGCGTTGCCCTTGAATAGGCTGGGGTTGGCGGAGCAGAAGTCGGCGAGCCAATCGTTGCTGGCGCGGAAGCAGGCGGCGAGGAGGTCGGGCTTCAGGATGGTGTAGAGTCGGGCGCCGACGGTGGGGTAGATGACCTCTCCGTCCACGCCGTCGATTTTCATGTCCTCTGTGCGCGGCCCGGGATCGAAGGCACCGGGCCGGACATCATCAAGAGCACCCTCGAAGGTTATGGCCTCCGGAGTTTCGTAGCGGAGGCCCGCCTGGGAGGGAGCGCCAACGGAGCCAAGGGGCTGGTCGCCTTCCACCAGCCAATTGGCCATTCCATCATCGCCGATGACCATATGGGGGGCGCGGTCCCGGAAGGCGGGATCGATGCGCGAGGTCCAGAGGTCGGGGGGTTCGACTATGTGAGAATCAGAGGATAGAACTTCCAAGTTTGGCATAGCATCCGCCTTCCGTAGAGTAAGTGGTGGAATGTTAGGAGAGGGGATGGGGCATGTCAACGGTAAGGGAGTCGTTGACATGCCGTTTTGGGCGAATCTATGATTCGGGGCGCAGCCGTAACCTAATCCGCAATAAACTCGAATCGGAGGCAATTGATGTCACCTTCAGACGCAACCGGCATGGTCCAGACGGTTCTCGGGCCTATATCTCCCGAGAACTTGGGTGTAACCCTTACCCACGAGCACGTATTCATCCACTTCAAGCCACTGTACCTCGAACCGCAGGAAGGGAGCCGCAAGGGACTAGCGATGAAGCCCGTAACTATCGATGACGTTGGGTGGATAAGGGGCAACTGGGCCAGCAACTACGAAAATCTTGGCCTTTACGACGAGGAATTGATGATCAAGGAGGTAAGCCGGTTCTACCGGGCCGGGGGGCGGAGCCTGGTGGACGCCACAAATCGGGGGATAGGCCGAGACCCGTTGGCACTGGCGCGGGTGTCACGGGCGACGGGGCTGAATATTGTCATGGGGTCGGGGTACTACATTGAGCCTTTCCAGCCGGCGGGCTGGACCGATACCGACGAGGACCAGATGGTGGGGGAGATAGTGGAGGATGTGACGGAGGGTGTCGGAGACACGGGAATCAGGGCGGGGATCATCGGGGAGTTGGGGTGTTCGTGGCCGTGGACGGAGGCGGAGCGGAGGTCTGTGAGGGCGGGGGCTCGGGCGCAGGTAAAGACGGGGGCGCCGCTATCGATCCACCCCGGGCGCCATCCCTCGGCGCCGCTGGAGATCGTTCGGGCTATCGATGCGGCGGGAGGGGACGTATCCCGTACGATAATGAGCCACGTTTGCCGAACGATATCGGACTACGGAACCTTGAAGGAACTCGCGGACACGGGCTGCTACATCGAATACGACCTGTTCGGGGCTGAGCAGGCCTTCTACCCATTGGCCCCATCATTCACCATGCCAAATGACGGTACGAGGGTCGACTTCATCATGCGGTTAATCGAGGACGGACACCTGAACCAAATAGTAGTTGCGCACGACACGGCGTGGAAGACGAGGCTGCATAGTTATGGGGGGCACGGATACGCTCACCTGCTGGAAACTGTGATGCCGATCATGCGGGGGAAGGGGATGACGCGGGAGCAGATAAACGCGATATTCGTGGAGAACCCGAAGCAGGTGCTGCCGTTTGTGTAGGTGGCCTAGGTCTCTCCGCAGACGACTACTTTGCGGGAGGCGAGGTCTTCAATTTGGTCGGGGGTGTAGCCTAGTTCGCTAAGGACACTGGCGGTGTGCTCTCCGACGACGGTAATGGGCCCGAGGTTGGTGCCGGTAGTCTCGGAGAAGTTGATCATCGGGCCGTAGCGAAGGTATTTCCCGATTGCCGGGTGCTTCTGGTCGACCATCAGGCCGCTATCCTTCATGCGCGAGTCAGTGTTGACGAAGTCGCTGAAGTCCTCGGGGTAGACGGTCACGCAGGCGACGGCCTTGGGGGTCAGGTATTCCTGCCACTCGGAGGCCGGCCTGGTCTTGAAAAGCGAGTCCAGGATTGCCGCGAGGGTGGCGTCGTTTTCGAGGCGGGAGTCGGGGGTGGAGAAGCGTGGGTCGGCGATCAGATCCTCTCGGGCGAGGGAGCGGCACAAGGTTTTCCATTCGGCATCGGTGTCGCAGGCGAGGAAGAGCCAGCCTTCACTTGATTCATACATGCGGTAGAGAGCGTGAATGCCGAAGAGGTCGGGGTCTGGGAGGCGGCGGGAGGTCTTGGCTGGGAACTGGATGTAGTCGTCCGAGTTGACGAACAAACCCGTGCCCACCATGGTGGGTTCTACGTACTGGCCCTTTCCGGTCTTTTTCTTGACGTATAGCGCCATTAGCAGTGAGACGGCAACTACCATGGATGCGCTGACATCGGGGTTGGCCTCGTTGGAGACGGAAAGTGCCTTGGCGATGCGGCGGGTGTCTTCGTAGGAAAGCTCGGCGTCGGGAGAGGGCGGAGTGCCGAGCCCCGCCTGGAACAGGGCTCCTCCGGCCACAGCCCCTGGTATGGGGTGCATGACTGAGCGGGGTGAATAGGGGCCGGTTGACCCGTAGCCCGCGCCATACAGATAGACGAGTCCGGGGTTTATCTTGCTCAGGGTTTTGTAGTCGATACCAAGACGGTCAGGGACGCCGGGTCTGAGGTTGTGGACCAGGGCGTCGGATTTTTGGATGAGGCGGTGGATGATTTCGCGGCCCTCATCCGTCTTCAGGTCCACAGCCACGGACTCCTTGCTCTGGTGGGTCCTGAGGCCCATGAGCCCGAAACCGCGCCACGGCTCGCCACCCAGAGGTTCTACCTTGATCACACGCAAGCCGAGGTCTGCGAGGATGGACGGGCCGAGGGGTGTGGCGATCCAGGAGGCAAAGTCCACAATCGTGATGCCTTCGAGGGGCTTGTTAGGGCTCGCGCCATTGCCAGTAACAGCCGAAGGCCGGCTGCGGTTTCGGGAGAGTGCGATGACTTCGGCGGTGTGCTGGCCGGGGGTGGGGGCGGGTCGGGTGACGCCGACGGGAGTCTCGGTAAACGTGGCTATCCGGCTTGCTTGCTTGATTAGACGACCGTCCGTGGTTTCAACGGTTATGGTGTGGGCGTTGGAGACGACCTGGGGATGGGTGAATGCACTGGCCGTTTGCCGGAAGGGCTCTGATGCAGCGTCGACCTCTGTCATGAAAGTGTGGGTCCAATCGTCCAGGGAGCGCTCCTTCATCCGGGCGAACATGCGCTGGTAGAGCTCTTCTTCGGCCTCTTTGGACTCGGTGTTGGGGAAGTGGCTGAACCGGGAGTCGGCAAGGTAATCGCCCAAGCCGATGCCGATGATCCAGTTGTAGAAGAGGTGCTCCATAGCGTTGGCCATCTGGAGCCACTGGCCGTCCTTGGTGGGGCTTACGAAATACTGGGGTGTGGGCTCGGTCTCAGACCAGCCGAGCTGTGGATTGTCTCCCCGGTTCTTGAGCTGCCAGAGGAGCCATAACCAGTCGTAGGCGATAAGAGACTGGAGGAGACTGGTCTCGACTTTCTGGCCTCGGCCGGTCTGCTCCCGGACCAGGAGGGCGGAATAGATGCCCTGCAGGGCCAGCATTCCCGCACCGAAACTGGCGACAGGCAGGGCAGCGAACTTTGGCCCATCGCGGTCTATCTGCTTGTCGAAAACATGAAAACGGCCGGTGTGGGCTGCGACTATGGCGTCGTATCCCTTGACGTGCTCCAGGCCTTTGAGCGGGCCGAACCCTGAGACGGAGCAATAGACGAGGGCGGGGTTGACTGCCCTTAGGGTCTCGTAGTCTGCGCCCAGGCGCTCGGCGGCGCCGGGCATTAGGGTGTGGAGGAGAACGTCACTGTTGGCAGCGAGACGTTTGAGGGTGTCCTGTCCGTCGGGGGTCTTGAGGTCGAGGAAAGCGCTCCTTTTCCCTCGATGCCACATGGGGGAGGCGTAATGGGACCAGGTGGGGTCGCCACCGGGGGCCTCGATCTTGATGACCTCGGCGCCTGCATCAGCGAGGAGCACGGTAGCGAGGGCGCCCGTCCAAGTGCGGCTGAGGTCAAGAACCCTGAGACCGGAGCAGATTTCAGGAATCATGGTTTCAAAGCAGGTAAGCTAGTTGAAGCCGTAGAGCTTGGCGGCGTTCAGGTAGCCGATCTTGTGCTTCTCTTCGTCGGTGCAATCGGAGAGGACCTCGGAAAGAACTTGCCGGGAGCGGGGCCAGGTCGACTCCCGTGAGGGTAGTCGGAACCGAACATAATGTTCTCGACACCAATCACGTGACGCAGTGCGATACCCAGCTCATCCTCCTGGAAGGAAACGAACATGTTCTCGTGGAAGACATCGCTGGGGAGCCGGTCGTCCTTGAATCGGATCTCGGTGACATAGCGGTGTTTTTCGTAGGCCATGTCCATCATCTTGATGAAATAGGGGGCCCAAGAGAGCTCGTATTCGACGACGCCTACCTTTAGTTTCGGGTGCCGTTCGAATATGCCCCCGAACATCATCTGCGCTACGGACCTGCGGACCCAGTAGTCTTGGGTAGCCCTGAAGGCGGCGGTGCCCGCTACAGAAGCGTTGTTGGCGAATGCGCCGATACGCGCCAGCCCCGGCCGTACGGAGCCGGAGTGTATGCCGACGGGAATACCGGTATCCTCGAAGGCGCTCCATATTGGGGCGAACTCGGGATTGTCATAATGTTCGTCTTCGGACTGGTAGGCGGGGATGACGAAACCGGAGAGGCCGAGTTTGGCGCACCGTTGGATCTCGACCACGGCCTCGGGGATGTTGTCGAAACTTATGGCGGCGGTGCCTTTTAGCTTGTCGGGGTGGGCTGCTCCGAAGTCGGCGGACCAGTCGTTGAGGGCACGGAAGCAGGCGGCAAGGAGGTCGCCGCGAACGTCCACGGTGAAAAGGCGGGTGCCGATAGTCGAGTAGACCACCTCGCCCACCACGCCGTCGACCTCCATAGCCTTGAGGCGTTCGTCGGGGTCGTAAGCCGCCAGGGGCGACTCCTCGTAGTTCCCTTCTATGGAGAGCGTATCGAGGTCCGTGTACCGGCGCCCGGCCTGGGTCGGGCCTCCGATGGAGCCAATGAGTATGTCGTCACCGACAACCCAGTTGTCGACATTGCCGTTCCTGACTACCCTGGGGGCTTTGTCGCGGAAACGGGCGTCGGTGCGGGTCTGCCAGAGGTCGGGGGGTTCTACGACGTGGGAGTCGGCGGAGATCAACTGTTCAAGGGCCACCGGTTGGCCTTCCTCTCTGGGTACGTGTCAAGGGAATCAAGTAGGCGGATATTACCATAAGCGGCGTATTAGCCATAGGTGGATGACTATCCGGACGAGCGGCGCTTGTGGGCCAGGGCGGCGATGGCCTCGACGACGACCCGGTGGGCGTGCTCGGCGGTGACTGCTCCGGGTCCGTCGTAGGGTGGAGAGACTTCCACCACGTCCATGGCAACCAAGTTGACTCGGGAAACGATGTTCCGCACGGCGCGGAGAAGCTGGCTGGGGGTCATGCCTCCGGGTTCCGGGGTCCCGGTGCCGGGAGCGAATCCGGGGTCAAGGACATCGATGTCTACGGAGAGGTAGATAAACTCGGGGCCGTCCAGGGCTTCATTAATGGCCTCGTCCATGACAACGTCGAAACCACGCTCTTCCAGTTCGGTCATGAGGTGCCAGCGCATTCCTTGCTCTTCCATCCATTGCCAGACCTCGGCGGGGGGCCAATAGCCCCGGAGGCCGATTTGGACGAAGTTCCTGGGGAGGACGGCGCCGCTTTCGATGAGCCTGCGCATGGGGCTGCCGTGGGCGATCAGGCTGCCACCGAAGCTGTCGGGGGCGGTGTCGGCGTGGGAGTCGAAGTGAATGATGCCTACCTTGCCTCGGCCCCAGGCGTCGGACACGGCAGTGGCGGCAGGGAGGGTTATAGAGTGGTCTCCGCCGAGGACGATGGGCAGAGTTTTGGCGGCCAGGGCATCAGAGACTTTGCGATTGATGGCGGCGTGGGCGAGCTCAAGAGAGTGGGGAGAACAATTGGCATCGCCGAAATCGATGACCTTGAGGACGGCGAAGGGGGCTACCTTGAGGGAGACGTGGTACATGGGCTCGACGGGACTGCCGCCGACGTATCCTGCGGCCTGGCGAATGGCCC
This sequence comes from Dehalococcoidia bacterium, assembly GCA_965220005.1. GTDB lineage: Bacteria > Chloroflexota > Dehalococcoidia > Plut-88900 > Plut-88900 > Plut-88900. The sequence goes on from OZ244800.1 coordinate 2,019,751, forward strand.
GGGGCCCGAACCTCGTGCCCGGTCGGATGGTAGTTCCCATGTCGAAGGGGGCACCCATGATCGCCACGTCGGGGGCGAGGCGTTTGAGTTCAGCGGGGTCGGTGACGTAGGGCAGCTTGAGGAATGAGGGGAGGCCTATGAATGAGGGTTCGGGGTCGGCGGGATAGCTTGTCATAAGATTATTCGGTGTGAAAGATAAGTCTGAATCTAGGGTTAGTATGAGCATTGTGCTGGAATGGGTATCCAGCATCAAGCCCTATAATATTTCCCTCACCTTTGCCTTGGCGTGCTCCAAATCCGGCGCCAGGATATTTTCCCTGGCACCGAACCCGGACAACATGACTTTAGCGTCCCCATGCAGTCCGACGACAACTGCCGGCTTTCCAGAGATAACCTGGGAGATAAGCGCTGCTGCCGTATCGTCTACAAAGGTAGTATTGCCAAAATCAAATATGACCAGTTCGCTGTCACGTACCTCAGCCTTCAAGACTCGTGCCATTTCCCGCGCCGAGGCAACAGACACAGAGTCCGGCAAAATAACCAAGCCGACCCGCGAATGGAAAGGGTCGGCGTCAGGCCATATGGCGCTGTCCGGCAAGGGCACTGAAATCAATCGATTCAGCTCATGCCGCTCGGATCGGGTGGCTCCCACCAAGGCGGCAGCGACCAGTCCTATGAGGATAGCGGTTACGAAATCAACCAGGACGGCGATAGCCGCGGTCGTCAGCATTACGAACGAATAGCTGGCGGGTATCCGGCGCAGCCGCCGCAGATAACGCCAGTCGATGATCCTGTATCCGTTGACTATAATGATGCCGGCGAGGGCGGCAAGCGGAATATGATCTGCCGGCAAGGCTATCAAAGACAGCACCAACACCGACACGGCGGTTAGCGCGGCAATCATGCTTCGGCCGCCGGCATGGGCGTTGATGAGAGTAGTAGAGCTTACGCCGCCCGGGCAGCCGCCAATCAATCCAGCTGCAGCGTTGCCAATTCCCTGTGCCATCAACTCTCGGTTGGGATTATGCCTTGCACCTGTGATACTGTCGGTCTGCAGGGCCGTCAATAATGTAGTGGCAGCGGATAGAAGGGCCATGGTGAAAGCGGGGGTAATCACTGCCGTGTCGAAAACCGGGAGGGTCACGTCCGGCAAACTCTTCGGGATATTACCTATTACCGGCGCGTCTTCGAACCACAGAAAACCGGCCGCCGTGCCGACTACCAGTGCAACGAACTGACCGGGTGCGTATTTGGCTAACCTGCTGGGCCACAGGAGTCCGATCGCGATGGTTATTGCGGCTACGGCTAGGGCCTCGAAGTTGACTACCGCTCCGGGCCATGCCTTTACATTGCCGATAATGCCGCCTGAAGCCGTCGGCAGGCCCAAGGCAGGCATGACCTGCGTAACGATAAGCAGGATTCCGGCAGCCGAAAAGAACCCCGATAGCAGTGAGTGGGGGATGTAGGCGATGAACCGGCCCAGACGCAGGACGCTTAGCGCAAGCAGGAATATGCCGGTCAGAAGGGCTGCGGTGAAGGCAACCTCGAGTCCGTGGTCGGCGACGACGGGGGCTAAAACTATTGCAACGAATACGTTGGGCCCGGATATAAAGGCTCGGGTGTTGCCGATTATCGCCGCGAGGAGGCCGATAACGATGGCTCCATAGAGCCCGGCTGCCGGCCCCACGCCGGAGATGATGCCGTAGGCCATTGCGGTGGGGACGAGGATTACGCCGACCACTACGCCGGAGAGCAGGTCGGTTGTAATGTTCTTCGTAGTCATTGACGCTTCTGCTCAGATGGTGGTGCGGCGATATCGTGCGGGGGCTGGTAGGGTTCGCAGGTCAGATCTAAATCCGGACTCAGGACAGTGACTCGGACGTGAGCGGGAAGCGAAGAAGCGCTGCCAGATTGGCATCAGGGTTACAGGATACCGTACCAGGATGACCAGCTCAGCTTGATGCCGGCAATTCTAATGCGCGGATATGAGAGCACACAAGCAAGTGTACTCGTTCGGTAGGTTAGCGACACACCGGCCTTTTCTTCAGTCCTCCAGAGGCGGATCTTCGATTGTGGGGTTTCGGTTTCCGTTCTGTCTGCTGGGTTTTGGATTGGCGATGGAAGACGCTTGCTGGACGATGCCCCCGTTCATGTGCTTCGGGTACTCCGACGCCCTGGGGCAAGGGCGTCGGCCCGCTTTTGCCGCTGCTGCGGCCTGTGGCCCTGCATACGCCGGACATGGGCAGGGACCTTCAGGGCCAGCAGGTCCGAGTCCGACTCCGGGGGGTTGGCTGCACCGCTATAGGGCGGCAAGGAGGCCCGTCCAGCGTCCGATGCCGGGCCTCTGCAGGCGTAGTGTGTTCAAGTTTGCCGGTGCGACCCGGAGCGCGTAGACCACCGGCTCCCGGCTTGATTAAGCAGTCGGGGCACCGAGAGGACCTCGGCGCCGGGCCTATCCGACTGCAATTCCGCTCTAAAGAGCGGGTTACTCCCAAGGGAGATTTTCCCTGTAAGAGGCTGAAGGCGTCTTAGAGGGGGTTCACATGGAACGATAGCGAACCAGGGCGTCTTTCCATCGCCTGGGGGTCAGGGAAGGGTGCACGGGACCCGGTGGGGATGAGGAGATGGCGTCGTTTGCTTGAGCCGCGGGCCTGCGCGAGGGCCTTTGGGATGGGCTGAGGCGTTGAGTCCTCGGGTGGGTCGAGTGGGCTTCCCCTGGTTGTGTGGTACCTCCTTAAGGTGGGTGTCGGGTCTAGACTGGCCCAATAATAGAACATTTGTCTTATAAAGTCAAGGGGGATATGTCATCCCTCTATGTGATCGGGATCAGCAAGTAGTTTGTTGACCTGTCTCGGGGGTGGGGGTTAAATTAGCGCGGTTTCCACCAACCGGAGGTGCAATATGGCAGTATCCAAGCCGGGCTACATCAACTCATACGTAGGATTTCCGTCCTTCTTCGGGGCACCGATCATCGGGCGGGAGGAAGTGAAGGAAGGCATGACGGTGGTGGCGGGGGTGCCGATTGACGAGGGGATCAACATCGGGAGGAAGGGAGCGAGGTTCGGGCCACGAGGCATAAGGGAAGGGACCTACAAGTACCGGATGGTGCAGGAGATGGCCGAGGACCGCACGACGGTCGACCTGGACTCGCACATGGGGTTCCGGTTCAAGGGTGACGGGCTCCTGGCCGACATCGGTGACCTGGATATTTCCCCCCAGGACATCATGGTGACCACCGAGGGCGTGGCCTCGGGAGTGAGCGATATCGTGCGCCGGGGTGGGTCTCCCGTTATCCTGGGCGGCGACCACTATGTCTGCTACCCGGGCTTTCTGGGTTTTGCGAGGGGGATGTTGGAGAGGTATTCGAGTCCGCGGATTGGGTACCTGCATATCGACAGCCATCCTGATTTCTGGGACGAGTTGCAGGCAGGCAGCCGGTTCAATCATGGCACGTCTGCCAGACGCATTAGCGAGAACGCTGCCATCTCCTTCAAGAACATGGCGTGGCTGGGGCTGAATGGCGCAGTTCTGGATGCCGAGCAGTACCGGATGTACACCGACCACAGTCTGAAGATGGTGACGGCCCGCCAGATGCTGGACAAGGGAATCGAAGAAGCTCTGAAGGAAGTGTTAGAAGTCGCTGCGGCGAGTGTGGACGCTGTGTACGTGAGTGTGGACATCGATGTAGTGGACGGCTCCGAGTCTCCGGGGACGACGGCGTGCGTTTACCAGGGTATCCGGGCCCGTGAGTTCCTTTCGCTGATGACGGCTCTCGGCCAGTACGACATTGTGAAGGGCATCGACCTCTGTGAAGTCGCTCCACCCCTGGACCCGACGGACAGGACGATGCACCTAGCGGCGCTTGGGCTGCTGGCGGCTCTCGGGCCCAGGTTGTTCGAGACCATAGACATGAAGACAGGTCAGCCTACGGGGGGTGGGGGGTTTTCGTACTAGGGGCGGTTGCCTCCACACGGTAACGTTCAGGGGCCGGTTCCTTTAATAAGGGCTGTGGTGATGGGCCATGTTAAAGGTAGCGTTTAACATGGGAGATTTGCTGGTTGCATATTAAAGTATGGCAAGCCTATCCTTTAATAAAAGCGGCAGGGCAGGATCCATATTAAAGGTAGACTGTGATATAGAATGCCGAGTTGCCTTTTGTTAAAATATTAGCCTGATATCTTTAATAAGGGATGATTGATACTATCCATGCTGAACGTTGAGGCAGGTAGGGAGACATTGGGAGAAGAGCAAGATTCGCGTGACGGGGTTTCCCAACAGTATGTACAACGAAGGGCAGGATATTATCAGCTTCAGCCCACCGGATATTCCGCCTTCATACCTGCCCCTCTGCCCCCGGATCCACCACTTGACATATCGGGCGTGCTGCAGCAGCGTTTGTCTGATGCGGATCTCGCACTAGGCAGGCTGGATGGCTCTATTCAGTCCTTGCCGGCCGCGGACCTGTTTGTGTTCATGTATGTACGCAAGGAGGCTGTTCTTTCCAGCCAAATCGAGGGAACACAGAGCTCATTACAGGATGTCCTCTCCGCTGAGGCTCGAATAGCATCGCCCCATAGACCGGACGATGCCTTCGAAGTCATAAACTATATCCAAGCCATGAAATACGGGCTTGAGCGGCTTTCCGAGCTCCCAGTTTCAATCAGGTTAGTAAGGGAGATACACCAGAGGCTACTCGCCGGGGTGCGCGGCTCAAAATTGACGCCTGGTGAATTGCGCACGGAACAGAATTGGATAGGTTCGCAAAATTCTACTATTAGCACCGCCGAGTTCGTCCCTCCACCCCCCGCTCAAGTCCTAAACCTGCTAGGGGAGTGGGAGCAGTTTCTGCACCATCAGAACGGTCTCCCTTTCCTGATCCGACTCGGTCTGATCCATGCCCATTTCGAAACGATCCACCCGTTCCTGGACGGTAACGGCCGCATAGGAAGGCTACTCATCACCTTTCTTCTATGCGAGCGTGAGATACTGTTGAAACCGGTGCTGTATCTCTCCTACTTCTTCAAAGTGCATCGCTCCCAATACTACGCTTTGCTACAGGGTGTCAGAGACAAAGGCGACTGGGAGAGCTGGCTGGCCTTTTTCCTGCGAGGCATTGCAGAGGTTAGTGTAGAGGCAACTGCTACTGTGAGGAGGATCGTATCACTAGCAGATGAACACCGCTCGATGATAAGCAATCGGATGGGACGATTGGCGGGCAACGGGCATCTCTTGTTAGGGGACTTGTTTCGCCAGCCGTACATAATGGTCAAAGATGTCCAGAAGACCCTGGGGGTTAGTTATCCATCGGCCAATGATTTGGTGTCTCGTCTAGTTGACATCGGGATTCTTAGTGAGGTCACGGGACGCAGACGAAACCGGGTGTTCTTCTACGAACCTTACATATCGATTTTCGACACCTAGTTTGTGGTCGCATAGGGGTGTCGGTCGTAGAGTTAGAGTGATAGCTAGAGGGCAATAGTGACCGGAATGCGCTACGTGGACGTGGACGGGCACATCCTTGAGCCCGCCGACCTGTGGCTGGAATACATCGAACCCGCGTTCCGGGATCGGGCCATGCGCGTGGAGGAGGATCGGGCTGGGTTGGAGTGCTGGAGCGTCGACCGGCGGCCCATTGCATTCTTCTCGGGTGGGACGGCGGCTGATGCAGCCTCCATTGGCAAAAGCTTGGAATGGCGGAAGGAAAACATCTTCGACAACCATCGCGTTGGTTGGGCTGAAGGTCTGGCGATGAATCCACCGGCATGGCAACCGGACCGCCGTGAGGGGATGATGGACGAGGAGGGAATTGACATAAGTATCCTCTATCCCTCGATAGGGCTCGCCCTACCGAGGATTGAGGATACCGAGTTGAGTGCGGCTCACTGCCGTGCCTACAACAACTGGATTCGAGCCTTTTGTTCCCAGATCCCGGGCCGACTGTTTCCTGCCATCACCCTCCCCTGGGGGGACGTGCAATTGACCGTACAGGAGATGAAGAGGACCTCGGGGTTCGGGGCCAGGGCGGTGAAGGCCCCGAACACGCCGCCGGGAGACATGTCCTACGGACGCGCCCGATGGGACCCGGTATGGGCGGAGTTTGTTTACCAGGGGATTCCGGTGTCGCTGCACGTGGGCAATGCGGGAACGACTGTGGGCAGCATCCTGTATCCTGAGTTTTCGCTGCCGAGCTGGTGGGACTTCGTTACCGGGCCCCTGGACACGATTCTAGGTTTCGTGAGCTTCTTCCAAGGTGGGGTGTTCGACCGGTTCCCGGAGCTTCGGCTAGTAGTATTAGAGGCCGGGTGTGCATGGATGCCCTGGATTCTAGACCGGATGGATGAAATGCAGGCGGTGATCGGGTTTACGCAGGGGTCGGCGCTGCGGCCCAGCGAGTATTTCAAGACCCAATGCTGGATATCGCTTGAGCCCAATGACGAATTTGGCTCCTTCGCTATCGAACACCTAGGGGCGGACAGGGTGCTTTGGGCCTACGACTATCCGCACTCTGACTCGGTGACGGAGCCTGTCAAGCATCTCAAGAAGTTGCTGGAAGGATTCCCAGCGAGGGAGCGGAGCCTAGTGGCGGGAGAAAACGCTGTGGAACTGTATCGTTTGGTGTAGATAAAGTGGTGTGGATGTGGAGTTTTGGGGGCTATAATGAAGCCCGCGGACTTGCAGTAAAGGCAGGAGGTTAATTGGCGTGAACAAGGCACCCGTAATTGACGTAGACGGCCACATCCTTGAGCCTTCGGACCTGTGGCTCAATAATATCGAACCTGAATACCGGGACAAGGCGATGCATATGGGTATAGGGGAGGATGGGTTGGAGCAGTGGTTCTCCGAAGGCAAAGGCGACGTATTCCTCAGCAAGGGCACGAGCGCCAACATGGCCACCGTAAGCAGGACTCGCGAGTGGCGGCAGAAGAACATTTTCGAAAACCCGTCGGTTACCTGGGAGCAGGGCCGCGAGATGAATCCCGGGGCCTGTGATCCCGACGCCCGGGTCGAATTGATGGACATGGAAGGGATCGACAAGAGCATTCTGTATCCATCCCTGGGGTTGAGTTGGGCGGGGGGGACCAAAGACCCCGTCCTTGCAGCGGCCTATTGCCGCGTCTATAACGACTGGCTGGTCGACTTTTGCAGCGCTCACCCTGACCGGCTCTACCCGGCCATCATGCTTCCGTGGACGGACGTGGATGAGTCGGTGAAGGAATTGAAGAGGACCGCGGGAGTCGGGCCAAGGGCGGTAATGTGCCCGGCTACGCCCCCCCACGACAGGTCCTACGGGACACGGTATTGGGACCCGTTGTGGGAGGAATTCCAGGAGCAGGACCTTCCACCCGCGCTGCACGTGAGCGCTGGAGGAACTCCGACGGGCAGCCTCCTGCACCCCGAGATTGACAAGCCTTCCTGGTGGATCTTCAGCACTTCACAGGATATTCAGCTCAGTTTCATGACCTTCTTCCAAGGGGGAGTTTTCGACCGATTCCCGACGTTCCGGCTGGTAGTTCTGGAGTCGGGGACTTTGTGGATGCCCTACATCCTGGACAGGATGGATGAGAAGTTTGAGGTCGTCGGATTCTCGATGGAGTCGAAAGAGGAACCGAGCACGTACTTCAAGACCCGAGGTTGGATCTCCATGGAGCCGGAGGACGAATACGGAGCGCTTACTGCGGAACTCCTGGGGGCCGACAGGGTGCTATGGGCTTATGACTATCCACACTCGGACTCGTGGACCGGGCCGGTGAAGACGCTCAGGGAAACGCTTTCCAAGTTGCCGGAAGAGGACCAGCGCAAGGTGATGGGTGAGAACGCGCTGGACCTATACAAGATGAACTAGGGCTGCTTAGTCTTCTACAGGTAAGTTCCTAGCCAGCCGAGGCTCAGTTCGAGGATGCGTTGCATGTCCTCGGGCCTGCGCAGAGCGTGTTCGGCGCCCTCGAAGATTTCGAGCCTCTTAGGTTCTCGGGCGTGGGTGTAGAGTTCCCTAGCCTGCTCAACCGGGACGTCGTCGTCGTGACCGCCGTGGATGATCAAGGTGGGTCGGTCCAGCTTAGTGGCGGCACTGCACAGGTCGTATCGTTCCCCATCCTCGAAATACGCTTTTGTGAGCCTCTTTCCTGAGGGGAGAGAGAAATAACCGGTGGCCTGGCATTCGGCGAGTTGCTCTTTGGTGGGGGTTTGGGGTCGGGATGGGGTGGCGAGAAGTATGTAGGCTTTGACGCGAGGGTCTTGGGCGGCGACGGGAATTTCACCACCGAAGCTTGAGCCAATGACGGCGATACGGCTTGGGTCGACATCAGCGGCTTGGAGGAAGTCGAGGGAGGCACGGTAGTCGGCGATTCGGGCTGATAAGGTAGTGTTCTCGAAAAGGCCGTCGCTGGCATCCGAGCCGTAACCGCATCCCCGGTAGTTGAACTTGAGCACGGTATAGCCGCGGTCAACGAGCCTCGGCGTAAGGAAAGACCACTTGGCGCCGTCCTTGCTGGCCTCGAAGCCGTGGGACATAAGGATGCAAGGGGCCTGGGGAGCGGGGACGATGAGGTCTCCGCGAACGGTCTGGCTTTCGGAGGTGAATTCGACAGTTTGAGTGTCCATGTGGGTATAGTTTCTCAGGGGTTTAGATGAGGTTTGGGAGGGTAGGATATCACGGCAGAGCCGTGTTGCGGGGTGGGGAGGGGTGGGATAGAATGAGTCTCCCGGGGCTCGTAGCTCAGCGGCAGAGCGGTCGGCTCATAACCGATTGGTCCCTGGTTCGAATCCAGGCGGGCCCACCATTCACTGGCCAATGCGTGCTGACTGATTAACTTGTCTTAGGTGCCGTCTGCGATTGCTAAGATTGAAGGTCTGCCGGGTACTGTAGTGTCCTAGCGATTTGTGCCCTTAAGAGTAAGCGGCAGTCCGGCGGCCATGAAGTAGACTTCGTCAGCCTTGGCCGCGACCAGTTGGTTGGCACGGCCAAGTTCGTCGGCGTAGATGCGGCCTAACTCGGTGGGGGGTACTATGCCGAGCGAACCGCTATCCCAACTTATGGACACTCATCAGCTGGGCCGATCAAGGTCATGGTAAGAGAGTCTGTTATCGGGTCTCGGTACACGGAAGCTTTCACACCGAAGACGGATTCGAATATCTTGGGAGTCAGGACTTCCTCGGGGGAGCCCTGGGCGAGGACTCGGCCATCTTTCATCAGTACCAGCTGATCGCAATAGCGTGCAGCCATATGGAGGTCGTGGATGGCGGCGACTGCCGTCAGGCCTTCGTCAACGAGGCGCCTCACGAGGCCGAGCACCTTGAGCTGATGAAGGACATCAAGGTTGGAGGTGGGTTCATCCAGCAAGAGGATGCGGGGTTGCTGAGCCAGGGCCCGAGCGACGAAGACCCGTTGGCGCTCTCCGCCGGAAAGGGTGTCGAGGGTCCGGTCGGCGAACTGCTCTGTCTCGGTCAACTTCATAGCGTTCCTGGCGATTTGACCGTCTTCCTTACCCTCGATCTGAAATCGTCCTATGTGAGGGTACCGGCCCATGACCACCAGCTCGAGGGCGGTGAAGCCATGGGTGTAGGGGGCAATCTGGGGGACGAGTCCGAGAGTCTTTGCAATTTCCCTGGGAGTGGCATCCTTCAAGTCAGCGCCCTCCAACAGAACGGCGCCTTCCCGATAGCGGAGAATTCCTGCCAAGGCCCTGAGAAGGGTGGTCTTACCCGCCCCGTTTGGGCCTATCAGCCCAACGAACTGACCACGCCTGGCGTGCAAGTCCACGTTGGACAGCAGGGCTTTTGCATCGACTTCGTAGGAGAGGGCATGAGCGTTGATTGCAAGAGATGTGCCGTTTTTCATCATATACTCTATTCGGCGAGGGTGAATGGGATGGCTATGGGCTCTGGGAAGAGGTTCGGCCAAAGCAAATGGGCCAAATCTTCAGCGCCACGGATGTTCCAGTAGGAAAGCGTGGTGAAGTGTTTGCCTTCAACCAGGTGGACCTGGCCGTTCTTGATCGCAGGGACCTCGGCGAGGGCTTGGTTATCGAGAAGGCTTTGCCGGAACTCGGCGGCACCGAATTCCACGGGTTGGGCTATGACGATGATATCGGGAGACATGGCGATGACTCCCTCCAGGGTCGTAGTCTGGTTGCTTTCTATTCCTGCTTCTTCGGCTGCGTTGATTCCACCTGCGGCGGCAATGACGCCGCCCTCTGTCGAGCCACTGCCGGCGGTCCAGATGGTGTCGGAATACTGGGTCAACGCCAGCACCCGGGGCTTCGGCTGTGCTGCTTCGGTGACTGATACCAGAGATTCATATCTATCCTCAACCTCTTTAGCGAACTCTACGGCACGGCCTTCCTCTCCGAAGATGTAGCCCATGAGCAGAATGTTGTCTATTCGTGCCTCGGGGCCCTGGTGCAAGTCGGTTTGGACCACCGGAATGCCGAGCCTTGAAAGGGCGTCAATGCCTTCCACCGAGAAGAAGGGGCTGGTGACAACGACGTCCGGGGATAGGGTGACTATGGTCTCAGGGTCACGGGTGATCTCGAATGTGTCCTGAACCAAAGAGGCCACGTTGGAATAGGTGACACTCTTGGTAGAACTTCCTACTCCGACGAGCCTTTCTTTAGGCACCAATGCCAGAGCTATTTCGTCGTGGCCGACGGAGGCCGTGATGATCCGAAGCGGTTTGCTCGGGATGCTGACGATGCCGTTCACCCCCTCGACTTCACGCGGCCAGCCGAAGTTGGTGGGATTGACGATACCTGGAACGTTTTCGAAATAGTTGACTGCCGGCTGGGGAGTCAATGTAGGTTCGGGCTGCGCGGTAGGAGCCGGCATTGGGGCCATTGTCGAGGCCGGAGTCGCGGGCGTGGTTAGAGCCTCTGTCGGGGATGGGGTCTGGGTGGTGGGGGGAACGGGTGTCGAAACTGAGGTTGCGGTCGGAGAGATTGTTGGTGCAGGGGTTGGCGTTGCGGATGAACATGCCGCCAAGATCATTACCAGCAATACCGCAAGGGGGACGAATAGGGCACTAAGCTTTCTCATGGACACGCTGGCTCCTTTCAATTGCCGTATATCACAATGAGTAGACCTGTCGTTTGTTCCTGATTAGTAGAAAAATGAAAAAGGGCGCCCCTACAAATGCGGTTAGGATACCGACACGAAACTCTGCGGGTTGGATAATGGTCCTGGCAACCGTGTCGGCCAGCATGACAAACACGGCGCCCCCGAGCGCGCTCATGGGAATGAGGACCCGGTGGTCGGGGCCCAGGACCAGGCGAAGAATGTGGGGTGTTACGAGGCCAACGAAGGCGATCGTCCCGCTCACCGCTACGGCTGCGCCCGTTACCAGCGCTGCGGCAGCCAGCAGAGACATCCTGGTAAGGCCCACCCGGACGCCCATGGAGCGGGCTTCATCGTCGCCGAGAGTCAGGAGATTCAGGTCTCGTGCCATGGCTACTATCACCGCCGTCCCGCCGAGTATCAGTGGAGCGGCGATACGGACGTGCTCCCAAGAGCGGGAGTCGAGACCGCCCGCGAGCCAGAACAATATCTCCCGGAGAGATGCGTTATCGGGCAAGAGGATGATTATTGCGGAGACAATGGCCCCCAGAAAAGCGTTAACGGCGACTCCCGCAAGAAGCAGCGTGGCCATCGAGAAGCGTCCACCAACGGCGGCGATGCCGTAGACCAGAAATGAGGCAGCGACCGCGCCTACGAATGCAAATGCGGGCAGGGCCAAGAAGAAGAGGCTGGCCAGCCCCGAGGCGATGGCTACAACTGCTCCCACCGCGCCGCCTGCGGAGACGCCGATGATACCGGGGTCGGCCATTGGGTTACGGAAGAGGCCCTGCATGGTTGCACCGGCGACGCCCAAGGCCATGCCGACAAGGGCCCCGACCAGAATCCTTGGAATCCTGATCTGCTCGATGACGAGCTGTTCGGTTCGTCCAAAGGTCGCGAAGTCGAGTCCGGGATATGACAGGACAATTGAAGCAACGTGGTCTACGGGTATGTTGACGGGCCCGAGACTCAGTGAAGCAAGGGCGGTTGCCAAGACGAGGAGAAGGAGGACTGAGGAGCCGACCGCGAGTCGGGTGGCTACGCCCGATTGACGGTAGATTCGCAGAGTACTTAGACTGAGAACCCTCAAAAAAACGACCTCCTGCGGGTCTCCGCTGGAGGTCTTGTTGCGCTCTGCCCGGGACTCTTGCCCAACGCGCCAGGGACCCTCTCTTATGCGGAGAGTGGTCACCTCCCGTTCGGGCAGGTCTCCTGGCTTGCGGGGTGGATCTCGGGTGCCGGGCCCTTCCCATCGGTTAACCGACAGTGGACTTCGACTCCAAATCCCGCTTACAGTGGCGCTACCGCGGCGGCTTTTCACCGCCTTCCCTATTCTCCCTGGATGGGCACCTGAACGGGGAGTGGTCTGTGTTTATGATTTGGGAATGAGGATATTGACACGGGAGCGAAGTGTCAAGGGTTCGCAATATTATGCGTAAATATCCGACAGGTGGAAGATTCCTTTCTTGAGAGGGGGCTTTAGTCCGAGGGCGAGGTGTGGGCGGTGGTAGTGATACCGATCCAGGAACTGCTCTACTAATCTCCGGCACTGGGGAAGGTCCTGGGCGCTGTAGCGGGTCCAGCCCAGACATTCTTTCCGCACTGTCCGGTTGAAGCTCTCGATGTAGGCCTGCTCGTTCTTCTTGTAGGGCCGAGCCACCCGGTGTCGTTGGCAGTAGGCCAACACCCGCTCTGCAAAGGCCTCTTTGAACTCACTGCCCCCGTCCGTTTGGATCAACTCCACCCTGCCATCGAAGCGCCGTGTCATCGCTTGTTCCAGGAAGGCACAGCCGTAAGCGGCGGTCAGGGAGGGGGCTAACAGGATGTCTGCCTCCCTGGTGTATATGTCGATGCCGGTGAAGGCAAACAGGCCTCCAAACATCACCGTGTCCATCTGTACCACCTGGCGAGGGCTGCTGGCCGTGGGCACCGGCCCTCTACGCCGATTCTTCTTCCACTTGGAACGGATGATGTACTTCTCCTTCAGGATCTCATATATCTTAGGCACTGACAGGCGTACCCCGTGTTCCCGCTCCAGGAAATAGGCGATCTTCTGTCCACAGCACCCCGCCTCCCGCTCCCTAATGGCCCAAATCCATCGCTTCACCATCGGGTCGACCCGCCTCCCTAACCTGGGCCTCTTCTTGGCTTGCTCGTATCGCCCAAGGAAGGGCAGCAGCCCCTGTTCTTGGATGCCCCGAACCCACAGATGGACCGTCTCCCGGTGTTTACCCAGCTGCCGCGCTATCTGCGCTTTTGTCATCCCTTGCTCGTACAACTCCCAGGCCAACGTTATCAGTGTGAGATTTGACATGTCCATGAGCTTACATGGACTGTCGGATTTCTACGGAAACATTGCGGGGTTGGCGTTAGTCTAGAAGTTCTGTTGCTTTCGGCTATGGCTTGGTTACATAATGCTGCGCGATGTAGCCGATAGGCGACATAATCTTTAGGCTGTGCGATTTAACCGCACCGTTTTGTGCCGGACTCGGGTAACATTGTTCCGCCAGGCTAGGGGGGTTTCCAGCTAGCATGGATTTGTACGTACTAAGACACGGTGTCGCAGCCGAACGAGATTGGCACGAATACCCCAACGACGACGAACGGCCGCTGACGCAACATGGAATTACTAAACTGACGCAACAGGTTAAGGGGCTGAATGCTGTCGGTCTCTCGGTGGACCTGATGATTAGCAGTCCACTGCTACGCGCCGCCCAGACTGCGCAGATAGTCAGAGCCGGCCTTGCAAGACCCGGCGAGCTAGTGACATCCAACGCCCTAGTGCCTGAGGCGCATCCATATCTGCTCCTGGAAGAACTGGCTTCAAAGCACGCGTCGATGGACAGCGTGATGGTGGTCGGGCATGAGCCGCACCTGAGCAGTTTCGTCTCGATGGTCGTGAGCGGAGACCCGACTGGGTTAATCCGTCTGAAGAAGGGCTCGTTGTGTAAGCTCAGGCTGGTATCTTTGGGCGGTACCCGGTGCGGATGGCTCGAATGGCTAATGACGCCCGACCAGATGATCAGGCTTGGTTAGTGGTCGGTGGGAAGCAAGTCCGAACACACACAGTTCCGGCTGTTCACGTGTCCTTCGTAGACAATGATTGACGTGCCCTATCGTAAAGGTTAAGACTTGGAGGGCCTCGTCAGTGAACAATAGGTCTTCAGGAGCATGGAAATAAGTATGAACAACAGGAAGCCGCCGACAGAAGAAGAGGTTCTGGGATATGCCGAAAGCTGCTCCAACTGGGGCAGATGGGGCGCCGACGACCAGCTGGGAACACTGAACCTGGTAACCGATGAGAAGCGTCGTCAGGCGGCAGGGCTTGTGAAGGACGGCACGTCCGTTTCTTGCTCCTGGACCATATCCAAGGACCTGCCTGGTGAAACGATGTCCCAGGTGCTTCATTACATGACGGAGACCGGGGAGGCAGGCCCGGACGCTGAGGAATCGGGGGACTTTATTGGGGTGGCCTACCACGGTAACTCGATCACTCATGTCGACGCTCTCTGCCACATCTTTACCGAGGGCCGTATGTACAACGGATTACCAGCTAACCTGGTCAAGAGCGGCACGGGGGCTGAGGCGGACGAGGCTCGATGGGAGTTTGGGTCGGGGAGGGTGCCGTATGAGAGTCTCCGAGACCTGGGACTCTAGATGCTGCTGGAAACCGTTGCATTCGAGCTGTTCCTGTCTCGGGCGAGCGACGGAATAGCGGAGTCGATGACCGGGCACTACGGGCTTTCAGTGGAGGCGGTGCAGTGGTTCACGCTGCATGGAGAAGTGGATGTCCGTCATGCGGAGGAAGGGAAGCGAACACTTCAGGGTTACATTTCTTACTACGGGTTTCGGCCCGATGAAGTGGAACAGATACTGAGCAGGACGTTCGAGCGTAACGTCGTGCTGAAACGTTATTTCCCCCTCGGGTCCAAGCTGGGTCGGAGGCAGGGGCCGAGCAGGATTGTGAGCCTGGAAGTATTTCCCCTGCATATCCCGTTTAATCGAGCCTTCGTACACGCCAAGACGAGCCGCTCGACCAGCGATTCAGTAGTTGTACGGCTAACGGGGAGTGACGGGTTGAGGGGGTACGGGGAGGGGTTGCCGAGGGCCTATGTTACCGGGGAGGACGTGGCCGGGGTGGTCGAAGCACTGAAGGACAGGATTGGGGCGGAGGTGATGAAGCTGGAGTTCGGTTCGGGGGTGGGGGCTGTGGAACAGATTGGATCTTTCGTGGAAGAGTGGGGTGAACGCCTTTCGAAGGGCTCTGATGTTGTGGCATGGAACGCGACGATGTGCGCTTTGGAGCTAGCCTTGCTGGACTGGGCTTTCAAGCGTTCCGGGGAGTCTATAGCCTCGTGGCTGGGGCCGGTCAGGGGGCATGTGACGTACACCGGTCTGATAGATGCGACTGACCCGCACATAGCGCGTGCCACGGCGGAACGGTATATGCAAGCCGGGTTTACGAATCTTAAGGTGAAGGTGGGTGTGGAGAAGGATGTTGAGAGGCTGCAAGCGGTTATGGATGTTGTCGGGAAGGATGTAAAAATCAGGGTGGATGCCAATGGCGCCTGGTTGGGCCCCGAGGCTGTTTCGGCTTTGAATCAGCTACGGGCGTTTGACATAACTGCAGTTGAGCAACCGGTGGCGGCATCCGATCTGGAAGGCATGCGACGAGTCCGTCAAGAGACCGGCCTCGACGTCATTGCCGACGAGTCGCTGGTCACCTTTGAAGATGCCGTCAACCTCATCCGAGAACGGGCATGTGACGTATTCAACGTCCGGGTCTCGAAATGCGGAGGGTTAATCTCTTCGTTGCGGATAGCGGAACTTGGGTTGGATGCTGGGGTCAAGGTGCAGGTTGGGGCGCAGGTCGGGGAGACGTCGTTGTTGTCGGCGGCGGGGCGGCATCTTGCGGCGCATTTGCCGGCAGTTGAGTACGTGGAAGGGTCATTCGGGACGCACCTGCTGAGTGAGGATATTATCCGGGACCCGGTGATGTTTGGGTACGAGGGCCGGGGGTCCCTGGTGATGGGCGCCGGTTTGGGGGTTGAGGTTGACGACGACACCCTTGAAAGACTCGCAGACGACATTGTGAAGGTGAAAGGCGGAGGCTAGATATGTCCTTCGTCTCTCAACTGTCGGGGCTGAAGGGTCGGTGGTCGTGGAGCAGGTTCGAGAGAATCACCAAGCACCCGGAGGAAGCCCAGTGGAAGCTCCTTCGGCGTATCCTGAGAGCGAACCGGGACACGGCGTACGGCAGGGAACATGGTTTTTCGGAGATGCGGTCGGTGGAAGATTTCCGGGGTGGCGTGCCCATCGCTGACTATGAGTCTTTCCGCCCGTGGGTCGACAAGGTGAAAAGAGGGGAGCGCGGCGTCCTGACCGCCGAAGACCCGTATATGTTCGCGCTGACGAGCGGTACGTCCGGACAGCCGAAGTCCATCCCCGTGACACGGGCCACGGGGCGCATGTCCAAGCGGCTGTCTCGGCTGTGGCTATACCGGTGTCTCGTGGACCATCCCAAGGTGCTCGATCACAAGGCGCTGGTGATTGTGAGTCCGGCCGTAGAGGGACATACGGAGAGCGGCATTCCCTTCGGATCTGCTTCAGGCAATATATACAAGAAAGCGTCCTGGGTCATACGCCGACGTTACGCCGTGCCATACCCCGTGTTTACCATCAAGGACTTTGAGGCGAAATACTACGCGATCATGCGGTTTGCCATAGAGCAACGTGTTTCCCTGGTGGCTACGCCCAACCCCAGCACAATCCTGCGGCTTATCACGACCGCGGACAGGTACCGAGACCGGCTGATAAAGGACATCCACGATGGCGCCCTTTCCAGAGAATTTGATATATCGGAGGGAGTGCGCGAGGAAGTAAAGGCCCAGCTTAGGCCGAACCCGAAGCGGGCTCGGGCGTTGGGGAGAATGGTGGCTGACTGTGGTTCGCTGAGGCCGAGAGACTATTGGCCTGAGCTTGCGTTGGTCGGGTGCTGGAAGGGAGGGAGCGTGGGATCGACGGTGGACAGGCTGCTGCCATGGTTCCGGCAGGGAACGCCATTCCGGGACATCGGGTATCTTTCAAGTGAGGCGTACGTGACCCTACCCATCGAGGATGATGGATGCAGGGGCATCCCGACCCTTGGCGCCAATTTCTATGAGTTCATCCCAGAGGGTGAGATTGAAAGCGACGCTCCAAGCGTCCTGACGGTTGGGCAACTGGAGCACGGCGAGAGCTACTACGTCCTGATCACCTCGCCCAACGGCCTGTACAGGTATGACATCAACGACGTTGTGCGCGTAACGGGATACCACAACGGGACTCCGATGTTGGAGTTCCTGCGAAAGGGCCGGGACATGGTGAACCTGGAGGGGGAAAAGCTGCACGTGTCGCAGCTGATCCAGGCTGTGTCGGAAGCACAGGCATCTGTGGGTGTTAAGGTCGAATACTACCGTGCGGTGGGTCGGGCGGAGGAGTCCCGGTACGCGTTGCAGCTGGAATTCAAGGCGAGCCCCGTGGCCGACGAGATGGTGATCAGACTTGGCCAAGCCATAGATAGTGGGTTGTCGGGGCTGAACATCGAGTACGAGCAGAAGAGGAAGTCGGGGCGGCTGCATGATCCTCTAATTCAGGTAATGTCGGAAGGTTGGTCGACGAGGCGGGTGGAGGCCAAGCTGGCCCGCGCCGTGAGGGATATCCAGTTCAAGGACGAGATGCTGGGGCTGCCGGATGGGGATGATGCCGGGGAGGTGGTTAAGGAGTTGAACATTTAGGCCTGTGGACGCTTGCCGTCGGGTTAAGACAAGCGTCGAGGTATGGTGAATGCCATGCCTGTTGAGAGCTTCGACGTTGTAGTGGTGGGAGGAGGGCCAGCCGGGCTTGCTGCCTCACAACAGCTGGGAATGCGTGGCATTTCAAACGTAGTGCTCGAACGAGGAGGCCATGCAGGCTGGATGTGGGGGCACGTCTACGACGGCCTGAAGCTGCATAAGGCAAGCACCTTAGCGCACTTCCGGGAATGTCGTTCCCGGCTCAAACATCCTTGTTCCCGACACTTTCAGAATTCACCTCATACGTTGCAGGATACGCGGACAGGTTTACATTGCCCGTACGGGCTTGCACGGAAGTGACCGGACTGAGGCAGCATAACGGTACGTGGGTCGTCGAAACGACGCAGGGCGAGTATTCGGCGAAATCTGTGGTCGTTGCTACCGGCATTATGACCTCGCCTGTGGTCCCGGACTTCGATGGGATGGCGTCTTACGGAGGGCTGATATTTCACAGCACGGAATATCGGCGGCCTGATGATCGGCAAGGGCGACGAGTGTTGGTGGTGGGGATTGGGAACTCGGGGTCGGAGATTGCATCGGAGATGGCTGAGGCTGGAATAGAGGTAACAGTCTCCATCCGGTCGGGGGCCAATGTTATTCCGAAGAGCATAGTGGGCATCCCGACCCAGTATTTTGGCTGGATGATGTCGTGTGTCCCAAATTCTGCACAAAGGCGCGTTGTGGATGGGATGGGGCTGATAGGCGGCTTATTGAGGCCGGGGTCGGCCCGGCTGCCGAGAAAGCAGATGAAGGAAAACTGCCAGGACGTCCCGGTGATCGGCCGCGGGATCCTGGACCATATTGAAGCAGGTCGGATAAAGTTGAAGCCCGGGGTGGCTAAAATGACCGAGGGCGGCGTCCGTTTTTCGGATGGCTCCGAGTGGGCCGGGGATAAGGTGATACTTGCGACCGGATATCGTGCTGCAATTGAATGGATGGGTGTTTACGGGGCCAGAGATGAGTGTGGATTCGGCGACCGGAGAGACAGGGTGTGCAGCACTAACTATTCGGGGCTGTATTTCATAGGCCACAACTACGACGGGCGAGGCGGTCTCTACAACATCCGCATTGATGCAAAACGGGTGGCACGAGTTATTGCGGAGAGCAACTACCGCAGGTAGTCGGCGAATGCCCAAAGAGCAATGGCCAGGACCATGTGGAACCAGATCGGGATGGTGCGTTTGAACCACCTGCGCTCGGGGCGCAGCACCATAGTCAGGACGTAGCGGAGGGCCATCGACACGAAGTAGACCCCGGAAATGACAACGAGAATTGGCGCTGCCAGGTTCCAGCCGTCAGTCGCAAAAAATGGCTCATCCCGATAGACTGCCAGAGTTATCGCTATCATGATCGCCAGAAAGAGCAATTGGGCCGGCAGCAGAAATCTGTAGGGCAGAAGCCCCGAGTACCAGTGCTCGTTGGAAGGAAGCCAACGGGGGGCTCGTGTAATTACAAATGCTTGCCCAAAGACGCGCAAAGCGAACAAAGAAGTGCAGACAGTCAGTATGAGGAAGTTGTAGGACATTGTTACGGTGAATGTCGGGCCACAGTGGTGCGCCGAACATCGCACACCCGGGTGGCCGGGAGCCCGCACAAGTATATAATTTCCCTCGCACGCCAGGGGCTTTGAACGGCTACCCTGGGAATGGATCCCCAAAATAGTCCAAGGAGTGAGACATGACGGTTGCAAGCGGTTCGAGGACGTTGAAGGTCGGGTTGATGCTGCCCCAGACGGAGGGCCTTCGAGGGCCGGGGATGAGCAATTGGAAAGAGCTCAGGGAAATCGCTGCTCTGGCTGAAGAGGTGGGTTTTGACTCGATTTGGCTTGTAGACCACCTCATTTACTTGTTGGATGGCGAAGACCAGGCTAGAGGCGTGTGGGAAGTCTGGTCACTCCTTTCGGCGTTGGCGGCGACCACCAATCGCGTAGAGCTAGGGACATTGGTGCTGGCTATAGGCTGGCGTAATCCTGCCCTTTTAGCCAAGATGGCCTCCACTGTCGAGGAGATCAGCGGTGGGAGGCTGATCCTGGGTGTCGGGTCCGGATACCACAAGTTCGAGTATGAATCCTATGGTTTCCCATTCGACAACAAGGTAAGCCGATTCGAAGAGGCGATCCAGATAGTCCACGGCCTGCTTAAGAACGGCCAAGTAGACTTTGAAGGCAAGTTTTACAGCGCACGGGAGTGCGAGCTTCGTCCGCAGGGGCCTCGGGCGGGGGGGCCGCCGATATTGATGGGGGCGAGCAGGCCCCGGATGATGGCCCTGACAGCCAAATACGCCGATATGTGGAACGCCTACTACGATGATACGCTCAACAGCGTCGAGGGGGCGAAAAGAATGCGCCCGATTGTCGATGAAGCTTGCCGAGAGCAGAGTCGGGACCCGGCCACTTTGGAGCGCAGCCACGCCGTACTAATGGCCGACGCTAATGCAGACCCTTGGTGGGACCGCCTTCCGAGCGATCAGTTGGCGGGGCAGGCTCCTCTGAAACCCCTTTCGGGCTCTCCTGAGGCTATAGCCGAGGAATTACTCCGTTACGAGCGCGAGGGCATATCTCACATACAAATTTGCCTGGACCCGACCACTCCGAAGACAACCGAAGAGCTGGCCCCGGTGCTCGAGGCGCTGGACAGATTAAGCGCAGGCTAGCCTATTTCGTCGAAGGCGGGCTCTGACATCGCCTGTTCTACGAAGCGGTCGGCGTCCTCCTCGAGGATAAGCCGCTGCTCCACCAGCCGCTGTGAGGCCAGGGCAACCAACTTCACGTAACGGGCACGGGAGCCGTAGCGCTCCTCAATGGAGGGACGAGGGTCACCTTTTTCCAGTCGCTCCATACGGGTCTTGGTGAAGGGCAGATAGCTGCCGTTTACTGCGGCCATCGCCTTCTCAGCAGCGCCCGCCGGTCTGAAGTTCCAGCCGGTATAGGTTGCAAGAGGCACTTCCAGCCCTGGGCCTCTGATACCGGGGAGGTCATTCCCGTCGGCATCCACATGTGGGACCAACACCCTATATTCCTTGTCCTTGTCTTCAATGGGGGGTTCCACGGACAGCACTCCCTGATCGAAGTCAGGGCCATGGTCCTGGACGAAGAGGCGGTTTGGGGTGGACGGCGCCTGGACGTTGGGGATGGCTGGGAAGCGAGAATTGGAGACTTCTGCTGGAACGCAGGTCTCAGTTTCGCGGGTTGGGACACGGCTGTCGGGTGGGGGAGTGCCAGCCGTAACCCAGTCATCAAGGTTGTCTATCATGGCTCGTAGGAGAGCCGTGACGTTGAGAGGGTTAGACGGGTGCTTGAACTGGTCGTAGATGGGACCGTTTATATGGTCGGGGCTGTGCTCTGCGGAGGCGAAGAGGTAGACGCGGGAGCGTTCGTGGTCGGTTAAGTCGTTGCCGAGGGAGTCGGTGTGGACGAGGGAGCCGCGGCGGTTCCAGTATTCGGAGGCCGACTGAGTGTGGATGACGAGGGGGTCGGTTTCGGGACGTTTGAGGATGCCGTCGGTAGTGCCGGTCAGGGGGTCGGTGGTGACGGGATAGGCGTGAGGGAATTGGTCGGAGGGATAGAGGTGGTCGTAGTGCTGTCTCGGGTACCGGCCCGGCTGCGAGAATCGATAGTTCACGAAGACCCGGCCTCCGCCCGACACGAAGGGGGAAATACCGGCGAAGACCTGCCTACCCTGAGTGTCTTCATTGAAGCCCCGGTATACGAACTCCCGCAGAAAGCGCGCACTCTGCGAGCAGCCCCAGCCGTAGGCCTTCTCGATACCGGCGTCGTTATCCCGGACAGGGTTTGGAGTCCCTAATGAGTCGGTGTCAGCGTTTAACAAGAAGGAGATCAGGTCTCGGACGCCGGTGAAACCTAGCCCCATGACTCGTGGGTCCTTGGCCGTGTAAACGAGTTCGTAAATCCAGCCCGGCTTAAATCCATGGGGGAGATAGACGTCAGTGGGGGATGGTACGACTTTGCCGGAGGAGTCGAGTTTGGCGAACTGCCAGGCGTCGGGGGGGATGGGGATTCGGGGGTCGGTCTCGTACTCTCGGTAAGTGAAGACGGCATTGGAGGTTTCCAGGGAGGCAGGGGGATAGCTCTTCGTGTAGGCGTTTCCACAGAGGGGCATAAAGCGGGCTGCCTCGGGGCCCAACTTGGTGATTTCGTCGCCGGGTGAGAACTCGACACGGACGGGTCCGGTTATAGGCTCCCCGTCCGGAGTGGCGACCGGCAGATCCATTGACATGAGGTTATCGTGAGGTAGGATGTCTCCTTGCCAACCTGACCAGAGGACTGTATAGCCGCGCCTCATTAGAAAGCCGTTTCCTGCATGCTCCTGCGTGGACGGGTCGTCAGTAAGCGGTGCGTCATTCAGGAAGTGGACAAGAAGCTTGGTGCCACGATTGTTGACATCGTAAACGAGGCGGCGGTTACCACGGGACATATCGGCGGGCTTGAGGATGAAGAAGTCGGTGGAGAACTCGACGAGGCCCTCGGGGTTGAAGGGGGCGTACTGGATATCGACGACGGAGGAGAAAGCGGGGGAGTCGGGGTCTACGGCGAAGGAGGCTCGGCCGACAATTTTCTCGTAGGCGCCGGTACCTCCGAACTCGAGACCTTCGGCGAAGGGGGTGCGGTCGCTTATTTGAAGACGGAGTTGGGGAGAATCTTGGGCAGGCAACTTTTTGACCTCCTGGGGAGTGGGGCGGGGGGATAGTGTAGCACTTGATGTGTGTTGGACACTGTTAATAGGGGCCACTGCTCCCCATTGGGACTGGAACAGCAGCTGGTTGGCGTAACCAGCGTTAACGCCGAAGTAGTCCTGGGCCCATGTGACCAAGCGTCGGTCAGCGGAAGGAGCTTGGGATGCGAAGAAGTGCCGAGCAGCGGCCTTTTTAACGTGCGTGTCGACAGGAAAAGCTTCGAGCTTGTTGAGGGAGAAAAGGGCTATGCAGTCGGGGATCTTGGGGCCTATGCCTCGGCACTGCATAAGCTGGCGCTTCGCTTCACCGTAAGAAGTGTCTGGTAGGGCGAGGCTATGTAGGTCCAGTTCGCCCATGCAGACAAGCTGTGCGGTTTCGATGATCTTGTTGTGGCGGTTGAGGCCTAGACGCATGGCCCGCAAGGGTTTGGGACCGGCTTGGAGCACCGCCTCGGGAGTTGGGAAGGTGTAGCGAATGTCGCCATGCAGTTCCAAACGTCTCCCGAGCTTCTGTGCAATGCCTTCCACCATATGCTTAATACGCGGCACGTTATTGTTAGCGGAGCAGAGGTAGGAGACGGTGCACTCCCAAGGGTTTGGTTGGCGGAGGAGGCGGAG
Source organism: Dehalococcoidia bacterium (assembly GCA_965220005.1). GTDB lineage: Bacteria > Chloroflexota > Dehalococcoidia > Plut-88900 > Plut-88900 > Plut-88900. The sequence continues at coordinate 2,042,942 of OZ244800.1, forward strand.
GTGTGGATATGCTTTGGCGAGGGTGGCTATATAGGGGTCTAGGGAAGAGAGGGTCGAGTAGACGGCGTCCATGTCCTCGTCTAGGCGGAAGTAGGAGATGAGAAGGGTGTCTAGGTTGGTATGGGCACGGTATTCGAGTATGTCGGCGTTCTGACGGAGGTGTACGAGGTTGCCGTCGAGCACCCCGGAATGCCAGTCGTCGCCAAGTGACTGCCAGCGAAAGTCCTGCGACCCGTCTAGAGTCCTGGTGAGGTCGAAGGGGTGGTTTATAGATTGGGGTAGTTCGATATGGCCTTGCATAGGGCCTCCTCGCGGCTAGTTCGGGGCAAGGGTATTCCACTTTCGCCGAGTTGGTAAAGACCCTATACTGGCCTCAATTCTCAAGAACGGGCCTCCTGTCAGGGGACCGGGAGGAGGCTTTGAAATGATGTCTTGGCGGAAGGGACTGGCGGTCCTGTGCGTTATCGCGGCGGCGTTGCTTTTGGCAGCGACGATAGTGTTTGTCTTCGATGAGGATGCGGCGCACGTTATTTTTGACTATGCCGCCGACCCGGGGGTCATGGTGGTGCTCGGGTTTGTTGTGTTGGCCAACGTGCTAGATTCTCTGCGGATTCGCAGAAATGGTGGGTCTCACCTGGCACAGCTGTCCAGGGATGTGATTACTGCCTTAGTGGCGATGGTGAATATCCGATATCTGCTGCAATACATGGCCAAGATGGACCCGGACAGGGACCCTGTTTTCGCTCTGTGGGACTACCTGATAGCCATAGCTCTGGTGGTGCTGGTCTTCGAGGCGATTTCGTTGTGGCGGGCTGCTGGTCGGGAACAGCGTGGATGAAGAAGATATACCTAGCCAACCCTTACGGGTTTTCAACACAGCAGAAGACGCTGCTATTACCTCAGCTAGTGGCTGCGCTGGCGGACTTGGGACTGGAGGTCTGGGAGCCATTCGCCCGGAACAACCAGGTCGACTTTGCGGCAGCGGGGTGGGCATATAAGATCGGGCAGGCGGACTATCGGGACGTTGTGGAGTCGGATGGGATATTTGCGGTGGTCAACGGAGTTCCGCCGGACGAGGGAGTCATGGTGGAGTTGGGTATGGCGGTTGCTTTGAAGAAGCCCACTTTTCTATTCCGGGACGACTTCCGGGGCGCGAGCGACAGTGGCGAATATCCCCTAAATTTGATGTTATTCACCGGGATGCCGCAGGAGGAGTGGCAGGACTACTACTACACGTCGATAGAAGAGATCGCATCGCCGGGGAAGGCCCTTGCTCAATGGGCACAAAGCTAAAAACGGAGGCATTCGAATGACCCGAGGGATGATAGTAGCCCCACAGCCCGAGGCCGTAGAGGCCGGGGCAATGGTATTGAAAGAGGGCGGCAACGCCATAGACGCTGGAATAGCGTGTGCATTCGTGCAGGGGGTAGTGGACCCTCAGATGACGGGAATCGCCGGGTTCGGGAGTCTGCAGGCTTACTTGCCGGGCCTCGGGGTGCACAAGTGCATTGACTTTCACGGCAAGTCGCCCCGGGCCACGAGGCCCGACATGTGGGAGGACCTGATCGAGGGTGAAGCTCGAGATGGTTTTGGGTTTATCCTGAAAGGCAATGTGAATGACCTCGGCTACCAGTCGATCACGGTGCCGGGAAGCCTTAAGGCATATGCTGAGGCACATGAGGCCTGGGGGCGCATGCCATGGGCGGAGATTCTGGCTCCTGCCATCGCGCACGCCAAGGAGGGGGTTGTGGTCCGGCCTCACATGTACAACTGGTGGACCAACAACGAGCGGTTTGGCAGGACAAGCCCCGAGGAGCGGCTGAAGCTGACGGAGACGGGGAGGCGGGTCTACTTTAACGGCGATGGATCTTTGAAGAGGGTCGGGGAGCGGCTGGACAACCCGGACATGACGGCGACACTGGAGCAGTTGGCCAAGGTCGGGCCCGACGACTTCTACTTGGGGGACATCGCTTCTCAGATAGTCGAGGACATGGATGCTAATGGTGGGCTGATTTCGGCGCAGGACCTGGCCGAATACCGGACCACGCATTGCGAGCCTCTTCGAGGGACGTATCGGGGATTTGACGTGGCGACAAACCAGCCGCCGGGCGGGGGTGTCGTGCTGTTGGAGATGCTGAACATCCTGGAGAACTTCGACGTTACCGGGATGGGGCACAACTCAGCGGAGTACGTTAAGGTCGTAACCGAGGCGATGAAACGTGCCACGGCGGACAAGGACGCCCACGTCGGTGATCCGGCGTTTGTGGAAGTTCCGGTGTCCCGGCTCACTTCCAAGGATTACGCGCGGGAGATGACGGCGGCGATAGTGAGGGGCGAGAGGGGGGTGGTGGAGAGGATGAAAGAGGCGGTGGAGTCCAAGAGCACGACCCAGGTGTGCGTGGCCGACGAGGAAGGAAACCTGTTCACCATGACGCACTCGCTGGGGATGCCGTCAGGGGCAATTACGGATGGGCTGGGGTTCATGTACAACGGGTGTATGGCGGTGTTCGACCCTCGGCCCGGTCGGGCGGGGAGTCTAGCGCCGGGCAAGAGCCGCTTTTCGTCGATGTGCCCATCAATAGTCTTCCGCAGCGGGGAGCCGTACGTGGTCATAGGGGCGCCGGGCGGCACGCAGATCACGATGGGGGTATTGCAGGTCTTGATGAACGTGCTGGACTTCGAGATGTCGATGTCGGACGCGGTGTCGGCGGCACGGTTCTCGGCGACGAGCAATCCCATAGACGTAAGCAACCGGATACCGAGGTTCGTGACCAACGAACTGGAGGCGCAGGGGTACGAGGTGGTGCGTTGGCCTGTGTCCTACGCCTTTGCGTGGGTGCACGGGATTCGGATTGACGATGGGGTTTGGACGGGTGGGGCGGATCCGGGCGCCGACGGGATGGCGTTGGCCATTTGACGTAAGGGGGCAGGAGGGGAGGGGTGGGACTCTGGTACCGAACTGGATACATGGGCCAGGCCCAGCGCATGGAAAAGGCAATTGTCAAGGCGAACCGCAAAAGCCATCAGCGAGGTCGGGGAGTTCAGAAGGGAGTTCTGGGCGTTCTATACCGAAAACTATCCGGAGGATGCGGGCAGTGCAGGCCTACGCCCGGGTTACGCACGCAGCAACACTTGGTACAACACGCAGCACCCCGGAATAGTCGTGTCGCAGTATCTTGCAAAAAGGGAAGTGGGTATCTATTGCACGTCTCCCTGGGGAGCGCCGTTGGAAGATGTGTTTCCTAATCTTGAGGGTTACGAAGAGTCCATTCGGAGCGAACTGGGTGTTGATGTAGGGGTAGTTTCAGACCGCTATGCGGTTGTGACGCATCGTCGCGTAGAGACGTGAGACCGTGGAAACTGGGAGTCGATGGCGGAGTGGCTTCACGAACGGCTGGAGGCTTACATGGAAGTTATCGGCAAGGGACCAGTGCAATAAGCTAGACCTGCTCATGTGGCTCCGTGTTTATTTGATGCATCATTTGCTACGAGAATCTTCGTTGCTGAGGCCTCGGAGGCCGTGGAGGGCTAGGGCGACGGGCATTAAAAGTGTGCCAGTGAAGGCGATGCACATTAGGGCGAGGCGGAGGTCTCCTGAGGCTTCCTGTACGTATCCCACGATAAGTGGGCCTATGGCATTACCCAGCCAGATTGAGGTCTGCATGAATGCGATGCCCACGGCGACTTCCCGGGGGCGGATGCCGGGGAGCTGGTAGACCATGATCATTAGCAGTGGAAAATAGAGATTTGCCACGCCTCGGGGGATGGAAAGGAGGATAAGGAAGGTTGGGTTGGTAATAAACAGGAGGCCTGCGTTGACGGCGGCGGTGGAGAGTCCGGAGAGGGCAAGGGTAGTGGTGCGGAACCTGTTGAAGAAGGGTATGACGTTGAAGAGGTAGACCGCCGCGCCAGCGCCGAATAGGCTGAGGCCAAAAACCGCTCCGGGGACATTGTCGGAGACCAGCAATCCTTCCTCTGCATGGGTGGGCCAGAAGTGTTCGAAGGCAGAGCCGCCGACGGACACGGCCAACATGCCCAAACCCATCAACCACAACTGCTTGTACTTGAGGACCGAGAGCAAGGGGTTCTCCTGCTGGGACTCCAGCCTCGTTCGGTATTCGCCAATCTCTCTTTCTTTTCCAAGGATGATCCAAGCTACGGCGGTGGCTAACCCCAATGCGCCCATAACCATAAGAACGGGACGCCAACCGCCCAGAGCGTTGCTGAGCACGGGAGTCAGGAAGAAGATGACGCCCATGATGAGATCTATGGCGCCGAAGACTACACCCGTGGTGACTTGTACTTTGCCGGGAGGCGACCACTGCTGGATGATCAAAGCTCTTGGGGACTGATTGGCTATGAAGCTGATGCCAAGGCCAACGCGTCCAATGATCAAGATGGCGAAATTTGGGGCGAAGGCCTGGAGGAGGGTGAAGCCGCCGATTCCCAGGAAGGTGATGAAGGCCACGCGCCAGGGTCTGTACCTGGAGAGCCAGAGGTTAAGAGGAATGGCGAGAAATAGGTTTCCGAAGACTACGGATGCACCGAGCCAGCCTTGCTGGACAGGCGAGAGGTCCAGATCCTCGGCTATGTCGGGGAGGAGGAGGCCGATGACGAATATGGAAGTCAAGGCCGTAGCGACACCCGTAGTCAGGTTGCCGACGACGATCCATCTGCCTTTGAAACTATTGGCGTCTTGAAGGATGGTTAATCACCGCCTTAGAACGAGGACTGCTCGCACCCGTTCGATCGACCCTTCGATGCTCCAGAGGCGCACTTCAGCAGGCTCAAGACGAACGGGTTGTGCTTTGGGGTTAGCGGAAGTTTGGGATGACTTCCCTGGCGAAGAGCTTCATGGAGTCGACGATCTTTTCGTGGGGGACCATGCCGCCCATTTCGAACCAGTGAAGCATTTCGCCGACGGGTAGCTCGGACTTGAACCAGTTGAGCCTTTCGGTGGTCTTGTCGGGGGTGAGGTAGAGGTCCATGCCCTTTTTGACGATTTGTGCATGGGAATGCTCGTCACGGGCCTCTTTGAAATGGCTGTATTCGGGGACGGCCTCTATGATCCTGTCACCTGCAGGGGAGTCCAGGTTGATTTTCAAGGCGTTAAAATATTGGTCGACGCTGGCCCTGGTGGCTTCCTGAGCGTCTGCGACGGTCTCGGAGACGAAGGTGGGCTGGAGGATCTTCATGAAATCGGGCTTGGGGGGCAGGCCGGCGTCGGACTCGACCTGGCGATAGGTTGCGGCACGATCCTTGAGGGTTTCCATGGGAGTGAGAAAGAGTCCAGCCATGACGCCCATGGCTCGCTTGGCAGCGATGTCGAAAACGCCCTGGCTGCCGCTGGCGGCGACGGTGAGGGGTGGGTGGGGCTGCTGTACGGGTTTGGGGACCAGGGAAGCTTCCCGGACCTGGAAGTGTTTGCCTTCGTAGGAGAATGAGTCCTGTGTCCAAGCCCCGACGATGATGTCCAGGGCCTCGGCATAACGCTCGCGGCTCTGCTGGGGGTTGATGTGGAATGGGTCGTAGAAGGTGAGAACGCCACGTCCCACGCCAAACTCCAGCCGTCCATCGCTCAGGTTGTCCACCATTGCGGCTTCCTCGGCGTTGAGAAGGGGGTCGTGCATGGGGATGATACTGACACCGAGGCCGATGCGCATCCGAGACGTGCGCTGGGCTATTGAGGCGGCCATGATGTTGATGTTGGGCATGATGCCGAGGGCGGCATCGAAGTGGAGTTCTCCCAGCCAGACGGAGTCAAAGCCGAGGTCTTCGGCGAGTTCGATCTGATAGAGGACCTCGCGGTATCTGTCGGGGGCGTTCTGGCCGGCGAGGCAGGGGATCTGGTAGAAGATGCCGAATTTCATGGATGGTTCACCTCGTTAGGGATAATACAACTGATGGGCGGCCCTCTCCAACTCGGGGCGGAAGTCTGGGTGGGCGATGCTGATGAGTTCCCGGGAGCGTTCTCGTTGCGACTTGCCGAGGAGTCGGGCGACACCGTACTCGGTGACCACGTAGTCGGCAAAGGTGCGCGGAATGGTAATAGCGGCGCCCTCTTCGTGCTGGGCGACGATCTTGGAGACTGCGCCTCTGAGAGCCGTGGAGGTGAGCAGGGTGATGGCTCGGCCCCCTTCGGAAAGGACGGCCCCGATGTGGAGCTCGGGCTGGCCGCCGGTACCGTTGTAGAGCCTGCCACCGAATAAGGTCTCGGAGTTGATCTGGCCGGTCAGGTCGATTGAGATGGCGTTGTTGATGGCCACGTGGTTTGGGTTGGAAGCGATGTTTCGCATGTCGAGGATATGGTCGGCGTCCCAGAGCTCCACAAGCGGGTTTTCCTTAGCGAACTCAACCTCGGCGGGGGTGCTGCCCATCAGACCGGAAAAGACGGCTTTGCCCTGGTGAATGGTCTTTCGGCTGCCGTTGACGATGCCCCTTTCGACAAGGGAGAGGATGCCGGGAGCCGACATCTCGGCGTGCCAGCCGAGGTCTTTCTTGTCGTCGAAGACGCCGAGGCCCGGAAGGTAGACGCCCGGGGTGCCGACGCCGATCTGAACGGAATCACCGTCGTGGACGAGGCCGTGGACATATTCGGCAATCTTGAGAATTGGCTCGGGGGGAGGGACCCAACCTGCCCAGCGGGCCCAACCGCGGACCTGGGAGATGTTGGCGCGCATCAGAGTGGGGATGGCCTCCTGTCTCTGTACTTCAGACATAAGCGGTGAGATTCTCTCGAGCTCTGATCTGAGCTCGCCCTCGGGGAGGGTGTCCAGGAGCTTCTGACCTGCTTCGATGGATAGGGCGGGAGGCGTATGTTCGACGAATCGGTCGATTTCCGAAACGTGGATATAGTTGGAGCCGTAGGTCCTAACCTGATTCTCGTCGACCTCTGCGAAGACGTGGGATGCGTATTTAGCGACGCGGCGTTTGTCCCAAAGCTCGGCCCCAAAGCTGCAGAAACCGTGATCATCGGGTGGAGAGACCACTATGAGCAGGTAGTCAACGGCATGAGCCTGGCGGGCTTCCTCGTCGAAGGGTTTCATGGCGGTGGAGAGGAGCATGGGCTGGAAATCGACGTAGCGCTGGTCGTGGGCGGGCCGGGCGACATCGCCGAGGTAGAACATGATGGTGATTGGAAAGGAGCCTTCCCATCCGGGTTGGAGCCAGCCGGGGTCGTAGTGAGGCCCGAGGAGGTGGAGCTTAACGCCGCGCAATTCGTTGCGGCGGGCGGCGAGGGCGTCCAAGAGAAGGTTAGGATGGGGGTTGACGGAAACCGTCACTCCGTCACCGGAGGCGATAGTAGAGACCGCTTCGTCAGGGGTGACCAAGTTTTTTCGGTAGTGTTGTCGCCAGTCCATAAGCGGGTCGAGGGGGAAGGGGCGGGGCTCTCAGATGATAGGTGTAGTCGAGTGAAGGGTCAAACCCTGCGTGATTTGGATAGGGCAGGGGCTTCCTATAGAATACGGCAACCGCCCTTTCTTATGAGACCTACCCGTCTCATGCGCAATCTTAGCCGCAGGTACCCACGGGCCGAGGCAATAGCAGAGTGCAGCAGAACCGGTCCGGTTGGTTAACCCGTTCCCGAGCTCTCAGATCGCTGGAGCACCGGGACTGGAGGAAGCTGTGGTTCGTTAGCCAGCTCTGGCATCTGCCGTTCTGGATGGACTACATCATTCTTGGGTGGGTGGTACTGGAGCGAACGGACTCACCGTTCCTGGTGGCGCTGGTCGGGGCGTTCCGGCTGTTGCCGATGGGGACGCTGGGATTCTTCGCGGGGAATCAGGCAGACCGTTGGCCCCGGAAGCGGATGCTGATGGCTACGCAGTTCCTGAACTTTGTGCTATCGGCGGGGATGGGTGTCGCATTGTTCCTGGACGTGCTGGAACTGTGGCAGATTTACCTTGGGGCATTCCTGGTAGGGATCGCCTGGGCAATCGACTACCCTGTCAGGCACTCGATGATCCGGGACGTTGTCCCGGAGAGCGTGGTTGTGAACGCCATGGCGATAAACGTGGCGTCATGGATGGGCTCGGCTATGGTGGGGAGGTGGTTGGCGGGGTGGATGCTGGACGTGGCAGGGCCGGGGGAAGCGTACTTCTTCATAGCAATATCGGTGCTGCTGGGGTTGCTGTTCGTCATTCGGGTCCCGGTGCCTTCCACTAAGAAAGTTGACAGGGACCGAGAGCCGATTCTCAAAAGCATAGTCCTGGGACTTAAATACGTGTGGCGTAACGATGCTATCAGGGGGGTATTGCTAATCACCCTGGGGGCCAACACGCTGGTGTTTCCTCACATTCAGTTACATGCCGTTTTCGCTCGGGATGTATACGGGGTTGGTGCGACGGGGTTGGGATTCATGAGCGGGATGGATGGCATGGGCTCGATGATCGGGGCGGTGGTCATCGCGGCCCTGGGGACCATGAGATACAGGGGACAGATTTACATAATAGGTTCATTGATACTGGGAGTGGGGGCGCTGCTGTTCAGCCTGGCCCCGACCTACGTCCTGGCCCTTCCGGCACTTCTGTTTGCGGGACTGGGACAGTCCGGGTTCACGACGATGCAGACAACGATAGCGACAACGGCGTCGACGCCGGAAATGAGGGGTCGGGCGATGGGGGCGGTGGCAATGGTCATCGGGTCACTTCCGTTGGGGATGCTGTACATGGGAGGGCTGGCGGAGTGGATCGGGGCCCCGAGGGCCGTCACCTACAGTAGCATAGCCTTTCTAGGAGTGGTGCTCCTGACGGCGGCTACGCAGCCCGGGATTCGGAGGGTGAGATGAGGAGGGAGAGCCAGGGGATGCGACGGGTTGGCGGTGCGTGGGCCACCCTCCGCTCGACCTTTCGAGTGCGTCAGGGTGAGCGGCCCCGCCCCGGAGGACTCGGATAGATTCTGTAGATTTCTCTGCTATTCTTCCATACGAACAGGCCTACGGGTTTGAATCACTTTTGAAACGGAGCATACATAAATGAAGTTTGGACTGTTCTTTTTCGCAGAGAACCCGGACGAGTTCCGCACTCCCGACACTGAGAACTATCAACAGGTACTGGAGCTCACCGAGCTGGCTGAGGACCTGGGTTTCGACCAGGTGTGGACCGCCGAGCACCACTTCGATGCCCAGTACCCACCCAACCCCTTCATCCTATGCGCGGCGATGGCAGCAAGGACGAGTCGGATAAGGATCGGGACGAATATCAGCATTTTGCCTCTGCACCATCCGCTGATCATTGCGGAGAACGCGGCGATGGTGGACGTGCTGTCCAATGGGAGGTTCGACCTGGGCCTGGGGATCGGGTACGAGAAGACGGAGTTCGATACGCTGGACGTGCCCAGGAGTGAAAGGGGGCGGAGGATGGAGGAGGGGATACAGTCGATAATTGGGCTGATGACTGAAGAGAATTTTACGTTCAAGGGTAAGCACTTCCACTTTGACGGTGTGACGATGCTGCCTCGCCCCGTGCAGAAGCCTCATCCGCCGATATGGGTCGCGGCGGAGAAGAGGCCGGTCGGGGATGAGATACCGCCGGCAATCGATAGAGCGGCGAGGTACGGGTGTCACCTGACCGGGCCCCGGGACGCGAACATGCTCGGGCCGTACGAGCGGGCGCTGAGAAAGTACGGCCGGGACCCGGGGCAGTATTTCAGGAACGTTATACGGAACTGCTATGTCGGGGAGACGAAGGAGCAGGCGTGGAGGGACTATGCCCCTCACGCCCTGGCGCAGATGCGCGGCTATCTGCCGAAGTACACGGAGGCGGGAATATTCGATTCTATGGCGGGGGAGATGTTCGGGATGCTTCCCCTGCCGAGCGCGGAGGAGCTACCCGATCTTGCAGAGTCGGGGAAGGTGCATTTCCTGGGCAAACCGTTCATGGTCGGGACGCCCGACGACGTATGCCGTGCGGTGGAGGAGGACCAGGCCCGGGGGGCTACGCACATACTGACGTGGATGCAGATAGGGGGGATGGACGCGCGGAAGACTCGGAGTTCGATGCGGCTGTTCGCGAGGGAGGTGATGCCGCACTTCTCGGGGTAGGGGCGTGGGAGAAGGCTATGAAGGATGTGGGTGGGCAAGTCCTAGATTCCTCGCGGAGCCTCGGAATGACAGGGGAGCGGGAGGCCGTCGGTTATTCAGTTGGGAGTTGGGACTCTGGATTTTTGTTTGATGTGGGGAGGGGGAAGGCGATGGAAGGTCCGAGAGTGTTGGGCAGGGAGGCGGTTAGGCCTGTGCCGGTGCCTGTGGGCGTCCGACTGCCCGCACAGGACAACCCCTGGCTTCTGAGAGGATGTGGAGGGGACCCGAGGGATTCTCGGTGTGGGGCGTCCCTACCACCAGAAGTGCTCGACCATGCGGAGGAATGGGAGCGGGACTCGGAGCCGCTGAGGGGTGCGCTTGCCTCTCCGAAGGCGTCGGCGGGGGAGTCGGTTAAGGGCTCAAAGGCCCTGTGTATCTGAGCCCGGCCATTGGCGGGGTCAGTGTATTCGCCTGTGAGGGCGACGTATACGCTCCTGATGAGGGGAGCGTTTGTATCGGCAGGGGCCCTTGGACAGAGCTTGCCACTTATAGTCTACGGACCTTCCATCGCCTGATGGTTGTGGGGGAAGGGAGAGCCGGGGCCTATGGATGAGGAGATGGCGGCGTTTGTTTGAGCCGTGGGGTGGCGCGTGGGCCGCCCTTTGGGATGGGCCTGGACGTTGAGTCCTCTGGTGGGTCGGGTGGGCTTCCCTGGGTTTTTGGTTCCTCCTTGGGTGGGCTAGGGTGGTGTTCGAACAGTGGGGCTAATAGCACGGATGTTTAGGTAGGGTCAAGGGGTTGATGTCACAGTTGGGGAGACACCGCCCAGCCCCACCGGGGAACCCTCACCCCCTTTGTCCCCCTCTCCCTTAGGGCCTTCAAGGGAGAGGGGGAGATAAGAATAGAGGCCGAAGTGCATGCTTTGCACGCACTTGGGCCTCTATTTCGGTACTGGTGGGAGGAGGACAAGGATGGTCGGATAGGCATCTGTGTTGTATAAGCAAGCGCTTTAGATCCCTCGCGGGGCCTCGGGATGGGAGGGGTAATGGGTTAGGAGGGTTCGGGGGCGGGGCGGGGGGCAGAGCTGACCATCTGGGCGGCGACGAGTTGGGCGTAGAGGCCGTTTCGCTCCATCAACTCGTCGTGGCTGCCTTCTTCGACTTTGCGGCCTCGGTCGAGGACTATCAGCTTGTCCGCGTCTCGGACTGTGGAGAGCCGGTGGGCGATGATGACTGTGCTTCTGCCTGACATGAGGCGGTTCAGGGCCTGTCGCACCTGGTGCTCGCTGACGGCGTCGAGGTGGGAGGTGGCTTCGTCGAGAATGAGGACGGGGGCGTTCTTGAGGAGGGCTCGGGCGATGGAGATGCGCTGGCGCTGACCGCCGGAGAGCTGCATTCCCCGCTCTCCGACCATGGTGTCATAGCCCTCGGGGAAGGAGGATATGAAGCCGTGAGCATTGGCCTGCTGGGCGGCTTCCTCAATCTCTTCCTGGGAAGCCCCGAATTTACCCAGGGCGATGTTGTCCCCGATGCTGGCGTTGAAGAGATAGGTGTCCTGGGTGACGAAGGCGATGCTGCCCCGTAGGGGGTCGAGCCGGAATTCCTTCAGGTTGTGATTGCCCAGGGAGACCTCGCCGGACTGGGGATCCCAAAAGCGCATTAGGAGATAGGCGCAGGTGCTCTTACCCGCACCCGACCTTCCGACAAGGGCCACGGTCTGACCCGGCTCGATGGTGAAGCTGACATCGGAAACGGCCTGGGGAAGGCCTGGACCGTAAGCGAAGGAAGTGCCGTTGAAGCGGACCAAGGGCGCTGTGGGCACTGCAACCTCTCCGGGTGCGGCTACGCCAGGGCCGTCCTGTACGGACATGGGTTCATCGTGGACGGCGAAGACCCGGCGGCCTGCGGCAAGGGTCTCCATGAGGTCCTTGCCGGTGCGGGCGAGGTCTGAGACGGGGGAGAAGGTGGAGAGGGCAAGGAGGGCGGCGAGGGGCAGGTCAGGACGGTCCATCCTGCCTTCCAGAACGAGCCATGCGCCCATTGCCAGCACCGCAAGGCCCCCAAGCCCTGTGATCGATTCTATGAAAGAGGTCTGGGACTCCTGGGCCTTTTTGAATTTGAGCTGGCTCCCTGCGAAGTCCCAACCCCGTTCTCGGATGTCGCCGGTCCTTGCGGGGCCCTGGCCGAACGCTGATATCTCCCGCATTCCCTGGATGTTATCGACCATCTGGGCATGGATGCCGCCGAGCTTGCTCAAGACTTCGTCGCCGAGGCGTTCGTTGGTAGTCTGGTCGTAGAAGGGTCGGATTGCGACGGCGAGGAGGAAGGGCAAGAGAACAATTGCCAGAGGCCAGGAGATGAGGGCAAGGGTTATTAGGACGGCAAGGGGCACGACAAAGGCCACGAAGGCCGGGCTGATGGTGTGGGCGAAGAAATATTCGATCTTCTCGATGTCTCCGCCGACTACGCCTACGATGTCCCCAGACCTTCGTTTGACCAGGTAGGCGGGGGCGATGGCGTCCATCTTGCGGTACATGTCGATACGCATCTCTGCGAGGAGCCTGTAGGCGAGGTCATGGGCGAGCCAGCCCTCGGCCCAGGTGAAGAATGCGGTGAGCGGGGCAAAGACGCCGAGGAGGATAAGGTATAGGGTCAGATCTCCACCCCGGAACACCTCGCCGACCAGCAATGCGCTAATCACGCCAAGGCCGATTATGGAGCCGTGATGGGCTATGCCCAGGAGGAAAGTTACGGTCTGCTGTTTCCACCAGGGAACGATAAGGGTCATCAGCCTTCTTAGGATTGTGAACGCGCCCATCGGATAGGAATCCTCAAGAGCGGCCGGCGCAGGGATGGGTTCCTCCTCGTGGGGTGGGGAGGCTAGGCCAACGACGGCGCTTGTGAGCTGGTCTACGGTGGGGACATTCGCCGGGCGGGAGGCAAACCCGGCGGTCTGCTGGTCGGCCATGAGCCGGGCGTAGATGCCGTCGGCGGCAATAAGCTCGTCGTGGGAACCTACTTCGACTAGATGGCTGTCTTCGAGGACTAGGATACGGTCGGCGCCGACGATGCTGGAGAGGCGGTGGGCAATTATCAGGGTTGTGCGGCCCTGCATGAGTCGGTCCAGGGCTTCCTGAATGACGGCCTCGTTCTCGGCATCCACGCTGGACAGGGCCTCGTCGAGGATGAGGATTGGCGCATCCTTCAAGAGGGCTCGAGCGATGGCGATGCGTTGCCGCTGCCCGCCCGAGAGGCGGATTGCCCGCTCACCGACATAGGTGTCGTAGCCCTGGGGGAGCTCGGAGATGAACTCCTGGGCATTGGCGGCTCGGGCGGCGGCTTCCAGCTCCTTCTGAGTAGCGTCACGCTTGCCGAACCTGAGGTTGTCGGCGACGGTGCCGTGAAACAGGTAGGTGTCCTGGGTAACCACTGCGATCTGCTCGCGGATTCGTTCGAGAGGAAGGGTTTTCAAGTCCTCTCCGCCTAGGAGAATGCGGCCCTTCTGAGGATCGAAGAAGCGATATGCGAGCCAGACGAGGGTCGATTTTCCTGCACCGCTTGGCCCCGCGACGCCGAGCTTTTCACCTTTGCCCAAGGTGAAGGATACGTTTTCAAGGGCGTTGCCCCGGCCCTGATTGTAGCCAAAGGTAACGTTTTCGAAGCGGATTTCGGGGATGAGGGAAGTGGTCTGATGGGTGTCGGGGGTGGGTGCGGCCTGGGGGCCTTCGATCTCGACGGGCTCTGCCATGAGGTTGAAGATGCTCTGCGCAGCTGCGCTGGCGATCATGCCCTTATGATAGAGCTGGGTCAGTTCCCGGAGGGGCCTGAAGACCTCGACGCCGAACATCATGACAATCAGGAGAGTTCGAATCTCCATATCGCCGGCGCTGACTCGGGCTGCTCCCACGCCGAGGGCGACGGCCGCACCGGCAGAGATTCCCAGCACGGTAACGCCGCCGGTGGCTATATTGGCGGCGAGGACACCCATAGTGCTTCGATAAAGGGCTCGGGCCTTATCTGCCAGTCTATCGCCGTGTCGGCCACTCTGGCCGTAGGCCTTCAGGGTGGCGAGGCCCTGCACACCGTCCAGGAAGTCGGCGCCCAGGGAGCCGTAGGAGCGGTAGCGTTGCATGCTGCTCTTCTGGTTCCAACTGTGGAAGACTGCCGGAGCAACGAGGGTGAAGAGGGCGAAACCGAGGAAGATAAGGGCGATGGGCAGGTCCAGGATGGCCATGAATACGAAGATGAGAATCGGGGCGACGGCGGCAATTATTATCTGTGGGAGGTACTGGCCGAAGAAGGTCTCCAGGCCCTCGACGCCATCACCTAGGGTGAGGATTACGCCGCCGGTGCGACGCTGGTCGAAGTGGCCCGGGCCAAGGGCAAGACAGTGCTGGTAAAGATTCTCACGAATCCTGATCTTGACGATGTTGGAAGTGTGGTGAGCGTAGCTGTTCTGCAGGTATTGGAAAATTCCTCGGACGCCGATGAGGATGGCGACGCCGATCATGGGAAAAGCAAGGGAGGAGTACTCGGCCTGTCCGCGAAATACCTGGGCGATGACTACGGCGAAGATGGCGAGGCCCGCAACCCCGGCCCCGACGGCAATAAGCCCCAGCACTGTGGAAAGAAAGATACGGAGCCGAACACCCTGCGTAAGCTGGAACAGTCTCAGGTCGAAGTACATGAAGCCTCTAGGCCGGGATTTCGTAGAAAGAGCCCTGGCGCAAGGGTCGCTAGCCGGGGCTCTGTTCGATGTGGATTATACAGTCGGGCACAGCATACGGCAAACGAGGAGCGGTGCGCTGTCTTGACTCCCCATGTGGATTCGCTTAGCGTATCCGGCTGTATATGGGCAGGGCTGACCAAGCGGTTGCCCCTATCGGATTGGGGTTCACGGAACTCAAGCAAGAACGGAAAGGGTGCGAGAAGGATATGAAGGACTACATAGCCGTCGACGTGGATGGGCACATCATGGAGCCACCCGACCTTTTCGAAAATAAGCTGGAACCGAAGTATCGGGACCGGGCATACAAACTTGTGGAGGACGAGGCGGGGGTCGAGCACCCAGTTATGGACAACATATGGCTGGACGATACTAGGCCGGTGGGCACGGTGTCGGTGTACGGTGCTGTGGACAAGCCCATAGAGGACTACTTGGCCGGGAAGGTGCACTACCGGGACTCGATGGTCCCGGGGGCATGGGTGCCGGAGGAGAGACTCAAGGTGATGGACGAGGAGGGGATCGACATTGCGTTGTTCTACCCTTCTCTCGGTCTGGACTGGGAGAGTTCCAGTGACGACGCAGATCTCGTGGCGGCACATTGTCGGGTGTACAACGACTGGCTGATCGACTTCTGCAGCACCGATCCCAGCCGACTAGTGCCGATAGCTCACGTGTCTTTCATGGACGTGGAGCAGGCGGTAGCGGAGACCAGGCGGGTGGCAAGCCTGGGGGCGAAGGGACTGATGCTACTTGCATTTCCGCCGAGGAACGGGTCGCCGTACGGTGAGCCAACATTCGACCCGATATGGGCGGAGGCCGCAAGCCTCGGGCTGCCTGTAGGGGTACACGTTCACGGGGGTGGGACCCGGTTTGGCGGAGACTACTTCTACCCGCACCCCTGGAAGGCGTCTTGGTGGTGGTGGTTCGTGACGGCAGCGGAGTTTGTGGTGGACTCGATGACCTCGCTGTTCCAGGGAGGCCTCTTCGACAGGTTCCCGAACCTTCAGGTGATCGCACTGGAGGCAGGCTGCGGCTGGCTGGCCTACTGGCTGGAGCGGATGGACGAGTATTTCGAGAGGTACGGCTTCGAGACTTCGATGCAGCTTAAGCCGAGCGAATACTTCAATCGACAATGCTGGATATCCATGGAGCCCAGCGAGAAGATTGGCCTGACAATGATGCAGCTTCTCGGGGCCGACCGGTTCCTCTGGGCCTCCGACTATCCCCACTCCGATGCAGAGATGGGGACGGTGGCGCAGTTGAAGAAGAACCTTGCTCCCCTTCCGGATGCTGAGTTCCGAAAGATACTGGGAGAGAATGCGGTCAAGCTGTATCAGCTTGGGTGATTTTACATAAAGCGTCGATTGGTGATTCCGAGCGGCTTTTCGTTACATAAAGTGCGTGGTTGCCTTTGTAGAATTCACCGTTGTTCTCCTCAGCGAGTCTTGGACCCTAGGTCTCTCCCATCAAGAGACTTTTGCACAACTACAGGTTGCTTCTGCAGTACTGTCCAGATCACGTGACTTCCACCCCCCGCTCATACTTCGAGAGCCTCAGCACGAGCGGCCCCACGGCGGGAGGTTAGGCAAAGAGCTCATCAAGGGAGAGGGGATGGAACGCTCGCACATCATTCAGTTCTTGGGTTCCCCTTCGAGAACCTCAGGACAGGCTTCGACTTCGCTGACGCCACGGCGCACGCCAAAGACGCACTTGCAGCACCTTCGAAAGGGCGACGGAATGTCCCGCCCCTGGGGATGGAGCCCGACTCGGGAGCGGGAATGACGGTTATGCAAGGGTTTAATACCGGAAGGAACATTCGGGTTTTTGTTGGAGAGGTGAAACGATGCCAAAGATAGGGCTGGTAGGGCTGGGAGTTATTGGGCAGATATATGCGGCCAACCTGACAAGGGCTTTTGGGCCGATCTACGTGTATGACAGCGTTCGGGAGCAGATGGTGGCGGTAGAGAAGATGGGGGCTCTGGCGTTGGGGAGTGGGGCGGACCTGGCGAGATCGTCGGAGGTGGTGTTGCTGGCGCTGCCGAACCCAGAGGCGGTGAGGGCGGCGGTAGATGGGAAGGATGGCTTGTTAGAGGGGGCTCGGCCTGGGACGGTTATCGTAGACCTGAGCACTATTGACCCCAAGACGGCTATTGACATGTATGCCCGGGCGAAGGAGCGGGGTGTGGACTACCTGGACTCTCCGATAAGCGGGGGGCAGCCGGGTGGGGCGGGGACGGACGGGGCGAAGGCGGCCAACGTAACCTTCATGGTGAGCGGGGACCGGGCGGCGTTCGAAAGGGCAAGACCTGTGATAGAAGCTCTTGGCGAGAAGTTTTTCTTTCTGGGGGAGGCGGGGACGGGGACGAAGGTGAAACTGCTGAGCAACTTCGTCAGTGGGATGGTCAACCTGATCTCGGCGGAGGCGTTTGCTCTCGGGGCGGCGGCGGGCATCGATGCGAAGACCCTGATGGATGTGTTTGACGAGACGGATGCTGACTGCTATTTCATGCAGAACTATGTCCGGCCGAGAATCGAGCGGGGCGATTTCGAGCCGGGCTTCTCGGTTGACCTGCAATACAAGGACTTGAAGCTGACGAGTGAATGGAGCAGGGAGGAAGGGGTGCCCACCCCCATCAACGACCTAGGCGTGCAGCTATACCAGATGGCTCGGGCTGCGGGGCTGGGGCACAAGGACCTGGTGGAGTCGGTGAATTACTGGGCGCGGGTGTCGGGGGTGGAGTTAGAAACGAGAGACGGGGCTTGAGGGCAGACCCTAGCCTCCCGCTCATACTTCGACGGGCTCCCACCTCGGCGGATCTGCGACAGCACGAGCGTCCCCACCTCAGGACAGGCCGTAGAGGCGGGCGCAGTTGTCCCAGAGGATCTTTCGCATGCTGTCGTGGGGGAAATCGAGGGTGAGGAGCATTTCTACGGACTTGGGATAGCGGCTGTCGGGGTGGGGGTAGTCGGTGGAGAAGACGATGTTGTCGTCGCCAAGCCAGTCGATGGCATACTTGCCGGGCGCTTCGTCGGCCTCTACGGAGGTGAAGCATTGGCGTTTGAAGTATTCGGAGGGCATGAGGGGAAGTCTTTCCTTGAGAATTGATTCCCGGTGCTCGTAGTGCTCGTCCATGCGCCAGATCCAGAACGGCGACCAGCTGCAATTCCCTTCCAGGAAAGCGAACCTTAGAGTTGGAAATCTCTGGGTGACGCCCCCCATGATGATCGCGAGACAGGCGTACATCTGCTCGATGGGATGGGCGGCCAGGTGCTCGGTAGTCCAGAGGTTTTCGTGGTTGCCGTCGAAACGCTCTCCCATAGCCACGGGGAGCTCACAGGGCGTGCCTTCGTGGAACCCGACGGCGAGGTCGAATGCCTGGCACTCGGCCCATAGAGGGTCATAGTAGGGGTGGTTCCAGTTGCGGCCCTGGACAGGGTTGGGGCGGAGGAATACGCCCTTGAAGCCGAAGTCCTGGGCAACGCGCCGGGTCTCTGAAACGGCGGCGTCTATATTCTGGGCAGGGACCATGCCCGCACCGAACATCCTCCTGGAGTTGCCTTGGCAGAACTCGGCGAGCCAGTCGTTGTAGGCACGGGATATGGCAGCGGCGAGCTGATCATCGTCGTAGACCTTGGCGTGGGCGAAGAGGCCCATGGAAGGGAAAAGCAAAGCCAAGTCTATCCCCTCGGCGTCCATGGCCTCGACCTGGGTGTCGGGACCCCAGCCCCGGTCCTGGAAGGACAGGAACTCGTTAAACCTGCCGTAGCGCTTCGCCAAATCTACGTACATTTCCCCTTCGTCGGCGAAGTTGTCCTGGTTGCGGGCGATGACTCGGCCGTCGTGCTTGAGGCGGAGGTCCATGAAGTACTCTTCGGCGCCGACGGGGGCGAGGTCCCGGAACTCGGGGGAGATGTAGGTCTGCCAGAGGTCGGCGGGCTCCATGATGTGCATGTCGCTGTCGATGACCTTAAAACCGTCCTTAGCCATTGCGGTGCCCTCCTTCGGGCTGGAGTCTTTTGCAAGCCAGTATCACCCTCTCGCGCCTCGGCGCATCTCCGACCCATCGAGATATCTTTGCGTAACTGCTGATCACGCTAGTGGTGCCATCCAGGTTACCTGACGTCCCTCCCCCCGCTCATACTTCGAGAGCCTCAGCACGAGCGGCCCCGGCCCCTCCGGCAAGCAGAGGTTTCCTTAGTGCATTGTCCACCTTGGGGGTGGCTACTGCAACGGGTTGAAACGCATTGCGAGGCGAGGAAGCCAGTTACGCGGGCGGTCGGGGAGGGGTCCTCGGACTATTTCGAAGCCGGCGCGTTTGAAGAGGGGCTCGGTTCCGAAGAAGATGTTGTCGGTGCCGGTGCGCTCGTTTCCGGCTCGGGGGTAGGCCTCCACGACAGGAGCGCCATGCTCGAATGCATATTGTGCCGCCGCCCGAATGAGAGCCACGGCGACCCCCTGGCCACGTGCATTCCTGTGGACGGTCACGCATGGGATAACCCAGACATCCTGATCGTCCACCCGGGGTGTGGCCCGGGACTTCTCGATGCGGGCAAGCTCGCTCCGGGGGGCGACGGCAACCCAGCCCACGGGGTCTGCTCCCTGGAATGCGAGGAGACCCGGAGCGTAAGAGCGTCGGGCCAGGTTTTCCATAGCTGCACGGCGGCGTTGAGAACCGGACCCTTCGCCGGGAAGCTTCTTCCATTGGGCGCCCGGGATACGAGGGAACATGCACCAGCAGGTGCTGCCCCAGCTTCCCCTGAGGACGGTCCTCATGCTGTCCGACAGGTCGGGGGTCAGGGGTCGGATGTCCAGAGTGGGTGTCCCGGCGCTAGTCATAAGCTGATTACCCCCTGACTGCAAGTCTACAGGGCCAAATCAGGATCAGGATAGGAAAGTATACCGCGTAGGGGCACAGGCAAAAAAAGCCCGTTTTGACCTATGGGTAACGAGGGGCCCGAAGCGTTGGTGTGGGGGCTTAGAGGTTACCGATCAAAAGGAGGCCTATGGCATTGCGACCGTGGCTACCAGCGGGGGCGGCGGGGCTCTTTGGGTCGGGCCCGGTCTACGGTAAGGGGTCTGCCTTTGAGCTCTTTACCATTCAGGCCTTGAACCGCAGCTTCACCTTCGCGCTCGTCAGTCATCTCGACGAAACCGAAACCGCGTGAGCGGCCGGAATAGGGATCGGTGATCACGCGTGCCGAGTCAACAGTGCCGAAAGGGTCGAAAGCTTCTTTCAACTCCTCGTCGGTCAGACTATAGGGAAGGTTGCCTACGAAAATGTTCATGAACAGGTCCTCCAGGGCCAAGTATCTCCTGCTTCGTGATCCCCATTCCAGACCGGAAGTAGACGTTTGCCACGCCCTTTCGGGGATACCGAAGTTGGGGAGCATTCTACCATACAAAAGATAAATGCAACTACCAGAATGCATTGTTACGCATTTCCCAAAGAGTCGCACTCAAGGTGTACTGAAGGGCTTAGTTAACAGATAGAGCAGGGGCAAAGTTTGGGAACAATGCGTGGGGTTTGCCGACAGTCGTATAATCATCAGAACACCTTGGAAGCGCGACGGTCGCCTTTCGGGAACATCAAAGAGACCGCCGGGGCATTGGGGGATATTGGGTCATGGGTGCGCGGCGTCAACTTATCGACGTAACTTATTCGTTCTTAGTCGCGCTTGGGATCGCACTGATCATGATTATGATCGTCACCGCGTTCCAGGACCGGCCCGACCTGGATGACGAGACACGGGAGCGGGTAGGGTTTCTTCTTCTGTTCCCGGTGTCTATTGCGATAATAACGGGGACGATAGGCTTCGGGCTGTCGCTGATAAATTGGAGGGAATGGCGCCTGTTGATACTGGCGTTCCTGGGGGTGATAAGCCTGGTAAATGCAATACTTGACGTATCGAACGCGCTTACCTATTTTGGCGTATCGATTTTCCTAGTGTTCGGAATGTATTTTGCCGTGGAGTGGTTCGGGGTCCGGCGTCGGCGTAGGGTCTAAGGCCGGGCCTAGGCTCGGAAGGCGAGCATCAGGCCATCCCGCAGGGTTAGCAGGACGTTGTTGACTCGAGGGTCATTGGTAACGTAGTCGTTCAAGGCGTCTATGGCCTTATCGCTCTCATCTTTAGGGTCCAGCACCTTCCCTCCCCACAGGGTGTTGTCCACGGCAATCACGCCCCTGGGCGCCAGCAGGTCGATGCATTTTACATAATAGTTCAGGTAGTTGGTCTTGTCGGCATCGATGAAGACTAGGTCGAAGGGGCCTTGGAGGGTGTCGATAGTGTCGAGGGCGGGGCCGACTCGTAGGTCGATTTTCTTGCCGTGGAGCGTCTTGGTGAAGAACTCGCGGGCCAGGGATCGGGGGGCTATATCGCAGGTTATGAGTTCACCGTCCTCCGGGAGAGCGTGGGCCATCATCAGGGCGCTGAATCCCGTGAAGGTGCCTATTTCCAGGACGCGCTTGGCACCGGAGACTCGGATGAGTGTCTGGAGGAGGGTGCCGATGAGGCGGTCGGAGAGCATTTCGGCGTCGGGGGCCGAGTCGTAGGTCGCCTTTCTCAGTTCTTCCATGACGGGTGGGAGGGGGGTGGTGTGGTCGAAGGCGTAGTCGTCGATTTCTCGGGGGACGATGCCGATCATGGGTTGCTCCTGTGGGGGGTGGGGGTCAGTGGGTTTAGTTGAACTGGGGTATGACCTGTTCGGTGAAGAGAGTGAGGCTTCGCATCACCTGCTGGAAGCTGAGGCCGGGGAAGTTGAGGAAGAGGGCGATGTGCTGGCAGTTGAGCTCGGTTCGGTAGCGTTCGATCTGCTCGGCGACGGTGTCCGGGGTGCCGACCAGTATGAGGTCGTGCTTGCGTTGGAAGTCGAACCAGTCCAGGTCAAGGTCGCCGTCTTCGATTTCTCCGTCCACGAATGAGTCTTTGGACGCCGACACGGGGTCCCGTTTGTTCCACACGCCGAGCATGTTGGCCCCCGGCCTGACGACCTCTAAGGCTTCTTCCATGGTGTCGGCGACGTAGGTGGCGATCATCACGGAGAGCTTATCGCCAAAGTTGTTCTCTTCGCCCCTCGCTTCCTTAGCGGCGGCGTAATAGGTGTTCCATATCTCCCTTATCTTGCCGAGGGAGACGGTCTGGCACATTGTGGATATGCCTCGCCTGCCGGCCAACTCGTGGGACTTGTTAGAGGTGGACATCTGAAAGATGGGTGGGTGGGGTTTTTGGACGGGCTTGGGGTGGACGCCGAGGGCGACCATCTCGCCATCCGCGGCGTGGTAGCGGGGGTCTCGGACCCATTCGTTGGGTTCGTGCCAGCCGGGTTCAGGGAAAGTAAAGTGGTTCCCCTGATATTGGAACGCTTCCTGTTTCCATGCGTCGATGATGACGTCAAGGGCCTCGTTGAAGAACTCGGAGTTGACCTTGGGATTCCGCCGGTCTCCCGCAGAGCTGAACTGGGCGGAGGCCCGGGTGTCGAAGCCACGGGCGATGCCGAAGTCGACGCGACCGTCGGTGAAGTTATCCAGCAGGGCAATGTCCTCGGCGACGCGGAGGGGGTGCCAGTCGGGGAGGATGGTTCCGCACTGGCCGATTCTGAGGCGGTCGCTGTTCTTAATTAAGCCTGCGCCCATGAGTATGGGGTTGGGAGAGGCTCGGTACCAGCCGTCCCAGGCGAAGTGGTGCTCGGCGAGCCAGAGGCCGGTGAAGCCTCCCTGGTCAATGAGCTGGACCTCCTGGTGCATTTCGTCCATCAGGGAGTCCCAGGCGTATTGCTCTCCGACATGGTAGTAGGGTGTGCAATCGAACCTCATTTGTCACCTCTTGTCGGGTCTGAAGTGGATGTCAGTTGGTGGGCCGGGGAAGCACTTTAGAAGGGGGAATCACCCTCTCCCGTTAATAGGCCTTTGCGTAGCTGTCCATTCGGAACCATATTGGCAAGACCAGACATGCTATCCAATTCTGAATCCCCATCCATGGATTCCGGCTCGGGGGCCGAAATGACGATTATACAAATGTCTCGTCGAGGGAGAGAGGATCATTTGTTAGGCGAACCTGGGGATGATGCGGTCGGAGAAGAGGTTAAGGGAGTTCATGACCTGTTGGAAGGAGAGGCCGGGGAAGTTCAGGAAGAGGGCGATGTGCTGGCAGTCGGTCTTGGATTGGATGCGCTCGATCTGCTCGGATACCGAGTCAGGGGAGCCGACCAGAATGAGGTCGTGCTTGAGCTGGAAGTCGAACCAGTCGGAGTCCAGGTCTCCCTTTTCCATCTCCTCTTCGATCAGGGTGGCCTGCCGTGCCTTGTGAGGATTTACCGACGACCATGCGGCGAGACGGTTGGCCCCGGGGCGCACGGCTTGGACGGCTTCTTCGTAGGTTTCGGCGACGAAGGTTGGGCGCATGACGGCGACGTCCTCGCCGGTAGGGACGGAGCGCCCAAGCCTCTGGGAGGCAGCTTCCTTGTGGGCGGTGAAGGCCTCGTTGATTCTACCGGGGGACAGGGAGGCGCACATGGCGCTGTAGCCCTTCTCTCCCGCGTAGCCGAAGGAGCCGACGGTTTCGGCCATGATGTAGACGGGAGGCCGGGGTTGTTGGTAGGGGCGGGGTGTGACGCCGAGGGCGATCAGCTCACCGTCATGGGCGTGGTACTTGGGGTCCCGGACCAGGGGGTTGGATTCATACCAGCCGGGTGTTGGGTAGGTGTAGAATTCGCCCTTGTAGGAGAAGGCGTCGTTTTCCAGGGCCCTGACTATGATTTCGAGGGCTTCCCGGAAGAGGGCGCGGTTGCGCTCGGGGTTCCGGCGGTCGGCTTTCTTGAAGAACTGGATGGTGGAGCGGGTGTTGATTCCCCGCCCTGCGCCGAAGTCGACGCGGCCCTTGGTCAGCTGGTCAAGGATGGCTATGTCCTCGGCGACACGGATGGGGTTCCAGTCGGGGATGATGGCGCCGCACTGGCCGACACGCATCCTGTCGCTTTCGGCAATGAGGTCAGCGCCGACGAGGATGGGGTCGGTCGGGGCACGGTACCAGCCGTCCCAGGCGAAATGGTGTTCGGCGAGCCAGAGACCGGTAAAGCCTCCCTGGTCCATGAGACGGACCTCTTCCCGCATCTCTCGGACCAAGGTCTGCCAGGAATAGTCCTCGCCGACGTGATAGTAGGGTGTGCTGTCGAATCGCATGGGCTAGGCGAACCTGGGGATTACTTTTGAAGAGGCCAAGTCCAGGGAGTGCATAACCTGCTGGAAGGAGAGGAGAGGTATGTTGAGGAAGAATGCGAGGTGGGGACATCCGGTCTCAGTTTCCAGACGCTCGATCTGCTCGGAGACGGAATCGGGGGAGCCGACGAGGATGAGGTCGTGCTTGAGTTGGAAGTCGAACCAGTCGAGGTCCAGGTCGCCCTCTTCCAGCTCCTCTTCGCTGACCATTATCTTGCGGATTTTGTCGGGGTCGGTTGTTATCCAGGAGGCGAGGAGGTTTGTGCCTTCCCGGGCGTCGGCGACCGCCTGTTCGTAGCTATCGGCTATATAGGTGGGCCGCATCACGGCCAGGTTTTGCCCGTAGGGTACATCGTGGCCTGCTGCCTCCGAGGCGGCATTGTTGTAGGCCCGCCAGGCGTCCTTGATGCGCCCGTGGGAGATCGAGAAGCACATGGCTCCAATGCCCATGCGGGCCGAGTAGGCGTGGGAGCTTGAGGACTCGACCATGTTGAAAACGGGGGGGTGGGGCCGCTGGAAGGGTTTCGGGGTGAGGCCCAGGGCCTTGAGTTCGCCGGTTTCGCTGTGAAATCTGGAGTCTCGGCCCAGGGGGTTGGTCTCCTGCCAGCCGGGAGCGGGGTAGGTGAAGAACTCACCCTTATAGGAGAAGGCATCGTTCCGCCAGGCGCCGAGAATTACTTCGAGGGTCTCGTTGAAGAGGGAGCGGTGCTGTTCGTTTCGGCGGTCGGCTTCCTCACGGAACTGGATGGTGGCTCGGTTGTTGATGCCTCGGGCTACGCCGAAATCGACCCGGCCTCTGGTGAGCTGGTCGAGGAGGGCGATGTCCTCGGCGACGCGGATGGGGTTCCAGTCGGGGAGGATGGTGCCACACTGTCCGACGCGAAGGCGGTCGCTTTCGTTGATCAGGTCGGCACCGAGGAGGATGGGGTTGGGGGAGGCGCGGTACCAGCCATCCCAGTGGAAGTGGTGCTCGGCGAGCCAGGTGCCTGTGAAGCCACCCTGGTCCATGAGCCGGACCTCTTCCCGCATCTCGTCAACGAGGGTCTCCCAATCGTAGTCCTCGCCGACGTGGTAGTAAGGAGTGGAGTCGAACCGCATACCTAGTCTCCCGAGTCGAGTGTGCGTTGATGTTTAAGCAGGGTGCCGCCGCGGTGATTATATACCATGCCCTACGATTGCCGGGCGTTCCCCCTACTACATAAACCGGGGCATCACCTTTTCGGCGAAGAGGGTGAGGCTTCGCATGGTCTTTTCGAAGGTGAGGCCGGGGAAGTTGAGGAAGAGGGCCATGTGTCCGCAGTTAACCGAGCTTTGGAGATTCTCGATCTGCTCAGAGATGGTGTCTGGGGTGCCGACGCAGACGAGGCCGTGCTTGAGCTGGTAGTCGAGCCAGGAGAGGTCGAAGTCTCCGGGGTCAAGCTCTTCATCGGTTGCCATTGCCGAGTAGGCCTTGACGGGGTTGTGGGAATACCATTTCCCGAGCTGCTGGGAACCCCAACTCACGTCGGCCAGGGCCTGTTCGTAGGTGTCGGCGACGTAGGTGGGCCTGACGACGCAGAGTTTTTCCCCAAAAGGCACGTCTCGGCCTTCAGCCTTCGACATAGCCTCGTTATGGACAGACCAGGCCTCCTTTATCTTGCCGATGGATATGGACTGGCAGAAGACGCCCATGCTCCGGCTTCCGGCGAATCTATGAGAACCGGGGGAGTCGGCCATTTGCCAAATCGGGGGGTGGGGTTTCTGGAAGGGCTTGGGGAAGACGCCCATGGCCTTCAACTCGCCGTCTGGCGCATGGTAGCTGGGGTCGTGGACCATGGGGTTTGACTCGACCCAGCCGGGGACGGGGAACTTGTAAAACCTGCCATCGTGCTGGAAGGCGTCTTGAGTCCAGGCGCCGGTGATGATGTCAAGGGACTCGGCGAAGAGGGCGTAGTTGGACTCCTGGTCGCGTCTGTCAGCGTTGAGGTTGAACTGGATGGAGGCCCGAGTATCGATGCCTCGGGCGATGCCGAAGTCCACGCGGCCCTTGGTGAACTGGTCCATGAGGGCGATGTCCTCGGCGACGCGGAGGGGATGCCAGTCGGGGAGGACTACGCCGCACTGGCCGAACCTGAGCCTATCGCTGAATCGGGAGAGGCGGGTCCCCATGAGGATGGGGTTGGGTGCGGAGTTGTACCAGCCGTCCCAGGCGAAGTGGTGTTCGGCCATCCAGAAGGTGGTGAAGCCGGCCTGGTCGGCGAATTTGACCTGGGTCTCGGCTTCGTCGACTATCTTTTCCCACGGGTATGTCTCGCCTACGTGGGTGTAGAGGGTGATGTCAAAGCGCATTTGAGGTCTCGGGGGTTTGGGATTGTGAGTGGTCTTGGCTGGTTGCTGTGTGTAGGAGGAGTGTAGCTTTGGGGTTGGGTGGCGTCAACGGGGGTGGGGGATTGGCGTGGGCCCCACCCCGCTCATACTTCGAGAGCCTCAGCACGAGCGGCCCCGCCGCCCGGGGATGGATTCCCGATCGGAGTCGGGAATGACGGGGAAATAGGGATCACCATCACTCCCTCCAAGGACTCGGGACAGGCTCTAGCCCTCTCACGCCTCGGCGCATCTTCGACCTCGCCGAGCCTCGGAATGATAGGAGAAAATGGGGTTAGGAGAGGGCTGAGGTGATTTCGTTGTATTCCCGGAAGACGTCGAGGTGGTTGGCTACGGTGTCCAGGCCGCAGTTCATGCTATCGAGGTAGAACTTAGTTGCGCCGATGTCTTGCCATGCCTTTACATAATCGGCAACTGCAGGCATGGGGATGGCATCGAGGTTGATTTGGACGGCGATGGTGATATCTGAAGGGTCTCGGCCTGCCTCTCGGGCTGCCTGGCGAACAACATCGATCTTCTTCTTTGCGTTTTCCGGCTGGTCGGATGTCGGGAACCAGCCGTCACCCAGGCGGCCAGTGCGCTGCAGGACGGGGTAGGCGTCACCCCCGATCCATAGCGGGATAGGCTGTTGGACGGGGAAGGGCTTTATGCCAGCCTGCCTGATGGTGTGCCAGCGGCCCTGGTAGTTGGCGACCTTTTTGGTCCACAGGGTCCGCATAACGTCGATTTGCTCCTCGATGCGCTTGCCGCGGTTGTGGAAATCTTCGCCGAGGGCCTCGAACTCAACGGGGTTCCAGCCTACGGCGATGCCGAGAACGAGCCGGCCACCGCTCAAGACGTCTATGGCTGCAGCTTGCTTGGCGACCAGGGTGGTCTGACGTTGAGGGAGGATGACGATGCCGGTGATGAGCTTGATACGCTCGGTGATGGCTGCAGCCCAGCCGAGGAGCACGAAAATCTCGTGGAAGTTGCTGTCTATATCGTAGAAGAATTCGATGCCGCTGTTCTTGTAGAAGTCCGTGTTTGCGCCGACGACGTGGTCGTAGACAACCAGTCCTTCGAAACCCATCTGCTCGCTGGCCTGGATCAGCTTCTTAGCGTCCTCGGGGTCGGCGCCGATCTCGGTCTGGGGAAAGACTACTCCGAATTCCATGTCAACCTCCTGAGCGCCGGGGCTCTGCCTATTTTCTGCCTGCAAGTATGAAACGGGTGGGGAGGGGATGTTCGGGGGCCTTGAGGTCTCGGAAGCCCGCGGACTCCATAAGGCTTCGCAATTCCCCCTGGGTAATCATACCGCAACCGACGAGGGCCTCGTGGAGTTGGACGCCGGCCATCATCTGGTAGGCGGGGTTGCCGCGGTAGTCCCTGGGAGAGTCGGGATATGGAAGCTCGGATACTACAATGACGCCTTCCGGGCGGAGGGCTCGGTGGGCGCGAGAGAGGACGTTGCGATAGGAGCCGGGGCCACCGACCTCGTGGAGGGTAACGTTCATGGTTATGATGTCGAAAGCGGAGTCGTAGTCCATGGCGTTGGCGTCGGCTTTGAGAACCTGGGTGCGGTCGCCGAAGTCGGACTCGGCGAGGGTCTGGGTGGCGAGGGCGGCGCTGGGGGCGTCGTATTCGATACCGAGGACTCGGGCGTTGGGGAACCGGGTGGCATAGTGGACGACGCCGTATCCTGCTCCCGCGCCAAGGTCTAGGATGTCCAGTTCCGACGAGGTCATCCGGTCAGAATCAAGCACTTGTGGAAGGACTGTATCAGTGATGACGGCGTAGTCGGGCTTGGTCATGTTCTTGAGGGCTTCGAGGAGCCAGGGGTCATGCTCACTCCTAGGCCATACGCCGCCTGAGGGCAGGTAGTTGGGGAAAGCGTGAAAGTCCTGGTGGAGGGCGGCGTTGAACTGGATCCTGCCCCCGAGGAAAAGGGGGTCGGTGGGATTCAGGAGGAGGGAGTCCATGTGGGGAGCGAGTCGATAACCAGAGGCCTCATCCCAGTCCAACATCTCGAAGGCATAGGCGGCGCGACACCAGATGCCCACGTAGCGGGGTGAGAAGCCGAGGGTCTCGGCGAGGGTGAATTCGGTTGTGCCTGGTAGGCCGGCCTCGGAGATGGCCTTGAACAGCCCCGCCTTCAGGCCGATATCGGTGATCCAGGTGGCCTGATAGCCGAGAATGTAGTCGACCAGCTTATGCCAGGCGGCTTCCTTTGTGGGTTGTTGGGGTTTCATTCGGCTGTCGAGGGCTGCGCTAGTCGATTGAACAAATCGGGCTGACGGGTAATAATACCCCGAAATCCAGCACGCAGGGCAAGGACTAGACATGTTCAAAATCGGAATCGACGTAGGGGGCACATTCACGGACCTGGTGGTCACGAGACCGGGAGAAGTGCCCCGTTTGTACAAGACCCCCTCCACTCCGCAGGACCCCTCCGAGGGCGTCATGAACGGTCTGCTGGACGTGGCCCAAGACTATGGGCTGGGAATCACTGAACTACTGTCCGGCACGTCGATGATCATTCACGGCACCACTGTGGCTACCAATACACTGGTCGAGCGGAAAGGGGCTAAGGTAGGGCTGATCACCACGGGCGGGTTCCGGGACCTGCTGGAGATGCGGGAGGGGATGAAGGAGGACCGGTATAACCTAAGGATGAAGCAGATGGAGGCCCTGGTGCCTCGCTACCTGCGGATCGGGGTGCCGGAGCGTACTCGGGCGGATGGGTCGATAAAGAGGGAATTGGACGAGGCGGCGGTGGCGGAGGCTGTGAAAGGAATGCTGGAAGAGGGAGTCGAGGGGCTGGCGGTATGCTTTCTATTCTCGTATCTCAACCCGGAGCACGAGCGTCGGGTGGGTGAAATCATCGAGAGCCTTGCCCCGGGGCTGTACACGTCGCTTTCTCATGAGATCCTGCCGCAGATCAAGGAGTTCGACAGGCTGAGCACGACGGTTGTGAACTCGTATGTCGGGCCGGTCTTTGGGAGGTACTTGACCCGTCTAAAGGAGCGACTGGCAGCGTTCAGCGATTCCAACGACATCCTGATAATGCAGTCCAACGGCGGGGTGACACCCATCGATGATGCGAAGAACCAGGCGGTGAAGGCGATCCTCTCGGGGCCGGCGGGGGGCGTGGCCGGGGCCAAGAGCTTCGGCGACTTGGTGGGTGAAGCCAACCTGATAGGTTTCGACATGGGAGGCACCAGCACCGACATATCCCTGATAGAAGACGGCGTTCCTCATGTGACGACGGAGCAGTTCGAGGCGGGGTGGAAGATAGCGGTGCCGATGATCGATATTCACACCCTGGGGGCGGGGGGCGGCAGCATAGCGCGGGTTGATCCCGGGGGGATTCTGAGGGTTGGACCGGAGAGCGCGGGTGCCGAGCCTGGGCCCGCCTGCTACGGCAAGGGCGGCGACAAGCCTACGGTAGCGGACTCCAACCTGGCGCTCGGGTTCCTTTCGGAGACGAATTTCCTGGGTGGACGGGAGTCTTTGGACAGGGCCAAGGCGGAAGAGGCATTAGATAAGGAACTTGCCGGGCTGGGGATGTCGACGGTGGAGGCTGCGTTCGGGGTGCATCAAGTGGTATCTACGAACATGGCTGAGGGGATACGGCTGCTGGCGGCGAGACGTGGGGTCGACCCACGGGACTTCTCGCTGCTGGCCTTCGGGGGGTCGGCGGGGCTGCACGTAAGCGAGATGGCCCGTCAGCTGCATATCGAGAGGATATATGTGCCGTCAACCGCGCCTGTGCAGTCGGCGTACGGAATGCTCTCGACGGACCTCCGGTACGACTTCTCCCTGTCGCACCCGGTGAGCCTGGACAGCATAGACCTGGGAGAAGTGCGCCGGTTATCGACCGAGATGGGAGAGAGGGGCAAGACCAGGTTGCGGGAGCAGGGTGTGGCGGATGAGGATATCCGGGTGACTGTCTCTGCGGACATGCGCTATCTGGACCAGATATTTGAAGTGAATGTGCCGGTTCCTGACCTGTCGCAGGATGACTCGGCGATATTGGAACAGTTGTCGGCGAACCTTCACAGGCGGTACCAGGAGCTGTACTCCTATCAGCAGTCGGACCAGGAGGTCAGGCTGGTGACGCTGCGGGCGTCGGTGTTCGGGGACCTTGAGCCGGTGGAGTTGCCCAAGCCAGAGGCCAAGGGAAAGTTAGAGGACGCGCTTAAGGGTAAGCGGAGCGTATATCTCGGCGGGTGGGCGGATGTCCCGGTCTACGACATGGACAAGCTGCCCGCATCTTGGGAGATGGAGGGGCCGGCGATCGTCGAGTCGAACTTCACAACGATTTTGCTTCAAGCCGGGGACATGGCACTGGCCGATGGCTACGGCGGCATGAGGATGCAGGTGGCTATTGAAGAGGACGAGGTAGAGACCAACATGGGTGCGGGTGGCAAGCCTGACCCTATCACCGTTGCTGTGGTCGAGAGCCGGTTGAACACCATTGCGCTGGAGATGGCTGAGGTGATGATCCGGACGTCGATGTCGCAGATACTAAACTCCAGCCGAGACTTTTCGACGGCGATAATCGATGCGGACTGCCAGCTCGTGGCCCAGGGCGAGGGAATTCCGGTCCACATAAGCGCGTTACCCTTGGCTGCGGCAGCGGTTAAGCAGTACTTCGGAGACAAGATATACGACGGGGACATGTTTGCCCTGAACGATCCGTATTTCGGGGGAAGCCACATACCCGACATCACCGTCATCCAACCGATCTTCTATGAAGGCAAACTACGTTTCTTCGCTGTAAATCGCGCCCATCATAGTGATGTCGGGGGGGCGACGCATGGAGGGTACAACCCCTCGGCCAGCGAGATATACCAGGAGGGCATACGCATACCGCCCCTGAAGCTGATCGAGAAGGGAGTTTCCAGAGACGACGTCCTGCAGATGCTCTCGGCGAACGTGCGACACCCGGAGAACTTTCTCGGGGACTTTCAGGCTCAGTTTGGATCGGTGAGGATAGCGGCTCGGCGGATCATTGCCATGCTGGAGCGATATGGCGCGGAGGGGCTGAGTCGGGCAGTGGACGAGATACTGCACGGGACTGAGGTGCAGGTTAGGGAAATGATCACCAACTGGCCCGACGGTGTGTACAAGGGTGAATCGTTCATCGATGACGACGGCTTCGATGCGAAGATGGTGCCGATCCGGGCGACGGTGACCATTGCCGGGGACAGTATGACCATCGACCTGAGCGAGTCGAGCAAACAGGTCACGGGATTCATAAACAGCGCCTACGCGAACACCCGGTCCCTGTCCCACGTATCGCTGATGTACATGGCTCCTTTCGACGTGGCGAGGAACGAGGGGTCGATGAGGCCCATTACGGTAATTGCACCGAAGGGGCTGATCGTGAACCCGAACCCGCCGGCCCCGGTGACGATGAGCACCAACCATTGCGGCGAGGAGATAGTCGAGGCGGTCTTCCGGGCCATGGTAAATGCCGTCCCCGACGCAGTGACCGCCGGGTTCTCCCGCCGGCTGAGGTACGCGATTACGGGCGAAGACCCCAAGACCGGCAGGAGGTTCATCTGGCACTTCTTCCTCGGGCGCGGAGGAGGGGGGGCGTCCGATGGGTTCGACGGGTGGTCGAACGTCGGGGAGATCAACGTGGCAGGGGGCATAAGGAGCCCCAGCGTGGAGGTCACCGAGGAACGGTTCCCCTTCTTCATACCCCGCTACGAACTGCTGCCCGATTCCGGGGGCGATGGGCGGTGGAGGGGTGGTCTCGGGAGCGTGGTGGAGCTTGTATATGAGGGGGAGCCCGGAGCCAGGATGAACACTGCGGGGGATGGAATCGTTAATGCGCCTTTCGGGCTGCTGGGAGGCAGTCCGGGTTGGGCCCATCGATACAGCATCGTGTCGGCAGACGGGGAGAGGGTACTCCATTCGAAGGAGACGGGTGTGCCTGTGAAGCCGGGAGATACGATACTTTGCTACGCGGCGGGGGGTGGGGGATACGGAGACCCGGCCCTGCGCGACGAGGACATACGGGAACAGGACCTCAGGAATGGATACTGTACATAACGGTAATAAAGACAAGAGCGGGAATACTTACGACCTGGTAGTGGCCGGTGCGGGAATCGCTGGGGCAAGTCTCGCTGTGTCCATGGCGAGAGCCGGGTACGGCGTATTGCTGGTCGAGGCGACGACGGAGTTCAGGGACAGGGTCAGGGGGGAGTTCATCTTCCCGTGGGGTGTAGTCGAGGCGAAGGCGCTGGGAATCTACGACGACATAGTCGGGGCGGGGGGACATCGGGTGCTCTGGATGGACATGTACGGAGGCCCAAAGCGGATGTTCCACGGCGACCTGGTGAACGACACGGGCGCCGGTGTATCGGCGCTGACGTTCTACCACCCGACGCTGCAAAAGAGCCTGATCGAGGCAGCAATTAGGGCAGGGGTTACGGTGTTGCGAGGGGCTCGGGTGAAGGAGTTGGAGAGGGAGGCAAGCGTCCTAACGGTGCGAGTCGATGGGGAAGTCTCCGAGAAGGTGACATGCAGGATGCTGGTTGGGGCGGATGGACGGGCCTCGCAGACCCGGGCGCTAGGTGGCTTTCAGGTGAACAAGGATCCGGAATCCAACCTCGTGGCCGGACTGCTCTTCGACGACATGGGTGTGGCCGACGACGCGGCGCACCACTGGGCCAACCCGAATGCGGGTCTTGCGGCCATACTGTTTCCACAGGGCCGGGGTCGGGTGCGGGCCTACTTATGCCATCGCTGGGACGCTGGCTATAGACTCAGCGGCGCGAAAGGCGAAGAACGCTTCATCGAGGGGTTCCTGTCGACGGGCGCGCCGGAGGACGTATTCTCGGGGGCGAGGCCTGCGGGGCCTCTGGCCACGTTTGACGGGGCGCACGCTTGGGTCGATCACCCGTTTAAGGACGGCATTGCGCTGATCGGGGACGCGGCCTCGACGGGGGACCCGACCTGGGGACAGGGGCTCTCTACCAGTTTGCGGGATACCCGGTTATTGAGGGACGCTTTGGCCTCGAATCAGGACTGGGAAAAGGCGGGCAACTCGTATGCCTCCGCCCATGACGCGTTCTACGCGATCAACCACACTTTCGAGGTGTGGACGTCTCATCTGCTGATGGACCCGAAGTCTCGTGACCTGAGGTCCCGGGTGGTGCCCAAGATGAAAGTGAACCCCTTTGCGCACCTCCATGCTTTCTACCTCGGTCCGGACAGGCCTCTCGACGAGCAGGCGCGGATCGACTTCTTCGCTGAGGTGGAGGAGGCCGGTGTTCCGGGCTAGGGAACTCTGCATACTCACCTTGCGGACAAATATTGAGGTGGAAGTGAGTTGCATTCCCAGCCTGGAATCCCCAGTCCTAGATTCCCGATTTCTCGGGAATGACGGTTACATAAAGGCCCCATATATTGGGAATAATGATCGCAAATAACCTGCAACGTACTTATCTTGACGGTCGGCACTACGATCTGGCTTATAGCAACTTCACGGAAGACGTCGATTTCTGGGTCGGGCAGGCGAGTCGTTATGGCGGGCCGGTCCTGGAATTGGCTTGTGGGACGGGTCGGATCGCGATACCGCTGGCCCGTGAAGGGTTTGAGGTGACGGGTATCGACCTTGCGGAGTCGATGCTAGAGCAGGCGGGGAGGAACTCCTCGGAGGAGGGACTCGACGTCGAGTGGGTGAAGGCGGATATGCGGTATTTCTCGCTTGGGAAGACCTTCCCGCTTGTTATCTGCCCTTCCCAAAGCATCTCCCGTATGCTGACAATTGAGGACTTGGAGGAGTGCCTGTCTCGGGTGAAGGAGCATCTAGCGCCGGGGGGGCTGTTCATAATGGAGCTATATAACCCCTCGATGGAGATTCTGAATCGGCGGGAGGGGGAGAGGTCGCCGTTCCTGGAGTACGAACATCCAGACGGTGATGGGACCGTGCGGGTGGATTTCAGCAGCGTCTATGACAGGGCCACCCAGGTGCAGCACCTGACGCTCCATTACTCGCTGCCCGGCGTGGAAGAGCAGCCTATTGAGCAGATCAGCATTCGGATGTACTTCCCGCTGGAGCTGGAGGCTCTGCTCAAGTACAACGGGTTCGAGGTGCGGGCCAAGTATGGGGATTTTGAGTGCAAGTCTTTCGAGTCGGGGGATAATCATCAGATTCTGGTGTGTGGGGTGGGTGGGTAGGGCTTGAGCAGTTGCGCACTACTACCTTTAGCTCCATCAATAAAGGCGTACTCTTCACTTGGCATCTGATATCACCCTCACCGATCGAGGGGTCTTTGCGTAACTGCACAACAAGCCATTTGCTATTCTGATCGGCGTTTCCCCTCCCCCGCTCATACTTCGACGGGGCTCAGCACGAGCGGCCCCGGCCGCTCCTGGACAGGTTATGCAAAAGGGGCTTGTTGGGGGAGAGGGGATAGAGAAAGCGAGTAATGACTGTAGATTCACAGGCCCTCGGTGTCGACACTGAGGAGAAGATTGGGTTTCGGTGGGTGGTATTGACCCACCTGGGGCTGGCCAATGGGACCGTCGTCCTGTTCGTCCTCTCATTGGGCGTCATGCTCCCCTCGATCTCCAAAGACCTTGGACTTTCTCCTACCATGCAGGGATTGCTGGGGTCGTCGGCGCTGTTCGGGAACCTTGTTCTGGCGCTGCCGTTGAGCATCGTGCTGTCGCGGTACAGCGGGAGGATAGTCCTGCTGGGGGCGCTTGTTGCCATGAGCGTGTTCGGGGTCGGGCAGGCATGGGCGCCGGTGTTTGCAATATTGCTGATAAGCCGGTGGTTGTTCGGACAGGCTGCCGCGGCGATGCATCCGGCGCGTACGCTGCTCATAAACCAGTGGTTCCCGAGGCGCGAGATCATCTTCGCCAATGGCTTATTCAACGGAACCTACGGCATCGCAGCTTTGATAGCCCTGGGGCTTCTTCCCTTTGTTCTCGAATGGCTGGACAACAATTGGAGACTGGTCATCCTGATAAGCTCGCTGCCGATATTCGTGTTCACGCTGGCCTGGGCGGTGCAGGGCCGACGCCAGGGAGCGGCGGCGTCGGCGGCACTGGGGGGTAAAGAGTCCCTCAACTTAGGCAAGACCCTCGGGCGGCACCGTGTTTTGTGGGTGGTAGGGCTGGGGATGATGGGCCTGAACCTGACGTGGAGTTCGCTGATCACCTTTTGGCCCACGCTGCTGCTGGAAGAGTACGGCTTTTCCGTCAAGACATCCGGGCAGATGTTCGCGATGGCGGCGATGTTGGAGGGCGCCGGGAGCGTGGCGGTCGGGTATTTCGTGGCGAAGTGGGCTCACAGGGACTTTATGGGCCCATCCATAGCGGTATTGGGGACATTGGTCTGTGTGGGCTCGGTGGGGATGGCCTGGACGGGGAACATGCCGTTACTTATCGTTTTCGCTCTTATGCACGGAGTCGGGTTTTCCCTGGTCCCCTTTGTCTGGACGCTGCCCTACAGGCTCCCGGGTTTCGGGGCCCGGGACATAGCCGTAGGTATAGGCTTCATCGAGACGTGCCTGCTTGCCGGAGGGGCTATCGGCCCGGCCCTTACGGGCTTTCTACAGGACTCGACCGGAGACTTGAGGCTGGCGATGATCATCACCTGCTCGTTCTCGGCGGCAATAGCCGTGTCCGGGGTCCTTGTGACCGCAAACGGATTCAGGCGGAAGAGCTATAGTCCGTAGATCTCCCGAACGTTGAGGCCCATCACCTTGGCCTGGTCCTCGGGGGGAAGCTCGCTTAGGCTCTCCTTCAGTCTTGCTACGGGTTCCTCGCAGGAATCGCTGTGGGGGTAGTCGAAAGCCCAGACGAGCCTATCGGCGCCCATTAGCTTGGCCGTGGCGGCGCCGAGTTCGTCGTCGGGTTCCATGGAAATCCAGCCTCGTTCGTTGAAGTAATCGCTGGGCTTGTTCTTCAAGTCGGTGGTGAAGCCGATGAGCTCAAAGGTCTCGTCCATTCTTTCGAGGAAGTAGGGCATCCAGAGGCAGCCCGATTCGAGGATGAGGATCTTGAGGCCGGGGAACCTGTCGAATACCGTGCCCTGGAAGAAGCTGCAGAAGCTGTTCATTAGCTCGGTGGACTCGACGGTGAAGGTCCACCATGACGGGTGTTTGATCTCCGGGTGCAGGAGCTTCGATGCGGAGGTGCCAGCGGAGCCGACGTGGAGGGAGACGGGGATGTCCTGTTCCTGGTGCTCGGCCCACAGGGCGTCCCAATGGGTCGAACCGAAGGATATATCCTTGGCGGGGCCAGAGGGGGCCTGAACGGCCTTCTTTTCGAGGCCGGAGAAGCGCTGCATCTCCCGGACGCTGAGGTCAACATCGTGCCAGGGGAGGGTGAGAGCAGGCATCAGGCGGTCGGGGTGGGCGGAGCAGAAGTCGACTATCCAGTCGTTGTAGACGCTGCAGTAGGCGGCGGAGAGCTGGGCGTCTTCCATGCGAGCGAAGGCGAGGCCGAGAGTGGGATATAGGATGCTCATGTCGATGCCTTCGGAGGTCATCATCTTGACCCGCTCGTCGGGGTCCCAGGCGCCGGGGACACGGGAGAGGGCCTGCTCCCAGGTGATGTCGCGCTTATCGAATACGTGCTCCTTGCGCCACTCGCGGGTCGTGCCTATGGCGGCGACGTTGGCGCTTCGGCCCTTGGAGTAGGTGCTGATGGCCTTTCCATCGAAGCTCCAGAACTCGAGGCCCTCCTCGTCGATCTCGATGCGGAGGGCGCGGGACTTGAATTCGGGGGCGATGTTGTCGGACCAGAGGGAAGCGGGTTCGAGGATGTGGCCGTCTACGTCGATAACCTGGGCTGTCATGGTGTTACCGCCTTTCGGGGATTGGTGGGGTGCGGACTTTGGAGAGCTGCAGATCATATCTAGTGTGCGATCCAGTTTACCTAACCTCGCACCCCACCTCGCTCATACTTCGACGGGGCTCAGCACGAGCGGCCCCGGCCGCCCCTGCACAGGGTATGTAAAGGCTTGTTGAGGGGGAGGAGGAGGCGTGGGGGATGAGAGAGGAGGGTGGGCAAGTCCTAGATTCCTCGCGGAGCCTCGGAATGACAAGGCTAAAGGAGCGTTCTTCGGATGGCAGGGTGTGAGGGACATTTGGGTGGTAATGCTAGACATAATGATAGTGATTCAAGACTCGGGGGTGGGGGTGGGGCGGGTGCGGGGGTCGAGGCGGAGGGCGATGATGAAGAGTCCGCCGGTGGCTGCGCCGACTGCGGCGAAGATACCAGCCCCTTCAAAGCCGCCGAGGAAACCGCCCACGACTGCGCCGATTACAGTGGCGACCGCGGCAATGAGGTACTTAACGCCGATTCCCAAGCTCGTCATCAAGATGGTCAGGATGCCGGCCAAGATGCCGACGAGCATGCCTATGACCGCCACTGCTGCGGCGACCCGCAGCACGTCTACAGAGCCGCCCAGGACGAGGG
The DNA here is from genome assembly GCA_965220005.1 of Dehalococcoidia bacterium. Classification (GTDB taxonomy): domain Bacteria; phylum Chloroflexota; class Dehalococcoidia; order Plut-88900; family Plut-88900; genus Plut-88900. The sequence goes on from OZ244800.1 coordinate 2,080,694, forward strand.
CCAATAGAGCGCCCAGAACTGCGCCCGAAAGCGCCCCGGCAATTGCGCCCACAAGGAATCCGAGTACCAAAAATATGATGCCTTTGACCAACCTGGTCCCTGCGACCTGGAGGCGGTGAGGTGTTGTGGCTAGCATGTCGTTGTGTTTGTGTTGGTCGGGTTTGGCGGGGGCGTTAGTTAGTGGGTTGAGGGCTCTCAGTGTGCGGTTATCTTAAGGCACGGGAGAGGGATACGCCAAGAGCGGGAATGTCGGGGGCTGAAGGGTTGGCAACGATTGAGTCGGATTGACCATCGGTTGACATGGGATTGGGTGCGATTGGGGGACGATTGGACTTGATTGGGGATGATTGGACTTGGTTGACCGTTGATTGGGCTTGAATGAAGCTCGATTGAATTCGTAGCTGTTTTGATTGAATGACGCCTGAAAGGAAAATAAAAGGAGGCAGAGAGGTTTTTGGGGGGGGATGGGTGATGGAGATTGACATAAGCGTAGGGGAGAAGGAGAGAGATAGAGGAGGTTAAAAACTGAGGGCGCGTTCCAGTTTGTCGTTGAGGGCCTGAAGGGCAGAGCGTCGGCGGGGATGGTCGGTGGGGAGTTCGGAGATGAAGATGAGAGTTTCGATGATGGATGCGGATGAGCCGCGCTGGGCCTTCTTGTTGCGGCGGGCGCTGCGCTGGAAGTTCAAAAACCAGCGATGGAGGTCGGGATAGGGAACAAGGGCGGGAAGTAGTGTTTCCTGAACGTATTTGGATGCAAGGCCGTGTCGCAGGCGGTTTCGGTTTCCTATAGGCGCGCCCGCTCCGGGGCGGCGTCCTCCACTGGGTATAGGGTTGTCACCTTTCTAATCGAATGTATGTGCTAATATGATAGAGGATATCATGTGCATAGGCAAGGGATCCATGTCACAGGGAGTGGGGGGTGTTAGACTAGTTTGCCCGAACCTTAAACATGGCGGTGCCCCATTGATGTTCAATCGTCTACGTCGTATCCGAAAAGCGATGGTCCTGGCCGGGGGTGTCGCCCTGGTCATGCTGGTGTCGTTGGGGGTGATTGCGGGGTGTGGAGGAGGAAGGGAGGGCGAGGAGGAAACCCCTGTTATAGAGCTGACACCGGTGGCGGTGTCGAGCCCCGGGGTTACGGAAGCCCCGACTGGTGAAACGGCGACGCCTGTACCCTCGGAACCCGATCCCACTGTGCAGGCGGAGACGGGTGAGAGTGGGATGGTTGACCTGCTGCACCGGCTGAGCCAGGACCGGGTGAGCGACCCCGGAAACATTACCGCTCAGACCGCTCTTCGGGAGATCGCGGATTTGGGGGACACGGCGCTAGTTGCTGCGCTGACGGACCTTATCCAGGTGCCGCTTACCCGTAATGAACTGCTCTTCAACGCGGAGCAGGTGATTCCTGCAATGCAACAACTCTCGGGGCAAACTTTCGAATATGACGGCAAGGCGTGGGTCGAATGGCTGGCTCAACAACCGGACTTAGAGCTGCCGGAGGGATATTTCCGGTGGAAGGTGGACTTGCTGAGCGATATCGATCCCCCGTTCAGGAGCTACTTCACCTCCGGTGACGGCGAACTGATAGACCCGGCGACGATAGATCTGGACCTGCGGTTCCTGGTGTGGGGAGGGGTGTTACAGGACGATGGGTCGTCGAGATCGATTCCGTCACTGGTGAACCCGGCGATGGTCGAGGGGGAGAATGCTGCGTACCTGGAAACCACTGACCGCGTCTTCGGGGTGTCCATTAACGGAGACGCAAGGGCCTATCCGCTGCGGATAATGAACTGGCACGAGATGGCGAACGACGTGGTGGGTGGGGTTCCCGTGGCGCTTGCCTACTGCACTCTCTGCGGGTCTGGGATTCTGTACGACACAGACGTGGACGGAGACAAGTACGTCTTCCGCAGCTCCGGCCTTCTCTACTTCAGCAACAAGCTGATGTACGACCTGACCACCGGAGGCCTGTGGAACCAGTTCACGGGGGAGCCGGTCACTGGGTCGCTGGTCGACTCGGGATTGCGGCTGAACATACGGCCGGTGACTCTGACCACATGGGGCGACTGGCTAGCGGCTCACCCCGACACACTGGCACTAGACATAAACACGGGATACCCGCGAAATTACTCGTCGGAAGGGGAGTTCGGGGCGGCGTACACGGACTACTTTGGGAGTGATGAACTGTGGTTCCCTGTCGGGGAGTACGACGAGCGGCTGCAAGTGAAGGACGTTGTATACGGAATTGAAATAGACGGGAAGGGTAAGGCTTATCCGGTGGAGGTTGTGGGCAGTGAAGGACTGGTGAACGATGAAGTCGGTGGGACAGAACTAGTGCTTGTGGGGAATCCGGGGACAAAAGCCGTAGTGGCGTACGAGCGCGCGGGGGCGAGGTTCGTCAGCCTTCTCGGCGAGGAGGGAAGAACAACGCTGGTGGATGAGAATGGAGTAGAGTGGCTGGTGGGAGACGCGAGCCTGGAAGCGCAGGACGGCAGCGGTGACGAGCTGGCGCGGATTGCGGGCCGGACCAGCTTCTGGTTCGGGTGGCGGGCGTTCTTCCCGGAGACTGCGTTGTATGGGGGTGGGGGGTAGGGGGAGTTTGGGTGGGGCGTGGTTTGGCGTCGGGTGACTGTGAGGAGTTGGCATTACGTGGGCCGCCCCCGCTCGACCCTTCTAGCTCAGAGTGAGCGGCCCCGCCCGGGGATGGATTCACGCCTCGGCGCACTTTCAGCCTGCCTCTGCAGTAATGACGATGGGCGGTATGGGTTGCTTAGATGTTCCTCACTTAGCGGTAATGGACGTAGCCGCCCAGGCGAGATTCGACGGATTCGGCGATTTCTTCGGCGAAGGAGGAGCCGACTCGGGAGAAGAGCTTCTGGAAGAGTGGTCGTCGGGGGCGGGCGTAGACGACCTTGGGGGGAACCTGGCCGAGCTCTGATGCGAGCTCGATGGCCCGGTCCATGTCGGCTACTTCGTCGATAAGGCGGTACTCGGCGGCCCTTCTGCCGGTGAAGACCTCGCCGGTAGCGTATTTTAGGACGTTGTCCCGGGACATGGTCCGCGATCTGGCGACCAGGTCGACGAAATTGTCGAAGAACTGGCCGATCAGCTCGTCCCGCTTCTGCAACTCTTCTTTTGTCGGCTCTCGGTAAAGGGCGCCCATGTCTTTGTAAGGCCCGCTCTTGGAGACGGTGACGTCGATCCCGATGCGCTTGAGCAGGTCTTTAGCCACGGGGCCTATGGAGATCACGCCAATGGAGCCGATGATGGAGCTGGGTAGGGCGATGATCTTGGTGGCCCCACAGGCGACCATATATGACCCTGAAGCGCCAACGCCCCTCACAAAGGCGATTACGGGTTTCCTGGCAGCAAGGCGGGACACGGCTCCGTAGAGGTACTCGGAGGCGGGGGCGGAGCCGCCGGGGGAATCGATCTCGATGATTACGGCGCGGACACGCTTGTCGGACTTGAGGGTGTCGATAAGGTGAACGGACTCTCCGACCTTGGCGCCGCCCTGTATCGCGCCGAAAAGCTCGACGATGGCGATGCGGGGCTGAATAGGCAGGGCGAGGCCCCAGATGGAAGGGCGCGACTCCGCGGTGGCGGAAGCGGCCTCGGCGGTGGGGACGTAGGCGGTTGCGGCCGAGGCGGCGCGGCGGACGGCCTCAAAACCTATTCCGGCGGCGGCAAGGCCGAGGGGAAACAGGTAGTACTCTTTAGGAAATTTCATTGGGCCTCCCGATGGGTGATGTTAGATTTTAGAAATTTTCTGAGCAATATATGAAGGGCGGTGGGGTTGTCGCGCCGTAAGGAAAGGAGTCGAAGGAGATAGACAAAGGCGGCAAATCCAATCACCCCACCCCCAACACCGAAGCCGAGGACATCGTAAAGGCATCCGTCCCAGAATCGGACACCTGTGCCCTCGGGGCAGAGAAGGATATCGGCGATGAAGACTCCGAGCACACCAAAGGCAAAGATGAAAAACAATGCCGCCAGAAAGCGTTCTACGCTCCAGGCTCCCAGATGGGCCCCTAACCTGGAGGAGAGCGCCTTGAGCAGTCTGTGCCGGTAGACGGGGCGTGGGACTACAACACGCCGCGGCGGATCAAAGAGGGCCTCCTTCCGATTTTGAGGCGCTTCGCCGGTGATATCGGCGGGGGTAGTGTCTCCGTTGGGGTTGTTTTCTGGCAAACCGATCATCTTTCCGAGGTCAGTGGACGGGAGTCGGCGGGCCGGGGCCGACCTCCTCCCGCCTTGGCGAACTTACATCTAATTCTACATCAGCAGGGACGCGTTTCATAAATAAGGCCGGGACCAAGGCGACCAGTGACACGACGAATGCGACGAGGAAGAAACCTTCGAAGACGGAAAGGCCGGCCTCCGAGACACGAGAGACGTAGTCTGGGTCGGTGAAGGGGAGGTCGATGTCACGGACGAGGATATCGAATCGGTCGGTGCCCCAGGCGGCGATGGCTGCGAGGCCGACGGTCATTCCCATGAGGCGCATGACGGTGAGGAGACCAGAGGCCGACCCTCGATGGGCAGAGGGGGAGGAGTCGACGGCAGCGGCTGCAATGGGCGCGATGACGAGGCCGAACCCGAACCCGCCGATTACGAGGTGTATGGTCAGCGCGGGGTCGGTGAGGGAGGTGTCCCAGCCCATCATGAGGAAGAAGGAGACGGCGGCAAGGGCGAGGCCGAGGGCGGTCGGGAGCCGGTACCCTAGTTTCGATACCGCAAGGCCACCGAGTATTCCGCCGACGGGGACTGCGGCGGTGAACCGGACCAGCCTGAGGCCGCCCTCCAGGGGTTCTTTGCCCATGACCGTGTCGGTGATGAGGGGAACGTTGACCATGGCGATTATAAGGCCGATCCCGACCAGGAAGTGGGTGAGGTTCGCACCGGAGAAAGTCGCACGGCGAAATAGGGACGGAGGGATGAGTGGATAAGGAATCCGGCTTTCTCGCCAGATGAAACCGGCGGCCAAGGCCAGGGAAAGGACGATGCCGGCGGCGGCGAGGGGTGGGTAGTCGGGCCAACGGGATATGGACAGGGTAAACAGGACCAGGCTGAGCATGATCCACAGGCCGCCCAGGTAGTCTACGGGGGTCTTCCGACCCGTTCCACCAGGCACCAGGAGGAGCAGGAGCAGAATGGAAGCGGCGACGAGGGGGACGTTAATCCAGAAGACCCATCGCCAGTCGAGGAAGTGGTCCAGGAGAGCGCCCCACATGGGGCCGATGACACCGCCAAACTCGGCGGATGCGCCCAGGAGGCCGAGGGCGGGGGCTCGGCGGCCGGGGGGGAAGAGGTGGCCGATCATGGCGATGGTGACGGGAATGACCGCACCTCCTCCGACGGCCTGGATGACTCGGTAGGCCACGAGGGGCCAAAGGTCATTGGCGATGGCGCAGAGCACGGAACCGACGGCGAACAAGAGCATCGCTGAGACGTAGACGGTGCGGTGGCCGTAGACGTCGGAGAGCTTGCCGATGAGGGGCATACCGCAGGTGTAGCCAAGGAGGTAGCCGGTGATGATCCAGGAGACCTGGCTAAGATCGTCGACACCCAGACGGAAGTCGCCCATGATGCTGGGGAGGATTGTGACGACGACTACCTGGTCGTCGGCGGCAATGAATACGCCAAAGCAGGCGGCGAGGATGGGGATGTAAGGGGAGCGGGTGCGGATCATGGTGTTGCGGGTTTGCGTGAGTGTTGGTGTGAGGGCGGGACGCCCCACCCATTCCGCTCTTGAGACCCTTCGACTCGGCTCAGGGCGAGCGGAATGCCCCACCCCTCGGGATTGAGCCCGACTGAGGAGTGGGAATAACGGTTATGCAAGGGCTTCATCAAGGGAGAGGGGATATCAGACCTTTATCCTTGCCTTGTCTGGCATGGTTGCTTAAAAGCCTCATTGGGGGAATTGGTCAAGAATCAGAGTTGAGAGGAGGGGGTTCGATTTCGGCGGGGATATCGAAGTCTGAGGGGAGGATGGTCCTGGTGATGTTTGGGTCCTCGTCGGAGGACATGGGGCCGAACATGTGGATTTTGTAGACCAGGGAGTCGTCTATCCCGACCCAGATACCGACATCTATGGGGAGGCCGGGCTCAGCGCCGGGAGCGATGGAGGTGAGCTGCCCGGAGTCGATGACCGAGGTGACGTGGTAGGTGGGGATACCTTCAATAGAGGCCTCGCCCTCCAGAATGGGGTCCTTGGCGTCTCGTATGATGCCGCTGATGCCGGTTGCGGGGTCGAGCAGGGCTGAGCTGACGATACCCCTCTCTATGAGCTCGAATTCATCGGTGAAGGGGTTGGTAAGCCAGGTTTCCTCACCTATGGCGATGAGGGAGACGTCGAAGAAGAATCCACCGGCCCAGGCACCGACCTCAGCCTCGAGCCGGTCAGGTGCTACGACCTGCCCTATGACGTCTTCCATCAGAAGGCCAAAGGCGATAGGTGTACCGCCGTTTTCGTGGGTCATGGTGAAGGTGAAGAATTGGAGCGCTTGGAAGCGGTCGGCGGCAGCCTGGAGGATGACGGATGGGTCGGGGGGTGGGGTGGGGGAGGGGGCCTCGACAATCTCGCCGCCGCCCGTGCCACAGGCTGCGGCGACAAGGAGACAGGTCAGGGCGGCTATGGCGATGACCGAAAGAGCGGGATGGAGTTTTGATTTACGCATTTTACAAGTGCCTCTGAGTCATCATGTTAGCACTCTCGGTTTGGAGGCCACAATTAGGCAGGGAGCAGGGAGTCGGGGCTGCTATGTTAGAATGACCCGCCTCCCCTGTGCGCATTTTGCACCCCTTCGAACAGGAGCGTTCTATGGACGAAGCCACCATCCAAGCGTTGATACCCATTGCCATCGCCGCCTATGTGATTGGCTCGATTCCGACAGCAGTCATAGTGGTAAAACGGTTCACGGGGCGGGATGTGATGGCCTTGGGCACGGGGAACGTCGGGACGATGAACACGCTGAGGGCAACGAACTCGAAGAAGTTGACGCTGGTGGTGCTGCTGGGAGACATGGGGAAGGGGGCGCTGGCGCTACTGTTGGGGTGGGGGGTGGCGGTGGGGTTCGGATATGAACCGGTGCTGGCGATGACGGTGGGAGGGATCTCGTCGATAGTCGGGCACAACTACTCGATATTCCTGAAGCTGAAGGGGGGCAAGGGGTTGGCGACGGCGGCCCCGGTCCTTCTGTTCATAGAGCCGGCGTTGGCGGGAGTGTGGATTCCGACGTTCCTGGTAACCGTCGTGTTGACGAGGCTGATGGTCGCGGGTCAGATACTGGGGACGGTGGCGGCGGCGTTGGTCGGTGTATTCGTCTTCCCGGACACGGCGATACCGGTGGGGATCCTGGCAGCGATCATCTTCATAAAACACGCACCGAGAATCAAAAACATCATCGATGGGACGGAGCCTCGGATGTACTACAAGATAAAGAAGTCCGGGGAGGGGTGAGGGTTTGAGGCGGGGTATTGTTTTTTGCGAAAACGTTGACATAAGCGGTACTTGTAACATAATGGCGTGCGATTTACTGCTTTATCGCTCTTTCGGGCATTGACCATCCGGTAGGAAATGAATTGCTTGGGTCGGTCAGGATGTTGAGATCGTGGCTAAAGAGAGAGCTGTTTGGGTGGCTTCACGTGATCGACATCGGGGAGGTGTACCGGAGTTCAGGGGGCTAGGTTGACAACTGTTATATGTGTCCTTATGTCTAGTATAAGGTGCTATAACCATATATGGGAGACATAACAGATATAGTGCGAAGTACTGTTTTGGTATGTTGGGACTCGGGGGGAGGGGTTTTTGGAGGAGGCGAAAGGGTGGTGTGGGGAGTTTTCGGGATGGATTCCGTGGTTCGGGAGTTTCGATGACGGAAGGGGCGGTGGTGATGGGAAGGATGAGTAGCTTGGTTGGTGGGTTAGTGCCTTAGATCCCTCGCGGGGCCTCGGGATGACACGGCTGAGGGGCTGGGCAGTCACGGGGTGTCTAGGGGTCAGGGACAGCGGGAGCTCTATCAGGGAATGCCCCGGGCTCGTGAGACCCTTCGACGGAGCTCAGGGCGAGCGGGAACTCCCTCCCCTTCTGTTCTTGTGGTTTGGCGGGACCCTGGATTCCCGATTACTCGGGATTTTCGGTTATTCGGGGGTCACGCCTCGGTGCACGGGCAAAGCGCACCCTCCCCCCGCTCATACTTCGAGAGCCTCCCGCCTCGGCGGATCTACGACAGCACGAGCGGTCCCATCCTGGAATGGATTCCCGATCGGGGTCGGGAATGACGGTTATGGAGAGGGGGGATGTGAACAGGTCTATGAGTGGGGTTTGGGGTTTAGGATGGCTTGAAGGACGGTTTGGGCGGCGGTGTGGGGGTCAAGGGTGGCGGACTCTACTTGTTGGACGAGGTCGGCGAGGTCGGGGTTGGAGGAGATGACGAGGTGAGCTTCCTGGTCGACTGTGTCTCTGATGATTTCGAAGAGCTCCTGCTTGCGGCGTTCCCTTCTTCGCCGCGCCAAGAGCCCCGACTTCTCTGCGGCTCCCTTGTGCTCGCCTATGGAGTCGACTAGCTTGTCTATTCCTACATTCTCGACGGCCCTGGTGGACAGGACCCTGGGAATCCATTCCCGCGGACGGGTGTCCCAGCTGATGACGGCGGAGATGTCGCGGACGACGGCGTCGGCGCCGGGGCGGTCGGCCTTGTTGACGACGAAGAGGTCGGCGATCTCCATTAGGCCGGCCTTCATGGCCTGCATCGCATCGCCGCCTTCGGGTACGAGGGCCACGATTACGGTGTCGGCGAGGCCCATGATGTCGAGCTCAGCCTGCCCGACGCCCACAGTCTCGACGATGGTTACGTCCGTACCGTAGACGTCCAGGAGCTTCATGGCGTCTCGGGTGGACCTGGGAAGGCCGCCCTGGCTGCCTCGGGTGGCCATGCTGCGGATGTAGACGCCGGGGTCCTTGTAGTGGCGCTGCATGCGCACACGGTCGGCGAGAATGGCCCCGCCGGTAAAGGGGCTAGTGGGGTCGGCGGCAAGGATGCCGACCTTTGGGTCAGGCGAACCGTTCCAGCCCCTGGTCCTTAGGTCGGAGGTTATTCTATCGACTAAGGTGCTCTTGCCCGCGCCGGGGGGGCCGGTGATGCCGACGGTGTAGGAGCGGCCAACGTGGGCGCTGATGCCATGGATGAGGTCCCGGGCGTCGGGGCCCGAGCGTTCGACGATGGTGATGGCTCGGGCGAGGGCGCGCTTGTCCCCGGCGAGGAGGCTGGCTATGAGTTGGGGGTTGGTCATATTGCTCACCCTCACCCTAGCCCTCTCCCGTCAAGGGAGAGGGGATATGACCATTTTCTTTGGCCCAAGTTAGGGAGAAGGAGAGGAATTCTCTCTGGAGTCGGGTTGGGGGGGGTCTGTCGAGATATGTTATGTATAGTTGACGTTTGAGGGGTACGCCTTCGATTCTTAGGCCGGAGATGCGTCGGGAGGCGATGGCAGAGCGGGCGGCGAAATCTGAGACGAAGGCGACGCCCAGGCCCGCTTCCACGGCGGAGATGATGGCCTGGGTGCTCCCGAAAACCTGGGCGCGCCGCCAGCTGCGAGGGTCGAAGCCTGCTTTTTCGAGCATGCCATATACGTTCTGCATGGTGCCCGAGCCCCGTTCGCGGGTGATAAGGCGCTCCTGCCCCAAGTCTGCGATGGTGATGCTTTTCTTCTCTGCAAGCGGGTGTGAGGAGGGAACTATCAGGACCAGCTCGTCTTCAAGGAAGGGCTCCTGTTTCATCCCTCGATGGGAGACCCGGGCACCGACGAAGCCGAGGTCACACTCGGCGGTGCGGACCATCTCTGAGATGTCGCCGGTGTCTCCGATTTCGACGGAGGCCTCAACGGCTGGGTGTAGGGCGATGAAGTCGGCGAGTAGGCCGGGGAGAATGAACTCGCCGGGGACGGTGCTAGCGCCGATGTTTAGCCGGCCACTGACCTCGTTGGTGAGGTCTTTGAGCTTCTCGTCGAAGTCAGAGCGGGCGGCGAGGACCCGGGATGCGAAACGCTGAAACTCTCGCCCGGCGACGGTCATGACGACGCGTCGTTCCCGTCGGTCGAGAAGGGGGACACCTAGATCATTCTCTAGTCGTCGGACCTGCTGGCTGACGCCCGGCTGGGTGAGCCCGAGATGCGTGGCGGCACCCGAGAAAGAGCCACGTTTGACCACTTCCAGGTAGGTTGTCAGGTGATCGAGGTTCATTAGGGATACGGCTGTCTTTGGGTCGGCGAGTGGGCGCTTATTACTTTGGGAGATTATATAGCAAGGGCGGGGTGGGGCCGGGGGCCTGGTGTAGAATGAGGCCGTTGGTTTGGGCCCGTAACCTGTGCATCAGCCTGAGAGGAGAACGGAACAGATGGACCACGTCGAATACATGCGATTGCTTCGGAGCGGCCCAATTGAGAAGGAGCTGCCCTTCACGCAGGAGGAGTACGACGGACGGGTGGCCAAGGTACGGGTGGAGATGGGGAAAGACGGGCTGGATGGGCTGATAGTGGTATCGCCTGCGAATTTGCATTATCTATCGGGGTACTACACGTTTTCGATCTCCAACCTGACGGCTCTCGTGATTTCGGCGGACGGGGAACCGGGCGTAGTGACGGCGTCGTGTGAGATACCTGCGGCCATCCTGTCGGGCTGGGTTGAGGATGTGGTCAGCTTTGCCTGGAACGAAGGCGATTTGATCGCGTCTAAGGTGGCAGGGATGCTCGAAGCTCGGGGGCTGGAAGGTAAGAGACTGGGAATAGAGATGGCACGCGGGGGCCCGATCCCCGGCCTGGTAGAGGAACTGGGTCGAGCGGCGCCAAATGCCTTTTTTGTCGACGCATCGGGACTGGTGGAGAGAGTGCGTAAGATCAAGTCGGCGACGGAGATTGAATACATGCGGGAGGCGGGTCGGATGACCGTAGAGGGGATCAATGCGTCGCTGCAGGCCATAGCGCCGGGGGTCACCGACAACGACCTGGCCGAGGTCGGGTATGCGAAGCTCATCGGTGGTGGCAGTGAGTTTATGTCAACACCGCCGATTGTGACGACCGGGTATCGGTCGAGCTGGCACCACACGACGTTTCGTCGGCTGCCGCTCAAGGAGGGCGAGGTGGCGTTCTTCGAATACGGCGCGTGCTACCACAGGTACAACGCTCCGATGATGAGGACAGGCGTGCTGGGCAAGCCGTCGGACGAGGTGAGGAAAATCGGGGAGGCGGTGAAAACGACGTTGGACCTAGTAATAGAGGGGGCGAAGGCTGGACGAACGTCGCACGACGTGGCTAGGGATGCACACAAAGGGTACGCGGGGCTCGAGGAGGAGATGTGGTTTATGGGAATCTGCGGGTACAGTGTCGGGGCGGGGTTTCCACCAACCTGGGCGGACGGGGCGACGTTCATCGCCGAGGGGAATGACGAGGTCCTGCAGCCGGGGATGACGTTCCACCTGCCGATCATGTTCCGGGTACCGCGCAAGTTCGGAGTGGGGCTGAGTGAGACGATTGCGATTACGGAGGACGGGTGTGAGGTGCTGACGGAAGAGGTAAGGGAGTTGTACGTGGCGGGATAGGAGACGGGGAGGGCGACCGCCGGTCGCCCCTACGGGGCAGGAGAAGGGGATTGGGGGGGAAGTTATTGGGCGGTCCAGCCACCATCTACGGGCATGGCGTGGCCGGTGACGAAGGAAGCGGCGTCGGAGCAGAGCCAGACCACGGTCTCGCCGATCTCCTCGGGGCGGCCCATTCTGCCGGAGGGTGAGAGGCCCGAGACCCAGGACTCGAGGCCGGGGTCGTCGTCCATGAGCTTTTGCACGGAGGTGGTGGGGACGTGGGCGGGGCAAACGGCGTTGACTCGGAGTCCTTGGTCGGCGTATTCGAGGGCGGCAGCCTTGGTAAGTCCGACTACCCCGTGCTTTCCAGCGACATAAGCGGCCGTGCCGACCGCTCCGGCGATGCCGTAAATCGAAGAGGTGTTTACGATGGCGCCTGCGCCTTGTTCCAGCATTATGGGAATCTCGCGCCTCATGCAGTACCAGATGCTGTTCAGGTTTATTTCGATCACGTGCAGCCAGTCTCGGACGGCAACCTCGTGAGTCATGGGCCTGCCCAGACCGCCACCGCCGCCGGCGTTGTTGTGGGCACAGTCGAGGCGGCCGTAGAGGTCGATAGTCTTGGCAACAAGGGCGTCGACCTGCTCGACGCTGGTAACGTTGCAAGGTACGAAGGTCGCTTCACCTCCCGCTTCTCGAATCAGGCTGACGGTTTCCGTGCCGCCGGTCTCGTCGATGTCGGAGACGACGACTTGGGCGCCTTCACGGGCGAAGATTATGGCGGAGGCTCGGCCGAGGCCGTCACCCGCGCCGGTGACCAGGGCTACTTTGCCGGTCATTGTTTGTGTCATGTCGTGCCTCCGGGGAATAGGAATGCCGTTACCCGTCAAAGAAGGATCTTCGAGCTTAACGCTCTCCTGTCAAGGAAACTTTGTGTAACTGCAGATTGCATCTTTTGTGCCATCTCGATGACTTAACTCCGCCCCCGCTCATACTTCGAGAGCCTCAGCACGAGCGGCCCCGGCCCCTCCAACAGAGTTCAAGCAAAGGACTCGTTAAAGGAGAGGGTATTTGGAACTGCATTTTCCCACAATTGGCAAGCTGTATGCAGATTAACAAGTTGAATAGTTACGTTTCTTAAGGAAGATGGCCAACTCTTTTCGGAAGTTGGGGTGGGCGATGTTTATGAGGGCTAGGGCGCGCTCGGGGGTGGTCTTGCCGAGGAGGGAGGCGACGCCGTATTCGGTTACTACGTAGTCGGCGAGGGTGCGGGGGATGGTGACGCTGGCACCGGCGTCGAGGATGGGGGCGATTCTGGACTGGCCGTCCCGAGTCGTGGAGCGGAGGACGGTTATGGAGCGGCCACCTCTCGATGCCAAGGCCCCGATGACGAACTCCTGCTGACCGCCGGGCCCGTTGATGGGGTGAGAGCCTTCGGCGGACTCAACATTTATCTGTCCTGACATGTCCACGGATGCGGCCCCGTTGATGGCGACCATGTTGTCGTGGGCTGAGATGACCCGGAGGTCGTTCGTGTAGTCGACGTCCCGGACCTCGACTTTGAGGTTGTTCGCGGCGAGGTCCATCTCCCGGCCCGCGCCTGCCAGGGCAGATGTGACCGCCTTGCCCCGATTCAGGGTCTTGCGACTGCCGTTGATAACGCCGTCTTCGACGAGGGGGAGCATGCCAGGGGCCATGACTTCGCTGTGTATGCCAAGGTCCTTTTTTCCGTCGCAGATACCGGCTCGGGGCAGGGACATGCCGACCCGGCCCCAGCCAATCTGAATGGTGTCGCCATCTTGGATAAGCGTGCCCACGTGGCGGCCCATCTCCCGCACGGCGTCATCAGGATCCGGGATTGAGTGGTAGAGCACGGGGCCGGTGTCCGGGTTTTCGACGAAGTAGTCGATGTCCGTCACGTGGATACTGTTAGTGCCGTAAGTCCTCATTGTGCGCGGGTCGACCTCCGCGATGACCATACGAGCGCTGGCGGCGAAGGAGCGTTTGTTCCACAGGCTGTGGCCGAAGCTGCAGAAGCCGTTCTGGTCGGGTGGGGAGACGACGGTGAAAAATACGTCGGGGCGCTGGTCTTCGAGGCCACGCTCCTCCATGCCCTTGAACATGAGGGTGAAAAGCGAGGGCATGTACTCGGCGCGGCCGTCGTCGAGGAAAGGGCGATAGGTGTAGCGGTAGGAGTTCTGGACATGGACGTTGAAGGATGGGGCGATGCCCGGGTCGAACCAGCCGAGCTCGTTGGCGGGGCCCGCGCACTGGATGACGACGTTGTCTATATCGCCGGCTCGCGCCTGGAGGCCTGAGGCCAAGAGCCTGGGCTCTTCGCCTAGAGTGATGACGACTCGGTTCCCCGAACATACGTGAGAGACCGCCTCTTCCAAGGGGACTGTTCTGGAGCGGTAATGTTCAGGCCAGCCCATGTTATGTGATTCCTAGCGGACTTTTGGACTGGTTGGTGCGTTGTTTCATTGGGGGGATTGTGTAATTGTTCTTTTGGGGACGGGATCACCCTCACCCTAGCCCTCTCACGCCTCGGCGCAACTGCGACCCGTCAAGGGAGAGGGGATATGACCTCCACAAACACCAAGGCTACACTGGAGGGAGGGTCGTGTAACGGTATCATAGAGATAGTGGGAGATGTGAGTGGGCAAGTCCTAGATTCCTCGCGGAGCCTCGGAATGACAGTGGGGGAAGGGGCGGGGGGAGGGAGTGTTGGATGGGGGAGGGGGCTAGGCGACGGCGGCGGTGGTTGAGAGTTTGTCGACTATGAGCTTTCTGAGGTCGGGGAGGCCGGTGCCTCGGAGGGCGGAGATGGCGACCATGTCATCGGGCATGCCCCACCAGTCGGGGTCAGGGGTGCCATTGGAGGGACTGCTTCCGTTGGTTGGGAAAAGGTCCATCTTGTTGAGGACGACTATGGCGGGCTTGTGAGAAAGGTCAAGCTCTCCGAGGATTTTCTGGACTTCTTCGACATGCTCGGGGGCGTTGGGGTGGACGACGTCGACGACGTGGAGGAGAAGGTCGGCGTCTGCAAGCTCTTCCAGGGTTGCACGGAAGGCGGCTACCAGGATGGCTGGGAGCTTTTGGATGAAGCCGACGGTGTCGGTCAGGAGGATCTGGCCGAGGGGGTCGATGTGCCAGCGGCGGGTGACGGGGTCAAGGGTGGCGAATAGCTTGTCGGCAGCGAGGACTCCGGCGCCGGTCAAGGTGTTTAATAGGGTGCTCTTGCCGGAGTTGGTGTAGCCGACGAGGGCGACGATTGGCAGGCCTCGCCTGCGCCTATCCTCCCGATAGAGGTTGCGGTGGGTCCTGATGTCCTCGATCTCCTGCTTGAGGCGATGGATCTTGTTTCTAACGAGGCGGCGGTCGGTCTCCAACTGGGACTCACCGGGGCCCCTAGTGCCGATTCCCCCGCCGAGCCGTTCGAGGTGCTTCCACTGGCCCGCGAGTCTGGGGAGGAGGTATTCATGCTGAGCAAGCTCGACCTGGAGGCGGCCTTCTCGAGTGCGGGCTCGTGAGGCGAAGACGTCTAGGATTAGGGCCGTGCGGTCGATGACCTTTGTTTTTAGCCTGTCTTCGAGGACTCTCTGCTGGGAAGGGGTGAGCTCGTCGTCTACGATGACGGTCTGGTAGTGAAGCTCGCCCTTCAGGGTCTTAACTTCTTCCAGTTTGCCCTTGCCTAGATAGGTATGGCTGGGTCTCGGGAGTTGCTGGGAGACGATACCAACGACCTGTGCGCCAGCGCTTTCGGTGAGCTGGGCAAGCTCGTCGAGGGAGTCCTGGAGGCGCCAAAGGCTTTCGCCGCCTCGGACGGAGGCCCCGACAAGGAGGGCCTTCTCAGGGGACGGGTAGGTGGAGACGGAGTTGCTGCGGCCTATGGGGACCTCCTGAGGTGTTTGGATTCGGGTAGGGGAGACGTAGATGAAGTGAATTTCTCTTCGAGTTTGTGGAGTCGGCGCATATGCCGGGAGAACATGCGTCGGTGGGCCTTGTGATCCTTAATGACCATCGCATCGTGGGCTTTGGCCCTGTCAAGTTCCTCTTGACTGATGAAGACGCCCATGCAGGTACCGAGCCACCTCTGATGGCTTTCTTCGACAGTTTCGCTAAGGCACAGCAGGGCTCGTATGCGGCGCTCTATGTAGGCTTGCGTAGTCAGTGAGCTCATCCGTGTCTAAGCTAGAAAACCCTGGAGAGTGAAGCCCTCCGGTTCCGGAACCATGGGCACGACAAAGCCCGAGGTCACGAGGCGAGGGATTCTATGCGGGCTAGGGCTTCGTCGATGCGGTCGTCCGGGAGGGACATGGAGAGGCGGATGTAACCTTCCCCCTGCTTGCCGTACCCCGAGCCAGGGGTGACAACAACAGCGACCTCGTCGATGAGCTTGGTGCAGTACTCGGCGGAGGTGTAGCCCTCGGGAACACGGGCCCAGAGGTAGAAACTGGCCTCGGGGACTTTCACCCGGAGCCCGAGCTTTGCCAGACCCGCAACCAGCTTGTCTCGGCGGCGCTGGTATATGGCCACGTTCTCGTCGACGCAGTCTTGTGGGCCTTCAAGGGCCTCGAGGGCCATGTACTGGATGGCCTGGGGCAGGCCGGAGTCCATGTTGGACTTCACGGTGTTCAGGGCGTTGATAAGCTCGGCGTTGCCGACGGCCATGGCGACTCGCCACCCGGTCATGTTGTAGGTCTTGGAGAAGGAGTGGAACTCAATGCCCACATCCTTGGCACCCTCGGCTTCCAGGAAGCTGGCGGGCCGATAGCCATCGAAACCGATCTCACTGTACGGGGCATCGTTGCAGACTGCTATGTCGTGCTTCTTGGCGAACTCGACTACCCGAGAGTAGAAGTCCACGTCGGCGATTGCACCGGTGGGGTTGTTGGGGTAGTTGATCCAGAGGACCTTGGAGCGCTGGAGAATCTCGGAGGGGATATCTTCGAGGTCGGGGAGGTAGCCGTTCTCCTCCATGAGGGGGACGGGATAGCTCTCGCCGCCTGCGAAGAGGGTTCCCATCGAATAGACGGGGTAGGCGGGATCGGGGACGAGGGCAATGTCTCCGGGGTCGATCAGGCAGAAGGCGACGTGGGCGATGCCCTCTTTGGATCCGATGAGGGAGATGACTTCGGAGTTGGGGTCAAGGTCCACGTTGAACCTGGACTTGTACCAGTCGGCGACGCCCCTGCGGAACTCGGGGAGGCCGTCCGACTCGGGGTAGCGGTGGTTGGCGGCATTGTGGCTCTCCCTGTGCAGCCTGTCCAGGATGTGGGGTGGGGTGGGGAGGTCGGGGTCGCCGACGGCGAAACTTATAACGTCATGGCCCTCGGCCTTCTTCTGGGCGATCTTCTGGTTGATGGCGACGAACAGGTAGGGCGGGATGGCATCAAGCCTTTTGGCTATCCTCATTTAGTTTCCTCCGACGCCGGGCTCTTCCCAGACGCCTGTGAACACGTATTCGGCGGGGCCGGATAGGAACACGTCCCCCTCGCCATCCCACTCGATGACCAGGGAGCCGCCAGGAAGCTGCACGTTGACGGGGCTGTCGGCGAGGCCGTGAAGGCAGGAAGCGACGGCTATGGCGCAAGCGCCCGTGCCGCAGGCAAGGGTCTCACCCACACCGCGCTCCCAGACTCGGGCTCTGACGTGACTTCTATCGATTATGTTAACTATTTCGAAATTGACGCGTGCGGGGAAGAATGGGTGATTTTCGACTCTGGGGCCGACGTCTGAGAGGGGGAACTCGTCGACGGGGACGTCAGTGAAGTGGACTGCGTGGGGGTTGCCCATTGAGACGCAGGTCACGGGCACCGTCCGATCGCCGAGTTCTACCGGGTAGTCCTTGACGACGTCGGGGCCGTCAGAAAGGGCGACGGGGACCTGGGAAGGGCGGAGTCTCGCCGGGCCCATGGAGGCGCGAACGGATGAGACGCTGCCGTTGTTACGGGAGAGCTCAATCTTGCCGACTGCGCCGAGGGTCTGGACTACCAGCCGATCTTCCGGTGCGGATACGACACCCTGTTCAACTACGTACTTGGAGAACATGCGGATGCCGTTGCCGCAGGCCTCGGCCTCGGAGCCGTCCGGGTTGTAGATCTGCATACGGCAGTCGGCCACTTCGGAGTTCCTGATGAGGAGGATGCCGTCGCCGCCGACGCCGAAATGTCGGTCACAGATGTCGACGGCGACCCGAGACCAGTCTTTTTCGACTTGTCGGGCGTCGATGAGGATGTAGTCGTTGCCGATGCCGTGCATTTTTGTGAAGCTGATGGTCATGGGGCGTGATCTCCGGTTATTCAGTCAGGTCTTATGTTTGCGTCTCAGATACGAATTCCGTCACCCGTTCCGTGACGGGGTCTGCAAAATCCTCGCTTATATCATACCAGTCTATTCTAGGGTCTCCGGCCTTGAACCAGGCGGACTGATGGCGAATTAGCCGATGGGTCTCGGTCTTGGTCTTTTCGATTGCGGCTTCCAGAATGCATTCGCCGTTCAGGTACGAGCCGAGCTGTTTATAACCCACTCCCGACATGGATGGCAAGCCCAGCCCATAGCCCCGAGCGAACAGGTCACTGACTTCTTCCACGAAGCCGGCTTCGATCATGTAGTCGACGCGGGTGTCGGTGCGGGGGTGAAGGGTGTCTCGGGGGGCGTTGAGGCCGATGATCAGGACTGGGTAGTCGAGGCCTTTTTTCTGGACCTGCTTGGAGAAGGGGACACCGGAGACTTCAAAGACTTCGAGGGCGCGGACTACACGGCGGATGTTACGAGGGTCGATGGAGGCGGCAGCGTCGGAGTCAACGGTGTTTAGGCGGTCGTGGAGGACTCGAGGGCCGAGGGTGGCTGCTTCTTTTTCCAGGCGGGCTCGGAGGTCGGGGTTGGGGGGGACGTGGGGGATGGACATGCCCTCCAGGAAACCCCAGACGTAGAGGCCGCTGCCGCCTACAAGGATGGGCACTCGATCCCTGGAATAGATGTCGTCCACTGCGAGGTTAGCCCGCTCAAGATAGAGGGCAAGGTTGAATGATTGGTCGGGGTCGACAAGGTCGTAGAGATGATGGGGGACGCGGGCGAAGTCCTGGGGCGGGGGTTTGGCGGTGCCGACATCCATGTACCGGTAGACCTGACGGCTGTCGGCGTTGATTATTTCGCCGCCGAGGGCCTGCGCGAGATGCAGAGCGAGGTCACTCTTGCCCGTGGCTGTGGGGCCGACAATGGCGACCAGTCCGGCCAAGGTCAGACCGGCCGGGCCTGGGAGGTTGCCGACACGATGCCGGAGAAGTCGTCGGGGTCGAGGCTCGCGCCTCCGACGAGAGCGCCATCGATGTCATCGGACGTTATGAAGTCGCGGATGTTGGAGGACTTGACGCTGCCGCCGTAGAGGATGCGGGTGCTAGCAGCGGCTTGTTCGCCAAGTTGTTGGGATACGGTGCGGCGGATTAGGGATATGGCCTGCTCGGCGTCGGAGGCGGAGGCGGCTTTGCCGGTGCCGATGGCCCAGACGGGTTCGTAGGCGACGACGAAGTCGGCATTAGGGGGGACGTCTTTTAGGCCGCCAATGACCTGTCTGGTGAGGATTTCTTCGGTGGTGTTGGACTCGCGTTGGGCAAGGGTCTCGCCGACGCAAAGGATGGGTATTATGTCATGTGCCAAGGCTGCATGGAGCTTGCGGTTTACGAAATCGTCGTCCTCTCCGAAGAGGGCACGGCGCTCCGAGTGGCCGACGATGACATAGTTACAGAGACCAGAGAGCATGGTTGGGGAGACTTCGCCCGTGAATGCGCCTTTGGGCTCTGGGTGGAGATTTTGGGCGCCGAGCTTGAGGGTCGTGCCGGATATCTCGCTGCCGACTGTCGTGAGGGATATGAAGGGCGGGCATAGGAGGACTTCCACGTCGGGTGCGCCGTTCAGGGTCGAGGCGAGGGCCTTGGCTAGGGATCGGGCTTCGGCGACGGTGGTGTTCATTTTCCAGTTGCCGGCGATAAGGGGGAGTCGAGTGTTGGGCATTGAAGCCTCTCTCTTTTGGTTAGGCGCCGAATTTTATTAGTTTGCCGGCGTGGGCCAAGGCTAAGGGCATAACGTCTGTGGCGGCGAATTCGCCGAGGACGCCCTGGGCGCAGGCCTGTTCGGTGAACTCGGTCACGGTGTCGGGGCGGGACCAGCGGCTCCACATCATGAAGGGGACGGGATGCCAGCTGTGGTTTGCCCAGATGGCGGGAGTCGAGTGGTCTCCGGCGACGACGAAAACGTCAGGGCGGAGGTCGATGATTTGTTTTAGAGGGGCGTCGACTTCCTCCAGGGCACGAACCTTGGCATCGAAGTTGCCGTCTTCGCCAGCGGTGTCGGCGCCCTTGTAGTGGATGAAGAAGAAGTCGTGGTAGTCGTAGTTGGCGATCATTTCGTCGACGACATTGGTGAACTTCGGGCCCTTGGCCATGACTTTCATGCCTACGAGTCGGGCGAGGCCGCGGTACATGGGATAGGTGGCAATGCCGAGGGGGTTGAGCTTGTAAACCTCAGACATGGAGGGCATGTCGGGGAGCTTGGAGAAGCCTCGGAGGGTGAGCATGTTGGCGGGGCTGCCTGCGTCTTTGAGGATATCTTTGATTTTCTCGACGGCGGCATTCACGATGTCGGCGGTAGGCTGGGCGTGGGGGTGGGTGGGGCGGACGGGAGGGGGAACGACGCCATTGACCTGCTCATCGGTGTCGGCGAGATCTTCGCTGAGACCCGGGCCACGGAAGACGATTACGAACCGGTGAGACTCTACGGGATGGACATCGACCCGTGCGCCGTCGACCTCGATATTATTCAAGAGGCGGCAGAGCTCTCGGGACTCGCTGGAGGGGAGGCGTCCGGCTCGGCGGTCGGTGATTACGCCCTCGGTGTTGACGGTGCAGAAGTTGCCGCGGACGGCGAGATCGTCGGGGGTGAGGTCTATGCCGATACCGGCGGCTTCGAGGACTCCGCGCTTGATGAGGTTGGCGACCGGGTCGTAGCCGAAGAGGGCGAGGTGGCCGGGGCCGCTGCCGGGGATGATTCCGGGGGCCACGGGTACCGTGAGCCCGCACATGGAGAGGGAGGCGAGACGATCAAGGTTGGGGGTTGATGCGGTCTCAAGCTCGGCTTTACCGGTGTCGGGGTGGGGGAGACCGCCGAGGCCGTCGATCACGAGAAAGACGATCTTGGAGTCGGTGGACCGGGAGACTTGAGAAATGAGCTGGTGGCTTTTGTTCATGTAGCGTCCATTAGGGCAGCGACACCGGGGAGGGTGTTGCCGCCGAGAAATTCGAGGGAGGCGCCGCCGCCGGTGGAAACGTGGTCCATGCGGTCGGCGAGGCCGAAGGCGGCGACGGCGTCGGCGGTGGAGCCGCCACCTACTACGGTGACGGCGTCGGACTCTGCGAGGGCCTGGGCCATGCATCGGGTTCCCGCAGAGAAGGTGGGGAACTCGTAGACACCCATTGGGCCGTTCCAGAAGACGGTCTTGGCGCGCATTATGTAATCTTTGAAGAGGGCTACGGTCTTGGGTCCGATGTCCAGAATCAGGGAATCGGGGGGAACGGCGTCGGCGGGGACGGTCTCGGGGGAGGCGTCGGGGCTGAACTCTTTGGCTATTACGACGTCGATAGGGAGGGCAACGGTGACGTTCCCCTGTTTCCCCCGGGCCATGATGCCCGACACGAAATCGAGGCTCTGCTCTTCGTAGATGGAACGGCCTATTTCTTGCCCTTTTGCCTTGAAGAAGGTGGCGCACATGCCTCCGCCGACAAGGAGGACGTCCAGCTTTTCCATGAACCTCCGGGCTACGGCAATCTTGTCGCTGATCTTGGCGCCGCCGAAGAGGACGGTGAGGGGTCGGGCGGGGTTTTCCGAGGCCATGCCGAGATATTTCAGTTCACGGTCAAGAAGGAGACCGGCTACAGAAGGGAGATAGTGAGCCACGCCCTCAGTAGAGGCGTGGGCCCTGTGGGCCGCGCCGAAAGCATCGTTGACGAATATGTCGGCGAGACCAGCAAGGTAAGCGGCGAATTCGGGGTCATTGGCTTCCTCACGGGAGTCGAAGCGGAGGTTTTCGAGGAAGAGAATATCACCGGCGGAAAGGGCCTCGGCCTGGGAGGCGACACCATCACCGATTACTGAGTTTGCCATTTGGACAGGTCGGCCGATGAGGTCGGAGAGGCGTTGTGCGACGGGGGCGAGCCTTAGTTTGTCGTCCACCTTGCCCTTGGGCCGACCCATGTGGGAGCAAAGCACGAGGCTAGCGCCCCAGTCGAGGAGGAGTTGGAGGGTGGGGAGGGAAGCCCTGATGCGGCTATCATCGAGGATTGCGCCGGTCTCGGGGTCCAGGGGGACGTTGAAGTCGACCCTGACAAGGACTCGCTTGCCGTTCACGTCTACCTGGTTGACTGTTTTCTTGGTCATGCTGGGGGTTTAGTGGGCCACGGGAAGGCCGCATACCTCTTCGATAGCGGTGTGGGGAATTACGCCCTCTCGCAGGATGGCAGGTCTTTCGCCCGAAACGTCTACGATGGTAGAGGGTTGAGCGCCGGGGCACGGGCCCCGGTCGATTATCAAGTCGACCTTGCCAAGCAACTGGTTGGCGACTTCCTGGGCGGTGACGGGATTTGGGCCTCCGGCAATGTTGGCGCTGGTGCCGGTTATCGGGGCTCCGAGGGCGGCCGCGAGCTGCCTGGGGACCGGGTGGCCGGGGACTCTCACGGCGACAGTCGAGCCCCAGCCATTGACGAGGCCGGGG
This sequence comes from Dehalococcoidia bacterium, assembly GCA_965220005.1. Lineage (GTDB taxonomy): Bacteria > Chloroflexota > Dehalococcoidia > Plut-88900 > Plut-88900 > Plut-88900. Next base: position 2,103,038 of record OZ244800.1, read on the forward strand.
ATGTCGGGTCTGCAGCGGACTACAAGAGTCAGTGCGCCGGGCCAGAAGGCCTCGGCGAGGGCATGGGCGAGACGCCCGGTCTGGTCGGAGACGAGAGAGAGGTCGTCGACGGAGGAAAGGAGAAGGGGGACGGGCTTGGAGCCGGGTCTTCCCTTGGCGTCGTAGAGCCTGCGTACGGCGGACTCAATGAAAGGGTGTGCGCCGAGTCCGTAAAGGGTGTCGGTAGGGAAAGCGACGAGGCCGCCGCTTTGAAGAATCGAGATAGCCTGTTCGATGTCGGTTGCGCCGGAGGTTGACATTGAGCAGTCGGGAGGACGGATATTACGGCGGAATTTACCTTGACTCAGTATAGCACGGGTGCTAGTCTGAATCAGAGATCAACAGGAGGTTCCTTGGCGGAAGAGGGAGCCACAAATCTTAGCCGCAGAGTTGCGGCCACCGACGATCTAGAAGTCTCCACCTACCTTGAGATAGCGGGCAGTAAGGTAGGTCAAGCAGAGACTCTCCACCCCGACGTGCAGGCGGAACGCGGCCACCAGCCGGAAACCGTTGTCGTCCTGGATTTCGGGTCCCAGTACAGCATGCTGATCGCCCGGCGGGTGCGCGAGTGCCACGTTTATTGCGAAATTCTCCCCTACAACGCACCGGCGGAGCAGGTTGCAAAGCTCAACCCCAGGGGATTCATTCTTTCCGGCGGGCCGGCGAGCGTATATGAGCCCTCGGCGCCCATGGCTCCGGCCTACATTTACGAAAGCGGAGTTCCGATCCTGGGGATCTGCTACGGCATGCAGGCTCTGACCCATCAGTTGGGAGGTAAGGTGTCGTCGGGGTTGAAGAGGGAGTACGGGCACGCGGTTTTGCGCCAGAACGTGGTCGATCACCCGATTTTCAAGGGACTTCCCCTGGAGATGCCGGTGTGGATGAGCCACGGGGACGAGATCTCGGAGGCGCCGCCCGGGTTTTCGAGCCTGGCGTACACCGACAACGCCCCAGTTGCAGTGCTGGGGAACGAGCGGGGGATCATCGGGCTTCAGTTCCATCCGGAGGTGTCCCACACGCCGAACGGAGCGGACATCCTCAAGAACTTCCTCTACGAGGTCTGCGGCTGCAAAGGAACGTGGACGCCTGCGAGCTTCATAACCGAGGCCACTGACAGGATTCGGGACCAGGTTGGCGGGGGCAAGGTGATCTGTGCGTTGTCGGGGGGCGTGGACTCGGCGGTGACGGCGGCGCTGGTGCAGAAGGCAATCGGGGACCAGCTGACGTGTATTTTCGTGGACAACGGGCTGTTGAGAAGGGAGGAGTCGGAGAGGGTGAGAGGGGTGTTCGAACGGCACCTGAACCTGAACCTGATATACGTGGACGCTGTGGACAGATTCCTGGAGAGGCTGGAAGGGGTTACCGACCCGGAGAGGAAACGGCACATCATCGGGGAGGAGTTCATCCGTGTGTTCGAGGAGGAGGCGGGAGAGTTGGGCGAAGTGAACTACCTGGCGCAAGGGACGCTGTACCCCGATGTCATCGAGAGCCTTCCCCCGGCGGACGCACCCTCGGTGACGATCAAGACACACCATAACGTCGGAGGACTCCCGGATGTGATGAAGCTGTCGCTGGTCGAGCCGTTGCGGCAGCTGTTCAAGGACGAGGTGCGGGAAGTCGGGGATGAGCTAGGGATGCCCGAGGAGATGGTGTACCGGCAGCCGTTCCCGGGCCCCGGGTTGGCCATTCGAATCATCGGGGAGGTGACGAGGGAGCGGTTGGAGATGCTTCGGAGCGCTGACTGGATAGTGATGGATGAGATCAAGGCCAGTGGGCTGTATGGCAAGCTGTGGCAGAGCTTCGCGGTGCTGACGCCGCTTCATACGGTAGGGGTGATGGGAGACTTTCGCACCTATGGGAGCATAGTCGCGATTCGGGCGGTGACCAGTGAGGACGCGATGACTGCCGACTGGGCTCGGCTGCCGTACGACGTACTGGCACAGATTTCCAGCCGGATCGTGAACGAGGTGCCGGGGGTGAACCGGGTGGTCTACGATATTTCCAGCAAGCCGCCTTCGACCATTGAGTGGGAGTAGACGAGAAGGGGCGTCGACCGGGGTGAGACTCTAATGGACATCCTGGTTGTTGGGAATGGGGGTCGGGAGCACGCGTTGGTTTGGAAGCTAGCGCAAAGCCATCGAACCGGAAAGCTGTTTGCCGCGCCCGGGAATGGGGGCACGAGAGAAGTAGCCAATAATCTGGACATTTCGGCGACAGATATTGATGGGCTGGCGTCGGCGGTGGAAAAGCACGGGATTGATCTGACGGTGGTCGGGCCGGAGGCTCCTCTGGCTGAGGGCATCGTGGACAGGTTCGATGAGCTGGGAATCCCGGTGTTTGGGCCGAGCAAGGCTGCGGCTCGGCTGGAGTCATCGAAGATATTTGCCAAAGGGGTGATGGAGAGGGCAGGGGTGGCGTGTGCCAAGGGGGAGGGATTCTCCTCGGCGGAAGAGGCGCATCATTATGTAGAAGAAGTAGGGGGGGCGGTGGTTGTTAAGGCTGACGGTCTGGCTGCGGGCAAGGGTGTCACCGTCGCTGAGACCGTTGAGGAAGCGCACAGGGCAGTGGAAGAGGCGATGGTGAGGCGGGTGTTTGGGGAGGCGGGGGATAGCGTAGTAGTCGAGGAGTGCTTGAAGGGTCGAGAGGTGAGCCTGTTCGTATTTGCGGATGCGGATACGGTGTCGGGGCCGGTGACGGCCTGCGACTACAAGCGGCAGTTGGACGGAGACAAGGGCCCCAATACCGGCGGCATGGGCTGCTACAGCCCCGCAGAGTTCCTGGACGAGGCGCAGTCGTGGGAGCTCAGGGATTCCGTGGCGGTGCCCGTCATTAAGGCAATGGCGGCAATGGGGTGCCCTTACAAAGGGGTGCTGTATGTCGGGGTGATGATGACTGAGGAGGGGCCGAAAGTGCTGGAGTTCAACGTCAGGCTCGGGGACCCGGAAGCGCAGGTGGTGTTGCCGAGGCTGGAGTCGGACTTGGTGGAAATCGTCGATGCAGTGGCGCACGACCGGTTGTCGGGGGTGGATGTGAAGTGGAGCGGGGATGCGTCGATGGCTGTGGTGCTGGCCTCGGGGGGGTATCCGAGCAAATACCGGACAGGGTTTGCTATCTCCGGGCTGGACTCTCTGGACGAAGAAACCCTAGCCTTCCACGCAGGAACATTTTATGATGAAGGGTCGAAAGAACTTAAGACTTCCGGCGGCCGCGTACTGAGCGTGGTGGGTCGGGGGAGGAGTTTGGAAGAGGCTCGGGTGCGGGCGTATGACAACGTGAGAAGGGTGGGGTTCGAGGGGCGGCAATATCGAAAGGACATTGGCCTCGTTGGTGAGGCCGTATCGGCAGGAGAGTGAAATGCCTTTAGTTGGAATAGTGATGGGCAGCCCATCAGACGAGCCTTACGCAAAAGAGACGACGGGTATCCTGGACAAGCTGGGAATATCTTACGAGTTGAACTTCATATCGGCGCACAGGACGCCGGAGAAGGCCCGCGAGTACGGGATAACGGCGAGGGAGAGGGGGCTGGAGGTGATTATCGCGGGTGCCGGCATGGCAGCGCACCTTCCGGGTGTGATGGCGAGCTGGACCACCCTCCCGATAATCGGGGTGCCGCTGCCAGGGAGCGACCTTGACGGGCTGGACGCACTGTTGGCTATCGTGCAGATGCCGGGAGGCATCCCGGTAGCGACGGTAGCGATTGGGAAGGCAGGGGCGAGGAATGCGGCGTTCTTTGCGGCGCAGATACTCGCGCTGAAGTACCCGGAAATAGAAAAGGCGCACGAGGAGCACCGGGCGCGCCTGAACTCGGGACAGCGGTAATGATTCCTCGGTATTCAAGGCCGGCGATGTCTCGGGTGTGGGAAGACGACGCCTGTTATGACAAGTGGCTCCAGATTGAGGTCGCCGTTTGCGAGGCGTGGGCGGAAGAGGGGGTCATCCCCGAGTCGGAGATGGAGCTAATCCGTGGCGCTGCCTACGACCTGGCGATATTCGACGAAGCGATGAAGGAGACCAAGCACGACATGACCGCGTTCCTGCGGGCGGTGTACCCGAGTGTCGGGAGCGGGGCGAGATACCTGCACCTGGGTTTGACTACATCTGACGTGTGGGACACAGCTCTGAGCATGCAGATGGTCGAGGCGGTGGGGCTGCTGCTGGGGGAGGTAGACCGGCTGATCCGGGCGCTGGAGTCGAAGGCTCGGGAGCACAAGGACACGGTGATGATCGGGCGGACGCACGGAGTGCACGCCGAGCCGATAACCTTCGGGCTGAAACTGGCGCTGTGGGTCGACGAGATGAGGCGGAACCGGGAGAGGATGGAGAGGTTGAAGGGATCGGTGGGGGTGGGGAAGATCTCGGGGGCAGTGGGGACGTATGCCCTGGTGTCGCCGGAGATAGAGGAGCGCGTGTGCCGGAGGCTGGGCCTGATGCCGGCGCGGATTTCGAGCCAGATTGTTCAGCGGGACATCCACGCGGAGTTTTCCATGACACTGGCACTGGTCGGGGCGTCGTTGGAGAAGTTCGCCACGGAGTTGAGAAGTCTGCAACGGACGGAGATCCTGGAGGTCGAGGAGCCGTTCGGCAAGGGACAGACGGGGTCGTCGGCGATGCCGCACAAGCGCAATCCGATCATTTGCGAAAGGATATGCGGGCTGGCGCGAGTGATGCGCGGGAACGTGGTGGCGGCGCTGGAGGACGTAGCACTCTGGAACGAAAGGGACATCAGCCATTCGTCGGTGGAGCGGATCATTATGCCGGACTCCTGCCTGGCTCTGGACTATTGTCTCGACCTGTTGACGGGAGTCATAGAGGGGATGACGGTCCATAGCGGGAACATGACGAGGAACCTGGAGTCGACACGGGGGCTGGTGTTCTCGCAGAGGGTGTTGACCCGGCTTATCGAGTCGGGGCTGGACCGGAACGAGGCCTACGGGGTTGTGCAGAAGCATTCTTTGGAGGCCTGGACAGAAGGCAAAGATTTTCGCAAGCTGCTCCTTGATGACTCACAGGTGACGGATCGGGTGCCTGCGGAGGAATTGCAATCATTGTTCGAGTACGGGTTCTATGTACGCCACGTCGACGAGGTCTTTCGTCGGCTAGGCTTGAATAACGGCGTAACAGGTGAAGCAAAATGATAACTCTCACAGACTCGGCGCTGCCCAATATCCTGTACCGGGGCAAGGTTAGGGACACCTACGAAGTAGAAGGCAAGCTGCTGATGGTGGCTACGGACCGGATATCGGCGTTCGACATTGTATTGCCGAGCGGGATACCGGGGAAGGGGAAGATACTGTCCCTGATGTCGGCGTTCTGGTTCCTACGTACGGGACAGCTGGTGCCGAACCACTATATCGCAATGGCGGGGGATGCGGAGGGGTTGGGGGAGCTGGCCGGAGCGGTGGAGGCGATGGGTGTTCCGACCGAGGTAGCCGACAGGGCGATGGTGGTGAAGAAGGCGGAGAGGATCGACATCGAGTGCATAGTGAGGGGGCACATCACGGGGTCTGCGTGGTCGGAGTACAAGAGACAGGGCACGGCAGGGACACTGCCGATGCCGGCGGGGCTGTTAGAGTCGCAGAAGTTCCCGGAGCCGCTGTTCACGCCGACGACCAAGGCAGAGACGGGCCACGATGAGAACATGACTTACCAGCAGGTCCAGGACATGGTAGGCAACGAGATGGCCGACAGGCTGCGGGACACGAGCATAGCGGTGTACGCGTTCGCCCGGGACTACGCGGCGGAACGTGGAATTATCATCGCAGACACGAAGATGGAGTTCGGCATAATAGACGGGCAGTTGCACCTTATCGACGAATTGCTGACACCGGACTCAAGCAGGTTCTGGGATGCGGAGGACTTTGAGGTTGGCAGGTCGCAGCAGAGCTTCGACAAGCAGTACGTGAGGGACTGGTTGATAGAGTCGGGCTGGGACCGGGAACCCCCCGCTCCTCCCCTCCCTGATGATGTGGCAAACAAGACCGCAGAGCGCTACGAAGAGGCTTACATGCGGTTGACAGGGAAAAAGCTATAATGGGATACTTGATTGTGAACTTAGGAACGAATAGAGGCTAATTTGGCAAGACGTAGAGGTCCGGTCGGGCCGCCCAGCGGCAAATCCTTCTGGCAGAAATATCAGTGGTTCATCATAGCCGGGGTAGCGCTTTTCTTTGTGATCACGGTGATAGCGCCTGCGTTGACGAACACTCCGGAGCAGCCGGATGAAACGAATGAAGTAACTGCACCGGATGCGGTAGCCGGGGCCACCGTCCCTGGCGAATTCTACTTCAAGTCCACGTCGGCCGAGCACATCCCCGTTGGATCCAGGGGCTCAGGGTACGCCTCCGACCCGCCCACCTCGGGTCAGCATTGGTCCGAGCAGGGTCTGGCCCCCATTAGCTGGGGCCTCTACGGCGACATCATTCCCGATGAAGTGCTGATTCACAACATGGAGCACGGAGGGATAATTGCTTACTACCGTCCCTCGGCGCCGCCAGCGGAGGTGGAACAACTCAGGCAGTTCATGATGGCGCAGCCCGGATACCCAAAGGGTTACATAGTGGCGCCGCGTGCTACGTTGCCGGCGGACATTACCCTGGCCGCTTGGGAATATTACCTGCCGCTGTTCCAGTACAATGAGGCCACGATTACATCATTCATCAACGCACACTATGATCAGGGCCCGGAGACGGTGGACGGACAGCTGAGATAGACGGCGCAGATACGCGGGGATGTACTTAGCGAAAGTCCACGTAACGCTGAAACCGACCGTGAACGACCCCCAGGGACTCACAATCCTGGGGGCTCTTCATTCTTTGGGATTTGCGTCGGCGCGGGAGGTTAGGGCGGGGAAGTATATTGAGGTCAGGGTGGATGAGGAGAGCAGGGAGGCGGCAGAGGCGCAGGTTGGGGAGATGTGCAGGAAGCTGCTGGCCAACCCGGTGATTGAGAGTTTTTCGTTCGAGGTTTTGGAGGGGTAGACTCCCCTCACCCCCCCGTCATCACGTGTCCCCGCTATGAATCTGAGGGACAGCGTCCTCTCCGTCATTCCGGCCGCCGAGAGTCGGCTGTAAGTGCGCCTAGGCGTGAATCCATCCACCGGTGTGGGGAATTCCGTTCGCCCTGAGCGAAGTCGAAGGGTCTCAAGAACGGAATGGGGTGGCGTCCCCTCCAATGTGACACGAACCCCTTGACGGATGTGTACATATGTACTATTATCCCCTCGACTAGCTCGTCACTCACCCTAACTAACCAAAGGAGGAACCAAAAACCCAGGGAAGCCCACTCGGCCCCACCCGAGGACTCAACGCCTCAGCCCATCCCAACGGCCCTCGCGCAGGCCCGCGGCACAAGCGAAAGTCGCCATCTCCTCATCCCCACCGGGTCCCGTGCCCCCTTCCCTGACACCCAGGCGATGGAAAGACGCCCTGGCTTTCTACTCCCACCCCTCTCCTGTCACCCCCACCCCATCATTCCCGAGTAGTCGGGAATCCAAGGGCGGGGTGCACGGAGAGATTACAACAAGGGTGACAGGAGATGTACTCGCGGACCGTAAGACCCCCATAGAGAACCGTCTCGAAGTTCGGACCGCATTGCAAGAGTTAGCGCGCTACGGCGAGGGGGTGCCGGAGGATTTGCTCCGTATCGCTCCGGCATACTGAAAAATCATTAGTCAGGCTGTGGGGCCACAGCTGGATCACTGGCCCCGTCGTGCCCATAGTGGCATACAGCCCAAAAAAGGAGCCTCTGACGGACATCCTGCCCTGGATCGGTCCGTGAATATAATCGAGCAAAGGGCACGGCCGGCTGTAAGTCCCTCCCTCTCAGGCGGGGCCTGCTCTCCAGGTCCCCCGACAGCCGGAACACCCGCAAAGAGAGAATGCAAAGCCAGTTAGAGGGCAAGAGGGCCTCTTCCATCGCCAACCCAAAACCCAACAGACAGAACGGAAACCGAAACCCCACAATCTAAGATGGAACATCCGCCTTGGGTGGGTCCGCCTCTGGAGGACTGAATAAAACCCCGGCGTGTCACTAATCTATCGAACGAGTACACCATGTTGACCCCACTCCCCCCACCCCTTACCATTCCCACGCCGACCCACCAGGAGCACACCCTTGCCATCCACCGACTATGACGTAATCATCATCGGCGCGGGCCACAACGGCCTCACCGCCGCCGCCTACTTGGCCAAGGCCGGCCTCCGAGTCCTCTCCCTGGAACGCCGCAACGTCCTCGGCGGCGCAACCCTCACCGACGAGATATTTCCCGGCTACCGCCTTCCTCGCTACTCCTACGCCGCCCTCCTCCTCGAGGGCAAGGTCGTCCAGGACCTCAACCTCGAATCACACGGCCTCAAGGTTCTCGCAGTCGACCCCGAACGCATCCACCCCTTCCCCGACGGTCGAGCCGTGCGAGTCTGGAACGAGGACGCCCAGGTCGCCGAGGAAATCGCCCGCATCTCGCCCCCGGACGCCGACGCCTACCTCAAATGGGTCGATTTCTGGGAAAGGGCCGCCCGCATCATTCACCCCTATATGCTCACTTCCCCTCCCACCCTCGCCGAGGTCATGGCCTCCGTCCAGGGCACCGACGACGAGGCAGTCCTCGAACGTATCCTCTTCGGCTCCGCCTACGACATGCTCGACCAGTTCTTCGAGTCCGAGCAGGTCAAGGCGCTCTTCGCCTGGTCCTTCAACGACGCCCCACTCTTCTTTGCCCGACTCGAGACCTCCCGCTTCGGCGACCCCCGCTACCACGGGATCCTTCAGGGGGGTATGGGGAGTCTGCCCCGCTCCATTGAGCAGGCCGCTCGATCCTACGGCGCTCAGTTCGAGACCAACGCCGAGGTCCGACGCGTCCTAATCGAAAACGGATCAGCTATCGGCGTAGAGCTTTCCGACGGCCGTCAGATCAGGGCTGGGACAGTAGTCTCCAACCTCGATCCCAAGCGCTCTCTCCTGGATATAATCGACGAGGAACACCTACCCTCCGACTTCCGGGCCCGCATCCGCTCCCTCAAGAACATGCGCGCCTCCATGAAGCTCCACGCATCCCTCTCCGAGCCCCCGGACCTGAGCCACTACTTTGGCGGCGACTGGGACCTCGGATACCTGGGCCGTGTCAGGATGTGTCCTAGCCTCGACCATGTACGCGCCGGTCGGGCCGACGCCGACGCTGGCCGTCTCCCCCACCACCCCTCCATGATCATGCAAATCCCTTCCGTTTACGACCCCTCAATGGCCCCCGAGGGCAAACACTGCATGTCCGTCTGGGTCGAGACCGCCGCCTTCGAGCTGGCCGACAGCTCCTGGGACGACGCCCGGGAACAGGTCGCCGATATTATCGTCGACGCCCTTTCCGTCTACGCACCCAACATCAAGGACGCCATCATCGATAGGCAGGTTGTTACGCCTCTGGACCTCGTCCGCGAGGTCGGGCTCACCAACGGCGACATCCTGCACCTCGACATGACTCCTCAGCAGTTCTTCGCCTCGCGGCCCCTCCGAGGCTGGAACAGCTACCGCACGCCCATCGAAAACTACTATCTCTGCGGAGCCGGGACCCATCCGGGCGGCTACGTGTCCGGGGCCCCGGGCCACAACGCCGCCCATGCCATCCTCCGCGACATGGAGCTCGCTTCTTGACCACCCCCAACCACCCCACCGACCCCAAACCCTTCACCGCCGAGTCCATCCGCCGTAACCTTTCCACCTCCATAATGGGCCGCGACCTGTTCTTCTACGACACCCTCCCCACCACAATGACCGTCGCCGACATGAAGGCGGGCTTCGGTGCATCCGAGGGCACTGTCATCCTAGCCGACGACCAGACCGCAGGCCGCGGCCGCTTCGACAGAGAGTGGGTCGTCGAGAAGGGCGCCGCCATTGCAGTCTCGATCATCCTTCGTCCCCCGCCTCCCGTATCCGCCCGTCTCCATATCGTCTGCTCTCTCGCCGTGGCCCGCGCCGCCGAAACCGCCGCCGGACTCAAACCCGCCATTAAATGGCCTAACGACGTCCTCCTCGACGGCAAAAAGACCTCCGGCATTCTCCTCACTTCCAACCGTGACCGAGATGGCAAGTTATATGTGAACGCTGGCATCGGCATCAACGTCAACCAGACCGCCGAATCCCTCTCCGACATCACCCCTCCCGCCACCAGCCTCCGAGTGCAGGCGGGCCAACCCGTCTCCCGTTTAGAAGTCTTCTGCGCCCTGCTCCATCACTTGGAAAAGCTCTATCTCGAAGCCGTTTCAGGCAGCGATCTGCTCGACCTTTGGCGCTCCTATCTCGTCACCCTGGGCCAGCACGTTCGTGTACAATGGCGCAGGGAAGACAAGCTCGGTTTCGTGGAAGAAGGCCGCGCCGAAGACATCGACGAATTTGGCCGTCTCCTTCTCCGCACCGCCGAAGGCGAGCTGAAAACCCTGGTATCCGGAGAAGTTACGCTGCATGGCCAATAAAGGCCGCAACCCAATCTCTTCTACAGTGGTCACAATATGACGGACGCATACGATTTTTCAGGACGCGTGGCCCTTGTAACAGGCGGAGGCTCAGGCCTCGGTAGAGAGGTCGCCGTGGCCCTTGCCAAGCTCGGCGCCGACGTCGTTGCCGCAGGCCGAAGGCCGGCCCCCATCCAGGAGACCGTCGACACCATCCTGGCCAATGGCGGCAAGGCCATCGCCGTCTCCACCGACGTCACCGACTCCAAAAAGGTCGACTCCCTGGTCGAGCGCACCGTCTCAGAGTTTGGCCGCATCGACATCCTCGTCAACAACGCCGGCATCTCCGGTGCAGACGACCCTGAGAAAGCAGTCTGGGACATCACCGACGAGTTCTGGCACCGTGGCATTGACGGCGAGCTAACCGGCTCTTTCTTCTGTGCCCGCGCCGCGGGCAAACACATGGTCGGCCAGCAGTATGGCAAGATCGTCAACGTCTCCTCCGGTTTCGGCTACGGCACCCAGCGCGGCCAGGTCATGTACGGCGTCGCCAAGGCCGGCGTCATTCAGCTCACCCGGGTCCTCGCCATGCAGTGGGCCCGAGACAACGTCAACGTGAACTGCATCGTTCCCGGCCTTTTCCACACCCTCCCCGAGGACATGGAAAAGCCCATTGAGGAGCGGGGGCACCGATTCATTCCTGTCGGCTTTGTCGCCACCGCCAAGGACCTCGTCGACCTCGTCCTCCTCCTCTGCTCCGACGCCTCGTCCTACATGACCGGCGAGAACATAATGGTCGATGGCGCCGCGCTCATCGGCGCGTACGCTCCCTGGGGCTACCAGCCCCTTACCCCGACCCCGGAGGCCTGATATGTCCCCCGCTCCCTTCGAACCAAAGTCAGAACGGTCGTATTTCGGGGTGGGAAGGAGAGGATAGTTTGCTGATAAGACTGCTGATAGGACTGCTGATAAGACTGCTATGGACATCACTGATAATGTCCATAGGAGCGAGCCTACTTGTAATAATCGGGATTGCGGTTCAAGCAGCGATTTTGATAAATGAGGGTACCCCGACGCGGACAGTGTTACCTATGGCATTCGGGGAGGTGTTTGACTTTGTGCTGCGAATGTGGGTTTTGGTGCTGCCGATTATGCTGATACCATTGGTAGTGGTGCTCGGCATGAATGTTTGGGAATGGCTGGAGAGCCCAACACGGGGCCGGACACTAACTCCAACCTTGAACAATCAACAGAAAAAAGTAAAACGATGATGAATTGACCCCGGAGGCCTGATATGTCCCCCGCTCCCTTCAATCTAAAGGGCAGAAACGCAGTCCTCGTGACACGCGATGGCATAAATGACCCTGCCCTCGCAGCCGCACTCACCGATGCCGGCGCAACCCTTGCCACTGTCTCCTGGCCCGGTGACACGGATGGCCTCGAATCCGCCATCGCCAGTGCCATTTCCGACCTCGGCGGCATAGACATTCTCGTAAACGACCTTGCCGCCGACTTCGCCAAGCCCCTCGCCGATATGACCTATGCAGAATGGCGCACCACCATAGACCTGAACCTGGACTCGGTGTTCCTCTCCTGCAAGACCGCTGCGACCCAAATGCTGGCACAGCAGCGGGGACGCATAGTAAACATCGCCTCGGGACTCGGAGCCCGGGTGGTGGTTAACCAGAGCGCCTTCTCTGCGGCCCAGGCCGGGGTCATCCACCTCACACGCGCCCTGGGCCTCGAGTGGGCCCGAGACAACGTTCGTGTCAATGCAATCGTAGGCGGCTGGATCGTGGACTCTGATGACGCCCTCCCCGACAAAATCCGCCGCTACGTTCCCATGCAGCGCTGGGGCAGGCCTCAGGACCTCGCTGGCACCCTCGTCTACCTCGCCTCCGACTCCTGCGCCTTCACCACTGGCGAACCCGTCTTCATTGACGGCGGCATCATGATCCGAACGTAGGATATGCCTGCCACTCGTGAATTTCTGACCCTCTCACCCCTCTTCTACCTGTCATTCCGCGGCCCCGCGAGGAATCTGGGGAGGGGCCTGTCCCCTCCCTTCCCCCACCCCGTAGGGGCGACCGGCCGGTCGCCCTGACTCCCCACCCACGGCCATCCCCTCACAAAGACCACCACAAACCGAAAAGGAGAACCCACCATGGCCACCAAAAAACCCCTCCCACTGTCAGACGCCCCAGACCGCAGCCACGTCTTTAACTGGGGTCTCAAGGTCTCCGGCTTCAGCGAACTCCTCCTCCTCACCGGCCAGATCGACGCTGACCGCGACGGCAACGTCCGACACCCAGGCGACGCCGTAGCACAGACCCAGGCCGTCTTCGACTCCCTCGTCGGAATGCTCGAAGCCGAGGGCTGGTCCGTCGACGACGTCATCCGCGTCGAACCGACGATTACCGTGGACTCGGATTCGCCTGAGAATCGAGAAGGCATATACGCCGTTTGGGCGAACTGCTTCAAGGACGTGGCGGTGAAGCCAGCCGCAGGCACTCTGAGACTCATCAGCGCCCTCGCCCGACCCGGATTCTTCGTAGAATTCGAATTCCTCTGCGCCCGATAGGGGGCACCCCTTCGTCTGGACATAAGTCACCCTGGACATAATGCATCGGCGGGAGCAGTGTCTGCTTCCGCCGATGCCTTTTATTCATTCCCATGCAATTTTCCCTTCTCCCACAACTCCCCTCTCCCTTTGACGAGAGAGGGCTGGGGTGTGAGGGTAATCCCTACCTAGTAAGAGTGACTCCCGTGGTCGTCCACCTCATACCCTTCCTCCTTGTGTCACTCAGATACTAGGCCTTGACCCGCATTCACCTTGGCCCTGCTGAAAGTTCGTTGTGAGACGGAACAGAGGATCGTGTGGATGCCTGGCTGGATTCTCCTCCCCAGGCACGAATCACCCCTATTGCATCCAATATCCCAGGTTGCTATCCCCTATCCCTTGCCACTCGAACCCTGACATGCAAGTCCCACCCCTTGCCACCCGACATCCTAGGTGCTACCCTCCCTCCGAAAGGAGCCCACATGCCCCAATCCCTGACCTGCTGGGAGACCGCCCGACGCCTGAACGTCAAACCCCTATGGGTCCACAGGCTCATCGACAGGGGAGACCTCAAGGTGGTTGGTGACGGTGTCACCGAGGAGTCCGTCAAGAAGCTCCTGCGCCGCCGCGAGGCACGGAAACGCCCCGCAGGCTACGTCAGCATCAAGCGCGCCTCCGTATTTCTCGGGGTCTCCCGGCAGCGAGTCCAGCAGCTCTGCGACTCCGGCGCCCTCTGCTCCAGGTCCGTCGAAGGCCGAGTCTGGATCGATGGAGAGAGCGTCTTCAAGCGTGCCGAGGCCCAGCCACCCCAATAGAGGGCGATCATCGGAACAATCCGACCCCCGCCCTCATTTACTGGCCTTTGGCCTTAATGTAGAATTCATCATGCTTAAACTCATGAATAGACTGTTGAATAACGCCCCGCCGAGACCATGCTACGCATAGCCCTGCCCAGCAATGCCGACTGGCTGGACCCTACCCTTGATTTCCTGAACTCATGCGGCCTCCCCGTTAAGAGGGTCACTGCCCGACGTTATACGGGCCGCATGCCCGCCGTTCCAGGTGCTGTCGTCCTTTTCCAGCGCTCCGCCGACATCCCCCGCCAGGTAGAAGCCGGCGCCGCCGAGATTGGCCTCGCGGGCCTCGACCAGTACCTCGAAGCTCACGCCGAGGATGGGCCCGGGATGCTCCTCGTCAAAAGCCTGCGATTCCGTGGCGCCGACCTCGTAATCGCCGTCCCCGACTCCTGGGACGACGTCACCTCCGCCGAGGACCTCGCCAACCGCTCCAGGCAGTGCGAAAGAGAGGGCAAATCCCTGCGCGTCGCCACGAAGTACCCGCAGCTCACTAGGAGATATCTGGAAGGCCAGGGCGCGGTCAACTTCTCTATCATCGAGGCCGGTGGTACCCTCGAAGCCGCCCCCGCCATGGGTTACGCTGACCTCATAGTCGACATCACTTCCACCGGCAACACCCTCCGGGAGAACCAGCTCAAGACGATATCCGGTGGGACGGTCGTGAAGTCCCAGGCCTGCCTATTTGCCAACAAGGACCTTCTGAGCCGGGATCCCGACGCGCTCGCCGGTGTCCGCATCCTCCTTGAGCTCATCGAAGCCCGACTCCGCGCCTCCGAGTACTACAGCATCATTGCCAACATTCAGGGGGAATCCCCCGCCCAGATCGCAGGCCACATCCAGTCCCACCCTGAGATCGCAGGCATAGAAGGGCCAACCGTCTCCCAGGTCTTCAGCAAGGACGGCGAGACAGGCTGGTACGCCGTCACCATGGTCGTCGAGCGCGACAAGGTAATTACCGCTGTCGACCATATCCGAGGCATAGGTGGGAACGGCATCATCGTTTTCCCCACTACCTACGTGTTCGAAGCCAAGTGCACAACCTACGACAACCTGCTCGAACAGCTGGGGCGAGCCCCGGTGGAAACGTCGGTTTAGTGGGATGCCGAACTCATCGCTCCATATCTCCTTCGCCGACGACGCTGCCAGAGCCCTCGGCCACCCCCTCCTGACCGACTACTCGGGCAGCTACCTTCTCGGCTCCACCGCCCCCGACGTCCGGAACCTCGCCGGCTGGGACCGATACCGCACCCACTTCTTCGACCTTGCCAACGACCAGCCCGGCAAAGGCATTCAGGGCCTCTTCGATACCTATCCTGAGCTCTCTGACGCCGCAAAACTCGGACACGAGACCCGCGCCTTCGTCCTCGGATATATGTGCCACCTGGTCACCGACGAACATTGGATCGCCGGTGTCTACCGCCCCTATTTTGGCAAAAAGACCTCCGCCGACCCGCTCACCAACGTCCTCGACCGAGTCCTCCAGTTCGAATTGGACAAGCGAGAACGCAACGACATCCGAGATCTGGATGGCGTCCTGGAGGCTCTTAAGGACGCCGACACGGGTGTCAACGTCTCCTTCATAGACGCCGACCTCCTGCGCCGCTGGAAAGACGTGATGACAGAGCGCACTTCCATGGACCTCGGATGGGACCACCTGAGGCGCTTTGTAAGGAAGGCCCTGCCCCAGAACCTTAAGGATGATGAAGGCACTATGACATCCGTCATTGCCCAGGGACCGGAACTCCTGTCTCGCGCTAAGGAACAGGCCCCCGACCACGTCATCGCCTCCTTTAGAGCCAAAGCCATCGACAAGTTCGTTGATATCGCCGGGGAATACCTCTCTTGAGAGTCATCACCGACTTGACCGAGGCCCGGGGCTTCCTCGATCGGCTCCACGGCGGCCCCGACGCTCCTCTAAGCCCCAAAGTCGCCGCTGGCATTGAACGCGTATTCGGCGAGCCCCTCTCTTTGCCCAACGCCGTCGCCCGCATCCTCGACGACGTCTGTACCCAAGGCGACGCCGCTCTCTTCGATTACCTCCGGCGCATCGACAACCTGTCCCCCGACTCCCTCAAAATCCCCCAAAGCGACCTTAATACCGCCCTGGATCAAGTCCCAGCCAATGTCGCCGACTCCCTGAGATTCGCCGCCCGCCGCATTGAGGACTACCAGACCGAACTTGCCAGGCACACCATCCGTGATTTCACAAGCAACGGCCTCGGCCAGAGAGTCACCGCCCTGGACAGGGTCGGCCTATACGTTCCCGGCGGCACCGCCGTTTATCCTTCTACCGTCCTTATGACTGCCATTCCCGCCCGAGTCGCAGGCGTCCGGGAGATCGTTCTGGTAACTCCCCCCCGCCCCGATGGCTCAATCGCGCCCGTCGTCCTTGCCGCAGCGGCCATCGCCAACGTCGATAGAGTATTCGCCATCGGCGGCGCTCAGGCCATAGCCGCCCTCGCTTACGGCACCGAGTCTATCCCCGCCGTCGACAAGATTTTCGGCCCCGGCAACGTCTTCGTTCAGACCGCCAAGCGCATGGTTTTTGGCACTGTAGGTGTCGACACCATCCAGGGCCCCACCGAGGCCGTCACAATCGCCGATGACCACATTTCACCCTCCTGGTGCGCTGCAGACATCCTCGCCCAGGCCGAGCATGACCCCGATTCCGTATCCATACTCATCACCGATTCCCCAGCCTTCGCCGAGCGCGTCGAAACAGAGCTCACCGACCTCCGTCAGCACTCTCAGCGCCTCGATATACTCACCCAGTCCATGGACGCAAACGGCGCTATCATCGTCACCGAATCCATCGAGCAGGCCATCGATCTCTCCAACCTCTACGCCCCGGAACACCTCTGCCTCATGGTCCGCAACGCCGACCGCTATGTCGGCCTCGTCAAGAACGCCGGGGCCCTGTTCCTGGGAGACCACTCTCCTCACGTTCTCGGGGACTACGTCGCAGGCCCGAGCCACGCCCTCCCCACGGCAGGCGCCGCCCGTTACAGCTCTGCCCTCGGCGTTAATGACTTTCTGAAATCCATGTCTATAATCTCCCTGTCGGAAGAAGAGGCGGGCCCCCTTCTGGCCCACGGCATAGCGATTGCCCGACAGGAGGGCTTCGAGTCCCACGCCCGCTCCCTGGAAGTCCGCACCGCACAGCATTCCGTTAGCAACGCCGGAGACTGAACATGGATACGGGAAAGTCTCGACCCTCAATCCGTGACCTCATGCGCCCCGACCTCCGTCACCTCGCGGGCTACACCCCCGTCGTCCCCGTAGAGCGCCTGGTCGCTGAGACTTCGGCCTCATCCGGGGTCGCGCTGACCCCCGTAAAGCTGGACGCCAACGAAAACCCCTACGGTCCCTCCCCCCACGTCCTCCAGGCCATATCTGAAAGCGAGGCCCTCCACACCTACCCCGACGCCGAGCAGCGCACCCTACGCGCCGCCCTCGCCGAGTACGCCGGGCTCGCCACCGAGAACATAATCGTCGGCAACGGCTCTGACGAAGTCCTCGACATGATCATCCGTCTCCTCCTGGAACCGGGTGACAAGGTGCTCAGCTGTATCCCCACATTCGGCATGTACAAGTTCCTCACCGACGTTGCCGGCGGCCAACTCATTGAGCTCCAACGCACACCTGATTACGGGATTGACCTCGACGCCATAAAAGCTGCCACCGACGAACGTACCAAGCTCATCTTCCTCGCCTCCCCCAACAACCCCACCGGCAACAGTGTCCCGCGGGATAAGGTGATAGCCCTCCTGGAAATGGGCCTTTATGTTGTCATCGACGAGGCCTACTTCGAGTTTGCAGGCCACACCGTCGCCGACCTGGTCAAAGACTACGAAAACCTGATGGTAGTTAGGACATTCAGCAAGTGGGCGGGTCTCGCCGGCGTTCGAATCGGCTACGCCATCGTCTCCCCCGAGGTCTGTGCCTACCTCAACCAGATCAAGCAGCCCTACAACATCAGCGTATTTGCCCAGATAGCCGCTTTGGAGTCTCTACGGGACCGGGATTACCTGATGCGCAACGTCCAGGCCCTTGTGAAAGAAAGAGCCCGGCTCTTCGATTTCCTGCAGGGTCTCGACTACCTCTCTCCCGTCCCCTCTGAGGGCAACTACATCCTCTGCAACGTCATCCGAGGCAACGGTGAGCATGTCTTCAACCTGCTGAAACAGCGCAATATATTTGTCCGGTATTATGATAGGCCTAACTTGAAAAACTGCTTCCGAATCAGCGTCGGCAAGCCGGAAGAAACCGACCGCCTCGTCGACGCCCTCGCAGAGATTGGCTTGGAATTGAATGGCTGACAGACACGCCCTCCTTGAACGAAAGACCGGTGAGACCGACATATCCATCGAGGTCGAGATCGATGGCACGGGTCAGTACACCGTCGACACCGGCGTCCCGATGCTCGACCACATGCTTTCCCAACTAGCCCGACACGGCGCATTCGACCTGACCATCAGTGCCCGGTCATCCACAGACCCCGACGGCCACCACACAGTCGAGGACGTTGCCATTCTCCTCGGACGGGCCTTTGGCCAGGCCCTTGGGGACCGCACGGGCATCGTCAGGATGTCCCACGCCCTCGTCCCCCTCGACGAGGCCCTCGCCCTCGTGGCTCTGGACCTTGGCGGCCGAGGCTACGCCCAAGTCGACCTATCCTTCACCCAGCCCGTAGTGGGCGGCCTCACCTCCGACATGGCCCGGCACTTCCTGGAGTCCTTCGCCATCGAAGGCCGTTTCAACATCCACGCCAAAATCGAATCCGGCACAAACGACCACCACAAAATCGAGGCCCTATTCAAAGCCCTCGCCAAATCCATGGACGCCGCCTCCCGCATAGACTCCCGCACCGCCTCCCAAGTCCCCAGCACCAAAGGCGTCATAGAAACCTAGGGGTTATTCTCGAATAACCCTCCCCCTGCTCCCGTCCCCCTCCCTTGATGAGGCCTTTGAATAACTCAGGCATGGGGGCAAATCCGCTCGACACTTCGATCTTCAAGAGGCGTACCCTCCAGAGACAGGTGTTCCACATAGTCTCCGACTAGAGGGTGCTGCCTGAGCGGGATTGGGGCAGGTTGTGGGTGACCACGAGAGTCGGCCCTGCGGGGGAGGGATCACCCTCACTCTCCTCAGCGAGCCTACGGCCCTAGCCATCTTCCGTCGAGGGAGAGCGGACGGCACATCCCCCCCGCTCATACTTCGAGAGCCTCAGCACGAGCGGCCCCAACCCCAAGAGACAAGATTCATGCAAAAGTCTCATCGAGGGGATGGGGATGTCTAATCGACAGGGGGAGAGGGGGGTGACTATAATGTTTGGCGTTCCAGCGCAGATAAGCCGCAAGGAGAATATGTATGAAATTCGGGGCCTTCTTTTTGAACCAGTCTCCGGAGATGAAGCCGGCAGAAGACGTGTACGGCCGCACTGTAGAGATGGCCGCTTTTGCGGACCAGTTGGGCTTCGACTCGGTGTGGCTGGCGGAGCACCATTTTTCCAGCTATGGCTACTGTCCCAACCCACTACTGATGGCCGTGAAACTGGCGGAACGCACCAAGAAAGCCCGTATCGGCATTGGGGTGATGGTGGTGCCCTTCTACCACCCGCTCAGGCTGGCTGAGGAGATCGGGATGGCGGACCAGCTAACGGACGGACGGCTCGATCTGGGGGTCGGCAGAGGTTATCAGCCCTACGAGTTCAACAGGTTCGGGGTGCCGATCGAGGAGAATTTCGAGCGGTTCAACGAGTACATGGAAATCGTGACTCGGTGTCTGTCGGAGAACGGCGTGGCCCACGAAGGGAAGCACTACCAGTTTCCGAAGACCTGGACGTTTCCCCGGCCCCTGCAGCAGCCCCATCCACCCTTCTGGCACGCTGGGAGCAGTCCGACGAGCATGGTATTGAGCGGGGAGCGGGGCTATCACACGATTTGTTCGGGGGCGATGGACAATCTGAAGAACAATAACCGGATATTCCGGGAGAGTCTCGACGCGCACGGCTGGGGGCCGAGGGAGTTCACAATCCTGAGGCACACATATGTCTCCCACGATCCTGAGGAGATTGCGGCGCAGTTCGAGAATGGGATGTACGTCCGCAGGACCGCGGGGTCGCTGCGGGCGGGGAGGGAAAGGATTATCGACGGCCGGGCGTACTCCGACCGGCTGCCCGACGAGCCTCCCGCCGAGGAACTGCTGGAGACTACGCTGATGCTGGGAACGCCGGAGGAGTGCCTGCGGAAGATACGGACATTCAGGGATGAGGCAAACGTGACCACGCTGCTTTGCCAGTTCGACATCGGGGCGCTGGAGACTGATAAGGCGATGGCGTCGATGGAGATGTTTGCGAAAGAGGTGATGCCCGCGCTTCGGGCGGCGGAGGTGATGGTTTAGGGGAGAAGTTCACCCTCACCCTAGCCCTCACGCCTCGGCGCATCTACGACTCCTGTCAAGGGAGAGGGGATGGGACCCCGCCCCGCTCATACTTCGACGGGCTCCCGCCTCGGCAGATCTACGACAGCACGAGCAGCCCCGGCCCGTCCGGCACCAGTTTGTACAGGAGTCCCGGAGAGAGAAAATGACAAGGCAGGAAAGGAATCGAAGTTGACGAAGGAACGAGTTGTTTATATTAATGGGGAGATTGTTCCCGAGAGCGAGGCTAAGGTCTCGATTCAGGACCGGGGATTTAAGATGGGCGACGCGGTGTTCGACAACACGCGGACGTTCAACGGGCAGGTATTCAAGGTGCGCGAGCACCTGGACAGGCTGTACAGGTCTTGCAAGTACCTGAGGCTCGATCCGGGAATGAGCAAGGACAGGATGGCGGAGCTGACCCACGAGGTAGTCAATGCGAACCTGCCGCTGCTGGAAGAAGGGGCGGACTACTGGGTGATCCAGCGGGTGACTCGGGGAGTCGATCCGGCGTCGCACAACCCAAGGGAGGCCGGAGGGGCCACGGTGATAATCCAGACGGACCCGATTCCCTTCAAACAGAGGGCCAATCTTTACCGGGATGGGATCCGTGTAATCACGCCGTCGGTGCGTCGGACGCCACCTTCGTCGATGAGTCCTCGGGCGAAGACGCACAACTACGTGAACATGGTGCTGGCTGATCTGGAGGTCAAGGCGCAGGACTCGGAGGCATGGGCAGTGCTGCTGGATGTCAGCGGAAACCTGGCCGAGGGAGCGGGCAGCAACATCTTCCTGGTGAAGGACGGGGCGATTCATACACCAATCGACCGGTTCACGCTGGAAGGGATCAGCCGGCAGACGGTGCTTGACCTGGCTCGGGAGCTGGATATCGAGACGGTGGAGACTGACCTGGACATGTTTGACGCCTACAATGCGGACGAAGTGTTCATTACGTCAACTAGCCTGTGCATCTGCCCGGTATCGAGTGTGAATGGTGCGCCGATCGCGGACGGTCGGATACCGGGCCCCGTGACACAGAGGCTGGAACGGGCGTACAGCGGGTTCGTGGGTGTTGATATCTTCGATCAGTATTTGTCGAAGTTGTAGGGGAGTGGGAGGGAACCCTCTCACCCTGGTCCCCTCTTCCTTAGGGCCCTTAAGGGAGAGGGGGATATGAATAGGGGAGTGCGCCGTCGCCAAGCGACGGCGCACTCCCCTATTCTGTACCTGGGGATGTGGAGTCTGGCTCGCGGGGATGGAATACGGGAGGGGCGGAACTTCTGTGGATCGGTGGCATTCAGGTAATGGGGGGATAGGTAGGCCGACGCCTTAGATCCCTCGCGGGGCCTCGGGATGACAGGTTAAGCGTGGGTTAAAAGTCCATGAAGCCGAAGCCGACGGCGTAGTCGCAGCCGGCTTGCATGCCGGTGGCGGCGGCGCCGAAGCTTAGGAAGTCGTCTGGGTTGAAGTCCTGGGAGAGGTTGTCGATGTAGACCTTGTGCTCCTGCAGGGACGCAATGCCCTTGTCTATGGAATCCGTCACGTCGACGTAGTGGGTGGTGACGGGCGGGGAGGCGATGAAGATGTGCTTTATGCCATGCCAGGGCTCGTGGCTTTCTTCAAGGAGTTCGGGGAAGATCCAACGGTTGTCGGCGTCCCGGGCGGCGTCCAGGACAGCGACGCCAACAGCTCGGTGGTCGGCAAAGTTGAAATGGCCGCCGGGAAAAAACAGGTCGTAGTTGCCGCTGATGATGACGTCGGGCTTGAACTTTCTTATTTCTCGGGTGATGGCGAGGCGGAGGGGTAGGCCGTACTCGACAACGCCATCGGTGAATCCCAGGAATTCGACGTAGTCGACTCCGACGACTCGGGCGCTGTTGATCTCCTCTTGCATTCGGAGACGAGCGGTCTCTTCGGGGTGCATGGAGTCGATACCCGCCTCGCCCTTGGTGACCATCAGATAGCCGACCTCCTTGCCCTGGGAAGTCCAGCGGGCGATGGCGCTGGCTGCGCCGTATTCGAGGTCGTCGGGGTGGGCGGCGATGGCGAGGGCGCGGTTCCAGTTTTCGGGGAGGGGAAGGAGCATCGCGGGTTGTTCAGGCATTATTGGGGGTCTCCTGTTGGGGGTGTTGGGGAGAGTATATAACATGGGGAGGGGTTGGCTAGACGGGTGTCGAGAGGAGTGGCGTCGAGTAACCATGAGGGGTAGGCATTGCGGGACCACCCCCCCGCTCGACCCTTCGACTCTGCTCAGGGTAAGCGGCCCCTCCAGGGGATGGATTCGGGCCACGGCGTACCTTTGGCCCGTGTCGCGGGACGGGGAGGGGTGGGATAGGGTATATACTAACCGCCGAAATCGGACTTTGGGGTGGCGGAAAGCCAATGGGATTTGACAGGGATTCAATGGCTCTCGGGCCATACAGGGCGCTGGACCTGACCGAGGGCGGCTACAACTGGTGCGGGAAGGTGCTGGCCGATCTGGGGGCCGACGTGATAAAGGTCGAGCCCCCGGGCGGTAGCCCAACGCGCTATCACTGGCCCCTATACCCGGGCCAAGAGCAGCCAGACCGGAGCTGGTACTGGGAAACGTACTGCTTCAACAAGCGGGGCATCACCCTGGACATCACCAAACCGGAAGGTGCAGACCTGCTGAAGAGGCTGGCAGCCGATGCGGACTTTCTGATGCAGTCGTGGGGGTTGGACTATATGGAGTCGCTGGGGTTGGGTTACGAGGAATTGCGCAAGGTCAACCCGAGACTGGTCGTTGCTTCGATGACACCATTTGGAGAGTCGGGGCCACGTGCGAAGTACAAGGCAACGGACTTAGTGTCATGGGCGATGGGTGGAATGGCCTATATCAGCGGCGAACCGGACCGGCCGCCAGTGAGGATATCGTTTCCGCAGGCGGAACTGCACGCGGGGGCGCAGGCTGCGGTTGGGTTGATGTGCGCGTTCTGGAAAGCCCGGAATGGGGGCGAGGGGCAGGTAGTTGAGGTTTCGACGCAGGTGTCGGTGTTCTGGACAATGATGAATGCGAGCCAGTTCCCGCAACTGGAGGGGTACAACGTCGAGCGGAACGGGGCCTACAACAAGAATGGAGACCTGGACGTTTTGGCCATCTTTCCGTGCAAGGACGGATACGTGAGCTACACGTTGGCGGGCGGGATGCACGGGTTCCGTATGGAAGGGTTGGTGCAGTGGATGGATGAAGAGGGCTTCGCCCCTGATCTAATGAAGGAAATGGACTGGGAGAAGTGGGGAGGATGGGATGAGGAGGTGGTGCCAGGGGAAAAAGAGCAGCAGGAAATCAACACAGTCGCAGAGTATATCCGCCGCTTCTTCATGACAAAGACCCGAGAAGAACTCTTCGACAGATCGATCCAGGAAAAGGTGTTACTCGCTCCGTGCAATGCGGTCGATGATGTGCTCGGAGATGTGCAGTTGCAGGCACGGGGATACTGGTTGAAGGCGGATACGCTGGGCCTAGACCAGCCTCTCAAATATGCGGGGAGGTATATCTCGATGCCGGAGTGTCCAATCTCGTTCAGGCGTCGGGCGCCGGGGGTGGGGGAGCACAACCGTGAGGTGTTCGTGGATGAGTTGGGGTTGGGTAAAGAGGAATTCGAGTCGATGAAAGAGTCGGGGGTGATATAGGGTGAGCGCTGGACTGGACACGGGCAAGGGGATGGCCCTTGAAGGTTTGAAGGTGCTCGACTTCACGTGGGTGGCGGTCGGGCCGATCACGATCAAGTACCTGGCCGACAATGGGGCCACCGTTGTCAGGGTGGAGTCGGTGACCCGGCGGGACGACCTCCGGGGAGCGCCGCCGTGCAAGGACGGGATATCAAGCATAAACAGCAGCCAGTTTCCGGCAATATACAACACGAGCAAGTACGGGCTGGGGCTGAACATGTCGAAACCCGAGTCCCAGGACTTGATTCGAAGGCTGGTTAAGGAGTGGCAGCCCGACGTGGTGGCGGAGAGCTTCACCCCGGTCGTCAAGAAAAGGTGGGGCCTGGACTATGAAAGCTTGAAGAAGATCAAGGAAGACATCATCCTGTTCAGCGCCTGCCAGCAGGGACAGACGGGGCCCAAGTCGGCGTTTGCGGGGTTTGGGATGCAGGCGGCAGCACATGCGGGTTTCTACCACCTGACGGGATGGCCGGACCACGGACCGCTGCCTCCGTACGGCGCCTACAGTGATTTCATCAACCCGCCTAACGGGGCGGCGGCGATTTTGGCGGCGCTCTTATACAGGGATCGGACGGGGAAGGGACAACACATAGATCTCGCCCAGTTCGAATGCGCAATCCAATACCTGTCGCCGCTGGCACTCGACTACCAGACAACAGGCCGTGTGATGCGCAGAAATGGCAACAGTGACGAAGCGTATGCTCCCCACGGGATTTATCCCTGTGCCGCGCCCGAAAACGAGCCTGAGACGCCTATACGAAAAGGCGGGCACTGGTGCGCGATTGCGGTCACATCGGAGAAGGAGTGGGGGGCGCTGTGTGAGTCGATGGGGATGCCGAAGCTGAAGGTCGAGCCAAGATTTGAGTCGATGGGGAAGCGGTTGGAGAACTCTTCGGCTCTGGATGAGATAATCCAGGGGTGGACTTCGGGGTTCGAGTCATGGGCGTTGATGGAGAGGCTGCAAGCCGCGGGGGTCCCGGTGGGGGTTGTGCAGAGCCAGTCGGAGCTGTGGAATGACCCGCAGCTGGCACATCTCGGGTTCTTCCACATGCTGGAGCACACGGAGTGCGGGCCCATGCCCTACGACGGACTGCAGTTTAAGCTGTCTAAGACGCCGGGTAAGCTGCGGTGGGCGCAGGCGTTGGTCGGGGAGCACAGCGAGATGGTGCTGAAAGAATTCGCGGGGTTGGACGAGGATGAGATAGCGGAATTGGTGGCGGCGGAGGCGTTGGAGTTTTCTTAGCCTCACTATCCGGTTGCCGCAGGACGGTCAAACATCCGCGAAGATATCCCGACCCTCAAGGGCGAGCCCCGGCAGCGCCGGAGAAGTAAGGACATCCTCCGGGCCGTACACACCCACTTGCCGAAACTGCTCACCTTGCAGAACCATGACGGAGATGGTGTATGCGACAGTATCCACCAGCCAGTACTCCCCAACTCCTTGCTGAGCGTAAATGCGCCGCTTGATTTCCCGGTCCCGGGCCCCGGAAGAAGGAGAAATCACCTCAACAACCAGTGCGGGCGAGCCCTTCACATTTTCGGCGGTGATAAGTGATTGCTGCTCTTCAGGTATAAACAGGACATCGGGCTGGAGTACGTTATGGGTAGAAAGAACGACATCATACGGGGCGACGAAGACCATGCCCAAACCCCTCTTATCTACGAATGCGCGCAAATGCCAATATAGATTTCCCGTCACGATCTGGTGAGCGGTGTTGGGACTCGCTACTATCAACAATTCTCCGTCGAGGAGTTCCCACCGCTCATCGTCGGGAGTCTCGAGATAGTCCTCGTAAGTTAGGTTATGGAGTTTGGTTTCAACCATTGTGCGCTCCCAAATAGGTGCAACTGCCACAATTATACTATAACCAAGCGACCCAATAGAGAACTATTGTGTGACAAAAAGGCTGGAGGTGTCGAAGCGGTCTGAAAGGAGTCGGGGGCCGTCTTTGGTGATGTGGACCATGTCCTGGAGGTGCCAGTAGTCGACGTAGGGTTCGATGGCCAGGACCATGTTCTCGGCGATTTCGACGTCCCAGCCCTTGACCAGGAAGGGCTCCTGCTGGTGCCACCAGCTACCGACGCTGTGGCCGACAAAGGATGCGGGGTTGTGGGGGAAACCCTTGGCCAAAAGCATCTCCCTGCCGAAGAAGTAAAGCTCGCTGACCTTGGTACCTATGGTGCATTTCTCGATGAGTTTCAGGTAGATGTCCCTGTATTCGGCGTACGTGCGGGCCTGGTCGGGGGAGGGTTGGCCGACGACGGCCATGCGGGATTGGTGGCCGGGGTAGCCGTGGAGGTAGGAGACGTAGTCGGTGCGGATGATGTCGCCGGCCTGAATGACAAGGTTACTTTCGCCGAGGTACATGGAGGTGTTGCGATGAGAGGTGAGGACGCCGTGGACGAAATGGCAACCCCTCTCCAGGTGGCTCTTCATGAAACGGCTGTGTACGTCACGCTCACGGTCGCCGGGTCGGATGGTGGGAAAGACTTCCAGGTGCGCGTCGTCCTGGATGTCGGCGGCTTCTTTTAGGAGGGCGACCTCTGCGTCGGTCTTGATCCAGCGGACTGAGTTCATGAGGGACGTGCAGTCGACGAAATCGGCGTTGGGGAGGAGGGACTGCATCTCGGCCCACCGGGCGGCGTTGACGTAGGATGCCTCCATGCCGATCTTGGCATCGGCTACGCCCATATCGGTGAGCACGGCGGCGAGCTTTTGGCGGGGTGATTCGACGTAGTCCTGAACGACCTCCAGCCTCGTTACCCAGGAGTCTCGTTCGACGACGGGAACGCCCAGGGCGCTGATAATGATGACGGGGTCACCTTCGAGAGGCCAGATGCAGAAGACGTCTCGGGGGGAGTCGGCGAGGTCAAGGTGTCGGGCGAGGGTGCCGGGGAATGCGACGCCTGAGAGGTAGGAGAAGTTCTTGCCGGACCGTGCTACAACGGCGGCGAGGCCCTCGGCGGCCATGTGCTCTTTCAGACGTTGGATGTTGGCGAGGGGTTGTCGGGGTTGGTCGGGCACTTTACGCTCCTTATGTCGAGTCTCAAGGCTGGCTGGGGCTCACATCCACAGGGATTAGGCCCAGCGAACCTACTTGATCATTGAACTTGGCGACGCCGGTCAGAATGGTTTCTTCCAAACGGACCAGCTGTTGATCGATGCGGTCGGAGATATCTAGGAAGACGGCTCGGGCCTGGTCGGTGGGAGGGTAGTCGCCTGCGCTGACGACCTTGGTGAGCTCGGAGAGTTTCTTGTTGAGTCGGACGGGGTAGTGTAGGCGGTCTCTTGCGCCCTTGAACCGGGTCTGGACTAACTGCTCTTCGACATCGCCGAGGGTTTCCAATATCTCGTCGGCGGTGGAAACGGCTTCCTCGGCGCCCATACCCAGAGCCCGCTCCCGCCACCGGGTGATCTGCTCGGAGATGCTGCGGAGCCTGATGAGTCCGAGATGAGTCTCGGAGACCTTGGCGTGGACCTGCATGAGGAGGTCGAATTGAGAGACGAGATCGTCGTCGGTTACCGCGGAGTTGGGGTCTTTGACAATGCGGAACTGTTCCTCATGTATAGCACCATCGACATCCAGGCGCACTTTGTAGAGGCGGGGAGGGGCGAGGGGGCCGGAGGCGACGTCGTCCTCGGTGGTCTTGTCGCCGGGGAGCTTGATGCCGGGAGGATAGTGCATGTCCCAGACGACGCGGTTGATGCCCTGGGCGGTGGGGAGGGGGGTGTCTTCGGAATTGGAGGCGCAGGAGACGGCGACTCGGCCCTGGCCGTCCAGAATTTCCAAGGATGCGGACTGGGCAGGACTTTCTAGGAAGTAGTCGAAGGCGACGCCTTCCTCGGGGTTTTGGCCGGCATTGAGGAAGACGCGTCGGGGCTTTAGCCCGGGTCGAGGGGTCTCGAAGTAGGTGGCGGGGGTCTCTAGGGCGATGCGGTACTTCTTACCTACGGAGGTGGACACGCCCGCCGTTGCCTTGCCACTAGTCTCCTTGGGGCCGGGCATCCTAAGGGTGTCCTTAGTTGCGAAGATGTGCGCTCTGCCTGAGCCATCGAACTCGGCGAGCTGGCGTAGGAGATGGAGGTCGTCGAGAATCCAGAAACCGCGACCGTGGCTGGCGACGGCCATTTCGTTGCCCTGGATTGTGAGGTCGTAGATGGGGACGCTGGGAAGGTTGGTTGAGAGGGGGTGCCAGGAATCCCCGTTGTCGGCGGAGAAGTAGATGGAAGTCTCGGTGCCGGCGTATAGGAGGCCGGGGCGTTCCGGGTCTTCCTTCAGGACTCGGGTGAAGTCGTCAACCGGAATGCCGTCGACGATGGGCGTCCAGGTCTCGCCGTAGTCGGTGGTCCTGAAGAGATAGGGACGGGTGTCGTCGAGGCGGTAGCGGGTGGCGCAGATATAAGCTACGGCGGGGTCATGGTGGGAGGGTTCGATGTTGCAGACGAGGGCCCAATCCGGCAATCCATCAGGGGTGATGTTGGTCCAGAAATGCCCACCACCCCGGGAGACGTGGATGAGACCATCGTCGGAACCGGCCCAGAATAGGCCGGGCTCGACGGAGGACTCTGCGAAGGCGAATATGGTGCCGTAGACCTCGGCCCCGGAGGTGTCCTTCGTTATGGGGCCGCCTGAAGGTTCCTGTGTGGAAGGGTCGTCACGGGTGAGGTCGGGGCTGATGACCTGCCAGCTCTGGCCCTGGTCTCGGGAGGCGAAGAGGCGATTGCCGGCAACGTAGAGGGTATCGGGGTCGTGGGGGGAGAAGGAGATGGGATAGGTCCACTGGAAGCGGTACTTCATCTCCTTCGCGCCGAGGCCGGTGTATAGCTCGGGCCAGACGGTGATGATGCGGGTCTGGTCGGCGTCGTAGTCGTAGCGGAGGAGGTTGCCGCCACCGCCGGGAGAACTGCCGATGGCGCCAGCAAAGACGACATTCGGGTTATCGGGATGGACGGCGATGTGGCCGCTTTCACCTGAACCTACTACTCGGCACTCCTCCCACGTGATCGCGCCCTTCCTGTTGCGGGAAGGGACGCTGACGGAAGTGTTGTCCTGCTGGGTGCCGTAGACACGATATGGGGTCCGTTTGTCGGCAGTGACGTGGTAGAACTGGGCGGTCATCTGGTTGTAGATGGAAGACCAGGTCTCGCCGCCGTTGAAGGATACGCAGGCGCCGCCGTCATTACCCTCGATCATACGGAGGGGGTTTTGAGGATCGATCCAGAGGTCGTGGTTGTCGTCGTGGGGGGTGGTGACCTCGAAGAAGTTTGCGCCACCGTCGATGGACTTCCAGGTCTTGTAGTTGAGAATCCAGAGGGAGTCGGGGTCCTTGGTGTCGGCGAAGACGTGCTGGTAGTACCAGGGCCTGCCCTGGAGGTCTCGGTTGTCGCTGACGAGGGACCAGGTGTCGCCGTAGTCATCGGAGCGGAAGAGGCCAGCGTTTTCGGACTCGATGGTGGCCCAGAGCCGGCCTGGTTTGGCGGGGGATACGGCGATGCCTATGCGGCCCATGATGCCTTCGGGGAGGCCGGGGTTACGGGTAACGTCTTGCCAGGTATGTCCACCGTCGGTCGAACGGTGGATGCCGCTGCCGGGGCCACCGCTCGACAATGCCCAGGGATAGCGCTGGACTTGCCAGAGAGCGGCGAAAATTATGCGGGGGTTGTTGGGGTCCAGAGAAAGGTCTGCAGCACCGGTGGTGTCGTTCTTGTAAAGGACGTGCTCCCAGGTCTGTCCACCGTCGGGGGAGCGGAAGATGCCGCGCTCGGGGTTGGGGCCCCAGGCGTGGCCGAGGGCGGCGACGTAGACCAGGTCGGGGTTGGTTGGGTGGACACGGACCCGGGAGATGTGCCGGGTGTTTTGCAGGCCGATATTCGACCAGGAGCGGCCCGCGTCGGAGGAGCGGTAGACGCCATCGCCGTGGGAAACGTCGGTGCGGATGCAAGCCTCGCCCATGCCGGCGTAGACCACGTTGAGGTCGGACTCGGCCACGGCAATCGCGCCGACGGCCGCGGTCTTGAAATAGCCGTCGGAGACGTTTTGCCAGTATGCGCCGCCATCGTCGGACTTCCATACGCCTCCGGCGCAACCGCCGAAGTAGAAGGTCATGGGGTCGGCGGGGTCACCGGTAACGGCGACGACTCGGCCGCCGCGTGGCGGGCCAATGCAACGCCACTCCATTGTGCGAAGGAGAGACTTGTCAAAGGCCATTCAGATCCTCCAGAACCGGTGTGGTTATTGTGAAGGGAGCGTAGGAAATCAGGCCTGGGAGTCGCCGGTCTTTCGCTGAGTAAAGAAACGGAGAGTGAAAGATAGAGCGGCGTCTATGACGAACCAAGTCGCGAAAAAGGCGGCAAGCTCCAGGGTGAAGCTGTGGAACTTGTAAAAGAGTTCCGCAATTAGCCAAGAGGCAGCCAAAGCCGGAGCCTGGGCAGCGAGAAGCGAGCGCAGGGGCAGGGACCTGATCAGTGTGTACACGGGCGTCCTCCTTCGGACTCGGGCGTCCGGCACGATGTTGGGATTGAGGATAGCACCCTTGATTTTAGGGGTCAATTTACCGCGTTACGCTATTCGCAGGGATCGATGAGAGCCAGGCTAAATCAGGTTCAGGAGGGCCCCGGCCCCGCCGGTCAACAGGACTACCAACCAAGGAGGGGTTTTCCAGAAGGCCAGCAGGGCGAACGCGGCGGTGGCGAGGGCGAAATCCTGGGGGGAGGTGATTGCACTGGTCCAGACGGGGTCGTAGAGGGCTGCGAGGAGGACGCCCACGACTGCAGCGTTAACGCCCAACAAGGCACCCCGAACATGCGTGAAGCCTCGCAACCGCTCCCAGAAGGGAAGCACGCCCACGACCAGCAAGAGCGATGGAAGGAAAATGGCACCGAGGGTCAGCAAGCCTCCAAGCCACTTGGGTGATAAGACTCCAGTCGCAGTGCCAAGGTAGGCCGAGAAGGTGAACAAGGGGCCCGGGACGGCCTGGGCCGCACCGTAGCCAGCGAGGAAGTCGTCCTTGGTCACCCAGCCCGTCGGGACGACTTCTGCCTCAAGAAGGGGTAGGACGACGTGTCCGCCGCCAAACACAAGGGCCCCGGAGCGGTAGAAGCTATCGGCGATGGCGAGGGGGAAGTTGTCGAGGAGGTGGTTTGCGACAGGGAGGGCTATTAGAAACCCGAGGAAGACGACGAGGGCCAAGGCTCCGACGCCCGCGCCGGTCTGTTTGTCGGGGGGTGGGGATTGGGTGGGGGTGGTCGGGCGGAGGAAGGCAAGACCGAGGACGGCTCCCCCGACAATTGACGGCTAGCTGTATCACTACGCCGTCCGTGAAAAGGAGTGCTGCTGCGGCGAGGACGGCGATGGTGACTCGGGACCTGTCGGGGGCGAGGGTTGTGCCCATGCCCCACAAGGCGAGGACGACAACCGCAACGGCCACGACCTTCAGGCCGTGCAGCCATTCGGAAGCCTGCCCGCCGAGCTCCTCCACACCGTATGCGAAGAGGACGAGGGCGACTGCTGACGGGAGGGTGAACCCGAGCCACGCGGCCAAGGCACCGAAGATACCGGCACGACGCAATCCAATAGCCATGCCAAGCTGGCTGCTGGCCGGGCCGGGTAAGAACTGGCAGAGGGCTACTAGCTCGGCGAAACGCTGCTCGGTGAGCCAGCCGCGCCGGGCTACGTACTCGTCGCGGAAGTAGCCGATGTGGGCAATGGGGCCACCGAAGGACGTGAGGCCCAGCCGGGTGGCGACGAAGAGGACTTCGAAGACACGGGACATAGGGCTAGGGGGTTTTCGTGGTTGAAGGCTCTGCGTCACTGCAGGTCACTCTGTTATAAATACCTGATACGATAGACACCCCCCACTCATACTTCGAGAGCCTCAGCACGAGCGGCCCTGACCCCTCCGACCCAGGTTACGCAAGGGCTTGGTTGCTTGCTGGGCTGTAATGGTTGGTGGCCAAGGAGAAAGAGGGGAAGCGAGTCGGGTTACCTGGCTTTTTCCATGTCGCTAAGGACGCGGCGGAGGATCTTGCCGGATGGGCTCTTGGGAATTTCGTCGATGAACTCAACCTCTCGGATCTTCTTGAACCCGGCGACGCGTTCGGCGACGAAGGACATGACGTCGGCGGCGGTGAGGAAGGAGTCCTTGGCGACCACGTAGGCCTTGGGAAGCTCGCCGGCCTCTTCGTCGGGCTTGCCGACAACTGCAACGTCGGCGACATTCGGATGTTCGAGGAGAAGGGCCTCCATCTCGGCGGGGGCGACCTGGAAGCCCTTGTACTTGATCAGCTCCTTCTTCCGGTCGACGATGTAGACGTAGCCGTCGGCGTCCATGTGGGCCATGTCGCCAGTGTAAAGCCAACCGTCCTTTATGGTCTCGGCGGTGGCCTCTGGGTTGCGCCAGTAGCCCTTCATGACCTGAGGGCCGCGGATGATCAACTCGCCGATCTCTCCGGGCGCAAGCTCACGAGAACCGTCTTCGGGGTCGATAATCTTCTCATCGGTGTCTGCGGTTGGCGGACCGATGGAGCCGGGGCGTCGGCGCGCGGGGTCTACGAAATCCATGTTTGTGACGGGGGAGGTCTCGGTTAGGCCGTAGCCCTGGACGGTCGGGACTCCGGTCAGCCGCTCGAACCGGGTCTGAAGCTCCTCGGAGAGGGGTGCGGCGCCGGAGAGGCAGACTCGGAGGGAAGAGAGGTCATGGGACTCGATGCCCGGGACCTGGGCCACGCCGAGGACGACGGGCGGGACGGTGAAGAGCATGGTGATGCGGTGCCGGGGAACGAGGTCGAGGAAGAGGTCCATGTCGAAGCGGCCCATGTGTACCTGGGTGGCCCCGGCGGCGATGGCGGTATTCATCAAAACGGTCATGCCGTAGCTGTGAAAGAGCGGGAGGTGGACCAAAAGGACATCGTCTTCGGTGGGGGCAGAGGCTTCGCCGGGACGCTTAAGGGTCTGTTCGAGGTTGCTGGTGAGGTTGAAGTGGGTGAGCATGACGCCCTTGGGGAGGCCGGTGGTGCCGCTAGAGGAAGGCAAGGCGGCGAGGTCTTCTTTCGGATCGATGGTGACGGAAGGGGGTGAAGGTTCGGATTCCGAGATGAGCTGGGCAAAGTTCAGGGTGTCGGGGGCGGTGGGGCCGACGTTGATGACGGTTTTCAAGGCAGGGAGGTCGGGGCGGGCGGCTTCGACGACGGGGAGGTTGGCCTGATGAGATACGAGCACTTTCACACCGGAGTTGTCCATCTGGTTGGTGAGTTCTCGGGCGCGGTAGGCGGAGTTTGCCGGAGCTACGACTGCGCCGGCTTTCAGGATGCCGAAGTAGGCGGTGACGAACTCGGCGCAGTTGGGGACAAAGAGACCGACCCGGTCCCCTTTTTCCACGCCGAGACCCGAGAGGGCAGCGGCGAACCTGTCGCTCTGGTCGTCAAGCTGCGAGAAGGTGAAGGTGCGATCTCCGTCGATGACGGCAATTTTGTCGGGGAGGCGGGAAGCAGTGCGCTGAAGGACCTCGAAGAGAGGGTAGGCCTCGTAGGGGGCTAGGGAGGGGCGGAGGGGGGTGGGCATGGTTGGCTCCTGTTGGCGTTGAGTCGGGAAGGTCATGATACAACATCGAGATCAGGTGGGGTCCTTCAAGCCCGAGCCGGTGATCGGGACCAAGACGGTCTCGGTAGGCGGTATTGCGCCGGATGCAATGAGGGCTGGGAGACCGGCGAAGGCGGCGGCGGAGGTTGGTTCGCAGAAGAGGCCTTCGGTCTCGGCGAGACGGGTCTGCCAGGTTTTGATGTCGGAGTCGGGGATGGCAACAGCGTCGCCGCCGGACTCTCGGAGGATGCTGAGGACGTGGGCGAGTCTTGGCGGGTCGGCGACTGAGATGCCGCCGGCAATGGTGTGGGGGGCGGGGGCCCAGGTTTGGCCTCGGAAGGCGGCGACGATGGGCATAACGGGCTCGGCCTGGACTACGTGGAGCTTCGGGAGGGTTTCGATAGCGCCTCGGCTTTGTAATTCTCGAAGCCCGAGCCACGCGCCCAGGAAGAGGGAGCCGTTGCCGACGGGCATGACGATGTGGTCGGGGAGACCGTCCGGGAAGTTTGTGGGAAGCTCGTGGGCGAAGGTCTTTGTGCCTTCCAGGAAGTAGGGACTGAGGTTGTGGGACGCGTAGACGAGGTTGTGTTCCTCGCAGAAGGCTAGGGCGGCCTCGGCGGCGGCTTCTCGGGGGCCGGGGACCAGGTGTAGCTCTGCGCCGTAGACCTTAATTTGGCGGAGCTTAGTCTCGGGGGCGGAGTCGGGGGCGAAGACGTGGGCCTTGATGCCGCATCGGGCGGCGTAGGCAGCGACAGAGGCTCCGGCGTTGCCGGATGAGTCCTCGACTATCTCCTCGACGCCAAATTCTCGGGCTACGGCGAGCATTACGGCAGTGCCTCGATCCTTGAAGGAGCCGGTCGGGGAGGTGAATTCGAGTTTGGCATAAAGGGAGTTCAGGCCGAGGGAGTCGGCGATGGTGGGCAGGGGGACAACGGGGGTGTGTCCTTCGCCGAGGGAGACGGGGGATGCATTGAGGACAGGTTCGGCATCAGAGGGATAGGCCACCACGAGGGGGGAGGCGCACTCTTGGCAGTGCAGGGTACGCATGTCGGGGGTGTGGTCTCGGGAGCAGGCGGTGCATCGGAGGGTGTGGGTGTTCATGGTATTTGCGTAGACCGGTAACGCGGATTTCATATACTATCCCATTGGGTCGGGGCGGGGAGTATAGGGCCTCGTGCCGATCCCAGGCTAATACATTTCATACAGGAGGAATCGCAATGCCGAAGAAGGAAATTATCAACGTCGATATGAAGGGCGGGAACCCTAATCTTTCGCCGGGCGCGAAATTTGGAGACCTGGTTTTCGTGGCGGGGCAGACGGGGACGCACCCGGATACCGGGAAGCTGGGGGAAGGTGTGGCGGAGCAGACTCGCTTCACGATCGAGCGGATCAAAAGGGTGTTGGCGGCGGCGGGGACGGACCTGGAAAACGTATTGTCGGTGAACTGCTGGCTTACGAAGAGGGAGGACCTTGCGGATTTCAATGAGGAGTATGGCAAGCACTTTACTGTGAGCAAGCCGCCCAGGGCGACGGTGGAGGTGATGTTGAACAGGCCGGATTTGCTGGTGGAGATTATGGTGACGGCTTGTATACCTAGTTAGGTTTCGGGTTACATGGCCTGAGTGGGGATTGGGGCCTCGGGAGGACGGTTTGCGTTTTCTCGGGGCCTCTTTGTTTGAAGGGGGTGGGGGCGGGACACCCCTCCCATTCCGCTCTTGAGACCCTTCGACTCTACTCCCGCCTCAGCGGATCTGCGACAGGGCGAGCAGAATGTCCCACCCTTTGGGACGGCGGTTATGCGAAGGTGTAGTTAAGGAGGGATGGATTTACGCCCCGGTGCACTTGCAGCCGGATCGGGGGGCGGGATGATGGGGTGGAGGGAGTTGGGTGGGGTAGGCGTTCTTGACGGATTGGCAGTGTGGGGCCTCCCCTCGCTCATACTTCGAGAGCCTCAGCACGAGCGGCCCTGCCCCGCCGAGAGAGGTTATGCAAAGGTCTCGTCGAGGGAGAGGGTATTGGACACTGCCTATCGGCCTCTCCCTTGGTACAAGAAAGGGTCTCTCAATGGGATAGGGGGTTAGGTGGGGGTGGGGAAGAGGGGGCCGTGGCCCATTTCGGTGAGGACTCGGGAGGCGGAGTGGACGGCGGCGTCCATGCCGGAGCCGGCTGTGTAGTCGCCGGCGTAGTGGATGTTGTCAGTGGGAGCCTGGATGTTGGGGACGTGGGCGAGCCGACCAACGAGCCAGGGGCTTCCGCCGTGTTCCCAGTGCTTCAGGGCGCCGATTATGACGTGGCCACGGGTGTCGGGGAGGACGGCGTAGAGCTCTTCCATGAGGGACTCTAGGGCCTCGCCGTCGGAGAGCTTGGAGAGCCGCTTGGACTCTGCGTCGGCGGTGTAGACGCGCAGGAGTCCCTGACCCGTCCTGTCCTTTACCTCCTGCGGGAAGGTGATGGTGGGGTTTGTAACGGATACGAGTCTGCTGCGCACGGTCGGCACGCGCCAGACACCCTTTCCGAGAAAGTCCTCGGAGTTGCGGTCCAGGAGGAAGCCGGCGCTGGTTATGGAGCCGTATCGTGCGGCGGCTAGGGCCTCGCGCTTCCAGTCGGGAAGAGGATCGATTATGGGGAGTGCGACAGGCGCGGGGACAGCCATGACGCATTTTCGGGCGCGCACGGTGTGGGTTCGACCACCCTGGGAATAGGTGACTGTGACGCCATCCGAGCCCTGTTCGACCCTGGAGACCTCCGCAGAAGTTTCTATTTGGTCGGAAAGTCGGTCCCAGAGGGCACGGGTGATCTGCCAGGTCCCACCGTTGACGAAATACTCCTTCGCCATGAAGTGTAGGAAGGTGCTGATGGGGTGGTAGGCAGAAGACTCGCCAGCATGGGTAGTAGTGGTGGCGAGGGCGACGGTGTCCCAAATGTCTCGGAGGTCCCCGGTTTCGAGATTCATGTACTGGGCGAGGGTCATGGAGTTGAGGTGGACGATGTCGGGGTCGTTGATGTCGGGGAAGTCCTTGCGAACTTCGCCGTATTTGCGCCTGAGGTTGAGCACCCGCCAGCCGAGCTTGATCTTGTCGGTGAGAGAAATGGGAAGCTGCCAGAGGAAGGAGGGCTCGTTGGAGGCGGCCACCAGCTTGCCCTTCATGATAATCGGGAGCTTGGTCTTGTTGATGAGGCTGCGGGTCACGCCGAGCTCGTTGGCGAGGGGAGCGACGAGGCTGTCGTCACCGTTAACGACCTGGGCGCCCATGTTGTAGACGTACTCGCCCATCTGTTTGGAGAGCGTGCGACCGCCGCAGTAGTCTTCTTTTTCCAGGAGTAGGATGTCCTGGTTTTGGAGTCGGTAGGCGATGGTGAGGCCGGCGATGCCGCCACCTACGATTATGGTGTCGAGGGTTTTGGTGTTGGCAGGCATGGGGAGGGACTCCGGTTGTGGATGAAGGGCTAGAGAAGCTGGACGGGGTATATGATACCATTCTGCGTAGCTAGTCCTTAGATTAGAGGAACACCCTCACTCGCCTCATCGAGTCTTCGACCCTAGCCCTCTCCCATCGAGGGAGAGGGGATGGAGCATAGCGGAGCGGGGGGAAGGACCACCAGAAAATGGCCGGAGTGAAATACGGGATAAGTCTTTCGAACAGGTCGGTGGTGTCCGGGGGGACTAGTGTGTCGGAGTTGGTGGATGCGGCGGTGGCGGCGGAGGAGTCGGGGTGCTTTGATGGCGTGTGGGTCGGGGATAATTTGCTGTCCAAGCCGAGGCTCGACTACCTTGTTCTCCTATCAGCCATTGCTGCACGTACCAGTTATGTAAAACTGGGCACCATATGCCTGGCCAGCTTCCCGCTTCGCAACCCCGTACAACTGGCGATCCAGTGGGCGAGCCTGGACGTACTGTCGGGGGGTCGAACGATACTGGCTGTCTGAAACGGCGGGTCGGCCCGGTACGGGCCGCAATACGCTCAAGAGCTAGAGGTGATGGGTGTGGCGTCGGGGGAGAGGGTGGGTCGGGTGCTGGAGGGGATGGAGATACTGCGGAGGCTCTGGTCGGAGGAGAAGGTTACCCACAAAGGCCGTTTCTTCCAGTTCGAGGAAGTCGATGCGCTACCCAAACCGGTCCAGTCCCGGGTCCCGCTGTGGCTGGCCGTAAACCCCAAGGGTGATTATAGCCCGGAGTTGATGGAACGGGTTCTGCGTCGGGTAGCGAAGCATTCCGACGGCTGGCAGACGGATGCGATAGAACCGCAAGAATTTCGGGAGAGATTCGACAGGATACGGGAGTATGCGGCGGAGATGGGCCAGGATGCGGGGCTTTGGACTCGTGCCTGCACCTGATGGTGAACATCCACAATGACAGGGACGTGGCCTACGAACAGGCCCGCCAATTCCTGGTCTCTTACTATGGGCCCGCTTTCGTCACGCCGGGACTTATCGATCTCTGGGTGGCTTACGGGCCCCCGGAAGAGGTGGCGGAGAAGATCCAGTCCTACGTAGATGTTGGCTGTACCACGCCCGTGCTGCGCTTCGTGGGGCCGGACATGACGGAGCAGCTGGGTCGGTACGTCGAAGAGGTGGCCCCTTTGTTGGGGAGACCATGAAGGTAATGGTGCTGGGGTGCGGGTTCCACGGTCGGGGGATTGCATATCAGATCGCGGAGGAGGGAAAGGGAGTAGAGCTGGTAGCGGCGGACAAGGACGGGGAGCGGGCGCGGCGGGTGTCGGAGAGGACGGGGGCGGAATGGATGGCACTGGACGTGGACGACAAAATCGGGTTGAAAGAGGAGCTAAGCAAAGTCGACACGGTGTTCAATGCGGTCGGGCCTTATCATCTGCATGGGTTGAAGGTAGTAGAGGCGGCGATAGAGACGGGGACGCACTATGTGGACATGGGCGACGACCATGAACCGGCAGAAGAGCTGTTCTTCAACCCGGACTGGGACCGGAAGGCAAAGGACGAGAGAGTCGCCGTGCTGACCGGATGCGGGATCATGCCGGGTTTGAGTGGAGTGCTGGCTCGATACGCCTGTGACAGTATGGACGACCCCCGTCGAGTGAATATCTGGTTTTCGTGGAACTATTCGCTGAACTACCCGGCGGCAATACAACACTTTCTTCGGATCAACAGCGGCCTCGCGCCACAGTTTATCGATGGTGATTATGTAAAACCCGGGGCGTTCGCCAATAGGGAAGAGATCGAGTTTCTGTCGCCAGTCGGGGCGAAGGAGGTGTACTACACGGGCGTTCCAGACCCTGTGACCATTTCCCAGTCGATACCAAGCCTGACCGAGGTCACGGCAAGCGGCGGGCTTCATCAGGTTGAGGGGAACGACTTCATGGAGACGATGGTGCGGTGGGGATTCACGTCATATGACAATGTCCCGGGGCTCGGGAGCAGCCCGATGGAATTTCTGATGACGTTCCTGTCATCGGAGATGGGGAAGCCGTATTTTGACATCGAGCCGCTGGATGAGCCGATGGCTGTGCGGGTCAGGGTGGAGGGAGAGAAGGACGGGAAGGCCTGCCGGCGGGTGTTCGAGGCGCAGGACTATTCGAGGAGGGGAACTACCTCTGTGGCGGCGCTGGCCACGTTGATGGTGGCGTCGGGGGAGATTGGGCGGAGGGGAGTCGGGAGTCCGGAGGGGTGGATGAATGCGGAGCCGTTTCTGATGCGGATGGCTCGGGAGCCGGGGGTGGAGTTGTTTGAGTTGGTGGGGGGTGGGTCTACCGAATCCGTTGCTCCGGTGAAGTTATTTGTTGGTTAATGTGGGGGTAGGATCACCCTCACCCTAACTCTCTCCCGTCAAGGGAGAGGGGGAAATCAGGAGGAGAGAGATGGGAAACTACAACGATTACACGGCATATTTCAATGGGGAGTGGGTGCCTTATAGCGAGGTGTTATTTCCGCCGCACGACCGGGGGTTTGCGGTGGCGGATGTGGTCTTCGACCAAGGGCGTACATTCGGGGGGGTGCCGTTCCGGCTGAAAGACCACGTGAACAGGCTTTACCGGTCTTTGAAGTACGTGCGGGTTGACCCGGGGTTCGGGGAAGAGGAGATGTTAGAGGTGTGCCGGGAGGGTGTGGCGAGGAACGACCACCGGAGGAAAGAGGTTGGGGACTTTGCGATCAACCCGATTATCACTCGCGGGGCCTCGGTGGACGGGCCTCCGAGCGTGTGCGTGATTATCAAGCCTATACACTTCGAGGAATTTGCAAGGTTTTACATGGACGGGGCGCACGCCATAATCACCAAGGTGCGCAGCTACTCCAGCTCGATGCTCGACGCCAAGGTGAAGCACCACAGCCGGATGAACTTCGTGCTGGCTGAGCTCGAGGCACGGGATGTCGACCCGGAGGGACTGCCCCTTCTGCTGGACGTGGAAGGCAACGTCACCGAGGGACTAGGGTACAACGTGTTCATCGTCAACGACGGTGTTCTCAAGACGCCGAAGGACGACAACATTCTGCAGGGAGTATCGAGGCAGGTGGTATTCGAGTTGGCCGAGGGTCTCGGCATCCCAGCCTATGAGGAAGACCTTCAACCCTACGATCTGTACACGGCCGACGAGGTGTTCTTTAGCCGTACCAGCCCGAGGATCATGCCCGTGTCCCGGGTCGACAAGAGGCCGATTGGGAGTGAGATACCGGGGCCGGTGACTCGGCAACTGCTGGCGGCGCACAGTGAGCTTGTGGGCGTGGATATTGTCGGGCAAAGTTTGCATTACGCGGGGATT
Organism: Dehalococcoidia bacterium; assembly: GCA_965220005.1. Lineage (GTDB taxonomy): Bacteria > Chloroflexota > Dehalococcoidia > Plut-88900 > Plut-88900 > Plut-88900. The sequence goes on from OZ244800.1 coordinate 2,143,355, forward strand.
GAGGGGTGAGGGGAGCGTGATGTGCCGCCCGCTCGACCCTTCGACTAAGCTCAGGATGAGCGGTGAGATGTGCGATCCGCTCGACCCGTATATCCTCCAGAGGTAGACCCGGCGGCGCGTGTTCCACTTCCGGCTAACTAAGGGCGAGTTGTGTGTAGGCAGGACTAATTGAGAGGAGTTGAGACATGGGCGACAGCATGAAGGGTAGGGTTGCCTTGGTCACGGGGGCGGGGTCGGGGATTGGGAGGGCGACTTCACTGGTGTTTGCCAGGGAAGGGGCGAAGGTGATGGCCGTGGACCTGATGGAAGGGCCGATGCAGGAGACAGTGGACTTGATCTTCGGTGGGGGAGGGGAGGCGTCGGGGATGACGGCGGACGTGTCCAAGGCCGATGAAGTGCAACGGATGGTGTCGGAGACGGTGTCCCGGTTCGGTCGGATAGATGCGGCTTTCAACAACGCCGGCATCCACACCGGGACACGAATCCCGTTCCACGAATACCCCGAGGACGAATGGGACCGGGTGATTGGAGTCAACCTGAAGGGGGTGTGGCTCTGCATCAAGTACGAACTCCCGCAGATGCTGGCGCAGGGGGGTGGAGCAATCGTGAACACGTCGTCGGTGGCGGGGCTGGTGGCGTCGAGTGGGACGTCGGCGTATACGGCAAGCAAGCACGGGGTGGCGGGGCTGACCAAGAGCGCGGCGATGGACTACGCTCGGCAAGGGATCCGGGTGAACGCGGTGGCGCCAGGTGTGATCATGACGCCGATGATGGACTTGATAATGGAGTCGAATAACACACCGCAGGAAGAGCTGCACAACGACCAGCCCATCGGGAGGATGGGAAAACCGGAGGAGATAGCGGAGGTGGTGGTGTGGCTGTGCACTGATGCGGCGTCTTACGTCACGGGGCACGTGCTCCCGATAGACGGCGGCTATATGGCGACCTAGCAAGAATTCCAAGGTATTGTCTTGAAGAGGCCAGGTAGATGATCAAGCATTTCTCGTCCCTGTACGTGGGCCATATCGAGTTGGACAACGTCGGAGCGGATGGGACGGCGCCGGAGGACCGGCGATACCCGAACGAAAGGCTGACGGAATGCTTCGGGATGGCGGAAGCCATCGCCAAGCAGATGGACTCGCAGGGATACTACGCGTTGTGGATGGCAGAGCATCACTTCCAGAGGGAGGGATACGAGTGCATCCCGAACCTGCTGATGCTCAGCACCTACCTTTCGACGCAGACCAAGCGGCTCAAGTTCGGGTGCGCGTTCAACATCGTGCCGATGTGGCACCCGCTCAGGTTGGCCGAGGACTTCGCAATGGCGGACATCCTGTCCGGGGGGCGGGTAATCTTTGGGGTGGGGAGGGGGTATCACACCCGGGAAGTCGAGACGTTCGGATCGCCGATGCGGGACAACGACGCCAACAAAGAGCTGTTCATGGAGCAGATGGAGATCATCTTCAAGGCGTTCAACGAGGAGTCCTTCACACACAGGGGCAAGTATTACAACCTCCCGGCCGAGGTCCCATACAGGGGATATGACCTTAAGGACATCACCTTGGTCCCGAGACCCCTCCACAGGCCGGTGGACGTATGGCAGCCGATTGCGAGCCGCCGGACACTGCGGTACATAGCTCAAATTGGGATCAAGGGCGTGGTGCACGGGACCGGAGAGAAACTGGCGGACCAGGTCATCCACGAGTACCAGGATGCGGCGGCGGAAGTCGGGAGGGAGTTGGCACTGGGAGAGGACCTTGCGCTGGGCCTGTTCTTCTATATCGACGGAATCCAGGAAAAGGCTATGGAGCGGGCCAGGCTATTTCACGACGAGCGGTACAAGTGGTTCGCGCCCTTCGGGTTGGTGCGGTATACGGATGCGGAAGGTCGGCCATGGGGCACTCCTGGCGCACCGAGCCGCGCCCCGACTCTTGAGGATGGAGTCGACCAGAAAGTCTGGCTTTGCGGACACTCCGATTACGTGATCAGCGTTCTGAAGGAATACGAGTCTCGGTACCCGGGACTGGAACACGTGATCCTGCACTGGCCGGAGGGAATGCCGCTGGCGGAGTACTCGGAGCAGCTGTCCCGGTTCCATGAAGAGGTGATGCCGGAGTTCGGGGATGGAGGCTAACCGAGGAGGAGACGTGAATTCTCGGCCCTGGATTCACGCCTTGGCGCACTTTCAGCCTGTTTTCACGGGAATGACGATTGTGCGAATGGCTCCGAAGGGGATTGGCAATTGCGGATGAGAACGGGATAGAGATGGAGGTCAAACGGATTGTCGCAAACATCGCGGTGGATCGAGTTGAGGATGCGCGGCGGTTTTACTGTGATGTTTTGGGACTTGAGGTCGTGATGGACCTCGGATGGATCGTGACCTTCGCTTCCGGGTCGAATGCCCCGGTGCAGATCAGTGTCGCGCGTGAGGGAGGATCGGGGACTCAGGTGCCGGACCTGTCGATTGAAGTTGACGACGTCGATGCAGCCTACGATCGGACACGGTCCGCCGGATTAGAGATCGTTTATCCTCTCACGGACGAGCCCTGGGGTGTGCGCCGGTTTTATACTCGTGACCCTTACGGGAAGCTCGTAAACATACTTGCGCACCGTTAGCCACGGTTTTCGAATCGTATGGTCGGGTTGAAAATAACAAGTAGGAAGGGGAATACAGGTGAGTAAACGGCTAGTGTTTGTCGGGGCGGGGGCGGTGGGAAGCTTTGTCGGAGGGTTGATCTCGGCGGCGGGAGAAGAGGTTATCTTGATAGATCCGTGGCCCGACCACGTGAATGCGATCAAAGAGGGCGGGCTGCAGGTGTCGGGGACCCAGGGTGAACACCACTCTCGGCCGCGAGCGCTGCACATCAACGAGGTGCAGGGGCTCATTAAGTCGCCTGCGGACATTGCATTCATCTGCACGAAGTCCTATGACACGGCATGGGCTTCGCACCTGATTCGTGACTATATCGCAGAGGGCGGGTTTGCGGTGTCTATCCAGAACGGGATAAATGAAGACACGATAGCGGCAGCGCTGGGTCGAGAGAGGGTGTTGGGATGCATCGCGAGTAACATAGGCGTGGGGCTCCTGGGGCCGGGGCACGTGACCCGGACGGCGGCGGCGGGCGGTGCGGCGCACATGGTGTTCCGGGTCGGGGAGATGGACGGTAGTGTAACGCCGAGGGTAGAGGAGGTGGCTGCGCTGCTGGAGATCGTCGACAGCACGAAGGTTACGACCAATCTGGGTGGCGAGAGGTGGAGCAAGCTTGTCGCGAACTCGATGGGGAACGGCCTGCAGGCGATCACGGGGCTGAGCAGCCGGGAGATGGCCATGACCGCCGAGGTCAGGAGGCTGACAATACGCCTGGCGGCTGAGGCGGTGGAAGTTGGGCAGGCCATTGGGCTAACGCTGGTACCCATAGGTGGAAAGGCCCCGGAGGTGTGGTTGGCAGCGGGGCGAGGGGAGGGGCTGGAGGAGCTAGAGCTATCGTTAATGCAGGCGGCGGAGAAATACGAGGAATCGGGGCGGTCTTCTACGGCGCAGGACATGGAGAAGGGGCGTCGGTTGGAGATCGAGTACCTGAACGGGTTGGTGGTGGCGAAGGGTCGGGAGGCGGGGGTGGACGTCTCGATCAACGAGGGGCTGGTGAAGAAGGTCAAGGCGGTGGAGCGGGGGGAGTTGCCTGTCGGGATTGGGGCGGTGGAGGGGTTAGGGTAGGGGGTCGGGGGCCGACGGCAGGGAAGGCGACCGGCCGAGCCTGTCTCAAAAGTTGCCCCACGCCCCACTGCTTGATTTTTTGCTACTTGGATTCGTGCCTACGGCACCCGTCGCATTGGTCAAGAATATCCAGTCGGGCTGTGTTTAACGGACTTATGAGACAGGCTCGGCCGGTCGCCCCTACGGGGACGGGGAGGAGAGTTTGGGACGGAGGTTGGCGAGCATGTCGTCGACCATGGTGGGCAGGTCGTATTCGGGTTTCCAGTCCCATTCGTTGCGTGCGGGGGAATCGTCTATGGAGTCGGGCCACGAGTCGGCGATGGCCTGGCGTAATGGGTCTATTTCGTAGTCGATCTGGAAGCCGGGGATGCGCGCCTCGATCTCTCGGGCGATCTCAGCGGGGGTGAATGAGAAGGCTGTGAGGTTGAAGTTGGCGGAGTGGATGAGGCGGGAGGGGTCGGCTTGGTCGAGGAGGATGAGGGAGCGGATGGCGTCGGGCATGTACATCATGGGGAGGGCAGTGTCGGGGCGGAGGTAGCAGGTGTAGCGACCCTCGGAGATTGCGCCGTGGAAGATGGCGACGGCGTAGTCGGTGGTTCCGGCGGTGGGCTCGGTCTTCCAGCTGATGATGCCCGGGAGCCGGGTGCCGCGCACATCCAGTCCGAGGTGTCGATAGTAGGTGCCCATATTCTCGCCGTAGACCTTGGAGACGCCGTATAGGGAAGTCGGGTTCAGGGAGACGTCGTTGGGGGTGTCGAGGCTGGGGGCGTCTGCTCCGAAGACGGCGATGGAGCTTGGCAGGTTGACCCTCTTGACCCCGTTGGACAGAGAAGCTTCGAGGACGTTGAAGTTGCCGGTGAAGTTAACGGCGTATGCGAGGGGTCGGTTGGCCTCGGCGAGTACGGAGAGCAGGGAGCTTAGGTGGTATACGACGGTGATGCCGTGCTCCTTGATGACGGTGTCCACGTTTTCGTAGCTCCGGACGTCGAGAGTAATGCAAGGGCCTGAGGCTCGGATGTCCTCGGGCAGAGGGGTGACGTGGCCTGCGGCGATGACGTTGTTGTTGCCGTAGAGGTGTCGGAGCTCGGGGACGAGGTCGGAGCCTATTTGGCCTGCGGCGCCGGTTACCAGGATTTTTTCCAAAGAAGGTTCTCCTACTTGTACCTGTACGTGACTCCTAGAATGGCACGATGTTCAAATGTCCCGAAGGGTTATCCAATCCCAAGCACCCAACCCTAGATTCCCGATTTCTCGGGAATGACGGTTATGCGGAGGTCATGCCTCGGCGGATTTGCGATCCATCGGGGGACGTTAGCATGACTGTAGATCACGTCTGTCCTGCCATTCAGATCACTTTACCTCCCTCCCCCCGCTCATACTTCGAGAGCCTCAGCACGAGCGGCCCCACCAGTCCCACCAGCCCCGATTATGCAAAGGTTACGCCTCGGCGGATCTGCGACCATCGTAGGAAGAGGGGATAAGATTCCTCCGATAGGGGCGCGTAAGGGGCGACTAGAGAGTTTGCCAGTAGCGTCGGCCGGACATGCGGACTATGCGGCCGGTGTGTCGGTCAGGGTGGAAGTGGCCGGCGGCTATGGTGTAGCCCTCGTTTTCGGCTTTAGAGAGGACTTTTTCCCGGCTGCTACGGCTGTCGTCCTTGTTGATGTCGACTCGGGCGCACCACTCGGGTTCCTGGACCTGGACCACATTGTGCAGCACGTCACCGACTACCATGGCCTTCTCGCCCTGGGAACTGATGAGAATGACCTGATGGCCGGGGGTGTGGCCCGGGGTGGGGAGGGTGGAAATCTGGTCGGTGACGGTGGCCTCTCCGTCGATGAGTTTCATGTAGCCGAGCTTCTCCAGGGGGACGACATAGTCCCGAACATAGGACGCCGACTTCAGGTTTTCAGGGTCGGTGAAGTGGTCCCAGTCCTTTTGGGGGACTAGGTACTCGGCGTTCGGGAAGAAGGGGATTGCCTCACCGTTTTCGAAATGAAGGTTCCAGCCTACGTGGTCGGGGTGGAGGTGGGTGTGGACGACGATGTCCACGTCCTCGGGTTGGAGGCCCTGGCCCTTGAGCTGGTTGATAAGGTCACCGGTACGGTTCTCGCGGTCGGGGTGGGGACCGGGGCCCATGCCGGTGTCGACGAGGACACATTTGTCAGGGGTGCGGACAAAGAAGCAGCCGAAATAGAGCTGGAGCCGGCCTTCTTCGAGAACATCGTCAGCGTAAGGGGCCCAGGAGTCATGGGTGGTTGTGTTGAAGAAGGCGGTGGGGTCCCGGGTGGGGGGAATCATGTCGAGGACTCCGACGAGCTCGGCGTTGCCTATAGACATTCTGCTGGGCATTGGGGCCTCCTAATAATCTCGTGTGAATTAATTTGTTTCGTGAGTCCTTTGCACGGGAGTCAATTGTACCTGGTATGTTGAAAGAGTAAATGGTGTCTCTTTTCGAGTGGGAAACTAGCACAATGCGAGGCCATGTCCGGGATATTGATCGCGTTATTGCTATGTGGTGTATAATACTGGCGTCCAGAGATATCGAGAGTTACCCCTGCCCCCTCGGACCGACACACTGAGCGCCGGCGGTTCCTCCAGCAATCGACGGATACAAAAATAAGGAGAACCGCTATGAAGATTTACGTAGGAAACCTAAACTACGACACTCGGGAAGAAAATCTGAGGGAGGCCTTTGCGCCTTACGGCACCATCGACGACGCCGTAGTCATCACGGACAGGGAGACGGGCCGTTCCCGCGGCTTCGGTTTCGTTGAAATTGGTGACGACTCTGCCGCAAGGTCAGCTATCGAAGGGCTGAACGGCACCGCAATCGATGGTCGCAACGTGACAGTAAACGAAGCGAGGCCCCGGGCCAACCGTGCGCCCTCGAACAACCGACGTTCCTGGTAACCAAACCCCTAACTGACCGCTAATTGAAGAGGGCTTCTCGTGTCGGGAGAGGCCCCTTCTTTTTCTCTTCTTTTTTATCACCCCTTTTCCCCATGAGGCCGCTGCGCGGCTGCGAATGGTTCTGATGGAGGTTCTCGAAACACCCTCCCCCAATCTCTTCACGATAGAGACGTATCCACGGCCGATCGGGGGAGCTCTGTGTAGCTGCAGATCACATCTGTCGTTCCGTCCAGACTGCTTAACATCCCCCCGCGCATACTTCGAGAGCCTCAGCACGAGCGGCCCCACGCCCCTCCAACACAGGTTATGCAAGGGTCACGCCTCAGCGCATATGCGACTCATCGAGAGAGGGGAGTGGGACCCCCAACCACGATATTCCACCCGCTCTTTGACCTGCCGGGGTGGATTTACGCGGAGGTTGGAGGGGAGGGTGATTCGCGAATCGCCCCTACGGGGACAGGTATTGTCACTTCCGTGAGTTACAACAAGCTCCCAACTATTGCTGGGCGGGATTGTATATAATCCAGTTGATCGGACTGTGGCGGCCTAGGACATATGCGGGGCAACTCGCGATGATTGGGAGGGATGAGTGCGATGGAATATACGATTATCTCAGGGGACTCTCACGTTGATTTGACCTGGCTGCCAGGCGACCTGTTCGCTTCAAATGCTCCTGCCGACATGGCGGCGAAGATGCCCAAGGTGGTGGAGGATGAGCGGGGAAAATCGTGGAGGGCGAATGGGATTGAGCTGGGAGGGGTCGGGGGGTTGGGGTTCACGGGTGAAAAGGTGGAGAAGGGCTGGTCCAAGCGGCTGGACCGTATGATATCGCTGGGCTTCTACGAGGACGGCGCGAAGGGCCTGTTCCATCCCACCACCCCGGAGCTGAGGGCGAAGGACCAAGACCTGGACGGCGTGGAGGCTGAAGTAATATACGGCATCCTAGGGGTCGGACTGAACCTCAAGGACCCCGAGGCGATGTCCCTGGTATATCGCATCTACAATGACTGGGCGGCGGACTTCTGCAAGTCGAACCCCGAGCGATTCAGGGCGCTGGCCTGCATTCCCAACCATGATCCGGCGGAAGCGGCATCGGAGCTTAGAAGGACCTCGGGGCTGGGGCTGCGGGGGGCGGACTTTGCAGTGGCCTCTGCGAGCAAACCTATGTACCACGAGAACTGGGACGTGTTGTGGGAAGCAGCGGAGGAGACACAGGCCCCGATATCTTTCCACACTGTCGGGTTCACGCCTCGTCAGCCGGACCCTGAGGAGGCGGAAGAGTACGAGAGGCGATACAAGGCGGTGCGGATCACAATGTTCCAGCTATCGGGGGTGGAGTACCTGGCGAGCGTCATATTCTCGGGGGCGTGCGATCGGCACCCGGGGCTGAGGTTCGTGCTGGGAGAGAGCGGTGTGAGCTGGCTGCCCTATGTTCTGGACAGGATGGACCATGAGTACGAGGACCGCTTCTATCACCTGAACTTATCGATGACGCCCCGCGAGTTCTGGCTCAGGCAGGGCTTCTCCACCTACCAGAAGGAGACCATCGATCCGGGCATGGTGCCTCTTATGGGAGAGGACAACATTATCTGGGGCTCCGACTACCCGCACCCGGATGGCGTCTGGCCCGACTCCCTGGCTACCATTGAGGAGAATCTGGCGGGTGTTCCTGCCGGGGCACGGGAAAAGATCACTCGTACGAATGCGGGTAAGCTCTACGGGTTTATCGAGTAGTGGGGGTTTGTCCCCACCTCGAATCCGTTCGGGAGACCCTTCGACTCGGCTCAGGGCGAACGGATTACCCCCCCTGAGTCTGTTCGGTAGACGCATCGACGGGCACCCACAGCTTGACCCTTCGAGAGCATTAGGGCGAACGGATTGCCCTGCCCTTACGTTAAACCCGTGCGGCACCTACCTTTAAATCGTAGAGCGCGATGGCGTTTTCTCCGGCGACCATTCGCTGGGAGGCTTCGGGGAGGGGGGCAAGGGTGTCCTTGAGCTTAGTGAGCGGCTCGGTCACTGAGTCCGAGTGAGGATAGTCGTAGGCCCAGAAGAACTTGTCCGCGCCGAGGGCTTCGATACTGAATTGGGCCAGGCGTTCGTCGGGTTCTATGGCAATCCAGGTCTGCCTCTGGAAATACTCGCTGGGCAGCATATTCATAGGAGTTGTGAAGCCGTTGACCTCGTATTTCTGGTCCATGCGGTCGATCCAGAAGGCGAGCCACCCGACCCCCGACTCCAGTAAGACGATTTTGAGTTCCGGGAATTTCTCCAGGACGCCGTCGCCGAGCAGGGATGTGTACTGGTACTTGACTTCGTCGGAGGCAACTACGTAGACCCACCAGACGGAGGAGTCTTCAGGGGTGGGGTAGAAGTGGTTTCCGATGGACGTGAAGCTGCCGGTGGGGTGGAAGGAGATGGGGATGCCGATCTCCTGGGCCTCGGCCCAGAGGGGATCGAAGCGAGGGTTGCCGAAGGCGAGGCCGTCGGGGGCGGCGGAGATCAGCATAGCCGACCTGACGCCCAGACCTGCCACCCTCCTAAGCTCCTTCACCGCTTTCTCGACGTCCAGGGCGGGGATGTGGGCGGCGGCGTGGAGACGGTCGGGATAGGGGCGACAGAAGTCGATCATCCAGTTGTTATAGGCGCGGCAGTTGGCTGCAGCGAGCTTGGGGTCGGAACAGACGTCTTCCCAGCAGAGGCCCAGGGACGGGTAGAGGATCGAGACGTCAATGCCCTCTTCGTCCATGACCTTGATGCGCTCGTGGGGGTCATAGCCGCCGGGGAGCAGTGACTCTTCGTAGGTGATGGAGCCGGGCGTTAGGTGCTCCCGGACGTCTTGCCCAATGCCGGCAATGTTACCGAGGACACCGCCCTGCATGAACCATGAGGTCGCCCCGGCGACGCTCAGATATTCCAGGCCCTTGTCGTCGAGCAGAATCTGGACAGCGCCGTCACGGTACTCGGGCTCTATGTACTCTTTCCACATGTTGGGTGGTTCGAGGATGTGTCCGTCGACATCGACGTAGGTCATGGAATCGTTCATGGTGCGCTCCTCGAAAGGGATTCGGCTTGCGGATATACTATCGTCGGCAGTCGGAGATGGCAAACGGCCAGTTCTATCATTATGTCGCTTCATGAGGCTAAGTGCGGAGGTTATGTAAATGCGTTCCACGGGCAAGGTTGCAATAATCACGGGTGCGGGAACGGGAATCGGGAAGAGCAGTGCATTGGCGTTGCTGAAGGACGGTTGGTCGGTAGCGCTGGCCGGACGTCGGGCGGAACTGTTGGAGAAGACGCGGGAACAGGTAGGAGAAGAGGAGAAGAATGCCATAGTGGTGAGGACAGACGTAGGAGACCCGGAAGCGGTTAGGGAGTTGTTTGCCAAGACGAAGGAGGCATTCGGGCGGCTGGACTTGCTGTTTAACAACGCGGGGGTCGGGGCCCCGGGGCGCCCGCTGGAAGACCTGACCTTTGAGCAGTGGAAGACGGTAGTCGATGCAAACCTCACGGGGCCATTCCTCTGCACACAGGAGGCGTTCAGGATGATGAAGGAGCAGACGCCGATGGGGGGTCGGATAATCAACAACGGGTCGATATCCGCCCAGACCCCGAGGCCAAACTCCGCGCCTTACACGGCTACAAAGCACGGGATGGTGGGATTGACGAAATCGACGGCTCTGGACGGGAGGAAATACGACATCGCCTGCAGCCAGATAGACATTGGCAACGCGGTGACGGAGATGACTGCGAAGATGTCGAAGGGGGTGCCTCAGCCGGACGGGACTCGGAAGGTTGAACCGACCTTTGACGTGGAAAGGGTGGCAGAGGCGGTGTTGTTCCTAGCCAACCTGCCTTTGGATACGAATGTGCTGTTCATGAACATGATGGCTACGAAGATGCCGTTCGTGGGGAGGGGATAGGGGGCGTCTAGTGGATAGCAGGGTCCTTGCCTTTTGTTGGCCTCAAGACACCTTGAGGGACCATTCATTTGCCAGTCAAACTCTGATGATTTAATCACAAGTATTCATAGCTCTGAATTGCTTTCAGGCTCCCCAAAGTGTCTATTGGATTCTTGCTAATCTCTTCCCCCAATCCATTATCCGTTGAAATTTATGCCCTTTGGATTCTTGGTTTGGTTTATGCCCAAATGCAGTACTGGCGCGATTGGCAATCCCGAAAGGAATATGAGCAGAGGGTACAAACTGGGATGCATCCTGAATATGCAGTTCTTTATCGTCAAAGAAGATATGAGGCTTGAACACTTTCAAGATTCGCGCTTTTTCTATTCCTCCAAGGAAAAATGTCTCATCGACCTCAATTCCCCATTCTCTCAACCTTGTCACTACTCTCTTGTGAGCAGGGGCGTTTCTAGCGGTAACGAGTGCTATCTTAATTCTTGATTTATATTCAGGATTTCCTTTACTAGCCTCACGTTCGCGCTTTTGAATCCTAGCAACTTCCGTAAAGAATGTGTATAGAGGACCTTTGGAAAGAGGCTCGAGAGCTCTTGTCCGTTCTGACTCTTGGAAAGCTTTCAAATTTTGCTCTTGATTTACAATTTCGGCTGAGTCATCCGCTATTACGCCGTCAAAGTCAAACGCAATTCGAAGTTGTAAATCTGACTCATCATCAGTGAATTCCGTAGGAAAAACCAGACCGGCTGGAGCGCCATTCATTACCGCATCCTTCACGCTATTGGCATCCGCGGACAGAAATAGACATGCATTGAAGGCATCAAGGTACTCAAACGGATTGCCCCCACTGAGGAACGCTGCACGCGTGATCGGAAGATTCCACTCTTCAATGGAGTTAAAAACTCTGAGCCCCGTGTCAGGATCGTTTCGCGACAAAAGAATTACTTCGACAGAGCTTGGCTCTGTAGAATTCTCGTTGAGAGAAAGAAGTCTTTTCACCAAGGGAAATGCCGCACCTCGATTTAGTGTATTCTCCTCGTTCTCCCGTTGATATTTACGATATCCCTCAGTACCTTTTTCGCGATAAGCCTCATCAGATTCAGACAAATCAAACAGTGCACTTGATGCAACCGCTATGACCAGTTTGTCTTCGATTTCGTATGGTGCCAATGTCTCTTTCCTGCATTGCGGCCGCGACCAATGGAGGAAGCGACATGATTTTACAAAAACGAAATTGTGATACTGAATGGTACCATCAGGTACAAGACCCTTCTACTTATCGCGGATTATCAAAGTAACACGTCAGGAATGATTCGAGAGATGTAAGACGATGATGGTCAATAGCCTTCTTTGATGAAGTCGGCGACTTTTTCGCCCATTGTCATGACGGTGACGTTGAGGTTGGCGCGAACGGTGTCGGGCATGATGGAGGCGTCGACGATGCGTAGGCCGTCGATGCCGTAGACCTTGCCGTACTGGTCGCAGACAGCTAGGGGGTCGCTGGACGGGCCCATCTTGCAGGTGCTGGAAATGTGGTGAGCGGTCATGACCTCGTGGAGCATGAAGTCGTCAAGAAGGTCATCGTCATCGAGGGCCTCGTCGGAGGGGGCGTTGCGCCTGTCGACGATATCGGAGAATGCGGAGTGTTGGAAAAGGGAGTCGGTGAGCCTGATGCAATCGCGCATACGCTTCAGGTCGAAGGGGTCGTCGAGGAGGTTGTAGTCAAGGATAGGCTGCTGCCGGGGGTTGGTGGACTGGAGCCGGAGCTCGCCCTGACTGACAGCCAAGTAAAGGGCGGGGCCAACTCCAATACCGATAGGGTCCTTGTCATCGAGCCCCCTGGAAGGCCGCCTGGCGGCGTAGTTCCCCATGTAAATGATCATGTCATTGACGAAAGGCGAGCCGGATGCGGTGTAGCGGAGGGTGACGGCGCCTGAAGCGGGGGTAGGGAGGTGCAAGGGGTAGTCGGGCTTGGTCAGGTAGCACAATGGGACGTAAGGATGGTCTCGGAGGTTGTGCCCGACCCCCGGCAGGTCCTGGACGACGGGAATGCCGAAAGAGTTTAGGTGGTCGGCGGGCCCGACCCCGGAGAGGAGAAGGATGTGAGGAGTGCCGACGGCTCCGGCGCAAAGAATGATCTCGTCGGCGTAGACCGAGAACATCTCTTTGCCGCTTATGACAAGCAGGCCGGCAGCACGGTTGCCGTCGAATATTATGCCGTGAACGAGGCAATTTGAGCGGATGGTGAGATTGAGGCGATGCCGGGCGGGATTCAGATAACCTAGGGCGGTACTCTGACGGACCCGGTCGATGATGTTGAAGGCCAGGGGACCTACGCCTGTGGAGTCGGTGCGGTTGTGGTCGGGGCAGTGGGGGAAGCCCTTGTCTCGGGCGGCCTGGTAAAAGGCGCGCTGGTGGGGAGGCCACTCTTCCTCGGGGTGGCGGCGGCACCTGATAGGCCCGTCATTGCCGTGGAACTCGTCCCGGAAGTCCTGGTCGGCCTCCATGCGCTTGAAGTAGGGGAAAACGTTGTCGAAAGACCACTGGTCGTTGCCCCATTCAGCCCATCGGTCATAGTCCTCGCGGACGCCGCGGAGGAATTGGGCGTCGTTGACGGAGCTGGAGCCGCCGGTGATCTTGCCGCGGGGGATATCCATGTGGGCCTTGGAGGTGGCGCGGGCGCTGAAGTTCCAGATGTGCTCGGAGTCGTATATGGTCCTGCCGCCGTAGGCCAGCCTGACCTCTTCGGGAATACGCTCGAATTCCGGGAAGTCGCCGCCGGCTTCGAGGAGGAGAACGGAACGGTCGGGGTCTTCGGTGAGTCGGGCGGCGAGGGTTGCTCCGGCGGAGCCTGCGCCTACTATGATGTGGTCATATTTCATGGTGTGGTCCTTTCTTGGAGGTCCGGCGTCCCCAGTTCTTCAGTCCTCGTTGGCGAAGGACAGGAGTAAAGAGGTGCGATATACGCCTTAGATTCCCCGCGGAGCCTCGGAATGACAGGGTAAACGAGATCCGTGGAATAGATGGGCTTAGCGGCCCTGTTTTATGAAGTCGGCGACCTTTTCGCCCATTGTAATGACGGTGACGTTGAGGTTGGCGCGTACGGTGTCAGGCATGATGGAGGCGTCGACTATGCGGAGGCCATCGACGCCGTAGACCTTGCCGTACTGGTCGCATACGGCTAGGGGGTCGCTGGAAGGGCCCATTTTGCAGGTGCTCGAGATGTGGTGGGCCGTTACAACCTCGGTCTTCATCCACTCGTCCAGAAGGGCGTCGGACTCCAGGACCTCGTCAGAAGGGGCGGTACGGCTCTCGACGATGTCGTTGAATGCGTCGTGGCTGAATAGCTCATTGCAGACCCTAAGGCCGTCTCGCATCCGCTTCAGGTCGAAGGGGTCGCTGAGCAGGTTGTAGTCGAGGATGGGCTGGTGGCGCGGGTCGGTGGACTGAAGTCTGAGTTCACCCTCGCTCAAGGCCAGGTAGAGACATTGGCTGACGCCGACGCCGACGGGGGCCTTTTCGTCCAGGCCCCTGAAGGGTCTCGCGGCGAGATAGTTGCCGACGTACAGGATCATGTCGTTCACGAAGGGCGATCCCGGGGCCGTATACCTCAGGGTCACCGTGCCGGAGGTGACCTGATCGATATTCAGAGGGTAATCTTCCTTCGTGTACCAGCACAGGGGCACATCCGGGTGGTCTCTAAGGTTTCGGCCTACGCCCGGCAGGTCCTGGACCACCGGAATGCCTAGATTCCTTAACTGGTCTCCAGGTCCAATGCCCGAGAGCAGCAGGATGTGTGGAGTGCCCACGGCTCCGGCGCAAAGGATGATTTCGTCTCCATATACTGAGAACATCTCTCGGCCGCTTATGACAAGCAGGCCAGCTGCCCGGTTGCCATCGAAGATGATGCCGTGGACATGGCACTGGGGCCTGACGGTCAGATTCAGGCGGTGGCGAGTCGGGTTCAGGTAGCCGATTGCCGTGCTCATTCTTACGCCATCGATGATGTTAAAGGTCAGAGGGCCGACGCCGGTGGAGTCTGTCCGGTTGTGGTCGGGGCAGTCGGGAAAGCCGGCGTCACGGCAGGCCTGGTAGAAGGCATGGACATGGGGCGGCCACTCGTCCTCGGGATAGCGGCGGGCCATTATGGGGCCGTCGTTGCCGTGGAACTCGTCACGAAAATCCTGATCGGCCTCCATGCGCTTGAAGTAGGGGAACACGTTTTCGAAGGACCATTCTTCGTTGCCCCACTCAGCCCAACGGTCATAGTCCTCCCGGACACCTCTGAGGAACTGGGCGCCGTTGACTCCGCTGGAGCCACCGGTGATCTTGCCGCGGGGAATGTCTATTCGTGCGAGGTCGGTGGCACGGGCGCTGAAATTCCAGATATGATCGCTGTCCCAGATGGGCACCTTGCCGCCGTAGGCCAGTCTGACCTCCTCGGGAATACGCTCGAATTCGGGGTAGTCGCCGCCAGCTTCGAGGAGGAGGACAGAGCGGTCGGGGTCTTCCGTGAGTCGGGCGGCGAGGGCAGCGCCTGCCGAGCCTGCACCAACAATTATTTGATCATATTTCATTGGTTCGCCCCTTTCAGGAATGGTTGGGAGGGCCAGACAGATAGAGTTAGGCCAACTTTAGTCGGTCGGGACATTGGGTGCAACTGGAACAAAACAAAAGTATTAAACAAGTACAATACATTGTGGCACGTAGCTACCATGTTGTAGACTGTCTCGGCACGCGATAGTCGGCGCCGAAAGGAAGAGCCAAACCCACTACTTACGAGGTGTAATGACCGCGTGGACAACGTTGAATCGGCACAATATCTCTGCCAGCTTAACCTACCATTTCTTCAATGCTGGTGGCTTGTGCCCGATACCCACTTTGCCAAGACGGATATAACAAGGCACAGATGACATCGGCAGACAGGCTTAAGCCCTACAAAATACTGGTGGTCGACGACGAGCCTGACCTGGAACCCCTCATGCTTCAGAGGATGAGGCGCGATATCCGGTCGGGGCGCTATCAGTTTTGCTTCGCTGGGGACGGAGTCGAGGCCCTGGAGATGCTGGAGGCGGACGAAGAGATCGACATGGTCCTTTCGGACATCAACATGCCGAGAATGGACGGGCTTTCGCTACTTGAGCAGATACCGAAGGTAAGCCCAAATCTGCGGTCGGTGATTATTTCGGCATACGGCGACATGAAGAACATCCGGACAGCCATGAATAGGGGTGCGTTCGACTTCGTGACCAAGCCGGTGGACTTCGACGATCTCCGCTTCACAATAGACAGGACTTTGCAGCACATAGAGGAGCTGCGAGACGCCCTCAATGCACGCGACAAGCTGGTGGTCCTTCAGAACGAGCTGAATGTCGCCAGCACCATGCAACAGTCCATTCTGCCCACTGCATTTCCTATCAGTGACACGTACAAAGTATTTGGGACGATGCAACCAGCCCGGAACGTGGGTGGAGACTTCTACGACGTCATACGGTTGCAGAATGGACAGATAGGTCTGGCCATAGCGGATGTGTCAGGGAAAGGAGTGCCGGCTGCTTTGTTCATGATGTCGAGCCGTACACTGCTGAAGGGCGCGGCTATTGGAATGCACGGGCCCGGGGCGGTGCTTTCCGAAGTAAACAACCTGCTTCATGAAGACAACAGCGCCGAAATGTTCGTGACGATGCTCTACGCGGTGTACAACCCTGACACCCGCGCCTTGACCTACGCAAGCGGCGGCCACGATCCGCCTCTACTGCTCCACGGCGACGGTACCTCCTCCCTTCTTCCCCTTACAGGGGGCCTAGCTCTGGGTGTCCTTCCGGATTTTGAGTACCGGCAGGAGACCGTATATCTATCTTCGGGTGATACGTTAGTGCTTTACACTGACGGAGTAACCGAGGCAATGAACAGCGAAGGCGTGCAACTGGGAATCAAACGGGTACAGCGCATATTCGCAGACACTACGCCTAAAGACGCGGCAGAGGTTGGGATAGAGGTAGTCAAAGCCGTGAACCACTTTGCTGAGGACGCTCCCCAGCACGATGACATCACATGTCTTACCCTGGGCTGTTACGCTGTATAGAGGCAGCTAATCCTGTAACGACAGGAATGGGGGGGTTCTAGACTCTGATGAGAGGCACCCGTCCCGTAATTCCCATGCTGGTGGCGCTTTTTCTGGTTAGCGTTTTGGCGCTGCTGGTAGTGTCGGGCTGCGGTGGACCGGAGGACACGCCCACCCCCAGACCGACGGCAACTACCGTGCCGGAAGGAGTTGATAATCCCGGAGTATCGGACGATAGGGTGCTTTTTGGGCAGTCGGCGGCGTTTGAGGGGCCGGCGCAGGAACTGGGCAAAAATATGCGGCTGGGCATTGAGGTTGCATTTGCCGAGGCTAATTCAAACGGGGGGGTCCACGGCCGGCGCCTCGAACTCGTATCCTATAACGACTCCTACGAACCCGAGGCTTCAATAGCGAACACCCACCGTCTAATAGATGAAGACGAAGTCTTTGCCCTGATAGGGGAAGTGGGCACACCCACGTCTCGCTCGGCCACACCGGTAGCTGCCGCGTCCAACGTGCCCTTCATAGGCCCGTTTACGGGCGCAGGATTCCTGCGAGACCCGAGTTGGGACAATATCATCAACCTGCGCTCCTCTTACCAGCAGGAGACGGCGGAGATGGTGGCTCGGCTAATGGAGGACGTGGGCATCACCAGGATCGGAGTAATGTACCAGGATGATTCCTATGGTCGAAGCGGATACCGGGGAGTGGTTGCCGCGCTTGAACCTCACGGTATGGAACCCGTTGCGGTGGGACTGTACCAGCGCAACACGACAGCGGTAAAAACTGCCCTGCTCGACCTGATGGAGGGGGAACCCGAGGCCGTGATCATGATAGGGGCCTACGAACCATGTGCGGAGCTGATAATCTGGGCCCGACGCCTGGGGTTCGACTCGATTTTCCTGAACGTGTCATTCGTCGGGAGCAATGCGTTAAAGGAAGAACTGGGAATCAATGGGGCGGGGGTCATTGTGACACAAGTGGTGCCGTTCCCCTGGGACTCGTCTCTCCCGGTGGTAGAGGCCTACCAGAAGGCTCTCGGGGCACATGCCCCGGAAACGACGCCGGGATTCGTCTCCCTTGAAGGATACCTGGCAGGCCGAATGGCAATAGCCGGGCTGGAAAAGTGTGGGCGAGACGTCAACCGAGAATGTTTTATGGATAGCATCTTGGGCTCCAGCCAGATCGACATTGGAGGGTTTGAGTTGCAGTTTGGGGAAGGCGACAACCAGGGATCTGACAAAGTGTTTCTCACGGTTATAGGTAACGACGGTGCGTACCATGCCGTCGACAACTTGCAAGAGGCGGAGGCATGGTCGAGCAACTAAAGCGGATCCTGGCCAGGCGATCAAGGATATCTACGCAGCTGTACCTCGCGGTCGGCGGCGCTGTGGTCATGACAATCGCAGCCAGTTTGGTCGGGTGGTTTTCGTTCAACCGGGTAGGAGAAGTGCAGAGCAGGGTGAACGAAGGGAGTGTGCCGGAGTTGGCCGCTGCGTTTGAAGTGGCACAGTACGGCAGTACTCTAGTGGCCGCAGCGCCCAGCCTTACTACAGCCGCTAATCCACTGGAACTGGCCCTTGTGGCGGGGAACATTGATCACGCTTTTCTATCATTCGAAGAGCAGATCGCCGTTCTTGAAGAGAGCGAAAGTGCAGGAAGGGAGCGGGTAGAGGAGATCCTGACTCACGCAGAGACACTGATCACCAATATCAATGACCTAAAGTTCAGCATGGCGGAGGTGTTCCAGCTAACTGAAAACAGACTGAGCTTGCAGGCTGAGCTCGCAGATCTGCGGAGCCAGTTGGACGCCCTATTGGCCCCTGCCATAGACGATCAACTCTTCTATGTCCTCACCGGGCACGTTACCGTCGAGGGCAGTGCTGTATCCCGTCCGGCCCACTTGTCGGAGCAACAGGTCGTCCGCTATCGAAGGCTTACGGAGATGCAGGCCGACACCAACATCGCCACCGAACTTCTGGCCAACGCATTCACACTTTCGGATGAATCTTTTATAGAGCCGTTGAGGGAACGGTTCGAGGCGGCGGCGGAAAGGATCGACCGGAACCTGGAAGCTCAGAGGGCATTGGGTTTCTACGAAGAGGCGGCGCCGATTTACGCCAGGTTGTTTGAGTTGGGGACAGGTGAAGACAGCATTTTCAACGTGTTCGCCAGAGAGCTGCGGATAGCGCAGCAACAAGGAGACTTGCTGGCCTTTAACCGAGATATATCCGTAGACCTGGTAGAGGAGGTTGACGGTCTGGTGAGCGCGGCAGAAGCCAGCGCGGCAGTTGCGACGCAGGCGTCAACCCAGGCGATATTCACGGGACGTACGCTGCTGCTGGTAATTAGTGGTTTAAGCATTATTGGCGCGCTGCTTATCATCTGGCTGTTCATTGGCAGGGTACTCCTGCGACGGCTGAATATGCTTTCCGAATGGATGCGCCGGATGGCCGGGGGGGACCTGGAGGCCCGAGTCGAGATGAGCGGCAAGGATGAGGTTGCGGACATGGCCGCTGCGCTTGAAGTGTTCCGCCGTCACGCCCTGGAAGCGTTACGGCTTAACGAGGTGGAGAAGCTAGCGGGTGAGCTTCAGGACAAGAATGGGCAGTTGGAGAGCGTTCTGGCCGAGCTTCGGAAGGCACAGGACCAGATAGTGATGCGGGAGAAGCTGGCCGCTCTCGGTGAGCTAACGGCGGGGGTCGCCCATGAGATACGCAATCCGTTGAACTTCGTCAACAACTTCTCCGAGGCGTCGGGGGAGCTGATCGAAGAGTTGCGGGAGATACTAGAGGAAGAGGGCGTGGTCTTACCCGAGGAACAGCGGGGCCTGGTGAATGAGATCACTGATGACCTGACAAACAATGTCGTACGTATACGTTCACATGGGGAGCGGGCCAACCGAATAGTTCACGACATGCTGAGGATGGGAAGAGACTCGGGAGACTGGCAGGAAGCAGACATCAATGGGCTGGTGGACCAGCATGCCCGGCTGGCCTATCACAGCGCTCGGGCCACAAACCAGGAGTTCCAGGTAGACCTACAATGGGAACTGAATCCCGATGTTGGGAAACTAGAAGTTGTCCCCCAGCAACTAGGCCGTGTCTTCCTCAATATGGTCAGCAACGCCTGCTATGCGACCGATCAGAGGCGCCGGGCTTCCCTTGCGGAAGGGACTCACTTCGAGCCGACTTTGTGGATGTCTACTACACGAAAAGAGGATGGGGTGGAAATTCGGATCCGGGACAACGGCACGGGGATGCCCCCCGATGTGGTAGAGAAGATATTCAACCCATTCTTCACGACCAAGCCCACGGACCAGGGCACGGGGCTGGGACTGGCGATATCAAACGACATCGTACGGCGGCACGGTGGGTCGATACGGGTGGAAACCGAGGCGGGAGAAGGCACTACCATGATTGTGGCCCTGCCCTTGGAACGCCCGACAGAGATGGTGGAAGAGGCAACGGCTTCGGGGGCTATATCCTGACCCTTTAGCACGTGCAGGGCATTTCTTAATCCGGGGGCAGGCCTTTCTCTCCCAAAGTGGCGCTGAGACTTTCCACTTTTTCAAGGAGTCCAAGGCGTGGCGCCTGTCTCAGGAAGACCTCTCCGCTTCGGGCTTCTTGGGCATCAGTCCTCCTACAGCAGGAGCGCCCGACTTGTCCTTGGATGCGGAATCTCGCTGTTGGAACTCGCTGTCCCTTACGCTGTTGTCTGCTTCAAAAGCACCCAGAAAATCGGTGTCGGTGTCGGCGGCATCTCTAGGCACGCGTGAAATAGCAAGAGTGTCCGGCAGCACGAACCCGCCGGAGAAAACGAGTTTCATGGCAGCGTCTACTGAGATGTCGGTCTCCATAACATCATCCTCGTTAACAAAGGCCATGTTGCCGGATGTGGGATTTGGAATGGTGGGAATATAGACACTAACCAGGGAATGCTCGCGGCCCTTGGACTGGACTCGGCCTGTGACGAAGCCCAAGGCTACCATTCCGTCCCTGGGCCATTCTATGAAAACCACCCTACTAAAACCGTATTCAGAAGCCACTACGTTGGTGACCTGCAGCATGAGCCTGTATATGACCTTGATCACGGGAACACGTAGAAGGACAACGCCGATAAGGGAGATAAGCCACTTGCCGAGCCGGAATGATATCAGCAGCCCGATTAGATATAACGCAACGACGAAGGCTGCTAAGCCGATGCCCGGCACATCCCAAGGCTCTCCTTTTACGAACGGCAGGTCACGGACGTAACTATCAGTGTTGCCGACAATGAATAGAATGACTATTAAGGTCACCAGCAGGGGAACGAGCTCCAGAAGACCAGCAAGCACCTTGCCCTGGAAATGACCTTCGATACCACTCATTATGCGCGTCGGTCTGCCTTTTTGCTTCTCGGGGTTGTTGTTTGCACTCTTCAACCGGCACGCTCCTTCCTGGCTGGCGGGTTACCCTAAATGCGTTAACCTCGGGCAATTGCCATGAATAGTATCGAGACGGATGTTCAAGGGGCCAAGTGACAGGCAGTTTATTGGAAGCTAATAGGACGGTCAATAACCTATATAAGTCCCACCCAATATTTGCCCATAATGTGGGGATGAGAGAGTACAGACATAGAGAGCGGGTGATGGAAGGCTAGTTTCCGTCAGATGGAAAAGGGTCGGTTTCGCTCATGAGGGCCTGGTGCTCCGCGATGGACACGCCGCGGATTTCTTTGTCATCCCAGAGACTCTTGACGTATTCGAGCACTGCAATAATCTCATCGTGGGTGAACTGTTCTCCAAATGCGGGCATACCACTCTTGAACTGTGGCAGGTTCGGGTCTTCCCAGAGCTGTCCACCCTGGCTCACTATACTGTAGAGCAGTCCGTCTCCGTGGTGCCAGGTGTGGCCATCGCCGTTCAGGGGTGGAGCCGGGAAAATGCCATCGGGCTTGCGGATATGCCAGTCGGACTGGCCCTGGCCCTCGGCGCCGTGGCATGTGGCGCAAGTAGCTGCGAAGATTTCCTGCCCGGTGGGCGGGGCTGAGGTGGGGGTTGGCTCATCAATGCTCGGGGGCGAAGAGCAGGCGGCCACCAAGGCCAGGGAAACGATCAGGAATGCAACCACACAGTTGAATCGGCGTATTGTAATTCTGCATTTCATCAGCAGTTCAATGTTAACGGGAAGCGGAGTATGGAGCAAAATTGATATATTGAAGGCGAGTTGCGTGGAAAATCAACCTTATTGCCTTCCAAGGCCGGATATCAGGATAATGCTAATGGCCAGTCAAAATCAGCTAAAGGATGTGCCCGAGAGCGACGTTGACAGTCTGGAATTGTCTTACTGCGACCCCGAGTTGCCCGTTGGCATAAGGGAGTAGATCGGGCCCGTAAACCGGGGGTGCAATTACCGCGCTAAGGATGTTTGTGTGTCGGAGGGGCTTTGACAGTCACCACTGTTAAGGATATCGTAGCCCTAAGAATGGCAAATGTGATTCCATAGCTCCTAATGCCTCACAGAGCGTATCCAATGACTAGAATTACAACGCGTGTGTCAGATGAAATGGTGGAAGCTTTGGATGCGGCAGCCGCAAAGCTGAGACGCAGCCGAGCTGATCTGATGCGCCAAGCCCTGGAGCAATATCTGGAAGATTTTGATGACGTATCTGCAGCACTAGACCGGCTGCAAGACCCGTCTGACGTTATTCTGGACTGGGATGATGTCAGGCGCGATTTACTCGGTCCGGATTAAGCGCAGCGCTGCGAAGGAGTTGGCAAATCTCCCTCAGCAGAACAGGTTACGTGTAAGCTCAGCTATCAACAGTCTTGGCGAGCAACCCTTTGCCGGAAGTGTGCTTAAAGGTGGATTAAGAGGGTCGCGCAGGTTGCGAGTCGGGGACTATCGAATTGTTTACGCACTGCTAGACAACGAGCTTGTAGTGCTGGTTGTCCGAATTGCACACAGGAGCGACGTCTACAGGCGGGCGTAATCTTCCACGCGTTCGAACTCATCAACGAAGTAGATGTTTACCCTAGGAAACGACGCAGGAGAGCCGCCTCTTGCACGTAGTGGGGGATGCTAACGGGAGCGTCCTGGTTGATGCCAGCCCAAATTGCGCTGGTTAGACCTTCGTGGACACGGTCCAGTTCGTCGGTGAATTGGGCGACGATGCGGAGATGGTTTTCGCCGAGGAGGTCAAGGACGTGATGCTCGTTGGTGAAGCGCAGGGCGGCGCGCAGGTCCTCATTGAGGCTGGGACAGGACTCCCGGATAAAAGCAAGGTCTGCCTCATCAAGGGAAGCGAGGCCCAACAGCTCCGGCGGAACACCTATGGAATAGAGGGAAGCTGCAAATCCGATAGCGCGTGGGAGAGTCGCTCCGCCGAGCCCGCCAAGCGAGCGGCCGTATCCGAATAATCCGACATGCAGTTTGCGCTCGCGGCGCTTGGGAACGTGTCCAGCGACGCTGGTGATCACTTGGAGCAGGTCACAGACTCGGGCCTGGTATTCCGCAGTGGTCTTGTCTATGACTTCACGGGCTCGGGCTTGATCTATGGGGACCGGGTCACGAGGCTCGTGGGCTCGGAGCTGGGCAATGCCATTACGTACGGCGTCGCTATCGTAGTCGTACTTGAAGGCGGACTGGACGGTAAATGTATGGACGCTGGGATATTCGCGAAGGGCCCTGTCGACATTTACGGGAGTAAGGTGGCCTCGGAAGGGAACGGAGCCAACCCCAATGATGGGGAAAATGGGCACGCCTAATCTGCCTGCAAGTTCGTGGAGGCGTACAAGGGCTACTTTCAGCGCCAACTCCGCGGCCACATTGCCGTAATTTAGCGCAGGGTCACTCCGGGCCAGGAAGACCCGTTGGCCGGGCAGGTCTCTTCCTTTCAGGTATTCCTCCACTATGCTATCGCACTTGAAGAGGTGCTCTATATCCTCTATCAGGGGGATGACACGGATGCGCTTGGGGAAGAACTCGCCGACCCAGTCTTTCACTACTTGGCCGTCCAGGAGGGATAGAGTTTCCTGACCTATGATGACATTACTGTAGTAGGCCTCGACGAGGGATAGTTCCTCGGCGGAGGTGGTGAAGGGAAGGATAACCTCTTGGATGGGCGCTGAGGCGTCTTCAATGCCGCCGTAGAAGCTGTCTGCCACGTCCCGGGCGGAAGGCACGCTCTGAAGGGCCTCGACCATGGACTTGCGCATGTCCCGTTCGATGCCGGGGTTAGGGACGCGCAGGGTGAGGATAACGTCGCGCCCGAGTCGGCGCTCATTGTGGAAGAACTCGGGGAAGCCGGTCAGCAATTTCTGGACGACGTGGTTGTCGGCTTCCTTGCCTTCTGAGTCCCACATCTGCTCGTCGCAGCCGAGGGAAAAGATGTGGAAGGCCTCCTTGACCTCACCATTGCCGCGAAGGACCCCTTCGGAATCCGCGAAGGGAGCAGGAACAGCGTTGTCAGGGTGCTGGGTGCTCATCACCCTTGGAACTAGGAACACGTGAGACCTTTCGCGGGAAGATTGAGAATGTTACGCGGGTAGCACAACTGAATCGGGATTCATTCTAAGGGAAGGGGGGAATACGTCAAGCGACGCACAAGTTGCCGGCTTCGTCGATACCTATCGTGCAGCACGGTCGGCAGGCGAGTTTGCTAGCGCGATGACCGGCCCATTGCCAGGATGCCTAACCGGATGCCTTTCATCACAGCGTCCAGCTTGGTGGTTGCGTTGAGCTTGTGCCTCAGATTTCGGATGTGGTTGCGCACGGTGTGACGGCTGATGCCCAGCTCGGCGGCGATACGCGGGGTATCCCAACCCAGTGCGACCAAACGCAACACTTCCAATTCTCGCCGTGAAAGTGCAGGGTCCTCCCCGAGAGGGGCAGGGGGGTGGTCGGAAATGACCTGAGCGCCGCTCTCTGCCAGCGCATCGTGTACTGAGTCTCTAGTCTGATCAAAATCCTCCTCTTGCTCGCCGTCGTCGAACAAGTGGACCAGCAGAGGAGCGTCTCTAAGGATACCGGCAACTACCATGGGAGTGAGGGACACCCACTTGCGTTCCCCGGTGGAACATAGCATTTGAAGCCGTGCCATAGCTGGGATTAATCCAGCACGCAGGTAGTGCATTGACGGGCAGCCGCCCAGGCACTGGGGCGTCAGGCCGATTGAAGTGACGCCTTCCATAACCTCGTAACACTTGCGGCCCAGCACGTTTTGGGACGAATGGCCGAGGATGCGCTCGGCATTACGGTTCCAGAGCACGATGGTCTGGTCTATTGACACGGCATAGGCGCCGCATGAGGCGGATTCCAGCAGCTTAGAAAGAATATCCAGGTTCAAAGGGCACACCTTGTGGGATTAATCGCTTGATGGGTGATGGAGAGTGAACTTGGGAGCTAGGCGAATCTTTGACAGAGTGGGGGCAACCTGATTGTACCGGCCAATCTTTGCGGGTTGTATGACTAAGGTCAATGGTAGTATCAAATGCGTATCAGGTCTATGGCATGCTGGTGTTATACTTCAAAGGCTATCTTATAGCAAAAGTGGGCGCGGCGATATCCCAGAGGATGTTCGGTTGGAACCAGTATATTACACACACCGCGCAGCAGATTACGGTGAGGCTGAGGGGTTTATTACCTAAAGCTAAATTGGTCGGCTATACGCATTGTTTTCTACATTTATTACTACTACATTAGTGTCAATGATAAGTTCGAATCCACTATGGCAGGCTCGGTCGGACAACGATGGGAGCCGAGACTCGCGAAGAGTCCGTCCTAGCTTTATTTAGGTCCGCAAGACGGAACTATGACTCTATTCGGTATGCCAGTTGCCGAACTCACCATTCTGACACGCCCAACCGGGGCTCACTACTAATATGATTAGTTTGCGTTACCCACCCCCAAACTATATATAAGGTCTCATTCATCATAAATCTGCCGAGCGATTACAATATGTTTGCAACCACGAAGCCCGTGCCCCTGTTCATTGTTGGCCACGGCCGTCTTGCTGTATAGTCTGCTTAGCAAGAAGTTTCTCAAGTGCAGCCCCAAGGAGACGATTCGGCTATGCGGGCTAAACAATTCCATGAAGTAGATCTACTCGGAACCCAAGTTGCCGACTTCGAGGAAAGAGTCGATGTGGAGCGCCTTCGTCGTGAGCGGTTTGAGCGGCTCCAGACGGAACTAGTAAAAGCCAACCTGGGAGGCGTCCTTCTATTTGATCCGGTCAACGTTCGATATGCAACGGGGACGCGTCTTCACGAGTCCTTTGCGTTCCGTCACAAAGGCCGGCATGCCTTGGTCCCCAGAGAGGGCAAGCCTATACTCTTCTCGGCCACAGATAGAGAGACTCATGTTCTGAACGACTTTCTGATTGGCAGGCCAATGCACAGCATTGAGGCTTGGACGTGCGGGAGCTTTGTAATAGACGCTACTGCCAAGTGGGCTAGAGCAATCAAAGAAGCTATGTCCGAGTTGGGAATCGCAAACGAGCCTTTAGGCATTGATCGACTAGACATGATAACCATTCGCATTCTGGAAGCGGAAGGGATCATTCTCGAAGATGGAGTAGTACCGTTGAACTGGGCTCGCTCTGTCAAAACCAAGGACGAGCTGGCGTTGATACGACAGGCCTGTGCAGTTGCCGACGTGGCGTTGAGCGCAGTGAGGGATGCAATCAAACCGGGAGTGACGGAGAATGAACTATTCTCCATTCTAACTGCCGTTAACATCAAATATGGCGGTGAAAGGATAGATGCCAAGTTACTGGCTGCTGGAGGTAATACCAATCCATGGCTCCATAGAGACTCCAGTGACAGAATGGTAAGACCCGGCGACTTAGTAGCCATGGATACTGACATGGCTGGACCTCTAGGATACATGGCAGATGTCTCCCGGACGTATCTCTGTGGGGACGGCAAGCCTAATGACGAGCAGATGGAGTCGTACAAACTGGCCTATGAATACATCCAGAATTGCATCCCTCTCTTTAAAGTTGGCGCCAGTTTCCAAGAGATCGCTGAGAAGGCGCCTGCAGTGCCCGATAGCTACAAGGCCAACCGATATGATTGCATAGCCCACGGGGTGGGTATGTCAGATGAGTGGCCTTCCATCGCCTTCACGGACTACAGCCTTTCGGGGTTCGGCAATTATCCGGGCGAATTGCAAGAGAACATGGTCATAAGTACGGAGGCCAGCTTCGGGCGAGAGGGAGGCCGGGAGCAGGTTAAGTTGGAGGAGCAACTAATTATTACCTCCAACGGCCCGGAAGTCATATCCCAGGCGCCCTATGATTGGAGATTCCTCTGAGGGTGACAATTGCTACAAATAGGCCGATCACCTTTGACAGGCCATAACAAAAGAGAGGGCTCATCGTGAGCCCTCTCTTTTGCTGGTTTGCGACGCCGACTAGCGAATCATTTCGTAGCTTCGGAGTACTTTACCAGGAAGCGCATTGGTGCACTTGTTATCCTCGAAAGTAACCTCGCCATTAACTAGGATGTACCGCATGCCGGTGGGTTTCTGGACCAGCCGCTTCTCTCCCCCAGGGAAGTCTGTAGCGTATTCCGGTTTGTCGGTTTCGAAGCCCAACTCGTCCAGGTCATAGACTATTATGTCTGCGGCCATTCCTTCTCTAAGCACACCCCTGTCCCGGAAACCAGCCAGCCATGCAGGGAGGGCGCTCATCTTGTAGTGGGCTTGCTCAAGGGACAATAGTCCTTCGTCCCTAACCCATCGAGTGAGAAGATAGGTGGGCCATGTGCTCGTAGTTAGGAAGCGGACATGGGCCCCGCCGTCTGAAAAAGATGGGTGAGTGAAAGGATTGACCAGGATCTCAGCAGCTGCATCTTTGTCTCCGCTGAGTATCTCTGAGATACCGAACTCAGTTTCCAGATTCTCGTCCATGGCCAAATCAAGCAACGCATCCACTGGATCCTTGTTTTCCATTTTGGCTATTTCAGCGATGCTGAGTCCATCATATTTGTAGTTTCGTTCATGCACTGTCTCCAGGACGTTGAATTTTGTCCAGTCTTTATGAAAATCGGTCTCCTCCCATTCCGCAATGTCCTTTTTCATCCCCTCCCGGGTTTCGGGACGACGCAGCCGGGCCATGCGCTCCTCGGGAGTGCCTAGCAACGCCTGAAACCAGTGAGGCATATCGTCTAGTAAATTGAACTCGGCAAGGGTGAATCGGGCGTCGATCTGTAGACAGCTCGTTTGACCAAAGATGGATAGACCCGCTTTGTTGGATTTCTCCAACCACTTAAGTTGTTTCTTATAGAATTCCGGGTTGTTTTGATCGTGCACTACCGCTGCGAACTGCACGGGTCGGCCGCTGGCCCTGGCCATCTTTTCAATGAGCGGATCTGCACCGGAATCATCGACTACACCAAGAGTCCAGGTGATTGAGCCAATTCCGTATTCTCCTAAGACCCCAGCAAGAGCTAAGAATTCATCGTCGGAAGCCACGTGGGTAGGTAGATAACCTCCATCCGCTGGGCGATCAACTAGATTCTTGTTGGCAGAAAATCCAAAGGCTCCAGCATCCATTGCCTCCCGATAAAGAGCAAGAAGTTGTTCCAGCTCTTCCGGGGTTACCCGCGTCCTTTCCGCTGCCTCCTTTGATCCTAGTACCCAAACCCGTGCCGGGGAGTAAGCGAACTGGCAACCGACATTAACGCCGATACCCTGGCGTTGCAAGCTATCGAGATACTCAGGAAATGTGACCCAGTCCCACCGAATTCCTTTCTGCATCGAATGTAGGGGGATAGCCTCGATCCGTGAATGAAGCATCATGTTTGCATCTCGGTCTTCGGGCCGGACCGGGGCGACACCGTATCCGCAGTGACCCATGGTCATCGACGTCATCCCATGCCATCCCGAAAGAGTGCAATAGGGGTCCCAGTTTATCTGGCCGTCGTAATGAGCATGTTGCTCAACGGCGCCAGGCGCAACGATGCATCCGGTGGCGTCCAACTCCTTGGCGCCATTCGGTGCTATCTTCCCGCTTATGCGGGATATCTTGCCATTCTTGACACCTAAGTCAGCTTTGTATCGGGGAACACCCGTTGCCTCAACTATCGTGCCATTGCGTATAATTAGGTCAAATTCCGCCATCGTTTTCCTCCTGCCCTCAAATGACCTTGTATCCTGGGGATCTTGTGTGCTAATTCAAAAACCCGTATAGCCTGCCTGCGTTTTCGCAAATCACCTTCCTGCGTATAGCTGCGTCCTGAAGATTTTTAAGGTTACTCTCTATCGTCTCTTGAGAATCGGGCCATACGCCGTCGTGATGGGGGTAATCAGACCCCCACATTACGTTGTTTTCACCTACAAGATGCACAATGTCCCCTACGAAGCCCTCCTTCTGGAAAGTGGAGTAGCCCTGTCTTCGCCAATAGTCGCTAGGCTTCATCTTCAAGCCGGCCAGACCTCCACCCTCGTGATCCATCCTATCCAAAACGTAGGGAATCCAGGATACACCGCATTCACCCAGAACGAATTTAAAATTGGAGTATCGCTCACAGGCTCCGGAGAAAACTATACTGGAGAGGAACTCTACGCCATCCAGCTGGGTCATGGTAAGGGATACGGACCAATACATATCTCCAAGAGCGTCTAAGTCTTCAGGCACCGGAGCCTTAGGTGCCAACCCTTGAATGTGGAAGGAGATAGGCATGTTGCATTCGTCGGATGCGGACCATAGAACGTCCCATTTAGGGTCGAAGATCGGTGCGGATGCAAGCCCCGCCCGTAACTCGACGCCCTTAAGACCCATCTTGGCGGTCCGACGTAGTTCGTTAGCGGCTATTTCCGGACTGTGGTGTGGTACACAGGATAATGCAGCGAAGCGCTGAGGATTGGCTTTAAGGAATTCCGCTGCCCAATCGTTATAGATTCTATATGTTTCACCCCGTACCTCGGGGTCTCCCATGTTCTCAGGGCCGAAAGAAAGCCCGTAGATTACCTCGGCATCGACTCCATCCATATCCTGATCCTTGATCCTCAATTCCGGGGTTGTAGGATGATATATGAACTGTTCAGCGCCCTCATAAAAGCCCGCCTCCTCCATCCTTCTGTCCCTGTGAACTACTCCTGGGCTGGTCTCTTCGGAACCCAATCCAAACCCGACGGGTGCGAGGACTGCCCCTTCAGCCGTCCACACTTGTCCTCCATTCCTATTCTCAACGTGGGGAACCCTCTCCCTTAGGTGAGACTGAGCATTCGAAACGAACAGGTCATGGGGCATAAAGGTAAGATCTATATGAGAGTCAGCAGAGATTATCCGATAAGACATACTATCCTCCACTCCTTAGACAAATTAAGCGCGATTAACTGTAATTACCGATATTTCAGTATAGTTCTGCTGATTTGTGATGTGCAACCTTGTGAGCATTAGTATGTATTGCATTCCGGTGTGGTAAGGCTTTACCCTGTCTCTGGGTGTCATGGACCTACAGACACTTGAGGGTTCAGAGATGAAAGAAACCCGGCCTAGGCCGACAGACACAAATTCTGCAAAGATGCAAACAGTCCTGTGTCCTCGATGCCTTTCAAGTTTCTCGTGGAGCTATGGCAGACGAGGCTCGACTCGGGAATATCTATGTCGAAGATGTGGCCGAAAGTTTAATGACAGGGGCTGTCCGATAGGGATGCGCACCCCCAACGAACAATTGGGAGTTGCTCTTTCCATGTTCTATGAGGGGTTTTCCCTGGCTGAGATATGCCTAAAGCTGGGACATACATTTAACAACCCTGTCAACCCTTCGTCGGTCCATAGATGGGTGATTAAGTATACAAATCAGGCTCTGGCGAGCTTCTCAACGCTACAAATCCAGGCTTCGCATACTTGGCTGATCGACGAGACCTCTGTGAAGATTTCTGGGCAAAATGTCTGGGTTTGGGACGTAGTAGACTTCGAAACTCATTTCTTGTTGGCATCACATCTGGCTAAGAGCCGCTCAATTGCTGCTGTTAACGCCGTAATCGAGAAGGCATTCGGAAGAGCCCAAAGTGCGCCCCAGTCTATGCTATTCAATCACTCCGTTGCCAAATCGGAAGATATTTCGCTTGGCATTGCCACCGACTTCCGGCGCATTCAATTCCTAGGGCTGAATGCGAATACTACGCTGAGCTTTGCAAGACAGCTCCATACTACCCTCCACCAACGCACTAGAGTGATGCAAAGCCTCAGATCTATGAGGATGGCAGCCCTGGTACTGAATGGATTCTCGATTCACTATAACTTCTTCCGTCCAATCAAGGCATTCAAAAATAGAACCCCGGCCGCTATGGCGGGGCTGAGCACTCAATGCAAAGACTGGCTGTATCTGGTTACTAATAGCGGGAGAGTTGTCAAATAGCGCAATGTAAGGCCGATTCCCCTGCGCTTTGGGAGATTAACTCAAGTCTTCATTACTACTCTTTCCAAAATGGATATTAGGCCCTTCCCGTTATCTCACAACAAAAAGACAGGGAGCCTTTCCAGTTAGGCTCCCTGTCTCTTTGTCTCTTGCGCTTTACGGGCGCTGTTATTCTATGTCCATTCTCATTGATGCGTTACTACTCCTGCAGGAAGGCCTGGAATCGCTCACTCCATTCATCCTGGTTCTCCCCGGTCCAACCCTCATGCTCAAGTATGGCGAAGGGTATATTTTCAGGCGATGTGGGCAACTCCCCCTTTACCGCTTCGAATCCGGGCCCGGCGAGCAACGGAACGGCACCGAGATTGACGGGCCCGTAGCTAATGTGTTTGCTTACCTCAGCGTTAATCTCCGGTAGGCTGATCCAGGCAAGCACCAACTGAGCCAGCTCAAACTGGTTGGGGTCCTGTTCCTTTAGTCCCTTAGGTATCACGTTTGCGTCGCTGGACAGCAGGTAGCCGCATTCCCAGCAAATCGCGATCGGGGATCCTGCCTGCTGAGCATCGAAGATGCGCCCGTTCCATGCGCTGCACATGTCCAACTCACCGCTGAGAAGAAGTTGTGGACAGTCGGAGCCTCCGACCCAAAAGACATCTATGTTGGGCTTGGCATCGGACAAAAATTCAAATGCTCTATCTATCTGCTCTTCCGTGGGGGCAGACAGACTTGCCCTTCCTTCCGCGGTATTCAGCAGATCGGGATTGTCCCCCAGAAGCGCGAATACCAGATTTGCATGGAACCAGTCCTTTATTCCTATGCGCGCGACTGCGCCTCCACGTCCGGGGAAGTCGGCATTGAAGAAGTCTCCCCAGGATTTAGGAGCATCGGCGGCATTGGGGTAGGTCTCGGTACTGTAGGCCATGACAGTCGACCACGCAGTACCGCCACCGCCGCCCCAAGCGTTATTCCTAAGAGGCTCCAAGAAGTTCCGGTGGTCGATGATACTGAAGTCCAATTCTTCCAAGACACCTGCCGGCCCGAGTCCATACGCCGCCCCAGTGCCAGCATTGACTATGTGCCACTGGATGTTGCCTGTCTCGGCTTGGCCCCTGAGCTTGCCATTGTCAGCACCGCTATCCTCAACTACTGCGATGCCGAACGTCTCTTGCAAAGGTACGTAGTAGGATTGGCGGAAGGCGGCACCAGCAGCGCCGCCGTAGTGGGCTATTACTATGCTCTCTCCACGGTGCTTCTCTAGCTCTGCCTCCAGTTCAGCCCGAGTAGCAGGGGCTTCCTCTGTCCATTCACTAATGGGTCTAGGCCCTGTACTGGGCATTGCCGTGGGCTCGGGCATTGCCGTAGGTTCAGGCATTGCCGCGGGTTCGGGCATCGCCGTGGGCTCAGGCATTGCCGTGGGTTCGGACATCGCTGTAGGTTCAGGCATCGCCGTAGGTTCAGGCATTGCCGTGGGTTCAGGCGCCGCAGTCGGCGCAGGCGCTTCCGTGGGTGGGGCCGACGTAGGTAGTGTATCCCCACCACAGGCGGCTACTATCAGAACAGTGAGGAGTATAAGGCCCAGGAGGCCGATGCCGACCCTCCGTTTAGTTGTTCTCATCACACGCGCTATTCCATCCATCTCTTCCCTCCTCTATATACTTGGATGCCCAAACAGACCATCTCAGAGAGCCAATAGTCTAGGTACATCCCTTTCCACAAGCCCCATATACCATTCCCAACACTTAATGTTTGTCTGCACCAACTACTCTTGAAGGTATGCCTGATACCGTTCAACGAGCCGGTCAGTGTTTTCTCCTAGCCACTTCTCGTCCAGTACCAGGGACCTCACCACTGCCTGCGGAGAGGTGGGGAGGTTAGCAATACGATCTGCCCCTACTTCGGATTCCAGTAATGCTACCGCCTGTTGGTTAATGGGTCCGTAGGAGATGTAATTGGCAATCCGCACATTGTTTTCGGCGAAGCCTGTCCAAGCGATGTAAAGCTGTGCCAGTTCTGCATTCGGGGAACCTTTGGGGATGAAGAACACACTGCCCTGAAGCAGGTGGCCACACTCCCAGCAATAGTACAAGCTCTCACCACCCTCGCCTTGTTGCGCGTCGGCGATCCGGCCGTTCCACGCGGTACACATGTCCAATTCTCCGCTAATCAACAGCTGAGGACAATCGGACCCGGAGCTCCAAAACACGGATATATCAGGTTTTAGGTCTTCCAGCTTTGCAAAGGCTTCATCGATTTGCGCATCCGTCAGCTTGGAGTGAGCGATTTTGCTGTCTGTGCTGTCCAGCACTTCGGGATAAGCCGCAAGGTAAGCGAAGAACATGTTTTCTTGGGGTCGGTCTCCGATACCCCGCCGGCCGGGGAACTTCTCTATGTCCCAAAAGTCGGCCCAATTCTTGGGGCCATTTGCATCTGGGAAAGACTCCAGGCTGTAGGCCAGGCCTGTCGACCAGTAAACACCTCCGCCCCCGCTCCAAGCGGTCCGGGTAACCTCCGGGTAGTGTTGCAGATAGCCGTTATGAATGCCGGGGTTGAATTCTTCCAGGATCCCCTCAGGGCCTAAGGCATGCACTCCGATAGTGTCGTAATTGGCGATATCCCAAGTCACGTTGTTGGTCTCCACCATGGTCCGGATCTTGGAGAGTGAAATGGGGTTGTCCTCTACTATATTGATTCCAAACTTCGCTCGGACCGGGTCCATATAGGCTTGTCGCTCCGCCGCTTGCCAGGCGCCACCCCAAGAAGCTAGGTTAATAGTTTCACCTCTACGCTTCTCCAGTTCTGCCTCTATCTCCGCCAGAGTTGCGGGGTTATCTGCCGTCCACTGGCTCAAAGGCCTGGGACCCGAGGGGGTGGGCTCGGGCATTGCTGTGGGCTCAGTCATGGCCGTGGGCTCGGGCATTGCTGTGGGTTCAGTCATGGCCGTGGGTTCAGGCATTGCTGTGGGCTCGGGCATGGCCGTGGGTTCAGGCGCCTCAGTCGGCGCAGGCGCTTCCGTGGGTGGGGCCGACGTGGGCATCGTATCCCCGCCACAGGCCGACGTCACCAGAACAGTGAGGAGTATAAGTCCAAGAAGGCCGATACCAACCTTCCATTTCATCATACTTATAAATAGCATTTTTCCATCCATACCTTAACTCCTCTATTTGTTTAGCTACCCAAACAGCCTATTACTGAGTCACCGACACAAAGGACTTATCTGAAGGAGGCGGGGCCAAGAATTAGGTATGTTAGTTTCAACACTGATTGCTCCTTGGCAACGATTAATTTTACAGACGTGCTCGGGAAGCTGCACTGGGTACAGTTAGCATTATGTTAAGCTTTGATATACGGCAATTCTATGAGCCGCTGAATAGGCTGTCAATCAGTTTTCTTGGAGATTACATTGCATTCCGGTGTGTTCGGAGTCTTGCGCATGCCACCTTGATGCCAAACGCAGGTAGTCAACTTTCCACCATATATACAATGCTCTTGCTTGACTCACATACATGTAGCATGTAACGTTGCGTGCATGCGGGATATCCCACCCTTTTCATATATTGGCCGAAGAATATATATGCGTTTGCTAGGAGGATGTTGTGGATTTTAAGAAGTCAACGGCTTTATATGAGCGGTCAAAGAAATCTCTTGCGGGAGGCGTGAGCAGCCAAGCTCGGATTGGTGAGAAACCGGTCCCCCTTTTCTTTGAAAGCGGCAAGGGGTCAAAGTTATATGATGTGGATGGAAACGAGTACATCGATTACCAGATGGCTAACGGGCCAGCATTTTTCGGCCACTCTCCCGACTTCCTGCTGGAAGCGGTAAACAGGGAGATGCAACGCTTTCAGCTCTTTGCGGGTCAGCACGAACTGGAGATCAGGGTCTCTGAGTTGGTACAGCAGGCAGTGCCCTGCGCCGAATTAGTGCGCTATAACAGTTCCGGTACAGAGGCGGTCCAATCGGCCCTCCGGATGGCACGGGCATACACAGGGCGCAACAATTTTATTAAGTTCGAGGGGCATTACCACGGCTGGATGGACAGCGTTTTGTACAGCACCTTCCATCCGCCTTTAGACCGTATAGGGCCATATGAATCCCCAGTACCTGTACCAGTATCTGCTGGACAATCCAGGGGCACTGCTCAGGAGGTGATTACTCTTCCCTGGAACGATCTGGATCTGCTTACCAGGGCGGTCGAGAAGCACAGTAGCGACTTAGCAGCCATCATAATGGAGCCCATTGCCTGCAATGTAAACTCTGCTCTCCCTAAACCTGGATACTTGGAGGGCGTCCGAAAACTATGCAATGATAGCGGGATTGTCCTCATATTTGACGAAGTGATAACGGGCTTTCGGATTGGATTGGGGGGTGCTCAGGGATATCTTGGCGTAACACCCGACATGGGTGTCTTCGCAAAAGCCATGGCCGGAGGATTCCCGATATCAATGGTGGCGGCAAAGAAAGAGATAATGACATCTCTGGAGGACAGCACCACAGTACTTGCCGGGACTTATAACAGCAACGTGATGGTCATGGCCGCTGCTGAAGCTTCTATCAATAAGTTGATGGAAAACGACGGCGCCGTATACAGGCACGTATATTCAGTAGGAAACAGGCTCATAGATGGACTGCGGGGATTGGCACGGACCCATGAAGAGGATGTGCTGGTACAGGGCCTTGGGCCGGCATTTCATATGATATTCACTGCTGAGAATGAGCTTCCAGACTACCGATCAGGTGCCCAAAACTCAGATAGCGAAAGGTATTCCAGGTTCAGGGTCGGAATGTTGGAAAATGGCGTCAGGCTAATGGATGACGGGCGATGGTTCCTCTCCAGCGCTCATACGGAAGAGGACATAGACAGGACTTTGGAGATTGCCGACAAAACCTTCAGGTCTCTGTAACGTCAACCTCTCCTTGCCTTAAGGGCACATACCTTAATTACATTCACTCTCTGATAGGAAGAAATGCGAGCAACGCACCGAAGCGATTGAGTTCTTGGATGTCTGGGATCAACGCTACGACCGGTTTGCAACATAGCTTCTGAGTACCCCAATTCCCGATATCTCCACCTCAATAACGTCCCCGTCTTTGGTAGCTCCCGGGACACCTGGAGTACCTGTGTAAATGACATCGCCGGGTTCCAAAGTCGAATATTCGCTAATGAAACTTATTATGGTTGGCACATCGAAAATAAAATCCGAGGTGTTGCCCTCTTGCTGGATAGATCCGTTTATGCGCACCTGAATGTCGAGACTTCCGGGATCGATGTCTGTCGTGATATATGGTCCTAGTGGGCCAAACGTATCGGCAGCCTTCGCCCGCCACCACTCCATATCTTCTTTCTGCCATTTTCGAGAACTTACATCGTCTCCACAGGTGTATCCAAGGACATATTCCAGCGCTGTCTCCCTTGTCACCTGTCGCGCCTGCTTTTTCATGACGACAACAAGCTCGCCCTCATGTTCCACCAGACCCGAATCTTTGGGGATTAGTATGACTCCTTCATGCTGCAGTAACGATGAAGGGCTCTTCTGGAAAATCAGCGGCTCTTTGGTCGCTTCGTATTCACCCGATATATGGCTGGCATAATTGAGCCCTACAGCCATGACTTTCGTAGGAGAACAGGGGGTCAGGATAGTCACCTGGTCTAGGGGGTATTCCCGATTGGTGGCAGAGAATTCACCGAATACATCGCCTTGAATTTCCGTAACGGCATCACCCTGTACTAGGCCATAGGCCACTCTTCCATCGTGTAGATATCGTACGATTTTCATGGCTTCCTGCTTTCCCTACGGCGCATCATTAACACTTCTTGAGCAATGCGTTCGTAATACGGGTTTACCCGAACTTAGGCATAATCTCTTGGGCAAATTTATCCATGGTGATCAATATGGAATCAACGGTCTCTCCTGAAAGCTCTGGTATGCCGAAGAAATGATCTAGGACGAAATAACTGGTGCCTGCCTTTTGATGGTCTTCGATTGACTTGGTTATCTGGTCCACAGTCCCCAACATCGGGTGCTTTTCATGATGTTTGCCAATGCCATCCCATATCTGCAACGGGTGTCTGGCCGCAATAATTATTTCCGCGGGATCCCTTCCATACTTTTCAGAATATTCCATGATCAGCTCCTTGCCGACAATGATGTCTTCTAAGGTGGGTTGGAAAGGGTGCCAAGCATCTCCAAACTCAACAGCTCGCCTTACTGACCGTGGATTAGCTACTTTCGTAGAGCGTGGGCTGCTTCCTGCCACCCAAATAGGCAAATGAGGCTTGCTGACGGGTTTGGGCCCAAAGGCAATGTCAGAAAAACTCCAGAACCGCCCTTGAAAGCTAGGAGTGTCGCTGGTCCACAGTTCTTTAAGAATGGCAATGGTTTCGTCGGTGATGACGCCCCGGTCTTCAAAGGAGACGGCAAGGGCATCGAACTCCTCGCGGAGCCAGCCGGAACCCACTCCGAGGATGACTCTGCCGTTAGACAACACGTCTAGTGTAGATGCTGCCTTGGCGAGATAGACAGGATTGCGATATGGCAGGATCAAAGTGCTGGTGCCCAGCTTGATCCTGTTGGTTTGTGCGGCCAAATAGCTCAACACCACAAGAGGATCGTAAATATCCGATCCGAACCTCTCCACATGTACTTGGGGGACAACTATGTGGTCACTTACCCATGCCGAGTCATAACCCATGGCCTCTGCCTCTTGCCCCACTCGAGTCACGGCTTCCAGAGATGCTACTCCCCCTAAATGTGGAATAGAGATGCCAAACTGCATCCTGTGCTCCTTTGTAAGTGTACCCTTGCTGTTAGCTCAACAGGCTTCGATTAGAGGCGACGATCATCATGCTGCGCTAGGGTACCGTACAGTGAGACGTTACTAGCGCACCAAACTATCCGGGTGGTCCGGGTCAGGACAAGTGGTGTCTATAAGATAACCGCCAGCAGTATAGTTCGCAATACTCTGGGTTTCTCTAGTGGATTCCATATACGCTTTTGTTCCAAAGCAAAATAGATTCCCTTTTGTCGATTACCATATCAATTTCCGTCCTTGCAGCCCATGCATTTGCAGCCGTGTTGTGATGGTATCCCCTCTTTCAACTCGGATTAGAGGACTGTGCCCAGTGGCTCGAGATGAAAGTTGCCCTCCGGGCTCAATGGCCAGTCGAAGGGAGTCCCCGCTGAGCACTAACTCCCCCTGGGTATTCTGGCCTCAATACAAATAATTTGCTGCGTGGTCCGGCTGTCTCCCTGTCACGACATTTGGGCACTGCGATGGCAAGACCCTTTCTTTTACGCCACGAGTACCTAGGTTGTAATCTAAAGGATTCACAACGCCCACGGTCTGCAACAGGGTCTAAGTAAGACTTTATGCCAGTTATCGCAGAGGGTCCTAAAGGTCACGGTAAAGATAGGGTAGCAGAGTTGCCAAAGGGCTTGGTTGATGATGGGCTTGTCTACGTAAGAGTCATTGGCAATGCGGCTCAAATCATTCAACAAGTGCTGGCAGTTAATAGTACTACCAAAACTTCAAGACCGGGAGCACCTCTTTGGCAAAGAGTCTCAAGCCTCTCTCCGCGACAGAGGGGGGGCGTATCACCGAAACGGAAGGCGATGTTCAACTCGAAATCGTCAAGCAGAGCTCTGCGTTTCTCAAGCCCACGTAGAATCTTGTCCGGCGTCCCTCAGCTGGCCGCCTTCAAAAAACTTTTGACCGCGCCTTCGAGACCAAGCCGAACAAGTGATTTCCGCTTTCTGTTGATAGGCGTTGTAACTCTTCACCGACTTGAAGTGATCGCTAAGAAATTCGTAGTGATAAAAGTTGTTCTCAACAAATTCGTCCTGGTATTGAGGCGCTTCTTCTTCACACTGCGTAAGATTAGGGCCACATACGGCGAATTTGGTAAGCATCACTCAGCTACCCAATAGGGAAGTTATGTGACATCTACAACAATGACGGGCAACGATAGAATGAGTGTTGGTGGAGCTGAGGGGATTCGAACCCCTGACCCCCTGCTTGCAAAGCAGGTGCTCTCCCAACTGAGCTACAGCCCCGAGTGTTGGTAATTCTAACCTGTCGCTGAGGGTCGCGCCAAACCCGTTTGGACGAAAGAACGGTAGGACAAAGCTTCGTGCTGGGGTGGATTACTTGGATACGTGAGTGACGCCGCCTTTGATCACGGCCCTGATACGAGACTGGTCCTGTAGAAGCTTTATGTTAAGAAGTGGATCGCCGTCCACGACTATCAGGTCGGCGAGCTTTCCCGGTTCCACGGTGCCGATGTCTTTCTCCAAACCGAGACACTCCGCCGCCCAGCCCGTCGCCGACACGATG
Organism: Dehalococcoidia bacterium; assembly: GCA_965220005.1. GTDB lineage: Bacteria > Chloroflexota > Dehalococcoidia > Plut-88900 > Plut-88900 > Plut-88900. Next base: position 2,182,642 of record OZ244800.1, read on the forward strand.
GCCTGGCTGTTAGTCAAGCCACCTTGTTCCACAAGCCATTGCAACTCCTGGGCGTTTATGTAATGTTCGTAGCCGCCGGCGTCGGTGCCGGCCACGACCTTTACTCCCGCTTCCAGCGCCTTCTGGATGCTTTCGATCTGGTGGGCGTACATTGCCTGGGCCCTGGAACTGAAGTGAGGCTCAGGCGCATCGCGATGGAAGGCATACACGGTCAATGTGGGGACCAGGAAGATGCCTTTTTCCGCCATCATAGGGATTATTTCCGGGTCTTCGTCAACATAGCTGCCGTGTTCGATGCTGTCGGCGCCTGCTTCAACGGCGAGCTTGAGGCCCGGGCCACCGATGGCATGACACATAGCACGTTTGCCCAAGGCGTGAGCCTCTTCCACTATGGCAAAAATCTCATCCTTTCCGAATGCGATGTCCTTGGGCCCGTGGCCCGGGCGGGAGCTGGCCCCACCGGTTGTAGCAAATTTAATGACGTCTGCGCCCATACGGGCAATCTCCCTGACCTTCGCACGGACGGCATCGACTCCATTGGCAACGCCGCGAGGCAGGCTGACATTGCCGGGATCCGGGCGATGGTGACCAGAGGGACTCGACCAATCACCAATGCCGCCGGTGGGAGAGATGATGCTTAAGCTCAATACCAGGCGAGGTCCAGGAATAAGCCCATCCTCTATTGCCATCTTGAATCCCTGGTCCAGGCCACCGGCATCTCTAAATGCCGTATAGCCCATATCGAGGGTTTTTCTCAGGGTTTCAGCAGTACGCAGGTGTCTCAGGCTGGGAGGGGCATCGAGCTCCCATCTGCCGACTAGACCGTATACGGAACCGGCGATGTGGTCATGGCAATCGATGAGGCCGGGCATAAGGGTCATACCCTGCAGGTCTGTGACATCGGCAGTCGGAGGAATGGTTGTCTTCTCCCAGGGTCCGACTTCCACGATCCTATCTTCATCTATCAGTACTGTATGGCCCGGCTTTGCTGGTGCGCCCGTGCCATCAATCAGGTTAACGTTCGTCAGTGCTTTCATCTCTTCACGCTTTCTCGGTCCTAAGCCAGGCCCGCATTCTCAAGAAAGGCTACCAGCATCTCCCTGGACTGGGCTTCATATATCGGCGAATAGGCTGTGAATTCACGAAGATGGGTGTCGGCTTCAACGACCGGATCGAATGGATGGCCCATCAATTTGTAGTCGTCGGCCAAGTCTCGATTCCAGACTTTCAGTTCATCAAGCGTTAGTTGAGGCTCGAACTGGAACGCGTAGGAGTTGCCGTGTCGAAAAGCCATGCTTTGCCTTTTGAATGTCCCGTTCTTGCAAAGCATGTAGCCATAGGCTAACTCGGAGGCACCGGGGGGAACGGTGAACATTTCGCCGTGGAGGGTCGGGACAAGAGGCACGCGGAACTTGCTGAAGACCGGGTCTCGGCTTCCCTCCTCGGTGACCCATATTTTGCGCAGGCCGAACTCGTAACCGCCCGTAGGCCCGACCTCACCGCCCAGTGCCCTGGACATGATCTGGGCTCCCAGGCAAACACCAAACACAGGCTTGCCGGAAGCCATAGCGTCGCCAAGAAACTGACGTTCCGCGTGAAGGGCTGGATAGCAGTCGTTGGCCGACTGAGGGCCACCGATGGCGACAATCAGGTCAACGTCCTCAATCGGTGGGGCATCGAACTTGTCGAAGGCAGGGGCACTCTCGAATATGTTGAGGGGATGGAGCCCGAAGCCGCGCTCCTGAAGGGCCGAGGTGTAGTTCCCGGCCAGGGTCTCGGGGGCGGCGTGACGAATTATCAGAGCTAGTTTCGACATTTAGACAATGGGCCAGGACTGCGGGAAGTGGGTGTTAGTGCGGGAGAGCATGTCCGAGCCTATGTCCTGGACTTTCTGGATCAACTCCCACTCGTCCACGTAGGTTGGCTTCTGGTCCTCGACCACGACCCTGCCATCCACGAGAACCGTGTGAACGCTCCTGCCATCGGCATTGTATACCAGGCTGTTGACGGGGTTGAACAGGGTGCGCCACTCCGGGCGGCGGGTGTCGAACAGGACGATATCGGCCTTCTTTCCCGCCTCCAGTGAGCCGATGTCCGACTCGAGCCCCAGGGCCCGCGCACCGTCGATTGTGGCCATCTCCAGGGCTTTTTCCGCAGGGACCATGCTGGTCGAGCCCCGGCCGTCCTTGTATAGGACCGCGGCTAAGTACATCGATCGCAAAACCTCGGCGACGCAGGAGTTGTTAGCCGAGTCGGTGCCCAGGCCGACGGTGACGCCGCTTTCGATCATCTCCGGCAAGCGGCCCCGCGAAGAGGTGCCTGCACCCATCTTCACCGCGGCCGTCGGGCACATTACCATCTTGGTGTCGGTCCTGGCCACGCAGTCCACTTCCGAGTCGTTGAGGCCGACTACGTGGGCAAGCAGGAGGTTCGGGCCAAGGACGCCAATGTCCTCCAGCCACTCGATGGGTCGCCTACCGTAGTTGCTAAGAAAGGCCTCCACCGCCTGGGGTGAATTAACGCAGTGGATGGTCATCCGGGTGCCGTTTTCGTCGGCTATGCGCTTGGCGGCCTGAAGCAGTTCCTTGGACGAGGAGCTAACGTCGGCGGGCATTGTCCAGGCGCGAACTCGGCCGTCCAGAGCGCCATCGAACTGCTTGACCGTGCTCTCCATCAGCCGCTCTGCATCCTGCAGGCTGACTAGAGGTACGTTGATCGCGTTGGGAAGATCAGTCACCGACGCCCCGATGATGACCCTTGCCCCCGATTCCTCGTAGGCCTTGATGCAGGAATCGGGGTAGCGGGTGGTGCCAGGGTCTACTATGGTCGTCGTGCCGTACTTAAGGGCCTCGGTGAGGGCGAGGAGGGAGGTGTTGTACTCCTCTTCGGGGCGCATCTGGAGGGCGAGGCGGAATACGTTGCCCAAGTAGTCGACCGGTTCCAGGGAGTCGGGGAATATGCCTCGGGTGGCGTGGGCGTAGGAGATGTGGAGGTGGCCGTTGATGAATCCGGGTGTCGCCACCATCTCAGAGCCGTCGATCACCCGATCTGCGGGGACGTCCTTGAGGTCGGCGGCTTTGCCTACCCGGGTAATCCTCGATCCTTCAACGACGATGGATCCGTCACGGATGATCCTCCTCTCCGGGTCCAGGGTGAGGATGAATCGGATGTTTTCTATCTTCACGGTTGCATTGGGCATCGGTGAACTCCTATTGATGGAAGGTCGGGGAGCGAGGATGGACAGAGTAAGTTTACCTGTTAGGTAAGTGAAAGTACTAGGGAGCGCACTCGTTCGGCAGGTTAGTGACACGCCGGATTTCTATTCAGTTGTGGGGTTTGGGTTTTCGTTCTGTCTGTTGTGGGGGGCGATGGGAGACGCCTGTTGAGCCTGTCGGCCTCTATGCTCGTGCGGTGTTCCGGCTGTCGGGGGCCTGGAGGTCCGCCGAGGGCGGATTGCAGCCGGCCGCGCCCTAGCGCTCGATGGGGAGCTCCGACTGCCCGGGCAGACAGTCAGGCCTTGACCCCGCCTCTGAATGCCCGCAGGCATGGTGGGGGCCAGTGATCGGGCAGTGGCCCCCTCAGAAATCCTCTTTGCGTGGGCCACCCGAGGGTCGAGGCGGCCCATCAGCCCCCTGCTTGATATGGCGTAAGCTCGCAAGGCGGGCCAACCTCCGAGAGGTAGTCTCGGCCGGGGATAGCCGGTCCGCCACCCCTGGCTTGATATAGCGTAAGCTCGCTGCTAACCGACCTCCGAGACCCGGTCTCGGCGGGGGATGGCCAGTCCGCTACGGCTCTGTCCAGGGCGTCTTTCCATCGCCTGGTGGTCAAGGAAGGGGACACGGGACCCGTGGGAAGAGGAGATGGCGCCGGTCGCTTGTGCCGCGGGCCTGCGCGAGGGCCGTTGGGATGGGCTTGGACGTTGAGTCCTCGGGTGGGTCTCGGGGGCTTCCCTGGTGTTTTGGTTCCTCCTTGAGATAGTTAGGTTGGGGTTCGAACGGTGGGGAGAATAGCACAGGTGTTCATATCGGGTCAAGGGGTTGGTGTCACTTTTGGGGGACACCGCCCCGGCCCCACAGGGGAACCCTCACCCCCTTGGTCCCCCTCTCACGCCACAGGCGCATCTTCGACCCTTAGGGCGATTAAGGGAGAGGGGGAGAGAAGAACAGAGGCAGACGTGGGCGCGGAAGCGCCCACGTCTGCCTCTAGTTCAGTACTGGGGGGAGGGGGCATGGATTCCCGATAGGGGTCGGGGATGGCGGATGGGGAGGGATTATGTCACTCGCCGAGGCGAGTCTTCGACACCTCTATGTGAGCGGGACTAGGGAGCGAGGATGGAGAGAGGCTGGATAGGGATGTTTCGCAGGACCCAGAAGGCCGCTATGCCGAAGAGCATGGCCCATATAAGCTTGGGGTGAATAAAGAGCGGAGCGGGCGCCGGGGCCCGGAATGCTCTCAATCCACCTACAATGAAGGCATATGCGAGGAATGGCAACGAGAGAATCGTGAGTGGGTTGTACCCGAGTGCATTCAATGGGCTGCCGTGAAGAAGCTGGTACATGGCCCGCAGGCTGCCGCAGCCGGGGCAGTGGTAGCCGGTCAGGCCCAGGAAGGGACAGATGGGGTAGTTGCCCGGCTCCCGGGGGTCGAGGACGTAAAGCATCGCGGCCGCGCCAAGAGCCACGAGGCCTGCGATTGCATAGACGGCCCTTGCGGGAAGTCCGTACCCTCGAATCGGCTGTACAAAGTTCTTGGTCTGTGTGCTCAATGCCAAGCCTCATTCATTGATCAACTCGGGAGGAGGGTCTCCCAAGAGTCCTGCCAGCAGTGCTATGCCGATTACTACCACCCCCACTACGACGGAAACTATCACCAAGGTTCTCGCGGTACGGGATGACGATTGTGCGCCTGTGATGTCGCCGGCGGCGACTTTTCCGTTTACCTGGGCTGCAAAGATGATGGCCACTATGCCCAAGGGCAGGCAACAGAAAATGGTTACCAGGATAGACGGTATTAGGTAGTTGGGAATGTGCTGTCGAAAGCCGCCGGAGTCACCATAGGGTGCATAGGCAGGGCCACCCCCACGAATGGCTTCCTGCTCTTCCAGCTTTTGGCCGCAGTTGACACAGAACCGGGCGTCGTCATCATTTCTGGCACCGCAAGTCGGGCAGTGCATCCGAAATCCTCCGAGTTAGCGGTTACGAGTATCGAGTGAAGGCTTGAATGCAAATCATTCGGGCACGACCCCATCCAAAGCCGTGGCCCCGACTATGAAGTATATTATCCACCCAACGGTTATCACTAACCCGACGCCGAAGGAGATCCACGCCCACTTCTTTGCGTTTCGGGATGTTCGCAATGCTCCTTCTATGTCTCCCAAGGCGACTTTGCCGTTCACTTGAGCAGCGTAGACGATGGAAATGATGCCGAAAGGAACGCAGCAGAAGAGAGTGACCAGAATGGCTGGAACCAGGTAGTTCGGTATCTGAGGGGGATGTGTGCCCGGGGCGCGGTAGGAGCCATATCCGAAAGCGGTGTCGGGAGGGGGTTCCTGTTCTATTGGTCCAGGGTCCCTATACGGGTCAAATACGGGACCTGTTTCGGGAGGTGGTTCCCGGTCTATCGGGTCACGGTTGCCGCGTATGGATGTTCGCTCTTGTAATTTCTTACCGCAGGTCCCGCAGAACCTGTATCTGTCGTCATTCCGTGTCCCGCAAGTAGGACAATCCATTGCGCAATCTCCGCGTTAATAGCCGGGGTTGTTCAGTCTACAGTTCGGTCGGCGCTACGCACTATGCATTCGAGGCTCAAATTTGTTGGATCGTACTCTACGCGCCAACGGTTGAGTATGTTGCGCCCCAGCAGTGAAGGAAGCCTGTTGCTTGACTCACTCGGCTCTCCAATCAGCAACTCGACTGCATACAGCCTCTTGACCTTTTCATCGGTAAAAGACATTACAGCCGGTTCCCGAAAATAAACTGAGATTCCCCCAATCCCAGTAGAAACGCCTGCGTCGAAGAGTCTTTCGAATGGGATGCCGACTCTTCGGGCATCTTCCGGATGAATGCAAGTGCTATCGGCTCCGGTATCCACAAGGAAGGGGACGTAGCCTTTGCCCCCCAGGCGAGGGATGGTGAGTTGCCCTCTTATGTAGGGACGGCCACCTTCGTCGAATGCACCGAAGATCATAGGAGCATGGGCGAGGGATTGGTGTCCATAAACTTGATGTCGACTGAACCCCTGCGCACTCCCTGAGCATCACTCTTGGCAACAACGTCGTCAAGAGTGTCTCCCACTGCTACGACACCGTCTTTGCCCATAGCAACCCACTTGTCGGGATATTGCTGGGTCAGTGTTTCACGCTCCCGGTCCATCCGCAGCCATGCAGCCTCATAGTCGGCGCCTTCCTCGTCCATGGAACCGCCGGACATTCCGATCATCCGACATGCGTCATCCAGAAGTTGTTCTGCTTCTCTCTTCGTCAGCGTCATTAACCGCCTCCTCGAACGAGACTCCCATTCAGCATATCAGACTGCAAACCGGAAGGTCAGTTACGGGGTGGACGCCTGGATCCGGGCGCGGGCCGGATGGATAACCGACGTTCGCTGCCGCTACCTGAACTTTCGGTGGTGACCTGGGAGTTATTGGCGAGGGCCAGGTGGATTATGCGGCGTTCGTTGGCGGGCAACGGGTCAAGGGTGAAGGGTTTGCCGGTGTTGCGAACTCTCTTGGCGAGCCTTTCGGCAAGGGTCTCCAGATACGTGTACCTTCGCTGGCGGTAGCCTTCCACGTCTATGTTGACGGGAGACCATTCGTTGAGCCTGCGGCTGACGACGAAGTTCACCATGAACTGGAGGGAGTCCAGGGTGACGCCGCCCCGGCCTATGAGCAGGCCCGAGTCGTCGCCGAGGATGTCCAGGGAGAGGTCCTTGCCGGAAAGGCTGTTGGTCCTCAGCCGGATCTCGGCGTCGACATCCAGCCTGTCGAATATATCCTCAAGGACCTCTTTGGCGAGGGTGACTGCCTCGGGGGTCTTATCCCTGGGAGTAACCTTTACCCTGGCAGGCTCGCTGCCGATGCCGAGTATGCCCGCTCTACCCTCTGTTACGACGACGACGTCGACCTCTTCTCGATCTGCCTCGAGTTGTTTCAGGGCCAGGTCGATCGCTTCCTCCACTGTCTTTGCCGACACTTCCAGGCTCTCCATGGACTACCATCTCCTTTGAGCTATCGGCGGCCTTAGCAGAACGGGCGTCAGCCGGCTGAGAAGCGATGTCGGCTGAGGGGAAAAGGTTGCCCCACCCCGCGGCCCGGTATTGCAAGGCGATACCTATGGTGTTGGACACGACCCAGTATAAGGCTAGGCCGCTGGGGAACCCGATGGTGATCATGCCAAACATCACGGGCATCATCCACTGCATCATCCGGTTCATCTGCATCTGTTTCGGGTCCGTGGACACGGTGGCCATCATCTTCTGCTGCACCCACATCGAGCCGCCGACGAGTAAGGGAAGCATGACCTTGGTGGGGTCGGGCTCCGAGAGGTCGAACCAGAGGAAGCCCTTGTTGAGGGGTATGGCGGTGTGGACGCCGGGGAGCCAGGAATACAGCTTCTGAGAGAGATCGACAAGGCGCTCGGGGTTCCGGGGCATGGCCTGTATGATCGATTGATAGAGGCCAATCCATATGGGAAGCTGCACGAACATCGGGCCCAGACACCCGATGGGGTTCACCCCCTCCTCCTTGTACAACTTCATGGTCTCCTGGGTGACCTTCTGGGAGTCCTTGCCGTATTTCTGCCGGATCTCCTGGATCTTCGGCTGGAGGCCAGACATGGCTCGGGAGGCGTTCAGCTGCTTGCGGGTCAGCGGGTACATGGCTATGCGAACCGCAATGGTGAAGGCAATGATGCTCAGCCCGAAATTGCTAGCGAGGACGCCGTACAGGAAGATCAGCGCGTTCAGCATAGGCTGGAGTAGGAGCGCGTCCCAGATGTCTATTATTATGCCCATGCTTGCTCTTTAGACCTGTTTTTCCTGTGTCGGTGCCTACTGTAGAGACGTGAAGCCCGGCAATGCCTGTCCGGTATTCGCGTCAACTGCGAATATATCGTATTTGGACGTGACCACAAAGGCTGCGTTGCCTCGGGAGGCGACAGGCGCAAGGATTTGGCCGTCACCGTCGCCCAGGGCCCGGGTGTTGAAGGGCTGCTCCCATGCAGGAGCCCCGGTCTGCGGGTCCAGGCCATATAACATGCCATCCCTGGACCCGACTACCAATACCTTGTCGGCGAGGCTGGAGAACTGGCCACCGCCACCCGACTTGCTAACCAGCGCGGGGGTGCCGCGAATACCCTCCGAGGCAATGAAAGGATTGGGCCAGAGGGGGGAACCGGATGCAGCGTTGACGGCCTGCACACTGCCGTCAAGTGAAGATACGAAGATAAAGTCTTGTCCTCTTGCATCGGCGGCGAAGAGGGCGTCGGCCCAGATCCAACCGTTGGTAGAGTATATCCAGCGGGGCGTGGCGTTCAGGCCTCCGTTGACGGGCACGGCGTAGAAGTTCTTGTCGAAGGAGCCGACGTAAGCAATTCCTTCCTCGACTATCGGGGTTGCGGTAATGGCTCCCCCAGCCTTGAACTCAAGAATCTTGCCACCGGTCTCGCCGACGCCGTACAGGATGCCGTCCATGGTACCGAAATAGACCACGCCGTTCTCGACCATAGGAGTCGACCAGATGGGGGCCTCGGCGGGGAAGAAAACGCCTCCGGTGCCAAGCTTCGGCTCTCCGGTGCCCGCGTCCAGGGCATACAACATGCCATCGTCGGCGCCAAAGTAGACGGTGTTGGTGGCTTGTGAGTAGGCCACCCCGCCAAATATGGAGCCAACGGAGTCCATCCCGACCTCGGGGAACTGCCACACGGGGCTGTCGAAGCCGTCCGGCCCAATGGCGAAGACCCTGCCGTAGCTCGTACCCTCGGCGGTGTAGATTACCGTGATGAAGGTTGTTTGACCATCAGCTCCGGGCCCCTGGACGGGAGCGCCGTAAATGGACGTGGACTCACCGGTCGCCGTGAACATGCCGTTAACAGCTCCGGAGACCGCATCGATAACCCGAATGCTGGCCTGATCGGCGTCCTTCTTTGTGGGTATGTAAACAGAGTTGCCGATGTAGGTCGGGCCACCCCAGCCCTCGAAGTTGATGCCCAGACCAGCTCGGCTGCAGGCAAGAGTAGCAAGCAGCCCAACCAATAGAAGGGTCAACAGAAGTTTGCCGGTCACTTTTCGCGACCGGATGCGAGAGATGGGAACCTCATCCGACGCCGATGCGGGCGTCGGTGATACCGGAGAAATCATATCGCGGACAGACGCCTCTTGAGGGAGGCGGTTATTGCCGGGAATTACGTGATGGCCTTTCAAGGTACTGGGTCGTACCCGCCTGCTGATAGTGGATGGCACCGGCCGATCCGCCGGATAGTCAACCAGCCGCCTTTGAGGGCTCCGTATCTTATGACCGCGTCCTGGCCGTATTCAGAGCAAGTTGGGAGGTAGCGGCAGGTGGGGCCGGGGCCATAGTAAGGAGATACAAACTGGCGATAAAAGCCGATCAGGGCCAGGACAAGCCGTTTAGGAACCATGCTTAAACTGCGCTGGCGTTACGTTTACCGAGCAGGCCGCTTGATCGCAACAGACCGGTTAATGCCATCTTAAGGTCACGGTATCCGGCCTCTGAGGCGGTCTTTCTGGCGATGACTACGAGGTCCCATCCGTCCTGGCCGCACAGCTCAGTCATGATGTTCCGCAGTCTACGCTTTACGAGGTTCCGCCGGACAGCGTTGCCGACTCTCTTGCCGACCGAGAAGCCGAACCTGCTGACTTCAAGACCGTTGGGAATGGCGCCGAGTACCAGAAACCCGTTTGCCCTGCGCTTGCCCCTCCTGAGGACCCGATCAAAGTCGCGGCTCTTTTTGAGCCTTCGATCCCTGGCCGTACCCTTCAGCAGCGGGCTCCCCTTTCTTTAGTGTTCGAAATTGTAAGCCCTAAACGTTCAGACTGGTCCTGCCCTTGGCCCTTCGGCGGTGTATAACGTCACGTCCGCCTCGGGTACTCATTCGGGCACGGAACCCGTGCTTCCTCTTTCGGGGCAACCTCTTCGGTTGATAGGTTCTTTTAGGCATGTTTCAGACTCGTTTAGGAATGCAGATTATAGTTTGCCACCCTCCCCCTGTCAATCTCACCACCCGGCCTCCGCCCCGGGATAACCCTCACCCCCTTGATCCCCCTCTCACGCCACAGGCGCATCTTCGACCCTTAGGGCCAATAAGGGAGAGGGGGAGAGAAGAATAGGGGCATACGCATGTGCTGAAGCACATGCGTATGCCCCTAATTCAGTACCGGGGAAGAGGGGGAGGGGACTGGACCCATCCCCCCCTCCCTGCGGGATGGCTACCCTATCGATGTCGGGAATGATGGTAAATTTACGCATACCCCTCCCTTAGGCGACCGGAGGCGCGGCGGGGGATGTATTCGGAGGCTTTGACGAGGAGGGCGAGGGAGGATAGGAAGTCGTCGTGGCCTTGGGAGGGGTCTACGAAGAAGTTGATGGTCTGGTTGGGTCTTACGGTCCTCCTTGCTTTGGAGATTTGGGACCAGAACTCGGTGGATTCGGGGGAGCCGTCGGGCTTGTACATCCTGAGCCTGCCGGAGTTTATGGCGGCGAGGAGGTCGAATCCGAGGTCCGACTTGCTGCGGGCGGTGAAGGTGAATGGCTTGACGATGGAAGGTCCGATAGATTTGTGCAAAAAGCCGGCGACGCCTGCTCCGATGCCCGTTGCATCGACGACGACTCTGCGGCAGCCCCATACTTCCGCGAGGATGTGGACGAGACGCGAGAAATTCTCGGTGTGGGGCAGTCCCGTCCACCAGAAGTGCTCGACCACCCTGAGGGATGGGAGCGTGGACCCGTGACCGGCGTTCGTAGACCGGAGCTCTCCGATGGTGACGACGGTGGAATCCCTAAATGGTGCGTTGGTTTTGAGTCGGCGCTCATCCGACTGTTCGGATTCGCCGGCGAGGTCTATGCCGGCGACGTAAGTGTGCCCCTTGACGGGGGCGCTGATTCGGGAGTGGCTGCCCCGCAGCAGGGCCTGCCTGTTATGGTCGATGAACCTTCCATTGCCGGTCACGGGAACCAGGCAATACTGAGAGCGGAACAATGGATGATTGCTACCGAGCCGGAGACGTTCGGCCTCTACGTAGCGCTTGTAGTGAGGGTTGGAGCGAGCGACGGCCTGCCAGTCGAACTCGAAGTGGCGACGGATCCCGTCGGCGCGTTCGAGTTCGATGTTGGACTGTTTGACCTGCTCGAGGAGAGACTGGTCGTCCCATGCGGTGCCGTAGTGGACGGTGGTGACGTTGGAGGAGGCGCCCATAGGCATGAAGTCGCGGTTGAATTTATCGGGGGAGACGTCCTGGGACTCGTCGATTTCGAGGAGGAGACTGGCGGTGTTGCCGAGGACGTTGCTAGTGGGGTGGGAGCTGAGGAAGAGCTGGCGGGCGCGGCCTACGGCGAAGAGGTTGCCGTGTTGGAATTCATAATAGACGCGGCTGCGCCGAAGGGTGTCCTGGAGGCGAGAGATGCTGATCCGGGCCTGGGGGTGGAAGGTGGGGGTGGCCTTGATGGCGGTGCCGCCATCGTGGGCGGCGGCGGAGAGGAGGACGGCCTCGATCCAGGCGGAGAGTTCGTTCTTGCCGCCCTGACGGGCGATCATGACGGAGAAGGTGAGCCCCTTGCCGTCTTGAACGCTACGCAGTACTGCTTTGGCTATCTGCAGCTGGTAGGGCCTTAGGGAATAGATGTCTATCAAGGCGTTCTCTATCGGGTGGAGTTCCAGGGGATCGTCTTGAGTCCGAACTTGCGGGAGGCGTCTCGCAGAAGGTTTTCGATGCCCTTCTCGGTGGGGGCGTTGGGATCGTCGGAGGAGCGCGTGTTGGCGGAGTAGGCTCGAACTATGAGTTCGATGGTCTTGAGCACGAGGGAGTGGCTCTTGGTTTCTTTGTCGTCTTCCCTGGCAATCAGTTCCTCAAGGCGCCAACGGAGGATAGCGAGTTCCTGATCGACGCCCTGGACCCTGCCGGCCCGGGCAAGTCTTTTTCTCGATTCTGGGTTTTGCAGCCTTACGCCGTAGTAGTAACCTCCCTGGGGGCCGTCCTGATCGGGCGAGTCTTCCCGGGGGCCATTTGAATCGGGCTTAGGGGTCTGGACGGAGTTGCGGGTCTTTCTGGGCATTTCGGCAATCCTTTCGGCGTTTTCGGCAAATCAGTTAATTTCGGCAAGGGGCCCGGCCCTTATGCGGCCCGAGTCGGGGCGTAATATAGAATATGTGTACTAGGTTAGTCAATGGGTCCGTGTCACTTTTTGGGGGGGGTCACCCTCACCCTAGCCCTCTCCCATCGAGGGAGAGGGGACAATACCCCCCTCGGGGAGGGGATGACGGGTGGGGAGGAGGCGAATGCGTCCCGTCAAGAAGCCCCCGACGTCCACGGGCTAGCTAAGCGCAGTCAGAAGGGCTGCCACCCCGAGGCCCAGCATTCCCAGCAGGAATAGCGGCTTCCTCCCGTCTGCCTGCCTGGCAGTGAGCCCCAGGGCAAGGCAGGCCACCGAGAATCCGATTAGGGCCATAAAGATGATCATTATCTTGCAAGACGGGAGGGCCGCTACGCCCCTTACTTGTCACGAGAAAGTGCATCCTACGTCCTTCAGCACTTGACGGTCGGACTCCGGCAGGGCACTGACCGTCTTTTCTACTTCCATCCGCTTTTGCAGAACGTCCGGGTCAGACGAGAACAAGGCCTGATCAACCTTGAGAGAACGGTCTTGTTCCTCGGCGAATATCTTTAGGGTCTCGTAATAGTCCCATAAGACATCTCGGAAGCCCCCCAACCCTCGCGGTGGGTCATACCTCAACAATTGAATTGCCCATGTGAGTTGACCTGCCAGTTTAGGCCAGCCAATAGCCGGATAGTCCAACTTTTCGGGGCCGCAGGCATCATTAGCGAACCGCCATATTGCTTCCTTTCGGCTCATGGGATCTACATACGCTGCTGTCGGGGTGGGCTCGAAGATTGGCCCCAGTGTGGCGGTGGGAATGGGAGGGAGAGGGGTCTTGGCCCATGCGGTGGACGACCCTGAAATGTCAAACGGCTCGGGTTCCAGCGTACCAAACAGGACGAAGTTCACCCGATTAACAGCGTCTACGTGGCGGTCAATTAACGTGTGTGCCCTCTCCATATCTTCCTCATCAACCATATTGGCTTCGTCAAACCCCTCCCAATCGTCGGCCTGCAGGTATGTTGCCGCCTGTTGCGCAGTCCTAAGCCGCTCATCCACCCAAGCTATTCCTGCCTCCCACATGGTGACCAAGTCGGCGTGAAGGCCAGTGTGTTCCTCCGGCACTGCCATAGTGTTTAGCTCGTTAAGCTGTGCCCACAAGAACGTGCTGGTCTTGGACAGGTCATTGAGGTGCGGGAGAAGTCCTGACAAGACATACAATTTCCATTCGTCGTAAGTGGGATTGGGGTCGTTCGGGTCGCTGCTACTTTGTGCAACGGGTGGGGCAAACGTGACAGTGGTTAGATGCTCGAACTGCGCCCGGTTCTCTGCGTGCATCCGGCGGACGCGGTCCAGGTACTGGTCGGGATCAGGGGAGTCTGCGGGGGCGGAGGAACAGGCCAACAGGAAAAAGACTGGCAATATGAGCAATAATCGCATAAGCCCCTTCTTGTCCCTCAGTAGTTACACCAAAGTATAGGCGCTTCCAGCGGTGTACCAAAGCTGTTCTTCGCCGTCCACTTACTCGCCGGAGCCATGAAGACCTGTGTAGGCCGCGGGTTTCGGGGCTGGGGGCTGGGCCGTGCTAAGATTTAGGTAGTGAAAAGGGGATGGATCCCGGCTCGGAGGCCGGGATGACGGATAGGGGTGCATGGCAGGATAAAGCAGGTGTGTGGTGGGCTAGCGCTGTAGATTCCTCGCGGGGCATCGGAATGGTTGGGGGTGAGGGGTGGGGGATCACCTCACCCCCGGTAGGCCAGCAGGATGCCCACGGTTGCCGCCAGCCAGCCGACCACCGACAGCAATATCGGGACGTCCTTGAGCAGGATATCCTCGGGGTTGCCGCCCGCCTGTTTGGCGTGAATCAGGTAGAAGTAGCGGGCTATGCCAAAGGCAACGAAGGGGATGGTGAACATCATGGCATCGTTGGGAGGCAGGTTGTCGGCGGTGAAGGTGTAGAGGATGTAGGCGATGAGGGTGGAGGCCATGAGCATAGTGATGAGATGGTCGAGCATCGGGAGGGAGTAGCCGCCCAGGCTGGCCCGATGCTCTGTCCCATCCTCTTTCAGCGTGAGCATCTCCTGCCGCCGCTTGGCAAAGCCGATGAACAGGGCCCCGAGCCCCGTGCATATGTACAGCCAAGGTGAAGGGTCGGCGGAAATGACCAGGGCCCCGGCGGCGGCACGCACAATGAACCCCGCCGATATTGCGAACACGTCGAGAATGACAAGCTGGCGCACTATGATTATGTAAACAATAGATATCCCCACATAGGCAAGCTGGGCCCAGCCGTAGCTGACTTCAACAATAAAGCCGAGGGGCAGCGCCGCACCGACGAAGAGCATCGCGACGAATGCGGCAAGCCCCTTGGACAACCGGCCCGAGGCCACGCCCCTCAAGGCTTTCTTCGGGTGAAGGCGGTCTTTTTTGGCGTCAGCCAGGTCGTTAAGTAGATAGACGGCGGAGGAGAGGAGGCAGAAGAGGCCGAAGGCCGACGCCGCTGAAGCCAGGACATCGAGCACCTCGTCGACGTTGCCCGGGTCCCAGGCCAGGTTGATGGTGAAGGCCATGGGCAGAAAGACAACAAAGTTCTTGGTCCACTGCCTGGGCCGCATCGCGGCGAGGAGGCTTACCAGTTGGCCCATCACTGCGGGACTCGCCGGTTCATTGGGTTTCGTGCTCGGGGCACCGGCTAGCCAAACTTACGGAAGTTGTCGTTGAACATGGTGAGCAGCTTCTGCGCCTGGCGGTCATAGGCACGAGGGTCGGCCCAGGTGTCCCGAGCCCGGAGCGCCTCCGAGGGAACGCCGGGGCAGCTAACCGGGACCTGCAGGCCGAACACGGGGTCGACCTCGGTCGGGACAGAAGCAAGGGCGCCGTTAAGGGCGGCGCGCACCATCGCCCGGGTGTATTGGATCTTCATACGATGCCCCACTCTATAGGGGCCTCCCGTCCAGCCGGTGTTGACCAGCCAGACGTTCGCTCCGGAGCCTTTGAGTTTGCGGGCCAGCATCCCGGCGTAGACTTGGGGCGGCATGGGCATGAAGGGTGCGCCGAAACAGGGGCTGAATGTGGCCACGGGCTCTACGATACCCCTCTCCGTGCCGGCGACCTTGGCCGTGTAGCCGGAGAGGAAGTGGTATTCGGTCTGCTCGGGAGTGAGACGGGAGATGGGAGGGATGATGCCAAAGGCGTCGGCGGTCAGGAAAAAGATGTTTTTGGGCGCATCGGCGACGCCCGTGGGGTCGGCGTTAGGAATGCTGGAGAGAGGGTACGAGCCTCGGGTGTTTTCGGTAACAGAGTCGTCGTCGAGGTCCAGGGTGCGGGTGTCGAGGTCTATGGTCACGTTTTCGAGGATGGCGCCGAATTGGCGGGTGGTGGCGTAAATCTCGGGTTCGGCCTCTTCTGAGAGCCGGATTACCTTCGCGTAACAGCCGCCCTCGAAATTGAAAACAGTGTCGTCGGCCCAGCCGTGCTCATCGTCTCCGATGAGCGTCCTGTCGGAGGTGGCGGACAGGGTGGTCTTTCCGGTGCCCGACAGCCCGAAGAACAAGGCCACGTCGCCATCGGGGCCCGCGTTGGCGGAGCAGTGCATCGGGAGGACGCCCTCGTTGGGGAGCAGGTAGTTCATCACCGTGAAGGCCGATTTCTTGATTTCACCAGCGTAGCTGGAGCCACCGATAAGGACGATTCGCTGCCCGAAGTCGATGATGATGAAGGCCTCGGAGTTTGTGCCGTCCCTGTCGGACTCAGCGGCGAAGCCCGGGGCGTGGATAAAGGTGAAGTCGGACTCGGAGAGACCCACCTGTTCCCGAGGCATGGGCAGGAACATGTTTGCTGCAAAGAGGTTGTGCCAGGCAGTTTCAGTGAAAATGCGAAGCCGACGCCGGTGGCGGGGGTCGGCGCCGATCCAGCAGTCTCGATAATACAGGTCCCTGGTCCTTAGGTGATCCAGGACTCGGCCCAACAGTCGATTGAACGTGTCCTGTTCCATGGAGCGGTTGACCGGGCCCCACCATATGTTGGCTTCCGAGCCTGGCTCCCTGACGATGAATTTATCATTGGGGGAGCGGCCCGTATATTTGCCTGTGCTAACAACCAGAACTCCACCTTGGCCCACGGTAGCCTCCCCGTGTCGCACCGCATCTTCCCATAGGGCCTCGGGGGCTAGATAGGATGCCCGTTCGCTCAATCGGTCGATAGCATCCCTGTTTACTCGGTCCAGCAGATTGGACAAGGGTGTCTGGGTCATCCTGTTCTCCCTTCCCTATTATCAGGAGCCGATAGACCTGAACACGAAGAAAATTCCCACAACTATCACTGCCGCCGTCCCAAGTACCACCCAGTCCCGAATCGATCCTCGGCGAAGGGGCCCAACGACCCGGCCTCCGCTCCAGACCATGCGTGGGCCATCGTCTTGAGTCGGGCCCGGCGAGTGCACTCGTCCCGCAGCCTGTGGTGTCCCGGCCTCCGCCGGTTCGAAGCGGGGAAGCGCAGTCTGGATTCCGAAACCGACGTTGTAGTAGCAGCGGGAGCATATTACGGGTACCAGAACCTGGCCGGCCCAGTACCCGGTAACCGAGCTGAAGCCTCGTCTGAACTCACCGCCCTTGCAGCGGGGGCACAGGCGTTCCGGGCCGCTTGCCGACCTCACCCGACTTTACTCACGCCATCATCTCCTACGTCCACAATCATGACCAGTCCTCAGTCCAGCAAGGGGATGGATGTCCACACTATCTCGTCCGGGGAATCAGACAGGCCTTTTTCCTTGGCAAGGTCTCGTATCTTGAGAAGTGTCATGTTCACTTCCGGGGTCAGGTAAGTCCATTCCTCGGCAGGGGGAATCCAGTAGGGTGAGTTGATTCTCACCGCCTTCTTCTCACTGGCATTGACGTATATGCCGAACTTGGAAATGTCCATCAGGCGTTCTCCTTATTCAACGGTCACGGATTTTGCGAGATTTCTGGGCTGGTCAACGTCACAGCCCCGGGTCACGGCGACATGATAGGCAAACAGCTGCAGGGGAATCACGGACACGAGAGGCGAAAGAAGTTCGGGGGTGGGGGGTACGTGTATGACGTGGTCGGCCCTCGCCGCTATGTCCTCGTCGCCTTCGGTCGCGATTGCTATTACCCTACCATCGCGCGCCTTCACTTCTTCGATGTTGCCCAGCATTTTCGGGTATAGGCGGTCTTGCAGGGCCAGGGCTACGACGGGCATATCCTCGTCAATTAGGGCTATGGGCCCGTGTTTCATCTCCCCGGCCTGGTAACCCTCGGCGTGGCAGTAGCTGATCTCTTTCAGCTTAAGCGCACCTTCCATGGCTACGGGATAGCTGATTCCCCTCCCCAGGTAGAGGTAATTGTTGGTCCGATATAGCCGCCGGGCTATCTCCCGGACCGCGTTGTCAGTCTCTAAGGCTCGGCTTATGAGGCTCGGGAGCCTGGCCAGATCATCTACCATTTGGTTGACCTGTCCGCCGGAAATCAGGCCCCGCGCCCGTCCCATGTAAGAGGCTACCAGATAAAGGGCCAATATGGAATTGGTTAGACACTTTGTGCTGGCAACTCCGATCTCCGCACCGGCTCTTATGTCGAGCGTTGCGTCGGCTATGTTGGCGGCCTGGCTGAGCTTGTTGTTGGTGACGGCGATAAGGCCCGCTCCATGGGATTTAGCCTCCTCCATTGCCGCGAGGGTGTCCACGGTTTCGCCGGACTGTGACACGGATATCACGAGCGTTGAAGGGCTGATTACCGGGTCCCGATAGCGGAACTCGGAGGCGTTCTCCGCCTCGGCAGGGATGCGGGCGAGAACCTCGAACATGCGACGTCCCACGGCGGCGGCGTGCAAGCTCGTGCCCATACCCACGATGATCACCCGTTCGGTTTTCGCAAGCATTTCGGCGGCGTCAGCCAGTTCGGGGAGAAGGATGTCTGCGGGGTCGAAGCTGATATGGCCTCGGAGCAGGTTGGTGAGCGACTCAGGCTGCTCCATTATCTCCTTGAGCATGAAGTGCTTGTAGCCGCCCTTGGCAAAAATCATGTCTCCCCCGGAGACGGGGGTGGGGACACGGGATATCTGTGCACCGGTCTGATCGAAGTAGCGGGCGCCATCAGGCTCGACGAGGGCCAGCTCTCCGTTTTTTAGATAGACCGCGGCCCGGGCGTAGGAGGATATGGCAGGAAGGTCGCTGGCGAGAAACATCTCACCTTCTCCATACCCGACCACTATTCCACCGCCGTTGCCAACCCGCGCCGCTATTATCTTGCCGGGCTCGTCGGCTGCCGTTACAGCCACCGAGAATGCGCCTTCCAGGAGGTCGAGGCTCTTCCTTACGGCCTCCACTAGCCCGATGCCCGCGCTCCTATTCTCCTCAACCAGGTGAGCTATCACCTCCGAGTCCGTCTCCGAGGTGAACTTGTGCCCAGACTCGATCAACCTCTCTTTGAGGACGCGGTAGTTTTCGACAATGCCGTTGTGTACGACCAGGAATTGACCGGTACAGTCGGAGTGGGGATGGGCATTTGGGGTCGTTGGTTTGCCGTGGGTGGCCCAGCGGGTGTGACCAATGCCCGTACGTCCCTCCGGGACCCGAGTTCCGACGCTCGCTACCAAGGCTCCCAGCTTGCCGGCCTGTTTCTGCACCACGGCCCTGCCCGTACCGTCGATGACGGCGATTCCCGCGCTATCGTAGCCTCGGTATTCAAGGCGGCTGAGGGCATCGAACAGTATCGGCCCAGCGGGGCGGTTGCCCACGTATCCTACGATTCCACACATAGACTAGGTTTGTAAGTTTACGGTGCGCCAGAGCTCCATGATACGGTCGACGACCTGATCGGCAGTGAGGTGGGAAGTGTCGACGATTATGGAGTCGAGTGCGGGTTTCAGGGGCGAATGGGCCCTTTCGGAGTCGGTCTTGTCCCTGCGTTCAAGGGCCTGGAGAACGGATTCGAAGCTCACGTCAGAACCTGCATCCGGCAGCTCGGCGTAACGCCGCCTGGCTCGGGCCTCTGCAGAGGCTGTCAGGTAAATCTTGAGCTTTGCATCGGGCAGGACGACGGTGCCGACGTCCCGGCCCACCATCACAACTCTCTCCTGAGACGCCAAGGCACGCTGCTGGTCGACCATGGCCTTTCGAACACCTGGGTAGCTGGAAACGGCAGAGACGCGCCTGTCAACAGCCTGGGAGCGGATGCTACCTGTTACATCACCGCCGTCAAGTATCACCCTCTGGGAACCTGGCCTCGGGCCTCCGGTGATGCGGATGTCGACCGACTTTGCCAGACCGGTGACGGCATCCTCGTCATCCGTGTCGACGTGCCTTTGAATCGCCTCGGCAGTCACTGCCCGGTACATTACTCCCGTATCAATGAAAAGGAATCCGATGCGCTCTGAAAGCATTCTACCGACGGTAGTCTTGCCCACCGCGCCGGGGCCGTCAATGGCGATAGTCGACTCGCTTTCGGGCATGTCTTGAGTGGTTATGAGTCTCGGGGTCAGGGGTTCAAGTCGGGGTCTGCTATGGGCAGGTCTCTCGGAATCAGGCCTTGCTGGGTTTGGGGAAATACCACGATGTCCGCCGACTTTTTCGGAGACACCCTGACCTTCATACCGGGAGGATATATTGTCCCAGACGGCTGTCTGCTCCGAATCGTCGTCCCGGAGTCGAGTTCTACGAAATAGAAGTTTCGGGAGCCGTGAAACTCCCTGGACATGATAGTTCCCTGTCCTGCAGCGTCGGGGAGGAGTTTGACGTCATCGGGTCGGATCATGACGATGACCTCGGTGAGCAGATGGTCGCCGTCATACGCCAAACTGCCGATCTCCGTGTCTATCTCTTCACCGTCCACCCGGCCGGAGATGAAGCTGGCGTGCCCAACAAAGGTTGCGACAAAGGAGGTGGCGGGCTTGTGAAATATCTCCTCCGGCGTCCCCATCTGCTCCAGCTTCCCCCGGTGCATCACTGCCACTCTGTCGGCGAAGGATAGCGCCTCCTGCTGGTCATGGGTGACGAGGATGGCCGTGGCCCTTTCCCGCCGAAGAATAGCTTGCACTTCCCGCCTCATCTGGCCTCGCATGGCGTTGTCCAGATTGCTGAAGGGCTCGTCGAGGAGGACCACCACGGGCCGGGGGGCCAGGGCCCGGCCCAGCGCGACTCTCTGCTGCTGCCCGCCCGATATCTGGTGCGGGTACCTGTCGGCCAGCCAGGACAACTCTATAATATCCAAGACCTCTTTTACCCGCTGCGCCCGCTCCCTGGATTTCATGTTCCTGAGGCCGAAGCCAATGTTCTTGGCGACAGACAGGTGGGGGAACAGGGCGTAGTCCTGGAAGACCATCGCCACGCCTCGCTTCTCGGGGGGAACGTGGCAACCCTGTCCGGATGCACGACTGTCACGTAAGAAGACTTCACCGGAGTCGGGCACCTCGAACCCGGCTATCAGCCGGAGAGTGGTGCTCTTCCCACAACCGCTGGGCCCGAGGATCGACAAAATCTCGCCCTCGGCCAAACAGAAAGAAAGTTCGCTAACCGCTGGGAAGGTCGTGCCCGGGTAGGTCTTCGAGGTGTTTCTTAGCTCTACGACTGAGTTTGCCGTATGAGAGTTGGCTGACAAGGGCGGCGGCGTCCTTTCGCTTTGCGCGGTCTCAGTGTCTCACGCCGACCATTCCATATCAACTTGTACACCCCGGTCCAGGTCACCGTTTGGCCCGCTGGAGGGTCTGGTCTCGTCCTTTGTCCGCGAGCACCAGCAGGGCCATCGGTACGGAGGAAAGGAGAACCAGCAGCAGAGCGGGAAGAGCGGCCTTGGCGAAGAAGGCAGCCTCGGAGGCGCCCCAGACACTGGTTGCCAGGGTCTTGAAGCCAATTGGGCCCAGCAGGAGGGTGGCCGGAAGCTCCTTCATGGTGATCAAGAACACAAGTGCGCCCCCCGCCAGGACACCACTCCTGATGAGGGGTAGAGTTACCGACAGGAAGACTCTCGGAGGTGAAAGGCCCAAGCCACGGGCTGCCTCCTCGACTCTCGGGTCTATCTGTAGCAGTTGGGCCCTAATCGCGCCCACGGCTGGGGGCAGAAAGAGGATGGCGTAGGCGAATATGAGCATGGCAAGGGTCTGGTAGAGAGGCAGAGCGTAGTTAGCGCCGAAGTAGACGAGGGCCAAGGCGACCACGACCCCGGGCAACGCGAATCCCAGATAGCTGAATCGTTCGACCATGGAGGAGAAGCGGCTCGGGTATCGGGCGCTGAGCATGGCAACGGGAACCGCAGCGAGCACGCACACGGCCGCGGCCAGGAGCGATACGTAGACGGAGTTTGCGGCAGTGCCCCAGAAAGAGCTGATCTGCTCGCCGGCAGCCAGCCCTCTGACCAGCCAGTAGGAGAGGACCGAGAGGGGCATGCCGATACTCATAAGCCCGACGAGAGAGCAGAACCCGACACCGACCCACTTCCACCTGCCAAGGCTCACGATTGGAGTGCGTTTCTTGCCACCCACACCCTTGCTTGAGTACCGGGCAATGCCCCTGGTATACGAATCAAAAAGGAGTATCGCCAGAGCCGTACCAACAAGGACCAGAGAAAGGCTTGCGGCTATGCCACGGTCGAAAGCGGAGTTGAACTGGAGATATATGGCCCAGGTGAAGGTCTCGTATTGGAGGAGGGACACGGCCCCGAAATCGCTTAGGGTGTAGAGTGATACGAGGAGAGCGCCAGCGACAATGGCAGGGCGGAGCTGCATCAGGGTGATGCGGTAGAACACCGACCACGGCCCGTGACCGAGCACCCGGGCTGATTCCTCAACTCCAGGGTCCAGGTTTCGCATTGCCGCCCGCACGGGGAGCAGTACATATGGAAAGCTGAGCGCTGTCAGAGTCAGGGTTGCGCCCCAAAACCCGTGAATATCGGGGAGGCGGTCAATGCCAAAGACACCCCCGAGAAGCTGCTGGAACATTCCTCGCGGCGAGAGGGCTGCTATGAGGGCGAAGGCCCCCAGATAGCTTGGTATGACCAAGGGAAGAGCCGTAACAACCGACCAGAACCGTTTCAGTGGGAGGTCGGTCCTGACGGTGAGCCAGGCCAGGGGCACGGACAACGCAATACTCAACCCGGTCACCGATGCGGCCAGCAACGCGGAGCGTCCCAGGATTTGCAGGGTGCGCCATCTGACCAGCACTTCCCATATGCCATTCTCCGTGCCAAGGGCCCGCAGAATTAGGTAGACCAGTGGCAGCGCGAGGGCGGCGGCAATCAGGAGAGCCGGAAGCCAGATAAAGGCCGGGGCCCCAGGCATGATTTGCCTTAGGGCCCCGGCTACGGGACCTGGGAGGAACGCTGTGCTGTCGGCTGCCCGCGTTACCCTCATGGAAAGCTTATGGGACTATCCCTGTGTCCCTTAACAGCTTTAATGTCCCTTCCAGATCCTGCAAGGAGCCGAGGCCGACGTCCGGGACGTCTATCTCGGATAGAGGTAGCAGTTCAGGGTGAGTCTTCACTCCCTCCACTACCGGGTATTCAAAGGTCTGGCTTGCAAAGTACTGCTGGCTCACGGTGGAGAGCAGGAATTCGATGAACCGCACCGCGTTCTCCTCGTTCCCGGAAGTATCCAGGATACCGGTTCCGGAAACCAGGACCGT
Organism: Dehalococcoidia bacterium; assembly: GCA_965220005.1. GTDB lineage: Bacteria > Chloroflexota > Dehalococcoidia > Plut-88900 > Plut-88900 > Plut-88900. The sequence continues at coordinate 2,205,602 of OZ244800.1, forward strand.
AGCGCCAACGTCGCCTCCCGTTGGGAAGTAGTTTCTTGCCTTGAACCCCTCGCCCTCTTCGGCGAGGAACCTGAACAGGTAGTAATGGTTCACAAATCCTACGTCGATCTCGCCATCGGCAGCCGCCTGGACTGTGGGAGTGTTCTTTGGGTAGACCCTGGGCTCGTTGGCCTGGATACCCTCCAGCCACGCCTTCGCCACGTCCTCTCCCTCTGTCAATCGCAGGGCGGTCACAAAGGCTTGAAAGGAACCATTTGTCGGAGCCCAGCCTATGCGGCCCTTCCACTTGGGATCGGTGAAGTCCAGTATTGAGGGTGGAAGGTCTGCCTCGGTAAGGGCGTCGGTGTTGTAAACGACGGTCCGGGCGCGCCCGGAAATGCCGACCCACTTGCCCTGCCTGGATGCAAGTTTCGGGTCTACCTTGGACAGTATCGAGTTCGGCAGCGCCTGGAGTCGAGACTCCAGAGCGCCCAGGGAGCCGGGGTCGGAGCCGTAATAGACGTCGGCGGGGCTGTTCTGGCCCTCTTCGTGGATGGTAGCTACAAGAGCAGCGTTAGAACCATAGTTGACCTTGACGTCAATTCCGGTGGCCGTGGCGAACTGCTCGACGATCGGGCCTATGAGGTCTTCTTCTCGACCGGAGTAAATGACGAGTTCTCCGGGGTCATCTTGACCTTCATCTATTGTGGGGGGTTGCGTGGGGCTTGGCTGAGATGCCTGCGTAGGAGTGGGTTCGGCGCCACATGCCAAAGCTAGTGTCGACAGAAGCACCAAAACCAGAGCCAAGGCGGTCAGGGGAACGATTGGTTTTTTGGACCCTAAAGGATTCACTCGGTTTGCCGTCCCTTCTTCACTTCGGTTCGTCAAAAGGGCTCGTGTTATAATTCCTTTGATTTGCGTTTCACCATGAGGGTGGCTTCACAAAGAGAAACTTGGGAGTTAGGGTAGGCTAACAAATAAGACCTGTCAATACCTTTTTTGAGCAAATTTCGTGCGAATTTACGCGATTGCGTGTGACAAATAATGAATACGCTTGAGAACCAGTGCACAAATAAGGCTTTACAATGCCGGGAATAGCAAAACCGACTTCGGTGGCGACGGACGATTTCCTGACCACTATCTTCAGGTTCGTCGAGGAAGGAAAGCCCGTTATCTCGGCCCGGCTTGCAGAGACCCTCGGCGTGTCTCCTGCCACGGCCTTCGGGACAGTGCGCAGAATGGCTCGGGACGGCCATATCAAGGTCTCCCGGAAGAAGGAGATAGCGCTCACGGTGGCCGGAAACAAGATTGCGGAAGAGGTCATACGCAGGCACCGCCTGGCCGAGCGCTTCCTGACCGACGTACTGGACTTGGCCTGGCATAAGGCCTACTCGGAGGCCCACCGGCTGGAGCACGGCATTTCACAGGAAGTTGGCGATCGGCTAGTAAAACTGCTGAACAACCCGACCACCTGCCCTCACGGGTATCCGATACCGGGAAGCGAGGGATATGCCAGGGCACGGCACGTACGCTCCCACCTCAAGTCACTTCACGAGGTCCCGGCAGGCACGGCTGTCACAGTCAAACGTGTACCGGAAGAAGACGAGGAGCTGCTCCAGTACCTCGAAGAGCATAACGTTTCGCCCTCCTGGACAATGAAGGTGCTGGACGTGGCCGGCTTCAAGGGCACCATCACGCTGGAAGTGGACCAGCACGAAATAGTGATAAGCACGGAAACGGCCAGCAAGATCATCGTCAAGCCCAACTGATGGACTCCGCTTCCACGTTTCCGATGAAGGGCTCGGGAGCCGCGAAGTGATTCCCCTCCGGCTGCGCCTCAAGAACTTCATGTGCTACCGGGACGTCCCGGAACCGCTGACGCTGGAAGGCATCCATGTAGCCTGTATCTGCGGTGACAACGGCCACGGCAAGTCGGCGCTGCTGGACGCAATGACGTGGGCGTTGTGGGGAAAGGCGAGGGGAAGGGGAGTCGACGACCTTATCCACATCGGTGAATCGGACATGGAGGTGGAGCTGGAATTCTCCAACGGGGAGGACGCGTACCGGGTGATAAGGAAGCGGAAAAGGGCCAGGGGCCGGGGGTCGGGGACGAGTGTGCTGGAGCTTCAGATTGCGGGGCCGGGAGGCGGAGGGCAGTTCAGGCCCATCACCGGGAACACAATCGCCGAGACCCAGGCCCAGATCAGCCAACTCCTGCGCCTTGAATACGAGACCTTCGTCAACAGCGCTTTTCTCCGCCAGGGCAGGGCCGACGAGTTCACCCTACGCACCCCCAAGGAGCGCAAGGAAGTCCTCGCCGACATACTGGACCTTTCCTACTACGACACGCTCGAAGAGTTGTCGAGGCAGAAGGCGCGGAGCAGGGAGAGGGAGTCGACGCAGCTTGAGCACTCTTTGGCCGAAATCGAAAAGGAGTCTGAGAAAAGACCGGACCTGGAAGCCGACGTCAGCCGCCTTTTGGAAGAAGTGGGAGGACTGGAAACCGAGGAAAGCAGGCAGCGGGAGGCTGTTCAAGAGTTGACGGCCCGGAAGATCCGCATCGAGTCCAGTGTTTCGGAACTGGACTCGCTAAGGGGTCGGCTGCGCGGGCTGGAGGAGGACTTGTCGCGCACCCGTGGGGACGTGGACCGGCACAGGTCTCGGCTGGCCGACTACGACCGCGTACTCCAGAAGGCCGATGCCCTGGAAGACCGGTATGCCCACTTTCGACACGCGGTAGAGGCGGAAAAGGAATTCGCTGACGGACTAAGGGAGCACAGCCGGCTCACCGACCAGCGGAATAAGTTGGAACGGCAATTGGACGCCGAGCGTGTCCAACTCAATGCCAAGCTGGAACGGCTCAAGGCCGAGTCTCGGGGGCTAGAAGAGAAGCAGTCGAGGATTGAAACTTCAGAGGAGAGGCTGGCCCAGAGCGCCGAGAGGCTTGCAGCCCTGGACGAGCGCTTCCTCGAACTGAATGAGGAGTTGCGCCGCCAGGAAGAGATGTCCGTGGCCATACGCAGCCTGGAATCCGACAATCGCAACCTGGTCGAAGAGATGAAGGAGCTGCGCAAGAAGGTGGACCTTCTCACGGAGGGAGTCTCTCAATGCCCGACGTGCGGGACATCTCTGGCGGAGGCGGGTATAGAGCACGTACGCTCGGCGCTGAATTCCGAGGGTGAGCAACGACGTCGCAAGTACGATGAAAACCGCCTTCGGATCACGGAAATGACTGCAAAGCGGGACAAAGCGAAGACGGGCACACAGAGAGCGCAAGCCGAGGCGGAGAGGGAGCGGAGGGACTTGCAGGCTCGGGTTGTGGTTCTGGAAAGGGACGCCAGAGAGGGGGAGGAGGCGGCGGGGCAGCTAGTACCTTTGCAGGAAGAGCGATCTGCTGTCTCGGCGCTCCTGGCAGAAGACATGTTCAATCAGGAAGTGCGAGGCCTTCTCTCCGAGGTGAATCACCGGCTCGGGGCCTTGGCGTACGATCCCGATGCCCACCAGCAGGTCTCCGAGCAGGTACGGTCCCTTCAAGGCTCGGACCTCGCCTGGTTGAAGCTGCAGGAGGCTCGAACACGGAGCGATGAGGCCCGGGACGACCTTCGCATAGCAGAGGCCCGTGGCACCGAACTACAATTGCGCATTGAAGCCGAACGGACCAGTCTTCAAGGAATCGAAGAGCAGGCCGTACAGTTGCCCGGCTTGGCCCGGAAGTTGAGAGAGGGTCAATCAGCGTTGGAGGGACTTGGCCGAAACTTGAGGGAGCGTCGGGACCGACTCGCAGGCCTGCGGGAGCGGCTCCAGAACATCCGCGCCCTGGAGGCCCGGGCCAAAGCCCAGAGGGTCCAGCTCAACCGTGCCAATCGGGAGAAGGGGAGCTACGAAGAGTTGGCTCGGGCGTTTGGTAAGGGTGGAGTCCAGGCACTGATCATCGAGACCGTCCTGCCCGAGATCGAGGATGAGGCAAACCGGCTCCTGAGCCGCATGACCGACAACCGGATGCACGTCAAGATAGAGACTCAGCGTGAGAAGCGCACCGGCGGCTCAATTGAGACTTTGGACATCAACATTGCAGACGAACTCGGGGCTCGGCCCTACGAAATGTTCAGCGGAGGCGAGGCGTTCCGCATTAACTTTGCGCTGCGGGTTGCCATCTCACGGCTGCTGACTCGGCGGGCCGGAGCGCCGCTGCGGATCTTATTCATCGACGAGGGGTTCGGGACGCAGGACGGGGCGGGGCGCGAAAAGCTGCTGGACACCATATACTCGATACAGGAAGACTTCGACCGTATAATCGTCATCACCCACATCGATGAGCTAAAGGAAGCCTTCCCTGTCCGCATTCAGGTCACAAAGACCGAGCAGGGGTCCGTCTTCTCCATCAACTAAAAGACCGGCAAATTGGGAGGGGTTCGGAGGGGCGGGGGCAGGACAAAAGGGGTAAAATCGCGCTGGCATGTTCAGGAAAGAGCGCTTCATCCAGGTAACCGACCTCACCAAGCACTACGGCAACACCGTTGCACTTGAGAGCGTATATTTCGACGTTGGTGAAGGTGAGACCTTTGCTATCCTGGGGCCGAGCGGCTCCGGGAGGACAACGTTAATGCACATCCTCCTGGGCTTGAAACGGCCCACGCGTGGCACGGCGGAAGTCCTGGGCCACGATTGCGCATCGGAGTCCGACCGGGTCAGGGAGAGGGTGGGGTGTGTATTCGGCGACCAACGGTTCCACCCGGACCTAACAGGGCGGGAATATATGGACCTGAGCGCCGCAGCCCGAAAGGCAGGAGCCCCCAGGCGCCAAGAATTGGTGAAGCGGCTCAAGATCAACGAGTCCGAGAAGATTGGCAACTGTTCACGGAGTGAGATGGTACGGCTGGCGTGGGCGCTGGCTCTCCAGCACAATCCACCCATACTTCTCCTGGACAGCCCTTTTCACAACCTGGACGAGTCCTCTCACCGTGTAATGTACGACCTGGTAGATGAGGAGCGGCGAAAAGGTACGACCATCGTTATCTCAACCGATTCACCGCGTACGGCCGCCAAGGTCAGCGATAGAGTGGGCACGCTCGTTAACGGCGATATGAACTTCATCCGGGAAATGCCCACGTTGAACCGGAAGCTCGGCAAGCGGGTGAAGATCATTTTTCGGGAAGACGTAGAGCTCCAGGACATCATCACTCACAACATGTCTGTGGTCAGCCGCAACGGCAGAGAGTGGGTAGTAACGCTGGACGGGGAGGCGGGAAGCCTGTTGAAGAGGCTCGGCAGGTACTCGGTGGAGGATGTTGAGGTCATTGACAATGCTGTTGATAACATACTGATGGACATGATGAAAGGCTACGGCCCGGGCCCGTACGTATGACCAGCCGTCTTCTGCATCTCCATTTCAAGATGAGCCGATTGGCTCTGGTCTCGTGGGCCTTGGCCATGTTCACGTTGGGAGCGCTTTCCGTTTTCTGGGTCCCGGAGATGCCCGCATACGGTCCCGCTCATCTTCCTTTGCCCGCCACAGGCTCCCTTGTTTTCTATCTCGTAGTCTATGCCCTGATCTTTTCGTCCGGTTGCCTGTCCAACAACCAGAGAGACAACATGCTCCTGACGCTCGGCACCCTGCCTCTGCGCCGCCGACACACGGCTCTTGGGAAGTCCATGTTCTTTGCGCTGGCTGTGGCAGGGCTGGCTTTTGTCGGTTGGGCCTCAAGTGCGTTGGCAGTGGCCATAGTCGAGGCGGATATCAGCATTGAGCGTCTGGCCCTTTCAACCGTAGTGGGTTATCTGCTGGTGATGACGGTCTTCAGCTATACGCTGATTGCCTCTGCAATGTGCTCGAACCAGAGAACCGCCCTGGCCCTCACCTCCGTCATAACCTTTGCTGCCTACCTGGCAGAGGTGATAGGGTCGGGTTACGAGGGACTGAAGTGGCTAGCGTCCGTATCCATCTTCCACTACTACGACCCGTCCGAACTGCTGCAGAGCGGGACTGTAGACTGGATGGGAATAGGGATTCTGGGGGGAATCGTAGTAGGGGGGCACCTGGCTGCGCTGGCGATATTCGCCCGCAGGGACTTATACGTCTGAATCGGGGCCAGGCCCCGATTCAGACGTGCGGGCCTTCTTCCTATCGTCCAGCAGTCGGGCCAAGAGGCTCAGGCCTGCTGCGAGCAGAAAGGCCCCTATCAGTAATATCGTCTTACGGTTGTTCATGAAAAGATCTCCGGGCAAGTGGGAAGTCTAGTTTGGGGGGTGGGGATTGTCCATTCCGGAACCGTGTACCGAGCCGTTTTCCTTGACCGGCATACGGGCCCGGAATATGATTTGACCATCGGGGTGTAGCGCAGGGGTAGCGCGCATGGTTTGGGACCATGAGGTCGCCGGTTCAAATCCGGCCACCCCGACCATCATTTCAACGGCCGGGATGCCGCAATAGGCCCCGATGCCGCGGGGTTTCCGGGAGGTAATAGCATGGGCAGATTAATCTTATATTTCTTGGCATCTATTGGGTTCATTACGCTGTCGGTCGTCGGGGTGGCTGCCACAGCCGTGGTGATACTATGGCTCCAGGATCGGCAGTGGCAAATGAATGCTGCAAAGAACCGGCAAATGCAGAATGAGCAGGACTAGCGCCCAGCAGAATTCTCCAAAGGGGGCTCCTTTTGCCTGAACATGACGGATCTGGGACATCAATCCTTATAGCGGACAGGATCATCGACGGCCTGGGAGGGGATGTGGACGAGGGGTCGGCCCTCATTCTCGAAGGCGGACTGATCAAAGGGGTCATCCCGAAAGCCCAGGCCCGAGACGGGGGCACGGGCCCCGTGTTCGAATACCCTGGAGCGTCCATCGTTCCCGGCCTGATAGATTGCCATACCCACACCAATATGCCCGGCAACAGCCGTAAGGGCGAGGACGTCAACGCCGAGGATGACGATGAAATTCGCCTGACCCGCTCATTCAGGAACGTACGCATAGCCCTGGAAACCGGGGTCACTACCGTGTGCGACCTTGGGGCGTGGAATGATCTCGGCTTTCGTTTGAAGGCTGAATTGGAGAAGGGAACGGTAATAGGGGCGGACGTGCTGGCCTGCGGCAACCCCATCACCATCCACAGGGGGCACTGCTGGTTCATGGGCTCCGAGGTCTCGGGGCCCGAGGAGGCGCGGGCCAAGGCCCAAGAGCACCTGAATGCGGGCGCCGATTTCCTGAAGGCAATGACCACCGGAGGGAGCACCCTCGGGACCCAGCCCTACGCCGCAGCTTTTCGTCTGGAAGAGCTGGAAGCCATTACGGGCGCGGCGAGAGAGAAGGGCGTACCCACCTTTGGACATGCGCGATGCTCGGCTGGGATAGCGATGGCCGTAGAGGCCGGATTTTCCATGGTCGCACACTGCGTATTCGCCGCTCCCGACGAGAGCTACCAATTCAATGAAGAGTTGGCTGAGAGGCTGGTATCGAAGGGTGTGCGGAACAACCCAACCCTCGCTATGTGGCAGTCGAGGCTCAGACTGCTGCAGGAGAAAGCCGAGGCCCAGGAACTCACCGACGAGGACAAGCAGGAAGTGGCCAAGGGCGAGCGAGCCGTGCAGGAACGCATAGACGAGTGCAGCCGCCTACGGGAAATGGGGGCCAAGTTCGTGGCCGGTTCCGACTGCGGCTGGGGCGCATATCCGTTCGGTTACTTTTCCCGGGAAATCGAGGCTCTAGCCAAGGCCGGACTAACGCCCATGGAAGCCCTGATGTCGGGCACCAGCGAAGCGGCAAGGGCTCTCAGAGTCTCCGACAGAGTCGGGACCCTGGAGGCAGGGAAGCAGGCGGACGTTCTAGTTGCCAGTGGCGACCCTTCCAAAGACCCGTCTGTGTTGGCCGACGTGGCCGCGGTCTTCAAGCGGGGCCGGTTGGTCGAGCGGCGCTTAACTGCCTAGGCCACGATAACCGACAGTGCCTCCATCAGGCGGTCGAGCTCCTCTTCCGTGTTGTAGAAGTCGGAAGAGATTCGGACACAGTCTACCCCGCCCACCGAGCGGGCCACGATCCTGTGGTCTTCCCACAACCGATCTACTATTTCCTGGGATGTCGCGCCCTCGGCGCGGAAGGAAGTGAGACCGCAGAGGCCCGGGCCTTCCAGCGGCGAGAGAACATCGTAGCCGCCACGCTCCAGCAGTTTAGCTTTCAAGTAGCTGGACAGGGCGATGTTACGGGCCTCAATGTCCGCGGGGCCGGCGTCGTTGATGAAGCCGATGGCGGCTCCGTAGCCCGCGGCCAGGGCTGCGCTGGTGGTGCTGACCTTGAACTTATTCATCCCGGAAAGATCGAATTCAAGGGGTTTTTTCTCCGTATCGACGGCGCTGTGGCCGACGTAGGAGGGGTTGATCATCTCGATGTGGTCTCGCCTGATGAACAGAGTGCCCGTGCCCTCCGGCCCGAGCATCCACTTGTGGCCGGGGGTCGAGTAGAAGTCCACGCCCACCCCCGAAAGGTCCAGCGCTATGTGTCCGGGGGTCTGGGCCCCGTCCACCAGCATGTAGATGCCCTTTTCCTTGGTCAGCGAGCGAATTCCCTCCAGAGGCATGCGCAGGCCACAGGAAAACTGGATGTGGCTGAAGGCGATCATCCGTGTGCGGGGGCTCATCTGGGCCTCGACCTTGCTCAGGATCGTGTCCCACTCGTCGTTGGTGGCTAACTCGACTACCCGCACCTTGACCCCGTGCCTTTTCTCTGCGTAGAGGCATGGGATCATTACGGACAGGTGCTCGATGTCGAAGGTGATGATCTCGTCGCCTTCCTGCCAGGGGAAGCCGGCCATCACCATGTTCAGGCCCTCGGTGGTGTTCTGGGTCAGGGCAAGCTCGTCCGGGGCAACGTTCAGAAGGCCAGCCACGGCCTGCCGTGTGCCGTCCTCGATTTCGTGCCCCGACTCAAGAACCGGCTTGCTGACCGGCCCTTCCGCCGACTCGTAGTCGATCCTCGCCTTGATGGCGTCGAGTACCGGCTCGGGAGACGGGCCCGACCAACCCGTGTTCAGGTAGGTTAGGTTACTGCAGACGGGAATTTGCGACCTGATCTTGTCAACGTCCATTTATGCCTCTCTTATGTCAATGTAGATGTGATTATGTAAAACGTTTATATGCCGTATAGTCTGGCGCAGTTGTCCCAGAGTATCTTCTTCCTCGAGGGTTCAGGGACTACGTCCATCTCCAGGAAGGTGGCCAGGGCGTCGGGGTACTTGGAGTCGTGGTGGGGGTAGTCGGTGGAGAGGACGATGTTGTCGTCCCCGACGGTCTCGATGACGTTCTTGACCATGAACTCATCCACGTCGACGGAGATGAAGCTCTGGCGACGGAAGTAGTCGGAGGGCGAGCCCTGTAGCTTTGTCCTCTCCCACGGGCCGAATGTCTCCCATTCCTCGTCGAGCCGCCAGAGCCACCAGGGAAGCCAGCTGCAGTTGCCTTCAAGGAACCCGGCCTTGAGGGTCGGGAACCTTTCAAGAACGCCCCCGCCGATCATGCTGCCCACGTCCATCATCAACTCCATCGGGTGTGTGGCGGCGTGGGCTATGACGAAGGAATCCAGGAACCGGGTCCCAATGTGCTGTTGGTAGGCTCCCTGGATTCCGTGAAAGCAGACCGGCACACCCAATGACTCGGCTTCTTGCCAGAACGGGTCATAGTAGGGGTCGTACCAGGGCCGGTCATTTACAGGATTTGAGGGTAGAACGAGGGCCACCATGCCCAGCTCTTTTACGGCGCGCCGGGCCTCCTGGGTAGCCTTCTCGACGTCGTGCATGGGCATCTGGGCAGCGCCCTTGAGTCGAGACGGGTCGGCGGAGCAGAAGTCATGGAGCCAGTTGTTGAAAGCTGCGCAGATAGCGAGGGCAAGGTCGGGGTCCAGGCCGTCAAGGGCAATGACGTGAGCCCCGAATGTGCGGAACAGCACGGCTATGTCGATTCCCTCAACCTCGAGGGCTTCAAGCTGGGTTACATTGTCGAACTTGGCGGCCCGGGCCTTGGCGAACCTGTCGGTTATGGCCTCATGCCGACCGGAGAGCACCTCTGTCCGAGGTTTCCTGTCGGAATGTGCAGGGAAAATCCTACCCTCGACTATCCACTTGTTGGTGAACCCGTGGCTCGTTTCCACACCGCGGAACTCCGGTGCGCGGTCTCGGAATTTGGGATCGGTGTAGGTCTGCCACAGGTCGGAAGGCTCCATGACGTGCATGTCGCTGTCCAACACTTTGAACCCGTTTCTGGCCATCTAGCTAGGTCTCCGTTTCATCAGAATTGTCCGGCCCTGGTCAGGAGGCCCAGTCTTTTATAACCTGGTGGGCAGCATTGTGCCCCGGCGCCCCCGTGACCTCTCCACCCGGATGAGTGCCTGCCCCGCAGAGATATAGCCCCTCTATCGGCGTCCGGTAGTCGGACCAGCCGGGAAGGGGACGGTTGGAGAGCATCTGGGAATCCACCAGGTCCAGGTGATGGATGTTGCCGTTGGTGAGGCCGACCCTGGTCTCCATGTCCTCAGGTGTGATTAGTCGCCAATCTATGACCGCGTCTCGGAAGTTGGGAGCGTACTCAGTGATCTTATTGATGAGCTTCTCGGCGGTCTCTTCACGGGCGTCGTCCCAGGACCCAGAGGCCAACACACGGGGGGCATGCAGGATGAAGGCCGAGAGTATATGGTTGCCATTCGGTGCAAGGGAGTCGTCGAGTACAGTAGGAACTTGAAACTCGAGAATAGGAGAATCGGTGAAGCGGCCTTCTGCGGTGTCCCGGCAGCTGTTCTGGAAGTATTCAGGGGATGGGCATATGTCCATCATACCCATGTATTTGTTCGACTCCTGGTCAGGGAAGTGGCGAGAGAAGTCGGGGGCTTCCCGCAGCGCACAGTGAAATTTCAGGTGGGTCAAGTTGGTCTTGGCCTTGGACAGAGCATCGGAGAAGGCGGAATCAAGATTTTCGAGGCCGACCAGGTGGCGGAAAGTTTGGAAGGGGTCGGCGTTGGATACTATTATCGCGCTTTCGATCTGCTTCCCGTCCTCGAGTTCTACACCTATAGCGTTGCCTTCCCTGATGATCACCCTCTTGACCTTAGCCGAGGTCCGTATGGAGACCCCACTGGAACGTGCCGAGTTCGCCATCGCACGGGTGAGGCCGCCCATGCCTCCCCTCGGCAGTCCGGTGTCCGCGGGGTCCACGTAGCGGTTGCAGGCGTAGTACGCGGACGGAAGAGCGTTGCCGACGACCCAAAGGCCCCGGGGATCGGGTGAATAGACCATACAGGACTTGATCTTCTCCGACTCGAAATAGCGGTCCAGAAGCTTGCCCATGCTGACCGTGACAAGGGTATTGAGGATATCCTCGTGCTCGGTGCCTCGTACACGCTCCACGACTTCTTCCATGGTGGGCGGCGGCTGGAGCATGTACGGCTGCATAATCTCCGCGGCTTTGTCCCAGAACTCCGACCACGCCGTGTACCCTTCAACATCTCCCGGGCTGATTCTGCCGACAGACTCTTTAGTCCGCTCCTCGTCATCCCAGAACAACATGCCGCTCCCGTCCGGGAAGGGCCGGGCGGAGTGAGGGTCGAGCCTGTACAACTCGAGACCATGCTTGTGAAGCTCCATATCCTTGACGACCTTGGGCTGAAGGAGCCACGAGAGGTAGGCGCAGGAGGAGAACTGAAAGCCGGGAATAAGCTCCTCAGTGATGCAGGCCCCGCCGACCTGGTCTCGGCGTTCAAGTACCAGGACACTCATGCCAGCCTTGGCCATATACGCCGAGGCCACGAGGCCGTTGTGGCCTCCTCCAATGATGATCGCGTCGAAGTCGTTGTTCATGATTTATACAATTCGTAGGGTGCTATTGGATCAAGGGTCTAAGTATCCGTAAGCCTTCGGGCGGTGGCACGGAAGTCGTCGGGGTTGGGGCGTCGGTCGATCAGCACGTCCACGACGGCGGGTTTGCCCGAAGCAAATGCCTCTCTCAGCGCGTCGGGCACTTCCCTAGAATCGCTGATCTGGACGCCGTAGCCGCCCATCGAGCGGCATATTGCCCCGTGATCGGTTTTTGTAAACTCCGATGAGATGCTCTTTTCGCCCTGGTGGTGCCTCACCATACCCAACGAGGAGTCGTTCAGCACCACGTAGACCACGGGAAGATTGTACTGGACAGCGGTCGAAAGTGCGTGGACGGACATCATGAAACCCCCGTCCCCCGTGACCCCGACGACAGGTCTGTCGGGGTAAACGAGTTTGAGAGCGAGGGCCGCAGGCAGGCTCCAGCCCATCCCCGCCATACCGCCGGGGGCGTAAATGGTCTTGGCTCCCTGAGACTGGAAGTGGTGACACATCCAGACCCTGTTGTTGCCCGCGTCCAGACTGATAATTGTCGAGGGGTCCAGGGTCTCCTGGAGCAGCCGAACGAGGCGTTGGGGCATAACGGGAGACGAGTCCATGAAAAGCTCAGGGTCGTTGTAGTAGGAGGCCTGCTTTTTCAGCGCGGCGAGGGCTTTGACTCTCTCACTGGTGTCTGAATTGCTGCCGTCAAGGGCCTCAACGATCTGGGCCATTACTTCTTTGGCGTCCCCAATCAGTCCAATATCAATTGGGAAGGACCAGCCGGCGTTACGTTCCTCAACGTCGATCTGGATGATTGTCTGCCTCTTAGGGTTGAATAGGGACGGTGTCTCTCCTACGGTTTCCTGGCTGGAGAGCTTGGCCCCGACCACCAGTACGACATCGGCACTGCCCACTGCGGTGTTGGCGGCCTGCTGGCCATACTGGCCCACCATGCCGAGGGCCTGGGGATGGGTCTCGGGGAGGGTGCTCTTTCCTTTGTAGGAGGTAGCGACTCCCGCTCCCAGCATCTCGGCGAGGCGCTGCAACTGTGAATGGCCGTTCGCCATGTGGACGCCGTTGCCCGCTACTATGACCGGGAACTTGGCCTCGGCTAGGAGGGATGCGGTCCTTTCCACGTCTTCGGAGCGGGCCACGGAGGGCTTGGTGTTCAAATAGCCCTGGGTCGGGTGTATGAAGGGTGCGGACTCGACGTCCACCTCCCCCACAAGCGCTCGGCTGCGCATAAGCACCACCCCGGGCCCCGGCCTCCCGCTTAGTGAATGCTTCATCGCCAGCTGAAGCCCTATTACGGCCTCCTTGGGAGTCGTGGCAAGGGTTGTGTATTTCGACATGGAGCGGAAGATGGTCAACAGGTCGACGCTGCCATATTCCCCCGACCCCGACTGGTTGGCCGGGTGCTGGGCCATGTCCCCGTCTGAGGTGTCGGTGAGGACTACCATGGGAGAGCTGCTTAGCTGGGCCTCCATGATGCCGAAGGACGCATTTGAGCCAATAAACAGGCCCTGCCCCATGACCACGGCGGGTCGGCCCGTGGCACGGCCATAGGCGTCGGCCATTATGGCAGCGCCCTGCTCGTGCCGGGCGAGAATCGCCTTGACACCCGGTCGGCTATAAAGAGAATCGTAGATGGCGCCGGTGCTTCCGCCGGGTATGCCGAAAACGTACTCTATGCCTGCTTCCTGGAGCACGTCGGCTATCATTTCGTGGCCTATGGTCATGTAGTTCCCCCGCGGTCGTGGTTAGCCTGCCAGGAAGTCCAGCACGTTGGCCAGTCTGTAGGCGCTGCATCTATAGAGCACGGTGTGGCCGGAATCGCGCAAACTATGGCGGTAAATTTCTTATGCTGGACGTTCAAGAACCTGGAAATCTTGCTGGTGGTCCGGATTTCATCGACCTCAAACTAGGAGTACCCACACTCGATGCAAGAAAAGCCCCGTGAAGCCGCCAATGTAGTTGTAGCTCTCCTTAGTTAGGTAGCCTGTCGGCGATACAGTGTAATGCCTAGTGCCCTCACCACTCAACAGCCCGGCTCATGCTGAGCTTTGCATGTCGGTGCGGCTTATAATGGTCTCGGTCCCCGACACTTGGAGGCGATATCATCGAGCGAAGCCGGTTTGATGAGCTGGTGGAAAAGGCCCTGGCTAGCCTGCCGCCCGAATTTGCCGAAATCCTCGGCGAAGGCAACGTGGCCCGCGTCATCAAGGACTACCCGTCTGACGAGCAACTCTATTCTGTCGGACTCGACCATCCGTTGGAGCTGCTCGGCCTCTATGACGGCATTCCTCTGACGGAACGCAGCGTCTTCCACACCGGCGTTCAACCCGACCGGATATTCATATTTCAGAGGCCCATAGAAGCGATTTGTGAGACCGACGAGGAAGTGGAGGAGCAGGTCAGACAGACGGTAATCCATGAGGTCGGCCACTTCTTCGGGATAAGCGACGAACGGCTGGACCAGCTGATGAGGGAGGCTCACCCATGACCACTGGAGCAAAAGACACCGGCACTCGATCCAGCATCTGGCATTTCATCTTCATCACGCTCCTCTTTGCTGTTGGCATCGAGATGCTGCGGCTGTTCATGTCGAGCCTGCTTTTCTACATGCGCGAGGCTCGGGAAGTCTCGACAGTCGGGGTTGGTGGAGTGGCCTTTCTCTGCTTCCTGATGGTGTTCCTGGCGCCCGTCGTGGCTCGGGGCATGGGCCCCGGCGGTGTGCTGCAGCTGAGCGCCGCGGGATTATGGGCATCTCGAATCATCATCCAGTTCGTAGACGTAGCTGTCGTCGACTTCGCTTTGTCGATTGCGGGTGCGGTCCTGTTCCTGTGGGCTATACCGGCCAGTGCTTCGCTCGTATCCAACGGCAAGAGAATTGATGGTGGAACGTGGTTGCTGGGGCTGCTGGTCGGCGTGGCGCTGGACACGGCAATCAAGGGTGGCTTCGGCACTGTCGATCTCTCATGGCAGAACAATGTGGGCGCCGACGTTATTGCGGTACTTCTGGCCGGGGGGCTGACAGGATCGGCAAAGATCATCTCAATACGCAGCCGAGGCCAAAAAGCGCAGCCACCGAGTAATCGTGGCTCCCTGCTTCTGTTGGCCCTCGGGCCGTTCCTCTTCCTGGAGATGCTCTTCTTCCAGAACATAGGGCAACAGACGGCGCTAATCGGGTGGGACCAGCCCGGGGTCCTGGCGCTGATCGTGGCGTCCAATCTGGTGGGCCTCGCCTTGGCAGCCATAGTTATGGGTTTGCGCCGACCCCTGGCCCTCGTCCTGGTTCCGGCCGCGACTGTCCTGTTAATAGTCGGTTTGCTGGCGGAACAGACCGGGGCCCTTGCCGCGGTCGTCATGCCTATCGGGCATCTAATGCTGGTATTGCTGATGGCGTCCCTGGCTTCCCGGAATGGCCCCGAACTACAAGGCAGGAGGTTTACGTCGGCCACGGTCTTCTCGGGTGTGGGGATGCTGATCTTTCTCGGCGCAGTTTTCCTCTACTACGCCGCCTACGACATTAGCGTCGGCGTGCCTCAAAGGGCGATCATTATCGGGGCGGCGGCATTCATTGGCGTAACGGTCTGGGTGGGGACTTGGGGGAGGTCGGTGGAAAGGCCCCGGGCGCCATTTGTATGGGCAGGACGGGTGGCGGCCCTGCTTATGCTGTCTCCCTTAATCCTGACCATTACCTGGTCAGAGCCGGAGGTCGAGGCTGGGGATGGGCTGCCCGTCAGGGTGATGGCCTACAACATCCACCAGGGATTCGGCACTGAAGGCGGCTTCGAGCTGGAGGAGATAGCCCGAGTGATCGAGGCGGAGAACCCTGACATTATCGCCCTTCAGGAGGTGTCTCGGGGCTGGCTGGTAGATGGGTCCGTCGACATCCTGACATGGCTGTCCCAGCGTCTCGACATGGACTACGCCTGGGGGCATGCCGCCGACTCGGTGTGGGGCAACGCAGTGTTCAGCCGCTATCCCATCGTCCTTTCGGAAAACCACGAGATGCCCAACAACGACGACCTGTCCCTGGGCAGAGGGTTTCTATGGGTGGAGATAAACGTTGGGGACGAGGAGCCGCTGCGGATTATCGCCACGCACTTCCACGCGGGCCGGGACGAGGGTGAACACCGGATACCTCAGTCAGAGGCGATACTCAAAAGGTGGGACGGGTTATCTCGAACCGTAATCCTGGGCGACCTCAACGGCAGGCCGGGAGACCGAGAGATTACCATGCTGGAAGAAGCCGGGCTTCTGGACTCCTTCGTCGACTCAGGAACCCAAGGCGAGGGGTTCACTTCCCCGTCGGACGGGCCCCACCAGCGCATCGACTATGTATGGACGAGCCCTGACTTGAAGTCAACGGAATTCTCGTCCACCCGGAGTCAAGCATCTGACCACTTCCCAGTGGCAACAACGGTCAACGCACACTAAAAGCGCGAGCCATCGTTGACTGGAAGATGGGTGGATAAGATATCGCTCCCGCTTTATCAGAACAGGCCGCCGGACCTGATGGTGCTATACGGGAGCGGGTTTTGCCTCGGGCCAACTATGCGCCGGAAGGCCCGAGGCTGAAACGTTCGCTAACTGGACTTGCCTATGCGGAACATTTTAGTTCCACAGACCGGGCAGATGCCTCGGGTGGCAGGCCGACCATTCTTCATCGTGATCTGCTCGGCGTCTTTGATCTCCTGGGAGGCTCGACACTTTACGCAATATCCTTGCATTTGTTTCCCCTACCTTAGAATGAGAATGTTTCGGGCCATTCCGACGCTCTAATATCAGAAGCGCTCAACGGCCCACATAGCACGCTTGGAAGCATCTCATACGTCTTGCCCTGCGGTCAATAGACAATGGGGGCTCTTTTATGGATTAGGATTCAATTTAGGCGTCCCATGGCCGTCTGAGCACCTCTATTACCGGTTTCAAAGCACTGGACCACATAGCCAGAGGAAGGATCGACTGAGCCTGCGAGGTGGGTCTTCTAGTCGGTCGCCGGCAACAGGGACTGATGGGTCTCGGACTGCAGGGAGACCGCTTCCCAGTCGTAGAGCATGGGTAGGAGGGCAACGTTGGCCCATGTCTCGGCCTGGTCGGAGTAGTGAGGGCTTCCCGGATGCCCGGACGCTCCCAGAGGCACGACCCATCGAGAGTTTTCCCAGTCCGACGCATCGAAGACGTACCGTGCCATCGAAGCCGACGTGAGTATGTATGGCTCCGCAGCCGAGTAAGAGCCTGCCAAGGGCGTGAAGCCGTCTCCGTGGGTGCCCACAGACGGGGGATTAAGTTCCTGGGCCAAATTGGGAAAGACGGCGGACAGGGCGTGCCTGGGACTCGTTTTGTGGACTCGGGCCCAAGTCCACTCGGACATTTCATTCCCGAGCCAAGATTTTAGCTTAGCAACTGCTGTTTCCAGGGCCCCGGCAAGAAGCGAGTGGAGTTCGCGCACCTCACCGGAGGAGGATACCGACTTGAGCTTATCGTGCAGGCTCGACTTTGTGCGCCCGTACCAGGATGGGGCCCCTCGGCCCGTCTCACCGGCCATTTCTTCGGCCAGGGGCCCGAGGAGGGACGGGGAATACGCCTCGGCAAGGGCGTCATGGAAGGCGCTAAAGATAGTTGGCTCCGAACCGTCTTTGTCCATACGGCAGTCCCATGAATGGAGCAGACGTTTTGCCTCTGCGGCCGCTTCGGTGCACATCTCCACGTCTTTGAGCAGTTCGCACAGCTCCCGGGCCGGTATCGACGTACGCAGCGCGTGGACAGAGGCCATGTCTTCCACCGAAGCCGAGGTTAGTGTTTCGAGGGCTTGATAGATACACTTGGCTCGGTGCTCACCGTCGTAGTCCAGGCCGATGTAGTAAGGATAATCCTCGTCGGCGATGCGGTTGTTGGCAGTGACGATGAACCCGGTCTCGGGGTTCCGAGATCTTGGCATTTCCTCGAAAGGAACGTAGCCGGACCATTCATAGTCGCCGGTCCATCCGGGAACGGGTACCCAAGCGTTGGCCTTGGGTCTGATGGGAAGTCGACCCCTGGTCAGATACTTTATGTCGCCTTGCACGTCTACACAGACGAAGTTGTTGGCCGGATCTACCCAGTCCCGCATGGACTCGTCCATCTCGTCAACCGACGTGGCAGTGAGCATCCGACTTATCGAGTCGAAGGCCTTGATGGGTTCGGCAGTGGCAGTGTACCTGAGAGCCAAAGCTGTCCTTTTGGCCGGGTCTCCTGCCACGATAGAACCGTGTCTCGTGGAGATGATTTCGAATTCCTCCGAAGGTCCATCTGCCACTTGTATGACTTCGGTCGAGACCTCGGCGGGTTCCCACTCACCTTTGAATTCGTAGTATCGGGTGTCGCCTTCCTTGAATCGTTCAATGAACAGATCCTGGTAGTCGGCCATGGCGTGGGTTACGCACCAGGCGACGTAAGCGTTGTGTCCAAAGTGCGGAAATCCCGGCACGCCGGGGAACGAGAGCCCTACGACATCAAACTCGTCACACGCAATGTGGTTCTGGTAGTAGACACTTGGCGCCTCAAGCCCCCGATGCGGATCTCCTGCTAGGAGAGGTGCGCCGCTGGCCGTCCGGCTTCCGTGCACAGCCCAGTTGTTGCTTCCACCCTCTTCCCGTACGGGGAGCCCCGGCCACTCCGCGCCTTCAAGGAAGTCAGGCAGCGACTTATCGGTCGGGCCTGAGTATTCGCCTCCCGGCGGCACGATAAGCAGCTCGCCGGGCCGGGACTCGGGTATCGCTTCCTGGGCCTTCCGGTATCCGACCCGGCGGACCATACGTGCGTTCCACAATTTACGCTCGAAGGAGCCCATAAGGATATGTCGCACCTTGAAAACGGCCATCGAGTGCCAAGGTTCCCAGGGCTCGGGGCCCGAGCCTATGATCCGGTATTCGATGGGCAACTCGGAGGCGGTCTGAATGAATGCATTGACGCCCCCGGCATAGCTTTCGAGCATGGCCCGGGTTTTCGGGCTCACGACTTCGAAGTCGGCTTTAGCACTTGCGCCGAGCCGGAACCTCCGCATCAGCTTGTCCTGCTCAACGCCAGCGGGCCCTGCTATTTCGGCCCATCTGCCCAAGGCCCGGCGCCGATCCCAGTCCATGTGCCAAAGCCGGTCCTGGGCCGTTACGAATCCTTGTGCAAAGAACGCGTCGTGCAGAGAGGAAGCCTGAACATGCGGTATGCCCGATCGGTCTCGGTAGACGGTAACAGGGCCATCCAACCCGGAAAGGTTGAGCGTGCCGGTCAGGTCGGGCAGTACGGCCTTCAGGTCCTCCGCCTTAATTTCTCGTGCGTTTGAACTATCCATAGGTCACGCGTGGCACGAGCCATTGTGCCCGCCGCAGTGATGGCCGTTCCCGTGGCTGGAAGGCGGCACGTCCAGGGCCGGGTTACGGTCGAAGAAGCTGACGGGTTTCAGGCTGAACCCGGTGTACATCACGGGCATGACGGGCCAGTCCTCGGGGCGAGGGACGTGGTGATGTCCGAATGTGTACCAGACCACGAGATCGGTGTTGTCGAGGCTCCGGTTGGCCTTCGTGTAAGCCGGAAGTCCGGCCCCACCCGGATGCTGATTGGGGTAGTCGCCTGCGGCGTCCATTTCCGCGGGGTCGTAGGGCGTGACCCAGAGGTGTTTGGTCATGAACCCCGCTCTTTTGATGACCGAGGCGTCGTCGTGGGCAAAGGGCAGCACATTCTCTCCCGGTATCAGCTTGTAGGAGGTCTTCTGCCCCAGGTAGTTAGTCTCCGATTCGTTGGTTATAAGCCAATACCTGGCCGAGTATGGGTCGATGTTGCGCTGGGCTTCGGACTCGGTCTTCAGCTGGGTCTTCTCTGCATAGAAGGCGTTGTGGTGGGGGTTGTTTTCGTCGGCGGGACAGGCGTAGCTGTTGACCTCGTAGACTGAGTTCTTCTGCCCATCCACCGCCATGTCCATCCTGACGTTGAAGAAGTGCTGGTGGATGTGGGCCGCGAGTTGAGGTGCAATCAAAGTTCCGTGCTCAGGCACGTGGCCCGGGGGCACGGCAGCGTTGTTGAGCACGCCGGTAAGTTTGACCTCGTACTGGATCGTGCCGTCCTGGTAGAAATACCAGAAGAACCCGTATTCGTAGTTGCCGACCGTGGAGATGAACGAGACGACCAATCGGCGGGAGCGCCGCACCTCGGTCTCTCCGGTCCGCCAGTCTACGTGCTTCCAGAGGATTCCGAAGTCCTCTTCGTGCATGCAGATGGCGTTGGGTATTTCCATTACGCCGCCCCGGGTGTCGTTGGTAACGGCGTCAAAGTAGTGAATCTCCCCTAAGCAGTCACACCCCAGGGTAAGGGAGTTGGCCAGGTTGCCGATGCCGTACTCTCCGGCGTCGAAGGCGTTCTTGCGGAAGTGGGGCGAATTCGGCTCGCCGTAGGGGACAACCATCTCGGAAAGACAGGTCCGGTAGATGATCGGGCGTCGACGCCCCTGGTCTGTGTAAGCGATGTCATAGAGGACCAGGCCCTCCCTGGGAGTGAACCCGAGACGCATGTCCCACTTCTGCCAGGCAACGTGCCACCCGTCCACCGTGAAACTGGGGCCCTCGGGCTGGGTAATTTCTATGGGCTTAAGGTCTTCCCGGAACTCGTGAATGAAATTCTGGGAGTAGTTGCCGTCGGTCGGAGGGAGGGGCACAACGCCGTGGTCGATGACCCGGAGTACCTTCATCTCATTAAGGTCGACCACAGGGACTACGCCCTCGATGGGTCGGGCATAGCCGTTGTCCTTGGGGCTGGAGCGAAGCCAGCAGAGCGAGTAGGACAACCGCATTCCGTTGTCGCCCTCATACCCGTAATTGCCTGCAGCCCAAGGATCAACCATCACGAGGTCCACGTCGGTGATTCCCCGTCGGGCAAGGGCCTCTCGGAATGCCGGGTCGGCCTTGACGGCCTGCTCGCACTCGTAGAACTCGTCCAGCATGATCTTGGGCTGGACTCCGGGGATGTGATTCCATGACTTCACGCGGTCCTCGGAGAGAGAGACGACGGCCTCGTAGGTACGGCGGGAGTCGTTGTCCAGGATGCAGATGAAAGCCTCCCGAGGCAGGGCATTCGTACCGTCGTAGGCCAGGACATCATCCTTGGGTGGTTCGTTGAGGACGACGGTCTCGTACCTCACACGCGTCCCGATGTCCTGGTCCCGGTTCAGTATTTCCACGGCGCGGACTATTTCACCAGGGGTGAGGGGGTCGAGGGGATGGGCGGTCGGGGAACGAGTCTCGGCGGCTTCGGGGGCCTTTTTCAAGGTGGTCATTGATACCTCCGGCAAGGCTAAACGAGGGCGATAGCCCAGTATATATGTCGGCACACGATGCCTTCAACAAAGAATGGGGCGGCGACGCGTGCGTCGCCGCCCCACCGAGACCTGCGGAGACCTATAAGCCGAGTTCTGTATCCGCCTGAGGCGGACGGTGGCCATCTATCTGGGCCCGGCGTTACCGCCGGGCTCGAGCAGCCAACCCGAGGACGGGCCGGGTCCCATTGTCCTCCTATTTGGCCTTGCTCCGGATGGGGTTTGCCCAGCTAGCCGGTCTCCCGACTACTGGTGAGCTCTTACCTCACCATTTCACCCTTACCCGCCAAAGGCAGGCGGTATGTTTCTGTGGCACTTTCCGTAGGGTTTCCCCTCCTGGGAGTTACCCAGCATCCTTCCCGGTGGAGCTCGGACTTTCCTCCCGCCGAGGCGGGCGGCCACCCGGTCTCCAAGTCCCACTCAAGACTAAGTCAGGGTTGCGGGCAGGTCAAATTCAGTGTGCGTCCAAGGCCTGGTTGGCGAGGGCGTCGGCGTGGCGGTTGTCCCATCGAGGCACGTGCTGGATAACGTACCCATCGAATGATCGCAGTAGTCCCTGGACCTGGGAGAGGAGTTTTTTCAACTTGGGTTTCCTGGTCCGGTAACTGCCGTTGACTTGCCTGACTATCAGTTCCGAGTCAAGACGGATGTCGACAAACTCGATACCCAATTCCAGGGCCTTGGCCAGTGTCTCAACCAGTGCCCTGTACTCCGCCACGTTGCTGGTGGCAATGCCTATGGCCTTGCTGACCTCGGCGATGACCTGGCCTTCGTAGTCCCATATCACGCCGCCGATGGACGCGGGCCCCGGGTTTCCGCGGGAAGCGCCGTCAGTCTGGATGATAGCTTTGCTCATCACGCCGTCACTCCTTTCGAAGTGAGGCCGGGGGAGGTGAGGGGACGTGAACTACTCGACCCATAGGATCCTTGAGCAGGTAGGACATTGGGACAGTTCTCTGCCGGCTTTCGCTTTTTGGACCACGTTCATTGGCAAGGATATGCGGCAGATGTTGCACATGCCGCGCCCAATGGTCGCTAAGGCCAACCCTCCCAGCGACTGTCGAAGAGTTTCGTACAGGTTCTTCGGGTCCGTGTCCAAAGCAGAAGCCCTGCCGTCACGCTTTTCCCAAAGCTCAAGAAGATCAAACTCAAGCTTGTCCTTCTCGTTAGCGAGGTCCTTTAGCTCGGTCTTCCTCTTTTTCTTGGCGGCGGAACACTGGGCTTCTTTTTCGGCAACAACCTTTGCTGCAGCCTCTTGCTCGTCAAGAATCGTGAGAAAGCTGTCTTCAGCCTCGGAAAGCCGCTTCTTGAGGTTTTCCACTTCCCGTTCCATGCTCTGGAGTTCGCGGGGATTGCCGACGGAGCCGTCGTAGGTCTTTGTCTCCAGTGGACCAAGGCGCGCCTGGATGTCGCTCATTTGGGCCTCCGCTTCACGTTGACGCCGCTCCACGTCGGCGAGCTTTTCCTGGGCTCGACTCAGGACGGTCTCGGCCTTGCGAAGCTCTGAATCATCCGTCAATTTTCGTTCGACGAGAGCCAGGGCGGCGTCCGTATCGATGATTGAAGCATCCAGCTGATGCAGTTCGTAAATTTGCCTTCCGACCGCCATACCAGCCTCACTAATGGGATCAACTCGGGTTCCGGGGCGCGGGGACTACGATTCTATGGACACGCCTTCCGATGTGTCAACGTCTCCGATTCCGAATTGGAGGCGCCCTATGGCTATGATAAAATTTCCTTAAGCTTTGTACCCAGATGTAATTGTTTACGCCCCAATGCTGAGGTTTGAGTATTTTGCCGATTTCTAAACGGCTCGCTACAGTCATCCTTCTCATCTCCGTCATCGCCCTCGTGTTCGCGTGCCGAGGCGGCGGGGACATAACGCCCGTGGACTCGACCCCCAATGAGTCCACCTCCGACGCCAACCCCCAATCCACGGCTACGGCGGAATCGCCTGGGGAACCGCTCACCATAAGCCTGCCAGACGAGGCCCGCGCCCTCTATGAGGCCTGGCGCATAGTCCAGCGGGAGTACGTGGAAATCGACGACATAGATCCGCGTGTGCTGAGCGACGGGGCCATATTCGGGATCCTGGAAGCTACCGAAGACACGTCCCTCTCCATATCCGAGGCTCGGGCCCTGGAATACGATCTGGAGCTAGAGGAGAACTATTTCTCGGTGCCGGGAGGCGACGAGCTGGAGGAAGCCTACGAAGTCCTGGCGTACGCCTACACCCAAGCCTCCGACACCCCATTAAGGTTGGAAGAGCTTAACATTGCAGCCATCCGAGGCATGGTGGGGGCCCTGGCCGATCCGTATACAGCCTACCTGTCCCGGGAAGACCTGAGGTTGGAACAGTCGGACCTGGAGGGTTCGTTCCACGGGATCGGGGCCTACGTGGGCACCAATAGCGAGGGGTACCCAATAATCATATCCCCGATGGAAAACTCCCCAGCCGAGGCCGCCGGCATCCTGGCCGGCGACATTATCCTGGAGATCGACGGAATTGAGGCGAACTCCATCACCCTGCGGGAGTCGATACTACGCATCCGGGGGCCGGAGGGCACGCCTGTCGAACTCCTGATCCAGCACCTGCTGGAGGAGGGCCCCGAGCGAGTGGTCATCGTGCGCGGAAATATTCCAATCGACAGTGTCAGTATGGAATCTCTCGACGATGACATATACCGAATCAGAATCCACCTATTTACCCGACGCACCCCTGGTGAAACAGAGGAGTTCCTGGAAGAAGCTCTGTCCCAAGGAGCCAAGGGAATCATCCTGGACGTGCGTCAGAACCCGGGTGGGCTGCTGCGGGAGACGGTCCAGGTTGCCGATCTCTTCCTGGACGGCGGCCTGGTGCTAATCGAGATGGAAGGTAATGGAAGCAAGACTGACTGGAATGCTGACGGCGGCGGCGCAGCCCTGGACGTGCCCCTTGCCGTCCTGGTTGACGCGCACAGCGCCAGCGGCGCAGAGGTGCTGGCGGGCGCACTGCAGGACCGGGGTCGGGCCCAGCTTATCGGGCTCCCGACCTTCGGCAAGGGAAGCGTCACCCGTCTATACAACCTGTCTGACGGGTCAGGGCTGAATGTCACCTTTGCCCGCTGGTTAACCCCCGACGGCGACGTAATCGAGGGGTTCGGTATCGAACCGGACATCCTCGTATCCTTCACCGAGGCCGACCTGGCAGCCCAGAAGGACGTCCAGCTGGAAGCAGCCGTCGAGCACGTGCTTTCGATATCAGGATAACGTTTGTACCTCGCATGAAAACCATCAGCGTCAACCGCAAGGCCCGTTTTGAATACGACATCCTGGAGTCGTTCGAAGGAGGACTCGTGCTCACGGGGACTGAGATCAAGTCCATCCGGGACGGCAAGGTCAACATCCGGGATGCCTTCGCACGCCCCGAAGACGACGAGCTTTGGCTCCACGGCGCCCACATTTCGCCTTACTCCAACGGCAATCGCTCGAACCACGAGCCCATGCGCCCTCGCAAGGTGCTGATGCACCGCGGCCAGATCGACTACCTCTCATCCAAGGTGCAGGAAAAGGGGTTAACCCTGGTTCCGCTCAGGCTCTACATCAAGAACCATAAGGCGAAGATAGAGATCGGGGTGGCGCGTGGGCGCAAACTTTATGACAAGCGAGCGGCCATCGCACGCCGGGAGGCCGATAGGCAGATGCAGCGGGCCGTCCTCAAGGAAACCGGCATACGACGCAGCTAACGCTCTTCGGGTCTCGGGTCCCGAGTCTCAAGCAGGACGTTATGTTAAAATAGAGTCCTACAGCTTGGGGACGCGTGGGCTCGACAGGAGTCATGGTAACCCAGGGTTGCAGGCCGAGGCGCCGTGGGACTCGTAAAACCAGCGGCAAAAACATAACTGGCAAACGTCAGTACGCACTGGCTGCCTAGACACTAGGTAACCCGTCCTGTTCGGCCTCTCCTCGAAGGCCGTCTCAGGGCGACGCAAATCGAGGTGCTCCTGCCCTAATGCTGTGAGGGGCAGGTTAAGACTATTCAGCTAGCCTTCCGTTGTCGTCGTCGGCTGCGATACGGCGGGCGAAATTTAAGTGCCGTCTAAGCCTGTAGACGCTCTGGGGCCACCTTCTGGACGGGGAGTTCGACCCTCCCCCGTCTCCACCAACTTGGACTAAATCATGAGCCTTCAAGCGTGGTAAATTTAAGTATGTAATCCTGCCTTGTGCCCACTCGAAGGCTTTGAAGAAGAGTACTCCCGGTGATACACTCGCCGAAAACAAGGAGGTCATAGATGAAGCCCATAGACTACGTAGCCGACCTCAACGCCTATTATCAAGGTCATGGGTTTCCACCCTACAAGTGGTCGGTGTTCCGGACCACGACATGGACCCCTTTTGAGAAACCCCTCAACCAGGCTAAGGTGGCGCTCCTCTGCTCCTCGGGGATGTCCCGCAGGGACCAGGAACCTTTCGACCCCCTGGCCAGAAGCGAGCTAAGCTATCGGGAGATCCCCAAAGACACCCCGACCGAGGACCTGATAATCAACTACAACTATTATGACCACCGTGACGCCGACCGGGACCCCAACGTCATCTTGCCTTTAGACAGATTCCGAGAGTTGGAGCAGGAGGGCTACATAGGGGAACTGGCCGAAATCAACTACGGTCTCGGCATGGGGAGAATGTACAAACGTACGGCTCTCCAGACGCAGTTGGCGGCCGGGATCGCCGGAAAACTCAAGCAGGCGAAGGTTGACGTCCTCTTCTGTGTACCTGCCTGACCGCTGGACCACCAGTCCGTTGGACTGCTGGCAAGGGTAGTTGAAGAGGTAGGCGTTAGCACCGTGTACGTAGGCTCGGTCAGGGACATGATGGCTCAGGTGAAGCCACCTCGCTCGGTGTTCGTCAACTTCCCCCTGGGACATCAATGCGGCAAGCCGTTCGACAGAGAACTCCAGATGAACATCATTAAGGATGCTCTCGGCACTTTGACTACGCTCGACGAGCCGGGCAAGATCACGGATTTGCCCTACGATTGGGGTGAAGAGTTCGTCCACGAAACCGGACAGAGCGAACTCCCCGTCGATCAGCGCCCGCCGGGTCGGACTCCGAGCGCAGTGGGATAGTAACCAGACGGCAATCGCTCCTCGCCTATTTTCACCAGGCAAAAGGAAATCGGGCGGTTGGTTTAACCAACCGCCCGATTTCTTTACCCAATTTGATGGATTACTTCAGGTAAGAGGTCCCGTCCCTCTTGGCCATAGCCACGCCGGCGAGCATGTACATGATGACGTAGACGATCACCCGGTAGACCACTGCCGACCCGGGCGGGATGCAGATGAAAGAGAATCCCGACACCCCCCGCTTCCCCACCTCATGGGCTATCTTGATGATCTCGAAGTCGGATAGGCCAATGGGCTCCACTGCCTCGCCAAGGATGTCTCCGGGCGCCGGGCCAGCTCCGCCCATCACGTCCATGTCGAAGTGGACGTACACGGCTTTCGTGCCGTTATAAGCCCGGTCCAGTTCGTGGGCAACGCCCTTCATGCCGAGCTCGTCGCGCACCTCCCATGATGAGATGAACCGCGCTCCCCGGTCGGTATACGACTCGACCAGGTCTTTTCTCTCCAGCATCCCCCGTTCCCCAATCTCGACCAGGTGCTGGGGGTGCATGTTTTCGTGGAACTCGTACATCTTGTGCTTCCAGCTCGCCGAGCCAGCGATTCTCGGGTCTTGGGACAGGAAGTCTATCGGCTGGATGTCCCAGTGTGTGTCAAGGCTGACACAGCCCACAGAGCCGTCCGTCCGCTCGGCTATCGGCTTTGCAATGGCGTACGAGCCACACGGAGAATTCTGCCCGATAACCACCGGAATGGCCCCTGCATCCAACACCTGTCCCACCTTCATCTCTACGGCGGCCTGGGCCTTTAGTATGTTCTCAGGGGACTGATCTCTCATAACCTCGGCGGGAATGGGAGCGTCTCCGTAGTCGACTACCTTCAGGTGGTCGAACACGTCCATGCGGAACTCCTGGATGTACCCCGACTGATAGCGCGCCGACTGCTGTCTGACTCTTTTAGGGGCGGAAAGCCACTCGTTCCGGTCGACGCCCGCGTAAGTCTCATGAGTGGTTGCCACGTAGGGCGCCCCGATTATCGCCGCATCCACGTCCTTCAGGTCTTCGGGTGACTTGGCCTCGGGCAGGCCCATGAATGTGGGGGTCTCGGGGGCGAGGGTGGGGAACATAGGCCTGTCCCCGAAGCTGCCCTTGATGAACTCCTCCCAATCGCCCATAAACTCTTCCCAGGTCGGGTATCGCATAGCGCACACTGTGGGCCTCCTTAAGGCTCGGGCCTGGACTAACTGCAGACGGCCTGTATGAACTTCAAGTATAGGTCGACGCTCTGGTGAAGTTGCTCCACGCTAACCCATTCGTTAACGGTGTGGGCCTGCCGCAGGTCTCCCGGCCCGACCACTATGCACGGAACAGCCTCGCTAAGGATGCAGGCGTCGGTGCGGTACGGGACCGAGATTGGAGCCTGCTCGCCAGTAATTTCCAGTGCCAGCTGGACCAATTCAGAGTCGGGCGCAATGTAGAGGGGCGGTCCGCTGCTCCACGATTCCAACTCCAGCCCCACCCTTTCAGCCGACTCCTGCACTCGAGCCAGCACGGGGCCCGGGTCCAGGGTGGGTGTATAGCGGAAGTTCACCCGGCAGGTGCTGAGTGGAACGGTTACGTTGGCCGCCGTTCCATGGTTGTCGATGGTGATGTTCCAGTCCGGGAAAGGCGGGTCGAAGCTCGGGTCCCAGTAAACCTCGTCTTCCACCAATTCGGTGTAGAGTCGGCCCATCTCGTGGATGAAGGGGATCATGGCTATGTTGGCGTTCAGTCCCCTACCGCTGGAGCTGTGGGCCGCCCTGCCCCGAGCCGTAGCGCTGAATGTGATAGCCGCCTTGTGAGCATTGACCACTTGCAGATTCGTAGGCTCGGCGACTATGCAATACCGGGGCCCGACAGACCTTAGGATTTCCGATTCATCGGCTATGCTGCGAGCGCCTTGGGTGTCGGTTTCCTCGTCAGTGGTGTAGATGAGAGTCAGGGGTGCCTGAGTGCCGAGGCTGGCATATGTCTCGGCAGCAACAAGTGTCGCGGCAATTGCCCCCTTCATGTCCACGGCCCCCAGCCCGTACATTCTCCCGTCTTCAACCTTCGCCTCAAAGGGGTCCGCATCCCAGCCCAGACCTGGCACCGTGTCCATATGCCCGGACAACGCCAAGCCTCCGGCGCCCTTGCCGACCCTCGCCACAAGCGAGACCTTGCGACGGCCACCGGGGTCCGTGTACTCGATTCGCTCAATCTCATCGGCAAAGGAGGTAAGGATATCGGAGACGAACTCGGCCAGGGGTGCGTTGCTGACGTGGCTCTGGGAATCGATTGCGATCAGCTTACGGGTGAGGGTCTCGACGTCGTCCATTCGCAGTAGCCTTTTGGGGCGTGGAGGGACAAGGGTTACGCTATTGGACGCAGATTAGCACATTCAGGCGCTAGACGCCCCCAGCAGGGGCTGGTCGAAGGTCATGATCGTTTCGACGCCCCTATTCTGATAACTTGCCAGGTGGCAGAGGTCTCGAGTCGCCAGCCCAAGATAGTTATCGTGGAGTTGTCGGGCCTTGTCCACATCCGCCCACTCCAAAGGCCACACTTGTGCGATGTCACTTGTGACCAGTGACATCGCATCATCCAATTGTTGAAGTCTACCAGTGCGTCGATAGACGTGGAGCAACTCTTGGAGTACTTCCGCAGAGGTAACTAGGGACGTGCCGCTGTCCCGAGCACTACGGAAAAACTCCTCCGCCGGACTCTTCAACGGATGACTGCTTCCCACAGCATAAATGAAGACGTTGGTGTCGACGAAAATCACGAGGCGTCCGCTACTGACGGGCGTACCTCATTAATCAGTTTCTTGTACTCTTCCCAGTCGGGTTCACGTTCGGGCCCTGGAATCTCTTCGCACTTACGGAAGAACGCGTCAAGGTCTTCAATCTTGCCAGATCTGGCTGCAGGGGGTGTCCAACCGAGACGCCAGCGAGCGGCAGCCTTCAGCCATTCATCAAGGGGTTTGCCTTCTCGATGTGCTTGAGCCTTGAACAATTCTCGCTCTTCGTCTGAGAGTGTTAGTTGTATCCTCGGCATTGCAGCCTCCCGACCACAAGGACTCCTGTGGTCACATTATACACTCACGCCTATGTTTTAGCCCTAAATCGCAGTTCTCCGGCGGTATACGAAGAAGCCAATCACCATAGTAAATGCAATAACCAATGTAACTATGATGATCACCAGCGCTAAGTCTGTCCCGGTCTCTTCTTCCTCCGCCTGAGGTGTCGAGGTGGCGGCGGGGGTAGGTGATGATAGTACTGGTGCAATTAGGATTGTGGTAGGCGTGGGAGTCGGACTCTCGGCGGGTTTGGACGTATTGGTCGGGGTGGGGGTATGGTTGGGAGTTGCCGTGGGAGTGGGGGTGAGAGACGGTGGAGGAGTGGGGGTCATGGTGGGCTCGGCCTTGGGTGTGGATGTGGGGGTTGGTTCGGGGGTGAATATGGGCTCGGGTGTTGATGTGGGTTCGGGGGTAGGCGTATAGGTGGGTGTTGCTGCGGGCACGGGGGTTGGCATCTCCATGGGCTGTGCGGAAAGAGTATTGAACCTCTGTACTTGGGTGTCGGTAGTCGGAAAAGTCTCATACAACGAGGCCTGTACCTCGTATTCAGTACCGGGAATCAAGCCCGGCAACAGGGCATCCATAGTCGACGCATCCGTTTCCGTTTGGCTTGCACTCCAGTCCCCTTCAGGCAGCCCGCGGTAGCGCATATAGACCGTCCGGGTATTCCCTTCAAAGTGGGCAATTGTGACCGTGACGGTGGCTTCCACTGCAGCCACACTTCCGACATTCACCCCCGACACCCTCGTTGCAGGGGTGGTCGTGAAGATGGCCGAAACAGTATTCGCAGGAAGGAAGGTTGACTCAAGGGACACCTCGACTTCGTAGGTTGTGCCTCCTGTAAGGCTTGTCAGGTCGAAGGGAGCGGTAGCGGTGGATGTTGTTTGGGTTTCAGGATTGTTCCAAGTATTTGAGCCCCAAATTCGGATACGCAGATGGATTGTCAAACTGCCTTGAGGGTCGTCTATATGCACAATGATAGAGGCCGTGGTCTGCGTAATAGGCCCTCCTGTTACGGAGGATGGCTTCGGCCTTTTTGCAGCCGTAAGGAAGGCCTCAGAAATAAGCTCCTCAAAGTCGTGATTTAGTGAAACCTCTACTTCGTACTCGGTGTCCGGCATCAGTCCCGACAAAGCAAATCCCGCGGTGTCCAAAGAGGTTGTACGGGTTTGAGGCAGGCTCCAAGCCGAGTCTCCAAGGGCTCGGTGGCGCATATAAACAGTTGTCCGGGGTTGTGGCCCGTCAATCTTCACAATTGCAGTCCCGCTCTTTTCCGTTATGTCCTCGACTGTCACGTCCGAGACTTTGGGATTCGGTTGCGTAGAAAAGACCACAGATACAGTGCTGTCTGCTGGGAAGTCCTTGTCAAGGGACGTCTCGACTTCATATCCCGTATCAGACTTCAGGTCCGCTAAGGAAAACCGAGCGCTGGGTATGGAGGTAGTACGGGTTCTGGTCGTATTCCAGGTCCCTGTACCCTCGACACGGAACCGCAGATATACCTTCATCTGAGACTGTGGACTGTCAATGTCCACTACAATTGCGGTGGACACGTTGGTGATGTCCTCTACATTTGCCTCAGCGGCCCTAGGTGCGGACTCGGTGATAAAGATATGGAATGCAGAGTTATCACCGGGGAAGCTCTCCTCCGAGGAAGCCTCCACCTCGTATTGAGTATCCGGCAGGAGGTCCGCCAGGAAAAGCCGCACCGAGCTGGAGTTAGTAATCCGACTTTGGGGTTCGCTCCAAGTCCCCGTTCCCAAGGCTCTATAGTGCACGTAGACCGTAGTCCGGCCTTGGGGATCTTCAATGTCTGCAATCGCGGTGGCCTCTGTGTCGGTTATGTCTTCCAGCCTGAGCCGCGAAACACTAATTGCGGCAGTTGTAAAGATATCGTATGCGGATTCGTGGACCGGAAAGTCAGGGGATAGGGACGCTTCTATATCGTAAGTCGTGGCGGCCGTCAGCCCTCCAAGCTCGAATGGAGCGGTGTCCGTAGCGGTGGTTCGGCGGAGTGTACGGCTCCACGTATTCGTGCCTTCGATCCCATACCGCAAATTCACCGTTACTCGGTTTTCCGGGCCGGCGATCAATGCAACCACGGTCACCGAGCCGGGGGTTATGTCTTCTATTATGAGCCCGGAGACCCGAACCACTGGGGAGGGTGGCCTGGAAGTCATTGCTTCGGTGGTGAAAGTGGCGGACTGACCCAGAGAGAATCCGTTGTCGAGCGACACTTCCACCTCGTATTCTGTGTCCGGCGTCAGGCCCGACAGTGTGAATTGCGCGGCTTCAGTCGTAGTTGTCTCGGGTTGGAGCGCAATCCAAGCTCCATTGGGCGTCTCTCGGTAGTGCAGGTGAACCGTCACAGCGGTCCCGTCCGAGTCGAAGATGCTCACAATGGCGGTTGCCGAAGTCTGCTCGACGCTTGCCATGTTCACCGATCCGATACTCGGTAGAGCCGACGTAGTGAAGGTGGCGGACTCGACCTCCGTCATGAACTCGCCATCCAGAGATGCTTCCAATTTGTATTCGGTGCCTGGGGTTAGACCCGTCAGATCAAACGTTTCGGTATCTCCCACCACCGATTTTTGAGGTAGTTGAGTCCAATCAATAGGATCTGAAGTAAAGACCCCGTAACGCACGTAGACTGTATTCACACCGGGTCCCGGTTCGGCAATGGTCACCTTGACCATTGCCTCGGAAGTAGTGACATCGTCTGCGCTCACACTCGAGACCCTTGGGAGGAGGGTGGTGAAAGTCGTGGATTCAGTCTCAGTGGCCAGGAACCCGACTCCCAGGGAGGCCTCTACTTCGTACCGGGTACCGGGAGATAGGCCGGACAGCTTTTTCATCGCCGTACCCGTCATGGTGGTTATGATGATTGGCAGATCGCTCCAGGGTTGGGTGTCGTCGGTACGGTAGCGGACGTGAACCGTCTTGGACAAAGTACCCGGGTGGGCAATGGTTATAACGACGGTAACCTCCGTAAGGGTTACCTTCTCGACTATCACTTCAGAAACGGATGGGTCGGGGGGCAGGGTTGTGAATTTCTTGGATAGGATGTCGGGTTGGGGGAAGTTGCCGTCCAAAGACAATTGCAACTCATACTCGTTCCCAGGGCTCAGCTGAGCCATGGAGAATATGGAGATTCCACCTATGACTGAAACCCTATCGAGTCCGAGCCATTGGCCCTCGGGCATCGTTCTGCGATAGCGCCAATACACAAGACCGGTTGCAATATCGTCGACGAAGGTGATGGTAACCTTGGCCCGAGTCTTGGTGACCTCACTTATTTCGACCATCCCCCAGTCATCCCCGTTAGCTAACGCAGGCACGGGCAATCCCGACCAGCCTACAAAAGCACTCACCGCGATGACGAAAACGGCCAGGGCCGCTCCGATTCGGGGATTGTATGAAGGAGTCAAAGGGTCATATGCCTATGCCATGTTTGGACTAATGCATTTATGGGCATTGTACTGAATTAGCGTAGATGAATGACATTGTCCGTTAGGTGTACAGCAATCAAGGGCAAGACGATGGTTTCGGAAGCAGGGGAACGTCCCGGCACGTTGCGTCCTATTTAATGCCTGTATTATCATCGGAACTGAAACCTTCGCCCTTTACCTGAACCTTGCTCGCAAACCCACCATTCTGTGTTTGACAAGGAACGAGCCTTCTGAGAAAACTGCAGCGTCTTGGTTCCTGAACTCCGCTCTTTCCAAACTCGGCCGCGTCATCACCTCCACCCCGAGGCGCATGACCCGACTCCCCTATCCAACGACTCCCTGACCGCTGTTATCGACATAGGCTCCGGCTCGGCCAGGGCCGAGATCATTCGCCTGAATCCCGGCGGTGGCATCGAACCCATAGCCCAGCAGGTGCTGAACCTGAACCTGATGTCTCACGTCGACGACGACGGGACCCTGGACTCAGAAGGCGTCGCAGGGGTAATAGACGCCATCGAGGACTTTGCCCAAGTCTGCTCGG
The DNA here is from genome assembly GCA_965220005.1 of Dehalococcoidia bacterium. Taxonomy (GTDB): domain Bacteria; phylum Chloroflexota; class Dehalococcoidia; order Plut-88900; family Plut-88900; genus Plut-88900. The sequence continues at coordinate 2,238,948 of OZ244800.1, forward strand.
GATACGGCATCAAAGAAGTCCACGGCGTGGGCACTGCGGCCTTGCGGGAGTCCCTCAATTCCTTCCAAGTGACAGAGGCCGCGACCAAAAAGCACGGCGTCGCATTTCGAATAATCGAGGGATATGAAGAAGCCGCATACTGTTTCATCGGTGCTATTCACGGGTTGCCAGTGGCCCGGGGTCTCCTCGCGGACCTGGGCGGCGGCAGCACCGAGATAGTACGGTTCGCCCGCCGTTCTCTGAAATCTCTCGATTCCCTGCGGCTCGGCAGCTTGCGTTTCGCCAATCTGTTCCGGCTGACCGACAAACCCTCACCGGAGGACCTGGCTGCCGCCGCCCGACACGCCGCAGACCTTTTCTCCGAGGCCAAAATCCCGCCTCTCTCCAAGGGAGGAGCGCTGGTCGGGTCCGGAGGCTCTATGAGACTCCTGGCGAAGCTGGACCGCCGCCGGACTGCCCATCCTGTTCCCAAAATGCACGGCTACTACATCAGTGCCAACGGGCTCGCAATTCTCATGGATATGATGGCCTCTTCAACGAGAGAGGAGCGAGCGCTCATCTCCGGCATGAACCGCAGGCGGATCCACTCTATTGTCGGGGGTGCGTTGATAGCACAAACTCTGATATCCCACACAGGAGCCAAGGGGATAATCGTATCGGGGCAGGGGTTGCGGGAGGGTCTGGCTCGGCATCCAGGCCCTATACCAACGGGCAAGACTATCTCTCTGCCGAAACGCTCCAAGATCCGATCCGAGGGCCTACGGGACCTGACCCAGCGCTTCGCTCCTCGGTTCTCCCGGCGCGGGGCACGGAGGGCCAACATCAGTGGCCGTATCGCAGAGGCCGTATGGCAGGGCCGCCACCGCCGTCTAACCTCGTCTCTCCGATGCGCTGCCCTTCTTCTGGACGTAGGCAGCTCAATTGATTTCTATAACCGGTACGACAGGGCCGCCGCCCTGGTCACCCGGTCTGATCTACCAGGGTTTACCCACAGGGAATGCGCCCAGATAGCCGCAATACTGCTAGCTGCCGAGGACAAGATTCTTATAAGGCCCTTCCTACGTTCGGATGCGCTGACGCCCACCGACAAACGGTTTGTCGGACAGGCAGCTGCGATTCTGTTGGTCACAGATGAAATCGAGCGCAGGTTGCCGCCAGATATTTCGCCGGAATGTGTTACCATCTCGCCGGAGAAAAGTGGGGATCCAAACGCTTCCGGGGAGGAAGTAGCCACCATAGTAACCCCTGCATGGGCCCGGGCCTCGGCCCCGCATCTTCAGGAACGCTGGCATGCAGAGTTCAACCAACCTTTGCGCATCGTACGAGGGTAGAAATGACGGATAACGACCTGAGCGCGAACTTCCGAATGGGCCAGAGGTATGGGAATCATCCCCAGGATGGCAAATACCCCGGCCGCCTGATCATCGTCGAGGGCATAGACGGCTCCGGCAAGAGCACCCAGATTGACCTGCTGGGCAAATGGTTGAAGAGGCTTGGTTACGTCACCATTTTCACCGAGTGGAACTCCTCACCAATAGTCAAGCGGACTACCAAGCGGGGCAAGCAGGAGAGAATGTTGACTCCCATGTCCTTCAGCTTGATCCACGCCGCTGACTTCGCCAACCGCGTCTACACGCAGGTTATACCCGCCCTGAAGTCAGGCACCATAGTTCTAGCCGACCGTTATGTCTACACCGCCCTTGCCAGGGACACAGCCCGCGGGGTCAACGGAGAATGGCTGCGCCGCGTCTATTCTTTCGCTATCCGGCCCTCCCTGGCCTTCTATTTCAAAGTTCCCCTGGACGAATCGATCCGCCGGATCGTCACTGGACGGGACCAGCTTGGCTTCTATGAGTCGGGGCAGGACTTGGGGCTCTCCTCCAGCCGAGAGGAGTCTTTCCGCAAGTTCCAGGGCCGTCTCCTGGAGGAATACGGCAGGCTCACGGATGAGTACGGCCTAGTAACCATAGACGCCACTCAGACAATAGCCGCGCAGCAGCAAAAGGTCAGAAAGTACGTCGAGCCCCTGCTCCCGGGAATCATGCAATTCGACAGCCACAGCGTACCTGACGCCCTGTCCAGCACCGGGTTAACAGGCCGCTACTTGCCGCCCACTGGATACCAGCGTCTGACCGATCCCATTCTTACCGAGGGCTAGCCTCCCGCCAAATCCACCTGCGCGATCAGAACGCTACGAGGATACGCTGATGAAGATTCCAACGTTCTATGGTCACACACCCCTCAAGCTGGGGGAGAAACCGCTGCCGGGCCGCCTCATCGTAATCGAAGGAACCGATGGTGTCGGGCGGTCCACTCAGATAGCGCTGCTGAAAGAATGGCTGGAGACGGAGGGTTTTGCCGTTTCCGACACGGGATTCAGGCGCTCCTCGCTCACGGGCAGTGGGATAGACCGCGCCAAGCGAGGCCATATCCTTGACTACCTTACCCTCAACCTCTTCTACGCCACCGATTTCTGGGACCGAATGGAGAGGAGCATATTGCCGGCCCTTGAGGCCGGCATGGTCATCCTGGGCGACCGCTACATCTTCTCGATTATGGCGCGTGCCAGGGTTCGAGGCGTCCCCCCCCAATGGCTCGACGATGTGATGGAGTTCGCAATGGTACCGGATAAAATCTATTTCCTGGACGTGGACTTGGAGCACCTGATTCCCCGCGTCATGGCTAATCGAGAGCTCGACCACTGGGAGTCGGGGCACGACTTCCTCCGGGAGCCCGATCGTTACGCCAGCTTCGTCCGCTACCAGGGATCGCTCATCGAGGAATTCCGCAGCCTCTCCAAACAGTACGAGTTTGAAACGATTGACGCGCGGCGAAGCGTCCGCGAGGTGTTCGAGGACCTGCAGAAGGGTGTGGCGACCGTACTGGAAGGGATGAGAGACTAGCACATAGGGGGGTGCCGGAATGAGCCTCGCTGCGTTGACCGCCAAACTGGCCCGGGGCGACGCCGTCATCCTCGACGGCGGTATGGGCACCGAGATCAAAAGGCATGGCATCGCCTCAGGGTCGTCGGAGCTCTCGGTAGCGGCGATGCTGGAGTCCCCGGAAGGCATCCGGGAGATCCACGAAGACTTTATCCGTGCCGGGGCCGAAGTAACAATTACCAACACTTATAACTGTAACGCCGGCAAGCTGACCCACATCGGCTGGACCTCCAAGGCGAAGGCAGAGGCCGAAGTGGTACGACTCAACGAGCTGGCCGCAAAGGCCGCCCTTGAGGCTCGGGCTGCAACTCCCCACCGTGAAGTGATCGTCGCCGGCTCCCTGGGCCCCCTCAGCCAGTCGTACAACCCGGATGCCGTCCTCCCATATGCCGAATGCTTGTCCGCCTATCGGGAGCAGGTCCGTGTCCTGGCTCAAGCGTGTGTCGACGTAATCCTCGTCGAGACGTGCACCAAAATCCACGAGGCCGTTGCGGGGGTTAAGGCCGCCGTTGAGGCCGGGATGCCTGCCTGGGCCGGATTCGTGGTCGACGAGGAAGGCAGAGTCAAGTCAGGGGAAAGCATCCTGGACGCTCAGGCCGCCGTTAGAGATGCGGGGGCCTCCATACTGTTCCTCAACTGCTCCCAGGCCCCGTATGTCACCGCCGCGCTCAAAGAGCTTGCGGGGCGACACGAGATGCCCATAGGCACCTACGCCCAAGGCGCCGTGTATCAGGGCGTGGGATGGGACTTCGAAAAGTCCATGTCCCCCGAGGAATATCTGGATTACGCCAAGGAGTGGAGCGGGCTCGGGGCGCGGGCCATAGGCGGGTGCTGTGGCACCACGCCCGACCACATTAAAGCCCTCGCTGCTGCATTGCCCCGCCTCACAGCATGACCAGCGATTTCCTGATCATTGGCCTCGTCCTGGTATGTGCCAAACTGCTGGAGGGGGCGGCTGTCCGGTTCAAGCAGAGCTCCCTCCTGGCCTACCTCGTCGTGGGCATCATATTGGGCATCTGGTTTGAGCCCGGCGAGGAAGCCAAGCTCTTCTTCGAGGTTGGGGTCCTCTTCCTCTTCTTCCTCATCGGAATCGATGAGATAGACATATCCGGCTTCGTCGGGACCCTGCGTGGCCGCTTCTTCGTCGCCGCTCTCGTCAGCTTCGCCGTCCCATTTACCGCAAACCTGGTGGTCTTCCTCTACGTTATAGAGCTATCCGTACCCAACGCCGTCACTTTGGCCTCCCTGATGGGACTCTCGAGCCTGGGCATAGCCGCCCGCGTGCTGGGAGACCTCGGCAAGTTGAAAGACTCAGTTGGCCTGGAAATCTTCACCACCGTCGTAATTGTCGAGATTGTCGGCCTATTGGTTGCGGGTTTCGCGCTGGAGGAGTCGTCGCATCCGGGCGGGCTGGGGGGCTGGCAAATAGCGGTCCTGCTCGGAGAGATCATTCTGTTTGTAGTTGCTTCATGGGTACTCTCAGCAAAGGTTGTACCGCGGATCCTTGTCTCTTTAAGAAGGATTATCAGAGCGCCCCAGTTGGCTTCTGCCCTTATGGTAGGCAGCCTGTTCATAGTGGTTTGGGGCGCCCACGAGATCGGGATGGACGAGGCTCTGGCAGCCCTGGTATTCGGCATGGTCAACTCGGGTCTTCCCCGACGCCTACGTAACGAAATCCTGCCCTCGATTCGCGGCCTGTCCCAAGGCGTATTCATCCCCTTGTTCTTCGCTTCCGCCGGGACTCATGTGGACCTTTCCTTCACCAATTTGCCCGCCTCGACCCTTGCTACCGTCATCCCAGTGGTGATATTTGCCAAAGCCGCAGGGTCTTTGATGGGAGTCACGGTGGCCCGATTGTCGCGTCGCCTCGCGGTGGCTTCCGGTATCATGGGCAAAGGAGTGATCGAAATAGCTTTCCTTAACATTCTCCTGGAACACGAAGTGATTTCCCGGGAGATGTACTCCCTGCTGACCCTCCTCATGATCGCCTTCATATTTGTAGTGCCTCCACTCATGGGACTTACCATTAGGAGAACAGACGAAACCCAACGGGCAACCCTCCCGACCTCAATCGTGCCTTCCTTCGCCCGATTCTCTCTCCAGGGACTCACGGTAGACAACATACTGGAGAAGGGACGGCGCTTCGCAAATGCAAACCTGACGGTGCAGCAGTTCATGGAGCTGTGGGCAGGACATGAGCGGCAGGACTACGTAGTAACCGAGGAGCAGGGGAAGTTGGCCGGCACTCTCTCACTTCGCAGGGTACGCCGCTTGCCGCAAAATACCTGGCCGAACATCCGCATCGGAAGCCTGGTGAATCGCAGGCCCGTCGTCACTTACCCCGACGAACCCCTCGACGACTTCCTAGAGCAGATGGCAGAGCACGCCGTCACGGTCTTCCCGGTGGTCGACCGCGAGTCCGGAGCCCTTCTCGGCTCCGTCGGCACCAACGACGTCCTGGAGACTATGCTCGAGGGAGAGGCGTCACATTCCGCCTAGTTTCCCTCACCCTTCCAGGCGGCGATGATGTCGGCGGACGGGTTGGTGAAGCCCCACATCCTGAAGAATTTCATGGAAGTCTCCACCCAGTCACGCTCGTGGGAGACCATACAGTCCTCGGGAGTAACCGTGAAGTAGCCTTTGTTCATCCCGTTGCTGACTGTCGGGATGATCCCGACGTGAACCCCTATGCCAACGATGATGAAGGTCTTTATCCGGTTCCACTGGAGAATGGCTTCAAGGCTGGTCCCAGCGAAGGCGTCACGCTTGTACTTGTTGATCACAAGGTCACCGGGCGCTGGCTTGAGTTCGTCGATGACCTCGTGGCCCCACGTATTTTCCATCAGGCACCGCTGCATGACGTAGGTCCCGTCCATGATCTGATCGTAGGCGAGCCTGATCTCGGGGTCGGCACGGGTGCTGTTGTCGGGATAGTTCGTCCAGCCGACGTATATGACCTTCACACCGGCGGCCCGGGCCTCGTTGACCAGGTTGACCAGGGGTCCGACTTGATCGGGCATGCATTTCACCAGGGGGTTGTCGGGGATGGTCCTGGCGAACTCCCCGTTGGGGTTCAGGAAATCGTTTAGCATCTCGTGGACTATCAGGGCGGTGTGCTTCGGGTCGACTATCTCGGCGAAGGTCTCGGGGATCTCCCGATTCTTGTACGTTAGCATTATGTAACCTCCTCAGGCATGACCAGCGCGGACCCTTGTGCTAATTCACACGTTTTCAAGTGAACAGCGAGCATCATATCAGATATAGCTCCGCCCAATCCCTCGCCCCAACCACCTCATAGACTACCTATTCCACCCCTGTTACTATCTTATTCCCATGCCTCCATCTCCCCCCGTCCCCGCTGCGGCAGTTTCCCCCTATCCCGTGGCCGCGTCCAAACCCCGAGCCCGTTGGCTCATGGTCGGCCTGTGCTGGTCCCTCTACTTCTCCTTCGGCCTGACCTTCGGGACTATCTCACCCCTCGTCACGCCGATCCAGGAAGAGCTAAATATGAACTCCGCACAGATGGGACTGGTGCACGGAAGTTGGCATGTCGTATACATCTTCTTTGCCCCCGTTGTGGGTCTGTTAGTCGACAGGCTCGGGCTGCGTAAGTCGCTGGGACTAGGGATCCTGATTATTCTGCTTTCACTGGTCGCACGCGGCCTCTCACAGAATTTCCTCCAGCTGTTCTTGACCGTGGGCCTGTTCGGTTTTGGTGGACCGCTAATCTCCGTGGGCTCTCCCAAGCTGGTGTCGGTCTGGTTCGAGGGCCGGGAGCGCGGCATTGCCACGGGAATCTACTCGACGGGTCCGGCGTCAGGTATCAGCCTGGCCTTCGCTACCGCCAACACGGTGGTCGAGCCGCTAACCGGGTCCTGGCGAGGCATCTCCCTGGTCTACGGCATTCTGGTTGCACTCATTCTCGTGGCCTGGGTCCTATTTGCGAGGGAACCAGAGACCCGCGCCACCAGCACGCACCTGGCCACCCGCTCTCTCGCTCTAAAGGAGTTCACGTCCCTGCTCCGGCTGAGGAACGTGAAAATCATCCTGATTCTCGCTATGGGTACCTTCGTTGTGCACGTTGGCAACTCCAGCTGGGCTCCCGCCTTCCTGGAGGAGAAAGGCATGTCGCTGGATGCGGGAGGGCTGTGGGCGGCGCTCGCGACTGGGGTGGGGCTCACCGGACTGCTAGCCATACCGGGTTTCGTAAAGCGAGGATACCGAGTCCCGGTGACGAGTCTACAGCTCGTGGTCTGCGCGGTTGCAGCCACGGCAATGGTATTCCTTCCCGGCGCCGGAGCGGTGGCCGCGTTGATGGCGCTTACCTTTGCAGCACAGCCGATGCTGCCAATGTGCTCGCTGTTGCTGATGGAGACGCGGGGTGTCGGGGCGGCGAAGATGGGAGTGGCGGCGGGACTGTTCTTCGCTTCTGCGGAGATAGGGGGATTTTTGGGTCCATACATTATGGGCGAGCTAAGGGACTCCTACTCCTCCCTCGGGCCCGGCTTCCTGATGACAGCAGCCGTCGCCGCGCTCCTGGTACCCATCGTTCTCATGGTCAGAGAGACTCGAGACACCTAGCCGAGACCTTCGGCCGGTCTGGTATCATGAGTCCCGACCGCACCCCACCTCGGAGGATAACCCATGCCCTTCGGAAGCAACGACTGGCTCGCCCTTACCCCGGAGCCGACCCTGGAACCCGACCTCCCAATCATCGATCCCCACCACCACTTCTGGGACTACAAGATGGAAAGGATGCCCTACCAGCGCTATCTCCTCCCCGAGCTATTGGACGATATAAGCTCCGGGCACAACATAGTGGCAACAGTCTTCGTCGAGGCTCGGGCCATGTACCGGGCCAACGCACCGGAAGAGATGCGGCCCGTCGGAGAGGTTGAGTTTGCCCAGGGTCTCGCAGCGGCTAGCGCGAGCGGGCTATACGGCCCTTGCCGCGTGGCCGACGGAATAGTCGGGCATGCCAACCTAAACCTCGGAGAAGACGTAGGAAGGGTGCTGGACAGGCTGGAAGCGGCCAGTCCAAATCGATTTCGGGGTATCCGGCACTCAGTGACGTGGGACGACGATCCCAGCGTACCCAACTCTGCGCTCTATAAGATTCCCCATCAGATGATGAGCGACAGCTATAGGGCCGGGGCCCGGGTGCTGGCCAGTCGCGGGCTAACCATGGAGTCCTGGATGTATTCAGCCCAGCTGCCGGAACTCGCCTCACTGGCGCGGGCCGTACCCGATCTAACGATAATTTCGGACCATATAGGAGGCCTCATGCGAATCGGGCCATATGCTGCCCGGTCCGAAGAGGTAGTTTCGACGTGGAAGCATGACATCGCCGCCGTGGCAGAGTGCCCGAACGTTTACATGAAGCTTGGCGGAATGGGGATGATCAACAACGGTTTTGACTGGCACACCCGCGACAAACCGGTCGGGTCCGAGGAGGCTGCCAAGGAGATGGCCCCGTTCATGCACTACTGCATCGAGAAGTTTGGACCCGAGCGCTGCATGTTCGAAAGCAACTTCCCCGTGGACAAATGGTCATTTTCTTACAATGTTGTCTTCAACGCTTTTAAACGGCTATCGAAGGACTACTCTCAGACGGAGAGGCAAGCCATGTTCCGCGACACGGCAGCAAAGGTGTATAGGCTGCCGTCGGGGGTGTAAAGGTCACTGGCCTAAATGGCCCTATCGGGCTGTTTCTCAGGGAAAGAACCGGTAGATGTCGCGTCGATGCAGGAATCTGACCAGCACGAGCGCGTCGCCTACCAGAGCAGCGCCCAGACGATAGTCACCTATCCTCATGCGGTAATAGCGTCCCCTATCGCTCTTAAGGCGGGTTGCGCTTGGGATTTCGGCGATGGCTGGCGCAGCTTCCAGCTCTTCGATTACCGACAGGACTCTATCAAGCACGTCCGCGTTGCGTATGCGCCTTAAGTCCCGGCTGAAGCTGCTTCGGAACTCAAGCCTCATCCGGGCTTTGCAAGATTCCGATTACCTCCGCCTTGTCGACAGGCGCACTTTCAAGGCCCTCGGTTATCGCCCGAGTCAAGGCCGCGTCCTCCGCATCTGCATTGTCATGAGTCGGTTCTTCCACAGTCACCAGGAGTTCTCTACCCTCCTCCATGTCCAACGGTTCTACGGGGACAATATGTCCGTTCTTGTATTTCGCCCTTATAGTCCTCTGCATCACATTTCCCCATCGACACGACTTACGACGCTTACAACATAGCCTATCTTAACATTCACTAGTTCTCCCCTCTCACACTTCCGCATAGATGCAAAGTAATCTCTACGATAGACTTATCCAGCGGCCGCCTATAAAGTTGGGGCGAGTCACCTGATCACTGCTGAACACAACAGAGCCTCGCGTTCTGGAGGACGGCCAAGTCGACCTGGGTTTCCCGGTATGCGTTTGTCTCGGCCCGAAGGGAGTGTGCGATGTCACGTCGAATAAGAATAGGCCTGATTGTCCCGTCCTCCGACGCGACATACGAGCCGGACTTCTACATGACCGCTCCCACAAACGTCACACTGCACAGTCACCGCATGTGGCTTCCGGAAAACGATCTCGGGCAGGACCAGATGGACCGCATGAACTCGGAAGTCCTGAATGCCGTTCGATATCTCTGTACCGCCGGTATGGATGCCATTGCCTACGGAGGCACAACGTCCAGCTTCTACAAAGGCCCGGGGTGGGATGAAGAGTTGATTCGCATGATCGAGGAGGAGTCGGGGTTGCCGGCGGCAGTGACTACGCACTCGGTGGCAATGGCCCTTCGCTCCCTGGACATACGAAAGTTGTCCATCGCCACGCCGTACCCGAAATGGAACAACGACAGACTATGGGACTACATGGAGAAGTCGGGGTTCGAGGTTTTGAACCTGGAAGCCGACAACTGGACCCGGGAAAGGCCCGACCGGATGATCAACGACCGAGAGCCCGAGGACATCCTGGAGTTTGCCTCCCAATCCCTCAGCCCCGAGGCCGACGGCATCTTCTGTTCTCGCACCGCGTGGCGAGCCCTTGAGATGGTCGACCGGCTGGAGCAGAAGACAGGCAAACCAGCTGTCACCTCGAACCAGGCCAACATCTGGGCGATATTCGGCAAGCTGGGGTTAACCGACTCAATCAAGGGGTTTGGAACGCTGTTGTCGGGGCCCGTGGCCCTGCCTTAGAGGTTAACTATTAAGAGGAAGAGATGCCGGAAAAGATAGCGGACAAAGTATTGAGTTGGGTGCCGGAAGCCCAGCTGGAGCCCGATGTCGTCGAGCAGGTGAAGCGTATCAGCAGGCTGCCGTTCGTTCAGCCGTATGTCGCCGTGATGCCCGACTGCCATCTGGGTATGGGTGCGGCGGTTGGAAGCTGCATCCCGACCGAACGGGCGCTGATTCCTGCTGCGATAGGCGTAGACATAGGATGTGGGATGATTGCCGTCAAGACATCTCTGGTACGCGACGACATGCCTGACGACCTGATCGATATCCGTGAGGCCATCGAACATCAGATCCCTTTGAGCGCCGGGAAGTACAATCGGTCCATCAAGCGGACGGCAGTCTCGAAGGTGACGGAGCTGGAACATTTGGCCGGTGACCGTCTGGATGATTACGCAAAGATAGCGCCCAAATGGCGTCTCCAGCTAGGGTCGCTCGGCTCGGGCAACCATTTCATCGAGCTGGTTACGGATGAGCACGAAAGCGTGTGGCTGTTCCTTCACAGCGGGTCTCGGGGCATCGGAAACAAGTTGGCGACGTTCCACATCCGAGTGGCGCGCGACCTGATGACCGAATTTCACATTCAGCTCGAAGACCTCGACCTGGCCTATCTGACAGAGGGGACGCCTCAGTTCGACGCGTACCATCAGGACTTGATGTGGGCACAACATTTTGCATTGCTCAACCGGCAAGAAATGATGGACCGGCTCATCGGGCTGTTGGGGCACCGGGTTCCGCAGATGCAGGTCGTCGATACGATTCAGTGCCATCACAACTTCACCCAGAAAGAGCAGCACTTTGGGCGAGACCTGTGGGTCAGCCGGAAGGGCGCCATCATGGCGAAGGAGGGGCAGATGGGCCTGATACCAGGGTCTATGGGAACGGCGTCGTACGTCGTGAAGGGCAAGGGCTGTGTTCCGGCGATGTCGACATCTCCACATGGAGCGGGACGCCGGTTCAGCCGGAGGCGGGCCCGAGAGCTTTTCAGCATGGATGACTTTGACCGGCTGATGGAGGGAATCGAAGTGAAGCGTTCGGAGGCATTCCTGGATGAGCTTCCCGGCGCCTACAAGGACATCGACCTAGTAATGGAGCAATCAGCCGAGCTGGTGTCGGTTGTCCATCGCTTCAGCCAGTTCGTCAACGTGAAGGGGGCTTAGCCTCGGGCTAGGAGAGGATTAACTACAGTCTTCTGTAGTAGTCCCTAATTTTTAGAGCCATGAGAACACGGCGTTTTTCCAGGAACGTATCATAGCAATCAGCACTGCTTTGTTCCATACCGTCGGGGATACAGTGAGCGGCAAGGTTTTCCCGTAGTTCATTGGCGTCGGTTATAGCGCCGTAGCGCGCCTCGCCGCCGTTGCATTGATCCCACAGCGCAGAGAAGTACGTTGCTGGAGGATCATCGCTAATTGCTATGTTTATTTCACTCTGCATCACCACGTAATTGGCAATTTGATTGTAGCGAGAAGCCTTGAACTCGAATTTCTTCAAATAGTTGCGCGGGAAAACGTGATGAACGTCGGACAGACCATCTATCAGGGTAGGAATAGTTATGTCTTTTGAAAGAAATCCTTTATCATTGCTGTGGATTTGACTTGCCAGAAAAACATTGAAGTAACGGCTGCTTGCAGCCGAAGTGATCATTCGCTGTGGCAGACCGAATTCCCAAAACGACTCGCTAAGTTCCGCCCGCTCGATAACGTTCAGACTCTGCTCGGCTCCTTGTGTATCAATGTTTGCGATGTCGAGGCCAAAGTTGCCTTCCAGCTGACTGGTATATCTCCCCGTCAGCATTGACATTACAAACCACCGACGGACCAGTTTCTCGATGAGAACCTGGGTGACTCCCTTCTCACGCAACGTTAGATAGAGTACGTAGGCAAAGTTGACGGTGTTCTGTGACCTTATTTGCGATGAATCCATAAATCCGGCTGAGCGCAAGATCATAAGGAACCGCTTGAAATTGGTCTCGTTCATGAAACTCAACAAGCCGTCTTTTAAACTGCTGAACGATTCTTCGGCAATACTCTCTTCGTAACTGCGTGTTTCAAAATTTCTGCCCGAAAGGAGGGCTACAAGGTCATTTAGTCGTCCACGCTTGAATTTCGTCGTAAACGCGACCCGCAGCATATCGGTGTATGTAGGGTCATACAGATCCTCTTTCTCGTTCTTCAACCATTCCATTCGCCTGAAATAGTCCGTTGCCGCAAAATCAGCGTCCTGGGAGAGTTCGCTGTATGCCTCAGGTGCTACTGCCAGGTGGCAGAAATAGTCGATGCACTTTCGCAACTGATGGCCATCGTATTGCTCGTTCGCAGCCATTTTAGACATGGCGAAGTCAGCTTCATTAAGCGGCACGCCCTCCGAATTGACACGTACGAAAATCTCAGCAACCGTCTCCACATCGAGTTCAGCATTGAGGTCTATGATGCCGAGGAGGTTGTTTAGGATGCCCTTTAAACGTTCCAAGCGATCATCAATTTCGCCTATGTCAGGCCCGCTATTGTCCTCGCCCTGATTGTCTGCGCAGTACTTGTCAACTATCCCTCGCATCTTCGCTCCTGGAGCAAAGACGCTAGTGATGTCAGGTATCCATCCCTTGTCCCTTTGGATGGCGGGATTAGTGACTTCGAATCGTTCCTCATTGGGGTGAAAGGCTATTACGATGCGCTTTTCCCTGAAGTTCTTGTCCAGCACGGGCTTTCCCTTCAAAGCCGCGACGAGGGCCGTAATACGCTGCTGGCCGTCAATCAAAATGCGCTTACCCGCCGATTGTGAACCGTCCTTCAGCCTGACGTTAGGGTTTTGCCAAGCGATGAGATATCCCACTGGATATCCTCGATAAAGCGAATCAATGAAATCGCGGACTTTAGTTGCACTCCATACGAAGGGACGCTGAATCTCTGGGATTGCGATTTGGTTGGCCTCAACCCAAGTTAAAAAAGTCTGGATAGACTGCTGGTTTACTGAGTAGCGTTGGACTGTCACTTTGTCATCTCCCAGGAGTTGTCAGTATGTCTCACAATCTACCCCCTGCCCGTTTTCGTTTCAAGGATTCTGATATTCCCTCTCGTATTGGCCTTTCGGCCAATACTGTAATTCACTCTATCCCCCCCACTCCACTCCCTTGTATAATACCGGCAAGTCCCCAGCGTGGCCGTAGTGCATGTAGCGGAGGCATTGTCATGAATGAGTTCGACGTTGTCATCAGAGGCGGGACAATCGTGGACGGGACCGGCATTCCTCGGTACCGGGGAGACCTTGCCATCAAGGACGGGCGCGTGGCCCGCATAAGCGGGCGTATCCCTGCAGGCGCTGCCAAAGAGATCGACGCCTCGGGGTGTATCGTCGCTCCAGGAGCCATCGACCTCCACACCCACTACGACGCCCAACTTAACTGGGACCCCTACGCCACTCTTTCCGGCTGGTTCGGGGTCACTTCCCTGACCATCGGGCAGTGCGGCTTCGGCTTCGCACCCACCCGTCCCGAGGACCGGGAACTCAACATGCGCATGATGAACCGCATTGAGGCGATTCCCCTGGAATCCATGCGGCTCGGGATGCGCTGGGACTGGGAGACTTTTCCCGAGTACCTGGACAGCCTTGACAACCAGGGACTCGGCGTAAACGTCGGCTCCGTATTTCCCTTCTCGCCGCTGAGGGCCTACGTCATCGGTATGATGGCCTCCAGGGAGCGGACCTCCGTCACCGACGCCGAACTGAACGAGATGAAGCGTATCTTCTACGAAGCCATGCAGGCCGGCGCCTTCGGCTTTTCCGCCGACATGAACACTGGCGACCGCCCCGAGGACGGGTCCTGGCTCCCCAGCCACGTAGCCTCCAACGAGGAATACCTCGGCCTGTCCGAGGTTCTCAGCGAGTTCGGCGTGGGCCACATCGGCTGGACCATAGCCCAGTCCGGCGGCCTTCCCCCCGAAAAGAGCCCGGCCAAACAGCGTGAACTCCTGAGTCAGATGATGCGGACCAGTGGCCGGCCCCTCCACGTCCTCCTCGAGCAGGAGTCTGCTCGGGACGAGTGGGTCGCCCAGATGCGGGCTGAGGGCCTTCCCCTCTTCACCCAGGAACTGGTGATGGAAGTCAACGCCGAGTTCCAGCTCTCCGAGTACAACCTCTTCGACTCGCTGCCCGGCTGGGTCAACCCGCTTGTCGGCTCCATAGAGGAGCGCACCCTAAAGCTGAAGGACCCCGACATTCGTGACGAAATGAAGAGGGACGCCGACGCCCGGCAGCTCCTTCGCACAGACTGGTCCCGGGTCACCGTCTTGGAGACCATGCACGAGCGCAACTACAAGTACGACGGCAGCACCATAGCCGAGATTGCCGCTGCCCAGGGCAAGCACCCGGTCGACGCCTTCCTGGACCTCGCCCTGGACGAAGGTCTCGAAACCGTCTTCGCCCACCCCGTCGACCCCCGGCCTCTCGACGAGAACATCCTGAGCCCCTACGGTCACGTCTCCGTGTCCGACGGCGGCGCCCACACCCGATACCTCACCACGAGCACCTGGCCTGTAGAGTTCCTGACCTACTGGATCAGGGACAGACAAATCATGAGCCTGGAGCAGGGCCACTACAAGATGAGCGCTCTTCCCGGCTGGTTCGCCGACTTCAAGGACAGGGGCACCCTCAGGGTCGGGGACTGGGCCGACGTGATGGTCTATAATCTGGACGAACTCGGGTTCCAGCACGAAAAGATGATTTACGCTCACGACTTCCCCGGCGGCGAACGCCGAATCATCCAGAAGCCGACGGGTCTGCGCTACACATTAGTGAACGGCGCAGTTACATTCGAAGGAAACGACTGCACGGGCGCCCTTCCGGGTAAGCTCCTCCGCAGTTGTGACATGGTATCCTGATCCCACACTGATAAGGAGTTGGACCTATGACCACAACGAAACCGCAGCAGGACTACGAACCGAACCTCGTATTGTCAAACACGCAATTCGACGTGATAGGCTCGAGGCCTATTCGACACGACGGGGCCGACAAGGTGACGGGAAGGGCCAATTACGGCGCCGACTTCCCGAAGACCTCGCCGTTGCAAGGGAAGATCCTGCGCAGCCCCCACGCCCATGCCCGGATCAAGTCTATCGACACCAGTAAAGCCGAAGCCCTGGAAGGGGTGCAGGCCGTCGTGACCGGAAAAGACTTTCCCGATTCGGGAGACGACCGGGGACTGCGGTGGCGAAGGAACAACATACTCGCAGGGGACAAGGCTCTCTACCAGGGCCATGCCATAGCTGCCGTAGCCGCCACCAGCGCCCACGTCGCCGAGGAGGCAGTTGAGCTCATAGAAGTCGACTACGAGGTCCTGCCGGGCGTTTTCAGCGCCCGCGAGGCCATGAAAGAGAGCGCACCTCTTCTCCACGAGGACATGTACGCCGACATCGGTGGTGCACCGGCCGAAAAGCCGGGCAATATCGCCAGCTACTACAAGCTGGACCAGGGAGACATAGAGAAGGGCTTCGCCGAAGCCGACGTCATTGTCGAAGGCGAATACTCCTGCCAGACCGTCCACCAGGGTTACATTGAGCCTCACCCCTGCACTGCCCTCTGGAACGAAGACGGACGTGTCCATGTATGGTGCAGCACCCAGGGCGGATTCCTGGTAAGAGACCGCACCGCAGACATCCTTGGCATTCCCGTATCCCAGGTCAAAGTAATGACCCAGGAGATCGGTGGCGGCTTCGGAGGAAAGACCGAGATCTACATTGAGCCGGTAGCCGCCCTGTTGTCGAAGAAGTCTGGTCAGTCGGTCAAGATAGTGATGTCTCGCCGAGAGGTATTCGAGGCCACCGGCCCGACTTGCGCCTCTTATGTAAAGGCCAGACTTGGCGCAACCAAAGACGGAAAGATGGTCGCCTGCGAGTCCTACCTGGCCTACGATGCAGGCGCCTACCCCGGCGCCCTGGTTATCTGCGGCACCATGTGCATTTTTGCCGCCTACGACATCCCCAACCAGATGTCCGAGGGCTACGATGTTGTTGTCAACAAGCCCAAGTCGGCGGCCTACCGGGCCCCAGGGGCGCCCAACGCCACTTTCGCCAGCGAGCA
The DNA here is from genome assembly GCA_965220005.1 of Dehalococcoidia bacterium. Taxonomy (GTDB): domain Bacteria; phylum Chloroflexota; class Dehalococcoidia; order Plut-88900; family Plut-88900; genus Plut-88900. The sequence goes on from OZ244800.1 coordinate 2,255,189, forward strand.
GCTTGTGGACCAGCTGGCCGAAAAACTGGGCATGGAGCCCATTGAGTTGCGCCTGGCCAACGCCGCCAAGGAGGGTACCCGTCGGATAGACGGTCCCATCAACCCGCAAATCGGTTCAATGGAAATCATGGAGGCCATAAAGAGTCACCCCCATTACTCGGCTCCCCTGGAAGGACCTAACCGGGGCCGCGGGGTGGGACTTGGCTTCTGGTTCAATATTGGTGAGCCCTCGGCCTGCACGATCAGCGTCAACGACGACGGCACCGTAAACCTCCTGGAAGGCTCCGCTGACATCGGTGGGACCAGGGCCTCCATCGCCATGCAGGCCGCCGAGGTCCTCGGCATCCGGGCGGAAGACGTGAACCCAGCCGTAGTGGACACAGACTCCATAGGCTATACCGCCCAATCGGACGGCAGTCGGACCACCTTCGCCACCGGACTGGCCGCCTGCGAGGCCGCCGAGAGCGTGAAAAAGCAGATGATCGCGCGGGCAGCCCGCATATGGGAAGCCGATGAGAGCAGCGTACAGTACGAAAATGGCGTCATCAGCTCGATGTCAGACTCCGAACTGAAGCTGACCTTTAAAGAGCTGGCCGGTCGAGCCCGGGAAGTAGGTGGAGCCGTGGTGGGCAGCGCCACGGTTAATCCCTCCGGTATCGGCGGCTCCTATGCCGGCGCCATTGCCGACGTGGAAGTCGACCCCGAGACCGGCAAGGTTGAACTGCTCCGATACACCGCATTCCAGGACGCAGGGAAGGCCGTTCACCCCAGCTATGTCGAGGGGCAGATGCAGGGCGGGGCAGTCCAGGGTATCGGCTGGACCCTCAACGAAGAGTACTTCTACAACGACAACGGGGACTTCACCAACAGCAGCTTCCTGGACTACAGGATGCCCACCTCTCTAGACCTGCCGATGATCGACACGGTCATCGTCGAGTGCCCCAACCCTGGGCATCCCTTCGGAGTCAGGGGAGTCGGCGAGGCAAGCATCGTTCCTCCGATTGCGGTAATTGCAAACGCAATCCACAAGGCAACAGGGATACGATTCAATTCGACACCCATGAACCCTGGTACGATCACAGATGCCCTCAAGAAGCAAAACGGTGGGAACGGTAGTTCCTAAGAGATCGTACTATCGGTGGCTCAAGTAGCTGCTTATAGCAACTGAGGAAAGTAAAAGGGGAGGACGTCTGAGCGTCCTCCCCTTTCTTTTTGCGGTTAGACTATTGCCCCTTCGTCCCTCAGGCGAGATATCTCATCCCAGGTGTACCCCACGGAGAGGATCTGCTCTTCGGTGTGTTGGCCGAACTCGGGGGCCACGTTGGGTGTCTGAGCAGGGGTGCGTGTGAATTTCAGTGGTGGCGAGACCAAAGTGAAATCGCCTTCTGACGGATGGGTCATGTCCAGGAAGTAGCCGTTGGCCTCGGCCTGCGGGTCGGTTATCACCTCATCAAGGCTCTGCACCGGGCCCCACATGCAGCCCTCGGCTTCCAGCCGCTCGGCCCACTCGTCCCGGGTCCTCTCGGCGAACCTGCTATCGAGCATTTTGATCAGGTCGATATTATTCTCATGGCGTTTGTCCAGTGAATCGAACCTCGGATCGTCAATGAGATCCTCGATTTCCAGGGCACGACAAAAGTTGGGCCAGTATTTGTCTCCGTGCACCATCACCAGCTGCATCCATTTTCCGTCCTTGGACTCGTAAAAATTGAAGATCGGGTTTATAACGTCGGTGCGAAGGTTACGCTGCACCGGGACCCGATCCTTGAGGGCTACTATCAGATCGGTACCCATGACCCACATTCCCGTGTGCAGAAGCGAGGTGTCGATCCTCTGCCCCTTACCCGATCTCTCACGCTCAAACAGGGCCATCCCCACCGCGGTTGTTAAACCCAGCGCAGTCGTCAGGTCACCCATAGCAGGGCGTTCCTGCACGGGAGGGTCGCCTCGCTGTCCCAACATACCCATCAGGCCCGACCGGGCCCAGAAAGCCGCATAGTCGAAGCCCGAACGATTCCGCTCCGGCCCCTCCATCCCGTAACCCGTGAGCACGACGTATATCAGTCTCTCGTTAACCGCCGACAGGTCTTCGTACCGCAAGCGGTAGCGCTCCTGTCGATGAGGCGTGAGATTGGTGACAACCACGTCGAAATGCGCGGCGAGCCGGTGGACTACCTCCTGCCCCGCCGGGCTTGCCAAGTCCAAGGCGATGCTCTTCTTGCCTCGGTTCAACAATTCGAAGGAGACGTTGAGTCCTCCCTCATGAGTGATCACACCCTTCGTGTTCACGTCGAACCCTCGGCCCGGGTCTCCGGTCACGGGGTGCTCGACCTTCACAACCTCAGCCCCGAGGTCGGACAGGATCGTCCCTGCCGCCGGCACCGCCACAAAGCTGCCCAGTTCCAGGACTTTTATCCCCTTCAGAACCTGAGACATTGCCTTCTCCTCTTAGGACTAAAGGGGATTGCGCCAACGGAGTCCGGGGAAGCGGCTGAAATCAGTGTCGTTGGAATGTACTTCAGCCTGGTATTCCATAGCTAGGGCAGCGATATGGGCGTCGGTTACCAGGTTCCCGCCCACTCCGGCAGCCTTCAGGTTACTCTGAAAGTGGTCCAGGTGTCCGACTCCCGGATTGATCGGCATGACGTGCGGGAACCGGAACCACTCACGAATGTAGTAGATTGCCTGGGTGGTCGTCGCAGGGGCCTCACGAATATTCCCGTGCGTCAGAAGCCGTACAAACCCCGCCACGACAACCCACGGAATACCGACGCGCTCACTCCCATTCACCAAGTCTTCCCACCACCGGCGAGCCGGGTTATGCAAGGGTGCACTATTGTTGTAGGCATAGACCAGCAGGTTCAAGTCAGGGATGATCATTCAACGCCATGGAGCTTGAATTCCTGGGCCTCCAGCTCGTCATTCAACTGGTTGAGCTTGAGAAGGTCTACTCCCGGACGAAATTCGCCAGAGAGTGGTTTAACCCGATAGACCGTCTTTTCTTCACGGACTGCGGGTGAAAGCCCTCGACGCAGTACGTCATTCACGACTTGTTTGAAAGGTATGTCGAGGAGACGGGCGCGCTCTTTGAGCGCCTCGGCCAAATCATTGTCCAATGTCAAGGTAGTTCTCATGTAGACATCATAGTGTGGAACTACATTGATGTCCAGATGTCTCATTGACCCTTCATTGTCAATTCAGTACGATGCTCCAGCCCCAATTCCCTCTAACGGAGACAAATCATGCCACCCGCCTTCCCTGAATCCGAATACCGAGACCGCCTCGCCTGCGCCCGACACCTCCTCCGAGACCAGGGCCTGGACGGTTGCATCTGCATCGCACCTGAGCTCCTTTACTATTTCGCCGGACACGAGGCCTACACCTTCTTCAGCGACCAAGCCTTGATCTTCACCACCGAAGACGACGATCCCAGCCTGGTCATCCGTGAGGTTGACGAGCCCGTGTCCCGAGAGACAGCCTGGATCAGCGATTTCCGCACCTTCCACTACGGCAAGGATAACCCGGCGGACCTGGTCGGGGAGGCGGTCAAGGAGAAGGGTCTGGCAGGCAAGAAGATAGCCGTGGACCTTGGCTCATTCTCCGCATCCGCGGGCTACGTCCAGCGCCTCAGAGACACCCTAGCGCCATCTCAGATCATCGACGCTACCGAGACCATCAACAGCCTGAGACTCGTCAAGTCTCCCAATGAGATTGCGTATATTCGAGAAGCGGCATCATATGCCAACATCGGCATGGACGCAGCCGTGGCCGCAATGCGGCCCGGAATCTCCGAGATACAACTGGCCGCCGAGATCGAGTACGCCATGCGGTCCCGTGGCTGCGACTACGCCGCAATGCCCACGTGGGTGAGAAGCGGGCCTCGTTCCCCTAACGCCCACAGCCAGGCCACGGGCCGCATCATGGAAAATGGCGACGTCGTTTGCATCGAGTTTGCAGGTATAGCCCGGCGCTACCAGTGCGTCACCATGAAGACCTTCTCGCTAGGAGACCCAAGCCCACGCGTCCGCGCGATGCACGAGGCGGGTCGGGACTCGCTGCTGACCGGGGCCCGGGCCATCGCCGTCGGCGAGAGGGTTGCCGCTGCCGAGGAGGCTTCCATTGGGCCGATGGAGCGCAGGGGGTTCTCCCAGTTTTCCAACATGCGCTTCGGCATTGGAATCTCCGCAGCGTATCCGCCCAGCTGGGTCGACACAATGAGCATCATCAAAGAGTCCAAAGAAGTCTTCCGGTCAGGGATGTCCTTCTATCTCCACACGTCCATCCAGATTCCAGACGAGGGCATCGGGGCGTTGGTCGGGGCCAGCTATCTGCTCACCGATGAGGGTCTGGAGCAACTCACGCCCGGCAGCGAGGAATTGGCGGTTATTGCCTAGCAGCGGTTAAGGCTCTACGTAAGATAGGTCTAGGCCACTATGGGCGGAAGCTTCGTCCGCCTCTATGAGCAGGTCTTTTCCTGCCCAGCCGCCTAGTGCCTTACGACCGGATCAATCGGCACCTTCGCCGCAAGATCCGCCGCCTGCTCGAACAGGGCCGCAGCTGAGAGCATCGGGGCTTCGCCTCTCGGCGGGCCTACGATCTGAAGCCCGACCGGCAACCCCGACTCCGTAAAGCCGCACGGCACGGATATCGCGGGGCAAGCCGTCAGTGTCAGAGCGAAGGTCAGCAGCAGCCAATCGACGTAGTTGTCCAGCTCCACGCCCTCAATCTCCGTCAGGTAGCGGATATCCACGTCGAATGGTGGGACCGAGACCGTTGGACAGACCAGCAAGTCGTACTTCTGGAAAAAGGCTGTGACTCGGTGAAACAACGCACCGCGGGCCGCCTGCGCCTTCTCGACATCCCGTCGGCTTAAAGCCAACCCCTTCTCGATATTCCAGATGACCTCCGGCTTCAGCTGGTCTCTGTGCATCCCGAGCAGCGGTTTCATGTTCGCCGCAAACTGGGACGCACGTAGGGTCTGAAAGGTGTCCCGGGCGTCGTGCAGGTCGATGGTGTCCTCTTCCACCTCGGCTATCCCATCGAATAGCTTTACTGCCTTGGCGCAGATCTCTTTTACCTCTGACGCCACGGGAGCGATGCCGAGATCGGAAGTGTAGGCGATCCGCATAGGCGGCTTGGGGTTGTCCACGGCTTCCACGTAGGGGGTCTCGGGGGCGGGGTAGCTCAAGGGGTCACCGGGATGATGCCCTGCCTCCGCGTCGAGCATAAGGGCCGTGTCCCCGACTGTACGGCCCATCGGCCCGTCTACCGACAGAGTTTCGAATGGCAGAGCCTTAGGACCTTCCGGCACCCGGCCGGGGCTCGGGCGCAGGCCCACCACCGAGCAGAAGCTCGCAGGAATTCTCAGGCTGCCGCCAAGGTCGCTTCCCGTTGCAAGCCATACTTGCCCCGCGGCCAAAGCCGTCGCCGACCCACCCGAAGAGCCTCCACAAGTTGTGCGGGTGTCCCACAGGTTCCGGGTCTTCCCGAACACTTCGTTGAAAGTGTTGGCGCCCGCCCCAAACTCCGGTGTATTCGATTTGCCGATCACCACCGCCCCGTTGGCTTCCAGAATACCCACCGAGTAGGAGGACTCTTTCGGTACCCGGTTCGCGTAGATAGGCGAACCCTTGGTGGATCGCACCCCAGCCACGTCCACAAGGTCCTTCACGGCTATGGGCAAACCGTAGAGATGCCCTCGCCCGGGTTCCCGAGGCGGCTCCGCCATCAGTCTCTTCGCATGTTCTCTCGCCCGCTCCACGCAGAGGGTCGGGAGGGCGTTAAGATGGCCGTCCGTCTCCTCGATACGGGCCACGGAAGCGTCAATCGCCTCCAGAGGGCTGACCTGCCGCGACCGCAGAAGCTCTACCATCTGCCGGGCTGTCTGCTTGTACAAATCTCTCATATTTATCTTCCGTCGTCCGATTTCATAACCTTGTGTCCCCCGAACTCTTTACGCAGCGCCGCTAGCAGCCTTGCGCCCAAGGGCTCTTCCTGCCGAGACCGGAACCGGGCCTGCAGCGATGCCGCGATCACCGGTACGGGCACCGACAGATCAACCGACTCTTGCACCGCCCATCGCCCTTCTCCCGTGTCTTCCACGTACGCCCGTATGCCCTCCAGCCCCGGGTCATCCTTCAGGGCTCGCGCCGTCAGGTCCAGCAGCCATGAGCGAACGACACTGCCATGCCGCCAGATCTCGGCCACATGCCCAAGGTTTATGTCAAATTTGTCGCTCGCTGACATCAGTTCGAAGCCCTCGGCGTAGGCCTGCATTAGTCCGTATTCAATAGCGTTGTGAACCATCTTTACGAAGTGGCCCGCACCCGCTGCTCCTACTCTCCCAAGTCCCAATCCTCCGCTCGGGGCCAGGGTCTCCAGAGCGGGCAGCATTAGTTCATAGGCCCACTGATCCCCACCTACCATCAGGCAATAGCCCTCCTCCAGACCCCAGACGCCTCCACTGGTGCCGGCATCCAGAAACCCGATTTCCTTCTCCTTAAGCATCGCGGCTCGGCGCATGCTGTCTTTGTAGAACGCATTGCCTCCATCCACTACCACGTCACCGGTAGATAGGAGATCACTAAGGGCGAGAATCGTGGTCTCGGTCGGGTCTCCTGCGGGGGCCATCACCCATACCGCTTTGGGAGAGGTTAGTCTTTCAACCATCTCCTCAAGGGAATTCGCACCTAGAGCGCCTTCACTCTCGATGGATCGTACCGCCTCCGGCTGCGGATCATACGCCGCGACTTCGTGGCCGCCCCTAATAAGGCGCAGGGCCATGTTGGCGCCCATCCGTCCGAGGCCCGCCATGCCTAGTTTCAAATCTGGCCCTTTCTATTGTCAATTGCAGACTCGGCCTTCAATCTTAGCTGTCAATTCTACGCTGCGCCACTGTCCACGCAATTGCCTTATTGTTGTGTGGCTCACCTCCCATTAGAATGTCCCCATCCCGGCCCCACCCCTCTCACGGAGGACAACAATGAAGTTCGACATAGCCCTGCCCAATTGCATGGAGGGTTTCTTGGTCCCGGCCAACTTTGCCGGGCCTGCGGAGCTAGTGCGCTTCGCCCAGGAGGCCGAGCGGCTCGGATACTACGCCCTTTGGGGTTTCGACTTCACTGCCCCCGTCTCCGACCTAAGAGGCCGTCCGTCCGACGACGCTGAGCCCAACTGGTACGAGCTTATGATCAGCCTCGCCAGCATTTCCGCCGTCACGAAGACAATAAAGCTGGGTGCAGGTGTGGTGATCATCCCTCTGCGAGACCCCGTCATCCTGGCCAAGCAGTCAGCCACACTGGACCAATTCAGCAATGGGCGGTTCCTGTTGGGTTTGGGTCTCGGCGGCTCCCGGGAGGAGTTCGTCACCGTCAGGCCCCGGAGCCGAGGCGCTCATCGGGGAAACATGCTCGACGAGAAGCTGGACGCCCTGGAACTGCTCCTAAACGGCGATGGCCCGGCCTCCTATTCCGGCAAATACGTGGAGTTCGGGAGCATGGAGCTCAGCCCCAAACCCGTGCAGCGGCCCCTGCCAATGTACCTGGCAGCCCACGGCGAAGCCTCCCTTCGAAGAACCGCCAAATACGGGCTCGGGCCCATGGTCCGTGACCCCGAGACCCCGACAGTCCTCAAATCCCTTGCCCCCATGCTCGAAGAGAACGGAAGGACCATTTCCGACATCGACTTCTGCGTATGGGCCGACCTTCGGGTCGAAAAAGACCATGATCTGGCGGTCAAGCGCTACCAGGACAGCACGCTCGGCTACTTCCGAAGGAACATCCCCACCAAGGACCTTGTGAGCGGTCACTGGATCGGGACTACGGACGAGATCATCGAGAGGCTGGTAGGGCTAAAGAATATGGGCGTCGACCACTTCATCGTGATGCACACTGCTACCGACGATTTCCAGGACATGCTGGACCAGTCCGAGATCTTCGCCAAGGAGATCATTCCCGCCGTCGAGAAGGCATAACTTACCCCGGCCACAGACAAAGCTAGCTCCCAGAACTCAAGGAGGCGATCTATGTACCAGACTAATATGTACGAAGGCATGCTGGCCGAGACCATAACCATGCATGGACACAACGGGGACGCTATCAACGCCTACTTCGCCCGTCCGCTGGGCAGCGGCCCATTCCCGGGCGTGGTGCTCATACATCACCTGCCCGGCTGGGACGAGTGGTACAGGGAGGCAGCGCGTCGGTTCGCGCACCACGGCTTCGCGGCCATCTCGCCCAATCTCTATCACCGCGAGGGTCACGGCGACCCTGAAGACGTTGGCGCCAGGGTCTGGGCCGACGGTGGTGTCCCCGATGACCAGGCAGTCGGTGACATCGTAGGGGCTATGAGATACCTCCGGGCCCTGCCGTACCACAACCGCAAGGTCGGGGTGTTCGGCACTTGCTCCGGCGGCCGACACGTCATGTTAACCGTAGGCCGGGACTCGGGATTCGATGCCGGAGTCGACTGCTGGGGCGGGGGAGTCGTCATGTCCAAGGACCAGCTAAACGACAAGAACCCTGTCGCTCCAATCGACTACACTGCGAACGTCTCGTGCCCCATCCTCGGGCTTTTTGGCTTGGATGACCAATCTCCTACGCCTGAGCAGGTGGATATTCACGAAGCCGAGCTGAAAAAGCACGGCAAGGACTACGAGTTTCACAGGTATCCCAACGCGGGCCACGGCTTCTTTTACTACCATCGCCCCGCCTACAGGGCCGAACACGCCGTAGACGGCTGGGCCAGGATCTGGGACTTCTTCGAGAGGCACCTCAGCTAGCGTTCATGCTTTCCCGGAGTTGAGTCCAATCACGCTGGAGAAAAACATGTGCACCATGATTGTCGAAAAGGTTGAAGTCTCGGGGAGCGGGAAGGGGCACCAGGGTTGGTTCCCGCTAAAGCAGGCCAACGTCACCTATGATCATCCCTACCACGCCCCCCTGGACCATTCACTGAACATCAGCTTCGTGAACGAGGACAGGGGCCTGAGCGCAAGGGTTGCAGTGGAGCTTACGCCGGAGTCGGCGATGGCCCTGGTTACGGCAATAGAATCGGCCCTGGCCCGCCGTCCTGAGGGGGTGTAGCCTCCAGGTCCCAAGCGTCTTCCCACACAGGGAGTCACGATCGGGGTCGGGAATGATCCGCCTAAGGCGGACAGGCTCCCCTCGGGTGAGGGGGGTGGGTTATTCGGTTGGGTGTTGGGGTTTGGTTTGTTGTGGGGTTGACGATGGAAGACGCTTGCTGGATTCGGCTCCCTATATTTAGATAATGCGGGCATGGAGGCGTCCCGGGAACGTGGGGACGGGGCTCCGCCGCCGCCTAGACCTGGAAGTATGGTCGGACGTACGGGTCCGTCATCCGTCATAGGCTCCAATGAAGGTTGGCTGCGCTGTCCGCCGTAGGCGGGTGCAGGAAGGGGAAAGTCCAGGGTCAGTTCCCCTCGCAGGAGTAGTGGGTATCCAGTTCGCCGCCTGTATCCAGGAGCCGGGAGTGGCGGACAGTCCAGTTTTATTTGAGGAAGCGGACGGAGAGCCGAGCGGTCCTCGGCTACGGGCTGCCCCGTTCCGCTCCGTAGGACGGGTTGCTCCGTGAGGAGACTTTTATGTACGGTCCAGGGCGTCTTCCATCGCCTTATGGTCAGGGAAGGGGGAAGGGGCACGGGACCCGGTAAGAGGAGATGGCGACTTTTGCTTGTGCCGCGGGCCTGCGCGAGGGCCGTTGGGATGGGCTTAGGCGTTGAGTCCTCGGGGGCCGGGTGGGCTTCCCCCTGGTTGTGGTTCCTCCTTGGTGGTTAGGGTGAGTGGCTGGCCATTCAAGGGAGAATATAGTACATGCGTGCAAGTTTGGTCAAGGGGTTCGTGTCACTTTTGCCAAGTGGGATCACCCTCACCCTAGCCCTCTCCCGTTGTACAGACCGGGGACATGGGTAACAGTTGTTCGGGGAGATAGGTAACACATTCTATCGACTTAGATCTATGGTAGCGATGGGCTGTACGGAGAAAAATACCTTCCATGTGCCATCGTTGGCCGTGGGCCTCAGAGCGACCCGCCTGTTTCTGAAGGCTTTACCGACAGGGAGTGATCTGCCCAGAAAGGATATTCGGCCGTTGACATCGACGGAACGTACATGGTCATCGGCATCGTACTCGACGGCTGGAAGGGCCTCCGGGAAAGGCCGAGGGCTGATGGCGTATCTGCTGGCAGGGGTATCGAGGTCCAGGGCGTGGTGAGGCCGCTTGAGGTTGTAGAAGTCTCTCCACCTGTCGAAGCTGCTCTGGCAGTGGGACAGGTCGGTGTATTTACTTCCCTGGAGCAGTTCCGTCTTGAGGGACCTGTGGAAGCGCTCGAGCTTGCCGAGGGTCTGGGGATGGTATGGCCTGCTGTGTACCACCCTGACTCCCAGTTGAACCAGCCAGACGGTGAGCGGGGTGAAGGGGTGGTAGAAGTCGCTGCCCCAGGGGGAGCCATTGTCTACCAGTATCGTGTTGGGCATGCCGTAGCTGCGGAAGATGGACGTGAGATGGTCATGGACAGTCTGAGTCTTCTCGTCTGCACAAGCCCTCACGCCCAGGGAGAACCTCGAATGGTCGTCCAGTACCGTCAGTGGGTGGCACCGTCCACCACTGCCTACCGGGATATGCCCCTTGAAGTCCATTTGCCAAAGGTCGTTGGGCCGTTGGTGCTCGAAGCGCCTGTACGGCTTGTGCTTGAGGCTGTCCGCCGGCTCTATAAGCCGATGTCGCCTGAGGATGGCCGTGACCGTGCTCTTGGACGGCACGCCGTTGTGACCACTATCCTTGAGTATCCTGGCCAGTACGTGTCCTCCCTTGGTAGGGTGCTCCCTACGAAGGTCTACGACGAGCTGCTCCATCTCGGCGCCCGTGCGGTTCGGGGAGTGACGGGGACGCTTCGGGAGATCATCCAGACTCTGCTCTCCGCCTTCGAGATATCGTCTCAGCCACTTGTAGCCGGTCTTGCGGCTGATCCCACTGCGCAGACACAGCTCGCTCATATTCACATCCTCGGACTGCGCCAGGGCGATAAACTCTTCGCGTTGAGACATGGCACTTGCAACCTTCCATGGCATGAAAACCCTCCTGAATCAGATTTACCATGCCTTATGGTGTAACCCATGTCTCCGAACATGTGTAACCTATGTCCCCGGTCTATACACCCGTCAAGGGAGAGGGGACAGGACGCCCCACTCTGGCCGCCTCCGGGGATGGATTCCGGCTCTCGGCGGCCGTAATGGCGGCGGGGGGTGGGGAAGACTAGTTGAAGTTGTACAACCGGGCGGCGTTGCCGCCGGCTATCTTCGCCTTTTCGTCTTCCGGGACGCCGGCGAGGATCTCGCCCAGGATCTGCCGAGACCTGGGGAACGTCGACTCAGTGTGAGGGTAGTCTGATCCCCACATCAGGTTGTCGACACCTATCGCTGCGCGGTCGTTAATACCTCGTCCATCCTCCTGGAAACTGATCAGGATGTTGGACCGGAAGAAGTGGCTGGGCAATACGCCCGGCTTGAACCGGCGCCAACCCGGGCCCCGGTGGGCACGCTGCGTGTACGTGTAGTCAAGCAGTTCGATGAAGAAGGGCGCCCACGCAACTTCATGCTCCACTGAAATCACCTTCAGGTCCGGGTGCCGTTCGAATACGCCTGAGAAAACCATGTGGGCCAGGGAAACCCGCACCCAGTAGTCAGCAGTCGCGAAGAAGGCGGGGCGCACGTTGGTCGGGTCCTGGAACTCCTGCCCGGGCCCCGGTCGGCCTGTAGCGACGTGGAGGCTCAGCGGCATTCCCAGTTCCTCGGCGGCCTCCCAGAATGGTGCGTATTCGGGCCTGTCGTAGGACTTGTCTTCGGTCGGATAGACTGTAATCATCGCACCAACGAGTCCCAACTGCCGGCTCCTGTGCATCTCCTTCACCGCACTCCCGACATCATCCACGTTGATCATGGCGATGCCCTTGAGCCGGTCGGGGGCGAGGCTGCAGAACTCGGACATCGCTTCGTTATAGGTGGCGCATATCGCTGTTAGGAGCTCCGGGTCTCCGGTGTTGTAGGCCAGCAGCCCTTCTGTCGGGTATATAACCTCGCCGTCCACGCCATCGGCATCAAGGTCCTTGATCCTGTCGTCGATCATGAAGCCGCCGGGCCTAACGTTCTCCCACTTGGCGCTCATCCGCAGGTCTTCGGGGTTATCAAAACGCACGCCTGCGAAGGCGCCGCTCTGAAAGGAGTTGGTGCGATGGCCGTCTATGTACCACCAGTCCCCATTCTCTTCCGAGACGACTCTCGGGGCCTTTTCCTTGAACCGGCCCTCGACCCTCGCCGTCCACAGGTCCGGCGGTTCGATTATGTGGGAGTCGGAGGAGATCACCCTGTACGCAACCATGCTATTTCTCCTTGTGTTCTTATCGGCCCATGAACGCCGACACTGCCGACACGAATGCCTCAGGCTGCTCGTATTGTGGCAGGTGACCACAGTTCTCGATCAGCTGCAACTCGGATCCGGCAATCAGGTCCTGAAACGCATTCCCGTATTCCGGCGGCACTACCTTGTCCGAGTCGCCCCACAACAGAAGTGTCGGCGCGCCGATACGGTGTGCTCTCTTCGGCAGGCCGCGGTCGGGGATAGGCCAGATGAACTTGCCGATAGACGAGAGGGTCTTGGCCCGCTCGATCATCGCCTCTTTCTTGGCCTCTGGGTCTGACGGCACTGCGAAGGCCGACTTTGCTGCTTCACTTTCGGGATCAAAGCAGTTGGCCTTCGCCTCTTCTGATGGTGTCAGAGTGAAGAAGTCCAAGGTAGGGGCTTCATCCCGCCAAAGACCGAGGGATGCCACTAATGCCAACCTGGACACGAGGTCCTTCCTATGCGCTGCCAGCTCGGCGGCCACCATTCCGCCGTAGGAATGGCCCACGACTCCCGCCCCTTCGATCCCCAGCCCCGTCATTAGCTCTTCGTAGAAGAGGACCAGGTCCCAGCAATCATCCAGTTCCTCCAGGCCAATGGATTCAGCGACACCCGGGTGGGCCGGAGCATAAACGTGGAATTTCTCGGCCAGGGCGTCGATGAATGGGGCCCACCCCGAAAACCCATGCTCTCCGTGGAGGTAGAGCAAGTCGGGCCCCGATCCCCCTTCTACGACCTGAATCTCGAACTTGCCTCCCCGGAGAGAGAGCGTTGTTTCTTTGTGTTCGACCAAGTGTTTTCTCCGAAATCTTCTAGCCTACAGTTGGAGCCGCCACGGGTCTCGACACCGCTTGCGGCCACCACGGGTCGTCGTACTCGCTGAATAATCCCTGGAGGCCCGGCATGACTTCCTTGGCAAAGAGCTCCGTGTTCTTGCGGGCTATCTCGTCGGGCATACTGCCAATGTGCAGCAGGCACATCAGGTGGCCGATCCTCAGCCTCTTGACCGCGTCGGTAAGCTGCTCACGCACTGTGCTTGGGCTCCCGGCGATGATGTGCCCCTTATCCACGTAGTCCTTCCAGCCCATCTCCAGCGCTGCTTTCGCCGCTTCCTTTCCCGTCTGCGCTCTTGCCGAATTCCGCATCGAGTTTATCGACCGGTACCCGGGCGCCTCCGCAAAGGGCGGGTGTATCCAGAGCATCTTCTGGTAGAAGTACTTCACGTGCTCCGCGTAGTCCTTCTCCGCCTGCTCATCCGTCTCCGAGACGCACACCAACTGAAGGAACCCAAACCTGTGTGGGTTATCGTCGATGCCCCGCTCGGCGACAGTGTCCCAGTAGCCCTGTACTACTTTCTCGGCCCGCTGGTATCCGAAGTAGCTCAGGTAGCAGTAGACGTAGTTGTGCTTAAGAACCCAGTCCCACGTCTCAAGGCTCCCGCTTCCCGGTATCCAGACCGGTGGGTGGGGCTGCTGAAGGGGCCGGGGCCAGACGTTGGCGTACCGCAGCTTGGTGTACTTCCCGTTGAAGGCGAAGGGTTTTCTCTCCGTCCACGACTTCATAATCAGGTCGTGTGCCTCGGCGTGGCGTTCCCGCAGCTGCAACGGGACCTGTCCGTAGGAGAATGTCGTGTCCATGGAAGTCCCGACCGGGAACCCCGCTACGAGCCTGCCACCGCTCATTATGTCGAGCATAGCCATCTCTTCCGCTACCCTCAGCGGTGGCTGGTAGAGAGCGAGGCTGTTGCCCAGCACTATGAGCGCCGCTTCGGAAGTGGTCTGGGTCAGGATGCTCGCCATCAGGTTCGGCGAGGGCATCAGACCGTAGGCGTTGCCGTGGTGCTCGTTGACGCAGATGCCGTCGAAGCCCAGTTGGTCTGCATGCTGGAGCTGGGCCAGGTAGTCTTTGTAGTACTGTCCACCCTTCGCCGAGTCGAAGTGCTCGTTGGGCAGGTCTACCCACGCGCTGTGGTACCGGGACTCGAAGTCCCGGGGCAGGTCCTGGTACGGCATCAGATGGAAATAGGAAACCTTCATGTTCGCTTGCTCCTAGGAGTCTGAGTCGAGATGGAATCCGGGCCCATTGCTCTCTATGTCCATTCAGCCGGCCGCAGTGGGTTGTTTCACCTGAAAAGCCGGCATTACTTCTTTTGCGAACCACTCGATCTGCTCAAGGATGACCTTCGAGGGGGTCGATATCATGGGTTGGATGTTGATTTCGCGAAGCCCGGGATAGAGGTCCTGAAGCAGCATCAGAGGTTCGATTACCTGCTCCGGAGTGCCGCACAGGAAGTTTCCCGACCGGACGTCGTCTTCGATGGTGGGCAGGCTGGCCCAAAGCTCCTGTGTCGGATTTTCCAAGCCCTTCTTCTGCTCGTCGGTCAGGCCCCCGACAAATCCCAAGGGGCCGAACATCTTGGTGTTCTCCTCGAAATAGGGCCGAGCCTCTGCTATGGCTTTCTCACGGCTGTCGGCCATGTGGAATTTCTCACCGATGATCAAGTCTTCTCCGAGCTCCGCGTTTCGGCCCGACTTTACCAGCGAGTCTCTCCAAAGCTCCACAACTCTCCGGGAGGCGCCGCCGGGGGCTGCGCCCCCACCCGAGATGCCCTTGATACCATGCTTGATCATGAAGTCTATGCCTCGCTGGCTGGAACTCACTATCGGCTGCCAGCACTCGACGGGCAGGTGCTTGGGTCTGGGGACTAGGGTTATCTCCTCCAGCTCGTAGCCCCGGTAAGGCACCTTGGGGGGGATATCAAAGTATTTACCGTGGTGGGAGAAGGAGCGATTGTTAAAGGCCTTGAAAATGACCTCCACCTGCTCTTCGAAATAGTCCCTGTTGGCGTCTCTGTCCAGCATTGGCGCGCCGAAGGACTCCACCTCCCGGGTATGATATCCGCGCCCGACCCCGAAGATTACCCTGCCATCGGTAAGGTGGTCTGCCAGGGCGTAGTCTTCGGCGAGACGCAGTGGATTCCACATGGGCGGCACGTTGAATGCGCACCCGAATTTCAGGTTCTTGGTGATGTGGGCCAGGTGCACGCTCTGCATCAGGAGGTTGGGCAGGCACTCGTACCCTTCCCGCTGGAAGTGGTGCTCCGCCATCCAGAGGGTGTGATACCCCAGCCGGTCGGCGGTTTGGGCTATTTCATCGGTAATGGTGAGGGCCGAGGCCAGTTCTTCATCCGAAAGAAACCGCTCATTGGCCGGAGTCCCGGCATATCCCATATTATCGACGTTGACGTGGCCAGCATACAGAATACTGAATCTTTCTATCATCCCTACACCTCCTGGAATAATCGCGACCTTAAGACTCTTTCAGTTACCTTACCGCCATGCCTAGAGTCCAGCGCAAGGCACTGGAAGTGATTTGCATTATAGCGGCAATAAAAACAACTTGGTTACTTACCCGTCCCAGGCCCCGGGGTAACGACTCTTGCCCCAGAACCCCTCCCCCATCCCCAGGCTTGATTGCAGGCCTGTGCGTTCAAGCATGGTCTCGGTTGCCTGTTGCGAACGAGCCAAAACCTCCGACTCGTCCACCGTGCTCAC
This sequence comes from Dehalococcoidia bacterium, assembly GCA_965220005.1. Taxonomy (GTDB): domain Bacteria; phylum Chloroflexota; class Dehalococcoidia; order Plut-88900; family Plut-88900; genus Plut-88900. The sequence goes on from OZ244800.1 coordinate 2,271,156, forward strand.
GACTCGGCCCTGCATCAGTACCTTGCCGTCCACTATCACGGTGTCTACGTCCTGCCCACCGGCGAAGTTGGTGATCCTGTGGACGGGCATGTTTAGTGGGTAAAGGTGAGGCTTGTCCATGTCCACCAGGATCAGGTCTGCCTTCTTGCCCGGCTCCAGCGACCCGATCTCAGATTCCATCCCCAAGGCCCGTGCCCCGTCTATAGTCGCCATCTCCAGGGCCTTTCCGGGTGGGATGTATGCCCCTTCGCCGAACTGCGCACGGTGCTGCCTCATGCACGAGTACATGTGGCGGAACATGTCGTAGTTCATGTCCGGTGAGGCCGCATCCGACCCCAAGGCGACCGTCACACCAGCGTCGAGAAGCTGGGGTACGGGGCAGCGTGCCGGATAGGAGTTTGGAGAGCTGGGGTTGTGGGCTATTTTTGTGTCGGTTTCGGCGCAGATGGCGATCTCCTCGTCGGTGAGACCCACGCTGTGTGACAAAATCACGTTCGGCCCGAGGATTCCCAACTCCTTATGAGCGAACGCTATTGTTCCGGTGCTGTGACCATCCTGAGTCAACAGAACTCCAAGCCGGTCCACCAAGTCTCGGACGGCCCGTGCCTCGGCCTTCAGTTCATTCATAGGCAACCCGCCATACGGAGGCCGCGACATATTCATCGTAGAGGAGGTAAGGCAGACGCTTATTCGACCGTCGGCGCCACCGTTCCACCTGCTGACGATGTCCTCAGTCGTCGTCATTTGACGGTCGAAGTCAGCAAGATATTCGTTCTTGCTGTCCCCGTCCCAGCGGACAAAGCGTCGGGGGAAGGGAGGCGAACACGGGCCCACGGCCAGAAACTCCCGGATCCCGACTGCCGTAACGGCTTCACAATGGCGGTCGGCGTAGACCGGGTCGTCAGTGCGGATGAGCATTCGGCCCCCGCCGAAGTAGCTGAGGCCGGTCGTGGTCCCGAACTTCAGCCTTTCCAGTGCGGCCAGCGAGGCCTCGGCGTACCAGAACTCCTCGTCGACACCCTCGGCGTAGATTAGTTCGACGGTCTCTCGCCAGCGGGAAAAGGAGTCGTGGTCCATGGTCTTGACGAGGGCGTGGCCCGCATGGCCGTGCACGTCGACCAAACCTGGCAGGCAGACCATCCTGCTGGCGTCGATTACCGTGGGAGCTGAGTGGGCAGCTTCGATCTCAGCCCGGCTCCCGACTGCGGAGATCCGGTCGCCATCTATGGCAACCGCCCCGTCCTCTATAACCCGTCTCTCGGGGTCCATGGTGATGACGGTGGCGCCAGTTACGAGAATATCCGCCATATCGGGCCTCCCTGCAGCTAAGCCTTACTCCTCTGCTTGCTGGTCCTGTTGCGCGCCGTTTCGTAGATATCTATGTACCCCTCCACCGAGCTGTAGGCTATCGCCTCACCCACCAGGTCAAGGGGCAGGTCTTCCAGCCGTTTGAACCGTATGCAAGCCTTCCCGATGCTGAGCTTTTTGCCCCGCTTCTCAAGCTCGTCCATGAACCACATCCTCGACCCTTCATGCGAGTAGATGCACATCAGGTACAGCGACATATGGTTTTTCTGAGATGCCAGCGCTGCATATTGAAGGGGATGACCGTTATACGTCTTGGGGTAGGTCTCCAGCGGAATTACATACCCGATCATTCCAAAATCCATCGTCTCCTCGAAGCCATCGGGCAGGTTTTCGAGGATGGCCTTGCGGACCTCACCCAACGCAAGTTGTCGGTCGGAGGGAAGCTCGGCCAGGTAGTCTTCTACGGTTTGGGATGTGCTCTGCACTGGTGTGAGTCCTCCGTGTACGAATAGTTTGTTTAGCCCGCCACCCGAGCCCCGAGCGCGGGGGCCGTCCTGTCGAATCTCGGCATCACGTGGTCGCCGAACAGGGTCAGGCTGTCCATCACCTGCCGGAAACTGAGCCCCGGAATGTTCAGAAACAAGCCGACGTGGCTGCAGTTCAACTCCGACTCCAGCTCAGCGAGCTTCTCCTCGACGAAATCAGGCGTCCCGACCCACAGGTGTCCATTACGGCGCAGAAAGTCGAACCAGTCGTCTGACTTGTCGTCCGCGGTCAACGTCTCTCCTTCGCCGATATATATGTGCCGACCGACCTTGGCCAACGGCGAGCGGTCGAACAGGAAGTTGGTACCGGCCCGCGCTGCTGCGAGCGCTTCGTCGTCCATGCTATTCACCACGAAGCACGGTTTCATTACGGCCAAATTCTCCCCGTATCCAACGTCAAACCCCGAAGCCCTCGCAGTTTCTCGGTAGGCCAGCCAACGCTCCTTGATACTTGTCACCGGCGGTGAGTAACACATCACGTTCATTCCACGCTCACCGGCGAAGATGTGGGAGTCCATCGCATCCGCCATCTGCCATATTGGCGGGTGGGGTTTCTGATAGGGTTTCGGGTGCAGGCCAAGGGCGACCATCTCGCCATCTTCTGCGAAGTGGAGAGGACTGGCGTCCGTTATCTCCTTGACCGACTCCCGCCACCCGGGCACGGGGAACTTGTAAAACTCTCCCTCGTGGGTGAAAGCCTCCTGAGTCCATGCTTTGACGATGATCTCCAGGCATTCGGCGAATAGTCGATAGTTCACTTCCTTGTTCCGGCGGTCGGCGGCCGGGTGGAACTGGACGCCGGCTCTATTATTTGCGCCCCGCATTATCCCGAACTCCATGCGGCCCTCGCTCATCCGGTCCAGCATGGCGACGTCTTCCGCCACGTGTATCGGGTGCCGGTCGGGAAGGGCCGTGCCCAGGGCCCCGAGGCGCAAGGTCTTCGTGCGCGGAATCAGGTCTCCGGCCACCAGGAGGGGGTTCGGGGCGGCGTTGTAGTAGCCGTCCCAGGCGAAGTGGTGTTCGGCGAACCACATGGTGGTGAAACCGGCATCTTCCAGCAGTTGGGCTTCCTGCCGGACCTCTGACATCAGCGCGTCCCAACCTATGGCGTAGTAGGGTTCCCCAACGTGGTAGTAAGGCGTACTATCGAAACGCATGTAACGCTCCTAGCCGTGCAGTCCCGTCTCAGGCCTCGTTTCCCGACTTTATCACTAAACCCGCCTCTCTGTCCCGACTTTAGTCAGCACTCCCTATAGCGCACCGCCCCCCACCCCGATAAGATAGCCCCATGACTCGTAAACCCATTCAAACTACTGCTTACAAATCACCATCCTCCCAGTCCAAGCGACTCTACGATAGTGCCCGGCGGGTGATGCCCGGCGGCAACACTCGCCATTCCATAGCCTTCTCTCCATACCCCATATACGTTCGGAGCGGTAAAGGCTGCCGGGTTACCGACGTTGAAGGCCAGGAGCGGGTAGATTTCATAAACAACGCCACCGTGGCCATTCTAGGCCACGCTAATCCACAGGTCATGGAGGCCGTGGCCCGGCAACTGGAACTGGGCACATCCTTCGCCATGCCGACGGAGCCGGAGGTTGAACTTGCCTCCCTGCTGGTAGACAGGGTCGATTACATTGACAAGGTGCGCTTCTGCAACTCGGGCACCGAGGCAGTGATGAACGCCATAAAGGCCGCTCGAGTCTTCACCGGCAGGCCCAAGATCGCCAAGTTCGAAGGGGCCTACCACGGGACTTACGACTACGCTCAGGTAAGCCTCACCCCCGGCCCGGAGACCTGGGGAAACCCACGTTCTCCCCGCAGCATCGGGGCTTTAGGCTCGACGCCCCAGTCCGCCGAAGATGTCGTAGTCCTGCCCTGGAACGACATCCAAGCCTGCGTTGACTTGATAGAAGCCAACAGGGAGACACTGGCCGCCCTGATATTCGACCCCCTGCCCGCCTCCCTTGGCTTGGTCGCGCCCAAACCCGGATTCATCGAGACCCTCCGGGACGTGACTCGGGCCAACGGTGTACTGCTCATCGCCGATGAGGTGGTGAGCTTCCGGCTCTCCTATCTCGGCGGCTGTGCCGAGTTCGGCGTCAAACCCGACCTGGTTACTCTGGCTAAGATAGTCGGCGGCGGGTTTCCCGTGGGCGCAGTTGGGGGCGCCGACGAGGTAATGGACGTGTTCGACCACACCCGAGCCGGTGGAGAGTGGCTGTTACACGCAGGCACCTTCAATGCCAACCCGGTAACTATGACCGCCGGGCTGGCCACCATGAAACAGCTGACACCACCGGTTTTCGAGCGGTTGGACCGCATGGGTGACGAGCTTCGGAGCCGCATTCAGGAGGTTATCGACCGAAGAGAGTTCCCCGCTCAGGTCTCGGGCAAGGGGTCCCTATTCTGGGTCCATCTCACCGCTAAAGAGTTGACCGACTACAGGTCCTTCGTTGCCTCTCAGCACGACTGGCCAGGCTCCGACTTCTTCGCCCACCACATGCTTGACAGGGGTATAGTCTGCATCAACCGGGACTTCGGATGTCTTTCGACTCCTATGGGCCGGGAGGAGATGGACCTGTACATTGAAGCCCTGGAAGCGTCCCTGGAGGCTCTCCGACCGTAGCCAAGATTCCCCGGTTTAAAAAAGGAGCCGAGCAATGCCTAGCGAACACTCGTCCCCAGAAGCCCCCTTTCCCGATCACTGGGTTGACGGCCTCGACCCCAACGAGCCTGCTTTGCAGGTCCACCGTCACGCCGAGGGCACGTGGATTATGCGTCAGTCGCTGCTTGACCACTGGGAGGGCCCGTTCATATATCTCTTCGCCGGAGAAGAGCGCTCCATCCTTTTCGACACCGGCGCCCCCGGCAAATTTCCTTTGCGCGAGACCGTCGACGACCTGGTAGGCAAGGACTTTCCCTTAATCGTCGCCCACACCCATTCTCACTTCGATCATATTGCAGGAGACTGGCTGTTCGAGGGTCGGGAGAACACGAAGATAGTCGGGCACACGCCTGAGGAAGTCGCAGACTTCTTCGGCATGGCACCCTGGCCCGTCACCTCGACAACCGTAGATCTCGGGAACCGGGTCGTTGACCTGATCCCCATCCCCGGCCATGACGTTGCCGGCATAGCAACCTATGACCGGGCCACGGCCGTCCTGATCACCAACGACTTCCTTTATCCCGGCAGGTTATACGTCCGAGACTTTCCGGCCTACACGGCCAGCCTCCAGCGGATGATCGAATTCACCGACACCCGGCCCGTGTCATGGGTCCTGGGTTGCCACATAGAGATGACTACGAAGCCGGGTGACGACTACGAACAGTCGGCACCCACACACCCTAACGAGCACCGCCTGGAATTAGGCATTGAGCATCTTCGAGAGCTGTGGGAAGGGGTCAAGGGCATGGGCTCCGAGCCCCGGCGCGAAGTCCACGACGACTTCATTATCGTCCCAAGACCCGCCTGACAGCTATCGAACGTAGTCCTGTGTCAGCTTCTCGTAGAGGGCGATGTTGCCCATTGCGTGGTGGTCCTCGGTGGGGTGGCCGCGTACCGTATCCTCGAGGCGGAACTGGGCTTCTTCGCCATTGTCCTTCAGGTCGGCCATGAAGTCCCATACTGCGTGCATTGCCGCGTGGACGCAGCCCATGCTCACCAGTATCACCTTGTATCCCATGTCCGACAGCTGGCCGAACGACACCCGGTTCTTGCTCCTCCCCCACTTCAGCGACGAGGAATAGTTGAAGACCAGGGGAATTCCGGGCCGCTCCTTTTGCACCTCCTCCGCGAACTTCTCGAACTCGCCGAGGGCGTCCGGGTTGCCGAACTCCGACCACACCATGTCCGCGCCCAGTGACGCGTAGGTACGGCCTCGGCGGACGGCCTCTTCGAAGCTTCCACCGTCTGCATCCCGGGCGTCGGTCCTGGCAATGATCACGAAGTCGGGGTCTTGGCGGGCAGCCAGAGCCGCCTTGAATTTGCCGACAGCCTCGTCCAACGGCAGCACTCTCTTCCCTGCCAGGTGACCACATCTCTTCGGCGCAACCTGGTCCTCGATGTGGATTCCCGCCACCCCGGCCCTTTCGTAGCTCTCCACGGTCCTCATAACCGTCAACGCATTTCCGAAACCGTCATCCGCGTCAGCGATCACTGGCAGCGTAGTCGCACCTGCGATCTGGGCCGCATGGGAGACCATCTCCGTGGAGGATAGGAATCCGAGGTCGGCCTTCGCCAGAAGGGCCAGGGAGGTCGAATAGCCGCTCATGTAGACAAACTTGAGCCCGACCATTTCGGCAATCGACGCGTCCAGCGCGCCGGTTACCCCCGTGCTGTACACATGGTCATTCTCTTCGAGCAGACGCCGGAACTCACTGCTTTTACTCATGTCTCGTCCTCAGTAAGTCTCACCCGATACATCAGGCGTGAGCAACAGGGCCAGTGTTCCAGCGTCCCTCTCATCTTCCAGTTTCTCCACCTTGCCAATCACCTCTTCGATTCTCTCTTCTGAAAGCGACCCCGACGCATAGGTCCTGAACTTCTCGCTCATCTCGCCTAATGTGTAGGGATTGCTTGGAGCGCCCTTCCAGTCTCTCGCCTCCAGCCTGTGCTCCCTTCCCGCCGACTTGATCGCGACTTCCCCCATCGGCCCAACTCCCATCTCCTTCGCTTCTAACTCCACCTTCTCTGACAAGGCTCTGACCTCCTCGTCCCACAGGGTCTGCTCGTTGAAGGTAGCAGGGTCTTTAACATCTCGTATCAGGGCTATGGCTAGGGAGAAGGGCAGGCTGTACTGCGCCCCGAGAATCGTCGTCGGGGCGATTTGTGCGTGCTTCCTAACCACCGTCGGGTTCGTGACCGCCTTCACCCCCTCTATCTCCCCGGCCCCGACTCCCGACTTCCCTTTGAATTCCACCGCGCTATCGATAATGGGATGAAAGGACATATGGCAGGCATAGCTCTTGCAGCTTATGTCGAATAGCAGCCACTTGCTGCCCAAGTCCTTGGTCAACTGTGTGGGGTCCGGCGTCGGGGAGAAGACGTTCAGGAATCCCCGGTCTCCTTCGAGGACGGTGCTTGGGCCCGTGAACCCCTTCTCGGCCAGCAGAGCACTATCGAGCCCCGTCTGCGCCGCCCTCCCGAGGTGCAGCCGCTTGGTCATCGCTCCTTCCTTGGCGAACTCCATCAAGCCCGCACCGTGCGAACCCGCTATACCCAGCGCATTCACCAGCCCCTCCACCCCCAAACCCATCGCTTTACCAGCGCCCATCGCCCCGCCGAAGGGCCCATTGGTCCCCGGCCCATGAAAGCCCGCCATGTCCTCCACCGCCCGACCCGCTGCCAGTCCTATCCGGCAAACCGCCTCGTATCCCACGGCAAACGCTTCCATGAAACGCCTGCCGTCAAGAATCTGGCTCTGAGCAACGGCAAGGAGCGCAGGGAGGACTACCGCCCCAGGATGGCACGACCCCGGATAGAATGCCTGATCAGTCTCGAAACCGGCAATTGCCGTGCCGTTGGCCAACGCCGTATAGGAGGCCGAGGCCGTCTCTGCGGTCCCGAATATCGAACATGAGCCATGCCCGCCGCTCTCACTCGCCAACTCTCTGACCATCCCGGCCCACGGAGTCAGGGCCCCGACCAACGCGCTGGCCAAATTGTCGAGCAGGAAGACTCTGCAGGCATCTACGACATCCTCGGGCAAGTCATCGTAACCAGTATCGTGCACGAATTCGGCCAGTTGCCGGGTCTCGTTCATAGTGCCTCTGGTCTTAACCTCGAGCGTAGTAGGCGGCGTTGCTTCCCGCTATTCGCCCGAAGACCGCCCCCCTCATCAACCCCGACCCGCCGGGGTAGTTGTGATAGAAGAACTCTCCCGTTATCTCCCCTGTAGCGTACAGTCCGGGCATAGGGCTTCCGCCGATGTCCAGTACCCTCGCTTCCGTATCGATCTTAAGCCCGCCGAAGGTGAAGGTTATGCCCCCGGTGACGGGATATGCGGCGAAGGGTTGGGAGTCGATGGGGAGGGCCCAGTTGGACTTGCGCGGCTCTATGCCCCTTGTACCGTTGCCGTCCTTGATCGAGGGGTCGAAGGGGCCCCGGGCCACGGCCAGGTTGAATTCCCGGACCGTCTTGAGAAGTCCCTGAGGCGCGAGCCCCAAGTCCACGGCCAGCTCATCGATGGTCTTGGACATGATGGGCACAGCAGTCTCGTAGCGGGCCTCCAGCAGGTGAAGGGTTTTCCTGTCGAAAATCTGGAAGGCTATTCCACCCGGCTGCTCCAGGATCAGGCCCCCGGCCTTGGCATAGGTGTAGGCACCCAGGTCTTCTCCTTCGTCGAAGAACCGACGCCCGCGTCGGTTGACCATGATCCCAAACGGGTAAGAGAGCCGGTTGGTCCTGTCCGTGAGCCGCAGGTCTCCCACGTCAGGAGCGAACGCGTCGATGGGGGTGGCATGACATCCGTCCCACTGCCCCGCCTCCGAGGCCCCCGCTTCCAGAGCCAACGCGAGCACTTCTCCGGTATTGTGCCGCGTCCCGCGTACCTTCACGTTCTCCCACTTGCTGCCGAGGTGTCGGGCCCGCATTGTTCCGTTGGCCTCGAAGCCCCCACTGCCCAACACGACGCCTTTGGCGGCTATCTCATCCTGTCCATTTTCTCCCTCCACCGAAAGTTTGACTAAACCTTCAGCTTGGCTGACATCCAACCCCCTCACCGCAGTCCCGTACCGCACCTCGATACCCGCCCGCTCTACTGCCTTAAACAACCCCGCCACCAGCCCAACACCCTTGTTCTTCGCCTCCAGAATGCTGCCGGGATTGTATTTCCTACCCCCTCCAGACGCCTCTACCGACCAAAGGTGCGTCCAGTCCCACTCAATCCCTTGTCTCGCCATCCATTTCATCGTCCCTAAGGACTCCTCCACCAGCTTCCTGGACAATTCCGGGTTAGCCTTTCCCTCGGTCACCTTCATCAGGTCGTCGTAAAATCGGTCTTCGCCGTATTCGCCGACTTCCACCCTCGCCCTGCGCTCCCCTTCGGGTAATAGCCCCTTCACCGCCTCGCCGGATGAATAGGCGAAGCGGAAGAGGCCGCCGCTGAATCGGCTGTTTCCTCCCCTTTCTGCGTGGGGCGCTTTCTCGAGGACCAGGACACGGGCCCCGGCCTCCTTGGCCGAAAGAGCCGTGGTCAGGGCTGCATTCCCCGCCCCGACAACTATCACGTCATATGGTGTTAATTCCGGTTCCATTGGGCCCTCCATGAGCTATTGTATCAGCAGTCACCGCCGCAGAATGCAGTCCTGCACACCTCCGGTTTTGTGTTGCGGGTCTTGCATTCCGGTGCAAAGGCCAATACATTACCCCCGGCGCTCGGAATTCATATCGCCGAGGCCCCGCCAAGAAGGAGGAATCGTGCAAGTATTCAACATGAACAAGATGGACAAGAAGCTTGAGGGGACCAACCCCATGTTCGTCGGCTCGGTCGAGACCCAGAGGATGGTCACAAAGGAATTGTCCGACCACATGCTCATTGGCAACGTGGTCTTCAGCCCAGGCGCCCGCACCAAGCGTCACACCCATGAGACCGACCAGGTGATCGTAGTGACCGGCGGCCGCGGAATCCTTGCCACGGACGAGGAAGAAAACGAGGTCTCTCTCGGCGACGTGGTACACGTTCCCGTGGGCGAGATACACTGGCACGGCGCTACCAAGGACTCGTCATTCTCGCAAATCTCCGTCCTGCTCCCCGGCGAGAACAAGATCCTAGATTAAGTTTCGAGGATACCTTCAGCATTTGGTTCGGGCCCCAGCGCCAGGGAGGATACGAAACGTGAAGATCAAGGCATTGATAGTTGTTGCCTTAGCCTTGACCGTGTTCGCCCTAGCCGCGTGCTCCGATTCAGAACCCCCAACCCCTACCGTAGGAGAGGAAGCCATTACTCAGTACAGCAGTTCCCCAGCAATGTCCATCGACTCCGCCAAGTCTTACACCGCCACTCTCAATACCAACCACGGCGAGATTACAATCGAGCTCTTCGCCTCGGATACTCCGGTTACCGTCAACAACTTCGTCTTCCTGGCCCGCGCAAACTTCTACGATGGAGTCATATTCCACCGTGTGATTGACGGTTTCATGATCCAGGGCGGCGACCCCACGGGCACCGGTACCGGAGGCCCGGGCTACAGGTTCCAGGATGAAATCGTCCCTTCCCTCACCTTCGCCGAGCCGGGTCTGCTGGCCATGGCCAACTCGGGCCCCGGGACTAACGGCAGCCAATTCTTCATCACCGTCACCCCGACACCGCACCTCAACGGGAACCACACGATCTTCGGCAAGGTCACAGACGGCTACGACGTGGTGGAAGCAATCTCCAAGGTGAACACCGGGCCCCGAGACAAACCCGCGGACGACGTCGTTATAGAGAGCATAGACATTTCCGAGAGTTGATGCCGACCAGTCCCGTTCGATGATAAAAGTCATCAGCTGGAATATTGCCAGGCGTCGAGAGCCGTGGCGTCGACTTCTGCAGATGGATGCCGACGTAGCTCTCTTGCAGGAGGCTACGCCGCCGCCAGACGATGTGGCACGGTTGCAGAACCCAGCGCTTCCGCCCACCGAGGCAGCCAGCCCTCTTAACATCGGTCCACGAGAGGCGTGGGACTCGCATTCGTGGAACTCCGACTGGTGGCGCGGGCGATGGAAGGCATTGTATGACCGATGGACAATGGTTGTCCGGCTTTCTGATCGGGTCGACATCCAGTGGTTTAAGCAGGTAGGCCCTGTGTGGCGGCATCCAGCAACGAACGAGATCGCCGTGAGCGGGATAGGGACGATAGCGGCAGCCCGGGTCATCCCGCGTGACGGTTCGATTGAACCCTTCATCGTCATCTCTATGTACGGCCAATGGGTCGGGTCGCATCCTAGCGTGAAAACGTCCTGGAGAACCGGCTACTCAGACGCCTCCGTCCACCGCATTATCTCGGACCTGTCCGCCTTCATCGGTCATGAGAACCCGCAAACGCATCGCATCTTGGCCGCAGGCGACCTCAACATCGCTCACGGGTACGGGGACGGCGGACACCCTCCTTACTGGGAAGCTCGATATCGTTCTGTTTTCGAGAGGATGGCGGCCATAGGGCTAGAATTCATTGGACCGCAAGCGCCGGACGGGCGGCAAGCGGAGTTGCGGGCGACTAATGAGCCCGCAACCTCCCGTAACGTTGTAACGTTCTACTTGCCGGGAAAGAACCCGAAGACGGGTAGCAACCTTCAGTTGGATTACGCTTTCGCGTCTCGCGGTTTCCACGAGAACGTGGAGGTGCGTGCTATGAACTCCCCCGAAGAATGGGGTCCCAGCGACCATTGTCGTATCGAGATTCTGGTGTCATAGCGGCCGGTGGGGGCCGCGCATCACTCTCAGCCCCCTGCCTCGACTCCCGACCAGCTCTCCCTTGTCCACGATTACTTCTCCCCTGGAGATCGTGTATTCGGGCCAACCCCGGACCTCTCGTCCTTCATAGATGTCGAAGCCCGCGTTGGACGCCATCTCCTCACCCCTGATCGTCCGCTTCCGGTCCGGGTCCCAAACCGCAATGTCGGCATCCGACCCCACCGCTATTGTCCCCTTATGAGGGAACATCCCGAAAAGCTTGGCCGGCGTGGTCGCGACCAGGTCCACCCACTTGTTAGCCGTTATCCGACCCGTACGTACGCCATCGTCGTACAGCATGGGAAGCATGGTTTCCAGGTTAGCCATGCCCGGCAGGAAGTTGCTGACATTCAGCTTTGGGTTGAGTTTCTGGTCCCACATCCAGGGTGCATGATCGCTGCAGACGGTGTGGATGTTCCCCGCATTGACCCCATGCCACAACGCCTCGACGTCTTCCGGGTCTCTCAAGGGAGGCCACCCTGTGTACTTCTCCGCATTCGGCTCGTCGTAATTTCGGACGTCCAGGTGGAGATAGAGGGGCCGGGTCTCGACGTACACACGTTGCCCCTCGACGGGATTTCGTCGGGTCACTTCCAGCGCCGCCTTCGACGATAGATGCACCACGTAGATGTTCGCACCAGTGGCCCGGCCGATGGCAACCGCCCTGGCCGTGGCGATGGCCTCTGCGTAGTCGGGCCTGCTGTCGTTGTAGTATTGAATGCCGGACTTGCCCTCGCCGATCAACCTTCTGGCCAAGTAGCCGTTGATGGGCTGATCTTCGCAGTGCATCATGGTGATCATGCCGTGCTGGCGGGCAGCGTCGATTGCCTGGATGAAGTCTTTGATCCTCCTGTCGAACTGGAACAGGGTGAATATCTTGATGCTGTAGTAGCCCGCCTCGGCCATCTTGGGCATCTCGGCGATGATGTCGGGGGTGGGGTGGTAGATGATCGGGTGCAGCGTGAAGTCCAGCACCGAGTTGGTTAGAGCACACTTTTCCGCGCGCTCCAGCATCTCCATCAACCCTTCCCCTCCATCCCCCTCTCCTTCGTCACCCAGAGGCGCGACCATGTTTCCAAAGGTGGTGATGCCCCCGATAGCCGCACCCGCGGACCCCGAGTAGTACCCGTCCACCATCCCTCCCCAATCGGGCCCCAGGCCCTCGTCCGGCTCGAAGTGGACGTGCACGTCCACGCCGCCCGGTATTACAAGCTTCCCTGACGCGTCGATCTCCCTTGGCGCGTCCATCGTCCCACCGATCTGTGCAATGACCCCACCCCGCACCCCAATGTCCGCCGTGTAGTTGGATTCAGCCGTGATTACGTTCCCGCCTCTAATTACCAGGTCCATACTCATCTCCTGTGTCCGAATTTCAATCCTCTATATGTTCGGGAACAAGTCTTTAATCTGCTCGGGGTCTCGGGTTGCGCTGAGGGCAAGTGTCAGCTTGATCTGCGCTTTCGATGCACGAAGGCTTCCGCCCGGCAGGACACCCATCTCCATCAGGTGCTCTATACCTCCAAGGCTCCTCGCGTATACCCCAGTGCCGAGAGACCCGCCGTAAGAACGGGTGACCAGGACCATAGCCCCGCCCCTTGCCGCCGCACGCTCTATTGCCGTGGTCATCCCCGGAGGCACGCAGCCGGGCGCAAATCCCACGATAACCATGCCGTCCGAGAACTCGGCTGCCGCATCAACCAATTTGCCATCGTCGCCCTCTATCGCCGGGACTATCGACACCCTGGCCTTAATAGCCTCGACCGGAATGTGTTCCCGTATGGTCGGCCTCCGAAAGAGGACGGCCATGCCATTCCTGATCATTCCTACCGGCCCAAACTCCGGCGATTTGAACGTTGCCAAGTCTGTAGAATTGCTCTTCACCACTTCTCGTGGGTCGTGGATCTCCCCGTTGGCGCAGACCAACACCCCCCACCCCCGAGTCTCGTCGGAAATCGCCGCAATCCCTGAATCGAGCAGGTTCCCCGGCCCGTCGGGGCTGGGGTGGGAATGGGTGCGCATAGCGCCCGTAACAACCACCGGAATATCCAAGTTCAGGAGAAGGTGCAACGTGTACGCGCACTCCGCCAACGTCGCTGTGCCCATGGTCACTACTATTCCGTCCGCTTCGTCGGCAGCAGCGATTCTCTCGCATTCCTTGGCAAAGGCCAGAAAGTCCGAAGGCCCGAGGACTTGACTAGCGACGTTGGACACCTCGAGCACGTCTATCCTGGCCAGTTCGGCAAGCTGAGGAACGGCCTGGATGAGGTCGGCGCCGGTTACTGCGGGAATCGCTCCGCCACTGGCCTCGTCCCATCTGTAAGCTATTGTGCCGCCGGTCGCTATGACCTTCAGCCTTTTCACCAGTTGCCTCCCTCCTATATGTGGCAAGGACCGGAAGCCCGTGTCCCTACTTTACTTGTGTCACCCGACCCCCGGTCATTGACTCCAGGTCTTTCGGGTCAAGCGAGAACACGGCCTTCGGATTGCCCGCAGCAGCCCAGACCACCTCGTATTGGAGCAGGTCTTCGTCGATAAGTGTTTCCAGTGGGTTGGCGTGTCCCACGGGCGGCACCCCGCCTATAGTGAATCCGGTAACTTCCCTCACGAAATCGGCGTCCGGTTTCCCAACCCTCTCCCCGATCGTCCGACCCAGCCGCTTCTCGTCCACCCGGTTCACGCCGCTCGCAACCACCAAGACGCCCCGCCCTGAGTCCCGGCCACGAAACACCAGGGACTTGGCGATCTGTGCAACATCGCAGCCAAGGGCCTCAGCCGCCTCCACAGACGTCCGCGCCGACTTCGGCAACACTACAGGACTATATCCATACCCCAACCCTACAAGGGCCTCCCTCACTTTCTCAACGCCACCAGGTTCCGAGTTGCTCATCGATTACTTCTTTTCCTGCCTTGAGTTGCTTCAGCGCAACTATTCTACCCCACCCTTGCCCACCACCCCTGCTTACCTATAGAATCCCGTACGCGTATCCACCAATTTAAATTACGAAAGGCAAAACGACATGGCTGATGCTCACATTCAGGAGGCCTTCGGCACTATCGTCGCCAGTGGTGACAAGCTCACTGTTACACCTCCTCACGGCATATTGTCCCGGCGCGAATATGTCTTTGACCGCGCCCGTGAGACCGTAACCATCGCCGACAAGAAATTTTTCATCATGGGTTCCAAGAGAAGCCATCTCTTCGAGCACATTGTGTTCCGGATGTCCGCGTTTGGCACAGAAGCCCACAGATGCATTGAGATGCAATGCCGAATGCCCGGCAAGCCATTGTTCGTCTATCGGCTGACAGACGTCAGTGCGGATGAGGCCAAGCTGACCTCCGCCAGGCAGGTAATTGCCGATGCCACGGGAATCAAACGGTGGGAAAACTAGCCTCCCGCTCCTTTTCTCTCCCGCAATTCATGCTTTAGCAGAGGAACCCACGGTATAGGGGCGCGGGGATTTGCCCCGCTGGATACAGGGCCTTAAACGGCCCGCAGCTCCAGGTCTCCCCCGCTGAGGACTTCGAGCCCATTGTCCGTGACGGCGTACGCCCCGCCGACCAGGACCTGCTGGCCCGTGTCCGGGTCGCTTGAGCTCGTGTGCAGCACGAAGGTCATATTGCGCTCAAACACCTGGTCCGATTCCAGCGTTATGTCGAGAGTCTCTAGCCAGGTCGGCGGGTAAGCTATGCCTACGCCGTAGCCGAACCTCGCCCTGACCGTGGCATCGAACCCGTCTGCGATAAGCGAGTCCACCGCACCTTGCTCCGCATCCGACACCCGTCTCCCAATGGCGATCTCCTTACTCCCGGCTCGCAAGGCCCTCAACGCGATCCCGTAGGCCTCTCGGCACCCGGGCGTCGGCTCTCCCACCGATATCGTCTGCATAGTAGCGGCGTGATAGCGGCGGTATACGCCGGGAAACTCCATCGATATCAGATCACCCGACTCAAGCACTCTTCTGTCCGCCGTCTTGTGCCCGATCCTCCTCGCACCGGAGGATATCCACGTCGGCATGCCCGGATACTCGCTGCCGGCCTGCCGCACGGCCGCTTCTATCTCCGCTGCGAGGTCTATCTCGGTGATGCCTGGGCGCGCTGTGGCGTTTGCCCGCTCGAGCCCTGCCGTCGCGATTGCCGCCGCCTTTCGGACGTAGTTCATCTCCTCGTCGGACTTGGAAAGCCGCACACCATCGAGCCCGTTGGTAAAGTTTTCCAAGCTGGCAGAACCGAGCGTTTCCCTAAGGCGAAGGGCGTGGAGTCCCGTGAAGGCGTAGGCCTGCAGGTCCGCCCCGACCCTCGTACCGCTGCCCAGGCGCTCTTTGACCGCCTTGGCCACCATTTCCACCGGGTCCTCCGCTCCGTGCCGGTACAGCCGCACATCCGATACCCAAGACGTGACCTCCGCCCGCCCGATGTCCACGTCCCGCATTACGAAAGTAGGCTCGTCGTCCCCAGGCCCGAAGACCAGGCCCTGAAACTGGAAGAAGGTATGGGCGTCGTAGCCTGCGTAGTAGTTGATAAGCTCCGGCCCGACGCACACCGCGCAGTCCAGACCCGCTTCTTTAAGGGCTTCCTTGGCCCGGGCCACGCGGCCCCGGTACTCGCTTTCGGAAAAGGCCCAGTCTTTCGCTTCCAGGTTACCGCTCGTCATCCGGTGTCTCCTTTAGAATCGCAGCAGGTCGAAGGGGCGGTTGTAGATGATCTCATCGATCAGGTCGGGAGGGATTTTGGGGAGGTTTATGCCCTCGCCCCAGTCGTTGATGTTCTTGAAGGCGTTGACCGCGTCCATGGTAGTCATCACTGGAAAGTCGGAGCCGAAGAGGATGCGGTCAGTGACCTTGTATTCGATTGCCACCAGGAGTCCATTGTACAGCTGCCACTTACGGTGGAACCTCGCCGATAGGTCAGTGAAAACGTTCGTGTTCTTCCGCATCAGCATCGCGGTTTCCTGCATATTCGGCTGCCCGAAGTGGGCAACGATTATTCGCAGGTCCGGGAACGCTCTCCCGACCTTGTCCAGCCTCAAGACATGGCCCCATTCCAGGGTCCCGTTGGGGTCGTACATGCCGCCCATGTGGAACATCACGGGAACGTCATACTTGTTGGCCAGGTAGTAAAGCTCCCACGCCTCAGGGCTCCAGGGATCGAAGCCTTGGTACACCGGCGATACCTTCAGTCCTTGCAATCCAAGGTCCGTGACACTACGCTCGAACTCCTCCGCGGCAGTGGGGTCGTTGGGGTCAACGGAGGCGAACCCTACGGCTCGGCCCGGGTACTGCGCCACGTAGTCTGCAATGAAGTCGTTGGGTATCTTCTTGTAGGCGCGAACAGGTGCGTTGATCACAACGAACTTCTCTGCTCCTCCATCCACCACCGACTTCTTGTGATCATCCGGCGTAGCTTCCCCACCAATGACGCCGTGGACCTTCATGTCGGAGCGGGCCTGGGCCGTCATGTGCTCCGGCTTCCACGTATGGGTGTGCCAGTCTATCAGTTGGCGTTGTGATGTCATTTTCAGGCTCCCAGGACTTCAGTCCCGACGGTCAGGATGCGGCCACCGGGGTCTTGGCTTCCTTCTTCGCAAACCAGGGCATTACCTTCGTGGCAAAGAGCTCCAGACTCTTAAGCACCTTGTTAGTCGGAATGCCGAAGTGAGAATAGGAGACGAGGAGATAGTCCAGATTGCACACTTCCTGCAGCTCGTGCACTTTCTCTATGACGTCGTCCGGTGAGCCTACCAGCAAGGACCGGGGCTCGAGGAAGTCCCAGTCCATCTTAGTGCCGGGTTCCAGCTCCTCTTCGGGATTCGCGAATACTTCCCGGCCGCGGAAGGGATCGTTGTAGATGAATCCGGACATCACCCCAGCTTCCCCTTCGCGTCGAGCCTGCTCCATGGATGTCGACACGTAGGTAGTGCGCATCACCGCCTGATGCTCACCGAAGGTGAATTGTCGTCCTTCCTTCTCCGATCTTACTTCTGCATATCGCTCCATGCGCTGCTTAATTCTGAGTGCAGGCGGCTGCCAGTAGCAGGCTTTCAAACCCAGTTCCGCCGCGGTTGTCACGGACCTGTCCGTGGATACGGTCATCCAAAGCGGCGGATGCGGCTTCTGATAGGGCCTGGGTGTAACCCGGAGCTTCGTAACCTTGTCCCCATCCAACCAGACATCGTTGGGTGGATACAGGGGATGCTTGAACCGGGTCTCTTCGGCTGGGAAAGTGAAGTTCTCACCCTTGTAGGAGAAGTACTCGTTGGTCCATATCTCCTTGGCGACTTCGATGACCTCACGGAATAGGGTACGGTTCTCCTTGTCCTTGCGGGGGTCGGCGTTCGGGTGGAACTGAGGGCCCTCATACGGCCATATTCCCCGACCAAACCCCACATCCACCCTGCCCCGGGTCAGGTTGTCCAGGATCGCTACATCTTCGGCGAGGCGTATCGGGTGCCACCAGGGGGCGATGTTCGCCATCTGCCCGATTCGAATCTTCGACGTCCGTGCCGCCAAGTCCGCACCGAGCAGGATGGGGTTGGGAATGTCACCAGTTTCGTAGGGTCCGAAGTGGTGCTCGCCCAGCCACATCGCCTCGAAACCCATCTGTTCCGCCAAGATGGTCTGTTCTCTCAGGTTGTCCAGCAAGTCCGCTGCAGTTGTGGCTTCTCCTGCTGCGTCCGCCACGGTAGTAAATGTCGCAAACCTCATGTTCCTGTCTCCTTCCCGCTATCCGGAGAGCGCCAACGCTTCCCCACTCTTGTCGTGCATTGGAAGCTCCGACCCCACCGTCACCCGGGGCACGCGCTTGCTGATGTTACACAGCACTTCGTAGGGAATAGTACCAATCGTCTCGGCGATTCCCTCCGCGGTTATGGAAACTGAGCTTCCTTCCCCGATCAACATTACCTCGTCCCCGAAGCTCACGCCGGGCACGTCCGTCACGTCCACCAGAGTCGTGTCCATCGTAATCCGCCCTACTATCGGCGCCAGCGTGTCCCGCACGATCACCGACCCCCGGTTCGACAGCAGAAAGCTCAATCCGTCGGCATAACCCACGGGCACGCTGGCAATGACGCTGTCCCTGTCCGTGACAAAGGTCCTGCCATAGCTTAATGGGCTCCCCGCGGGAACCCTCTTGATCAGCGACACACTGCTCTTGAATGAAAGCACGGGCCTTAGCTCCGGGTCCTGCCAGTGGGAGCTGGGATTGATGCCGTACAGCGCGACCCCCGGTCGGACAGCGTCGAACCACGACTCCGGGTGGAACAGCACGCCGGCGCTGTTCGCCGCATGCACTATCCCGACCTCGATATTCCGGGAGTAGATCTCATTGAGCCCGGATCGGAACCTCTCTAACTGCAGAGAGGAGTAGTCGCTGGAATCCTCGTCGGCGGAGGAGAGGTGGGTGAACACACCCTCCAGCCTAATCGAGGGAAGCTCCATAGCATGGTCTAGAAACATGCCGAGGTGCCGGTAGTCGATCCCGACCCGTCCCATCCCAGTGTCCACCTTCAGGTGATAACCGGCCTCCATGCCCATGGACTTCGCTGACTGAGAAAGCCTGCCAAGGGCCTCGATACTGTGGACTGCGGGCAGGAAATCGTAGTGGAGAGCCGCTGCTTCTTCACCCGGCAGAGCCCCTCCGAACACGATGATCGGGCTCCCGATGCCCTCTTTCCTGAGAGCTACCGCCTCGTCGATTGTGGCGACAGCAAGGTCGTCGACACCCATGTCTTCCAAGGCTCTAGCCACCGTTGTGGCGCCGTGGCCGTAGGCGTCGGCCTTGACCACGGCAATCACCTTGATGCCTTTGTCGATGCGGCTCTTCAAGTAGTTGTAGTTGTGCGCCAGCACCCCGATATCAATCTCGGCTCTAGTCTTCTGAAAAACCGACGCTATTCCGTTTAAAGTCATGGTTATTCTTCGCTTTTCAGGACGCGGCGACCGGCACTGGGTCAGGTGTCTTCTGGAACTGGGGCATCACCTTGGCCGCAAAGTTCTCAAGACTTCGCATTGCATCCTCTTTGGGAAGCCAGCCATGACCGTAGTTGACGACCAGGTATTCCAGCCCGCAGACCTCCTGGAGCTCGTTGATCTTTTCGGCTACCTCGTCCGGGCTCCCGACAAGCAAGTGTCGGCTGCTCAGGAAGTCCCAGTCCATCTTCATATCCGGGGTGACCTCTTCGCCGGGGTTCATGAAGACCTGCAACCCGCGGAACGGGTCATTGTAGGTGAAGCTGAACATGATCCCTTCTCCGGCGACGCGTCGTGCCTCTTCCGCATCCTTGGCCACAAAAGTGTGCCTCATGACCGCCTGGTTTTCTCCCAGCCTGAACGGCCGACCCTCAATCTCCGAGCGAATCTCCGCATACAGCTTGAACCTCTCCCGCAGGCGCAGTGGCGGCGGCTGCCAGTAGCAGGGCTTCAGCCCCAGCTTCGCTGCAAAGGCTACGGATCTGTCAGTCGATACGGTCATCCAGAGAGGCGGGTGTGGTTTCTGGTACGGCTTCGGCGTCACGTTGAGCTTGAGGACCCGGTTTCCATCCTGCCATTCGGGGTTTGGCGCAAATTTCGGGTGAGAGAAGCTAGTGTCGTCCGCCGGAAACTGGAAGTTCGGGCCCTTGTGGGAGAAGAAATCCTCAGTCCAGGCCTTCTTGACGACGTCGATTACCTCTTCAAAAAGCTCCCGATTCTCGTCTCCCTTGCGGGGGTCGGCGTTGGGGTGGAACTGGGGGCCCTCATAGGGCCAGATCCCCCGCCCAAACCCGACCTCAATACGACCCTTGGTAAGGTTATCGAGAACTGCCAGGTCCTCGGCCAGCCTTAGGGGGTGCCACCAGACGGCGATGTTCGCAAGCTGTCCAATCCTGATCCGCTTTGTCCGGGCAGCCAGGTCGGCCCCGACCAGTATCGGGTTAGGGACGTTCCCCATCCCGTGCGGCCCGAAGTGGTGCTCCCCAAGCCAGTACGCATCGAACCCCATATCCTCCGCCACAACCACCTGCTCACGCAGCGTGTCGAGAAGCTCAGCCTGGGAATACCGCTTCTTCGGATCGATCATGGTGCTTATAGCCGCAAAAAGCATGTGTGGGTCTCCTGAATAATCTAAGGTTTAGTCTACAAGGCTGTGGTTGGCAATTCTATCAGAGATTCGGGTGCATTCCCTTAAGCAATTACAAATTCCGCCAAGGTGGTCACTATTCCACCATGCTCCGTGTGCGCCACCGCATTGACGAATCGTTTGTCTTCGGTTATGAGCTTAGCCCCTACGCGATGCGCCAGGGCGAGATAGACGCAGTCAAATACCGAACAATTCAAGGCAAGGGCAAGTCGCGTAGCATCTGCAGCGACTTCTTGATCTTCGGCCCAGAAAACCGTCAAGTCGTTTATCTGGGAGGCTAATTCGCCCGCCGTACCCACTTCCAGCTTTCCCATACGAACCTTATGTCTTAGCGCACTTCCCACTTCCGATGCCATAAGCCTGGGGGCGAAAAGTTCGAAGCTACCATCAAGCAAAGTGTCGGCCGCATCTGAGCCTTCCTCATCAAGGAGCCACTTCGCAGCGACACTGGCGTCGACAACCACCTTCATGAGGCAGGCCCGTGGCCGAAGTCACGGTCTTCCCTGATGATCACTTCTGAAGGCACCTGGTTTGTACCGCGGGTCAGCTTGCGCAGTTCCCTGGCCCTGGCCCGGAACACTCTCATCTTTTCCGCCATGTTATCCACGGCGGCCGTTTCCAGGATGTGTCTGACCTCACTCTCCAAAGAGCGGTTGTTTTCAGCGGCCCTTCGCTTGAGCTTAACCACAACATCCTCATCCAGCTTTCGGACGTTCAGAGTGGCCATTCTGTCTGTTCCTCACCTGTTGAGCATACTCCAATTGCTATCAATATGTTATCACGCCTACTCATTCACCAGAAGTCCCCGAAGTTCCAACCCCATCAAAACACCAGTGAGTTGACCTTCTTTCAAATTTGTCCACGGAGCTATCCACACTTAATCGTCGACGTCCCTCCAATTGACACCCCCACCCCACTCCCCTAATAATACCCACCACTCCGGCTATGAACTTCGAGCTTGAATATACCCCCGAGCAGGAAGCCTTCCGCAAGGAAGTC
This sequence comes from Dehalococcoidia bacterium, assembly GCA_965220005.1. GTDB lineage: Bacteria > Chloroflexota > Dehalococcoidia > Plut-88900 > Plut-88900 > Plut-88900. The sequence continues at coordinate 2,292,560 of OZ244800.1, forward strand.
CGCTCTCTTTTGGAGAGTTCCGGGCTCGACGAATTGGAGTTCCCCGTCGACTCTCATGACCTCTCCTACGACCAGTACCAGAAGCGACGCAGGATAGGCCGAGCCCTCGGGGAGAAGGGTTGGCTCTGGCCCACATCTCCTACCCAGTACGGCGGCGGCGGCCTGAGCATTGACCACGCAATTATCATCGAAGAGGAGCTTGGGAGCGCCGGGCTAACTCTTCCACCCTACTACGACAGCGGCGGCCAGCTCGGGGGCGCATCCATCCTTGTCTGGGGCAGCGAGGAGCAGAAGGCCCACTTCCTTCCACCCATCTTCAAGGGTGTGGTCCGCACCTGGCAGCTCCTCACCGAGCCCGAGGCCGGTTCCGACCTCGCTGGTGTCAAGACCAACGCCACCAGAGTCGGCGACGAGTACGTCATCAACGGCGGGAAGATTTTCGTCGGCAGCGACCACGGGGCAGAGCAGGCCTGGGTCCTATGTGAGACCAATCCCGAAGCCCCGCGCCACGAAAACCTCTCCTGGTTCATCATCCCAATGGATGCTCCCGGCGTTTCAATTCTGCCCATGGACCTGCTGGGCACCGGAAACGAAGGCGGGGCCGGAACCGGCAGGAAAAACACCATTCACTTCGAGGACGTTCGGGTCCCGGCCTTCAACCTGGTCGGCGGAGAGAACAACGGCTGGCAGGTCGCAACGACTCATCTTGAGTTGGAACACGGGGGTGGAGGCGCAGTACAGCACAATACCCTGGTCGACCGGTTCATCGAATATTGCAAAGAGACTCGACGCGGCGGCCAGCCCCTGAGCGCCGACCCCGAAATACGCCTCCGTATCGCTGACATCTACATCCGATCAGAGATCGTTCGCCTGTTCGGAGTCCGCAATTTCTGGCTTGCCAACGCCAAACAGCCTCGCTCCTATGAAGGCTCTCAGCTTTCCTACTACGACAAAATCGCCGGTTTGGAAAACGCCGAGACTATCCTGGATATCCTTGGCCCATACGCCCTCGTCAAGGATAACCGCTGGACCGTTCTAAAGACCGCCATAGAGCTGGACCAACGAAACTCTATAGCGAACCTGCACCCCGCCGGGACCGCCGACATCCAACGCGTCATTATGTCACGCCGAATCGGCATCGGCAGGTCCGTCAAGGAGAAGGCCGGGGCCCTGGCCTGACGGGCCGGACTCCTAGCGCCTGGATTCCAGATGGACCTATCCCTCACCGAAGAGCAGGAACTTCTCCGAAGGGTCACCCGGGACTTTGTTCAGCGGGAGTTTCCCAAAGAGACCCTCATCGAGCTTGAAGACACCCACCGGGACATTACTCCCGAGCTCTGGGCCCGCGCCCGAGACATGGGCTGGCTCGGCATGCTCATTCCCGTCGAGTACGGCGGCTCCGGCAACACCTTCACCGACGCCGCCGTCGTCTTCGAAGAGCTTGGCCGCGGCCCCGTGACCGGGCCCTTCCTATCGTCCGGGGTCCTAGCCGCTCTAACTATCACCGAGGCCGGGACGGAAGAGCAGAAAAGCGAGATTCTCCCCAATATCGCTGCCGGGGACTATGCCGTTAGCCTCGCCATCACCGAACCCGACTATGGCTGGACCTCCGAGTCCGTCGGTATGTCGCTCACTTCGAGAAATGGCTCATACAATCTCTCCGGGACCAAGCTATTCGTACAGGACGCGCAGTCTGCCACGCACCTTCTCTGTGCGGTGAGAAATGGTGGAGATGTATCCCTCGCATTCATAGACGCCCAAGCTCCGGGAGTCGCCGTTCGGGCATTGGACGGTTTCATGACCTCCATGAACGAGGTCACCTTCGATAATGTGGAAGTCCCCGCGTCGGCGTTGCTTGGCGAAGACTGGCCTGCCTTCGAGCGGGCTGTTTTGAAGGCCCTTCCCATTCTGTGCGCCTATCAGGTTGGTGGAATGCAGACCGTCTTTGATATGGCAGTAGACCACAGCCGCACCCGGGTGCAGTTCGGCAGACCCATAGGCAGATTTCAGAGGGTGCAGGACCACATTGTCCGCCTGGTCAACCACCTGGACGCCGCCCGCTGGACGACTTACGAGGCCCTTTGGAAACTGGACACGGGCCGGGCCGCCGAGACCTCGATACACATGGCCAAGGCCGTTACATCCGAGGCTTATGTAAAGGCCTGCGATGCTGCCCACGAGGTTTTGGCCGGCATAGGCATCGACAAGGGCTACGGGCTCACGCTTCACACTCAGATGTCTCGAACCCTCTATAGCTACCTCGGCGACCCGAAGGACCACAAGCGCAAGCTCGGCGACGCCCTGGGCCTCTAACCGGCAGGAGGCGGCGGAAACCGTGCCCACACCCCCGCCCGAAAACCAAGGCTCCGGCCTTTTATCCCCCTACCGAGTCCTCGATCTAGCCGGCGAAAATGGCATCCTTGCCGGCAAAATACTCTCCGATCTCGGTGCCGAGGTCATCGCCATCGAGCCCCCGGACGGCAGTCCCGTTCGTAGGCTCGGCCCCTTCTACAAAGACGACCCGCACTCCGAGCGCAGCCTCGTCTGGTGGGCGTTCGCCGCCGGAAAACGCAGCGTCACCCTGGACATCACATCCGAGTTGGGCGCGGCAAAACTGAAAGGCCTCGCTGCAGACGCCGACTTCCTGCTCGAAGGTTTTGCCCCGGGCTATATGGACAGTTTAGGTCTCGGATATCAAGACCTGCGGCAAATAAATCCGTCCCTCGTCATGGTCTCCATGACTCCTTTCGGCCAGACGGGTCCCTATTCCCGGTTCTTGGGCCCCGACCTTGTCGGCATGGCCCTCGGCGGCCTCACCTTCCTCACCGGCGACCCCGACAGGCCGCCTCTGCGGGTGACCCAGCCCCAGTTCGGCCCGTTGACCGGGGCATCAGGAGCAATCGGTGCGATGGTCGCTCACTACCACAGGCTTACAAGCGGCAAGGGGCAGCACGTCGACGTTTCGGGCCAGCAAGCCGTGGCCCGCGTCCTCTCCGAGGCTCCCGCAACCTGGGGCCTCAATCATATAAATGTCGTCCGCCGGGGGAGCTATCGGGGCATGGGAGGCGAGCGACAGCTGCGTACCACATGGGGCGCCAAGGACGGGTTCGTATCCTATTTCGTAATGGGCGGCGTACTCGGAGAACGCACTAATGCGCTCTTCCGGTGGATGGCAAGCGAAGGCTTTAAGCCCATCCCCGAAGCTCCGACAGACTGGCGGGAAGTCGATGCGGGAAAGCTGTCCGAAGAGGTCCTCAAGAGCGTCGAGGATGCAATGGCCGCATTCTTTCTCACTCACACGAAGCGAGAACTCTACCAGGGTGCTTTTGATCGCGGCATCCTCATGTTCCCCGTCGGCAACGCAGACGATGCGTTTTCCGACCCTCAGCTCGCCGCCCGCAATTACTTCACCGATATAGACCACCCGAAAGAAGGGCGCTCCTTCCGCTACCCCGGCTCCTTCATAAAGTCCTCCGCCTCCTCCCTGGGCCCGAGACGCCGCGCCCCCTATCTCGGTGAGCATAATGAGCAAATCCTGGGCAATAATATCCATCCAAAAAGGGCGCTGCGCTTCCAGCAGGCAAACAAGACCCGCCCCTTCGAAGGGCTGAAGGTGCTGGATTTTTGCTGGGTTGCCGTCGGGCCACTCACAACCCGCTATCTCGCCGACCACGGCGCAACGGTGGTCAGGGTCGAGTCGCTCCGCCGAGTCGAAGTGCTTCGAACGGCATCTCCCTTCGCCGATGGGGAATGGGGAATAAACCGCAGCGGCTACTTCGCCAACTACAACTCGAACAAATTCGGCATAAGCGTAGACTTCTCGAATCCAGAAGCCAAAAGTGTTATTCATCGACTGGTCCGCTGGGCCGACGTCGTCACCGAAAACTTCTCCCCAGGCACCCTGGAACGCTACGGGCTGGGCTACGATGACTTGAAGAAGATAAACCCCGGCATCGTCATGTACAGCGCCTCCATGCTCGGGAGAGGCGGGCCTTACGACAGCCAGGCAGGTTTCGGCCCGATGCTCGGCTCCCTGGCCGGATTCGTTCACCACTGCGGCTGGCCCGACCGCACCCCTGTGCCACCCTACGGCGCTTACACCGACTTTTTTCTTGCCAGGTTCGGCGCTTCCGCTCTCATCGCAGCCCTCGACTACCGGGAGCGCACGGGGCACGGGCAGTACCTGGATCTCTCGCAGCTAGAGGGCGCACTCCAGATCCTGGCTCCGGCCCTCCTCGACTACTCGGCCAACGGGCGAGAGCAGCAACGAGATGGGAACCGCTCCCCCACCGCCACACCCCACGCCGTCTACCCTTGCCGAGACCCTGACACCTGGTGTGCCATCGCCGTGGAGACTGATGAACAGTGGAAGGCGCTGGTCTCGGTGATGAGTAGTCCGACGTGGGCAGAGGACCCCAGTTTAGACACCCTCGCAGGCCGTAAGGCCCGTGAAGACGAGCTTGACAGGCACATCTCCGGCTGGACCCGTAATTTTGATCCCGTAACCCTTATGGAAACTCTCCAGGAGGCTGGTGTACCGGCGGGCGCAGTTAACAGCTGCGAGAACCTCTTCTCCGACAAACAGCTCACCCATCGGGGCCACTTCATCTATATGGACCATCCTGAAATGGGCCTCCACCCCTTCGACGGCACGGAGTTCATCGCCTCCGACACTCCTGCCTTCTACAAAAACCCTTCGCCTCAACTGGGGCAGCACAACGAATATGTCCTCAAGAACATCATGGAAATGACCGACGAGGAGATCGCCGAAGTCGCCGCAGCCGGTGTGCTGACCTAACTCCTTCCCCCTTGACCCCACCCCACCCCCGCCATACGATTACCCGGCGTTTCCTATATCTGGTCTAACAGGATGCGATATGTCTGATCCCCACGTGGTCGTGGTTGGGGCGGGGCCCGCGGGCATTGCTGCGGCCCATGCAGCCTCGGAAGCCGGGGCCCGAGTCACACTCATCGACGAGCACCCCATCGACTCCTCGATGATGGGGCTCGACATTCCCTATCTCTTCGGCCAGCGTATGACGCCTACAGTCAGGGACCCGGGCCTCATGCTCCAGCGTGCTGTCGCCGCCAACCCAGGCATCGCCTGCGCCCAGGAGGCGGGAGTCGACGTCCAGCCCGGCGTCTACGTCTGGGGCAGCTTCAGAGACCGCCAGAACAGCCGTCACGTAATGCAGCCCGTCCTGGGCCTTGGCAATGACCGTGAGACCTGGATGCTCGAATACGACCGGCTGGTCCTCGCAACCGGTGCCCGAGACCTGTCGCTGAGCTTTCCCGGCCGCGATCTCGTAGGTGTAGTTGGTGCGCAAGGCATGTGCGCCCTTATTGAGAAGTACCAGGCTTTCAGCGGAACCAGGGTGGCGATTCTCGGGTCTGGAGACCTCGCCCTTGCCACCGCGGTCCTCGCGCTCGACCACGGCATTGAGGTGGCAGCCATCGTAGAACCGGGCCCCGAGCTCCGCTCCCCAGGTGCCCTCGCCGACGACCTTAAGGCACGCGGCGTCCCCTTCTATACTTCCCACTCTGTAGTCGAGGCCCGCGGTTCACGGGAAGTCGAGGCCGTGGTCTTATCCTCACCGACCGGGACCCGTGAAATCCCCTGCGACACCATCTGCTTCGCCATTGGCCTCGTCCCCTCCGTAGAGATCCCCTATCTCACCGGCTGCGACCTACGATTCGACGTCCACCTCGGTGGATACATACCCACCTTCGACTCCAGCATGCAGACCAGCATCGACGGAGTTATCGTAGCGGGGGACGTATGCGGCATCCCCGATGTGAATGGCGCCCCCGATCTCGCCAAAAAGCAAGGTGTACGGGCCGGGCTGTCGGCAGCGGGAATAATTGACGCGTACGCCGAGACACTCACGCACGGGGCTCAAACCGGATCTATACCCGTCGTCCAATATTGGCAGTCCTGGCGCTCCTCCCTTTCTAACGAAGAGAACGAGGATGTGACCGTTTGTCTCTGCGAGGAGGTGAGCAGGGCCGACCTCCTGTCCATCTCGCCGCCCCGGTATCTCGGCTGGCCTTCGAGACGCATGGGAAACAGAGGTTTGGCCACATTATTCGAAGAAGCCCCCGTAAACCTCGACAGGTTGAAGCGCCTTACGAGGGCCGGTATGGGCTACTGCCAAGGCCGACGCTGCCGCGAGGAGGTCGCTCTCATTTCTGCCCAGGCCGCGGGCGTCGACCCCTCAGATGTGCCGATAGCAACCTATCGCACCCCCGCCCGTCCCCTCCCCCTCCGGTCTATGTGGGCCACCGATGAGACCGAAGAGGCCCGTGCCGACTGGCCCAAGTGGTTCAAGCGACCCACCATCAAGCTAGATTCCCCGAATGGGGGCGGCTAGGTGAAGCTGGACAGCGCCGAGGTTGCGATTATCGGGGGCGGGGTTTCCGGGCTCAGTTCCGCCTACTTCCTTGCAAATGCGGGCGTTAACGTCGTCGTGCTTGAGAAGGGGTTGATAGGAGAAGAAGCCTCGGCGCGCAACGGCGGGAGCATGAGTCCCCGCGCCGACGAGCCCTTTGCCATCCCCATGGCCACCCGCGCCCGAGAGACCTGGATCACCCTCCACGAGGAGCTTGGCTACCCCACCGAGTTCATCCACGAGGGGCGTCTTCAGGTCGCCATGTGGGAGGAGGAGATGGACCTCGTCAGGGCCATGTCTATCAACGCCCCCAAATACGGGGTCGAGGCCCGGGCCGTGGACCCCGAAGAAATGAGATCCTTAGTCCCCGAGCTTACGGACAAGGCCCTCGGGGGCATGTATTTTCCCAACGCCGGACACGCCAACCCTCAGCGCGCTGTGCAAGCCTATGCCTGGGCCTGCCAGGACCGGGGCGGTCGCATATACCAAGACACCGCAGTCACGGGCATCGACGTGTCGGGGGGCCGTGTGCAGGGTGTACAGACCACCCGAGGCGCCGTCTCCGCCGACGTGGTGGTCAGCGCCGCCGGGCCACAGTCAGGGCTGATTGGGGACATGGCCGGGGTGCACATTCCGGTCGCTCCAGGCCGCGTGGAGATCATCGCCACCGTGCCGTTAGAGCCGAGATTCAGCACATATATAGCCGGAAACGGCCTCTACGGTCGGCAGACGCTCCGGGGCAACCTGGTATTCGGCGGCGGCCCCCACGAATGGATAGACGTGGCCCTGCAGGAGTCACCCCCCAAGCCCAACACGCCTCTGGTCCGCAACATCTCCCGCCGTCTCGCCGAGCTCTTCCCCGCACTGGAGGACACCCGAGTCCTCCGCTCCTGGGCAGGCGTCGTGGAGCAGACCCCGGACAGCATCCCCATTATCGACAAGCTCAGTGACCCAGAAGGTTTCGTCATCGTATCGGCGTCGGGCAACGGGTTCGGCCTTTCTCCCGCCACGGGCCTCGCCGTCAAGGAGCTGATTGTCGACGGAGAGTGCGCCGTGGATATATCAGCCTTCCGCTTCGATCGATTACGCCACGTGCCCAGGAACTGGAGAAAGACCTGGTCATGGCAAGCAGGCGCATATAACACCTAGCCCCGAGCCAAGGAGGTACACCATGCCCAAGCAAGCGCATCAAAAGGACCTCGTAGGGCAGCAGATGGTCGATTTCGAGGATCGGGTCGACATTGCAAGGCTCAAAAGAGACCGCCTCGCCCGGCTCCAGGGTGAAATGGCCCGACTGGACCTAGGCGGCATTCTCATGTTCGACCCTGTCAACGTGCGCTACGCTACCGGCTCACGATCCTCCGGCGCTTACAACCTGCGCCGCTTTCAGCGCTATGCGCTCATCCCCCGGGAGGGTGCACCCGTACTGTTCGGCGACATGTCCAGTGCCCAGGACACCGACGAGCTGCGCGTCAGACCCGGACAGGTCTGGGACTTCTTCCCCTGCGGCGTCTACATGGATGAGGCCGTCGAGCTCTGGGCAGCGGGCGTGAAGAGCGTCCTGGAAGAGCTTGGCATCGCCTCCGAGCGAATCGGGCTGGACAAACTGGACACCACGGGTTTCGAGGCCGCCAAACGCCACGGCATCCGCCTCGCCGACGGCTGGGAAGCAATCGAGAGAGCCCGCTCCATCAAGACCCCCGACGAGCTCACCCTGATGCGCCAGGCCGCAGCCATCGCCGACGTAGCCATCGACAACACCCGCCGGGCCATAAAGCCCGGCGTCACGGAGGACGAGCTCTGGTCGATACTCGCGGGGACGAACCTCAAGTACGGCGGTGAGCACACCGACGGCAAGCTCCTCGCCGCCGGGGGCAACATGAACCCGTGGTTCAAGGACTCCTCCGGCAGGCTCGTGAGGCCCGGGGAACTTGTCGGCTTCGACATCGACATGGCTGGGCCGATGGGCTACTTCCTCTGCGTTTCCCGGACCTACCTCTGCGGCGACGGAAACCCTACGCCCGAGCAGATGGACGTCTACAAGACGGGGTACGAGTTCATCCAACAGTCGATGGATCTGTTCCGGCCCGGCATGACCTACCAGGAGATCTCCGAAAAGTCCTACCAGTTTCCGGAAAAATACAAGGCACAGCGCTACCCCGTCATGTCTCATGGCGCAGGCATGTCCGACGAATGGCCCGCCATCGCCTACCCGGACTGGCGGCCCCACGGCTTCGGCCACGAGCCGGGCGCACTGGAAGAGAACATGGTCGTGACCCTGGAATGCTACGTGGGCGAGGTCGGGGCACGGGAGGCGGCCAAGCTTGGGGAGCAGATGATCATCACCGCCGACGGACCGGAAATCATCTCCACCGCCGCCTACGACTGGCGGTTCCTGCAATAGCTGGCCTTGCTCGACTTTTCGAGAGCCTCCATCTCAGGGCGACCGGCGGGGTCGCTCCTGCGGGGAGTGTTTATTCAGTTGGGGTTTAGTTCTGTCTGTTTTGTTTGTTGGGAGGTCGGCGATGGAAGACGCTTGCTGGATTCGGCTCCCTATATTTAGATAATGCGGGCTTGGAGGCGTCCCGGGAACGTGAGGACGGGGCTCCGCCGCCGCCTGTATCCAGGAGCCGGGAGTGGCGGACAGTCCAGTTTTATTTGAGGAAGCGGACGGAGAGCCGAGCGGGCCTCGGCTACGGGCGGCCCCGTTCTGCTCCATGGGACGAGAGCTCCGAAAGGAGCCATAGGGACAAGTACGGTCCAGGGCGTCTTCCATCGCCTGATGGTCAGGGAAGGGATAGCCGGGGCCCTTGGTAGAGGAGATGGCGGCGTTCGCTTGTGCCGTGGGGCGGCTTATGGGCCGCCCTTTGGGATGGGCTTAGACGTTGAGTCCTCGGGGGCCGGGTGGGCTTCCCTAGTTTTTGGTTCCTCCTTGGGTTTGGGGTGGGTGACGGATCAGTCGGGGGTGAATATAGTACATTTGTTTGTATCAGGTCAAGGGGTTCGTGTCACAATTGGCCAATAGGATCACCCTCACCCCCTCGGGGGACTCGGGGCAGGCTCTAGCCCTCTCCCATCAAAGGGAGAGGGGAGAGGACCCCACCCCGGATTCCTCGCGGGGCCTCGGAATGATCCGCCTTTGGCGGACAGGCTCCCCTCGGGGGGTGGGGTGGAGGCGGGGGGGTGGGGAATGAGGTGTTGCACAACCATCATAAATACGACACGATAGTGTTGCCTCATCAGTCGTTCAAAAGAAGGAGCAAGCCATGACCGAATACAACACCATCCTCTACGAGAAGCAGCGCAAGGGCGTCCTCATCACCCTCAACCGCCCCGAGACCCTGAACGCCATCTCGCAAGAGGTTGCGTCCGAACTCAGTCAAGCCCTCTACGCCGCCGACGCCGACCCCGAGGTCCGCGCCGTCGTCATCACCGGCTCGGGCCGGGCCTTTTCGTCGGGTTACGACATCGGAGCGGGGCGCCCAATGGAATGGCCCTCGGGACTGCCAGAAGGCGCAAACATCGCCGAGCAGATTGAGTTTCAGCGGAACCATGACAAGGGTGAGCAGGCCAACCTCCTGCAGATTTGGGACATGGGAACGCCCGTGATTGCCGCAGTGAACGGCTGGTGTCTCGCCGGCGCCTCCTGGTACGCACTCGCATGTCATATGACCTTCGCCTCGGACCAGGCCGTCTTCGGTCAGCCCGAGGTCCGGATGGGCGACGACACCAACTTTTTCTGGGTGCTCAACGCCGGTTACAAGCACGCCCTGCGTTACGCTCTTACCGGCGACCACATCGACGCCCATGAAGCCCTCCGCATCGGGCTGATCAACGAGGTCGTGCCCCACGATCAGCTTATCGACCGCTGCTTCTCCATCGTCGAGCGCATCGCCATGAACGCCCCCGAGACCGTGAAGATCAACCTTCAGGTCGCCACCCAGGGCCTCAACATGATGGGCCTTCGCAACGCCCTCCTCCTCAACAACGAGATGAAGGCCCTTGCCCACCTTTCCCGCAGCCGAGACTTCTACCAGCCTCTGGATGAGGCCCAGCGCCGCGGTGGTCTCCGCGAGTTCCTCAAGCTCCGCGACGGCCCCTTCATCCCCGAGCCCTTCGGCCCCAGGTCCAAGCCCCGGGATTAGCCTAAAGGACTCAGGAGAATTCCTATGAACGCCAGGACCGCCGACGCTGTAGTAATCGGGGCGGGGATAGCCGGTTGCGCCACCGCTTACTACCTCTCCAAGAAGGGCCTAGACGTAGTAGTCATCGATAAAGGCGAAGTCGGGGACGAGCAGTCCAGCCGAGCCTGGGGCTTCGTGCGGCAGCAGGCCCGTACCGCCCGCGAGTTGCCCCTGATGATTGCCGGGGCCATCGTATGGCAGGAGATGGAGAGCGAGCTTGGCGCCGACGTCGAATGGAACCAGGGTGGCTCACTTACCCTGGCGGGAGACGAGGAGATACTCGGCAGAATCCGAGCGTGGCTCAAGGTCGGGGAGCAGTTTGGCATCGAGACCAAGTTCCTCACCAACAACGACGTGAAAGAGCTACTTCCGGCCATGCGGGGCGAGTGGCTCGGGGCAATGTACACCCCGAGCGACAGCCACGTCCAGCCCAACAAGGCAACGAACGCCATCGCCATCGGCGCACGGGAACACGGCGCCCTTTTCAGGACTATGGAGGCCGTAGAGGACATAGAGGTGACCGACGGCCAGGTCTCCGCCGTAGTCACCGAAAGGGACCGCATCGTCACCGAGAATGTAGTTTGCGCGGCCGGGGCATGGTCTCACAAAGTGGCACGGATGGTCGGGCAAACCCTTCCCTACCGGATGGTGCGGGCGAGCGTCGGGCAGACTAACCCTACCGATCACGTCACCGACATGGCGGTCATCGGGCCCCGCATTGCCTTCCGGCAGAGACCCACGGGCGAGGTCTACATCGCACCGGGGCCAGGGGGCACGGACTACGACGTCGACCTGGACAGCTTCAAACACATACGCCTGTTTATGCCCAATTTCAGGCGAAATCGAGAGATGTTCAGGGTCCATATCGGGAGCGCACTCATCAAGGACATCCTTAGGAACATCCCCGGCTCCCCCTCCCGTCGACACCCCTTCGCTCACACCGTGGGCGTCGAGCCCGAGCCCAACAGGAAGGTTATCGATAAGGCCCTGATCACCTTCAAGTCCATGTTCCCCGACCTGAAGGACCTGAAGATCAACCACTACTGGTCGGGCCGCATTGACGCTACTCCCGACGCCCTTCCCGTTATAGGAGAAGCTGATTCTCCAAAGGGTTTCTACTTCTGCACTGGATTCAGCGGTCGGGGCATAGGCATCGGGCCGATCGCGGGCAAGGTCACCGCAGAGCTGATCGCCGACGGCGAGTCTTCAGTCGACATCCATGCCCTCCGGCACAGCCGCTTCAAGGATGGAGACATGGATATGATCAAAGCCGTGGTCTGATTCACCCCTGATGACAGCACGCTGCTCGAGGTTCGACCTCCCCAAGCAACAGCCCCACCCCGAGTCTGAAGAGAAGAGAAAGGCCAGTCCGAGGGCCCTCCTGGCAGGCGATCCCCTCTTACGGTTGATGTCCCTTCACCCGCTCATTGTCGGGTTGACGTTTCTGGTCCTCGGGTGGGGTTCGCTTCTCCTCATCGCCTGGCGTCTCGAAGTTATAACCAGCGTCTTCCTCCGTAACCCGGCCTTCATGGTCGGCGACCTCATCCTCCTGCCCCTCGCCACCACCCTCATAGCTTCCTTCTACCGGTCCGCATCCATTGAGATACCCAGGGAGTCTGGCGTCGGAATTGCAGTCGCTAGTGCTCTCATAGCAGCCGTTTCAGCGGGGGCCACGGCAGCCTTCAGCATCTTTCTCTCGGAGACCTATCACGGCATATGGTCAGTGCCTCACACCCTTTTCATCGGGCTTTTCGCTTACGTCTTCGTGTCTTTCCTTCCCCATGCTTTCTACGAAATCGCCTTCGGCTTCAAGACAAGGAAGTCCTACCTCCTCACGCCGATAGTTCTGCTACCGATAGCGCATATCATGCTCAAATCCTTCCTCGGCGGCTCCCTTCTGTAGGGGCGGTTCTCGAACCGCCGCCCCATGCCTGGCCCTTTACAAAGGCGGGCAATGTTAGAATACCCTCAATTTCACTTACACACTCGCACCGGAGGCAATGCCATGACTCAAGCAGCCGTATCCAACTGGGGAAGATGGGGCACCGACGACAGTGTCGGGGCTCTCAACCTCCTTACTCCCGACGTGATGCTCAAAGCCGCCAAACTGATCAAGAAGGGCAAGGCGTACAGTCTCGCCGTGCCTCTGGAGCGCAACGGCCACCAGCACGTTCCTTTCCACAAGACCTGGAAGGTCACCTTCACCTCCCCGGGCCCCGACGTCAGCTTTACCGAAGACGTCCTCACCATCGACACCCATTCCGGCACTCACATCGACTCCCTCGGGCACACCTGGGCCGAGGGCCAGTTCTACAACGGCTACTCGGAGGAGCAAGTCTTCAAGGCCGGTGTTCGCAAGATAGGCATCGACCAGGTGAAGACCATGGTCGGCCGCGGGATCATGCTGGACGTTCCCCGGTACCGGGGGACCGAGCACATGGACCCCGGCGAAGTTTTGACCGGCGAAGAGATGGACGGCGTCGCTAAGTCGCAAGGCATCACCATCGAGCCAGGCGACATCCTTCTCTTCCGCACCGGCTGGCACACCGTCTTCTACAGCAACTACGCCCTCTGGAGTACCGGCGTCCCCGGCCCCGACGGCTCCCTAGCCCCGTGGCTCAAGGAAAGAGACGTCTGCGCCATCGGGGCGGACCAGCCGACCATCGAGGTGCAGGGGGCTGTCGACGGGTATGGGGCCAGCATGCTCCACCGCTTCGCACTCCGAGACCTCGGCATCTACCTGCTGGAGAACATGAACCTGGAAGAGCTGGCCCGAGACCAGGTCTACGAGTTCATGTTCGTCGGTGCTCCTCTCCCTCTCACCGAGGCCTCGGGCACCCCCTGGAACCCCGTAGCCCTGGTTTAACCGGCTAACCCAGCATACAGTCGAAAGCGAAGCGACACCTCTATCGGAGGAACTCTGACAATGGCAACAACCCCGTTCCCCAACCTGTTCAGCCCCCTGGCCATGCGAAACGTCGTCATACGAAACCGCATTGTCAGCACGGGCCACGCGACGGTCCTGGCCGAAGACGGTATGCCAGGGCCCACGCTCAACGCCTACCAGGCCGAGAAGGCCCGAGGCGGTGCAGGCCTGATCATCTGCTACGGTTCTGCCGCCGTCCACGATTCCTCCCCTGCCTTCGACTGGGGTGGCGTCGAACTGTACAACGACAAGGTAATCCCCTACCTCATCAACGCGTCCGCCGCCGTCCACAAGCACGGCGCAAAAATCTTCGCGCAAATTTCTCACCGGGGCCGGCGCGGCGCCTCCGACCTGTCCTGGACGCCCCTTCTGGCCCCCTCCGGCCTCCCCGAGCGCGTCCACAGAGAGACCCCTCACGAGATGGATATCGACCAGATCAACGACGTAGTCCGGGCCTACGGAAAGGCCGCAGGTCGGCTCAAGTCCGGTGGATTCGACGGTGTCGAGATTATGATCGGCTCGGGCCACCTCCCCGAGCAGTTCCTCTCTCCCTTCTCCAACCAGCGCACCGACGCCTACGGCGGCTCCCTCGAAAACCGCGTTCGATTCTCAAAGGAAGTCATGGATTCGGTCAGGGAAAACGTGGGTGAAGACTTCGTGGTAGGCCTTCGGGTCGGGGGTGAAGACGAGAGGACCAAGGGCGGCCTCTCCCGTGCCGACCAACTCGAGATTATCGAAATGCTCGAGGCCACGGGCCAGGCCGACTACCTGAGCGTCGTAGGTGCGACGCCTGAATACATGATGGGGCAGTCGGAGGCCGTACCTGCGATGTGGTTCAAGACGGGCCTATGGGTCGACTGGTCAGCCGAGGTCAAGCGCAATAGCAGCCTCGCCATCCTGATCGCAGGCCGGATAACCGACCCCATGCAGGGCGAATGGATCGTGTCCGAAGCGAAGGCAGACCTGGTAGCCATGACGAGGGCCATGATCGCCGACCCCCACCTTGCCAACAAGGCTCGCGAGGGCAGGGTCGAGGATATTCGGCCGTGCATCGGCAGCAACCAGGGCTGCATCGGCCGTCTTTTCCACGGGAAGCCCATTACGTGCATCCACAACCCGGTTATCAGCCGGGAGGCAGAACTCGCTGTCGTAAAACCCGCCAAGAGCAAGAAAAAGGTCGTAGTTGTTGGCGGCGGGCCTGCGGGCCTGGAAGCCTCCCGAGTCGCCGCAGAACGTGGTCACAACGTTGTCCTGCTCGAAAAGAAGCCGGTCCTTGGAGGGCAGATCACTCCCTACACCAAGGCCGCAGGCCGCGAGGACTTCGGGGCGATAACCATCTGGCTGGAAGAGCAGGCCCGAAAGCTGGGTGTCGACATCCGTCTCGCCACCGAAGCCACCGCCGACTCCATCCTCGCCGAGTCTCCTGATGCCGTCATCATAGCCGCCGGCTCGGTAGCCCTGCCCCCCGACATTCCGGGTGCAGAGTCGGGGCCCGTCGTCACAACCGAAGAGGCCCTGACAAAGGAAGTGGATTGGGGTGACAAAGTGCTGGTAATCGATCAGGACGGCCACCACAAGGGCCCCGCCGTCGCCGAGCAATTGGCCCTGCAGGGCAGAAACGTCGAGGTTGTATCGGACCTTTTCACCGTCGGCGAAGACATCGACATCAGCGTAAAACCGCTGGTCTACCAGCGTCTCTACACCAACCACGTCACCCTCAGCCCCAACACCGAGGTGAAGGAGATCCGGGAGGAGCAGGTGGTCCTTCGTAACATCTACAACAACGAAGAGCGCACCGTAGACGGCGTCACAACCATAGTCCACGCGGGCCTGCGTCGGGCCCAGGATGACTTGTACAAGACCCTAAAGGGTAAGGTAGATGACGTCCGGCTCGTCGGCGACGCGATGGCCCCCCGCCGCATCCACGACGCCATCCTGGAGGGGACTCGGGCGGGGAGGGCTGTTTAACCCCCCTTACTTCCTCGGGGCCAGGGTGCGTGGAAACTCTAGGTATGCGGTCGAAGGACTTGCCAGCGTCGAAAGTCCAGCCTAGAATGCGCCCTCGCATCAGTGTTGTCCTCGAGGACAGGGGCAACACTAAACGCGTAATCTCAGCAGTACGAAAAAGGAGTTTCATGACCCGATTTTGGATGGTATCAATATTAATCGGACTCGTTCTGGCAATTTCTCTAGCCGGTTGCGGCAGCTCGGAATCCGGCGAGGCTGATGACAACTCAGAGAATGGCGAGCACAGCAGCGGCTCAGAGGGCGGCGGCGACTCGGAGAGTGGTGAGCACAGCAGCGAGTCGGAATCCGGTGAAGACGATGGCGAAGAAGAATCCGGCACCCAGTTTGCTCTCAACGAGACCTACGACAAGGTTAGGGCCGGGGCCCGGCTGATTCTTCGGTATGACTCGACCGCCAACGCTTTCGTTGGCACGGTCGAGAACACCACGGAGACCACCCTAGCCCGAGTCAGGGTAGAGGTCCATCTTTCCAACGGAATTGAGCTAGGCCCTACGACGCCCGTCAATCTGGCTCCAGGACAGATATCCGACATCAACCTTCCTGCAGGCGATCAGTCGTTCACATCCTGGAGCGCCCACCCGGAAGTCGGATGACCCCGGACTAGCTGGAGGGAGGAGCTGGTCTGAGGCCGTATTGCTAGACTGCATATATGGCTACTGACAAGTCTTTCACCATCCGACAAGAAGATCCCCGAACTGAGTCGGCGCGTACGCTCATCGGGGAGTTGGATGTTTACCTGGACCCACTATACCCAAAGGAAAGCCAGCACGGATACAGTATCGAGAAGCTGATGGCCCAAGGAGTCGAGTTCTTCGTGCTGTACGAAGGCGAAGCGCCGGCCGCTTGCGGAGGTGTGCAGTTATTCGGCGACCCAAACGGGGCCGACGAGGGCTATGGTGAAATCAAGCGCATGTACGTCCGCCCCGAGTTCCGGGGTCGGGGCTACGCCAAAAAAATGCTCCAACACCTGGAAGAACAGGCAGTCGCTGGAGGATTTTCCAAGGTGCGCCTGGAAACCGGTATTTCCCAGCCGGAAGCCATCAGCCTCTACGAACGGAACGGATATTTCAAGATTCCGCCGTTCGGAGACTACTGGGACGACCCACTCAGCTTCTTCTACGAGAAAAACCTAGGCGGTTAACCGCGAACTCCCGAATGCGGAGCGCTGCCTCACTACGCCAAATAACCCCCGTCCACCTTCATTAAGTTCCCGTTCACGTACGAAGCCGCATCCGAGCACAGCCACACCACCACTTCAGCCACCTCCGCCGGGTCTCCCTGGCGATGTAATGGTGTACCCTCCAGAAGCTGCCGGCTCTTGTTCGGGTCGGCGCCCCAGAGCCGCTCGACCATCGGGGTGTCTATGGTGCCGGGACATATCGCGTTGACCCGCACCCCTTGCCCCCCAAACTCCAGTGCCGCCGACCTCGTAAGCCCCGCCACCGCGAACTTGCTCCCCGTATACGGCCCTAACCGCGAGCTCCCTTTCAATCCGCTTATCGACGACGTGTTGACTATCGCCCCTCCGCCTGCAGCAACCATCACCGGAATCTCGGACTTCATGCAGAGCCACACGCCCTTCAGGTTAACCGAGATCACCTTGTCGAAGTCGGCCTCCGAGCAATCGACAAGGCTGCCAGTCGGGCCTTCGATTCCCGCGTTGTTATAGGCGTAGTCCAGATGCCCGTGACTCTCCACGATTCGCGATACCATCGCCTCAACCTCACCGGCCTTGGACACGTCGACCCGCCAGAATTCCACACTCGCCCCAAGCTCGGCTGCCAGACGTACAGTCTCTGCGCCTCCGGATTCGTCCACATCGACGGTTGCAACTGTCGCGCCTCTCTTCGCAAAGGCCAGAACAGTCGCCCTTCCAATCCCCGACCCTCCGCCCGTCACCAACGCCACTTTGCCAGTCATATCGTCAGCCATGAGAAACCTCCATTGCGTCTATTAGGCCTCCACCGCCACCATCCTACCCCATAGCCGCGCAGACTGGAATGATAGAATACCCGCATGAAAGCCATCCGAGTCGAAGAGCAGGGCGGCCCCGAGGTCATGGTCTATCAGAACTTCGAACTGCCACCCCCCGCCCCCGGCCAAGTCCAAATCAAACAGGAAGCCATCGGCGTCAACTTCCGGGACATATACCAGCGCAGCGGCGAGTACCCCATGAAGCTGCCCTACACCCCTGGCACCGAGGGCGCGGGTACGATAACAGCCCTTGGAGGCGGCGTTACCGGGTTTAGCGTCGGGGACAGGGTGGGCTATTACGGGGCTCTCGGGGCTTATGCCGAGATGACCAACGTCCCCTCCCGGCGCGTCATCAAGCTCCCCGACGACTGCTCCTTCGAACGCGCAGCCGCGGTCATGGGGCAGGGCACCACCGCTCACTATCTCGTCCATAGCTGCTACCCGCTGAAGGAAGGCGAGACATGCCTCGTCCACGCCGCCGCCGGGGGTCTCGGCCTTCTCATGGTCCAGATGGCGAAACGCCTTAGCGCGACCGTAATAGGCACAGTCTCCACCCAGGCAAAGGCAGAGGCCGCAAAAGCCGCCGGATGCGATGAAGTCATAATCTACACCGAGCAGGACTTCGAGGCCGAGGTGAAACGCATAACCGGCGATGCCGGGGTACACGTAGTCTACGACAGCGTCGGCAAGACCACCTTCGACCAGAGCCTCCGGTGCCTCAGGCGTCGGGGCTACCTCGTCCTTTGCGGCCAGTCCAGCGGCCCCGTACCCCCATTCAACCCCCGAGTCCTGAACTCCCTCGGCTCGCTATACTTAACCCGGCCCTCGGGAGTCGACTATTCCTCGACCCGGGAAGAGCTTGAATGGCGCTTGAACGACGTTCTATCGTGGGTGGCTTCCGGTGACCTAAACGTCACCATCGACTCCGTTACCCCCCTCCCCCAAGCCCCCGACACCCACATCCGTCTCGCCAGCCGGGCCACGATAGGTAAGCTGCTACTCAGGCCCTAACGCCTGTACCCTGAAAGCACAACTCTCACGGTTGCCCAGCTGGCGTGGAGTCCCCGCCGGTTGACAAACCACCCACCCTATACTACAAACTCAACTCACACCTGAACCTGCCTCTAGTCTGTCCCACGGAGGTCCCATGGCTGAACTGCTTCTGGTCGGCACGACCCACTACCCTCCCCTAATCTACCCCGACGAAGGAATGTACTCCCAGCTTCGCAAGCATGTCGAGAGCGACCGTACGCCACCCGACATGAAGATCGAAACCAACTGGCCCGAGGCTATGCAGCAGGAATATGGACCCAACGGGGCCAATGCCGAGGCCTCTGCTGCCGCCCACCGGGACCGCCTCGTCTCATCCTTCCGTGCCCTCCGCAAGGAGATCGACGACTTCAACCCCGACTTCGTCCTAATCTGGGGCGACGACCAGTACGAGAATTTCCGCGAAGACCTCGTGCCTCCCTTCTCCATCTACATTAGCGATGCTTTCGAGACGCAGCCCTTTCATAGAAAATGGTTCAAGCCGGATGGCACCCAGGTCTTCAACGTCTGGGACGAGCACATCGACAAGACTTTCACCCACCGCGGCCACCCCAACGCCGCTAAATATCTGACTACCAAGCTGCTGGAGTATGGCTATCCCATGCCCTACTCCTACAAGAACCTGCACTTCAGCGGCCTCC
Organism: Dehalococcoidia bacterium; assembly: GCA_965220005.1. GTDB lineage: Bacteria > Chloroflexota > Dehalococcoidia > Plut-88900 > Plut-88900 > Plut-88900. Next base: position 2,311,752 of record OZ244800.1, read on the forward strand.
CTCACGCCTTCATGAACACCCTCCTGTTCCTGGACTATGACCGCACGGGGTTTGACTACCCTGTTGTCCCCTTCCACGTCAACTGCTACGGCTCGAGCGTCGTGCGGAACAGGGGAGGCAGCTTCCTGAACGCCGAGGAAGGCGCTGAGCCCGACCCCCCCGCCCCTTCCCCCAAACTCTGCTTCGATGTCGGGGCGGCAACTGCCAAGGCATTATTGGAAAGCCCTTATCGGGCCGTTCTGATCGGCTCATCCAGCTGGTCTCACGCGTTCCTTACACCCAAGAACCACCTCCTCTGGCCCGACAATGACGCCGATCTCGCCCGCTTCGAAGAGCTCCGGGACGGCAACCAGCACCTGTGGGCCAACCTCTCCCTCGACCAGATCGAGGAGTCGGGACAGCAAGAGTTGCTGAACTGGGTTTGCCTGGCAGGCGCCCTCACACAGACCGGATACCAACCCGAGATCGTCGACTTCATGCAGACCCATATCTTCAACTCCTCCAAGTGCATGATGGTGGCCAGAGCCCCCGCCGCGACCCCGGCCGGCTAACGCAAACACTACGGAAAGCAGGACGACATGGTAAGCACTGCTCCGAGAACCCAGGAAAACATCGGCATCGCGGAGACGACTCCCCAGAGAGGGGACGAAGTCTTCGGGGCGTCCCAGGTCGGGCCCTTCGACTTTGTGCCCAGGGTCGGGTTCCGGGAATACTGGTACCCAGGCGTCTGGTCGAAGAAAGTCGGGAGGAAGCCCGTCAACCTCAAGATGCTCGGGGATGAGCTTGTGCTGTTCCGGGGTAAGGACGGGAACGTCGTCGCCCTGAACGAGTGGTGCCCCCATCGCGGGGCTCGACTCTCACGAGGCTTCTGCGAGTTCAAGGGCACGGTCACCTGCCCCTATCACGGCTACACTTTCGACGAGACCGGCAAGTGCGTGGCCGGCCTTATCGAGACTGAAGACTCCCCGATGGTCGGCAAGATGCGCTCCCGCAAATATCCCACCGCCGAGTGGCGAGGCATCGTCTTCATCTGGATGGGCCAGACCGAGCCGGTGCCCCTGGAAGAAGACCTGCCCTGGGAGTTCAAGGACCCCACCCTCAACGACCGCCGCTACACCCGGGTCAAGGACTGGGAGGTCAACTGGACCGAGCCCGTCAACCAGGGCGTCGACTACCATGAGTTTTATCTGCACCGGAACGTCAACTTCTGGCGCTTCGTGGACTGGCGGCTCCCCTTCTGGCGACCCAAGCCTGTCTACACCGGCGGCGTGAAGATCGTCGAAGAGGGTGACGACTTCGTAACCCTTCACCAGAAGAACGTAATCTTCGGAGAGGCGGAATATCCCGGCCTTGGCAAATGGCCCCGCAAGACCTGGTGGCGAAAATTGAAGTCCCCCGATGCCCCTGTATCGGGCTCAATTCCCACTGCCAAGGGAGAGGATGCCTGGGCTACCTACAACCACAACGCCGAGCTTCCCAGCAAGGTTCGGGTCTGCGTCGGCACCTTCGTTCACATGCGATGGGGCGTTCCCCTGGACGAGCACAACACCCGCATGTGGACCTTCACCCTCTGCAAGACCCCCAAGACCTTCCTCGGACGTTTCTGGCAGGACGTCTGGTACTACTTCTGGCGCAAGCCTGCGGCGGTAGTGGCCATCAACGAAAAGGAAGACCTGGTCGTCTTCAAGAAAGAGCGGCTCAACCTTGACCTGCCGCAGAAGCTCTCCGGGCTCGACATCGGTGTGATGCGGTTCCGCAACCACCTCGCCCGACGCTCCCGCGACTTCCGACGCCTCGGCGGGGCCCACGGTTGCCTAAAACAACCCCCCGACCCCCAGCTCGCCGCCCGTCACAACGGCTCTTCCGGCTAACCCCGACCAGCATATTCCGGACAGGGATTTTTCAGGCAAAAGACGAAGACCCCACCGCTAGCGGTGGGGTCTTCCTTTATCCTTGCTTCGATCTGGCCTAGTTGAACCCGTAGAGGTTTGCGGCGTTTTCGCAGACTATCTTCCTGAACACTTCCGGTTCCAGGTGCCCGAGCGTCTCTTCGATCACCTTGCGGGACTCGGGGAACACACCGTCCGGGTGCGGGTAGTCGGAACCCCACATGATGCTGTCCACCCCGATCCTGTTCACCTGGTCCATCGACACATACTCGTACTGGAACGTGGAGAATCCCTGTCTGCGCCAGTACTCGCTGGGCTTCAGGTTCAGGCCCAAGCGGAAGAATTTGTCCTCGTACTCCATATCCATCCGCTCGACCACGTAGGGTATCCACCCAATTCCACACTCCCCGAGCACAAACTTGAACCCCGGATATCGCTCGCAAGCCCCTGACAGAACTACGGCCAATACTATCTCGGCGCCCGACAACTGGAACGTCACCGTGCTCATCCCATGATGTACTGGTCCGTATTCGGCTTCATCCTCGGGGTCCGGGGCCCGGAGCTCGAGCCCCAATGCGTGAAACGACACCGGCATCCCCAACTCCTCCGACGCCGCCCATAGAGGGTCCCACGCCCCGTGATACATCGGCTTGGTCATCTTCTTCACGTTGATCTCGGCACCCCGCAGCCCCGAATCCGCAGCAAAGCGCAACTGCCGAGCCGCGTCCTCCGGGTCATGTACGCTGAGGCAGCCCAACGCCGCCAACCGCTGCGGGTTCGCCTTGACGAAATCGCCGACCCACGCGTTGTAAACGTCATAGACCGTCGCCAGGACTGCCGGGTCCTGGAACCCCGGTATCGAAAAGGCCCCTCCGCCAATAGCGAGAATTCCGTACATCACCTCAGCGTCGATGCCGTCTATCTCCTGGTCCTTGATTCGAAGGTCAACGTCGGACGGGTGGTATATCCCTTCGTCGATGCCGGAGAAGAAACCGACGTCGTCCATCTTGTCCAGCAGCTTGGACTGCCCCCGCACGTACTTGCTGAAGTTGCCAGTCAAACCCCCACCCCCGACCCCCGCTACATCGGTGTCCTCCACCATCCATCGGGGCCCAGCATCCGTGTCTTTTACGCGGGGCATCCTGCTCTTCATGTTCGCCGGGGCGCCCTCTACAAACATGTCTCCAGGTAACCACGTTATGTCGAGATGTGTGTCTGCGGAAATGATTTCGTAGCTCATTGTGCGTTATTCCTTCCTCATTATGTAACGTGTATCCGTTTATCCCCTGATGAACAGCTCAATTGGAAAATCCGTGATTACCTCATGCCCCGAGTCGGTGACCGCCACTGTTTCGCTGGTCCCGACACCGTACTCCCCGTGCTCTCTTAGCGCCGGGACCACGTGGAATACCATGTTGGGTCGAAGCTCCCGCTCGTCGTGGTGCTTCAAGTCGATGATGTGTCCCTCGCCCCACGTCGGCGGATACCCGACCCCCAGACCGTACCCCACCCGCTTTCTGAAGTGTGGCTCGAAACCCCGAGCGTCTATCACCTTCTGACATGCCTCTTGCACATCCCGAGACCGTGCGCCCGGCTTAATCGCCTCGATTGCCGCTTCCATAGCTTCCTTGCAGGCGTCGTGCATACGCTGCAGTTTCGGGGTCGCTTCCCCAACCGCAGCCGTCCTGAACAAGGGTGAAGTGTACCGGTTGAAGGTGGCACCTATCTCGATGGCAACCGGGTCGCCTCGCTCCAGAGTCCGCCGGTGATAGGTGGTATGCGCTATCCCCGACTTCGGTCCGGCTGTCACAATCGGGCTGTTGCAGAAGAATTCGCCGCCCGTTTCGGTCATAGCCCGATACGACTCGGCGGCCACGTCGTTCTCCGTCTTTCCCACCTCTATCGCCTCAATTGCGGCCTTCATTCCGGCTTCCGTACACCGAGCCGCTCTCCGGAAATAGTTCAGTTCAAGCTCCGACTTGATCAGCCGCACCGACTCAACGATACCCGTTCCATCCACCAGCCGCCCGCCGACTAATCCATCCAGTTTGTTGTACGAGCCAACTGTTAAAAATGGGCTCGTCCGCTCCGCCCCGAGACTCGAGTTCGAAAGGCCGAGGTCGCTCAGCGTACGGGCTACCGCGGCCTCGGGATCCTCGTGGTCCTGGTATGTCTCAATCGACTCGAACCAGGCTGTTGCGAGGGCGATGGGCCGCTCCAACAGGCGTAGGACCAGGACAGGTTCCCCGGTAAGAGGAACAACCAGGCATTGCCAGTTGTTGAAGCCAGCCGTGTTATATCCGGTGAGGTAGAAAAGGTTGGCCGGAGAGAACTGCAGCAATGCGTCCAGCCCTTTCTCCTCCATCCCGCTCCGCACCGCCGACAACCGTCTCTCGAACTCCTCTTTCGGAAAGGTCTGCCCGAACTGCTCTCCGTATTCCAATCCTGTTCCTCCTTCTTGTCTAAGCCCCGACTCTTACACCGACGGCATCACCCACCCGCCGAATCGCTCTTCGACGTGCGCGAGCACTGCCAATACCACGTCTTCCCTCCAGGGTCGGGCCACGATCTGCACGTTGATTGGCAGTCCCTCGGGTGAAGTGCCTGCCCGGACCACGCCGCCCGGCCAGCCCGTGAGGTTGTACGCCGACGTATGGCTGTATTCCCGGTATATGCCGCCCAGCTTCCATGTCCCGTGAAGCGTAGCGGGAAACGCAGCAGTTGGACACACGATGATGTCGTAACTTTGCATATAGGCCAGCATGTCCGACCGGTACGCGTCCAACTCCTCCAGAAGCAGCATCAGTTCGGCGCTTGACACCGGTTCGACAGTACCCTGCCTGCGCCCGATCTCCTCGCTGACCTTCGTCGTTCCGGCAGCATCCAGCATCCGCTGAATCCACGCGCCTCCGTCGGCGTATTCGATGCTCTCGTAGAGCCTGGTGGCCTGCTTCAGCGCTTCCGGCACCGACTCCTCGACCTCCACCCCTGCCCCCTTCAGCGCCGAAGCCACAGCCTGGACCATGGCAGTCGTCTCCGCCGTCGGTTCGATGTTGCCGTTGTTGGTATGGAACGCTGCCCTAAGCCCTTTTATCGAGACCTTAGAGGGGTCAAGCAGAGGCATGGGCACCAGCCCCGGGTCCCGACCGTCGGGGCCCGCGATTACTCGCAACACCAGATCCAGGTCCTCAACGTACCGGGTCATAGGCCCGATGGTCGTCAATGCGTCCAACGCCCCCATCCCCCACGGCACGATATGCCCAGTCCTCGACACCCGACCCGAGGTCGGTTTGATCCCCGCAATCCCACAGACGTGGGCCGGGGCCCGTATGCTTCCTCCGGTGTCGCTACCCAGGTCAAAGGGCACGCCGCCGGATGAGACAATTGCCGCGGCTCCGCCGCTGCTGCCGTTCGGGTTCCTGTCCAGATCATAGGGGTTGTTGGTACGTCCGTAGATCAGGTTGTCCGTCTCACCGTGCAGGGTGAGTTCGGGCGTGTTGGTCTTGCCAAGCAGGATTGCTCCCGCCTCTCGAAGCCGCTTCACCACCGTCGCATCCTCCTCCGGCACGAACTTCGCCCTGCCCATAGTCCCGCCCGTGCTGATGACACCCTGTGTGTCGAGGGAGTCTTTGATTGTCATCGGGACTCCGTGGAGGGGGCCCAGGGAGTCGCCCTTGGCTCGGGACTCGTCCGCCGCCTTCGCCTCATCCATCGCCCGATCAGTGCAGAACTGGACCACCGCGTTGAGCTTAGGATTCACCTCTTGGATTCGGCTCATGCAGCCTTCGACTAACTCCACCGCCGAGACCTCACCCTTGCTAACCAGTCCCGCCAACGTCTTCGCCGACGAATAAATCACGTTCTCCATACCATCCCTCCCTCCGAAGCTATCAACGTGCGACAAGAGTAATACTCTCCGTCCCATTCTTCAATCACACTATCATTCCGGCCCTCGAGCCGGTCGCAGTTGTACCTATGACTTTAACCCATCGCCTCCCATTGTCCCGCTTGCACAACCTCCAACCATCGCCTATCCTCCCACCCAACCTATGAATTCGCCCACCCTTCCCGAAAGACCCATTGAAGGCGTCAAAGTACTCGACCTGAGCCTCGGACTTTCAGGCGGATACTGCACCAAGATGCTCCGGGACCTTGGCGCCGGGGTTATCAAAATCGAGCCCCCAGGCACGGGAGACGACACCCGGTCTCTCGGCCCCTTCCTCGACGACGAACCAAACCCCGAGACCTCGGCCCCCTTCCTCTATCTCAACCAGGGCAAGAGGAGCGTCACACTCGACATCGCACGCCCCGAGGCCCTGCCCATCATCAAACGCCTCGTCGCCGAGTCAGATGTCGTTATTGAGTCTTTCAAGCCTGGCTATCTCTCGGGGCTGGGGCTGGACTACGAAAGCCTTTCGAAGATCAACCCGACGCTGATAATGGCCTCCATCTCATACTTCGGTCAGGAGGGCCCGTACAGTCAATATGAGGGCTCGGAGATCGTGGCCTATGCCTTCAGCGGTTACATGTACATCACAGGCGACTCGGACCGCGAGCCTCTCAAGGCTGGTGGCTACCAATCCGAGTACCACGGCGGAATCTCCGCCGCCATGGCCGTTCTCGCCTCTCTCAACTATCGTGACCTCACCGGCGAAGGCCAGTACATCGACGTCTCCACTGTCGAGGCCATAGCTTCCACATTCGAAGGCGTCTCCTACTACTCCATGTTCGAGCACGAGAACGTCCTACCCCGACGGCAGGGCACCCGGCTCATCCACACCAGCCATCGCGCCCCCTACCCCTCCACACTCCTCCCCTGCAAAGACGGCTGGATGCACATCCACTACTCACCATCTTTCCCGGATGGTCTCGCCACTCTCACGGGCAACGACCGTCTCGCCGAGGATGACCTGATGACTGCAATGGCAGGCCACGCCGACGAGATAGACGATCTGGTCGTAGACTGGATGAAAGACCTGACCCGTGATGAGGTATACGAGCGCTCCCAGGAGCTCCGCATACCCTTCACCAAGGTGCAGTCCATACCCGAGGTTATGTCCGACCCCCAGAACGAGGCTCGAACTTTCTTCCGCGAGGCCGAACATCCCGTCGCTGGAAACCTCAAGTATCCCGGTACGCCCCTTGCCCCGTGGGCCGATGGCGAATCACCCGCTCGGGCGCCTCTTCTCGGAGAGCACACCAATGACGTTCTCCGCGAAACCCTCGCCTTATCCGACGCCGAGATTGCCTACCTCCGGGCCCAGGGGACTATCTAGCCATGCGTACCGACGCAAAACGCATCCTTCCCCTTACCGGCGTACGCGTCCTGGATCTGACGAACGTAATAGCCGGGCCCGTAGCCACACGTGTGCTCGCCCATCTGGGAGCAGAGATTATCAAGATCGAGCTTCCCTGGGGACGCAGCGTCGGCAACATGGCCATCTTCACCTCCGACAAGTCGCAGGAGCGCTCCTATAACAAGAATGCAGGCTTTAACGAGGTCAACCGCGCCAAACGCAGCCTCTCCCTGGACCTCGCCGACCCTCACGGCAAGGCCTTGTTCGAGGAGCTTGTCTTCATCAGCGACGTAGTAATCGAAAACTACAGCCCCCGTGTCATGCCCAATCTTGGCCTCACCTACGATCACCTTCGCATCCTCCGCCCCGACCTAATAATGGTCGCCATGCCGGCCCTCGGGCGACCCGGCCCGTGGAGCAATCACATATCCTTCGGCCCCGGCACCGAGGGTCTGGGCGGCATGTGCCACGTCACCGGCTATCAGGACGGCGCGCCTAGCAAGCCCGGCAATTTCTACAGCGACCAGACTTCCGCCTTCCACGTTGCCACCGCCATCATGGCTGCAATTTGGAAGAGACGCCGCACTGGACAGGGAAAGCAGATTGAGATGGTCCTGCGGGACGTGACTATGGCAGTCATCGGCGAGTATTTCCTCGAATATCAGCTGACTGGCCGGCCCCCGACCCGCATCGGCAACCGACACCCTTCCATGGCTCCTCATAACGTCTACCAATGCAAGGGAGACGACGCCTGGGTCGTTATCACTGTCGCCTCCGATGCCGAGTTCGACAGTCTCTCCGATGCCACCGGCAACGCCCATTGGAAAACCGACGACCGCTTTTCCACCATGTCGGCCCGACTCCAAGACCAGGACACGCTAGATTCGCTCATTGAGAAATGGACCATCGAGCGTACGCCCCAGGAGGTGATGCACCATCTCCAGGCAGCGGGTGTCAGGGCGGGGGCAGTCCTCAAGTCCACCGACGCCCTCGCCGATCCCCAATACCAGGCCCGTGGCTTCATCGACCACACGCACCACCCCGAGGCCGGAGACTTCAAGCACCCCGGCGTGTCTTTCAAGTCCTCTGGGCCCCTCGCCGACTTGGGCCGCCGTGCTCCTCTCTTTGCGGAACACAGCGATTGGGTGCTCGACAACCTTCTCGGCGTCCCGCATGAAGCCGCTGAGACCCTCCACAACGAGGGCGTCGCTCCCCTCGTCCCGGTAACCCGGAAATAGCCAACAAGCCCCCTAAATGGCACAATAGACGCGCAAATGCTCCCACCTCTCCGAAACGGAGGACAAAGCTGATGTCCCTCAAAGACAAGTATTGTATCGTCGGGGCGGCGACCACCAAGTTTGGCCGCGTCCCGGGCGTCTCCCCCCTCCAGTTCACCGTTGAGGCCGCCAAGCTCGCAATCGAGGATGCCGGCCTTGAAAAGAACGACGTCGACGCCGTCCTCTGCAAATACCCTCCAACAGGCTTCAAGGGCCTATGGGCACACAAGGTCTCCCAGGCTCTCGGCATCCAGCCCGTCATAGCCGCGACAATCGACCAGGCGGGGGCCACCAACCTAGGCCTCGTCCAATATGCGATGATGGCCATCGAGGCGGGCCTCATCACCACCGCAGTCTGCTGTTACGGCGACAACCCTCTCTCCGGCAATCCGGGCACCTACGGCCGACCCGTCGGCACCGACGCCGCTTACGGCATGATCGGGGCGCCCGGCGGCTACGCCATGATCGCTCAGCGCCACATGACCGAGTTCGGGACCACCAGCGAGCAGCTTGGAGCGGTGGCTGTTTCCACACGAGGCTGGGCCTCCAAGAACCCCAACGCCCACAAGCGAGATCCATTGACCCTGGAAGACCACCAGGCCTCTCGTTATGTCACCTGGCCCCTTCACCTCCTGGACTGCTGCCTCGTCTCCGACGGCGGAGCTGCCGTTGTAGTCACCTCCGCCGACCGGGCCCGGCACCTCCGCAAGTCTCCCGTCTACGTCATGGGCATCGGCCAGCACCATATCGCCTGGGACCTCCCCCACCGCCCCACCCTCACCACCAGCGGAGCCAAGATTTCCGGCGAAAAGGCTTTCCAAATGGCGGGCATCGGGCCCGGAGACATCGATGTCTGCGAGATATACGACTGCTTTACCATCGTGCCTATCATCACCCTGGAAGACTATGGCTTTTGCGCCAAGGGCGAGGGCGGAGCGTTCGTCGCCGACGGACGCACGGGCCCCGACGGCTCTCTCCCCATGAACACCGGCGGCGGACTCCTCTCCGAAAGCGGAATGGCCGGAATGCAGCTTCTCGTAGAGGGTGTACGCCAGCTCCGAGGCGAATGCGGCGACCGGCAAGTCAAGGGCGCCGAGACCGCTCTGGTCAGCGGCCAGGGCGGAATCATGCACACCCACGCCACGGCAATCCTGCGGAGATAGCCCATGACCACCGACTACGCCAAACCTCTGCCCGAAATCACCGAGGACAACCGACCCTTCTGGGAGGGCTGCAAGCAACACAAACTCCTTCTCCAACGCTGCTCAAAGTGTGGTTATCTCAGGGACGCCGCACCCATTTGCCCCGAGTGCTGGTCGGCTGACCACGATTGGGTCGAGGCTTCGGGGCGCGGCACTGTCTACTCCTGGATAGTCGTGCACCAGCGCTACAGCAGGACATTCGAGGACGACCTACCCTATAACGTCACAATCGTCGAGCTTGAAGAAGGCCCCCGACTGCTCACCAACCTGGTAGAGATCGACAACGACGATATCCGACCCCGCCTCTCAGTGGAGGTCGTATGGGACGACGTTACTGAGGAAATCACACTCCCTAAATTCAAACCCAACCCCTAGCCCCACCCCCCCCCGCAAGGAGCCCCGACATGGCCCTGATATATGAAAAGAAAGGCAAAATTGCCTATATCACACTGAACCGCCCCGAGGTTATGAACGCCATGGACCCCGAGATGTACCAGGCACTCTCCGAGGCCTGGGTCGACGTCCGGGATGACCCCGATGTCTGGTGTGCAATCATCACCGGCGCCGGAGACCGGGCCTTCACCGCCGGGGCCGACCTCAAGAAGACCATCCCCCGTGAACAGGAAAAGTGGCGCTTCTGGCAGACCCAGGATGAGCAAATTCTCAACCGGGGCCTGGAGGTCTGGAAACCCGTCATCGCCGCCGTCAACGGCTACTGCCTCGCCGGGGGCATGACTCTCCTCCTCGCCACCGACCTCCGGGTTGCAGCCGACCACGCCCAGTTCGGCCTCTCCGAGGTCAAGCGCGGCATCCTGCCCGGCAACGGCGGCACCCAGCGCACCCTTCGGCAGCTACCCTACCCCGTCGCCATGTGGCTTCTCCTCTCCGGTGAACGCCTCACCGCCCAGGAGGCCTACCAATACGGCCTCGTAAACAAGGTAGTTCCTTTATCGGGGCTGATGGACGAGGCGGAGCGAATGGCCGACGTGGTCTGCAAGAACGGACCCCTCGCCGTCAGGGCCATCAAGGAGCTCGCCGTCCGGTCCCAGTATCTACCCCTTGATCACGGTCTCCGGCTGGAAGAGGCCATCCAGCAGGTTCTCATGACCACCGAGGACGCCAAGGAAGGGCCCCGGGCCTTCGCAGAGAAACGTCCCGCCGACTTCAAAGGCCGCTGACACCCGCACCCCTCCCAGGAGAGCCGACATGTCCGACTCCACAGAACGCTACCAGCTTCCCGAACAGCTCAGGATGGCCGCGGGCGCCGTCCGGGATTACGTCAGGAACGAGATCGTCCCCCTTGAGCAGCAGATCCCCCACGACTCAATACATCTACCCAAAGATGAATATGACCGGCTGGTCCCCGTTGCCAAAGACATGGGCATGTGGTGCACCGGCGTCCCCACCGAGTTCGGAGGCGGGGGCCTTTCGCTCTTCTCCCAGGTCGTCATCGACGAGGAGATGGTCCAGCACGCCGCCGGTCTCTACTGCCCCGTGTATGGCACTATGGGCGAGCCCCCACCCGAGATTATCTTCGCCGGCAACGACTACCTGCGCGACACCTACGGCATCCCGACCGTCCAGGGCCAGCGCAAGGCGTGGTTCGCAATCACCGAGCCCAGCGGCGGCTCAGACCCCGCCCGTGCCATCCAGACCCGAGCCGTCCGAGACGGTGACGATTGGGTCATCAACGGCAGCAAGGTCTTCATATCCGGCGCACTTTGGGGCGACTGGGGCATCGTGTTCGCCCGCACCAACCCCGAGACCCGACGCGGGGTCACCGCCTTCGTCGTAGAGAACTCGTGGCCCGGCTTCGATTTGACTCCGATACCCGTCATCCGCGCCTACACCCCGGCACAGCTCTTCTTCCAGGACTTGCGCGTTCCCGCCCGAAACGTCCTGGGCGAGGTGGACGGGGGTTGGGATATCCTCGCCAACCAGCTGCTTGCACGGGGCCGCATACCCTACTCGGCTGCAAACCTTGGCGTCTCGGTTGCCGCTCACAAGATGGCCGTCACATACTCGAAGACCCGCGAGACCTTCGGCGCTCCCCTCTCCACCCGACAGGCGATCCAGTGGATGCTCGTAGACTCCGAGGTCGAGATCCGCACCTGCCGATGGCTCACGTGGGAAGCCGCCTGGAAATACGACGCTGGAGAGGACTTCCGGCAGGAGGCGTCAATCGCCAAGCTCCATTCCGCAGAGGTCCTGGCCCGGGTCGTCGACCGCTCCCTCCAGATCCACGGCGGTTATGGTGTGACCCAGGAAATGCCCTTCGAACGCTGGTATCGCGAAGCAAGAGTCCGGCGCATAGGCGAAGGAGCGCAGGAAGTCAACAAAATCCTCATCGCCAGGGAAATCCTGAACCCGGGCGGCGTGCGCCGGTAACCCTCACCCCGACCCTAAAACTCACCCTTAGGCTCCATGCCCAGGAAGAACTGACCCGCCTTCTCGTAGTGCTCCAGCCGACCCTGGATCTGCTGAGTAATCACGTGGGCGTCCTGGAACCGACGCTGTATCGGATTGTGTTCAAATATCGCATCCGACCCGCACAGGTTGTACGCCATGTCCGCCACCTGCGCTCCCGTCCGAATCGCGTGCGTACTCGCCAATCGCACCTTTATTCGTTCTTCCAAAGTTAGTGCCCCTGACTTGCAGACCGACTCCCAGGCCCCCTCCGCAGCCTCAAACAAAAACGCCCTCGCCGACCGCCATGTCGCCTCCGCCTGGCCTAAAGCCCGTTGGAACGTCGCCTTCTCCCTCAGCAGCGCGCCCTCGCGCTCCGGTTTCTTTGTACACCCCAGCTCGATGGCTGCGTCCAGCGCTGCCCTCGCCACCCCTAACGCCACGCACCCAAACCCCGAGCAAAAGATCAGCGTCATCGGCATCGCGTACAGCGGTCCATCATCCCAGGGCGGCGCTCCCCAGTCGAAGGTGTAGGATTCCGGCACGAAGAGGTCTTCTATTTCGAAGTTGAAGCTTCCCGTGCCCCGGAGCCCGTTCACGTCCCACACGTCGACCAGCTTCACTTCCTCTTTGCGCATGACGAGCAAAAGGTCGTCCCCGCTCCGGGACCCCATCCTCGCCCCGATCTTGTTCTTCGGGACCAGGGCAATCATCCAGTTGGCGTGATGACACCCGCTGCTGAAACGCCAGCTGCCCGTAAGACGGTAGCCACCTTCGACGGGCGTCGCCTCGGTGCTCATCGGCGGGCCGTTGGCCAGGACGGCCCGCTCGTCGCTCCAGATTTCCCGGGCCGTAGCCTCCGGGATCTTGACCGACTGCAGGGGGAGCACCGAGTTCTGGTTAACGCACCACCCCGTCGAGCCATCCGCCTCCGCAAAGGCCTGTACCACGTTCAGGTAGTCCGGATATTCCATCTCGTATCCGCCGAGAGACCGGGGCACGAGCATTCGAAAGAACCCGCCGTCGGTGATCGCCTCCGCCACCTCCTTGGAAAGCTCTCGATTGAGATCGCCTTCCCCAGCCGTCTTCCTGATCAACGGCCCGAGATCCCGCGCCGCCTCCAGGAATGACCCGACTTTGCCGCGCGCTACTGCCATCTCTACTCTTCCCTCATAGGTAGCCGCCTCGACGATTTCAGCATTCGTCCGTACCTCTACACGCCATCCCTATATCTGGCTGTACCCCGACCCCGGCTTAGTAACTCCCACACCCTGCCCCTCTCCCATCATCCCGTACTCTTTCAATATCTCCTGGGTGTAGGTAACCCTGCCCGTTATCTTTTCCTGGGGCTCGGTGGCAAGGAGTAGCGTGGCCTTTGCCATCAGATCAGGATGCTCTCCCTTGGGATCATCCATGCTCGACACTAGCTTGTGGTAGAGGGTGCCGGGGGTCGGCACCACCACCGACGGGGAGAGGCACGTCACCGACACCCCGTACTCGAATACCTCCAGTGCCAGACCCTGCGTGAACCGCTCCAAAGCCGCCTTCTCTGCCCCGTAGGTCGTGTCCCCTATATTTTCCCTTGACTCATCGTTATACGGCCCTCGACCGGGCCCAATGGCTGAACTCGAGGATATGTTCACGATGCTGCCGCCCTTGGCCTCGATCATGTCGGGCAGGACAAGCTGGCTCAGGAGAAACGGTGCGTGCACGTTCACCGACCATGTGCGTAGCCACCGGCTTAGGGGAAAGTCCTTGATCGGAATGAAGTAGGTCAGGGCGGCGTTATTGACCAGCACGTCGGCGGGGCCGTAGGCCGCTTTGGCCTCCTCAACCAGCCGCTCGCAGTCCTCCGGCAGAGAGATGTTCGCCGCAATAGCCGTCGCCTCGCCTCCCGACTCCCGGATCTGGGCGCACGTCAATTCCAGCGAACCTTCCAGGATGTGGTCTCCCTCTTTGAGGGTTCGCGCCACACATACCACCCGGGCTCCTTCCTGCGCGAACAACCGGCTGATCTCCGCCCCGATCCCCCTGCTCGCGCCCGTAACTATCGCAACTTTATCGTCCAGTTTACCCATTGTTAACTCCTGTACCCGAGGCTTCCATTTCCTGCCTCGCGGCTCGGCCCATATTATCATGTATTCTCACTTTCCCACCCTTGCATCCCAACCCACTCCACGGTTTACGTGCCATTCCACCTTTTGCGTGTCATTTCGAGGCTCCGCGAGAAATCTAAGGCGTCGGCCATTTACCAACTCCCTTTTTTGACACGGTCTACGTAAACCTACGGGGACTGGAGGCCGCGGGCATAGCTGTGACGTGACCCCCTATCGATAACCCCCAACACATAGGGTAATATGTTCCCGCACTACACTTCGAAAACGCGGGAGAAGAACATGGCAACCCACGACTACAAGACCGGCCTTCAAGAAATCGGCGACGGCGTCTTTGCCTACATCCGGGAAGGCATAGGCTGGGACATCTGTAACTCCGGCCTAATTGTCGGCGACGAGGAGTGCCTTGTAGTCGACGCCATGATGGTCGGCGGCATGGTCAGAACTTTCCTCGAAGATGTCCGTAAGGTCACCGACAAGCCCGTCCGATACATCGTCGACACCCATCACCACGCCGACCACGCCTTCGGCAACCAGTTCTACCGCCCGGAGGCCAACGTCATCGGCCACGATGGTTGCCGCGACTCCCTTATGCGCCGGGGCGCCGACCCCGACGTCCTCACCAATCGCTGGCCCCAGTACGAAGATGACTGGCGTCAGTTGGAGTTGACTCCTCCAAACGTCACCTATGCCGGTAATATGACCGTTCACCTTGGCAATCGCTCCGTGGAGCTCATCCACCCCGGCCCCGCCCACACCTTCGGCGACACCCTAATCTACCTCCCAGATGAAAAGATTCTTTTCACGGGAGACGTGGCCTTTCAATACCTTGTCCCCCTCGCCGCCGACGGCCACGTTTCCAACTGGATCAAGGTTACGAAACGCCTCCGCAACGACATGGATATCGAAACCCTGGTCACGGGGCACGGACCTGTGGCCAAGAAGGAGGCAATCGGGTGGACTCACCGCTACTTCAGGGCCCTTAAGAAGCACTGCAAGGAGTATTTCCGTTTGGGCAAAAGCCCCGATGACGCCGCCGCGAGCTTCTCTCTAGGTGAGCTTGAGGGCTGGGAGGAGCCGGAAAGGTCCTACATAAACGCCCGACGCATGTTCCTGGAAATACGGGGCGGCGACTTTGAGGAGCGTACCGGGTGACCCAGGTCAAGGCCCCCTTCTTCCGAGCTAGAAGGCTCGGGCACGCCAACCTCTTCGTCACCGATGTCGAAAGGTCTCTTGATTTCTATAACCGCGTCGTCGGCATCGAGGAAGTCTACCGCAAGGCCGCCCCGACTGACTTGCAGGGGCCTGCAGTCGGGGGTTTCCTCAGCAACGGCAACACCCACCATGATATCGCCGTATTCCGACACCCCTCCGCTCCCACCCTCAATCACCTAGCCTTCGAGCTTGAATGTGAAGCCGACCTGATCGAGGGTTACCGCATTGCCGTCGACGCCGGTACAACCTTTCGAGTCTCCGACCACGACATCACCCGCAGCTTCTACACCCGTGACCCCGATGGCAATGGTATCGAAATCTACTCTGATTCCACCAAAGAATGGCGAAAACTCCGCGGTGACGGGCGCACCGTTCGCTACGGAGAAGCTCCCTGGACCCCCGGCGACCCACCCCGTTTCACCACAGTCGACTCCCGAAACTACCACGAGGACCCGGAACTGTGCCACGTCAACCAAGCGATATTCCATCCGAAACGCATCACCCACGCCGTCCTGAATGTCGGTGATGTGGAATCATCCTTGGCTTTCTATACCGGCATCCTGGGACTCCAGGTACTCCGGGGCAGCCCTGCCGACGCTTACGTCGTCCTCAGCGGAACGACTGGCGGGGAGCACATCATCCTCATCCCCACCCCCGACTCACAAGCCACGGGCCTACACCACGCGGGCTTCGAAATGTGGAGCAACGCCGACCTGGATCAAAGCAAGCTCGGCCTTCGAGATAGCGGCCTAACCCTTGCAGAGGAAATAACCTCAGACGCTCGCTGCTCCCTCTTCATCCGTGACCCGGATAACTTCCTCCTCGAGTTCTACTCCGAGAGCCGATCCAACACCCCTTGCCCCGTTGCTAGCCTAAAATAGGCCCGTCATTGTGTCATCCCGAGGCTCCGCGAGGGATCTAAGGCGCTAGTCCAAAAGTCTATCCTTAACGAAGCTGTAAGGTGAATCTAGGGTGGGGACGACCCCATTCCATAAGCCCTGCGCTACTTGAAAGTCCGCCTGCGGAGGATCGAAGGGTCAACTGACCCGAATGGAAGCGTCAGCCGGGGATTACCCCTCACCAACTCCCCGCCACCCGACTCGGCGGCCTCTCCAAAAACCCGGCCGCTAACCTGAGCCCCGTCTCCCGCACCAACTCCCTGTCGTCCTCCTCTGACCTCGCAGGTGCGACTCGCAAAATCGTGTCGCTTCCATACGTCGAGACCGGGCCTTCGCCTTTGGTATGCAGCCCTTTCGGGTCCTCCCCCTTGGCCATCGCTCGTATCCCTTCTCGTAGCATCTTCCGCATCTGGATTACACCGCGGTCCGTAGTCGCCAGGTGTTCCAGGGCGTGTCTTGCTATCAACCTCTGCCCGACCTGCGCATCGTAGTCCGCAGGATACCGCTGTCGGTCTTCATAGGACCGGGCCCGACCCGCTAGTTGGGCCGCAACCGCAAACCCTGGATCCTTCGTGTACTTGTCTTCCTCGCCCTCCGGCACCCGAACGAAGGTGAATTCCAGGGTTTCAGTGTCGTTCTTGGGCACCCGCCATCGGAAAATGCGAGGAAGCGCGCAGATCATATCCTGGCCATTCACGTATTCGGGAGGCAAAGCCCGTGGATCTGGGATTTGAGCTATGTTGGGAATTACCCACTCGATAGTCCGCGACCAGATATCCTCCCCAACACGCCGAGTCTGGAAACAATTCAGACCCACGGGCGTCTCCATTACGTCGAATTCGCCGACGTCCTTCAGCCCTTCCATAGGTCGGCCCTCGACGTCAGTGAACTGCACGTTGCTCACCCGGGCGTGGAGGAAACTCTCGTGTACCGGGTCGACAACGTTGTCCATGATCTGCAGCCAGTTGCAGTGCTTTACGTTCTTGGTCCCGACCTCCAGCCGGAATCCCGGCCTGTCGAAAACGTCGTACACGGGAAACGGGGGCCGTCTGTCGGGCGGGCCCATGTAGGCAAACACCAGCCCTCGGTACTCATGTACGGGATAAGAACCATGCCGAAGCCTATCCTTCAGAGTCGAATTCACAGGTTCGCCCGGCGTCTCCAGGATCGTCCCATCCACGTCGAACTGCCAGCCGTGATAGCAGCACCGTATCCCTTTCTCCTCGACCACCCCAAACTCCAGCGAAGTCCCTCGGTGCGGGCAATGCAGTTCCAGCACCCCGACCTTCCCTCCCTTGTCTCTGAACGCGACCAGGTCCTCGCCCATTATCGTTAGTCGTAAGGGCAGGTCCTTCAGGTCATCCGAGTGCGCGACGGGTTGCCAGAATCTACGCAGGTACTCGCCACACGGAGTCCCGGGGCCCGTGTGCGTAAGCTCCGCGTCCTCCCCCGGCACCTCACTATGGTAGTAGGCGCCATAGGGCTCGTTCAGGAACGCCGGTCTCGTGGTGGTCATGATTGCATCTACCGGAACTGGGGCATGATGCTGTTGGAAATCTCCCGCATGTTGCTCTTCTGGTCGATGATCGCGTACTGGACGCAGGAGACCCCGTTCAGGCCCAGTTCTTGAAGGTCGTATATCTTCTCATCAATGTCCTCCACGGGCCCCGACAAATTGATGGTGTCAATTACCCTCTGCGACGCCAGGAGCTTGTGCTTGGCGTGCAGCGACTCGTGCTCGTACGGGTTGAAGTTTTCGTGTATGTTCTGGAATTCGGCCACCAGGCCCGGACTCTTCTTCTCCAGCCGCCGGTACAGTTCCTGGGCCTCAGGTGTATTGCGTTTGAAAATCGAACGATAGAGGCCGTTCGCACAGGACGACGCATAGGAGGCGACCTCGTGCCTCGCCTCTTCCTTGGAACCGGTGATGTACACCTCCGTCCGAGCCCAGGTCTTGATCTTGGAAGGGTCCCGACCTGCCCGTTTGGCCCCCGTCTCGATCTGCTCCAGATTCCATTTGATGATCTCCGGCTCACCCGCCCCGAACATTAGAATCTCGTCCGCGACCTCGCCGGCAAGCTGCATCGCCCTCGGCCCGAGAGGCCCCATGATCACGGGTATAGACTGGCCGTTGAACGGCGTGTTCCTGATCCATTCGGAGTGCCACGTCTGGCCCCACAACTCCGCATCCCCTCCAGAGGTGTAGGACTTCAGAAAGTTTACAGTCTCCCGTTGCATCTTCAGGCTAACCGGCCCCCGGGTCGCCTTCCCCGCCTCCCTAGCCCCCGCCCCGAGGCCGATGAATGCCCTGCCTCCCGTCAGTTCCCGCAAGCTCGCAGTGAAGTTGGCGATGACCGCCGGGTGGTACATGAACGGGTCGCACACGCCCTGGCCGATATGGATCCGCCGCGTGTTCATCGCCGCGATGGTCATCATGCCGAAGCATTCCCTCGACACGTTGCTCTGATCGACGAACGTCAGGTGAGTGTAACCACCTTCGTCGGCAACCCTCGCGTGGTCTGCGATCTCATCGAACCGCAGCTCCGCCCCCAGCCCGATCCCGAAGTCCATTCTCGCCATTGCATTTCTCCTATTTCGTCCTGTTGGTAGGTCCCACGTGAATGGGCTCTGCGTCCTCTCCCATTATTAGTTGGCGCCGCAGTGGAGCGTCAGTAGGCCAACCCTGGTTGTAGTCATGCCCGCGTCTATCGGAACTGAGGCATGATGCTGTTGGAAATCTCCCGCATGTTGCCCTTCTGGTCGATGATTGCATATTGGACGCATGAGACCCCGCTGATCCCTAGCTCGTGCAGGTCGTAAACTCTTTCGTCTATGTCCTCCACGCATCCCGTCAGGTTGATGGAGTCGATCACCCTCTGCGTCGCCAGGTATTTGTGTTCGGCATGCAAAGACTCGTGCTCGTAGGGGTTGAAACCCTCGTGGATCTTTTTGTACTCATCCACCAGGCCGGGACTCTTCCTTTCGAGCCTCTGGTACAGGTCCTGGGCCTCAGGTGTGTTGCGTTTGAAGATCACTTTGTACAGCTCGCTTGCACAAGATGCCGCATAAGAAGCTACCTCGTGTCTCGCCTCCTCCTTGGACCCTGTAACGTAAACCTCTGTACGAGCCCATGTCTTGATCTTGGAAGGGTCCCGGCCCGCCCGGTTGGCCCCCGTCTCGATCTGCTCCAGGTTCCACTTGATTAACTCCGGCTCCCCTGCTCCAAACATCATGATTTCATCGGCAACTTCGCCGGCAAGCTGCAAAGCCCGTGGCCCGAGGGGGCCCATGATAACGGGTATCGATTGTCCGTTGAACGGCGTGTTCCTGATCCATTCGGAGTGCCACGTCTGGCCCCACAGCTCCGCATCTCCTCCTGAGGTGTAGGACTTCAGAAAGTTTACCGTCTCTCGTTGCATCTTCAGGCTAACCGGCCCCCGAGTCGCCTTGCCGGCCTGCCTCGTCCCCGCCCCAAGACCAATGAACGCCCTTCCCCCGGTAAGCTCCCGCACGCTGGCCGTGAAGTTAGCGATGACCGCCGGGTGGTACATAAACGGGTCGCACACACCTTGCCCTATATGGATTCGGCGAGTGTTCATCGCCGCTATTGTCATCATGCCGAAGCATTCTCTCGACACGTTGCTCTGATCGACGAATGTCAGGTGGCTGTATCCCGCCTCGTCGGCGACCCTTGAGTGCTCCGCAATTTCATCGAACCGCAGCTCTGCCCCCAGCCCGATCCCAAAGTCCATCCTCGCCATTGCATCCCTCCTGGCTCGTCCTGCTTACGGACTCCTCGCTCCCCGAAAAATATCCTTCTGCCGCCGACCTGTCAAACTTCAGGATGTTCCCGCAGAGGCACGAATATCGAAATCCGGGCCTCGGGCCCGACCTCCCGCGTGTAGTGTCCCTCCCCTGCTACATCCTCGGCAATCAGAACGTCACCCGGGCCTATCACCCGTTTGTCCCCGTTCCCCACCTCTATCTCAACCGACCCGGTCAGCGTGAAGACCGCAACCTGTCCCGGCGCGTGGTGCCACGGGTTGGACCGCTCCGGGTCGAAACGCTGCACCACTATCCCGCCATGTATGACCGCCCTAGCGTCCTGCGGCCATCCGTCCGTCAACGGCTCCAGCTCCGGCTCGATATCCTCGAAATGCGACCGGCCATCTTCTCCTTCGTATAATCGTACAATTGCCAAATTCTTCTCCTCATTCATATTCGTGAAGCTGTCCTCTCTTACCCATCATCCCCGCCCCATCCGTAGTATCATACCCTCCCTTGAGATACCTAATCAGCTTCGACGTAGACGGTACCCTGGAAGTAGGCGATCCGCCGGGACCCATCACCCTGGCCCTCGTAAAGCAGGCCAAGGCCCTCGGCCACGTCATCGGCAGCTGCTCCGACCGCACCCACTCAGACCAGGCCAACCTCTGGCGCACTCATGGCATTGAGGTCGAATTCACGTCCCTGAAGTACGAGCTTCCCGATGTCCTCGCCCGCTTCCCCTCCGACTGCGCAATCCACGTCGGAGATTCCCACGTGGACCGCATGTACGCAGAAAGAGCCGGTTTCACCTACCTCACCCCAGACCCCGAAGCCGTCGCCGCCCTCCTCTCCCCGGAATAGCGGCACTAGCGCCACCCGCCCCTACAAAAACCCGTACAGGCGACCCGCGTTCTCGCACACCACCTTGCGCCGCACCCCAGGGTCCCGCACCCGACCCAAATTCTTCTCGATAGTCTCCCTGGAGTCGGGCCACACGCTGTCCGGGTGTGGGTAGTCCGACCCCCACATCACGTTGTCCTCCCCTATCTTGTCAATGAGGTCGGCTACCAGGTCTTCGTCCTGGTAGGTTGTGTGTCCCTGCCGGCGCCAGTACTCGACCGGGCTCGCCTCTAGCCCCGGGAACCCCGTGCACTCGTGGTCTAGCCTGTCCAACATGAACGGCACCCATGCTGCCCCACACTCGCCCAGCACGAACTTGAAACCCGGAAACCTCTTACAAGCCCCAGACAAGAGTATGGAAGTTAAAAACTCGGCCCCGAACAGAGGCGACAACACCATGTCCATCGTCCACCAGATTCGGTTGTATTTGGCAATGTCAGTGGCCTTTGGTTCTCTCGGGCCCCAATTCAGAAGGTGGAAGGATATTGGCATCTCGCATTCCTGCGCGGCTTCCCACAACGGGTCCCAGTCCTCGTAGTAGACCGGGACTCCAGCCCCGTGCACGTCCAACTCCGCTCCCCTTAGCCCCATCGACGCTGCCCGCCGAAGCTCCGATGCCGCAGTTTGGGGGTCGTTGTTCGGCAGGCAGGCCAACCCCGCAAGCCTCTCAGGCGATGTCCGGCAGAAATCCGCCATCCAGTCGTTATATATACGAAATAGCTCGACCATCACGTCCGGGTTGGGCTCAGTGACCCGCGTCCCGCCCGGAAAATTGTAGCCCGCCATTAACCTACCACCGATAAACGTGAGACCGTAGATAACCTCCGCATTCACACCATCCCTGTCCTGGTCCCCGATCCTTAATTCCGGGTCGGTGGGTCGGGGCCGTCCCCGAGCCGCGTCTTCGTAGAACCCCGTCTCGGCGATTCGGTCTATCCTGGCCTCGTTCTCCGGCGTCAGCAGAGCCTTGGCCCGCCGCCCCGACACTGCGAGATACATCCCGTTAGCCCACCACTCGGGCCCTTCGCCCTTGTCCACCACCCTCGGCATCCGGTCTACAAGATGCGCCGACGCGTTTTCAACGAAAAGCTCGGGCGGCAAGTAAGCCAAATCCACGTGCCCATCCGAGGAAATTACCTCATACTTCATCCCCATACCCTCGCTCTTTTAACTGTCATGCCGAGGCTCCACTTCCTGTCAATCCAAGGCTATATTACCTGTCATTCCGAGGCTCCGCGAGGAATCTAGGACTTTCCCACGCTCACCTCTCTTCCGGCCCTACTCCTTTCCAACTCCTACGTAGAAGTTAGGAATGGTGCTACCACGCAAAAGCCCTTTTCGGATTCTCAACCGTAATCTGTCGAATCTTAGCCTCACTCACCCCCGCCTCCCGCAGCCACGGCAAGAACGTGCGCTGTATATGTCCGTAGTCCGGCGCATGGTCTTCTTCTGCCGTCGGCCCCGACTCCGGCTCCCTCCCGACCTCTTTCACGAACAGGTCATGGGACAACATGATCTGATCCTGATAACCCAACCCAACCAGCCCCGACACCATCGCAGAATTGGTCCTGTCCGACACCACGGTCTGAATTCCGATTGTGTCGAACGCTACGAAGCAGCCACGCTCCAATACCTCAACGATTTGCCCCACGTTGGTAGTCTGCGAAACGTGCCCGATTATGCACCGTTTCGGATCTGCCCCGGCCGCGACCAGCGTATCAATGTGCGCTAACCCCACATTTCCCGAGGGCCAGTCTGCCGAGTCCGTATGCGTGCCGATCGGTGTGCCCAGCTTTGCCTGTACGCGCGCCGCCGCTTCCATGACCCGACGGTCTCGATGAGACAGCAGTTCGTCCAGCGGTGCATTGGGTCCGATGGGCCGCTCATGGGGCTGCAGTCGCGTCCCGACCTTTATAATCCCGCACCTGACCCCCTCATCCACCGCTCCTTCCTCAATTTCCCGCGTGAAGAAGTCTTCTATCGCATCAGGGCTCTGGGCCTCCCAGTAGGCAGGATAGCCCCACGCTCCGAAAATGCCGGTACATGCCACTATGTCCCATCCCGAGGCCCGGGAAAGGTCCAGCATCAGCCCCATGTCGCGGCCCAGGTCATAGGGCGCCCAATCTACAAGCCCCGATATCCCAAACTCCTCTCCAGCCGCCTTCAGCAGCGCCGCTCCTTCCTCGACAGCCTTCTTCCGATCGAATACCGACTCAGGGTCGGACGGAGCCCCGAGCAGATGAAAGAAAGTGTGCTCATGGGGAAGAATGTACCCCATCTCGGCCGGGTCTTTGTCGCCTAGAACGGTCCTGATTTTGGGCATCTCGTCTCTCCATCAAACTGCTGGTTTTAAACATGGGAAATCACATGCTTACCATGCAAGCGCCCTCTTCGGATTCTCGACAGTTACCTGCCGGATCGCTTCTTCCGACACTCCTGCCTCTCGCAGCCACGGCACGAACACCCGTTGAATGTAACCGTAGTCCGGCGCGTACTTCAGACCCGCATTCGGGCCGCTCTCCGGCGCTCTACCGACCTCTTGTACATGCAGATCATGGGACAGCAGAATCTGCTTTTCGTATCCCAGCCCGATCAACCCGATTACCATCGCCGCCTTGGTACGGTCAGTCACCACAATCTCGATTCCTATAGTGTCGAACGCCACGTAACATCCCTTCTCCAGGACCTCGACAACGTAGCCCAGGTTAGAGGTGTGGGAAGCGTGGCCTATGATGCATTTCTCGGGGTCCGCCCCGGCGCCTGTCAGCGTTTCAATCTGTTCCAGCCCTACGTTCCCCAGACGCCAGTCTCTTCTGTCGGTGTGCGTCGTGATCGGGACACCGATTTTGCCCTGCACCCGAGCCGCTGCTTTCAATACCCTTCTGTCTTGATCGGAAAGAAGCCGTTCCCTGTTCGACACAGGCGCTGACGGCCTTTCATGGGGTCGAAGCCGGGTCCCGATTTTTATAACCCCACACCTTACTCCCTCGTCTATTGCTCCCTCCTCGATTTCTCGGGTAAAGAACTCCTCAATCGCTGCATCGCCTTGTCCTTCCCAGTAGGCCGGATAACCCCAAACACCAAATATCCCCGTCGCCGCGACAATGTCCCACCCAGAGGCTCGTGACAGTCCCACCAGCAAGCCCATGTCCCGGCCAAGATCGTATGGTGCACAGTCCACCAGCCCCGACACTCCCTGCTCGGCGTTCACGGCCCTTAGCTTGGCCGCGCCTTCCTCCACAGCCTTATCTCGATCGAACGCCGAAGCGTGGTCGGACTCTGCCGCCAGGAGGTGGGGGAAGGTGTGCTCATGGGGAAGAATATGACCCATCTCCGCAGGGTCTTTGTCACCTAGCACCGTTCTTATCTTGGCCATGTCAATTCTCCAGTTTCTCGCATTTGTCGACTCCCTGCCCGATTATATCCCACACCCCACCCCACCTTTCCCCGATTGACCAATCCCATTACACTACCTTCAATCCAAGACCGCGGGAGATTGCCATGCTAGACACAGGAATCGTCGAAAGGTTAAGCACAGGCGAGCCCATGCTCATGGACGGAGGCACGGGCTCCGAGATTCAGCGAAGGGGAGCCAACGTCCTCATCGACGCCTCCGCCGACTCCGAAATCCTCGCATGGTCCGCCACCGCCAACGTCGAATACGCCGACGTTGTCCAGCAGGTCCACCAGGACTACCTGCGCGTCGGCGCCAACATTATTATCAGCAACAACTTCTGGGCCACCCGCAGCCGGCTGGGCCTCATAGGCCTCAGCGAGCAGTGGGAGAAATACGCCCACGCCGCCGGTGAAAACGCCGTCCGCGCCCGAGATGCCATCAACCCCAATGCCTACGTCTTTGGTGGCATCGCCGCACCCTACACCCAGGACTACCGCAAACCCTACACCCAGTCCGACGTCAAGACCCTCGGCCCCGAGCGTTACGCCGAGGAGTTCACCGGCCCCGGCAAAGTCCTCGCCGACCTGGGCGTCGATGCCCTCCTCGCCGAATACGTCGGCTACATCGAGGATTGCGTTGCCGCCGTGGATGCCCTGGCTACCATCGGCCTTCCCGTATTCCTCGGCGTTCGCCACATCACGGAATACGGCTGGATGCAATATGGCGAGACACTGACCGATCTTGCCAAGGCCCTGGAAGGTCACCCCGTAGAAGGCATTCTCCTCATGTGCAGCCGCCCCGAGTGCATATCCGTTGGCATAATCGGCCTAAGCCAGGCTTTTGATGGGGTGGTCGGGGCCTATGCAAATGTCGGGTACAACCCCATGGCGCCCGTCAGTGGACGCGTCCACAAGGGAGGCGACCTCCTTTCCGGCTACAGCCCTCTCCGCCTCGCCGATTTCGGCAAGGACTGGCTCGACATGGGCGCCAAGATTATCGGCGGCTGCTGTGCCACGGGCCCCGAGCACATCATTGCCCTGAACAACGTGATGCACCCTTCCCCGCCCCTCGTCGCCGACCATGCTGGCTATCACGTGCAGTCGTCTGTTTGACCCATGCAGAGCGCTTCCCTCCCACCCGAGCCTCAGGCCACCGCCCCCGACGGCTCGGCCATCCGCTTTCTGCTGAAAGGCAGCCGAGGAGAGCTCAATCACTTCACCCTGCCGCCTCACCAGACCTCTACCGCTGTCGTTCACCGCTCCATTGAAGAGATCTGGTACGTACTTGAAGGCCAAGGCCTAGTCTGGCGTCAAGAAGGTGACAATGAGCAGGTCTTAGACTTAAGCCCCGGCGTCAGCTTCGATATCCCCACCGGCGCCCGATTCCAGTTCCGCAACACCGGCCCCGAGCCCCTGTGCGTACTGATAGCCACCATGCCCCCCTGGCCCGGAGACGACGAAGCCACTCCCATCCCCGGCCCTTGGCCCTCTTCCTAAATCCCCTCGCCCCTCTCCATCATCTCGCCGACCACCCTCCTTACTCCGTCATCCCGATTGTCATGTCATCCCGAGGCCCCGCGAGGGATCTAAGGCGTTTGCCTACCACTCACCCTAATCATTCCCCCTACTCATCCATACGCGGGTGGGACGGAGTGTCACCCCACCGGCACCCTCCACTTCTCAATCGTCTCCTCATCCAACTCAATCCCGAACCCCGACCCCTCCGGCACGAGCATGTAGCCGTCCCGAATCTCAGGCTGCTTCACCGGCAGGTCGTACCACAAGGGGTCCCGGTCGGGATCAGGAAAAATCTCAACCGCAATCCCGTGGGGCACCGCCGAGAGAAGGTGCAGCGAAATCTGAGGTTCCTCGTGGTGCGCCATCCCGATACCAAAGGCCCGAGCCATCCCCGCGATTCTTCGCCACTCCGTCACGCCTCCGGCTATCGTCACGTCCACGTTAAGGATGTCCACCGCCCCCCGAGCCACCAGGTCCCGGCACCCGTGCCTCGATATCTCACCCTGTCCCGCGTTCACCGGAATCCCTTCCCACCTGACCCGGGCATTGCCCTCGATCTGGTCCTGCCACTGAACCGGCTCTTCCAGCCACGCGAGCCCGATATCCCTCGCGCCTCTTGCGAACCGCACGGCCTCATCCACAGTCCAAGCCTGGTTCGCATCGACGCTGAGTAAGAAATCCTCACCCCCGACCCGCCGCGCCAGTCGGGTGCGCTCTAAGTCCTCCTCTATCGACAGCTTCCCCACCTTCAACTTGAGACCAAGAACACCCATACTCTTGTACGTCTCTATCTCCTCGACGAGACTCTGCATCGGGTCCCCGTCCCGGATGTACCCGCCGATGGCAATAACTCTCACCTTGTCCCGAAACCCGCCCAACAGCTTGTACACCGGCTGCCCCAAGGCCTTGCCCAGTGTGTCCCACAGCGCATTGTCCACTGCCGCAATCGCCTGAGTGACGATAGCGTGCTTACCCATGTTGATTACGTGAAGCCCTCGCCAGGCGAGGTCCACCGGCGCATCCCACATCCTCTCCCAATGCCGCTCGACGTCCCTCACGTCCTCCCCGACCAGCATCGGCGCGAAGACGTCATTCACAATCTGACAAATCTTGATGTCGTTCTCATCCTCATCCCCGCCGTAAGTCAGCCCCACCACCCCACCCTCCAACTCCACCCGAGTCACAATAGTATTCCTGCTATTGATGTAATAGGTGCCCCCGTGAAACGGCTCTGCCAGCTTCCTGTCCAGGGGGATTGCTTCTATGTGCTTGATCTTCATCTACTTCCTTCGCACCAATACAAAATACGTTCGGAATTTTGGTCTGGCGTTATCAGGATTTTCCCATCATTCCCGTGCCCCGACACGGGAATCCAAGGTCTTGCGTGAGGGCACCCTTCTTCATCGACCGGTCCAGTTTTGCCTTGTCATCCCGAGGCTCCGCGAGGGATCTAAGGCGTATCAACCGCCTTTCTCATTTTCCAAACAAGTCAACGTGTTCCCCTGGCTTAAACCGGCGAAGGCCCACGCCTACCCACCCAACTCCCCCCTCACCACCCGGGCCCCTTCCACCAACGCCTTCAGCTTCAAGTACGAAATCCACCTGGGAAGCTGGAAAAACCCACAGTCGGGGTTCAAGTGCAGCTTCTCGGCGGGCACGTACTTGAGCATCTCCCGTATCCTCTCTGCCACGTCCTCCGCTGTCTCCAGGTAGAAGGACTTTATGTCCACTACGCCGGCGCCCAACTCCTTCTCTCCATCGAACTGCTTCCAGATGTCGCTTTCGCTCATCTCCCGGTTGGCGAATTCCAGCACCAGTTGGTCGGCCTTCACGTCGTTCAGAGCGGGGAACATCCAACCGTACGTTCGCTTTCCACGGGGCCTGCTCATAAGATTGCCGAAACAGATGTGCAGGGCGTGTTTCGCCTTCACGCCATCGATACAAGCGTTGTAAAGCCTCACCCATTCGTCCACCTCACCGGGAACGACTGCATAGGAAGGCTCGTCCATCTGGATAAATTGGGCCCCCTCCGAGACCAGGGCCTTCAATTCGGCATTGATAACTTCCGCCAGCTGCCAGCAAAGCTCCAGTTGATTCTTGTAGGCAGTCCCCGGCCTCATGTGGATGGTCATGGTCAAAGGCCCGGGACACGTGACCTTGATCGGCCTGTTCGTATTTGCCTTGGTAAACTTGAACTCATCCACAATCCCCAGCCCGGAAGGCAAAGTAACTTTTTCAATCGCGCGGTATCGGGTCGGGGTGTCGTAGCCATACAGGCCTGTCTTGCGCAACGGGGGTTCAATCGCAAGCCCCGTCATCCTCTTCGGAAAGCTCTGTACGAAGTACCACCGGCGCATCTCCCCATCCGACACCATGTCTATGCCAGCCCGCTCCTGGTCAAGGATCGCCATCCTGCAAGCGTCGTCGTAGACTTCCCGGATGTCGGTTTCACCGTACTCACCCTGCTCAATCTTTTCCAAAGCCGTAAGAAGCCAGCCGGGATACGCATAGCTCCCGATAACGCTCGTAGGCAGAATTGGAAGAGTCTCGTTGCTCATGTGCCTGCTCCTTCTTTGTAATGGCGCCAGTCTATACGAACCACTTCCCTTCAACAAAACCCCACCCCTCCCCCGCCTTCCGTCATTCCCGTGACCCGACAACGGAATCCAGGCCCAGGGGCTGATCCCGTTCATATAGAGGTGTCGAAGACTCGCCTCGGCGAGTGACATCACCCCCTTGACTTCATAAGACACATGTTCTATATTGGGGTCAGATCTAGATCACCTAACCCAACCACCTTAAGGAGGAATCAAAAACTAGGGAAGCCCACCCGACCCCCGAGGACTCAACGTCCAAGCCCATCCCAACGGTCGCCTAGCGACCCGCGGCTCAAGCGACCGGCGCCATCTCCTCACCCCACCGGGTCCCGTGTCCCCTTCCCTGACCACCCAGGCGATGGAGGGTCCATCGACTCTACGCGGCACGCCCCCTTCCAGGGGCCCCTGCCGAATCGGTGCCCCCTATCAGGGGAGCGCCTATGCGTCGGCACCTACTTTGCCGGCGAAGCTAAACGGCCCGGCGTTACCGGGATTAGGGCCATCGAGCCCCTACGCGGCTTCACCGTCGTCACCATCGGCGAACTCCGTTCCGCCCATGACGACTTCGAGCCGAATGCCGTCCCGCACAGCGGTCGAGCGCTGATGCGGGACGGATTGCCCCACCCAGGGACGCCCTCGACACCGGCAAGTCCCCAAAGGCATGCGTGGGGATACGGCAGGACAGCCGCCGATGTGATAGATCCGCTGTGGTGGACCACAAGCGTCGGCGTAGATGCCATCGTCATCCTGCATCAGAGTCTCGGACCTTCCATCGCCAACCCCTCACCACTAGACAGAACCGAAACTCCACAATCGAAGATGCTGCAAGTCCGTCGTAGGCGGGGAACATCCGCCTCGGGTGGATCCGCCTCTGGAGGACTGAAGAAAAGACCGGTGTGTCAATAATCTATCGAACGAGTACACGGGCACGACCACCCCACCCAACATGCGCTATAATCTCTTCGGCCAATTTGATACTAGTACCACATAGCCGGACGGAATAGCACATGCCTAACAAAAACCTGTTCCCCGTATCCGTAGTCGGAAGTTGGGCCCGGCCCCCGTGGGTCGTGCAGGCTCTTCGCAAGAAGCAAGCCGGCGAACTTTCGCAAGAAAAGTTCGCCGAAATCGCCGACCAGGCCGTACTCCTGGCCATCAAGTACCAGGAAGACGCTGGAGTCGATATCATCACCGACGGCGAAATGCGACGGGACAACTTCTACTCCTTCGCAGTCGACAAGCTGAACGGCATGAAGCTCATGAAGGTCTCCGAACTCATGGACTACATGAAGGACCGAGCCTCCTTCGAAGAGGTGCTCAGGGCATTGGACGTGCCTGCCTTCGCCATCAAGAGCCCCATCGCCATCGACAAACTGTCGGCCCGCGACGGTTTGGCCCTTGATGAAGCCGACTTCCTCATCGACCACACCGATAAGCAGACCAAGGTGCCCCTACCGGGCCCCTACCTCCTCACCAAGTCGGCCTGGTTTGAAGGCCTCTCCGACACCGCTTACCCGGACCAGGAAGACCTTTCCAGGGACGTGATAGGCATATTGCGGGAGGAAGTCCTGAGGTTGAAGGAACGGGGCGTCGACTTCATACAGTTCGACGAGCCCACCCTATCCCAGGTTGTCTACGGAGACGAAAGCGCCGAGACTTTCATGTGCGCCGCTATGGCCACCCGGAAAGACCCCAGAGACGAGCTTGAATCCGCAGTCCGCATGATGAACGAGACGGTCGATGGCATCGATGGCGTCAGATTTGGCGTCCACGTCTGCCGGGGCAACTGGAGCCGCAAGGAAAACGTCCTGCTCAAGGGCAACTACGGCCCCCTCCTTCCCTACCTCATGGCAATGAACATCCACCAGCTCGTCCTCGAATACGCCACCCCCAGGGCCGGTGAGATGGAGGTCTTCAAGGAGTTCCGCAACGAAAAGGAGATCGGGCTTGGCGTCGTGAACCCGCGCACTGAGGAGGTCGAGTCTCCCGACCAGATAGTTGAGCGGGTCCGCGAGGCCCTCGACTACTTCGAGCCCGAGCAGGTCTACCTAAACCCCGACTGCGGTTTCGGCACCTTCGCCGAGCGCTCCATGAACACCGATCCCATCGCCTACAAAAAGCTCCAGTCCATAACCGCGGCCGCAGAGAAGCTAAGAGTAGAGTTCGGTTAGTAACCGGCCCGACCGCCTACAGGCCCGCCTTTGGAGGAATAAAACAATGGCAGAAGAGTTAAATGGGCTCAGGCCCGAAAAGTTAAACGAGATTCTCAACTCCCTGAAAGACCCGGAGGTCAAGAAAGCCGTCAGCGGTCCCTGGCGTTCCCGCGTAAGGTGGGAGAGCGGATTCAAGGGCAAGGCCTACACCCGCACCCACACCGTCGAACTTGACGAACCCGAGGGCCTTGACGCCACAGACACCGCCGCCTCCGCTCACGAGCACATCCTTTCCGCCGTCGGTGGCTGCATGATGGTCGGCTTCGTCCTCAACGCTACCAAGCGCGGCATCAAGATCAACGACCTTGAAATCGCCCTCGAAGGCCACTTCGACAACATCCTCAAGTGGGCCGGCCTCGACGACGGAAACCCCGGCTACGGCAAAATCAATGCCAAGGTCTACGTCTCCGCTGATGCCGATGAAGACGCCCTCAGAGAGGTCTGGAAGCTCGCCGTTGAAGGCTCCCCCGTTGCCAACACCGTGGCCCGCGCCACGGAGATCATCCCCGAGTTCGAAAAGATTTAAGTCCTTGCCTGCTATCTCTCCTTGGAAAAACAGAGTAGTCGGAGATTGCGTTGCAATCTCCGACTACTCAATTCTCAAAGAGAAGGTGGGGTTGTGAGCCCCGTAACTTGGGTCACCCCCCACTGGGTCCGCGAGCACCTCGCTGACCCCGAAGTCATACTCCTCGACCCCCGGCGCCCGATGAAGTACATGTCGGGCCACCTCAAAGGGGCTGTAAACCTTCCCGTATATACCGCGTTCGACGAAGAAGCTCGCCTGATGGACCCCGAGCCTCTGGCCCGCTGGGCCGCCGACGCGGGCTTCACCAACAATCGCACCCCTCTCCTCTACGATTCCGTTGACGGTCAGACCGGTGCAATGCTGTCTTGGGTTCTCCAGTACCTCGGCTGCCCGGAAGTCCTGCTCATGGACACCTTCTTCGAAGGCTGGGCCAAGGCTGGCGGAGAGGTTTTCTACCGTCCCGTCCCCTCCACCCCCGCCGAATTCACTCCCACTCCCAACGAATCTATCAGGGCTCGGTGGGAGGATGTCTCACAGGCTTCCAACGCCTCGCTCATAGACTTTAGAAGCGAGCTTGAATACTTAGGGAAGGACGGCGAGGAGGGGGCCGGAGGCCACGTCCCTGGCGCCAAGCACCTCGAGTGGCTCTCTTTGGTTGGTGAAAACAACTCTTACCTCGCCCCCGACGACACCCTTGCCTCGATGCTAAGTCCTCTAGCCGCCGACTCAGGCGATGTCGTCGCCTACTGCCGCACCGGGCCCCGAGCCTCCCTCGGTTTCCTCGCGCTCACCAAGCTCGGCTACTCCCCCAAACTCTACGACGGCTCCATCACCGACTGGCTCCGCCACAACGGCCCCCTGGAAACTTCCTAGCCCTTCTCCCCGACCCGTAGGGGCGAACTGGCCGGTCGCCCTCCTTTCCTCCTTCGCCCATCATTCCCGCGCCCCGACACGGGCCGAACGTACGCCGTAGCGTAAATCCAGAGGAGGGGCCGCTCATCCTGAGCGGAGTCGAAGGGTCGAGCGGGGGGTGCCCGCGTAATGCCAACCCTCCATGGTTCCCCATCGCCCCCCAACCCTCAATTCACCACAAACCCATACAACGCCGCCGCATTCTCCCTCACGATCTTCCTCTTCACATCCTCGCCGATTCCGGCAAACTGCTTCTCCACAACCTCACGAGAATGGGGCCACGTGCCCTCGTGGTGGGGGTAGTCATTGCCCCACAGCAGCCTTTCGGGGCCGTAGTATCCCAACGTGGTCATGGCGACCGGGTCGTCCCCGAAAGTAACGTAGCCCTGCCGCTTGAAATACTCACTGGGCAGCATGTCCAGCTTGGGCCGGGCGTACATGTGGTGCTTCTGATAAGCCTCGTCCATCGCGTGGAGCTCCCATGCCAGCCACCCCGCCCCCGACTCCACAATAACGAAGTCCATCTTTGGATGGTCCATCAGCACGCCTGAGGAGCACAGGTAGACCAGCAGCTCAATCCCGTCCACCAGTGCGCCCATGATGTAGTTGATCACCGCTCCCCCCGGACCCCGCTCCACCCTCGGGTCCCGACCGCTGCTAATGTGGAAGTTCAGCGGAACGCCCGTCTCTTCCACCGTTTCCCAAATCGGCTTGTATTCGACACGGTTGTAAGGCGGGTCCACGACGCTCGGCAGGAAGAACGATCCCATCCCCAACCCCGCCGCCCGGCACATCTCCTGGCACGCCCAGGGGATGTCGATGACCGGGATCAAAGCTGCCATGGCGAACCGGTCCCTCCGGCTGCCGAACAATTCCGTCGTCCAGTCGTTATAGACCCGTGCCACTTCACCCTGGAACTCGGCGTCAGGGGAGCAGGCCATTTCCAACCCGAACGTGCCGGGATAGACCACCTCCGCCCCCACACCATCAATGTCCTGTGCGTTGAGCCTGTATCCCACGTCCCAACCTTGCAGCCGACCCTGCTCCCTCAGCTTGTCCTCATCCGTCTTTTCGTCCGATCCCATCGCCATCTTCTTCGGCCGCATGCCATCCTGGATCATCAGCCGCTTTCCGTCCCGCACCTCGATATGCGGGGCCTTGTGCCGAAGGTGGACGGGTAGCCTCTCCTGCCAAAGTTCCAGTGGCTCATCCACATGTGAGTCCGCCGATATCAGTTTCCCATCAAACATCTCTCTCTCCTGCAACCAGAGATAACCTCAACGTCGATGCCCCACTCTAGCACATCCCATATTACCCCATCTTCAATCTTAATCGTCTTCCCATCCCCTACTGTGTCATCCCGACCCTGATTATGTCATCCCGAGGCTCCGCGAGGGATCTAAAGCACTTGCCTGGTATCCACCCATCATTGCGCCCAACAGGCACCGATCCCCTCTAGCCTCTTTAGACCAGACCCCTTATCATCCCACCATGTCCAGAAAGACCGGCTACCAGTCCAGACTCACCACCCCCGAAGAAGCCGCCGGAGTCGTCAAGTCCGGCGACCTCGTCTACATCCCCGCCCCACCCCACCCCCAGGCCCTCATCCAGTCCCTCGCAGACCGCCGCGACAAGCTCCGCAACGTAAAGGTCTGCATAGACAGCCACGTCTTCGATCCCGGCTGGCTCCAACCCGGTTGGGGCGATTCCTTCTACATCGTCACCGAGCAGTTCTTAGGCTTGGGCATCGACGCCTACAACGACCATCATATAGATTACTCGCCCCTTCTCAACACAACCCGTATCCCCAGCCTAATGGCAAAAGGCGTCCCCAAACCCATCGACGTCCTCCTCATCCTGGTCTCGCCTCCTGACACCAACGGCTTCTGCAGCTTCGGCTACGCTCCCTGGGACAAGGCCAAGTTGGCAAAACTCTCCAAGGTAGTCCTGGCCCAGGTCGACGAGAGCCAGATCCGAACCCATGGGTCCAACTACATCCACGTCGACGACATTGACATGATCGTCGAGCATACCGACCCCCTCCTCTCCGACGAAGAAGCCACCCAGACTATCAACGCCGCTCCCGACCCTAACGTCGGCTCACTCCTTACAACCCTTCTCCCCAAACTGAGCCCCGACGAGCGTTCCCGCTACCTCCCCCAGTTGGTCGTCCTGACCGCAAAACAAGTCCGAACCTTCGCCTCCCGCATGGGCTGGACCGAGCCCCCCGAAATCGCAAAAACCGTGGCAGCTTACGTCTCCGAACTCGTCCCCGACGGTGCAACCCTCCAGACCGGCATAGGAACTCCCGGCGGATATCTTCCAATGCTAGGCGCTTTCGACGGCAAGCAGGACCTCGGCTGGCACTCAGAATTGGTCGCTCCCGGCGCCCTTTCTTTGATAGAGCAAGGCATTTTCACCGGGGCCCTAAAGACCATCCACCGCGATAAGGCAATCTTCACTTGCCTACACGGTGCAACAGGCCCGGAGATTGAGTTCGCCCACAATAACCCTGCCATCGAGCTCCTCTCCTCTGATTACGTCGTCAATGCCCGCACCATCTCCCAGCACGACAACATGGTCTCCATAAACAATGCTCTGTCAGTGGACCTCACCGGCCAGATCAACGCCGAGACCATCTTTGGTGGCAGGCAGATCAGCGGCACCGGCGGCCAGCTCGACTTCCAGCTCGGCGCCATCATGTCCAACGGCGGTCGGGCCCTGACACTACTCTGGTCTACGGCCCTAGACGGCGCAGTATCTCGGATCGTTCCCCAGCTGGAGGAAAGCAGCGTCGTCACCGTGCCCCGCACCTTCGCCGACACCATAGTCACCGAATACGGTGTCGCCCGGCTCCTCGGCAAGTCCATCCGTGAGCGGGCACAGGAACTCATCAATGTCGCCCACCCCAACTTCCGCCCCGACCTCAAAAAAGCCGCCGAGCGCCTCTTCTATCCCTGATTTCCTCTCCCCATCCATCATTCCGGTCTCCGAGATCCGGGATTCATCCCCTAGGGTGGCGAGGCGGAGTGACCCCTACCTGGGGCGGGGCCATTCACCCTGAGCAGGGTCGAAGGGTCGAGCGGGGGGCGGCACACCTTTGCTAATCCGTCGCATTCATCCTACACAGCTCCCCAAGCATGACCCCACGCAATCCCCAGTGGTAATATGTACCTATCCAACCTTGCTGGAAGTAGCGATTAGGAACTATCTAAAGTGCGCGTTGAACTCGCCTACGGGACCAAGGGCCTGACCATCGATCTCCCCCCCGACCGAACAACGGTCATCGAGCCCAACTACCCCACACCCCTCCCCAACCCTGAAGCCGCCATCCTTCACGCTCTCCACAACCCAATAGACTCCCTCCCACTCCGGCAACTTGTCCACGCGACCCAATCCGTCGCCATCTCCGTCTGCGACGTGACCCGTCCCGTGCCCACGGCCACCATCCTCCCAGTCCTGCTCGGAGAGCTGAGCCACGTTCCCAATGACCGGATAACCATCCTGGTCGCCACCGGCACTCACCGCTCCAACTCTCGTGAGGAACTCGAAGGGATGCTCGGGCCCGAGATTGTCAGGGACTATCCCCTCATCTGTCACAACGGTTTCGACCCCGACTCCCTCGTCCCCGCCGCTCCACCCATCGATGGCGTACCCGTCCTGCTCAACCGTCGTTGGGTGGAGTCCGACGTCCGCATAACCCTCGGCCTCGTCGAGCCCCACTTCTTCGCCGGGTTCAGCGGCGGCCCCAAGATGGTCGCACCCGGCCTCGCGGGCGTCGACACCATCATGAAGCTCCACTCCGCCCCCCTCATCGGCCACCCCGACGCCACGTGGGCCGTCACCGAGGGCAACCCCGTCCACGACGCCATCCGTCGCATCGCCCGGGACACGGGTGTGAGCTTCAGCATCGACGTAACCGTGGACGACGCACATCGCATCACCAGCGTCCATGCCGGGGAACTCTTCGCCGAGCATGCCGACGCCTGCCGCTTCGCCCGCAGTGTCGCCATGCACCCCACCCCCAAGCCCTTTGACGTGGTGGTCACTACCAACAGCGGCTATCCCCTGGACCTCAACCTCTACCAGGCTGTGAAGGGCCTCTCCGCCGCCGCCCAAGTCGTCAAGCCCGGTGGCTCGATAATCTGCGCGGCCGAGTGTCGGGACGGCATCCCCGACCACGGCGACTACAAGTCTCTCCTAACTTCCCGACAGTCCCCCGGCGATCTGCTCTCAATGGTCGAGGCGCCCGGTTTCTCCCGCCAGGACCAGTGGCAAGTCCAAATCCAGGCCCGGGTCCAGCTAAAGGCCCGCGTCTACCTCAAGTCCGATTTCCTGACCCCCGAGCAGATTGAAGCAGCCCACATCCACCCCGTCTCCAACCTGCAGGCCACCGTGGATGAAGTTATAGATTTCTACGGCCCCCAGGCCACCATTTGCGTGCTGCCCCAGGGGCCTCAGACCATAGCTTACGTCGACCAGCCTATGCTGGCCGGCATGAGCGCGTGAGGTTCTTATCATGACCAACATCTACCGTTTCACCGACGACTGCGAAGACAAAGCCCTCCTCGGAAACAAGGGCGCCAATCTCGTCACCATGACCCGGCTAGGCCTCCGTGTGCCCCCCGGTTTCGTCGTGTCCATTGACGCTTTCAAGGAGTACAGGGACAGTAGCACCCTTCCTCTTGACGAAATCGACGAGGCCCTCGCCTGGCTCTCAGAAAAGTTGGACCGCTCCTTCGACAACGGTCTCACGGTATCCGTCCGTTCCTCCGCACCCGTCTCCATGCCCGGCATGATGGACACCGTCCTCAACGTCGCCAGCCGGGAAGAGGTGCTTTCCTGCCTGAAGACGGTCTTCGGCTCTTGGGACAACCCCCGAGCAAATGAGTACCGGCGCCTTCACGAAATCCCCGGGGACATAGGCACTTCCGTCGTCGTCCAGTCCATGGTCATGGGCAACCGGGACGAGATGTCCGGCACGGGCGTCATCTTCAGCCGGAACCCGAGCACCGGCGCCCGAGGCCTCTTCGGAGAATATCTCCCCGTGGCCCAGGGCGAAGACCTGGTGTCGGGAGTCAGGACCCCACAGAGCATCGGCGCCCTCAAGAACCAGATGCCCGACGTCTACGAGGAGTTGGAGGGCCTATCCCGAGATCTCGAACAGCACTTCCACGACATGCAGGACGTTGAGTTCACCGTCGAGTCCGGCAACCTCTTTATGCTCCAGACTCGATCCGGCAAGCGCAGCGGCGAGGCCGCCGTCAAGATCGCCGTCGACATGGTCGAGGACGGACTCATAACCCGCAACGAGGCCCTACTCCGCATCACTCCCGACGACATCCGATCACTCCTTCACAACCGCATCCAGTTCCCTGAACGCCACCAGGCCATCGCCCGCGGTCTCAACGCCGCCCCCGGAGCAGTCTCCGGCAGGGTAGTCTTCGACCCCCTGGAGGCAGTCTCCGTCGCCAAGACCTCCGGCGGTGTTATCCTCGTCCGCCCCGAGACCAGCCCCGACGACATCCAGGGCATCGCCGCAGCCGGCGGTGTCCTCACCTCCCGCGGCGGTCTCACCTCTCACGCCGCCATCGTCACCCGTGCAATGGGCAAGCCCTGTGTCTGTGGTGCAGAAGAAGTGAACGTAGATCTTGAAGACCAGTCCTTCAGCGTCGGAGGTGTTGTCGTGCGCAAGGGCGACGTGATCACCGTTGACGGCTCCAGCGGCAGCGTCTACCAGGGTGCTCTCGCCCTCCTCGAGGCCGAGGCCACCCCCGAGCTCGCCAAACTCCTCAGTTGGGCCGACGAGACCAAGCAGATCGGCGTCTGGGGCAACGCCGACACCGCAGAAGGCGTAGCCCTCGCCAAGAAGCACGGCGCTGAGGGCATCGGCCTCTGCCGCACCGAGCGACAGTTCACCGGCAAGGAGCGGCTCGACGCCATCCGCGACTTTATCCTCAGCGATTCCAAAGATGAGGAGCAGAAGGCTCTCGCCAATCTTCGAGACCTCCAGAAAAGAGACTTCCTCTCACTCTTCAAGGCCCTCGGCGGCACCCCTGTCATCATCCGCCTCCTCGATCTCCCCCTCCACGAGTTCTTGCCCGTCGAGCAAGACACGGACGACCCCAAGCTCAGGCGTCGCCTGGAAGAACTCCACGAGGTCAACCCCATGCTCGGGCACCGGGGCGTCCGGCTTGCCGTCACCACTCCTCAGGTCTACGCCATGCAGGTCGAGGCCATCGCCGAGGCTCAGGCCGAGACCGGCGCCCGCGTCTCCATAATGGTCCCCCAGGTCATCACCCTCCAGGAACTCCTCTGGGTGAAAAAGCACATCGAAGGGCTCGGCTTCAGGATCGGCATCATGATGGAGACAGTCCGCGCCTGCATGAGGGCCGCTCCCCTTGCTGAAGAGGCCAGCTTCTTCTCCTTCGGCACAAATGACCTTACCCAGGCCGTCTATTCCTTTTCCCGTGAGGACGCCGAGAAGAAGTTCCTCTCCACTTACCTCGACAACAGCCTCCTCGACGACAACCCCTTCGAAATCATCGACGTCAAGGGCGTGGGTCGGCTAATGGAGACGGCTATAGGCTGGGCCCGGGAAGAGAAACCCAGCCTGGAAATCGGCGTATGCGGCGAACATGCCGGCGAGCCCCGCTCCATCCGCTTCTTCCACGATGCCGGTGTCAGCTACGTAAGCTGCAGCCCCTACCGCATCCCCATAGCCAAGCTAACCGCCGCCCAGGGCGCCATCCTCAACCCCCGCGCTTAAACCCCATCGAGATGAGACATCCCGAAGGTTAGAGACGCCATAAGGCTGGTGGAACGGGATGGGTGGCGCCACGTACGGACCCGAGGCAGCCATCGCCATTTTCATCACCCTGATAAACCGGGAACAGTCACTATTCCCGGTCGACCCGCACAAGACTTGCCGCCAGGCACATGGTTGAGCATACTGAAGCAAGCAGGACTCCGGGAGGGAACCCCGTGAAACTCAAATTCGCCGTGGTCTATGAACGGACCCCCGACAACTACGGCGTCTACGCCCCCGACTTACCGGGCTGCGTAAGCGTCGGCGAGACTTGGGAGGAATCCCAAGCTATGATGCGGGAGGCCATCGCTTTCCACATAGAGGCCATGCTTGAGCACGGAGAGCCGTTGCCCGAACCACATACGTCCCTTGACGAGGCGTCCGCCTTCCACGAAAAAATCCTCCGGGAAAGCAATGTGGAAACCCTCGCCCAGGTTACTGGTGCCGGCCCCACCCTGCCAACCACGTATGGCATGATCGAGGTTGAGGTTGCTCCTTCTCCCGTGGCCCGAATGCACGGATAACCCCCCCCACCAAGATCCGCCATGACCAACCCCACCTTCGGAATGTCCTTCCATGAGACCTACCGGTACTCCCGGCAGGCCATCATCGACTACGCCCGAGCCATCGAGTCCCTCAGCTTCGACACCCTCTGGATCACCGAGAACGTCCACTCCGGCGCCGATGCCCTCGAACCCCTCGCCACCCTCTCCTTCATGGCCGCTCACACTGATCGAATCTCGTTCGGCCCCTCCGTAGTCCTGCTCCCGCTTCGAAATGCCGTCGGTCTGGCCCATGCCGTCGCCACCTTGGACCGCTTGTCTGGGGGGCGGCTGGTCCTTGGCATCGGGACTGGTGGTAACGTCCCCGGCTCCTTCGAGGCCTACGGCGCGTCCATCCGCCAACGCGGCCGCTACTGCGACGAGGCCCTTGAAGTGATGAAGTCCCTCTGGACCGGCGACCCCGTCACCTTCTCCGGCAAGCTCCTTGACCTGGACAGCTACATTCTCGGCGGACGCCCGACATCCACTCCCCACCCGCCCATCTGGATAGGGGGCACGGCGGAAGGTGTCCTCAAAAGGACAGCCCGGTTCGCCGACGGCTTCATCCCCCACAGCATCAGCCCCGAGCTATACCAAGACCTGTGGAGCCGAATCGAGGAGCACTGCGCGGCCATCGGCCGAGACCCGGCCTCCATAACAAAGGCCATTCAGTTCTACTTCTGCATGGACGAAACCCGCGCCGAGGCCCAACACGTCGCCGAAAAAGCCCTTGAGCACCGATATCAACGACCCATGTCCCTCGCCCCGACCGACGACACCCACTTCGCCCTCGGCGCCCCCGACGACATCGCCCGCACCATCCAGACCTTCGCCGACATCGGCGTCACCCACTTCGCCTTCTCCAACGCCCGCCCCCCGCACCAGGTCATGCCCCAAATCCAGACCCTCGCCCAACAGGTAATCCCCCACTTCCGCTAGCCCCTTTCTTCCGTCATCCCCATCCCCTGACACGAGAATCCATCCCCTCTCTCATCGGGTATAATTGGATGCTACACGCGTGCCGACACCGGGAGATTAAAAAGACCCTACCCTTATCATTCTTCGCTAATTCTAATCCTGACAACCCTGGAGCATGATCTCGAAGCGGCGGAACAAACCTGGAGACTTTAACAATATGGCCAATCCTGACTCAACACGTGAAGCGGACCGGCCCAGGGGGCTGGTGAGGCGCACCGCTGCCTACTTCCGTCCCTACTGGATCAGGGTCGTGGGAATCACGCTGCTCATCCTCGTTACTGCCGGGCTCGGGGTGGTCAACCCGTTGATGATACGGGAGGTGTTCGACTCCGCCCTCTTCCCGACGTCCGGCGCACCACCCGACCTGACCTTGCTGTGGATTCTGGCCGGGGTGATGGCCGGGGTCACCGTGGTCACCGGCGGTCTTGGGATCGTCCAGACTTACATGACCAACGTAGTGGGTCAGCGCGTGATGCGGGACCTGCGGGACCGGCTCTACACTCACCTCCAGAGCCTGTCATTGGGGTTTTTTGCAGGCACCCGCACCGGTGAAATCCAGTCCCGCATAGCCAACGACGTGGGAGGAGTTCAGAACGTCGTAACCAACACGGTGTCCAACGTTTTGTCGAACACGGTCATCGTCATAAGCACGCTGGTCGCCATGACCATACTCTCGTGGCAGCTTACGCTGGTGGCCGTGGGCATCGCTCCCGTCTTCTTCCTGCTCACCAAGGTAGTTGGCGACCGCCGCCGCGCGGTGACGGCCGAGTCCCAGAAGGCGGCCGCGGACATGACCGCCACCACCCAGGAGACTCTATCGATCTCCGGCATCATGCTGGCCAAGCTGTTCGGCAGACAGGGCCAGGAGAGCGGACGCTTCCACAGCGAAAACCAGAGGCTGGCCGATCTCTCCGTGCGCCTCCAGATGACGGGGCAGTTCTTCTTCGCCGTCATGCAGATATTCTTCTCCATCTCTCCCGTCGCCATTTACCTGATAGCGGGCTACCTTCTCACAGGGAGCGCGTTGGGGGGAATCACCGCCGGGACCCTGGTCGCCTTCACTACGCTTCAGTCCAGGCTGTTTTTCCCGCTGGGCAGCCTCTTGCAGGTGTCGGTGGAGCTCCAGGCCTCGATGGCCCTGTTCGAGCGCATATTCGGTTACTTGGACATCAGCCCCGACATTACGGACTCGCCCAGCGCGGTCAGAATGGGCCCTGGGGAGGTGCGGGGCCGTGTCTCGTTCGAGTCCGTGCGCCTATCATATGGGACCGAGCCGGACAACGGTTCGGCAGACCAGCGATGGGCCCTGGATGGCGTGACCTTCCACGTTGAGCCCGGGCAGTTGGCCGCCTTTGTGGGACCTAGCGGCGCAGGCAAGACGACCATTTCTTACCTGATTCCACGCTTGTACGATCCCACGGCAGGATCGGTGATGATTGACGGGCTGGACGTCCGGGAGATTAGCCTGGCAAGCCTGGCCCGACTCACCGGTTACGTGACCCAGGAGAGCTAC
Organism: Dehalococcoidia bacterium; assembly: GCA_965220005.1. GTDB lineage: Bacteria > Chloroflexota > Dehalococcoidia > Plut-88900 > Plut-88900 > Plut-88900. The sequence continues at coordinate 2,353,722 of OZ244800.1, forward strand.
CTTTTCCACTCGAGCATTAGAAGCAACCTGCTCTACGGGAACCCCGCGGCCACTCAGCAGGAGATCGAAGCCGCCGCCCAGGCTGCCTACATACACGAAAAGATCATGGACTTCCCCGAAGGCTACGATACGGTCGTTGGCGAACGCGGCTACCGGCTGTCCGGGGGTGAACGCCAGAGGCTTTCCATAGCCCGGGTGATCCTTCACGATCCCCGTGTGCTCATAATGGACGAAGCCACGTCGGCCCTGGACTCGGGAAGCGAACGTCAGGTCCAGGCGGCCCTGGAGCCGCTGATGCGTGGCCGGACCACCATCGCCATTGCCCACCGTCTCTCCACCATACTGTCGGCGGACGTGATCTTCGCCATGGACCAAGGCAGGATCGTGGAGCAGGGAACTCACGATGAGCTGCTCAGACAACGGGGGTTGTATGCACGGCTCTACGATGACCAGTTCGAGGGTGGGCGCATCGAGTGTCGCTGCGAGGACGGGGTGGTGCTGTGCGACGGCACTATCGAGCGATTTGACACGGCGGCTCTGCCGGTTCTCGGCAGCTAGGTCTCAACACGCGAGTCGCCGGGGGTTGTCTGCGACGTTCAACCATGACCCTGGTCCACACCCTCTCCCAACAAATCATCCCCCCTCCCTCCAACCAACCCTCTCATGCTGAGCAGCGCCGAAGGCTCGAGCGGATGCGCACTTCACCCCCCTCTCCCCCGTCATCCCGAGGCCCCGCGAGGGATCTAGGACTTGCCCTCTCACACCCTTCCTCGCCTTTGCTCCCCCTCCCCACTTGGTAGCGATATATCAGCCATGTTGCTCTGCAACGGGGCTGATATATCAATGAAACAGGACGGGTGGGCAGGACTCAACTTATCCCGGCGGGGTCGGGAGGGGCATCCCCCCCAACCCCCTCCCTCAACCTACCATTCCGATGCCCCGCGAGGAATCTAGGACTTGCCCTCTCACACATCTTACCCCCTCCCCAGCGTTGGGCCGCTCATGCTGAGGCTCTCGAAGTATGAGCGGGGGGCGGCCCGCGTTTGCCAATCCGTCGCGCCCGTCTTTCCCCCGGACACCCCATTCCACCCCATCATCCTCTCACTCCCCGGTAGCTGTGACATAACCCCCCGTGCGACCTCAAAATTGATGGTTACCGGGAGAGGGAATTGACCTCATAATTACGGTTACCGGCAGTGTTCCAGGATAGCGGCTGACCCTGACGCCATGCTAGCCCCAGCAGCTTGTCGGTCTCGGCATCGATCTGACGGCTCAGCCAGAGCGGATTGAGCGACAGGTAGAGCTTCTCCAGCAACATCTGCCGAGTTCGTGAGACTGCACCACTGCTGAGCATCCGTTGGTACGGGGTCGCTCCCTCGTCGTGGTGTCGGATGACCTTGGCCCCGTGCCCACTCCTCGCAGTGAGTCTTCGGACCGGCTGAAAGAAGTTCACGTGAAGCCTCGCCAGCGAGTAGACCTCGGTGAGTTGTTTGAAGGCCGCTGACGAGGCGTACCGTGCGTGTCCGGTCAGACGCCGCACCACAGCACCGTTCTTCTGCTCGACGTGGGCGCTGTCGTTCTTACGGTAGGGCCTGCTCCTGGTGAAGCTGATCCCGTTCTCCTCGCAGTAGGTGTAGAGCCCTCTGTTGATGAACTCCGACCCATTATCGCTGTCCAGGCCCAGGAGAGGGACGGGCAGCCTCCGATGCATCCTGCGTATAGCAGCTCCCACACGCTCCTGTGTCTTACCCCAGACCACGTCCATATCCACCCACCCAGTGGCCACGTCCACCGCCGTAACCGTCCACAGGTGGAACCCCTCAACCGTCGGACCGCAGTGTGCCACCGTGTCCACCTCGACAAAGCCCGGCCTCGCATCGTCCCAGTCCCTGAAGGTACGCACGGCAATGCGGTTCCTAAGCAGTGTCCCGGGCTTGGTCAGGCTGTGCGTCCTCTTTCTAACGGGCACCTGATCCGCAGCCAGGAGCCGCTCCAGAGTTGCCGCACTTGCACGCCTGAGCAGAGTATCAGTGGCAGGGTCGATCTCCAGCTCTCCGAATGCCTCCAGTCGTGACGCCATCTCCCCCACAAACGGCTGCAGCCTCCTGGCTCCGATGCCGCTGGCAGCCTCGTGAACCACCCTGGCCGCCGCCGCCACGTCAGGACCGTACTCGACCGGTCTACCCACACGGCCGCCTCTCCCCTTTCGAGTCCGACCGGACAGCAGCCGGACCGCCGACTTCCTGTGGTAGCCGGTCACAGCTACCACCTCGTCGAGGATCCTTCCCTTCTCGGTCCTGTCGGCCTCGCGGTACCTGTCCCGCTGTCGTTCGCAGTACTCTTGAATGCTCACTCGGTTCACGATTACCTCCCCGTGGTTTGGGTAACCGTAATTTTGAGGTGCATTCCCCGGCTCGGTAACCAAAATTATGAAGTCATGCGACCTCTTGACCTTATATGAACACCTGTGCTATATTAGTCTCCAGGTCCCGACACCCCACGTCGGCCCTAATCAAGGAAAGGTGGTACATTCGCCCAGCTGAAAGTGGAACATCCGCCTAAGGAGGGTCCGCCTTTGGCGGAGCGAAACCTAAGGAGTCCCATGAGTCGCACTAGCCTATTCAGGCCCCGTCCTCCCCGAGCGGTACGCGACCGCCCGGTCACCGGCACGCGCCTCCTACCCACTCCCCATTCCCGCGTGGACCATTCCCTGAGGCGGGGCATTCCGCTCGCCCTGAGCCGAGTCGAAGGGTCTCAAGAGCGGAATGGGTGGGGCCTCCTCCCCAGTCATCCCCAACATACCACCCACTACAAGCGCTGCCCAAAGGCCCTACGCCTACGCCTTCGCAGCGATCAATCATCATCCCGACCACAGCATGGAAGGTCCCCGGACAAATCAAGGCACGCCCTGCTGCAGGGCAGCCGCCTCCGCATCAGCGCCCCCGTTGAGAGGCATACTTACGTCGCCGACTTAGTCCTTGCCGGCGAATCCCAACAGTCGGATGAGCGCCGACTCAAAACCAACGCACCATTTAAGGATTCCACCGTCGTCACAACCGGAGAACTTCCGACTACGAACGCCGGTCACGGGTCCCCGCTCCCATCCCTTAGGGTGGTCGAGCACTTCTGGTGGACGGGACTGCCCCACACCGAGAATTTCTCGGCTCTCCTCCACATCCTCTCAGAAGTCAGGGGCAAGGATTCCACCGTCGTCACAACCGGACTACTTCCGACTACGAACGCCGGTCTCGGGTCCCCGCTCCCATCCCTTGGGGTGGTCGAGCACTTCTGGTGGACGAGACTGCCCCACAGCGAGATTCCCTCGCGTCTCCTCCACATCCTCTCAGAAGTTAGGGGCTGTCGCAGAGTCGTCGTTGATGTGGAACATCCGCTGTGGCGGACACCAAGCATCGGCACAGGCGTAGACGCCTTCTCGCGCAACCGTCCGGGACCTTCCATCCCCCACTCCTTCCTCCTCTCCAAACATTCCGGCCTGTTTACTCCGTCATTCCTGCGGAGGCAGAGCCTGCCCCTGCGAAGGCAGGGGAATCTATCCCCGGAGGCGGGGCCGGGGCGCTCCCTCCCTCACCACCCACGAAAGGCCCCGTCTACTAGCGCAGCCCACGCCGGGAAAAACCGGGTTTTCCTCAAAACAATCAAAAATCACGCCTGAGTCCGCGCATCAATCAAAACCCGCCACCCACAAAAGGAGCCGCCTAACCACCCCTCACCCCCATACGCTATAATGCCCCCCAACACCCCTCCCCACCGGAGAACCCGCCCATGAAAATGGACTTCAGCGTCGCCTGGGGCCGAGAGCTCGCTACCTACGAAATCGCCGAGCATTCCATCGCCGCAGAAGAGGCCGGCTTTGACATGCTCGGCATCATAGACACCCAGAATCTCGCCCGTGACCCCTACCCCGCCATGACCATCGCCGCCCTGAACACCAACCGGGTCCGCATCGGCCCCTCCGTCACCAACACCTTCACCCGGCACCCTTCCGTAACCGCCAACGCCATGGCCACCATCGACGAGATATCCGGTGGTCGAGCCTGGGTCGGCCTGGGCTCGGGTTTCAGCGCCGCCCGCACCATGGACGTCGGCGTCCAGCCAATGACCCTCCTCGAAAATGTCATCAACTTCATCCACACTTACACCTCCGGCCAGGAGGCCGAGTTCAACGGCGCAAAGATGCACAACGAGTGGATTAGCCGACGCCTTCCCGTCTACGTCCACGCCGCCGGCCCCAAGACTTGCGACATTGGCGGCAGGCTAGGCGACGGGCTCCTGCTCGCCTCCAAGGGCAGTCCAATAGTAGCCCGCTGGTGTCTCGACCTCGTCCGCCGCGCCGCCGAGTCCGCAGGCCGAGACCCCGATGACCTCGACATCCGGATCTGTCTTCCCATATTCGTCGAGGAAGAAGGGGGCAAGGGCTGGGATGAAATGGCAGCCTCCGTCGCCACAATGTGCACTGGCTTCTACCTCTCTATATTCCGACACGACCGGAATCCCGCCGTCCGAGAGCTCATCGGCCAACTCGACGCCGACCTCCTCCAGGACCTCAAGCGTGTCCACGACGCCTACGACTACTACCAACACGAACGCGTCGACGCCGACCACGCCAAGCTCGTGACCCGCCAGCTCGTCGACTTCGTCGGACTCTACGGCACCGCCGACCAGATCTGCGAACGCATCTACGAGCTTCAGCAGGCCGGGGTCAAAGCCCTGGACTGCCACATGTGGACCTTCATCGACAAGAAGAATCAGATGCGTCTTATCGGCGAAAAGATCATGCCCTATTTCAGGAACTAACCCCGAGCCCCGATACGGAGGACCAAACATGAGCGACAATTCGACCAGAGGCATTACCGACTGGCACACCCACTGCTACCTCCCCGAGCACCGCAGCCCCGAGGCCATGGCCGAGCGGATCAAGTATGGCGTCCGCGGCGGCGAGGCCTGGCCCGAGGAGCACCGCTCCGCAATGGACGAGGGCAACATCACCCAGTTTGTCGTCGTCAACGTGCCTCGGCGCCCGGGCCACGAGGTCCCCAACGAGTTCATCGCCGAGTACTGTTCCCAGTACCCCGGCCGGGCCATCGGGCTCGCCTCCGTCCACCCCAACGACCCCACCGCCTTCGACGATTTTGAGAACAGCGTCAAGAACCTCGGTCTCAAGGGACTGAAGCTCTCCCCCGTCTACCAGGGCTTCGACCCCTGGTCCCCGGAGGCCTGGCGCCTCTACTACATGGCCCAGGACTTCGGCGTCCCCGTCATGTTCCACATGGGCGGCATGTACGACCCCAAGGGCACCCTCGAATGGGGAGACGTCCTCACTCTGGACAAAGTCGCCCGAGCCGCCCGCGACCTCAAGATAATCGTCGCCCACTTCGGCCAGCCACAGATGCAGGAGACCGTCATGCTCCTGCGCAAGAACCTCAACGTCTTCGCCGACCTCTCCGCCCGCTTCCACCGCAAATGGCAGCTCTACAACGGCCTCCAGGTCGCCATCGAGTACAAAGTCACCGACCGCATCCTGTTCGGCTCCGACTTCCCAGTTATGAAGCCCGGCCTCGCCGCCGACGCTTTCCGAAACATCAACGACTGGGGCGACGGCATCAAGCTCCCCCCCATCCCCGCCGACTTCATAGACGAGGTCCTCCACAACCGCCCCTTCTCCATAATGGGCCTTGAAGCCTAAATCGAGCGCGTACCGGCAGCACGTGAACGGCTATGAATAACGAGCTGCGCTCATTCATCAAGGAGTCACTGGAGCGTGGGCAGTCCAAGGACGCCATCCATGCCGTCCTGACGCAATCGGGGTGGGAGGATGGCGAGGTGCGAAACGGCCTGGCTGCCTTCGCCGATTCGGACTTCCCCATCGCAGTTCCCAGGCCGACCCCCTACCTTCATGCCCGTGAGGCGTTCCTCTACCTAGTTTCCTTCATTGCCCTGTACGTCTCGGCCATCAGCTTCGGCTTCCTGGTCTTCGGCCTCATAGACCATACCTTCCACGACCCCCTTGCTTACCGCGACCGGTTCCCATCAACCGGCGAAGCGACCTCCATAGCCTCGGTCATCGTGGCATTACCTCTCTACTTGTTCCTGATGAAACGCCTGGGCTCGGAGATGGCGGCGGAACCGGAAAAGCGGCGGTCGCTGGTGCGGAGATGGCTGACCTACCTCACCCTTGTGATAGCTGCGGGGTTCATTCTCGGAGACGTGATTGCCCTGCTCGCCAACTTGCTGACAGGCGACCTGGCCTTCCTATTCCTACTGAAAGGCCTAGCCATACTGGCAGTCACCGCCTGCATATTCGGGTTTTACCTGTGGGACATGCGCCGGTCGGAGACTCTGGCCGTCAGTGCCAACGCCACAAATGCCCTGCGAGCGTTCTTGGGCATAGTCGTCCTCTTGGTCGTCGCCTGCCTTGCATATTCCATGTTTCTGTTGGGCACCCCCGGGGAGCAACGGAGCCTTAGGTTCGACGAGCAGCGAATTTCCGACCTGAGAAACATCTCCCGCAACGTCGACCTCTACTGGGAGACCAATCAGCAACTGCCCGAGAGCTTCGAAGACATGTCGGGCGCGAGATACTCCATCATTTCTATCCACGACCCGGAGTCCGAGGAAGAATACGAATATCGGGTTACTGAGGAAGCCGGCTATGAGCTATGCGCCGTTTTCTCCGCAGATTCGGCCAGATCCATTGACCCCGACCGCCCATATTCAGCCGGGTCATGGGACCACGGCACAGGACGCACTTGCTTCCAACTAGAGGCGCAATCGCAGCAACCCCCACCCACCGCCGCCCCATCCACAGGAGATGGCTAGTCTAAGGTGAATCCTGGTTCCCCCTCCCCACAGCTTCGGTTGGGTGGGGCAATCCCCCGCTCGCCCTGAGCCCGTCGAAGGGTCAACCGAGCGGAAGGTGGGACGGCAATGGCCCCTTCACACCCCCCACACCACCTCCCCCAACCCCTTCAACGTCGCCATCCGATTCTCCGCAGGCAACCGGAACGTCACCTCTTCCGGCCCCAACGCCACAATCTCCCTCACCCGCTCCCGACACTCATCAACGCTCCCCACAATCGCCGCGTGCCTGACCAGAGCATCCGAGGCCAGGCCACCCTCCCCCGCAGACGGAGACCTTCCAAAGGACTTCGCTCCCCTGATCGCTGCAACTTCGTCCTGGAGCAGTGACGGTGTCTCCTCACGCCAGCTCGCCGGAGCCCGACGAAGCTGATAGGTCACTACCGGCCTCACCCGCTCTATCGCTGCTGCCGGATCATCGTCCCAGGAGATTGTTAGCTGGGCGTGCGCCTCAACTTCACCCTCGGCCCGACCCGCCGCCTCCGCTGCACCGCGCAACCGACGAATCTTGGATGCCATAGCCTCTGCGTCCGATGGTCCCGCGATAAGTGCTCCCTCGGCTAGCTCCCCCGCCATCTGGATCATCTTAGGCCCCCACACCGAGAGATATATCGGGATTCGACGTTCCACCGAATGTACCCGGTATCCACCTGACCGTCCTACCCTAATCTCTTCCCCCGATACCAAATCCCGCAGGCCCTCAAGCCTCTCTCTAAACCGTGCCATCGACTCCGTCCGAAACCCAACTGCGTTGGCAGAACCCGGCGCCCCCCTCCCCATCCCCAATACTGTCCGGCCATCGCTCAGGTCGTCCAGCGTCGCTATCCCGTTGGCTATCACCGAGGCGTGCCGAGTTAGGGGGTTCGACACCCCCGGCCCGAGCCTGATTCTTTCAGTTGCCTGTGCCGCGACGGTCAGCGCCACGTAGGCATCCTTCGTATAGATGGGCGTATCCCACACCCAGAGTGTCGAAAACCCCATAGCCTCGGCTTCCCGTGCCACGTCGCCTATCTCACTCACCGGCGTCCGAGGGTCGGCCCACGTTATGATCCCGAATCGCGTATCAGACAATTGCTTATCCTCGTCTACAATGGGTTGTGCGGGTGTCCTTACCCCGCCAGAACAGTATAATCCGTGTCGTACTGGACTTTTCGATACAACCCCGAAGGAACAAAGAAATGCTTGACCTCCTGATAACCAACGGCCTGATAATCGACGGTACGGGAAGCCCCGGCTTCTACGCCAGCGTCGGAGTCCGAGGCGAAGACCTCGAAATCATCCGCGGCGACGTATCTCACGTCGAAGCCGCCCGGGTTATCGACGCAACCGGTCACGTCGTCTCCCCTGGTTTTATCGACGTCCACTCCCACGGCGGTTTCACCATCCTCAAGGAGCCGCTCCACGAGCCTAAGGTCCGGCAGGGCGTCACCACCGAGCTTATCGGCATCGACGGCAACTCCGCCGCTCCCTTCAAGACCCAGGAAGACCTACACCGCTTCATCGAGATGGACGCCGGCCTCAACGACAGGCCTCCCATGCCCACCGACTGGTCTTCCGTCTCCGACTTCCTCGCCCTCTATAACAACAACGTCTCAGTCAACATCTGCTACATCCTCGGCAACTCCCCCGTCCGCATCTGGTCCATCGGCTGGGACGACAGGCCCGCCACCGGAGCGGAACTCGAGGACATGAAGTCGGTCATCAGAGAAGCAATGGAAGACGGTGCTTTCGGACTTTCGACAGGTCTCGACTACCCGCCCGGCGGCTACGCCGACACCAATGAGCTCATTGAGCTTTCCAAGACCACCTCAGCCCAGGGCGGCTTCTACCACACCCACACCCGTGCCTCCCTAAAGTCCCAGGGCCTTCTGGCCCCCTGGCACGAGGCCATCGAGATCGGGCGCAAGAGCGGCATCCCGGTCCACCTCACCCACTACCGGCAGAGCGCACAGGGCGTAGGGTCACACCTCGACTACATCGGACTCGTGGAAGACGCCCGCGCCGAGGGCATGGACGTCACCTTCGACTGCTACCCTTACATTTACTCCAGCACCCGCGCCACCATCGAGCTCCCGCTATGGACCATGGACGGCGGCCCCGAGCGAATCTTTGAAGTCCTCTCCAACCCCGACGACAGGGCCAGATTGGTGGCGGAGATGAAGTCCGGCGGCCGAGACGCGACGGCCAACTGGCTGACCAACCTGCAAAAGGAGCACAACAAGCAATACGAGGGCCTATCCGTGAAGGAGATCGGGCGGATGCGGGGCCAGGACCCGGTGGAAGCCTTCCTTGACATACTCCTGGACGACGGGCTTGACCTGTGCATCGTTGGCGTGGGCACCAACGCCAATACCCTGCCCGCTTTTGTGTCTCACCCCTGCGGCATGGTCGGGAGCGACGCAGTGCTCATGGGTGAGTTCCCAAGCCCTCGCACATACGGCTGCTTCCCCGTCATCCTCGCCGAGAACGTACGCGCCGAGAAGCAGCTCCGCCTCCCCGAGGCTATCCGCAAGATGACCTCCTTCCCTGCTCAGCGCCTGGGCCTCAAGACCCGTGGCCTCCTCCGAGACGGCTACAAGGCCGACATCGTCATCTTCAACCCGGAAACCGTCAAGGCCCCCGCCACCCGAGAAAACCCCAAGCAGTTCCCCCTGGGCATCCCCTACGTCATAGTCAACGGCAAAGTAGTCGTAGATGAAGGCCAACACTCCGGCCAACTCCCCGGCCGAGCCCTCCGCTTCGGCCAAGACTAGCCTGCCTGCACCATTCGCCATCCCCGTGTCCTGACACGGCAATCCAGGGGACGTGGGGCCGCTCGTGCTGAGCCCCGACGAAGTATGAGCGGGGTGGGGACGACCCGTCGACGGGTCGCAGATGCGCCGAAGCGTGAGAGGACTAGGGTAGAAGACTCACCGAGGAGAGTAAGGGTGACCCCTCCTCCGTCATTCCCGTGCCCAGACACGGATCGAAGATGCGCCTCAGGTGTTAAGCCATCCTCGGGGAGGGGCCGCTCACCCTGAGCCTTGTCTAAGGGTCGAGCGGGGGCGGCCCAGCACCGCCAATCCGTCACCTTTGTCTCGCCCCAGCCGACACCCTTCACCCAACCATTCCGATGCCCCGCGAGGAATCTAACGCGCCAGCCCTAACCCAACGTCTCTGAATCTCACCCCCCCTCTATACTCTGCATTCAACACGCCGCATTAAGTTACACTGTACGCTGTTCTAACGTTATGGGAATTCGTAGGCTAATACGCAACATTGTCCGCCGTTGGCTCTGGGTGGCCTTTTCTATATTGGTGCCGGTCATTGGCTCTTGGCTGGCATTGGAGCATTGGGAGTCGCTAAGAACAAATTGGGAGTCGCTAGGAACAAGTGGGGAGTCGCTAGGAACAAATGGGGAGTCAGCAAGTGCCACAATCCGAAACATCGGCTTAGTTATAGCAGGTTCAACTGCTCTATTCTTGGCTCTATGGCGAGGTTTCGTCGCCGAGGACCAAGCTGACGCTGCCCAGCAGAGTCTAAGAAACGAGCGTTACCAAAAGGGTGCCGAAATGCTCGGCAGTGAGGTTCTATCGGTCCGACTGGGTGGAATCTACGCTCTCCAGCGTTTGGCCAAAGAATACCCAAAGGAGTACCACGTTCAGATCATTAGCCTTTTCTGTGCCTTTGTCCGCCATCCAACCGTGGATAAAGGGCACGTCAATAGAATAATTGCCAAGATGGGTGGCCCCCACATACGAGAGGACGTTCAGGCAGTTATGCAAGCCATAGGTAAACGAGATAAGCACACCATTAAGCTGGAAAATAAAGAGACAAAGTTCTACCTAGACTTAGGTCACGCTCATCTTAAAGGTGGTTACCTAGCGGATGCAAACCTAGCAGGTGCGCATTTGTGGAAAGCGGATTTGTCTAACCTCGATCTCTCGCGAGCAAATCTATCCAGGGCTCGCCTCCATCAAGCATGCCTGTCAAATACTAACTTGACTGATGCAAAGGTGCTTATATACGTGTTACCCCGACGCACAGCACGCTCTAACTCGTCCAAGGTTGTGGCTCCCAAGGAGCGTACAGCGCCAGGAGCCTCCCACAGAGCTCCTCGTTGGCCTTTTTTAGTTGTTGGTGCACATAGCGCATTGAGACCATAAAAAACACGACGTTTGCGACCATGCAACCTAGCCCCATCCACCAACCTAAGGAGGATTCGGGGTTTGCTGTCATTAAGGTCATACCTACGCCAGATAAGAAGTTGCATGCTGTTAGAGACACGGCAACGAAGATGGTGACGCCAGTGGAAGCCCTGCCCTGGTCTAGCTGGTAGCGCAAGAGCAAATGATTTTGGTAGTGCGCTGCAGCCAAGTCCACTCTGGCCGACCGCAAAAAGCGAGCTGCAGCCTGCGCCTGATGTTGCCTGTCCTTTCTTAGCCTCTTTAACGAGTCTCGACTAAGAAGGCTAACCTTTCTACTTGTGGCCATTAGCCTACCCTGTACTTTGCTGAGCGTCTAAACGTGTTCCTCGTGGCACTGCTCGCAGCACCCATCGCGGTACAGTATCTCCGGGTAACGCACGCGCCGCTTGCACGTTGCGCAATAGTATGCAGAAACAACGGGCATGGGAGGGAGCGGCCCTTTAATCTTAAACATGGCTTGCGCCGCTTCCTCCAGCGTCATGTCGATGAGCGGCGGCGGTTCAGGGCGTGGGCCGGGCCACTGGATGCGCTTTACCTTTGGGGCAGGTGCAGTGGAACCCACATACTTGGACGTTCTAATGCGACGTTTGCGCTTCTGGGGCACAGGGCTACTCCTTGCTACGAGTGCCCATTATACAGAGAATGCTAGGAGGTAAGCTCCTCATAGGTCAAACGCTTGCCGTCCATGCTCAATACCGTCACGCCCATCTGGTCTAACGTGTCATCCGGGCGCATGTTGTTACGGCTTGCAAACTCGTCCACATAACGCTGCAAGTGCTTCCAGCTCATCTTGTGGTATGTCCCGTGGTAACCGCGCTTGAGAAGCGACCAAAAGCTCTCAATGCCGTTGGTGTGCACATGGCCCCTCACGTACTCTCCAACGCTGTGCTTGACGGCTTCGTGGTTGGGCAGTCCTCGGTAAGCGGTGGCATCGTCCGTGTACACTCTAGTTCCGGGCATCGACGTGTTGAGCACGAAGCCCTGCAGCGCAGCCTTGTCAGTAAAGGGCGTGACTTGCGCAAACACCATGCCCGTGCCCCGGCTCTTCATGCCAACAACCGCAGCCTTGCCCGCCGTGCCGCCGCCTACGTCCATGCGCTTATCGCTGTGCTTGTTCTTCTCAAGTCCGCCTATGTACGTCTCGTCCACTTCCACTTCTCCCGTGAACTTGAGCTCAGGAAGCGGCATTGACCTGCGTATACGGTGGAGCAGGTGCCATGCAGTTTTCTGCGTGATTTCCAGGTCGCGGTGCAGCTTCATGCTGGACACGCCTTTGATGTTCGTGACTACCTGATACACAGCAATGCCCCACTGCTGGTAACTCAGCTTGGAGTCCTGCATGACCGTGCCGGTCTTAACGCTGAAATCGTACTGGCAAGGTCTGCACCGGTAGCGTCCACGCCTCGGCTTGGCTCCCTCACGGGTACGGATGTTGACTCCGCTGCAGCGTGGGCACTTTACTTGACCCTCGGGCCAGCGTTGAGCAGCAATCCACGCCTCAGCCTTCTCCTCGGTTGCGAACAGGTCCAAAGCTTTCATCAGGCTCACACCTACGCGGTGCGCTTGCCCAGGTGCTGGCTGTTTTCCTTGCTTTCGAGGCTTTGACGTGCTGTTAGCGGCTGTCTGCATGCTCAACGCTGGCCCTCTCGCGTGGGGTTGTGTGACTACATAGTAGGCCGCACGGGTGGGAGCGTCAACGTGTGGTCGGGCGACAATGTGGCGAGCAGGCTAGGAAGAAACAGGCTCCTGTTGTGCTTCCATACCGTGCTGCAACGCATGCTGCGTTATCACTGGTACGCGCAGCTCGGGTACTTCAAGTGCCTCTGCAATGCGGTTAATAAGCTTGGACTCGGCAGCAGCTATCTCTCCATCGGATGCCGCAAGTAGTACAGCAAGCTTTAGCAGCAGTTCTTTCCCTTCCTCGTCCACCATGCCGCCAACTGTGCGGATTGGAGCTATCAGGTCGTCGCCTCTAAACCGCTCTACATCCTGAGCGAACCATTCATGGTTATAGGAGTCTCCTAGCACGCGGCGGCCCAGCTCTACAGCATATTCAGCTTCCTTGGGGTCTACCTGTCCATCGGCGCATGCTATTCCAACTAGAAGACGCTTTACTGCCTCATTGACCATTGCCCTGACTGCCTTTTGCCTTTCGGCAGGAGGGACGGCGTTAAGAACTTCGCCGGTGTAATTTGTTTGGCAGAACGGACACGCGATATAACTTCCGAGCTCGTTAAGTGGAATCACGGGGAGCAGGAACAGGGTGAACCAGCGGCGCACCGATATGTTCCTATAGGGCCTCTCCTTCTGGCATTTCGGGCAATAAAACTGCCCGCTTCCAATTTCTGACTCCATCCCGCGTGCTCCAAAGAGTACTAGGCACATAACGCCTCCTTCGCGTGTTTGGTTATCCGAGCACAAAGGGAGGCATACGCGAGGTGCTCCCTCCGGCATGAGAGTGGGTACTTGCAACGGTAGCCCAGCCTCTTTGTTCCAGCCTGGAGGGAGCAAGGGGCCACCCTCTTGCACGGGCTGGAACTATTGAGGTAATGGTATGACATCCTTTGGACTACCGTTGCAAGGACAGACTAACTGCGAAGGAGTGTCGATGTCAACGAGGGAGTCGGGGTGCGCGTTGCACGAGTTAGGGGCAGGTAGGATAATAGAGACTACGGCCCGGACAACTACACCCCGGGCCGTAGAAAGAGGTTCCCAATGAAGAAACCTACGGGTAGTATGCCCGAAAGCAAAAAGCGCGGCAACGAGACAAAGGTGCGGAGCACGATTCAGATGCTAAAGGATGTCAAGAAGCGAAAGCGTGAGGTTAAGCCCGGATTCCACTTGGAGCAGGTGCGGTGATTTTACGGGCGGGGTAACACGTATATAAGCACCGATGCAAATCTATCGGAGACAGTCCTATCCGGCTCGAGTTTGGCAGATAGGGCGCTACCCGGCACCGACCTAAGCGACACAAATGTGCGCAGCCTTACCCAAGCCCAACTGGACGTAGCCCGCGCTGAACCAGATAAATGTCCCAACGTAATCGGAGTCGTAGAAGACGGCGGTAAAGAATTGTGTTGGACCGGGGGCCGAGGCGCACCCCTCAAAGACTAGGACCTCCCCCCTAAAACGCATCCCCACCCCGCACATAAGCCCCCAGGTCCTGCCCCGTGTTCCGGTTCACCAGGTTCCGACCATACATCGGGTGCTTCATCCCCCGCACCTCGTGCTCGATATCGAACAGCTTCTCCCCCGAATCCGGGTCCACTATCGCCTGGAACCTGAATTGGTGATTTCGTATCTCCTCCGTGATCAGGCCTCGCTCCGACAGTGCAGTGAACGGCCCCGAGAACCCCGCCACGTATATCGCAATGTGATGCCCGTCGTAGTCGGGAACATCGCCGTCTGACTCGCAGAACCGCAGCTCCTGCCCCGCCCCGACACCCACCTTCGCCATCCCCCCCGACACCTCCGCCGGCGCTCCCATGATGTCGCTGTAAAACCTGGCTATCCCCTCCGCCGTCCCCGACGGCACTCCAAACTCCACGTACGGTATCCCCAGTGACATCTCACCGAACTTATCAGACCTGCCGTCATAGCAGTGGAACGAGTTCCCCCACGGGCCCGTAACCTCGACACAGCAGTGCTTGTCCTCCCACGCAAACTCCGTCCCTGACAACCTCTCCTCCGCCTCCGAGAGCCGCTCCTTCAACTGGTCCAGGCTAGGCGTTACCAGCCCGACGTGCCCCCGTAGGTGCTGGGCCTCGTTCGTCGGCAGGTGAAACTGCTGGTTCCCGAGATTCACCCACATATTGTCCACCCCAACCATCAGGTACGGGTCTCGGGTCCCGCCCAGCGCGGTCAAATAGAAAGCTGTCGCCGTCGACTGGTCGGGCACCGTCAGATTTACGTGCTCCATCCCGACTATATTCCCGACATCCTCCGCCTGCAGTGCCATCGATGGATTGCTCATGTCGCCTCCCGGATAGGGTCGCTCAAACTCGGCCCTCGTCTTCTCTTGTCGGCCTACCTCGTGCCCTATTCTATACCCCTAAGGCCCTTCCTGGTCGAACGTCCTCAACGCCCGAGCCGGTGGCCGAAAATATTCCTCCGCCTCCAGCTTACCCTCGTCAAGCTCAATGCCGAGCCCGGGTGTCTCGGGCAGTTCGATATATCCGTCCTTCACCTTTATCGGCTCGACCGTTATGTCATTCGCCTTCTCTGCGAAGTTCACGAAGTATTCCGTGATCAGGAAATTCGGTATGCACGCCGACACCTGCACCGTCGACGCCAAAGCCACCGACGTGCTGTTGTAGTTGTGCGGTGAGACTGCCACGTAGTGGGGCTCGGCCATCGCCGCAATCTCCTTCAACTCCAGGATTCCGCCGCAGTTGGCCACGTCCGGGTTGATGATATCCACGGCCCTGGCCTCGAAGACCTCACGGAACGCAGCCTTGCCGTACAGGGCCTCGCCCGTAACTACCGGAATCCCGATCTCCGACCTAACCTCTGCTAGGGCCTTCAGGTTCTCCGACGGAACCGGCTCCTCATACCAGAACGGGCGGAACCGCTCCACCTGGTTCGCCACCCTAACCGCGTTCATCGGCGAAAGCCGCCTGTGCACCTCGATGAGTATGTCGACCCTGTCGCCCACCGCCCCCCTCACCGCCGCTATGTTGTCCACAGCCGCCTCCTCGACCTCCTTGTCCACATACAACCGCCACGGCCCGGGGAACGGGTCGAACTTCAATGCCGTGAACCCCTGCTCCACAACCTCCATTGCCATCGTTGCGTAGTCCTCGGGGTCCTTCGCCCCGCCGTACCAGCCGTTGGCATAGACCCTGATCTTGTCCCGGCACGCCCCGCCGAGAAGCTGGTACACCGGCACGCCCAGCTTCTTACCGACAATGTCCCAAAGCGCCTGCTCGATACCGCTCAGCGCGCAATAAAATTCCATCGACCCCCGACGCCCTGCATAGTCGTCGTAGGCCATCTGTGTCGTGTGCTTGATGTTGAACGGGTCTCGGCCGACAATGTAGCGCCCCAGCTCTTCGACGTGGGCCTGGATCGACCGGTCCCGGTCAAGCTGAGTGTATGCCTCGCCCCAGCCGTGGACCCCGGCGTCGGTTTCCACCTTTATGAACAGCCAGCTCTTCCCGCCGATCATCCCCACCCTGTGACCCTTGGAGTAGACCAGGTACGACTTGATGTTCTCAATCTTCATGCCGTTCCCCTTCACCCGATAACCGCTATCGCCTCGACCTCTATCAGCGCCTGGGGATCGAGCAGCCGGTTGCATACCGTCGTGGAGGCCGCCGGAAGCTCCGACCCAAAGAACTCCCGGCGCACGTCGATAGCCTTGTGGTAGTTGGGCAGCGCCGCCTCGTCTATGTAGTCGGTTACCTTCAGCACGTCCTTGAAGCTCGCCCCCCCGGCCTCCAGCACTTCGGCTATGTTCAGGTACGTCTGTCGGGTCTGCGCTTCCAAATCGCCGATGGCCAGGGCACCCGTCTCCGGGTCATGCCCCGTAGTCCCCGATATGAAGAACAGGTTGCCCTTCTTCACGCCCGGCAGGAATGTAATCCCCTGGGCGTGGGCCCGCTCCGCCAACACCGTCTCCTTCTTTCCACCCTTCACTGCCACCATGTTGATCTCAATCATCCACTCCGGGGCGTTCAGGGCCAGGCACACGACACCCGTGGACGCCGGAAACTCCCCCCCGAAGAACTCCCTTCTCAAGTCCGCAGTCTGCCTGTAGAAGGGCCGAGCCGCGGGGATGATGTAGTCCCGGGTCATTATCACGTCCTCCCGGGTCATCCCGCCCTCCGCCAATATCATGTCGAACTTCTCGAATAGGTAACGCGTCTGCTCGACCAGCGTCCACGGACAAGCCCGCTCGTCGTTTTCATCAATGTACCAGGGCGCCTGCCCGGCCGACCAGAGGATGTCGTTCTTGAGAACGCCTGGCCGATTCGTCCCACTCTCGTAAGATGCAATGGTCTTTTCCGGGAACGGCGGGTAGCCGGGGTTGATGTACCGTCTCTCTCCGAGGCTGATGTCCAGGACGAGGTCAACGCTCCATATCGCATTCAGGTTCAGATTTCCCTGCATATAAAGCCCGGTGCCCGGTGCATAGTTCGGCCCGAAATTGCCTCGCCACGTGTCGGGGCTGACCGTGGGAGATGAACGGAACGCTCGATTGTAGTGCGACAAGGGAGGACCCCCTGCCGCGGACGTGAAAACCGTCCGGTTGGTCATGTCCTCCGGCTTCCCCCCCGACGCCTCGATCAGGAGCTTGTGCTTCTCCATGATCACGTCCATCTGCTCTACCGCATCCCCCGTGCACTCGATCTTCCCCGTCTCCGGGTTCTCACGCTCCGCAGTCTGCCCCGATAGAAACAGGATCCCATCCTTCTCCGCCGCCAGCGAGTAGGGCATCTTCGAGTGGTCGAAGTACGGCCAGTTGGCCGGGTTGATTAGCCGTCTTTCCGCCATGTTGTCTCCTTGAAATAGCGCATTAAATCGTCTAGTTATCCCGTTATCCCTTCGGAAAATCTGGGCCCGGGTACGCGGGAACGTAAATGTCCTCGTATTCCTGCTTGAATCGCTTCCACACCCTGAGCGTCGCCTCCCGAGCCTTCTCCACCACCTCACCCTCGTCCATGCTCAGCACCTGGCCCTGCTTCATCACAAACTCACCGCCCACCATAACCGACTCCACGTCCCCAGTCTCTCCGTAGTGCACAAGGTTCGACACCGGGCTGATCGCCGGGACCAGGTGCGCCCGACCCAAGTCCACGAAGGTCAAATCTGCGAGCTTCCCAGCCTCGATTGACCCGAATTCCTGCCCCATCCCAACGGCCCTTGCCCCATTCTGAGTCGCCCAGTCCAGCATCGTCTGGGGCGTCGGGGTGGGAGGGTCGTCGTCCCTCAGCCCTCGATTGAGGACTATGCCGACGTTCAGGGCCTGGAACATGTTCTCGCTCATGTTGTCCGTGCCCAGGGTCACATTCACCCCCGAGTCAGTGATATTGGGCATCTTCGGCGCCGGATACCGGCCCGTGCGCGCGCTCGGAGCCGGACAGTGAGCCATGTGGGTCCCTGTCTCCGCCAGAATTTCGACGTCTGCCTCGTCGCAGAAGAACCAGTGCGCCGCCAATACGTCAGGCCCGAGCCACCCGTTGTCCCGCAGATATGCCGCCGAGGACTTCCCGCTCACCGCCCTTACCTGGTCCAGCTCTTTCTGGCTCTGCGCCAGGTGCACCGTGCGTCTAAGTCCGTGCTTCTCCGACATATCAAGCAGCTTCCTCAGCATCCACGGCGAGCAGTTGTCAGGCGCGTGGGCTGCCACCTGGCACTGCACCCGGCCCCCGTCCATCCCGTGGAACTCGTCGATCAGTCGCTCCGTCCTGTCGAGAAACTGCTGTCCCCACTCCTCCGAATATTCGTAAATCCCGTAACGGATTTTGAGGTTCAGGGCGTCGGCGCAGCTTTCACTCAGGAACAGTCTGAGCCCCGAGTCCGCCATGGTCTGTGCGTACTGGTAAACGTGCCTGAACGGGTCCACCATCGTCGTAGTCCCCGACCTGATCGCCTCCAGGCATCCGAGAGCGTTCATGGCCTGCCGGTCTTCCGCAGTCATGGCGAAGGAGATTGGTGACATATATCCGTATATCGCGTCGCCGCCCATGTCCTCCACCGTGCCCCGAAGCACCGTAAGCACCGAGTGCGTATGTGCATTGACGAAGCCCGGCATAACCGCCCTCCCCGAGGCATCAATCCTATCCAGGCTCTCATACTTCCGCCTCATCTCTCCCGACTCGCCAACCTCCTCAATCCTCTTCCCTCGCACCGCAACAGCCCCATCCTCGATTACAGTGCCCTCGCCATCACAAGTAATCACGACAGCATTTTCAATAAGCGCATCCATATTCAATCGCCCTCCGGCCCTATTCTATCAGCCGAGTGACGGGGCGGTGTTATAATCTCCTCGGCGCTCCCGTGCGTGTGCGGAGGAAGAACGGCTTGGCATCCGACCCCCATCAGACTCTCGACTACCTTGAAGCCGTCGAGTTTTACTTCAACCAGGGCCTCACCGACGGCCTGCCCGTAGTCCCTCCCACCCCCAACCGCCTCACCGAATTCCTCGACTCCGCAAACCTGAAACCCGATGACATCGTTGGCATCGTCCCTGTTGGCGCTATTCCCATAACCGCCGAAAAGGTGGCCGTCAACGCCGTCATGGCCGGGTGCCTCCCCGAGTATATGCCCGTGATAGTGACCGGCATTGAAGCGATGGTAGACGACGAATTCAGCCTTAACGCCACTGCCGCAAGCACCTCCGGGTCATCTCACATGCTTGTGATCGGGGGCAAGGTGGTCGATGAGCTCGGCATCAACTACGGCGTCAATATGCTCGGCCCCGGCGCCCGAGCCAACTCAACAATCGGCAGGGCCATCAGGCTAATACTCATGAATGTTTGCGGCGCATTGCCCGGCGTATTGGACAAGTCAACCCTCGGCAACCCGGGCAAGTATACGGCCTGCATCGCCGAGGACGAGTCCCTCACTCCTTGGCCTCCCCTCCGCTCCGACTACGGCATCCCCGAGTCCCAGGATGCCGTAACCGCCTTCGCCTGCTACGCCCCCGTCCAGGTCTCCGACCACCGCAGCAACAGCGCCGAAGAGGTCTTGACCCGCATCGCCGACGCCATTGTCGCCTACCCTTACTACGCGCGTGGATGCGAAATCATGGTCATCCTCGTCCCCGAGCACCTAGATCATATCCTGCGCGCCGGTTGGACCAAGAACGAAGTCCGGCAGTTCCTGCACGAGGCTACCCAAAGACCCATGGACTTCTGGAAAGCCCGCCCCGACAGTGGAAAGAACGACTTCCGGGAGGGCATCGGGCTGTCGGGTGTCACCGCCACACCCGACGACTTCCTGATAGTGCCCGCAGGTGGCAGCGCGGGCGGGTTCTCGGCATTCCTCGTATCATGGGGCAGCGAGGTCGACTATAGCCGCAGCGTCACCCGGCCTATAAGACAGCCCTGACTCCGACCACTAATAATGAGGTGAATATGTCAAATCAAAGCGCCACAGGCATTCCCGTAATGGATCCCAGAGGCGAGACTCCAGCCGCGAGTGTGTCAATGGCCCTCCGTCTCCCGAGCCTCGACGGCGTGACCCTCGGCCTGGTCGATAACACCAAGATCAATGCCGGCAAACTACTGGATCGGCTTTCTTCCCTCCTCGAAGAGGAAGCCCCGAATGCCCGTATCGTCCGGTTCTCCAAGCCCGACGCCACCCGCCCCGCTCCCCCCAACCTGGTCAAGCAGATCACCGAGGAGTGCAACGCAGCAGTCCTCGCCATCGGGGACTGAGGCTCCTGCAGCCAGTGCAGTTTGCACGACGGTATAGAATTGGAGATGAACGGCATCCCGACTGCCGTAATAATCACCGAGGAGTTCGAGGTTCCCGCCAAGACCATCGCCCGCATGAGAGGCATCCCCGACTATCCCTACGCCAAGGTGGGCCACCCCATCGGGAGCCTGAATGAGCATACCCTTCTGGAAAGAGCCAGGTCGGCGTTGCCCCAGGTGCTTAGCATCCTCACCCGAGACCCAAGTCAAAGAAATGGACGGAAGCAATAGTGGACAATTCTTCTCTCTCTCCCTCGAATGAAAGCAGGCGCGGATCGGGCCTGAGGCGCCTGGGCCGCATTCTGGCCTCTCCATTTTCCAGGTCCCGCCGCGAAGCTCAGATCCGAGTGATCCAGACGTCTCCCGAAATCGCCAACCAGAACAGCCCTGGAGGTAGAAAACTGAACATCAAAAGGAACAAGGCTTCAACAGGGTCCGGCGTGTACATTGACGTCGAGAACCTTCAGGGCGAGGCCCAGGACCTCATTTCGTCCCTCATGTTCAACTGGCCCGACACCGCACCCACCCCCTCCCGCCTGACCCTCTACGTCCGTGCAGACCAGGTCGAGCTTTGGCGTCTATGGGCCGTCGACCAATTTAGTAACGTACAGGTCATCGTCAAAGGCATCCAGCACTTCAGCCGGGACTCCTCCAAGAACTCCGCCGACATCGCCATCGCCACCAACGCCATCGCCGATTTCGTGCGCGGCAGGATTGCTCATGTTGTCGTCTTGAGTGACGACAGCGATTTCATATCCCTCTATGCCTCCATCCACGACGAAGTAGACCAGAACGAAGGCGCCACTCCATTCCTATGGGTGGTCACGGACCGCCACAAGTCACTCTCCGCCAACGTCAAGCAGTTCGTCCCTCGGAATATCCTTCACGTGATATCCGCGGATGTCCGCTCCTCCAAATCCCCCCCACCGCCCCCACCCCGCCGGGCCAGAACCCCCATCTCAAGACGTCCCGTATCCCCAACTCCCCCACCCCCATCCGCACCCCCGACTCCGCCACCCCTTACACCCGTCCCTTTGGGTAGCCCCTGGGCCGACATGGCCCGAATTATTGTTCGGGAGCGTCCTGTCGGCGCCTTCAAGAGCACCGACTGCCAGGACATCATCCGACGCCACTGGTCCGGCCACCGGATGGCCAGGGCAGGAGGCGGCACTTTCGGCACCGAGTTCAAAAAGAGCGTCTGGCCGGAGCTTGAAAAACTTGGTGTCAAAATCCCTAACCTAAACCGGAAACCCGTCACCTACGAGATGACCAAAGAGGCCAAAGCAGCGGTCTAGTAAGGGAAATCAGGCCATTGGCTACCCCATTTCCCCACCTGTTCCAACCGATAAAGGTCGGCAAGTACACCCTTAAGAACCGGATAGTGAACGCTGGCCACGCCGCCCACTTCCAGGGCGAGGGCGGCCTCCCCGACGATAGGTACGTCCACTACGTCCGGGAGCGCGCCAAGGGCGGCGCGGCTATGGTCGTCCTCGGCAACACCGTCGTCTACAACGATGGCGAAATCCCCCTCTCCATGGCCAACTACGACGACCGGGTCATCCCCGTCTACCGACGCATGTCCGCCGCCACCCACGAGTTCGATACGCCCCTTCTCACGCAGCTCGGCCATCGAGGCAAAATGGTCGTCGATGCATCGGGCGTCCTGGGCAGACCCCTAATGGCCCCCTCCGCCGTCCCCCCACCCCACTTCGCCAGCCCCCAGTACATGCCTCACGAGATGGACATTGATGAGGTGAAGGAGGCAGTCCAGCAATTCTCAGACGCCGCCGCCCGAGTCCGCGAGGGTGGTCTCGATGGCGCCGAGGTCCTCGTCGGCCTCGGCTACCTCATCTCCGAATTCCTCTTCCCGGATTCCAACCGCCGCACCGACAAATACGGTGGCAGCACACTCGAGGAGCGCATGACCTTCCTCTACGAGGTCATCGACGGCTGCCGCAAGGCCCTCGGCCCCGACCTACTCCTGGGCGTCCGGCTGTATGACGACATGGTCGACTACAGTATCGGCATGAACGAGCTTAAGGCCATCGCTCCCCTTTTGGAGCGCACCGGCGCGATCGACTATCTGAACGTCTGGCAAGGCGCAATCCCCGACCCCAAGACCTTCGCCGACCACTGGCCCAGCTACTACCGCGAACCTGGACAGTACGTCTACAAAGCCAACGAGATCAAGCAGTTGGTCACCCTCCCCGTCCTGGGCGCAGGCCGCGTCGACTCCCCCGCCCTCGCCGAGCAACTCTTGGCTGACGGTGTCGTAGACCTGGTCGGCATGGTCCGTGCCCTTATCGCCGACCCCCACCTCCCCAACAAGGCCCGTGAAGGCCGCTCCGACGAGATTCGCTACTGCATCGGCACAAACCAGAGCTGCGCCGGCCACATACTCATCGGCCTGGGCGTCGGCTGCATCTACAACCCCGTGACAGGTCGGGAGAAGGAGTGGAGCATCCTGCCCCCCGCTCCTCGGAAGAAGAAGGTTGTCATCGCCGGCGGTGGCCCGGCCGGTATGGAAGCCGCCCGCACCGCGGCCATGCGGGGCCACCAGGTCGTCCTCTTCGAAAAAGGCCCCCGGCTCGGTGGCCAGTTGAACCTGATTCTGAAGACCCCCAGGCGGGACCACTTCGAAGAGGTGATTTTATTCTTCGAACGCCAGCTTGACAGGCTGGGTGTCGACGTCCGGCTCAACACCGAGGCCACCCCAGACCTCATCCTCGACGAATCCCCAGACAGCATCATCGTAGCCACCGGCGCCACCGCATACACCCCAGAAATCCCCGGCGCCGAGGGCCGCCACGTGGTCAACACATGGCAGGTCCTCGATGGCTCGGTGGAAATCGGTGACCGGGTCGTCATAGTCGACACCCAGGGCCTTCCCGAGGCCTCCACCGTCGCCGATTATCTAGTCTCCCGCGGCAAGTCTGTCGAGATCGTCACCGGTCTCCAGTACGTGGGCCGGGAGATAACCCCGCCTCTCTGGCAGCACCTCTACGAAAGCCTGCTCCGCAAGGGCGTCAAGATGACACCCTTCACCGGAGTCTTTGAAATTCTCGAAGACTCCCTCTACGTCTATGACGTCGTCACCTGGGCCCCCCGCTACATCACGGATGTCGACACCGTGGTCATAGCCGCCGGCGGCCAGGCCGTGGACACCCTCTACCGAGACCTCAAAGGCCGCACCCCTAATCTCCATACCATCGGAGACGCCCTCCAACCCAGAGACATCGAAGTCGCCGTAGTAGACGCCCACCGCACCGCCCGCGCTATCTGACTCTTCCGCCTATTCAAACCGAAGGGCAGGAAATACAGGCTCACCGTGTTTTGGACATGGCTCAGGTTGAAGTTGACCACACATTTGACAATTTCCTATAAGTATGCTATAGTTTTTACATATCAATAGAGCCTACAGTTGAAAGGAGTTATGATGCCTAGCAGTATAGTTGAACGTATCCAGAGGTTACGGGCAGACGTTCTAGAGATAGCCAAGGATAGTATCGACGATAATGTGCGGGTGTTTCGAGGCCTCTCAGATGTCGCTGTAAGACTTACTGATCTTATTGACAATGGCGAGCTTCCAGTAACGGCGACTCAGCCCTTGTCAGCCCTCGCAGAAACTCGTACGCCTCCTTTGGCCGAGAAAGCTAGGCATGAATCTGAGTCCGTAATTCAGCCACCAAATTCGCGGCAAATCATCCCGATTTATCACAACTACAAAGGTGTCATCTATGAAGCGGAGTTGGATGTTTCCCTTATCTCCCCTTACCAACAGACGAAGTGCGTCTGGTTTAGAGGTGAGTTAATGAGGCCGTCTCAAGCTGCAATGAGGATATCCGTGAGCTCGGCAAACGGATGGCTTTTCTGGCGCTACAGAGACAACGGTCGAGAACTCTCAATCAATGCCATCAGAGAGAAAATACGCCGCTCGGATGAATGAAATTGCGATACCAGAAAAGTACCCGGGATCCGATTGAATCGATGGAGGGGACTCCTCTCCCTTGACCCCAGCCCCCACACCCTTCTAATATCGTCCCGCCCTAAACTCTCCAGTCTAAGCAATGTTGCTTCCAAAGGTTAATCTAGATTTGCGTGTCCTAACCGCAAGACTCTCGATCCTATATATTGTGGCTATTGCGACCACGATTCTCGTCATTTCGGGAGGATGCGGGCGCATCTCGGAAAATCGCTACATAGACGATTTGACCGCTCAGATGAGGATATACGAAGAAGCCATCAATCAAGTTCATGATATTTCTACACAGGACAGAGACGACGTGAGGAGCTTGCTAGCTGCATTGAACGAGAATCCTAACCCGAACGTAGCTCCTTACATCGCCAGATACAAACGTTGGGTCTCGACAATAGACAATTCGCTCATCGGCATGAGAAATGCTCATACCAAAATCCGGATGCTAAGCCCTGCTGATGACAGCCGTGACTACCACGCTGCTATCTTAAAGAGTTTGCAGAGCGGAATCGAAATTGCAGGCGCTATGAGAGACCTTTATCAAATGACGGCTAAGGACCTTCAAGAGCGTGGCACGATAACTGATCCCGCTATCCTGACCAAATCGTTTGAAATCAATGATCTCTACCGCAGCTATAGGGCAAACAGAGCTACCGTCAACCGGCTAGCTGAAGAGAAAAATCGCTAATAATAGGGTTCCCATATATTGATACTGATTATATTAAGATTAGCTGAATTCGTATTGATTGTGGTGTACGCTAGCGCATTGCTAGCAGGGCTCTCAGCGTCGGGTTACGCTCTGTATTGGCTTTACCAGGAAATCGGGTTGTGGATTATCCTGCTAGGAAGCCTCGTCCTACCCCTTGGCCCTCTCGCAGCCCTGCTCATTACCATGCCCATCACAATGCCGCTGATGGTTTACCTGAAAGGGAAACCCGGAAGCATATTCCAAGACTGACCTTTTCATTGGGGTAAAGTCACCCCCTCCCTTGACCCCACCCCCCACCCCCCTCTAATATCTCCCCGCGGTGCGGGAGTAGCTCAGTGGTAGAGCCCCTGCCTTCCAAGCAGGCTGTCGCCGGTTCGAATCCGGTCTCCCGCTCCATAAATCCTGTCTTTCAGCTTTGAACTTCTTGCGCCAGTTAGTCATGTATCACTCACTGTATGCCTAGTGAATTCACTTGGCAGTTATTGCCAATACTTGCCGGTGCTTTCATCACATGGGTGTTTCGGAAGCCTCTCGGGCTGTTGTTCTGGAAGATGGTCAGAGGTTGCAGACTTCGATTACGGAGGCGGAAACAACGCAAGAATGTGGAACGCATCGAGACGGAAGAATACCTGAATCAGTGGGTTGAGCTAGAAACCGGTGAGTATATACACAGGGGTTGTGCCGTCAAGGGGGATGTGATTATCGAGAGAACGCCGGAAAATCGGCTTATTGCCCTTGGGAGATGCACACGCTGCGGTGAACATGGAAGCATGCCCAGACGAAGCTCTGAGTGAATCGCGGCGCATCTCCCGCTCCACCTACAACCCCTCCAACGCCTGTCCCAGGTCCGCCTCGATGTCCTCCCCCGACTCTATCCCGCACGACATCCGTATCAGCCCACCGTAAATTCCAACCTCCTCCCTCTCCCCCTCCGTCAACGACCTGTGCGACGTCTTCGCCGGGTGCGACACCGTCGTACACGTTTCCCCCAGGCTCGCAGCAAACCTGATCATCTTCAGTGAGCGTATGAACTTAGATGCCGCCTCCACCCCTCCCCCCAGCTCGAACGACACCATGCTCCCGTATCCATTCTCCAGCGTGGATTTCGCCAACTCATGCTGTGGATGACTGTCCAGACCCGGATAGTGAACTGCCAACACCGCCGCGTGCCCCGACAGGTACTCCGACGTCCTCATGGCATTTTCACAAGTGCGAGCCACCCTCAAAGGCAGCGTCCGAATTCCCCGCACGATTAGCCACGCCGCAAACGGGTCCAACGTACTTCCCCACACCCTGTTCGACTGCCGTATCGACGCCATCGCCTCGAACCGGCCCGCCGCCACCCCTCCCATCACGTCCGAATGTCCGCCTAACAGCTTCGTCGCGCTGTGTATTGTCACGTCCGCGCCCAGTTCCAGGGGCCGCATCAGCAGCGGCGTCGCCAGGGTGTTGTCCACTACCACCTGCACACCCCTCTCACCCGCCAACCGGGCAATCCCCTCCACGTCCGTCAGCCGCAGCAGAGGGTTGGTTATCGACTCGACGAGAATGACCTTAGGCGACCGATCTAAGGCCCGCTCAACGAGCCCCAGGTCCGTCACATCCACGAACTCCACCCGAACCCCGAGCCTCGGCAGATGTTGCCTCAAAAGCAGGTTCGTGCCTCCGTACAGCACGTCCCCCGCCAAAACCGTGTCCCCAGCCTCGACCATCGAAAGCAGCGTGTTCCCAATCGCCCCCATCCCCGAGGCAAACGCCACAGCATCGTCCGCATTCTCCATCTCAGCCACGACCCTCTCCAGGGTCTCGACGTTCGGGTTCGCATCCCGGGAGTAGATAAAGCCGTCTTTGCTTCCCGCATAAATATCGTCGAGCAATTCTAGGCTCTCGACTTCGAAGACGGAACCTTGGTAAATCGGCGCCATCAAGGGCCTCGTCGCCGACTCCACGTCCCTCCCCGCCGATGCGCATATACTCTCCACCGACCGCCTCTTGCCGTTCACTCGACTCACCTCCTCCTAGCCTTGCGTCTATTCGATCCCCAACACCTGCCTGTAAAGACGCAGATTGTCCCTCAGCACCCGAGTAATAAGAAAATTCTCCCGCACGTGCTCCCGAGCCTGTCGCCCCATCTCCTCCGCCATATCCGAGTCTTGCAAAACACTCAACGCCCTCTCAGCACACTCCTCCGTCGAGTCGATGAGGAATCCCGTCTCCCCATCCAGCACCTGGAGCGTCAGCCCTCCCGCCCGGCCCGCGATCACTGGCTTCCCGTGCCACAACGACCCCGTCGCGCTCAGCCCGAATCCCTCCCTCGTCGACTTCTGCACCATTACCCGCGCCAGGGTCTGCACTGCGTTCACTTCCCTGTCCGTCATCCCCTTGAAATTGGTGATCAGATGGACGTCCGGGTCCTCCCCTGCGCGCCGAGCCGTCTTCTCGAAGAACCCGAGCCCCTCAGGGTCATCCGCCGCCGTTGGCCCGATCATTATCAGCTGGATCCCGGGCACCTCCTTCTTGACGAGCCGGTACGCATCCACGACACCCAACGGGTCCTTCCAAGGGTCAAACCGCGAGACCTGTGCCATAATCGGCCTGTCCGCATCCACCCCGAACGGCGCCAACACTCTGGCTGCCTCATTGATGCTCAGGGGCACGTTCTTCTCGTCCAATGGATCGATCCCTGGCGCTGAGACCACAGCAGTCGGCCCTCCGTACCCCCCGATGATGAACTCCTCCATGCTGAACTCCGCCGCATCGTACAGCCGGATGTAGTCCTGGATGTTGGCCCACACGTCGGGTTGAGCGTCCGTAAGGTCGATATGGCACCGCCATATCCACTTCGTTTCGCTGCCGCGACGGTCTCCCAGGAAGTGCAGTATGGGCGCAGGCTGAGGATCGTGGACGAAGACGATGTCGTATTCCGCATAGAGATCTCCGGCGTTCCTCCGGTTGTATTCCAGCCACGTCTCCCACATCTCCGCCGTCCACTCAACCCGTTTCCCCTGCAGGCTGTTGTGCATGCTTTTGGTCACGTCGAAGAACGGTGCCTCACCCCTGATCGTCCGCCATTCAGCCTCGACACCCACGTCGTTCAAAAGTGGAATCAGCGCCTCAAAAATATCCGCGACACCCCCGCCGCTCGGCGAGGAGTTCATGTGCAGTACACTCTTCCCCTTTAGCCCGGCGGCCAACTCCCGAATCTCCTCCACAGGCCCCGGCCCCGTGACCGCCGCGTAGTCTTCAAGGGTTCTATGTCCCACCTCCCTCAACGGCAGGCTCGTCTTCCGGGTCTTCTCTGTCACTTATTGCTCCTCGAGGGCTTCGCACAAGACAAGGCGCTCGCCTTTGCCGCGAGCGCCTCCCCTGTAGTCCCGTCTTATTTTGCTTTGTTATGTTGACTGTCTAGCCGTGTCAGGCCGGTTCGAATACCAGGCTCTTCTTTGCCTCTTCCCCCTCACCCTCCTCTTTGAACGCAGCCATCACCGGCATACCAATCGACACCGACCCCGGGTCAGCCGCATCGAATCCCTCAAGCATTGCCGTGATGCCGGGGCCTTCTTCCGTCTGCACCACGGCACTCAGGTATGGTTTGTCTCGACCGTAACCCTTGGCCGCCATGCCCGTGGGCACGATGGTAATCGCCGTGACCCCGATAACCTTGCCCTTGCCGCTCAGTTCTTTCCAACCCATGTCCGTTCCGTGGCACTCGGGGCAAACGGGCCGGGGAGGAAGGTAAAGAATGTCGCACTTCTCACAGCGGGAGGCCATCAGTTTCCCTTCGGAGACGTGCCGATTATAGCTGGAAATCGTAAAGTCGCTCTGCTCCATCATGATCTTCGCTCCATGATGTGCACCGCACAGGTCCCACCCGTGCCCCCGACATTATGCGTGAGCCCCAACCTCAGGTCCTTGTCTTTCAATTGTCTGTCGCCTGCTCGCTCGGTAAGCTGCATCCACATCTCAAGAACTTGCCCGGCGCCCGTGGCCCCTACCGGATGCCCCTTCGACTTCAGCCCCCCCGACACGTTCACCGTGCACGGTGCTTCACGCGACGTCTGTCCTTCGGCGGCTGCGAATGCGCCCTTGCCCGGTTCGAACAGCCCAATGTCCTCGATCCCGATGATCTCGGCGATGGTGAAGCAGTCGTGCACTTCCGCCATGTCCAGGTCGCTCGGCGAGATGCCGGCCATTTCAAAGGCTTGTCGCGCTGCAATCCGCGCCGAGGGTATCGAAGTGATGTCTCCGGCCCATGTCGCCAGGGGTCCGGCGCTGGCCTGAGCGGTCGCCACTACGCTTACCACTTCATCGGTGTACTCCCGAGCCACGTCCTCCGCGGCCAGGATTATGCACGCCGCGCCGTCGGTCACGGGTGAGCAGTCGAATAGGTGAAGCGGAGATGCCACCTGTGGGTTGGCCCGGGGGTCGTTCAGGAAGTCGAACTCGTCTCTCCACTCGGGCACCGGCCTGCCTCGCTTTGCCGCACTTGCCTTCCGTCTCTCCATGAAGTCGGCAATCGACACGTTGAACTGTGCCTTCGGGTTAAGCGCCCCGTTTCGATGGTTCTTGATAGCCACGTGCATCAGGTGTTCGCGCGTCGCTCCATACCTGTCCAGGTACGCCGACCCCATAGCCGCGTATAGGCCCGGAAACGTGAACTGCGCCTGGTCCAGTTCCATCGGGACATCGCTGGCCGCGGCCAAGGCGTCCTGTACCTCCTCGGTCGCAAGAGAGGTCATCTTCTCCGTTCCTCCTACCAGCACAACGTCATACATCCCTGAGGCTATAGCCATGATGCCTTCACGGAATGCCAACCCGCTGCTGGCACACGCGCCCTCAACCCTGGTAGCGGGTCTCGGCGCGAGTCCCACCCAGTCAGCCATCAGGTGGCCCAGGTGCCCCTGCCCTTCGAACAGGTCCGCAGAGAAGTTGCCGACGTAGAGGGCCTCAATGGCCTCCGGGTCAATCCCCTTGCTCACGGAGCCGATGGCCTCGGAGTAAGCCTCTCCGAAAAGGTCTCGGGTGCTCTTCTCGGCAAAGGCCCCGAACTTCGACATGCCTCCACCTATTATGCTGACACCCCGCCCCAGCTTTCGTTTCTTGGCCGCCATTGGCTCCTCCTTAGGCAGGTCTATTCCCCTGCGTTGCCTTGTTCGTTCTTGGTAGTCGAGGCTAGTCTTTGAGTTCTAGAGTCGTGACGCTGCCCGTCGATAGGGTAGCGACCCTGATTGCGTGATTGTTCGTGTCGGCGATGTACATCTTGCCGTTCGCAATGGCCAAACCCTCCGGCTCATAGAAGAGGGCCGCTCTGGCAGGTCCGTCCTCGAACCCCGTGTCCCCCAGCCCCGTGAAGCTCACGACAGCCTGGGTTAGAGGCTCGACCCGCTTGATCTTGTTGTTGTAGGTGTCCGTCACGTACAGCATCCCCTCGTGCCAGCACACACCCTGCACGTGCTGAAGAAGTGCCCTGTCTCCGACTCCATCCTTGTCCCCGAAGTCAAACAGGCCCGTTCCCACTAGTGTGCTCACCTTCCCCGATTCTCCTCGAGTTGCCGTGCGCACTGCGCTAGTCTCACTGTCCGCGAAGTAGATCGTATCTCCGTCAGTGTCTATCCCCGTCGGCTGGGCCAGCATCGCGTTGCGGAGAGTCCCGTCCTTGATGCCCTCCCTGCCGCTTCCGGCAAATGGCCCCACGTACCCGGACTCCAGGTGCATCACCCAAAGCTGGTGAAATCCCGCCATGGCGATATAGAGCATCCCGTCCAGGCAGGTCAGGTCCCACGGCGAGTTCAGGGCCACCGACCCCACACCCCCATCGTGGAACATCCGCGCCTGCTCACCCGTACCCGCAATTGTCTCCACCCGACGCTCCCGCAGGTCTACGCGGCGGATTGCGTGATTCTCCGTGTCGGCCACGTAAAGGCTGTCGCCCGACAGGGTCAGACCATGAGGATGGTGGAACTTCGCATTGGCGTAGTCACCATCCTCCAGCCCCACGTCCCCACTCCCGATCACGTCCAAAATCTTCCCGTCCATGGAAATCGAGAGCATGCGATTGTGGTTGGAGTCCGACACGAAAAGCCGAGACCCCTTCTCATCGGCGATGATCTTGCTCGGGAACGAAAGCGTTCCACCCTCTTCCTTGTGCACCGAAAGCCCTGGTATCGGGGTCCGGTCCAGTGTGCCCCTCGCCTCAAACTCGGTGATCATGTCCCGGATCACCCTGTCGAAGGCATCGAAGGTAATCTCACCCTCGTGCCTTCCCAGGATATTCCCCTCAGGGTCGACCACGTAAAGCGTCGGCCAAGCCCTCGCCGAGTACTGGCTCCACACCCGGAAGTCCTTGTCGTTCACCACCGGGTGTTCGAGCTCGAAGCGTCGGATCGCCTTCTCGATGTTGGCTGTATCCTTCTCGGAGGTGAATTTGGCAGAGTGGACGCCCACCACCACCAGCTCCTCCTGGTACTTCTCTTCAAGTTTCCGCAACTGCGGAAATATGTGCATGCAGTTAACTCAGCAGTATGTCCAGAAGTCCAGGATGACTATCTTGCCCTTCAGGTCCTGCATACTCAAAGGGCGCTCGACGTTCAGCCAGTCGATGTCCCTCGGAAAATCCGGGGCCTTTACGCTGCCTACCATTGTCTGTTGTGCCATTACGGATTACTCCTCAGTTTTCCAAAGGGCCCCGATATCCGTTCGATTAATTACCTAGTTACCCTGATAACCCACACGGCGGGAAGGCCGCTAGCAATTTGTTCCCAGCTGTCTCCCTCGTCCTCGCTTGCGTACAGGTCACCGTCAGTTGTGCCGGCGTAGACAGCGCCCGGTGTAACAGGGTCCGCGACCAGTCCCCTCACCATTGCATGGAGCCTGTCCGGTAACCCATTCCCGAGTCTCTCCCAGGTCGAGCCCGCATCCCGGCTCCTATAGATACGCGCCATCGCACCACCCGGCCCTCCGAAGGTTGTCGGGTTGTCCGCCGCTGCTCCTATGTACAGCAGATTAGGGTCGCGGCTGTCCAAGACGATGGGGTGAGTATATGGGTTGTCCATTCCACCCTGCAGGTGTTCCCAGTTCCGTGCCCCGTCCGTCGAGCGATAGAAACCGTCGCCCGTCGTGGAGTACATCACCTTCGAGTTCTGCGGATGGGAAAGGATATAGTGTATGTCTTCGTAAATGCCTTGCCCGTAGCTTTCCCATGTCTCCCCGCCGTCCCGGCTCCGAATTAACCCCCCCACCTCCACCCCAGCGAACACTGTGTCCGGCTCATCCGCCACGAAGTCGAAGGTGCGAACGTGAGATATGAAGGGAGGTGCGGGAAACGACCACGTCGGGTAGGAGGGCAGATCCTTCACCGCCTTCAGTTCTACCCAGTTTTCACCCCCGTCCCGGCTCCTGAACACCGCCGCGGGCTCTGTGCCAGCAAACACGGTTCCTGTTTGATGAGGCGAGACGCCCAAACCTCTGATATCTCCCTCCAAACCCTGGGACCAAGGCCCGGATGGCGAGTCGGCCCAATAAACCCCGTCTCCCGTCACCCCCGCATATAGCCGCCCCGACGAATCGATCTCCAGCTTCTGCACCCACTTCCCGTCCATCGACTCAGCGGACTGGGCCCATGCCCCGTTCTCCTTCTCCATGACCATTATCCCGGACTCAGTACCCAACAACAGCTTCTTAGTCATGTCCGCTCCTCCTGCTTATCATCGGCCTCCATTATTTCATTGACCCGTTTCGCCATGAGATCCGGCCGGATTCTAAGTTCGCCCCTCCGGTAGGCCAACACCAACTCTGGGTCCACCTCTATGGCGAGCCGCATTTGGGCGAAGTCCTCCGCGGTTAGCTCCGGGTTGTCCGGGTCTCGTGCTATCCCGACGTCAATGGCCACTTCCTCGCCATATAGCGCCTCTACCTCCTCGAAATTCATCCCACTCACCGCGAGTTTCTCGATTCTAGCCATGTTGAGTTCCACTTCGCCCGGTTCGGTCGCTTCGTCCCTGGATTTACCCCTCAACATGACCTTCGCTGGGCTTGGTCAACCCAGTGCATTTATATTATCCCCTTTACCCGATGTACACCGCAAATCACACTCTCTCCATTGTCGAGACTTCCGACCGGCTTCTCTCCATCAGCCTGCCATTCAAGTACTTATGAATGACGCTGGACAGCAGCGTTTGATACGGTATCCCTTCCTCCCTCGCCCGAGCATGGGCCAGATTGAAGTCGCGCTCCGTCACCCGAAGATTTACCCTTTTGGTCTTGTTGAACGTATTTCGTGCGGCCTCTCGGGCCCATTGTATTTCCTTCTCCTCATTGGCAACGGGCCGCAACTCTCCCCGCTCAAATCGCTCTAGTATGTCAAGCTCTTCTTCAGTCATTCTGTCCTTCATTTTTGTCCTGCTCCTTCGCCTTCTCGTCTCCCTGCTGCTGGGGATTATTGTCTTAAGGAACGCACTCCCATCTTCTTGTCTCACAAATGGCACTAGATAAACATACGCGTTCATTTCAACAACATAGATTTGTTGCCCAGGATATCGAACCTGGTTTGGGTGGTCCCGCACTGCCAATTGACCGCCCAGTTCTAATAATGAAACGATATGCTCGAATGACACTCCCCTCTGCTCAATCAGTTGTTGGTTCTTTTCCTTATTCCATTCAAATCCTGAGTGCATAATGCAATAATCGCACTATGTGTGCATATTGGCAACACTCCATCAGATATTCGAGAACAAGCCATTCGGAGAATTGGCCCGATGTTTTTCCCTTGCCGTTGGGTTATTTCTGCAGCGGAGTGTTCTCTCCTACCCCAGATACTCCAAGGCCGCTTCCGTCATCACCCGGAGCCCGACCTCCAGCGCCCGCTCATCGAAACCAAACGTCCCGCTGTGATGAGGCCCGTACTCCCCCTCCTCATCCCCACCCCCGACAATGAAGTAGCACCCCGGCACTTCCTTCTGGAAGTAGGCCATATCATCGCCACCCATTGACGGTTCGCAGTCGATTACATTTTCGGCTCCAATGGCCCGAGTCGCGGCACTGCGGACCAGGGCAGTGATAGCGGGATCGTTCATAACTACCGGGCTCTGGTAAATGTCTTCGAACGCGTACGACGCTCCCGCCGCGGCCGTTATGCCGCTCAATACTTCTTCAATCCGCCCCATAACCCTGTCCCGCGTTCCGTCATCGAAGGCCCGTACCGTGCCCTTTAGCTCGACCTCATCAGGGATTATGTTGAACCCCGTCCCGCCCCTAATCATCCCTATGCTCAGCACCGCCGCCGCCAGAGCCCCCACGTCCCGACCCACTATCTGGTGTAGTGCACTCACTGTCTGCCCCGCGACCAATATCGGGTCGATCAACGATTCCGGGTGAGCCGCGTGACCGCCGGTCCCCTGGATTTTGATTGTGAACTCGTCCACGCTGGCAAAC
This sequence comes from Dehalococcoidia bacterium, assembly GCA_965220005.1. Taxonomy (GTDB): domain Bacteria; phylum Chloroflexota; class Dehalococcoidia; order Plut-88900; family Plut-88900; genus Plut-88900. The sequence goes on from OZ244800.1 coordinate 2,388,321, forward strand.
ATACCCCCCACTCTTACCCCCACCTTGCCGGCTTCAAGCCCATTGATGATGTGAAGGGCCAGGGCCGCATCGACTTTCGGGTCCTCCAGCGCGCCCGACTCGATCATCCCCAGCGCCCCGCCCGCGGTCTCCTCCGCCGGCTGAAAAGCGAACTTAACATTCCCCTTGAGCTCCCCCCTCATCCCCGCCAACACCGACGCCACTGACATAGCCACGGCTACGTGTCCGTCGTGGCCTCAGGCATGCATCTTCCCCGGCTCACGAGAGCAATAGTCCGCATCGCTGTCCTCCTCGACAGGCAAAGCGTCCATGTCCGCCCTAATGAGCAACGTCCTCCCACCCGACCCCCCTCTCAGCAGTCCTGTAACCCCTGTACCCCCCACCCCAGTCTTCACCTCCAGCCCCAGTTCCCTTAACCCATCTGCCACCATCCCCGCCGTCCTCTCCTCCTCGAAAGACAACTCCGGGTGACTGTGAATGTCCCTCCGAAGTGTCACCATTGAGGGTATAACTTTCTCGTATGCGTGGCTCAGGTCTAGCGTCATGGAAATTCTCCTTGAATATGGACTGGTGCAGCCCAAGGCTAAGCGGATTCTATATCACGCCCCGAGCCCCATCCAATACCCCCACCCCACCCCCTATAGAGGCAACCCTTGTGGCTGCCCTGCCGCGCCCCTCCCTCATTCCCCTGCACCGACACGGGAATCCAGAAATGGCCTACTCGCGTTCGCTTTGCTTTGTGACATCAACCCCTTGCCACACCCCACACCTCGTCCTCTATAATGCTCCCATGCCCTCACTCACTTCATTCCAATCCCCTCGGTATCCTTTCCCATGGGAAAACGCGTGCAAAAACGTTTTCTTTCCGCAGATCAATCAAAGCAGGCACGAGTTTTGATTGTAACTATCAAAACTTCCCATTTTGACCAGATGCGAGTCCCGTCCATAGCCCTCTCCACCTGCGCCCCCCGCCCCTTGACCCCCGACCATGTGCGCGGTAATCTATTTCTAGGTATTCGCTAGACAGCAAGTCAGGAGAACCAAATGGTAAGCCTAACCCCTCTGGCCCTTGAAAAAGTCAAGGAGTTCATCGCCGAGCAGAGCGAAGAAGAAATCTCGCTTCGCGTCATGATCGCTGGCATGGGCTGCGGCGGACCCCAGTACATGATGTCCCTGGACAACGAAATCTCCGCCGAAGACCTCACCGTTGAGCAAGACGGCTTGACCGTTGTCTACGATCCCGAGAGCGCCCCCATGCTTGACGGCTCGCAGATCGACTACATCGAGACCCTCGAACGCTCCGGCTTCACCGTCAACAACCCCAACTTCCAGAGCGGTGGCGGAGGCGGCTGCGGTGGCAACTGCGCCTGCGGTCGAGGCGGCTAACCCCCGACCTCACATAATCGGCCTTGACGAAATCGGGCCCGCCGAATGGCGGGCCCTTCCTTTTGATTGTACATTAGTGTTATATTGGCATCATATCACAGTCAAAAAGGAGTTACAATGGCTGTAAATCTCTCCATTAGAGAAGTTCCCGACGATTGGGCTGAAAAGCTGAAAGAAAGGGCAAGGCGCAACCACCGCTCGCAGCAGGGAGAACTGCTTGCAATACTTGAAGAAGCCCTCAGGCCCGGACGCCTATCTATAGAAGAGGTTCACCAAAAGATTCAAAGTATGCATTTACGCACACCCGATGAATCTACCCAATGGATAAGGGAAGACCGAGATGCCGGGTATAGTAGCTGATGCATCCGTCCTAGCTGCAATTGCCTTCGGAGAACCCAATAGGTTGCAAGCACTTGCCCTCGTATCGGGCCATGAGATTCATGCTCCGTCCCTCATGGCATTTGAGATGACCAACATTGCTTGGAAGAAGATTCTTAGAAACCCTTCTCAACATCTGACTACATCAAAAGGGCTTGATGCGATGCTCAGCGGAGCTATCTATTGGACTAAAGTGGACTTCAACAAGACCCTCGAATTAGCCCTCGAGACTGGACTGACCGCCTACGACGCCAGTTACCTCTACCTGGCTCAGACCCTCAGCATGCCGATAGCCACCTTCGACAGGAATTGAGCTCCACAGCCCAGGCCCGAGGCATCCTTTAGCCTAAATCCCACCCCACCCCCTACGGCCGAATCCGCGTCCGTTTGTGGTTTATGTAGTCCACCAGGATATACTCGCCCAGCCGGTCCGCCGTCGTGAAGAACGCCCGACCCTTGTTAATCTTCGTCACCTGTTCCATGAAGTCGATCAGGTAGTAGCTCGTGTCCAGCATGAAGACGTTGAGGGTTATCCTGTCCTTGGTGCAGCGCCTCACCTCCTGCAGGGTGGCCTGCACCGTAGCGAGACTCGGCGGCCAGGCAAAGTAGGGATACCCTTGCTCCATGTGGGCCGTCGGCTCTCCGTCGGTGACCATGATGATCTGCTTGTTTTCACATTTGCGCTTTGCCAGGTACTCGCGCGCTAGCTGTAAACCGTGCTGCATGTTGGTGCCGGGCGCACTGTCGCTCGCTCCCGCCTCCGGCAGGTCCCGAGCCAATATCTCCTTCGCCATCAACGAAAACCCGATTATGTGAAAATCGTCCTTCGGGTACTGCCCCGATATCAGGCTGTGCATCGCCAAAGCCACCTTCTTAGCCCCGAAGAAGTCCCCGCTCATATCCATGGACCGGCTCTGGTCAAGCAGGAGCACCGTCGCACTCCGAGTCTGGTGCTCGGGCTTGTAAATCTCCAGGTCTTCTGGGGTCATGTTCACCGGGATCCCCGGCCCTGACCTCTCCACCGCATTCAGTATCGTCCGCGGGATATTAAGCCGGAACGGGTCCCCAAACTCGTAGGTTTTCGTTTCCTGCACGTCTTCCAACCCGATGCCACTTCGCTGGGTCTCGTGGGCCGCGCGCCGGTCCTTTTTCATGTGTCCGAATATATCCCTCAAAGCCTTCTGCCCGATCCTACGCAACCCCTTCGGCGATAGCTCCATCCGGCCGTCTTTGAACCGGAGATAACCCGCTTCTTCCAGCTCTCGGGCCAGTTCCCTCAGCGCCTCAATGTCATCCTCCGCCTCCTGTCCCAGCACTTCATTCAGCTTCTTCGTATCGATCCCCTCCAGCCCCCGGCTAGCCTGCGCCTTACGCAGCTGCGCCTCCAGCTCTTCCATCTTCTGGAGCTTGGACATCACCTCCATCGCCTGGTCCCAGCTGAGTTCTTCTTCACCCTCAAATGGGAAGCCGCTCCTGCGTCTCCGCGTGGGGTGCAGGGCCTCCAGGTTCTCTGCGAGGCTCGCCATCAGGTCCGCCAAGTCGGGGTCCGTGAGTTGAGACTGCATCATCTGCTCCAACGACTCCCGCGCCTCATCCGACAGGCTGTTCATCAACGACTGCATCTGCGAAATCCGTCTCTGTAGCTCTTCTATGAACTCTTCCAGGGTGTCGGGCATATCGGGGAAAGCCCCGCTGTAGCGCTGCTTGAACTCGTCATATCCCGAGTCGAGCCCCATGTGCTGCCGTTCGAGCATCTCGTTCAGGTCGGAGAGCATCTGCTTGATCGCATCCATCTCCCCCTGGCCCATGTTGCTCATCCGCTCCGCCATGTCCCGAGCGTAAGGATCTAGCATCTTCTGGCGCAGCATATCCAGCAGTTTCTGGAACTCTTCCCGCGCCTCCTCGTCAAAGAACTCGTAGTCCATCAGATCCTTGAACATGCCGCCGGGGCTTTCAGGAAGACCGTCGAGCGTGTCCTTCTTGCGCTGCACCATCCGCTCCAGCATCTCTTGCACCCCCTCCCCAGGCCCCTTCTCGGTCCCGGCCCGTGCATCCTCCAGCCGCTTCTCCAGCCCTCGCCTCTCCATGCCGACAATCTGGTCGAGCTTCTCTTTCAGATCATCCATCATCGAATCCAGGTCGTACTGCTTGAGTTGCCGTTCCTTCTCCCGACGAAGCTGGTTTATCAGGTCTCGCAGCCCCTGCAGCCGCATACCCTGCCGGGTCTGCATACCCCTTTCCATCAGCCGTTGCAGCGCCGACTCAAGGTTGCCGTAGGCTAGAACGTCCTTCGTCAATTCATCCAGCAGCTCCTCGGCAGACGCCTTGAACGGCTCCTGTGTCCCGTCCCACTTCGAATACCTGTATCGAATGCTCAAACCATCACCTGTTAGTGCCTGTACCTTATTCTGACTCGCCTGGAGGTTAAGACCGGAACGAATCTACCGTGCGCCTCAGCCCTTCTTCCAAAGACACCGTGGGCGCCCACCCCAACACCTGACGCGCCTTTTCGGTGTTGAGGACTATCTTGAACACTTCACCCTCGCTTAGCGTTCTGTACTGAGGACTGAGCGTGTTGCCGGTCAACCGATTCAAATGACTGAATATCTCTTTCACTGAAGTCCCAGCCCCGGACCCGAGGTTGAACGCTTCATCATCCCCCGCGCTGAGACAGGTGACATTGGCCCGAGCCACGTCCTGAACGTACAGGAAGTCCCGTTCCTGTTCGCCTGTCCCATTGATCGTGACCCGTTCATTCTTCAACATCTTGCCCGCGAATATTGCAACTACCCCGGCCTCACCGCCGGGGTTCTGCCGTGGCCCGTAGACATTGGCATAACGCAGCGCCGTATACTTCAGTCCATACAGATTGCGGTAAATGGGTAGATAAAGTTCCACAGCGGCCTTGGCCGCTCCATAGGGGGCCAAAGGCTGGATTGGGTGGTTTTCGTCACACGGGAGGGATATCGGCTCTCCGTAGATAGCCCCTCCGCTGGAGGAAAAGACTATCTTTTCAACGTCGTTATTGCGGCATTCCTCAAGGACGTTCAGCGAACCCATTATGTTCTCGTCCGCGTCCACCAGGGGCCCGCGTATCGACTTCGTTATGCTCGCCTGCGCCGCGAGGTGGCATACGAACCTCGGCTTATACTCCTGAAATATACGTGCCAGGCCCGGGTCCCGGAGGTCGGCTTCCAGGACTAGGACGTCGGGGTTGACGTTCCCCCTGTTGCCCGTGACGAGGCTGTCTATGACCACAACCTCGTAGCCCTCTCCGAGCATCGCATCGGCAACGTGGGAGCCGATGAATCCCGCTCCCCCTGTCACCAGGACCTTGTCAGCCATGCTCTCTCCCGACCACCCTTTCCTTAGCTCAGGGGAGCGATCACCCCGTCCGCAAACAGCTTCAGCGACTCTTCAAGACTCGTGAACCTGCCGTTGGACGCCTGCGTGTTCAGCACTACAGTATCGAACCCCGACACCTCCGCCATCCTCTCCACCTGCGCCCTTACCTCATCGGGAGTGCCCGCAAGGGCCAGCTGATCGATGAATTTGTCCGGCACACCGCCCGCGTTCTTGGGAGCGTTCGGATCGTGAGGATATGGCGAAAACCCCTTCTTGATTCGCTCGATGGCCTCCCGGTCTCCCTCACCGAAAAGGTCAGGGTTCACTCGAGATAGCAGACTGGCAACGTGTTTGGAGACATGTTCCCGAGCCACGTTTCCCTCCTTCGCAATGGCAAAGGGCACCCACATTATCACCTCAGTCTCCGTAATATCCTTACCCGCCTCCCCCATCCCCGCGTAGGTCTTCTCCATCCCCTCCTTCACAAATGCTTGCCCCGACCCGGCCATCAATATGATATTCGACGTCAACCTCGTCGCCGCCTGCAGCATCTTTGGCCCCGTGGCCGCGACGTATATCGGGATTTGGGTAGGACTGTCCAGCCAGGAGATGCCACCCCTCACCCCACTATCGAAATCCGTGTCCCGGTTGTCCAGCAGGTCCGTCAGCTTCCCGACATACTCCTCCATCTCCGCGATACGTGCCGGCCTTCGACCTATGGTCCTGACCAGGCTGTTGCCCGTACTCACCCCCAGTATCACCCTGCCCGGAGCCAGTTCGTTTAACGATGCAAATGCGCCCGCAGTCACGCTCACGTGCCGGGTATACGGCGCCGTAACCCCCGCCCCGAGTTTAATCCGGCTCGTGCCCAGGGCGCAGGCGGTTAGTGTCACATAAAGCTCCCGGCATAGCACCTGGGAGTCGGCGATCCATAGACTGTCGTAGCCTAGCTCTTCCGCCAACTGCGCTATCCGCACGACCTCCGGCAGAGGTTGCTGCGCAAACATGCACGCCCCGAACTTCAATTTTCTCGTCAACATATGTCCTCTTTATCAGCCATTGTATCACCAGCCCTGTCCTTTCCCTGCTCTTCCTTCCTCCCCCAAAGAAACGTCCCTTGATCGTCCCGTCCCCGAGGTGGGGCCGCTCACCCTGTCAGAGATCCGCCGAGGCGGAAGCTACGTCGAAGGGTCGAGCGGGGGGGCCACGTACAGCCAATCCGTCACACCACCCTCCCCCACCCACCCCATGCCGTCATTCCGGCCGCCGAGAGCCGGTCGAAGATGCGCCGAGACGTGAATCCATCCCCGGATGTGGGCCGGGGCATCCCCTCCCCCCTGGGAAGGGCATGTCAAAAAATGCAGTGCATTTTTTGACATGCCTCTTTTTTTCTTGAGGGGTGGGGTGGGGCAACCGTGCTAAAATCCCCTTGACTGTATGAAACTAACGTGCTAACTTATCCCTCGACCTGGACCCCCTTCAACCCAAATGCAAAAGCCTCATCACACCTTCTCCATTGCCTCCACGGCTCCCACAATTCGCTGCAGGCGTCATTCAATCAAAACAGCTATGAATTCAATCAAGTCCAATCATCGTTCAATCGACTATCAATCAAGATCAATCATTTATTAATCAAGCTCAATCGTCCGTCAATCAAGTTCCGTCAAACTCAATCGTCGTTCATCTTTCCTCTCCCCGACTCCCCTTGCGCCCCCACCCCCGCCCCCGTATCATCCCACCCGCTATGGCCCCACCTCCAAACCCCAACTCTGCAAGAATAGTCGTCATCGGCGGCGGCACCGGCAACTACGTCGTCCTCAACGGACTCAAGCACCACACCCCCAACCTCACCGCCATCGTAGCCATGACTGACAGCGGAGGCTCCTCCGGTCGGCTCCGGGACCAACTCGGTCAGCTGCCCCCCGGTGATGTCCGCCAGTGTCTTCTCGGCCTGAGCCCCGACAACCCCAACGACTCAATCCTCCGCCGCCTCCTCGACTACCGCTTCGACCGCGGCCAAGATCTTCAAGGCCACAGCTTCGGGAACCTGATGCTCGCTGCCCTCACCGAATTAACCGGCAGCATGGCCCTCGCCATCATCGAGGCCGGGCGTATGCTGCAGATCACCGGCCGCGTCCTCCCTGTGACCCTCACCAAGACCAACCTGAAGGCCCGCCTGGTCGACGGCACCGTCGTCGCCGGAGAGGCCAGCATCGACGTCCGCAGCATCAAGCCCGGCGTCCTTATCGATTATGTCTACCTCGATCCCCCTGCCCAGGTTTATCCACCCGTGGTCGAGGCCATCCTTGAAGCCGACCTGGTAGTCATGGGCCCCGGCGACCTTTACACCAGTATCATCCCCAATCTCATGGTCGATGGAGTGGGTGACGCCATAGCCCGCACCCGGGCCAGGGTCGTCTACACCTCCAACCTTATGACCAAGCCCGGAGAGTCGGACTCATTCAAGGTCTCCGACTTCGTAAAGGAGGTGAAGGGTTACATGGGCCCGAGCGGGCGCATCGACTATCTGCTGGTCAATAACGGCCCCATGCCAGACGACGTCGTGGACCGTTACCGTTCAAGCAATGCCCACCCCGTCGTGTTGGACACTGCGGAATGCACAGGGCTGGTTGGGCAGATAGTCCGTAGCCCGATTGTCGGATATGGAACGCAGATCAGGCACGACTCGGACGCCTTGGCCAGGACGATCATGAGCGTAGCTAGGGATCAGGCTTCGTAGCTGATGTCCCCCGACTGCGCCGTCACCTTGTTCAGCTTCCGGTTCAGGTGCAGCCCCTCGAGGATGAACTCCACGCCCGACGCCACCATCGCCGGCTTCTTGTCGCACTCCAGCTTCTGCAACCCCTTGTCAAAGCCGCCGAGCTTCTTGACGAGACGAGTGTGTGTCCGGGAGTGGGCCATGTCCGATATGCCTACGCTCGCCCCTTCTTGAAACTGCGTAAGTAACGCGGCGAAGTCGGTAACGTTGAAATAGCGTGCAAATACGTTGGACACGGCCCGGTCCACGAGTCCGTCCAACACCTGCTCGCTCCGCTCGTCCTCCACGGTTTCCAGCTCCAGCTTCCCCAGCGTCGACGCCTTTAGGTAAGTCAGGTCCGAAATCCTCGGCGCCGCCGCCTTCTCACCCGTGTGGAGCGCCCTCCGCATGGCGTTCCCCATAATGCTTTCGTAGTTTGCCGTGGATATCCTGACGCTGACCCCCGACCTCTGATTCACGTCCGGGCTCTTCCGTGCCAGTGCCGACACCTGCGCCACGATCTCCTTCATAAAGTGCGGCACCAAGGTCGTACGCCCATCTTCGAATCGCCGCGCCTCACCTTCCATTATTGCAATCTCGACTTCCGGCGTCTGTGGATAGTGAGTGCGTATCTGGGCCCCATACCGGTCCTTGAGCGGCGTGATAATCCGCCCTCGGTTTGTGTAATCCTCCGGGTTGGCGCTCGCTACCACCAGGATGTCCAAAGGCAGCCGGATCTGGTATCCCTTGACCTGGATGTCACGTTCCTGCATCAAGTTGAACAGCCCGACTTGCAGCCTTTCCGCCAGGTCGGGAAGCTCGTTGATGCAGAAGATGCCTCGGTTCGTCCTAGGGACAAGTCCGTAGTGCACGGTAAGCTCATCGGATAGATACCGGCCTTCGGTGACCTTTATCGGATCGATGTCCCCGATTAGGTCGGCCATGGTAACGTCGGGCGTGGCGAGCTTCTCCGCGTAGCGATCGTCCCGGTGGAGCCAAGTCACCGGGGTCCCATCCCCGAGGTCTCGCGCCTTGTCCCTGCAGGTACGGCATACCGGAGCGTATGGGTTGTCATTGATCTCGCACCCCTCCACCACGGGAACTTCCTCGTCTAAAAGACTCACCAGTCCGCGGATCATCCGGCTCTTAGCCTGCCCTCGCTCCCCGAGCACGATGATGTCCTGACCGGCCAGCAGAGCGTTTTCCAGCTGGGGCATAACCGTGTCCTCGTACCCGAGGATCCCTTCGAACAGCGTCTCCCGTTCCTCCAGCTTACGGACCAGGTTCCGCCTCAGTTCTGCCTTTATAGACAGTGCCTCATACCCCGACTCCCTAAGCTCTCCAACCGTACTGGCCTTTACCATTTTTTCACCTTCAAATGAATTGGTTCCACTCCTAATCCCCTCTCCCTCCACCTCTGTCATTCCGAGGCCCCGCGAGGAATCTAGGACTTGCCCCTACACCTTTTGCCATGCCCTACCCCTCCCACGACTCCTCAAACCTAACGCTGCTCATGTTCCCAAACCCCCCTCCCCAATGTCAAATAACCCTCACCTTGCGATACCCACGCCGCAACTGTACGCTTTCACCATGCCGACCCACACCTTGACCCTGGACTCTCTCTCACTGGACGGCGCCGTCAGTGCAATGCTCAACGGCGAGTCAATACCCGTACCCCTCGGCATCCGCGGCGAGACCGTAGAGGTTGAAGTCCATGAAAATCGGCGAGGCACAAAAACTGGCGTTGTCACCCGGGTAATCGACCCCTCCCCCCACCGCATCGAGCCTCCTTGCCCCTACTTCGGTGAGTGTGGTGGCTGCCAGTGGCAGCACGTCGCCTATTCTCATCAGATTGAGATGAAGCGCGACGTTCTCAAAAGGCGCCTTGAAGAGGTGGCCGGCTTGAAATCTCCCAACGTATCCCCAACCATCGCCTCTCCCTCGCAGGCCGGATACCGGAATCACGCACGGTTCTCCGTGGACCGGAAAGGGAGCCTCGGATTCACCAAGGCCGGGACCCACCGTCCCTTTGAAATCGACCGCTGCCTTCTCATGCACGAAGATATAAATGCCGTCTTGACCGAACTTCAGGGCAAAGGCAAAGGCCTGCGTCAGGTCGCGGTCAGGTGTGGAGTCAACACCAACAGCCTTCTCATCCAACCCTCCCTCAGCATACCCGGCGTTAACGTCGAGTCCGGCCAGCCCGACTTCACCGAGTCCCTCTTCGGCTACAGCTTCAAGGTCTCCAGCCCGTCCTTCTTTCAGGTCAACACGCCCCAGGCCGAACGAATGACCGCCGAGCTTAGGGACCGCCTCCACCCCACCGGTGATGAACTCCTCTTCGATGCCTACGGCGGCGTGGGGACCTTCGCTGTTCTCCTGGCCCCCTACTACCGGGAGATTGTCACCCTGGAAGAATCTCCCTCGGCAATTGAGGACGCCTTGGTAAACTGCCGTCCTTTCTCCAACGTAACCGTTCTGAAGGGAAAGGCAGAGGAGGTGCTTTCGGAGATTGAGGCCCTACCCGACACCGTAATTCTCGACCCTCCCCGCGTCGGCTGCCACCCGAAGATTCTGGAGGTGCTCGCCTCCCTGCGGCCGCGGAAGATAGCCTACGTATCCTGTTCCCCGAGCACCTTGGCCCGGGACTTGGCATTTCTCACAGGCAATGGCTATTCTCTAAGAGAAGCCGTACCCATCGATATGTTCCCCCAGACCCACCACATCGAGTCCATATCCATCCTCGAAAGGACCTGACCAATGGCTGCTAAAGACGGCCCGACACTGGTCCTCGCCTCCCGTTCCCCGAGACGCCGGGAGATCATGGACGCCCTCGGGGTAAGCTACGAAATCGTCCCCGCAGACATAGACGAGGCCTCACTCCTGGACCAAGCCGCTGGCCCGGAGGACGCAGCCCGTAGGCTAGCCCTGAGCAAAGCCGAAACCGTAGCCAGGCTCCGCCCCGAGGCCCACGTCCTTGCCGCCGACACCGTCGTCTGCCTAAGCAACCGCATCTTCGGTAAGCCCGCTGATGAGCAGGAAGCCACCGACATGCTGAAAACCCTGCGGGGAAAACCCCATCGGGTGGTCACGGGCCTCGCTCTTCTGCCACCTGGCCCCGCCGACCCTATTGTCGCCCACACCAACACCTCAGTCCTCATGCGTCCCTACACCGACGAGGAAATCGACGCCTATGTCGCCACCGGCTCCCCCATGGACAAGGCAGGCGCATACGGTGTCCAGGACACTGAATTTCATCCCGCCGCCCCCGTCAACGGCTGCTACTTCAACGTAGTGGGCCTTCCCCTCTGCGCCGCCTCGGAGATGCTCAGGCAGGCGGGTTTCCCGCCCGTAGTGGATTTGCGTGTAGCCGCTGCGTGCGTCAGCCATCGCTGCCCCTTCGCCGGGTTCGGTCACTAGCGGGCAATACCTGGAGAGCCTACTACTTCCCCCGGTTACCGCCCGACAGACCACCCCCCGCTCGGGGCGAAATCATCAGTCCCGCTAAAGAAACCGCTATTGGACATAGCGCTGAGATTATCATGGCCAGATGCAGGCTTCCCGTTGCCGTCTGCACCGCCCCCACCATCACTGGCCCAACGAAGCTCCCGACCCACAACATTGTGAACATCACACCCTGGATTACCGCCGCTTCTCTGGGCGTGATACCCGGAAGCTCGAACGGAAGCGACGTAAACGGTATCCAGAACGCCCCTCTAGCCAAGCCGTTGATTATGAAGGTCACCACCAGGATGGGCAGAGACCCGGTGAACAGTACGGCCAGCGATGTGACGGTTACCAAGACTCCTATCCCGATGAGCGGGATCCGGTAACCCCCGAATCGGCTAATCACCGGCAACATCACGAATCCCCCCACCGCCACCACCACCCCTACCACTCCAATTATTAGCCCGGCCTGTACAAGAGACATGTCATATGTCTCTTGCATGAACTTAGGCCAGAAGGTGAATTGGGACATCTGGGCTATCGCATATCCCAGTATTCCTACGCCCAGTAACCAGGGCTCTTTGTACTTGAACAGACTCCTAATGGGCGAGCCTTCTTGCGACTGCTCTACCTCTCGGTAATCCGCGGTGCGGTTTTCACGGCCAAGTAGCAACCATGCTACCGCCATACCAATGCTGAAGAAGCCCCAGGCATACAGTGTCTTTCGCCAGTCGTTGTCAAACGCCTCCAGCAGCATCGGCGCAACTACGAAGCTCACCGTAAGGCTCACCCCGAACACCGCGTTGAGTATCCCGCTCGAAAGCTGAATCTCTTTTCGTGGTAGCCATTGCCGCACAAGCAGCACCCGAGACGCCTCCCGCGCTACCGGAGTAATCCCGAACAGCACACGCCCGAGCAGCAGGACCACAAAGTTTGTGGCCTCTGCCTGCATGAACACGAAACCAGCCCCCAGAAACAGGGTGATAGCCGTCAGCAGCATCGGCCTGAACCGGGACATCCACAGCCCGAAGGGGATCGAAAAGATAAGGCTGCCAATAATCGCCGAGGAGCCGAGCCACCCTTGCTCCAAGGGTGAGAGCCCCAGGTCCTCCGCCATTGCGGGAAGGAGTACGCCTAGCACCAACGCCCCAACCATCGCCGAGGCGTGCGCGATGTTAAACGTCATCATCACCACCCAGCGGTAGGATGATGGCTTGTTTGCTTCTATAGCAGGACTAACCAAGCAGTTTGTGGCCCGCCAACTTAGGTTTCTTCCGGCTCATTCGTTTATGCAAGGCTTTTCATATGTAATTTCTTGTCTGTCGGGTTTCGGTCTCGGAACAGGAGCAGCCCGGCGGCGGCCATTGTAAGTCCAAAGAAAGAGCTTATCACCATCGGCCATACCCGGTCTCCCGTCGCGTCCCACGCTATTCCTACAAACGCGGGGCCCATTACACCCCCCAGCCGCCCCACCCCTTCGACAAACCCGGACGCCACCGCTATCTGCCTGTGCGTGACCCCAGGGATTTCGAACGGCACCGTCCAAATCAGCGACACGAAGGAAAACCCGACCCCATGAAGGGCCGCAAAAGTCCACAGGAGCGGCACAGTTGTACTCGAATTCATCCCTATCGCCGTGCCGACCAGCAGCAATGCCAGTATCGTCACTATTGGACGCCGCATCCCCCTCGATATCCGTCCCATCAACATCGCCGACAAAGCCACGCTGCCTATACCCTCGCAAATCGCCCCCGTCAACAGCATCGCACCGGATATGGTCTCCTCTATGCCTCGTTCTCGCAGCATCAACGTCGGCCAGAGGGTAAGTATGGAGAATTCCATTACTAGCATCCCCGCCATTCCTACCCCCACCACCCAAATGTCCTTCTCCTTGAGCACCGACCAGAGGGATGTGTCACCCGAGCTAGCTCGCTCCTGCAAAGCGGGGACGGCTATCGGTTCCTCCGCTCTGCGTTCCTTGCCGATGACGGCCCAAATAAGCGTGACGACTACGAATATTGCCCCGTATATAGTGAGTGTCCACCGCCAGCTTTCGTCCAGCCATATTTGCAAGTATGGAGTCAGCAGAAGGGCAATCACCGCCGAGGCGCCGTAGGTGGTGTTGACCAGACCGTTCACCAGCACGATCTCCCGTCTCGGGAACCACTGGGCGGTCAGCATGGCACGCGCCGGCTGCCTGGCCACGATTGCAATGCCGAATGCCAGGCGCGCCAGCAGCAGCACCGTATAGGTCGGGGCCCAGGCCTGGACTATAACGAACGTCGTCCCGAAGGCCAAAGACCCTAATAGGACCTTGCTCGCGTCCGGCCGGGACAGCCACAGTCCTGCGGGCAGGGACATTATCATGGTCCCTATGAACATGGATGAACCCAGGAACCCCTGTTGCGCAGAGGAAAGCCCCAAGTCCTCGGATATGTTGGGCAGCAGGATGCCCAGTGAGAGCATGATGAGGGAGTTGAGGATGTTGGATAGGCCCAGGAACACCAACACCACGAACCTGAACCTTGATGGCGGCCTGTTACCGGGGTCTATGACAAACCCCTCTCCCGACCAGGCGATGCGGACAAAGTTCTCACGTCGCCGCACATTCTAAAGTATTATTTGATTGCGGCGGAGGTCTTCTGCCGCTCTATTGTTGGCCGCAAGCCCTTTTCGTATACTTTCGACGTATCCCCTCTTCTCACTCATCTTCCACGGCCTGGATTCAGAAATCCCAACTCTCACGTGAACGACCTTACTGAGCCACAGGGCCTAGAGGCCCAAGAATCCCCTGCGCCTCCACAGCGTCACAACATGTTCTCGGGGGTTCAGCTCCTCCTGGAAAAGGCCGGCATCAAACGCCAACACCTGATTGCCGGTGCAGCCGTCGCCGCCGCGGCCGCCAGTGTCGGGGCCTTCTTCCTCCACGATTTCCTCTTCGACCAGCAAAACCTGATCTCCCTGGGCTACGCCGGCGTATTCATCTTCACGTTTCTGGGTGCGGCTACCATTTTTCTGCCCAGCGCCAGCAGTCTGGTGGTCATTGGGGCCGGGGCATGGCTCAACCCCTTCCTTGTGGGACTCGTAGCTGGCACCGCCGCAAGCCTGGGGGAGTTTACCGGTTATGCCATTGGATACGAGGGCGGCGAGCTTCTCGAAAGGCGCAGCAGGGTTTTCCAACGGGCCAAAGGCTGGATGGAGAAACGCGGAAGCATCACCCTATTTCTCCTATCGATCTTACCCAATCCCTTCTTCGACGCCGCGGGTTTGGCCGCGGGCGCCAGCAAGTTCCCCATCAAGAGGTTCTTCGCCATCGTATGGGTGGGCAAGACCATCCAGGCAATCGTCGGCGCATATCTCGGGGAGCGTACGTGGGACTGGCTTTCCGAGATAGTCGACCGAATACTCTCCTGACCCGTTACGGCTCCCTCGGCTGCCCAGATACAATCTCACCGGCATTCAGTGTAAAATTACCTCTTGGATGCTCCCCCTTGATTAATAAATATCAGGTGTTTTAGATAGCCTTATGCCAGTTTACTATCCCGCATTTCTCAGCATCGAGGGCCGACCCTGCCTCGTAGTCGGCGGTGGCCAGATCGCGGAGCGAAAGGTCAAGGGCCTCTTGGAGGCAGGGGGCAAGGTTACCCTGGTAAGTCCCACCGTCACACCGAGACTCCTCCGCCGCATAGACAAGGGTCAGGTCGAGTATTTCAACCGTGAGTTCCAGTCCTCGGACATGGACGGCATATACCTCCTGATCACCGCCACCGACGACATGCCCCTCAACCGTAAAATCGGCATCGAGGGTCGCAACCTTGGCCTCGTCGTCAACGTCGTCGACGATCCCGACTATTGCGACTTCATCGCCCCCTCCATCGTCCGCCGCGGCGACATCACCTTCGCAATCTCTACGGCCGGGGCCAGTCCCGCCTTGGCCCGTTGGCTCCGACGCCAAATCGAGCAACAGTTCCCACCCTCATACGCCGGTCTTGCCAAGGTCATGGCCAAGGTCCGTCTCCAGGTTAGAGGCGGAGGCCACGTCGTCAGTGCAACTAAGTGGCAAAAGTCTATAGATGAGAGCTTCTTGACCCTGGTCAAGCAACGCAGGCTCGCCGAAGCCAGGCGTCACCTTTTCGCTGCTCTGACCGGTAGTCGGGCCACAGCCAAATGAACGAGCCGGGACGGTGATGAACACCCTAAAGCTGGGAACACGGGCCAGTGATCTCGCTATGGAGCAGGCCCGAGAAACCTCCAGGGCCCTCACCCGAGCCTGCCCGGACCTAAACGTCGCAATCGTCCCTGTCCATGCCCTCGGAGACCACGACAAGGTGTCTCCTATCGCCAAGCTGGGCGCTCGGGGCGTCTTCGTATCTACGTTGGAAGACCGGCTCCGCTCCGGCGAGATCGACGCCGCAGTCCACAGCCTTAAGGACATGCCCACCGATACCGATGAGGGCTTCGTCCTCGCCGCAGTGCTTGAACGGCTCGATCCGCGGGACGTGCTGCTCACCTCCAACGGCTGCGGCTTGAAAGACCTGGCCCCTAATGCCCGAGTCGGTACCGGAAGCCCCAGACGCGCCGTTCAGATCAAGGCCGCTCGCCCCGACATTGAAATCACCGGCATACGCGGCAACATCGACACACGTATCCGCAAGCTCAACAACGGTGACTACGATGCCATTGTCCTGGCCGCCGCCGGCCTTGTCCGCATGGGCTGGCAGGATCGCATCTCTGAGTATCTCCCTGTCGATATCTGCCTCCCCGCCATGGGCCAGGGCGCCCTCGCCATAGAAACACTCGCCGACAACACCGAGGTCACCCGTCTCTTCACCGACATTGAGCACTCCCCCACCCGCCGGGCCGTCGACGCCGAGCGGTCCTTCCTAAGGCAACTGGGCAGCGGCTGTCTCGCCCCGGTCACCGCTCACGCAACATTGAATGGCGATACCTTAGCCTTGACCGGTCTGGTCGGCCACCCCGAAACTTATCAAATTATGACTGATTCCATAGAAGGAAGCCCTGAAGACCCCGAAGGTCTGGGAATACGCCTCGCTGAAAGGTTCAAGGCCCGAGGCGCAGAATCCTTGCTTGCAGGAGTTGTATCGTGAGCCGCGTGGGGTTAGTGGCACTGGTCGGCGCAGGCCCCGGAGACCCGGGTCTCATCACCGTCAAGGCCTTGGAATACATCAAGCGCGCCGATGTCATCGTCTACGACAGGCTGGTAAACCCTGTCCTCCTGGACCATGCCCCCGAGACCTGTGAACTGGTATACGTCGGCAAAACTCTGAAGCATCACACCAAGACCCAGGACGAGATCAACGACATCCTGGTCGCCAAGGCCAAACAGGGCAAGCTCGTCGTCAGGCTCAAGGGCGGCGACCCATTCCTCTTCGGCAGAGGCGGTGAAGAGGCAGAGGTCCTCGCCGCGGAAGACCTCCCCTTCGAGGTCATCCCCGGCGTCTCCTCCGCACTCGCCGCTCCCGCTTATGCCGGCATCCCGGTGACCCACCGAGACCTTTCCTCCTCCGTAGCCGTGGTAACCGGCCACGAGGACCCCGAAAAGTCCCGAGTCTCCGTTGACTGGGCCGCCCTCGCCCACGGCCCCGACACCCTCGTCATCCTCATGGGCCTCGGCAATCTTCAGTCGATTACTGACTGCCTTATTGAGGCCGGTAAGTCTCCCGATACCCCCGCCGCGCTCATACAGGACGCCACCACCCCCGACCAGAAAACTCTCACCGGCACACTTGCCGATATCGCCCGGAAAGCCAGTGAGGCGGGCCTCAAGCCTCCCGCCGTTGCCGTAATAGGAGACGTGGTGGGCCTCCGAGATCAGATATCGTGGCACGAGACCCGGCCCCTATCCTACCGTCGCATCCTCGTAACCCGTGCTCGCAAGCAGGCCAGCGCTCTATCTTTCAGGCTCGCCGCTCTAGGCGCAGAAGTAATCGAGCTGCCCGCCATAGAAATCACCCAGTCTCCCGATCACAAGAAAGCGCTTGAAGATGCGGTAGGTCGGGTGCACGAATTCGACTGGGCCATCTTCACCAGTGTTAACGGCGTCACCCTCTTCTTCGACCGATGGCGCACAGTCAGCGCCGACCCTAACTCCCTCAACGGCCTGAAACTCGCCGCCATCGGCCCCGAGACCGCCAAGGCTATTGCTGACTACGGTTTCCCCATATCCGTCACCGCCGACACCTACACCGCAGAGGGACTTTTGGACTCTCTCCAATCCCTCAACATGGATGGCGCTAAGGTGATGCTGGCACGCGCCGAGGGCTCGCGCCCCGTCCTTCCCACCGGACTGAAGGAAATGGGTGCCAAAGTCGATGAGTTCTGCACCTACGGCGCATCAGGCCCCCGGCGGAAGCCCGAGATGGCCATCTCTCGCCTCAGGGCCGGAGAAGTGGATATCGCCACCTTCGCCAGCTCGTCCACGGTCAAGAACCTTGTTCGCATGCTGGAAGGCGACGTCGCCCCCCTGAGAAACACCTGCGTGGCCTGCATAGGCCCCGTGACCGCCGCCACCGCAGAGGAACTTGGCCTCGATGTCGCAATTGTGGCCCGTGAACACACCATACCCGGTCTCGTAGACGCTATACTTGAGGGCAAAGGAGGTCTGACATGACCAGTTTGCTTGAGCAGATGATACCAACTCAGGGTTCTGGATTCCCCATTCAGAGGCTCCGACGCCTGCGACGCAGCCAGGCAATGCGGGACCTCACCAAGGAAACTACCCTGAGCCCCAGCGACTTCATTTACCCTATGTTCGTCACCCAGGACTCGGGCCAAAAGCGTGAAGTACCCTCCATGCCGGGGGTCTACCAGATGTCCCCCGACGTCGCCGCCAGGGAAACGGAAGAGGTAGCATCGCTCGGGATTAAGGCAGTGCTCCTCTTCGGCCTGCCCAACGACAAAGACTCCGTCGGCACCGGGGCCTACGACCCCAACGGGGTTATTCAAGAAGCGGTGGCCAGCATCAAAAACGCCTGCCCCGACACCTTAGTCATAACAGACGTATGCCTATGTGAATACACCGACCACGGCCACTGCGGCGTCATCGTCGACGAATATGTCGACAATGACCAGACCCTGGAACTCTTGAGCAGGACAGCCCTCTCCCACGCAGAGGCGGGTGCCGACATTGTCGCTCCTTCCAACATGATGGACGGCGCCGTCGCCTCCATCCGGGACATCCTTGACCGCAATGACCTCGATCTCACTCCCATCATGGCTTACTCTGCAAAATACGCCTCCTCCTTCTACGGCCCCTTCAGGGATGCCGCTCAATCCACGCCCTCCTTCGGAGACCGTAAGTCCTACCAGATGGACCCCCGAAACTCTCGCGAGGCCCTTCTGGAGATAGATTTGGACATCCAGGAAGGCGCCGATATAATCATGGTCAAGCCCGCACTGGCGTTTCTGGACGTAATATCCAAGGCCCGGGAAGCCTTCCGGCAACCCCTCGGGGCCTACAACGTCAGCGGCGAATACGCTATGGTCAAGGCCGCGGGCCGTAACGGCTGGCTCGACGAAAAGAAAGTCACTATGGAAATCCTGACCGGCATCAAACGGGCGGGCGCCGACCTCATCCTCAGCTATCACGCCAAAGAGGTCTCTCGCTGGCTCAGGGAACAGGAGTAGACACACTTTATGAGTTTCGTATCCCTGGCCCTCAAGGAATGGGCGGTCATCACCCGGGCCTTGGCCCGCGGTGAACAATTCCTCGTCCTCCGCAAGGGCGGCATCCGTGAACAGCAAAAGCGCTTCGTCCTGGAGGGCAACCGCTTCCTCCTCTATCCCACCTACGAGCACCAGAGCGCCGACCTCCTCAAACCCCAGTGGCACGACTCCCTCGCCCAAACCCTGACCCAAGCCCCGTCACCCGACACCGTCATCATAGACACCCTAGCCGAGGTCGTCGAAATACTAGAAATCACCGAGCCTGAACGCGTAACCGCACTCACCGACTTCTACATCTGCACTGACGACTACGCCCAGTATCGGCTCAAGTGGCGACCCAAACACGCCCTGTCAATCATCCTTCTCCGGGCAATGAAGCTGAAGCGACCGCGCTCCGTGCCGATTCTGCCTCGATATGGCGGCTGCGTCTCCTGGGTGGAGCTTGAAGAGCCTGTAAACGTCACAGGAGCCCAGGCCGTTGTCCCCGACGAGACCCTCCGCTCCGAAATCATCCGCATTAAGGAGGCCGTGGGCACGGTAGTCCCAGTATGAAATACCGTACGATACCCAACACCGACCTATCTGTTTCCGAGACCGGTTTCGGCACCTGGACACTGGTCAGTAACTGGTGGGGTAATGTCAGCGAAGAGGATTCCGTCAAGCTCATCCACAAAGCCCTCGATCTTGGCATAAACCTCTTCGATACCGCCGACCAGTACAGCTCCGGCGCCAACGAGGAAGTCGTCGCCAAGGCTCTCAAGGGTCAGCGCAACGACGTCGTTCTCTGCACCAAGGTCGGCTACGACTTCTATACCTTCACCGCCCGCATCCGGCACAAGGAAAAACCACAGAACTTCGAACCCCATTTCATCAGAGAGGCCTGCGAAAAGAGCCTTCAACGCCTCCAGACCGACTGGATAGACGTCTACCAGCTCCACAACCCCCGCATCAATGTCATTGAGCGGGACGACGTTTTCGAAACCCTTGAGGACTTGAAGAAGGAAGGCAAGATTCGTCACTATGGCGTGGCCCTCGGCCCCGACATAGGCTGGTTCGAAGAGGGTCAGGCCTCGATGCAGGAGCGATCTGTTTCCACCCTCCAGATCATCTACAGCATCCTTGAGCAGGACCCGGCCCAGGACTTCTTCCCCATCGCCAAGGACTGCGGCACGGGCCTTTTCGTGCGCGTTCCCCACGCCAGCGGTTTGCTCGATGGCACCGTCAACCGGGACACCGTCTTCCCCGAGACCGACCACCGCAGTTACCGCAAGCGGGAGTGGCTCGACGAAAGCATGATTAAAGTCGACCAGATCGGCTTCCTCACCGAGGACACCGGCCTTACCATCGGCCAGGCCGCCCTCAAATTCTCCCTCGGGCAAGATACCGTCTCTTCCGTCCTTATCACTGTCACCGACCCCGTACAGCTCGAAGAGTTCGCCAAAGCGCCGGACCTTCCCGACCTTCCACAGGAATACCTTGACCGCGTTTACGAACTATATCGAAATAACTTTGGCATAACTCCGGCTCCCACAATCGCCGGCTAAACCAAACCCGACCCAAATCGACTTACCAGGAGCAAGAATGGTCGCCAGGACTGCCACGGAACTCACCACAACCCAGAAGGAGCTTCTAAACACCCTGCAGTGGGACTTTCCCTTGGTAGAAGAGCCCTTCTCCGCGATTGGTGCGCGGCTTGGCTTGACTGAGGAAGAAGTAATCGGTCAAATCGTCACGCTCAAGGACGAGGCCATAATCAGGGAGCTAAACGCCATATTCGACACCCGGAGACTGGGTTACAAGAGCTCCCTTGTAGCCGTCCGTGCCCCCGAGGACCGCATCGACGACGTAGCAGCCGTAATTAGCGAACACCCCGGAGTCAGCCACAACTACAAGCGCGACCACTATTTCAATATCTGGTTCACCCTCGCTGTACCGCCGGAAAGCGACCTGGAATCGGAGCTCGACTCCCTTGCCACCCGCGCCGGCGCCGAGAAATACCGTCTTCTGCCCACCAAGCACCTGTTCAAGATCGGCGTGAAGCTGGACATGACCAAGGATGAGGTAAAGCTGCAACCCGAAAAGCGCGCAGCCAAAAAGCCTAGGCCGACCGCCGGCCCTTTAACCGACGATGACCGGGCCTTCGTTCGGGAACTTCAGGAAGACGTCCCCTTGGTCCCCCGCCCCTTTGACGGCATGGCCAAAAGGCTGGGCATGACGGTTCCCGAGTTGTTGGAGAAAATCCAGTGGTTTCAGGATGTGGGGTTAATGCGCCGGTTCGCCGCAGTGCTTAGGCACCAGAACGCGGGCTTCACTTCCAACGGTATGGTCTGCTGGAAAGTGCCGGAGGAGCAGATCAGGAGTGTGGGGGAGATTGCAGCTTCATTTCCTCAAGTGAGCCACTGCTACCAGAGGCCCACCTACCCGGACTGGCCCTACAGCCTCTTCAGCATGGTCCATTCGCGGTCCGATGATAAATGCCGCAAGATCGCTGAGCAGATATCTGAAAAGACTGGAATAACCGAGTACGAGATCCTGTTCAGCACCAAGGAATACAAGAAGGAGCGGGTCAGGTATTTCGTTTAGTCCGTACCCGCGCCTAACCAGTTCAGAAGGTAGTCCCAAGGCGGCTAGCCGCCTTGGGACCGTGCCTAAAGGGACGGAGTGGTTAACTGGCCTCTGCGTCCTTGTTGCCCATCCGGCCCCTTAGTACCTTGGCTACCGTGCCTATCACTGCCGCAACCAGCGCGACCAATATAAACTTCTTCTTCATCTTGTACACCTCTTACCCGGGACTCGAGGATCGGAGAAATTCACGACCCTCTTCATAAATTATATTGATTTGCGCTTCCCTTTAGCAAGTAGTCACTTAGGAGCGTCTGCCAACCCTGTCCCCGAGGCCGGTAACCTAATGCACACGCACACCTTCCGAGCGCCTCGCTTTAATCGGATATTCGTATAAATGGTTGCCCAAGGAGGTCGGGCGAGGCTACCATATGCCCTGAATGATCTCCCTCTTAGGCCTCACATAATTCCCAAATACCGATACGGAGAAAGCATGTCCACCCAATTGACGCCAGCCCAACTCGAGACCCTCCGAAACATCACCGCCCCCACAATTGCCAACGCCATAGAGACTTTTGATATCCAATCCAGAAGCGTCGGCTTCATGGGCCCCGAGATCAAGTGCGTCCTCCCGAGCCTCGGCAACATGGCCGCCTACGCATGTACGGCAGTCATCAGCGCCCGTTCCCCGGCCTTCAAAGGACAGGGACCAACAGCCCGAGACCTCTGGGAGCACGCACTGAGCATCCCCGAGCCCCGCGTTGTAGTCATCAAGGACCTGGACTACCCCAACACTATTGGCTCCTTTTGGGGTGAGGTCAACGGCAACGTCCACAAGGCTCTTGGGTGCGTTGGCACAGTCACCGACGGTGGGGTGCGTGACCTGGACGAGGTCGAGGAACTCGGCTTCCATTTCTTCGCTTCTGAAGTATTGGTTTCCCACGCCTATGTCCACCTGGAAGCCGTGGGCTGTCCCGTCACCGTCGGAGGAGTGGAAGTCCGGCCCGGCGACCTGATTCACGGCGACAAGCACGGGGTCATCAGCATCCCCTCTGAGATCGCCGCGCGAGTCGCCGACGCCTCTCAACAGATGGAAGACTGGGAGCGCCCCATCATCGAGTTTTGCAAATCTCCCGAGTTCAACATGGACAAGCTGCAGGAGCTTATGTCTAGGCCCCGCCCCTCCAACTAGCTACAACCCCGACCTGTTGACCTCCGACTGCCGCTGTGCTGCGATCAGGCACTCCTGGTACGCCGCTTCAACTCCTCGCCTTTCGAGCGCCTTTATGCCTGCAAGAGTCATGTTGTTCGGCACCCGGGCGTAGTCCAACAGCTTCTCCAGCCCTTCAGATGTACAGTCCTTGCCGTCTAACACCCTGGAAGTGCATCTAAGCGTGGCAAGCGACACCGCCTGGGCGTCCGCCAGCGACAATCCCGCCTCTCGACCATAGGCCACCATCGCCTTTACCACCGGAAACAGAAAGAACTGGCTGCACGCCTGCAACACCGTAAACGCGTCCTGCCCTCCGTCCTCGACTACCATGATCTCGTTGCCAAACCCGCCCCAATACTCCTTCAGGGCCTCAACGTGTTTCGCCTGGCTCCCAGGCTCGAATGTCATAGCAATATAGCCTTCTCCACTCCCCATGAAGACCGGCGTAAATACCCAGGCCAGGGTGCAGGGGGACTTGAGAAACTGCCGGTACCACGACAGGGGAATCGACGCTGCACCAGTCGCCACGATCTGATTCTCGCGAATCACCGGCCCGACCTCCTCCATCAACGCGGTCATCTGTTCCGGCCTTACCAGGGGAATGATCATGTCCGCACCCTCGCATGCCTCCTGGTTGGAAGCCAGCACCCTGATGCCGAACCACTCAGATACTTCCGCCCGACGCTCCGCCCGTCTGTGCGTCGCGACTACCTCCACTCCTCGCGCCTTCTCCTCCTCCGAGGCCATGACCTCCAAAAGCAATTCCGAGTAGCGGCCCGCACCCAGCATCGCTATTCTCTTTATCCTTCCCATCGCTCTCCTTCAATGCTAGCGAGACCCTTGTATAACCGTCGTTCCTTCCCCTGAGCCGTTATCCATCCCCATGAGGGGCCGCTCATCCTGAGCGAAGTCGAAGGGTCGAGCGGGGGGAGGTCCACGCCGGTGGCTCTCTCCACCCTGTCTGAGATCCACCAAGGTGGAAGCAGAGTCTACGGGTCTCAAAAGAGGAATGGGTGCCTTAACCGGCATCGACCTAAGCCGACTTAGGAGTCGGAAACTCTATGCCAAACTCCTCGGAATAGGTCCGTAGCGCCTCCACCACTTCCATGTGGAGAGGCACCCCATCCCTGAGACGCGTCAACCGAACCTCGTGCTCCTTCTGTCCTGGAATCAACACCGGCTGGTCAGCCTGGACCCGTGGTGTCGACCTCATGTCCCGAATCATCTCGTCCATCATGGATTTGAACTCCGCGACAGGCCGGAAACCGTCCACCCGGAACGCACCTAAAAAGTGCCCGACCACCCGTTTCTCCCGAGACATCGTCGCCCCGAACCCCACCCCCGTCAGCACCCCCGAAAGAATATCCACCAGCATACCCAGCCCGAATCCCTTGTAGCTGCTCAGCTCCGCCATCGACCCCAGGGGCACCAGAGCGCCCCCATTCCAGTAGTCGTTGGGGTTCGTCGTGTCCCGTCCTTCCGAGTCCACCGCCCACCCCACTGGTATCGATTCTGACTTTCTCCTCGCGAGCTCCAGCTTCCCAACAGCCACCGCACTGGTAGCCATGTCCAGCACGTACGGGGGTTCCTCTCCCGCGGGAATCGCATAGCTCATCGCATTCGTCCCGATTTTGCGTTTCGCCCCAAACGTCGGCAGCACCGCCGGCGACGCCTGGGTCATCGAGATTCCGATCATGTCGTGGGGCAACGCCATCTCCGCATAGTATCCCGCCGAACCATAGTGTCGGCTGTTCGAGACCCCCACCAGCCCCACCCCCGTGGCCCGCGCCTTCTCAATCGCCATCTCCATCGCACGGTGACCTACCACCGGCCCTAACCCACCGTCCCCATCGACCATCGCTATCGTAGGACCGTCAGTGATAGTCTTCAGCTTAGGACGTGGATTGACGTTTCCGTTTTTGAGCCCTTTCACGTAGGACTGGTGCGCCGAGAGATGAGCGATACCGTGGGAGTCGATCCCTCGCAGGTCGGCATATAGCAGGACGTCTGCGCCGATGTCGGCCTCTTCCCCACTCATCCCACACCCCTCCAATATCGAGCTGGCCAGCCGATGCAGTTCATCGGAATCAAAATAGGTGTATTCGTTCATCTTTTACCTCAAGTTTCGGGCCGTCGGCATTCTACCCTTTTAGCTGAACCCTTGTGTAGAAATGCCTGATCACCGGAATGGGGGTTGCCTTGCTTACCCTATCCCTCACCCCTTGTGTATCAGAGCCTTGCACCTTCAATAGCCCCCGACTGCCGGGGACTGGTATACTGAGATACGTGGCCCACCCGAGCCCCTGCCCGGCATTCCTTGGCTCTCACCCTCTTCAACGCTGTTAGGAAACCTCAATGAGCAACCTCATCTTCTCGGAATCCCCCGAGCTTAGGAAACCCAAGGTTGTTGCTGGATTTTCCGGCTGGGCCAACGCTGGCGAGGTGTCCTCCGGCGCCGTCGCATATCTGAAAAGCAAACTGAACCCCACCAAGTACGCAGAGTTTGACCCCGAACCCTTTTATGATTTCACCAACGCCCGGCCTCATGGCGTCATCACCGATGGTGTAGTAAAAAGCCTGAAGTTCGTATCTAACGAGTTCTTCTACTGGGAAAACGTCAAGGGAGAGCACGACCTCATCCTATTTCTCGGCACCGAGCCCCACCTCATGTGGCGCCAGTTCTCCGAGGACTTCTTCTCCGCCTTCCAGGACAGCGACCCCGACGAGCTGATCCTCCTCGGCAGCTTCTACGACTCAACTCCCCACACCCGAGACCCCATAGTCTCAGCCGCCGTCAACGACAGTGGCATGCGCGACACCCTGGCTGAATTCGACCTGCAGTTTACGGACTACGAGGGGCCCACATCCATCCACTCCGTCCTGGAGCATGCGTGCGTGGAGATGGGCATACCCAGCATTAGCCTTTGGACCGGCACTCCCCACTATCTCCCCACCGCTAACCCCAAGGCTTGGCGCGCAGTCCTGGACCGACTCCTGCCCATCCTCGGTATAGACCTCGACCTCCGAGACCTCAACCGCCGCGAGGACCGCCTCATCAAGCAGGTCGAGCAAGCTTTATCCCAGAATCCAAAGCTGCAACGCTACGTCCGCCAACTTGAGAATGCCCTCGAGGTCAAAGAGGAAGACGATTCCTTCCAGTCTGAGGAGATCATCAAGAGTTTGGAGGACTTCCTTAGGCAGCGCCAACATGACGGGCCCGAGGACTAGAACCCGCCGCCTCTCCTAAACGTACGGCCCCAGGAACCTGCCCCCTATCACATGCAGATGCCCGTGCTCCTGGCTCTGCATGGCATCATCCCCAAAATTTGACACCAGCCGAAACCCGTCCGGGCAGTACCTCTTCCCCATCTCTACCGCAATCCTCCCTGCCTCCGACATGTCCTGCCAGTACTCCTCCTGGCCCATGTGTTGTTTCCGCACCACCAGCATCATCACCGGCGCCCAGGTAAGCTTGTTGTCGAAGACCATAAAGTTCTCATCCTCGTACCGCACGTTAGACGCCGCTGCCCCGGAGATGATGTCACAAAAAACGCAGGAAGATGCCATGTTAGTGATTGAGTGAAATTGGTGATCGAGAGGAGCCTAAAACCTGTTAACGGCGGTCTCTCATGGACTGCCCCCTGCGGGGACGCGAAACCCTGGTCTCCCCGCTCCGGTAGTCCGGGGCTTCGTCGATTCCGTAGAACATTGTTAGGCTCGGGTCAGCCAGCCGGGAGCTTATTCTCTCGTCCATCTCGTCCAGCGGGAGCGCCGTGGTTATTACCGTCGGCAGCCTGCCGTTATAACGGTAGTTTATGATCTGGTACAACTTCTCCTTGGCCCAAGGCGTGGCTGCCTGCTCCCCGTAGTCGTCCAAAACCAGCAAAGCAACAGTCCGCACTTTGTTGAACAGCTCGTCATATGTGATTTTCGCGTCCAGGGAATATGTGGAACGCAGGTAGTCCAGCAAGTCCGGCACAAGGATGAATAGGCCCTCTTTGCCCCGACTCCGATGGTAGTGAGCGATGGACGCAGCGAGGTGTGTCTTCCCTCGGCCCGGCGGCCCCATCAACACCATCCACCCGTCCAGCGACTCTGCGAAGTTGATCGCCGCCCTGTACGCCCCTTCCAGGTTCTGCTTGGCGTCCCCGCGCAAGCCCCTCCCTCCGGGCTTAAACGACTCGAACGTCATGCCCGATGGCAGGGCCAGACGCAGGCTGTCCATGGAACTGAGCACCGATGACCGCCGCTCCACCTCAACTACCGTTGAAAGGGCAGGGTCCGTCAGCCGGCTTTGCAGACTTTCGCTAAGGCGGTCCAGGGGAACGTTCGTGGTCACCACCGTGGGAAGCTGGGCGTTGAACCGATGGTTTACGACTTGGAACAGCTTTTCTGCTGCCCACGGGCTGCTGGTCTGCGCACCCAGGTCATCCAATACCAGCAGCGGCACGTTCCTCACCTGCTCGAACAATTCGTCGTAGGTCACCTCGCTGTTCGGGCCGAAAGTAGCCCTCAGGTGATCAAGAAGGTCCGGGACAACCATGAAGAACGTTCTGACCCGTAGGCCGATGCAATAATTGGCTACCGCCGCCGCTATATGCGTCTTCCCGCCGCCGCTGTTTCCGGTAAGTACCAGCCAGCCCCGAGGCTCTTTAGCGTACCGTTTCGCCGCCTCGTAGGCCGCCTGAAACAGCCGCCGATTGTCCTCATCGGGACTCCGGCCTTGTGGAATCAGGTTGTCGAAGGTCAGCCTTGCCAGCGGCCCGAGGTTGCTGTAGCGCTCCAGGCGCTGAGGGATTCCGGCATCCCATTGCACCTGCATGCACCTGCAGGGCAGTGCCTTACCAAAGTCGGCGTGGCCAAAGGGAACGTCAGATGTCACCCACCCGACGCCGCCACAGATCTCGCATTCCGGGTCACCGCTGTCTTTAGTCGAATCTGCGGCGGACGAGATGCCCGTATCTCCCCTGGAAATACTTGTCCGTATCTTCTCTTGATTTAGTATGTCCCCGATCCGTTCCACCGCTCCTGCCTTCCGTCTTCCATTTCTTCAGAATCGCCTCGATGTATCTCCAGCTCCGAGCCTCGTACTTGACTGCTTCCTGGATCGCCTCGGCAATCCATTCTTCTGGATAATTATCCAGGGCATCGTTGAGTTCGTCGGACACCAGAGGCGTAAGAGGCCCGATATTGTCCTCGTATAGCGAGAAGATATTGGGCCGAGCTTCACCGGCCGTAACGTCGACGGGCACCCTTCCGAAATCAATGTCTCTGCTCTGGATGCGTGTGAGGTCCCTGGCCGCCGTCGGAGTATTCAGCATATACAGCTGATTCCTCAGCCCCTCGGCCTCGACCTCCGTCGTAATCAATATCCCCTTCTCCACAGCCCCCCTCAGCCCCTTCTCCAATACCTCGACTCGTTCCGTTATGTCCTCTCCGAGGCTTGGGGCTAGAGTCTTGTCGCCTAGCAGTTCCCTGAACGTCACAAATCGTGGCGACCCTTTCTTCTGCTGGAGGGCCCAGAAAACGTGCAGGGCTATCTTCAGTTCTGCCGCGTCCTTGATTAACGGCATGAGCCGGGTGAAAAAGACGTTGGGGATTGCCGTCTTTTGAGAGTTTGGTTGAAAACCCTCGAACGCCGTCATCGGACGGCTATGCCACGCCTACAGGCAATGGCTCGAACTTCGCGAGATGGTCGATAAACCGTAGCTGTACCGTGCCCGTAGGCCCGTTCCTGTGCTTCCCGACTATGATGTCCGCTATCCCCTTCGGATACATCTGGTCGGGAAAGAGCTTGGCCCACTGCTGTTCGGTGTAGTACCGGTCTCCCTTGTAAATGAACATCACCACGTCCGCATCCTGCTCAATGCTTCCGCTTTCCCGCAGATCGGAAAGCATGGGCCGGTGGTCATTACGCAACTCCGGCGCTCGGCTGAGCTGCGATAACGCCAGTAGAGGCACATCCAGGTCCCTCGCCAGCAGCTTCAGCGACCTGGATATCTCGCTCATCTCCGCAACGTTATTGTCGCCCCGCTGAAGCATCAACCCTATGTAGTCCACGATGATCAGATCAACGGGGTTTTCCAGGTGCAGCCGTTTCGCCTTGCTGCGAAGCTCAACGATGTTCAGCAAGGCCGAATCGTCTATGTAGATCGGAGCCTGGGCCAGCTTACCCGTCGCCTCGATGACGTTCGCCTCTTCGTCCGCCGTGAACTCCCCAAGCCTGAACTTCCGCGTATCGACCCCCGACTCACTCGAAAGCAGACGCTGCACCACCTGCTGCTTACCCATCTCCAGGCTGAATACCGCCACCCGAGCCCCCTGCTCCAATGCGGCGGTGCGGGCGATGTTCAGCGCAAGGCTGCTTTTCCCTAAACTGGGCCTCGCTGCCAAAATGATCAGGTCCGAACGGTGCAGACCACCCAGCAGGGTGTCCAAGTTGTGGAAACCGGTCAAGGCCACCGACAGGGGCCCTGCCTCGGCGTCCGGCCCGAACCCGCTCTCATCGAGGTACTGGTCCAGGATTTCCCTGATATGTACAAAGTCCCGAGACCCCTGCCCGCTCCTAAGCTGGAACAGGATGTCCTCGGCCTTGCTGAGCGCCTCATCTTCGTCAGGGCCCGCTTCATATCCGATCTTGGATATCTGGCCTGCCGACTCGATGATCCGCCGCATCATCGCCATCCGGTGAACGATCCGGGCGTAATGCTCAATGTGCGCCGATGTCGGCACCACCGAGATCAGTTGACTCAGATACGCCGCCCCGCCTGCACTGGTCAGCCTATCCAGCCGTGACAGCTCGTTCTCGACCGAGACCTGGTCAATCGCCACCCCACGGTCGTACAACCCTATGCAGGCCTGATAGCACCACCGGTTCGACTCCCGGTAGAAGTCCTCGGGATTCAGCAGAGGCGCGACTTCCGGCATCGCATCGCCGTTAATCAGCAGCGACCCTAAGACCGAGTCCTCCGCATCTATATCGTGTGGTGGCAGTTTTTCCGCGTACATCTATCCCTGATGTCGTTTGGGCGCTTCCGGCCCAGGTCTATTCGGAGTCGCCGGATTGCTCGGTCGGCATCCTTCGCTTGGCCCGTCGGACCGCAGCCGCCGCAGCCGACTCCTTGCCTGCCGCAGACCTTCTTTGTGTTGCAGAAGCCTCCCCCTCTTCTCCTGACTCTTCCGCCTCGGCAGAATCATCCTCCGCGGAGGCGCCCTCCTCCGCTGTCGGTTCGTCCGCAGTTTCCTCGGCTACCGGTTCTTCGGCCACTTCCACCTCGGCCTCAGTGACAGGTGTTTCTTCCGACACGGGGGCCTCTTCTTCTACCTCCCCCACTGTGGTTTCCTCTTCCATCTCCGCAACAGGAGTCGATTCCTCTACCTCTGCGACAGGAGCCTCTTCTACCTCCGCCACGGGGGCTTCCTCTTCCACTTCAGCAACAGGGGCCTCTTCTTCTACCTCAGCTACTGGAGCTTCTTCAATCTCCGCCGCCGGGGTTTCTTCTTCAATCTCCGCAACAGGAGGTTCTTCCACCTCAGCAACAGGAGCCTCTTCCTCTGCCTCTGCTACTGGAGCCTCCGCCGCCATTTCCGCCACAGGGGCCTCTTCTTCCAGTTCAGCAACAGGTGTGCCTTCCTCTACCTCAGCTACTGGAACCTCTTCTATCTCCGCCACCGAGGCTTCTTCTTCCACCTCAGCAACAGGAGCCTCTTCGACTACCTCAGCCACAGACGCCTCTTCCTGCACCTCGGCTACAGGTGCTGCTTCCGTCGTCTCCTCAACAGCCGCCGCCGACACCTTCGCCGTCTCTCTGCTCTTAGGCGTTCTCGCTTTACGCTTGACTGCCGGCTTGGCAGGCGCAGCCTCGACAACCTGTACGGTCACCACGGGTTCAACCTCTTCAGCCAGCCTGAAAGTGACCTGATAGTCGCCCACGGCCTTAATTGCCTCTGCTAAATCCAGGTCCCGTGCCTCGATCTTTTCTCCCGTAGCCTCGGCAACCGCCTCGGCAACCCTCGCCGACGATACCGACCCATACAACCGACCCGTAGGCCCGCTCCTCGCTTCAATAGTGATCGTCAGGCCTTCCAGCTTGGGTGCCAGCTGTGCAGCCCGGGCCCCGGAAATACCCTGCCGTATATCCTCTGCCCGCTTCAGGGCATCTACTCTTCGCATCTGGTCCGGGGTGGCCAACACGGCTAGGTCGTTCGGGAACAGGTAGTTCCTCGCAAACCCGTTCTTCACTTCTTTTACGTCACCCGTTTTGGCGACGTTCTCGACTTCTTCCAGGAATATAACTCTCACTTCGAACCCGAACCTTTCTATCGACGCTTGTTTGGCGATGTTAATTGGGCATTCAGCCCAAGGCAATTATATACTGCTGGCGGGGCGGGACAAGAACGTCAGTCAAGAAAAGCATACTACCTCATGGCCTCCGACAGACCGTTTGTCCACACCCGCTCTATTTTCTTCAACGGCAGGTCTATGTAATTCCCTATCGTCAGCCGGTCTCCCCCCACCACCCCCAGCCCCGTAACCGTCACCCCCGACTCCTCCGCCATCTTCTTCACTCCTTCAACGTCCCCCGGAGCAACCGATACCACTATACGGGACTGCCTCTCCCCAAACAGCACTGCATCCCACCGCCCCTCCACCCCAATCTCCCCACTGAACCCGATCTGTCCACGCAATGCACACAATGCCAGAGCAACCCCCAGCCCACCCATCGAGCAATCGTGCGCCGAACGAAGGAGGCCTTTTTCTATAAGTGAGATGCAAAGGTCTTGTACCCGTTTCTCAGTGTCCAGGCTTATCGATGGTTTTCCGGCAACAGTCCCGTGCAACACTTCCAGGTACTCGCTTCCACCCAGTCCGTCGGCAGATGGTGGAGTTCCCAAAAGCAGCGCCTCGTCCCCCGGCTCCTGAAACCCCATCCGGCAGGCGAGGGTTACATCTTCCAGGAGACCGAGCACCCCGGCCACTGGAGTCGGGTAAATCGGCTCGTTCATCGTCTCGTTGTACAGGCTTACGTTGCCGCTTATCACCGGTATGCCGAAGGTATTGCAGGCCTCAGTCATACCTTTGATGCACTGTTCCAGCTGGTAGTACACCTCAGGCTTCTCCGGGTTTCCGAAGTTCAGGCAGTCGGTCACCGCTATCGCCCGTGCCCCGACACACGACACGTTCCTGGCCGCTTCAGCCACCGCTATCGCACCCCCTGCATAAGGGTCCAGGTAACAGTATCGCCCGTTACCGTCCGTCGAGAGAGCAATGGCCTTCCCAGTCCCCTTTATCCGTAACAGTGCAGCGTCTCCGCCGGGCGGCACTACGGTGTTGGTCATCACCTGATGGTCATACTGCCTGTACACCGACTCCTTGCTCGCCACATTCGGCGAGGCCAGCAACCGAAGCAGGACCTCATCCGGCCCTGAGTCCGGCATTGGCAATGAATCAAAGTCGAACTCCTGAAGCTCCGTTAGCCCCTCCGGCTTCCTGCTTTCAATCGTGTATAGCGGAGGGTTCGTCAACACTCCAACCGGCAGGTCGGATACCAGTATTCCTCCATCCCTTACCTTGACCCGACCATCATCCGTGACCTTTCCGATAACATCGGAGTGAAGGTCCCACTTTTCGGTTATCTCGTCGACTTCTGCCTTCCTTTCCGGCGACACAATGAGCAGCATCCTCTCCTGCGATTCTGAGAGCATAACTTCGTAGGGAGTCATGCCTTCCTCGCGTCTCGGCACCCGCGCCACGTCTATATCCACACCACTCCCCGCCCGACCCGCGCTCTCCACCACCGAGCTGGTCAATCCCGCAGCCCCGAGGTCCGCTAGTCCCACCAGTAATCCCGCCTCCGACAGCTCCAGGCACGCCTCGATTAACACCTTTTCCAGGAACGGGTTTCCCACCTGGACTGTCGGCCTAAGTTCCCGCTCCTCCTCGAAAGTCCGGGACGCCAGCCCCGAGGCTCCATGAATCCCGTCCCTCCCCGTATCTGCGCCCAACAGAATTAGCAGATTGCCCGTGCCCTCCGCCCGTGCCTTCAACAGTCCGTCACTCCGCACAATCCCTACGCACATCGCATTCACCAACGGGTTTCCCGAATACGACGGCGAAAACACCACCTCACCCCCGACATTGGGTATCCCGAGGCAGTTGCCATACCCGCTAATACCGCTGACCACCCCGTTGAACAGGTACTTGTTCCGCGCCGAGTCCAGCGGCCCGAATCGAAGAGAATTCATCAGGGCGATTGGTCTCGCACCCATCGTGAATATATCCCTGACTATGCCCCCCACCCCCGTCGCCGCCCCCTCGTACGGCTCAATCGCCGAGGGATGGTTATGAGACTCGATTTTCATCACCACCGCCAACCCGTCTCCAATATCAACGGCGCCCGCGTTTTCCGCACCTGGCTCCACCAGCACCCTTTCACTATCCGAGGGGAACATCCTCAGCAAGGGCTTTGAGTGCTTGTAACTGCAATGCTCACTCCAAAGAGACCCGATAATCCCCAGTTCGACGAGATTAGGCTCTCTCCCGAGTCTGTCCACAGCCAACTCGTACTCCTCGGGGGAGATGGCAAGTTGGTCCAGGGCCTCGGAGGATACATTCATCCTAGGCTTCCCTCGGCCCGTGATTCAGATTTCTGTCAGTAAGGATCTGCAAACAGCACCCCCACGGCAATGGCATTGTTCAGTAAGTGGACAAGAATCGAGGCCCACAGCGCCCCGGTTCTATGATATAGCCATGCGAGCAGCAGCCCCAAGACGAAAAGAGGTGGGAATCTCAGCGGTTCCAGGTGCGCTCCCATGAAAAGTAGGGAGCTAATCGTCGCCCCCCATACCGGCCCCCACCGCCCCGCCAGCCCCGCGAAAATGAAGCCTCTGAAAAATAACTCCTCCATAAACGGAGCCAGCGCAACAGCTATAATCGCTAGCCCGATCACGTATTCCGTACCGCCTTCCAGGAATGGCGTGGGGGACAAGTCTTCCGTGTCGACACCCGCCGCCTCCAGGATCAGGTAATACACCACCTGCACCGTCAACTCTGCAACCAGGACGACTATCCCCCACCCCGCATCCCGTAGCGCGGGTTTCCGCCAAAATCCCAAGGCACTCCAACGGACTCGCCTTCGGGATACGGCGAAGAACCAGACCGTGACCGGCTGCGCCAGCTGCGCTAGCAGCATCCCCACCAGCAGGGGGACCCCCGTGTACTCGACATCCGCCACTCTCGCCACCACCAGGACAATCGCTAAAATAGAGATGGCCTGGATGATGTAGAAGCCCGTGCCCAGCGCCACGTCCCCAACACCCCACGCCACCCGACGCCCCGGCCCTTGGGGTTCAGTTGCGGCAGCGCCGTACGATGAATCGGTTACGACAGGACGAATATGGACCCCACACCGGGTGCAAAATTGCCAATTGGGCTGCAAGCGCTGTCCGCAGGTGCTGCAAAACACAGGTGGGAGATGGGAAGTTTGCGCGGAAGGTTCGTCGGAAGAGTACATCGGGCGAATTTCCTACTCTGTACCGCGTCGTGCCGGAAGCAAGAGAGAAGCGAGGAGAATCATCGACGCACGGCAGCCCCGACTATCGACTCGAAGATATACAGCCCATCCGTCCCCCCGAGCACCGGCTCGCAGCAACGCTCAGGGTGTGGCATCATCCCCAGCACGTTCCCTTCTCGATTCATGATTCCCGCAATCCCGTTCAACGAGCCGTTGGGATTCGCTTCCGGGCTTACGGCGCCATCCTCGGCGCAATAACGGAACAGCACGCGGCCCTCTGTGTCCAGGGTGCGAAGCGTCGCATCATCGGCGTAGTAGCGGCCCTCGCCGTGAGAAATGGGCACCCGAAGCCTCTGCCCCGACTCGCAGTTCCCCGTAAACACCGACTCCGAGTTGTCGACTCTCAGGTTAACCCATTCGCACCGAAACTCGAGGCTGTCGTTTCTCAACAGTGCTCCCGGCAGAAGCCCCGCTTCACAAAGGACTTGAAAGCCGTTGCATATCCCAATCACCAGGCCCCCGCGCCCCGCAAAATCAACCACAGCCTCCATCACGGGAGAAAACCGGGCGATAGCTCCGCATCTCAAATAGTCGCCATACGAAAACCCGCCCGGCAGAACAACGCAGTCATAGGCCGACAGGTCCGTATCCTTGTGCCAGACGTAGCCGACCTCTTGGCCAAGCACTTCATCCAGTACGTGGTAGCAATCTACGTCGCTCCACGTCCCCGGAAATACAACTACTCCAAATCTCATCGCCGATCCTATACCCTCTCCCTTGACGGGAGAGGGCTAGGGTGAGGGTGTTCCTGGATATTCAACGACTCTCCTGCCCCAAAACGCCACTTACAAACTAAAGCCCGGCTCCCTGATTAATCATAACCCAGGACCGGGCCCCGTGACCCCTTATTTCCCGAAGCTCAATCTGATTTCCCGGCCAGCAACTCCCCGACTATCTGGCTTACCAGCTTCCCGTCCGCCTTGCCCTTCACCTGGGGCATCAGCCGCCCCATCACCTTACCTCGATCGCCAGCCCCCACGGCGCCGGTTTCCTCTATCACCGAACGTGCGATCTCAGTGATCTCCTCGGCGCTGAGCTGCTGGGGCAGGTAACGGGAGATGAGAGCCAGTTCCGCCTCTTCCTTTTCCACAAGGTCGGGCCTATTGCCCTTCTGGAAAGCATCGATGCTCTCTCTCCGCCTCTTAGCCTCCCGAGACAGAACTTGAATCACGCCGTCGTCACCCAGGGCCTTACCCTGGGACTTCTCCTCCGACTGCAGACTGGCCTTAATAAGACGTAAGGCGGAGCGCCGGAATTCATCCTTACTGCGCACCGCCTCAAGCAGTTCGGCGTCTAGTTGTTCTCGTAGAGACATCAGCCCATCCGGTCACGTGACCCGGGGCTACCTCCGCGCGGTACGCCGTTTCCGGGCTGCCGCTGCGATTTTCTTCTTCCGCTTGATGCTCGGCTTCTCGTAGTATTCACGCCGCCTGGCCTCGGAAAGTATGCCGTTCTGCTGCACTTTCTTATTGAACCGCTTCAGCAGACTTTCGAAGTTTTCGTCCCGCCCCAACTTTACCTCGGACAAATTGGAAGCCTCCCACCTGCGCTATCTAATCGATACCGGATTAACTATAGAAACGGATTCTGATTATATGTACGACGCAATTGAGTGTCAACAAAACCCCTCCAGAATCTCCCCAACCCTCCTCACCCCGTTATACCGAGGCCCCGCGAGGAATCCGGGCCCTGCCCTCTCACCCCCTTCCTCCCCTCCCTCATTCCGCCAGAGCCAGTTCCGTTCTTGATACGGGGGCCGGGACCTGAGCGGTGTGCGCGGAAACCGACGTCCCTGCGCGCCTACCATCGTCCCCCCTCTTTTCTTCGTCATCCCTGCGTCGGCGGGGACCCACACGATCATTCGGGCATAGCGCACGCCTGCCGTACGAACCCTCACCCGGTATGACCGGCGGGCGGGAGAGGGCCGGTGGAGCGGTCGGTTTCGGAGGTAGGCCAGATACGCAGGAGGACCGTCTCCGCTGGCGGGACGGGCATCATGGCGCGGCGCGGGAGGTCGCGGGATGCGAGCGCGCGCCTGATCGCCTCGGCGCTCGCCTCGGGCTGGGCAGAAGCACACGCCAGCACGACATCGACGCGCGCGGGAACGGTACGCCCGCAATGGACGACCGTCGCAAGTGCGCCAGGCTCGAGGTTCCGCCACCACGCGCCGTGGAGGCTGGTCAACGCCTCGAGCGCGCCGTCGTCCGCTCGGCGGTAGGCGACGGGTGTCTCATAGCGCTTGCCGGTGCGCCTGCCCTCGAAGCACAGGACGATGACGTGCCGGCTCATCAGTCCGTGCAGTGGTGAGTGGAGTAGGGCGCGGGCGAGGGGGTTGATCTTGGGGAAAACGGCAGGCACGAGCCGCCGCACCACCCACCTCGCGATGGCCGTCCTGAGCGAGCACGTCTGGATACGCGTTCTCACTCGTCGGACCACCCGTTTACCGCTCTCAGGCCAAGCATGCCGATGAGCGTAGCGGAGACGGCGGGGGCGTGTCTATCATCGGCGGGGCGCTTGGCAAGGCCCGCTTCCCCCTCCAGCACGTAGCGCTCAAGTAGTTGATAGACGGTCGGGGCGAAACCCCGTTGCGCGAACGAATCCCGCCTCTCTATCCTACCCCTTCCCTCCGTCATTCCGGCGCCCCGCGAGGTCGAAGATACGCCGTGCTGAAAGTGGGACATCCGCCTTTGGAGGGTCCGCCTATGGCGGAGCGTGAATCTGGGGCCGGGAGGGGACCTCCTACCCCCTCTCCCTTGAGGGGAGAGGGCTGGGGTGAGGGTGATTCCCCAGTGTGACACCGACCCCTTGACTCTATACAAACATATGTGCTATATTGCTCCGCAGTTGCCGACACCCAAGTCGGCCCTATTCAAGGAAAGGTGGAACATCCGCCCCCTGGCGAAACAAAAGGAGTCCCATGAGTCGCAATAGCCTTCATAGGCCCCGTCGTAACCGAGCGGTATGGGACCGCCCGGCCACCTACACGCGCCTCCTCCCCAATCCCTATTCGCCCTGTCCCCATCTCAACACCCACTACAAGCGCTGCCCCAGGGCCGAACGCCTCCACCCCGGCAGCGATCAACCAATGTCCCGCCCGGTCCCCGTGACCGGCTATGGAAGGTTCCCGGACAAATCAAGGCACGCCCTGCTGCAGGGCAGCCGCCTCCGCATCAGCGCCCCCGTCGAGGGGCATACTTACGTCGCCGACTTAGTCCTTGCCGGCGAATCCCAACAGTCGGATGAGCGCCGACTCAAAACCAACGCACCTTTTAAGGATTCCACCGTCGTCACAACCGGAGAACACCCGACTACGAACGGCGGTCACGGGTCCCCGCTCCCATCCCTTAGGATGGTCGAGCACTTCTGGTGGACGGGACTGCCCCACACCGAGAATCTCTCGGGTCTCGTTCACATCCCCTCAGAAGTTAGGGGCTGTCGCAGAGCCGTCGCCGATGTCAAACCTCCGCTGGAGCGGATGAAACTCATCAGTACAGGCGTAGACGCCTTCTCGCGCAAACCGTCCGGGACCTTCCATCCCCTACCCCTTTCTCCTCTCCCAACATTCCGGTCTGTTTACTCCGTCATTCCTGCGGAGACAGGAATCTATCCCCGGAGGCGGGGCTGGGGCGCTCCCTCCCCCGTAGGGGCGACCGGCCGGTCGCCCTGGGGTGGGGTGCCCCTCCTTCACCACCCCCGAAAGGAGCCTCATCCCCCACCATTAACCCACACTAACCCTCTAACAATCAAAACAGGTGTATACTCCCCCCAACCGCCACCCGGCTTTAGTCACCGACACGGGAGCAACCGCCATGACGAAGCTAAAGGTCGTTCACTATTTGAATCAGTTCTTCGCTGGCATCGGCGGCGAGGACAAGGCCAGCACCCCACCGGGCGCCGAACCCCGGCCCCTCGGCCCCGGCAACTCCCTCCACCGGACCCTGGCCTCCTCTGGCGATGGAGCCGTCGTCGCAACCGTATTCTGCGGCGACACCTATTTCACCGAAAATGAAGAAGAAGCCCTCGACCGCATCGTCGAACTAGTCCGGGACTCCGGTGCCGACGTTCTCGTGGCCGGCCCCGCTTTTGGATCAGGACGCTACGGCCTCGCCTGCGCCCAGGTCTGCCAGAAGGTAGCCTCATCCCTCGGTATGCCCGTCGTAGCCGGAATGCACCCCGCCAGCCCGGGTGCCGAGCAGTACAAAGGCGAAGTCTACATCGCCTCCACCGCCGAGACCGCAGTCGGCATGCCCGCCGCCATCTCGGCTATGGCAAAACTCGCCTTGAAACTCGGGCGCGGTGAGGAGCTCGGCCCCGCCGACGAGGACGGCTACATCCCAACCGGCCGGGTCAAGACCCAGGTCCACGAAAAGACCATGGCCCAGAGACTTGTCGACATGGCCCTCAAAAAAGTCAGAGGCGAGCCTTTCGAGACCGAGTGGCCCCTCCCCACCATGGAGAAGATCTCCCCTGCACCGGCCATCGACTCCCTGGCCGGAGCCCGTATCGCCCTCGTCACCGAGGGCGGCGTCGTCCCCAGGGGCAACCCCGACAAGATTCCCAGCGGCTGGGCCCGCCACTGGGCCCGCTACAACATCGGCGAGACGTCAGACCTCACCGCCGAGGAATGGCAGTCCGTCCACGGCGGCTTCGACACCACCACGCTAAACCGTGATCCGGACAGAGTAGTGCCCCTTGACGTGATGCGTGACCTTGAGGAGGAGAAGGCCATAGGCAAGGTCCATGAGTATATGTACTCGACCGTCGGGAACCTTGGCTACGTCGCCAACATGAAGCAGTTCGGCCAGGACATCGCCGCCGAGCTTCAGGCCGCTGGTGTCCAGGGAGTTATCCTCACCGGCACCTGAGGCACGGGTACGCGTAGCGGCGCTACGCTTGCCAAAGAGTTGGAAAGAGCCGGTCTGCCCACCGCCTTCATCACCGCAATGGTCCCCTTGGCTCAGAGCATCGGTGCAAACCGGATCGTCCAGGGCAAATCAGTGACTACAACTACAGGCGACCCCAGCCTTCCCCCCGACGAAGAAAAAGCTTTCCGCCGAAGACTCGTCGAGAGGGCTCTCAAGTCACTGCAGTCTACTCCGCAGGACCAGGAAGTCGTCTGGGGCGAGGACCGGGGCTAGACCGCCACCCGCTCCAGGTCTTTCAGTATCGCCTTTGCGGCGTTGTGTCCAGGGGCCCCAGTTATCTCTCCGCCGGGGTGCGTACCGGACCCGCACATGTAGAACCGGTTGATACTCGACCGGTACGGCATCCGACCCGTGAAAATCTGTTTCGTCGTTATGTCTATATGCCGGATGTTGCCGTCCGTGAGGAACTGCCTGATCTCGATGTCCTCCGGCGTCTGCAGAGTCCAGTCCACTATCGACTCCCGGAAGTTCGGCGCATACGTTGTCAGTATGTCTATCAGCTGCTCCCCGACCTTCGGCCCCTCCACGTCCCAGGAACCATCCTTAAGCTCCGCAGGCGCGTAAAGCGTCCACGAAGAGAGCACGTGGTGGCCCGCCGGCGTCAACGACTTGTCGTAGATTGAGGGCATCTGCACGTTCATAACCGGGCAGCTTGATGGATACCCGTTCTTGGCGTCGTCCCAGCTCTGCTGGAAGTAGTCCACCGAGGGACAGATGCGGAAGTAGGCGGTTAGCCGTGGGTCATATCCCTGGCCAAGGTAGCTGCTGAAGTCCGGCAACTCCCTTAAGGCCACCAGCAGCTTGACGCAGTTCGCCCGGGTCGACAGCCCGTCCACCTTGTTCTTCGTCGCCTCGTCCACGTCGGCCTCATCCAACAGGTCTCGGTAGGTGCGTTTTGGGTCGGCATTGGACACGACCATGAAGCTCCTGATCTCTTCACCACTCTCCAGCCTCACCCCGACCGCCGTCCCGTCTTCGACAATTACCTTGTCGACAACAGTGTTCAGCCTGATCTCGACACCGAGTGACTCGGCATACCGGCCCATTGCGAATGGCAGCTGACTCATGCCTCCGCGCGGGATCCCGTAATTCTCCGGCTTCGTGAAGGCGTTCACCCTCAAGTAGGCCAGGCTCAGGATGCTGCCCGGTGCGCTTGGGTCACCTGCGTCCTGGGCGTCGATGAAGTGCGCCTTCACCTGCGGATGCTCGAAGTGCCTGTCGACCAGGTCTCTCATGCTGACGGTGAGCATG
Organism: Dehalococcoidia bacterium; assembly: GCA_965220005.1. Classification (GTDB taxonomy): domain Bacteria; phylum Chloroflexota; class Dehalococcoidia; order Plut-88900; family Plut-88900; genus Plut-88900. The sequence goes on from OZ244800.1 coordinate 2,428,845, forward strand.
GTCTCCCACACTTCCTCGTCGCTCGTGCCCCGTACGTCCTGGTAAACCTCCGCAAGCGTCGGCGGCTCCCGGAACCAGTACCTGTGCAGGATCGCCGAGGCCCGCTCCCAGAAGCTCGTCCATTCCGGGAACGCCCGGGCATCCCGCTCCGAGAACCGGGCCAGCTCCGCCGAGTTCCGGTGCTGTTCCCGGTACGTCATGATGTGGTTGCCGTCCGGGAACGGGTCGAACCGGAACGTCGTGAACGGTATTATGTCCAGGCCGTTGTCCCGCAGCTTCAGGTCGTCGATCACCCGTCCCTGCATGATGTGCAGAATGTAGGCGCAGTAGGGGATGGTGAAGCCCGGGGCGAGTTCGTCACTGACCACGGCGCCGCCCACCATTTCGAGCCGCTCCAGCACCAGGACTTTCAAGCCTTCCTGGGCCAGATATCCCGCCGTGACGAGACCGTTGTGCCCCGCCCCGATGATGATGGCGTCGTATTCGTGCTGCTGCATTTAATGTGCTCCCGGACCCCGGATTAATCGTACATGATCACGCTTCGAGCTATGTGCGCGTCCCTCATGTCGTCGAATGCCTCGTTGATGTCTTCCAGTTTGATCCTCTTGGAGATTATCTCGTCCAGCTTCAGCCGACCCTGCCGGTAAAGCTCCATGTACTGCGGCATGTCCACCCTGAAGTGGTTGGAGCCCATGTTGCTTCCCTGGATACGTCGCCCGTCCAGCATGGATGGGCCATCTATAGTGATCTTCGTCCCCTGCGGGATCATCCCGATGACTGTCGCCGTGCCACCCTTGTCGAGCATGTCGTAGCACTGCTCTGCCGTAACCGCCTTCCCTATCGCCTCGAACGCATAGTCCACCCCCAGGCCTCCCGTGAGTCCTTTTACCTTGTCGACTACTCCGCCCTTCGACGCGTCGATAACGTCCGTAGCCCCGACCCTCTGCGCAAATCCCAGCTTGTCCTCCACGGCGTCTATCGCTATGACTTTCGCCGCCCCGGCAATGATCGCCCCGTTGATCGCGCTCAGTCCCACACCCCCACACCCCACAACGGCCACGCTACTCCCCGGCCTCACCCTGGCTGTCCTCATCGCCGCCCCGACTCCCGTGGTCACGCCACAGCCAATCAACGCCTGTACTTCGATTGGCACGTCCTCTTCCACAACCACTGCCGCGTTTTCATGTACCAGCATGTATTCCGCGAATGAGGACAGGTTCATCGCCTGGTGGATCAGCTCGTCGCCCTTGTGCAGGCGCGGCGACTCGTTGCGCCCCCTCTTGAGGCCTACTCCCCTGCAGTTCACCATCTCACCCTGGATGCACTTGTCGCAGGTGCCGCAGAACACAGAAAGGCAGGTTATGACCCTGTCTCCCGGCTGGTGGTAAGTCACCTGGGCCCCGACTGCTGCCACCGTGCCCGCAGCCTCGTGTCCCAGGATAGTCGGCAGAGGACACTTGTACAGCCCGTCTATGTAGTGCAGGTCGCTGTGGCACACTCCGGAAGCCCCCGTCTTTATCAATATCTCCCGGGGCCCGGGCTCTCCCACATCCACCTCTTCTATGGTTACGGGCTCGTACGGCGCTCTCATCACGGCTGCTTTCATCTTCATCTCGGGTGTCCTCCTTGGGTTTCGGTCAATCGGACTCGGTCATTGGTAACGTGATTTGTCTTGTTAGTTAAAGGTGAGCACGCTCCTGGCCACGTGGCCTTCCTTCATGTCGTCGAATGCCTTGTTAACTTCGTCCAGGCTGAGCTCCTGGGAGATCATCTCCTTCAGCTTCAATCGCCCTTGTAAATACAGCTCTATGTAGCGGGGCATGTCGATCCGGAATCTGTTGGAGCCCATACTGCTCCCGCCAATCCTTTTCTCGCTCAATAGCGAGGGGCCGTCCAGGTGGATCATGGTCCCTTCCGGGATCATCCCGATAACCGTGGCCAAGCCTCCGGAATCGAGCATGTTGTACGCCTGCTCCGCCGTCTCTTTCAGCCCGATAGCCTCGAATGAGTAGTCGACGCCCCTCGGCGAGAGTGAAAACACCTTATCCACCGTCCCCCCACCCGATGCGTCAATCACATCCGTCGCCCCAAGCTCTCTCGCCAGCGCCAGCTTTGTCTCTATGGTATCGATGGCTATAATCCGCTCCGCACCCGCAAGCACCGCTCCCTGCAATGCGCTCAGACCGATGCCCCCCAACCCCAGCACCGCCACCGTGCTTCCAGGTGCAACCTTTGCAGTGTTCAGGGCAGCGCCCACACCCGTCGTAACCGCACACCCGATCAACGCCACCTCTTCGAGGGGAACGTCCTTCCGTATCTTGCAGGTGGCGTTTTCGTGGACCAGCATGTACTCGGCGAACGTGGACAGGGACGAAAACTGGTGCATGATGTCCCCGTTCTGTCGCAGGCGGGGCGGCTCGGTGGGGAGACGTTCCATTCCCTTACTACGGCATAGGTTAGGATGCCCGCTAAGGCACTTGTCGCATACGCCGCAGAATACCGACAGGCAGGTGATCACATGGTCTCCCGGCTTGACGTAGGTCACCATCGAGCCTACGGCCTCTATCACCCCCGCTGCCTCGTCACCCAACACAGTGGGCAAGGGAAACGTGTACTTGCCTTCCATATAGTGGAGGTTGCTGTGGCACACCCCCGAGGCTACCGTCCGCACCACCACCTCGTTCGGCCCCGGATCATCTATCTGCACGTCCTCAATAGTTAGCGGGGTATCGACCTCGCGTAGTACGGCTGCTTTCATGGGTCACCTCCCTATCGTGGTTCCGATGCGGTGTAAGTTTAGTTAGCGGCACACAATGCGGGTCACGGGTGAGTTTATTATCCCCCGTCGCATGGCGTCAACACGTCTATCCTGCGTCAGAAAATACGCCCACGCCCGTGGTTCACCCGCTGCCCTCCTCAGTTCACCGAGGCATATTGATGTAAGATGTACGAACGAAGCTGGTTACACAAGTGAGCACATTGCTATTCCATATGCCAGTTTCCCACTAGGAGCTTGCCCATGACGTCGCCATCGGGTTCCAAGATCATCATGGAAGGCCAATTTGACAGGCGCTATATTGGATACTACCGCATATGGGTGTCCCTGTTCCTTGTCATCACCGTAGTCGGAATTTTCATAATACCGGTCTGGCTGATTTTCAGCCTGTGGTACGGCCCCGAGTCCATACGCCGCCTCTCCGTTCGGCTCACCCCAAACACCCTCGAAATCGGGAAAGGCGTCTACTTCCGTAAAGAAATCACCATTCCCCTGAGCCGCATCACCGACGTCCGGCTCCACGATGGCCCCCTGATGCGATTCTTCCGCATCCGCGGCCTTAAGGTCGAGACCGCAGGCCAGTCCGGGCAGACCTCCGGCACCGAAGGCGATCTGATAGGCGTCATCGACGCAGTGGAGTTCCGGGATGCCATCCTGCGTGAACGGGAAAGGTCGATGGAAGGTGTTCAGCCCGCTGTTGCCCCCTCCCCCACCACTTCCGGTGATACCGACTCCGTACTCACCGAAATCCGTGACATCCTGGCCCGCATAGAGTCAAAGGGCTGAATGACCTGAGGCTAACCGGGGTGCGTCGCACTCCACTCAACCCCTTTGATAACAAAAGGAATCGGCTGAAGCGCTGGGCGCTTCAGCCGATTCCTTTTTCTGCAAAATAGTTGGGCAGCTACTCCGTAGTTACCTTCTCCCCCTCACCGACTAGAGCCGCCTTCAGGGTATGCCAGGCCAGGCTTGCGCACTTGACCCGCATCGGGAACTGGCTGACCCCAGTCAGCGCAGCTAGCTTGCCCAGCCTATCGATTGCCTCCATCATATCCATGCCGGTCTCCCCGGTCACCGACTCGTGGAACAGTTCAAACAGCTCCCGGGCCTCCTCTTTATTCAGACCCTTAACCAGCTCCGTCATCATTGACGCCGACGCCTTGGAAATGGCGCACCCATCACCCTGAAACCCGACCGCCCTGATAGTTTCCCCGTCCAGCACGACCTCCACGTTTATTATGTCCCCGCACAGCGGGTTGTACCCTTGCGCCGAGCCGTTTGCGTTTTCAAGAGGCCCGAAGTTTCGGGGCCGGTTGTTGTGGTCCAACACGGCTTGCTGATACAGGTCTGAAAGATCGCTCATGTACCAAAGACCTCTATTACTTTGTCTAGTCCCTTGACCAGGGCGTCTATATCAGACTTGGTGTTGTAGAAAGCCAACGACGCCCTTGCCGTCGCCGCAACCCCGAAGTGCTGCATCACCGGCTGGGCGCAGTGGTGCCCTGTGCGGATCGCCACACCTTCCGTGTCCAGTATAGTTCCCACGTCGTGGGCGTGAATGCCGTCCAGCAGGAAAGACACGACCCCCGCCTTCTTACGGGCCGTCCCCAGAATCCGCACCCGTTCTATCGATGATAGCGCCTCGTGCGCATAGCTCAACAGCGAGCTTTCATACTCTGAGATCCGTCCCATCCCCACTTCCTGCACATAGTCAATGGCCGCGCCCAAGCCTATGGCTCCGGCTATATTCGGCGTCCCAGCCTCGAACTTGTAAGGCAGGTCGTTGTACACCGTCTTTTCAAATGTCACCGACTTGATCATGTCCCCACCACCTTGGTAGGGAGGCATCGATTCGAGCATGTCCGCTTTGCCGTAAAGCACCCCCATTCCCGTCGGCCCGAACACCTTGTGAGAGGAAAATGCCAGGAAGTCACAGTCCATGTCCCGCACGTCCACCGGGCCATGTGGCACGGCCTGCGCCGCGTCGATAAGTACGGGTATGTCTCGACTGTGGGCCATCTCGACTATCGTCTTCACCGGGTTGACCGTTCCCAGCGCATTCGACGTGTGCGCCATGGACACCAGCTTCGTCCGAGGCCCCAGGATCCGCTCATACTCGTCTATGAGCAGTTCCCCGTCCTCATTGAAAGGAACAACCTTCAGCACGGCCCCCGTCTGCTCGCACAGAACTTGCCACGGCACAATGTTCGAGTGGTGCTCCATCTCCGAGATCACGATCTCATCCCCCGCCCCGACCCGGTCCCGCCCATAGCTCCCGGCCACCAGGTTGATCCCATCCGTAGTGCCCCTTACGAAGATGATTTCCCGGTCCTCGGCTGCGTTTATGAACTTCCGCACCTTGGTTCGTGACCCTTCGTACTCTGCGGTCGCCATCTCGCTTAGGGCATGGAGCCCGCGGTGAACATTGGAATTGTAGCGCGAGTAGTAATCGCTGATCGTGTCAATGACGGCTTGGGGTTTCTGGCTCGTGGCCGCATTGTCGAGATATACCAGCGGCTTGCCCCTGACCTCCTGGTTAAGGGCCGGGAACTCGCTTCTGAGCCTTGCGGCCTCCTGCTCGTCCAGGGGCCTGGCGCCGTCTGTCGACAAGGATGTGCTCACCGGGCATCCTCGAACACGCCGGACTCGGCGAACTTGGAGAACTCTCCGTCCACCAGGGTCATCAGGTGGTCGCTGATGCGGGAGTCGGCCACTTTCGTTACTACCGATGTCGCGAATCCGTACGTCAATATTCGTTTTGCCTGCCCCGGCCCGATACCCCGGCTCGCCAAATAGAATATCTGCTCCGCGTCCAGCTGACCCACCGTCGCTCCGTGGGAACACTTCAGGTCATCGGCGAATATTTCCAGCTGAGGCTTGGTGTCGACCATCGCCCTGTCCGAAATCAAAAGGTTGTTATTGGCCTGCTGTGCGTCGACCTGATGAGTCCCGCGCCGCGCTATCACCTTGCCGTTGAACACCCCCCTGGCGCTGCCCGCCAACACCCCCTTATAGAGTTGCCGACTTGGCGTGAACGAACTCCTGTGGTCCACCGACGTATGGTTGTCCACGTGACAGTTTTCCGAGGCTATGTACAGCCCGTTCATTTCGCACGCCGCCCCCTCTCCATCCAGCCGCACCGACAAATCATTCCTCCCTATCCTGGCCCCTATGTCCAGTGAAAAAGAAGAGAATTCGCTGTTTCTAGCAAGCGTTGCATTGGTCGTCCCGACGTGATAGGCCTTAGTCCCCTCTGCCTGCACCTTGAAATAATCTAGTCGAGCCCCGGCCCCTATCACAATTTCTGTAACGGCATTGGTCAGGTAAACGCTATCACCGCCGCTGTATTGCTCTACCACCGTGGCCTTGGCACCCTCCCCCAGGACGATCAGATTGTACGGATTGGCCATGCGGGGAGTTGCTCCCGAGTCCGCAGCGAATGAGAGCACAATAGGCGAAGGCGCCGCTGCACCGGCGGGCACGTGTACGAATCCACCGTCCCTGAGGAACGCATTGTTAAGTGCGACAAACCCGTTGGGTCGCTCGGCGGACTGCCGGTTCAGGTGCGGTTCTATCAGCTCCGGCAAATCTCGCAGCGCCGAGGCCAGACTCATCACCCGAATCGAATCCGGCAGCCCTTCACCCGAAGGTGCCCGGCCAACGCACAGCCCTCCGTAGAAGTTAAGTCCGGGGAATTCTGGTGCCGGCGGCGAAGCCGCTTCCGCTCCGGTCCTGCCCGTCAGCGCAAAGTTCTGTCTGGCTATCGGCGCGACGTTGGTGTATTTCCAGTCCTCGTTCCGCGTCGTGGGGAAGCCCAGCGTCTCGAATTCACGGAAGGCTTCTCGGCGGAGCGATTTCAGCCAAGCCGGTGCTAAGCCGTCTTCGTCCGACTGTAGAGCCTTGAACTGACCGACATATGAGTGGTCGCTGCTACGAACCTGCACCAATGTAGGTTTCTCCCTGGGGATTGGGTGGGAACCCGTTAAGCCGTAGTCGCTTGTTCACGCACCCAGTCGTAGCCGTGCTCCTCCAGATGAAGGGCCAAACTCCCGTCGCCCGACTCTACGATGCGTCCGTCCATCAGCACGTGAACGTAGTCCGGGTCAACGTAATCTAGCATCCTCTGATAGTGGGTAATGAGAAGTACGGCCTTCGATGGGCTCCTCAGATGGTTGATTCCCTCGGCTACGATTCTCAGGGCGTCGATGTCCAGGCCGGAGTCCGTCTCGTCGAGCACTGCCAGATCGGGTTCGAGAACGGCCATCTGGAGAATTTCATTCCTCTTCTTTTCACCGCCGGAAAAGCCGTCGTTCAAGGGTCGCGACAGATATGCCGGGTCCATCTCGACCACCTTCAGCTTGTCCTGAAGGAAGCGGTAGAACTCCACGGCGTCCATCTCCGGCAAGCATTTGTACTGCTGCAATGAGTTGTACGCAGTCTTCAGAAACTCCTGGTTGGATACTCCCGGAATCTCATAAGGGTATTGGAAAGCCATGAATACGCCTTCCCGGGCCCGGTCTTCCGGTGGCACGTCCAGCAGTGACTTGCCTTTGTAAAGAATCTCACCCTTGGTGCAGGTGTACGAATGGTGCCCGGCTAATACACGAGCCAATGTGCTCTTACCGGAGCCGTTCGGCCCCATGATGGCATGAAGTTCTCCGGCCTTGACCGTCAGGTTTATGCCCTTGAGGATGGGTATGTCCCCGACTCCCGCGTGAAGGTCTCTGATCTCGAGCAAGTCGGTTCTGCCTCCGCCTACCCCGTCGACCCTTCGAGACTCACCCCGAGAAGCCGACTCGCCTCCACCGCAAACTCAAAAGGTAGCTTCTTCACAACGTCCCGGCAGAACCCGCTCACTATCAGCCCTACGGCATTCTCCAGCGAGATGCCCCTCTGCTGGCAGTAAAACAGCTGCTCCTCGTTTATCTTGGAGGTGGTTGCCTCGTGCTCCATGTTGGAGGAGCTGTTCTTAACTTCTACGTATGGGAAGGTGTGGGCCCCGCACTGGTCCCCGATAAGCAGGGAGTCACACTGGGTGTAGTTTTTGGAACCACCCGCCCGTGGCCCGATTCTCACCAGGCCCCGGTACGTATTGTTCCCGTGCCCCGCCGAGATGGCCTTTGACACGATAGTGCTCTTAGTATCCCGGCCCAGGTGGATCATCTTGGTGCCCGTATCTGCCTGCTGGTAGTTGTTGGTCAGCGCTATCGAGTAGAACTCACCAACGGACCGGTCTCCCTGCAAAATTACTCCTGGGTATTTCCAGGTAATCGCCGATCCCGTCTCAACCTGCGTCCACGATATCCGCGAGTCATCTCCCGCACACTTGCCCCGCTTCGTGACGAAATTATAGATGCCGCCCTTGCCATTCTTGTCACCGGGGTACCAGTTCTGTACGGTCGCGTACTTGATCTCGGCGTTCCCGAGAGCCACCAACTCGACCACTGCGGCATGAAGCTGGTTCTCGTCCCGCATCGGCGCCGTGCAGCCTTCCAGGTAGCTCACGTAGCTGCCTTCGTCGGCCACGATCAAAGTCCGTTCGAACTGCCCCGTGTCCCGAGCGTTGATCCTGAAATACGTTGAAAGCTCGACAGGACACCTGACCCCCTTAGGGATATAACAGAATGACCCATCACTGAATACTGCCGAGTTAAGCGTCGCGAAGAAGTTGTCAGTATACGGAACCACCGACCCCAGATACTTCTTAATCAGGTCCGGGTATTTGTGCACCGCCTCAGAGAAGGAGCAGAATATGATTCCCATCTTGGCCAGCCGCTCCTGGTGGGTCGTGGCCACCGACACGCTGTCGAACACCGCGTCCACCGCTACTCCGGCCAGCCACTTCTGTTCATCCAGGGAAATGCCCAGCTTTTCGTAGGTCTCCAGAAGCTCGGGGTCCACCTCGTCAAGGCTATCGGGAGCCTTCTTGGGTGCGGCAAAATAGACTATATCTTGATAGTCGATTGGCGGATAGGTGACATTCTGCCAGGATGGCTCCTTCATCGTGAGCCAGTGGCGATAGGCTCGCAGCCGCCATTCCAGCATGAATTCGGGCTCGCCCTTTTTCGCCGAGATCCACCTGACTACGTCTTCGCTAAGGCCGGGCGCCAACCTATCCTGTTCAATATCAGTGACGAAACCGTACTTATATTCCTGGTCGGCTATTGCCTGGATAGTGGCCTTGCTTGCCATCCGCGCTTTCCGTTTCGACTCGGTATTTCGGTGGTTATAACGGGTCTGTTACATCAAAAACCGGGGCCTGCCAAGAGTGTGGGGTGCCCCGGTGAACCGCTGGTCTAATGGTCTAGGGGAATTATAATCGCTTTTATTATAAAAATCCATTGAACCCCCTCCACCATGCCGCCCGCCGAGGCGCAAATCCATCCCCCTCCCCCCAGTACTGAACTAGAGGGAGACGTCGGCGCGTCTGCGCCGACGTCTCCCTCTGTTCTTATCTCCCTCTCTCCCTTAGGGCCATTAAGGGAGAGGGGGATCAAGGGGGTAAGGGTTCCCCTGGAGGGCCGGGGTGGAGTCCAGTCCCCTCTCCCTCTGATGAAACCTTTGCATAACCTCTGCTAGAGGGGCCGGGGCCGCTCGTGCTGAGGCACTCGAAGTATGAGCGGGGGGGTGGAAGTTAGATAATCTGGCTAGTATGACAGTTGAAAACCGCAGTCACGCAAAGGTCTCTCCGATGGCCTGCAAGTGCGCCGTGGCGTGAGACGGCAAGCGTGAGGGTGTTCCATTTCTCCCCCCCCGGTTGACGCCCACGCACCCGCTTATTACAGTTGTCTCCCGAGACGATAACCCCGAAGGGAGCACCCGACGTGACCGCCAAACAACCCACCCGAATAGAAAAAGACTCCATGGGCCCAATGGAGGTCCCCGCCGACGCCTATTACGGCGCTTCAACCATGCGGGCCGTCCTCAATTTCCCCATCAGCGACCTGCGATTTCCCCGCTCCTTCATCCGAGCCCTCGGCCTGATAAAGCGCACCGCCGCCGAGGTCAACTCCAGCCTGCGTTTACTGGAACCCGACAAGAAGGACGCCATCGTCCAGGCTGCCCAGGAGGTCGTCGACGGCAAACTTGATGCCCATTTCGTCCTCGACGTCTTCCAGACCGGCTCCGGCACCTCGACCAATATGAACGCCAACGAGGTCATCGCCAACCGGGCCTCCGAGATCATGGGTGGCGACATCGGCTCTCGACTCATCCACCCCAACGACCACGTAAACAAGGGCCAGTCCTCCAACGACGTCATCCCCACAACAATGCACCTGGCAGCCCTTACCGAGATCGAGACCAATCTCATCCCCGCCCTCCAGCGCACCCAGGCCGCCCTTGAAGCCAAGTCCCGAGACTTCTGGGACATCATCAAGACCGGCCGGACCCACCTCCAGGACGCGACCCCCGTGCGCCTCGGCCAGGAGTTTCTTGGTTACGCCGACCAGATCAAGCTCGGCATCCGACGCCTCGCCCACGCCCGGGAAGAGCTTTCGCAGGTCGCCCTCGGCGGCACCGCCGTAGGCACCGGCGTCAACACCCACCCCGAGTTCGCCGCTCGGGTCACTGCCCGCGTCTCCGAACTTGGCGGCGTGGAAATTCGAGAAACCGAGAACCACTTCCAGGCCCAGAACACCCTCGACGCCGTCGTCGAGGCTAGCGCCGTCCTCCGCACCATCGCCATAAGCCTCACCAAGATAGCCAACGACATCCGCTGGATGGGCTCAGGCCCGAGGGCCGGCATCGGCGAGCTAGCCCTCCCCGAAGTCCAGCCCGGAAGCTCAATCATGCCCGGCAAGGTCAACCCCGTCATCCCGGAATCCGTCATCCAGGTCTGCGCCCAGGTCAAAGGCAATGATACGGCAATCGCCGCCGCGGCCCAGGACAGCTACTTCGAAATCAACCTGATGATGCCCGTGGCCGCATACAATCTCCTGCAGTCAATCTCCATACTCGCCGCCGCCGCCGACAACTTTACCAGCCAGTGCATCGAAGGCCTTCAGGCCACCGACCAGGGCCCCAAAACCGTGGAGCGAGGCCTTATGATCGGCACCTCCCTCGCCCCCGTCATCGGCTACGACCTTGCCGCCAAAATCGCCAAGGAAGCCGCGAAGAGTGACCGCACCATCCGTGAAGTCGCCCGGGAGCTCACCAACCTCTCCGAAGAAGACCTCTCCCGCATCCTGGACCCCAAGACCATGGTCGAACCCCGCGCCTAGAATTTCTTCAGAAAATAAAGCGTCGGCGCAATGCACCGACGCTTTATCGTTTCATATTTTAGTGACTTCTAACTCGGAAACTGGATCACAGACCGCAATACCTCACCTCGCTCCATCTCCTCAAACGCCTCCTCCACGTCCTCCAACTTGATCAGCTTCGTCACCGCCCTGTCCAGGTCCAGTTTCCCTTGCAGGTACCAGTTGGCCAGCATCGGGAAGTCCCGAGACGGTAGGTTGTCCCCGTACCAGCTAACCCTCAGCGACCCACCTAGCCCGAAGAACTGAAGCATCGGCAGCTCCATCACCATCGTCGGGTCCGGCACCCCGATAAGCGTGCACGTACCCGCCAGGTCCCGAGACCAAAGCGCCTGCAATAGCGTAGCCGGTGTCCCGACAGCCTCGAAGGCGTGGTCGACACCGTTGCCTCCCGTGATCTCCTTGATCGCTTCAACCGGATCGCCCTTGGTCGCGTCGACTACGTGCGTAGCCCCGAAATCCTTGGCCCATGCCAACTTGTTGTCGGCGATGTCGACCCCGATGATCGTCTTTGCATTGGCCAACTTGGCGCCCATGATCACACTGCAACCCACCCCGCCACACCCATACACCGCCACCGTGCTCCCCCGACGCACGCCTCCCGTATAAAGCGCCGCCCCCACCCCCGTAGTCACCCCACAGCCCAGCAGACACGCCTGCTCCGGCGGGCATTCCCGGGGCACGGGCACAGCCTGCCTTGCCGACACGACAGTATGCGTGCAAAACCCCCCGATCCCTAGCGCAGGCGAAAGCTGTTTCCCATCGCTCTTTGCAGTCATCCTCGGTTTCGCATTCAGGCTCGCCGAGCAAAGGTGTGGCTGCCCGATAGCGCAGAACCGGCAGTTCCCGCACGGCGCCCGCCAGGCGATCACCACGTACTCCCCAACGCCCGGTGACTCCACCCCCTCCCCCACCGCCTCCACGATACCCGCAACCTCGTGCCCGAGCAGGAACGGAAACTCGTCCGTAATCTTCCCGAGCTTGTAATGGAGGTCCGTATGGCAAACCCCGCTGGCCTGTATCCTTACCAGCGCCTCCCCCGGCCCCGGGTCCTCAACTACCATCTCCTCCACCCGTGTAGGCGCACCCGCCTCCCTCGAAATCACCGCCTGCGCTATCGTAGACATGTACAACCTCCGTCGGTCGGAATTTCAGGGGTAATGGTAGCACAAGGATCAGGTAGCGGTAGATGCGAAGTCATAGACCTGCATGGACACCGAAGTCTTCGCCTCACCTTCTCCGTGGACCATCAGCCTCACCTTCTCCGCAGTCTCCCGACTGAAAGTCTGCTCACCACATCGACCACATACCAACGCCGGAATCCCCCCACCCACCCTATGTCGTCATTCCGGCCCCCGATCCGGAATCCATCCTCAGGGTGTGCATATTGACAAATGACATAGCTACAATTAACCTATTGCGTAACAGTATATGATAATAAGTGGTTTACGAGTAAGGTAATCACAATTGGATGTGATGGACGGCAAACTAAAGAGAACCATAGCGGACCCGAAGAAGTGCGTTAAGCGGTACGGGGTCCAGATGGCCAAGAAGTTGAGGCTTAGACTCGACGCTCTTGAGGCTGCCGAGTCGTTGGCAGATTTCTGGCCACCTTATTCCGGGCCTGAGCGATGCCATGAACTGAAAGCCGACCTATCTGGCACTTATTCTATGGATGCCAAACAACCATGCAGGCTTTTGTTTAGACCAACAGATGACGTTAGTAGGCTAATGGATGCGGACATTGATAATGGCAAGTGCTACTGGGCAACCATAAAGACCATAACATTGGTTAGCGTTAAGGATACCCATGACTGAACAGGGCAATTTGATGGAATCAACTCGATATCACCCTGGTACTATGGTATCTGAATACTTGGAGTTTAATGAATGGACTCAGCGCGAATTAGCCCGACGCACTGGCTTGACCCCCAAAACTGTAAATGAAATTTGTAATGGTAAGGCCCGTATTTCTCCCACGACTGCACTCGCATTCGAAAGAGTGTTTCACAGACCCGCGCACTTTTGGCTTAACCTTCAAACCAAATTTGATGAGATAGAAGCTCGTCAACTTGCGATGGACAACTTGCTGAGTTGGAGAGAATGGGCAAACAGGTTCCCTATTGCTGATATGAAACGATTTAGGTTTTTGGATGTGCCGTCGAAAGATGAGACCTCAGTAACAAGTGCGCTTCTTTCTTTTTTTGGAGTCTCGTCTCCGGAAAGCTGGCAATCGGTATGGAGGACCTCCCCAATTGCCTACCGTCAAACTCTGAAGCACGTGACCTCCAAGGAGGCAATTTTCGCATGGCTACGCGCTACAGAATTAGAAGCCAATAGAATATCTACTTCGCCGTTCGACGAGCACAAACTTAGATTAGCAATTCCTGAGCTACGCAGACAAACGAGGGAAGGACCTCAAGTATTTATACCTGAGCTACAAAGGCTGTGTGCAGCTGCAGGAGTTGCTGTAGTTTGGATACCAGAACTTCCACAAACCGGAATAAGTGGATGCTCAAGATGGCTTACAGGCCATCGGGCTCTCATTGCACTCACCCTAAGGTACAAGACCGATGATCAAATGTGGTTTACATTTTTTCATGAGGTGGGGCACATTCTATTGCATAGACAACGACATATGCTCATTTTGGATAATGCGACTGAAGATCTTCTAGATAGAACTGTCGACCCTGAAATGCAGCAAATTGAAGAAGAAGCGAGTCGCTTCGCTGCAGACACATTGATTCCCGCAGAATCATTATCGCAGTTCATTAGGCGTAAGGTCTTCACTAACGCTTCCATCAAGGCATTCGCTGATGCGCTTACCATTGGCCCAGGAATAGTGGTAGGCAGACTGCAGCACGAGGGGGTTCTTAAACACTTCCGAGGCAACCAGCTCAAGCGGAATTTGCATTGGGCGGGCTTAGATGAATAGGAGTTAAACTATGGAGCGAAAAGGCTACATATACATCACTTCAACTGGATACGACCCTGAGCATGGTAAGGATCTTGAAGATCCTTACCTGGGTGATACTCCGACCCTAGGGGCCTGCATGACAAACATCCGTGAGCAGGTCGTTCCCGGGGACCATATTTATGTAGTGTCGGGGAAAGTCCGGCAGGACTCGCAACTCGTACTCGGGGGATTTGAAGTGGCGGAAAAGCTCTCTTCAATGCTTGAGGCATATGACCGATTTCCCGAACTTCGACTACATTATGGAAGTGATGGTCGAAAGCGGGGAAACATAGTAATTACCGCTGACGGAAACCAACATCCACTCGATTCGCACAATCTCGATACATTCGAGAGGCGAATCAAAAATTATGTGGTCGGCAAGAACTTGATCGCACTGAGGTCTAAGGAAGAGATCGAATTGGGACGCCGAGAGAGTCTTCCGGTCTTGCGAAGCATATTGGGCAAGGAAGGTGATAGTCCAATAAAGGTAATTGGCCGTTGTAGCAAACTGAACACAGGCCAGATCGTTACACTGCGTGACTGGCTTGAAGACCTTAAGGTTAGAGCGGATTTGGGCAAGATAGCATGAACACCGATTGTACTCTCGATATGCAGATATGGGGTTCGGGGAGTGTTGCGATATGGGGAGCCGTGAGCCCAGTATATGACACAACAGCCCAGCTAGGCGAAGAGGGAGTCCACGTTCATGCTCGACGCCAAATTGGCGCTGAGAAAGAAATAGACGGCAATTTTGGACGCGTTATCATAAAAAACTGGGAGCAAGATAAAAAGCCCCTAACCATTGCTACAAACGAGGCGATTTACTTTATGGTGGCCAAAGTGTTTGGCATCAAAATAGAGTGCGTGCGTTGCCCGGCTTGTGACTACCCTCATCTGGATAAGGGTTGGTACAGTGTGAATCCTCATCATGAGCATCTTTGCGCTAAATGTAAGAGGGGGTTTTTCGAGTTTGAGCCCGCAGTAAGCAATCCCCTTGCCGAGATTAAGGTGCCATCTGATGCTTTAGTTCCACGTCCGCCACCCGTCCAACCCTTGAAGTGTAAACAGGAAGAATACCCTGGCGGAATTCAAGTATGGGGAACGAATCCCGCAATATTCTGGAGGAACCAAAAACGCGGGAATACAGGCATTCACGTACATGCCTTCGACGGGCGTGGTGACATTGACTTTAACGAAACCGTGCCTTCACTCACAATCGATGATGTTGCCCTCGATGAAGATATGGTGCGCCTACATATGGCTCAATCGGTAGTTCCCCATTTACGCCGGAAGGTCTCCTATATCGTATGTCCTAAATGCGAGACCGAGCATTTTGACAGAGGTGCCTTAGCGCACACACCCCACAAAATCCATATCTGCAATCATTGTCATTACAAATTTGAGCACGGAGATGGGGCTGAGTCCATCGGGAACCCCTTAGTCAACACTATCGCTCGCCTCAAGGCTTTCCATCGCAACTAATTGTGCCCCCTCCCATCCCGAGGCCCCGCGAGGGATCTAAAACGCCTCTCCCTGAACCACGATTGTACTCACCCTCCACCCGGACCCGTCATTCCCGACCCCGATCGGGCTGTAAGTGCGCCGGGGCGTGAATCCATCCCCCGGCGCGGGGCCGCTCACCCTGAGCCCGAGTCGAAGGGTCGAGCGAGGGGTGGCCCACGTTAGCCAATCCGTCGCCCGTGCCACCCCCCACCCCCTCCGTCATTCCAGCCGCCGAGAGCCGAAATCCATCCCCATCCCCCTTCTACCCAGTACTGAACTAGAGGCCCGCACGGGTGCACAGCACCCGTGCGGGCCTCTGTTCTTATCTCCCCCTCTCCCTTGACGGCCCTAAGGGAGAGGGGGATCAAGGGGGTGAAGGTTCCCCGGTGGGGCTGGGGCGGTGCCTTCCCAACTGTGACATCAACCCCTTGACCCTGCCCGCACACCTGTGCTAATATCCCCACAGTTCGAACACCAACCTAACTATCTCAAGGAGGAACCAAAAACCCAGGGAAGCCCACCCGACCCACCCGAGGACTCAACGCCCCAGCCCATCCCAACGGCCCTCGCGCAGGCCCGCGACACAAGCAAGGGATGCCATAACCTCTAATCGGGTCCCGTGCATCCTTCCCTGACCCCAGGCGATGGAAGACATCCTGGACTCACCCCGGCACAGGCCCTCCTGATGGAAGGGCCATCGCAGCCGATGTAGCCCCTCTTAATCCGGCGCAGGTCCTCCTAATGGAAGGGCCGTAGAGAAGGGCCATAACAGCCGAAAGATGCAGCGCCTTCCTTGCAGGGCGCCCTACGTGATCGGCACTGAACTTGCCGGTGAATCGAAAGAGCCCCCAACGTGGGGCTACAAGGGCCATCGAGCCCTTTCTGGTGGACGGGGAAACCCCCACACTGGGAGACTTTCTCCCCCCTGACCGCCTTCACAAATACAAGTGGGCTGAGCAGGCGGGCCTCCCGCCCCCTGAATCCGAGTCCCGGACCTTCCATCGCCGACCCCATCCCAACAGACAGAACCGAATCCGAAACCCCACAATCGAATATGGAACATCCGCCTCTGGAGGACTGAATAGAAACCCGGCGTGTCACTAATCTACCGGACGAGTTCCCCCAATTGACCCCCCACCCCCGACATGCTACCATCCCAGCCTAGTGACCCCTATCACGCGGTAGGGGTCACATTCGGATATTGAGCCACCCTGTGCTGGAAGAGTTAGCCGCCCACCCACCTGAGAGCCACACCGCCGTTGCCATCGGCGTGTTCGACGGTGTGCACCTTGGACACCAGGCCCTCTTCCAGACCACCATCGCCCAAGCCCAGGCCCGTGGCCTCGACTCAGCAGTCGTAACCTTCCGCAATCACCCCCTCACCGTCCTCTCGCCCACCTTCCAGCCCCGCTACCTCATGGACCTCGACACCCGGCTTAATGCCATAGGCTCATTGGGCATCGACCATACCGTCGCCATTAACTTCACCCGAGAAGTCTCCCAGCTAAGGGCCAGAGAGTTCGTGCAACGACTTTCCGAAGGTCTGAATATGAAGACCTTAGTCTGTGGCCAGGACTTCGCCCTCGGCAAGAACCGGGAGGGAGACCTCGATACCCTGACAAAGCTGGGGGAGGACTACGGCTACCAGGTCGTCTGCCAGGACGTAATCCAGGACGGCGATCTCACCGTCAGCAGCACCGCTATCCGACAAGCCCTCACAAAGGGCAACGTTGAACTGGCAATGCGCCTGATGACGAGGCCCTTCCGGCTCTCGGGGCCCGTGGTAGTCGGCGACAAGCGGGGCCGGCTCCTCGGCTTCCCCACCGCCAACCTCGATGTCCCTCCCGACCGAGCCCTTCTGGCCGACGGCATATACGCCACCCGGGCCCTTGTCGAAGACCGAATCCTGGACTCCATAACTTACATCGGCAGCAAACCCACCTTTGACGGCGAAAAACGTGCCACTGAGGTCTACATCTTCGATTTCGACGAAGACATATACGGCCAGTCCATTGATGTGGATTTCCTGGCCAAGATCAGGGGCGACATGCGCTTCTCCGGCGCCCAGGAGTTGATAGACCGGATGAATATCGACGTAGAGATGGCCCGAAATGTCCTCTCATCAATCCTAAGCTAATGACTACCGGCAAATACGACTACATATTCAACCGCGGCGTTGCGGAGATAATCCGTCGGGAGGAGTTGGAGCAGCTCCTCGACTCTGGCAAACCTCTCCGCCTCAAGATGGGGTTCGACCCCAGCCGCGCCGACATTCACCTCGGCCACACCGTCGGGCTCCGCAAGCTGCGCCAGTTCCAGAACCTCGGCCACCGCGTAATCCTCATAGTCGGCGACTGGACCGCCCAGATCGGCGACCCCAGCGGTCAGTCCGCCACCCGGCAGATGCTCTCCGCCGAGACCGTCCGCGAAAACGCCCAGACCTACATGGATCAGTTCTTCAAGGTCGTAGACCGTGACCGCACCGACGTCCGATGGCAGAGTGAGTGGTTCGGCAACTTCTCCCTCGCTGAGGTCATTAAACTCACCAGCCGCTTTACCGTCGCCCAGATCCTCGCCCGAGAGGACTTCTCCAACCGCTTCAAAGCCAACCGACCCATCGCCATCACCGAGCTCCTCTACCCCCTTCTCCAGGCCTACGACTCCACCGTCATCGAGGCAGACGTCGAGTTCGGCGGCACCGACCAGAAGTTCAACCTGCTCCTGGGCCGCGAGCTCCAGTCAATGGTGGGCCAGCGTCCCCAACAATGTCTGCTCGTCCCCATACTCGTCGGCACCGACGGCGTGCAGCGCATGAGCAAGAGCCTCGACAACTACATCGGCGTCGCCGAGTCCCCTAAGGACACCTACTTCAAGGTCATGCGCCTGAACGACGACCTCATCCTCAACTACCTGGAACTCGTCACAGACATCCCGGACAACGATATCTCCGAGGTCAAAGAAGCGATGGCATCCCGCTCCGTCAACCCCATCGAGATCAAGAAGCGCCTCGCCCGTGATATCGTCTCCCAGTTCCACTCCACCGAGTCCGCTTCCTCCGCCGAGACCGAGTTCGAACGCATCGTCCAGCGCAAAGAGGCCGACGACCTGGTCACTGAAGTTCCATTATCATCTCTCAATGCCGGAGAGACCGCTTTCATCCCCCGGCTTCTCGTCGAACATAAGGCCGCTTCCTCCTCCGGCGAGGCCCGACGTCTGATCGACGGCGGCGGTGTAGAGATCGACGGCGACAGGCTCTCCGAATACACCGTTGACCGCTCAAAGCTGGTGCCGGGCACCCGGATGAAAGTCGGCAAACGCCGTACCCTCATCTTTGTCGACAGCTAACGGCCCTTTTCCTACGCTGCTAATCCGTTACAATCTAACCGAGAAAAGCCATGCCAGACACAAAAGTCCACCTCCGAATCCCCGGCCCCACCCCCTGCCCCGAGGAAGTCCTCGAGGCCATGACCGCCCAGATGATAAATCACCGCGGGCCTGCGTTCAAAGACATCCTGGAGCGAGTTACCGACCGCCTCAAGCAGTTCTTCCAGACGGACAACGACCTTTACGTCATGACCAGTTCGGGCACAGGCGCTATGGAAGCCTCGGTAGTGAACACCCTCTCGGCCGGAGACCGAGTCCTAGCCCTCACCATCGGCTCTTTCGGACAACGCTTCGTCCAGATCGCAGAGGCATTTGGTGCGGACGTAGTAAAATTGGAAGCCCCCTACGGCAAGGCCATCAACCCCGACGACGTAGACAAGGCCCTCGCCGACGACCCCTCCATCAAGGCAGTCCTGGTAACTCACAACGAGACCTCCACCGGCGTCACCAACCCGCTACGCGCCATCGCCGAGATCACACGTTCCCACAATAGACTCATCCTCGTCGACGCCATCAGCAGCATCGGCTCCATCGACCTCCCCGTCGACGCCTGGGACTGCGACGTAGTATCCACCGCCTCCCAAAAAGGCTGGATGGCACCGCCGGGCCTCTCCATGATCAGCGTCAGCCAGCGGGCGTGGGAAGCTTGGGAGTCTGCCAAAATGCCCCGCTTCCACTGGGATTTCGGGCAGCTGCAGTCCTATCTGGAGAAGGGCCAAACGCCCTGGACCCCCGCCGTTTCCACCTTCTACGCCCTCGACGCAGGCCTTGAAGTAATGGCTAAAGAGGGTCTCGCCAACATATTTGAACGCCACGCCTCCGTCGCCCGACGGGCCCGAGACGGTGCCCGGTCCCTCGGTCTCTCCCTCCTCGCCGACGAAGAGATCGCATCCAATACCGTCACCGCCGTCAACGCCCCCGAAGGCATAGACTTATCTCAGTTGCTCAAGATCTGCCGAGAGGAATACGGGGTAGTCTTGGCCGGAGGCCCCGGACCCCTTGCAGGCAAGGTTTTCCGCATCGGCCACCTTGGCTACGTCACCGAGCAGGACATCGACGTGGTGATCGACACCCTCCGCGAAGTGCTCAAACGTCTTGATTTCCGAGGCTTGAGTAGTTAGCCATCTCCGACCAGCCCATGAACGCCTCAAACGCCCACGCCGTCCGCCACTCCGAGCTCAAGCGCACCCTCAATTTCCACAACCATCGCTACTACGTGCTCGACGATCCGGTCATCACGGATCACGAGTACGACGCCCTGATGCGCGAGCTCCGCTCCCTCGAAGAGCAAGACTCTCAGCTCATCACCCCTGACTCTCCCAGCCAGCGCGTCGGCGCCGAGCCTCTTTCTGCCTTCACGTCCGTCCAGCACCCCAGGCCCATGCTCAGCTTGGCCAACGCCTTCTCCAAGGAGGATATGCTGGCTTGGCGGACCCGAGTCTCGGGACTCCTGGAAGAAGCGCGCTATGACATGGTCTGCGAGCTCAAGTTCGATGGCCTTGCCGTGGCCCTCACCTACGAAAACGGCCTCTTAGTCCGAGGCGCGACCCGGGGAGACGGCCTCCGCGGCGAGGACGTAACCCAGAATCTTCGTACCATCCATTCCATACCCCTGACCGTGCCCTCCGATAGCCCCAGCCTCTTCGAGGTACGCGGAGAGGTCTACATGACCCTCAGCGGCTTTGAAGAGCTTAACCGGCAGCGTCAGAAGGCCGGTGAGCCTCTTTACGTCAACCCGAGAAACACCGCCGCCGGTACCGTCCGCCAGCTCGACCCCCGCATCGCCGCCGGGAGACCCTTGGATATCTTCATCTATGGCCTCGGCTACGCCGAAGGCACAGTCCCGGACACTCACTGGGAAATGCTCCAATATTTCAAATCCCTGGGTTTCAGGATCAGCCCCCATTCCGAGCTCGTACACGACGTTGAAGAGGTCGAGTCCTACTTCAATCGCTGGGAAGAGCATCTTGCAGACCTCGACTACGCCGCCGACGGCGTGGTCGTTAAAGTGAACGAGATCGCCCTCCAGGAGCAGTTGGGCTTCGTGGGCCGGGAACCGAGATGGGCCATCGCCTACAAGTTCCCCGCCGAGCAGGCCACCACCAAGCTCCTGAACATCGACATCAACGTCGGTCGTACCGGCTCTCTGAACCCCTTTGCGGTGCTGGATCCCGTAGTAGTCGGTGGTGCAACCGTAAAACAGGCCTCTCTCCACAACGAGGACGACATCCACCGCCGTGATATCCGTATCGGCGACACCGTAATCGTCCAGCGCGCCGGAGAGGTCATCCCCCAAGTACTTGGGCCCGTGGCTTCCCTCCGAACCGGTGAAGAGCGCGTATTCCAGATGCCAACCGAGTGCCCAGTCTGCGGCACAACCGTCGTCCGCCCCGAGGGCGAGGCCATGCACCGCTGCCCCAACCTCTCCTGCCCCTCCCAGTCCTCCGAGGCCCTCAAACACTTCGTCTCCCGAGGCGCTATGGACATGGAAGGTGTCGGGGAGTCCTTATGTGAATCCCTCTTGGAGTCGGGCCTTGTAAAAGACCCCGCCGACCTCTACTCCCTCACCAAAGACGATCTCTTGACCCTTGAGCGCATGGCCGAAAAGAGTGCCTCCAACGTCCTGGCCGCCATCGACGCCAGCCGCTCCCGCCCCCTCCCCCGAGTCCTGATCGCCCTCGGCATCCCCCACGTCGGCGGTGAAACCGCCGAACTCCTTGCCCAGCGCTATCCGGATATCGACGCCTTAGCCAATGCCACGGAAGAAGAGCTCGTAGAAATCAACGCCATCGGTCCAATCATTGCTAAGAGCGTCGCCGAGTTCTTTCAGGATGAAGCCAGCCTTGCAATCATCTCAAAGCTCCGGGAAGCGGGTGTGAACCTCAAGTCTGACGAGGTCACAATCTCGGGCCCCGGGCCCTGGGTGGGCATGAACTTCGTGGTAACCGGCAAGCTCGACAACTACTCCCGAGACCAGGCCCACGCCCTTATCAAGGAGTTGGGTGGCTCTGCCGTCTCCAGCGTCAGCAAGAAGACAAGCTATCTGCTCGCCGGCGCCGACGCCGGATCCAAACTCACCAAGGCTCAAAGCCTCAACGTGCCAATCATCGATGAAACCGCCTTCACTCAAATGGCCGAGGAAGCCCGCAGTGCCGCGGCAGCCCCCCAATCCGGAGAGGACGGCCCCTAGATGTGGCCCTTCAAGAAGAAAAAGTGGTCTGACGGAGGCTACGACCTTGCCGTCGTTGGCCTCGGCAACCCAGGCCCCGAGTACGTCGGCACCCGGCACAACGTCGGCTTCGACTGCGTAGATAAGTTCGCCTCCGAGCACGAATTGAAGTGGACCGGTCGTCGCGGCCCCCTCAAATGGGCCGAGGGCCGGGTAACAATTGAAGGTTCAGGCAAGCGTGTCCTCCTAGCCAAGCCTCGCACCTTCATGAACCTCAGCGGCGAGGCCGTGCGCTACATCACCACCCGATGGTCCGTCCCCGAAGAAAAGCTGGTGATCATCTACGACGACATGGATCTGCCCTTAGGCACTATCCGAATCCGTATGCAAGGGAGTGCCGGGGGCCATAATGGGATCAAGTCCATCATCCGCGCTCTCGGCACCGAAAACATACCCCGCATAAGAGTCGGCATTGGCAGAGATGCCTCCGGGCAAACCGGAGCTATCTCCCGAGTCCTCGGCCCCTTCTCCAACGAGGAAAGAGAAGTTATGGACCGCTCAGTCTCCACCGTCTCCGAGGCCATAGCCTGTATCCTGTCCAAGGGCCTGGACACGGCCATGTCCCAGTATAACTAGACGAAGCTTCTCATTGGCGGCACTGGCCGCACCCTGCTATGGGACAACCACTTCCATAGCTTCCACCTCACCTTCCTCGCCGTAATCTGAGCGGGACTCAGCAACCCCGGAATGCTTGGGGTCCGGCAGGGGAAGGCCATCTTTCCTCATCTCTTCGACATACAGTTCCACAGCCTCCGCGATGAGATTGCACACTTCTTCCTTGGACTCGGCGGCAGCTATGCATCCCGGCAAATCCGGTGCATAGGCTCCGTAGCTGGTAGGCCCTTTCTCTATAATGACTCTGTATTTCATAGCATTCTCGTCCTACTTCAACCCCGCTTGCTTCAGGACACTGTTCCATATCCCCTTGGTCATATCAACCCCCTCATTGCCCGCGATAACAACAATGCCCTGCTTTTTTGGATGTTTGTATATCCTATGGCTCCCACGCATTCTTGCAAGTCGCCAGCCATCCTTCTCCACCAATCGCATAGCCTCTCTAACTTTTGGCATGTGCCCTAATTCCGTCAAGCCTCCCTACCAGATGCTCCACCCCCCATCCACCATAATCGTCTGCCCCGTTATGTAGCTGGAATTCTCCGACGCCAGAAGCAGCAGAAGCCCGACCAACTCCTCCGGCTGCCCGACCCTGTTCATAGGCGCAAGCGCCGATATCTTCGTCCTATTGTCCTCGTGCTTCAGGAAGCGGTCCGTCAGCTCCGTGTGGAAGAATCCCGGCCCTATCTGGTTTACCGTCACGCCTCGCTGCGCCCACTGCTTCGCCGTCTCCCGGGTCAACCCCGCCATAGCGTGCTTTGCCGTGCAATAGCCTATGCTCGGATCGAATCCCGGCGCCGCCTGCACCCCCTCCACCGAGGAGATGTTAATTATCCTGCCCCACCCCCGGTCCAGCATCACCTTGCCGGCCTTCTGTGTGAGCATGAACACCCCCATCAGGTTGGTATCCAGAATCGTGCGATACTCTTCCAGGGTTGTAGTTTCCATCAACATCGCCATGCCACCCCGAGCCGCGTTGTTCACCACAATGTCTATCCTGCCAAACTCCTCCATCGTCTTCGAGACCAGTTCATCTATCTGGTCCTCCTGCGAAACGTCGGTCTGCATCACAAGGCACCGCCGTCCCCGCTCTCGAACGCCCTCGGCAGTCTGCTCCAGCCGCTCCTTCCGCCTTGCCGCCACCACTACGTCGGCGCCTGCCTCCGCTAGAGCGTGGGCGAACACCGCCCCGAACCCTGAGGATGCGCCCGTCACTATAGCCACCCTGTCTGTCAGATCGAACAATTTCTCTATCATGGCTCCTCCTTAGTTAACGCGAAACGGCAACCTGCGCGGCGCGTAGGTTGCCGTTTCCTAGTCCGTCTCTAAGCGTGGTAGTACAGTGCGTACTCGAACGGGTGGGGCCTCATCCTTACCGGGTCTACCTCGTTGATCCGCTTGTATTCGATCCACGTCTGTATCAAGTCCGGCGTGAATACGCCGCCCTTCAACAGGAAGTCGTGGTCCGCCTCCAGAGCGCTCAGTGATTCTTCCAGGCTGCCCGGGACCTGTGGGATGCCCTTGGCCTCCTCCGCCGAAAGTTCGTACAGGTCCACGTCCATCGGGTCTCCGGGATCCAGCTTGTTCTCTATCCCGTCCAACCCCGCCATTAGCAGGGCCGAGAAGGCCAGGTACGGGTTTGAGGTGGGGTCTGGAGGCCGGAACTCGATGCGTACGGCGTTGGGCGCAGTCGAGTAGGCTGGAATCCGGATACAGGCGCTCCTGTTCCTGCTGGAGTAGATCAGGTTTACCGGGGCCTCGTATCCGGGAACCAGCCGCTTGTAGGAGTTGGTGCCGGGAGCGCAGAAGGCCATGAGAGCCGGAGCGTGCTTCAGCAGTCCAGCTATGTAGTGTCGGCACATGTCGCTGGTGAAGGCGTACCCGTCCCCATAGAAGAGGTTGGTGTCGTCCTTTCTCAGGCTCTGGTGAACGTGCATTCCCGTACCGTTGTCTCCGTATATCGGCTTGGGCATGAAAGTCACCGACTTGCCGTGACGCTTGGCCACGTTCTTGGCGATGTACTTGTACAGCAGTGCCTTGTCACCCATCTTGGTGAGCGTGTCGTAACGGATGCTGATCTCGCATTGGCCCCCGGTCGCCACCTCGTGATGGTGCATCTCCACCCGGATGCCGGCCTTCATCATTTCAGCCGCTATTTCGTTACGGATATCCGTGAGAGAGTCCATGGGAGGAGCCGGTGAGTAACCCATTTTGGCCGGAGGTCTGTGTCCCAGGTTCGGCGAAGGGGCTCCCCTATTCCAAACGGCCTCCTGCGAGTCTATGTAGTAGTACGCCGCATTTGGCTGGTTGTCGTACCGGATGTCGTCCAGGATAAAGAACTCCAGTTCCGGCCCCCAGGCGCTGGAATCGGCGATACCAGTGCTCTTCAGGTAGGCTTCCGCCTTCCTCGCAACGTACCTCGGGTCCCGAGAGTACCCGTTACCCAACACCGGGTCCCGGATGTCGCCTATCAGGCTCAGAGTTGGCCGCTCGAACACCGTGTCAATGAAAGCGCTCGCCGGGTCGGGCACTATCAGCATGTCGCTTTCATTGATCGCCTGAAAGCCTCTGATGCTGGAACCGTCAAAGCCCATTCCCTCTTCAAACAGTGCTTCATCCACTTCTACGGACGGCACCGAAAAGTGTTGAAGTCGCCCGAACAGGTCTGTGAACTTCAGGTCCACGTACTCTATCCCCTCGTCCTTACACCTCTTGATTATGTCTTTGCCGCTGGTCTCCGCCATGGGGCCTCCTTTAATCGTGTGGTAACTCTCTTGCTCTTCTCTTGCTTGGTTACGTTAATGTCTCCCGTTGGCCGAATCACGCCGCGCAATCTCTAGAAATGTGTATTGTCGGTTCGGCGCGAGGCCGCAGGGGAATATACCAACTTGCTAGCTCACACACAACGGACGAACGCCCCACGGGCCCCGAAATTAGAGAGGGCGCCCTCCGGATGGAAGGGCGCCCTATACAAGACGTGTCCATTTCTCTTTGCGTACAGGTCGATCGGTTAGGCGTGGGCCAACACGCCGCAAAAGGCCTCGTAGTCGATTAGTTCCGTGACCGTGGGGTTGTCGCCGCACACCGGGCAGTCCGGGTCTCGACGCACCTTCACCTGCCTGAATTCCATGTCCAGCGCATCGAAGATCATCAGCCGGCCCGTCAGTGGATCACCCAGCCCGAGCAACAACTTTATCGTCTCGATTGCCTGGATAGTCCCTATGATGCCCGGTAGAACGCCCAGCACCCCGGCCTCGGCGCAACTGGGCACCATGCCGGGGGGAGGGGGGTCCGGGTAAAGGCAGCGGTAGCAGCCCTTGTCATGGGTGAACACCGAGGCCTGCCCCTCGAACAGGAATATGCTGCCGTGCACGTTCGGCTTCTTAGTCATTACGCAGGCGTCGTTGACCAGGTAGCGCGTGGGGAAGTTGTCTGTACCATCCACGATAACGTCGTAGTCGGCCATTATGTCGAAAATATTCTCGGAAGTGAGGCGTACGGGATGAGATATGACATTGACGTCCGGGTTGATGCCCTTGAGCGTGTCCGTCGCCGAGTCCACCTTGGGCCTCCCCACGTCACTGTTCCGATGCAGTATCTGCCTCTGCAGGTTGGTGATGTCGACAACGTCGAAGTCTACGATGCCCAGTGTCCCGACCCCCGCAGCTCCCAGGTACAGTGCTGTCGGCGATCCAAGACCCCCTGCCCCGATCAGAAGCACCTTTGAGTCAAGCAGCCTTCTCTGCCCCTTGCTCCCGACCTGCGGCATAATAAGGTGTCTGCTGTATCTCTGGACTTGTTCTTTAGTGAAAGCGAGCGATGTTGCCATTAAGACAATTCCTCCGAGGGATTCATGCCTGTTTCTTCGGCCTGTCCATCCCCTTTTCCGCTATCCAAGGACGATATATGATAACATAGCGTTCGCTCCCCTTCAATTTGGGGACTAGCTAGAAAACGATACCACAGACCGGAGACACCGAATCCCATGGACACCATACAGTTGGCCGTAGATGTTCGCGAAGCGATGGGCAAGAAGGCCCGATTCCTGAGGCGCGATGGCCTCACCCCCGCCAATATCTACGGCCGAAACCTCGATTCCGTCGCCCTTCAGCTCCCCTCTGCCGACCTTATCCAAGCCCTGTCCCAGGGAGGCCAAAACGCTGTCCTGGACGTCAAGGTTAAGGGCGAGAAAACGGCCAGAACTGCCGTTATTCGCAACATCCAACGTAATCCCGTCACTGATGTGGTAATCCACGTTGACTTCCTCCAGGTGGACGTAACTAGGGCCATAACCTCCGACGTGCCTCTGGTGTTTGTCGGAGAGTCACCCTTGCCCAAGACGCAGACAGTGATATCTCAGATCCTCGCATCCGTACAGGTCTCCGGGCTGCCCATGCAAATCCCGAACTCAATTGAGGTAGACGTTTCGGTGCTGGAGGAAATAGATCAGTCGATATTCGTGCGTGACCTTACTCTACCCGACGACCTTGAGGTAATTACGGACGGCGATCAGATGATAGTCAGAGCCACCCCGGGACGTGTCGCAGAGGTGCTCCCTGGAGAGGAAGAAGAGGGCGCCGAGGCCGAGGCTCCCACCGACCAAGCCGCCGAGGCCGACTCCGAATCAGAAGACTCCTAACCCTGACCATTGTCCGCTTATCGCTCTGACACCTCGCCAAGTTGCTAGGGTGCAGCGTCCCGCAATTTGACGCCCTCTCGGGAACATCACACCCTCAATAGACTTCCGGTGGAGTCTGCTGACCCACATTGACACCCCTATAAACCTCTGTTATCATTCTCTTAGAACGCCCGTTCCCAACAGAGGTGCGCATGAAAGCTTTATCGAAAAAACGTAAGCAAGTCCTTAACGCCATTACTGGCTTCATGGACCGGCATAAGTATCCCCCCAGCGTCCGGGACGTCGTCCAGATGTGCAGCATGAGCTCTACATCAGTGGCCGACTACCACCTCAAGGCCCTGGAGAGAGACGGCTACATCCGTAGGGAGTCGGGCGTGTCCCGGGGAATAGAAGTCATCGGCTACGGTGGTCGAGACGCCGACATCTTCAGGGCCCCACTCTTGGGTTACATCGCCGCCGGCGAGCCTCTCCCCGTTCCCACCTCAGAGCCCTGGGCATCCCTTGAAACCCTCGAAATTCCCGAGGACATCGTCGGCGGCAGGGAGAATGTCTACGCCCTCAAAGTCAAGGGCACTTCAATGATCGACGCCCTCATCGACGACGGCGACATCGTCCTCCTCCAGCACGTCAACACCGCCGACGATGGCGACATGGTCGCCGCCTGGCTAGAGTCCGAGGAAGAAGTCACCCTTAAGCGCCTCTACCGAGAGCCGGATAGGATCAGGCTTCAGCCCGCCAACTCCCAAATGGCCCCCATCTACGTCGACCCCTCTAACCTCTCCGTCAAAGGCAGAGTCATAGGCGTCATTCGCAAACTGGGCTGAGTCCCCAACCCTCTAGCCAAGCGCCAAGATGACAAATAGAGCCGCGGGAAAGTTGCTCGCCCAGAGCCGGCCGCAAGTCCGCCTATGAAGATCCAATGGTCTATGGAGCGGGGTTTGGTGTTTCACGCTCACCATGGGTGCGCCAAAGGGCCGAATAAACGCACATTCAGCAACCATGTCATCCCAAGGCCCCGCGCTGCGAGTCCGCCTTTGGCGGGAGGGACCTGGTACTTACCCCCTCACATCCTCCTATGCCACCCTTCCCCTCAATGAGCCCTTTGCGCAACTCACCAAGGATTACCGCTGACTGGCTTGTGAGTTCATGACGGGAATCCGTCCACACTGATTCCAATAAAGCGCGAGCGTATTCGGCGTGGGGTGAAAAAGAAAAGTGAGTCTGACTCAACTCCTCTCCCCCATCGGAGGGAGAAGGCGAGCCAAAAATAATGAGACGTTTAGTCCGTGGAGTCTGGCTCTAGTCCGCCGAGGGAAGAGGCTTCGGCTGCTGGAGCGTCATCTCCACGCTGCAGCAGTTCACCACACCCTCTCCCGCCTTGGTGCACAGCACCTGGCTCCCGCAGTTCTCACAGACGAACCGTTTGCCCAGCAAGTTTGGCATTCCGCTAAATCCCCTCCGACATTTTAAGTTGACCAGTCCCTGAATGGGCCGTGGTGGTCGCTACTTGAGGACCATCTCTTTTTCACAGCACATTATGGTGCCATTCCCGCCCCGGGTCACAATGAACTCCGACCCGCAGCTCTCGCACTTGTACCGCTTGCCAGTCTGATTTGCCACGTAGTGCCTCTTGGAAAATCGGGCCCGAGTCCAAAACCCGCGCCCGACAAGATTTTGCGCAATTATAGCCACCCCCATTTAAGAGGGTCAAGGGAAAGTTCCGCTACGGCGCCCACACATTGAAATTTATAAACTGGGCATCACCCCTATGATTGTTGAAAAATCCACCCATCGCACTAACTTCGCCAACATCCTGATTATGTCCCAAGTCCAATTTGGTCACTAATTGGTCGTTTATGAAAAACCACCCCGACCCCTCAACGGCGATCACTAGCAGACGATTCCGGCTCGAGGACAGGCTCACTCCCGAGTTTCGCAGATACCCCGAGGCTACGTCGGTATACCCATCGTCACCAACTTTACCGCTATCGTGAAACCACCGCTCATCGTCGGTAACACTAAGAACCTCTAGCCGCCCAAATTCGGGGTTGCGTATAATAAATCCATAGTCCCAATCCCGGCCCGGAGGATTGATGAAATCCGCTTCCGTCACAAGGTCTCGGGTTCGCACGCCGCTCCAATGAGTCCCAATCCGGCCTGGCTCTTTCTCCAAAACCCCATCCGCAGGCCCATACTGCTTTTTAAATTCGTAGCCCTTGAATCCCTCATATCGGGTCACTGCCCCGGCTATCTGATTTCCTGTATATGCGCCCGTGATAACGGCCACATCCCCAAACGATGTCAAACTGCTTAAATCAACAGAGGCAACATGGTCTCCGTTCACAAAGAACCACCCCCGCTCTCCAATGGCCACAACCATCAAATGGTTCCGGCCTCCGGCCACGGTGTTCAGGTTCCCAACAGTTCCTCCTCCTATTCGTTGGTAGGGTGCATCTGACCCCGTAAGCACTGCCCAGCCCTGATTACTCGATACGACAAATTGGAGGAATGGAGGATCAACATCACCTCTGTCATATCGTAGGAAGAAACCATAGTCCCACGAATTGGATGAAGCCGCATATGGATTTAAGAACGTTGCTTCAAGGATCATGTTGGATATTGAAACGTTAACGTATTCAGTTGTAATAAACCTATTAGACGCGTCGTGTCGCAGTGCACCGCCCTTGGGCCCAAAGTCGTAGCCCTCAACCGCAGAAGGTGTTGGAGTAGGTCGAGGTGCAGGAGTTGCGGTCGGCACCGCCGTCCCGGCCCTCAGGACCGGCACCCGCTCTATCACCGTCCTCGCCGATATCGCAAACCCAATCCCCTCCGCACCATAGTCCGACACGTATACAAACGAGTTGATCCCCAGCACTCGGCCTTCAGGAGAGAGCATAGGGCCGCCACTGTTGCCCGGGTTTATCGACGCGTCCGTTTGAATCACATACGCCTGATGATCTGAGTCGTAGCGCAACGCCGACACTATCCCCTTTGTAACAGTAGCCTGCCCTTCGATGCCTAACGCATATCCAATGTTCACCACTTCGTCCCCTACTTCCAGCGCCGTCGCATCCCCAAACTCCAGGGCCGTGAAGTCTCCGCAGCAAATACTCACCACCGCAAGGTCCCTGACCGCATCGACACCCAACACCGTCCCGATATAAGTCGTCGAATCGTTTACCGTCACATTCACCCTTGACTGCCCCTCCACCACATGCTCATTCGTGACCACGTATCCCGTTCTGCCCTGGGTGTCGAATATCACACCTGTCCCAGTGCCCGTGCTGCTGGTTATTCTCACCACGGCCGGCCGAGCCTCCCTGACCATCGCACTAATCGTGGTAGTCGGGGTTGGTGTAGAAGTAGGTATGGGAGTAGTGGTTGGGATGGGTGTAGGGGTGGGCGTCGGTACGGGTGTAGGCGTAGGAGTCGGCACGGGTGTAGGCGTGGCAGTCGGCACGGGTGTAGGCGTGGGCGTCGGTACAGGCGTAGGCGTGAGTGTTGGCACGGGCGTAGGCGTGGGCACGGGTGTAGGCGTCGGCACCGGTGTGGGCGCAGGTATAGCCGTAGGGGGCATTGCCGCCATGGTGGCCGCCATCCGTGCCTCAACTGTGGCGTCGATGTCCGGGAGAGGGGTTGGCGTAGCTGTCGGCAACGCTTCGGCAACCGCCGTCCTCACCTCTGCACTTACGTCGGTAGTGGGCGTAGGGGCTTCACCCGACCCGCTGCACGCGCCCATCACTAGCGCAAGAGTGATTGCCACCACACCAAGGACTCTCATTTGTTGCCCCAATTACTCCTACGTATAAGCCTGCTCCGGAGTCCGCGTAATATCCCGTACCCTCTCAATCATCCCGTCTCCCCCACCCCCAACTCCCTACACGCTCTCCGCCTCCTCTATGTACGCGGGCCCCGCATTGTCCGGCCTGAGCTTTCTGGCGTCCTTCATATACATGTGCTTTATCTCTTTGGCACTCTTCTCCGTGTTGATCAGTACCATAACCCGGACCACCTTCTTCAGGCCCTTTGGCACGTTCATCTCGTGACCGCACAAAAGGGCCGTGTCCACCCAGCCCAGCCGCCGGGCCGCGACCGCCGGGTACTCCGCATTCAGGTCCACCGTCGTGGTAAACGTCGCCGAGGCTATCTGATCAGCCTCGATGTCGTTTGCCTTAATCATATGCTGGAGGAGTTCGGTCGTAGCCTCCAGGATCGCCTCTTCGCTGTTCTCTTCTGCCGTAATAGCCCCGCGTATTCCTCTGCACCACAAAATAAAAACTCTCCTGTTACAAAGCCTCAGCGCAGCCCCGAAGCCCGCGCACAAAATTCCTTACATTCTCTTCCCGGGCCCCGGGCGCCGACTGCTCGATCAGGTTTATTAGAGCGCTTCCCACAGCCACTCCATCCGACATCGAAGCGGCCCTTTCCACATGCTCTCTTGTCGAAATCCCAAACCCGACCAATAACGGCAAGTCCGTCTCGGCCCTCACCCTGCCCAGAAACTCCGGAAGATCGGCACCCATCTCCCGCCTCGCACCCGTGACACCCGTCAAGCCGACACAGTACACGAACCCCGATGACACCGCCGCCACCCTTTTTATCCGCTCCTCCATACTGGTAGGCGCCAGGAGAAATATGAAGTCCATGCCCCGGGCCTTCGCCGCGCTCTGCAATGGCCCCGCCTCTTCGAGAGGCAAATCGACAACGATCAGCCCATCTAGCCCCGCCTCCGACGCATCATCGGCAAACCGGTTCAGCCCATAACTGAGCAGCGGATTGTAGTATCCCATCAATATCAACGGAACGTCCGGGAATCGGCTTCGTGTGTTCCGGCAGCAATCGAGGCAGTCCGCAAGGGTGATGTTCTGATCAAGAGCAACCTGGCTGGATCTCTGTACGGTCGGCCCTTCCGCAAGCGGATCACTGAACGGAGCCCCGAGCTCGATGATATCGGCCCCACCTTCCACCATCGCCCCTACCATAGCCTGCGTCGACTCCCTGTCAGGAAACCCGACTGTTAGGAATGTCGCAATGACGGGTCTATCAGCCGCTCGGGCCCGTTCAAATGTATCGGATAAACGGCTCAATTGCTTATCAACATCCGCTCTTCTGTCAAAGTCAATCACCTCGGCCTTGCTCCCCGCACCAATAAGGGTGGAATACTAGCACCCCCCTCCCCCCCTTTCAAGAAAGGTAAACAGACCCTTATATCCATGATAGTTCAAGCCGTTTATCAGGTGAGCCAGTGAAAATTGCCATGCCGTATAAGCTGAGTTTCTTCATACTCACTCACTCGTCTTCATTCTTCCACTTATCGCCGTAATTCCCGCTTATCAGCCGACTTGCGAAATACGGCCCAACTACCTCCCCTCCTCCCCCTCCCACACCCTTGACACAACTTTAGCCTATCGGTATCTTGGAACCGCTTCATTAGGAAGTAATACCCGTGGCCCTAAGCCTAGGACTCAACCTGTCCCTCGTTTGAGGGGGAAAAGAGGCCCGCCTTTGAAATGGATCGATTACCTTAGCCCTACGTCCCTTAGCGAGGCTGTCGATATCCTCGCCCGTGACGGTGACCGCACCAGTGCCCTCGCCGGCGGCACTGACATCCTCGTTCAGCTTCGCGCCAGGCGTCGCCAGCCCGATTTGCTGCTCGACGTCAAGGCCATCCCGGAGCTCAATGAGCTCTCCTACGACCCCGCCTCAGGCTTGACCATTGGCGCAGCGGTCGAATGTTACAAGATCTACGAAGACGCCGCTGTGATGGCGAATTACCCCGCCCTCGTGGACTGCACCTCAATCATTGGCGGCATCCAGATTCAGGGTCGAGCCACCGTTGGCGGCAACCTCTGTAACGCCGCCCCCAGCGCCGACTCCATTCCCGCGTTGATAGCCTACGGCGCTACCGCTAATATCGCCGGGCCCAACGGCACCCGTAGCGTCCCCGTCGAGGACGTATGCACCGGCCCCGGCCAGAGCATACTCGCGGCGAACGAGCTTCTAGTCTCGATTAGCGTCCCGGCCCCAGCCGCCAACTCCGGCGCCCGCTACATCCGCTTCATCCCCCGTAATGAGATGGACATCGCCGTAGTCGGAGCAGGCGTATCGGTGGAGCTGGACGGAGACACTATCAAGTCCGCCCGAGTGTCACTCGCCTCCGTCGCACCGACTCCCCTATTCGTCAGGGAAGCCGGCGACGCCCTCGCCGGACAGCCAATTAGCGACGAGTCCATCCGTAAGGCTTCCGCCCTTGCACAGGCCGCCGCCAAGCCCATCACCGACATGCGCGGCACCATTGAATTCAGAAACCACCTCTGTGAAGTTTTGACCCGACGAGCTTTAAACACCGCCATCGAGCGGGCCAAGGAGGCGTCTTAGATGCCCAGGAAAACTTACGTACAGACGACCATTAACGGCGAAAACGTCGAGTTCCTCTGCGAACCCCGACAAAGCCTCCTCGAGTGCCTGCGAGATGTAATCGGGCTCACCGGCTCTAAAGAGGGCTGTAATGACGGCAACTGCGGCGCCTGCACCGTGAACATGGACGGCCGCATCGTCACCTCCTGCCTCGTCCTCGGCGTCGAGGCCGAAGGCAAGAACATAGAGACCATTGAGGGTGTCGCCGACGGCAACAACCTCCACCCCATACAGCAGGCCTTCCTCGAAAATGCAGCCCTCCAGTGCGGCATCTGCACCCCCGGTTTCATCGTTGCGGCCAAGGCGCTGCTCGAACGGGAACCCGACCCATCAGAGGACCGCATCCGCTTCTGGCTCGCCAACAACC
The DNA here is from genome assembly GCA_965220005.1 of Dehalococcoidia bacterium. Lineage (GTDB taxonomy): Bacteria > Chloroflexota > Dehalococcoidia > Plut-88900 > Plut-88900 > Plut-88900. The sequence continues at coordinate 2,462,989 of OZ244800.1, forward strand.
TCTGCCGATGCACGGGCTACGACAAGATTGTCAGAGCCGTTCTCGACTCCGCGAAGAAGATGCAGGAGGCCAAGAGTTGACAACAAGGCAGGGCACCGACTCCAACGTAGTCCTAGTCAATCAGGAGTTCGATGTAGTCGGCACCCGGCCCATCCGTCATGACGGCGCCGATAAGGTAACGGGCCGCGCCCGTTACGGCGCCGACTACCAGGCCGCCGACCTCCTTCGCGCCAGGGTACTGCGCAGCCCCCACGCCCACGCCCGCATTAAGTCCATAGACACCTCCAAGGCCGAGGATTTGGAAGGCGTCCGCGCTGTCGTCACCTCTAAAGACTTCCCCACCAACGGCGCCGACAAGCCTGCCAGGCACTACCAGCGGGAGAACGTCCTCGCCGGTGAGAAGGCTCTTTACGTCGGCCATGCCATAGTAGGCGTAGCAGCCGTGAACGACCATATCGCCGAAGAGGCCCTTTCACTCATCGATATCGAATACGAAATCCTTCCGCCCGTCACCAGCGCTCCCCAGGGCATGGCCTCCGACGCCCCAATTCTCCACGAAGAAATGCGCACCGACGAGTCCGGCGAAAAGGGAGCTGATCCCAGCAACGTCGCCACCCACTTCCAACAGGTCATCGGCGATATTGAAGAGGGCTTTGCAAAGGCCGATTTCATCATCGAAAGAGATTTCGACACTGCCACCGTCCATCAGGGCTACATCGAACCCCAAAACGGCACCGCCTTTTGGAACAATGATGGCCGTCTCCACGTCTGGACCAGCACTCAGGGCGCCTTTCCCGTAAGGACCTCCATGTCTCAAATCTTGGATTTACCCGTATCCAAGATACGCGTGACTCCTATGGAGATAGGTGGAGGTTTCGGCGGCAAGATCCCCGTATACTTGGAACCCGTGGCCGCCCTCCTCTCTAGAAAGACCGGCCGTCCCGTCAAGATGCAGATGTCCCGCAGAGAGGTCTTCGAGGGCACAGGCCCGACCCCCGGCTCCCACATTAAAGTAAAAATGGGCGCAACAAGGGACGGCAAGCTTACCGCTGCCCAGGCCCACCTCGCCTATGAGGCCGGAGCCTTCCCCGGCTCCCCCGTAGGTGCTGGCGCTACTTGCGTGTTCGCCTGCTACAACATCCCGAACGTCGTCATTGACGGATATGATGTTGTCGTAAACAAGCCCAAAACGGCGGCCTACAGGGCCCCCGGCGCTACCAATGCAGGTTTCGCCTCTGAGACAGTCGTAGACATGCTCGCCGAGAAAGTCGGCATAGACCCCATGGACTTCCGGATGCTCAACGCATCCAAGGAAGGCACCCGTCGCGCAGACGGCACGTCCTACGGCGTGATCGGCTGCACCGAGGTCATGGAGGCCATGAAGTCCCACCCTCACTACTTCTCCAAGCTGGAAGGACCCAACCGGGGACGAGGTGTCGCGGTCGGGTTCTGGATGAACATCGGCTGGAGGTCGGCCTGCTCCATCAGCGTCAACTACGATGGCACCATCAATCTGCTCATGGGCTCCACCGACATCGGCGGCACCCGGGCCTCCATCGCAATGCAGGCCGCAGAGGTCCTGGGCATCTCTCCCGAGGACGTTAACCCCGCCGTCGTCGACACAGACTCTATAGGCTACACCGACGTCACTGGCGGCAGCCGTACCACCTTCGCTACCGGCTGGGCCGCCCACGAAGCCGCTGTCGACGTACGCAACGAAATGATCAAGCGGGCCGCCATCCTTTGGGACATTGAGCCGGAGAAAATTGAGTTTACCAAGAGCGTATTCAAGTCCAAATCGGACCCCGAGCTCTCTATTACCTTCAAGGAGTTGGCTCGCAAGATGAACGATACCGGTGGTGGCGTCGTAGGCAAGTCCACCATCGACCCCAAGGGCGTAGGTGTTTCCTTCGCTGGCGCCATCACCGACGTGGAGGTAGACCCTGAGACCGGTAAGGTCACGGTCCTGCGCTTCACCTGCGTCCAGGACGTCGGCAAGGCCGTTCACCCGTCCTATGTGGAAGGCCAAATGCAGGGCGGCAGTGTCCAGGGCATCGGCTGGGGCCTCAATGAGGAGTATTACATGAACCCCGAGGGTGGTATGGACAATTTCACCCTCCTCGACTACCGGATGCCCACCTCCCTCGACATCCCCATGATCGACACCGTCATCGTCGAAGTTGCCAACCCCGGCCATCCCTACGGAGTCCGTGGTGTGGGAGAGGCCAGCATAATTGCACCTCCTGCGGCCATCGCCGACGCCATACACAATGCCTTGGGCATCAGGCTGGAAAACCTGCCAATGAATCCCCCGGCAGTCCTGGCCGCTCTGAGTAACGGCAACTCCGAGAGCTGAGTCATGGCCACCGTCTTTATTCCGTCCCTGATGCGGACTCTATCCGGCGGTAAGGACCGCGCCGAGATTCAGGGATCGACCGTGCGTCAGATCATCAAGAACCTCGACGAAGTCTTTCCCGGAATGCAGGACCGGCTCACCGAGAACGGACGTATCAAGGCCGCTTTCGCCGTCGCCGTGGATGGCGAGGTCTCCCAGCTCGGCATCCTCGAAAAAGTTCGAGAGGACAGCGAGGTCCACTTTCTCAACGCCATAGCCGGCGGCTAAACGGGGCCCCGCACCAACATGGAACAGCCCAACCCCATAACCGAACTGACCTACGAAGACGCCCATATCGGCTTCGAGTTCGCACCCTACACCTTCCACGTCACCCGAGACCTCGTTGACCGTTTGGCCGACCTCCTCGAAGAAGACCTCCCCCTCTTCCGAGAATCCGACGCCGCCAAAGACGCCGGCTATTCACAAATCGTAGCCATGCCCGTGCTCATGAACTGCTACGCCCACTTCATAGCCATCATGGATGGCGCAGGCTACCGACGCCCCGGCGAGTCATTCCACTCCCGTTCCGGCTTCACCTTCATCGCCCCCGTCTACCCCGGCGACACCATCACCAGCAAGATGAAGATCGTCGACAAGTGGGTTAAGCGAGACCACCAGTACCTGGCATTCCGCATCGAGAGCCGGAACCAGAACAGCGTCCTGGTCGCCGAGAAATACCACGCCAGCGTCTGGCCCAGCGAGAACACCGTCCGCCCAAGTCCCTAGCCCCGAGGAGATCGTCATGGCCCAAGCCGGAGCGACTACCATCCGAAAAGGCGACACCGTACCTACCCTCACCCGCACCATCACCGAGGAGATGGTCATCGCCTACGAAAACATCTTCGAGAGAATAGCCGCCCGCAGCAATTGGCAAGCCAGCTTCCACGCCGACCGGGAAGCCGCCTCCCAGACCATGTATCAGGAGCCCATCGCCCAGGGCGTCCTCACCGAGGCCCTTTTCTCCGTCCTCCTCACCCGCTGGCTCCCCGACCCCAAGGGCTGGATTGAAGGCGGCACCCTCACCACCAAGTTCATCGCCCCAGTCTGGTATGGCGACACCCTCACCTACAACGCAGAAGTCTCCGACATCGACGCCGCCACCGTCCACCTAAACATCTGGGCCGAAGACCAGCACGGCAAAAAAGTCATCGTCGGCGAAGCCTCCGCCCTTCTCTAACCCACCTCGCTCTCGCCAGACTCAACGCCAACGACCCTGTAATTCCGAGACCCCTCGGGGAATCTAACTCGCTTCATTAACAATCTGTCTCAGGAAACCCGCTCACCGACTGGCCCCCGAATCCTCTCTTCCTCAACCAGTGTTCAGAGAGATCGGTAACACTCGTTCGGGGACATAGGTAACACATTCCATAGGGTCACGTAGCAATTCTCCTTCACAAAATAACCCCCTCACCCTTCAACCCCTCAATCTCCTCCCACGAATACCCATACTCCAACAGCACCTCCTCTGTATGCTGTCCCGTCTCGGGTGCCGGCCCCCGAGCCCCATTCTCCGTCGCACTGAACTTCACCGGAAAGTTAATCGTCCTGTACTCCCCGAACTCCGGGTGCTCCAGCGTCTCAAAAGCCCCTATCGCCTCGGCCTGCGGGTCCTCCGAGACCTCCAACAGGTTCTGGATCGGGGCCCAGATCACCTCGTTCTCTGTCAAAAGCGGGGCCCACTCATCCCGGGTCTTCGTCGCGAAAATCTTGTCGAACAACGCGTTTAGCTCAACGCAATGTTCTAGAAGCCCTTCCACCGTGGAGTACTCCGGAACATTCTCCAGGTTGGCAAGCCCCAGGGCCCGACACGTCCGCTGCCAGTAGGGGTAGGGATTTGGGTTCTCCAAAATCAACCACTTCCCGTCTTTTGCCTGGTACCAGTTCGTGATCGGACTTTCATTCTCGTGGCGGTAGGGTCTGCGCTCAGCGTCTCGGCCATTCACCAATGTCCTCTGCAGGTCCGCCCCGATAACCCACAGACCAGTGCCGAACAACGATCCCGACACCTCCTGCCCCTCCCCTGTCCTCTCCCGGTAATACAGCGCACCCAGCACCCCCGCCAGCAGCCCCAAGGAAGTTGAGTGGTCTCCCATCCCGCCCCTCTGCAGGATGGGAGGTTCATCCGGCCATCCCATCAGGTTCATAATTCCCGACCGCGACCAGAACGCCCCGAAGTCCATGCCCAGCCTGTCGTACTGTGGCCCCTTCTCCCCGTACCCCGTGAAGGAAACGTAGATGAGCCGGGAGTTGATGGCCTTCAAGTCTTCGTAGGTGACCCCAAACCTTCGCCTGCGTCTTGGCAGCAGGTTGGTCACGAACACGTCCACGCCCTTGGCAATCTTGTGCACTATCTCCTGCGACCGTGGATGGCTCAGGTCCAGCGCTATGTCCCTTTTGCCCCGATTGTCCTGCTCGAAAGCATAGTTAACCGGGTCTCCAGCTCGATATCCACGCCACGGGTCCCCCCTGTGAGGTTCGACCTTTATGACGTCGGCCCCCAGGTCAGACAGCAGAGCCGCCGCCGCGGGCGCCGCTAGCCAGTTGGCTATTTCCAGGACCTTTATTCCATCAAGTATTCTGGTCATAGGTTAGAGATGTCCGAACTGCAAATGCCGGTCAAGTATAATGGCCTCGACAAACAAGCGACAACGCGTTCTCCGAGACCCCGGAAAAGGAAGGCCAGCCATGCTGATAGACGGCCACGCTTACATATTCGAGCCCATGGACTCTGCCGCCGGATACCCGACCATCGAGCAAAAGATGCAGGCCGTCCAGCAGGAACTGTCGATCCACCACCAGCCTGTCTGGCGAGTCCGGGACCGAGCCCGTGCCGACAACTCCGTCCTCGCCGACCCCGACTCCGGCGCCCTTCACGAGGTCTCCTGGGGCCGTGACAAGGACCGCCTGACCTGGACATATGAAGGTGAGACCTACACCAAGCAGTACCTTCCCCCCATGCTCAACAACCTCGAAATGCCCGCCGAACGCCTCATCGCCGAGATGGACTACGCCGGCGTCGACTTGGCAATTCTTCACAACGCCTCCCACCTGGGCCGCAACAACAAGCTCCACTCAGAGGCCACCTCCCTATACCCCGATCGCCTCAAGAGCCTCGTCCACGTGCCCGAGACCGACATCCCCTCCGACCCATCCGCCGCCCTCCGGGAAGTCGAGTATTGGCTTAACGCAGGGGGCGTATGCGGATTGCAATTCTTCACGCGCCCTTACTCGACCGGCGGCTTTGCGGAAAGCTGGAACATGGGCCCCATGCGCGAATTCTGGCAGGGCATCTCTTCGCTGGGACTTCCCGTCTATTTCACCGTGCAACCTAGGGCTGGTCAGGCTTTCGCAAAGTCGGGCACCGCAAGCTACCTCAGCGAACTCGACACCGTTCACGCCTGGATGCAAGACTACCCCGACACCCCCGTCGTCCTCACCCACGGCCTTTCTTGGGGAAACTTCCGCCAGGACGACCGCATCATCCTCCCCGAAGCCGTTTGGCGTGTTTTCGAGTCCGACAAGTGTCACCTGCAACTCCTCTTCCCCATTCAGCTAGGCGGCATCTGGCAATACCCCTTCAAAAACGTCGAGCCTACTGTTGAAGAGATAGTCCAACGCATTGGTTCTGACCACGTCATCTTGGGCACCGACTTACCCATGGTCGCCCGATTCTGGACTTACCGACAGACCATCGACCAGTACCGGGTCCACTGCCCCTTCCTTTCCGACGAAGACCGTACCAATATCCTCGGCGCCACCGTCGCCCGAATTCACAACCTGTAAATACAACACAATCCCCGGAGGACACCTATGAACAACGGCTTCAAAGTCATGGACAGCGACATCCACGTCTCCGAGCCCCCCGACCTGTGGATCGACTACATCGACCCCGCCTTCCGGGACGTTGCCCCGCGCAAGATGTCCATGAACGGCCGCTCCAAGACCTGGCACTGTCTTGGCAAGCCTCTCCCCGCCTTCATCGACAGGCCCGAACGCCAGCGTGGCCTCGATATCCGCAACGAAATCGCCCGACAAAAGGCTGAAAGCGAAGGAATCTACCAGCCCGACAAGCACGAGTCCGGTAGCCCGGGCCCCGGCGAGGAAGAAGGCTCCCGCCCCGAGCACATGCTTGAAGCTGCCAAGGTTGAGGGCCTGGACGTCGCTGTCTGCTTCCGCACCATGGCTGCCCACGTCATCGGCATCGACGATATGGACCCGAATCTTGCCGCCGCCATTTGCCGGGCATTCAACCGTTGGCTCCGGGACTACTGCGATGCGGATCCCTCCGTCCTCAAGCTCGGTGCCCTCGTCCCCATGCACGACGTAAACCTCGCCCTCCGGGAAGCCGAGTTCGCGGTCAACGAACTTAATGCCGTCACCCTCGTCCTTCCCAGCAACCCCGTCCGCCAACGCCCTTGGTACGATCCATACTACGACCCCTTCTGGAACGCCGCTCAGTCCCTGGGCGTACCCGTCTCATTCCACGGCATCCAGATGGCCTACCAGGAACACCTTGCCCGACGCTACATGGACAACCACGCCCTGGGGCACTCCGTCGCCCACCCCGTCGAGCTGATGTGTACCCTTGGAAATATGCTTGCGGGAGGCGTCCTGGCACGGACCCCCAATCTCAAAGCTGCATTCCTCGAAGGCCATAGCAGCTGGGTCCCGTGGTGGCTCTACTGCCTCGACGAGCACGAGGTCATGATGGGCGACAAAGACCGCTTCGGCCTCACCCGTGCCCCGAGCGAATACTTCCTCGAACGCTGCTTTGTCTCCGTAGACCCCGACGAGGCACTCGTAAAATACACAATCCAGGCCATCGGATCAAAGAACCTCGTCATCTCCACCGACTGGCCCCACAACGACTCCGCATACCCTCGCGCCATCGAGACCTTCCTCTCCCTCGAAGGCGTCCCCGAGTCCAGCCAGCGAGAAATCCTCTGGGATAACTGCGCCCGCCTCTACAACATCTCGTGAGTCAGACTTTCTTGCTGAAGAAAACCGGGATAGCCGTCACGTCCGTAATACTGGCCGTCCTACTCACCTCCTTCGCCTGCGGCCCGACACCCCCCACCCCCCCTCCTTGACGCCATAGACCAGGAGGATACGGATGTCGTCCGGGCCCACTTGGAGATCGGCACAGACCCCAACAAGACCTTCATCCCCTCGGGCATCCCATTTGCCGGTGCCTCGGCCCTCCACGTTGCAGTCCTTAAGGACAACCGAGAAATAGTCCAACTCCTCCTCGATAACGGCGCAGACATCGATATAAGGGCGATTGATGATTCCAAAGGCTCGCCTCTCGAATGGGCAGCCTACTTCGGCATCAATGACATGGCCGTCCTCCTCGTAGAGTCCGGTGCTGACATCAACGCCAGGAACGCCTACGGCACTGCACCCCTTGACGCCGTCTATGCCAACAACCCCTTCATCCCCGAAGATGAGCGCAACCGGTTCGACGCAAACCGCGAACTCATAAGTGCATATCTGATTGAAAGAGGCGCCGAGTCCACCGCCCCGGTCCTCACCCTCTTGGACGCCATCGATCAGGACAACGCAGACGTCATACTGGCTCACATGGAGTCCGGCACAGACCTCAACAAGACTTTCATCCCGCCGGGTTTTCCCTTCGCCGGAGCTTCCGCCCTGCATCTGGCAGTCCTCAAGGACAACAGTGAGATCGCCCAGGTCCTCCTGGACAAAGGCGCGGACATCGACATCCCGGCCCGGGACGAGTTCAAGGGCTCCCCTTTGGAATGGGCTGCCTTCTTCGGTCTCAAGGACATGGCCGTATTCCTGGTAGAGTCCGGCGCCGACATCAATGCCAAAAATGCTTACGGCACCACTCCCCTTGACGCAACCTCATCAGACAACCCCTTCATATCAGAAGAGGACCGCAAGCAGTTCGACGAAAACCGCTTCTTCCTACGGCAATACCTCTCTGAAAATGGCGCCCAGTCCGGCCGGTAATCCCCTCCCCCTACCCACCGCCGAACAGCGGAACAACCTCCCGCGCAATCCTCTCCGGCATCTCCGCCGTCACTTCCTCTGGCCCCGATGGACTGAAAATGAAGTGCTCCACACCCGCATCCCGGTACTCTCCCATCCGAGCCACAATCTGCTCCGGCGTCCCCAAAAGCGCGTACCTGCGCACTATGCTGTCGAAGGACTGGCCGTAGTCGCCTCCCAACGCCTGGCTCGACATCCGGGCCGCCTCGTCATAGCTGTCGTCTATGCAGATTGGTACCCACACCGTCGGTTCTATCTCCTTCGGGTCCCGGCCTGCGCCCTCTGCGATCTCTACAATCTGCTTCCACCCCTCCTTGAACAATTCCGGCGAATACATGTACGGAATCCACCCATCGCCGTACAATGCCGTCCTCCGCACCGACTTCCTCCGCCCGCCTACATAAATCGGCGGGTGTGGTTTCTGGACCGGTTGCGGTTTCAGCCCCACGTCTTCCAGTTGATAAAAGCGCCCGGAAAACGTCACCGACTCCTCAGTCCACAGCCGTTTCATTAGCCGCATGATCTCGTTGGCCCGCGGCCCTCGCTCATTCACCGGCACGCCCATCGCCTCAAACTCTTTCGTGTATTCCCCTCCAATCCCGATCCCGAACTTCACCCTCCCCCCCGAAAGGTGGTCCAGGGTAGTAACTGCCTTGCACATCAGAATCGGGTGCTTCAGAGGGATCAAAACTATCGCCGTACCCAGCTCTATTCGCTCAGTGACCGCGGCCGCGGCTGCCATCTGCATCAGGCTGTCCTGAATCGGGTGCCGCCACACGACGTGCTCACCCGCCCACACTGAGTTAAAGCCCAGGTCTTCTGCCTTACGCGCCTGCCCCGCGGGATCTCCCCCACTCTCCTTCAATGTAATCCCGAACTTCATTGCTGTAGCAAGGGCCTTACCCCAGCTCCGAGCTCACTTCGCCTAGGATTTCGTTCAGGTTGCTGACTATGTAGTCCACCTCGTCTTTAGTAATACACAGGGGCGGGCTCAGGAAAATCAGGTTCCCTCGCTGCCGGGTCAATATCCTCCGGTCCAGGAAGCCCTTGGTGAGCTTGTCTCCCAGCCCCGAGTCTTCTGCAAACTTCTCCTTGGTGTCCCGGTCTTTCACTATTTCCACCGCCGCCAGCAGTCCGAGGCCTCCCCTCACGTCCCCGACAATCGGGTGCTCGTACAGCGTCTGCAGCTGCTCGTACATGTACGTCCCCATCACCGCCGAGTTCTCTATCAGCCCCTCGTTCTCCAGGATGTCCAGGTTGGCCATCGAAGCCGCACTGGAAACCGGGTTTCCCCCAAAGGTGAACAGGTGCTTGAACGTCTTTTCCTGTCCACCGATGAATTCATCCGCCACCGATTTCCGCGCCACCGCCGCCCCGATTGGCAGGTACCCGCTCGATAGTCCCTTGGCTATCGTCATTATGTCTGGCTGCAGGTCCCAGTGCTCGGATGCGAACATCTTCCCTGTCCGCCCGAATCCCGTAATCACCTCATCGACTATCAAAAGCACGCCGTACTTGTCGCATATCTGTCTGACTGTGGGCCAATATTCGGGGTGCGGCACCATCGTCGTCGAAGTCGAAATCGGTTCGCCAATGACCGCAGCCACCGTCTCCGGCCCCTCATGCAGGATCGCCCGCTCAATCTCGTTCGCGCACTCCACGTTGCACTCGGAGGCCATGCTGCAGAGCTGGCAGCGATAGCGGTCGGGCGTGGCCACGTGGATGTTTCCCGGGACCAGGGGCCCGAACCCCTGAGTTCCTGGGTACCCACCCAGGCCCATCAGCGCGAACGTAGCCCCGTGATAAGAGTTTTGACGGCTTATTATCTTGTAGCGGCCCGACTCCCCCCTGTTCTTGTGGTAAGCCTTCGCCATCTTCAGCGCCGACTCCACCGCCTCCGATCCCCCGCTCACGAGGAACGCCCGTGATTCCTTATCCCGGGATAGGCTCGCAAGCCGTGCGGAGAGCTTCAGCGCCGGTACGTTCGTCGTATTCTCCGGAGAATACGTGATGGTCTGCATCTGCTGGTAGACCGCCTCCGCAATCTCCTTCCTCCCGTATCCGATGTTCTTCAGCCACATCCCCGAAAGCACGTCGATGTATTTCCTCCCCTCGGTGTCCTCCACCCAGCACCCCTCCCCATCGGCCATCACGTGCAGGCCGTCCTCCTTCTCAAAGTCGGCAACCTGCTGAGAGTGAGGCCAGAAGTGATCGAGGGCCATTTTTTTCAGTTCATCTGCGCTGGGGGACTGGATAGCCGCCATAACATGACTCCTTTGGAGGGCATTCGTGAGACTTGCAGGTAATGGGCGCAGCCCCGGCTAATCGGGGCTTCTGGCCTCGATTCTATACCCGCCCGCGAGGCTCGGTCAAACCTATGCACTCGTCCCCCTCTCCCTCATCCCCGTGCCCCGATATGTGAATCCATTCCACGGGCGGGCCGCTCACTTGATCATCCTTAGCCTGCTAAACGTTACAATTCCACTACATTGCTGGTGTTTCAGATAAACCTTCTGGGGTGTGAGGAAGAACGGCGCTCCTCGCCGTCATTGTCCCTCCATCCTCCCCTGTGCTATACTCGCAGACGCTATTTTTAAGGCTATACGGGAAGGGAAAGAGCAATCTAAACATGGTACAAGAGACCGTAACGGAAGCCCCAACGGAAGCCCAGGTAGAGGCGCCTCACCCCGAGGAGCAACGCCCTCCCGAGCCCGTGCCCGTGACCATGAAACTGCTTCTCGAATCGGGCGTGCATTTCGGCCATCAGACCCGCCGTTGGCACCCCAAGATGAAGCGCTACATTTTCACCCAGCGCAACGGCATCCACATCATCGACCTTCAGCAGACCATCACAATGCTCGACGATGCCTGCGACTTCATCCGCTCCATCGTCCTTGAAGGCGGCGAAATCCTCTTCGTAGGTACCAAGAAACAGGCCCAGGACGTAATACAGGAAGCGGCCGGCCGCTGCGGAATGCACTACGTCAACATACGGTGGCTCGGTGGCACGCTGACCAACTTCAACACCATCCAGTCCCGCATCGACCACCTCGTCCGCCTCGAAGACCAGAAGGAGAAGGGTGTATTCGAATCCCTCCCCAAGAAGGAAGCGCAGAAGCTTGAGGACAAGATCGTCCGGATGAACCGGCTCCTCGGCGGCATCAAGGAGATGACCAAGCTCCCCGACGCCGTTTTCATCGTCGACCCCGGCAAGGAGGACATCGCCGTCAAGGAGTCCCGACGCGTTGATGTCCCCCTCGTAGCCATCGTGGACACCGACTGCGATCCCAATCTCATCGAGCGCCCAATCCCCGGCAACGATGACGCCATACGTTCCATCAAGCTCATCAGCGGCAAAATCGCCGACTCCGTCCTCGAAGGCATTCAACTTCGTCAGAGGCTCGCCGAAGAGCAGCAGAAGGCCTACGAAGAGGCCATGGTAGAGCCGGAAGACGTTTCCCAGACCCTCGTATCCGAATCCGAATTTCAGGACTCCACCCCGTCCACCCCTCAGGAATAGACAATGCCAATTTCAACCGATTCCATTAGAGATCTCCGGGAGCGTTCCGGGGCCGGTATCATGGACTGTAAGCGTGCCCTCGAAGCGACCGATGGCGCGATAGAAGCAGCCGAAAAGCTCCTCGCCCAGAAGGGCCTCGCCGTCGCCTCTAAGAAAGCAGGCCGCACCGCCGGTCAGGGACTCGTAGACTTCTACGTCCACTCCGGTGGCAAGCTCGGCGCCATGATCGAAGTAAACTGCGAGACAGATTTCGTCGCCAGGACTGACCAGTTCAAGTCCCTGGCCCACGATCTCGCGATGCAAGTCGCTGCCATGAATCCTCAATTCGTCCGCGCCGACGAAATCCCCGAGGATTCCGCCTACTCTCCCGAGGAAGCAGCCCTCCTATCCCAGACCTTTATCAGAGACCCCTCCAAGACTGTCCAGGACCTCGTCAACGAGACCATAGGTCAAGTCCGCGAGAATATCCAGGTACGCCGCTTCACCAGGTTCGAGATCGGTAAGTGACGGCGCCCGCCAACCCTAAATACCGCCGCCTCCTCGTCAAGATCAGTGGCGAGGCCCTCGCCGGCAGTAAGGGTTTTGGCATCGACAACGCCACAGTCTCCCTCGTTGCGCGCCAGATAAGGGAAGCCAAGACCCCCGACTGCGAGATAGCAATGGTCGTAGGCGGCGGCAACATCTGGCGTGGCGCCGACGCCGCAGCCAACGGCATGGATCGGGCTACTGCTGACTACGCAGGGATGCTCGCCACCGTCATAAACTCCCTTGTCATGCAGGATGCCCTGGAAAAAGAGGGCATTGTGACTCGGGTCCAGACTGCCCTGCCCATCCAGTCCGTCGCCGAACCCTACATCCGCCGACGCGCCCTGCGGCACCTCGAAAAAGGCCGTGTCGTTATCTTCGCCGCAGGAACAGGTAACCCCTATCTCACCACCGACACCACCGCCGCCCTGCGCGCAGTCGAAATCTCCGCCGACGTCGTCCTGATGGCCAAGAACGGCGTCGATGGCGTTTACGAAGCCGATCCCAAGTCCCATCCCAACGCCAAAAAGCTTCCGACTCTTAAATACCTCGAAGCCCTCAACCTGCGCCTCGGCGTCATGGATAGCACCGCCCTCTCCCTTTGCCTCGACAACGACATTCCCATCATAGTCTTCAACTTCCAGGCCCCCGACTCCCTCAAACGCATCATCCGCGGCGAACACGTCGGCACTCTAATCTCATAGGCTATCCCCTCTCCTGTTGAGGCGGAGGGCTAGAGCCGTAGGTTCGCCGAGGAGAGTGAGGGTGGTCCGGGCTCCGAATGGGCAGGTACTCAAAGCTCTCTCCAAGGGCCGCACGTTCGTCTTCGAAGATTCCTTATCTGCCAAGCGAATAGAAAATCCTGTTCCCCAAACAATCTAAATTCATGCCTGTCCTCCGCAAACAATCAAACACAAAGCCAATTACTTCTGTTTGTCCGCACCTGACTTGATTGTAATATGTCAACTGATTTCCACCCCTTGCCCCTTCCACCCCCACGCTATTAAACTTGCCCCATCACCTCCCCATCCGGAAGGCTATTGCTATGCCAGAAACTGACAAATTGCTAGAAGAAGCCGAACTTAAGATGGAAGACTCCGTAGATGCCCTTGCTAGAAGTCTCACCTCCATCAGAACAGGCCGGGCCAACCCTGGCCTCATCCAGGGGCTCCAGATCGACTATTACGGTACTTCCGTTCCTCTCAACCAGCTCGCCTCCATTTCCGTCCCGGAAGCCCGACTCCTCACCGTCCAGCCTTGGGACAAGCGCTCCATACCCGCAGTCGAGAAATCCATCCTCCAGGCCGACCTCGGCCTAAACCCGTCCTCTGATGGCGAACTTATCCGAATCCCCATCCCACCCCTCACCGACGAACGGCGCAGGGACCTCGCCAAGCTCGTCAGCCGCCGGGTCGAGGAGGGCCGCGTCAGCGTCCGAAACGCCCGACGCGAATCGGTGGACCAGGCGCGCTCCCTGAAGAAGGCCAAGGAGATATCAGAGGACGAGGAGCGTCGCACCACGGAACAGCTTCAAAAACTCACCGACTCCTTCGTCAAGAAGATCACGGATCTCGGCCAGGCCAAAGAGCAGGAGCTCATGGAGAGCTGACCCCCGCATTCATTCACTGATGCTGTTTTGGAACAACCGGCTGTCCAACCCAAGCCCGTAGACGAACCCGAGGGCGCATCCGCACTTCTCGGGCCCGTTCCTCGTCACGTGGCCGTAATCATGGATGGCAACGGAAGATGGGCCCAGCGCCGCAACCTGCCCCGCCTCCAGGGCCACAGCGCCGGTATCTCCAACATACGCCCCGTCATTGACAGCTTCGCCGAACACGGCGTCGAGTACCTCACCCTCTACGCCTTTTCTACCGAGAACTGGACTCGCCCCCAAGAGGAGGTTGCAGGCCTCCTTGAGTTCCTCGCCGCCGCCATCAAGGACGAGATCCAGTATTTCCACGAAAAGGGCGTCCGACTCGTACACCTCGGCCGTATCGACCGCCTGGCCCCGGACATCCAGGCAGCTATCCGCGAAGCCGTCGATCTCACCAAGGACAACCGCTACATCACCGTCTGTATCGCCTTCGACTATGGCGGCCGCGCCGAGATCCTTAGCGCCATCCGCCAGATCGTCGAGGACGGCGTCGACCCTGCAACCATTGACGAAGACCTGATATCTGACTATCTCTACACCAGGGACATCCCAGACCCCGACCTAATTATCCGCACCGCTGGCGAAATGCGCCTCAGCAACTTCCTCATCTGGCAGTCCGCCTACAGCGAGTACTATTTCACTCCCAAAGCGTGGCCCGAGTTCGACCGGGAGGAGATCCGCAAGTCTCTGCTAGCCTTTTCCCAAAGGCAAAGACGGTTCGGAGGCGTCAACTCCTGACCTTTCCTTCCCCTCTCTTTTCCCTCAATGAGACCTATGCATAACCCATGTTGGAGGGGCCGGGGCCGCTCGTGCTGAGACCCTCGAAGTATGAGCGGGGAGCAGAGGTAGGAACGATCTCGGTGGCACAACACCTATTATATGCAGTTACCCGGAATTTCCTCTTTAGGTGAAGGCCAGGACGAGGGTAAGATAGGCCAAGCCATGAGCACCACCCCTCCCCGCACCTCAAACCTCCTCGCCCGCATCATCACCGCAGCCTTCGCCCTGCCCGTCATCTTCGCCGTCATCTGGTTCGGCGGCCCACTAGTATCGATAGCTGTCGCCGCAATTGCCGTGGTCGGCGTCCTGGAGTTCTACACTCTCCTGTCCATGCGCTGGCGATCGCCCGCAACCCTCATCGGCCTTGGGCTGACCGCTCTCTTCTTAGTAGGCGCTGCATTCTTCGCCCAGGTGGTCCTTCCGGTGCTTGCCGCCGCCACCGTAGTCCTCTGCCTTGGCGTGCTCTACCTGAAGCAGCGCCAGCAGCTGAAATTCGTCGGCCCCGTGATGTGGGGCGGCCTGGGCGCCTTCCTCATAGCATGGCCCTTATGCCACTTCATCCCTCTCCGAGACCTCCCCGAGGGTCGATACTGGGTCTTCTATTCTCTCGCTACAGTTTTCGCCGCCGACACCGGTGCATATTTCGTCGGCAAGGCCGTAGGCCGACACAAGCTCGCGCCCCGGATCAGCCCTAATAAGACAATGGAGGGTGCGGGAGGTGGCATCGCCGCTGCGGTCGTGCTCGGCACACTGGCCCACACCCTTATGGGCCTCCCCGGCGACCTCGCCCCGATAATCGTCCTCTCCGCCATCGTTGCCTTGGTGTCCATGATGGGAGACCTCGCCGAGTCCTACCTCAAGCGACGAGTCGGGGCCAAGGAGTCTGGCAAGCTGCTCCCAGGGCATGGCGGCGTGCTCGACAGGCTCGATAGCGTTGTCTTCACCGTGCCCCTTGTGTACTATTACGCCGCATGAATGACGGGCGTAAAGGTCTCGCAGTCGTGGGCTCCACTGGCTCCATTGGCACCCAAACCCTCGATGTGGTTCGAGCTTTCCCGGACCGCTTCAAGGTCGTTGGCCTCACCGCGGGCCGAAACACCGACCTGTTCAACCAGCAGGTCAATGAGTTCTCCCCACCCCTCGTCTGCTGCCAGGACCCCTCCCCCGAGACCCGCACCCTCATGGGCCAAACCTCCCAATGGGCCTCCCCAGAGGAAATCTCCTCCCACCCCGATGTCGATATCGTTGTAATGGCCACCTTCGGCCGCGTGGGCCTGGAGCCGACCCTCGCAGCCCTTCGCGCTGGCAAACGCGTCGTCCTCTCCAACAAGGAGGTCATAGTCTCCTCAGGCGAGCTTGTGGTCAAGGAAGCCAAGGCCTCGGGCGCCGAGATAATACCCGTCGACAGCGAGCCCAGCGCCATCTGGCAATGCCTCCAGGGCGAAGGAGAAGTCTCTCGTCTCGTCCTCACGGCCTCCGGCGGTCCCTTCCGACAGCGTCCTATTGATGAACTCCAGGACGTAACCCCCGAGGAAGCCCTCCGACACCCCACCTGGCGTATGGGCAACAAGATTACAATAGACTCCTCCACCCTGATGAACAAGGGCTTCGAGGTCATCGAGTCCCACTGGCTCTTCGACATGCCCTACGAGAAAATCGAGGTCGTCGTACACCCTCAGAGCACCGTCCACTCCTTCGTCGAATACGCCGACGGCTCGGTCAAGGCCCAAATCGGCCCCACTGACATGCGGCTCCCCATCCAGTACGCCCTCACCCACCCCGAACGCTGGTACAACGACCACACCCCCCGCATGGGGAACCTGGCCACCATGGAGCTTACCTTCCAGGAGTTGGACACCGAGCGATACCCCTGCTTCACCCTGGCCGTCGAAGCCGGCAAAAAGGGGGGCACCTACCCCGCCGTCCTCAGCGCCGCTGATGAAGTTGCCGTGCAGCTTTTCCTGACCCGCCGCATCGGTTTCAACGACATCTTCCATGTCGTCGAAAGTGTCCTGGCACGCCATGATCCCGTGTTCGAACCCTCTTTCGAAGATATCCTCGCCGCCGACCGCTGGGCCCGTGACCTGGCCTCGGGTTAAGTTCGTGGCCCCATGACCACGGTCATCCTCTTCTTCGTAGTCATCAGCGTCCTGATCGTCATCCACGAATTTGGCCACTTCATCGCCGCGCGGCTTTTCGGAGTCCGGGTTGAAGAGTTCGCCCTGGGCTTCCCACCCCGCATAGCCTCCATAGTCCGCGGCGAGACTCGATACAGCCTGAACGCCATCCCCATCGGCGGTTACGTCAAGCTCACCGGCGAGGAAGACCCCACAGACCCCAAGAGCCTCGCGGGACGCAGCATCCCCGTCCGAGCCACCATCCTCACAGCCGGTATCTTCATGAACCTCGCTCTCACCCTCGTTCTTTTTGCCGTCTTCTTCACCTTCCCCCCGGAAATAGTCGGCACTAAGGTCATTGTGGCCAGCGTCGAGGCTGGTTCCCCCGCCCAAAGCGCCGGCATGCTCCCCGGAGACGTGTTTCTCCGCAAAGACATCTCCCCAGACGCCTCACCCCTGCTGCTCCTTGAACAGCCCACCGACTCCGATCCCTATGGCGGTCAACCCATCGACTCCCTCCGTGACGTCACAGACTACACCGAGACCAATCTCGGCCGGGAGGTCACCTTCCTCCTCGCCCGAGGTAACACGCCCGTGATCGTCCGGCTCATTCCTCGCGCCAACCCTCCCCCCGAACAAGGGCCGATGGGCATAGGTGTGGGTGTCTCCGGCGGGGAGGTAGTCACGCGTTTCAGCCCCAGCTTCAGCGTCATCCCGGAATCCTTCCGCCAGCTCTACCGCTTCGTCGCCACCCTCGGCTCATCCATTGGCAACATCTTCACCTCCTCCGAGGGCCGGGAGGGCCTCGCCGGACCCATCGGCATTGCTCAGGTCACCGGGGAAGTAGCCAAGACCGGCGTCCTGCCCTTCGTCGGCTTCGTCGCCATCCTGAGCCTCAACCTCGCCATCTTCAACCTCCTCCCCATACCCGCCCTGGACGGTGGCCGACTCCTCTTCGTTATCATCGAGGGCATACGCGGCGGCCGTCGAGTCCCGCCCAAAAGAGAGGCCATAATCCATCTCATGGGATTCATGTTCCTAATCACCATCATCGTCCTCATCAGCTTCAACGACATCGGTCGTCTGATCCGCGGCGAACAATTCCTACCTTAATCCCACACCCTTTGACCTGTCATTCCGAGGCTCCGCGAGGAATCTAACGCGCAAATCCATCGCTCACGTCCTTCATAACCCCTCACGTCTAGCTACAGACGCAGTCCCGCCTTCGGCCTATCCCCTCCTCCTCCCTGTAGTATAATCAGCCCGTCGGCGGCCCCATAAGCAAACGGAGGTACCCTCATGGTGAGATTCGGTTCCCAGCGTGACTTGCTCGGCCAGGAAATCGTGGACTTCGACGAAAGAGTCGACGTTGCTCGCCTCAAAAAGGAGCGCCTCGCCCGGCTCCAGGGCCAGATGGCCCAGGCCGACCTCGGCGGCATCCTCATATTCGACCCCGTCAACATCCGCTACGCCACCGGACACCGGCACCCCGGCGTCTTCGGCATGAGGACCTTCGGTCAGTACGCCATCGTCCCCCAAGAGGGGGAACCCTGGCTTTCCGAATACGCCGAAGACGGCTCCTGGGCTCTTGAAAAAGGCACCCTCTTCGAGTTCTTCCCCGCCGGCCAGTACGCGGAGGACGCCGCTCGGCTCTGGGGCGACCGCATTACCTCCAAACTCAAGGATATGGGCATCCTGGGCCAGCGCCTCGGCTTCGACAGGCTCGACTTCAACTCCATGGAGTCCCTCCGCAGCCACGAAATACCCCTCGCCGACGCCCGTATCCCCTTCGAACGCGCCCGCTCCATCAAGACTGAGGACGAGGTGTCTCTCATTCGTCAGGCCTGCGCCGTCGCCGATATCTCCATCTGCGCCGTCCGGGACGCCATCAAACCCGGCGTCACAGAGCAGGAGCTTTTCGCCGTCATGACCTACACCAACCTCAAGCACGGCGGCGAGCACATGGACGCTCGGCTACTCTCAGCCGGCGGCAATACGAATCCCTGGGGACAGGGTTCCACCGACCGTATTGTCCGGCCCGGCGACCTCGTCGGTTACGACACCGATATGGCCGGCCCTATGGGCTACTTCGCCGATTTCTCCCGTACCTACCTCTGCGGCGACGGTCCGCCCAACGCCGAGCAGATGGAAGCCTACAAGCTCGGCTACAACTTCATCTACGACTCCCTTGACCTCTTCCAGGTCGGTGCCAGCTTCCAGGAAATCGCCGAGAAGTGCCCCGAGTATCCCGAAGAGTACAGGTTCCAGCGCTACCCCATGATCGCCCACGGCGACGGGATGTCCGACGAGTGGCCCTGCATCTACTGGCCCGACCAGTCATGGAGCGGCTTCGGCAACGACGATGAAGTCCTGCAGGAGAACATGGTCCTCTCCCTCGAAGGACTCGCCAGCAAGCGCGGGGCCCGAGAGAGCGTCAAGCTCGAAGAGGAGATCCTCATAACCAAGAACGGCCCCGAAGTCCTCTCCCACGCACCTTTCGACTCGCGGTTCGTAAGCCACCCTCGCTAACAGAGAGTTTTGCATAACCCCTATTCCGGGCGGCGGGGTGGGGTGGGCCAGTCCCCTCTCCCTTGACGGGAGAGGGCTAGGGTGAGGGTGATGCTTGGCTTCCAAGACAACGCACATGAGGCTTGAAGGAAAAGTAGCCCTCATATCCGGCGGAGCCCGAGGCATCGGCGGTGCCGTCGCCCGACGCTTCGTCTCCGAAGGAGCATCCGTAGTCATCGGGGACATCCTTCTTCAGGAGGGCCGACTCCTCGCCGACGAAATTCAACAGTCCGGTGGTGAGATAACCTTCACCCCTCTCGACGTCACCTCTGAGTCCTCCTGGTCCGACGCTGTGGCCCTGGCCATTGACCGCTACGGCAAGCTCGACATCCTCGTCAACAACGCCGGCATCACCAAGCGCGACCGCATAGAAGATGAGACCCCCGAGAATTGGGACCGCATCATGGAAATCAACGCCAAAGGTGTCTTTCTCGGCACCAAGGCCGTCCTCACCGAAATGAAGCGCCACGGCAACGGCTCCATCGTCAATCTATCATCTTCCTACGGCCTGGTAGCGAGCCCCAATTCCGCCATTTACGGCGCATCCAAAGCCGCCGTGAAACTCCTTACGAAATCCACGGCAATACAAAACGCAACCCTGGGAATTCGGGCCAACTCCGTCCACCCGGGCCCAATCAACGCCCCCCTAATTCAGGAGTTTTTCGGCTTTCCCGAAAAATTGAAGATGCTGGCGTCACTCGTGCCCATGGGTAGGATCGGTGAGGCCGAGGAAGTCGCCAACGCAATCCTCTTCCTCGCCTCCGACGAGTCTTCCTTCGTCACCGGCTCCGAGCTTGTCATCGATGGCGGCATCACCGCCCAATAGCCCCGACCCAAAAGAACACGAAATGTCATACAAAAGCCCAACCAAGTTCGTATCCGGAGATGGCGTCTAGATCGGCGTAGGCAGATAGTTCTCACCTGTGGGGTGACCAACATGAGACTTGAAGGAAAAGTAGCCCTCATATCCGGCGGAGCCCGAGGCATTGGCGCTGCCGTCGCCCGACGCTTCGCCGCCGAAGGTGCCTCCGTCGTAATCGGAGACGTATTGCTTGAAGAAGGCCAGCTCCTCGCCGACGAGATTCAACATTCCGGCGGCGAGACTACCTTCACCCCCCTCGACGTAACCTCCAACTCCGCGTGGGCCGACGCCGTGGCCCTGGCCATCGACCGCTACGGCAAGCTGGACATCCTCGTCAACAATGCTGGCATCATCAAGCGTGATCGCATTGAAGACGAGTCCGAGGAGACTTGGGACCGCACAATGGAAGTGAACGCCAAGGGCGTATTCCTCGGCACCAAGGCCGTCCTCACCGAAATGAAGCGTCACGGCAACGGCTCTATCGTCAACCTCTCCTCGACCGCCGGCCTGGTCGCAGGCCCCGCCACCGCTGCCTACGGCGCATCAAAAGCCGCCGTAAAGCTCTTCACCAAGTCCACGGCAATCCAGAACGCCAAGCTCGGGGTACGCGCCAACTCCGTTCACCCGGGCCCCATCAACGCCCCCATGATGCAGGAAATCATCGACATTCCCGATAAGCACGTGGAGAATATAGCCCGGGTCCCAATAGGCCGGTTCGGAGAGCCCGAGGAAGTCGCCAACGCCATCCTCTTCCTCGCCTCCGACGAGTCTTCCTTCGTCACAGGCTCTGAATTGGTCGTGGACGGCGGCATTACCGCCCAGTAGACCCGACTGGTTTATACTATCAATATGTCCAACCGACTCCCAACCAAGCTAGTATCCGTAGGTGGCGTTCCTATCGGGGGCGGCAACCCAATCGTCGTCCAGTCAATGACCGACACTGACACTGCTGATGTCGACGCTACCGTCTCCCAGGTCAAGCTCCTGTCCGACGCCGGCAGCGAGCTAGTACGCGTCACCGTCAACAATGATGCTGCCGCCGACGCCGTACCCCGAATCCGCGGGCGCCTTGACGATATCGGCTGCCACGTCCCTATAATCGGAGACTTCCACTTCATCGGCCACCGGCTCCTCCGTAACCACCCCGACTGCGCACGCACACTTGCCAAGTTCAGGATCAACCCCGGCAATGTGGGACGCGGCCCCCGCCACGACGGTAACTTCAGGACCTTCATCGAAATCGCCCGTGACCTCGATAAGCCCGTTCGCATCGGCGTCAACGCCGGCAGCCTGGACCCCGACCTCCTTGCCAAGAAGATGGACGACAACTCCCGCAGACCCGATCCCGTCTCCGGCGATGAGGTAGAGCGCGAGGCCCTCGTCGAAAGCGCCATATCCAGCGCCTCAGCAGCCGTTGACCTCGGCCTCCCCGAAAACAAAATCATTATCTCGTGTAAGGTCTCGCGCCTAAGCCAGATGGTCGAGGCTTACCGAGAAATCTCCCGTAAGTGCGACTTCCCCCTCCACCTCGGCCTCACCGAGGCAGGGATGGGCACCAAGGGCATCGTCGCCACAACCTCCGCCCTCTCTATCCTCCTCTACGAAGGCATCGGGGATACCATCCGCTCCAGCCTCACACCCGAGCCCGGCGGCGACCGCGCCCGAGAAGTGCGCCTCTGCCAAGAGGTCCTCCAGGCCCTGAATCTCCGCTCATTCCGGCCCGCCGTTACCGCTTGTCCCGGCTGTGGCCGCACCACCTCCACCCTCTTCAGAGAGCTGGCCCGTGACATTCAGCAGCACTTGGACAACAAGATGCCCGAGTGGAAGTCCCGCTACGACGGCGCCGAGACCCTCAAGGTCGCCGTCATGGGATGCGTGGTCAATGGCCCGGGAGAGTCCCGCGTCGCCGATATCGGCATATCTCTCCCAGGCACCGGCGAGACTCCTCGCGCCCCTGTCTTCGTCGACGGAAAACGCCGCAAGTTCCTCGAAGGCCCCACCATCGCAGACGATTTCGTCCAAATGGTCGAAGACTACGTCGAAACCCGCTGGGGCCCCAACTCCCTCAACTAACCTCCCATTCCGTCGTTCCTGCGGAGGCAGGAACCCATCCCCTCCTAACCATCACCTTCCTATACGCCAGCCCCCGCTTAACCCTGTCATTCCGAGGCTCCGCGAGGAACCTAAAGCATACCTCCCCCCAATCAACCCTCTACTACAAGTGTCCGCGCTGCTCTCTCTACCTCTCCTCCAAAATCCCCTTCACCACATCCGGAAAGTCCGACACCACCCCATCCACCCCCAACCCCGATAACGTACTTACTTCCTTCGAGTCCTCCACCCCCCACCCAAACACCATCCTCCCTGACGCCTGTACTCTGTCCACCAACCCCCGCGTTATGTGAAGCAGCCTCACGCCGATAACCTCACACCCAAGTGTTGCTAACACCACCTCGGGGTTCTCAGGCGGAGACTCCACTATCAACCCCAACCGGATTCCTGCCTTGACATCTCGCACCCTCATCAAAAGCTCCGCATCAAAGGAGCATATCCCAACTTTTCCCTCCCCATCAGAAGCTTGAATCACCTCTATAATGCGTCCCAATGACCGCACTTCCTTGAACTCCAGCACAACACCCACCCTCCCCCGACACAAATCCAGCGCCTCTTCCAAAGTCGGCGC
This sequence comes from Dehalococcoidia bacterium, assembly GCA_965220005.1. GTDB lineage: Bacteria > Chloroflexota > Dehalococcoidia > Plut-88900 > Plut-88900 > Plut-88900. The sequence goes on from OZ244800.1 coordinate 2,486,105, forward strand.
CCGATACCCATCCCCCACGTCCAGCCCCATCACTTCACCCAGTGTCACTTCCCGAATGACCCGTTCCCCAATAATCGGATCGTGCGCCAAAACAAAACCCCCATCCCGAGTCTCCTGAACGTCCACCTCAACCGCGTCCACCCCGAGATTAATCGCCGCCTCTAGCGCCTCCAGCGTATTCCCCGGCCAATCCCTCGTATACCCCCGATGTGCAATATTCAACATCCCTGTTCAATCTCCCTAAACTCCGATGCCCATATCCCCTCTCCAGCGATGAGGAGAGAAGGTGAGGGTGATAACTCCATACCTCCCAATGCTACAATCTACACCTATCCCGCAACGCGGCAAATCAGGAGCCATCCATGCGACTCTCCCGAATGTTCGGTAAGACCCTTAGAAGCGAGCCCGCAGAGGCCGAGTCCATTAGCCACCGCCTCATGCTCAAGGCCGGAATGGTCCACCAGGTCTCAGCCGGCGTCTACAGCTACATGCCCCTCGCATGGAGAGTCCTCCGCAACATCGAAAACATCATCCGTGAAGAGATGAACGCCGCCGGTGGTCAGGAAGTCAGAATGCCCGTCATTCAGCCCTTGGAGCTCTGGGAATCCACGGGCCGAGCCTCAGCCTTCGGCGACAACCTCTTTAAGTTCAAGGATCGCCGAGACCGTCCCATGTGCCTGGCCCCGACCCACGAGGAGGTCATCACCCAGATGGCCATCCAGCACATCCACAGCTACAAAGACATGCCCCAGATGCCCTACCAGATCCAGACCAAGCTGCGTGACGAGCCCCGACCCCGCGCCGGCCTCATGCGCGTCCGTGAGTTCGATATGAAGGACCTCTACAGCATGGACGTCGACCAGGACGCCCTCGATGTCAGCTATGAAAAGATGGTCCAGGCCTACAAAAACATCTACCGGCGCTGTGGCCTGCCCGCCCTCGCCGTCGAGGCCGACAGCGGGGCCATTGGCGGCAAGGACTCCCACGAGTTTATCCTCATCGCAGATAGCGGCGAGGACCAGATTGTGCAGTGCTCGGGCTGCGGCTTTGCCGCCAACATGGAGCGTGCCTCGGGTGTCAAATCCCCCCAGTCCAAGACTGGCCCCATGCCCCTTGAAGAGGTCGCTACCCCCGGCATCAAGACCATCAAGGGCCTAGCCCATTTTATCGGAGTCCCTGAGTCTAAGACCCTCAAGGCCGTCTTCTACTCTGCCGACAGCCAAATAGTCTTCGTAGTTATCCGCGGCGACCTCGACGTCAACGACGTTAAGCTCAAAAACCTCCTGCACGCCACCGACCTCCGTCTCGCCACCGACGAAGAAGTTAAGGCCGCAGGCCTCGTCGCCGGTTCCGCTTCACCTGTCGGTAGGGGAGACCTGAAGTGTATCGCCGACGACTCCATTGAGCTCGGCGACAACTTTGTGGTCGGCGCCAACAAGCCCGACACCCACCTCCTTAACGCCAACTATCCCCGTGACTTCCGCGCCGACGCTATCACTGACATCGCCGAAGTCCAGTCCGGCCAGGGTTGCACCCGGTGCGGTGAGCCCCTGTCCATAACCCGCGGCATAGAGGTCGGCCACGTATTCAAGCTCGGCACCTTCTTCAGCGAAGCCCTAGGCGCGTATTATTCAGACCGCGAAGGGCACCAGAAACCCATAGTCATGGGTTGCTACGGCATCGGCGTAGGTAGGCTTATGGCCGCCGCTATGGAGCAGAACCACGACGAGCACGGCATCGTCTGGCCCCTCCCCATCGCCCCTTACCAGGTGCATCTATGCGCACTGTCCCTGGACCGGGCCGGCGTCGCCGACGCCGCAGACCAGCTCTACGAGTCCCTTGAAGCCGCCGGCCTGGAAGTCCTCTACGACGACCGCGACGAGTCGCCCGGCGTCAAATTCAACGACGCCGACCTCCTCGGCATCCCCGTCCGCCTCACGGTCAGCCCTCGCAACCTCAAACAGAACGCTGTCGAAATCACTGAACGTACCACCCTCGAAAAACGCATGGCCCCCATGTCCGACGCCGTGACCGAGGCTAAGGCCATGCTCGCTACTTAGTGGGCTGTAGTTTGATTGCCCGACAAGCGGATAGTATGATGGCCTTTACCGGCCCCACCCCACCTACACCGAAAGGAAGCGTCTCGTGACAAAAAATGGCTTCAAGGTCATGGACAGCGATATGCACGTCAACGAGACTTGGGACGTGTGGTTGAACCATATCGACTCCGAATACCGTGACCTCGCCCCCGTCGGGATAACCAAAGAGCAATTGGTCATGAACATGGCCATTCAAGGAAAGCCCATAGCCGGCTTTCTTGCTAATGCCGACATCCAAGTCCACGAGGAAGAATCAAACCGCCGAAAGGTAGAGGCCGAGCACGGGAACAAATACTTGAAGCTCGCCATAGAACGGGGCTTCGACCCCGTGTCCCAGCTACATGCCATGGACACCGAGGGACTGGACTTGGCCATTATCTTCCCTACACGAGGCATGTCAGTCGCCGGCGTCCCATATGAAGACGGCAAATACGCGGGCGCCATCGCCCGGGCCTACAACGATTGGATATCCGAGTTCTGCAGCCAGGACACGGCCAAAATGCGCCCCGCAGCCATGATCCTGGCCGCCGATGTCGACGAGGCAGTCACGGAAGTACGCCGCACCCGGGAAGAGATGGGGTTCCTCTCCGCCTACCTCCACCCGAATCCCGTCCGAGGCCGCAACTGGCACAACCCCGTCTACGATCCGTTATGGCAGCAGTGCCAGGACCTCGATGTGCCCATCACCTTTCATGAGACCTTCAAGTGCAGCCTCCCACAGGGCATCGCCGACCGCTTCTACAACGAGCCGGACAAGATCTGGACTATGGGCCATGTTGCCTGCCATCCCATCGAGCAGATGTACGCCTGCCTCTGCTTCTGCGCCGGCGGCATCCTGGACCGTTATTCTGACCTCAGGGTCGCCTTCCTGGAGTGCAACACCGGCTGGCTCCCCTTCTGGCTCTGGCGTATGGACGAACACTACGAGCACCGCGTCGAGCAGGCGTCTCGTTACCAGTCCATCCTGCCTAGCGAATGCTTCAAGCGCCAGTGCTACCTGGCCATCGACCCCGACGAAGGCCCTGCCAAATATGCCGTCGACTGGATCGGCGACGATAATTTCGTATTCTCTACCGACTACCCCCACGCCGACGGCAAGTACCCCTTCGCCATCGACGAATTTCTGAAACTGCCCTTGAGCGAAGAGTCCAAGAAAAAGGTCCTTTGGGACAACTGCGCCAAGCTATACGGCATCGCGAACTGAGAAAGGAACCCCCCAATGGCAAAGAACGGCTTTAGAATCATGGACAGTGACATGCATACCCACGAGCCTTGGGACCTATGGCTCAACTACATCGACCCCGCCTTCAAGGACCGCGCCCCCATCGGCACCAGCAAAGACCCCGTCGACATGAACACCACGATTGAAGGCGACATCCTCGGCGCTTTCCTCTCCAACCAGAAACACCTCGAGCATGATGAGGAGAAGGCCCGGCTCAACATTTCCCATTCCCGCAGCAGCACATACATGCAGGAAGGCATAGACAGAGGCTTCGACCCCGTATCCCAGGTCAACGCCATGGAGGTCGAGGGCCTTGATGTCGCCAATCTTTACCCCTCCCGGGGCATGGTTGTCGCTGGTGTGGACTACGAGGATGAGCCCTTCGCCGACGCCATCGCCAAGGCCTACAACAACTGGCTCTCCGACTTTTGCTCCGAAAGCCCCGCCCGCCTTAAGGGTATCGCAATGATCCTGTGCTCCAATATCGACAACGCCGTCGCCGAGGTCCGCCGCACCCGCGAAGAGCTCGATTTCGTCGGTATCTATCTACACCCGAACCCTATTCGAGGCCGCAACTGGCATAGCAACGAATACGACCGCCTGTGGGCCGTCTGCCAGGAGCTGGACATGGCCGTCACCTTCCACGAGACCTTCAAGTGCAACCTCCCCCAGGCCATCGCCGACCGCTTCTATGACGAACCGGACAGGATATGGACAATGGGCCATGTCGCCTGCCATCCCATTGAGCAGATGTACGCCGCGCTCTGCATGTGCGCCGGCGGCATTCTGGAGAAGTTCCCCGGTATCAGGGTCGCCCACCTGGAGTGCAATTCCAGCTGGCTCCCCTTCTGGCTCTGGCGCATGGATGAGCACCACGAGCACCGGGAAGAGCAGGCCTCAAAATACCTGAACATGCTCCCCAGCGAGTACTTCAAGCGCCAGTGTTTCGCCGTCATCGACCCCGACGAAGAGCCCTCCAAGTACGCCATCGACTGGGTCGGAGAAGACAATTTCGTCTTCTCCACCGACTACCCCCACCCCGACTCCATATACCCCTTCGCCACCGACAGTTTCCTGAAGCTCCCCCTCAGCGAAGAAGCCAAGAAGAAAGTAATGTGGGACAACTGCACCCGCCTCTACTCCCTCTCCGTCTAACTAAAATTCGTCATTCCCGAGAAATCGGGAATCCAGATGGGTGGGGCGGGGAGGTTCGGCCCCCTCTCCCTTGATGGGAGAGGGCTGGGGTGAGGGTGAAATTACTCTAGACCAAAAAGGAGCCCAACTTGCCACACAAAGCAGACGTAGTAGTAATAGGCGGCGGAATCGTAGGCACTGCCTGCGCCTATTTCCTCACCGAAGCCGGAGCCAAAGTCATCATCCTGGAGCGCGACGCCCTGGGCAGTGGCGCATCGGGCCACGGGGCCGGGGCCTTCGGCGTCCCCCTTCACTGGATTGAGCCCACATTCCACGCCGACTTCATGCGCCGTGCCGTCCGTTTCCTCAAATACGTCGTCCCCGATGTCGCCGAGCAAGCGGGTATCGACATTTTGATGAGAGAGATGCCCTGGATGGAAGTTGCCCGCAGCCAGCCGACCTGGGACTACATGCTCGAATGGGGCCCGACCTCCGGCCAAGCCATGCTCACACCGGAGGATATCCGGCGCATAGAACCCCGACTCTCTGGTCCCATCCTTGGCGGCATGATAGATGAGGCAGCTGGGCAATTGGATGCCTACCGGACCACCCTCGCCTACGCCAAGGCCGCCGAGAACCGCGGCGCCGAAGTAGTGATAGGCGAAGCTGCTGGCATTAGGCAAAGCGGGGGCAAAATCACCGGTGTAGAGTCCTCCGTCGGCACGATAGAGTGCGACGGGGCAGTGCTGGCTATGGGCGCCTGGACCGGTAAAGCGAAGGAGTGGACTGAGTTCCCCTTGGAGATCAGCGCAATGAAGGGTGAAATCCTCACCCTCCGCAAGCCTGATGAGGACTACTGGCCCTACTGGGTCGCCAGCTACGAGACCTCGGACGACGGCGAAGAACTGCCCATATACCTCCATCGCCGAGCCAACGGCCTCATCTACGCCGGCACCACCGCCGAGCCTGACAAATTCGACAACATTCCTACCGCCGCCGCCCGGCAGGGCATCCTGGAGCGCGCCTCCCAAATGATGCCCTTCATAGAAGACGCAGAACTCGTCGAGCACCTCGCCGGCCCTAGGCCCAATCCCGCAGACGGCATCACCGTCCTCGGAGGAGTTCCTGGCTGGGAGGGGTTGTTTGCCGCCGTGACCCTGCCCGGCATCCTCTGCAGTGCCTACATGGGCAAGATCACCGCAGACCTCGTCTTCGACCGATCCCTCCCCACCGACATCGAAAAGCTCAAACCGGACCGGTTCACCAAGCCCCTAACCACCCAGTACGGCTACCACAAACTAGTCGCCGACAGAGGCATCTAATCCCACATTCACCATCCCCCACAGGGTGGGGCCGCTCGTGCTGAGGCTCTCGAAGTATGAACGGGGGGCGGGGGTGAAGGCGTTTCCTCTCCTTGATTCCCCGTAGGGGCGATTCGCGAATCGCCCTCCCCGTCCTGACATCACCCATTTGATCGCCGGTACAGCGGGAGTATCTCCCCATCATTCCATTCCACGTATAGGCAATCGTTATGGTCGCCCAAGACCCCAAATGCCTTTCTCATTTCGCTTAGACTCTACCGAATAGTTGCCGCAACGAGCTTGAATGGCGCTGTGGGGCCAATACCGTCAACTCCCTACTCCCCGCCCACAATAATCTTCGAGAGACTATCACCCTCCACATTTGCCACCCACACGTCCTTCCCGTCGAAGGCCAAAGACACGGGCCCCGTGCCCACATCGAACCTCCCCAGGCGTAGCCCCGTCAGCGACAACCTCATCACGTTGTTGCTCCCTCCATTGGCCACCCACACCGTCTCTCCATCGAACAAGATGTCCACAGGCCCGTTCCCGACCTTGAACTCTCCCAACCGGGTCCCGTCCAGGGCCAGCCTAGTCACCGAATCTGCCATATCATCTTCCAGAGGGCCGCTGTTCGCGATCCACATGCTGCTCCCATCGAAGGCTAGGGCTATCGGCCGCACCCCAACCTCGTACTCTGCCACCACCTGACCATCCCCATCCAGCTTCTGGACCGCACTCCCCTCCGAGGTCGGCGACCCCAGGATTGTCACCCAAACATGCTCCCCATCAAATGCCAGCCCCGAGGGCCCGTCCCCCACCCCGAACGTCCCCAATATCGCCCCCTCTTTAGATATCTTTGTTACCGAGTCCTCAGTCGGGTTGACGACCCATAGGTTCTCCCCATCAAACGTCATTGCAAATGGGGAATTGCCTGCCTCATACACCCCCAGCTCGGCCCCTTCCCCCGACAGCTTGACCACCCTGCTTCCCGGTTCAGTCGGGATCCCCAGCTCGGCTACCCACACATCCTCGCCGTCGAAAAGGATTGTTCCGGGAGTCCTCCCAATATCAAAGCTGCCCATCTCCGTCCCATCTAGCCCAAACCTCCGCACCTCCGTGTTCAATGTATCCAGCCTCCCGACGCTCGACACCCAAATACTCTCACCATCCGACTCCAGATGCGTCGGCGCAATCAAGCCCAGGTCGAACTTCTCAACTCTCGGCGGTATGTCCCCGGATTCGACTATCGGTATTGGCGTCGGCGTTGCATATGCCCCGCCGCAGCCCAACCCCACTAAGATCGTTATTAAAGCCAACGTTGCGAATACCAAATATCTTCTAACGTTCATCTATGTTGAAGAGCCCCTTATCGGTTTAGAAATTTTAGCTCCCATACTCTATACGCTCGCGCCTCGGGTTGAACAGGTGACTGGGAAGCCCTGGATCCGTGCAATGCTATACTTTCTCTACGAAAATCCGAATGCAGGCATGGCGAAATGGCACAAAATGAGTCCTACGTAATTGTTGGAGCGGGTATAGCCGGGGGCACGGCCGCCGAGACCCTGCGAAAACAGGGGTTCGACGGTGAAGTCCACCTAGTGGGTGCCGAGCCCCACCGGCCCTACGACAGGCCACCCCTCTCCAAGGAGTTCCTGAGCGGCGCCAAAGAGGAATCCAAGCTCTTTTTCAAGACGGAAGACTTCTACGCCGAACAGTCCATAGAGCTACACCTCGGCACGGAGGTCTCCTCCCTGGATCCATCCTCTCACACCGTGACCCTATCGAACGGCGAGTCCCTCCACTACGACAAGCTTCTCCTTGCCACGGGGTCGCAGGTCAAAAAGCTGCCCATCACCGGTTCAAACCTCGACGGCGTCCACTATCTCCGTAACATAGAGGACTCTAGGGCCATTGCCCAGTCTATGAAAAACGCTGGCAAGGTGGTGGTAGTCGGGGCCGGATTCATAGGTTCCGAGGTCGCCGCAGTCTGCAAGACCGCCGGCCTTGAAGTCACCATCCTTGAAATCCAGTCTCAGCCCATGGCCCACATCCTCGGATCCGAGATGGGTGCAACCTACGCCAACCTCCACACGAGCCGGGGCATCGACCTTCGGCTTGGCGAAGGCATCTCCGAAATCCGAGGCCAGACCCGCGCCCAGCAGGTTATCACCGACAAAGGCACTGTCATAGACTGCGATCTCGTAGTCATAGGCGTAGGCATCGCCCCCGACACCTCCCTTGCTGAAGCCGCCGGCCTTGATGCCGAAGGAGGCATTCTCGTCGACGAGCACTGCCGTACCTCCGACCCCAACATATTCGCAGCTGGGGACGTGGCTAAATGGTTCCACCCCGGCCTCGGCCATCGGATCCGTGTCGAGCATTGGGACAACGCCCTCAATCAGGGCGCTGCAGCGGCAAAGTCCATGCTCGGCAATCCCGAGACCTACGCCCCCGTCCTCTACTTCTGGTCCGACCAGTATGACCTCAACATCCAGTACTTGGGCCACGCCACCGAATGGGACGATATCGCCGTCCGAGGCGACCCTGCGGAAGAAAAATTCTCAGCCTTCTACCTGAAAGACGGCTCGGTCCACGGAGCCCTCATCGTCAACAACTTCCGCGACATCAGACCCACCCGCAGCCTCATCGGACAGAAAACCCCCGTCTACGCCAACTCCCTCTCCGACACATCCACCAACCTCAAACAGCTAGCCCGCGGCTAGAGTCGCCAAAGTGGGATAAGCGACCGATTCCGCTCCCCTATCCTTCGATGAGACCTTTGCATAACCTCTCGCGGTGGGGCCGCTCGTGCTGAGGCTCTCGAAGTATGAGCGGGGGGGGGAGGTCATGTGATCTGGACAGTACATAAGAGGCAATCTGTAGTTGTGCAAAGGTCTCTTGATGGGAGAGGGCTAGGGCCGTAGGCTCGCTGAGGAGAGTGAGGGTGAACATAGCGGTCTAAAGGGCTTGGCACACAGTCAAACGATGCTCACTTAGCAGCTGACCTACCCAAAAATAACCGCCCCACCCAACCCCGCCGCATACAGCATCCCCGACTGTCCATGCAGCTTGGCCGTCTTCACCAACCCCATGCTCATCTCCCGCCGGTCCTTTCCCGTCAGCACCCTCCTAGCCGCCAGGAACGCCCAAAGTAGCGACGCCAGCCCTACCAGCCCCCATATCGAGACCACCCCCGTCACCGCTATTATCACCAGACCTCCGTAGGAAGCCAGCAGAAAACCGACATATATCACCCGCCCCGCCCTCGGCCCCAGCATCGTCACGAACGTTCTCTTGCCATTCTCCCTGTCCTCGTCCACGTCCCTCAGGTTATTGCAGTGCAGGATGGCCGTCACCAGGAAGGCCACCGGCATCGACGCCCAGAAAGGCGCCCACGCCAACTCTTGAGTTTGCACGTAGTATGCCGCCACCACCATCAAAGGCCCCATGAAGAAGAATACCGTCGCCTCCCCGACTCCCGTATCCCCCAACGGCTTCGGGCCCGCGCTATATAGCACCGCCACTAAAACGCTCCCCAGCCCCACCGCCAGTATCGGCCAGCCGACCTCCGTCACTATGTACAGCCCCATTCCTATCCCAACCGCAAACGTTGCTATACAACCGATTAGCACCTCCCGCTCCGTAAGCAGCCCCCGAGCCAGCACCTTGTGCGGCGCCGGAAATTTCGCTTTCCCGCCCTCTCGACGGTGGTCCGCGTACTCATCCGTCAAATTGGTGCCGATCTGTATCGCCAACGACCCGACCAGCGCGAATGCAAACAGCAGCCAGTCGAGGCTCACCCGCTCCGCTGCAATCGCGCTTCCCACCAGCACCGGCACCACTGCCGCGCTCAGCGAAAACGGCCTCGATGCCCAGAACCACGCCCGACCGTAGTTCACAGTTCGATTCATCATTACGTTCACCAACCAGCTACCAAGGCATATGCCTGTACGGCGAAAAGTCCGGCTGCCGCTTCTCTAAGAAGGCGTTGCTACCCTCCAGCGCCTCGTCCGAGCCGTAGAACAGGCTGTTCGCACCATGCGCCACCGCCTGCAGGCCATAGACCCAGTCCGTCGCCGCGTTGAAGGAGGCCTTGAGCATCCTGAGTGCCGTGGGGCTCTTCTTCAGCATCTCGTTGCACCAGCGCACTGTCTCGGCCTCCAACTCCTCCCGTGGCACGACCTTGTTGACCAACCCCATCGCCTCCGCCTCCCTGGCCGTGTACTGCTGGCACATAAACCAGAACTCCCGAGCCTTTTTCTCTCCGATAATATTCGCCAAGTACACCGCCCCGAATCCTCCGTCGAAGCTCCCGACCTTCGGCCCCGTCTGCCCGAATATCGCCGTCTCGCTCGCTATAGTCAGGTCGCACAGCACGTGGAGCACGTGCCCTCCACCTATTGCGTAGCCGTTCACCATGGCTATCACCGGCTTAGGTATCGAGCGCATCGTCCTGTGCAGTTCCAGCACCTGCATTCTCGTCGACCCCGAGTCGTCCCGATACCCGCCGGGCCCCTTCAACCGCTGGTCTCCCCCCGAGCAGAACGCCCGGTCCCCGACCCCCGTCAGAACTGCCACTCCCACCTTCTCATCGAACCACGCATCCTTGAACGCGTCCACCATCTCGTCTATCGTGCGGGGCCGGAAAGCGTTCAGCACCTCCGGACGGTTAATGGTGATCTTGGCTATGCCGTCGCCTTTTTCGTATATGATGTCTGTATAGGTTGAAGTCATGTTACCTCCCGGAAGTCAGTTAAATCGAGTGTGGTAGCTATTTTTGACTCCCCTGCTCACCTGATCTTATGTTAATCACTGGTATCGAATGGCAGAGTGTTGCCGTCCCATTCAAGCGCCCTTTCCGCACGTCATCGTCCCTAATAGACACCCGATATAGCTTGTTGGTCCAGATCGAGACCGACAACGGCATCATCGGCCTCGGCGAAGCCCCCGCCTCCCTCACCCGCAGTCCCGCATCCCTCCGATACCTCGCTACCGCCCTAGAGACCGTTGCCCCTGCCTTGCTCACGAGGCCCCTTGCCTCGACCCCATTTCCCGCCATTCCTCCACCCTCTCTCGCCTTCGCCCTTGAGACCGCAGCACTGGACTGTCTTTCCAAATCCGAGGCCAAGCCCCTCGCTGTCTTCCTCGGCGGTACTTCCCGCCCTGTTGAAGTCAACGCCATAATCGGCGAAGCAGCCCCCGCCGAGACGGAAGTTCTGGCAACAAAAGCAGTCGAGGAGGGCTTTCGAACCCTCAAGCTCAAGGTCGGTGGCCGAGACCTGGAAATCGACGAGGACGCCCTAACCCGCACACGCAATGCCGTCGGCGATGCCATAAGACTACGCCTTGACGCCAACCAAGCCTGGCCCGAGACCCAGGCCTCCCTTGCCCTCGACCGTCTTTCCAAATTCTCCCCCGAGTTCATTGAAGAACCCGTAACCCCACCCGACATCCCAACCCTCTCCCGGCTCCACCTCAACTCCCCCATCCCCATCGCCGCCGACGAGTCCGTCGAGAATGCGCAGTCCGCCGAAACCCTCGCCGATTCAGGTGCCGTAGACATCCTTGTCATCAAGCTCGCCAGAGTCGGAGGCCTCACTGCTACTCGCTCTATTATCAAGCACGCCCAAGCCCGTGGCTTGGGAGCCGTGCTCACTTCCTCTCTGGAAACAGGCGTCGGTCTGGCCGCCGCATTACATTTGGCAGCTGCACTAGACATTCCCCAAGCCTGCGGCCTGGCCACCGGGCCCCTACTCACCCACGACCTCCTCCAAGCGCCCCTTTCCCCCGACAGCGGCTTCCTCATCACCCCCGACTCCCCCGGACTCGGCATCTCCCTCGACCTCGATGCTATCCAACACTTTGCCCTCGGGCCTCGCGGGCAAGTCCGGCTGTAGACCCGTTATAGCGGTTCCCGTCTAAGGCGTTTAGGAATTCGCAAACCTTGGTCTCAAACTCTTTCGGATTCTCCAGGTGAGCACAGTGACCCGCGTTCGGAATCGAAGCGTAGTCGCCGATGGGAGTCAGTTCACTCATGGTTCGGGCCAACGTCAGGAACTTCTGGTCATCCTCACCCGCAAGGAACAGTGTCGGCTTCCGAAATTCCGGAAGACGATGGTAAACGGTGGGCTGTGCCCCCGTCCCCATGCCTCTGAGACTGTTGGCCAGCCCCGTGGCCTGATTCCCCAGCCTCTGCTGCCTCAACTCCATTCGTACCCGCTCGTCCAACCGATCTTGGCTGGAAAAAAGGGCCTGAGACTCCCAGTGTTCGACAAAGGACGCTACGCCCCGGTCCTCTATCCGAATAGCAAGCGCCCTGTCCGCTGACACCCTCGTCGCCCTCTCCCGTTCACTACCTATTCCCCCTGAAGCCCCCTCCAGAATCAACGCCCGGCATCGCTCCGGTGCGGTCGTGCCCAAGCATAGTCCAACCCGCCCACCCATCGAATATCCCAGCCAGACCGCTTCACTTATTTTGAGATGATCGGCTAGGGCGAGCAGATCATCGACACACCGCTCCATCGAATATCTCGCTGGGTCTTCCGGCGCATCCGACCCGCCATGCCCTATCAGATCGACCAGTACCGTCGTGTACCGTCCCCCGAGTGTCGCAGCCAATGGGCGCCAGGTGCTCAAGTCGCCCGTGAAGCCGTGAAGCATGACCAAGGGTGGACCCTGTCCTTCAACCTCCACGTTCAACCGGATCCCGTTGACTGGCACAAGCGCCACGGCTAGCCCCTCTCTATACTGCGGAGTGCATCCGAGGCCGCGGCCCACGCTTCTCGATGCAGAGCCACGTTCCGCTCCCGGGAGCTCGGTACCTCAATGATCGATGTTCCTATGTCGGCAGTTCCCCGACCCACGGCTTCACCAAACTCCTCCCACGTCGAGACCCGCGTGTACTCCAATCCATACAACTCCGCCACTGACCCAAACGTCAGCCCGTGCGGCGTCCCGTAAACCTTTTCAAAATGCGCCGGGTGCTCGGCCTGGGGCAGGAATGAAAATATGCCCCCACCATCGTTGTTCACGACCACAATGGTCGCGTTTATCTCACTGTTCCTGGTCATAAGCAGGCCCGTCATATCGTGGAAAAAGGATAGGTCTCCTACCACCGCCACCACCGGGACCCCCGCCCCGCCCCCCACCCCTAACGCCGTCGATATCACCCCGTCGATGCCGCTCGCCCCCCGATTCCCCATCACCCTGATATTTCGATGCGAATAAGGCATGAACGTATCCATATCCCTCACCGGCATGCTGTTACCAGCGAACAGGATCGCAGAATCGGGAATGTGCTCTTGGATTTCGTGAAATATCTTCCCTTCGAAAAGCTCGTCTATCTCCGCCATGTGCCCCCCCATCCCCTCCCCGACAGATCGGCTAAGACCCACCCACTCGTCGAACCACGGAGACCCGCCATCCCGCCCACCGCCACCCGCGGCCAGCCCACGGCAAAATGTCACCGGGTCCACCTGCACCACGTCTGAGGCCAGATGATGCGGGTCGGGCCAGCCGGTCTCGGGCACCAGAACGTGCCGTGCGTCCCTAAATCGTGCAAGGAACATTCCCAACGACTTGGAAGTCGGCCAGGCCCCGAACCGCAGCACCATTTCCGGCTCGAGCCTCTCCCACAAACCCTGGTCGCGCAATATCAAATCGTAGAAGCCAATAACTTGTGAAATATCATGCGTCCCGCACCTGACTTGGGACAGCGGGTCGGCAAGAATCGGATAACCTAGGCTACGCGCCGCCTCCGACACCGCACCCGCCAGCTCTGGATTGCTCTGCGGCCCGCAAACTATTAGTCCCCGCTCAACCCCCCCCACCCTCGCCCCGACTTTCCTTCCGGCCTCCCATCCATCCGGCGCACCCACTGCCTCTACACCATCCAAAATCCCCCCACCCCCGGATACCTCCATCTCCTCTCCCGTGATAGCAACCGGAGCCAAGGGCTCGCGAAACGGCACGTTCAGGTGCACGGGCCCCGACGGATAACCTGCCGCCGTGACATACGCCCTCCGCCCGATGGCCGAGGCGTAATCAGCGAGCCGAACGTTCGCTTCCGGGACTGGCAGGTCGGCGGCCCACTTCACGTGCGCACCGTAGATTCCGGTTTGCTCGATTGTCTGGTTTGCCCCCCAGTCCACCAACTCCGGAGGTCGGTCCGCCGTAATAACTATTAGAGGCACCCCAGTCAACCAGGCCTCGACTACCGCAGGCAGCAAATTCGCCGCCGCCGTCCCCGAGGTGGTCATAACCACAACCGACCTCCTGGACCCCTTGGCAATTCCCAGTGCAAAGAACCCCGCAGAGCGTTCGTCAAGGTGCACCCAGGTCTTAATGGCGGTGCTCCTGGCAAAAGTAATCGCAAGCGGCCCTGACCGAGACCCGGGGCACATGACCACGTCTCGTAACCCGGCCGCTGCAAGCCCTTTCACCAGGGCCCCCGACATCGCATAGTTCCGGTTCTCTGCCTTCATAAGACCTTTGTGTAACCCGGCATGCAACACTCAGAGGATCTATATGCACTTGCTCGGGGGTAGGGCAGGAATCCGCTCACCCTGTCGAAGATCCGCCTAGGCGGGAGCAGGGTCGAAGGGTCGAGCGGATTCCTGGCGGGGTTCCCATCCGTTGACAAGTTGCGCACAGGTCTCTTCATGCCTAACCCAAATTCAGAGCGTCCTTTAGACCGAGCATCTTCAGCTCCGTCTCCGCAAACTCCCTCTTCGCGTCAGATCCTTCCACGATTCCCGCCCCCGCGTACAGATAAGCCCGGTCTTCCGTAATTAACCCGGACCTGATAGCTATGGCAAACTCCCCCCGACCCCTGTGGTCCATCCACCCCACCGGCCCCGAGTACCATCCCCGGTCCATCTCTTCCAACTCTCGGATCAGGGCTAAAGACTTTTCGGTCGGCACCCCGGCCACCGCGGGCGTGGGGTGCAGCGCCTCCACGAACTCTAATATGTCCCTACCCTGCTTATTCGATCCATGAAAAGCCGTAGAGAGGTGCTGCACATTCTTCAGTTTGGACAGCCGGGGCGACGAGTCCCGCGTAAGCCCATCACATAGACCTCTCAACGCCTGCTCGACCGAACTGGCCGCAAGATAGTGCTCCCGCTGCTCCTTCGGGTCGTTAAGCAGCGCCTCGCCCAGCTTCCTGTCTTGCTCCGCCGTCACACCCCGGGCCGCCGACCCCGCATGGCATATGCACTCCAGCTTTCCGTCGGCGAGGGTGACCAGTGGTTCGGGACTGGCGCCCAGGAAAGTGTCGAGTCCAACCCCAAATGAGAAGATCGAGCACCTGGCCTCGCCGTCCATCAATCGTTCCAGTGTCCCCGGCACGTCCATCTCTCCCGACCCATCCACCGCAGCCCTACGCGCGATCACTATCTTGTCCGCCTCTCCAGACCTCACCGACTCCAACGCCCTTTCCACCGAACGCTCCCATAGGTTTGCTAATCCCGAATCAACTACAGGCTCGGATACAGTGTCAGCATCGTGCACTGACGCAAATTGGGTTTCCGCTCCGTTGTAAGATAGCAGCCGATTCTCTGTCATCCAGCATCCATCAGGAGTCCACGCGTAGCACACCCTGGGCACGACCATCATCCCGTCGGCAAATCTCCTCCATTCGGGAGATACCTCCGCCTCTGCATCAAACCGGAACCCCCCGAGGGCCAGTGGCCCCGTCCCGGCAACATCCGGCCCCTCAACCACCGCTCTCTCAATCAGCTCTCTGTACCACTCCCTAACCCGTATAAATCTGTCCGCCCCCGACACCTTGACCCCACACGCGACTCCCAATCCCACCAGGACCAGTTGCCGGTCTCGTTGGGCCCAGAACACCCGAAACTCCTCGCCGGGCTCCGCGTTTCGGTAAACCTCCGTGGGGCTTACTTCTTGCCGAACCAAGCGTGACCTGCTAACGAGTGCGGGCCCGTTCTCGGCTCGTGCCAAGGTGGACGGACCGAGAGTCGAAGTCCGGGAATTGGGGCTCATACCGCCGCCTCTTCCACCTGTCTTCCCAGCGTTTCAGCCGCGGTGCCATCCCCATCCTGAACACCTATGCCGTTCATAAGCAGTTCTCGAATGGCCGGCGCACTTTCCATCAGGGGTGTCGGCTTGTCTTGCAGAAGCCACCTGAGGATTATCTCGTTCAGCGCCCCCAACCACAGCTGCGACACCAGGCTGGTATCTACCGGCCTGATCGCCCCCGCCTCCACCGCCGCGTCCAGCTCCCGGCGAATAAGCCCCGCGAATTTGTCCCGTATCGGCAGGAACTTGCGGTCCATCGCGCGCCCTTGCCCCACGATGTTCACCATCAGTATCTGGGCCAGCTTCCTCTGCTTGGAGAAGGTGGAAAGCAGCGCGTCTATCGCCAGCGGTATCCTCTTCAGTGGATCGGTCTCTGACGCTATGGACCGCTCCAACTTCCTGACCAATTTCTCGCTCAGCTGGTCGACAAGGCCGAGCGCCATTTGCTCCTTGCTTGGAAAGTGGAAGTAAAAGCTGCCCTTGGACGTCCCCGACTGTTGGACGATCTCGTCCACGTTGGCATTGTAGTAGCCCCGCCGGGCAAAGAGACTGGCCGCTGCATTCAGGATGCGCTCGCGTGCGGTGCGGGTTTCGGCTTTCGCAGTCATCGTAGACGACTCCATATACTAGACCGACCGGTCTGTTTACACCGTCAGTCTATAAGGAGACAGTCTAGTCGTCAACCATTGTTGGACTACTGCACCGTCCCAGCGACCAGATACTCGGCCAACGCCCGCTCTATGATCCGATTCACGTTGTATGCCACGTACCCATGTTCCACCGACGCCTCGATTGCCGCCTCGGCCTCAGTCGGCATATCAAGCATCGAGTAGGCAATAGCCTGTCCCACATAGGCCTTTCCCAGTTCCGCGTCCAGCCCGATGGCCTTGTCAAAGTCCTCCAATGCTAATCCCGGGAGCCCCATTTCGATGTACATGCTGCCCCGATTAGCAAATGCCTGCGCGTTCCCCGCGTCACGCTCCACAACTTCCGTGTAGTCAGACACCGCATCCTGCGGTCTTCGAAGCTGGGAATATGCAAACGCCCTGTTGTAATAGGCGGCGACCCTCTCAGGGTCTAGTGCCAGTGCCTCGTCGTAATCGTCGATGGCGTCATTCCATCGCTTTGTTGCCAGCCAGGCGAGGCCCCTGTCGAAATAGGCGTCGGAGAATTCTGGATCGGCGCGTACGGCTTTGGTGAACGCCGCAATGGAAGCCCCCAGTTGACCCTTGCTGAAGAGCTCCTCGCCCTCCCGGTAATGCGCCAGTGCAGCCTCGGACTCGGTATCCGGGCCCCGGGTCCTATCCCCACCCCCACACGCGATTAGTAGCAGAAGGCAGGTCCCGGCCAGGGCGAGTTTCAGCATCCCATTGATCGGGACCGCTAAACTATGCTTTCTTGCCGCAGTTTCTCTATGCGCTCTTCGGAGTAGCCCAGCACGCCTGCCAGAACCTCATCCGTGTCCTGACCCAGTAGGGGTGCCGCTCTGTATTCGGTCGGGGAGTCCGACAGATTGATCGGGTTCCCGATCATCTTCCACTCCCCTCTGTCCGGGTGCTCCATGGTCGCGATCATGCCTCGCTCATGGATATGCGGGTCTTCGAACAGGTCCTTGGCGTTCAGCACTGCCCCAGCCACGACCCCCTGGCTCGCGCAGGTGTTCATCACTTCCTGTTTGGTGTGCTGCAGCGTCCAATCCTCGACCATCTTGTCCACCTCTTCCTTCCGATTGAACCGGAGTTCCGAAGAGGTGTA
Organism: Dehalococcoidia bacterium; assembly: GCA_965220005.1. Lineage (GTDB taxonomy): Bacteria > Chloroflexota > Dehalococcoidia > Plut-88900 > Plut-88900 > Plut-88900. The sequence goes on from OZ244800.1 coordinate 2,503,660, forward strand.
GCGCTCGTCGCCGACGAGGTCTTCCCTGCCGATTATCCTGAGTAGGCTGTTCCACGAATCTGAGATGCTCTCGGTGGCATAGACATAGCAGTAGTCATCGAGACCGCCGGGCTTGCACCGGTACATTCGGGAGGGCGCGGTGTTCCAACCGTCGTCTCCCTTTCTCATTATCATCTCGGGATTGTGGTAGTACCACATCATCGCAACCCTGCCAAAGTTGAACACTGACTCCTGCATCGAAACCTCAACGACCTGCCCCTTCCCCGTCCTCTCTCTCTGTAACAGCGCCGCCACAACCCCCAGGGCAGCGTGGTATCCCGTCCCAATATCCCCGATGGACGTCCCCATCGGTACAGGCGGCCCGTCTTTGTACCCGTTTGTGGCGTAGGATCCACCCGTGCACTGCGCGATCATGTCGAAACATTTATATTTGCTGTACGGGCCATATGTCCCGAATCCCTTGACCCGCCCCAGTACTATCTTCGGGTTCACCTCCGACAACACGTCGTATCCCAGCCCTAATCGCTCGAGGGTCCCGGGGCCCTGGTTCTCCGCCACTACGTCTGCATTTCTCACCAGTTCCAGGAACACCTTCTTCCCCTCCTCCGTTTTCAGGTTGAGAGTGATGCTCCGCTTGTTGGAGTTAAGAATCAGAAAATAGGGACTGTCGATCCCGGCAATGTCCTGCGGCGCCACCCGGCCCGGGTCTCCTCTCCCCGGCGCCTCCACCTTGATCACGTCCGCCCCCAACCAGGCCAACGCCTGCGTGAACGATGTCCCAGCCTCCCATTGTGTCAAGTCGACTACCCTGTAACCTTCCATGGCCTTTTCCATCTTTGTCCCCCTTTGCTTGGTTACCGGTGGATGCGGAACGTATATAATCCAACTGTGCCCCGGGTGGAACATCCGCCTGGCTGAAAGTCCGCCGTGGCCGGAGCGGGGCAGTTACATTCTACACCACCAAAATACTGCGCCAAAGCCCGGTGCCCTGGTCCCGCGGGAGGAGAGTATGGCAACAGACCTGAGCTTCGTTTGTATCGCCGTCCACGACCTTCAGGAAGCCTCCGACAGATTCTGCAACCTCTTTGGCTTAGAGGTTATGCAGCTGCCCAACGACAATACCCAACTCGGCTACCGCAGCACCTACCTCGGCAACGGCTCCAAAGCCCTTCTAGAGCTCATCGAGCCCCTCGGCGAGGGCAGTGCCGTCGGCAAGTTCCTTGAAACCCGAGGCGAAGGTGTCTACCTAATCACCTTCGAGGTGGATGACATCCGCGACTCCGTGAAAAAGGTACGCTCCCACGGCGGCCGTGTCACCGGCATCCCCGACGACGAAGAGCCCGGCCCCAACGCCGACTACCTATGGGTCCACCCCAAAGGCACCCACGGCGTCTTCGTTGAAATCCTCCAAAAAGGCTTCGGCCCCCTCCCCGGCGGAAGCTAATCCACCTCTTCCCATCTCATCAAACCCTTCAGACAACACCGTTCGGAGAGGCAGGGGCGGGGTCTTATCCCCTCTCCCTCGATGGGAGAGGGCTAGGGTGAGAGTGAACTCCCCTCCCACCCTTCCCCCATAGGGGCAATTCGTGAATCGCCGTCCGATGCCATCAGGCAGTTATTTACCCCGCGCCCACCGTAGGCTGACAAACCGGACAAAAATAAGTCCCCCGCCCCCCGACTACCATCCTCTGTATCTCCCCGGAACATCCGGGACACGACGCCCCGCTCTTCCGAGGAACCAGGAATATCTTATCTCCCAAATCCTCCGTAGGGGGCGCATCCGCCGGGAGATTCTCCAGCAATATCTCAATAGCCCGCGTCAGTATCACTACTATCGAGTCGTGAATCGCACCTATCGACTCCGCACTCAGCCTCTTCGCCGGCGTCTGAGGGTGCACCCCTGACCTGAACAGAATGTCGTCTGCATAGATGTTCCCTATCCCGGCAATCCGTTTCTGGTCTATCAACAGCGACTTTATCACCGTGCTCCGCCCCTCAACGATTCCCTCCAACACTTCCGGGGTGAATGAGGGCTCCAGGGGCTCGGGCCCCAGGTCCCCGACCACCGACTCCGCATCGTCTACCAGCCAAACCGCCCCAAACTTGCGCGGGTCCACGAACCGAAGGTCGTACCCGTCTTCAAAGTGAAACACCGTATGAGTATAACGGTGCATCTCCTCCGAGGATTCTACAACCCGCAGGGAGCCCGTCATCCTCAAGTGCACTATCAGGGTGCGCGTATCCCTCAGCTGGAATAAGAAATACTTCGCCCTCCGACCCACGTCCTCGATGGTGGCGCCTAGAATATCCTCCCTGAACTCCCCAGCCGAGGGTGCCTTGACCGCCTTGGGCCAGTTCAGCGTCACCCCACCGAAGGTACGGCCCCTTACGTCGGGCGCTATCACCCGGCGCATCGCCTCAACGTCCGGTAATTCCGGCATCGGTTACGCCATATCTCCCCAGTTGGGGCCCATCTTTACATCCACGTTCAGGGGTACGCTCAATTCCAGCGCCGAGGACATAACCTCCCTCGCCAGCCCTGCCATCTCCTCCACTTCGTCAGACGGCGTCTCGAAGATTAGCTCGTCGTGGACTTGAAGGAGCATCCTGCTTCTCATATGCGCCTCGTCCATCCGGTTCTGCATCCCAATCATCGCCAGTTTCGTTATCTCCGCCGACGTACCCTGAATGGGCATGTTGATAGCCATCCTCTCGGCAGCCATCCTCACGTTGTGGTTCCTCGAGTTTAACTCCGGAAAATGCCGCCGCCGACCCAGCACCGTCTGCACGTACCCCTGCGCCCGAGCCTTGTGCTTCGTCACCTCCATGTACTCCTTGACGCCCGGATACCGCTCGAAGTATTGGTTTATGAAGGTCTGGGCCTCTTCGTTGGAAAGCTCCGTCCTGGACGCCAGCCCGAACCCGCTGATCCCATAGATGATCCCGAAGTTTATCGTCTTCGCAATCCGGCGCATGTCCGACGTAACCTCGTCCATCGGGACACCGTACACAAATGAAGCCGTGGCAGCGTGAATGTCCGCCCCCTCATGGAATGCCTTTATCAGGCTCGGGTCCTCCGATATATGCGCCAGCACCCGTAGGTCTATCTGCGAATAGTCCGCCGCCAGCAGCACCCAGTCCGGGTGGTCCTGCGCGATGAACGCATGCCGCACCTGCCCGCCCAGTTCCGTGCGTATGGGTATGTTCTGCAGGTTCGGATCGTTGCTCGACACCCGCCCAGTCACCGTACCCGTCTGGTTGAACGTCGTGTGGACCCGACCTGTGTTCGGGTTCACCAGGGACGGCAGAGCATCCAGGTATGTCGATTTGAGCTTAGATATCTGCCGGAACTCGAGCACCTTTTCCACCATCGGATGCGCGCCCCTCAGTCCTTCCAACACCCGTGCATCCGTCGAGAACCCGCTCTTGGTCCGCTTCGCGCTCGGCAGCGACAGCTCTTTGAACAGCACGTCACCAAGCTGCTTCGGCGAGTTAATGTTGAACCGGTGCCCGACGTCGTCATAGATCCCCCCCTCCAGCACAGCCATCCGCTCCCCCAACTCCAGGGACAACCCCTCCAGCAGTTTCCCATCCAGCGCAATCCCCGCACGTTGCATCCGCACGATGATAGGCACCAGGGGCAGCTCCACGTCGTCCATCATCTCCCACATCCCCTCCTCCCGAAGCTCCTTTTCGATCATAGTGGATAGGCGCAGGGTAATGTCCGCATCCGCCGCCGCGTACGGGCTCGCCGAATCCACGCTCACCTTGTCCATCGTGATCTGCTTGGCTCCCGTGCCTATCAGCTCCGTGATCGGCGTCATCTCAATCCCCAGCCGGTCGAAGGAAAGCCCCTTCAGGCCCAACGACTTCTCCCCGATCAGGAAGGCTGCAATCATGCTGTCGTTGGCCAGACCCCGCACCTCTATACCGTAATTAGCCAGGATCATCATGTCATAGTTGGCGTTGTGGGCCGTCTTGGGCAGCGACTCGTCCTCGAACAGAGGCTGTAGCCTTTCTATTACCAGTTCTCTAGGCAGCTGCAGCCCCGAGTTGTGCCCTACCGGAATGTAGTACGACACTCCTGGTCTCGCCGATATCGAAATCCCCACCAGGCCCGCCATCATCGCGTTCAGGCTGGTCGTCTCAGTATCGAAAGCGAAGTATCCCGCCTCCCGAACCTCCGCAATCATCGCTTCAAGAGCGCCCTCGTCCCGTAGGGTGTAATACTCGACAGCCCCACTCCCCGACTCCCTGGCCTCGGTCTCTTCGTCGCTCTCCCCATCCCCACCCGGCAGCCGAGGCAGCAAGCTGGAAAATTCCAACTCCCTGAACAGTCCCACCACCGCCTCACGGTTAAACGCCGCCCTTGCACAAGCTTGAAGGTCCAGGTCCAAAGGCACCTGCACTATAATCCTGGCCAGGTCCACCGATAGCCTCGCCTGCGATTCATGCTCTTTCAGTAACCCTTGAATCCGCGGGGGCTTCACTTCTTCTACGTGCTTGTATATGTCCTCAATTCCCCCGAACTGCTGCACCAGCTTCGCCGCCGTCTTCGCCCCGATCCCCGGCACCCCAGGTATGTTGTCCGACGTGTCCCCCATCAGCCCCTTTAGGTCTGGGATCAGGACAGGAGGCACACCGTACCTCTCCACAACCTTTTTCTCGTCGTAGAACACGGTCTCCTTGAACATCCCTCTGGGTATTAGAGCCTTCACGTACGGATTGATAAGCTGGACGATGTCCGTGTCCCCCGTGAGGATTACCGTATCAATCCCCTGCTCCGACGCCTGCTTCGACAGAGTCCCGAGAATGTCGTCCCCCTCATAGCCATCCATCTCGTAGGCGGGAATCCCAAAGGCCGCAATGAGTTCCCGGGTTCGCCTGAACTGCGCTCTCAGTTCATCCGGCGTCGACGCCCGCTGCGCCTTGTATTCCTCATATTGCAGGTGTCTGAACGTGGGCGTCGGCCTGTCGAATACGATCGCGCAGTGAGTCGGGTCTATCTCGTCGAGAGCCTTCAGCAGTGCGCTGGTGAACCCATACACCGCCCCGATAGGTTCCCCTGTCTTATTCACGGTGAGAGGCGGCAACGCATGAAACGCCCGATGAATCAGCGCGTGCCCATCCATCAACAGAAAAAGCGGTTTCCGCTCCAGCATGGAGGCCTGTTGGTCTGCCATTATCTCCCCTCTCCCTGCCACCCAATCATTCCAAGGCTCCCCAGCCCATTGTCATTCCGAGGCTCCGCGAGGAATCTATGACCTGCGCACTCACATCTATCATTTAGGCCTCTTTCTCTCAATGGGTCGCATTGACGCCATTGTTGTGGGAATGGACAGGAATTTGCTCACCTTGAGCCCGTCGAATTATGAGTGGATTCAGGGTTGCACTTCGGGTAAGTCCTGTCACCCCAAATCACCCCGATTATAGCACCCCACCCACCAACCCCTTCCTGAACAGAATGAATCCGTCCCCTCCTAACACCTGGCTTTTGCACGCTCACAATCTCTGCTCCCGGTTCCGGGGCCGCTCGTGCTGAGGCTCTCGAAGTATGAGTGGGGGGGCGGGTCACGTCGAAAAAGCATCGCGCTCCGTTTTGCATCTGCGCTTGGGGAAAGTCAGGCAGGCTATGCAAAAGGTATAGGCATATGGAGTTTTTCAGTAACCCCACACCCCACCCCCTTCCTGCTAATATACGCCCATCACCCTGCTTCAATGGGAGGCATTCATGGCCCTGCGTATAGGCATGCACACCGGCGTCCAGGACGTTAGCTACCCCGACCTCCGCAAGCTCTGGCAAGTCGCCGACTCCAATGGTTTTTACTGGGTCTCCGTCTGGGATCACTTCTACGAAAATCCCACCCAAGACGGCAAAAGCCCTTGCTTCGAGGCTACGACCACAATGGCTGCCATTGCAGCGGAAACCGAAAATGTACGCATCGGCTGCCTCGTTATGGCCATCGGCTACCGAAATCCTGCTCTCCTCGCCAAGGCAACCGTCACCATCGACCATATCAGCAACGGACGCGTTGAAATGGGGATCGGTGGCGGCTGGTACGAGATGGAGTTCCTCGCCTACGGCTACCCGTACCCCCCAATAAAGACCCGACTCGACCAACTCGAAGAGGGTGCCCAGATCATTCGCTCCATGCTCCACAACGAGTCCACTACCTTCCAAGGCGAGCACTACTCCGTCGATAACGCCTACCTCTTCCCCCGCCCCATCCAGGCCTCTCCCCGACTCTGGATCGGCGGCCTCGGTGAAAAGCGCACCCTGCGCATTACCGCTAAGTACGCCGATGGCTGGAACGCCGCCTACGTCCCCCCCGAGATGTTCGCCGCCAAGTCCCAGGTCCTCGACGGCTGGTGCGATAAAGAAGGCCGGGACCCGGCCTCAATCACCCGCAGCGTCAACCTAGGCTTCTACATGGGCACCGACGAAGCCGACGCCCGAAAGAAACACGACAATATTGAAAGCGCCTGGGGTGGTGACCCCACCTACAAGCCTGGAGGAATGCTCTTCGGCACCGCGGATCAGGTCCGGGACCGCATCGGGCAATACGTGGACATCGGCGTCACAGACCTCAACATCGCCTTCCGCGCCCCCTTCGACTTTGACGCCGTCCAGTCTTTCATAGAAGAAGTAATGCCCGCCTTCAAATAAATCCCTTTACGTCAATATTGAATTAGAGGTAGGCATCGTCACAGAGCGCCGATACCTACCTCTAATCTCCCTTCCCCACTAAACAAAGAGTAATGGGCCGTGTTGCTTCGCAACACGGCCCATTACTCAATAAAATAGGGCGGGTGGGCGGGAACCTATTTCTCCCGATGGGAGGAAGGGAGGGCTACCCCTCACCTCACCTCAGCCGCTTCATCAACGCCTCTCCCACGTGCGCCGGCACAAAAGAGTCCGGGTCTCCACCAAGCTTCACCACCTCTTTTAACAGGGAAGAGCTTAGGAACTGGTGCTCCAAGCTGCTCATAAACGTCACCAGTTCGATATCCGGGGCCAGCTTCTTGTTCATCAACGCCATCTCGAACTCCCGCTCGAAGTCCGAGTTCATCCGAAGCCCTCGTATCATCACCTTGGCATTGATCTCCCGGGCGTAGTCCACGGTCAGCCCCGTATACGCAACCGCCCTGATGTTCGGGAAGCCTTCCAGCGAGTCATTGATCAAGGCTATACGTTCCTCGGTATTGAATAGCAGCCTCTTGTTGTCCGGTGTGGAGTAAACCGCTATTACAACCTCGTCGAACACCAAGGAGGCCCTCTTCGCGATGTCCAGGTGACCGTTGGTTACGGGATCGAAGCTCCCGGGGTATAGGGCGGTGGTCAAAGACTTCCCTCCACTCGAAAGATGCTCAACATTGTATCACCGTACGTCTTCTCTTTTTCCAGCACGAGTCCCCCGTACCTTCCTTCAAGCGGCCGACGCCTTGCATGCTCCACAATCACCATCCCATCTACCCCACACAACCCCTTCTCATCGATCTGGTCCACCACCCGATCAACCGACTCATCAGCATACGGCGGGTCCATGAATATCACATCGTACGGCCCCGACAACCTATCCAAGGCTTTCCCCGCATCCATCACATGTACCTGTCCCCGTTCCTCTAGCCGAGCGTTCGTTAGATTCTCCGAAATCGCGCGGGCCATCGCCTTGTCTCGCTCCACGAAGTCTGCCCACTCCGCTCCCCGACTCAGTGCTTCAATCCCAATAGCGCCCGTCCCGGCATAAAGGTCCAACACCCGGTCCATTCTTACGCCCGCCGCCTCCAGTATCGAAAACAAGGCTGCCCTAACCCTCTCAGCGCTAGGCCGAAAGGTCGCCCCTGTCGGTGCCTTTAACCTCCGACCCTTAGCCTCACCAGCAATAACCCGCATTCCAGGATTCTAAGTCCCCCTGCATTCATCCCGCAACACACCGCCACCTCCACGTCATCACGAGCCCGCTCCCCCACCGCCTCATCCAGGCGCTCCTCCCCCTATTGTCATCCCGAGGCTCGGCGAGGGATCTAGGACTTGCCCACTCACATTCCCTCCCGATCCCAGCCCCACTACTGCCCCTCCCCGAACAAAAACACCATCTTGTCACCCCCTTCCCCCGATGATAAAATCACCCCCGACCCGACCCCAATTACAGGCCATCACTTGCCACAACACGACGTACTAGTTATAGGCGCGGGACTCGCCGGTATGAGGGCCGCTCTTGAGGCCCACCGACACGGCGCTAACGTAGCCGTAATTTCCAAAGTTCACCCCGTTCGAAGCCACTCAAATGCCGCCCAGGGCGGTATCAACGCAGCCATGCCCGAAGAGGGCCGAGAGGACGACTGGGAATCCCACGCCTTCGACACCGTTAAGGGCTCCGACTACCTCGGAGACCAGGACGCCATCGAGATCATGGCCCGTGAAGCCCCGAGCGATATCATCGAGCTCGAGCATATGGGCGTGATCTTCAACCGCGACGAGCGAGGCAGGCTTGGCGCCCGAAGCTTCGGCGGCGCTTCCTTTGCCCGTACATTCTTCGTCGCCGACATCACCGGACAGGCCATCCTCCACGTCATGTACGAGCAGTTGATGAAGGCCGGCATATTCGTCTACGAAGAGTGGTTCGTCACCTCCCTTATCATGCTCGACGGCGTATGCAAGGGCGCGATCGCCATGGACATGCTCTCCGGCAGGATAGAGCCCATCCAGGCCAAGGCCGTGATAATGGCCAGTGGCGGACTCGGCCGAGTCTATGAGCCCTCAACCAACGCCATGATCTGCACCGGAGACGGCATCGCCCTCGCCTACAACGCCGGCGCTCCCCTCATGGACATGGAGATGGTTCAGTACCACCCCACCACCCTTCCCTCCAACGGCGCCCTACTCTCCGAGGCCGCCCGAGGTGAAGGCGCCTATCTCATCAACTCCGAGGGCGAGCGGTTCATGGGCAATTCCCGCAACCCCTATTACGCACCCAACAAGATGGAGCTAGCCTCCCGTGACGTCGTGTCCCGGGCAGAACGTGTCGAAATCGATGCAGGCCGAGGCGTTGACGGCGCAATCCTCCTCGACTGCCGACACCTTGGCAAGCAGAAAATCCTCGAACGTCTCTCCCAGATCCGGGAGCTTGGCGTCCAGTTCTCAGGAGTCGACATCGCTGAGGAGCCCATCCGCATCGTGCCCGGAATGCACTACCAGATGGGTGGCATCAAGACCGACGTCAACGGCGCAACCTCCATCCCGGGCCTCTACGCCGCTGGCGAATGCGCCTGCATCAGCCTCCACGGAGGCAACCGGCTCGGGGCCAACTCCCTGCTGGAAACCGTCGTCTTTGGCAGACGCTCCGGCCTCACCTCCGCCGAATACGCCTCCTCCCTTAGCCAGCCCATCCTTTCCAACGCCATCAAGTCCGATGAAGAGGCCCGTATCGAGGCTATACTCAAGCGGGATGCCAACGGCGACCCGCCCGCCGCGATTCGACTCGCAATGGGCCAGTCCATGCACACGAACGTAGCTGTCTTCCGCGACGCCGACGGCCTCAAAAAGTCCCAGGAGACCCTCGTCCAGCTCAAGGAGCGCTACGTCAAGGCCTCAATCAACGACAAAGGAAAAGTCTTCAACTACAACCTGTTATCCTACCTTGAGTTGGGGTTTATGCTCGATTGCGCCGAGACCATCGTCGCCGGCGCAATCGTTCGCAAGGAGAGCCGCGGCGCTCACACCCGCACCGACTACCCCGAGCGAGACGACGAAAACTGGCTCCGCCACACCCTTGTCACCCTTCAGGGCGGCGAACCTCGTATCGACTATGCTCCCGTTACTATTACTAGATGGCAGCCCCAGGCCCGGACTTACTAGCCGACCGGAACGCGAGGGAAGATGGAAGTAGCCGTAAAAATCAAACGCTTCAACCGGGAGTCGGGGTCAGGGCCGTACTACGAGGACTTCAAGGTCGAGTGCGATGAGCACGAGATGGTCCTCGACGCCCTGATAAAGATCCGCGAGTATCAGGACCAGTCGCTCGCCCTCCGCTGTTCCTGTCGCAGCGCTATCTGCGGCTCCTGCGCCATGCGGGTCAACGGCCATGCCGGACTCGCCTGTAACACCAAGATCACCGACGCCCTCTCCCGCACCGACACCATCGTCGTTGAGCCTGTAGGGAACACTTCGGTTATCAAGGACCTGGTCGTAGACGCTAAACCCTTCTGGGATAAGATAAACAAGATTCAGCCTTGGCTCTCCCCCACCGGCCCCACCCCCGACCACGAATATATCGTTGATAACTCCGCAATGCTGGCCCTGAATCAGGTCATGGGCTGCATTATGTGCGGAGCCTGCGTCTCCGACTGCACCGTCCTGGAAGTCGACAAACGTTTCCTCGGGCCCGCGGCTCTTGCCAAGGCCCTCCGCTTCGCCGGAGACCCCAGGGACGGCATTGAAGAAGACAGGCTCAGGAAGCTCGGTCAGGCCGGCGGCATCTGGGACTGCACCCACTGCTTCGAATGCGTGCAGGTCTGCCCCAAGGGCGTCGCTCCCATGGACCAGATACTGGAGCTTCGCCGCAAGGCCGTCGAACAGGGCTTCGTCAACAACAACGGCGCCCGCCACGCCGAGTCCATGGCCAATTCCATCAAGCGAAGCGGCTGGCTGGACGAAAAGCGCCTCATCGTCGAGTCCTACGGTTTTCTTAACTTCAGTGCCCTTCTCGGACTCATCCCCACAGCCTTCCGTTCTCTCAAAGCTAGGAAGTTGCCGCCCCTTTTCCACCACAAGCGGCCCGGTGCGGACAAAGTAAAGCGCATTTTTGAAAAGCTGGAAAACAAGTAATGAAGTACGCCTGGTATCCCGGATGCGTGTCCCAAGGAGCCTGCCCAGAGCTCTTCAAAGCCACCCTCGCCGTAGCAGATAAGCTCGGCATCGAGTTGGTCGAACTGAAAGAGGCCGCCTGCACGGGCGCCGGAATCCTCAGCGAGCGCAACCCCGAACTCTCCGACACCCTGAACGCCCGCACCTTCGCCATGGCCGAGCGCCTTGGCCTTCCCCTCATGACCATCTGCAGCACCTGCCAGGGTGTCATGAGTCAGGCCAACTACAAGCTCCAGAACGACCCCGAATACCTCGCCAAAGTCAACGAGACCCTCGCCCTGGAGGGCCTTGAATACAAGGGCACCACCAAGGTCAGCCACTTGCTCTGGGTAATCGTCGAGGACGTCGGTTTGGACAAGGTCGAGCCCCTGGTCGAAAGACCCCTAACAGGCATAAAGATCGCCCCCTTCTACGGCTGCTACATCCTCCGGCCGACAATGTACCTCGGCTTCGAAGACCAACCCGAACGTGACACCTACATCGAGAAGATCACCACCACCCTCGGCGGCATCGCCGTCGACTACTCAGGCAAGACCAAGTGCTGCGGCTTCCCCATCCTCACCATGAACGAAAAGGCCTCCTACGCCATGGCCGGCGACCACCTCATAGAGGCCAAACAAGAAGGCGCCGACGTTATGGTAACCCCTTGCCCCCTCTGTCATCTCAACCTGGACGGTGCCCAGCCCAAGGCAGCCAGGCAGAAGAAGATGCAAATCGGCCTCCCCATCATCCATCTCCCCCAGATGATAGGCTTGGCCTTCGGCATCCCCCCCAAGAAGCTCGGCCTCAACCGCCACATCGTCAACACCAAGAGCTTCGTCGCCAAAGTCCCCGCCTAGCCCCCCTCCCCCCACCATCCCCGCCCCCGATCGTGAATCCACCCCCTTGGGCAGGGCCGCTCACCCTGTCGCAGATCCGCCGGGGCGGGAGCCCCGTCAAAGGGTCGAGCGGGATGGGTGGCCCCGCACTGCCAATCCGTCCCATACCTTCGCTCCCCCCACCTCTCTCACTTCCCCGCACACCCCTCCCGCCTTGATAACGACATATCAGCCATGTTGCAAAGCAACATGGCTGATATGTCAATAAAACAGGGCGGGTGGGTGGGAACCAATTAAACGGGGTTGGAAGGGGTCCTACCCCCTCTCCCTCTGATGTGAGAGGGTTGGGGTGAGGGTGATTTCCCCTCCTGGTAGGTGCGCCATTACCCCCCGTGCGACCTCAAAATTGATGGTTACCGGGAGAGGGAATTGACCTCATAATTACGGTTACCGGCAGTGTTCCAGGATAGCGGCTGACCCTGACGCCATGCTAGCCCCAGCAGCTTGTCGGTCTCGGCATCGATCTGACGGCTCAGCCAGAGCGGATTGAGCGACAGGTAGAGCTTCTCCAGCAACATCTGCCGAGTTCGTGAGACTGCACCACTGCTGAGCATCCGTTGGTACGGGGTCGCTCCCTCGTCGTGGTGTCGGATGACCTTGGCCCCGTGCCCACTCCTCGCAGTGAGTCTTCGGACCGGCTGAAAGAAGTTCACGTGAAGCCTCGCCAGCGAGTAGACCTCGGTGAGTTGTTTGAAGGCCGCTGACGAGGCGTACCGTGCGTGTCCGGTCAGACGCCGCACCACAGCACCGTTCTTCTGCTCGACGTGGGCGCTGTCGTTCTTACGGTAGGGCCTGCTCCTGGTGAAGCTGATCCCGTTCTCCTCGCAGTAGGTGTAGAGCCCTCTGTTGATGAACTCCGACCCATTATCGCTGTCCAGGCCCAGGAGAGGGACGGGCAGCCTCCGATGCATCCTGCGTATAGCAGCTCCCACACGCTCCTGTGTCTTACCCCAGACCACGTCCATATCCACCCACCCAGTGGCCACGTCCACCGCCGTAACCGTCCACAGGTGGAACCCCTCAACCGTCGGACCGCAGTGTGCCACCGTGTCCACCTCGACAAAGCCCGGCCTCGCATCGTCCCAGTCCCTGAAGGTACGCACGGCAATGCGGTTCCTAAGCAGTGTCCCGGGCTTGGTCAGGCTGTGCGTCCTCTTTCTAACGGGCACCTGATCCGCAGCCAGGAGCCGCTCCAGAGTTGCCGCACTTGCACGCCTGAGCAGAGTATCAGTGGCAGGGTCGATCTCCAGCTCTCCGAATGCCTCCAGTCGTGACGCCATCTCCCCCACAAACGGCTGCAGCCTCCTGGCTCCGATGCCGCTGGCAGCCTCGTGAACCACCCTGGCCGCCGCCGCCACGTCAGGACCGTACTCGACCGGTCTACCCACACGGCCGCCTCTCCCCTTTCGAGTCCGACCGGACAGCAGCCGGACCGCCGACTTCCTGTGGTAGCCGGTCACAGCTACCACCTCGTCGAGGATCCTTCCCTTCTCGGTCCTGTCGGCCTCGCGGTACCTGTCCCGCTGTCGTTCGCAGTACTCTTGAATGCTCACTCGGTTCACGATTACCTCCCCGTGGTTTGGGTAACCGTAATTTTGAGGTGCATTCCCCGGCTCGGTAACCAAAATTATGAAGTCATGCGGCTGTGACATAACCCCCCGTGCGACCTCTTGACCAAATCAAAACATCCGTGCTATATTACATCCCAGGTCTCGGCCACGTATGTCGAGCCTAATCAGGAAAGGATCAAGGAGTCCCATGAGTCGCATGGCCCACAAATCGGCCCGTCGTAACCGAGCGGTATGGGACCGCCCGGCAACCGGCACGCGCCTCCTCCTTTGGCCCCAACCCTACCCCGTGTCCCTTGGCAACACCATGAATCCACTGAGGATGACCCTAATAGCCAGCGCTCCCTCTCGGCCACCTTCCCCGCTGCGTCATCGCGCCGCGGATGCCCGCGTTCCCTCGCCGCGGATGATAACCCACGGCTCACACCCCCAGCGAGCTTGCTCAACGACCGTGGATGCCTGCGGCATTGCGCCGCGGATGATTTCCCGCTCCGCGCTCATCGGCGTAGAAGCGGATGCCTGCGGCATTGCGCCGCGGATGATTTCCCGCTTCACCCTCCTTGGCGTAGAAGCGGATGCCTGCGGCATTGCGCCGCGGATGATCCCCCACGTCCTGTCCCAGGCCCCAGAGGGAGCGCCGGCAAACCTCATCCTCACCCTTTCCCCATCCCCTTTCCGCCATTCCCCTCCCTTCCATAGGGGAGCCTGTCCGCCAAAGCGGGATCATTCTGGCATTCGAGCCGGAATCCATCCCTTCAACATTTCCCTTTCCTCCAGTAGGGTCGACCGGCCTGTCGCCCTGGGCGTGGGCGCTCCAAATGGGGCGCCCACACCCCTCTCCCCATCCATGAAAGGACCTGCCTGCTAGTCCATACCCCTACACTCCACGCAACTCACAGCCGAATATGGAACATCCGCCTTTGGCGAAGCCGCTCCAACAGGGCCAAAAACTTCACCACCTGGATGCGGTTGCGGTCCTCTCCTCCCCGTAGGGGCTCTCCCCCCAATAAGAGAAAAGCGCCGACCCAATCGCCAGCGCTTTTCCTGCTCAAAGCGGAATATGCAGATCAATTCCTGAAGTAAGGCATCACCTTCTCGGCTATCTCCCTCATCATCCCTTTCTTGTCGATAATCGAGAACAGTACCGTAGATACGTTGTCTATCCCCAGCGGCTGCAGTTTCTCAATCTGCTCCCCGATGTCGTCCGGAGTACCCGTCAACATAAACGTGTCGATCACCCTCTGCGACACGACCAGGGAGTGCGGTGCATCCGTCAATTCGTGCTGGTACGGATCGAAGGCGTCATAGACCGCTTTGATCTCCTCCACTATGCCCGGCTGCACCTCTTCCATCCGGTTCCGCAGGTCCTCGACCTCCGACGTCTGTCGCCTCAACAGCGACCTGTACATCTCACACGCACACGTTGCCGCATAGGACGCCACTTCCCTCCGAGCCGCCTCCTTGGAAGGCGCAACGTAGATCATCGTACGCGCCCATTTATCTATGTCCTCCAGCGATCTCCCCGCCTTCTCAGCCCCCTTCTCCATTACCTCCAGGCTCCACTTTAAGATCGTCGGGTTCACCCCTATCAGGATCGCACCCTCCGCCAACTCCCCAGTCATACGCAAGGACTTCGGCCCGACCGTAGCCATGTAAACGGGAATCTGCTTGCGGCTCCACTCAGAGTGCATCATCGCACCGTCGTATTCCACTTCCTTGCCCGCCGTGTATCCTTTGAAGAACTCGATAACGTTCCGAAACTCGTCCATCGACCGCGCCTTCATCCCCATCGTCATCACCGAGCTGAACCCCGCACCGATCCCGAGAAATGCCCTTCCACCCGACAGTTCATTCACTGTTGCCGTGCCATTCGCCGTCACCGATGGATGCCGTGTGAACGGGTTTGTCACCCCATGTCCGATGTGGATTCTATGTGTATTCACCGCCGCCACTGTCATCATCGAATACACTTCCCGGCACAGGTTCTGCGAATCGATAAGGGTCATCTGCTTGAATCCGCAGTCCTCCGCGACCTGGGCGTGAGTAGCAACCTCATCAAGCCTCAGGTTCCGCCCCATGCCGACACTAAAGTCGAATTTCATCTAGCTCGTCCTCTCTTTCTTGGCCTCCATTTAGAAGCCACGCTACCCTATCAACCCCCCAATTCCGTGTCAACATTGCCCTCAATCTAGCCCATCATCCCGATAACCGATATACTCTCCCAAAAGTGATCCTTCCCACCCCACCACCACGGACAATACGACATGAAATTCGGATATTTCGACACCCGCGTTGACCCCGGCGGCGACCGACACTACCACCAGCTCCTCGACGACCTCAGAGAGGAAGTCGTCCTCTGCGAACAGGCCGGGTACCACTCCGCCTGGGTAGGCGAACACCACATGGGGCCCGAGGGCATGGACCAACTCCCCAATCCCATCTTGATGTGCGCCGACCTCGCCTGCCGCACCAGCCGCATCCGTCTCGGCCAGGGCGCCAACCTCCTGCCCTACTGGCACCCCATCCGCCTCGCCGAGGACATCGCCATGCTGGACCAGATGACCAAGGGCCGCATCGACGTGGCCATCGGCCGAGGCGTCCGCTCCCGGGAGGGCTCCGTTTTCCACCCCAAGTCCGACCCCGCCAACCCCGAGGCCAACCGCGAGCTCTTCGAAGAGACCATCGATGTCCTTATTAACTCCTGGACCAACGAGTTCTTCTCTCATAAGGGTCCCAACTACACGTTCCCCGCACCGGGCATCCATTGGAACCACCCCCTGAGCCCTCCCGACCCCCGGTGGTCCGAAGGAGATCTCGTCACCAAGCTGCAAATGCTTCCCAAGCCCTACCAGAAGCCCCACCCGCCCCTCTGGCAGGTCACCGACAGCGATCGCTCCATAGCCTTCGCCGCCGAGAGAGGCATGAAGGTCATCAACTGGCAGCCGACGCCCGCCCTCCTCAAGAAGAAGTTCCAACTCTACGCCGACACCCGGTCCCGCGCCGAGGGTCGCACCTTCCCCTCAGGAGAAGGTATGGCCCTCATGCGAACAACTTACATAGCCCCCACAATGGAGGAAGCCCGCAGGGACGCCGAGGCCGGGATGCTGATGACCTTCCGCTGGACTCAGAACCGCCGGCCTCTCATCAACTTCATGAATCCTGGCGAAGACGTCCGCCCCGACATGGCCTTGGACTGGGACCTTCTGTTTGGAAGAAATCTGTTAATCGGCCCCCCGGAATACGTCGTCGAAAAGCTGGAGGAGCTTCAGGAGACCATCGGTCTGCAGGAGCTAATGACTTACATGGCCATGCCCTACATACCCCACTCCAAAGTCATGCGTAGCATCGATCTCTTCGCAGAAAAGGTCATGCCCCACTTCCAAAAGGCAGCATCCCCCCAACCTATCCACGCCTCATAACCTTCACCCACACTCCCTGCCCATCAGCCCGCTGCCTACACCATGAGACTGCCAAATAACTCCTGATGTAGGGGGGAAAGGGCTGTCATATCCCCTCTCCCTCGATGGAAGAGGGTGAGGGTGAGGGTGATCCCAGCTATACACCGAATATCGTACATCCGCGAAATAGCCTGGCGTTCACGCATTCCCATTACCACCACCCCCAAAGGAGACCCGATTGAAAATCTTCGTTTCCGGCTCCCTCGCCTACGACCGTATCATGGACTTCCCGGGCCGCTTCTCCGATCACATCATGCCCGACAAGCTCCACATGATTAACATCAGCTTCGCCGTCAACAGCCTCGTCGAAAGGCCCGGTGGCACCGCCGGAAACATCGCCTACGCCCTCAAGCTCCTCGGCGAAGACCCGACAATCGTCGCCGCAATCGGCCGAGACTGCCAGGGCTACTTTCAATGGCTTGACGACAAGGGCATCGACCGCAATTCCGTCCACGTCGTCGAGGAAGAAGCCACCGCCTGTGCCCACATCATCACCGACATGGCCGACAACCAGATCACCGCCTTTAACCCTGGCGCCATGAAACACCCCTCCCCCTTCCCCTCCGAGGCCATCGATCCGTCCGATTCCATCGCCATCATCGGCCCCGGAAACCTGGACGACATGATTGACCTCCCTCAACGGTTCCGCGACCAGGGCGTCCGGTTCATCTTCGACCCCGGCCAGTCCCTCCCCATTTGGGACTCTAAACCCTTAGCCCGAGCCATTGAAGGTTCCCATATCTTGATCTCTAATGATTATGAACTGGCCCTAATCAAGGAGAAAACCGGATTAACAGAAGATGCCTTGCTCCGCCTCACCGACACCATAATCACCACCAAGGGTGAGCAGGGCTCTGTAATAGTGACCGATGAGGGCGAGACATTGGTCCCCGCCATCCCCCGCACCGACACCCTATTAGACCCAACCGGCGCCGGCGATGCCTACCGGGGTGGGCTCATCAAGGGTCTGGTAACCGGACAATCCCTAGAACAATCCTGTCGGTTAGGAACCACCTGCGCCTCCTTCGCCATCGAAGTTCAAGGCACTCAAGAGTACTCCTTCACCCCCGAAGAGTTTGACCAACGTTTCGCGGAGCAATTCGGCCCACACTGACCTCAAATAGAAAACCCTTAAGAGGTCAGAGCTCCTTAAGGGCTTTCCATCGTTCCTTGATGGTTATGTAGACGGGCAAATTCTACAAGTCCGGGTCCTGAGACCTCATCGTGTCCACAAGCTGCTGCACCGCCTCCGCAGAGCCATTCAGCCCAGCCTGCTCCTCATCAGTCAACTTCACCTGCACGATCTCCTCAATCCCCTTCGACCCCAGCTTCACCGGTACCCCGACAAACAACCCCTTGATCCCGAACTCGCCATCCAGGTAGGTCGCGCAAGGCAAGATCCGCTTCTGGTCCAGAACTATAGAGTCCACCATCTGCGTTATGGACGCCGACGGCGCATAGAAAGCGCTCCCGGCCTTCAGCAGTTTCACTATCTCGGCGCCTCCGTCCTGGGTTCTCTGCACTATCTCGGCAATCCGTTCCGCCGACAGCAGTTCGGTAATCGGAATCCCGGCGACTGTGGTTAGCCTCACCAAGGGCACCATCGTGTCGCCATGTCCTCCCAGCACGTAGGCCGACACATCATCCACCGACGCATTCAATTCCTGAGCCAGAAACGTCCGGAATCGCGCCGTGTCCAGAATCCCTGCCATCCCGATCACCCGGTGCCTCGGGAATCCGCTCCGCCGATACGCCAATTGCGCCATGGCATCCAGCGGGTTGCTAACTATTATCAGTATGGAGTTCGGGGACTGCTCAACGACGTTGCGCGTCACATCCCCGACTATCTTCATGTTCGTGAACAGCAGGTCGTCCCTGCTCATCCCCGGCTTCCTCGGTATCCCCGCCGTAATGACGACGATGTCCGAGCCCACTGTCTCCTCGTAAGAGTTCGTACCGACGATCTGCGAGTCGTACCCGACCACAGGCCCAGCCTGCAGCATGTCCAGCGCCTTGCCCTGCGGCAAGCCCTCTATTATGTCCACCAAAACTATGTCGGCGTAACCCTTCTCCAGAAGCCTCTGGGCCGCCGTTGCCCCGACATTCCCCGCCCCTACTACTGTTATCTTCTTTCTCATTGACGCCTTCCGACCTTTTTTGTCTTCCCCGATCGCTCTCCTTTCTGAGAGCGCGGCTTACTTGGGTTTTGTCTGTTGCCCTTCCCCAGCTGACAGTTTACGGGGTCGCCCAGTTCAGCCAGGGTCGTTTACCATTTTCTATAGGGAGCTTGGCCTTTGCCTAGGCGTATACCAGCTTCTCCCACTTAGCATCCAGATCGGGATCGTTAACCGTAGACACCAGGTACTCCCCGAACTCCTTGCCTGTGGCCCCCGTGTCCCGGCCGGTCATCACAAGCCTGCGTTCGTACTGGCCGCAAACGTCCAGCGCCTTGGTAAGTTTCTGACCGAGTTCCTGGTACCCGATGTGCTCCATCAGCATCGCCCCTGCCCGGATCATCGAGCTCGGGTCAGCGTACTTCGCCCGGCCTGTTTTCACCATCCTCGGCGCGCTCCCGTGGATCGCCTCGAACATCGCGTACTCATCCCCAACGTTCGCACTCCCCGCCGTCCCGACTCCTCCCTGCATCTCCGCCGCCTCGTCCGTCAGGATGTCACCGTAAAGGTTCGGCAGCACGAGCACCTGGAAGTTCTGACGTCGTTTCGGGTCGATCAGCTTGGCCGTCATGATGTCGATGTACCAACCTTCCCAATCGATGTCCGGATAGTCTGCTGCGACCTCTCGGGCCATGTCCAGGAATTTGCCGTCCGTCGTCTTCACGACGTTGGCCTTGGTTACGACAGTAACGCTGTTCTTACCGTTATCCTTCGCGTACCTGAACGCCTTATCTATAATGCGCCGGGACCCGGGGCTGGTGATCACCTTGAAGTCGACCGCCAGGTCGTCGGTTACGTTCACCCCTTGCGTCCCCACCGCGTACATGTCCTCCGTGTTTTCCCGGAAGAAAGTCCAGTCGACGCCCTCCTTGGGAATGCGCACGGGCCGGATGTTGGCGTACAGGTCCAGCTCCTTCCTCATCCCCACGTTGCAGCTCTCGATGTTGGGCCACTCGTCGCCCTTTTCAGGGGTGGTGGTGGGTCCTTTGAGCGTGACGTGGCACTCCTTGATCGCCGCCAGCACGTCATCGGGTATTGCCTTTAGGTGCGCCGCCCTATTCTCAATCGTCAGTCCTTCAAGTACCCGGAACTCCACCTTGCCCGCAGCAACCGCATCGGCCAGCAGCGTTTCTAGGACACGCTCGGCTTCTTCAGCTATGAACGGCCCGATCCCGTCGCCTCCCAATATCCCGATTACAACCTTGTCCAGCTTCGTATAGTCTGTCACAACGGATTGTTTCTTTATTCGCTCTATTCGAGCCAGTTGCTCCTCCAGCATCACCGCGAATTGCACCTGCGCCTTCGCTATGGCATCTGAGTTCGTCAAAATCTTCTCCCCTTCTTCTATTGGGTGGCCCCTTCTGATTTCAGTTACCGAATTGGTAGTGTTTTCCCTGCTCTCCGTCCTGGATTCAACCTATCAACGCCAGCACTTCACCCTTGCTGACCACCTGGCCCGGATTGCATGGGAGAGATAACGCCTTGCCGTCCGTCGGGGCAGGAAGAGAGTTCTCCATCTTCATAGTTTCGATAAGAATAACTCCCTCTCCTGCCTTTACCTCCGCACCCTCCTCTACCAGATACCTGATTACGGTTCCGGGCATCGGCGCCACAATAGCCGTCCCCTCCCCCGAGTCCCCCGCCGCGGCCCCCTGGCTCGGGCCGGGAGTGGCAACAGGTCTCGCCGGTGGCGGGCTTGCCGTAGCAGTAGCTCTCGGTGGTGGTGGCAGTGGAGCACGCTTCTGGGCTTGTGCCGGCTGAGGAGGCGCCGAGGCCGCGGGCGGCGATGTAGCAGCCACAGCCTGCCCGGACCCTTCAATCACCACCAGCACCTCTCCCTTCCCCACGGCTTGCCCCGGCTGACAGGGAAGAGACGCTATCTTGCCATCAACAGGCGACGGCAGCGAGTTCTCCATTTTCATGGTCTCTATCAAGACCACTGCCTCCCCCGTCTTTACCTCCGCTCCTTCGTCCACCAGATATCTGATCACCGTTCCTGGCATCGGCGACACTATGTTAGCGGAGCCTCCAAGCCCCGCAGACACTCCTGCTGTTGGCGCGGGAGTAGGCACGGCAACGGGTTGCCGAGCTGCAACGGGCCTTGGCGGTGGAGCGGAACGAGCCGGGCTTGAGGTTGGTGGTGGGGGAGCTTGGGGCCGCAATCTGCTCGGGGGAGCCGGCACGGCTACCATGCCCACCGATCCCTCTGAATGCGGCTCTACGTCGACTCGAAATTCCTCGTCGTCGACCCATACGGTGAATGACCGCCGGCCTCGTGCCCGAGTTCCGGCCTCACTGCCTTGCGATACCAACTTACCCTCCTTGGCTTCCCGTATTAGCCTATCTTCATCTTTTACTTCTTCCAGCGTCCTCGCCTTAACCGAGACAGGAATCTCGTCGATCCCGTACTTCCACTTCAGGAACTGCTTCCCAGTGGAGGGGAACAGTGCATAGGTTAGTACATCCTCTTGGCTCTTGGCTATCTCCCCCACGTCCTTTTTTGCCTTTTCCATCTCGTCGTCCAGATCGTCCGCCGGACGGCCTGTCACGGGAGTCTGGCCCTTGGGATAGTCCTTGAGTATAAGAGCCATCAGGTCGGGGTCTATCGGCGCAGGCGGCCTGCCGTAAAGACCATAAACGTAGTCCTTGACCTGGGTGGAGATCGACTTGTACCGACCCAGCAGCACGTTCTGCACCGCCTGGCTCCCGATTATCTGGCTGGTCGGGGTTACCAGGGGCGGATAACCGAGGTCCGCCCTTGTCCTGGCCAACTCTTCCTGCACTTCAGCCAGCTTGTCCAGCGCGTTCAGCTGCTTAAGCTGGGACTCCAAATTGCTGAGCATTCCTCCCGGCACCTGGTGGCGGATCACCGAAGAGTCCACTACTGACAACTTGTCGACACGCAGGTACTCCCGGTACTTCGGAAACACAGATTCCAGGTGTTCACACACATCCTGTGCCCCCGTCATATCCAGTTCGGGAGATCGCTCGGTCCCGTGAAGCGCCGCCAGCATTGACTCCGTCGAAGGGTGTGACGATCTCATCGCTAACGGCGAAAGTGAAGTGTCCAGCACGTCCACTCCCGCCTCAATCGCTTTAAGGGCTGCCATGGAGGCCATGCCGCTCGTGTGGTGACTGTGCAGTTGGATCGGCACGTCCAGATTGGCCTTGAGTGCCTTGACCAGATCGTATGCGTCATAGGGCCCGAGCAGACCGCTCATATCCTTGATGCAAACGCTGTCTGCACCCATCTCCTGCAGCTTCTTGCCCATTTCCACGTAGTAGTCCAGCGTATACACGGGCCCCCCGAGCCGCGCCTCGGTAATTGTATAGCTCATCGCCCCCTGCAAGTGCTTCCCCGCCTCCTTTATCGCTGCAAAGGAGGTTTCCATGTTTCGCTCGTCATTCAGGGCATCGAATACGCGGAATATGTCAATCCCTGCCTCCGCCGCAGCGAGAATAAACGCCCTTACCACGTCATCG
The DNA here is from genome assembly GCA_965220005.1 of Dehalococcoidia bacterium. Classification (GTDB taxonomy): domain Bacteria; phylum Chloroflexota; class Dehalococcoidia; order Plut-88900; family Plut-88900; genus Plut-88900. The sequence continues at coordinate 2,526,088 of OZ244800.1, forward strand.
GGATAGTTCCGATACCCGACAAGATTCTGCCCCCGAAGAAGCATTTGCAGTGGCGTCTTCGGGGCTAACCGCTTGAAAGTCTTCAGCCGTTCCCACGGGTCCTCATTCAGAAACCTGTGAGCCACGTCAAAGGTCGCCCCGCCCCACACCTCCAGCGAGTGGAAACCCATGTCATCCAGCTTGCCAATGATCGGCTCCATGTCCTCGGTCCGCAGCCTCGTCGCCAGGATCGACTGGTGACCGTCGCGCAGGGTGACATCCGTTACGCGCAGGGGGACATTGCCATTTACTGTCGCTTCTTCAGACATTGACTGGTCCGATGCAGAGGTCACAAGGGTATGTTCCCGTGTTTCCTGGCGGGCGGCTCCTCTTCCTTGTGTCTGAGCATTTCCAGGGCGGCTATCAGCTTGGGCCTGGTCTCCGCTGGGTCGATTACCTCGTCCACAAACCCCCGAGACGAAGCCTGGTACGGGTTGCTGAAGTTCTCCTCGTAGTCCCGTACAAGCCGCGCCCGGGTCTCATCAGGTGTGTCCGATGCCCGGATCTCGTTCCGGGAGATTATATTCACCGCCCCGCTTGCACCCATCACCGCTATCTCCGCCGAGGGCCAAGCGTAGTTTATGTCTCCGCCCACGTGCTTGCTGCTCATCACTATGTAGGCCCCGCCGTATGCCTTCCGGGTTATCACCGTCACCTTGGGCACCGTAGCCTCTGAGTACGCGAATATCAATTTCGCCCCGTGTTTTATTATCCCGCCGTACTCCTGCTCCGTCCCCGGCATGAATCCCGGCACGTCCACGAAGGTGACCAGCGGTATCGAAAAGGCGTCGCAGAACCGTACGAACCGGGCCCCCTTCAACGATGCCGCTATATCAATCACCCCTGAGAGATGGGAAGGCTGTTGCGCCACAATCCCAACCACCTGGCCATTCATCCGCCCAAACCCGACCACCATGTTCGGAGCATACAGCGCTGCCACTTCCAGAAAGTCCCCGTAGTCCACGACACGCTCAATGATTCCCTTAACGTCGTATGGCTTGGCGGAGTCCTGCGGTGCGGCTTCTCTGAGCCACTCGTCGATCTGGCCCGGGTCCCCAGCGTATGTTGCCTCCGGCGGTTCGTCTTCGAAGCTTGAAGGGAGGAATCCGAGGAGTCGTCGCACCCCGTCCAGGCACTCCTTCTCGCTGCCGAACATGAACTGGGCCACCCCGCTTTTCGAGGCATTAGCGTAGGCCCCTCCCAGCTCTTCATGCGTCACCACTTCACCCGTCACCGCCTTCACCACGTCCGGCCCCGTGATGTACATCTGCCCGATCCCCTGCACCATGAAGGTGAAGTCCGTTATCGCCGGCGAATATACTGCACCCCCTGCAGCGGGTCCGACGATGACGGATATTTGAGGTATCACCCCCGAGGCCTGCGTGTTCCTGTAGAGAATGTCCCCCACGGCCTTGAGGCTGATAACCCCTTCCTGGATACGCGCCCCCCCCGAGTCATTGATGGCTATGAGAGGCGCCCGTGTCTTGACTGCCAGGTCCATCGCCTTGCAGGCCTTCTCCCCCACCGCCTCCGATACTGACCCTCCGAATACGGTGAAGTCCTGGGAGCACACGAAGACGGTGCGGCCATCCACCTTGCCGTAGCCGGTTACGATGGCGTCTCCCATGAACACCCTGTTCTGCAGCCCGAAGTCCGTCGCCCGGTGCGTAACAAAGGGGTCAAGTTCGTTGAAGGTGCCGGGGTCCAGTAGCAGGTCTATCCGCTCGCGGGCCGTAAGCTTACCCTTGGTATGCTGGCGTTCAATAGAATTCGGCCCGCCGCCAAGCCTGCTTTGGTCTCTAAGCTTGACCAGCTTTTCCAGCTTGTCGTTGGATGTCATTCCTGTAGGGGAAGTCACCGGGGAAGACTCAAAAGCGGCGTCGCAATTGGGGATTGCCGAACGATCTCGGTCATCCATTCGGCTGCCGAATGCTACCAGAATATCCCTACCCACACAACCTGAATGCCTCCATCTACATCAGGTGCTAAAATTAGATAAGGCCACGAACACTGCATTCAATTCCCGCATATGAAAACCGAGACACAACCCCATCCCACCCCCTTCCTCTGGGGTCAACGCACCTTCGTCATGGGGATAATTAACGTTACCCCTGACTCCTTTTCTGGCGACGGGTTTGGCACTAACGTCGACGCCGCCGTCGAACAGGGCCTCAGTTTCGAAGCCCTGTCCGCCGACATCCTGGACGTCGGTGGTCAATCTACCCGGCCCAACCACACCCCCGTCTCCGAGCAGGAAGAGCTCATCCGCGTCATTCCCGTCGTCAAATCTCTTGCCTCCCGCTCAAACCTTCCCATCAGCATCGACACCTTCTACGCTCGCGTCGCTGCCGAGGCCCTCTCGGCCGGCGCATCCATAGTAAATGACCAGTGGGCCCTCCGCCGTGATCCCGAGATGGCTCCTCTTGCAGCCGAGGCCGGAGTCCCCGTCGTCCTTATGCACAACCAGAGCGGTACTGAGTACCAGGACCTAATCCTCGACATGAGGGCCAGCCTTGCCGCGAGCGTCGACAATGCCTTGCAAGCCGGTGTACGCCCCGAGAACATCATAATCGACCCCGGTCTTGGGTTCGGTAAAACTCTCGACCACAACCTGGAGGTCGTGAGAAGGCTTTCGGAGTTGAAGGGGCTTGCTCCGGCCATCCTGGTCGGCCCTTCCCGGAAATCAATGATCGGGCGCACTTTGAACTTGCCCGTGGATCAGAGAGTCGAGGGTACAGCAGCTGTCGTAGCCCTCTGCATCGCAAACGGCGCAGACGTCGCAAGAGTGCACGACGTCCAGGAGATGGTCAGGGTCTGCCGCATGACCGACGCTATAGTCAGGATGTCCATAAACGGCCATGAGGCTCAATAGATATGTCGATTACGAGCATCGGGCACAAGTGGAAAGTTTATCTGGGTCTCGGGTCCAACATCGGGAGCAAAGAGGCTAATGTCTCCCGGGCCCTCAAGCTCCTCCCCAACCAGGTCACGGTCACCGAGGTCTCATCTATCTACGAAAGCGAGCCCGTCGGATTCAAGGAGCAGCCTTGGTTCGTCAACGTCGTCTGCTCCGCCTATACCGACCTTTCCGCACCGCAGCTCCTCGACTACGTAAAGAATATCGAGGGCCAGATGGGCCGCATAATGAGCTTCAAGGATGGCCCCCGCGTCATTGATATCGACATCCTCTTCTACGGGGACCAGGTCATCGACACCCCTGACCTCACTATTCCCCACCCCCGCATCGCCGAGCGCGCCTTCGTTCTTCTCCCCCTCTCCGAGCTCAACCCGCTCCTCTTCCATCCCTCCAAATCCCGGACCGTCGCCCAACTCTTGTCCGCCCTCACCAAGCCAGAGCGCGTAAAGAAGCGCAGGTGGAGCACCCTCTACGACAAAGACCTGACCTCCATGCCCAAGGGAACGTTGATAGAAAACGAAGAGGGTGACCTTAAGACCCGCTCCTAGCCATCTATTGCCGCATCTCCCGAGGCAGAAAATCCGGGATTGAGTCTATGATCGGGTACGTGTGCGGGCAACGCGGACACAGCAGAGACCCCGATACCACCTCGTCCCCTTCCTCCTGCTCCGCTGTCAGTTTCAATTCACCCTTACATTCTGGGCATGCAAGAATGTCCAGTAAGTCCTTTTTCATATTCGGAAACTCCAAGAGCCTTGGCGATGCGCAACGCCGGGGCCTTCGCCCCTTGGCTCCTGCCTAACCATTCACCCTCCGATGCGTTATATTATAACCGTGACTCTGAACACTTCTCAGACCGTGTCTCAACCCTTTGAGCTATCCTTTCAAAGGAGACCGGCCCCGTAGCGGCCCAGTTTTTCGGAGAGGCCATATGAAGGCAACGCGCCTAACTAAACAGCTCAATATCCAATCCCCAATAATCCAGGCCGGTATGCCTTGGGTTTCCAACGCCGAGCTTGCCGCCACCGTATGCAATTCTGGTGCCCTCGGCATGATCACCCCCAACGCCGGCCTCCAGGAAGACGGCGACGAGATCGAAAATTATCAAACCCAGCTTCGCAAGATCAAAGCCCTCACCTCCCGTCCATACGGCGTATGTTTGTTCATGGATCATCCCATGCTGGACATCCTGGTCAGCATTACCACCGAGCAGGCTGTTCCCATAGTCGTAACCGCAGGTAACGGCGCCTCCGACCACACGGGCCACCTGAAGGACGCGGGCATTACGGTCTTTCACGTAGTGGGGTCCGTTCATCAGGCCCGCAGCGCTGAAGCCCGAGGTGCCGACGGCGTCATTGCCACAGGCCTTGAGGCCGCCGGGCCGGGTAGCACCGACCGACTATCGCTGTTTACTCTCGTACCCCAAGTGGTCGACGCAATTGAAATTCCGGTCATCGCCGCAGGCGGCATCTCAGACGGGCGTGGCCTTGCAGCTGCCATCGGCCTCGGTGCCAGCTCTGCTTACATCGGTACCCGATTCGTCGCCACCCACGAGTGTGTCGCTCACCCCAACTTCAAGGACGCGATCATCAACGCTGTCGATACCAGCACCGCCATCGCCGACGTCAACTCCTGCCCCACCCGGCTCCTCAGGAATCGTGCCTTCGAACATCTCTGCAACTCAAGCAACGGCACAGACCCAGCCTCTTCGTTTTCAGATGCGCAGACCCGCGCCTCCCTCTTGGACGGATCCACCGACGAAGGCCTTATTCACTGTGGCGCGGGCGCGGGTGTGGTCAACGAGGTTTTGAGCGCCGCCGAGGTAGTCAAAAACCTGGTCAGCGACGCTGACACCGCTATGTCCCGCATACGCTAGTCCGACGACTTCGACCCTCCCTGGAATCTGAGCTCCACTCCTGCCCGCTCTTCGTGTAGCTTGATTACCGAACGGGAGTCGTCTTCACCCCACCCCCGACCCACGGCTTCCCGTATATCCTTCAACGCCAGCTCAATCGCTGGCATGGGAACGTCATATTCCTCCCCCAGTTCCGCGGCGAGAGTCACGTCCTTCATCGCCAGCTTAAGAGCAAAATCAGGCGAGAAATCGCCTTTCAATACCTTTCCGGGGATACTGACATGTAATGCAACCCCCCGCCCCACCGCACCATCCCTTACCGCCTTCCACACTACTTCCGGCTCCACACCCGCTTTGACCGCGACGGTAAAGCACTCGCCTACGGCCTCCATAAAGGCGTAGTTTATGGCGTTGTGGGCCAGTTTACAGATCGTCCCGCACCCGATACTGCCGCAATACTGTGCTTTGTCCCCTATTGCATCCAGCACGGGTTTGCACCGGTTGTACGTTTCCTCATCGCCGCTGACCATCACGGCCAACCTACCGGCCACCGCTCCCGGTACCCCGCCGCTCACCGGCGCGTCCAGCATCACACACCCCTTCTCCCGAAACATAGGCTCGATCCTGCGCACCAGGGACGGCCTGTTGGTGGTCAGGTCCACGTACACCGAGCCCGGCCTCAACCCCTCCAAGACTCCACCCTCTCCAATGGCAACAGCCTCCATCTCCACCGGCCCGGGCAGGGATGTGAACACAATGTCGCTCACCGCCGCAACCTCCGCCGCCGAACCCGCCCCCGAGGCCCCATTCTCCTGGAACGGCGCCATCAACTCTCGCCGAAGGTCCAAAACCGTCATCGCAAATCCGGCCTTCGCCACGTTCCGAGCCATGGGCCCACCCATGTTTCCCAGCCCTATAAATCCAACTTTCATTCTGTTCATTCCCCTTTCATAGCTCCGCCCATCCTTCGACAAGCTCAAGCTGAGCGGAGATCCTTACTCTATCGCCCCCCAAAGGTCATCCGCACTCAAGGGCGGCCCGGCATCCGAGACCGCTGCCCGTGCAGCCATCGGCTCTTGCATCGACTTGTAAAATTCCGGTGTCCCGTATTCCCGCGTCTGGATCACCACGGGCATCGGCACCGAGTGGCCGAAAATTAACGCCTGTCGGTTCGAGTCCAGACCCGCCAGCACAGTCTTCAATTGCCGTCCCCCGGACACCCCGGATAGCACCCTGTCAACGTCTCTCTCGTTGTCCAGCAAGCAGCATATCTTCGTCCCGATTTGGCTCATCACTTCCTCGTCTATCCCGCTTGGCCGCTGGTCTATGACCAGAAGTGTCACATTAACCTTCCTCATCTCCCTGGCAATCACCCCGAATGTCGTCTGCCCCGAGAGGCCCGGTCCCAGGAACTTGTGCGCCTCCTCAATTGTGATCATCAGCCGTTCCGGATCGGCGCCCCCGTCTCCCAGCGCCATTTCCGCCCTACGTACGTACTGGTCATGGATCCGCCGAGTCAGCAGATTGGCCACCAGGATATACGCCGCCAAGTTAGTCTCATACCGCCCGAACTCCAGCACGACGCTCACGCCCCTCGCCAAGTGGTCCAGGATTTGCTTCACCGCGTCCCCACTCCCCTGTGGCGTCAAAAAGTCCATCCTCCTGAGTATTTCGAGCCGTCTCAGAAGCGCCGCCAACGCCGCCGGATTGACGTTTATCTCATCCGCCAGCTCCGCCAATCCCTCACCCATGTTAAGGAACTTCTCCAGCCACTTCCCCTTCCCGTACTTCCGCTCCAGCATGTACGCCGCTTCTGCAGCGACTTGGCTTAGGTTAAGCGTCTCTCTCAGTAAGCTAATGTCCTCCGGCTCGATCTCCTCGTACCCGATCTTCACGTCATAGTCGGTGCTGACCTTCCTGCGTCGGGAGCTGTCCGGGTCCAGGGTGAAGACCGCCACCTTGGACGGGAAAAGTTGTTTCAGGCCTTTAACCTTATACCGCTCCTCGCTCCGACCCTCCCACCCGTATTCGCTGTGCATGTCGAACACCAGGTTGACCGCCGTTCCCTTCTGGATCGACCCCGCCAGGAGCAGCCTCGTCAGGAAAGTCTTGCCCGTGCCGCTCTTCCCGAACACCCCGTTGCTCCGCTTCGCGTATTCCCCAAGGTCCAGGCACACCTTGGTCTCCATGTCCAGTGGGTTGCCCACGTAGAAATGCCGTTCGTCCTCGCTCCCGAACACCCGAGCCATGTCCTCTTCAGAGGCCTCCGTCACCCGAGAAAAGTGCGGTGGTATCGTCCTCACCGGCTGCGGCCCCTCCACCCCCGACTTGTCCCCCACCCCGATCGTCAACATCGGCGTGACCTTCAGCCCCCCGTACAACGCTGTCCCGGCAAGTACCTCCGCAACGAAGGGATCCAGCGGGTCCGGTGGAAACGCCGAGAGCCGGGCGTCCGAGCTTTCCAGGGAAACGTCAGTAACCATCCCGAAGAACCGCTTCGACCCGCCTTGTATAACTGTATATCTCCCGACCGCCATATCCTCGATCGGTGCACTACCGTCAAGCTTGACCGTCAAGCCTTCACTGAACGACCCACCCACCACCCGACCCAAGGGCACCCCGACACCCGCCTCACCCGTCAAGGCCGTATCCCCGCCAACAGTGTGTAAAGTCTCTGCGGTTCCGCTGCCAGGAGCACGGCCAGTGCCTTTCCCGCCCTGATTAGAAACCCTCGCTTGTCCTCCGACGCCGCGCTCATACGACGCAGGCAAGCGCTGATCAGTTGGTCCCCTGCCGGTCCACGCGCCCCGGCCAGAATGCTCAAGAATTCCATCGATTCTCCGAAAGCCGCTGCGTCTTCCATTGGACAGTCATAGACGAATGTATGTACCCTAGGTGGACGGGAAGGCAGCCTCTGCATCATCGATTCACCCGCTTCTCCCCCATTCCGGTACCCGACAATCTGCGCCGTGAACAGCGTCATCAACAGCTTCTCTATCTGCGGGTTGTTCGCGTACAGAGCCTCGACCGAAGTCTCGTCCTCGCCTCGGGCCAAGGGCTTTCGTCCCGGCTGAATCGACGACGTCCCCGCCTCCGACACCACCCCCACCACCTCCACATCCCCATCGGGCACTAGCACGAGGCTGCCTAGTGCCGGGGGTTCATGCAGACGATAACACTGTGCCTGAAACGCCGTGGAGTCGCTTTCGATCACCTCTCCCACCCTGTCCGCCAGCCGCCGCTCCCTGCTCTCCAGAATCGAATTCATACGCCGGATTGTAGCACGTAAACAGGATGCTTTCGGGAGCAAAGATGCCTCATCTCCATCCCGTAATCTGCTAGTCTGCATGGCCCTCTCGATGGGCAGCGCTTCTATACCCTCTCCCCCAATGAGACCTTTGCATAACCCTTATTCCGGGCGGCGGGGGGTAGGCCCAGTCCCCTCTCCCTCGATGGGTTCCTCGTACAACCTGTGACGGAGGGGCCGCTCGTGCTGAGCCCCGTCGAAGTATGAGCGAGGGGCGCGGTCCACCCCACCCCCTACCGTGCCTCACAAAAAGGCAGCCTCAACCTGGCAAAGTCACTAGAGATCACATCACGCAAACCATCCGGCACGCATCCCGTGAACTCGTTTCCGTCGGAGATGTCCAGCCATTCCAAGTTGCTCAGCTTGCCTAGCTCCGCCGGTATCTCCCCCGTTAATTTGTTGCCTGCTAAGTTCAAATATTTCAGGTTGGTGAGATTGCCTAGCTCGGCATGTATCTCACCCGTTAAATTGTTGCCTCCCAGGTCCAGCCTTATCAGCTTGCTCAGTTTGCCCAGCTCACGCGGCAGATATCCTCTCAAATGCTTGGATGAGAGGTACAACACGATAACGCGGCCTGAGTCATCGGTGCGGATACCATCCAATTCCTCAAGAGGCCTGTCGCTTAGCCAGTTGCGTTTGTGGGTCCACGTTGCCTCGTCGGTCGCATGATATATAGCCACCAGTGCGGCCCTGTCAGCCTCAATTCCCCTGCCGTCCTTCTGTGCCGCGCAGAAGGGCAAGGTTATCCGGTCAAAGTCGTTATTCACGTCGCTCAGACCCCAGGGCACACATCCCGTGAACTCGTTTCCGTCGGAGATGCGCATCCATTTCAAGTCGTTCAGCTTGCCTAGCTCCGCCGGTATCTCACCCGTTAATTTGTTGCCTTCCAGGTCTAGCCCTTCCAAGTCGCTCAGCTTGCCTAGCTCCGCCGGTATCTCACCCGTTAATTCATTGCCGGACAGGTCCAGCCGTTCCAAGTTGCCCAGCTGGCCTAGCTCCGCAGGCATCTCACCAGCTAATTCATTGCTGGACAGGTCCATTTCTTCCAAGTTGCTAAGCTGGCCTATTTCCGCCGGTATCGCGCTTGTCAAAAGGTTGCCGTGTAGGTCCAGCCGTTCCAATTTGCTCAGTTTGCCCAGCTCCGCCGGTATCTCACCAGTTAATCTATTCCAGTGCAGGTCCAGCCGTTCCAAGTTGCTCAGTTTGCCTAGCTCCGCAGGCATCTCACCAGTTAATTCATTTCTGGACAGGTCCAGCTTTTCCAAGTTGCTAAGCTGGCCTAGCTCCGCCGGTATCTCACCTGTCAAAAGATTGTCGGGTAGGGCCAGCAGTTCCAAGTTGCTCAGACGGCCTAGCTCCGCCGGTATCCCACCCGTTAATGCGTTATAGCTCAGGGCCAGCGTTTCCAACTTGCTCAGTTTGCCTAGCTCACGCGGTATCTCCCCACTCAACCCAAGCCCCTCGTAAACTTCCCACCTCTCCTCAAGGCTCAAACCCTCTAGCTCCAGGTCATACGGTATCCCCACCCTGCCATGTCCCGTACTGCCATTAACAGCCAGGTCCAGCGTTTCCAGGTTGCTGAGTTTGCCTAGCTCACTAGGTATCTCTCCCACCAACCAGTTACTGGCGAGGTCCAGAATTTCCAGGCTGCTCAGCTTGCCTAGCTCCGCCGGTATCTCACCCGTTAATGAGTTGCGTCTCAGGTCCAGTTTTTCCAACTTGCTCAGTTTGCCTAGCTCACGCGGCAGGTCTCCTTTCAACCGGTTAAATGAGAGGGCCAACACGGTAACGCGGCCTGAGTCATCGGTGCCGACCCCCTCCCATTCCTCAAGAGGCCTGTCGCTAAGCCAGTTGTCGCTGGAGTTCCAGTTTGCCCCGTCCGTGGCATCGTACAGTGCAGTCAGCGCAGCCCTGTCTCCTTCAACACTGCCCTTCTCCCCACCTGCACCCGAGCAAGCCAGCGCCAAAACGACCCCCACCACCCCAAACGACACCACAACAAGCCCCGGATTTGCCTTACGCCATACCTCCGTCACCCAACTCCCCATCTCATTCTCCTCCCATCAATTCGTCTCCTCACTAGTTTAACTGGCGGTCGCCCCTTCGTCATTCCTGTAAATGTTAGGTAATTCGTTGACAGATTAGTGTAATTGAAGACACTAATTTGGAGGCGAAGATGCGCCATGCTGAAAGTGGGACATCCGCCTTTGGAGGGTCCGCCTTTGGCGGATCATTCCAGCCACCGAGAGCGGGTCGAAGATGCGCCTCAATCGTGAATCCATTCTTCCCTTTTCCCCAGTACCAAACTAGAGGCATGCACCTGCGCCTAGGCGCAGATGCATGCCTCTGTTTTTTCCTCCCCCTCTCCCTTGAAGGCCCTAAGGGAGAGGGGGATCAAGGGGGTGAGGGTTCCCCCGTGGGGCTGGGGAGGATCCCCTCCCCAAAAGTGTGACACCAACCCCTTGACAGCACTGGAACACACGTACTATATTATCCCCAAGCCCGACACCCAAGTCGGCCCTAATCAAGGAAAGGTGGAACATCCGCCCCTCGGCGGAACCAAAGAAGTCCCATGAGTCGCACTAGCCTTTATAGGCCCCGTCGACACCGAGCGGTATGCCACCGCCCGGCCACCGGCACGCGCCTCCTCCCCACCCCCCATTCCCGACTCAATCATTCCTTGGGGTGGGGCATTCCGCTCGCCCTGAGCAGAGTCGAAGCATGTCCTGAGCCCCGTCGAAGGGGGTCTCAAGAGCGGAATGGGCGGAGTCTCCTCCCCAGTCCCTTTCCACCCATCACTCCCCACCTAGACTCCCACTACAAGCGCTGCCCCAAGGCCCTACGCCTTCGCAGCGATCAATCACCGTCCCGCCCCCTGTATGGAAGGTCCCCGGACAAATCACGGCACGCCCTCTCCCAGGGCTGCTGCCAAGTGCGCGCCCCACTCACCCGGCGCAAAGGTTTCGCCGCCTCAGGCGACGCCCCGGAGCGCAGCGTCATGTCGCTCCCTCGGGCCATAGCGCCCTTCTCGGACTCCCCCGCCGCAGACCTTGCCGGCCAGTCCGAACAGTCGTACGACGTCCGACTCAAAACAAACGCACCATTTAAGGATTCCACCGTCGTCACAACCGGAGAACACCCGACTACGAACGCCGGTCACGGGTCCCCGCTCCCATCCCTTGGGGTGGTCGAGCACTTCTGGTGGACGGGACCGCCCCGCACCGAGAATTTCTCGGGTATCCTCCACATCCTCTCAGAAGTCAGGGGCAAGGATTCCACCGTCGTCACCATCGGCGAGCTCCGGTCTACGAACGGCGGTCACGGGTCCCCGCTCCCATCCCTTAGGGTGGTCGAGCACTTCTGGTGGACGGGACTGCCCCATACCGAGAATTTCTCGGGTCTCGTTCACATCCCCTCAGAAGTTAGGGGCTGCCGCAGAGCCGTCGCCGATGTCAAACCTCCGCTGGAGCGGACGAAACTCATCAGTACAGGCGTAGACGCCTTCTCGCGCAACCGTCCGGGGCCTTCCATCACCTCCCCCAACAAATCAAAGCAATCCCTGAATCCCATGAATCACAGTGCAGACGGAAATGCCCCCTGCTCAACCCCCACCCACCCCCGAGGGGAGCCTGTCCGCCCAAGGCGGATCATTCCCCACCCCTATCGGGAATCCATCCCGCGGGGACGAGCGGGGCATCCAGTCCCCTCTCCCTTGAGGGGAGAGGGCTAGGGTGAGGGTGATCCCCTCCCCAGCCCCCGGGACCCCTAACCCTGAGCGAGCTGCAAGTGCGCCGTGCTGAAAGTCCGCCTTTGCCGGAGAGCATCGAAGAGTCGAGCGGGGGGCGGCCCCGTACTGCCAATCCGTCGCGCTCATCCTCCCACACATCCACGAAAGGAATCGCCCACTAGTCCACACCTCCAGCACGAGAAAAACTTAATTTTCTGGAAATCAATCAAACATCACGTCTGAGTCCGCACATCAATCAAAAGCTACCGATGGGCGCTACACCCACCGAGTCTTCTTGCTCGCCGCCTTCGCCGACTTCAGCATACTCACCCCACCACCCCCCATCTCAATATCCACCATCCGCCAGAACTCCTCCCGGTCAGCCCCGTTGAGCACCGCCTGCTCGTGTGCCTCCGCAAGTGCTAGGGGATATCCTTGCCCAAGTCGACACTGCTCCAACACTACCGAATGCACCAGGTCTACCAGGTCTTCCCGACGGCTCGCCCACCGAGGCATCTCCACCCGCCCCACCTCCTCCCCCACGTTCACGTAAAAAAACTCTACGTGGTGCTCCCGGTAACTGTCCCTCACAATCGACGACCGGCTCGCAAACAACCCAGACCTCTCCCCCACCCCGAGCAGCCTCTCAAACAGGTCCCTGTCCCGTATCATCGACACCACGTCGCATTCCCTCACCCCCTCCGGCGCTGCCACGCATGCGGCACACCCCGTATTTCCGCCCCTGTACCCGGAACAATGTCTGTCGCAGTCGGGGAAAGGAGTGTGGGGACAGAATAAGACTCTAAGGCTGTTCACCACCTCAACGCTGCCGGGATAGCTAATGTAGGATGCCAGGGCCACGGGTGCCTTCTCGGAAAGCTCCCGAAACCCATCCATAACCTCTAGCAGCCCATTGTCCAGAAAAGTCCGCCTTACAAAATCCTTTACGCTTTCTCCTATCAACCCAATCGGCACCAGGGTCCCGTCCAAGAGACAAACCGTCGGCACCCGAGGCGGCTCCTTTTCCATCTCCCTGAGCAGGTACCGGAACTCTTCCACCATCCGCTTGATCCCGACCATCGCCGGGTTCATAAATTGCTCCCCCGCCGACTCCGGGTCCCTCAACACCAGGTCCTCTTCCCCAGCATACAATCTCGGCTCGCTCCGAAGCTCAGCCCCGTGCCTCGACCCGTACCGCAGCGCCGCCAGCCCGATGTTTATCAGATAGCACCTGGCCGGTCCGTGCCTGTCCGAGTCTATGCTCGACCCGTCTACCGAGGCCACTCCGTAGTCCCTTGGCACTACTGGAGCAGGGTATTTTGTCGATAATGCCTCCAGCGGCTCCGACACCAGCCACGTTACCTTCGCCCTTTCAATACGCGCCCTGATCGCATCCGTATCCATACCGGGTTGTTCGACCAGACCAAGCGCCGACTCCAGGTGCTCCTGCCAACCCTTCTCTCCCGACCGGATATCCTCGGCCATCTGGGCTATCTGCCCGATCACCTTGTCTATTTCCAGGCTCACCTCAACACCCTGTCATCCCCGACTCTGCGCGTAATCCTTTGCTGGTCCAGGTATTCCATCAATGCCAGGGCGTACTTCCTGCTCGTGTCGAACATGTCGCGCACCTTACCCACGTTGATCTTCCCCGCCGACCTCGTCTCCTCGACTATCCGGTCCCTCATCTCCTTGTACGCGCCCACGCTGAAGACCACGTCCTGGTTCACCCTCACCACCTTGCCTTCATCCACCAGACCGGCAACAAGCTCCCCACTGATCCCCAGATCTGTCGGCGGGGAAAACGGTTGGGCATCCAGCGCCGCTAGATACCCGTCTACCTCCGCCTGCTGCTTCGCGCTCAGCACCCGAGAGTGCTCTGGCAGCCGTACAGCCGACCCCTCTTCCACCAACGCTCCATCTTCTACCAGTTTCTCGATCACCTTCCCGAACACCTGCCCCCCAAGCCCGAGCCTGCTCCTCAACTCTTCTTTCGGCAGCCCCGTCCTGAGCGGGTGTTGCTTGTGATACGACTCCAGCGCAGCCCTCGACTTGGACATCACCGCAGCCCACCCCCTCCCCGAGTACAACACCGTACCGTCCGTCACCCGACCGTTCCCAAGAGCAGTCACTGCGTCGCGATCCAGCAGACTCTCTAGCGCCGGCGCAACATCCTCCGCTGCGATGCCGCTCTCCTCCACCACCCTCTTCAACGAGCTCGGCTCCATCGATTCCAACGCCTTCAGCAACACTTCCTCAGGCCGACCTTCCGCCAGCACACTGAGCCGTTCCACTACCGGCTCGCTGAACCGCTTGTGCCGTCGGGCCAGCGTCTCGATAACCTCCCCACCCCCAAGTGTCCCCTGATGCGACCGTATTACAAACAGGTCTCCCTTTACGGCGGCTATCGGATACTGAAGATGCAGCTGCGCCCACCCCGACTCCCCCGGCTCCAGCTCTTGCTCATCCAGCAGCCTGACCCGAGCCAGCGTCTCGCTTGTACCCAAATGAAGCGTCACAGAAGCCCGGTGCTTCACCGCCACCGGCGAGTCCTGCACGACCCGAAGCCTGACATCCAAGGCTTCACTTTCCTTCAGCCATCCCCGATCTGTCAGAATCTGTCCTCTTGCTATGCTCTCGTGACCGATCCCCGACAGATTCGCCGCCACCCGTGACCCCGGCATCCCAGATTTCACACTTTGTTTATGCGTCTGGATCCCCCGCACTCGTCCCCTCTGCCCGCCCGGCGCTAACTCAACCTCGTCACCCACCGAGAGCCTCCCCCCGACCAACGTCCCCGTCACAACCGTCCCAAACCCCGATATCGTAAAAGCCCTGTCGATTGGCAGGCGTGGGTGTCCGTTGTCGTCCCTCTCCTCCACTCCATCCAACACCGAGTCAAGGGCCCCCAGAAGCTCCGGCAACCCCTCCCCCGTCACCGAGGACACCGAGAGCATGCGCGTATCCTGCAGTGTAGTCCCCTTCAGCGAATCCATGATGTCGGACGTGACCAGCTCCATCCAGTCCTCATCTACGAGGTCACTTTTGGTCACTACCACCAACCCCCGGTCGATGCGTAGCAGGTCTATGATCGCCAGATGCTCCCGAGTCTGAGGCATCACCCCCTCGTCCGCCGCGACAACCAGCATCGCCAAATCTATCCCCCCGACCCCCGCAAGCATGTTCCTTATGAAACGCTCGTGGCCCGGCACGTCGACTATGCTCACCTCTCGACCGCTTGGAAGCTTAAGCCACGCGAAGCCAAGGTCGATAGTCAGACCCCGCTCCTTCTCTTCCCGCAGCCTGTCCGGGTCTATCCCGGTAAGGGCGCGTACCAATGCGGACTTACCGTGATCAACATGCCCCGCCGTCCCGATTACGTACATCTACTCTATCCCAATCTCCAACCCAACGTAGAATATCACCCCAAAATCTCCTAGCCAACGCCGCCAATTCTTTCTCTTGATCTTTATTTCAGAATAAGAAAAGTCCTCAATCCGGTAGGTAACCCAGTGAATTGAGGATTTCACATTCCATCGGGGGATGTGGAAATGTCCCTACACCTCGACCGACACAAACCTCTGAAAAACCTCGTTCCCTAGCAACCTACCCCGAACCGTCAACCTCCACCTGTCCCCTTCCTTCTCCAACAACCCTAACCCTTCTAAGTCCCTGAGGTCCTCCCCAAACACCGACTCCAGAGACTGACCAAACCGCTCTCTAAACCCCTCCCCCGACACCCCATCCAGTAACCGGAGCCCTAGCATCATCGTCTCCCCCATCTCCAGCATCTCTGATATAACCTCCACCTCGCTTACGGGCCCTCCACTCCCTAACGCCTCGGACATCGCTTCCGCATCCCCTGTCAAAAGTCCACCCCACCCCCCCTTCGCCTTTAATTCTTCCACCTTAGTCACATAGCGACGCGGGTTCTTCTCCTCCCAAAACCTGCACCCCCCGAGAAACGAATGCGCCCCCGCCCCGATTCCCAAATAAGGCTCATTCCGCCAATAGACCAGGTTGTGTTGGCACTCCCTCTCCGGTTTCGCCCAGTTGGATATCTCATACTGCCCGTACCCCGACTTTCCTAACGCCTGGACCGCATACAAGTACATCTCAGCGGCGAGGTCCGGATCGGGGTCTGCCGTTACACCCCGTTCTACGTCCCTCGCAAGAGGAGTGCCCTCTTCCACAGTCAGGGCGTACAAGGACAGATGCTCTGGCCCGAGAGTTCGAGCACGGTCCACGGTATCGACCCACTCATCTAGAGTGTGGTTGGGCAGCCCGAACATCAAGTCCAAGTTTACGTTATCAAACCCCGTCTCCCGAGCCATCTCGAACGCCCGCTCAGCCGCCATCGCCGAGTGTCTCCGAGTCAACGAAATCAAATGTGCGTCATTAAAGCTCTGCACCCCGATGCTCAGCCGGTTCACTCCTGCGTCCAGCAGAGCCTTGAGTCGCTCCACTGTTAGGTCTCCGGGGTTCGACTCCAACGTCACCTCAATGTCCTCGTCGCAACTGAATCCCCGGTAGCAGGCTCTCAGAATCCGTTCGACGTCCTCGATGGGCAAAAGCGAAGGTGTACCGCCCCCGAAGAAAATGGTTGGCACCCGGGTCCCTTTCCCCAACGCCGCCCCCCACATCCCAATCTCGTCCACCACCGCCGATACATATGCGGGCATCAGATCTTCTATCCCGGCGTACGTGTTGAAGTCGCAGTAGTTGCACTTCGTAACACAGAACGGAATGTGCAGGTAGAGGGAAACCGGAGAGTTTTGGCTAGACATTAAACAGAAAGTTGATCACATCCCCGTCTTGGACCCGGTATTCCTTGCCCTCCTGCCGGATCAACCCCAGTTTACGTGCTTCCACTAGACCCTGGCACTTCATCACATTCTCGTATTCGATTACCTCGGCCCGTATGAAACCCCGCTCGATGTCTGAATGTATTTTCCCAGCAGCCTTAGCGGCAGCCGTGTCCCTAACCACGGGCCATGCCCGAGCCTCGTCGGGGCCGCAGGTAAGAAACGATACCAGGCCCAGCAGTTCATACGACACCCGCAGCACCTTCTCCAAGGCCGGCTCCCCACCATTCATCGAGGCCCTGAACTCAGCGGCCTCTTCTGCATCCAGCTGCGAAAGTTCCGCCTCCAATTTGCCGCACACCGCCGACACTGACACCCCATGTCCGCCGAACTTCTCCATGGCCTCCTGCTCAAGCGCGTCCATCTTGTCCAGGTCGTCTTCTCCAACATTCAGCAAGATAAGCTCAGGCTTGGCTGTTAGAAATTGGTAGCCGCTCAGAGTCTTTTGTTCATCGGCGTTCAAAGCCTGGAACCGCATCGGGACGCCGTCTTCCAGCTTTTCTCTTACCTTTTCTATAAGGGTCTGCTCGGCTAGTAGCTTGTCCCGCTCCTGGGCCCGAGCCCCTTTCAAGCTGTCCCGCAGCCGCTCCGCCTTCCGTTCCAATATGGTCAGGTCAGAATAGGTTAGCTCCAGGTCCAGTACTTCGGCATCCCGATATGGATCGACGGTTCCCTCCATATGAGGTATCGAGGGTTCGTCGAAAGCCCGCACGACGTGCAGTAAGGCGTCGGCCTGCGAAAGTACATTGAGCAGTTTCCCCCCGAATCCCTCGCTCTTCCCCAGCCCACTCGGCGTGAGAGGCACATCGAAGTACTTGACCTCCGCCTGCACTATCTTCCGGGAGTTAAACAGGTCTGATAGGGGCTGCAGCCGAGAGTCCGGCACCTTCGCCATCCCGACCGCCGCCCTGTCACCGTGAGCGCCTTGATTATTGGCCCCTAGCCCCGTAAGAGCGTTGAATATCGTGGTCTTGCCGCTATGCGGCATTCCTATGATTCCTATTTCCACAGATTGTTGTCGAAATCTCCAAATTTATACATTTGAGGTTAGAAGAGTTGCACACCTTCAACAGAAGCTGCTTTGGCCAGCCGTGAGTCTAATGTAGCAAGGATGGCTCTACGCCTCCTGGCCAATTCCAGATACGTTGCATCGTAAAATGACAATTTGTGAGTCCTGGCCAGAAGAAAAATCTCTTCCAGTCTTTGCTCTTCGTCAGTTTGTACGGGCAGGCCCTTGAGATCAAGCAGGAGTTCATCAACCCGTGCTTCTGTTGCACGCCCCCGCCTCTCTGCAGATATCAATGCGTTACGTGTCTCTATTTGCCACAGCCAAGGTGCAAGTCCGCCAGTTTCCCCTACTTGCCTTAGGGCCTTGTCAGCAAGTGGCTGGTGCTCGTCATCAAGCAACGACGCCATCACAATAGATGCATCGATGACAAGTTCGCTCAAAAGCGGTGCCCCTCGTGACGCCATTCAAGCATCTCTTGTAGAGTCGCTTTGATCTTTTCTCCCTCATCTCGACGACGAAGAAATTCCTCCACAGCCCTTTTCCGCTGTAATCTTTCTTGTGCCTCAGCTGGAATCAGGTGCGCTATAGGCTTGCCATGCCGCGTGATGGCTATGGTCTCGCCCTGCTCGACATTTCGGAGAAGTTCGGCTAGATGAATTTTGGCTTCAGTTGCTTGAATCATCCGCATTGTGCATATCCTAACCTGTTGTTTTAACCAGTTAATTATATTATCAGACCAACCGGAAGACAATCCGTCACACACCACTCCGTCACTCAAGCCCCTTCCTTGACAACCGACCACCTCCACCCTAATGTCACATTCGTAGCCAGCCCCATCCCGGACCCTGATCGTGAGCTCACGAATATGAGATTCGACAGCGGCCTATATGTTCACAGCGGCCAGCCCGAGGGCTACCCCTGGATCGAAGAGTGGCGCGCCGAGGCCCGGCTCTTCGAACAGGCAGGCTTCACCACCGCCTGGAGCGCCGAGCACCATTTCTTCTGGGATGGTTGGGTCACCCCCACCACCTCCAACCCCATCCTCACCTGCGTAGATCTCGCCGCCCACACTTCCACACTTCGCCTCGGCCAATGCGGCGTATCCATCACAGACCGCCACCCAGTCCACGTCGCCGAAGACATCGCCATGCTTGACCACGTCAGCAAGGGCCGAGTGGACTTCGGTGTCATCCGTGGAATCAACAACCGCGTAAACGGCAACTTCAACGTCAATGCCGACAGGCGAGACAAGAGAAAGAACTACGCACTCTTCGAAGAGGCACTTGAGATTATTCTTAAGTGCTGGACCGAAGATGCCTTTAGCCACACCGGGGAGTTCTATACCCTTCCCATGCCCGGCTGGCGCGAACCCGTCGCTGATATAGCCCAGGACCGGCGCTATAACAACCCGGACGGTGAACTCATCGCCCTGGGAGTCCTCCCGAAGCCGTACCAGAAGCCCCATCCCCCCGTCTGGCAAATGGCTGACTCCGCTTCCTCCCACGCCTTCGCCGCTAGCAGGGGGTTCGGGGGTATGTCCTGGGGCCGCACCCTGGAGGGGACCCGTGAAGCCTGGACTGCCTACCGGGACGCCGCCTCCGAGGCCCAGGGCCGCGACGTCCCCATGGGCGAGGGCGTCGCCATGATGCGCCCCATCTTCGTTGCCGATACCATGGAAGAGGCCCGGCGCATCATGCGCCCGGTAATTGAAACGGCCATGACCTATGGAGCCGGAAAATGGGCCCGGCCCACTATGGTTGGCAAAAGCGAAAACGTATCCGACGATGACCAGGCCGATGACTGGCTTGACTTCCTCACGAAACGCGGCCACACGCTGGTCGGCACTCCCGAATTCGTGGCAGAGGGTATCGAAAAATGGCGCACTGAACTTGGATGCCAGCACGTAACCATGTACTGGCCCCTGCCCCACCTCACCTACACCGAGGTAATGCGCTCCATCTACCTCTTCGCCGATAAGGTCATGCCCCAATTCGTCGGAAAATAGAGACAATCAGAAAAGGATGCTCCCATGCTGAAGGTAGCCCTCCTGGTCCTTTCCATGGCCCTCATAGCATCGCTCGCCCTCTCCTGCAGCGATGAACCCGAGTTAGTGCGCTTTGGCGCCGACGGAGACTATTTCCCCTACAACTTTCTGAACGACGCCGGAGAGGTGGACGGCTTCGAAGCAGACCTGATCGACGAGGTCTGCCGTCGCGCTAACTTGGAATGCACATGGGTAATCACCCCATGGGATGGAATCATCGACAGCCTGATTGCCAAAGACTTCGACGTGATAGCCGCTGGAATGAGCATTACTGACGAGCGTGACGAGGTCATAGATTTCACCCAGCCCTACCTGCCCCCCACCCCCTCAATCTTCGTCGCCTTGGCCACCGCGGGTGAAGACGCCCTGAACGGCAAAATCGGCGCGGGAGTCTCCACGGTGCACTCCGCTTATCTCTCGGAATCCGGAGCCGACTTCGTCGAAATCGATGGCTCCGAAGCGCTCTTTGCGGCGCTCCTGGTCGGCGAGGTTGACGCCGTACTGGTGGATCGGGAATTCGGCCGCCAGAACATAGCTGACAGCCAAGGCAGGCTCTCCGTTCTCGGTTCTCCGATCATCCTGGAGGAAGGAATAGGCGCAGGCCTCCGCGAAGAAGATGGCGATCTGAAGGAGAAGCTGAATGAGGCCATCAGCGCGATGAAAGCCGACGGCTCTCTCAACGACCTGATCCGCAAGTGGTTCGACGAAGACGCCGAAGTCTTCTAGCTCGACCCGAGAAACAGTCTCCTCTAGACCTTCAGCATGTCCAGCGTCCGGTCAAAGATTGAGCGCTCCTTGCCGCCTTCGACCACCGCCACCGACTTCACAGCAGCCACCAGGTGGTTCCACCGATATGGCTCCCGAGTTGCGTAGAACTCATCGACAAGCGCTTGGTGATGCTTGATCCCGTGCAGCTCCGTGAAGTCGTCCCGGCAGATAATCTCGCCTATTCGCTTGAACAAGGCCTCAGGATTGTACCGCCGGTCGGCATAACGCTGCGCCAGCAGCATAGCTTCTTGTATCTCGTTGCCTAGTTCGAGGTTGTCTACGCCGATCTCCCGCCAGTTAGCCCACGGTTGCCGCTCGATGCTCTCCACGATGCCGTCCAGCAGCTCGGCCTGTCCCATCTCCGGCAAGGACTCCGACTTTTCGGGATCAAACGGCTTCTCCCACAACATCCGAGACCCGTTGAGGCACTCGGGACCCGTGAGGCCCGTGATCAGCGCCTCGATCTTGTGTCTCAGGTTTACACCTTCCACGTTCAGCAAGTAGCGCCGCCCGTTAGTCCCTGTGTGCAGGTGCGAGTCCATAGGGTTCCCGTAACTCGATTTCAGGTACGCCATCGACGCCCCGACAGACAACGCCTCTCCCGCCCCCTCCAGGGACATACCCTCGGACAATGCCTTGGCAACCGGCTCCATGCCGTCCAGGTAGTTAGTGCACTGCCCTATGGCCTCTCCCAGCCTCCCGACCGCTTCGGTCTCCCGGTCTCCTGTTCGGACCGGTATCTCCCGGTCCATGAGTGAGTAGTCTTCTATCAGCCGCATCACGTCGTCGTACACTGACGCTTCGGTCCGCGACAGACTGAACGGGTTCCGAGCCTGGTATCGCACCACAACTCTCATCAGAACAGGCGCCCACTCCCACCCGATCACGTCCAGTGCTCTGAACGTAAACATCGGATACACAAAGTAATGGTCGTCTATGCTGTTCCGGGACACGCTGGCCGGCAGCAGCAGGTCCAACGTCTCTCCCGGCATCCGGTTCTCTTCCAGCCACAGGTAGTACTGCTCCGCCAGGCTCGGCTTCCGCACTTGGATTGCCCTCAGCAGTGCGTCTTCCGTAGACCCCATTATGTCCGGGTCATCCGACGCCTCCGTCCCCTCCGACAGGTGGTATGACCCGATCATCGCCCCCGTGCCTTCCAGCGCATCCATCGCAGGCATGATGTACGGCCCCATCTGCGGAGAGTGTACGTGGTTGTTGCACAGTGCCACGTGCTGCACTATGGGCATAAATGCCATCTCGCCACTGAGCCTGCGGGATGTGTTGTACACGCCGTGAATCCCGCAAATCGGGTGTACGGGCCCACCATGATGCTCCGGAGGAAGCTCGGTAGAACGGCACACCGCCAGGGCTCCCGCCCTCAGCAGGTCGACCGCCGGAGTCCCGGCCCTCAGCTTGTCCAGCGTACGCTCGATAATCTCGCTGGGGTCCGTCTCTTCTACGAATTGGACCAGGTCTTCAACCTCGTCCCGAAATACGATGCCCTTGAACATTCTGTCCTCCTATCGAGGTACGCGGCCCCAGGTCGAGAAAACGCTTAAATTACACCCGCTGTCTTCAGCTCTTCAAACTTCGTGCCATTAATTCCTAGAATTTCGTTCAACACTTCCGCTGTGTGTTGCCCCAAAAGCGGCGCAGGCTCCATCTCAAAAGACGAATGCGCCAACTTTATAGGATCGGCGATGATCTTGAACTTGCCCCGTTGCGGGTGGTCCATGTCCACAATCATCCCCCGCTCGATAAGGTGTTTGTCCGTATGGATGTCCTCGGCATTGAGCATTGCTCCACACGGAATACCGGCCCCGCCTATCTTCTCCATCACCTCGTACTTCGTGTACTGCATCGTCCACTCTTCGACAAGCATGTTGACTTCCAGGCCGTTCTCGCGTCTGGCCTGGCTGGTGCTATAGCGCGGGTCTCCGATCAAGTCATCCCGACCCATTACCTTCAGCAGCTTGGGCCACATGCTGTCCCCGATAACCGAGCTGACATATATGAAAGCATAGTCGTCGAAACCGCCCGGCGCACAACGGAAGATATCCCCCGGGAACACACCGGCGGTCGTCGTCCCCCGACGGTCGGGTGCCTTGCCGGTCATGTTGTACGTCATCATCATCACCCGGCCCAAGTTCACCACCGCATCCTGCATCGAGACTTCCAGTTCCTGGCCTACCCCCGTGACTTGCCTCTGCCACAGCGCCGCCATAATCCCCAACGCCGCGTGGTATCCAGTCCCGATGTCCCCGGCTGTGATCCCCATCAAGGTAGGCGAACCACCCGGGTGCCCGGTCATCGCTGCCGCCCCGCCGACCATCTGCGCGATCATGTCGAAGCTCTTGAACCCGCTGTACGGCCCGTACGTCCCGAACCCCTTCACGCGGGTCAGGATTATCTTAGGGTTGACATCCGACAGCACATCGAAAGTAAGTCCTAAACGTTCCAAGGTTCCGGGGCCAAGGTTCTCGACAACAATGTCCGCGTTCCTAACGAGGTCAAGAAATATCTTCTTGCCCTCTTCGGTCTTTACATTCAGGGTCAGGCTGCGCTTGTTCGCATTCAGTAAAAGGAAATAGTAGCTGTCCAGACCGGGCACGTCCGCCGAGGCCCGTCTCCCCGGATCCCCCTTCCCCGGTGCCTCCACTTTTATGACGTCTGCGCCCAGCCACGCCAGAGCCTGGGTGCAAGTAGTACCTGCCTCGAACTGGGTTAGGTCTATTATCCTGATACCTTCGAGAGCCTTCGCCATACGCCCTCCCGATATTCTTCTACTACTGCAGGAAATAATATCACACCCAACCTACTCAACTGACAAGGAGATAGGAATTATCCCATATATTCGCAAAAATCCCTATTCGTGAGGGGCGAGGTTATTCCGTTCGCCCTGAGCAGTGTCGAAGGGTCTCAAGAAACGGAATGGGGCGGCGAGATCTTCAGCCATCCCTCAGCGGGAGCACAACCACTGCCTTCCCACTCTTCAACACCCGGGTCCCGTGCTGGTTCTCGATCCACAGCTCGCACTCCACCACCCCACCCTCACCCTTCCCCGACACCTTGCCTTTGCAAGTCAGGGTGTCCCCCGGAAACACAAAATCACCGTACCTGAACGAAAGCCGCTTTAACGTCCCCCCGATGCCCGCCCAGTCCGTGACATGCTGGGCCAAGTACCCGCCCATCTGCTGCCCGTCCAGGAACTGCGCCCTCATCCCCTTCCCGTTCGCATATTCCATGTCGTGGTGATAGCGATGAAAGTCCCACGTCGACGCCGCGTACATCACCATGCTGACAGTGGTTATCTCCTTAACCAGCGCAGGAATCTCCTCCCCGACTTCCACATCCTCAAAATACACACCTAACTCGTTCATACTCACCCTCGCGGAGTCTTCACAAATCGACATTCCCTACCCTCTTCGAGGCCGGTGCGTAACAGAAATTACGGGGCGTGGGGTGGGTGCTGATCCCCTCTCCCTTGACGGGAGAGGGCTAGGGTGAGGGTGATCCCGACCAACATATACATATGATAAAGACCTGCCCACGTCTCCCTACCCCTCCCTAAAAATCATCGTCTCGTGATTCACCGCCAACAGCTCGTTCCGCTGGTTCGTATATGTTATGTCATATTCCAGAAAATACAGCGTACCCGACCGGCCCTGCTTTTCACGCACATTGGTCACCTTCCAGTGAGCCGTGAGCACGTCCTCGGGGCGAATTGGTTGGAAGAACTCATAGTCGTTCGCCGCCCGTATCTCCATCCCGACCGGCAGCCCGAACCGCCCCGCCGCCCCACCCGTCTCGTCCACCACCCCCACCATATATTGCAGGGTCTCACACACAAGGGTGGGCGGAGCGATTATCCCACCGTACCGTGTCCCCGACGCATATTCTTCGTCATAGTAGAGGGGGTTCATGTCCCCCTGCGCCTGCGCGAAGGAACGTATCCCCGCCCTCCCGATTTCATCGGGAGAAGTGATCTTCATCTCCCCGCCCACCATCTTCTTAAGTTCGGCGAGGACTGGGCTTCCAGTGCTCAATTCGTGGCCTCCTTGGACCCCGCGAGTATATCACCCCACCCGATTGCCCTCCCCCTTGCCCCGTGTTACCTTGCACTCACATCCCTGCTGCGGAGGCTCACATGAGCGATTATCTGGACAAGCTGTCCCAATTCGTCTCCGAGACCACCTACGACACCCTCTCCCCCGACGCCCAGTCCGCCGCCAAGGATGTCATTATGGACACCTTCGGCGCAATGGTTGCAGGCAGTCGGCTCCCCGAGAATCGAGCCCTGGCCCAACTCGCCTCCGAGCGCTCCCACCCCGCCGTTGCCACCCTGCTGGGACACAACCTGAAGGCCGAGCCAATGTTCGCTGCCCTATCCAATTCCGCCGCCGGTGTAGCCCTGGAGATGGACGAAGGCAACCGCTTCGGGGGTGGACATCCCGCAATCCACTGCATTCCTGGAGCCCTGGCCGTGGCGGAAGAGATGGCAGTCGACGGCAAGAGGTTCATCGAGAGCGTAGTAGTCGGCTACGAAATCGAGTCCCGTTTCGGCGGTGCCACCAAGCCCCGAGACAACGTTCACTCCCACGGCCACTGGGGCGCCGTAGGCACGGGCGCCGCCATTGCCAAGCTCCGCGGTTACGCCCCCGAACAGGTGCGGGCCGTCATCAACCTCGCCGCTTCCATGAGCCCCGCAAACACCTGGACCACGGCCTTCCGTGGCGCGACCATCCGTAATCTCTATCCCGCTCGATCCGGCTTCCAGGGTATCCTCGCCGCCCACCTCTACGAGTGCGGTTTCACCGGCCTGGACGACGCCCCTTCCGACGTTTTCGGCACCATCCTCGGCGATTCCTTCAGCCCCGAGGCCTCCGTCCAGGGCCTCGGCGGTGAGTTGCGCATCCAGCAGAACTACTTCAAGTTCCACGCCTGCTGCCGCATCAACCACGCCTCCATTGAGGCTATTCTGGACGCCCGAGCCCGCAACGACCTCGAGCCCGACACCATTGAGCGTATAGACCTCCGTGTCCACAGAATGCTCGACGGAATGCTCGGCCCCTACCCTGACAACGTCCTCGCATCCAAGTTCCACGTCCCCTACGCCATAGCCGTCACCCTCGTCGAGAACACGACCGACACCACTGTCTTCCACCCCGATGTCATCTCCAAACCCCACATCAAGGCCTTTGCATCCAGGGTTAACGTGAGGCTGGATCCCGAATTAGCCGCCGCGGGTGACACCGGTCCCTTGGCCCAGGCATCCATTCTCCTGAAAGACGGCAGCACCGTCCACGGCGAGACCGGCACCCTATGGGGAGATTACGGCAACCGAGCCCCTCGCTCCCAGCTCCTCGCCAAAATCCACTTCCTCTGCGACGACATCTTGGGGGAGGACAGTGTCAATCAGCTGGTCGATTGCACCGAACAATTGGACGAGGTTTCGGACGTCCGCCAGCTTACCGCGCTGGCCTAGAAGGGCGCAGGCATCGGCCCGAGCGGCACCTCGATTAGCACAGGGCTGTTCAACTCAATGGCCTTATTGAGCGCCGAGCCCAGCTCCTCCGGCGACTCTGCCTTCATACCGACAACCCCATAGGCCTCGGCCAGCTTCACAAAGTCCGGGTTCTTCAGCTCGGAGCCAATTGTCCTTCCGTTGAACATCTCTTTCTGGTCCCGCAGCACGTTCCCGAACGCCCCGTCATTAAACACGATGCCGATTACGTTAATCCCGTACTGCGCCGCTGTAGCCAGTTCCTGCGAGTTATAGAGGAATCCCCCGTCTCCACACGGAGACACGACAACCTTGTCCGGCTGCGCCACCTTCGCCCCGAGAGCCGTCGGGTAAGCAAACCCCAGGTTTCCCGCATACGACGACGTGAAGTACGTCCGCGGCTCATAAGCCTGGTAGTAGGCCCTTGAGTAATATCCGACCTGCGTCATGTCAGGCACCAGGATTCCATCTTCCGGGATGCTCTCCCTGATCGTCCGCACAAACCCACCCAGGGGCTCGACCTGGTTGGCCGGATCATAGCGCTGGGCTCTGAGGGTCTCGCATTCCTCCCTCCGAGACTCCGCCGGAGGTCCCACCTCCCGACACCCTTCCAGAATTCTCCGCAGAGCCAGTTTGGCGTCTCCGGCCACACCTACGGTGTCGGTATGGTTACGTCCTATCTCCTGCTCGTCGATGTCTATCTGCACCACCCTCTGCCCTTCCAGCGCCTCCACCCCCGCAAATCTCGTACCCACCGCCAGTATCACGTCCCGCTCCCAGAAGTACATCCGCAATGCGTCCCTGGTCTGCCCCGTAGAACGGCCCCTCGTAACCCCTATCGAAAGAGGGTGCTTGTCAGAGATAGCCCCTTTGCCCTCCGGCGTCGTGATCACCGGCGCTTGCAAGTATTCAGCCAACGCCAGCAACTCATCACTCGCCTCCGAGGAGTGCACCCCACCCCCCGCCCAGATCACCAGCCTCTCCGCCTCCATCAATACCGCAACCGCATCCTCCACCTCGTCCTTTGTCGGCGCCGATTCAGCTTTCTTGGCGGAACCGCACAGATCAATATCCGCAACCTCAGCCAGCGTCTCAGGCGGGATCTCGATCTCCACCGGGCGCGGCCGGCCGTTCCGCAATTGTCTGAATGCCTCTTGTACAGTCCCTGGCACCTCCACAGCATTGAGAATCCGGGCATTCCACTTCGTCACAGGGTCGATGATATCAATCTGATCGTTGACCTCGTGCAGTATCCCCACATCCCGGCCAATATTCTTCTTGTTTATCTGCCCCGAGATTAGCAATACCGGCGAGGAGCACGCATATGCGTTGCCCAGCCCCGCCCCTGCGTTCTGGAGCCCAGGCCCCGGCACTACCATCGCAGTCCCGACTTGTCCCCCGGCCCTTGCGTATCCGTCCGCCATATACGTCGTCGCCTGCTCGTGCCGAGTCGTGATGAACCGGATATCCGGCATGTCGTACAGCGCATCCATAGCGTGGTAAAGCTGTACCCCCGGCAACCCGAAGATCACCCGCACACCCTCGTTATAAATCGAGCGGACCAGTGCCTGGCCGCCCGTCATCTCTGCCATTCGGTTTCTCCTACTTAGTTCTAATTTTCATGTTCGAAGCCCGCCCCTCACCCCACTACCTCGGAGCCAGGTTGTACAACCTGGCACAGTTCTCCCACAGGACCTTCCGCTTCGTCTCTTCACTCACTTTGTCATATTTCAGGAATGAGTCCACCGCATGTGGATAGCTGGAGTCAGTATGCGGATAATCAGTGGACAGCACCACGTTGTCGTCGCCAATCGCATCCACAAGCTGGTGTAGCAGCTCACCGTCCGTCTCCGTCGACACATAGCACTGTCGCACGAAATACTCACTCGGCTTCATGTCCAGCTGAACTTCCTGGCTGTCCCCGTAAGTCTCCCACTGGTCGTCTAGCCGATACAGGACCCAGGGGACCCACGAGCAGTTCCCCTCCAGAAACGCCATCCTGAGCCGAGGGAATCTGTGTAACAGCCCCCCCGCCGTGACACATCCTATCGATAACATCAAGGGTATGGGAAACGAGAACGCGTGCACCAGCACCAGGTTGTTCGGATGGTCCCGAAACCAGTTTCCCGGATTCTTGGCCGCAAACCCCTGCGACGTGTCATGAAAGGTGACCGGGGTATCCATCTCCTGCAGGGCGTCCCATAGTGGATCACATTCCATGTCGTGCACCATCCGGTTGTCGACCACCGTCGGCAGCAGAGTCACCGCTGCCATCTCCAACTCCCTGATGCACCTCCCCGCCTCCTCCACCGCCGCCGGGATATCTGTCAATGCCAGAATCCCCGACCCCTTCAACCGCGCCTCGTCCACCGACGCGAACTCATGTAACCAGTTGTTAAACGCCCGGCACACAGCGAAGGTGTATCCGGGGTCCTGTCCGTCCACCTGTATCGCCATCTGGGCAAATGTCCGAAACAGGATCGCTACGTCGATCCCTTCCACGTCCATCGCTCTGAGAGTTAGCTCAGCCGTATACCCGTGCTTCAGCTCCTCCGCGTACACCTCCGACTTCCGGTCGTCGAGGCGCTTCCGGGAGACCATCTCTTTCTTGGTCCACTCCTCGGACACCGGGGCATCGGTCTTCACCACGAAGTCCTTGTGTCCGCTTTCAGGACGAGACATCCACACCGGCGCCGCCTCCCGATACCTCGGTTCGAGGTATTGCTCGTACATGTCGGGCGGCTCCATCACGTGGAGGTCGCTGTCGGCTACAAGGAATCCGTTTTTAGACATTGTGTAATGCAGGCCCGTGCCCCAGGCCGGGAGACCCGTGCAAGCACGAGTCTCCGGCTTGGGCTCGGTAGTTCAGTTGAAACCCGGCTAGCTGCCGAGAGTCTGCGAAGGAATAGACTTCTTCGGGTCCACGAACGGGATCGGGACGATTGCAGCATCCACGGGCCCATCATCCGGGAGCACCGCCTTCAGCTTAGTCCCCTCCGCCGTCATGTCTATCGGCATCATCGCCAGCGCTATGTTGCAGTCTAGCCTCGGCGAGAAGAATGCGCTCGTGATGTACCCTACATCGTTCTCCCCCGACTCATCTTTCACTATGAAGTAGTCCGGGTTGTACCAGGTTATCGGCGTGCCGCCCATCGCCAGGCCCACCATTCTCTGCTCTATCCCATCTTCCTTGATCTTAACCAGCGCTTCTTTGCCGATGTAGCCTTCTTTGTTGAAGTCCACCTGCCAGTCCAGGTTCACCTCGAACGGGTTTGTCTCGATGTCCATGTCCTGGCCATAGGACAGGATGGCCGCCTCCAGCCTGCGCACGTGGCTCGGAGCGATAACGTGCAGTTCGAACTCCTCGCCCGCCGCAAGGATCGTGTTCCACATCTCGTCCGAATTGTCCACGGCATCGTGCAGGTAGATTTCAAATCCCACCTCCGCCGAGAACCCCGTCCTCGAGATGTCCACCCGAAGCCCGTTCAGGTCTGTCTGCCAGATCGTGTAGTACTTCATGTCCATGATCCCGTCACCGAACAGCTTCCTCATCAGCTGTACCGACTTCGGGCCCTGGATCTGCACCGGCGAGATGTCGACCTCACTGATGTCCACGTTAAACTCGCCCTTGTAGTTGACCCCCTGGCACCATAGCAGCACATCAGAGTCCGAGATGCTAAACCGGAACTCGTCCGCCGCCGTCCTCAGCAGCACCGGGTCATTGATGATCCCGCCATTCTGGTTGCACAGGATCACGTACCGTGCTTTGTTCACCGGCAGCTTCTTGTAAACGTCCCTGGTAATCACCCTGTCCACAAACGCCGCGGCGTCCGGCCCCTTTACCTGGATCTGCCTCTCCACTGCCACGTCCCACATCGTCACGTGCTTGGTGATGTACTCGTATTCCTTCATCAACCCGCCGTCCTCGGGCTTCACGTACGCCCGAGGGTGATACGTGTGGTTATACGTCGCAAAAGCCCATGCGCCTGCCTTCACCGCCAGGTGCCAGTACGGGCCCTTGCGCAACCGGGTAGTGATCTTGATTTTCGCATCCACGTCGCCGCTCTGCCTCATGTTCAGGGGCAAGGAACGCTTCTTCAATCGCAGCATTAAACCAGCCCTCCCGGTCTCAAATGACCGTAGAATGTCCGGCCGCTCGGGCGCCGGCCCTTAGTTGAGGAACCCGTACAGCTTCCCGGCATTTTCATAAACCAGCTTGTGTCTCATCTCTGCGTCAAGCTTTCCAAGGTTACGCTCTATCGTTTCCATCGAGTCCGGCCACACGCTGTCAGCGTGCGGGTAGTCCGACCCCCACAGCACGTTCCCCGTCCCAACCGATTCTATGACATCCGCGGTAAGCGGCTCATCCTGGAACGTCGAGTACCCGTGCTGTCTCCAAAGCTCGCTGGGCATGGCGCTCAGACCAAGCTGGAACAGCCGGTCTTCGTACTCCACGTCTATTCGATGAATCACGTAGGGCAACCATCCTATCCCGCACTCACCAAGCACGAACTTGAAGTTCGGGTACAGATCGCATGCCCCCGACAACAGCACGCTCGTCATGAACTCCGGCCCCGAGAGTTGGAACAGCGTGTACATCAACCCCAACGAGATAGTCTCGTACCGCTCGTCCGCCCCCGACTCCGGCTGACGGTAGTTAAGCCCGACAGTGTGGAAGGAGATCGGCATGTTGCATTCGCCCGCCGTCTCCCACAACTCGTTCCATTCTTCCTGGTAGATCGGCGACGACGCACTGGACACGTTCATCTCCGCACCCTTCAACCCGAGGTCCGCGGCCCGTTTCAACTGCGCCGCAGCAATCGAAGGGCTGTGGCTCGATATACAGGCCAGTGCCGCTAGCCTGTCGGGGGCAGCTTTGCAAAAATCGGCAGCCCATTGATTGTAAATGTCATAGACACAGGTCAGAGCCTCTGGGCTCGATAGTCCGCCTTCAGCATCCGAGAAACCCGTAGACACCCCTAGGATTCCGTATATCACCTCGGCCTTGATCCCGTCGGCGTCCTGGTCCTTGAGTCTCAGCTCCGGCGTGCTGGGATGGAACTTACCCGCATCCGCATCCGAGAAAAACCCCATCTCCTCCATCCGGTCGAGCCGCTTCGACTTCCCCGGCTGGTACGGCTCGTAGGAGCCCGTCAGCGCCCCCGCCGCCACAAACCCGAAGCTCGTATTCTCAGCCTTCCAGATGCGTCCCTCGGCGGTCTCCACCACCCTGGGCATCTTGTCCTTCAGAGAATCTGGAGCATTGGACACGAACAGGTCCTCCGGCAGCCACACAATGTCCATATGGGTGTCGGCAGAAATAACCGTCTGATCCACGACTGTACCCTCCTCTCATCCTGAGCTAGATTGTCCAAGGCCCCGGGGCCCGACTCAACTTCTCAATTGCCCCGACTACCAGCCCTACGCCGACAGTCGGCATATTGTATTCCCTACTTTCAATTAAAGAAATACCTAGCCCAAACCTTCGCTCCAAAAGACCATTCACAACCCATGTCCCGGGGCCAGGGACCGCTTGTCCTGAGCGTGCTGCAAGTCCGCCGTAGGAGGATCGAAGTATGAGCGGGGTGGGGTCTGTACCGTGAGCGTGAAATTCCCACCCCCTCAAACAGTAGTCGCGTCCGACGGCTGCGGCTCCCGCTCAATCAACTCCAACATGTTCCCGTCCGGGTCGTACATATAGCACACCTTCCGCGCCCACGGGTACACCGCGTCGGGCCGCAGGGCCGGAGGATTTACGAACTCCATCCCCCTCCCCGACAGTTCCTCATAACAAGCATCCACGTCATCCACAATAAGGCCCAGGTGCGCCGTCCCCACCCTGTTCCTAGGCGGCCTTGTCCAGCCGGTCACCGCCGGCTCCAGAAAATGCACCAGCTCGACTGCGTGCCGCAAATCATTCCCCAGATAAACGACATGCACCTTGGCGTTCTCAAACCCGGTCAGTTGCGTCACAATGTCCCCTTCCAGGACCATATTCCGCTGCTCCCTCATCCCCAGCACATCCCGATAAAACCCCAACGCCCGCTCCATGTCCGACACCACAAACCCCGTATGATTCATCCATTCCACTTTCATTGTTAACCTCCATCTTTATCCTCCTAACTACCCCACCCCCAACACCCGACCCGCATTCCCCCCCATCATCAACTCCACCGCCTCCTCCGATATCTCACACCCGTACTTCTTCCCCATCGACGGCAAATCATGGCACAGATCCACGAATCTCTTCAACGACATCTCTTTCCTGATCCCCGGAAAGTCGCTCGCCCACATAACCCGTTCCGCCCCGAGACTTTGAATCATGTGATCGATCGCCCGGACCGTCCCCTCCTCATCGGCCTTGAACCTCGCCTGCCACTCCGAAATCTCCGGGTAGATATTCGGGTGCGACTTCGCCACAGTCACGCAGTCTTGCCACCAGTCTCCACCCGCGTGACCCAGGATCATATCCATTTGGGGAAAGTCCGCCGCCACCTGATCGAATTCCAGCGGGTGCGCCGACTTCCCGTACAGCAATGGATGAAACCCTGGCCCCGAGTGGAACAGCACCGGCAGCCCGTTCGCCACGCAAATTTCATAGAGGTCATAGCAAGACCGGTCGCTGGGATAGTAACCCGTCGTCGGGTGTAGCTTGATCCCCGACACCCCACCACCCTTCACCGCCGCCTCAAACTTTTCCGCCGACCCCTCCCTCTGCGGATCGATCCCATAAAAAGCTATCAGCCGGTCCGGATACACCTCCCGCGCCGACACCAGCATCTCGTTCTCCTCTTCAACACTCACCTTCGTCTCCCCAAATCGCATCGCGAAGTCAGCCAGAATGACTACGCTTATGTCCACCGACGCCCCATCCATCTCCTCGACAATCTCCCGCGCCGCCCGACGCCAGTCAAAATCAGAAGGCTCCGACCCTTCCCAACGCGGGTCGCCCGCAAACAATTTGGGATGCCGCTGGTCCGCCGACCACATATGCCGGTGTACATCAATAATCATCTTCCAAATGCTCCCCTTACTCTATCTATGCGACACCTTCGCATAACCGTCATCCCCGCCTCCCACTAGGAACTCGTTCCCCGGTGCGGGGCCGCTCATCCTGAGGCTCTCGAAGGGTCGAGCGGGGTGAGGCTCCGCATTGCCAATCCGTCGCGTCACACCCCCAATCAACCAATAATCGCATCTATCGCCGACTCCAACTTCCCCGCCGACTCATCAAGCCTGCGCCTTCTCTCCTCCACCGACTCCTCATCCTCCCGAAGTCGCGCCTCGTACTCCACTATCCTCCTCCGGCACTCCTCGGGAGCCGGGCCCCCGTACAGTGTCCGACGCTCCACGAAAACCATCGGGTCCAACGCCCTAGTCAGGGCTTCCTCACTCAACCCGACACCCTCCCCCATATACTCCACCGACGCCTCATCCAGGAGATCCGGCGTCACGTCCCGAGGCCGGATTCCCCGCTCCTCCGAGAACCGCACCAGTATCCCGACAATCTGGTGCGCAGTCCTCCACGGCAATCCCTTCCCCCTAACCAATGCACCCGCCACGTCCGTCGCCTGAGCCCAGTGTGCCCCCGCCATCTCCCTCATCCGGTCTCGCTTCACCTCCAGCGCCGGCATCAGCTCGATGAACCATCCCAGGTTCCGAATTGCCATGTCGAACGATCGGAACAGAGCATCATCCATGTAGCGAAGGTCCATCGTCGGGTCCCCACTCGCCGCCTTCTGCACTGCGAACGAGGCCACCAGCCCGCCCATCGCATCTGCCACCGCTCCCCGAACGTACTCCAGGCTGTCCGGGTTCTTCTTCTGCATCATTATGCTGCTCGTTCCGCAGAATCGGTCCGGCACGTCAATGTACCCCGCCTCCGACGTAAACCAGAAGTTCAGGTCCGACGCCCATCTGGAAAGGTTCAGGTGCACCGAGGCCACCGTCATAAAGGTGTCCAATGGCGTGTCCTCATTGAGGATTGCGTCATAGGTGTTGGGTAATACCCCGTCGAACCCCATCAACTCCGCCGTCCGATGCCGATTCAAAGGAAAGTCCGATCCTGTCATTATCGCCGACCCCGCTGGACTCTGATTCGCCCAGCTATACGCAAACGCCGCCCGCCCGAAGCACCGCTCCAGGCTCGACGTCCAGGCCAGCAGTTGATGGCCTAAAGTCGTAGGCTGGGCGTGCTGGCTGTGAGTGTACGCCGGCATCACCGATTCAAGGTTCTCACCCGCTACCTGCAGAAAGACCCCACGCAGGCGGTTGATTTCCCCCATCAGCGTGATCAGCCCGTCCCTTTGCCGGCACCGCCGCCAAACCGCGTGCAGGTCCCCCGAGCTCCGGCCCAGGTGCATCCTTCCTCCCACCTCCTCCCCCAGCCGCCGGATTAACAGATATTCACCTGAGTGCATCGCACCCCCCACCTCCATCCTCGACTCCACAATCTTGTCCGGCTCCGTGCTCCTGAGCTCCTTGAGCATCAATGCCACATCGGTCTTTGGGATTAGAGCCTCTTCCGCCAACATCACCAAGTGGGCTTTGTCGAACAGGTGATAGGGATAAAGAGCCCCTTCGTCCTGACCCTCGGAGAAAGATGGGAGACCTGCCAGCATAGGCTCCATCAACCGGATCCCCGCCGTTCGGTATCCCTTGTATTCCTCCTGTTTCTGCTTTCTCACTCAGACGCTCCTTTCCCTGGACCGTTCACGACCCCTGACTCCGACGGTATCCTACATTCTAACCGCCACCCTCTCAACAAACGCCCACCCCCAACTCACGCCGAAACCCTCCATCATGCCAATCGAACTACGCCCTTCCTAGCCAAGCACTCCCTTATCACCTGTTATTCCGAGACTCCGCGAGGAATCAGGTGCGGGGGGCCTCCCTTTAGGGGCGACCGGCCGGTCGCCCTGCCCTGGGTGGGGGCGCTCACCCTGAGCCGCGTCGAAGGGTCGAGCAGGTGAGCGGCCTCGCACTGCCGGTCCGTCGCGCCCATCCAGTGATCCTATGCTTGACTCCCTCCACCCACGCGAGTAGCTTTTCACACATAACCCTTGCCAGCGCCAAGGAGCCCAGCCATGCCAGACCCGACCCCCTCCATCTTCAACCAAAACCTCGACCCCAACATCGCCAACCATCAGCCCCTCACCCCCCTTACCTTCCTCGAATGGTCGGCCACCGTTTACCCCGACAAGGTGGCAGTTATATACGGCAATGCCGAGTACACCTACCGGGAGTTCGCCCGACGCTGCCGACTCCTAGCCTCCTCCCTCTCAAAACGGGGCATAGGGCTCGGCGACACCATCGCCCTCATGGCCCCCAACACCCCCCCGATGCTCGAAGCCCACTACGGCGTCCCCATGACTGGCGCCGCTATCAACGGCATTAACATCCGCCTGGATGCCACCGCCGTTGCCTTCATCCTTGAGCACGGCGAGGCCCGCGTCCTCATAACCGACCGTGAATTCTCCCCCGTAGTCAAAGAAGCGCTCACCCAGGTCACACGTCCCATCACCGTAATTGACATCGACGACCCTCTTGCCCCTTCTGGTGACCTCATCGGCGAAAAGGACTACGAGTCTTTCCTTGAAGAGGGTGACGATAACTTCACCCCCCGCCCCGTCTCCGACGAATGGGAAGCCATCGCCCTCAACTACACCTCCGGCACAACCGGCAACCCCAAGGGAGTCGTCTTCCACCATCGCGGAGCATTCCTGAATGCTATGGGCAACGCGATGATGTTTGGACTCAACAGGTACAGCGTATACTTGTGGACTCTCCCCATGTTCCACTGCAACGGCTGGACTTACACCTGGGCTGTCACCGCTGTTGCCGGGACCCACGTTTGCCTCCGCAGAATCGACCCCGCAGTCATCTTCTCCCTGATCAAGGAGCGCCGCATAACTCACATGTGCGGTGCTCCGGTGGTTCTCGGCATGCTGATTCACGCCCCCGAAGAGGCAAAGCAGAAGTGGGACCATACTGTCGAGATCGCCACCGGGGGAGCGGCTCCCCCCAGCCCTGTCATAGCCGCAATGGAGGGCATGGGCTTCCGGGTCACCCACCTCTACGGACTCACCGAGACCTACGGCCCCGCCAGCGTCTGCGCCTGGCAGGACAACTGGCTCACCATGCCCACCGACCAGAAGGCCTCGATGCTCGCCCGACAGGGTGTCCGCTATCCGACCCTCTCCTATCTCACCGTCGCCAACCCCGATACCCTCGCCCCCGTCCCCGAGGATGGCCAGACCATCGGCGAGATCATGATGCGCGGCAACACAGTAATGAAGGGCTACTTGAAGAATCCGGGTGCCACCGATGAGGCCTTCGCCGGCGGCTGGTTCCACTCGGGCGACCTGGCCGTCGTCCACCCCGACCACTACATCGAGATTAAGGACCGCTCCAAGGACATCATCATCTCCGGGGGCGAGAATATATCCTCCCTGGAAATCGAGGAAGTCCTATACCGACATCCCAAGGTCATGGAAGCAGCCGTCGTCGCCAAGCACGATGAAAAATGGGGCGAGACCCCCTGTGCCTTCGTCACCCCCCGCCCCGACACCCCGGACGTCACTGAAGAAGAGCTGGTCCGCTGGTGCCGAGACAACCTCGCCCACTTCAAAGCCCCCAGGAAGTTTGTCTTCGGCCCCTTGCCCAAGACCTCAACCGGCAAAATTCAGAAGTTCGCCCTCAGAGAACGCGCCAACAGTCTCTGACCACAATTACCGACTCTCGCAGAGAGAGACCTTTGCCAAACCTACAATGGAGGTGTTGGGCCGCTCGTGCTGAGGCTCTCGAAGTATGAGCGGAGGGGTGGCCGTCGTATGACCTAGGTGTACGAGATTGCCAGTCACCGGTTAAGCTAAGGTTGCACGAAGGAGATAACGTATAGTGCGCATCCCCACCGATCGTGAACCAACCCACCCAGGCGAGATGTTGCTGCAAGAGTTCCTGCTGCCACTCGGCATGACACAGCGGGACCTCGCCACCGCGATCCGTGTACCTTATCAGCGCGTCAATGAGGTCGTCCGCAAGAGACGTGGGGTCACGCCCAGCACCGCATTACGGCTTTCAAAATTCCTCGGCACGTCTCACGACTTCTGGATGAGCCTGCCACTCCGCTGGGACCTTTACCATGCCCAACGAGCCGAAGCAGATAAGATCGAAAGCATCCAGCCGAATGAACTGGTAAACGTACCGTAAGGGCCTGTCGAATCTTACGCGCTCAGTCCGATTAGAGTGCATCGAGCGCTCCGAAACCCTACGCGCTCGAATAAACCCCCGAATCCAGGTCGAAAATGTGCTGCCGCCCCCCGTCCCCGCCCAGCACAATCGCCAGGCAGGACGGCTCATCACCCTCCGCCCACTGCCGGTGTATGTTCCGCGGCGAGTCATACCAGTAACCCAGGTCTCCCCGCTCGACATGATGGTCCGTCACAACCTGTAGAGTTGCCTGCCCCGATTCATCATCGCTAACACGCCTCCAGACCGTGAACCTCTCCCTGCCGGCTACGCCGCACTCCAGCCCCCAGCGATAATGGCTGTGGATCGGCGTAGGCTCTCTGGGTGGAAAGCTCGCCAGAACAAATTTATACCTACCCTGCGGGTCCACATGAAGTATTCTGCTCGGCAGCCCCGTGCTCCCGACCGAGGCCTCTCCCTGCTTGGTCAGATCACCGCCCTCTGCCACCAGCTTCTGCAGCCGAGGCCCCATCTCCCAGATCGCCTCGACTGTCGGCCCCCGATCATCCAAAATACGGTCCACATCCGCCACGAAATCGCTTACTTCATATCCCATGTCTTCCCCCTTCGCCTCCCTTAACCGGGAAAGCAAAAGTCAGTCTAGGCTCGGCCCCCGAAGCCGTCAAGGATTGGCCCGACCCTCCGATAGGGAGTATTATTGGGATGCACTGTTGATCCGTCACGGGAATGCTTATGGCGTAAGCTTGACTCTGTGTGACATCGTGTTCGCAGGATGAGGCCCGGGCCCCGGCGGTCGCCCGGCCTCCTACGAATTAAATCGTGGACGGGGGACATATGATCATCGGCGTGCCCAAAGAGACCAAAGACCAGGAAAACCGCGTCGCACTGACGCCTGCCGGCGTTGCCGCTCTTACCCGAAGCACTCACAAAGTGCTCGTTGAACGCGGGGCCGGCACGGGAAGCGGCTTTTCCGACAAGGAGTATGCCAGCAAGGGCGCGACCATAGTCCGGGATCCCGAGGACATCTTCTGGTCTTCGGACATGGTGGTCAAGGTAAAGGAGCCCATCGAGCCCGAGTATGAAATGCTCAGGCCGGGCGTCATCCTCTTCACCTATTTGCACCTCGCCGCAGACCCGAGCCTCGCCAAGTCTCTCCTCGAGCACCGCGTAACCTCCCTCGCCTATGAGACCGTACAGGATGACTATCGCGGCCTTCCACTCCTCGCCCCCATGAGCGAAATTGCGGGAAGGATCTCGGTGCAGATAGGGGCTCATTTCCTGGAAAAACAACACGGAGGCATAGGTAAACTGCTCGCCGGCGTGCCGGGCGTCCCGCCGGGCACCGTCACCGTCATAGGGGCCGGCATGGTCGGTTCAAACGCCGCCCTAATAGCCCTGGGCCTCGGAGCAAAGGTAATACTTATCGACACCAACATAGGGCGGCTGCGTCAAATGGAGCAGGTCCTGAGCGGCAATCTGGTCACTGTAGCGGCCGGAATAGACGCCACCTCCCGGGCCGTGGCGGATGCCGACCTCGTAATCGGCGGAGTCCTGATACCCGGGGCTAAGGCCCCGAAGGTCGTGACCCGGGACATGATCGGCCGCATGACGCCCGGCTCCGTCGTTATCGACGTCGCCGTCGACCAGGGCGGCTGCATCGAGACCTGTAAGCCGACAACCCACTCTGACCCAACCTTCCTGGTAGACGGCGTTGTCCACTACTGTGTAACCAACATCCCCGGCGCCGTGCCCCGGACCTCCACCGAAGCCCTCTGCAACGTTTCTTTCCCCTTCATCGAACAAATTGCCAATCTCGGCCTGTCGGAGTCCCTTGGACGTGACCCTGTCCTCGCCAAGGGACTCAACACCTACGAAGGCCAGGTCACCAACCGCGCCGTCGCCGACTCCCTCTCCCTCCCGTTCCAACCCCCCGAGACCCTCGGTGCGTTTTCCTCCAACTAAATCTGAAAGGCGGTACAACCGGATGGCATCCAATTCCGAATTCGAGGCTCTGGCCCGCAACGCAGGTCTCGACAGGTTTCCCGGCACGCTGGACATGATTGAGCAGGTTTATGTCAGCTACAGGCAACAGCTCGACCAACTTTATTCTGTCGATCTGGATGGCGAGGAAGTTCTGACCGCCTATCAGTACCTCTACGATTCCGACTAAGGAGCACTTTTATCCATGCCATCTACAGACCTGCATTACCTGACCATCGACGAGGCCTCTAAGCTTATACATGACCGAGAGCTATCCTCCGTTGATCTGACTCAAGCCCATATCAACAGGATCGACGCCCTCAACGACACCCTCCACGCTTTCCTCACCCCCACCCCCAACCTCGCCCTCCAGCAGGCCGCAAACGCCGACCGTGAGCTCGCCGAAGGAAGTTCTCGCGGCCCACTCCACGGCATTCCCATCGCCCTGAAGGATCTGTGCGACACCAAGGGAATCCGCACAACTTACGGCAGCCTCGGTTTCAACGACCGCATCCCCGACTCCGACGCAACAGTCACCGAGCGCCTGCGTGAAGCCGGTACAACAATGCTCGGCAAGCTCACGATGAGCGAACTTGCCATGATGGGCCCGCCCAGCAACGGCCCGGAAGCCCGAAACCCCTGGAACACGGCTCACGCCCCCGCCGGCTCCAGCAGCGGCTCAGGTGTCGGGGTTGCCGCCGGCCTCTTCTTCGGTGCCCTCGGCTCCGACACCGGCGGTTCCATCCGATTCCCCGCTTCTTGGAACGGTATATCCGGCATCCTGCCCTCCAACGGAAGGGTCAGCCGAGCCGGAGTCATGCCCTTGAGCTGGACTATGGACAATATCGGCCCCATGTGCCGCACGGTAGAAGACACCGCAATAATGCTGAAGGCCATCGCCGGCGCCGACCCCCGGGACCCCACCACGTCATCCGCCCCCGTACCGGATTACCGCTCCCTGCTTACCGGAGACGTAAGCGGCCTGAAAATCGGAGTTCTGCGCAGCTATTTCGATCGACACCCGGACGCCGTCCTACCGGAAACTCAAGCCGCCGTAGACAAGGCTATCCTCGATCTGGGCGAGATGGGTGCAGAGGTGGTGGACGTGGAAATCCCTCACCTGGAGTACACAAGTGCCGCAGGCGCCCCAATCTACATCGCCGAGGGTTACAACATCTTTCAGAAGGACTTCCACGATCGACCCGACAAGTTCGGCGAGACTGTCAAGGCATTCCTTCTCGCCGGTGCCCTTTTCACCGCAAATGACTTCATCCAGGCCCAGCGAATGCGCAGCCGCCTGAAGCGCGAGGTAGAAGAACTATTCGCCCAGGTCGACCTCATCGCCGGCCCCGCCACCCTCGGTACTGCGGTCGCCATCGCAGACTTCGACCCGATGGCTCTCCTCGACTCAGTCCGCGGCGACACGTCAGTTGTCTTCAACCTCACTGGCTGCCCCTCGATATCCGTGCCCTGCGGCTTCAGCAGCGACGGTCTCCCCATCGGCCTCCAACTCTCAGGTCGCTACCTCGACGAACCCACCGTCCTCAACGCCGCCTACGCATACCAGCAGTCCAACCCCCTCCACAAACAACACCCACCAGTCTAAACCCTGGATGTCCCCCCTCCCTCACAGGGTCAACCCCAGCGGCTGCCCGAGAGGCGCTGGGAATAGTCCTTTCCCCTCTCTCCATTGATGAGACCTTTGCATAACCTGTGTTGGGGGTGCGTGGGGCCGCTCGTGCTGAGGCTCTCGAAGTATGAACGGGGGGAGTATTAGGGCATCCGGATGGAACAACAGAGATACGATCTATAGGTGCGCAAAGGTCTCTCGATGGAATAGGGCTAGGGTCGAAGACTCGCCGAGGAGAGCCGTAGGCTCGCTGAGGAAAGTGAGCGTGCTCCCCACCGTCATCCCAACCCCTGACCCGGTCGAAGATGCGCAAAGGCATGAATCAATCCCACCCCTATAACCCTGTCATTCCGAGGCTCCGCGAGGGATCTAAAGCGTACTTAACCCACTCGGCCCTCGCCAACAAAACCGACACCAATCCGTCCTTCCCGATTTCTCGCAACCCAGGCTGGAGATTCAGGTTTGGCCGGTATGCCTAGGCTTTTCAACAGAGTCCCATTCCAGAAGTTGTGCAACCCCAGCTCCCGCTCATCCTGAGCTTCGTCGAAGGGTCGAGCGGATGCGCACATACTACCAATGTCTTCCTCTACAGCCATTGCGAACTCCCCAAGAAGCACTATCTTTGTCTCTTCCAAAAAGAAAAAGGGGGGTGCACCGGCAAAGCCGGTGCACCCCCCTTTTCAATGCTATTTCGCTAACTATCCCGAGACCTAGCTCCCGTTCTTCCCCTGAATCCCCTTCAGCACAACCCCCGGCGACATCGGCAGTTCCCGGAACCTCACACCCGTCGCCTTGTGAATCGCATTCGCCAGGGCCGCCAGAGCCGGAACTATGTTCGCCTCACCCGCCCCCCTCACCCCAAACGGGTGCCCGGGGTTTGCCTTTTCGACTATCACCGGATCTATCATAGGTATGTCTAGAGCTGTGGGCATCCGATAGTCCAGCAGCGTGAAGTTCGCCATCTTACCGTCGTCGCCCATGAAATACTCTTCGCTGAGCGCCCATCCTATTCCCTGGGTGCTCCCACCTTGAATCTGACCTTCCACGTAGCTCGGGTGTATCGCCTTGCCCACGTCCTGGAAGGCCGTGAACTTCAATATGGCCACTTTGCCCGTCTCCGGGTCCACTTCCACGTCGACAATATTCGCCGAATAAGAAGCCCCCGAACCGGTCGGGCTCACGTTCCCCCGACCCACAACCGGCCCCCCCGTCTGCCCCAGCTTGGAAGCCATCTCCTTGAACGTCAATCGAAGCTCGGGGTCCGACTTGTGCCTCACCGAGCCATCTACGTACTCAACTTGCTCTTCCTCCACCTCCCACAATATCGCCGCCCTGGAAATCATTTGTCTACAAACGTCCATCGCCGCCTCATAAGCCGCGATCCCCGTCTTGTAGGTGACTCCGCTTCCCCCCGTCGGAGAGGTGAGCCCTACCTCATCCGTATCCCCAATGCTTGGGTTCACTTCTTCTACAGGTATCCCCAAAACCTCCGCAAGTTGTTGAGCAATCGAGGCCCGCGACCCGCCAATGTCCACAGCCCCTTCTACAAGACTCACCGTCCCGTCACTCAGTACGTTGGCAATTGCGCACGCTGGACCGGTGTTGTTCCGGCAGAATCCCATGCTTATGCCGCGCCCCCGGTTTTCCCCCTCCAGCGGCTCGCTGTAGTGGGGATGGGCCACCACCGCCTCCATCACTTCCTTCGCCCCGACCACCAGGTTCTTTACTCCGTCGGCCCGCCGAGTCCCCTCCGTGGCGACATTCAGCATCCGAAGCTCCATCGGGTCGATGTCCAACACTTCGGCTATCTCGTCCATCAGGTTTTCGACTGCCCAAACGACATTCGGCGCCCCCGGCGCTCTGTAGGCCGCGGTCTTGGGCTTGTTGTCCACTATGTCATAGGCATCCACTAGTAGATTGTCGATCACATACGGCGAAAAGATCGCCGCCGCTGCAGCCGCTAGAGGAGCCCCGGGAAATGCCCCAGCCTCGAACATGTAGGTCGCCTTTGCCGCAGTAATCCGGCCTTCTTTTGTCACTCCTAGCTTGAGCGACACCTTGCTGCCGCAGCTCGGGCCCGTGCTCTCGAACACCTCGGCCCGGCTCATGGTCATCTTTACCGGCTTCC
The DNA here is from genome assembly GCA_965220005.1 of Dehalococcoidia bacterium. GTDB lineage: Bacteria > Chloroflexota > Dehalococcoidia > Plut-88900 > Plut-88900 > Plut-88900. Next base: position 2,569,071 of record OZ244800.1, read on the forward strand.
CCGATTTCCGGGACAGCACTGCGGCCACAGGCTCAAGGTACGCACTCAGCTTACCCCCAAACCCCCCGCCGATCTCCATCGGTACGATCTTCACCTGCGAAATCGGGAGACCCAGGATTTGGGCCACCTGCTGCTGGATTAGGAAATGCCCTTGGCTGCTGCACCAGATCGTCACCCGACCGTCCGCCGACCACGAAGCCGTAGCATTCTGTGGCTCTATGTAGCCCTGGTGCACCGACTTGTTCTTGTATTCCCGCTCAATGACTAAATCTGCCTCGGCAAACCCCTTGTCTATGTCCCCGAAAGCATGCTGAACGTGGTCCGCCACATTCGGCCCGTCAATCCCGTCCCCGCTTGACCCGTTTTTCGGCCAGTGTTCGTGGAGCGCTGGGGCCCCCTCTCTCAACGCTTCCTCCAGATTTGTGATCCACGGAAGCGGCTCGTACTCTACCTCTATCAGGGCCAGTGCCTCTTCTGCGGCCAGCGCACTCGTCGCCGCCACCGCTGCCACCGAGTGACCCTTGTACAGCGCCTTCCCCCGAGCCAATATGTTGTCCGATACCCCTTTCGGGAATATGTTATCCCGGCTCACGGGGCCCGGGTCTGGCAGGTCCGCGGAGGTCGCCACGGCCCGCACCTCGGGATGCGCCTCCGCCTTGGAGGTGTCTATGGAAATAATGCAAGCGTGGGGGTGGGGACTGCGGAGAACCTTGCCGTGAAGCATTCCCGGCAAGGTTATGTCGGCCCCGTACTGCGCTCTCCCGATAACCTTGTCCACGCCATCGTGCCGGATTGGGCGGGTCCCGATGACCTTGTACTCCGGCTTCGCAGTAGTTGTCATGTAAAAACCCTCACTGAAAATTACACAAGTTGACCGGCTCGAAACAGCTCCACAATTCTACCACGACTCGCTCCCCCACCCCTCCCACCATTCCACCCCCCGATCCGGAGTCGATCCAATCCCGTAGGGGCGACCGTCTGGTCGCCTTCCCCCGGTCCCTCACGCTGTAAGGGCAAACTCTCGTGTATCCCTGGTTCCGAGGGGCCGCTCACCCTGAGCGCCGTCGAAGGGTCGAGCGTGGGGGCGGCCCACCACCGCAAATCCGTCGCGTCCCTAGAAGGCCCCGTCCCCCCACCCCATCCCCTCTCCGTCATTCCGGCCGTCGAGAGCCGGAATCCATCCCCGGAGGCGGCCAGAGCGGGGCGTCCTGTCCCCTCTCCCTCAGATGGGAGAGGGCTAGAGCCTGCCCCGAGTCCCCCGAGGGGGTGAGGGTGATCCCACTTGGCCAAAAGTGACACGAACCCCTTGACTTGATGTGAACGTCTGTACTATATTCACCCCCGATAGGCCAATCACCATTCTAAGATCAAAGGAGGAACCAAAAACCCAGGGAAGCCCACCCGACCCACCCGAGGACTCAACGCCTCAGCCCATCCCAACGGCCCTCGCGCAGGCCCGCGGCACAAGCGAAAGCCGCCATCTCCTCACCCCACGGGTCCCGTGTACCCTTCCCTGGTCCCTAGGCGATGGAAGGCCCATCGACTCTAAGCAGCATGTAGGCTTGCGAGACCAGCCTACTCGACGCACCATTCACCCGGCGCGTTCGAGTCAACGCTATGCGCATAGCCCAGCGAAATATAACAGCCCGCCTATGCAGGGCTTGACTAAGGGCCATCGAGCCCTTACGGGACTCCACCGTAGTCACTATCGGAGATTTCCGTTCGGTAGACGACGGCAGCGGGTTCGTGCTCCCATTCATCCGAATGATCGAGCCAAGCGTCTTGTGGACGAGAACACCCCACTCACCTCGTCCACCTAGCTAAGAGACACGTGGGGTAATCGCAGGCTGGCCTCCCGCCCCTGCCCAAGAGTCCCGGACCTTCCGTCGCCTTCCCCCTCCAAAAAACAAACAACGAACCCAAACCCCACAACCGAATACCCCCACCGATACGGCCCTATCCTGCTGGACAAGCGCATTGCGTTGAGTCCCCCCACCCCCTAAACTTTACCTAAGCCCATGCAAGACAGATACGGCCTCTCCATTACCACGAATTCACCCAAGGCCGCCGACCTTTTCATCGAGGGCCTGGACCTCCTCCTGTCCATGAACGTCGGCTCCTTGGAGCGCATTAGGGAGGCCGTCGAAGCCGACGACTCCTTCGCCACGGCCTACGCCACCCTCGCCTACCGCTACATGGTCGAAGGCAAGGTTAAAGAAGCACGAGAGAACATCTTACACGCCGAGGCCCGCGCCTCCGGCCTCAGCCGTCGAGAATCCCTCTACGTGGCCGTAATCGATGCTTACATCCACAGTTCCGGGCCTAGAGCCCTCAGCCTGATGAAAGAGTACCTCTGGCAGTTCCCCAGGGACATACTCATACTCTACATAGCCAACAACCTGCTCTTCTATGGATGCAGCGGTGGCGGCTCCAAGAGTTATCCAGCGGCCCAACTCGCCCTATGCAGCGAGGTGGCCCCTCACTACGGCGACGACTGGGCATTCCAGAGCCGCTATTCCTTCGCCCACCACGAATCAGGTATTCTCGACGAAGCCCTCCGCCTCGCCGAGGCCTCTCTCAAGACCCGTCCAGACAATGCAGACGCCTCCCATTCCGTCGCCCACGTCCTCTTCGAAAGAGGCGCCTCCCCGGACGGAGCTCAGTTCCTGGAAGAGTGGACCAAAGATTACGACCGCCGCGCCCCCTTTTACGTCCACCTGGCCTGGCACTACTGCCTCTTCGAACTCTCCCAAGGCCATTACAACAAGGTCTTGGACCTTTACAACAGCCGCATTCAACCCGCCGTTGCCTCAGGGGACGGTGGGGCCCTCGCCGACGCCGCAGCCCTCGTCTGGAGAATGATGCTCTACTCAGACACAGTGCCTCAGATCGACTGGAAGGCCCTTTGCTCCCTCGCCGAGCCCTCCATCAGCACCGAGGGTACAGCCTACCGGGATGTCCACGCTGCCCTGGCCTTCGCCGGAGCTAACGATTGGGAGAAAATGACCGCTCTCCTTGACCGCTTCCAGGACCGAGCCGCCTCCGGCGACACCCTCGCCTCCGAGATCATGGTCCCTCTTATGAAGGGTCTGCAACTCTTCGCCCACGAACGTCCTCAGGAATCCCTGGAATTGTTGGAGCCTCTATTTGGCCCTGCAGTTATGGACCAGCTTGCCCGCGTTGGTGGGAGTCACGCCCAAAGGGAAGTGCTTGAGGACACCCTCGTAGCCTGTTTCCTGGAAACGGAACAATTCGACAAGGCCAAGTCGATGCTCCGTACCCGGCTCTCCCGCCGCCCCTCCCCCCGAGACCTCTTCTGGCTGGCCCGCGCCAAGACCGGTCTTGGGGATTCAGACGCTGCCCAGCGCGACCTTACACAGGCAAACGTCGAATGGACCAACTTCAACCATGACCCCGACTCCCCGGAACTGGCCCGTCTCCATGCCTCGGCAGCAATCCCTGGCTAGCGCACCCTCTCCCCTGCCCTGAACACCCCCACAACGTTCCCCAAAGCCTTCAGGTCCTGAGTCGGGTCTCCATCCACCAGCAGCAGGTCCGCTTCTTTACCCGGTTCGATTGTTCCTATCTCGCCCTGAAGACCTAACGCCTGTGCAGCATCCCTGGTTCCCGATAGAAATGCCTGATCCGTCGGCATACCCACGTCCACCATGGAATCTAGCTCTCTGTGGAACTGCCCGAACGGGTACGCCCCCCACCCACAGTCCGACCCCCCGATCAACCGCGCTCCCGCCGATACCAGTTCCCGAAACACCTCTCCCCTCTGCCGGATCGTCTCCTCGTTCTCTTCCAGCTCCATCCTCTCCTCCACCGAGATCGTACCCTCATCCCGTTTCGCCTCCAGTGCTAACGTCGCCGCCCGACGTATGTGAATCGTCGGGTTTATCCATACCCCGGACTCCGCAATCCTCTCCCCTACCCTCGGATCCCATCTGCTCACCCCATCTTCGTCCATGAAGTTGCAGTGGATGATCATGTCGACCCCGGCGTCCAGACAATACACAACCGCCTGCGTGGAGATAGCATGTCCTGCCACCAGCTTCCCCCGAAGATGCGCTTCCTCTACCACCGCCCGAAGCTCCTCTAGCGTGTACGACGCTCGTTCAGGCATGCTCCCTTGCGTCGTCCCTCCGCTCGTCATCACCTTGATGAAGCTCGCCCCATTCTTGATCATTCGGCGCACTGCCGCCCGAACCCCATCCACCCCATCCGCCTCGGCCCCCATCATCCAGCAGTGGCCGCCGGTTATCGTAACCGGGTTCCCGCACGCCACAATCCTAGGCCCAGGAACTATATCCCGCCGTATCCCTTCCATCAACGAGAATACGACCTTGTTCCAGCCTCCGTTGTCCCTCATCGTCGTCACTCCGCTCTCCAGGGCCATGCGCGCGCTCTTCACGGCTTCCATCAGGTGAATGTCATCCCCGTCTTCGTGCACTTCATCGACCGAAAGACCCGTGCCCGGCATATTCGTGTGCGTGTGGCAGTCAATCAGACCCGGCATTAGTGTTGCCCCGGGAAAGTCCAGAACTGTCCCTTCGATATCCCCGCACTGAGACAAATCCGACTGTCGGGCCACCCACTCAATCCTTCCCCCCGACACTTTAACCGCCGCCCTCTCCTGCACCACCCCGCTCAACCCATCCGCCAACCTCCCCACCTTGATAATTGTTGACTTGTTGTTTCCGTTCATTATTTCCCCTTTCTAAAACTCTCCCATCTCTCCCCATGATACCTTTCAGCGCCTCTCCTGCACGGACTTGCTGGAAGGGCTCCATCCCCTCCTCCTCGATAAGACCTTTGCATAACCTGCGTTGGAGGGGACGGGGCCGCTCGTGCTGTCGTAGATCCGCCGAGGCGGGAGGCTCTCGAAGTATGAGCGGGGGGGGGACGTAGGGTGATCTGGATCGCGCCATAGGCGTTATCTGCAGTTACGCAAAGGTCCCTCGATGGGAGAGGGCAAGAGCAAGAGTGCCCCCATCCTCAAGGCAACTTCCGAACCCTCGGCAAAACTATCCCCGACAACAAATTCGCAATCGCCAGTATGCCTCCGTTTATCAACAGTGCCCGCGGCGCCCCCAACACCCCCGCCAGTGCCCCGACCTCCAGGTGCCCCGACGGCGCAGTCCCTATCGCCAGCACCCAAGACCCCATCGCCCGACCCCGATGCTCGTTCGGCACGTTCTGCTGCATCAGCGTCTTGTAAAGCGTATCCGCCGCAGTTGCACACGCATTCACCACTGCTATCACGAACAGGTAGAAGATGAAGTTCTCATACAACGAAAATGTCGCAAGTCCAAGCCCGAATCCCCCCGCCGACAGGAACGCATACAACCCCTTCCTCCCGGAATTCCTCAACCTCGCCAAGCTCAACAACCCCGCCAACCCTCCGACCTGACTGGTAGCCGCCATTATCCCCAGCCCCACCTCCCCGACGCCAAGCACGTCCTTTGCAAAAACCGGTAGCACGCTCTGGTGCGTGAAGCCAAAAATCTCCGTAACCGCCGCAAGGTACATCAGGGTGAGCAGCACCCTGTTTTGGCGGATAAGCCTCATCCAGCCCATAAGGTTCTCGAACACAGGCCGCGGATGCACCACCGCCGACTGTCCCACCTCCCGGGTCCCCATCAGCACCCCCAACCCCACTACGTACGTCGCCGCTATCAGCACGTACAGTCCCGCGATACCCAACTCGTGAATCACAAATCCCGAGCCCAACGACCCAATCAGCGCCCCAATCCGGTGGCTCGAAGACATCAGCGCCAGTCCATTCAGGCTTCTATCCGGCCCCACGATGTCGTATGCATACGCCTGGCTCATCGTCCCGAAGAACGCCTTCAGGCTACCCGCCACCCCCGCCAACAGGATTATCGGCCATACCCTGTCCAGATCGTTGAACATCAGCACTGCCATGATCACTGCCACCGCGCTGCCTCCGGCGTAGACGAACCGCAGAAACACCCTCCGGTTCACCCTGTCCGCCACCGACCCCGACACTATCCCCAGAAAGAAAAATGGCGCCATCCCCGCTGCAAACGCCACCCCGATGAGGAATGGAGAATTAGTCATTTCGAAGACCAGCCACCCCAGCGCCACCATCTCCATGCCCCAGCTCAGCGCGTGGAATACTCCCCCACCCCAGAGGAAACGAAAGTCCCGGTAGGCAAAAGATGCCCATACGCCTCTTGGCGCTGCGAAAGCTGTCTGAGCCATATCAGTAAGTCCGCCTGCGACTCCCGGAGCCCAGGCGAGGAGAGTAGAGATCGAGACTTATTCCGGCACGCCCACCAGGCCCGCCTTCAGCATTGCCTCAATCTCTTCCGAAGAGTAACCCATCTCACCCAACACCTCCACCGTGTGCTGACCTATCAATGCCGACGGTGGGTTGTCCACAGTCCCCGTCTCCGAAAAGTGCACCAGGACCCCCGGCTGCTTCAGCCCCGTGTAAACTGGGTGCTCACCCTCATAGACCATTCCTGTCTCGATGGCATGAGCGTTCTCGTAAAACCCCTCCATGTTCCCTTGCGCCACCTTCACACACGGCACCCCCTTCTCCACAAGCCGAGCCTCCCACTCCCGCGCCATGCCCCCTGCGAAAACCGACCCGAGAACCTCGCACAGTTCCTCGTTCCACGGGTCCATTACGGACGCCTCCTCGAATGTCACATCCGGTTCATCCCACTCTCCACGCAGCGCGCCCTTCAACCGCTCCCACTCCTTCTCCTGCACGCACGCCAGGAACACCCACCCCTCCGCAGTCTCGTACATCCGGTACAGCGCCGACATCCCGTGAACTCCCGCATCCGCCAACGCGCGAGCCTTCTTACCCTCGTATCGCATGAAATCGTCCGACGTAGCCAGTGCCCCGGTCTTCATCAGACTCAGATCGATCTTCTGCCCCTCCCCCGTCCTGTCTCTATGATTCAACGCCATAAGCACGGCGACTGCCAGCATCAGCGCATTCGTGTCGTCGCAGATCGCCGTCCTCAAAAATATCGGCCCCCCCGACCTCCCTCCGTTCCAAGCCGTCAGCCCCGACATCGACTGGAATAGCGGATCAAAACCTGGTTTCTTAGCCTCAGGACCCGATGGCCCGTACGCAGTGCTGTGCACGTAGATGATATCCGGACGAATGGCCCGCACCGATTCATAGTCGATACCCAACCGCTCCGCCACCCCGACTCTCATGTTGTGCACCAGGACGTCGCTCTTCTCAATCAGCCTCCTGATCACCTCCCGAGACTCGGGTGCCTTCAGGTCAAGTGCGAGGTCCCTCTTCCCCCGATTCGACCCGAGAATGAGCATGGGAATACTGTGCGCCCCTTCCCCATGGAGCGGCTCCACCTTCACCACGTCCGCCCCCAGATCGCACAACGCCATTGGACCCAGCGGCCCCGCAATGTACGCCGAGAAATCCAGCACCCTCAGCCCCTGCAACGGTGTCCGACCTTGGATCGAGCCGTGACCGTCCAGGCTCCCCTCGTCCTCGCGTTTAGGAAATAGCTCCTCCGGTATTGACGAGTTAGGCGTCTCCGCTCCATTCACCGGCGCAGGCCTGACCACCTTCCCCGGAGTCTCCGAGAAAATTATCGGGTGTCCCACCTGCTTCATGTCACCCAGCATCGGGTCCTTCACATCCACTACCAGCCCGTTATGGTGCACCTGGGGCGCGTCCATATATTCCTGCGTGGTCAACACTGGCGCCATTGGCACATCCCCCGCCTCCAGCACCTTGAGCCACTCCGCCCGAGGCCGCTCCCTCAACCTCCTCCCAATAATCTCAATCGCGGCGAGTCTAAACTCGTCCTCCGGCCAGCCCGTGGGGGCGGTATCAAATCGAGTGTCAACGACCAGTTCGGGAAGGTCCAGCGCAATGGCAAGCTTGTCCCAGAACCACTTCGTCAAACAGCCAATGTGTATCCACTTGTCGTCGGCGCACGGGTACATCCGGTACGCCGGCATTCCGCCGTGGGGATGGATATTGTTCACGATGAAGGGAGGCAACTCGTTGGATATGGGCAGCACCGGGTACCGAATAGCTATCGCCCCCTCGTACATGCTCGTCCACACCCTCTGCCCGACCCGCGTCTCATTCCGAACATGCAGCGCCGCCAGTACCCCTTGTAATGCAAGCATCACGGTTCCCAGGCTTGCTACCGGTGACGACACGTACACCGGCCCGGGCCTTACCCCCGCCTGCTCCGTCATTATCCCCGAGGCCGCCGCCGCTATCCCCTCATATCCCGGCAGGTTCTTTAGAGGCCCCTTCTCCCCGAAAGACGAGATCGAGCAGTAGATCACCCCCAGGTTCCGCTCCCGTACCGCCTCATATCCAATCCCAATCCCATCCGCCACCCCTGCCCGCCAGCTCTCCAGCACAACGTCCGCCCGAGACGCCAACGCCAGCGCGCCCTCCACTCCCTCGCCTGACCTCAAGTCCAAAACCGCGCTCCTCTTCCCCCTGTTCCACACTCGAAACCCTGGCTCCGTCTCTAGTGGGTCCCCCTCCCGCCCCACCACCTTGACTACGTCCGCCCCATAGTCGGCAAGGAGCATCGTGGTCAGCGCCCCCGGGTACCCCCGCGAAAAATCAACCACCCGCAGCCCAGCCACCGGCCCCAAGCAACCTTCGCTATATGTCCCTGCCAAAACTTCTATCCGACCTCCCACTCTCTAAGCAGCCTTCACCAAAATCCGACCCGTCTACCTAATCGCCCCCATGCCTTAGCCAACTATCATTCCGAGCCACGTTTGCCCTGTCATTCCGAGGCCCCGCGAAGAATCTAAGGGTCAATCTCACCAATCCACCCCATTCACCACCACTCCTCCCCAACCATAGACATCCCCCCACCCAACACCCTGCCAAACCCAATAAGGACATCCTCCGCCTACAACACCACCCTCCCCTCCTTCATCTCCGCAATCTCCTCCCACGTATACCCCGCCTCCAGCAGCACCTCCTCAGTGGACCCCCCGAATTCCGGGCTCGACGCCCTCGGCGTCAGAGGCGCCCCGTCTAGCTGGAACGGTATTGCCGTCTCCCTCAGATGCCCCAGAACAGGGTGCTCTACCCCTATCACGTACTCATTCGCATTCACCTGCTCCCCCGAAATTACCTCCTCGGGCTCCGTTACCAGCCCCCAGGCAATGTGTTCGGCATCCAATCGCTGTCCCCACTCATCCAGCGTCCTTTTCCTGAACTCTACGTCGAATATCGCCACCATCGCCGCGCTGTTCTCCCTGCGAGGCCCGATTAGCGAGAACCGAGCGTCCCCAGTCAAGTCTTCTCTTCCAATGGCCCGGCAGATGTTGGGCCAGAATCGGTCTCCCTGCAGAACGGTCATGTAAATCCAGCGATTATCCGAAGTGTTGTAGATATTGACCAGCGGGTTCGGCGGGCCTTTTCTCGAATACTTCGGAGGTGTCTTACCCGTTCTTAGCGGTGCCCAAAGGTTCTCCGCCGCAACCCACGTACCGGTGGCCAGCAGGGACCCGTCCACCAATCCCCCTTCTCCCGTCCTTTCCTTCCTGAACAACGCGGCCATCATCCCCGCAAATAGAAACGTTCCCGTCGACACGTCTCCCAGCGACCCCCTCATCCTCACGGGTACCGCGTCCGGGTCTCCTATCGATGCCATAATTCCCGAGCGTGCCCAGAATCCTATGGAATCAAACCCCATCCTGTCCTTCTCTGGCCCTCTGGGCCCGAATCCCGTGCCTCGCACGTACACAATGTTAGGATTAACTTCCTTGATGGAGTCATAGTTCACTTTGAGTTTGTCCAGCGTTGACAGCCGAAGATTGGTAATAAAAACGTCGGCCTGCTTACACAACGTGTATAGAACTTCACGCCCCTTATCCTGCGACAGGTCCAGCGCAATGCCCCGCTTGCCGCGGTTCATAGTCTCGAACACGTAGTTGGGGTCTTGATTGACGGTCGCATCGGTCGGCGTCCAGCCCCGAGCCGGGTCCCCTCCCGACTCCAAATGCTCGACCTTGATCACATCCGCGCCGCAATCGGCCATGATCACGCCGCACGCGGGACCCGCCAACCAGATCGCCAGCTCCACGACCTTTACGCCCTCTAAAGGCAACATAGGCCCAACTCCCTAAATCTCCGTCTAGCCTTCCGATCCGAAAGCCCCACCCCTCCCCGCCTTAGCCGCAGATTATACCAGCAGCCCTTACTACTACTCCCTCGACTAAACCAAATTCCTTTGCTCGCCGCCCAGACTTTAACACTGACATTCCGAGGCTCCGCGAGGAATCTAACGCTCTTACTAAGTCAAAACCTCTATCTCTGCACTACCCCATAGCCACGGCTACCATTCCCAACCACAAATCGGACACCAACTTGACAAAGCCCACCCACACCCGTGACCATTGCCTTCACCCACACCGCCTGACAAACCCATGAACGTAGAATACGCCTTCCTCTGCGATTACGCAGAATCATCCAACAAGCTCACTGCCGTAGGCATCGGCATCGACACCATTTACGCCAAAACCGTCCCCGTTGTCCACCAGCAGCTCTTCGCCGTCCTTGGCCTCAAGTTCACCATCAACGAGACCCGACGCACCAAAGTCTTCGAGATGCGCGTACAGGACGCCGACGCCAGTGATGTCATCCCTCCCGTCAACGCCAACCGGGATATCCCCGCCCCTTCCAAAGGGCTGACGTACCGCACTTACCGCACCGTCAACGGTCTATACGGACTTCGCTTCCAAAAGTTCGGCGACTACCAGATCAGCTGGATCATAGACGGCATCGAGGTCTGCACCCGCCACTTCCGCGTCGCCGAGATGCCCCAACCCTAACCTACCCCCTTGGTCGTCCCTTGCGCAGAAACGAACCCACCCCGACACCCCTTTTAGGATGTCATCCCGAGGCTCCGCGAGGGATCTAGGACTTGCCACATCACGTTGTCTTCCCAACCCCCTCCTCCCTCCCCCCATCCACCGGTCACGCAGACGGCGAAGGCCTAAGCGCCCTGATCCTGTCCACCATCCGAGGAAGAATTTCCCCGGAAGGACCCCGTAACACAACATCACATCGCGCCGATATCACCGTATCGTAAGGATTGACCTCTATCAGCACTCCTCCAGCAGCCTTGATCATGCTGGGGAACCCGGCAGCCGGATAAACCTCAGCAGTAGTGCCCACCAACATCATGCAATCCGACTTCATCGACTCCTGTTCACATCTGACCATCACGTCGAACGGTATCGGCTCCCCGAACATGACGGTGTCGGATTTGATGATTCCTCCACAGTCGACGCACAGGGGCGGGTAGTCAGTTATTTCATAGTCGGACACCGACCACCGGGAAGTGCATCCTATACACCGCAGCTTGGTCGAATTCCCGTGGATTTCAGCTACGTTCTTGCTGCCCGCCACCTGGTGCAGGTTGTCGACGTTCTGGGTGATGATGCACCGCAGATAGCCCATCTCCTCCATCTCGGCCATGGCCAGGTGTCCCGCATTAGGACGAGCCTGCTCGAATGTGCTTCGAAACTCCGCCATAGGCCCCTCATCGCTGTTCCGCTCCAGCCAATATCCCTCCGGGTCCTGCAGCATCTTGCGGTAGCCGTCCATTTCCGGCTCGCCGTATTTGGTCCAGATGCCCCCCGGCCCCCTGAACGGCGGGATTCCGCTCTCCACCGACATCCCCGCCCCGACCAGCGCCGTCGCATACTCGCAACCGACTATCAACTCCCCAGCCCTGTCTATCTCCCTCTGCAAATCGACTTCATTCACGGTTGCCCCTCCTTCATCTGATCAGCGCACGCATAGCATTTACTGGTCCTGTATCAGAGTGCCTTCCTGCACCCTTAACAGTCGGGCTTGCGACTTCACGCTTTCGTCTATCCTGTCGAGGTCGGTCGTAGTCAGAATGGTCTGCTGACTTGCCAGCGCAGTCTGTAGCACCCTCCGACGCCTCGTCTCATCCAGTTCCGACAGGATATCATCCAGCAAAAGGATGGGGTCTTCACCGGTCTTGTCAACGAGAATATTGACCTCAGCAAGCTTCAAAGTGGCAACGACAGTCCGCTGCTGCCCCCGAGACCCGTACAACCCCGTGTCCCGCCCCTCGATTGCAAACTGCACGTCGTCTCGGTGAGGGCCCACCATGGTCGCCCCTTGGCCTATCTCCCTATCCACGTTGGCCGAAAGCCGAGCCTGCATCACAGCCCTGACCTCCTGGGCATCTTCAAGGCGATTCTCGGAAAGTTCCTTGGGATTCGGGAGATAGTTGAGCGAAAAAGTCTCACCGCCGTCGGTCAACTCGTCATAGATAACCGACCCCAAAGCGGCCATCTCATCAATGATGCGCCTGCGCGACAGGTGAATGAAGGCAGCCTCTTCCGTCAAAGGCTGGTCCCATACCCTTAGGTGGCTGCTTTGACTTTTCCCTTCTCTTATCGCCCGGAGAAGATGGTTCCTTTGCGTGAGTATGCGTGCATAGCGTTGAAGCGCTTTAAGGTACTGCCTGTCCATCTGGGAAATCGTCATGTCCAGGTAGCGCCGCCTCGCCGACGGAGGGCCAGTCACCAGGTCCACGTCCTGGGGGTCGAACAGCACCGCGTTTAGAGTCCCAACCACATCCGACGCCCGGCGCGGCACCCCGTTCACCCGGGTCTGCTTGCGAAGATTAAAACTGGACTCCCCATCCACGCCGGCCTCCCCCGTCTCAGCCACCAGCCCGATCTCCAATTTAGTCGGTTCGCCCCTACTGCTCAGGTGCCCTGTGACCCGCGCCGAGGGCAGTGGATCATCCAGCGTCTCCCAGTTGATCAGCTCCCGCTCATTTGAAGCCCTCGAAGACTTGGTGGTGGCAAGCATATACACCGCTTCGAGAATATTAGACTTTCCTTGGGCGTTATCACCCCACAGGATGAATGTCCCCGGACCAAGGGGCAGATTCAGGGAAACGTAATTCCTAAAGCCCGTGAGGGCCAAGCTTTCCAGGTACAACTGCTTTCAACCGTACAGGAGGTTCGGGCCGCTACACTCTATTAGTTGCAAGGCCAAAGCCGCAAGACACCTTTGGCCAGAGAGAAAGATATCCTCTCGACCAATATCATCGCGAACATTGCCCTCCTGACCTTCCTTTCATTCCAGCCACCTCTTTCCCTGTCATGCCGAGGCTCCTTTAATTGTCATTCCGAGGCTCCGCGAGGAATCAAACGCGCCCATCCCCCCAAACCACCAAATTCTCCACCACTCTGGCCCTTCTCCCCTCTCCCCACCATCGATCACGAATCCGGGGACGAGTCACTCCTCCCTTATCCCCTCATCTCCTCATCCCTTGCCGCGGGAAAGGCCTAGGAGCCACAGGCTCGCCGAGACGAGTGACACGAACCCCACCCCCCTCCCCCTATAATCTCTCTGTGACCATGCACTTCTCCCCACGTTCAGACCTGCTCCCTCTGAGAATGCCCCGGGATTTCTTCCCAGAACAATCACACAGACACGAGCCTTCGATTGTAACAATCAAAAAGCCTTCAAATCATGCCAAGCCGCCAGCCCGAACTACCGGGGATTGTCCACCATAACCGACGCATGTAATATGTCCTCGCTCCCGCAGGGGCCGCATCACCCCCGGCCCCCTAGCGCCAATCAACGAAACTCCTGGAGACGTATATATGAAATTCGCAAGATATGAGGCGAATGGCAGAGTAGCCTACGGCGTGGTGGAAGATGGTTCTGTCACCGAGATCGAAGGAAGCATCTACGGCGACATGAGCAAGACCTCAACCCGTCACAACTTGAATGACGTGAAGCTCCTAGTCCCTTGTGAGCCGACAAAGGTGCTCGCCGTAGGCCTCAACTACGCCAGCCACCTGGGTGAACGCAAGAGGCCCGAGGTCCCCGGGATCTTCTTCAAGACCCTCACTTCCCTCCTGGACCCCGAGGGCACTATCATCCTGCCCCGTGACGCCGGCCTCGTCGAGCACGAGGGTGAGCTGGTCATAGTCATAGGTAAGAGGGCCAAGTCCGTGTCCAAGGAGGATGCCCCGGACTACATACTGGGGTACACCGCAGGCAACGACGTAAGTTGCAGGCCCTGGCAGCGGGGTGACCTTCAGTGGTGGCGAGCCAAGGGCTCCGACACCTTCGGCCCCCTCGGCCCCTTCATCGACACCGAGGTCGACCCCTTCAACACCAACCTCGCCGTACGCATCAACGGTGAGACCGCCCAGGAAGGCAGCACCTCCGACCTCATATTCGACGTCCCGACTATCATCAACTTCATAACAGCGACTATGACCCTGGAACCGGGTGACGTGATCTACACCGGCACCCCCGGCATCCCAGGCTCCACTAAAGACGGCGACACAGTCGAGGTTGAAGTCCAGGGCGTGGGGGTTTTGCGAAACTACGTAACGGACGAGGCTTAAACGAAGGTGCCGAGCGACCAGCCCATATCATGATCATCGATTGCTATCCCAGCTCATTCGCCCAGTGGGACTCCGCCGCAGGTTATAAGTCCCGCGCTGAGAAGATGGAGGTCATCCATCGGGAATTGGCTACCCACCACCAGCCCGCATGGCGCGCCCGGGACCGCGTCAGAGTCGACAACACCTCGCTCATCAACCCCGACACCGGCGAACTCACCAACGCCGAGTGGACCCGCCATATGGGTCAGCTCGCCTGGATTCATGAGGGTGAGACCTACGTCAAGCAGTACTTCCCGCCGATGCTCCACAACATGGAGTGCCCTCCCGAGCTAATGATAGCCGAGATGGACTACGCTGGAATCGACGCAGGTATCCTCCATACCCACCCCCACAAGGGCAGGTACACCTTCCAGAACGAGTTTCAGCGTACCGTAGTCAACCGCTACCCTGACCGACTGATGCGTCTGGTAATGGTCGAGGCCCACTCCATCCCCGCCGACCCCGAGAAGGCGGCTGAAGAGGTAGCATGGGAGGTCTCAAACTCTAAAAGCCCCTCCGGGATGCAGTTCATGCCCCGCTACTACTACAGCCCGCCCCTGACGGGCCAGCAGGGCCATCGAGACCCGTGGGACGGCGGCGCTATGCGGCCCTTCTGGGATGCCGTTGCCCAGCTGGGAGTCCCCGTCTTCTTCACCATGATCGGCAAGGGTCTCTCCGGCCCGAGCCCCTACGGCCAGGCCCTCCTCGAAGATTACATGGACGAGCTCCGAGTGTTGACCCGCTGGATGGAGCGCTACCCGGAGGTCAAGGTGGTCATAACCCACGGCCTTCCGTGGCGAGCTTTCCAGGATGGTGACCGCATCCGCTTCCCCGACGAGATTTGGTCGGTCTTCGAAAACCCCCAGTGCAACATGGAGCTTATGCTCACGATACAGATGGGCGCCATCTGGGAGTACCCATGGAAAGAGGCCGAGCCAACCATCGAGGAATGCGTCAAGAGAATCGGCGCACACAGGCTAATGTGGGGCTCAGACTGGCCTATGGTCGGCCGTTACTGCACCTACAAACAGTCCCTGAACCAGTACCGCAAATACTGCGACTTCCTCACAGCCTCTGAGCGAGCCGACATCCTAGGCGGCACCGCCGCCCGCGTCATGGGCATCGAATCACCCTCACCCTAGCCCTTTCCCTCGATGATACCCTTGCAAAACCTGCAATGGAGGGGCCGGGGCCGCTCGTGCTGATGAGCTCCGTCGAAGTATGAGCGAGGGGAGGGATGTGAAGTGATCTGAATGGTATAACAGGCATGATATGCAGTTACGCAAAGGCTTCTTGATGGGAGAGGGCTAGAGCCGAAGACTCGCCGAGGAGAGTGAGGGTGAATGGAGTCCAGAAGGCAAAGTGAGGTGTTCGTTTGCCGAAAGCTCAAGGGAGCGACAATATCCCACCCATCCACCCCGCCAAATCCCCTTCTTCCAAAACCTTAATCCCCAACCCCCGAGCCCTCTCTACCTGCTTCTCCGTCGTGTACCCATACGCGGCGAGATAGCAGTTCACACCCAACCCCTGCGCCGACTCCAAATGCGCCACCTGGTCATCGACGAAGTGGATGTTGGAGTAAAAGACGTTGGCCGTTTCCGTCACCAGCCGCATGTGAACATTCTTGTCCGGCGAACTCCCGACCATGTCCTTCCCAAGAACATGCCCGTCCGGCAGTACGAAGCCGTTGTGCTCCAGGATTCCCTTGGAAACGGTACTGGGCTTGGAGGTCGTAACGAAGACATTCCTCAAATCGCCCTGACGCTCACTAAGAGCTTGGATCATGCCCGGATACAGGGGATTTCGGTCCATCCAACCAGCCTCATCCCGCCCCCGAAAGCCCGCCCGGTACTGCTGAAACGCAGCCTCCAGTTCAGGCCCCGACTCCACGCCGAACAGACCCAGCAAGTCCGGCAGCCGAGCCTCCAGCGCATCATCGAAGTCCTTCTGGTCGGACATGGGCACCCCTAGATCGAGCAGGTACAGGATCATAAGGTAGTCTCGACCGTCCCGGATTAAGGGTCTCATCCGGTGGAATCCGTCTCGGAAGTAGTCTGGTACCGGAGATGCTAGCGGATCGAATTCTTCACTCTTGGCTTCAAGGAAAGCGCCATAGGCGGACACAACGCACTCGGCGGCGCTGTCGCATATCACACCGTCAAAATCTAAAGCTATGACGTTGGAGTTCATTATTTACACCTGCATGGGAAAGCCTTCTTGCCCTTGAAATGGATTGGGGCAGGAAGGCTTCGGTTGACTGAGATGGCATCGACTATTATCATTGAGTCTACACTACTCACCTTGAGGAGGACAAAAACATGCCCTTAGGCGGCTTCATTGGGGGCCCGGGTATAGGCCTGCCCGAGATACTGGTAGTCCTGTTAATAATCGTCATCATCTTCGGCGTGGGTAAACTCCCCGAGATCGGCGGAGCCTTGGGCAAGGGCATTCGGGAGTTCAAGAAGTCCTCTACCGAGGTAGACAAGGTGATCCAGGACGTCAAGGAACCCCTTAAAGCCGAGGCTCCCAAGGCTGAGCGGAAGCCCCACATCCCCGAGTAGTCTCCCTCCCGTACTCGTCCGTTCCAGGCATCCTCAGATTGCCTAAGAACGCGCCCGTATCCCCTCCACGTCCACCCCCACCTCCGATGCTATCGCCAGCACCTGGTCCCAGTGCTCCTCTCGCACCGGCACCCCCTCCCGAGACCTGCGCTCAAATTCCTCTTGGGCGCGCTCGCCGGGCAATACGATCTTCTCGAACCCCGACGCCAGTTCGGAGCCTTTCACATTCCTGATCATTTCGTCGACTTTTGCCTTGAAGTCATCCAAAGGTTGCAGGTTTCCAACGTTCAAGGCCATTAGGAAGAAGCCGCCGGTCCAAGGTTCATCGGGAGTGGGAAGGGATGGAATGGGCTTGGCCGTCGTCCCTCCGGACGCAATGCCGGCTAGCACGTCAACGAAGATAAGCCACCCCATTCCCTTAGGCCCGAGCGGTAAGATCGCACCCAGTTGCTCCGAGCCCCGCTTTGATGGATCGACAATGAGAGGCACGGGATCGCCCGTGCGCACTCCATCAGGCCCGACAAGAGGATCGTCCGGTATCGACTCCTTATCCCTCGCTGAAAGCACCACGTGCCCGTGCGAAACCGAGCTCATAGCCCCATCGAAGATGATGGGCCTCTCTGCACCTGCTGGTACTACAAAGGCTAGAGGATTGGTATTGAACACCGGGTCCCGACCTCCCCACCCCGCCACCAAAGGCACCCCGTTGCTCATCGCCATCCCTATAAAATCGTGATCGAGCGCCCTCATCGCATACGCCGAAGCCATCGTGAAGTCGTTGGTGTTGCGCACCCACACGATTCCAACCGTAGACTCCCGCGCCTTACGAATAGCCAGGTCCATACCTCTGGTAGCGACTATCTGACCCGGACCGCCATTCCCATCTAACAGCGCATAAGATGGACCCTCGCTGACTATCTCCGTGGGCGTCCCAAATCGCACGGCCCCACTGCGAATCCACGGGTAAACAAGATCGATACACGCAATGCCTTGGGTGTCCTTCCCGTGCAGGTCGCCCTGAACAAATGGCTCGGCAAAGAGAGCGGCTTCTTCTTCCGACGCCCCCGATGCCCGCGCCAACACCCGATACACCTCACGAAGAAATCCCGCCCTCTCAATCCTCAATCTACTTGGCCCCCTTGCTTATCCTATGTTGGAGGGTGCGGGGCCGCTCGTGCTGAGGCTCTCGAAGTATGAGCGATGGGGGAATGAGGTGATAAGGATGCCACAACAAGTGCAATCTACAATTCTGCAAAGGCATAGTCACGGGTTAGGGTCGTGGTACTCCGACTCCTATCAGGACAGTCACTCAAGGCTCCCTTTAGCAAACTGGCCCCACTTCACTGCTCCAACTCGAGCATTCGCTTCTCAGCAGCCTTAATCCTGCGCCGATTAGCGAGCTTTGAAAGCCATATCCCTATCTCGTAAAGCACGATGATTGGGCTGGCGAGAAGCGTCTGGTTAAAGGGGTCGAACGTGGGTGTAAAGATGGCTGCCGCTACAAACGCACCGACAATCGCAATCTTCCTCCTCTTGGCAAAGCTGCCCGGCTTCACAACGCCCAGCCTGGACAACAGGGTCATGACGAGAGGCGTCTGGAACGAAAGCCCGACCCACAAGGTCAGCGCTAGAATCAAGTTAATGTAGCGCCCGATTCTGATATTGGCTTCGGCTACGTCCCCCCCGAAGGTTAGGAGAAAGTTGACGGCGGGAGGAATTAGGATGAACCAGGCAAACACAACGCCCGCGAGAAAGGAGAGAATGATTCCGGGCACTGATACGAGCACGTAGCGCTTCTCTCTGGGCGTGAGTCCCGGCGCTACAAACATGAGCATCTGGAACAGAACTACGGGCATTGCCAGAATGAATCCGCCGAGGAGCGCCACCTTGAAGTAGGTGGTTATGAATTCGGTCGGGTCGATATAGACCAGCGGCGTATCGCCCGCGGGCCCCTTCAGGAATTCCAGAACGCGGAACGTAAACACGGCGGCAATGCCCGTACCGACCAAAAGAGCCAGCAGCGATTTGATAAACCGGCTCCGCAGTTCATTCAGATGCCCCAGTATGGAGATCTTGTTGGGCGCGCTCATAGCTGGTGAGGGCCGGTGCGGTTTGGAGGAGGATCATCCTTGGGAGAAGGTGTGATGTCTTCTTCTCTATCCTCTGAATGGAAGCCGACAGGCTGGTCGGTCGGAACGGTGGTCTCGGCCTTTGACTCTTCCACAGCAGCCGAGGCAAGGCCTTGCGCAGCGCGTTGAAACTCTTGGACCGCCCCGCGGAGAGACGTGACAAGAGAGATGAGTTTGGAAGGCCCGAAAAGCACCAAGGCTAGCGCCAGGATGACTAGGATTTCCAGGATTCCGACGTTTAGCGGGTTCAAAACTGAGTATCGCCTGGTTTATCGGCCCATTTGATTGGTGCCCTTGGGAGTATAGCATGGTGATAGATGTTCGCCCTGATCCCATTCACATAAAGGAGTGACATTACCCTCTTGACTTCATAAGACACATGTTCTATTATTGGGCCAGTCTAGACCCGACACCCACCTTAAGGAGGTACCGCACAACCTAGGGAAGTCCACCCGGCCCCCGAGGACTCAACGCCTCAGCCCATCCCAACGGCCCATACACGGGGCCCGCGGCACAAGCGAACGCCGCCATCTCCTCTACCAAGGGCCCGGCTATCCCTCACCCTGACCATCAGGCGATGGAAGACGCCCTGGACCGTACTTAAAAGTCTCCTCACGGAGCAACCCGACCCATGGAGCGGAACGGGGCAGCCCGTAGCCGAGGACCGCTCGGCTCTCCGTCCGCTTCCTCAAATAAAACTGGACTGTCCGCCACTCCCGGCTCCTGGATACAGGCGGCGAACCGGATACCCCGTACTCCTGCGAGGGGAACTGACCCTGGACTTTCCCCTTCCTGCATCCGCCTTCGGCGGACAGCGCAGCCAACCTTCATTGGAGCCTATGACGGATGACGGACCCGTACGTCCGACCATACTTCCAGGTCTAGGCGGCGGCGGAGCCCCGTCCCCACGTTCCCGGGACGCCTCCAGGCCCGCATTATCTAAATATAGGGAGCCTAATCCAGCAAGCGTCTTCCATCGTCAACCCAAAACCTACCAGACAGAACCGAAACCCCACAATCGAAGATGCTGCAAGTCCGTCGTAGGCGGGGAACATCCGCCTCTGGAACATCCGCCTCTGGAGGACTGAAGAAAACGCCGGTGTGTCACTAATCTATTGAACGAATACACCCCCTTTCCCCTCCTCCCCTAACCCTGTTAACATTCCCGGCGCATGGAACGGGAACACCTTCAGCAACTGATCCTCGAATCCGTCGAGGATTCTGCCATCGAACGATTTAAGGGCCGAGTCCCAGTCGGCCTCGGCAGGTCTACCGCCCGTGCCCTCATGTTCAAGATCACCTGCGATTGCGGCGTTACCGCCATGCTGTCGGTTGATACACCGGAAGAGGCCTCGGAAGACAAGATCCACGACATGGTCCCCCATCTAGCCAATGCTCTCGACAATCAGGCATCCCAGTTCAAGCGCATCCCCTGTGATGCCCACTCCCGCATGTCTATGGGTTAGCCTTTCCCACGCCAGGAGAAAATCATGCAATCATCGGACGTTGTCATATTGGGTGGAGGAATCGCTGGCTGCCTCACCGCTTACTACTTGGCACAGCGCGGGGTCAAAGCCACTGTCGTAGAGCGAGAGGCTATCGGAAGCCACGCCTCCGGATACGCTTTCGGGGGCCTGAGCTACCATAGCGGCTCCGGGATCCCCGGCCCGGTCTTCCCTATTGCCAAGGCTGGCTACTTCCTCCACGAAGATCTTTACGATGACCTCCTCGAAGTCACAGGTGTCGATACCCATTACCGCAAGGGCGCCAACGTCAAGATTGCCTTCACTTCTGAGGAGGCACGAGACCTCGAGGAGGAAGTCGCCTGGCAGACCGAACTCGGCATCGATTCCAAGATCATCGACCTTGCCCAGGTCCAGCAGATCGAACCTCGCGTAAACCCCGAGGCCATCAGTTTCCGATACATCGAGGAGTCAGCGGCGGTGGAAGCTTACCGATTATCTGTCGCCGTTATGCAGGCCGCAGAGAAGCTAGGTGCAGTCCTAAGGCACGGCAACGCCGTTGGCATAAAGCGTAACGGCTCCCGCCCAGAGGCCGTATTGACTGAGAGTGGTGAGGAAATACCCTGTGACACCGTAGTCGTGGCCATGGGCCCATGGAGCACCGATGCCGCTTCCTGGCTCGATTTTCCCGTGCCCATTTGGCCCCTCAAAGGACAGATAGTCCGACTCGAGATGCCTGGGAAGCCCTTGGCCTGCTGGTTCGGATACCATGATAGTTACTGTGGCACCAAGGCCGACGGCCTAACCTGGTGCGGCACCACCGAGGAGAACGCAGGATTCGACGTGAGTACTCACGTCCAGGCCATGAATAGCGTCATTTCCGACGCCGTTAAGATGATCCCATCCCTCGCCGAGGCCCGTCTCGCCCTACAGACCGCCTGCCTCCGACCCATGGCCTCCGACCTCTTTCCCATCGTCGGCCCCGTTCCCGGATGGGAGGGAGTCTACATGTGTACCGGAGGCGGTCGTAAAGGCATACTCCTGGGCCCCGGTATGGCCAAAATAGTCGCCGACCTCATTACAACCGGCCAGTCAGACATAGACCACTCCGGAATCCTCCCCTCCCGATTCTCCAAAGACTAACCTCGCTCCTATCACCGTCTTCTTCCCTCCGTCATTCCCGCCCCCAGTCCACGTCCATTTGCATGTCATCCCGAGGCCCCGCGAGGGATCTAAGGCATAAGCCCGGCTATCTCACTCCTCTTCGACCACCACCCGAGCCTAAGAGAATCCTCTCTCTACCCGTCATCCCACCCAACCGCCGCCCCAGGCAAAAAGAACCTCCGGACTGTTCGTTTAACCGACAGTCCGGAGGTCTCTAATCTCAATTGGGTCGAGAGGACTAAGATGAAGCGCTTAGCTATTTCTTCTTAGCGCTCCCTCGACGCCCCGAACCCGCCTTGGGCTTGGCCGACGGTGTCGGGTCGCTCATCATCTTGTTAAGGCCCTTCATAAGCCTCGACGCGGTCCTGGACGCCTTGTTCGGGTGTATGTAACCCCGGGACCCGGCCTTGTCCAAAGAAGACACCGCCGCCCGCGTCGATCTCTGCGCCGCGGCCACGTCTCCCTGTTCCGCCGAAGTCCTCGCGATCTTAACTGTTGTTTTCAGGGCGCTTGTCACGCGGCGGTTTATTACCGTTTTTCGTGCTGTCACCCTTGCCGATTTCTCTGCGGACTTTGAATTGGCCAATCTGCTAGGTTCCTCCCGACGCTACGACTATCCAACCGTCTTTACGGACTGCGAAAGGTGGTCGCTTCTCCTGACACGTAGCACTCCCGGCACCGTTTCCAGCCGGTTGAATATCCGGCTTAGCTGGCTGATGCCGTTCGTACCCAGACTCAAGTATTCCGTAACCGTCCCGTCCTCGTGCGCCTCACTTAATACTCCCGATATATTTACTTTTTCTGCCGAAACTACCGTCGTTATGTCCCTCAGCAACCCCACCCTGTCCTTGCCTTCGATTTCGATTCTAACAGGGTACAGCCGTGCAGTCGAACCCCACCCTACCTCGATTAGCCTCTCCGGTTCCGTCACGTTAGTTATATTGTAACAAGACTTCCGGTGAACGCTTACCCCCTGGGCCCGAGTGATGAACCCCATAATTTCGTTGCCTGGCAAGGGCTGGCAACACTTCGCCAGGCGGGTCAGCACGTCTCCCACTCCCAGTACCGTGACTCCTCCGGTAAAGCCCTTATCAATATCCGGCCCCGGACCATAGTCGGGCGCTTGCTTCTCCGTGCCCGATAGCCGAGTTGCAATCTGGTGGATGCTGATCGCTCCCGACCCGATAGCCGCGTACAGGTCTTCCCTCGTCGTGAAGCTCAGCTTGTCCGCTATTTCATCAACCGTAAATTCCAGCGCTAGCCGCTTACGTTCTTTCTCGATAAGGTCCTGGCCGCGCTGCATGTTCTCGACCCGTTCTTGTTTCCTGAACCATAAGCGGATGGCCTGCCTTGCCCCGGCCGTGTTCACATACCCCAGGTCCGGGTTCAGCCAGTCGAGCCTCGGCCCCTGGATTCTCTTGCTGGTCAGTATCTGTACCGTGTCCCCGTTCTCCAGCTGAGTGTCCAGCGACGTGAGCTTGCCGTTTACCTTGGCCCCGCTGCACTGGTGCCCGATGTCCGTGTGGATTCGGTATGCGAAGTCTATCGGTGTGGAACCCGCGGGAAGCTCCTTCACCTCCCCCTTTGGCGTGTACACGAACACCTGATTCGGTAGCAGGTCCGTCTTGACCGACTCAAGGAACTCCTCCGCGCCCGACACGTCCCTCTGCCATTCCAGCAGCTGTCGCACCCACGTCATTCGCTCTTCAAAGTGGCTCGTGCCCTTTGCCCCCTCCTTGTATCGCCAGTGCGCCGCTATCCCAAACTCTGACACCTGGTGCATCTCGAAAGTGCGGATCTGGACCTCCATCGGCACCCCGCCTTCGGCCATGACGCTCGTGTGCAGCGACTGATAGCTGTTCTCCCGAGGGTTGGCTATATAGTCGTCAAACTGCCCGGGTATCGGATGCCAAAGCGCATGCGCTACTCCCAACGCGCCGTAACAGTCAGCTACTTGCTTCACCAGGACCCGTAAGGCGAACAGATCGTGGATCTGGTCGAACTCCTTGCCCTGTGCAGTATACCTAGCCATCTTCCGGTGGATGCTGTATATGTGCTTCGGCCTACCCGTCACCTCCGCCTCTATCCCGGCATCATCCAGTGCCGACTTCAGCAGATACGTCACCTGGGAGACATAGCGTTCTCGCTTTGCCCTCTTCTGCGTCAACAAGCGGGATATCTCCCGATACCTGTCGGGCTGTAGGACACGGAAAGCCAGGTCCTCCAGCTTCCACTTTAGGTCGGCCATCCCGAGCCGGTGGGCTAGGGGAGCATAGATGTCCAATGTCTCCCGAGCAACGTTCAACTGACGTTGTCGGGGCAGTGCCCTGAGAGTACTCATGTTGTGCAGCCGGTCGGCCAGCTTGATCAGCACCACCCGGATGTCCTCGGCCATGGCCACCAGCATCTTGCGCAGGTTCTCGGCCTGAGTCGCCGAGTCATCCATCTGGTGCCCGTTTGTCCTCCGAATCGCCATCAGTTCCAGCCTGGTCAGCTTGGATACCCCATCGACCAGCCGCGACACCTCTGGCCCAAACCGCTCATCCAGCTGTTCCGGCGTGACGTCGCAGTCCTCTATCACGTCGTGAAGTAAAGCAGCAGCGATGCAGTTGGCGTCCAGCTTCAGGTCCGCCAGGTGAAGTGCCGTTGAAAGAGGGTGCTGAATATACGGCTCCCCCGACATCCGCGCCTGTCCCCTATGACTCAGCTCCGCAAAATCGTACGCGTCCGACACAAACCCGACCCTGTCCTCGGGTAAATACCTCTCTAAGCTGGAAAGGAGCTTCTCTTTATTCATCGCTCAAGCTGCGTGGAATGCACGTAAATTAGTATATCCCACGCCCCCTCACCCTTTCAATTTCACCCAGCCTCCCATACGCCACAATCTACGCACTGTTCTTGTGGAGTCTTCACGCTTTTGGGCCTCTTCTGGAGGTCCGACGTCGGGACAATCTACAGTTAAGGTTTGCGCGCGCGGCAACAATATCTACCTGCGCTTTGACAACTCTATCTAGATCAGCATCCTCCTGGTAATCGGCAGGGACAACACAGTTGACACGATTATCTTTAAGAAACTGGTTAGCCGCCATAAGTGCATTTTTGCCACGGGGTTCATAAACCGCTATGGAGAGTCCACCAGAGTCTTTGACAAGTCTGAAGCACGGAATATCATTCGCGCTGTCCCCAACATAGATCATATTTTCAAATGGTACCGGGCGGTCTTTCATCTCTACGAATTCGTTAATCCTCTTGTCATCTGTCAATTCGTGCGCGTCTTTGTTGATTCTGAAAAGAAACTGGGTTTTCGTAGTGTAATTAACTACCTGCGCAGGCCACGTGGCGACTTCATGTTGGTCGAACAGGAACCTGGATGCGTAGATTTCCTTGAAATGCCGCTCTATCTTAGTTCCCTCAATAATTTCTGCATTGCCTGATGACACAATATAATGCTCGTTAGTGACATTCTTGCATTCGCTGTAGGCATTAATCCGGTCGAACCATTCTTCGACCCCCTCATAAAACGCAACTCTACTACCTTGCTCACGAAAGCCTTTCCGATCTACCTTTACATCTTTCTCATTTGCCTTCTTTAGCATGAGGTGCATGTACATTAGAATCTTGTCTGCTTTATGAATTTCACAGAGGTGATTGACCTCCGCCCAAAAATCTTTGGGACTCATGCCGATATCAGGAATGAACTGGGGTTCCTGCATATTGCCGGGAGCCAATGTCCCGTCAAAGTCATAGATGATTGCTAATCGTATGTTCTGCCTGGGCATTTCGTGTCCTAACTCATTAAGCCGACGATTATTGTCTTCACCCGACCCCCTCAAACTGCCGACGCACTTCCCCCGACCCAACGAACTGGCTTGGCAGAATGTTAAGCTCCTCTTCCTCCGGGGTGTTTTCTTCCGCGTCGAAGAGCCCTTCTATTCGCGCCAAGGCGGCTTCGTAGTCTTCTTCTGTTCGGATCGCCCTCATGTTGTTCATCTCCCCACCTTCTCGGCATTGACATGGTCGTACTCGGCATGAGTCCCGGGCAATTAATGTAGACCATGTTCTGCTGGTAACGGTTCCAAACTATCCATCGATTTCTGTTACCCCCAACGTCGAATACAATACGATTATTGACCGGGATACTGGCGTTGGGATAGCGATCTTTGAGCTGCACCGGCGTAGCCCACTCTGCTTCCCTAACTGCTAGGGTCCATACTTTAAGAGACTGCTCGGAGTCCGGATGGCGCTCCCAAAAGTCTCGGAGCGTTTTCGTAGCAATTATCCGCACTGCAAATCATACATGCCCCTCTTACACGACGTAATACATTGGTCCCATTTGTTCAACAAGTAGAACATAGCAACATGGATCCATTTAAACTCAGGCCCTCAAATGGATAGGCTCGAAGATACGGCCCGGCTTGCAATCACCTAAGAACGGAATCTCCCAATCCGCTAAAATCCACCTATGCAACCCGACCCCTGGCACTACATCCTCCACGCCGACCTTGACGCCTTCTACGCGTCCGTCGAGCAGCTCGATAACCCGCACTATAGGGGTCTCCCCTTAGTGGTAGGCGGCTCACCCACGGTCCGCGGCGTTGTGGCTGCCGCCTCCTACGAGGCCCGCAAATTCGGCATCCGGTCCGCTATGCCCATGCGCACCGCCCTCCGGCTCCACCCTCCCGTCATCCGAGTCCCGCCCCGCTTTGACCGCTATCGGGAGCTCTCCGAACAGGTCATGGCCGTCTACCGGGCCCTCACCCCCCTCGTCGAACCCCTCTCCCTCGACGAAGCCTACATGGACATCAGTGAGCAAGTGCCCCGAGGCTCCGTCCAGCGGACCGCGGCAGAGTTGAAGTCGGATGTACGAAAGGCAACTGGCCTGCCTGTCACCGTCGGTGGCGGAATCTCCAAGACCGTAGCCAAGATAGCTTCCCAGCTCGGAAAGCCCGACGGCCTCCTTCTCGTCAGACCCGGCGAGGAAGTGGAGTTCCTTCGACCCTTGGACGTGGGTCTTCTCTGGGGCGTAGGAGAAAAGTCCGCCGAGCTTCTCCGTCGCTACGGCATCGACACCATAGGCGACCTGGCAGACCGTAAGGATGCTTGGCTGAGCCATACCTTCGGCAAGCGCGGCCCAGAGCTTAAGGAACGAGCCCTCGGCCTCGACCGCGAGCCCGTAGTCCCCTCCCGCGAGACCAAGTCCGTCAGTTCGGAGACCACCTTCCCAACGGACGTCGGCAGCCGAGACCGCATGGAGTCCTTCCTCAAAGACCTATCCGACGAGGTAAGCTCCCGCCTCAAGAAAGAAGGTCTCCGAGGCAAGACCGTCTCCATTAAGCTCCGTCTGTCCGATTTCACCACCTTCACCCGCCAGCAGACGTCTCTTACCCCCATCGACGACGCATCCGATATCTTCCGCTCAGCCCGTACTCTCCTGCGTCGGGAAATGAATCCCGGCCTGGAGTTCCGGCTATTGGGTGTCGGCGTCTCCGGGTTCCAGGACTTTGGACAGTTGCCCCTCTTCTCCCTCGACGAAGAGGACTCTTAACACGCTATCCTAATCTCGTTACACCCCCTGCGATATAATCTCCCCGTCCCCAACCGCCACCGCAACGGAGGAACCCGCCATGCAGTTCGGATGTACCCTTCCCAACAGAGGAGAGCTCACCTCAGCCGAGAACCTTAAGGTCATGGCCCAGACCGCCGAGAAAAACAGCTTCGATTCCGTCTGGGTAAGCGACCACATCGTCATCCCAACCGACATCGCACCCCTCTACCCCTACAGCGACTCCGGTGAACTCCCCTTCAACCCCGACTCCCCCTACTGCGAGCCCCTAACCACCCTCGCTTTCCTCTCCGGCATCACAAGTTCCATCCGGCTAGGCACCCACGTCCTAGTCCTGCCCTACAGGAACCCGGTACTGGCCGCAAAGATGATATCCACCCTGGACTTCCTTTCCGGAGGAAGGGTAATCCTGGGCATCGGAGCAGGGTGGATGGAGGAGGAATTCGAAGCCCTTGACTCGCCTCCATTCCCTCACCGTGGCCGGGTCACTGACGAATACTTAGAAATATACAGAGAGCTCTGGACCAACACCAACCCCGAGTTCAAAGGTGAGTTTGCCCACGCCTCCGGTTACAAGTTTTCTCCCAAGCCTGTCCAGCAGCCAGGGCCACCCATCTGGGTCGGCGGTCACAGCGGTCCCGCTATCCGACGCGCCGCCCAATTCGGCGACGCATGGCTCCCAATCGGTCTCCGTGGCACCGCCGGGCTCGAACCCGATGAGCTAAAAAGCAAAATACAACACCTCGCCTCCCTCACCGAAAAAGCAGGCCGGGACCCGGCCTCCGTCAAGACCTGCTTCAGCACCGACCTCGGCTTCGATTACGGCGCTGACAACTCCGAGCGCAGGACCCTCTCCGGCAGCTCCGAGCAGATCGCTCAAGACATCCGCCGCTACGCAGAAGTGGGCGTGGGTTACTTCCTTTTCTCCTATAGGTCCGGTTCCGTCACCGAGGTCCTAGAGTCCATGGAGCAGTTCGCCACCGAAGTCAGACCCCTCGTAGCTTAACTCCTTCAAATCGACTATCGAGCCTCCAGTAAAATGGATCCCACCCGCTTCGACCTCCAGCGCATCCACACCGCCAGTAACGTCAAGGAACTCGCCGAGCGATATGACCGCATGGCCGAGAACTACGACGATTCCCTGGAAGGGGATTGGGGCTGGACTTCGCCCGAATACACCGCAGAAGTCCTCTCCCGATACACCTCCCCCACCGCCCGAGTCCTCGACGCTGGCGCCGGAACCGGCCTAGTCGCCCAGGCCCTCTTCAGACGCGGCTACCGCGATCTCTTCGGTATCGACATGGCCCACGAGATGATGCGGAAAGCCTTTCCAAAGAACGTTTACCAAGGCCTCTACCGCGTGGAGTTGGGCCAACCTCTGCCCTTCCAATCAGACCAATTCGACGCCGTCATCTCCGTTGGAACTATGGCAATGGGGCACGCCCCACCCCACTGCCTTGAAGAGCTCGTGCGCGTGACCCGACCCGGAGGCCACATCGCCTACACCCTCCGACCCGTTGTCTATAAGCACATGGGCTTTGAGAAAGTCCAGTACGCCTTGGAGTCCCGAGGCCAATGGAAGTTTCTCGAAAAGACCCTCCCCTTCGCCCCGATGCCCAAGAAAGAACCCGACTTCTACTACGAGGTCTGGGTCTACCAGGTCACCTGATAGTCCTTATCCCGTCACCCTCAGCGTCCTCAGCCTGTTGATCGCAGCTGCCAGTTCTTGAGGTCTAAAGTAGGCCAAATTTCCGGGATGCGGCCGAGACGTCAACGCATCCAACCCCGACTCCCTGATTACCTCCTCCACTTCATCGATGATACCCCTCACATCCGCCCCGCTGGTCCTTACCCTTTCTGCCATAGCCTGACCGATAGCCTCCACCTGCCCGTGCTCCACTAGCTGCTCCACCGCCGTCAGATCTATGTCGCTCTCCCCATAAGTCAACGTCTTCAACCCTCGAGGCCGCGTATATGACGACCTCCGGCCCTTCACCGGGTTCAATGTTCCGGGCATGGGTTTCCTTCTCAATGATGGCTCGAACGCGCCCATCTGCGCCCCTTTCCTCCCAGTCGGGTAGACCCGAGCCACCTCCCGAGCCTCCTCCGTCGAGTCCACCGGCACGTATTCCACCATCGATATCACCGTGTCAGCCGCCTCGAAATAGTCTCCCGAGCCCCCCATCACCAGCACTGTCGACACCCCGTGCTCCGAGTACATCTGCCTCACTCGGTCCAGAAATGGCGTTATCGGCTCGTGCCGCTTCTCTATCAGTGCCTCCATCCTCCGGTCACGAATCATGAAATTCGTCGCCGAGGAGTCCTCGTCCAACAGCAATACCCTGCACCCCGACTCCAGCGCCTCGATGATGTTCGCCGCCTGAGACGTGGCCCCGCTCGCATTCGGCGTGCTGAACTGCCTGGTATCAAGACCTCCCGGCAGACCCGATATGAACGGCGATATGTCCACGCGCGCCACACTCCGCCCATCCTCCGCCCTGATCTTTACCGCCGTAGGGTCCGTCACTACCAACTCACGACCGTCGCCCGGGACATGGTTATACACACCCCTCTCCAGCGCCCTCAGCAGCGTCGACTTCCCGTGAAACCCACCCCCGACTATCAGCGTCACTCCCTTAGGCAGCCCCATCCCCACCACCCGACCCCGGTTTGGCAGCGTGAACTCCCGACGTAACGTCTCCGGCGAACGGAACGGAATCCCTCCGGCCAAAGGCCCCGCCTCCACCCCGCTCTTTCTGGGAAGTATGCTGCCATCCGCCACAAACGCCACTAACCCCGCCACGTCCAGCATGCCTCTCAGACTGTCCGCGTCCTCTGCTGCCATCACGTGCCTCGTCACCGCATCTCCGTCCACATTCACGTACAGCAGTGAAGCGTGCACCGCTGCAGGCAATTGCCTAACCAGAATGTCCTCCGCCTCCCGACCCAGTACCCTCCGCCCCGCCGCCGGTAGTCCGACCAGGAATCGCACCTCCACCGACTCCTCGTCGACCAGCACCGCGCTCCGTTCCAACACCTCCTGCCCTGGCAAAGTCGCCGGCCTCATCCCCCCATCCCTCGTCGCCGCATTCCTAAGAGCCCCGATCCACGCCCTCAATATCCAGTCCCGCAGCGCTATTTCCCGCGAACGAGACGCAAACAGATGTGCCGGGAACCGGGCCATTTTCTGCGGTACCCTAACATGAACTCTACTGGGCGAGGCGAACGGGTCCCCCTGCACGTGGTCGATGTTCAGCGTGAACACGTCGAAAGCGAACCGTTGACCGCTCAGCTCTTTATACGCCCCATACCCCCGGCCATCGATCCTTCTCAATATCTCCCTGAGTCTCTCCACGTTTCTCTCCGGTCCCGTCTTTTATTTCCTGCGATAATGTGAGAAAACTATATCAGCCCATTCAACACACAGGGGTGATCCCCACTACCCTATTTCTATTGACACCCATAAGGAGCAAACATGGCGACCGGCCCCGCCCGACAACTACCCAACTCCGTCCTTCCCGAGAAATACCGCCTTTCCCTCACCCCGGACCTCCAGACCTTCACTTTCGAGGGCCAGCTCGACGTCGATGTGAACATAGAAATCCCAGTCACTGATATCGTACTCAACGCCGCTGAGCTTACACTCCACGAGGCAACTCTTTCTCAGGGAGAAACCACAATCCAGGCTCGCTCAATTGCCGCCGATGAGGAAGCCGAAACAGCTACCATCACCCTGGAATCGGAGGCCACCCCCGGCCCCGCCACCCTCTCTATCTCCTATCGTGGCACCCTTAATGACCAACTTAAAGGCTTTTACCGCAGCCGCTACCAGGACACCGAGGGCAACGAGCAGTACCTTGCAACCACTCAATTTGAGGCCACCGACGCCCGCCGCGCGCTGCCCTGCTGGGACGAACCCGCTCTCAAGGCAACCTTCCAGGTTTCCATAACTGTCCCGTCTAATCTCACCGCCGTCTCCAACACCCCTGCGGTAAGTGAGTCCGACGCCGGGAATGGCCTCAAGACCGTGTCCTTCGCAGAAACTCCTCGCATGTCCACCTATCTCCTGGCCTTCATCGTCGGAGACCTCGCCAGTGTTGAAGCCACCGCGCCTAACGGCACCCTCATGCGCGTCTTCGCAACCCGCGGCAATGAGCATCTCGGCCAATTCGCCCTCGATACCGCCATTCGTCTCCTGGAGTATTACAACGACTATTTCGGCATCCCCTATCCCTTGGAAAAGCTCGACCACTTCGCCATCCCCGACTTCGCTGCCGGCGCTATGGAGAACTGGGGCGCAATCACCTACCGTGAGGTAGCCCTCCTCTTCGACCCCGAAAACTCCGCCGCACCCACCCGGCAGCGCATCGTCGAGATCATCGCCCACGAAATGGCCCACATGTGGTTCGGTGACCTCGTTACCATGGACTGGTGGGACGACCTCTGGCTCAACGAAAGCTTCGCCTCCTGGATGGGCAACAAAGCCACCGACGCCCTCTACCCCGAGTGGTCAATGTGGACACAGTTTTTGTATCAGGATATCGGTGAGGGCCTCCGCATTGACGCTCTTCGCAATTCGCACCCCATCGAGGCCAACGTCAAAGATCCCGGAGAAATCCGGGAAATATTCGACGCCATTTCTTACAGCAAGGGCGCTTCAATCCTATGGATGCTTGAGCAGTACCTTGGTGAAGACGCCTTCCGACAAGGGCTCCGCACCTACCTTTCTCGACACAAGTACGGCAACGCCCGTGGCGCCGATCTGTGGCAAGCTATGGAAGACGAGTCTGGTCAGCCCGTCATCTCCCTCATGGACTCCTGGATAAAGCAGACCGGCTTCCCCGTCCTCACCGTCGAGACTTCCGCTGACGGCAAATCTTTGAACCTAACCCAAGAACGCTTCCTGTACGACCGCCTCGCCGGTCAAGACCCCGGCCCCACCACCTGGAAGGTTCCCGTCAGTGTCATCACCTCCGATAGCGCTCCCACCCAACCCGTCCTTATGGAAAGTTCCAGTCTTGCAATCCCTGGAGGATCAGAATCCGTTGAGAGTCGTTGGACTAAGGTTAACCCCGGCCAGACGGGCTTCTACCGAGTCCGCTACTCTCCTGACGCCCTGCCCCCCCTGCTCGACGCTGCCTCCTCATTCGAGCTCCCTCCCACCGACCGCCTCGGCCTCCAGTCTGACCTCTTTGCCCTCGTCCGCGCTGGTATGGAGCCCGCAACCCGATACCTCGACCTCGTCGGCGCCTACAAAGCCGAGACCGATGCCACCGTTTGGACCGACCTGTCCACTAACCTCCGCGAGATAGAAGTCCTCCTTGCCGATCATCCATGCCTCGATCAGCTGCGCGCCTTTAATAAGACCGTCTATGACGACATTGCATTGCGGCTTGGCTGGGAAGAGTCCCCCGGGGAAGGCCACCTCGACGCCCTGCTCCGCACTACTGTCCTGGCCCGCGCAGGCGGCCTAGGCAACGAGTCCGTCTTGGAAGAGGCCCGAGACCGCTTTCAGGAATCCTTGCGGGACCCCGCCTCCCTCCGCGCCGACATCAGGGGCGTCGTCTACTCTCTCGTCGCCCTGGACGCAGACCGAGACCTCTACGACACTCTCTGGGACATGGAAAATAAGGCCACCCTCCAGGAAGAGAAGCGCCGCCTCCTTGGTGCCATCTCCCGCCCCCGGGACCCGATTCTCCTGCAGGAGACCCTTGAACGTTCCCTCTCCGACGATGTCCGTTCCCAGGACACCCCCCTCGTAATCATCAGCGTCGCCGCCAACCGATTCGGTCGGGACCTGACCTGGGATTTCGTCAAGGAGAATTGGTCCGAGTTCGACCGCCGCTACGGCAAGGGCGGCTTCATGATCATGCGCCTCGTCTCCATCACTGAAGATTTCACCACCCTCGAAAGAGCTAACGAAGTAGAGGCTTTCTTCGAAGCTAACCCGGTGGCCGGCGCCCAGCGCACCGTACAACAGTCCCTGGAAAGCATCCGCCTCAACGCCCGCTGGCTGGACCTAAACGCCGACCAAATCGCCGCCTGGCTAGACACCCACACTCTCCCCTAATTCCATATTCCCAATTTGACAGCATGAAAATGCAAAAGGGAGGGTGGGCGGATCAACCTCACCCTAGGGGCTATACCCCAATATCACAGCACTTCCTTCAACCCCGTCTCCAGCTCGTCCAGCGACGCATACCCCTCGTATTTCGCCCTTATCAACCCATCCTCGTCGATAATGAACACCCAGGACTCGTTCAGGTAGTCCTCGGGCTCAGTTAATCCCCAGTCCACCGCCACGGGTGAGTATATCCCCATGTCGAGGCTCGACTGGATTTCTACCGGGTTGTCGTAGATTTCTACGTGAATGAAGTTGGCCTGCTCTGCATAGAGGTTTTTCAACTCCGTGACTGTGTCAACCTGCGGCCCGCACGTCGGCGAAGTGCAGAACCCGGGACTCGACATCACCACCACAGACGGCATCCCCGACTCCAGCGCCTCCGCAATCGTTAGTTGGTACAGGTCGATATCGGCCCGAGGCCAGGTCGTTATCTCCGTCAATCCCGCCTCGTCCGTCGCCGTTTTGTTAACCGTAAGAGGCGGTGTAGAGCCAATAGTCGGCGTGAAGGTTGCCTCTTTGACCTCTACATCCATCACAGCAGAAGCCAAAGTCTCCTCACCCCGTGCCACGACTGCTTCGATCTGCCAGTCGCCCGTCTTGTCGAAAGTCAGCTCCGAGACGTAGTTCCCCCGGGTCCCGAACGGCCACAAGTGGAACCTCCCCGTCACTTTTTCCACCTCATCCCCGTCGTACAGGCTCCTCACCTGAATCTGGGGCAGTGTCACCAGCCCCTCAGAAGTCTGAAGCACGAAGGAAATTCTGTTGGCCCCGACACCCAGGTCTTTGGTTCCCAGCAGCCCTTCCAAGTCCGGGAAAGTAAGCGCTGCCATTGCCGCTGAGGTTTCCGTGGGGGCCTCCGAAGAGGTCTCGGTGGGGGTTGTAATTGGCGTCGCAGTAGCGGGTGTTGTTCCTCCACCACACGCCTGCAATGCTAGCAGTCCGGCGGCTAGGGCGAGTACAAGAATGGCCAGTCTCCTAGCCCTTCGAGTCTTCTGACCCATTTTAGAAGCCCGTGGCGTAGGATCCGAACGTGAATGCAAAGACATTGAAGTCCTCCGAATTGGAGCTAAGTTTCAGTTCGTGGCTCCCGTACGCCGGTAACAGTATCAGACTATACAACCTCGGCTCGTCCACCGTGATCACCGTCATCTCTTCCCCGTTCAGACGCAAGTCTTCGCCCCAAGCTTCCTGTACTACAGGCTTATCGTCGATGGTTATAACCACGTCGTATGGGTCTGCACCCTCGGCGTTGATTACGACATTTACAGACGTACCGAAGAACCTGAGGGCTATGTAGTCCTCCAGGTTCTCGGTTGCCCTTCCGTGCTCAATGCTCTCCGGACCGTTAATCCAGTGACCCTTCAGGTACAGGTAGTGGTTCCTGTGCTGGCCCGGGTCTTCGTATTCATTTAAGGTGTTAAAGTCCGTGAAGAAGTACTCGTTGTTGCCGTAATACGGTATCTGCGCTCCCATGTTCCGGTCGGTGCCGGCATACAGCTCTCGAGTCTGGAGAACCCTGCCATCCTCGTCGAAGGCCCCTTCGTCCAGCTCCGGCCCCGCGTCCTTGTTTGCCTGGATGTCCGACACATCAGCCCCGATCTCCTCAAGCAGGTCCCGGATCCATTCTTCAGTCTCGTCATACCGACCTTCTCCGAAGTGTCGGTAGCGGATCACGCCTTCGTGGTCTATCAGGTACTTCGCCGGCCAGTACCGGTTGTTATACGATCGCCAAGTCCTGAAGTCGTTGTC
Source organism: Dehalococcoidia bacterium (assembly GCA_965220005.1). Classification (GTDB taxonomy): domain Bacteria; phylum Chloroflexota; class Dehalococcoidia; order Plut-88900; family Plut-88900; genus Plut-88900. The sequence continues at coordinate 2,604,284 of OZ244800.1, forward strand.
CTGCGCCATCCGCCACCCCAGATCGTGCTGCTCGACTGCCGCCAGGACGTTGTCAAAGTCTTTCTCGAACTCGAACTCCGGCGTGTGTACCCCGACTATGTTCAGGCCCAGGTCGGCATACTTCTCATGCCATTCTCTAAGGTAAGGCAGCGTCCTGAGACAGTTGACGCACGTGTACGTCCAAAAGTCGATTAGTACAACCTCTCCCCGAAGGCTGGCCAGAGTGAACTCATCAGTGTTGATCCAGCCGGATATGCCACTCAGGTCAGGCGCGAGGCTTCCCACCTCTCCCGCAACTTCCGAAAACACTTTCGGCGTAGGCGATTCAACCGGCCTTGAGGGCGTAGCAGTAGGATCTGTCGTGGCTGTGGGGTCCGACGTATCCTCTTCCGTGGCTGTAGCGGTATTCCCTTCACCCGCAGGGGCGCTCTCATTTCCGCACGCAGCCGCTGTTACTGCCAGAATCAGCAGAACGGCAACCAGTGCCAGCCCCATCCTCTTCAATCGGAGATATTTCCTCATACTTGTCCTCTCAATGGTCTACTCGGACGCCCCGCCTTCGGCAAGCGCCCCGGTCTTCCAATTCTGCGCCATTCATCTTCATCTTGCCCAGATTAGATAACGTTCAGGATCGGCAAAGGTAATGTGTCCAATCACATCTACCCTAATTTTGCCATATTACGCCGGCCACTGAGACCAAAGACCCGCCCATAGAGTCCGCAGGACACTGATCATACGCCGTAACTTTCCCCGACACCCCCTCCCCCAGCACCCGAAGCGCCAGGTATATAGGCGTCAATCCGCAAATGCGCCTCTGGTCCTGCTCTCTCCGTATCCCTTCTAGGAAACCCTCGGCATCTCCATTACAGGCAGCCTCCAGAGACAGGTCGTCGGCTCTCTTGAGAGTCGCACGTTCACTCCGGCCCCAAGGCGCGGGATCCCCGAAAACCGGGCCTACGTGCGCCAGGTCTCCGGCGGCAATCACCAAGGTCTTTCGACTCTCGATCACCCCTCGCAACTCCGACACCACAAAATCAAACGCCTCTTCCCCCTCCACCACACCATCCCCGTAAACATACCTGCCCATATGACCGCACAGAATAGGAAGCACGTAAGGCAAACGCCCCTTGGGATTTGTCTTCCTAACCAGGTAGTGCAGCCAGACCAGTGCCAGCTCTATCGAGTGCTCCTTGATATGGTGCTCCTCTTCCTCAAACGCCGACTCCCCACCCAACCCTGCCGCCAAAGATGTCGCCAACTCCTTGTCCGTGGGCAGCGCCCCCCACGGTGTTGCGTAACTCTGTAAAGTCGGCGTTATCTTGCAGTTTCCGCCAGCGTGGTCCGTCCCGAGAATTATCGCCAATTCACACTCTGCCGTCGCCTCGGAAACATGCCGCCAGGTCTTCGCATAGCTCCGGTGACCCCGGTGATAATCAATATGCGGACTCAACACACCTACAATCCCAGCGTTCATCCCCTCTCCCTTGACGGGAGAGGGCAAGGGTGAGGGTGAGTCTTTGGGTTCCTCCCCCACCTTCTCCATGTACCCATCCAACGTCTTCTCCAAAGCAACCGGGTCCGCCGGATAGCTGGGCCCAGCCAAAGCGGGAGTCCTGTATGGCAAGCCGCGGTACGACTCCAACACCCGCGCCCGAGCCTCCTCGAACCGGGGCCCTTCCAACAGCAGAGCCTCGTCCAGGCGCCCAAAGAACGCGCCCACCTGCTCCTGAGTAATCGAAAGCCCGTGAAGCAGCATCGCCGTCGTTCTGATACTGCCCATGTCCCGTTGCCCGTCGCTCAGTGCCAAAAGGGGAATCAGCTGCACCGGTACAAGAAGCTCCTCTCCCGAGAGCGACATCGGGTCCCGCAAATGCAGATACTCCCGACCCCCCTGCTGCACTCTCTTTATATCCAAAGCCCTGAGCTTGGGCCGCAGTTCCAAATTAGTCATCGCATCCCAAAATAACACACGACTCTAGGGTTAGCGCTTGGTGGGGCCAACGTATAACCGCCATTCCCACCCCCGAGCCGGCTGTGAGTGTGTCCCAGACGCAATGCCTTCCCGTGGGGAAGGGTCGCTCACCCTGAGCTCAGTCGAAGGGTCGAGCGGGGGCGGCCCACCATTGCTAATCCGTCGCAACAACTCACTGCTTACCACACCTCCTTACCTCGCGGAGGCCCAGTTTCAAACTCCGGGTGCAGGTTTTCTGGATTAATTTGTTCAAGCAAAGACTCCAAGTCAAACCTTCGCTTATTCTTGTCTACTTGTCCTCTTCAATAAGTGGCTCTCCCTCTAAATCCTTCAGATATCCGCACTTGTCCATGTCAATAGAATTCTCCTTTTTGGTCTTACGCATTAGCAACCGGATTGTACATTCATACCCCCCACTCCCTCCCATCCCCCCTCACAAATCGTCTCCAGCCACGACACTATCCCCGACAACTTCTCATACGCCGCAAGCCTCGCACTATCATCCCCCGACTCCTCTGCCTCCGACACCACCGCCGCCATCTGCCCCACCACCCTAGGCCCCACCTCCATCGCACCCTCACTCCCCGACGTCGCCCATTTAACCAGCACATACCGGGCTATAGCACCGACAGGCAGGCCCAGGCTTCGGCTCATTCCTTCCAGTGTAGGCAGTGGGTCTATCCTGCTGTACAACGCCACATCCCGCTTGAAATTGGCGTCGGGATCAGCCTCGTCTATCGAATCTTCGAAAATATCAAGCCTGATCGTCGGGGCTTCCATTTTGCATTGCCTTTCTGTCTTATCTCGCACCCAATGATATAATGCGCCAACTTTGCCCGTCCCCACCCCGCCCCTCATGACACCCGGCGACTACAACTCTACCCAGCTAATACTTGGCATCGACATAGGTGGCACGTCTCTTCGCGCCGCCCTTGCCAGCTCCCCAGCTTCCATCCTCGCCAAGGCCCGTCGCCCCGCCCCTGCCGACCAGCCCCCCGAGGCCATGGTCGAAGCAATCAGTTCTATGTACCACAGTCTCCTGGAACAGGTCGGCTCCAGTGGTGCGGTCGCCGTCGGAATCTCCTCTCCTGGCCCCGTCGACACCGTGGCCGGAGCCCTCGTCGATCCACCCAACCTTCCTCAATTCACAACCGTACCCCTCCGGGATATGCTCCAACGAGAGTTCGCTCTTCCCGTATCACTCGAAAACGACGCCAACGCCGCCGCCATCGCCGAGCATCGAGTCGGCGTGGGCAAAGGGATTCGGCACATGGGATACGTGACCCTAAGTACTGGTATCGGCGCAGGCATCATTTCCGATGACCGATTGGTCCGAGGCGCAAGGGGTGCCGCAGGAGAGGTGGGTCACATCAAGCTGATGGTCGATGGCCCCCAATGCGGTTGCGGTCAAAACGGCTGCTGGGAAGCCCTCGCTTCCGGCTCCGCGATCCGCAAGGAGGTTCTCCGTCAAATCAATGAAGGTCGCGAATCCACATTGACCCGTTTTGACCCCTCCACTATCGACGCCCAGGCCGTCTTCCAGGCGGCTCAGTCAGGCGACCCTCTCGCCACAGAGGTACTGGACCGAGCAGCCTATTTCACCGGCATAGGTCTCGCCGCCGTGGTAGATGTCCTGAACCCCGAAATGGTCATTGTCGGTGGGGGTCTGACAAACATGGGAGACCGGATGCTCGGCCCCGCATTCAAGACCTGCCGAAGCCATATCTTCCCCCTCCACGAAAGATATCTCCGATTAGAGGTCAGCAACCTCGGTGACGATGTATCATTGATCGGAGCCCTAGTCCTCGCCGATGAATTGGCTCAGTCAAAAGAAGTCCCGACAGGGAACACGTAGGTAGGAGCGCCGACATATGAACTTCGAAAAGTCCATTGAACTCCACGAGAGGTCCAGCCGTTCCCTGGCTGGTGGGGTCAGCAGCCACCACCGCCGCGGCGAGCTCCCTGTGCCACTCTTCTTCGACCGGGCCAAGGGTTCCCGGCTCTTCGACGTGGACGGCAACGAGTTCATCGACTACATCATGGGCAACGGTGCAGCCATCTTCGGCCACTCCCCCGACTTCCTCCTCGACTCCGTCCGCCGGATGCTCGACCGCGGCCAAATCATTGCCGGTCAACACGACCTTGAGATAACAGTCGCCGAGCTAATCAACGACTCTGTCCCTTCCTCCGAAATGGTCAGGTTTGGGAGTTCAGGCACCGAGGCCGTCCTCGCCGCCGTCAGGATCGCTCGCGCCTACACAGGTCGCTCCCTTATAATCAAGTTCGAGGGCCACTACCACGGTTGGGCCGACCCCGTCCTCTACAGCGTCGGCCCCGACACCCATGACGCCGGCCCCTACGACTCACCAATTCCAGTCCCCGAGTCCGAAGGCCAGTCTCCCGGGTCCGCAGAAGAAGTCATTGTCCTACCCTGGAATGACCTCGACGTTCTCTCCAACGCTGTCCACAAACACTCAGGCGAGATATCAGCCATCATCATGGAACCCGTCCCCGTCAACACCAACAGCGCCTTCCCCAAGCCCGGTTACCTGGAGGGCGTCCGTAAGCTCTGTGACGAGAACGGTATAGTTCTCATATTCGACGAGGTCATCACCGGCTTCCGACTCGCCGTCGGTGGCGCCCAGGAACTTCTTGGCGTGACTCCTGACTTGACCACTTTGGCCAAAGCCGCAGCCGGCGGCTTCCCCTTTTCCGTCATCGCCGGCAAACGAGAAGTGATGCAACCCGTTTCCCAGGGCCTAGTCATGCACGCAGGCACCGCCAGCGGCAACCTCGTCTCCCTCGCCGCCTCCGAGACCACGATCAACAAGCTTAGAGAGAACGACGGTGAGGCCATCCGACGCATGCACCACGTCGGTGAGCTTCTAATGGACGGCCTCCGTCAGCTAGCCCATAAGCACGAGGAGGACGTACTGGTCACGGGCCCGGCCCCCATATTCAACATGGCCTTCACCCCAGAGACCTCCCTACCCGACTACCGCTCCTTCTACGAAAAGGTGGACCACGAGCGTTACGTCACCTTCCGCCAAAAGCTCCTGGAGGGCGGCATAAGGGCCAACATGCACGGCAAATGGTTCCTTTCCTGCACCCACACTGAGCAGGACGTCGAACAAACCCTCGCCGCCGCCGACCAAGCCTTCCGCTCCCTCTAACCGCCCCACCCGTCATACCGGCACGTTTAACCCTGTCATTCCGAGGCTCCGCTAGGAATCTAAGGCGCAACTCTCCCCAATCTACCCATTCAAATGGCCTGCCCGTAGAAGGCCTGGGCCTATCCTCCCTATACCCAAAACCGATGAACAATGGGCAATGCTGCATAGCAGCATTGCCCATTGTTCAATTAAAACTAGGGCGGGTGGGCGGGAACCGATCTCTCCCGCGGAGGTGTAAAGGAGGCGCTCCCTACAACCGGGTCCCGTACCTCGCCTTCTTCCCCAAGTTGCTTCTGATCGCGCCCTGGGCTGCCGCTATAAAACGATACACGTAGTACCGCGTCTCCACAGGATCGATCATCTCCTCAAGGCCGAACGCCTCCGCCGTCTTCCACGGCGAGGAGTCTTCCAGCAGCTTGGCCTCAATCTGGCTCCGTTTGGCATTCGGGTCTTCCGCCGACTCTATCTCCCGTCGGAAGGCCGCGAATACGCCGCCTTCCACCGGCATGTCCCCGAACTCTCCCGTCGCCCAGCCAATCCGCAGGTGCAGCCGGTCCGGGTTGGCCGTAGAGTTGCATGCCATCCCGAACGCCTTTCGCATGTGTACCGTAACCATCGGCACCGTGGACTCCATCATCGCCTGCAAAGCCCGCATCCCCTTACGCAGTGTCCCTTCCCTCTCCGCCACCTCACCGATCATGAATCCCGGGACATCCACCAGGTAGACAATGGGCAGGTTGAATGTGTCGCATAGCTCAATGAACCGGGCCTGCTTCTGCGATGCCTGAGCGTCCAGCGCCCCACCGATGTACATCGGGTTGCTCGCGAGCACTCCCACCGAGTATCCCCCGATCCTCGCCATGCCCACCACAAGGGACCGGCCCCAATCGGGTCCGATCTCGAAGAACGAGTCCCGGTCGAAAATCACATCTATGACCCCGTGGGAATCGTAGGCCTGCCTCCGGTCCTCGGGCACCAGGCTCAGGAGTATTTCGTCCTGCCTGTCGGGCGGGTCCCCTGTCTCGACGAAGGGCGGCATCTCCCAAACGTTCTGCGGCATATAGCTCAGGAACCGTCTCATTTGGTATATGGCGTCCGCCTCATCCTCGGCAACGTTGTCGATGGTGCCCGAGAGTTGTGTGTGAACGTGTGCTCCCCCCAGATCGAACTTGTTGACTCTGCGCCCCAGGGCTCTTTCCACGACCGGTGGCCCCCCGGCAAACACGCACCCCGTATCCCGCGTCATTATCGAAAAGTGTGAAATCACCAGCCTTCCCGCCGAGCCCCCCGCACAAGCCCCCATCCCCGCAGCGATTACCGGCACCTCACCCAGTAGCTGGTAGCTGCGCCCAAAGCTGGACGAGCTCACTATCGGGGCGTGACCCGTCGTCTGCTGCATGCTGACACCGCCCCCCACCCCCTCCACGAAAATCATCAATGGGATCCGGTATTCGTGTGCCAGGTCCTCCAGGAAGCCGCCCATCCCACCCTTCTTCCGGTCGAGCCCGATGGTATGGCCCGCACTCACCGTGAAGTCCTCTCCTCCGAGAGCCACCGGCCGGCCATCGACTTCCGCCAAGCCCATGATGTAGCTCGCGGGAGTTGGCTCCAGTTCATTGCCTTCGGAGTCGAAACGGTGGTCGATAGCCATCGTCCCGACCTCTAAGAAGCTCTCCGGATCAGCTAGCATGCCTATCCTGTCCCTCACCAGCCCCCCTCCCCGTGACCGCTGCTTCTCCACGGCACGATCGCCGCCGTGGGTCATCGCCCGGTTTCTCCGGTATAAGAGCTCTTCTCTGGCCTTCTCCCATGTGAACGACTGGGTCATTGCCTCTCCTCCTGCGAGTTTTATTTTCTGTCTCCTCTCTCTTGATGGGTCGCAGATGCGCCCCTGGCGTGAGAGGGCTAGTGTGAGGGTGAGCTTACATCCCCACCTTTCCGGGTGTTTTGGTTACTTCACTACCAAGTCTAACGGCATCCGGGACAATCTTTCGCATCCCGTCTCCGTAACCAGCACTGTCTCTCCCGGCGACATCGTAATGCCCCTGGTGCTGTCCAGCAAGATCATGTGCATGAATATAACCATATTCGGTTGAATAACCACCGGGTTGCCGGTGAACAGCATCGGGTAGTCCATCCATGTCGGCGGATACAGAGCCCCGAGACTGTAGCCGCAGGCATTCAGCCTGTGCTCCCTGAACCCCGCGTCGTCAAAAGTCTTGGCATGCGCATCGAACACGTCCCCGAAGGTTGCGCCCGGTTTGGCCGCTGCCTGCGCCGCCTGCAAAGCGTTCACACCCGCCTCGTGCATCTTTTCGTACTGCGGGTCATAATTTCCCGTTACGGCTGTTCGCATCAGGCAGGAGTGATAGTGCCGATACGCCGCCCCGAACTCCAGCTGCACCTGGTCATTCTCTCCGATGTCACCGTGCCCCGTGATGTGTCTCACCATCAACGCCCTCTCCCCCGACCCGATTATCCACCGCCCTGCTGGGTAGTCTCCCCCGCCCCGGAATATCGCCGCGTGCATCCCGGCGAACAGTTCAAGCTCCGGTACCCCCGGTGCGATCAGGTCGTATGCCACTTCCAAGGCGTCATCCGCCAGCGAGGCCGCCTTCCTGACGTACTCGACTTCCTGTGGACTCTTGACCAATCTCAGTTCACTCACCAGGTGTGATGCGTCCTCCCAACTGCAAAAACCATCCAACGCGCTCTTCATCATCTCCCACCGACGCCCAGTCAGCGTCCAGGCTTCCAACTCCGCCCCGAGCCTCTTGCCCCTGCACCCCTTCTCTTCAAGCACCTTCTTAACGTCCAGCCCCGGATTGGCGTCCCCGCTGTCCATCCAGATCCTCACGTCCTCGATTACCGACGTGAACGCCGATTGCCGCAAATCCGCCGACCTCGTCACCAGTGTCATATCCCCGTCCGCACCCATGTAAAGGCACTGGAACTGGGAATACCCCATCGTGTCGTATCCCGTCAGGTAGTACATCGTCTCCTGTCGGAATATCAGAAGCCCATCCAACCCCTTCGCCGCCATCGACTCACACGTCCTCCGCCTCCGGTCCGCGAGTTCTTCCTCGCTAAAGTGCAGGTGCCTGGCCATCAAGTCCTATCCTTTCTTCATTCCTATCCGACTTTTGATTTTCAATCGATCCCCTCCCCCTAGGTCACCCCTGTATAACCGGCAGTGTCACCCGAGACGCATAACTGCCATTGTGAAGAACAGTCTGCGATGCAGGCTTGGCCACCGTCCCCTTACCCAACACACCCCCCGTGTTCGGATTCCTGTCGAACCGAGGGAAGTTGCTGCTCGAAATCTCAAGCCGGATCCTGTGGCCCGCCTTGAACAAATTGCTCGTCGCCCACAAGTCTATCCTGTACTCATACACCTCGCCCGGCGTTATCAGGTTCGCCTCTTGCGTAGACTCCCGGTACCGGGCCCTAATGATCCCGTCCGCCAGGTTCACCGCCCCGCCGCACGGGCACGCATCCACAAGTTTAGCCGTGAAGTCCGTATCCACCGCCGACGATGCCGCATAAAGCGTCACCGTCACCGGCCCCGTGACCTCGACGGGCTGTTCCAATACCGCCGTCGAGTAGACCAGCACGTCCTCCCTCGCCTCGATCGCACTCTGATCGAACGAACCGGGCGGAGAAGAGGCCGCATCGCAGCACAGACCGCCGCCGCGGGTTGGAACGGGGTTGTTCGGGTTGTAGAGATAGGCGTCGTAGGGCTCGTCACCCGGGGCCTCGATGCTGAGTGTCCCATCTCCCCGAGCGCTGTTCGCCCGACCCCCGCTGTGCAGGTAGTAGTCCGTGTACTGTGTCCGAGCCAGCGGCCATTCCTTCTCGCTCCGCCACTCATTGGCGCCCATCACGAATATCCGTACCGGGTCATCCTCCCCGACCCCGTTGTTCTCTCCCTTCAACCAGTAGTCATACCAGCGCAGCTTCGTCCCCTGGAAATCGAATGAGACCGCGCTCGCGCTCGGCCCGAAATTCACTTCGCCCCCTACACTGCCCGGCGTATCGTCGTGGAACCAGGGGCCGATTATTAGCCGTTGCCCGTTCCTTGCCGCGTCCGTTGCCCCGTTCTCCCTCATCCCCACGAAGTTGCGGATCGCCCCACCCAGGAAAATGTCGAACCAGCCGCTCATGCTGTAGGCCGGGACCTCGACCGTCGAGTGCCGCTCCCTGATGTTCACCGACTTCCAGTATGAATCCTCGTCCGAATGCTGCACCCAGTTGTTGAAGTAAGGCGCCAGGGCAGGATTCTTGAACAAAGGGTGCTCCGCGAAGTTCAGGGTTTCAAAGGCCCCGTCCATGTCCTTCATCGCCTCCATCATCCGCGCCGAGTCCGCCGAAACATCCCCATGGTCCCGTTCGATGTGCTCAATATTTGACATCGCCAGTGACAATGCCCAGCTTAGGTTAAAGAAGTACTGGAATGCCCCGCCTTGATACGCCCATCCCTCGTAGTAGTCGTCGCTGGTTATGGAAGGAACGATGCACTTCAAATGCGGTGGCCTGGATATCGCCGCCAGCCACTGCGTTGCCCCGACATACGACCCCCCGTGCATCCCCACCGCCCCCGTAGACCACGCCTGAGACGCGGCCCATTCCACTGTGTCATACCCGTCGTTAATCTCGTTCTTGAATGTGTAGAACGTCCCCTCGGAGTTGTACCGACCTCGCACGTTCTGCATGACGAACGCGTACCCCTCCCTCGCCGCACGGATCGGGTCCAGGCTCTGCACTCTCGTCCCGAACGCGTCCTTGTCATACGGTGTCCGGCACAATATCACAGGGTACCGACCCGGCGTGTCCGGCCGGTAGACGTCGCTATATAAAATCGTCCCGTCCCGCATCCGGGCCGGAACATCCTGTTCTACTCTCACCGTCACCGGCTTACTCATCCGTCACCTCCCGACTCTTCTCCATCATCCCGAGCATTTTACGTGTCACTCCAAGGCCATTTATTGCCATACCAAGGCCCATTTACATGTCATTCCGAGGCTCCGCGAGGAATCTAAGGCGCCTGCCCTGAACCATCCACTAACGAGCCCAACACGTTCGCATACGGTGTAGGGGAAATCATTCCCACATCCTGCAAAGCATATCCATCGGAGTGGAGCTCCCACCTCACGAACGCAGAAACTCCTTCACCAGCCCCGAAACCTTCTCACGCCGCTCCAACTGCGGGATGTGACCCGCTCCATCCAGGATCTCCGTCCGCACAGTCGTGTTTACCATCCTGTCGGAAAACTCCTTGGCGTACTCGGGCGGCACCAGGGCATCCTGTTGCCCCCAAACTATCAACGACGGCGCTGAAACTCTATAGATCCTGTTTTTGAGCCCCTTGTCCGGTATCGGCCAGGTGAATTTGGATGTACAGGCGATGGCCCACGTTCTTGCAATAGTGAAGTTTTGGAACTCCTCTTCATCCTCCGGAACCTGGAGGAAGCCCTTGGCGAATTCGCTCTCGGGGTCCGAGAATAGCGCCTTGACCAACGCATCCTGGCCCATCGCCGTCCAGTCCAACACCGGGTGTTCGTCCAGCCAGAAACCGATAGGATTCATCAGCGTCAACTTGCTGACCCTGTCTGGACTGCTCGCCGCAATCTCGGCCGCCAGCATGCCGCCGTAAGAATGCCCAATAACCGCCGGCGACTCCAAACCCAGGGCGTCAAATAGGTCGTAATGGTAGAGCACTAGGTCCCACAGGGAGTCGATCTTCCGGATGTCGTCCGGGTCATGGAGCCCGGGGTGAAGTGGCGCGTACACCGTGAATTCGGTAGAGAGGTCATCCAGGAAACCGTCCCACCGCAGGCCTCCTGCCCCGTGCAGGAACACGACGGGCGGGCCTTCCCCAGCAGTCATCACCTTCGGGTTGAGCAGCCCGTCCCTGATCTTTGGGAACCGGTCTTCCACCATGACCATCTATTTTTCCTCCTGAGAATGCCCGATCAAGATCGAATCCCGCGCCCTTCCGGCTTTTGCCACCGCCCCGCTAACCCACCACCGGGGCGGGTGCCTTCGTCTTCAAGGTCTCGGGCCACCAATGGTTCTCCCATTCGTCGTCCCAGATGTTCCGGATGTGAGGGAGCACCTCTTTGGCAAATATCTCGATGTTCTTCAGCGTCAGTTCGTGCGGCATGGACCCGATCTGCAGCAGCACCATCAGGTTGCCGACCCGCAGCCGCTTCACCGCATCCTTCAGCTGGTCCACCACCGACTCCGGCCCGCCACTGATCACGTACTGATTATCTACGAAGTCCTTGAACTTCCATTCTTTCCACTGTCCCATCTGGTCGGCCCTGCCGCCGCCGAGCTGCTTGATCCGGTTGACCAGGCTCTTGTAGTCCTGATATCCCGGCGCGGCCAGGAATTCGGGGGCCGTGGCCATGCACTTGTTGAAGAAGTACTGGATGTGTTTTTCGTAGTCCTTTTCCGCCTGTGCATCCGTCTCCGACACCGCCACAAGCTGTAGGAACCCTGCTCGGTACGGGTTGGCATCCAGCCCGTTGTAATCAACTCTTTCCCAGAACCTCTCCATGATCTTTGTAGCGAACAGGTTCCCGTAGTAGCTCAGGTAGCAATAGCAATAGTTCTTTTCGCACACGAAGTCCCACGTACTGCTGCTGCCCCCGCCCGGCACCCATATCGGAGGGTGAGGCTTCTGTATCGGCTTCGGCCAGACGTTCACGTAGCGCAGTTGTGTGTACTTGCCGTTAAACGCGAACATCTCATCCCGGGTCCACGCATCCACGATCAGGTCGTGCGCCTCCCTGTACCTCTCCCGTTGTACTATCGGCGGTATTCCGTAGCAGAAGTTAGCGTCCGCCGACGTGCCCAGCGGCATCCCGGCAACCAGCCGACCCCCGCTTATGCAGTCCAGCATCGCGTACTCCTCAGCGATGCGGACGGGAGGGTGGGTGGTGGGCAGCGTGGCCCCCATCTGCACCAGGGCCGCGTTCTTCGTGCTCCGCGCCAGCACCGACCCCATGAGGTTCGGGTTCGGCATGAAACCGTAGGCGTTCTGGTGGTGCTCGTTAACGCATATCCCGTCCATCCCCATCTTGTCGGCGTAGATCAGCTCGTCCAGCGTCCAGTTGTAGTACTGACCTACCCGTTCCGGGTCCGCGAGCTCCGACCAAGGCGGGTCCACCCACACCGAGTGATACCTGTCCTCAAAGTCATCGGGAAGCTCTCTGTGGGGCATCAGGTGGAACATGGATACCTTCAAGATTGCACCTCCGGGGTATGAAAACCCGCCATTTACTCAGGCCTAGTCCTCGCTAATTGAGGAGCCTCAACGTCTGCGCATATTAGCACAATGTTTCCCTTCTTTGTCCTTTCTCCAGCCCATTACCCCCTACGGCCACTTCTATATCACTCGAGGCTTTTCTCCAGTTATTTCGATGCTTTTTCATTGTCATAGCGAGCCCCCTTTAATTGTCATTCCGAGGCTCCGCGAGGAATCTAACGCGCTACTCCCTCAATCGACCTCCAGAAACTACCTGCCACGTACAAAAACAACATGGCGCAAGTGCAAGACACTTACGCCATATCTTCCCTAAAGTCTAGGAAACTCTGACTCAGTCCAGCTTCTCCAAAAACCTCAGCATCAGGTCATTCAGAATATCCGGGTGCTCGATCATTATCGGATGCCCGCACGCCGAGATAAGGTCGTACTGCGCCCCCTGCACCTTCTCCGCCGCCAGCTCCGACCCCGGAATAGACATCGCATCCTCGTCTCCCACTACCACCATTAACGGCACCGTCACCTTGCTGAAGTCCGGGTTAGGGTCGAACGTGCCACAAGCCGCAAGGTCTGAATAGCATACCTCTCCCGGCGTCCCCGACATCTCCCTCGTCGCCCATTCCTTGACCTCAGACGACGTCTGCCGCGAATACATTTCATCCGAGTCCCGCCTCATCTTGTCCGGGTCTGTTTTCCACGGCTCAATTTCTTCGTCGCCTATCTCCCAACTGGGGCTCGACCCCACCATGATCGCACCTTTTAGCATCTCCCCATGGTGCACGGCGAAGTCCAGTGCCATGGATCCGCCCATAGAGTGACCCGCAAACACGAACGGGGCCAAATTTAGGGCATCTGCCAAACCTTTCACAAAAGCCCGATACCCTTCCGCGTTGTCGATCCCCTCCCCACCGGAGTCCAGGTGGCCGGGCAGGTCTACCGACACGGGACTATGGTCTTTGGACAACGCCTCCATCTGGTGGTGCCAGATTTTGTGGTTGTCCGTGGCTCCGTGGATCAACAGTACCGTGTTACCCTTCCGGTTGCCCTCCGCGAATCCTTCCGCCGCATCGAAGTTAACTTTGCTGCCATTGACAGTTACGCTGCCCATTACCCCTCCCTACTTGTCGAAACCTGAGGCCCTGAGAACGCGGTCTGTTACCCGGACGGTGCTACTACCAGGGCCTGTCCCGTGACCGCCCTCCGCCCCTCCGGGTTCTCGATATACACGTCTACGTCTATGCAGTTCTCCCCGTCCCGCACCTCTTTGTCCGTCACCACACCCACGCATTGGATCGGCTCTTCGTGCTTCACCGGCGCCCGGAAGATGATGTCCAGTTTCTTCAGTGTTATGTTGGGCGCCCAGTCGGTTATCAGCTGGGACAGGTAGGCCATGCTCATGATCCCGGGAATAATCATCTCGTCGACGCCCTCGCTCCGGGCCGTCTCAAGGTCCGTGAACCGGGTCTTCTCCTCCAACCCGTAGGCCCTGCAGAACGCTTTCACCTGCTCCAGCGTAGGCTTTTTGTCCAGGGGCCCTATCTCATCCCCTACGTCCACCTGGTCGAAATAGACCGCATTGCTCTGTTCACTCATTGGTCTTCTTACTTCCTCCTTACGGTGGACATTCCCACTCTGGCGACCGTCTCGCCCCGTTGGTTGGTAAAAGTGTGCTCCCTCACCACGAAGGCCATCGGCCCCGACCGCCCTGTCTTTTTGTAGACCGACTTCACCCGGGCAACGCAGGTCAGCACGTCCCCCGCCCTGACCGAGGCCTCGGGCTCAATGTACTGACCGGCCATATAGTCGAACCCCTCGAAAGCGAGGTTCAGGTCGTCCGGCCCCTCGAACTTGGCGAAGATGGTGGCTATCAAGGCCGAGGCCTCATCCCCGTTTTCCGCTCCCTCTCCCGTGCCATCGTTGAAGTCCCGGATCATCTTCGCTGTCACTTCGAAAGATCCCAGGTTGTACTCCTCGTCGAGTACGCGCTTGTTGAAGGTCAACTCGTCCTGTTGTGTCATCTAGATCCCTGTCTCGCGTTTATGTCGGTTTGCCGTGTGCTAGGGCCATTTGAAGCCTTCATTTCGGAGTTGGATGATAAGCCACGCACTCTCCCCTGTCCAGACGTTCATCCCTTCCCAGCGTTCGAGGATAAACGCTCTAGGCATCGGACTCCCCGTCCCCCTTCTCCCCGTCCTCTATGTCCGGCAAAAATGTGCGGATTAGCCCCCTGGCAATTACCTTGTATATCTTTCTGGATACATAAAGCCCCGCAACCGAGATGATTCCCAGTACGGCAAGCGTCACAGGCGTGGCTATGCTCCCCAGGAATAGCAATTGTGACAGCAGGGGAATGCTCCAGATGAATAGTACGATCATCAGCATCAGCAGGAGGCCGTCCCGCATGATCATCGCGAAACCTCTCCTGTAAACACTGCTGGCAGGCAACCCTCCCCCCGGGACCCGACGGGCAAGACTGCTGTTTATGTAGTTGCCCACTTCATTAGTTAGTCTCCTCAATGACCACCACGTCCCGATCGATGCAGGTAGGGCTAGAGCCAGTACGCCGCCGCCTATGATGAGCCCTACGGTTTCCTGGCTTATGCGCATTAGCTCGGCAATGTCTCCGCTGAACCGTATCACCACATTCCCGACAGCCAAGAGGAGAATTATGACACCCACGTTAACCAGTGTGAGCCGCGTGTGATACCGTACCCGCAACGCTTCCTCACTCTTCAGTTGTAAAAGGCTTCTCGTTGCCCTTATCCATTCAGTGATGTAGCTCATGTACTGACGCGCCACTTTCGGAGACCATCTTTGCAGCAGATTTGCCAACAGGTCTCCGCTGCGGAAGATGAATGGGTACAGTAGGGATGTAATCCCTGTGGCCACGGCCACCACCGGGTATAGAAACGGCCCCACCGCCCCGTTAAGCGCCCCCGCGCTCACTATTGCCAGAGAAAACTCACCTATCTGCGTCATCCCAGTCCCGACCTTGATCGCAGTCCGACCGTCTTCTCCCGTTGCGAACGTCGCGACGGTGTCTGCTATGAATTTCCCTCCTATGAACACTGCGGAAACTATCAGCGCCGGCCAGATGTGGTCCGTCATGTCCGATAGATTCACCAGCATGCCTATCGAAATGAAAAACAGCGCCGCAAAGAAGTCCTTAACTGGAGATACTAGCCGGACTAGCCTTTCCGACTCCCTTGTATCTCCCAGTACCGCCCCCACCAGGAACGCTCCCGCCGCCGGAGAAACACCCAGCTGTTGGGCAATCAGCGCCAGCCCGAAGCACATGGCCAGGGTGGCCAGCAGCATGATCTCGTCCGACTTGTACCTCGATATGAATCGTACCGTTCCGGGTGCGACTATCGCACCTACCCCTAAAGCCGCAAATCCGAAGATGCCCAGCTTCAGTACTAGCGACCCAACAGCCCCGGCTTCCACTGTTCCGGTGGTTGCTACCCCGGAAAGCACCGTTAGCAGAATAACCGCCGCCACGTCTTCTATCACCAATATCCCGACGATTATCCGGCCATGAGCTTGATGCAGTTGCCCCGTGTCCCTCAGCATCTTGTATAGGATCGCCGTGCTGGATATCGCAATCGCCGCCCCGAGAAAGATCGACTCCGTCCCCGTCCACCCCAGCAGCGTCCCAATCTCATATCCCAGGGACATCATCAAAGTGATCTCCAGCGCCCCGATAACCAACACCCGGAGCCCTACGCTGCTCAACCTCTTCCACCCCAGGTCCAGCCCCAGCGAAAACAGCAGGATGATCAGCCCCAAGTCCGCCAGCGCGCTTATCAGTTCGACGTTTTCCACGGGCGGATTGGGGAGTGTATACGGCCCGATAAGCAGTCCACCCAGCAGGTATCCCAAAATCGGGGGTTGCTTCAGGACACGGAACAACACCACCGCCCCACCCCCCACCGCCATCACTATTGCGAAGTCGCGCAGCAGCGCAAAGTGCTCCGTCGAAGACTCTTCAGTCTCCGCAAGAAACGGCAACAATGTGCCCAGCAAATATTCCATAGCTCTGTATCACGTTCTCCGACATTCCATTATATGACCTAGCCACCTCAATAAACCTACCCTGGCCCTCTCCTCTTTCCGCATAATTCAAGCGCTCCGATTCGCAAACCCATCCCCTCCCGTAAGGGCGATTCGGGAATCGCCCTCCCCCAAACACGCACGTCCGTCCCCCCCATCATCCCAGCCCCCGAGCCGGAATCCATCCCCTGGTGGGGCCGCTCAGCCTGAGGCACTCGAAGGGTCGAGCGAGGGGTGGCCCACACTGTCAATCCGTCGCGTACACCTTCCCCCACCCACACCTCTCCAATACCCCTCCCCCAACACAATTGCTAGGGTTTGCCCACTCACTTACTGACTCGGGCCTACCTCTCCCTCCGTCATTCCGGTCCCTGGCCAGAATCCACACCACCCCCCTCCCATCCCCGAATCCTATATAATCCCACCCATCAACCCCTCCACCCATTCCTCTCTACAGGAGGCTCGACATGGCAGACTACAAAATCGTCTCCGCCGACTCCCACGCTGAGGAGCCGGGCAGCATCTACGAAAAGCTCCCCGAACAGTATCGCCACCGCAAGCCCCACGTCGAAGTCGTAGAAGGGCGTAAGTACCAGGTTCTCGACGGTCAGCAGCCCATCCTCCTTGACACCCCCAACCCGCTAACCGAAAAAGATCTACGCAAGGAGTTCAGAGGCGGCGAGGACGTGGGGATAGGCGTCAACCGTGAATGGG
Organism: Dehalococcoidia bacterium; assembly: GCA_965220005.1. GTDB lineage: Bacteria > Chloroflexota > Dehalococcoidia > Plut-88900 > Plut-88900 > Plut-88900. The sequence continues at coordinate 2,621,466 of OZ244800.1, forward strand.
GCACCGACGTTGAGATCCGCCTCAAGGACCAGGCCGAGGACGGAGTGTCCGCCGAGGTCATCTACCCCAATGGCATATTCGAAGCCTTCTCCTCCCCTGAGCCCGCCTACCAGATGGCCGTCTGCTCCCTTTACAACGACTACTACTGGGACGTTTTCTCTGCACACTCAGACGTCTGCATTCCTTCCGCCACCATTCCCACCATCGACGTCGATGCCGCCGTCACCGAAGCCCGACGCATCGGCGCATTGGGCTACCGCTCCGTATCCGTGCCAGTCAACGTCGCTTCTACCCCCTACAACCTCCCCGTCTACGAGCCTTTATGGTCCACCCTCGCCGACCTAGGCCTCCCTCTTAGCTTCCACGTCTTCACCAAGACCGAACCCGTCTCCGACGACGAACCCCGCAAGTACCGCACCAAAGAAGAAACCCATGGCCAGGACCTTACCGGCATGGTCCTCGGCATGGCCGAGGCTATGGCCCCTTTGACCGCACTAACCGCCGCCGGAGTCTTTGACCGCAACCCTGATCTCCGCATAGTCCTAGTCGAATGCGGTATCGGCTGGCTCGCCTGGGCCCTTTACGCCATGGACGACGTTTACCACGCCCGACACATGTGGCAGTACCCCAATCTAGATAGGCTTCCCAGCGAGTATTTCAAGACCAACGGTTTTATCACCTTTGGTGACGACCCCATCGGCCTTAACAATATCGAGTTCACCGGCGTAGACGGCCTCATGTGGGGCAGCGACTACCCCCACGACGAAGGCACTTTCCCCCACTCCCGAGAAGTCATCGAGCGCACTTTCGCCAACATTTCGGAAGATGACAAAATCAAGATTGTGGGCGAAAACGCCGCCCGACTCTACGGCATAAACCTCAACTAGCCCCCCATCCCCCACTGGAGCCTTACCGAATGTCAGACAAAGAAAACGCGATATATATCAAGAACTCGGCATCCGAAAGGTCGTCAACGCCGTCGGCACCGCCACCGTCATGGGTGGAGCGGTCCTTAGCCCCCGGGTCCAGACCGCCATGGACCAGGCCGGCCAGTCCTTCGCCAGCATGGAGGAGGTCGTGACCCGTGCCGGAGAGGCCATCGCCTCCGACCTCGGCGCGGAGGCTGCCTTTGTCACCTCCGGCTGCTTCGCCGCCCTGGCCATCAGCTGTGCCGCCGTCATGACCGGCCCCGACACCGACCTCATAGCCCAGCTCCCCGATACCACCGGCCTCCGACACGAGTTCCTAATCCAGAACCGCCACCGCTACCATTACGACCGATCCGTCTCCGTCCCAGGTGGCAAGCTAATGGAGATTGGTGACGAAAACGGCGTTACGAAAACCCAATTTGATGAGGCCATAGGCCCCGACACCGCCGGTGTCCTGTACCCGGCTCACATGGACGGCATGGAGGGCACCCTATCCCTGGCCGAGGTGATCTCAATCTCCGAAACCCGAGGCATCGCCGTAGTCGTAGACGCGGCCTTCCAGGTCTACCCTGTCCAGCGCATGAAGGACATAGCCAAATGTGGCGCCGACTCCATCTGCTTCAGTGCCAAGTACATGGGCGGCCCCAACTCCGTCGGCTTCATGATCGGCAAGAAACACTTAGTAGAATCCGCCCGACTCCACGGCTTCACCGCATTCGAATTGGAGGACAACCGGGCCTTCGGGCGCGGCTTCAAGGTCGATAGGGGAGAGGCGGTGGCAATGGTCGCCGCCATGCGCGAGTGGTTCACCTTGGACCATGAAGAGCGAGCCCGAGACCAGGAGCGCCGCTTCCAGGTCCTCGTAGAGCTCCTTGGAGACATCCCCCACGTCACTCTCCAGCAGGGCTGGTTCGGCCAAATCCCCTGGATGCAGCTTAGGGTCGTCCTCGACGAAGAAGCCCTTGGCATGACCGTCACCCAAGCCGCCGACGCCCTCAAAGACCTCAACCCGTCCATCTGGACCCGCCCCGACGGCGACGCCCTATCCATCGCAGTAATCACCCTCCAACCAGGCGAAGAACAACTCGTCGCCCAAGGCATCCGCCAAGTCCTAATCCCCTGACCAACTCACCCCTCCGTCATTTCGGCCGCCGAGAGCCGGAATCCATCCAGCGTGGTGGGGTCATATCCCCTCTCCCTCGATGGGAGAGGGCTAGAGCCTGCCCCGAGTCCCTCGAGGGGGTGAGGGTGATTCCGGCTATCAGCAGACCGTGATGTACAATCACCCAAAGCTCTCACAAGGAGGTGGGGCATTCACCCCCGCAACACCATGCCAAAAATCAACTCAGTCCTCGGCCCCCTCGACACTGCCGACATGGGCTTCACCCTCTCCCACGAGCACGTCCTCGTATCATCCGCCGGCATCCAGCAAATCTACCCCGAGTTCATCCCTCGTGATGCCATAATCGAACGAGGCATCAACGACCTGAAAGTCGCCCACGCCGAGGGCGTCCAAACCATCATTGACGTCACCACCATCGACCTAGGCCGAGACATCCGTATGCTCGAAGATGTCTCCCGAGGCTCCGGCGTCAACATCATCGCCGCCACCGGGACTTGGCGAGACATTCCTCGCGTCTTCTGGGAAGCCTCCCCCGACGCCATCGCGGCCCTCTACATCCGCGAGATCGAGCAGGGTATCGAGGGCACCAACATCAAGGCCGGTGTTATCAAGGTCGCCAACGACAAGGGAGGCGTGACTCCTCAGGGTGAGATCATCCTCCGAGCAGCTGCCCGAGCCCACAAGGCCACCGGCGTCCCCATCTCAACTCACACTTGGGCTCCCGAGAGGGTCGGACTCCAGCAGGCCCGCATCTTCGAAGAAGAGGGCGTCGACCTCAACCGCGTCTACGTCGGCCACAGCAACGACACCACCAATGTCTCCTACCTCATCGAGCTCCTCGAAAAAGGCGCCTGGATCGGCCTCGATCGCTATCCCGGCTTCGCCTCCGAAGGCTCCGACACCCCCGACTGGCAAGACCGCACCCGCACCGCGGTCCGGCTCATCGAGGCCGGTTTCGGCCACAAGATAATGCTCAGCCACGACTGGTCCATCCCCATCTCCCGCCCCAGCGAGGAAGAAGTCGCCCGACGTGAAGCTCGCAACGCCGACGGCTACCTCTTCATCCACCGCCACGTCATCCCCCTCCTCCGAGAGATGGGTGTTTCCCAAGAAGCCATAGACCAAATGATGGTCCACAACCCCCGCAACTTCTTCTCCGCCGCCTGACACCCCACCCTCGCCCACCCCATCCATAATCCTCGTATCCTGACTCGGCAACCCTCCCCTCCCCTGTAGGGGCGACTGGCGGTCGCCTTGGGTGGGGTCCCGTACCTTCCGCAATCATCCGGCACCCTATCTCCCTGCCCGCCCCCTCTCCCGTAGGGGCGACCGGCGGTCGCCCTCGCCATCACGCTCAACCCTCTCCCTCGTCATCCCGAGGCTCCGCGAGGGATCTGGGGTGGGACATCCCCTCCAGCACAAAAGGAGATGTGGTCGAAGACTCGCCGAGGCGAGTGACATCACCCCCTCGACTCAATGAAAACACATGTGCTATCTTTACCTGGATGACCCAACACCCGGAAATGACCCCCCGATAAGCCATGAAGCAACAGACCTCACATTTGACACGCCTCAGGCACAAAGACCCACCGACCCAAAACTAAATTCTTCGAAAACAATCAAAAATCGTGCCTGGGCACGCGCAACAATCAAAAGTCGTTCCCCGGCCATAGCCCGCATCTCCCCTTTGACACCCCACCCCCGACTTGCTACTATCGGCATCCGCAATCGCTTGCAATAACATGTCATTGCAACTAAAAGGCTATTCAGTGCTAAAGTCCGCCTCCCTCGTCGGCATAATCGCACTCATCGCCGTCGTAATCCTTGCCTGTGGCACTACTCAGAACGCATCCGACAAGCTCAGGGTAGTGACCACCGTCGCACCCATAACCAGCATCGTCGAGAACATCGGCGGCACCCGCATCCACCTCCAGGGCATCGTGCCCGAGGGTACCAACTCCCACACCTACGAACCCTCTCCCTCAATAGCCAAGACCCTCGCTCAGGCCGACCTCATAATCGCCAACGGCCTTTTCCTCGAAGAACCCACCATCAATATGGCAGAAAGCGTCAAACAGGATGACACCCCTATCCTTCTTCTCGGCGACAACACCATCTCCAAAGACCAATGGGCATTCGACTTCACCTTCCCCGAATCCGGTGAACACCCCAACCCCCACCTCTGGCCCGACCCCAACCTCGCCCTCCAATACGCCCAGCTTGTCCACGACACCCTCGTCTCCCTCGACACTTCCAACCAGGACTACTACGGCGACAACCTCGCTGCCTTTACGGTTAGAATAGACCGCCTCGACAACGCCATCCGCGAAGGTATATCCACTATTTCTCCCGACAACCGCAGACTCCTCACCTACCACGACTCCTGGGCCTATTTCGCCCGCACCTACGATGTCGAGAGCATCGGCGCAATCCAGCCGTCCGATTTCAGCGAACCCTCCCCCCAGGAAATGGCCCGCCTCATCCTCCAGGTCCGAGACCTCGGCGTTCCCGCCGTCTTCGGCTCCGAGGTCTTTCCCAGCAAGGCTCTCGAACAGATCGCCCGAGAGGCCGGAGCCCTATACAGCGATGAGCTCGCCGACGATGACCTGCCCGGCCTCCCCGGTGACCCCGACCATTCCTACCTTGGCCTAATGACCCGGAACATGATCACCATGATCGGAGCCCTCGGGGGCAACGTTTCATCCTTCCACAACCTCGACTCATCCCTCGTGTTCGAAGGCCTCTCTACCGCCATCTACCCGCAGTAGGAAACCCTTTGCTTCATCCCGGCTCCCATCCCCCAACCACCGGCACTCCCATCGTGGCGCTGGATAATGTCTCTTGCGGTTACGACGGGCAGCCCGTCATGACCGGAATGGACTTGAGAGTCATGCCCGGTGATTTCGTCGGACTGCTCGGACCCAGCGGTTCCGGTAAGACCACTCTGCTCCGTGTCATCCTCGGTGCCGTCCGACTCTTCTCCGGTAGAGTCCTGCTCGATGGAGTTCCCGTCGGCCCCCGAAGGCCTCCCATTGGCTACGTTCCCCAGCTCGAGACCATTGACTGGAACTTCCCCGTCACTGTGCGGGAAGTTGTCCTCATGGGTGCCGCCATGCGCAAACCCCTTTTCCCTTGGCACTCTTCCCGGCAGGGCAGTAACGCCAGGATGATCATGGAGCGCCTCGGCATAGCCAATCTCGCCCACAGGCACATAAGGCAGCTCTCCGGCGGGCAGCAGCAACGCGTCTTCCTCGCTAGAGCCCTCATCAGCAACCCTAGACTCCTTCTCCTCGACGAGCCAACCGCCGGAGTCGACATCAAGACCCGTGACGACATCATGCACCTCCTTCACGAGCTCAACCACCAGGGCGTGACCATCGTGATGACCACCCACGAGATTAACTCTGTCGCTGCCCACCTGCCCCGAGTCGTCTGCATCAACGGTGGCATCGTTGCCCAGGGCCCTCCCACCGACATATTCACCCCCGACATCCTGAGCCGCACTTACGGCGCGGACATGCCCGTTATCCGATACCAGGGCCTCGCCCTCGTCGCGGAACGCCCTCACGTCTACGGCCCCACCGCCGACCAGCACACCGGAAAGGAGCCTCACCTCCCCACCCATGCCCCCGATTCTTGAGCCCTTCCAGTTCGAGTTCTTCATCAAAGGCCTGGTAGCCGCCACCCTTGCCGGAGGCCTGTGCGGCCTGATCGGCGTCTACATCGTCCTCCGCGGCATGGCCTACATTGGCCACGGCCTGTCCCATGCCGTCTTCGGAGGTGCCGTAGTTAGCTATGTTATGTCTATCAATTTCTTCGTGGGTGCCAGCATCTGGGGCTTCCTCTCCGCCCTTCTCATATCCCTCACCACCCGCAAAAGAGTCATCGGCGCTGACGCCGCCATCGGTATCGTAACCACCGCCAGTTTCGCCCTTGGCGTCGCTATCATAAGCACCCAGCGAACCTTCACCCGCAGTTTCGAGGCCGCACTAATCGGCGACATCCTCGGCGTCGAACGAGGTGACCTCGTGGCCCTTGCCGCCGTATCAGTTGGCACGGTCCTTTTGGTACTTCTCGGCTATAAGCTCATCCTCTTCACCACCTTCGACCCGGAGGTAGCCCGCTTCTACGGCGTCCCCACCGCCTGGGTAGACACCGCCTTCTCCCTGGTCCTCGCCGGCGTCATCGTCGTCTCCATGCAGATTCTCGGCGTCACCATGATCGCCGCTGCCATTGTCATACCTCCCATCGTCGCCCGACTAATCACCAACAAGTTCTCCCATATGCTGCTCCTCTCTACCGCCATCGGGACCTTCTGTGGTTTCTTCGGCATCTACATTAGCTACTGGGCCGACGTTTCGTCGGGTGCCACCATCGTGCTCTTCGCCGCCGCGCTCTTCCTCTTGGCCATGGCGTGGAACACCTTCTGGCGAAGGTTGCCCTTCTCCCGTCGCCCCCACCTTCCATAAATGCAATCCCACCCGATCTCTTACTGCCATTCCGATCTCTAATTGTCATTCCGAGGCTCCGCGCTGAAAGTCCGCAGAGGCGGAAGGAATCTAGGACTTGCACACTCACCCAAGACTGATCCTCACGGTTCCTCCATTCCTATCGGTGGATTGGCCTAAGGCCCGCATATGTCCCCCCCCCACCCTAGGACTGGTCATCCGACTCCCCATGGTGTAACTTGAACTTCACCCGCATAGAGTGCCCAATGGGGCTCAATAACAGGAGACAACGGTGAAGCTAAAGGACAAGGTTGTAATAGTCACAGGAAGCAGCAGGGGCATAGGCAAGGGCCTTGCTATCGGTTTCGCCAAAGAGGGCGCAAAGGTCGTCGTCATGGCCCGCACCGACGCGCCCGGCCAGAGCCGCCTCCCCGGCACAATCCACGAGACCGCTGAACAGATCAGGGCCGCAGGCGGCGAGTGTCTCCCCATACGCTGTGACCTTACCAGCCCGGAAGACCGCAGTACCCTCATCCAGCAGGTCATCGACGCCTATGGCAGGATCGACGTCCTGATAAACAATGCCGCCATCATCCTCCACACTAGCGTCGCCGACACCAGCGTCAAGCGCTGGGGCCTCATGGCCGAGATCAACGTCCGTGCCCCCATCGAACTCTGCATGTTGGTCTTGCCCCATATGATGAAGCAGAAATCAGGCTCCATCATCAACGTCACCTCCGGCGCTGCCCATGACCTTGAAGGCCTTACGCTCTACGGTGCTTCCGACGCCGCACTTGACCGCTTCACCCAGGGCCTCGCCCTCGAAATGAAAGCCCACAACGTCGCCGTCAACGGCCTCGATCCCGGCAGGGTGAAGACCGAGGGCGCCCTCTTTACCTACCCCGAGGGCACCGACTGGTCCCAGTGGAAGGAGCCTGCTGCCGTCGTACCTTCCGCCGTCTACCTAGCCGCCCTCCCCGACACTTCATTCACCGGCCGCATAGTGGAAACCGACTTCTTCGGTCAGTCCTAGCCGTAGCACCGGCTCCAATCTCATGCCGTCTCCAACCAGCGTCAGGACTGTCGTTGTTCCCGCTGCCGGGTGGGGGACTCGCTTCCTACCCACCACCAAGGCCGTTCCCAAGGAACTCCTCCCACTAATCGATAAGCCGGTCATACAGTACGGCATGGAGGAGGCCGCCGACTCCGGTCTGACGCGCGCTGTACTCGTCACCTCCCCCGGCAAGAATGCCCTTGAGGACTACTTCCGACCCCGCCCTGCGCTCGACGACTTCCTCGCTTCGAAGGGAAAGTCCGACCTCGTCTCCAGCGTTTCCCGCATCACCGACCATCTCGATATCACTTCAGTCATCCAGCACGAGCAACTGGGCCTCGGCCATGCAGTCCTCACTGCTGCCAACGACCTTGGAAATGAGCCCTTCGCCGTCCTCCTCCCCGACGACGTCATCCACTCCCGAACCCCTGTCCTCCAACAACTTCTGCAAGTCTTCGACTCCCGGCACGCATCTGTCCTTGCCGTGCAGAGGATCCCACGAGACCGGATATCAGGTTACGGAGTCATTGAACAAGAAGAGATAAGCCCCGGCCTCCACAGGGTCAAGGCTCTCGTTGAAAAGCCCCGCCCCGAAGACGCCCCCTCCAACCTCGGCATCGTCGGACGCTACATCCTTACATCCACTATCTTTGAAGCCCTGGCGGCGACCAAACCCGGTGCCCTCGGCGAAATCCAACTCACCGACGCCATCGCCATTCTGCTGGAGAGCGAGCTGGTATACGCCCTTGAATTTAAAGGTGACCGCTACGATGCCGGCAATCCCCTCGGCCTGATCCAGGCCTCGGTTTGCATGGGACTCGCCCACCCGGACATCGGCCCTTCCTTGCGGGCCTTCCTCGCCCGCCTCGACCTCCCTAGCGGTTAGACCCGTCCTGCTTCCCCACCTTTAGCACCGCCATGAACGCTTCCTGCGGAATCTCGACGTTCCCAACACGCTTCATCCGCTTCTTCCCCTCGGCCTGCTTCTGCAGCAGTTTCCTCTTACGTGACACGTCGCCCCCATAGCATTTCGCCAAAACGTTCTTCCGAAGGGCCTTGATCGTCTCTCTGGCGATCACCCGGCTCCCGATCGCCGCCTGTATAGGCACGTCAAAAAGCTGACGAGGGATTATGCTCCTAAGGGACTGCACCAGCCCCCTGCCCCTCCGATACGCCTGGTCCGCATGCACTATCAGCGAAAGCGCATCCACAGCTTGCTCGTTCACCAGGAGGTCCAGTTTGACCAGCGGGGCAGCCACGTACCCTGTTAACGAATAGTCCATCGATGCGTAGCCCTTAGTCCTCGACTTCAGCTGGTCGTAGAACTCGAGCAGCATCTCGGCCAACGGCATCTGAAACTCCAGCGATACCCGTCCCCGCCCCCCCGACGCCCCATTTCCCTGCCCAGAGTTCAAATACTCCATCTTGGAATATTTCCCCCTGTGTTCCTGTACCAGCTCCATCACCGTGCCTATGAAGCTGTCCGGCGTTATGATCGTCAGGTCCAGCCACGGCTCCTCTATCGACTCTATATCCCCTCCAGCAGGCAGGTCCGTCGGACTCTCTACCAGCTTCAGTTCGCCGCTTCTCAAGTTAACCCTGTACTCCACGCTCGGCGACGTAGTGATCAGGTCTAGCCCGTACTCCCGTTCCAGCCGCTCCTGCACTATGTCCATGTGCAGCAGACCCAGGAAACCACACCTGAAACCCGGACCAAGAGCCAAGCTCTCTTCAGGTTCGTAGGACAACGAGGCGTCGTTCAGTGTCAGCTTGTCCAGGGCGTCCCTTAAGGAGGTGTACTCCCGCGTGTCGACGGGATACAGCCCTGCAAAAACCATTGGCTTCAGGGGCCGATACCCGGGCAGCGCCTCCGAGGCGGGCGTTCCCGCACTGGTTAGCGTGTCCCCGACTCGGCACCTCCTCACCTCTTTCAGCCCCGTGGCTATTCCCCCCACTTCCCCGCTGCTTAGGCCGACCACCGCCTTGGGCCAGGGTGTGAACACCGTAAGTTCCTGCCCTTCGAACTCTACCCCGTTCGACATCAGCTTCAGATCTTCACCACTCGAAACCTCCCCATCAAACACCCTTACGTACGCGATCACGCCCTTGTAAGAATCGTATTTCGAGTCAAAGATCAGTGCCCGCAGCTGCCCCGATCCGTTCCGCCTTGGCGGTGGCACCCTTTCGACAATCGCGTCCAGCACCCCCTTCGTCCCCAGTCCTTCCTTCGCCGAGACCTGCAGCACTTCGGAGGCCGAGAAGCCCAGCGCATCACACATCTCCTCGATGATCCTCTCGGGCTCCGCGTTTGGCAGGTCTATCTTGTTCAGTACCGGTATAAGTTCCAGGTCCTGGTCCAATGCCATGTACACGTTCGCCAGCGTCTGCGCCTGTATCCCCTGCGAAGCGTCCACCACTAGCACGGCCCCCTCGCAGGCGCTCAGACTCCGTGACACCTCGTAAGTGAAGTCAACGTGCCCCGGAGTGTCTATCAGGTTCAACTCGTAGGCATTGCCGTCCTCGTATCCGTACTGGAGCCGCACCGCCTTCGCCTTGATGGTGATCCCCCGCTCCCGCTCCAGGTCCATGTCATCCAGCAGCTGCTCCTTCATATCCCGCGCCGAGATCGTGCCCGTGTACTCCAACATGCGGTCCGCCAACGTAGACTTTCCGTGGTCTATGTGGGCGATAATGCAGAAGTTACGAATATATTCCAAGTCCATTACTGAAAAGCGTAGCATAGCCCCCACCCTCCCACAATAGACGGAAGCTGAATCTCGTGTTGTTACTCTCCAAGCGGATGCTTTACAGGACTCTAAGCACTAGTAACAGCGGGGGCTTTCCCCCTCTCCTTCGATGAGTCGAAGATGCGCCGTGGAGTAAGCCGAGTCGAAGGGTCTCAAGAGCAGAATGGGCAGGGCGTCTCGATCCCAATCCGGAGTAGCGCAAAGATCCCTCGAAAGGTCGGAGATGCTGAAAGTGCGCCTTTGGCGTGCGCCGAGGCATGAGAGTACTAAGCCCGTTGGCTCGCTGAGGATAGTCGAATACTAGCCGAAGAGAGTGAAGGTGAATTGAAGTTTTGGATATAGGGCCCCCTACGCCCCTCCCGTCACCTCTATCGTCGCCCCCGACACAAAGCTCGCCCCATCCGAGCACAAAAACCCGATCACCGACGCTACTTCCTCCGCCCTCCCCACCCTGCCCAGCGGTATCGAGCCCACCATTTGCTCCTTCTCCTCCTCCGAAAGGGCCCTGAACCGCTCTTCTACCCGTGCCCCTGGCTCCGTCACTATCACGCCCGGCATCACCGCATTTACCGTTATCCCCCAGGGCCCCAGGTCTTTAGCCAGCTGATTGGTCAGCCCGATGATCCCGGCCTTGGCCCCTGCATACGGCAACCTCGCCGCCGACGGCCCCCTCGCCCCAAACGCTCCCTTCGCAGATATCGAAGACAAATTCACTACCCTTCCATATCTACGTTCCTTCATCAGTGGCGCCGCCGCCCTTGTGCACAGGAATGCGCTCTTCAGGTTTCCGTCCACCACCCTTTCGAAGATTTCATCCGTCACGTCTTCTATATGATCGATCCCGACGTGTCCGCTCCCACCCGCGTTATTCACCAATATATCCAGCCTTCCGAACCGCTCCAGTGTCCGGCTCACCATCTCTTCCACCTGCTCTGTAGACGTCACATCCACTTCCATGGTCATTACCGAATCCCCACTTGCGTCCAATTCCGCCATCGACTCCCGCACCTTGTCCCCTTGCAGGTCTACCGCGCACACTCGACACCCACGTCCCAACAGTTCCGCCACCGTCGCCCTCCCGATACCCTGTGCCCCGCCCGTAACTATCGCCACCCTTCCTTCCATGTCTCTTGGCTTTATTTCCACGGTTATGTCCCCTCTCTATGCGTCCTGGTTCAGCGAGCCAACTATAATGTAACCCTAGCCAAGGGGGTAGCCTTGCGAATAGATGTACACACCCACGTCTGGCCCGAGACCATAGCCAAGATCGTAGAACGTCACGCCACCGACGTATTGCACTTGGACATGCCCTTCGATAACACCGTTCCCGGCCTTAAGGCCCACATGACTGATTCAGGCTGCGACAAGTCCGTCGTCATGGGCATCGCCGAACGCCCCGACCAGGTGCAAGGAGTCAACGACTGGCTGATCAGCATCCAGGACCGGTCCCTAGTATCCTTCGGTGCCATTCACCCAGGTCTTGAAGACAAGCCCGCCGAGATTCGGCGCATCCGCTCCCGAGGCCTGAAGGGGATCAAGCTCCACCCTATCCTCAACCGCTTCCACCCTGACGATCCCGCCATGTTCCCCCTCTACGAGGAGAGCGGCGACTCAATGGTCGTCGCCATTCACTGCGGCTCTATGCCGCACCTGAAGAACGAACACCCCGACTTTGCCGCCCCACACCGCATCGCCAATCTCGCCCGTCAATTCCCCAACCTAAAGATCATCGCTCTCCATCTTGGCGGCTTCTACATGCTCGACGAGGCCGAAGAGCAGCTGGTCGGTCTCCCCAATCTCCTCATTGACACAGCCTGGCCCCCGACCGTAAAAGAGCTCGCTCCTGACACTTTAATGAATATCGTAAACAACCACGGCGCCGACAAAATCTGCTTCGGCACCGACTTCCCATTCGCCTCTCAGACCTCAGACACCGAACATCTCTCCTCCCTTCCCCTCACATCCACCCAGCTCGATATGGTGCTCGGCAACAACGCCGCCGAATTTATCGGCATTTAACCACAGTCCCCTCTCTACGAAAGCAAGAGGCCCGGCGCCAAATGGCGCCGGGCCTCTTAGATTCTTCCGCTTGTATTCGTTCCGTCTAGGTTATCCGGTGTACCGGATTTCTAGCTGCCTACGCCCTGCTGGTATTCCAGCCAGAGGTCGGTCCACTCACTGTTCTTTTCACCGCTGTACTGCTCGCTCTCAATGATCGCGTACGGCGCATTTGCCGGCGATGTTGGCAGCGCCGGTCGTACCGCGTCGAAGCTCGCATCATCCTGGAAGCCTGCAGCCCTTAGGTTCGTGGGCCCATAGGTGATGAACTTGGAAATGTTTGCGTTAATTTCCGGATGTCCTGTCCAGGCTATGAACAGCTGTCCAAGGTCAAACGCCTCGGGGTTGGCATCTCTCAGGCCTCTCGCCATCACGAAGGTGCCCGTGCCCACCAAGTGTCCGCACTCCCAGCAGATTGCAAGGGGAGCGTCCTCGACCTGGGCATTGTAGATCCTGCCATTCCACGCAGTGCACATGTCGTTGTCGCCGGATATTAGCAGCTGCGGGCAGTCAGATCCCGTGTGCCAGAAGTGGTTGGGAGGGTTGGCTTCCCAGAGCGCCAGCGCCTCTTGTACGTCCTCATCCGTCGGTGCCCCGAGCCGCGTCCTCCACTCAGGGTCTTCCAGCCTGCTGGCGTCACTGGCTAGTAAAGCCGAGAACCAGCTGCCTCTGTAGGCATCCCTTACACTTCTCGTTCCAGGGTAGTTCTCCCGGTCAAAGAAAGCGCTCCAGCTGGTGATGCTGCCCTCGTCGTAAACATCCGAGTTGTATGCCAGCACCGTTGACCAGGTGATTCCGCCGCCGCCGGCGTACGGGGTGTTAACCGTCTCTAGGTGGTTGCGGTTGTCCACTACGCTTTGATCCATCGCCTCTAGTGCATCGATCTTGATGTGGTTCCACAGTTCCCGTCCGCCCACGTCCATCACGTGCCACTTGTAGTTGCCCGTGTCCACCATCACCCGGATTACTGCGTACTCCATCGGGCTCTCTTCAACAATGTCAATCCCGAACTGCTCGCTGAAGGGCACTACGTAAGCCTGCCGTTGGGCAGCCTGGTAGGCGCCGCCCCAAGACGTGAACACGAAGCTCGCGCCTCGGTACTTCTCAATCTCCGCTTCCAACTCTTCCAGGGTGGCAGGGTTCTCGGGAGTCCACTCAGACCTGTCCCTCATACCCGTGTCATCCATGGCCTCTGGCGTCGCAGTCGGTTCCGGCATCGCATCATCAGGTTCGTCCGCCATCGCCGTCGGTTCCATTGCGTCGTCCGGCTCATCAGTCATCGCCGTGGGTTCCGGCATCGCTGTCGGTTCTTCCATCGCTTCCGGGGTAGCAGTGGCGGCCTCGCCACATGCCGCAAGCACCAAAAGTGCTACTAGAAGAATGCCGACAGCGGCGAGAATTCCCCGCTGCTTCGTCAGACTCTTCCCTCTGTACTTTCTGTCTGTCATAGCTGCTCCTTGACTATTTCTTTGGGCCCAGTTTTTGCTCAAGCCTGATTTGTGGTTGCAGGCCTATCTCATAGCTCCGATTCGAATTTACGAATAGACTCACCTCCAAAATTCAGGCAATGCTCTTGGATTTCTTGTGGGGAATTGCGGTCACCGTCAAAATACCGGCAGTGTTCCAAGTAAATATGCGGTAAAAGTATAACGTCGCAGCTGTTCAAAGACCAACTGCGGCGTTAATCAGGTTACCAAACTTATGTGATTATTGAGGGGCATTATATCTGAGCCAAACCCCTTGTCAAGAGCCCCAAATTCTCCTTGCCTCCGAGCGAATACCGGGCAATCACTGGGAGATCTGCCTATGGCCGTACGCACTCCGTACCGGGTAATGGGCTTACAGCATGCGCGGTTAAACGAAGCACCAAGAAAGTCAGAGGCCCGGCGCCAAATGGCGCCGGGCCTCTTCGATTCTTCCCCTTATCTTAGTTCCGTTTAGCTTATCCGGTAGACCGGCCTCTTAGCTATCTACATTCTGCAGGAATCCTAGCCAGAGCTCGGCCCACTGGTCGTTGTATTCGCCCGAATACCTCTCATTCTCGATTACTCCGTACGATACATTGGCTTCAGACAACGGGAGGGCGGGGCGCACCTCGTCAAATTCCGGCTCACTGAGGTACGGAATTGACCTTAGGTTGAGAGGGCCGTAGGAGATGAACTTCGACTGCTGTGCATTGATCTGAGGCTGTCCCGTCCATGCAATGAACAGCTCCCCGTTTTCGAACGCCACCGGGTCCGCTTCATCCAGCCCCTTGGCCATTACGAAAGCTCCGGTCCCGATCAGGTGTCCACACTCCCAGCAGATGGCAAGGGGCGCGTCTTCCTGCTTCTGTGCATCGTAGATCCTGCCGTTCCACGCCGTGCAGATATCCACCTCGCCGCTGATCAGCAGCTGCGGGCAGTCCGATCCCGTGTGCCAGAAGTGGTCGGGAGGATTAGCTTCCCAGTAAGCCAGCGCTTCCTGCACGTCTTCCTCGTTCGGCGCTCCCAGGCGCTTCTTGAGTTCGGTATCATCGTACCAGTCTGGATGCAGCACTGAGAGGGCCACAAACCAGCTTGCCCTGTAGGCGTCTCTGACGCTCCGGCGGCCGGGGAAGTTCTCCCTGTCGAAGTAGTCCGCCCAGGTTGTGATGCTTCCTTCGGGGTAGCTGTCGGTGTTGTAGGCCAGCACGGTGGACCAGGTGATTCCGCCGCCACCACCATATGTCGGGCCCCCAACGTTCCTTACCGAGTCCACGTGGTTACTAGTGTCGACCACGCTCGGGTCCAACTCTGCCAGGCTGCCAACTTTGATCTCTGCCCACAGTGCCCGTCCACCGACGTCCATAACGTTCCACTTGTAGTTCCCGGTCTCTACCATGGCACGGATTATCGGGTACTCCATGGGGCTCTCTTCAACCACGTCGATTCCGAACTGCGCCTCGTAAGGTTCAATGTATGCCTGGCGCTGGGCCGACTGGTAGGCGCCGCCCCAGGACGTGAACACAAAGCTCTCGCCTCGGTGCTTCTCAATTTCCGCCTCCAGCTCTTCGAACGTGACGGGCTCCTCCTCAGTCCACTCTGACCGCGGTCTCAAGCCCGTTTCCGGCATCGCCGTCGGTTCGTCTGGCATCGCTGTCGGCTCATCCACCATCGCCGTCGGTTCCGGCATCGCGGTCGGTTCTTCCATCGCTTCCGGCGTAGCTGTAGCTGCCTCGCCACACGCCGCCAGAATCATCAGTGCTACCAGAAGAAGGCTTACAACAGCGATAATCCCCCGCTGCTTAGTCAGCCTCTTCCCCCTATATTTTCTGTCTATCATAGCTGCTCCTTGCTATTTCCTTGGACTTCTTCCTTGGATAGGCCTGGTCTCGCTTCACAGGCCCTCTAGTAGTTTGTGTCCGCTTTGTTTATAGACTCACCTCCAAGAGTCCTGCGAAGCTCGTGGTTCGTTACAACCCAACGCAATTACTGCCTAAAATGCCACAGCCCCCAGAGGGTAAATGGGGCTATAACAGATAACGTCGCAGTAATAAAAAGGTTACCTGCGGCGTTAAGGCAGAACGCACTGGGTTATCCGAGTAATAGCAGAGTAGTAGGGTATAGCCGAGTCGAGCCCCTTGTCAAGTCGGCGCAATATTATGCGTAAATATCCGACAGGTGGAAGATTCCTTTCTTGAGAGGGGGCTTTAGTCCGAGGGCGAGGTGTGGGCGGTGGTAGTGATACCGATCCAGGAACTGCTCTACTAATCTCCGGCACTGGGGAAGGTCCTGGGCGCTGTAGCGGGTCCAGCCCAGACATTCTTTCCGCACTGTCCGGTTGAAGCTCTCGATGTAGGCCTGCTCGTTCTTCTTGTAGGGCCGAGCCACCCGGTGTCGTTGGCAGTAGGCCAACACCCGCTCTGCAAAGGCCTCTTTGAACTCACTGCCCCCGTCCGTTTGGATCAACTCCACCCTGCCATCGAAGCGCCGTGTCATCGCTTGTTCCAGGAAGGCACAGCCGTAAGCGGCGGTCAGGGAGGGGGCTAACAGGATGTCTGCCTCCCTGGTGTATATGTCGATGCCGGTGAAGGCAAACAGGCCTCCAAACATCACCGTGTCCATCTGTACCACCTGGCGAGGGCTGCTGGCCGTGGGCACCGGCCCTCTACGCCGATTCTTCTTCCACTTGGAACGGATGATGTACTTCTCCTTCAGGATCTCATATATCTTAGGCACTGACAGGCGTACCCCGTGTTCCCGCTCCAGGAAGTAGGCGATCTTCTGTCCACAGCACCCCGCCTCCCGCTCCCTAATGGCCCAAATCCATCGCTTCACCATCGGGTCGACCCGCCTCCCTAACCTGGGCCCCTTCTTGGCTTGCTCGTATCGCCCAAGGAAGGGCAGCAGCCCCTGTTCTTGGATGCCCCGAACCCACAGATGGACCGTCTCCCGGTGTTTACCCAGCTGCCGCGCTATCTGCGCTTTTGTCATCCCTTGCTCGTACAACTCCCAGGCCAACGTCATCAGTGTGAGATTTGACATGTCCATGAGCTTACATGGACTGTCGGATTTCTACGGAAACATTGCGGGGGGCACTACGCATTAGGCTTAGATAGCCCTGTGTTTGGCCACAGTCCTCAACATTTTCTTGTCCACTTCAATGTCAGGGTTTATATTGGCGCCGAAAATATGACTCCTCCCTTCGAAAACGGTCGACCACCCCAGGCCCTCGGCTCGATGAATGTCCTTGACCTCACCCAATACGTCGCCGGGCCCTTTTGCACCAAGCTCCTGGCCGACTATGGCGCCGATGTTCTAAAGGTAGAGAAACCCGGCCAGGGAGACCCGGGGCGCAGACTCGGGCCTTTCCCCAACGACTCCCCCCACCCCGACACCAGCGGCCTGTTCCGTCACCTGAACGGCAACAAGCTGGGTGTCACTTTGAACTTGAAGCACACGACGGGCGTCAAGATATTCGAGGAGCTAGTCCGGTGGGCCGACGTGGTCGTCGAGAGTTTCAGGCCCGGTGTGATGGACGACTTTGGCCTTTCCTATTCCCGCCTGTCGGAGGTCCATCCGGGCGTGATACTGACTTCCATCTCCAATTTCGGACAGACAGGGCCCTACAAGCACAACAAGGCCACCGAGATAATAGAGTACGCTATCGGCGGCCCGATGCTCTTTACCGGCACCTCATCCCGAGAACCTTTGAAGCTCGGAGGTCGAGTGGGGATGATCTTCGCTGGTCAAGAGGCTGCTATGGCAACCCTCATGGCCTTCTACAGAAGTATGGGGCGCGAATGTGCCGGTGAACACGTCGATGTCTCGATAATGGAGACCCAGGCCGGGTCCATCGATAGACAGACGGCACTGTTGCTCAATTACCAATACACCGGCAACAGGTTCTCCCGACTTGATGCCTCAGAGGCATACCTGGGGGGCGTATACCCTGCACATGACGGTAACCTGGACGTTCAGGTCATAGAGAGATTTACCCAGCTCTTAGCTGGCATCGGCCAGCCCGACACCATCACCCCATCTGAAGCTGTCGTCTTGACCCAATTTCTCGACAAATGGGAAAACGCAGATGGCAACCCGCTGGAGAGTAAAGAGCTTATCCGTGAGCTCGGTGATATTTTGGAGGAGTGGGTCCTGGCCCGCCCCGTGGGCCCGGCCTTGGCCCAACTCCAGAGGCATGGTACTTTGTCGGCCCCCTTCTACGATGCCGCAGGTGTGCATTCTGACCCTAGTTTCAGACTGCGAGGCCTGTGGACCGCGGTCGAGAGTGCCAACTCGAGCCAAAGCAGATTCCCCGGTCGCCATACCATAATGGAGCGTACACCGTGGCAACTACGGAGGCCCGCGCCCGGACTCGGTGAGCATAATGCCCATGTCTATGGCGAGATGCTCGGATACAACCGACGAGACCTGGCGAGGCTACGGCAGATGGGGATAATCTAGCAGCCATGACCTCTACCAAGCTTCCTCTTGATGGTGTGCGGATCGTGGACCAGACCCTTGCGTGGGCAGGGCCCTTCGGCACGCAGCTTCTGGCCGATTGGGGAGCCGAGGTGATTCGGGTCGAGCCTCTCCAATTCATGCAACGCGCAACCCGTGCCCCGAATATCAGGCCCTTCAAAAGGCCTACCTCCAACTGGGCAAACGACTATCCCGATGGAATCCCGGGAGACCGGCATTGGAACAGGCACCTGATGTTCCAGGTCCACGCCCGGAACAAGCTCAGCATCACTTCCGACCTCCCCGATCCCGACTGCCTCGAGACATACCTCAAACTCGTGTCCATCTCGGACGTAGTCATGGAAAACAACGTGCCTCAGACCTACGCCAAGATCGGGGTCAGTTATGAGATGCTCCGGCAGGCCAGGCCCGACATCATTCTAGTCAGGCTTCCCGCCTATGGCCTCAACGGACCGTATTCTACATACCGTGCCGCAGGCCGGCAGATGGAGTCTCTTGCCGGTCACAACTGGATTCGAGGATACAGAAACGAATCACTGGATGAATCAAGAGACCTGATTTCCGTCAGGGGCACGACCTACCTCGCCGATGCCGTGGGAGGAGTCAGCGAGGCTTTCGCGACCATGCTGGCCCTCTGTCACCGCAAAGCCACTGGGGTGGGCCAGGTGGTGGAAGTGGCATCCGCCGAAGCGGTGGTGCACCACATACCTGAATCGGTCATCGACTATGCGCTTAACGGCCGTATCCAAGGCCCGCTTGGTAACACCCATCCATCAAGGGCCCCCCAGGGCTGCTATCGATGCAAGGGCGATGACAACTGGCTGGTCGTATCCATCGGGACTGACGATGAATGGTCGGGCATGGTACGAGCCATGAGTCACCCGCATTGGACCCGGGACCCACGTTTCGCCACAGCGTTGGGCAGGTACCGCTGCCAGGAGGAG
Organism: Dehalococcoidia bacterium; assembly: GCA_965220005.1. Classification (GTDB taxonomy): domain Bacteria; phylum Chloroflexota; class Dehalococcoidia; order Plut-88900; family Plut-88900; genus Plut-88900. The sequence goes on from OZ244800.1 coordinate 2,640,711, forward strand.
ATTGATGAACACATCTCCGCCTGGACCCGAGACAAAGACCACGTCGGACTCATGCATCTATTGCAGGCCGAAGGTGTCCCGGCTGCCCCAGTCTACGACCAGGAAGAACTCTTCACAGACCCTCACATGGATTCTCGAGGGTTTTTCCAGGAACTTCACCAACCCTCGACAGGCACGCACCTGTATCCCGGTATGTCGTGGCGGATGGCCGGGACCTCGAATCCCATCAGGCGCCCGTCTCCCATGCTGGGCGAACACAACGAGATGGTCTACAAGGAACTCCTGGGCCTCACCGAGCAGGAATACAAGAAGCTTGAGGACGCCGGCCACATCGGCATGGATTACCCGCCCCACCTCTACACCTAACCCTGCCACCCTTTCTCATTCCCTCGCTCACCCTATCACGGATGGAGCATCCGCCTGTGGAGGATCCGCCGAGGCGGATGCGGAGTCGATGGGTCTAACGTGGGGAGACGTAGCGCACATGTCAACGGCAAAGAGAACTTGCCGCCAAAGATTTTAGCCCTGCCGCGAGCATATCTCCCGATAAAGTGAATGTGCTACCTAACCCGAGGCAGCACCTCTTTGGCAAAAGCCTCGTACATCTCCTCCAACTGCTCGGCTGGGCATTTCATCGAAATCACGATGTGCGTCAACCCGACATCGATGTACCGCTGGATACCTTCTATACAGTCATCCACCGAGCCAAAAGCGTAGCAGCCCTCGTCCCCATCGGTTACCTCTCTTCCATACCCTTGGCGGATTACGGAACTGAGAGTCTGCCACGCATCCTCTCTGGACGGCCCTATGCAGCCGTACATTAGACAACCCCACTCAATGGCCTCGGGGTCCCGACCGAAGGAGGCTGCATAGTCCGATATCTTATCCTTACACTCTTTGTATAAACGTGGAGGTGCCCTGTTCAGGAATCCGTCGCCGAAACGCCCGGCCCGCCTCAACGGGCCCTCTAAGACTTTCCCGTCCCAATATGCTGAGGTCCAGATCGGCAGGCTGTCTTCTCGTACTGGCCTGGGTAAAATCGTCAAGCTATCAAAGTTAAAATATTCGCCCTGGTAGCTCACGTTCGTTTCATGCACCAGCAGACGAAGCACATCAAGAGCTTCATCGTTCAACTTTGCTCGAGAAATATGGCCCACTTGGGCCGCCCTCAGGTCGGTCCGTAATATCCCCAGCCCCGTCCCCAATATCAGCCTCCCATTGGACATGGCGTCCAGGGACAACGCGGTTTTCGCCAGTTGCACAGGGGGTCTCGCCGGAAGAATCAGGACGCTGGTGCCGAGCCGAATGTACTTTGTCCGGGTAGCCGCCCCCGACAGGATTACCAGGGGGTCCAGGTCCGGCGTCGTCAGCAGGTCGGGCACCCAGAACGAGTCATAGCCCCAGCCCTCAGCGTTCTCCGCTAGAGATGCAGGCTCGACTACGTCTAGCGCAGTGCTCCTGGGGTATGTGACCCCATACTTAACGCGAGCCATGTCCGAATGCCGTGGCCCGCGTCCCTACCCGACCATATCACTGCTGCGCAGCAGCTTGCCGGGCAATGCCCCCGTGCAGTCGTTCCCCTCGAACGTGACGGTGCCATTCACTATGGTGTAGCGCAGACCCGTGGGTTTCTGGATTAGACGGCGCTCGTCTCCCGGGAAATCATTGGCAAAGACTGCCTTGTCGTACAGGAACCCCAATTCATCAAGGTTGTAGACCATGATGTCGGCCCAGGACCCCACTTTCAGGGTGCCCCGGTCCTTGAAATCGGCGAACCAGGCCGGTAGGGCACTCATCTTGTAGTGGGCCTGTTCCAGCGACATGATCTCCCTGTCCCTGATCCAGAACTGGAGCCAGTACACGGGCCACGTACTTCCGGTGGCAAACTTGGTGTGGGCGCCCCCATCCGAGACGGAGATGTGGCCGTAGGGGTCCTGGAATCGCCTCGCCGCTTTCTGGATTACGTCTTCACCCCGCAGGGTAGGCAGAGCGAAGGTGGTCTCCAGGTCTTCGTCAAGCGCCAGGTCAATGAAAGCGTCAACCGGATGCTTGCCCGTCATTTCGGCCACCTCTTTGACAGTCCTGCCTTCAAATTGGACGTTCCGTTCGTGGGCTGTTTCCAACACCTTGAGGATGGTCCAAGTAGTCCGGAAGTGCGGGACTCTCTCCACGTCTTCCTTCATGGCTGCCCGAGTCTCGGGCACCCTCAGCTTGGCGGCTCTCTCCTCGGCGCTGCCCACCAGGGGCTGCACCCAGTTGGGCATGTAGTCGTATAGGTTGTACTCGGATAGTTTGAATTCGCTGTCGAAAGGCGTACACACTAGCTGCGTCACCAACGGGAGCCCTTCGGCACGGCACGCCTTCAACCAGTCCCGACCCTCGCCCAATTGAGCATCCAGTATATGAAGTGGACGTCCGCTCTTCCTCATCAACTGCGTAGTCATGTTTCGCACGGCCATACGCTCGTCCAATTCCAGGCCCGACCCAATGGTCACCCCTATGTGGCCAACTCCGAACCCGCGCATGACATCCGCCATTGCCAGGAACTCTTCGTCAGAAGCAACCACGGTGGGCAGAACGCTCCCATCCTCGGCCCTGTCTTCCAGGTTCTTGTCCAGGGCAAATCCGAAAGCCCCCGCCTCCATGCTCTCATGAAACATCCGTTTCATCTCGTTCAGCTCTACATCCGTTACGGAAGTCCTCTCCCGAGCTGCGTACATTCCCAGCACATAGCCCCGCATAGGCGAAAAGGGGAACAGCGCCCCCACGTTTAGCCCGAGCCCCTGCCTGTCCAGGCTATCCAGGTACTCTGGGAAAGTCTCCCAGTCCCAGCGCATTCCCAGTCTCATGGACTTCAGTGGTATGGCCTCGATTCGGTCCATCATCCGCATGTTCAGGTCCCGGTCCTCGGGCCTCGTGGGTGCGAAACCGAAACCGCATTGGCCGATGGTAAGAGAAGTTACCCCGAACCACCCGGACAGAGAGGCGTACGGGTCCCAGTTGAGCTGGGCGTCATAGTGGGTGTGCAGGTCGACTGCCCCGGGCGCTACAAAGCAGCCGGAAGCATCGATCTCTTTCGCGGCGCCCGCAGGAATGTTGCCGCTGATCATTGCCACCCGACCATCCTTCACCGCCACGTCGGCCTGACGACGGGGAACACCTGTGCCATCTATGACCGTTCCGCCCCTTATTACCAGATCGTACTCTCTCATTGCATAACCCTTCGTTTACAGATTTGATTAATTGTTCTTTTTTGTATGCTATCGACTGGTCACCTTAATACAGATCGACCTTGTACAATTCGCCGAGGCACTAGAACTATGACTCCGGTTTGATATTACACCATATGCAGTTGCAGGCTCTACCAGGACTTCAAGACCGGCAGCACCTCTTTGGCAAATAACCTCAAGCCCCTCTCCGCAACAGGCAGAGGCGTACCACCGAAGCGGAAGGCGATATTCAACTCGAAATCACCGAGCAAGGCCCTGCGTTCCTCAAGCCCGCGTAGAATCTTGTCCGGCGTGCCCCAGCTCGCCGCTTTCATAAAGCCTTTAACCGCCCCTTCCAGCCCCGCCGAGCGAGCGATCTCAGCTTTCTGTTGATAGGCGTTGTATCCCTTCACCGACTTGAAGTGATCGCTAAGAAATTCGTAGTGATAAAAGTTGCTCTCGACGAATTTGCCCTGGTACTGAAGCGCTTCTTCTTCGGCCTCTTCCAGATCAGGGCCGCATATGGCAAATTCGGTGAGCAGCAAGGTTGGTGGCTCCGTGCCGTGAAATTCACGATGCAGGGCTCGCCCCCGCTCAATACCCTCCATCCGCATTTCCCAGGGACGATCAGCGAACATGATTATGTGCGCCCCAAGTTTTGCCGCGGAGAGAATAGAATCATCGCTGGCGGCAACGGCGTAGATGCGCCCGTCGAAGGAATGCTGCGGTTTGGGCCTGAGCTCCGTCCGAGGTTGTTTGAAATAGGTCCCGTCCCCCTCAATGAAGCCAGTCTTTAGAGCCTCTACAATCATTGGCGCTGCCTCGTCAAAACGCCCCCGGGATTCATCCATGCTGATCCCGAAGGCGTTGAATTCCCGTCGAGCCAAACCTCGCCCAAGCCCCAGCCGGAGCCTCCCATTGCTCAACATGTCGAGAACGGCAGCGTTTTCTGCCACCCGCACCGGGTCATGCCAGGGGAGTATCACGGCGGCCGTCCCCACGTCGATGTTGGAGTGCTTGGCCGCAAGATGGGTCATAAGCTGGAGATTGTCCGGCACGAAGGAATAATCGTTGAAATGGTGCTCAGTGGACCAGAGGCAGTCGAACCCCAGGTCCGCAGCTATATCAGCAAGGTACAGGTCCTCTTTCCACATCTGACCGTCCGAGCCATCGTCCCAGCCGTAGCTGGAAAAGATCATCATCATTCCGACATCCATCTGAGTTCTCCTTCAGATTCATTCAATTTGCTGACTCGCCCGAGTGATACGTGTCAAAAGCTCGGCTTGGTGGAAAAGGGAGTCAATTGGAGTTCGTGGCTCCAGCAGGACTTGTCCTGAGTGTACAGATAATAGAAGGCCTCGGCGATCTTGACCGGATTCATCAGCAATTCAGGCTGTTGCTGTGCCCGTGGCAGGGCTCGAGTGCCGGGAGAATCAATGAGGCCGTCGATCACCACATTGGCAACATGTACTCCGTGCTCGGAATATTCCTCCGTCAACGCCTGCGCCAGCGTCCGCATCAACACCCTCGGATAGTATAGCGATTGTCCCGTGTACCGCTTTTTACCCCGCAACGACGCCGGATTGTTGGAAATCAGAACAGAGCCTTCGCCTCGCTCCCGCATGGCAGGCAGAACCTCTTTGACGACCAGGAAGGGGCCGCTGCTGGATATGTGCTGCGCCGTTTCGAACATTTCGTAGGGAATGTGTTCCAGCAATTCCTTTTCCGGCGGAAGGTCACGCCCCTCCAGATACCCTGCGTTATAGACCAGGACGTCCGGGTCGCCGACCTTATCTCGGATCTGTGCGAACGCTTCCGATATTGACTCCCGAGACGCGAGGTCCAGTTCCACGATCATGCTTTCGCCGCCCTGTTCCCGAATCGCTTCCTCCAATGCAGCCGCGTTGGCAGCTTTTCGGGTAGTCAACACGACGAGGAATCCCTCTTTCGCAAACTTTAGGGAGATAGCTCCCCCAACACCCCAACGAATTCCCAAGGGCAGTTCGCTGTCATCAATCGCCCCGCCATGTACCAAATGGGTGTTCCGTCCGTCTGACTGCCACTTGGATGTCGCCCCCACCACTACGGCGACCGGTTTTCGCGTTGAGTTCATGTTGGATTCCTTTCGTGTAGAAGTTGACCGCCGTTGGTCATCGAAAGCCTATCCTGCTGGCAGTGATCACTCCGCCCCCTGCGTTATAAGCAATTCCAAATACGGGAGGATTGCTCCAGTAGAGCCCAAGGCGGGTTTAGCCTGCTGAACATCCTTGGCACGGGTCTAACCGGTCTTCAGTCCTGTCAGCTTGCTTCCGATGTTCTCCGCCTCCAACGACAACCTAGCCCACTCCTCCCAGAGGGAGTCCGTCTGCTCTTTGAGCACACGGTATTGCTCCCCTGATGCGGCAATCTGGTCCGGTTCGTCAAACAAGTCGGGATTGGAGAACTTAGCCTCCAACTCCGCCATGCGAGCCTCGTGGTTGGCTAGGGAACTGTTTATTTTCTCAATCAGCCTCGCCAGCCTGCGGGCCTCTTTGCTAAGTGACCGGCGCTGCAGTTCCTCGGCGCTGGTCGCCCGACCATTGCGGTTCCCAGTCAGTTCCTGTACCAAAGCATCGACATCGGCTCCGTTGGCCGTTGAACTGGCGCTTCCCTCGTTGGTTTTAGTTTGCTTTTGATACAGATAACTGTCGTAGTCCCCCGGGAAAACCGTGGGCTGGCCCCCGTCTATTTCTACAATCTTGTTTGCGACCTGCCGCATTAGTGTCCGATCGTGAGTTATGAAACAGATAGTACCGTGATAATCACCAAGAGCATCCGCCAGAATCTCCCTGGAAGTGATGTCAAGGTGATTTGTAGGCTCATCCATGAGGAGCAGATTGCTTGGCTGTAACAGCAGTTTGGCCAAAGCCACCCGAGCCTTTTCACCACCGGACAGCACAGAAATACTCTTGAGGACATCGTCACCACTGAACAGGAATCCCCCGAGAGTCGTGCGCAGGTTCTGCTCCGATTCCCCTGGCGCCGACTTCTGCACCTCTTCAATCATCGTGTTGTCCGGGTCCAGGAGTTCAAGCACGTGCTGTGCGTAGTAAGTGGCGATTACGTTGTGCCCGGTCTTTCTCTCCCCGCTGTCAAATGGAATCACGTCTGCCAGTATCTTCAGCATCGTTGTCTTGCCCGCGCCGTTAGGCCCGACCAACGCAACACGGTCTCCCCGCGAAAGTGTCAGGTTAATGCCTTGGTAGACCACGTTTTTACCGTAAGACTTGCTTAGGTTTCTCAGTGAAATAACCTCGGAACCGCTGCGCGGGGGCTCCGGGAATGAATAGCGGACCTTTTTGGTGGCCCTCGGCAACTCGATGATCTTAATTTTTTCGAGTTGCTTCACCCGGCTCTGCACCTGGGTGGCTTTCCTGGCCTTGGATCGAAAACGATTGATAAAGCGCATTTGTTTCTGTATCTGGCGCTCCTGCCTCGCCGAGGCCGCCACCTTGACCTGGAGGTTGCGCTCCCGTGCAACCAGGTAATCGTCATAGTTGCCCTTGTGAAGCACGGCTTCGTCCGTCTCAATGGCAAGTACCTTTGTTGCGGTCTGGTTCAGAAAGGCACGGTCGTGAGATGTGACGAGCACACCACCCTGAAAAGAGGCTAGATACTTCTCAAACCAGAGGTTTGCATCCAGGTCAAGGTGATTGGTTGGCTCATCAAGGAGCAACAGGTTGGGCTTCCTGAACAGTATTCTGGCTAGTCCGGCCCGCATGACCCATCCACCGCTGAACTCGCTCATAGGCCGGAGAAAGTCGGCCTGCTTGAAACCAAGGCCCGATAGCACAGCCTTGGCTTCGTGTTCTCTGTCGTTTCCGCCGACCGCCTCCAACTCCATATCAAGCTTGCCGAGGCGCTCCAGCAGGTAGCCCTGCTGCACAGGGTCGGCTTCCGATGACAGGACCTCCTGTACGGCGGCTATTTCATCCACCAAAGCGTTCACTTCTGATCCGGCGTCCAACACCTCTTGGAGAAGGGGCTTACCGGTAAACGAATCAGGCTCCTGCTTGAGATAGCCCAGGGTAACGTTGCGCTGCCTGGATACGCTTCCTGTGTCCGGGGCTATATCGCCCGCCAGAATATCCATAAGCGTGGTCTTACCGGAGCCGTTTGGGCCTATCAGCGCAATACGGTCCCCGGCTGTTAGGTTCAATGTGAGGCCACTGAACAGGGTCCTCTCTGAATAGGCCTTGCTGATGTCGGATCCAACTAGCATATCGTTTGCCTTGTCTATCATCTTAACCGCACGATGCAACTGCAAGGAGCGGGCACGGGTCTTCATAACAGTTTAAAATAAGTGCGCCTAACTTGACGGTATGCAATTGGAACAGCCGCTTGAACGACTCCCAAAAGAGCCGTTCCGTGCGACCTTGTCTAGACACCTATCGAATCCAAGGACACTAGAATGCCAACCATGAGAAGAAATCTATGAGCGCGAATTGAAGTCAGCATTAGTCCTCATATCCATCACTCTGATGCTAGTTGTGTTAGTAGCTTGCGGCTCCCAACCCACGCCCACTGCACCTCCCGAACACACAGCCACCACCGAGACAGTAGCGCCAACACCCGCTCCTAGTCCTGATCCTACGGCCACCACCGCGCCGGTAGAGTCCACCCCAACCCCCGAAGCCACAGCTCCTGTGCCGGCAGTACCCACCCCAACCCCAACTCCCGAGCCCACGCCTACGCCAACCCCTGTGCCCACCGAGCCGGTCGAGCCGGAAACTGAGGTAGAGGAACCCCTCGACTTCGACCCCCTGGTGGTCCGCGGCACTCTTTCCAACGGCATGAGCTACTACATCAGACACAACGAAGAGCCGCGTGACCGCGCCCAGATAGCGCTGGCGGTTAAGGCCGGCTCGGTGCATGAGGAGGAGAATCAGCGCGGGTTGGCTCACTTCGTAGAGCACATGGCATTCAACGGCACCGAGCGCTTCGCCAAGCAAGAGATAATCGAATACATCGAGTCCATCGGCAGTACCTTTGGCCCCGACCTGAACGCCTACACCGGTTTCGACGAAACCCTGTATTTTCTGGAGATTCCGACAGACGATCCCGAAATCACCGAAAACGCTTTCCAGATCCTAAGTGACTGGGCTTATGCAATAAGCTTTGACCCGGAGGAGGTTGAACTGGAGCGTGGCGTAGTTTTGGAAGAGTGGCGTTTGAGCCAGGGATTCAACTCCCGCCTCCGGGATAACTTGCTCTCACTGCTCTTCGGGTCCTCTCGCTACGCCGACCGGGCCCCTATAGGACTCACGGAAATCATTGAAAACGCTCCCGTAGAGCGCCTGATCGAATACTACCAGCGTTGGTACAGGCCCGACTTGATGGCCGTCGTCGCCGTGGGTGACTTCGATATTGAGGAGATCGAGGCCAAGGTAAAGCAGCACTTCGCTCCGCCTCCCGAAGGCGAGGCTTACCAGGAGCGCGCTGCCGTCGCACCCTCCACCGAAAGGCCCACTTTCGATGTCCCCGGCTACGACGAGACGCGTATCGAGGTCTTTACCGATGCAGAATCCCCCGGATCCCAGTTCATCCTCATCCGAAACCTCGCTCCCGACAAGGGTCAAGACTCGTCCGCATTCCGGCGCTATGTAGTGGAAAGCCTTGCCTTCATGATGCTCAACGCACGACTCTTTGAGCGCACTCAATCCGCCGATCCACCCTACCTGTGGGCCGGAAGCGGACGTTCAGCATATGTAGAGTCCCTGGATATTTTGACGTTCCAGGCATGGGTGGAGCCCGATGGGATCGAAACTGGTCTGGGCGCGGTACTGGAGGAAATGCAGCGCGTTCGACAGCATGGCTTTACGGAAAGCGAACTGGCCCGAGAAAAAAGCAACCTGCTCAGCTCGGTGGAGAGCGCGTACAAGCAACGGGAACAGACATCGTCAGGTACCCTTGTCGACGAGTACGTAGACCACTTTTTCAGCGGAACGCCCGTTCCAGGCATAGAAGCTGAATGGGAGTTGTATCAGGAGCTGCTTCCGCAGATCTCCTTGGCGGAGTTCGGTGAAGTGTCCGAGTCCTGGACTCAGTCCGGGAACACAGGACTTCTGGTAGTGAGACCCGAAGAGACCGAGTCCAGTGCAGACGCAGACTTGGCCTCCGCATCGCTGGCACAAATTGCAGGTGCCCGCGCCTTGCAGGTTGACGCCTACGAAGACGTCGTAGGCGATGTTCCCTTACTGGCAACTATCCCGACCCCGGGAAGCATCACAGCCGAAGAGCAAATCGAGTCTATCGACGCCGTTAAGTGGACGCTGTCCAACGGCATTACCGTAATAGCCAAACAGACCGACTTCAAAAATGACGAGGTTGTGTTCAGGTCCTTCAGCCCAGGCGGGCACTCCCTCGTGTCCGATGATGACCACGTGTCCGCTACCTACGCCGCACAATTGGTTTCCGGAAGCGGCGTAGGCCCGCACGACAATGTGACTCTGGACAAGCTGTTAGCCGGCCAGAGGGTCTCAGTATCTCCATATATAGAGGAGTTGTTTGAAGGCTTTAGTGGCAGTGGCTCACCGGAGGACATGGAGACCCTGTTCCAACTAATCACGTTGTATGCAACCGAACCTCGGCTGGATCCGGCTTTTTTCTCGAATTACGAGTCGAGACTGCGCAGCGTCGCCGAGATTAACGCCGCCGAGCCGGACTCAGTCCTATTCGACACCGTAAACGCCCTGCTGGCCCAGAACCACTTCCGTGCCCGCCCTCTTTCAGTAGAACTACTGGAAGAGCTGAGCATTGAACAGGCCGAGGCCGTCTACGCGGAACGGTTCGCAGACTTGAGCGATTCAACCTTCGTATTTGTGGGCGCGTTCGACTGGGATGAACTCCGCTCGTTGACTGCCACCTACCTGGCCAGCTTGCCAAGCACAGGTCGGTCCGAACAGTGGCAAGACCACGGGATTGACCCGCCGCCCGGTCTGGTAGACCACGCTGTTTACAGTGGGACTGAGCCCCGCAGCAACACGTTAGTGCTTTTCGCCGGAGATATGGAGTGGAGCCGCCAGGAGGCCCTCACCCTTAACGTGGTCGGCGAGGTGCTCGGGATTCGATTGCGGGAGCGAGTCCGCGAACAGTTGGGCGGCACGTACAGCATTGGTGTAAGCGCAAGTGGCTCCAGCCTCCCAGACCAGGAGTACTTGGCCTACGTCATCTTTGGCAGCGATCCCACCCGCGTCGAAGAGCTTTTCGCCGAGGTGATTGCGGAAATTGACTGGCTGCGTGAGGGAGGTGAACAGAGTTACCTGGACACGGTCAAGGAGTTCTTGAGCACCTCTCGGAAGGAACAGTTACGGAACAACGGGTTCTGGCTTGGCCAGATCCAGTCAGCAACTCAGCGGGGAGAATCGTTCTCGGAAATCACTGGTTTCGACGAACGGCTGGAGGCATTAACTCTCGAGGAAGTCGCATCCGCAGCTGAACGTTACCTGACCACGGACCGATACCTACGGGTAGTGCTGTTCCCCTTAGAGGAGTAGCAGTCCGGGTAGTCTGTCAGGCCCAGCTCCAACACAATAGCTTCCCATGTTGAGCCAAGGGCTGAACTCAATCGGAGGCGCGTATGCCCCAATCTGAGCGCCCCCCGCAACCAATGGGGCAAAGCATGGTGCTTAGTCCAATCAAGGTATATCCTCTCGGAAACTATGTTGCCCGGAGGAGGCTGTTATGAAGTTGGACTTTAGCGTCGGCCTGGGCCGTACCGAATCAGTCCACGAGATAGGGGAGTATGCAAGGTTTGCAGAGGACAGTGGGTTCAAGCAATTAACCCTCATAGACATGCCCTTCGTCGGCCGCGACGTACATACTTTGATGGCCCTCTCCGCTCAGAGCACCAGATCAATCCTCATAGGGCATGGGGTAACCACCCCGATAACCTTCCACCCGATGTCGATAGCCAACGCCACCGCCAGCATTAACGAGCTGTCCGGGGGTCGTGCCTTTGTCGGCCTGGGAGTCGGCGGGCCTTTCGAAACTGTCCTGAAGCGGCCTGCTCCCGTCAAGGAAATGCGTGAAGCCGTGAATTTCATCCGAAATTTCATGTCTGGGGGGGAAGCGGAATACCGAGGAGCGAAAGCACACTCGGAGTGGATACGGGACCCGGTGCCCATTTACCTTGCAGCGGAACGTCCGAGAATGTTGCAGTTGGCCGGCGAAATCGCCGACGGGGTTATTTCCATCGGGACCAATCCGGAATGGGTCAGGTGGAAGATGGCGCAAGTTGAAAAGGGAGCGCTCAGGGTTGGCCGGGATCCTGCGGAGGTGGAGTTCTGGGTGCGCACCATGATCTACGTCGCCGACAACAAAGAGGACGCCCGAGAGGAGGTTGCTCCTTATCCCCTCGCCTACGGCCATCTACATACGCTTTTCGAACAGGATACCCCCGAGGTAAACGAGCTACGCCAAGGACTGGACCGGGCAAATCCGGGACTGATAGAGGAACTTGCCTCCGACTCCCAACGCGTCGCCGACGCTTATGAGCCCTACGGTGTCGAGCGTCTTGATGCACCTTGGGCGAAACATGTCACTGCTACCCTGATTGATTACTTTCATCTGACAGGTAAACCGGATGACATCAACGAAAGAATCTCCCTTTTAGGGGAGATGGGAGTAAAGAACATCTCCACCGTGATGTTCACAATCCTGGACAAGAAGGGAATGATGCGGTCAATTAGAGACGAGATCATGCCCCACTTCCAAGCCTAGGATTATCCCTGGAGACATTTCCGGCCCGCCAACCAACGCGAACTGCATACAGAACTGCGCCACGCTAAGAAGCGCTGACTCTCAGGAGGAACACAATGACAACAGTAACCAGCGGTTCAATTCCTATGACTGCCCCTCCCTTCTCTCAAGAGGAATACCAACGACGCCAGAGCGCGGTGATGGCAAAACTTGAGTCGCAGGGGATGGATGCGATTGCCGTCACGGCTTACAGCCGCCAGGAATATCTCTCCGGTTATGATGGTGCCGGCGGGTACTTCGCCCCCTTCCCTTTGATACTGGCCCCCGGCCGACCGCCGACATACGTGGTCCGCGAGTACGATGAAGATGCCGTCAGGACCGAGAGCTGTATCACGGAAGTTGTCACCTACACTCAGGAGGGTGACCAGGCAAAAGCCGTGGCCGACGTGCTCCGAAGCTTCGGGCTGGAGCAAGGCAGGCTCGGGCTCGAGTTGGGTTGCTGGAACCTCGCCCCGAGGGACGTGGCCGCGCTGCAGTCTGAGCTGCCCAATCTAAAGATCGTCGATGCCACAGGGGTTGTCGCTTCCGTGGCCGCCGTAAAAAGCGATGTGGAAATTGCAACCATGCGCAAAGCCATGGGTTTCACCCGAATAGCCGTCGAGACAATGAACGCATCACTGCGAGAAGGCATCACCGAACACGAGGTTGCCCAGGCAATCACTGCCGCCGTGGAAAACGCCGGTGGTGAGATACGTCCCTTCACCCTGCTGTTTGGACCCCGAACGGCCCTGCCCCACGGCCTCCCGACTTCCTACGCCCTTCAAAATGACCAGCCGATTTTTACAGAGTTGGGCGGCTGGGCCAACGGTTACGCCGGCAGTATCTGCCGCTCGGCGTTACTGGGTAGCCACGCGGGTGCAGAGTCCCTCCACTCCCTTGCCGAGGAAGCGCTGCAGGCGGCCATCGATGCTATACGTCCCGGCGCGAAAACGGGAGACGTCGACGCCGCCTGCCGAGGTGTCATCGAAAGATCGGGACGCCCCGAAGTCTTTCGGCATCGCACCGGGTACCAGAACGGAATCATGTGGTCCGATCGAGGAAACTTGAGCCTGGAACCCGACTCTGAAGATGTGCTCGCTCCTGGCATGACTTTCCACATGCCCATCATCCTCTTCGAATCAGGCCAGTACGGAGTCGGATTGAGTGAGACCGTCCTGGTAACTGATCAGGGTTGCGAAGTGCTCAGCGGATTGCCCCGTGCGATTCACAAAGTGGCGTAGACAAGCCGGTCAAATGTCTCCATACACAATAATTTGGTATCGGCACTCTTCTACAGAACCACCCGTCACCTGACCCGAGTCACGCGAACTGCGAAGTTGCGGACATCCGGGGCACCGGCGCGCGCTGCATCGATGACGGTAGCTAGCGCCCACCCCACGGCGCTCGCCGTCCACTCAGGCAACATGACCGACACCCCGAGACCCGAGCGGGCAGGGGAGATGGGGCGCTCGGGCCAGTCGAACGACGCCTTGATCGAGTGCTGCTCAGGCACCGCTGCAACCGGTCCGAACTTGAATAGTCCGGTGTTCCTCCACTGGAGGCCGGCGACCAACTCTTCCTCGGTTTGACCCCCCAGCAGCTCCTGGTTGAAGGCAATGAGCGCATCTGCTTTTCCATTCAGTGAAGTGTTAAACCAATTGAGCGCAGAGACTAGCTCGCCAGCGGGGGATCGAGCGTCGGGATCTAGGTCATATGCCGTCATCTGGATCCCAGACAACTCGATGTCTCCGAAGCGGCGGAGCGCATCATCAAAACACTGGACCAACGCCGGCAACACCATCGCCGGCTCGGCGGGGCGTCGGCGTACCCCAAGGGATGCATACCCCCAACCTGTAACCGGTGCCGGAGGCGCCCTGGTTGGCTCGAGGTCACCAACGTTCAGTCCGACCTGCACCCACCCGATCCGGGATGCCTCAACGCCTACGGTTAGTTCCGCCTCGTTCATATCCCAGAGCATCGGGCGGCGACGATTCGACGTGGTTGACCAACCCATCAGTTCAGCACGCGCTCTAAAGACGCTATAGAGGTCCTCCTCCTCGGCATCAATCAGGTTCGTGCCCGGAGAAAGCTGTCCGAAAGCCTCAAGGAAAAGGGTCGACATGGCAACTCCTCACCACCAACAAGTCCATAGACTGTCGCGGCGTACGTATCTGGACGATAGGCGGAACAATCTTCGAGATGTGACTTGGTAGACGGTTAACATCAGCAACCTCCCGATGCGGTATGTACCACGCCACCCATCAGGCTTTTTGGCCAAGTAGTTGTACAGCTACTGGACCGGCCGACCAACGTGCATGCCGGGCACATTCGCGTTGCCAAGCGCAACGGTCCACGCCATTTAGTCATCCAGGATGCCGAGCACTGCGGGAGGGATGGAAACGGTGGGTATGACAACGACCAAACCAGATATACACTTTCCTCTGCGCTTCACGGTAAAGTAGCTCCCGGCAAGATTTTAACAGCCGAAACGGGAGACGCGAGGTACGAGCGCTGCGTTGCGTGGATGCAGGACCTGTAGAGCCAACTGCGTAGACCCGACACCTATGAGTCTAATTGGCTGACACGGCAAAGGAGGCACCCCGATCAAATCAGAGAGCCTCCCATGATCTCGTTCAGATAGAGAAGTGACACCAACCCCTTGACTGCATAAGACATGTGTTCTATATTGGTGTCAGGTCTAGACCACCTAACCCAACTACCTTAAGGAGGAACCAAAAACCCAAGGAAGCCCACCCGACCCACCCGAGGACTCAACGCCCAAGCCCATCCCAACGGTCGCCTAGCGACCCGCGGCTCAAGCAAACGCCGCCATCTCCTCGACTAAGGCCCCGGCTCTCCCTTCCCCCTGTCCCCCAGGCGATGGAAAGACGCCCTGGTTCGCTATCGTTCCATGTGTGCCCCCTCTAAGACGCCCTCAGCCTCTTACAGGGATTCCCTCCCCCCGGAGGGTTCCCGCTCTTTCGAGCGGGGCGGTCGGGTAAGCCCGGCGCCGAGGTCCTCTCGGCTCCTCGACCGCTTAACAAGTCGGGCGCCGGTGAACCGTGCGCTCCGGGTCACACCGGCAAACTCAAACATACTACGTCTGCATGAGCCCCGACGACCCACGCCGGACGCCGAGTCTCCTCCCCGCCACTGCGGGGTGCAGCCAACCCTCAGGAGCAGGGCTCGGACTGTCGGCTCTGACGGTCCCTGCCTTGTCCGGCGTGTCAGGGCCTTAGGCCGCAGAAGCGGCAGGCGGGCTGGATGCCCTTGCCCCAGGGCATCGTCGGAATACCCGCAGCACAGGAACGGGGGCAGCGTCCAGCCAGCGTATTCCATCGCCAATCCCCTCCCAACAGACAGAACCGAAACCCACAAACCCCACAATCTAAGATGGAACATCCGCCTCAGGAGGACTGAATAAAACCCCGGCGTGTCACTAATCTACCGAACGAGTACATCCCTTAGCATTCATCATCCAAAACTCTGTATTATTAGTCCCGAACCATGAATTCGAAGGGGATTTCCTTCTAGCAGCGTCATCTACAATGGTAGTCCGGCTCCGGGGTGACACTTAAGACCGCATCGTGTAAAGCTAGACAACTAAGACAAGAGTACGGCGTATCAGCCAAATGGCTCCAACAACGAGTTATCACGCCGCCTATAATTAGGAACTCTATCAATGGAGACAGGTAGTTTTCCATTGTTGATATGATGCACCCTATAGAGGGCAGACAGAGGGAGGAACGAATGGATTACAAAGTGATATCGGCAGATACCCATCTGGACGTTGCATGGCTTCCGGGTGACCTCTTCACGAACAACGCCCCGGCACACCTCAAGGACAAAATGCCATATGTGGCCGACCAAAAAAACGGCGGCAAGGCATGGGAAATCGAGGGAGAATATATGTGCGGCGCCGGTGTAGGAGGAAATCTGACGAAGGATTTCGCAGCCTACGTACCTGGTCAGTCTCACCATCTTGACCGTATGGCTGAAGTGGGTTTCTTTGACGGCATAGCGAACGGCATCTACCACCCCTCGGATGCACAGCTGCGCATCAAAGACCAGGACATCGACGGTGTAGACGCCGAGGTGATGTACGGCATCCTGGGCATAGGTGGAGGTGGATTCTCGGGGCCCGGATTCAAGGATGTTGAGGTTACAACCGCCATCTATGATGCCTACAACGAATGGGTGTCCGGCTTTGTTCGACCCTACTCCGATCGAATCGCCGCCCTCGGTTGCCTCAGCAGCCACGATCCCGAAGTAGCAGCCCGTCAGGTGAGACACTGCGCCGAATTGGGATTACGAGGTGCGGAAATCAACGCTGGCAAAATGCCTAACCCTGCATACCACAAGGACTGGGAGCCATTGTGGAAGGCCGCGTCGGAGACCCGTATGCCAGTATCTTTCCATACGTTGGGCTATCCCCATAGAACTCCTTCACCTGCTGACCAGGACGATTACGGATGGCTGAGCATGGGCCTTGGCTTCATCATGTTCCAGCTATCGGGCATCGAGTTCCTTGTAAGCATGGTTCTCTCCGGGGCCTGCGAGCGAAATCCAGACTTCCAATTCGTCCTCGGGGAGTGTGGGATCGGATGGATCCCCTACGTAATCGAAAGGACCGATTCAAAATACGATGACCGTCTGTTCCACCTCGGGTTCAACATGAAGCCTAGCGAGTACTGGCAGAGACAGGGCTACTCAACCTTCCAGCAGGAATACGTCTCGACCGACGAGATTGAGCGGATCGGCATCAACAACATAATGTGGGGCTCGGACTATCCCCACCCCGACGGCGTGTTCCCCGATTCGGCCAAGGCCATCGCAGAGGGCATGGGACACCTTGACGACGCGGTTCGGCAGAAGTTGATATGCGAAAACGCTGCGAGAGTGTACCGATTCAACTAGAGGGGACCCGCTTAGCAAACAGTAGGAGAATCACATGAAATACAATCTGATTTCCGCCGACACCCACATGGATCTGGTCTATATGCCGCCAGAGATGTTCGTAGAGAATGCTCCTTCTGCGCTCAGGGATAAGATGCCCCGGGTAGAGGACACGGAAGAAGGTCCTTACTGGATGTTGGAAGGCAAGAAAGTTGTGCCCTCTGGCAGCGGTGGCCTGACCAGCGGCCACTACCAGGAAGGGGAAGCCAAACATCTGGACCGGATGGCCGAAGTGGGGTTCTTCGATAGTATGGCTCACGGAGTCTATCATCCCAGCGATCCCGACCTCCGCGTGAAGGACTTGGACATAGATGGCGTGGATGCCGAGATTATGTACGGCATCCTGGAAATCGGTGCCGGTGGCCGCCTTGGCCCCGAGGTCGAAGACGCAGCGATTCTTAACTCCACCTACCAAGTCTACAACCAGTGGGTCGCCGATTTCGTCGGTAAGAATCCCGCGCGGATGAACGCACTCGCTTGCCTGACTCACCGAGACCCTCAGACCGCCGCCGACCAGCTTCGCCAGGCAGCAGAGTTGGGCCTAAGAGGCGCGGAGATTCTCGTACCTCAGATGAATAAACCCCTGTATCACAAGGACTGGGATATATTGTGGCAAACATCCGCCGAGTGCCAAATACCAATCTCCTTCCACACCGTGGGTGGCACCTTCGCCAGGCCGCAGCCTAAGGAAGAAGCGGAATACCGGTACGTGGTCAGGGGGTTGGGGGAAGCCCTGTTCCAGATCACTGGTTCAGAGTTCCTGATCAGTGTCATACTTTCCGGGGCTTGCCAGAGATTCCCTGACTTCAACTGGGTCCTGGGCGAATGCGGTATCGGATGGATACCCTACATCGTCGAGAGGACGGACATCGAATACGCCGACAGGTTATTCCAACTCGGCCTCGAGATGAAACCAAGCGACTACTGGCGTCGACAGGGACATTCCACCTTCCAGGAGGAATACGTCTCGATGGACGAGATTGAACGAATTGGCATAGACAGCATCATGTGGGGCTCCGACTACCCTCACCCCGACGGCGTGTTCCCCGATTCCAAGACGGTCATCCAGAATAACCTGGGACACCTCCCCAAGAACGTGATACAGCAGATAACCTGCGAAAACGCCGCCAAGGTGTACCGGTTCAATTGATCTGATTGCGGTTGGCCTTTGCCCCTCTTGACCTTCACATGGACACGTAAGCGTCTCGGCATCTTCGATGAGGGCACAATTGGCGCTGAGGTCGAACCGGTTTCAAATTTACCTTACGAGAACGCGTGTGAGACCTTTATTCAGGGCAACGGGCGCAAGTCGTTAGCGAAATGGAGACGTTGGCCAGATGCTTAGCGAGTACAGTTTGGAAGGCAAATCCGCTCTCATTACCGGCGGGGGCCGGGGTATCGGCAAGGCTATCGCCTTGGTGTTGGCCGAGGCCGGCGCCGACGTCGCAGTCGCTTCTCGCACCCTGGACCAGGTTGAACAGGTTGCCAATGAAATACGGTCGCTAGGCCGAAACTCCGTCGCTGTGCAGTTAGACGTATCCGACTCGGCCCAGGCTGAGCAGGCGGTGTCCCAGGCCACTGCCGCCCTGGGGAAAATCGATATCCTGGTCAACAACGCTGGCATAAGCTACGGCGCAGTGCCCCTAATACCAATTGAGAAGCTCCCCGAGGAAAAGATCTCCGGTGACCTTAAGGCCGGGCTCACCGTTGAGCAATGGAGCCGCCTCCTGAACATTAACCTCAGCGGAGCTTTCTACTGCTGCCGAGCCGTAGCCGGTCAGATGTTGGAACGGCGCAGCGGCAAGATCATCAACGTCTCATCGATGACTGGCATCCTCGCCGAGGCCTACTACACCGCCTACGACAGCTCCAAGGCTGCCCTGAACATGCTCACCAAGTGCCTTGCCCTGGAGTGGGGCCGGTTCAACATCAACGTCAACGGCATTGGCCCCGGCTGGTTCATGACCGAGATGACCAGGCCCGGTTTCATCGATCAGGCCGTCCACGAGGCCCGTGTTAAAGGCGTTCCCCTCCAACGCCTCACCGACGCTCGAGACGTCGGGCTGTTAGCCGTCTACCTGGCCAGCCCTGCCTCGGACTGGATGACGGGTCAGGTGATATACCTGGACGGTGGACAGTCGGCGATACATGCCTAGACAGACGTCGCCCTGAAGTTGCAATCAAGCCACCCGACTCCGGCGCTCTCCGTACCATCATTCCGGGGACCGAGGGCCACGGCCCGTAGGTCAGCTAACGACCGGCCACCCGAGCCCCAGGTCAACCCCGAGCCGTCCCGCCCGAGCAACTACCGAATCCGAAACTGTCCGGTAGACCTCCTGCTCGTCCACTCGGGTCGAGTGTCCTTCACTGAAGACCATCTCTCCGTTAACCAGGACAGTATTCACACTCCCGGTTCCCATAGTTAACGCCAGCAAGTGCAATGGGTTGTTTGAAGGATAAGCTTCAGCTGCGCCCGCAGACCTCACCACGACATCCGCGCGCTTGCCGGATTCCAGGCTTCCCAGGTCCGCATCCATTCCGGCTGCCGAGGCCGCGTTGATGGTCTGCATTTCGAGTAACACCCCGGGGGAAAGAGGGTCCGCATAGGTTTGTGACGCGTAGTGTGCAGCGAGCATGATCCCACCCGGAGTGCATCCAATAGCGCCGTCGGTGCCTAGAGAGACACGAGTTCCTCGGAGGTACCGCTGCGCCATCTTGAAGTTCGCACTTCCTCCGAATCCGAGCGAGAAAAAGGCAGCCGGGCACCATACTATCTGGCAGCCCGATTCCTGGACCGCTCTCTCTTCTTCTTCGTCCAGTACGTTTGCATGGACGATGACGGTGTGCTCGTCGAGTACACCGAGCTCCTGCAGGTGCATGATGTGGCTGGTGCCGTTTATGGCGCGATAGATCGCGGGCTCCCCTGGGACGTAACCGGCGTGAAGCTGAAAGGGCACGTTATTGTCGCGGGCACATGCGTGTGTCGCCTGCAACAGTTCGGGCGAGGCAGTCCCTGCGCCGTAGACGAATATGTAACCCCGAACCAACGCTTCGGGGTCTCTGTTCCGATGAAGCTCCACTTCCAATTGCCCCAGTGAACGGTCTAGATCGATGGGCGCACGAGCCATCAGGCTCGGACTTATCAGCGAGGGTACAGCATCAAAGCACTCGCTCCTGTCCCACAGATAGAGCGGGGCGAAAAGGGCCCTCATGCCCACACGCTCTACCGCCTCAGCCCCAGCCTCGGTCGAGAACAGTGAGCCCGGTTCTATAAACATCGTAAAGCCACTTCGAAGCATTTCGAGACTGGCCGTGGCAGTGGCAGCAGCCTCGTCCTCATCGGTAACTCCGGCTTTCCAATCTGCGAAGTTGACGGGCCCTGGATTTGCATCGCGGATATTTCCAACCCCCCGACATGAAGTGTGGACGATATGATTGTGAGCATCGATGAAGCCAGGATGCACGATGCCCCCTTCGGCATCTATCGTCTCCCGCGCATCGAAGCGTTGTCTCAGGTCGGCATGGGTGCCGACCTCTACAATGCGCGAACCAGTGATCGCCACCGCGCCCGTGCGATAGATTCTGCGCTCCGAGTCCATGGTGATGATCTGACCGTTGTGAATTAGAACGTCGCACGTGCTCTTGTTCATCTGATTGTGATCCAACTTCCTTGGTGGACTAATTCTCAACGCGGTAAAACAATAGACTGTACTGCCTCACTGGATTGTATTCAGGCGTACATCCTGTGGCCCGGATTAGACCATCTATAGATCGCAACATTCTGACCGGCCGTGGAATATACGATCCGTAGAAGACCTCCCGGCCTCCACCTACTTCAGCGATCTTAGCCACACTCGGCGAGTCAGTATCTCGAAGGCGTAGCTAAGCCTTTATCTTCTCGCCTTTCGGGTCGTAGGGTGGACTGAGCCGTACATTGGCCGAGAAACGCTCGTTAGCAACCTCTATTTCATAAGAGCCTGAACGTATCCAGCCGGGAGTCGACCCTTCTTCATTTTCCAGGTAGCCCATAGCCACGGACCGACCCAGTGCGTGACCATAGTTCCCTGAGGTGGTGCGGCCCACAATAACCCCATCTCGGTAGATAGGCTCCTCGCCTAGAAGCAGCGGCTTCGGGTCTTCCAGTACGAAGATGGCCAGCCGCTTTTCCAGTCCCTTCTCCCTTTGGCGCAGTAGAGCATCTCTCCCGATGAAATCGACCCCCTTGTCGAAAGCCACCGCAAATCTAAGCCCGGCCTCCAGTGGAGTATCGACGCTCGTGATGTCGTGACTCCAGCTTCGGTACGCCTTTTCCAACCGCAGCGAGTCCAGCGCATGGTAGCCGGCATGCTTCAACCCGAATTCTCCGCCTTCTTCGACTATGGAATCGTACACGTTACCGGCGTACTCACTAGGGACGTAGAGCTCCCAGCCCAGCTCGCCCACATAGGTTATCCGCGAGGCCCGCACCGGCGCATAACCGAGATAGATCTCCTTCGAAGTTAGAAACGGAAAAGCCTCGTTTGAAAGGTCGGCGTCGGTAAGGCGGGATAACAGGTCCCGGGACCGAGGCCCCATGACACCCAACACAGCGTAGGATGACGAGACGTCTGTAAGCGTCGCCCTCGCATCATCGGGAATGTGCCTTCTCATCCAGGTGTAGTCCCGGGTCACCGACCCCGCTGACGTGACAATCATATACGTGTCTTCCGATATACGGTTTACCGTCAAGTCCGACACTATTCCGCCCTTCGCATTCAGCATGGCGGTGTACACCAGACTGCCTGGTGCCACGGCTACGTCGTTGGCCATCAGGCGTTGCAGGACGGATTCGGCGTCGGCTCCTTGAAGCAGGAACTTGGCAAAGGAGGTCTGGTCGAACAAGCCTACGGCTTGCCGCACTGCCAAGTGCTCCCTGGCAGAATGGTCAAACCAATTCTGTCGCCCCCAGGAGTACTCGTAAACGGGGTCTACTCCCTCTGGGGCGTACCAGTTGGGCCGCTCCCATCCCGCAACGACCCCAAAGCACGCGCCCCGCGAAACGAGTCGTTCGTGCAGAGGAGACTGTCGTACGTTTCGGGCCGATTCCGGCTGCCTGTGAGGCCAGTGCATGGCGTAGAGCAGACCCAGGGCCTCCCCGGTTCGGTCCCGCAGGTAGGCGGGATTGTTTGCCCAACTCTGGAAGCGACCGATGTCCACCTCCGAGAGGTCCTCGGTCATTTTCCCCTCCGTGATCCATTCCGCCATAGCCTTGCCCGCCCCTGCCGCCGATGCTACGCCGCTGGAGTTGAAACCGGCGGCAACGAAGAAGTTACGCAGTTCGGGGGCCTCACCCATGATGTAGCGGGTGTCGGGCGTAAAGCTCTCTGGCCCGACAAGTTTGATGCGCACTCCTGCATCGGCTATGGCCGGGACGCGGTCCATGGCATTTTCCATCAAGATGTCGTAGTGGCTCCAGTCACGGTTGAGCATGTGGAGGGAAAAGTCATCTGGTATGCCGTCCATCCCCCACGGTACCCCCTCGGGCTCAAAGCCGCCTATTAGTATTCCACCACCTTCGAAGGGGTATCGCCGTACGTAGATGTAACCATCGGGGTCGCGAAGTGAGGGCATGTCCTCCGAGGCCCCAGGAACCGGCTCGGTGACAAAGTAGGCGTGGTCGGCGGCGTGCAGAGGGACAGATACCCCGCACATCAGGCCGATCTCCCGCGCCCACATTCCGGCGCAGTTCACCACTACTTCACATCTGATGTCTCCCCGTGATGTGGCCACGCCCGACACCGCTCCACCGCTGGTCAAAATGTTGTTCACAGGGGTGTTCTCGATGATTTGCGCGCCACGTTTCGTGGCCCCTGTCGCCAGTGCGTTAGCTGTGCTGTCCGGCACCGTTTCACCATCGTAGGGCAGGTGTACCGCTCCCACTAGCCCTTCGATGCTCATCAGGGGCCAGAGCTCTTTCGCCTCGTCCAGGCCAATCTCGTTCATCTCCACGCCGAAGCTCTTGGCCATGGATATCATTCGCCGAAGCTCGTCCATGCGGCCCTGGGTCCGGGCTACGCTTATGCTTCCCGTCTGTCGAAAACCGGTGTCCAGACCGGTCTCATCCTTGAGTTCCTGGTAAAGCTGGACGCCATATCGAGAGATATCCGTCAATGCGCGGGTATGACGCAGCTGGGTTACCAGTCCCGCCGAGTGAGCGGTGGTTCCGCTGATAATGGCGCTTCGTTCCAGTACCACCACGTCTTTCCACCCCATTTTGGCAAGGTGATAGGCGACGCTGCACCCCACGATACCCGCGCCAATGACTACGACTTCGGCGTGTTGTGGTAAGTTCTTAGCCATGATTTAGCTGCGTAGGCTAGCATTACCCTTCTGAGCGGTCAAACTTGACTGGTCTATCAACACCATAGCAGGGAAGGTGCTTTGCAAATCCGCATTGGCGTCTTGGGGTCTGCGTAGATTGCGTCAACAATCCCATCGAGGCAACCAAGTCCGGCCCCCCGTAGATTGCACCACCCAGGAGGTTTCTATTTTTCAAGATGCCCGTAATCCTCTCTGTAGTTCCAACGAACTAGCAGCATGATTGCTGACAGCGTGAGCATGGGCCTGCTGGCGGCCCTGGGCTTCGGAGTGGCAGAGTTCGCGAGCGCGCTGCTTGCCCGCAGGACCAGCCACTTCAGGCTGATCTTCGGAGTAAACGTAGCTTCCGTGCTGGCCGCCACTGCCTATCTGCCCTTCGATGGCGGCATCATCCACACATCGAGCCGGGAGTGGCTCACCTTCATCGGTCTCGGAGTCCTCTATAGCATGACCTACGTCCTGTATTACGCGTCCCTTCAACGTGGGCCCGTAGCCATCGTCAGCCCGATCATGTCCGTCTACAAGGGAGTCGTCGTAATCCTGGCCGTCCTGATCCTTGCCGAGTCTCTGTCCCCGGGCCAGTCCTCAGGCGCTGCCGCGGCCCTGCTTGGCGTTTTCCTCGCATCGATAAACATCTCGGAACTGAAGGGCGGACGCATCGTCGTTGGAAGGGGCGTCTTCTTTGGATTCTTAGCCATGATCGCTTTCGGGGTCTTCTACTACTCGGTCGCTGCCCTTTCAAAAGACCTCGGCTGGTTCCTGCCAATCTACATGATCAGGATGTTCACAGCTGTTCTAGTGACGCCCCTCGCCATAAGGCAACGCCCCGAGCCCCACCAACGCCTAACCACTAGAATCACTTTGGCAATCCTCGCGATCGGCGCCATCGAGATCGGCGGCATGTTCGCCTTCGCTAGGGGCGCTCAAGTGGGGAATGTGGCCATCGTCGCCGCCGTCTCGTCCGCCTACACCCTGGTCCCGATCGCCGGCGGCATCACCCTACTCCGCGAGCGTCTGCGCCCGATCCAGATTCTGGGGGTCGCATCGGTCGTGATCGGCGTGATTCTGCTGAGCACTACATGAATACCAACAGACCCCCACAAGACTAGCCGCTGCTGCGCAGACGCTATCTCCACCTCTGCTGTCGGGATACGTGAGTTCCTACAAACCAGCGCACTCACTGAGTCCCGCCTCATCGTTGAATTGTTCTCTGTGGGAATATTTGGACCCTCAGAAAGAGCAGTTGTCCGCTAACCCCACTCCGGCTACCCTTCGGCCCGAGCCATACTCAATCGGCCCACAGGTTTGTCATTGATTGGGAAGTGCACCATGGCGGCGAACACCCCAAAGCCGACTCCCGCCCACCACATAGCGTCATAGGAACCTGTGCGGTCGTAGAGCAATCCGCCCAGCCACACTCCAATGAAGCTCCCGACCTGGTGGCTCAGGAAAACAAGGCCGAACAGGGTGGCCATGAACTTGAGCCCAAATATCTGCGCCACTATCCCCGTGGTCAAAGGCACGGTTGACAGCCAAAGTAGTCCCATTGACGCCGCAAATAGATAAATTGTCAGCCCGTTGGCCGGGGCCATCAGAAGTCCCAGGATGATCAGCGCCCGGGTGAAATAGATGAAGGACAGCCCCATCTTCTTGGAGTATCGTTGCCCGAACGCTCCTGACGCCAGAGAACCAATAATGTTGAACAGGCCTACTAATGAAAGCGCATATGCGCCTGTTTGAGGAGAGAGACCGAGATCAGTGACGTACGTCGGGAAATGCACGGTGATAAACGCAACATGAAACCCGCATACGAAGAAGCCCGCCGTTAGGAGCAGGTAGCTCCGATGATTTACCGCCTCGCCCAAGGCATTGGTCAGGCCCTGGTCCGATGCTGGTTCCCCTCTCGATTCCGAGCTGCCTCGAAGGCTGAACGCCAAGGGTATCAAGACCAATGAGACCACCGACATCACCAATAGGGAGTCGTACCAGCCGTAGCGGGATATCAAGGCCTGATTGATCGGAGAAAAGATAACTTGGCCTAGAGATCCTGCAGCGGTCCCAAGCCCCAACGCCAGGGACCGCCGTGCAGACCCGATAAGGCGGGCAATGGCCGCCAGCACCAGAGAGAACGAGCAGAAGGCTACTCCCAAACCGACTAGAATCCCTCCGGTCAGGTGTAGCGCGAGCCCGCTGTCCGACATCGCCATTCCAGCAATGCCAACAGAGTAAACCGCCGCACCAAGGGCGACTACCTTGGCTGTCCCAAACCTGTCCGCGATCGCCCCAGCCACCGGTACGCCAATGCCCCATAACAAGTTCTGGATCGCCATCGCCAACGAAAAGGTCTCCCGAGACCATCCGTTGGCAACCGTCATTGGCTCCAGGTATAGGCCAAAGCTGGCCCGGATTCCGAATCCGATAAGAGAGATCAGGCATGCCGCCGCGATCACCGCAACTACGGCAAAGCGTCCGGGATTAGTGCTGATGTAGGCGTAGCTCAAGAGGGTTAATTTTGCAGCAACTTAACGTCGTAGCGGGCGCAAAACTCGATAGTTTGCGGCCGGAGTTTCGTACGGCATCTAACTATACACGAGTGGAATAGGATGGCTCCAAGTCCATCTTTCACGAGTAGCGGACATCTAAATGTCTATGTCCTACTACGAACCTTCGAGGTCGCCGTGCGATTGCAGGGCGCGATGGGTGGCGATTCGCTGGGCGAGGTCAGGGAATGCGAGGTCAATCTCATAGCGGTAGTCGTCCCAGTAGCCGTCACGGCTGGGGTCGAAGTGCCGAGGTGGCGTGGCGCTGGCAAGCGCAGCCTGTTTCATGCTCCGCTCGATCATTCCTCGCCGGGAGACCGCTTCCTCAGGCGGGACAGGTGGAAGCACAGTGAGGCTCATGGACTGGTTGGTGCGAAGTGTGGGTGTAAATGGGTGCTCCCAGACACGGTGCCCGCCCGTGACGACTACCGGCAGGATCGGACGCCCGAGACGCTCCGCAAGGTTGAAGGCTCCAGGCTGAAACGCGACTTCAATCCCGAGGATAGAACCCTGAGGGAACAGGAGAACGCTTTCTCCGGACTCGATCGCAGCGCGGGCGTCGCGAAGGAGCGAGCGTGTTGTCGAGACCGGGCGCTCGGGCCGGATTAAAATGTGCCGCCCGCGCTTGAGATGACCGCCGAGAAGCGGGAACTCAGCAAGCTCGTCTCGGGCGACAACTGTGAACGAGAGTGGTAGATGTAGGAGCGCGAGGCCGTCGGCGAAGCCCTCGTGAAGTGCTACAACCACGTACTGTTCGTCCGGGTCGATGTGTTCGAGGCCATTAATTCGGATGCGCAGACCAAGTAGGCGGGCGGCGAGCCGAGCCCACCAACGCTCCGCGGCCCGGCAGGCAGCTCGGCCTCGTACGGGCAACAGGTTTGGCAGCGCCGTAGCGAGTCGAAGTACGAGCCTTGCAGGACCGAGCAGTATGAGGACAGCTGCCCACGCCCTAAGCCATTCCCGAGTGGAGCCTACAGCGAGATAGCCGCCGAGAAGGATGCGTGAAGCGCCGTCCGAGGCGACGGCGGCGACGGAAGCAGTATCGTCAGGCGTCATCGGCGACGGCGGTTCGGGTGTCGCCCACGAGGGCGCAGCGGAGCTCATCTTCATCAGGGACGACACCCTGGGTGCGGACCTTCCCGTTGATCGTAACCACAGGCGGATGCCACCCGCCACGGCGCAGGGCATCAAAAATGTGGTTGAACCACGGCTTGATGCGAACTTCAACATGGGGGAGGTCCGAGGCAACGCGCTGTACCAGGCGAACGGTTAGGTCGCACTCCTCGCAGACAGCGTGAGGCACGTTGAAGAACAGTTGCCGGCCGGTCATCGGATACACGGTCACGACGGTCGGCGCTTGAGCGCCACTTGATGGGTCAGTCATATAGCCGAGAGTACTCTAGGAATCTAGCCCGTACAGATTCACAGCGTTTTCACCTATGATCTGTCTCTGCTCCTCCTCGGAAAGATCGCCGATTCTTTCTGTCAATTCCCCCAACGGGTCTGTGTGGCCTTCTCCGTGCGGGTAATCGGAACCCCAGACCAACCTGTCGGCGCCCAGCATCTGTGCAGTGAAGGCGAACGCCTTTTCGTCAGGCTCGCCCGATATCCAGCACTGCCGCTTGAAATAATCGCTGGGCAGAAGATTGACCCCCGGCTCGCGTGACATCGCCGAGTCCATGGCATCTAGCCATGCCGGCATCCAGCCGCAATGGGCCTCCACTACGCCCAACTTCAGCTTCGGAAAACGGTCGAACACGCCTCCCTGGAAGAATGTGGTGAAAGCCAGTTGGCAGTCCAGCTTTTGCATCAGCCCGTACCAAAACCCGTTACTGGTAAAAGTGGCTTTGTACAGATCGTGGCCCACGTATTTGGGGGTGCTGCTGACGTGAATGCCGATGGGCAGGTCTTGCTCCTGTACTTCGGCCCAGAACGGATCGTAGTACTCATCCCCGTAAGGAATCCCGTTCACCGGCGGGTTCGGGAACATGTACACGCCCTTCGCCCCAAGCTTGGCGGTCCGTTTCACCTCCTCGACTCCGTTTTCCACTTCCATTAGCGATATCATGGCTATCGGGATAAGTCGGTCCGGGTAGGGGCGGCAAAAGTCGATTATCCAGTCGTTGTACACCCGACAATAGGCGGCCGCGAGGTCGGCGTCCCCGCATTCCGTCTGCCAGTTCAGCCCCAGTGAGGGATAGAGGAAGGCGAGATCAATGCCGTGGTCGGTCATCCACCCTATTCGCGCATGAGGGTCCCTGGACCCGGGAGTCCTGCAGTCCTCCCAGTTGAGAAGTTCGGGCCTGTCCTCCTTACGTCTCCAGGCCGCACCCTCGTCCAAGGTTCCCAAGAACCCCAAGGCGCCGTCCAGGACCTTGGACCTGCTGCCGTCTATCTCCAGGTAGTCGATCCCATCCTCCCCCCTTGTCACCTGCATAGCCCTATCTCGATATTTTGGCTCCAGGTTCTCCTTCCACAGATCTCCGGGCTCCATGATGTGGCCGTCGGCATCCGCTACCACGCCGTTATGTCTACCATTGGCACCCATGTTTCTGATCTCCCTTCTAACACCCCTCGAACTTGGCAAGTGGCCCTGGGTCAATTAGGTTTTCTCAATCTCCTTGGATTCTAGGCGTAAGCATGATAACGGGCTTGTCTTATGAACGCCAATTCACTTCCTCCGACCTTACCGGCAAAAGTCCGGTGCAACTAGGTCGTTTGCAGAGTCAGAAGGGATCGCCAACCCGAAGCCTTATTCCCACTGGAGCACCGGTGTTAAAATCGACGGTCTATGAGGCTCATCATTATGCAAACGCTTTCAGTCGAAGAGGCAATTCAAAGGCCTGCCCCTCAAGTGTGGGAGACCCTCACTGATTGGACGAACGCCCACAAGTGGATGCCCGGAATCGAAGGGATGACCGCCGAGGGAGAAACCGCCACAGGCACTAACCTGACATTCCGCGCCCGTGGCGCGGATCGCTCAAGTACCATCATCCACTGTGACATTGGTCGATCATTAGTCCTGCGTTCGGTCCAGGGCGGTGTGACTGCCGATTACACATACGAAGTGTACGAGATAGACGAGCGTTCCTCCCGAGTCACCCTGGTCGCCAATTGTCAGATCACGGGGCTATGGTGGAAACTGGTGTCGCCCCTGCTTCGCGTGGCAATCCGATTCTCCGACGGCAAACAGCTAAGACTGTTAAAGGCCATGGTTGAGGAAAGCTAATTCGGATCATTCTCGCCGAAGTTTAGCCTGGCACTCTGCCCGATAGCGCCAATAGACAATCGATACCTTTCGAATACAACTCCGCGGCGGCTATGCAAAAGTTCCCTGCATGGGGTGCACTCCTT
Source organism: Dehalococcoidia bacterium (assembly GCA_965220005.1). GTDB lineage: Bacteria > Chloroflexota > Dehalococcoidia > Plut-88900 > Plut-88900 > Plut-88900. The sequence goes on from OZ244800.1 coordinate 2,669,905, forward strand.
TGCTATCCTTCCAGTTCTTGGCCTGTTTCAGCATCTCTAGAGCGTTGGCGCGGGTTGCGCCGCTATCGGAGCCCAGCATCTGACTGAGTTCCGACACCCTGTCCTCGCCGTCCAGCGCCTCCACCGATGTCACGGTCCTATCATGTGAGGCAAGTTTTATAACCTTAGCGTGGTGGTCTGCGTAGCACGCTATTTGCGGGAGGTGAGTTACGCAAAGAACCTGGTGGCTCTTGGACAGACCCCATAGCTTCTGACCCAGTACGCTCCCGACTCGACCTCCTATACCCGCATCGATTTCGTCGAACACGAGTATTGGTATTTGATCAGCCGTGGAAAGTATGGTCTTTATGGCAAGCATAAGCCTGGACGCTTCTCCCCCAGAGGCAACCCTGGCTAGGGGCCGGGGCGGCTCGCCCGGGTTAAGTGAGATCAAGAATTCCACGGAGTCTATACCTGACCCGCTGAACGCGAGGTGCCTGATTGGCTCTCCACCCAAAGAAGGTGTTGCGTTCGGGCCCGGACCCGCGGTCCCAACCGGCACACCGTCCTCCGAGTCCGACTGACGGATATCCACCACCACTTGGGCATATCCCAATGCCAGCCCGGCGACCTCTTCCTGTATGGCTTCAGCCAGCCGCTTGGCTGCGTGTTGCCGAGCTTCGGAGAGTTGACCCGCCAGCCTGCCCACCTGCTTTCGAATATCGATCTCTCGGGACTTCAATCCCTCCGTCCGCTCTTCGCTGTGATCTAGCTTTTCCAGCTCCTCCGAGGCCCGCTCGCCGAAGGCCAAGATTTCTTCGATCGTACCGCCGTACTTCCTTTTGAGATTGTTGATTAAGTCCAACCGCTCCTCAAGCTCTTGAAGACGCGCCGGGCTGTATTCGATGCCGTCACGATAGCTACGGAGTGCACGCGCCAACTCGTCCACCTGGTGCATCAAGGCGTCTACTGACTCAACAGTCTGGCTCAATGAGGGGTCCAGCCTCTCCAGTTGGGAAAGGTCCTTGGACACTTGCCCCATCAGGTCCATGACCGATTCGTGTCGGTCGAAACCATCGTATAGCGCTCGATAGGCGTGGTCGGACAGTGTGATAATTTGCTCCGCGTTCGCGACCCGGTCCCTCTCCAGGGTCAGGTCATCATCTTCAGTCGGGTGTAGATTTGCAGCGCCGATCTCTCCTGCCTGATACCTCAGAAAATCAACCCGTTGAGCAAGCTCCTTTTCATCCTTCCGAAGCTGTTCTAGCTCTTGGCGAACTTCAGTGAGTTGGCGGACCACCCCTGCCACTTCGGTGCGAAGCTGCCATAGCCCCCCGTACTTGTCCAGGATATCCATGTGCTCACGTACTCGGAGAAGGGATAAATGCTGATTTTGGCCGTGAATATCCACAAGGTGCTGGGCCAGTGCGTTTAACAGCCTGAGAGGCACGATCCGCCCGTTCACGCGGCAGGTGTTGCGCCCGTCCACGTTGACCTCCCGAGCCAGAATCACCTCCTCTTCTCCGACGTCAATCTCGTACTCGCCCAGGGCAACATCGATTTCCGGAGCGAGGTCGCCGCCAAGCAGGAAGATGCCCTCTACCCTGGACCGGTGAGCCCCGGAACGTACCATGCCGACATCGGCGCGCCCCCCGAGTAGAAGGCTCAGCGCATCCACGATGATCGACTTTCCCGCTCCCGTCTCCCCGGTCAGCGCACCAAAGCCGGGCGCCAACTCTATTTCGAGCTGTTCTATGGTGGCGAAGTTGGTGACACTAAGGAGTCTGAGCATGGCTATGTCCGAAACTCAACCCTTCCGAGCAATGCCCGGCGGCTATGGCAATTGGCTTAACCGTTGGAAAAACCTTCATCCCTTACGCAGATGCGGCAAGCACAGAGGAGAGTGACATCAAATTCCAAAGCTACATTCAACACGAAGGTTCTTGATTTTGACCAAATTCTGGTGAGCCGTGTGGGATTCGAACCCACGACACCCGGATTAAAAGTCCGGTGCTCTTCCGCTGAGCTAACGGCTCCCGAGCCCAATATTGGCACCCGTCCATCCCAGTGTCAATTTACCCTTACACCTTCTCCTCCGTAATCCCCGTGTTCGACACAGGAATCCAGTGCTTAGGCGAGATGTAGGAAACCCTACCCACCCCCCGGACGCGCGATGGGTGTCCCTTTCTGGCACTCCGGGCACTCCTCAGGTTGATATACCGGGACTTCCACCTGATGACAGCTGTAAAGTGGCGCTCCCACCTCCACCCCTCCCCCCGAGCGATCAATCAGCACCCCCACCCCTACAACCTCCCCTCCACAATCTCCAACGGCATTGACCACGTCTACCACCGACCCTCCGGTAGTGAGAATATCATCCACAATAAGCGTCTTCTCCCCAGCCCCTACACTCAACCCCCGACGAAAGCCCCTGCCTTCTCCCACTCTCTCCGCATAGACGGCCCTCACTCCCATTAGTCTAGCCACCTCATACGCCAGTATCACCCCACCCAACGCCGGCCCCGCCACTACCTCCACTCCCGACCCCTCGAAGTGTTCGGCCACCATCCGGCACAAGCGGCCGGTGTATTCCGGGTATTGCAGCAGCCGGAACTTCTCCAGATATCTCGGCGAATGTAGTCCCGAGGTTAGAACAAAGTGTCCGTCCAGCACTACACTGGTCCTCGCCAACATATCGGCTACGCTGTCCCTGTCCACTGGATTGTCTTTGCTCATTCCTCTGACTCCGGTTCGATTTGAAAGCTGTCCACGGTCCCAAAATCTCCTGGCGGCCAGTAGGCCAGCCACGCCTTCCCAACAATCTGGCTCTTATAAATGGGCCCAAAAGTGTTCGAATCGTTGCTCCGGGGTCGGTTGTCTCCCAGTACAAAGTAGTGGTCCTCAGGAATCGTGCTCTCATCACGGTCCCTGGTATTCCCCAGCACGTACGGCTCGGAAATCGAGTGTCCGTTAATCTTGACAATCCCGTCCTCTATCTCCAGCGAGTCCCCTGGCAGCGCCACTATCCGCTTCACCAGTCGCTTCTCCATTTCTTGTGGAGATCTGATAACCACCACGTCTCCCCTCTCTGGCTCTCCGAACAAGTGAAACTCCGAACCCTCGTCAACTTCGTAGAATGGGATAAACTTGGAGAGCCCTTCTACGTCCAGTGACATGTACGCAGCCTTGTTAACTATCACGTGCTGTCCGGAATGCAGGTTTGGCTCCATACTCTGCCCCAGCACTTGGTAGTTCTGTAACACGGCCTGCACCACGAAGAAGAATACGGCAGCCAGCGCCAGTGCCTTAACAACATCGAGCAGCGATCTTTTCATCTCATTGGAAGCCTTGGACCCGAAGCATGATACTTGGAGTCCAATTATATCCGAGCCACCTGACCCCTGCCCCCGACCCCGACCCTGTGGAACAAATCTGATGGCTAATTCGTCTTAGCAATGAATCCGGGAAGCTAAATTGCCCGCCTGGGGCAAACCAAATTCCAACGCCCGTGGAGGAAAAATGAGAAATCTCAAAAATGTCCTGGTCCTCGTCGCCGTGCTAGCCATCGCCCTTGTCACTGCCATAGCTTGTGGTGCGACAACGGAAGACCCCCCAACCCCTACCCCCGAGTCCAGTTCCGCCAACACTCCCCAGGGCGGAATCTCCGTATCCGGGACTGCGTCTATCTCCCTTGCCCCGGACACAGCCACTATCGTACTTGGCGTCGAGGCCCTGCATGAAACCGTAGCCCAGGCCCGCGCCGACGCCGCTGCCGCCATGACCAGCATCGTAGAAGTCCTTACCGCTGCCGGTGTGGCAGATGAGGACATACAGACCCAACACCTTTCCATTCAGCCCCAATACGACTACAGCGGCGAGACCCGGGAACTGAAGGGTTTCACAGTAATCAACATCGTTAACGTTACGATCAGGGACATCGATTCCGTCGGTGCCGTCATAGACCAAACCGTCGACGCCGGCGGCGACCTCACCCGCGTCCAGTCCATCTACTTCTCTGTCGACGACACCTCTTCTTACGAAGATCAGCTCATCGAGGAAGCTGTGCAGGACGCCACAGCCAAAGCCCAACGCCTCGCGGATCTCACCGGAGTTACCCTAGGCAAACCTCTCTCCATCAACTACGGAGGCGGCGTCCCTTACCCCGTCTTCGATCGCTCCTTTGGTATCGCAATGGCCGAATCCGCCGCCTTCGACACCCCCATCAGCGCCGGAGAAGTCGAGTCCTCCGTCACCGTAAGCATCATCTTCGCCATCAATTAACCCCCCACCTGTTAAAGGAAACTGGGCGATTGCTTGGCAATCGCCCCTCTTTCTTTGTTCCAATCTGGATGGGACCCAATTTTTCTCAATGAGACATTTGCGTAACCAGTGTTGGAGAGGGCCGGAGCCGCTCGTGCTGAGGCTCTCGAAGTATGAGCGTGGGGAGTTTAAGTTATCAGGATGGCAAAATAGAAACCACCTGCGGCTACGCAAACGTCTCACGATGGGGGAGGGTGTTACCCCTAGACCACCCACCCGCGTATTGCTAATATATCCCATCCGCACCGTAACTCACCTTGTCAGACACCCATCGGAGTTTAGAGTGGTACTCAGCGATAGAACAATAAGAGAAGAGATCAACGGGGGACGTATCGTAATCGACCCCCTCGATCCCTCGGATATCCAGCCCGCCAGCATCGACGTCCATCTCGACGACAAGGTCCTTGTCTTCCGCAATTCCCGTAAACCCTTCATCGACGTCCGACAGGACACCACCGACCTCACCGAAATGGAACAGATCTCCGAAGATAATCCATTCATCCTTCATCCGGGTGAGTTCGTCCTTGCCAGCACCACCGAGCACATTGAAATCCCTGACGACATCGTCGCCCGCCTCGAAGGAAAGAGTTCCCTCGGCCGTATCGGCCTCCTTATCCACTCCACTGCCGGTTATGTAGATCCCGGCTGGAAAGGCCATCTCACCTTAGAGCTTAGCAACGTAGCCAACCTACCCGTCACCCTTTACTCCGGCATGAAAATCGGACAAATATCCTTCTTGCGACTCACTAGCCCCGCCGAAAACCTCTACGGCTCCAAGAATCTCGGCAGTAAGTATCAAGGCCAGACCCAACCGACCGCTAGCAGGATCCATGTAGACTTCAAACCTGGCTCCTCCGGAGACCAGAGCGGTTGAACCTCCTGTCCCGTCCACCCCTCCCCGCCACGGACTACATGGAGTACTGCATCTCCCTGGCGCGGCGCTCCCTTGGCATCTCCTCACCTAATCCCGCCGTCGGTGCCGTAGTAGTGAGGGATGGCGAAGTCGTCGGAGAGGGCAATACCCGACCCCCAGGCCAGTCCCACGCCGAGATCGTCGCTCTGGATCAAGCCGGTGCCGCCGCCCGAGGCTCGGAGATCTACGTCACTCTCGAACCGTGCTGCTTCGCCGGACGTACCCCTCCCTGCACCGCCGCCATCATCGAACGCGGTGTCTCCCGAGTCCATGTCGCCGCCGTTGACCCCAACCCCCGAGTCTCCGGTAAAGGCGTCCGGGAACTGGAGAGGGCCGGCATAGACGTAGTTCTTGGGGAGTCACGCAGATCAGCGGAGCGCGTAGTGGAAGGCTACTCCAAGTACATAACCACCGGCAGGCCCTTCGTCACCGCCAAGTTCGCCGCTAGCCTGGATGGAAAGATAGCCACCCGATCAGGTGAGTCCCAATGGATCACGGGCCCCGAGGCCCGCGCTCGCGCCCACGAAATACGCCGCAGCGTCGACGCCATACTCGTCGGTGCAGGTACCGTCAATTCCGACAATCCCAGGCTCACGGCCCGGGAACCCAACGGTCACCCCCTGGAACGGCAACCCTCTCGCATAGTCATTGCAGGCAAGTCGCCCATCTCCCCTGATGCCCTCATCTTCAATCAGCCGGGCAGAGCCTTCCTCGCGACACCCGAAATATCCCTCGACCTCCGTTCACGCCTTGAAGGAAAGGGAGTTGAGGTCCTCATCGTCCCCCAGGCTGGTCCAGGCGTCGATCTGAACGCTTTGCTGGACCTGCTCGGCCAAAAGGAAATGACCAATGTTCTCGTCGAGGGAGGCGGCGCCCTCCTCGGATCATTCTTCGATAATCGACTCGTAGAAAAAGTTGTTGCTTTCCTTGCGCCGGTTATAATAGGCGGAGACAATAGCCCCGCAGCAATTGGCGGTATCGGCGCCGAGGCTATGGCCGATGTGCTTAGACTCACCAATATCGAGATAGAGACCCTCGGCCCTGACATAGTGCTTACGGGATACGTCTAGAAACAGCGGACATATTGTTTACTGGCATAGTCGAAGAGCTTGGCCGAGCCCTTTCAATGGACAGTTCTAGGCTGTCCATCTCTGCTTCTACCGTATTGGATGACTCCCGTATCGGCGATAGTATCGCCGTCAACGGCACTTGCCTGACCATAACCGACATCTCCGAAGACTGCCTCTCCTTTGACGTCATGCCCGAGACCCTGCGCCGCACAAACCTCGGAGCCCTCGAACCCGGCGCCCCTGTCAACCTGGAGAGGCCCTTGACCCTCAACTCCCGGCTCGGCGGCCACATAATGCAGGGCCACGTGGACGGCTCTGGCACAGTCGTCTCCATCACCGCCGACAAAGATGCTTGGATCATGGAGATCAGGCCCCCGGCGGAGCTTCTGCCCTACATTGTCGACAAAGGCTTCATCGGTGTAGATGGCGCCAGCCTGACTGTCGTGGACCGCCTCCCGGAAACCTTCACTATCTCCCTTGTCACCTACACCTGGGAGCACACTACTCTCAGCCAACGCACCATCGGCAAATCCGTCAACCTGGAAGTCGATATACTGGCCAAATACGTAGAGCAGCTCGTCAAAGGTGGCGATCTGTCAGGGTCCCCTCTATCTACCCTCGCAAGCCCTCAGTCCTAGCAGTCCTGGAAACCGGAGGATACCGGATGCCATTTGCCACCATCCCCGAGGCCATTCAAGATTTTCAAGCCGGGAAGATGGTCATCATTGTCGATGACGAGGACCGGGAAAACGAGGGCGATCTCGCCATTGCAGCCGATCAATGCAGCCCTGAAATCATCAACTTCATGGCCAGGCACGGGCGCGGTCTGATCTGCATTTCCATGACCGGGGAACGCCTCGAAGAGCTTCGGATCCCTATGATGGTTCAGGACAACACCGCACCTTTCAGCACCGCATTCACTGTCTCTGTCGAGGGCCGACGCAAGGTCACTACAGGCATCTCCGCCTTTGACCGGGCCCGCACCGTCGTCACCCTCATAGACCCCGACGCTCGGCCCGAAGACCTCTCCCGCCCTGGGCACATGTTCCCCCTCCGTGCTCGCGAGGGTGGCGTACTCGTCCGTGCCGGCCAGACCGAGGCCGTTGTTGACCTTGCTAAGCTCTCCGGTCTCTACCCCGCCGGCGTGATTTGCGAAATCATGAACGAAGACGGCTCCATGGCCCGGCTTACTCACCTCACCAAGTTCGCCAATGAGCACTCCCTCAAGATAATAACAGTCGCCGATCTCATCTCGTTCCGCATGCGCAACGACAAGCTCGTCAAGCGCATCGCTGAGTCCCATCTCCCAACCTCCTACGGGGAGTTCCAGGCTATCGCCTACACCACCTCTATTAACCAGGACGAGCACATGGCCCTAGTCAAGGGTGATATCTCCGACGGCGACCCCGTCCTGGTACGTGTCCACAGTCAGTGCCTCACCGGAGACGTCTTCACCAGCTCCCGCTGCGACTGCGGTGAGCAGATGGGCCTCGCCCTCAATGCAATCGAAAAAGAGGGCCGAGGCGTATTCCTCTACATGCGCCAGGAGGGCCGAGGCATCGGCCTCCACAACAAGATCAAAGCCTACGCCCTCCAGGACCACGGCATGGACACCGTAGAAGCCAACGAAGCTTTAGGCTTCCCCGCAGACCGCCGGGACTACGGCATCGGCATGCAGATCCTCGTTGACCTCGGCATCCGGGAGATGCGCCTCCTGACCAACAATCCAGCCAAGCGTGCGGGATTGGAAGGCTACAACCTCCAGGTCGTTGAGAGGGTTCCCATTAAACCCACGGTCAACCAGCACAACAGGCATTACCTGGAGACCAAAAAACAAAAACTCGGGCACCTTATCTAGCCGGAGTTCTGCACGTCTAATGGGTAAAACATTCAAGGGCGACACCCTCGGCAAGGGCCTCCGAATCGGTATCGCCGTATCCCGGTTCAACGAGTCTGTAACTACCCGGCTCCTCAATGGCGCTCTGGAAGGGCTGAATGCCAACGGCGTCTCCCAATACGCCGTCGACGTGGCTTGGACCCCCGGTGCACTTGAATTACCCATCGTCGCCAAGCAAATGGCGGGCAGCGGCCGCTACGATGCCATCATCTGCATCGGCGCTGTCATAAGGGGCGAGACCGCCCACTTTGACTACGTTTCCGCCGGTGCCCAACAGGGTGTCGTCAAAGCATCCCTTGAAACCGGGGTCCCCATCCTGTTTGGAGTCCTTACTACCGACGACACGGCCCAGGCTATGGAACGCTCCGGTGGCAAGAAGGGCAACAAGGGCTTCGACGCCGCCGCCGGTGCCATCGAGATGGCCAACCTCCTAAAGTCCCTCCCCGGCAGCTACACATAGCAGACTGCTAAAGTATGGGGTGTGCAGAGAGGCTCCGCCCCTCGCCGGGAGTCTGAGGGTGTCCCTTAGACATCACTTTCTCTCCCTTCCAGGTCAGGAGGGGCTGCGGGAAAACTCCAAAATGTTTTTCCGTAGTCTGCTAGCGCTTGCCGTTTCGAATCAAAGGCATTTAGGACTGCTATGCCCTGGATGCTTCCCAGCTCCCCTTCCAGCCTGGGCGCCAATCTGTCCACTTCGTAAACTCCTTTGGAGTAATGCCTGTTTCATAGATTTCAACGGCAATTGGGAGCTTACTAAACGTTTCGGGAATCAAGCTGCTATCGCCGTCTGGGCAGACTGAGACAGATATCAGCAGGTCAATTTCCGCGTAGAACTCGATGTAATCACCCTTTTTCGCATCGGTCTTGGTGAAGTATCGGCGCCCGGTCAGGCCATCGATGCGCATCTTCTGAAAGAGGTTGACGTTGTCGCCAATTACGTCATCTTCGGTTAGGCCCAGGGACTCCGCACCTTGCAAGAGGTTAAGGTGACACCCGTTTAAGCCAGCCTCGCCGAAGGTCAATTCCCATATTTCTGAAGAACAATGACTCCCCGGGAAGTGGGCATGCCACCCCTCATCCACCGGTCCTGTTACCACCGTGTCCTCGATACAGGTCGCAATCGGGCGATACCTGGGGACGTCGGACCAAAGTCTAAAATATGTCGTGATAAATAGTCCTTCAGCAAGAAGGGTCTGATTCAGACTAAGGGATTCCCGCTGAGGACAATCGGCATTCCACAGACATACGTCTACGACTTGTGGTCCTTCCTCCTCTATCACCTTGAAAGTTTGCCCCTTGCTTACCCGGAATCCTCTTCCGTTGTCGGGTGGAATAATTGTCCGCTGCAACAAGGTTCGCTCGGAAGCCCTTGCTCGGATATTGTCGTAGAACTCCATATCCATCCTGTATGGTTCGGGGTTGGCATCGATCAAACTTTTCTCAGTGGCTTTCATAAGTGTCTCTCCTCTCGAGTATTGCCGAACCTGCGTAAGGAATTATGCGCAGTAGCGTGTAATCCTTTGTGCTCCCCGGAGAACGGTGATAAGTCGACACCTTTCAACTACCTCACCGCAAACACCTGGTACCCGATGCACGGCGATGGCAGGTCTTCTGGTATAAACCCCCGAGCCACGCCTAGCGTGCCATTCAACCACCTGTAATTGTCCGAGGCCGTCTCGAACAGCACCGACACGTAGAAGTAATTCTCTTCCTGCGAAGCCAACTCCCCCCGTTTCTGTGCCTCGGTGAACTCCTCGCTGTACTCCACCACGCCCTTATAGCTCATCATTATCACGTCCCCTGCCTCCGAACGGATCGTGATCCTCGCATCCACCTCCCCGACCCCGTCGGCCCGCATCAAGAACGGATCGCCACCCCCCTCCAACACCTCCCCATTCAGCCGAGGCCCCCGCACCTTCGCCCCAGCCCTCGGATACGTAATCCTCCGATGCCCCAACGGCCCGTCGCCGATCAAATGATGCGGCCCCTGCGGAATCCGCACCTCGAACAAGAACTCCGTCTCTATCTTCCTAGGCTCCATCCGCATCTCCTTTAACGATAACAAAAGTTCCAACCACCCCATTCTACCCTCCACGCCCACCTCTTTAACTGACATCCACAATTCCTGGGCAGTCAGGCTCATGCACCATGGCACATCCATCCCCAAGGGTGGGGGATTCCGCTCGCCCTGAGCCGAGTCGAAGGGTCTCAAGAGCGGAATCGGCGGGGTTTCTCGGCCCCTACCCGGATTTGCCCAATTGTCTCTCGATGTCTGAGGTTATTTCTATCCCACATGCACCCCCTTGCCTCCCCACCCCCCGCCCCGATACCATCACCCCACTCTAACCTTCCCTTGGAGAACCTCATATGCCTAAAGCCAATGTCAACGGCCTAAACATTCACTACGAGACCCGTGGCCAGGGATTTCCCATCGTCTTCGTCCACGAATACGCGGGCAGCTGGGAGAGCTGGAACTCCCAGGTCGACTTCTTCTCCCGCACCCACCTCACCGTCGCCTACAACTCCCGAGGCTATCCCCCCTCCGACGTTCCCACCGACCCCGAGGCCTACTCCCAGCAGCACGCCGTCGACGACCTCCACGGCATTCTCAAACACTTGGAAATCGAGCAGGCATACATCTGCGGTCTCTCCATGGGAGGTAACGTCGCACTCCACTTCGCCTTCCAGCACCCGGACATGACCCGCGGCATCGTCGTCGCCGGCACAGGCTCCGGCAGCACCGACTCTTCCCGATGGGGCCGCCAAATCGACGACCTCGCCACCAGGATGGAGAACCAGGGCATGGAGTCTATGGCCTTCTATACAAAAACGCCCACCCGAGTCCAACTCCTCCGCAAAGACCCCGACGCCTGGGAGGAGTTCAACCGGCTCTTCCTTTCCCATTCCGCCATCGGCTCCGCCCTAACCTTCAGGGGTGTCCAGGGCAAAAGACCCTCGATATTCGACCTCACTGATCAGTGCCGCCAACTCTCCGTCCCGACCCTCATCATGGTCGGCGACGAAGACGCCCCCTGCATCGATACCTCCATCTTCCTCAAGCGCAACATCCCCACCTCTGGGCTTCTGGTCTTCCCTCAGACCGGCCACACTATGAACCTTGAAGAGCCCGCCCTCTTCAGCCACTCAATCCAGATGTTCATCAAGGCCGTCGGAGAGGACCGCTGGGCCACCCAGGACATCGATCAGGACCCAAACTTCCTGGTCTCCCCTGACAAATAGTCCCCTCTCCCTTGATAAGACTTTTGCTTAACCTTCATTCCTGCACAGGCAGGCTCACGAAGAATGCCCCCCACCCCAGAGGGCGGGGAATTCCGCTCGCCCTGAGCAGAGTCGAAGGGTCTCTAGAGCGGAATGGGTAGGGTGTCTTGGCCCCGCGCCAGGAGCAATACAACGGTCTCTTGATGGGTAGAAGATGCTGAAAGTGCACCTTTGGCGTGCGTCGAGGCGTGAGAGGGCTAGAGCCTGTCGAAGGGCTGAGGGTAATCCTCCCGCGCTTTGCCTTTTTGCCGTTCCTCTACACGGGAATCCATTGGCAGTGTGGGGTCACTCACCCTAGGCGTGCTCAATGCGGAACACCCGCCTCTGGAGGGTCCGCAGTGGCGGATCGAACGACCGACCGGGCATAGACGCCCCCTACAACGAATAATGCTCCCGCGCCGCCAGGTGCGCCGGATCATCCAGCCGGAAAGTATCCGGGTTCCGACCCCTGTCCAGCGCCAGCCAATACGTGAACAACTGCAGCGGAACCAGGTACACAATCGGGGACAGCGCCTCCGACACCTTCGGCAATGTGACTACAACATCCGCCACCGACGACATTTCCCCATCCCCCTTCTGCACTAACGCCGCCAACCCTCCACCCGTGGCCTTAACCGCCTTCCCTATCTCCACCGCCCGACCGTAACCCGGTCCCGGCGGCGCAATCAGCGTCACAGCACATCGCTGGTCCGTAGCCACGTACGGGCCGTGCAGGAACTGCTCCAATTGGAATGCCGTGGTGACATCGTAAGCTGCCTCGTTGATTTTCAGTGCGGCCTCGTAGGCCGTGGATGCATTCGGCCCCCAGCCCGCAAAGCAGTACCACCCGTAGTCCCGTACCTTCTCCACCATCGACTTCACATCCTGCTCGGTCTTCAACGCCTCAGCCACGGCATCGGGCAGATTATTGAGCTCCTCAGCCAGCGTCTCGCCCCCCGCAATCTTCGAGGCCACCATAGCCAGCGCGGTCATCGCTCCCATGTGGCTGATCGTGAACGCCGAGGATTTGTCTCGATAGGTCGTCCTCAGTACCACGTCTGCCTGGTCCACCCTGGCCTCCGACGTCAAACACGTCACCAACGCCGTCGAAGCCCCCGACGCCTTAGCCAACGCTAGTGCCTCCCCCGAGTAGTGCTTCGTCCCACTGTGCGCCATCACAATCACCAGGTCATCCCCCGAAAGTGGTGGCGGATAAGACACAAACTCGAAAGAGTGCCACGCCCGCGCCTCCGCCAACCCTACCGACCTGAACAGATGCTCCCCGACCAGCGCCGCATGCCAGGATGTCCCTATCCCGCACACGTACACCCTCCTCGCCCCCGACGCTAACCCCGCCAGTTCTTCCGCGGCGCCTCCTTGGCTGTCTAGTATCGTGGCAATCCCCTCGGGCTGGTCCTGAATGCAATCGTGCATATAGTAGGGATGCCCCTGCCGGGGCGGCGGTCTCTTGGCCATCTTCTCACTCCTGACTTGATTAGAGAACGGCGAGTATATCCCTCTACCCTGATTCAAGCAACGGCATCTTCTCTGCCCGCGTCATCCGAACACACTTCATCGTGTCATTTCGAGGCCCCGCGAGAAATCTAAGGCATCAGATCCTCAGCCCGCCATTCTTTTGCTCAGCGCAATACTATCCTGTCCGTTGCTCCACCACCCCCCTTGCCCCACCCCCGTGTTTCTCTCTATCCTATGATCATAGTCTCATCCAGTTATGTTCAGCAAAGCAACAAAAATAACCGACGGCGTATTCCAGATTCGAGCCGTCGGGGCCCGAGTAACCGTCATAACCGAGCCCGGTGACACCATCCTCATCGACGCCGGCTTCCCCGGAAGCTACCGCGCCATTACCCGCGGCCTTACGGAATGCGGACTCTCACTCGACCGGATAAGCCGGGTTGTCATTACCCACGCTCACCCCGACCACTCCGGCGGCCTCGCCGAACTCGTCTCCGAGATCCGCATACCCGTAGCCGTCCACCACTCCGAAGCGGACATCATCGAGGGCTCGACCCCCGCCCCCAACCCCCTTCAAATTCCGCTGTTCGCATCCGTTGCCCAGCCCGCCCTTGACAGGCTTACCGGCGACCCCGTCCCCGTCGACCTACGCCTCGAAGACGGTGACCTAATTCCCTTCCCCACAGAGCTCCGGGTCGTCCATCTCCCCGGTCACACCCCCGGCAGCATCGCCCTTTACATGCCGCAGAGGGGTATAGTCATCGTCGGCGATGCCCTCCAGTACAAGTTCGGTTGGAGGCTCTATCCCCCGGCCCCCGGCGTCACCCACTCTCCCGAGCAGGCCATGCAATCCCTGGAGAAACTCCTTGAGCTTGACTTCCACACCATCTGCTTCAGCCACTTCCCTCCCCTCCAGAAAAACGCTCGAGACTCTCTCCGACGCCTCATAGAACGTCTCGCAGACCGTACCGTCACGGCCCCGTGCTAAACTCCCCCGAGATATTGTCATGCCTCCCACCCCTGTCCCCAACACCATAGTCGACTTCCTGCGCGAAGCCGCCGCACGCCACGGGCCCCGAGACGCCCTCCTTATCAAACCCGCCTTCCGATACATCCGCTGGACCTACGACAAGCTATGGGAAGACTCAGGCCGCGTCGCAACACTCCTCCAGCGCCGTGGCTTGAGTAAGGGAGATCAGGTCATCCTCTGGGGTCCCAATTCTCCCCACTGGGTCCTCGCATTCTTCGGATGTCTACGGGCAGGGGTTGTCCTGATACCCCTTGACCTTCGCAGTGCTCCCGACTACGTATCCCGCGTCATATCACGCACCGAGCCCAAGCTAGCCTTCACCTCCCGCTTCACACCCAAGGGAGATGTAGATCTCGGCGTCCCGGAAATCACCTTCGAGGAACTGGAGTTGGCCATCGCCGACCTCCCCACCCCCGACCCTGTCCCCATCCAACCAGACGATCTCGCCGAAATTATGTTCACCTCCGGAACTACCGGAGATCCCAAGGGTGTTATGCTCACCCACCGCAATCTCACCGCCAACATCGAAGGCATCTCCCAATACATCTCCGTCGACTCTTCCAGCAGGCTCCTGTCCATCCTCCCTCTCAGCCACATGTATGAGCAGATGGGCGGCCTCTTTTTCACCCTGCACTCCGGTGCCAGCGTCACCTATCCCACCAGCCGACAACCCACCGTCCTCTCCCGCACCATGCGCGAACGCAAAATCACCACCATGCTAATGGTGCCCCAGGCCCTGGAACTCCTGATGAACGGCATCGAGCGTGAGGTGATCAGACAGGGCAAGGAGCGGCTCTGGAAGAAGCTCCTTAAGGTAGCCGGGCGAACCCCCTTCGGCCTCCGCCGACACCTCTTCCGCACGGTTCACAAGCAGTTCGGCGGCAAGCTTGACCTCATCGTGTCCGGCGGCGCACCGCTTGACCGGGATCTGGGCCGCAAGTGGGAGATGCTTGGTATCAAGGTCCTCCAGGGCTATGGCGCCACCGAGGCTTCACCCGTGATCAGCAATCACACTATGGATGAACGCCGCCCCGACTCAACTGGCCGTCCCCTCCCCAACGTCCAGGTCAGGATCAGCGAGCAGGGCGAAATCCTGGTAAAAGGCGATAACATCACCCCCGGCTACTACAACGCCCCCGAAGAAACCGCCAAGGCCTTCGAAGATGGGTGGTACAAGACCGGCGACCTCGGCTACTTCGACAAGGACGGCTTCCTCCACATCCAGGGCCGGGTCAAGGACATGATCGTTCTCTCCAGCGGCCAGAACGTATTCCCCCAGGACATTCAAACCGTGCTGGTCAAACACCCGAGCGTCAAGGACGCAGTAGTTATAGGTCTCCCTAAAGGCACGTCGGTAGAAGTTCACGCCGCCCTTATCCTTGACGACCCCAACACCGCCCGAGAGGCCGTAGACTGGACAAACTCGCAGCTCGCAGAACAGCAAAGAGTTCGCGGTTTCACCGTCTGGCCCGACGAAGACTTCCCCCGCACCCACACCTTAAAAGTCAAGAACCAGGTCGTCATAGATACAATCCTCCGTGGTGCCGAGCAGTTGGCCCCCTCATCTCCACGTCCCGCCTCCACCCCTCCAACCGGCGCCCGAGACCTGATGAGCATCATCGCCGAACTCAGCCGCCGAGATGCTGCTCTGATTTCCCAAGGCTCAACCCTCGGCATCGATCTTGACCTCGACTCCCTCGGCCGTATCGAACTCCTCTCCGCCGTAGAATCCGAGCTCGGCGTATATCTCGATGAGTCCCAAGTCTCCCCCGAAACGACCGTCCGCCAGATATCCTCCATGGTAGAAGAAGGCTCCAGGCGCCCGCCGATGGTTAAGTTTCCCGCCTGGGGAATGCGAATGTGGGCTCGCATGGCACGCGGATTCCTACAGCAAGGCCTTGTCTTTCCCTTAATGACCCTTGCATACGGCCTGAAGGTGTCGGGCAAAGAGAACATTACTGGACTGACCGGCCCCGTGCTCTTCGCTTCCAACCACCACCTCGGCCTGGATAACCCTCTCATATTCAAGGCCGTGACCCGACGCTGGAGAAGTCGCTTGGCCGTCGCCGCCGCCGCCGAGCTATGGCAGAACCCCATCTGGTGGGTGTTGAACCCCCTCCTGGGAAACGGCTTCCCCATCGCCAGGACGGGACCCATCAGGCCCAGCCTCGAAAACCTGGGAAGTATTATGGACCGCGGCTGGTCGATCCTGATCTACCCGGAAGGCGTCCTTACCGTCGGAGGCCCGATGAAACCCTTCATGCAAGGCGCCGGGTTAGTGGCCGTTGAGGGCCGAGTCCCCGTCGTGCCCATGCGGCTGGACGTCACAAAGTTCGGCTCACCCTCCCGGCTCCCTCTCCTCCGACGTGGCCGAGTCAAAATCCGATTCGGCCCTCCCCTCACCTTCCCCCCCGGCACCGACTACCAAGACGCAACCTCAACCATTGAGGAAGCCGTCAAAGCCCTCTAACCACCTATCCAAATCCCCCCTCCCCCGACGACACCTTTGCATAACCGTCATTCCAGGCGGCGGAGGGGAGGTCCAGTCCCCTCTCCCTCGATGGGAGAGGGCTAGGGTGAATTCCCGCCTAAATAGGCAGCAAAGGCGTAGCCCCCGCATCCACCTCCACCTCGAACGTGTTCAGCGCCCCGGCTAAGAGAGCATAGTACCCGGTCGTCACCGTAAGGTCCGCCACCCCCTGCGCCCCAAACCTGGCGTAAGCCGCTTCATAGACATCCTGTGACACGTTGTGCTGGCGCATCGTCTCCAGCACATAGTTGCAGACCACAGCCTCTTCATCACTCAACCCCGATGGCGCACTCCTGTCCCGCACGGCCATAATGGCCTCTTCACGCACCCCGGCCTTTCGAGCCTCAGGCTCGTGATAGGTCCATTCGTACTGGCAGTCCCACTCCCGAGCCGTCACCAGAATCGTCAGCTCCTTGACATCCGCCGGGAGACTGGACTCGAATCTGATGTAAGCCCCCAAGTGCGCAGCGCGGCGCGACATCTCCGGGCTGTTGAGCAGCACGGAAAACGGCCCCGACACCTCCCCCCGGCTCCCCCTAATCTCATCGTAGGCAACCTGCCCGCCTTCGGGCGCGTCTTCCCTGTTCCTGATCCTGGGAATCCTGGTCATAAGATGCTTTCCTCCTGCTATTACTACCCCAAAAACCCTGTTCCTTGCTCAGCCCCCCTTGCCATGCCGACACCATTCGCATTGACATTCCAAAGTCCCGTGATCCTCTCATACCGAGGCCTTGCTTTACTTTTATTCCAAGGTGCCGCCTTTCTCTCATTCCAACGCCCCGTTTTACTGTCATTCCGAGGCCCCGCGAGGAATCTAGGACTTGCCCGCTCACTTTGTTGCCTCGATATCCCTTTCCCTATTACGCCGGACTCCTCTTCAGCAACGACGCTATTACCAACGCCCCACCTATCATCATAATCACAATCGTCGGCACTATCAGGCTGCCGGTGACGTCCGTGAGCATCGATGTCCCCACATCAATTCCTAGTTGGCACAAGGCCGGCTCCACATCCGATGCCCTCCCCGCTAGTCCGTCACACCCCGCATGCCCCACCTCAAGGAAAGATGCGAACATGTTGGGAAGTTGCGCTCGCAAAGCTAGTGCAATTCCCATAAACGCGCCGCCGGAAAGCAGGATGGCCAGGCCCGGCCAGCCCATGAAGGATTTGAGGCCCGGCAGGTGCACAAGACCCAGCAGCACGCTGAACACGACAATCGCCAATATGCCCCCCCAGGAACCCGCTGTCTTACCGCGGGTCAGCCACTCCCGGACTTGATCCACGTCCGCCAGCACCTCTCCTTTGCTCACACCCCGGTTCTTTGCGATCTTCCTCAGTGGATCGAACCGGTCCTGGTCGTCCAGCTGGTTCTCGCGGAACTCCTCCAACCCGCTGTCGATGAGTGGCCCGGCCAACGGCTCCACCGCTATGACCAACACCCGAGTGAGCGCCTCCCGAGAATCGGGCAATAGGAGAGCCTCGTTGACCTCACTATCAAATTGGTCCAGCAAGGCAAGCAAATCCAGTGAAAACCCCTTCTCTCTTGCCTCGACCTTCGCTTGAGCATAGGCCGCGGGCCTGATCTCCGGTGGCACTCCCACAAGAGACGGCGCCGTTATCGGAAACTGCGGGTCTTCCAGTTGGATAAGCGTATCCGCCAGTTGAAGGCTAAAGGTGTCTACCCGGTCTTGAAGGGTGCCTTCCGGCGGAGGCAGTATTACCAGGTTGTTCTCTACCGCCTTCGCCAGGAATCGAAGCAAGGCAGGCTTGGCGGTACCCTCTACAGGCTCGACCCCTTCAGGGGTTGGCACGCCCGTGCCAATTATTGGCCTAAAATGAATGTAGACGTCTGGTACGGCTATCGGCTCATCGGTCGCCGGATCGATCTCTTCGTTGAGATACTCCACCGCTCCACTCACCGCACCCTCCACCTGACGCCGAAGCTGAGGTGGCGACAGAATGCCCTTGATCAGCGGCTCCACGTCTTCTTCCTCAATCCGGATGCCACCCAGGAAGTTGGCCCTTTCATCCTCCTGGATCTGCCTCGTCACCTCGGGGACTAACACCGCGTCATATAGACGGTTGTAGACGTCATTCTCCGAAAAATGCTTCAGGTAGAAGTCTTCGGATATAAAATGGGAGCGCAGCGAGTCTGTAGTCAGATAGCTCAGCACGCCGAGGAAAATCACTACCCCCAGCGCCAAGCTTATGATGACTTTGAAGAGGCCCATGCTTCAGATCAACGGCAGCGCTAAGCGCCGGGGAGGCCGACCGTTAACTCCTGGCTGCCTTGGCGGTGTGGCCTTTCTCGTTGTCCCGAAATTCCCGTGGCAGAACAAAGGTTATGTCCTCCTCGGCCCCATCCAGGGTAGTCACCTTCTCAGGGTGTAGCGCCTCTACCACCTGCCGCACCAGCAGTTCGGGCGTCGAGGCCCCGGAAATAATCCCTATCCTCTTAACTTCCGCACCTATCTCAAGTCCGTCTAGGTCCTGCGCCCCGCTGATCAGATAAGACGGGACACCCAGGGCCTCGGCCACGTCCCTGAGCCGGTTGCAGTTCGAGCTCTGCTGCGCCCCGATCACGAGTACCAGGTCGGATGTTGCCGCTAGCTGCTGTACTGCCTCCTGACGATTGGTCGTCGCATAGCAGATGTCATTCCTCACCAGCGAGTTCGGGAAACGAGACTTTACCTCATCCACCGCCTTGGAGGTGTCCAGGACAGAAAGCGTTGTCTGCGTGAGCACCACAAGCGGGCTTTCAGAGTCCCACTCGGGCAGGTTTATCTCCTCCCGTTCGTCGATGAGCTCCATTGAGGTCTGCCCCATGGTCCCGATCACCTCTTGATGGCCCGGATGCCCGATAAGCACCACCTTGCGGCCCTCCCTGGCGTACTTCCGGGCCTCGTTATGCACCTTGGTGACTAGCGGGCACGTGGCGTCGATCACCTTGTGCCCGCGCTGGCGCGCTAGTTCGAAGTCCTCGGGCGGAGACCCATGCGCCGAGAATACAACCACCGAGTCCTCCGGGACCTCCTCGACGTCCTCTACAGTTATCGCGCCTTTCGCCTCCAGGGATGCCACCACGTATGGGTTGTGGACTATTTCGTGCTTGACGTATACCGGAGGGCCATACGTCTCCAGCGCCAGTTCCACTATATCTATGGCGCGCACAACTCCGGCGCAGAATCCCCTGGGGGTGGCAAGAAATACCTCCAAGATCGCATCTCCTTTTCTGGATCAGTCTCTTCGGCCATAATCATTATACATCCGTTCACCCACCCCCCGCCCTGACGCCCCTCATTAGACACTCCCTCCCTCCCTTCTTTCTCGACTCCGATCGGGAATCCATACCGTAGGGTGGGGCCGCTCACCCTGCCGCAGATCCGCTGGGGTGGAAGCAGAGTCGAAGGGTCGAGCGGAGGGGGCTCAC
Organism: Dehalococcoidia bacterium; assembly: GCA_965220005.1. Classification (GTDB taxonomy): domain Bacteria; phylum Chloroflexota; class Dehalococcoidia; order Plut-88900; family Plut-88900; genus Plut-88900. The sequence goes on from OZ244800.1 coordinate 2,689,808, forward strand.
GAAATACCACCTGGCTGCCTCCCACCCCCCAAACCCTTAATGGACACTCTATGACCTATAGGTTAGATTACGCTCGAACCTACCCCCCGCTCACCCATGCACCAACTCCTCGAAAACGTCAAAGTCCTCGACCTTACTCACTACGTTGCAGGGCCATACTGCACCAAGCTCCTAGCCGACTACGGAGCCGACGTCATTAAGGTCGAAAGGCCCGGTATCGGCGATGGCGCCCGACGCATCGGCCCCTTCCTTAAAGACCTCCCCCACCCCGAAAACAGCGGCCTGTTTCTACACCTTAACGGTAACAAGCGTAGCGTCACCCTGAACTTGAAATCCGCGCGCGGCCGACGCCTGTTAGAGGCCCTCGCCCACTGGGCCGACGTTCTGGTCGAAAGCTTCCGGCCCGGCGTCTTGGCTCGGCTTGGACTGTCCTATGAAGCGCTGAGCAATCTCAACCCGTCCCTCGTTATGGTCTCCTTGTCTAACTTCGGTCAGACCGGCCCCTACAGGAACTATGCCCTAGACGAGATAACCGGCTACGGTATGGGAGGCATGATGCACGCCAACGGACTCCCGGACCGCGAGCCCCTCAAACTGGGCGGACGGGTCGGGCTCTACCAGGCTGGGACAGTGGCCGCTGGAGCTACAGTCACCTCCCTCTACGGCGCCCGAGCCATCGCCATTGGAGATCATGTAGACGTATCAATCTTCGAAACACTGGCCGGCAGCATCGATAGGCGGGCCAACTGGGTCCTCGCATACCAGTACACCGGCGAAAACGCCTTGAGGCTCGGCCCCAACATCTATTCCGGCCTGAGACCCACCGGTGACGGCTACATCGATATGTGGACCGTAGGAAAAATGCTTCCACGGCTTGCTCAGGCCCTGGGCCCGGGCCCCGACCCGGCCTTGGACGATCCTGCAGACCTATCAGACGCCGTACAGGACTTGGAGGCCCGGATCCTCGACTGGAGCCTGAGTCACACAAAGCAGGAGCTGTGGTTCAAGGCCCAGGAGCAGAGAATTCCCTCAGGACCCCTCAACTACGTCGACGAAGTGGTAGCTGACCCCCAGTTCAGGGCCACGGGATTCTGGGACAAGGTCGAACTACCCCACACAGGCTTGGTTGAGCAGCCCGGCAGCCCCTTCGCCCCTCACACCGCCCCGAGACAACTCCGCCGCCCCGCTCCTACCCTGGGACAGCACAACCAGGAAGTCTTCTGCGGCCTTCTAGGCTTCTCCCCTCCCGAACTCTCGCGCATGGCACAGATGGGAGTCGTCTAAGGAATGCCGGACTTGAGCCCTAAACCCCTCCCCCTCGCCGGCATCCGAGTCCTTGACCTCTCCATCGTCTGGGCGGGCCCCTACGCCACTCAACTGCTCGCCGACTGGGGCGCCGAGGTCATCCGCGTAGAACCTCTCGCCGTTTTCCAGTCCGTGACCCGTGGCGTAGTCCCTCGTCCCAAGAAGGGTCAATTCCTCTCTGCCCACAAGTTCCCCGACAACGACCCCGGTCTCCGTCCCTGGAACCGCGATTCCGCTTTCAACACCCACGCCCGCAACAAGCTCAGCATGACCCTCAACCTGGACGTCAATGATGGGCGCACGGTTTTCCAAGACCTGGTCGCCATCAGCGACGTGCTTGTCGAAAATAACCCCGTCTCCACCCTGACCAAGCTGGGCATCGACTATCCTTGGCTCCGAAACATCCGCCCCGACCTCATTGTCGTTCGAATGCCGCCCTACGGCCTCCAGGGCCCCTATCGCAACTTCCGCTCCGTCGGATCATCCTTGGAAGCAGTCATGGGCCACACGAGCATTCGCGGATACCGCGACACCGACCCCTCAATGACCAGCTCCGTCTACACCGCCGATGCCTCTGCCGGAGCTAATGCCGCATTCGCCGTGGTCTCCGCATTGCTCTTCCGTCGCGAATCGGGTTCCGGGGGCTTGATCGACGCCGGCCAGTCCCAGGCCATGCTCCCATACCTCGGAGAGGCATTCATGGACTACTCGATGAACTCCCGAGTTCAGACCACCCTCGGAAATGCCGACCCCTCTAAAGCACCTCACGGCTGTTATCCCTGCCTCGGGGGCGACCGCTGGATCACAATCTCCGTGGACAGCGACGATCAGTGGAAAGCCTTGAGAAGTGTGATGGGCAATCCCCCCTGGTCCTCCGACGCCCGCTTTGCCACCGGCTCGGGTCGATGGACGTGGCAGGAAGAGTTGGACTCCCTAATTTCTCGGTGGACCCGGGACAGGGATGCCAACGACCTCATGGCCGAACTCCAACTTTCCGGTATAGCCTCTGGCCCGGTAAACAAAGACGCCGACCTCCTGGCAGACCCCCACCTCGCCGACCGGGGCTTCTTCGAGCCATTGGACCACTCTGATACTGGACACTATCTCTATCCCGGTCCAATGTGGCGCTCCCGCTCATTCCCCAACCAACTCAGAACACCGCCCTGCAACCTCGGTCAGCACAACGAATACGCCTACCGAGACCTGCTGGGATACAACACCGATAGGTATTCCGAATTGGAGGCGGCTGGCCACATCGGCACCGAGTTCCACCCAAACGTCACTTAGACTTACTGGGCCCGCCACAATCTCACCCGCTCGTGCTGTCGGAGATCCGCCTGAGGCGGGAGCCCCGTCGAAGTATGAGCGGCCGAAGCACTCACGCCCAGACCCCTACCACCCGATAGCGCACCCATCCTTCCGAGGCTCCGACCCACCCTTCAGCACACCCGTCTCAGCATCTCGCTCGATGATCTGCCCACCCCCGAACAGGCTTCGGTTCTCGTCCCCGTAGGTCACTATGTGGTGGCCCCTTCTGATTAGCTCCTCCCGAGTCCCCCCGTTAACCTCTTCTTCCAGCGCCACTCCGTCCCCGATCAGCGCGCTGAACCTGAGTGCGTCCAGAGCCTCCTGAGGCTCGAGATCGAAGTCCACCATGTTGGCCATCACCTGCAGCTGCCCCTGCGGCTGCTGGAACCCACCCATCACTGCGAAGGACAGCCACATCTGATCGCCGCGGGTGGCCATTGCCGGGATTATCGTGTGATAGGGCCTCTTGTCCGGAGCCAGGGCATTCGGGTGCTCGGGGTCCAGCGAGAAGAGAGCACCCCTATTGTGCAGCGCAATCCCCGTACCCGGCACCACCAGCCCTGTCCCGAAGCTCTCGTAAAGGCTGTTGATGAACGAGCAGGCGTTCCCGTCCCCATCAACCACCGTCAGGTATGCCGTATTGGCAGTCGCATACACGTTTCCGGGACGCGGGTGCTGGATGACTCCATCGCAGGCGATCTGGCTCCGGCGCTCCGCCGCATATCCCTTGTCCAGCAGCACTTTGAGCGGCACGTCTACCTTAGCGGGATCTCCGATGTATCTGAGCGCATCGGCATACGCCAGGCGCATCGACTCGATCAGGTGGTGGTACGTGTCCGCCGACTGGAAACCCATCCCCCTGATGTCGAATCCCTCGGCGATGTTCATCGCCATCAGTGCTGCAAGCCCGTGCCCGTTGGGTGGGCATTCCCAGACCCGAACTCCTCTGTAGTCCGAGGAAATCGGCTCGTCCCAAGTGGACTGGTGGCTTTCCAAGTCTTCCTTTTCCAGCCAGCCACCCATCTTCTGAACGTAGTTCGCTATTTTCTCCGCCAGCTTACCCTTGTAAAATGCCTTCGGTCCCCGCCTGGCGATAGACTTGAGCACCTCAGCCAACTCCGGGAACCTCATTATTTCACCCGCCCGCGGGGCCCGACCGTTGAGCAGCATTTCACTACCCGACGGATATCGCGCCAGTTTGTCAGCGTTATAGGCCCAGGACTTCCCCAGCACCTTCTGCACTACAAACCCGTCAGCAGCATAGCTGATAGCCGGTTTCAGCAGCTTCGACAACGGCATGCTCCCGTGCCTCTTCAACAGCGTCTGCCACCCATCCACGATCCCCGGAACCGTCACCGAATGTGCGCCCAGATGGGGCATCTCTTTGTACCCTTCCCCCACCAACTCTTCCAACGATGCTCTTCTCCCCGCACGCCCGCTCCCGTTCAGCGCCGTGACCTTCCGGTCCTTCGCCGACCATGTCAACGCAAACATGTCCCCCCCCAGCCCCGTGGACATCGGCTCAGTCACGCACAATGCCGCGGAGGTAGCCACCGCCGCATCTACGGCGTTCCCTCCCTCTTGCAGTACCCTGAGTCCGGCCATCGCCGCCTGAGTCTCGCTGGTTGCCACCATGCCGCGTCGTGCCTCGACACTCGGCCTTCGGGTCAAGAAGCTCATCTCTTCCTCCTGATTCGTTCTCTATTTGATCAGCTTGCGGAGTCCCGCTCGTCGAATACCTCTTTGGCCACACCCAGTGCATTTAGGCAGGCGGGCAACCCGCAATAGAATACAAGGTGCAGAAACAGCTCGCCTATTTCTTCTCGACTCCACCCCAGGTTCAGCGCCCATGCCACGTGGCCCTTCAGCTGCGGCAGACGCCCGAGAACGCACAACGCCGACATCGTGGCAATACTCCGCACTTTCTTCTCCAGCCCCGGCCGGCCCCAAACGTCCCCAAACAGGCTTGCCGTTACCCATTCTTCCATCCCGGATACTAGACCGTATTCCGCCCCCGATGCCTCTTCCGGATTGCCTAACGTAACCTCTTCCAGCACCTCGTTCCCCTTGGCAATGCGTTCCGCCGTTGACTCCCCAACCTCCGCCTCGCCGGGACCGTCGTCCATAAGACCACGCTCCTCGAAAACGGTCCGTGCCACGGACAACGCGTTCAACGTCGAAGGAAGCCCGGCGTAGAACACCAGGTGCATGAACATCTCGCCCAGCTCTTCCTTCGTCCATCCCAGGTTGAGAGCGTAGCCTATGTGCCCTTTCAGTTGAGGCTCCTTGCCCGTCACGGTCAACGCCGTCATCGTAGCTATGCTCCGCATCTTCTTCGGCAGTCCGGGCCGTCCCCACACCTCCCCGAACAACGAAGCAGTTACCCAGTCTCCCATACCCGGGACCAGGTCGTACTGCGGCAGGCCTGAGGCCGTTCTGCCTCCCAGGCTTAGCTCTTGATAGCTGGCTTCCCCCCGGTTTACCCTGTCTTCAAATTCCGTCATAGTATGTCCAATCTACAAATTTATCTTGGCCTGGCCTCATTATAGGCCATTCCCACAGACTGCAAAGGTCGTCCCAGTCCCACCCTTGCGAGGTAGCTGATGAGCAAACAAAAGCGTAACCCCCGAGAAGAAGAATTCTCTCCGAAGTCCCGTTCCACCGCCGGCAATCTGGGCGTCGTATTCGGGCCCGTAGGCGCGCACAGGTTCTATCTCGGCTACACCCTTCACGGTATTATCCAGATCGCCCTGAGCATCACCATCATCGGCGCTCTCTGGGGCATCTACGAAGGTATCACCATTCTCTGGGGCAACGAGTGGCGAGACGCCCAAGGCAGGCTCCTCCGCCCCTCCCCTCCCACCGGGAAGCAGACCCAGTAACGAGGCCACCAGCACTTGAGGAGGTAGCAAGATGTACGAAAGCCTGAACGGAAAGGTAGCGCTGGTCACGGGAGGAGGCTCGGGGATCGGCCGGGCAACCTCCGAGGCCTTCGCCCGGCTCGGTTGCAAAGTCGTCGTCTCGGACATGAACGGGCCCGGTGGCCTGGAGACAGTGAAGGGTATTCTCGAGTCCGGCTGCGAAGCCGTATTCATTCAGGCCAACGTCACTGTTACCACTCAGGTCCAGGCCCTGATCGAACACACCGTTTCTCGGTTCGGCAGGCTCGACTGCGCCGTCAACAACGCCGGGATCAACGTCACGTCCCGGCTCCCCACCCACCTCCTCCCCGAAGACGACTGGGACCGGATCATAGACGTCAACCTGCGCGGGGTCTGGCTATCCATGAAGTACGAAATCCCTGTGATGCTGGAGCAGGGTGGCGGCGCAATTGTTAACCTGGCCTCCATCTACGGGATCGTAGGCGCCCCCAACACTGCCGCCTACACGGCAAGCAAGCACGGAGTGTCTGGACTGACCAAGGTCGCCGCCCTCGACTACGCCAAGAACGGCATTCGAGTAAACGCTGTCGGGCCAGGCTACACCGATACCTCGATGGTTCAGCGCGTCGTCGACGCCAACCCAGGAATACAAGACTGGATGATTGGCAAGACGCCCGCAGGCCGCATGGGAAACCCATCGGAGATCGCCCAGGCCATTGTCTGGCTCTGCTCCGACGAGGCTTCCTTCGTAACCGGCGCCATCGTCCCCATCGACGGCGGCATGATCGCCCGCTAGCCCTCAGCTTCCGTCTCGGTGCTTACTCCCCCGTAGGGGCAGGTCTCGTGCCTGCTCTGTCTCCTCCCATCCCCTTCCCTCGTCCAACCCCGAGGCCCCGCGCGGGATCCAGGACTTGCCTACTCCCACTCTTTTGTTGTCACCACAACCGCCGCACCCCATATCGGTCAAACAGTGGTTCCCTGGATACAAGAATGAGGTCATGAGCCATCGATTGTGCAATCAGCATCCTGTCGAATGGATCGCCGTGGTGACCGGGAAGCCCTCCCGCCTTTAAGGCATCATCCACGGTTATCGGCAGCTCTTGGAAACCTTGCGCGGCAATTATGCCTGGCATGTCTAGAACTAGAGCATCAGCCTCATCAAGCCTGCCACTTCGATGCTTGATCGCAATCTCCCACACCGATGCAGCGCTTATTAGCTTGTCATTCATATCGTCAGAAATTGCCCGGTAGCCCGTCTCTGAAAGCCGATGGCTGGATGCAACCCACCAAATCAGCGCGTGCGTGTCCAGCAAAAGCCGCAACTACCTCCCCTCCCACAACCTCAGTTCCTCTTCCGGCAGCGGATCAAAGAAACTGTCGTCTATCTTTATCTTTCCTTTTAAAGCGCCAAACCGCGGCTTCCCCTTAGGCTTGCAGCTCACTAGCCGAGCCACCGGCTTCCCGTTCCGGGCAATGATCACTTCCTCCCCCGCCTCTACTTGCGCCAGCAACTTCGACAAGTTGGTCTTCGCTTCATGTACGTTTACTGTTGTCATAGCTGTTCACCTAGACCAGTGTAGCTGACTGTATGACTAATTAAGGATGGAGTCATGTAACGCTCTTGTCCGACACTTGAAATCCTATCCTACCTCCCTTCCCACAACCTTAATTCCTCTTCCGGAAGCGGATCGAAGAAACTGTCGTCGATATTAATCAGACCTTTGAGCACGTCAGGTGTCGGCTTCCCCTTAGGCTTGCAGCTCACCAACCGGGCCACCGGTTTCCCATTCCGGGCAATGATCACTTCTCCTCCCGCCTCTACTTGCGCCAACAACTTCGACAAGTTGGTTTTCGCTTCATGTACATTCACAGTTGTCATAGTTGTTCCCCTTGCCTATCTTAGCTAACAATATAGCTAACTCTGAATGCAGTCAAGCGGATGCTCTTTTCCGATAGGAGAAATCTCTATCTCCCTCTACCCCCGAAACTCCTCCCGAGGCCCCTTCAACCGCTCCGACAAATCAGTGTCCCCCATGAACTTCACCAGGTATTGGTGCAGGTCTTTAGCCACGTCTTCCTTATCCTGTACCAAGTTCCGCTCCTGGCCCGGGTCCGACCCCAGGTGATATAGCTCCGACTTCCCCGCCTCCGCCGCGTACATCAGAGACCAATCGTCTGTCGTAACCACTGTGTTGGAGTGGACCTTCGCCCTTCGAAGGAAATTGTCCACGTGTCTAACCTGAGCCCCGGGGTTAGCAAATGGCTTGCCACTGATCACAAACTCCCGACCCGGCAACGACAAATCGTGCATCCTGGGCAGCAACGAGTCCCCCTCCACTTGCTCAGGAACCGGCTGGTCCAGTATCTGCATCACCGTCGGCATTACGTCAACTGCTGCCGTTAACTTTTCATACACCCCCGCCTTCAATCCGGGAACGTACATCAAAAGCGGTATACGTATGATCTCCTCATATAGCGGATCGTGGCCCCAGCCCGCGTCGGCTCGCATCCAACCGTCGGCCGCCGACCCGTCCTCCGTCGTATAAACCGACTTCCCAAAGTGCCCCCCGTGTTCCCCAAACAGAAATCCGTGATCTGTGGTGAAGATGATCGCCGTATTGTCCATCAATCCCATATTCTCGACGCACCTCAGCAGGTAACCGATCCACGTGTCTACCATCGTCACCTCGCCACAATAGGTGGCGTGTGCCTTCTTGACCTTGGCCTCCGTGAATCCGGGCACGTCCTGCCAACGGTTATACGGCGGTTCGATGATCTCACCATCGTAGTCGGGCATATAGAGCTCGGTATAGTAGTTGGGTGCGTCCCAGGGTTCGTGAGGGTCCCACGTGTCGATATAGAGGAAAAAGTTCTCCTTGTAGTGTCGCTGCAGCCATTGCATCGCCCAGGTAAACGTCTGTGGCGCAGCATGGTCCGCCTCCGACCTCCACCCTGCCCGCAGGTCATGCGACTCTATCTTAAACTTCCCTGGAATCAGAGAGGCGTCCTGGCTCGGGTTGAAGTAAAAACCCTGAAACCCCCGGTCGAAATTCATCCCGTCTCGGATGTAATACGGCGTATCAACCACCGCTGCCGTCACATAGCCGCGCTCGGACAGGATATCCGCCAACGTGATCGACTCCGAAGGAAGGGGCTCCCACCCCATGAACGACATCGTCCACTTACCCGTATGATGGTCTGCTCGTGCAGGCACAGTGGGAAAGGACGAGACAAAGTGTCGGTCGAACCGCACGGCCTTGGAAGCCAATGAGTCAAGCGCTGGAGTCTTAATCCAATCGTTCCCGTAGGCCCCCATCCTGTCCCACCTGAAAGTATCGGCAACTATCCAGATTACGTTCATAACGTCGGCCCTTTCTTGGACTCTGAACCATGGGGTGCGTGGCAGGCTCGGATGCTACTTCATGCCCTCTTGAGCGTCAAGAATTGACCCTTCTCGGATCTCTACTTAGCCACTCCCGTCACGCCGAAACATCAACGGCATCATCAAACGCCCAGCCGGTCAAAGAACGTCTCTTCGAATTATTGGCTCAGTTCGGAGCATCCTGTTATTCGAATAGAGCGGCAGACTTCTGTCGTCGTTCCCCTTTGAATTGCCGGTAACAGACGTTTACTTGGCCATCCCCATCACTGTGAGGGCCATTTCCTTCCCGCCTATCGAGTATAGCGAAACCACACTGTTCTCTCCTGCCCGACGCAGCTTCTCTTCGGCCTCAGGTCTGGAAGCCCTCGCCACAACATGCAGACCGGGATTCAACCCCCGAGCCGTCAGGGTTATGTAAACGTTTTCACCGTCATCTCCCGTTGCCGCTATCAGCCCGACTGCCTTATCTATCTGCGCCGAAATTAGATCGGCGTCTCTGGTAGCATCGCCCTGCAGAGACAACAGACCAAGCTCTTCGGCTTCGGCTAATGCCTCGGCCTCATTGTCTACCACAATTACCGGCACCGACTCCCCTTGAAGGGTGGAGGCAACTACCCTGCCGACTCGTCCAAAACCGCATACGATGAAGTGGCCCTTGAGCTTTGCGATTCTTGTCTTCAATTTGCGCCTCCGAAACAAACTCCCAACCTCATGCGCGACTGCCAAATTGACCACCGAAGTCAGGACATAGAGCATCACCCCTACACCCGCCACCATCAGGAATATTGTAAAGATGCGGCCGGTTGATGAGAGGGGGTGGACCTCCTCATAACCTATGGTCGTCAAGGTGAGTATGGTTATATAGGCCGCGTCCAGGAGTGACCACCCCTCAATCACCATGTACCCGGTGATCCCCACCGCCACCACGACTGCCAGCGCAAACACGCCCCTTGCCAGCCGACTCCTGAATAGCCTCACTTTTGCCATTCACCTCTTACCCGAAAGCACACATTTCGAACCATCATCGCTGCAAATAGTGGTGTCGCCACACAATGGCTCTTTCATGCGCCGGAACCCGAGTCTCACCATATAGAGACGCGCATTTGAGGCTAAGGCCGCAAGCCCTTCAGCGAACGTGCTCTCAAGTCACCCGGATAGGATGCGGAATCGGCTGATTGAACAGATATCCCCGGTAGTTGAAGGGTGTTTCATCAGGCTGGGTGTTCCCCGCCGAGTCCGTGGCCCGCGTCATTATCGTGTGTCGTCCTGGAGTCGCCTCCCATGTAAACTCGAAACGAGCCCATGAGTACTGCACTTGCGGCCCGGTTATTTCCGCGTCCTTCCATGTCCGACCGGAGTCCTCGCTCCATTCCACTTTCACGATTGACCCGTAACCCGAATGCGCATAGCCATATATCTGGTGCGGGCCCGTAGACGTCTCTGCGGGCCATGAAAGAGCGAGGGCACTCTTAACCACCTGGGTCGTTATTACCTCTCCCTCTGCCTCCCCCTCCGGCACATATTCATCACCAATAAGCACGTAGTGAGTAGTGTTATTACGTGTCCAGATCGGCTCGGAAGACACCACTATCTGACCCAGCCATTTGATGGATGACGTCCCTGCCCAGCCCGGCACTATGGCTCGCAGGGGAAAGCCGTGGTCCTGTGGCAGCATCTCTCCGTTCATCCCGTAGGCCAGCAGCGTGTCGGGATGCATGGCCTTATCGACGGGTAGCGCTCGTCGGTAACCTTCCTCCGGCGCATCAACGTCCATCCCAACTAATAGCACACTACGCGCCTCCTCCCTGATCCCCGCTTCCCTTAACACGTCCCTTAGCGGCACCCCTATCCACTCACCATTCCCCACCCCTCCCCTCCCCCATTGTGTACCTATAGTCGCCTCTCCTTTTACCAGGTCGAACATCACCCGTTGATTGCCCGCGCACTCCACGAAGGAGACCACAGTCTTGGAGGGCATATTCAGAATCTGGTCGTAAGACAGCTCCAGCGGAGAAGATACGGCGTCGCCTTCTATGCTGAGCTTCCAACCCGTCGAGTCTACTGCCACGCTGCTGGAGTTGTTGCGCACGAAAAAGAAGCGGTTCGGCGTAATCAATCCCTGGATGTTTTCCAGGCGCCCCTCTAGGCTGCCTTCGTGCTTGATGAACGGGTCCGCGTCCTTGAACCACGCCGCCGACGCCATAGTTCCCGGGTCTGGCGTGGCAGTGAAAATCGAGGTTGGAGATGGCCCCCCTGAGCAAGCCGCCACCACCGCTTCCACACCTCCTGCGGCCAGCAGTTGCAGGAAGCGTCGCCTGCCTATGCCATGAGCGCTGGCCTGCCGCCAGAGCCGGTCTTCCTCTGACGCCCTCGTGTACCTTGGGACACTTGTACAGTCAACCTCTGATGGGTCCATATCTCTACCCCATTGCCTGCGTAACAAGTGAATAGCCTGAACAGATTCTTGGGACGGCGCACCCTAACGGTATCATCTTCTCCGTACTGATTAAAGTCCCGAATTCCCAGGGCAGACCGGCCCCACATACACTATAATATCCCAGCCCCGACCCCCTACTGATAGAAATTACCCCTAATTAAGGAGCAACCCCAATGGCAGCTGTTTCATGGAGCGAGGTCGCCAAATATTTCGATGACGCCTTCCCCCTTAAAGGCAGGGTCGAGCGCCGTGATGTCATGGACCTCGCCGATGCAGATCTCGCCTCAGATGACGTCGTAGATGCAATAGACGCCATCGGCTCCCGCGTCTTCCCCACCATCGACGCCGCCAAGTCCTTCCTCAAATCCCAAGGCTACATATCCGGCTAACCTGCCCCCACCCTTTGACCCGTCCTTCCACCCGCCGCTAAACTTTGTGGTAGATATAGGATAACCTACAGAGATGAATCAACAGGCATATTCATATAGAGAACAGGGTAAGACCTTCCTCGCTCAGGCTACTACTGAGCTCGCCCAAGATGACATCCGACAAGCCTCCGAGAAAGGGTGGGGGGCCGCCGCCCAAATGGCCAAAGCCATTGCGTCAGAGCGCAGCTGGCCCCACAACGACCACAAGGCCCTCTACCGGGTAGTGGGTCGCCTGGCCGACGAGACCGAGAACCAGAATCTCCGACGCCTGTTTAACATCGCAGGTCAACTGCACACCAACTTCTATGAAGGTTGGCTCAGCCGTGCCGACGTTGAGCTCCTTCTAGGAGATGTAGATAGGTTTGTTGCCCGGGTGGACGCTGTACTCACCAACGGCGGCTAGCATCCCACCCCCTCCACGCAACCCGAAGCCGGGGACATGCCCAAAATCCGTAGGCTCTGGCATTCCCCAGCTCTGCACCTACCTCAAAACAAGCTCAGTAATCCCCACGCGAATGCCGCAAGAATTCCCGCCGTTGCCACCAATGGTAGCAGGCACCCGTTGCCCACACCGGCATAGGCTGGATGCCTAAAAGGCATCGGTTCCAGCCCCGTTATTTCCTTAAAGCGCGGAGATTGCTTTTGCCTGAGAGACTTCAGCGCCGCTTCGAAACTTGCCGCATCGTCCCGTCTGTAGAACGGGCGAGAGACCCAAGCCAGCTTAGGATTGGCTCCTGCCGTGGATTCGGTCTCTCCAGCCTCATGTTCGCGTATCCGAGACCTGAGGCGCGCGGTGTGACCAACGTAGTGGCCGTGGTCCGTCTCTAGGACATGGACGTAGTACCGCCGACCAGGAATCGACGCGTCGCGCGCATCCTGCTCTTCACCAAGCCACTCCGGCTTATATAGTAGCCTCGTCGTCGTCTCGGCAGGGCTCTTGTATCGGACGAGCCGGCCCTACACGAACAGAGGCCCGAACACCACCGCCACTATCGCCATCAGCTTCAGCAGGATGTTCAGCGAGGGACCCGACGTGTCCTTGAACGGGTCACCGACAGTGTCGCCGACCACCGCGGCCTTATGCGCCTCGGAGCCCTTGCCCCCGTGCGCTCCCTGCTCGATGTACTTCTTCGCGTTGTCCCACGCCCCACCTGCATTCGCCATCGTGATGGCCAGCATCACCCCGGATGCTATCGAGCCGATTAGCAGACCGCCCAGCGCCTGCGGCCCCAGCACAATCCCGATAATTATCGGCGTAACTACGGCAAGCAGTCCGGGCACGATCATCTCTCTGATCGCTCCGTTCGTGCTGATCGCTACGGCCTTCCCATACTCGGGACGCCCCGTGCCCTCCATAATTCCCGGTATCTCCCGGAACTGCCGTCTCACCTCATTCACCATTGCATTCGCAGCTCGGCCCACGGCCTGCAGCGTAAGCGCCGAGAACACGAAAGGCATCAGACCCCCGACGAGTAGCCCGATTAGCGTGCTAGAAGTGTCCTCCAGTAGGTCGATTACCTCGATGTTAACCACCTGGGCGTATGTCACCATCAGCGCTAGCGAGGTGAGCACCGCCGACCCAATCGCGAATCCCTTGCCAGTGGCCGCTGTCGTGTTTCCCAGCGAGTCCAGGGAGTCAGTTCTCTCCCGGACCTCGGGCGGTAGGCCCGCCTGCTCGGCAATCCCGCCCGCGTTATCTGCCACCGGGCCATATGCGTCGGTAGCCAGCGTGATTCCCAACGTCGAAAGCATCCCAACCGCCGCCAGTGCTATCCCGTACACTCCAGCCAGCCAGTTCGCCAGCCAGATGGCTACAACTATCGCCACTATGGGAATGACTGTGCTGAACATCCCCAGCCCAATCCCACCGATTATTACCGTCGCCGGCCCGGTTAGCGACTGTTTGGACAATCCTCTCGTGAACGGATATTCGTAGGAGGTAAAGACCTCGGTAGCCGTGCCGATAACCTGGCCCGTCACCAACCCGACCACCACCACCCAGAACAAGTTGAAGTCCATATCAAGCTGCCAAATTGCCAGCCCGGTCCCTATCAGTACCAGTCCCCCCGACGTGAAGATTCCCGTTCGAAGGGCCCAAAGCAGCCTGCCCATCCCCGCACCCTCCCCGGTCCGCACCAGGAAAGTTCCTATCACCGATGCAAATATTCCGATAGACGCTACCAGAAGGGGCAATATGAACCCGTTGGAGTCATACCCGCCCGTGTGCCCGACCAGAATGGTCGCCGTCGCCGCCAGCGAAAGTGTCGCTATAAGGGAACCGACATACGACTCGAAAAGGTCGGCGCCCATCCCCGCCACGTCACCCACGTTGTCACCCACGTTGTCGGCTATAGTCGCCGGGTTCCGAGGGTCGTCCTCCGGAATTCCCGCTTCCACCTTGCCTACCAGGTCGGCCCCGACGTCCGCCGCCTTGGTGTAAATGCCCCCGCCTACCCGGGCGAACAGTGCCACCGACGAAGCTCCGAAGCCAAATCCGGCCACGATGAATGGGTCCTTGAACACCCAGTACAGTGCCGTGACTCCAATAAGCCCGATCCCAACCACCGTGACTCCCATCACCGCCCCGCCCGAGAACGCTACGCGCAGCGCAGGGCCTAGTCCCACTTGAGCCTTCGCAGTGGTCCTGGTATTTGTCCGAACCGCCACGTTCATCCCGATATATCCCGCCAGCCCCGAGGCCACCGCCCCCGCCATGTAGGAAATTGCCGTCGCTGGCAGGGACCGGGCGTCGCCGGGGATCCGGTCCAGAACGTCGGCATCAATGAATATCCACAGCACCGCGAAGGAGATCAGGGCAAAAGCCCCGAGGACGGCGTACTCCCTTTTGAGGAAGGCCATAGCCCCCTCCTGGATCGCCTTCCCGATCTCCCGCATCAACTCGTTGCCCTCGTCCTGTCTGAGTATGTAAATGATCAGGGCTATGGCAAAGACCAGCGCAGTCGCGCCTGCGGCGAAGCTGATGATGAATGAGGTCATAAGAGGAGGTCTCCTGACTGGAATTGATTGTAGAGTCTGGGCCCCTGTCAGACACGGATTTTATCGGCATCCCCACCCAAGCGTCAAGAAGCCCCCCACCCCCCGAGGGGAGCCTGTCCGCCAAAGGCGGATCATTCCGAGGCCCCGCGAGGAATCTAGGATTTGCCCTCTCACCCTTCTCTCCGTAAGTCCCCCCTTCCCTATTGAACAAAGAAACAGGACGGGTGGGCGGGACTCAACTTATCCCGGAGGGGTCGGGAGGGGCGTCCCCTCCTGCGTGAAATGGTCTGGGGCCGTAGGCTCGCCGAGGCGAGTGACATTTGCCCCTTGACTGATATAGTTCAAAAGTTCTATATTTATGCTCGTACTGCCGATATGAACCCTTCTTCCCAAACCCAGGACCCCTTCTACGCCCCTAAAATGACCCGCGCCGACAAAAAGAGGTTGGCCGACGCTCAGGCCCTCCGCGGCCTGGACGACGAGATCGCCCTCCTCCGCCTCAAGCTCGGCAACCTCGTCGAAAATGACCCCGACAACATACCCCTCATATTCAAGGGCGCCGACCTCATCGTGCGCGCCGTCGCCGCCAAGACCCGCGTCGCCAAAGACTCCCCCGAAGACTCCGAGCAGGGCATATATAACATGCTCAAGGACGCTAGCGAACACTTCGGACTCACTAGAATCCCCTGGGACTGCGAATGCGGCACCCAATGCCCATGCCACTCCCAATCCTAGCCCCCCGATGGGAGCCTGTCCGCCCAAGTCGGACCATTCCTGCCGCCGAGAGCCGTGTGGAATCCCTGGGTGGGGATTCCGTTCGCCCTGAGCGGAGTCGAAGCATGTCCTGAGCCCCGTCGAAGGGGGTCTCAAGAACGGAATGGGTGGGCCGCCCTCCTTCCCCGTAGGGGCGACCGGCCAGTCGCCTTCCCCGGGGCAGAGGGGCCGCTCACCCTCCCCGGGGCAGAGGGGCCGCTCACCCTGAGGCACTCGAAGGGTCGAGCGGGGGGCGGCCCAGCACCGCCAATCCGTCACGGTTACCCGACCCCACCCCCCGAGGGGAGCCTGTCCGCCCAAGTCGGACCATTCCTGCCCCCGAGAGCCGGAATCCCTGGGTGGGGATTCCGTTCGCCCTGAGCGGAGTCGAAGGGTCTCAAGAACGGAATGGGTGGGCCGCCCTCCTTCCCCGTAGGGGCGACCGGCCAGTCGCCTTCCCTGGGGCTGAGGGGCCGCTCACCCTGAGGCACTCGAAGGGTCGAGTGTGGGGTGGCCCACGCTTTGCCAATCCGTCACGCCCGCCCCAACACCACCCCACCCCCCACCCCCCCCAACCATTCCGAGGCCCCGCGAGGAATCTAAGACGCCTCTCCCCCCACCCCCGCCTTAGTAGCCTTAACACCGGAATATAGGCATTTTGAGCACCTATAAACCTCTACACCCGCCTTCGTTTGAAAATAATGCAGTGTAGACTTCTGGCAGTTGACGCATTTGTAGCCCAAGCCTGGCCCTGGCCTTACAGAATCAGCTAACCACCATCCGACAAATTCACATTTTGAGCACTCGCTGAATGATTCAGAATCATCAATCTGTATTGTTAATGTGTAGCAGAACGGACACCTCTTACCCTTTGCCATATCTTTCTCCTTAGTTGTCTTGTCGTTGGAAGACCAATATCCTAATCCCCCAACCTCGCCACCAAATAAGCCATATCCCTATCCCCCTTGATCCGATTGCAATTCGGGCACAGCAACTGCAGATTCTCCGGGTGGTCCGACCCTCCCCGACTCCTCGGCACCACGTGGTCCACCTCCATGATCCTGAACAGGAACTCCACCTTGCACCCCCCCCACCTCCCCTCCTGCCGGCCAAACAGCACGTGCTTCTGTTTTCTATACGGGATCGGCGCATCGATATCCGTCCGACGCGGTATGTCCGTCCGGGCCGTGACATAGCCGTGGTGAAAGAGACTGCCCATGTCCTGTTGTAGCCGCATGTTCACCAGTTCAACGGCCTTCTCCGAAATGTCTATCCCCACCCACCTCCGCCCTAGCTTCTCCGCCGCCACGCACGCCGTCGCACACCCGCAGAACGGGTCCAGCACCACATCGCCTGGATTGGATGACGCCGAGATGATCCGTTCCAGCAGGGCGAGGGGCTTTTGGGTGGGATATCCTATGCGCTCCTTCGATCTAGCTTGAATTGGGTTGATGTCGGTCCACTGGTCTTGTAAAGGAACACCCGGCATTTCGTCGAGGTAGCGTTTGTATTGCGGGACCCCTCCCTGCTTAGTCTGAACGACGCGCCCCTTTTCTATCAGTTCCGCCATCCGCTCCCTGCTGTAGCGCCAATATCTGGTAACGCCCATTACTTCATATTGAGGATTCCCCTTCGCGGCTCCACCAGGTCCTGTCAAATTATCAAGTCTAAACCTACGGCCAGTTTCTGGCTCAATGTGGCGATAAAATTGGTCAACATAGGTCTGATCGTACTCTGTATAAAGGGGATTCCATGCCCAGCTGTCTCCCTTGGAATAGAAGAGCAGAGAGTCATGTATGCGCCCGTGCTGGCGACGGCCTTGTTTGGAATCGCTATGGGCGCTAGTACGTTTCCAAACTATGTCGCTCCGAAAATCATCCGCCCCGAAAATCGAGTCCATCAACAACTTCAGATAGTGCGACGCCGTCGGGTCACAGTGCAGGTAGATCGACCCCGTGTCCTTCAGCACCCGGCGCATCTCCAGCAGCCGCACCGCCATCATGCACAGGTAGGACTGCATCCCCTTCCCGTGCGTCAGCCCCGCCGTCTCTATCACCTTGTACATCGCCGGCTGCTCGTCGGCGATAAGGCCCATCCAGGCCGTGTCCAGGTCCGAAAGAGTCCACGTATCCTTGAAAGCCGCCCCCGCCGCCCGTGACCCCACCGGCGCAGCATAGTTCCGGTTCGAATTAAACGGCGGATCGAGATATATCAGGTCCACCGACTCGGAGTTCAACCCCCGCAAAATATCGAGGTTGTCCCCCGTCCAAATCGTCTTGTCCACAAAATTAGCTTCAGCCATGTGCAAAGTGTAGACTAACCGTCAAACCCCCACCCCCTTTTCACTGTCATTCCGAGGCTCCGCGAGGAATCTAGGACTTGCCCTCTCACGCCCATCCTAGCCTCCCTCCGGATGGGCGGTTCGCGAACCACCCGGACCTCTGCACCCCCTCCTCCCCCATCATTCCACCTCCTTTTAACCTGTCTTTCCTGCGTAGGCAGGAACCCATCCCTCCTGAAGGCCCACCCCCGTCGAGCCGAAATCCATCCCCAGGGGTGGGGAATTCCGTTCGCCCTGAGCGAAGTCGAAGCATGTCCTGAGCCCCGTCGAAGGGGGTCTCAAGAACGGAATGGGGTGGTGTCCTCCCCCCAAAAGTGACACGGACCCCTTGACCAAGCAAAACATCTGTACTATATTCTACCCCAGGTCACCGACCTTGTGTGTCGGCCCTAATCAGGAAAGGAACAAGGAGTCCCATGAGTCGCACTAGCCTCCATAGGCCCCGTCGCCCCCGAGCGGTATCGGACCGCCCGGCCAACGGCACGCGCCTCCTCCCCAATCCTCATTCCCTCAACACCCACTACAAGCACTGCCCCAAGGCTCATCGCCTCAGCCTCCGCAGCGATCAATCACTGTCCCGCCCGGTCCACGTGACCGGCTATGGAAGGTCCCCGGACAAAAACTGGCTTGCCCTTTCCAAGGGCCCCCGCCAAGTGTGCGCTACACTCACCCGGCGCATCCCTTTCGCCTCCTCAGGCGACGCCCCGGAGCGCAGCGTCATGTCGCTCCCTGGGGCCATAGCGCCCCCTTGGGCCATAGCGCCCTTCTCGGACTCCCCCGGCCTAGACCTTGCCGGCCAGTCCGAACAGTCGGATGAGCGCCGACTCAAAACCAACGCACCTTTTAAGGATTCCACCGTCGTCACAACCGGAGAACTTCCGACTACGAACGCCGGTCACGGGTCCACGCTCCTATCCCTTAGGATGGTCGAGCACTTCTGGTGGACGAGACCGCCCCACAGCGAGAATTTCTCGGCTCTCCTCCACATCCTCTCAGAAGTCAGGGGCAAGGACTCCCCCGTCGCAGCCCTCGGAGAGGCTGACCCACGAAGCGGCGGCAACGAGTCCACGCTCCCATTTCTCCGCATGGTCGAGCACTTCTGGTGGACGGGACTGCCCCACACCGAGAATTTCTCGGCTCTCCTCCACATCCTCTCAGAAGTCAGGGGCAAGGATTCCACCGTCGTCACAACCGGAGAACTCCGGTCTACGAACGCCGGTCACGGGTCCCCGCTCCCATCCCTTAGGATGGTCGAGCACTTCTGGTGGATAAGACTGCCCCACACCGAGAATTTCTCGGGTCTCGTTCACATCCCCTCAGAAGTTAGGGGCTGTCGCAGAGTCGTCGCCGATGTGAAACGTCCCCAGGGGCGGACACCACGCATCGCTACAGGCGTAGACGCCTTCTCGCACAAACCGTCCGGGACCTTCCATCCCCTCCCCAACAAATCAAAGCAATCCCTGAATCCCATGAATCACAGTGCAGACGGAAATGCCCCCTGCTCAACCCCCACCCACCCCCTAGGGGAGCCTGTCCGCCTCAGGCGGATCATTCCCAACTCGCATCAGGCTATAAGCGGACCGTCCGCCTTAGGCGGGAGGCCACTCGAAGAGTCTGCCCCGAGTCCCTCGAAGGGTCGAGCGGGGGGTGGCCCACGACTGCCAATTCGTCACACCCCTCCCCCACCACCCACGAAAGGACCCCGCCTACTACCCCATACCCCCACAATCTCCTCTGCCCGATCCAAAGAAAACGTGGTTTTCCTGCAAAACAATCAAAACCCGTGCCTGAAACCGCAATTCAATCAAACGCAGCACCCCCCACCCCCTAGCCCCCCAGCTTTTCCTCCAACCTCCGCAGCGACCGCTCCAGCTGGTGCTGCCGGTAGGCCACCGTAAGGTCTCCCCTGGTACGCTCCACCACTCCCCTTACCATATCCGTCGTCCGCCGGAGCCCCGAGGTGATCCCGTCCGGGAAGTCGATCGTCGTCAGAGCCATGTAGATAGTGTCGATCTGCTCAAGCTTCCGCTCGCAAAGGTCTATGTCGCCCTTGCGAAGGGTGTCCAGGATATGCCGGCGCATCTCCCCAACCGCCTCCCCCATCCCGTTCAGATAAGCCGGATACCCGACCCTTAGCTCGTCCGGGTCCGGTAAAGGACTCTCCGATGCCAGGGACAGCGTGATCTGCCCCTCGGCGTACTCCTTCTGTGCGTCGTGCAGAAAGCCCGCGTGATATACAGATGGATGTCCTGCCAGCGATTCTTCGGCCCTGTCCAGCAGCTCCCGGGCCCGTGCCAGCAGCCTCACTGCCTCCTCAAACTCCCCCCGATGAGTCGCCCGGATCGAGTTGGCGCAATGCCGGATCGCGTCCCTCGACCCCCGCAGCCCCTCCTCCCGCGCCCCGTGCTTCTCCGATAGGCTTGCCTGGACCTTCTCGATTATCGGCCCCAGGTTGGAGACCGGCCCCAACCCTTCACTTGGCATGACGCCCTCGGAACGCTGCATTAATCTTCTCGCTTAGCTCCCTCGCCGCCGCCTCTATGTCCGGTGCTGACAACACTGCGCTAATCACACATATCGAATCTGCACCCGCTTCCACCACGGGCCCCACGTTGTCGGCGTTGATACCCCCAATCGCTACCACCGGCGCCGACACCCCACCCGACACCGACTCCAGTGTCACCAGGCCCGCGGGCCGTGTCACCGCCTTGGAAGTCGTCGGATATATCGCCCCGACCGCTATGTAATACGCCCCGTCAGCCTCGGCCTTTTTCGCCTCCTCCACCGTCGCCGTCGACACCCCAATAACCGCTCCCTCCGGCATCAGCGCCTGGGCCTCAACCAACGGCAGGTCCTTCTGTCCCAGGTGCACGCCATCCGCTCCCGAGGCCAAAGCCAGGTCAACATGGTCATTCACGATCGAAGTTACGCCGGCCGCGGCACAGATGCGATTGACTTCCTTGACGATGGGCAGCTGTTCACCCTTGTCCCTGGTCTTGTCCCGCCACTGTATCACTCGAACCCCGCCCCGAATCATCGCCTCCGCCGCCTCAACCTCCGAAATCCCTTTGAGAAAGCTCGGATCGAGAATGACGTACAACCCCGAGATCTTGCCGCTCTTCATAGCACCCATCCCCAAGCCCCCCGACCCCTAGATGTCCTTGATCGCCGGAGGCATCTCACCGTCCCGAGCCGCGTCTATCATTTCCCGTGCCTGCTCCGGCATATCCACACCCATATCGCCCAGCCTCTTCTCGGCCCAGCGACCTATGTTCGTCGGGTCCTTGTAATAGTCGTCGGTCGGGTTGAGCTGTGGCGGCCCTGAGGCGTCCCACTTGTCCTGCATCGACCTGTGATAGGCCACCTGGGATATCATTCGGCTGAGGTCGGCGCTCCCGCAGGACTCGCAAACCGGGTTGGCCGTCGAGCCTATACTGCGCAGAAAGATGCTAGTCGTCCTTCGACAATCTGAGCATCTGTATTCGTAGATCGGCATATTAGTCGAAGTCTCCGTCGTCGGCCGGCTCTTCGGGCATGTCCCCCGCCTCCATCCGGTCCACTATCTCCCCGAACTCCGGGCCCATTTCCTCGCCCATCGAGTCTTCCATCTGCCGCATCATGTCTGCCATAACCTTCGGGTCTTTGTCGTCGCTGCCGCCCCAGGACGAGGGGTCCGATAGCTCTTCTAATCGACTCTCGTCGGATTTGAGTATCGCCACCCGGGAAATCAGCCTCGAAAGCTCTCCAGACCCGCATTCGGGGCACGCTTTGGACGGCGGGTCCACAAACCCCCGCACGAGCAAACTCACCCTGCGGTTACATCTCGCACAACGGTATTCATAAATAGGCATCTTGGATTCCGCTCCGGCCCGAATTCTAGCACATCGATCCCGTCCAACCCTCATCCGACATTCCTGCAGAGGCAGGCCGAAGGTGCGCCTCAGGCATGAATCCAGAGATGCAGGGCGAGGTCTGTACCTGTCCAGTCCCCTCTCCCTTGACGGGAGAGGGCTAGGGTGAGGGTGAGCGTTACCTTAGCCTCACAATTAGCATCGAGCACAGCAACTCAACCCCCTACCCCTCCCCCCACCCCACTGCATTCCGTATCAACTGCACCCGAGGCCGAGGCCCTCCCGCCTCAATCCCAACCACGTCGATTCGCCACTCCCTATCCTCGTAACCCTTCTCCTGAACATACTCTTGTGCCGTATGCACCAGCTTCTGCTGCTTCGCCGCCGTCACCGACTCCTCAGGCCTCCCAAACGCCCTCGTCCGCCGGCTCTTCACCTCCACAAACACCAGGCAATCTCCGTCCCACGCCACGATATCCACCTCCCCATACTTCCCCCGATACTTCGCCTCGATTATCGAATACCCCTTCTGCTCAAGAAACCGGCGGGCATATTCCTCACCCCAGTCCCCAAATCTCGTCCGTTCGTGAGGCATATTCTCTGGTCCTAGAGCAGCATCCCGAGCCCATTCACCCGAGCCACGGGAGCAAAGCTAACCCGATGAATGATGCACGAACCCTGCCTGTATAGCGCCTCAATGTGCTCCCTAGTCCCGTACCCCTTGTTCCGCGAAAACCCGTAGTCCGGATACCTCCGGTCAGCCTCCCTCATTAGCTTGTCTCGCGCCACCTTCGCCACAATCGACGCCGCTGCTATTGACAACGACACCCGGTCTCCCTTAATCGGACACTGCTGAGGCAGGTCGATGCCCGGAAGAGACAGCGCGTCGATGAGCAAAGCTTGTGGTCTGGGCTGAAGTTTCCCTATCGCACGACTCATGGCCCGGCGCGTCGCCGCCACAATCCCCACCGCATCAACCTCCCGCACTGAGGCCCGCCCTATCCCCACCGCAAACGCCACCTCGTGTATCCGCAAATCCATCCGCTCTCTTGCCAATGCCGTCAGCTCCTTAGAGTCCCGAATACCTAAGAGGCACTTCTCATCAATATCAAAGGGGAAAATCACCGCTCCTGCCACCACCGGGCCCGCAAGCGGCCCCCGCCCCACCTCGTCCACCCCGGCAACATAGGTGATTCCTTGCACCCAGAGTGCGTTCTCCAATCCAAATCCGGGAGGCCGACTCCTAATTCGAGTCATTCGGTTGGCCTGCCTGCGTAGCTACGGGCGCTGGCCATATTCCACCTTCGTCGAAGCTGCGGCCGAAGAATCAGGGTTTGGCAGGCACAGGCACAGGCACTCGAACCCCGTCACTGGCTAACTCATCAGAGGAGGCGCTCAGTGGACCATCTATCACCCCACCCCCCACCACCTCATCCCCGCAATAAAACACCGCCGCCTGACCCGGTGTTACGGCCCTCTGAGACGAATCAAACACGACGCTGACCGTGTCTCCGTTCGGGAGCAAGATCGCACCTACTTCCGGGGCCCGATGCCTTATCCGGACACTGATCCTCGTTGGTCGGGCGGGAGCAACACCCGACACGTAGCTCACCTTGGAAGCCGTCAACCCCTCCGACCAGAGATCGGCGTCATCACCCACCACCACTTCGTTCCGTTCCGCATCCAGGGAGACCACGTACCTCCGACTCAGGGACCCCACCCCCAACCCCTTCCTCTGCCCCACCGTGAACTCCTCAATCCCCCCGTGCGTGCCTATGCGATTCCCCTCCAAGTCCACTACATCACCCTGTCTCGGTTCGATGCTCTTCCGCAGAAAGCCTCGGTAGTCGCCGTCCGGGATAAAGCAGATGTCCTGGCTGTCCGGCTTATCGGCAACCGGCAGGTCCAGCGACCGGGCAATCTCCCGAATGCGCGCCTTGGGATACTCCCCGACAGGGAACATGAGCCTCGAAAGCTCCTCCTGTCCCAGGCCATACAGTACGTAGCTCTGGTCCTTCCCCGGGTCCCGAGCCTTCAGCAACTTGTACCCGTCACCCGACTGCTCGATGCGCGCATAGTGCCCCGTCGCCAGCTTGTCCGCACCCAGGGCCCGGGAGCGCTCCATCAGGAATCGGAACTTCACCTGCTCGTTGCAGGCTATGCACGGGTTGGGCGTCCGGCCCTGCCGGTACTCCCCAAGGAAATATTCGATGACCTTCGCCCTGAACTCCTTCTCGAAGTTCTGGACGTAGTGAGGTATGCCAAGTATCCGGCACACCCGCCGGGCGTCGGTCGTGTCCTCGGCCGTGCAGCACCGCTTGTTCTGCCGACTCTCCCCGCCCGGCTGAGGTACAGAAAGCCGCATGGTAACGCCTATCACATCGTAGCCCGCATCCTTCAAAAGGTATGCCGATACCGCGGAGTCGACTCCCCCGCTCATGGCCGCAACTACTACGTCGTTCTTCATCTCTTTATATCGTCTCACCCGTCAAGTTACATTCGAGGATATCACGCTCTCTCGAATAGCGGCAATCACTCCCCTCGCTCCATCGTTGACCCGAGCCTGTCCAATGCTACAATTGGGTATCACAAACTCGCAGGAGGCTGGCCTGGAGCCCCTCGAACAGGCGCGCAAGATCACCGAGATCGCATCGGAGAGGCAGGGATCCGACATCCTGCTTCTGGACGTCAGCGAGGTCTGCGGTTTCGCCGACTACTTCGTGATAATGAGTTCCCTCACCCCCCGTCACACCGTGGCCCTGCGCGAAGAGATAGAGTCCGGCCTGAAGGGCATAAGCGACGACCTTATTCACAGAGAGGGCTCAGCAAGCTCCGGATGGGTGCTGCTCGACTACGGAAGCGTGGTCGTACACATCTTCTCAGCCGCCGAGCGAGAGTATTACCGGCTAGAAAGCCTCTGGGAACACGGCAACACCATCGTCCGAATTCAGTAGCTCCCCCCTACTCCAGTATCCACGGCTCCATGTTCCGCTCGTAGCTGATTAGCTCCCCCTCCCCGAAGAACAACTCCAGCTCCGTAACCGCGTTCTCCGGGGAGTCCGACCCATGCACCAGGTTCCGGCCAATGTCCATCCCAAAGTCCCCGCGAATCGTACCCGGAGCTGCTTTCTTGGGGTCGGTAACCCCCATCATGGCCCGCACCACTTCTACCGCTTTCGGGCCTTCCAGCGCTATTGCCACAATCGGGCTGGACGTTATGAAGTTCACTAGCCCCTCGAAAAACGGCTTGCCTTCATGGACTCCGTAGTGCCGACCCGCCAGCGCCCGGTCCATGTGAATCATCTTCATCCCGACTATTTTGAGTCCCTTCGCCTCAAACCTCGCTATCACCTGCCCCGATAGGCCCCTTTGAACTGCGTCGGGCTTCAACAATACCAGCGTTCTTTCCATGCTTACCTATTACCGGCGCCCCCGTCAGACGACGACGCTGTCCTCCTTTTCAATGGTTATCTTCGAAATATGTACTGCGTAGCTATATTAGCAGAACCGACCTCACCCTCCCGGCGGCCGTCTCGACTTCGATATCGATGGTCGGCGCAGGTAAAAAGGCTGTAGTGTCACCGGGTCGTCCACTTCACCCTTGGCTATCTTCTCAATGCCGATCTCTCCCATACACACCGCCCTCGATGACCGCGCAGCCGCCTGCGATATCAACGCCCACCCCCCAAGCCGCTCCTCCAGTTCCGCCTCTATTTCCTGCGTGATCGCTCCGCAAAATATCGTCGGCTCGCTGACCAATTCGGCCAGGGCTTCAACGGTAGTCACCCGGTCTTCGGTCGTCTTCTCCATTTCCGCACCATTCATCCGATACGAAGCCGCAGCCACCTCCCCCCGCCCCACCGGCAGCAACGACCATACCGGCGCTCCAAGCCCAACAAACGGGAAAGCCGACGCATCAAGCGTGTGGACTGCTACCAGCGGCGCATCCGTCGAAACGGCGAACCCCTTGGCTGTCGTCATCCCCACCCTCAACCCCGAGAATCCCCCCGGCCCCAGGCTCACAACAAATCCCTTCAGGTCGTGCAGCCCTATATCGGCCTTTCCAAGGAGATGCAGGATAGCTGGTACTAGCTCCGCAGAATGGTTCTGCCTAGTGCGCCAGTGAAACTGTCCAGCCACCTCGGTCTCGTTCATCAGGGCCACCCCCAAGTCTTTCGTAGCCGTATCAATGACCAAATACATCTAGCCCTCCCCCAACCCCTCAAGCAACCTCGAGTGCCGTTCACCCCCCGCCCGAAGCTCGACCACCCTCTCCTCGGCACCCGTGACCGTGATCTCGACCCGAAGGTGCTCCGCAGGAAAAATCGACTCTCCCTTCTCCGCCCACTCGACTACACACACGCCGCCATTCCCATAGGTCTCATCCAACCCCAGGTCCTCAATCTCCAACGGATCGTCGACTCGATAGAGGTCCGCGTGGAAAAGAGTGTGTCGACCCTCATATTCGGAGACTAGTACAAAAGTGGGGCTTCGAGCGTATTCGTTGACCCCCAACCCCCAGGCTATCCCTTGGGTCATGCACGTCTTACCTGCCCCCAGGTCCCCGACCATCAGCACCAGCTCTCCGCCCTCCATCAGTTCCCCGAGACGGCGACCCAGGGCCTGAGTTTCCTCCGGCCCCCGTGTCACGAGCTTCATTCGACTTGAATTCGTCAAGGCTTCGAAAAATGCTCCCATCCGGATTTAGGGGCTTCAACTGGCAGGCCATCGTCACCCAAGAGCGTAACCACCCCCGCCTCTCCCTCCACCATCTCCCCTATTATCGTCAAGGGTATGGCAATCTGCTCCGAAGCCCGTTCCAACGCCTCCTGAGACCCCGCCACCAAAAGTTCGTAGTCTTCTCCCGCTGTAAGCGCGAGGGTCACCGCCTCCGGCCCGAATACCTCCCTCACATCCCCCGACACCGGCAGCGTGCCTATCGATACTCGCGCCTCAACCCCGCTCATCGCACACATCTTCGGCAGGTCGGACATCAGCCCGTCGCTCAGGTCCATCGCCGCCCGTACGCCTGCTCTGAGCAGGGCCTGCCCTTCGGAAACCCTGGGATTAGGCCGATTGTGCGCCGCCTCCAACCGCCCTCGAACGTCCCCCGAGACATTGGCATCTCCATTCAGGACTCGGAACCCCGCCCCGGAGCTTCCCAGCCATCCCGTCACGGCTATCAGGTCCCCAGCCCTGGCCCCATCCCGCCGCAGGAACTCTCCCGAGCCCATTGCGTCCCCAATCAGGGTCACGTTTATCATCATGCACGGCGCCCCCACCGTATCTCCCCCTATCACCCGGCACCCGAACTCCTCCCCTATCTCCTTCATCCCTCGGTACATTTCCACCACCGACTCCCCTTCCGTGTCCGGGCTTAGCCCCAGCGACACCAGTGCATATCTCGGCACTCCCCCCATGGCTGCAATGTCACTCAGGTTAATCGCCAACGCCTTCCAGCCCAGGTCCCGATAAGACGTCGTCTCGGTGCGAAAATGGACATCCTCTACCATCGTGTCCGTAGTCGCCAACTCGACATCCGAGCCCGGCTTCCAAGCCGCCGTATCGTCACCGATGTCCAGCAGCACCCCGCGGCTATTCCCCGGGTGCCCGACCTCAAGCACGTCGGCAATCATCTCCACCAATCCAAACTCCCCCATCTCAGATACCTTCATACCCGAAATTATACCCGCAACCCCACGACCCCACGAAGATACCCGTCTTGTGGAAACCCGATACCCGAATTGCTATAGTTGACCCCTTCGCCAAAAGGTGACCACACGCCCCATGCGCTCACTCATCCTAGCCGACATACACGCCAACCTCGAAGCCTTTCAGGCCGTCTTAACCGACGCTAAGTCCCACGGCCCCATCGACCAACTCTGGTGCCTCGGCGACATCGTCGGCTATGGCCCAAACCCCGGTGAAGTCATAGACCTCCTGCGAGAGCACGACCACCTCTCCATAGCCGGCAACCATGATTGGGCTGCCATCGGGAAGATCGACACCTCGGAATTCAACCCCTATGCCCGCTCCGCAGCCCTTTGGACCCAAGGCCAGCTGACCCAGGAGCATGTGGATTATCTCGGCCGGTTGCCTCTGACCCTCGTAACGGGAATCTTCACCCTCGCCCACGGCACACCCCGGGACCCGATCTGGGAGTACCTTGTCACCGAGACCTCCGCCCTCGCCAGCCTCGAGCACTTGCAGACCAACCATTGCCTCGTCGGCCACTCCCATATCCCGTTCTTCTGCCGGGTCGACCCGTCCGCCATGCACAGCGAGTTCCAGGAATTTCCCGTAGGTGTTCCAGTCGAACTGGGCGAAGGACCCCTCTTCATCAATCCCGGCGGCGTAGGCCAACCCCGAGACCAGGATCCCACCTCCAACTACGCCATCTATGACAGCGAAGAGGGTGCCATCTGCCACTATCGCGTCCCGTACGATATCCCGGCCACCCAGGAAAAGATGCGCAAAGCCCACCTCCCTGAGCCCCTCATCACCCGCCTAAGCCGCGGGCTCTAATCGTCTGCTACACTCGCCCGCTGTGACACCGGCCCGTTGAACCCCCTCCCCCCTGTTGCTATAATCGGCCAATCTTCAAATGGCCCCGCTGGGGAGGTGGTTCGAGTGGCTGCACTAAAGATCGCTCACGGTTATCCCATTCCACAGACTTATATCGATAGGCTCACGTCCCTCTCGGGTGTCGAACTTTCGTACATTGGAGACCTGCTTAAACAGGAGAAAGACACCGCATCCAATCACGGTGCCGATTCACCGGAGGCCCGTGCCGCGCGCCAAAAGGTGGACGAGGTTATAGGAGATATAGAGATTTACTACTCCGCCTCTCTGCCCGGCGGTCTGCCTGAACGGGCCCCCAACCTGAAGTGGCTCCAGTATGTCTGGGACGGCATCGACCTGGATGTCGGAAAAGACATCCTCGAATCACCCATCATTCTCACCAATGCACGGCAAATGGCTGCTCTGAACATCGCCGAGTGGGCACTCATGTGCATATTGATGTTCAAAAAGAAACAACACCAGCTCATCGCCGAAAGACGTAACAAGGTCTGGAGCAACGAATTCTATGACCAGATCGAGCTCCGGGGCCAGACTATCGGAGTCGTCGGGCTGGGTGCCATCGGCGGGGACTTGGCCCGCCTCAGTAAAGCCTTCGGCATGACCGTGCTCGCGACCCGCCGGACTGTGTCCAGCCGTCAGTTCAACGTCGGTGATGTCGACGAAGTCATGCCAGCCTCCGACTTGGACGACCTGTTGCGAAGAAGCGACTTCACGGCCCTCTGTGTCCCCGGCACGCCGGACACACAGCAACTCATTGGCGATCGGGAGTTGGACCTGATAGGACCCTCTTCCTTTCTGATTAATGTCGCCCGTGGTAGTGTGGTCGACGAGGGAGCCCTAATCCGAGCCCTCAAGGGGGGCCGCATAGCCGGCGCGGGCCTAGATGTCTTTGCTACGGAGCCCCTGCCCCAGGACAGCGAGCTCTGGGAGCTGGACAATGTGATATTAGGCACTCACAAGACCGGCGACGTTCTGGGCTACGATGATCGCGTCGCCGACCTGTTCACCAGAAACGTCGAGCGGTATATAAAAGGCGAAGAATTGATTAACCTGGTCGATAAGAAGGCGGGCTACTAGCGCCCGCATCCCGTGAGGAGAAAATAATGCCGAGAGTCACCATAGAAATGTACCCTGGCAGGACCAAGGCCCAGAAGGCCGAGTTGGCCCGCGTCATCACCGAGGCCATGGTAACCATCGCTAATACCCAGGCTCAGGCCGTGGACATCGTATTCAACGAAGTGTCCCAGGAAAGCTGGTCCTTCGGCGGAGTCCTCGCCTCCGACAGATAACTCCATCCCTCCCCCGTTCGCCCTGAGCCCGATGCAAGTGGAACACCCGCCTTTGAAGGGTCCACTTATAGAGGATCGAAGGGCCTCAAGATCGGGCATCTTGTCCCCTCTCCCTTGATGGGAGAGGGCTAGGGTGAGGGTGATTCCTCACTCCCCTCGCAGTACACCGGGGGCCGCTAGCTCAATTTGGCAGAGCAACTGACTCTTAATCAGTAGGTTCAGGGTTCGAGTCCCTGGCGGCCCACCATGACGCATTGAACTGCGAACTCCACCGTTCAAGGCGCCCTCAGCGTTGTCCAGAGCTCCTTTCTCAGCAAAGACATAGTGTAACAAGGCCCGACGTAAGAGACACATCATGCGCGCAAATAAGAAGATCGGTTTAGGAATCGCTCTCGGAGCTGGAGTAGGCGCAGCCATAGGCTTGGCACTCGGCAACGTCGCCGTCGGTGTGGCAATAGGAGTTGCCGTGGGCGTAGCGCTCAGTGCCGCTTGGGGTCGACGTCGTCACCAAGGCTAGTGTTAGCATTCCCTGTTCTAAGGCACCCCCACTGAATCCCTATACCAGAACCTTCCACCGACAAGTTCGCAGTTCGGTACGCCCTGGCCCAACTCACAGTCCTATCTGCATGTCGAAGATGGTTCTGTCTTCAGTCAACTCTGGCCCACCACCTGTCCCCATACTTACAGAACCCCGCTGACGGGCCTACTATCCGCGCGCACGCACAGCTATGAAGAGCAGGATTGTCTAGGCAGCATTGTCCTCAGCTTGGTAAAGCACACAGAGACCCAGACCGAAACAGGTCATCCCGGCTCCGACGGTTGAGGCAAACTGGCCTCCGGCGAGAGCGTAAAACACCCGCTCAGCACCGAAGAGCCGCAAAAATTGAATCGACTTCATCGGTAGATTCCTAGCAGAGTTGGCACGACTTGGATAAACTTGGTCGGACAACTGCGCGTAGACAAAGCAAAGGAGACTTCACTAACTTGGACATCATCATACGGACCAAAGCCTGGTCCGCATCCATATTCTTGATATTGGCATTGGCTTTAGTGATGGCCGCGTGTTCAGACTCGGACTCAGGTGAGGATGTTACTGTTCGACCCACAGAGGCAGTAACACCTACAGAGAGTTCCCTGCCGCCGACAAGCACACCTGCCTCAACCCTCATAGCTACTCTCGAACCGACCTCTGCCCCAGCCAAGCCTGAAACCTATCCGCTGGAAATAGTTGATATGCTGGGTCGGAGTGTCGAGATTCCGGCCAAGCCGGCGCGGATCGTAAGCATTAGCCCAACGGCCACGGAGATACTGTACGCCGCCGGCGGAACGGCAGTCGCTCGTGACACAAGCTCCACCTTCCCTGCTGAGGCGTCCGACCTTCCGGAACTGGGTGGAGCCTATTCGCCCAGCTTCGAAGCAATTGCCGCCCAGAGGGCCGACTTGATCTTGATCGAAGCTCTGAGCCAGGCGCGCTTCCTGGAGCCATTGTCGCAACTGGGTACGCCAGTGGTGGCTGTTCGTGCGGCTTCGCTCGACGACATAACCACGGGCATCAAGCTCATCGGGCAGATCATCGAAAGCGATGAGATAGCCGAACGGGCAGCAGAGGATCTTTCGGCAGGAGTATCGTCAGCCGTTGAAGGCCTTAGTGATGGTCAAAGCGCCTTGATCCTGATCTCAGACGCCGACAGAAACCTTTACGTCGCAAAGCCACAGTCGTATCCCGGCGCCATAGCTTCCTTGTTGAAGCTGTCGAACCCGGCTGCCGATTTGCCCGACAGCGGGACATTTCCGGGTTTCGCTCAGATCTCGGCAGAGCAATTGCTCACCATGGATCCGGACTACGTGTTTACAATTACACCGGCGCCGGAACCCGCACCACGTCTTTCTGCAACATTGCCCCGCATTCCCGGCTTCTCCAGTCTGCGGGCAATCACAAGCGGACGAATGCATGAAATCGACCACGTAATCTTCCTGCGCAATCAGGGGCCGCGCATTGCCGAGGCAGTGGAAGCCATGGCCGAAATTGTAGGAAGCGCCCCATAGTTGCGCCGCCCGGCCCTTGTCCTGACGAGTCTCGGTGTCGCCTTACTCGCGGGCTGCATTGTAGGGGTTGCTTTCGGCACTGCGGACCTGGAAGCCTCTACACTCCTTAAAGCCCTCTTCACCGACAGCGGAGACCCCACCGCCGAGGTGATAGTGCGCTCTCTCCGCATACCGAGGGTCGTTGCGGCTCTGGTAGTAGGTGCGTGTCTCGGGGCCGCAGGATCGCTGATTCAAAGCGCTACTCGTAATCCCTTGGGAGACCCCCAGCTATTCGGACTGGGCGGAGGGGCAGCTATAGTCCAGGCTCTAACTTTAGTTGGGGTCCTTGGAACGGGGGCTTGGGGACTAACCTCTCTATCTGTAGTGGCCGCCCTGATCGGGGCCCTTCTCATATTTGTGTTGTCTTCAAGGGAGAGCGTTACTGCGGCTCGTCTCGCCCTGATCGGTGTATCCATAGGGGCTTTGACTCTGGCAGTTGCCGCTGCCATCTTGACTCACGCACGGATCTTCAGCCTGCAAGCCTTGGCTCTGTTCAGCGGCAGCCTGGCAAACCGAAGCTGGGATGACGTCATGCCGGCCTTCCCTTTCCTTGCCCTCGGAATCGCACTCGCGGTCCTGGCGGCAGGTCGGCTGAACTTCTTGGTGCTAGGCGACCGGCTTGCTGGGCAATTGGGGGCCAGTCCCAGGAGGACTCGGTTAGTGGCTATGGCTTCCGCCGGGGTACTGGCTGGCACTGCTGTAACCTTGGCCGGTGTGGTCGGTTTCGTGGGCCTGCTCACCCCGCATGTCGTAAGACTGATGGTGGGCAATGACCCTCGCACCGTTATGGCTGTTTCTGTCCCCGCCGGGGCCCTGGTAGTTCTTTACGCAGACCAGATTTCGAGGCTGGCCTTCATGCCCTCCGAAATACCGGTTGGACTGATAACCACAGTATTGGGTGCGCCCCTTATGATATGGGTGGCAAGGAGGCTGCAGTGAGGCTGCAACAGGTTCTATAGGATGAAGATCAGCATAGAATTGGATAATGTCTCCTTCTCTTACGGAGAAAAGCCTGTCTTAAGGGAAGTCTCCGTCTCAGTGGCCATGGGCGAATTCGTTTGTCTGTTGGGGCTAAATGGTGCAGGTAAGACAACTCTGGCACAGCTAATCGCAGGCGAACTGTCGCCTACACAGGGCCGAGTCTTCCTGAACTCAGGAGACGCATCCGGCGATATAACGGGGGTTGGACTGCACATCGCATATCTGCCGCAGGACCTTCAAGACCCTCCCTTTGTGACCGTGCGGGAACTGGTCTCTCTAGGACGTTTCAGCCCAAAACGCAGCCTCGGATGGAGGGTCAGCGATAAAGACAAACAGGTTGTCCAGGAGTGCCTAGACAGATGTCTTGCGGAGTCCTTTGCAGACCGCCCTTTTGCCCAGCTCTCAGGAGGCGAAAAACAGCGGGTATGGCTCGCCTTTTGCCTGGCCCAGCAACGAGAATTCATTCTGCTGGACGAATCACTGCACAAGATAGATTACTCAACGAGAGACCTCTTCTTCAGAATGCTTGCCAATCTGGCCGAGGACGGCAAAGGCGTTGTCCTAATCACCCATGACTTGCAGATGGCGGAGCGGCATGGCCGGAGGATGCTGCTGCTGGGTGACGGTGGACTACTGTACGACGGGCCGCCGGACCAGGTTGTCTACTCACTTCTGGATCGGTAGCAGACTTTCCTCGGCATGATGCGCCTGCCGAGGCAGGACGGCCCGGCATCTTCACGCCAATGTGCTTTATTCACGCTCGCAAATCGGTAAAGCCCATGTGATAGCATTAGGCCCATCGAGAGCAAAGCTACCTCATCTGGAGGCAACGTTATGGTCAAGGTGAATTTTGGCGTCGGCATGGGCCGAAACGAGAGGATCGACGAAATAGCCGACCTCGCGCGCACCGCCGACGAAATGGGCTTCTCCCACATGACCCTTGTAGACGAGCCTTACCTGTCCCGGGAAGTGCACATCATGTCGGCCATCGCCGCCGTGAACACCCGCCGTATCCGCATCGGCCAGGCGGTGGTGGACCCGCATACCTACCACCCCTCGACCATCGCCAACGCTACCGCACCCTCAATGAACTGACCGGCGGTCGGGCCTTCCTTGGAATGGGCGCAGGCGGGCCCTTCGGCAAGATCATGAAACCCATCCCTCATAAGGAGCTTAGAGAAGCGACCATGTTCGTCAAGAAGTTCCTCGCCGGCGAGGAGGCCGAGTACCAGGGACAGAGGATGATTTCGGAGTGGATACGAGGCCCGGTGCCCATCTACCTCGCCGCCGACGGCCCTCGGTCACTGCAGCTGGCGGGTGAAGTAGCCGATGGCGTCTACTTCATGGGCGGTCCTCCGGCCATGGTCAAATGGAAAGTGGACAACATCTACCGCGGCGCCGAAAAAGCCGGCCGAGACCCCTCCAAGATAGACATCTGCGTCCGTTCCTACATCTACGTCACGGATGACAAGGCAAGCGCTATGAGGGAGCTTTCGGGATTCGTGCCCTTCGGCATGCACGTTCTGGAGCGGAACAAGAAGGAACCGGCGATAATCAAGCTCTTCGAAGACTTGGACCGCGAGAGCCCGGGAATAGTCGACGAGATGAAGCGGTACGCCGCCGCCCGCGCAGAATTCACCCGATCCGATGGATACGATCCCTGGTTTGAGAAGATGGATGCCCCTTACTCCCAACACATGACCCAGCGCATGATCGATTGCATTCATTTGGTTGGTTCCGTTGAAGAGATCTGCGAAGGCATCGAAAAGCTTATCGACGCCGGGGTCACCACTGTCTCCACAGCCACCTACACCATCATCGACAAGAAGTGGATGCTGGAAGAAGTCGGCAGAAAGATAATGCCCCATTTCCGCAGCTAGCAGCTGGTAAGTTTCCACAGACGACGCAGGCGGGAAAGAGATCTTTCCCCTGGTTCCTTCGCCGCACTGGGATACGCCGGAGACTGTGAGTCAAACCCATGATGTCCAGCAGGAGAATCCATAAATGATTATGCCGAATACCCTTCGTGAAAAACTGGACGCCGGGCAGCCGACCATCGGTACACACTACCTGTCCCCAGACCCCGATATCCCCGAGATAATTGGCGACACCGGCCTCTTCGACTACGCAGAATACGGTGCCGAATACTCTAATTTCGATATGCGGCTGCTCTATCACATGGCTCGGGCTGGCCAGGCAGGAAACCTGCCTCTGATGATAAAACTGGATCAGGAGGGTCAGGGATTCTGGGCACAGGCTGCGTGGGGTGCAGGATTCAAGGCTATACTCTTTACTGACATCAGGACTCCGGAAGACGTCGAGACGACACATCGCCTGATCAGACCTGACACCCCCGACACCCGAGGCCTCATGGGCGTCAAAATCCGCCGCCCTGCTTTGTCTGGATTCAAACCTGAGCAGTACATGCAGGACCTCGAATCAGTAGTGATCGTCATCATGATCGAAAAGAACGTCGCCGTCGAAAACATTGATGCGATATTAAACAAGGCGAGAGAAAAGGGTATCGACATGACGCAGTGGGGACCCGCCGATTTCGGATTCTCACGCCGCCAACCCGGACTCATGTATACCGACGAAATACGGCCGTTTGAAGAGTTCGTGATCAGGAAGTCCATCGAACATGGTGTGCCCCCGCGCATCGAGATCGCAGAACCCGAGCAGGCCAAGCGGTACATAGACCTTGGCGTTCGCCACTTCTGCATCGGCTGGGATCGCTTCATCTACCAGGCCGGCCTTGACCGCATCGGCGAAGGCATCCGAAAAGTCATGCAAGAGTCGAAACTTTAATTTCGCTCTATCGCGCAGCAAACTGTCAGTCGAAATGGATGGCACCAGCCGTACCGGATCGCTGACATTCAGGGTTTAACCTGCCCCCACCCCCCACCCAACCATACGCTTATACCTGGCTCGTCCCGGCCCTAGTACAAAGGCCCCGTCCAAATGTAGTCGTTGACCTTCACCTGCCCGTGGCACGCCTGGCACCCCTCCACCCGACCCTCTTCCTCCACCGTCCCGTCCGCCAGCACCTTTAACCAGAACCAGTCATTGTGCTCGGGGTTGTACCCCGACTTCTTATACATCACCGTGTTAGCCTGAAACTCGCCTTCGGCAGTGTAATTCTCCTTAACGATGATAGCTCCGTCGGGCATACTGCCTTCCTTGCTCAAAAGTCCATCGAGGGCGGCAGTATTGAGGTGAGTGGTCAATAGCATCCCATGGGGCTCTTTGGCCGAGTACTTTTCCCCGAGATCCGGCCACAACTCCCAATTCTCCTGGTAGTCCACTTCCTCCAGGTAGGCAATCAGTGCACCGGATGAGGTATCTGGCAACTCCGGCTCAGAAACGTTGCCACACGCCGCTACAGCTGCCATTCCCGACAATCCAGCCAACAGGAAGATTAAACCTCCAATGTATTGCTTGGACATAAGTGGCCCCTTTGATCAAAACGGATAGAAACAGATACTCTTACCGAGCGAAGTTTAGCATCCCTCTCCCGACACTTCTCGGTTTCGATAGGGATGGACGCGTGATAAGCTTGCGCCGTACCGCATAAGAAGTATTTTGGGAACCCAAACTGCTGCCGCCTGCCCTGTTCAGTTCCGCCACGGCGTTCGATTCAAACGGGACCCTGATATGTCTA
Source organism: Dehalococcoidia bacterium (assembly GCA_965220005.1). Lineage (GTDB taxonomy): Bacteria > Chloroflexota > Dehalococcoidia > Plut-88900 > Plut-88900 > Plut-88900. The sequence goes on from OZ244800.1 coordinate 2,726,090, forward strand.
ACAAACGCACACGAATTAGTCGGCTCACGACATTCGGCATCGTATTGGCCCTCATATTGATCGCCGTCATTGGCTGTGGTGGCGAGACTATGCCAGCCGACGACACCGCCACCCCCGTCGCCCCGGGATCCGACCTCTCAAACTCAGCCCTCGCCGGCAAGCAGGCATTCGATGCCAACTGTGCCATATGTCATGGCGCCGACGTCATGGGCACAGCCACCGGCCCCCCTCTAATCGACAGGATTTACGAACCGGGCCACCACAATGACTTCAGCATTCGCAGCGCCGTACGCAACGGTGTCCCTGCGCACCATTGGTGGTTCGGAGACATGCCTCCCGTGGCAGGCGTTTCCGACTCGGCAGTAGAGAACATAATTTGCTATATCCGCGAACTTCAGCTCGCCAACGGCATCTTCGATGAGGGCAGATATTCCTTTTCGTGCTGACAAAAGGGCCATTCACAATGCCCTCAGTCTTCGTATCGATCTCCAAACCCATTTACCTAAGGAATACAGGGAGACTCGCAAATGCAACTCGGCGCATTCTCAGTAAGCCTCGCCGTCAAAGACATTGAGGCTTCAAAGGTTTTCTACGAAAAGTTCGGGTTCGAGATAGTAGGGGGAGACCAATCCCAGAACTGGCTGATTCTCAGGAATGCCGGTCACACAATAGGCCTCTTTCAGGGAATGTTCGAAAGCAACATCCTCACCTTTAACCCAGGCTGGGACGCCGAGGCCCAACCCTTGGACTCCTTCACCGACGTGCGGGAACTCCAACGTCAGCTAAAGGCGAAGGGCGTACTACTGGTCAGCGAAGCCGATGAAGAGACTACGGGCCCGGCCAGCTTTGTGGCCGTCGACCCTGACGGAAATACCATCCTCGTCGACCAACACGTCTGATAACGCGTCCCCTACCCCACCACCCCTTCCTTCCAGTCCCTCAGAATCTCGTGAGCGGCATTGTGCCCCGGCGCCCCGGTAACAGTGCCCCCCGGATGCGTCCCCGCTCCACACAAATACAGGCTCCCGATCGGGGTCCTGTAGTCCGCCCACCCCGAAAAAGGCCGGTGCTGGAACACCTGCCCCGGCACGCACTCGCCGTGAAACATGTGCCCCTGGCTCATGAAGATCCGGTCCTCCAACTCCTTCGGCGACACAAAGAAGTAGTCGTCGATAATATCCTTCAGGTTCGGGATGTACTCAGTCATCAGCTCCACACAGTGCTTAACGTACCCGTCGCCGATGCTGCCCCAATCCCCTTCCTTAAGGTGATAAGGCGCCCATTGCCCGTAGACCGTCATGTACTGCTTGCCCGGCGGTGCCATTGACGGGTCCATCGCCGAGTGAATAATCCCGGTCAGATACGGCTCCCTCGCAGGTTGACCGAACTTGGCCTCGTCCCAGGCCCGTTCCAGGTATTCGACGGTAGGTGCTATCCAGAACAACCCTTGGTGCTGAGGCCCTGCCCCCCGACCCGGAAACGCCTTGAACTCCGGCAGCCCGCTCATTGCAAAATGGATGTTGAAAGTCATCCCCTCCGCCGCGATCCCTTCTACCTGGCTTAGGAAATCAGAGTCCAGGTATTCCGGCTCGACCAACTTCTGAAACGTCCTCTTGGGGTCAGCGTTGGATATCACAACCCTAGCCTCTATCTTCCGTCCATCCTTAAGCTCCACCCCCACCGCCCAACCCCTCTTCACACTGATCGACGCCACTTCTGCATCCGTATAGACCTCTGCCCCGAGACTCCGCGCCGCCCCTGCAATGGCCTGCGTTATCGTTCCCATCCCTCCCGGGACCCGACCCCAAGCCGTTCCCGGCTCCGGCCAGTAGTGCAGCATCATGTACGCAGATCCCGCCGACATCGGCCCCATCCCTATCCCAGTCATCCCCCTCGGCGCAATCGACGCCTTCACTTCTTCCGACTCAAACCTCGCGTCTAGGAACCCCTTCATCGAGCCAAACATGATCTCCCGAAACGCTCTCGACTCCCCCACCTCGGCAAATCGCCCCTCCACCTCCCCCACCGACAACGGTGGCCGCAGTTCTAGTGACGGCTTCATGATCGAAGCAAGCCTGTCCATCTGCTGCTCAAATTTCAGATAAGCCTGCGCATCCCTCTCGGAGAATTTAGCAACCTCGGCCATGCTCTTCGCCGGGTCCCGCCAGAACTGGATGTACCGTCCATCCGGGAATAGATGTAGCCGGTGCGGGTCAAACGGCACAAGCCCAAATCCGAACCTCTCTAGCTCCAAGTCTCGGATTATCTTCGTCTTCAGCAGCCCCCCAATCTGTGCCGCCGTACAGACCTTGTATCCAGGGAATATCTCTTCCGTTACACACGCTCCACCCACCATCGAACGCTGCTCCAGGACGGCAACTTTAAGACCGGCCTTGGCCAAGTAGGCAGCGCACACCAGCCCATTGTGCCCACCGCCGACTATCGCCGCATCGTATTGCTCTTTCATGGCAGTCTACAGGGCCCCGAGCACTTCCTTGATAACCGGCTTGCAGATGCCCTGTCCCCAGAGCGGCAGGACCATCGAGTGCCCCCCCGCCGGCCCGCCCGCCACGAAGGTCAGAAAGTTCTCTGCCGTGTTCTGGGCAACGTCACCCTCGCCCGATGACCCTGGGAACACCGCTCCTGCTAGCGCTCCCCTTTGTCCCTTATCTGGAGCCAGAGTGGGTCGCAGTTCGTTGGCTTTGGACGCAATGTATTCTTTGACCTGCTCTTTCGACCAGCCGGCCCCGGCTATGATCGCCGCATGCTCGGGACTTATCACTACTATCGCTCCCCCATGACAACGCTCGGTCGATGCAATAGTGTGCGCAATCACGTCCAGGATGCTCTCCGGATCATGGTCCCTCTGGTTGAACGCCTCCATCGGGTGCCCGACCGGCAGCAGAGTCACCGTGCTCGACTCCAATGAAAAGCCATTCTCCACATGGTAGGGGCTCCAGGGGCTGGCTTCCTCGTTCTCCCCGAAACACATCGTGTATCGACCCGAATGCCCGAACGCCGACTTATCCGTCACTCCCGGAATCTCCCGGCACACGTTCATCAACACCAGCCTCAGTGCTCGCCCGATAGTCGCATTCGCCCGCCGCCCGGGTCCCAGCAGGTTCCAGCCGCAGTTCAGGTCTATCTCCGCCCTAACCGGACCGTTTATCACAACCATCGCTGCCGAAGCCCCAGTAGTCTCCGCCAGCGCCGAGGCATTAAAGCTGGGTTCAAACAAACCCCTGATGGCAGCGACTACCACCGGGGCATACTCAGGCAGGCACCCGGCCATCACGGCATTGATGGCGACCTTGTCAGCAGTGACCCGCCAGTTCCTGCTGACCCGAGTCCCCAACACCTCTCCCGCTCCCACCCCCGCAGCCTCCAGAAACCGCTCTACAGACTCTGACGTTGGCGGTACAACTGGTAGGCCGTCAGTCAGCCCTTCCCGATAGAAATGCTCTATAACCTCTACCGCATCCGACACAGGGTCCGCCATATCAACGTCCTTTCTTTGCCACTCCGAATTTATCTGTCATACCAAGGCCTCTTTCTCATGTCATCCCGACGCCCCTTTTTCGTGTCATCCCAAGGCCCCGCGAGGGATCTGGGGTGGATCCCCTCCTTCCCTCTTGCACACACCGGTTGATGTTACCCACCTCCTCACAACCCGGTCAACCGAACGCCTTCTCTCACAAACCCTATCGTTTCCAACCCCCGATATGTTAGTATCCGACATCCCTTGTTAGGCCATAGTTCCCCATTGAATGGGGGTGCAAAAGGAATGGTTAGTCTTCGGCTCCCACGGCTAACCATCCGAGGGGGGAGCCTACGCTAGGTTGACCGTAGTGAAAAGGGATCGCTAAGGAGGACCCCGATGAAATTTGGCATCTTCACCAATCCGGCTATGCCCGGTGTAATCACGGACGGCAAAAAGCTCGCCCCCATCGGACGTAACAACGAGCGTTACCAGGAACTCCTCGACGAACTGAAGCGCATCTGTTTCGCCGCCGAGGAACTGGGCTTCGACTCCTTCTCCACCACCGAGCACCATTTCCACTCCGAAGGCATCGAGATGTCCGTCGCTCCCCTCCTCCTCTACACCGACCTTGCAGCCAGGACCGAGAGGATCAAGTTCGCACCTCTCGCCATCGTACTCACCACCTGGGATCCCATACGCGCCGCCGAAGAGCTGGCCATCCTGGATCACCTCACCAAGGGCCGTATGATGGCCGGTTTCGCACGCGGTTACCAGGATCGATGGGTCGGCGTCCTGGGCCAGAAATACCGGGTCAAAGGCACCCAGTCAGACAAATCAGCGACGAACGAACGAAACAAGAGGCTGTTCGAGGAGAACTGGCAGGTTGTGAAAGCGGCCTGGACTCAGGAAGTTCTCAGCTTCAAGGGCGAGTTCTACGAAGTCCCCTTCCCCTACGAAGAAGGAATCCGAGGCTGGGCCCTGGATCAGATCACCCGAGAACGCGGCGCTCCCGGCGAAATTGATGACGAGGGTGTCATTCGAGGCATTTCCGTAGTACCCAAGCCTTACCAATTGCCCCACCCTCCCGTATTCATGGCATTCTCTCTCAGCGAGTCCAGCATCAGGTTCGCCGCAAGAGAGGGCATGATCTCCCAGATACAGGTTTCCCGCCCCGAAGACTTCAAACGTCTGTGCAGCGTTTATCAAGAGGTCGCCGCCGAAAACGGCAGAGACCTGGGCCTCGGAGAGAACGTTGCAGCACCCCGCTACATCTACCTGGGCAAAACGTACGAGGAAGCACTTGCCCGGGCCGAACGGACCCTCGGCTGGCAGTATGATGAGTACTTCGGTGCATTCGGCTTTATGGAGGCATTCCGCAACCCCGAAGACCCCCAGGAACCGAAACCCCTGCGCTTCAAAAACGCCGCCGAGGTCACCCAGCGCCTCATCGAGCACCAATACGCCCTCGTCGGCACCGTCGATGACGTCAAGCGGCAAATGGAGTCCCTGTCCCGTTGCTATGATGGCGGAAACTTGGAATGGTTCTCCTACCAGCTTGACCAGGGCTACATGCCCATAGATGAGGCCATGGACCAGCTGGAGACCTTCGGCACGAAAATCATGCCCGAGTTCCAAGGCTAATCGTCCCCTCGTAACAACTCGGCCGTATTCAAATAGTGCGGATTGGTGCTCTTAGAACCGAGAGGGAGAAGCTCCGATAGCATGACTAAGGTTGTAGACGCAGACGGCCACATCCTCGAACCGTCCGACCTCTGGGAGAAAAACCTGGAGCCCGAGTACCGCGACCGCCCGATTCGTATCAGGATGGACTCGGACGGGCTGGAGTATATGGAGCTTGATGGAAAGAAGTCCATCTGCGTCAGCGGCGGAGGCTTCAACAGCTTCGGTAGCCTGGACTCCGACATTAAGTCCCTCCGTGAATCCTCCGAAGGAGCTGGTGGCCCGACCTACGAGGAAAGCGTCCCCGAGGGTGCTCGCAACTTCGATGTCCGTCTTGCTTGGATGGACCACCATGGCATTGACATCGCTATCGTCTACCCGTCCCTTCTGCTGGGCTGGCAGGACGAGGTCGAAGACCCTGGCCTGGCCTCAGCCTACTGCCGGGTCTACAACACATGGCTCACCGATCTCTGCCGCCCCTACTCCGACCGCATGGTCCCCATCGCTCACGTCGCCCTTCACAACGTAGAAGACGCCGTGATCGAGGTGAATCGAGCCGCCAAACTCGGCGCCCGGGGCGTCTACCTGTTCGCCACCCCCGTCTACGATATCCCCTACGGCGACCGACGCTATGATCCGTTCTGGGAAGCCTGCCAGGAACTCAACCTGCCCCTGGGTATCCACGTCAGCAACACCCCCAAACACGCCGGGAATCACCTCTACCAGGGCGGCTTCCACTCCAACTACTGGTGGTTCAACGTCATGTACAACCAGGACTGCCAGATGGCCTTCACTTCTTTCTTCCAGGGCGGCGTCTTCGAACGGTTCCCCAGATTAAGTGTCGGTGTGGTCGAGACCGGTTGCGGGTGGATAGCCCATTGGCTCGAACTCCTGGACTCGAAATACAAGATCACCGGCCACCCCGAGCTGAACATGCTTCCCAGCGAATACTTCGACCGGCAGGGCTGGATTACCGGCGAGGCCGACGAAAAAACCTTCCCCCACATGGCCCAGCTCGTCGGCGCACACAAGCTCATGTTCGGCTCCGACTATCCCCACGAAGAAGGCCACGAGGAGCCGGTCTCTGAGCTAAAGGAGACCATAAATCCTCTGTCGCAAGAGGATCAGGACCTGATATTGGGTGGAAACGCCCTGAGAATCTACAACCTCCAATAGCGTTTGTTTCCCGCTCGCGGAGCCTGAGAGAAAATTCCAGTCCAGGACAGCCTTTTAACTCAATACTTTCAAGAGGCCATAGAAATAACCAACCAATAGTCCGGTAACCAGGAAACCGAGGAAACCGAATGGAAAGCGTAGTCGTCGATGTCGATGGGCATGTCGCTGAGCCCATTACCGAGATCATGGACCAATACCTTGACCCCGCGTTCAAGGACCGACCTCTGCGCCTCCTCAACGACGAAAACGGCCTCGAATACCTTGAAATCAACGGCAAGAAGTCGAGCCTCGTCCAAGGTGGCACCGGTTTAGGCGTCGACGCCGGCAAAGCATTCGGTGCCGAGAATTACGAAGCCTTCTTCACACCCGGCGCCGTCCATTACTACGACGGCATGATCCCCGCATCAAATCAGCCCGACGCGCGCGCTGCATGGCACAACAAGGAAGGCATCGATAAGGCTCTTTTTTATCCGACCCTTGGCCTCGGTTGGGAAGACGAGTGTGAAGAACCCAAAGTCGCGTCGGCCTACGCCCGCGCCTATAATAACTGGGTAATAGACTTCTGCAAGTCCTACCCGGACAGTCACTTCCCTGTTGCACATATCCCCACCAGGGATGCCCGCGAAGCCGCCGCCGAGGTGCGGCGCACCGCCGCCCTGGGTGTCAAAGGGTACATGGTCTACAACACCGCCACCAACGGGCTCTTCTATGGCAACCCTTACTTCGATCCCCTCTATGAGGCTGTACAGGAGTCGGGCCTGCCCATCGGCAATCATGTCGTCAACCAGATTAACTACCTCGCCAAAGACGAGCATCGCTCCATCGATACCATGGGTGACGACTTCTATTACGTCACTATGGTCATCCCTTTCCAGTCTCAGCTCGCCCTCATCCACATGATCACCGAAGGCGCCTTCGATCGCTTCCCCACTATGAAGTATGTTTTCCTGGAAACTGGCGCTACCTGGCTGGCCTATTTGCTGGAACGATTGGACGACAAGTTCAAGAGCCAGAGCCATTCCACTACCTTCAAGGAACAGCCCAGCGATTACTTCCGACGCCAGTGCTGGATCTCCCTCGAACCCGAGGAAGAGCTAATACCCAACATCATCAACAAAGTCGGCGCAGACAAGTTCTTCTGGGCCTCCGACTTCCCCCACCACGACGGATTCCCCGGTGTTGTTGGAGCGATAAAAGACCTCCTCAGCCCCCTGCCCGCCGAAGACATAAAAAAGGTTATGGGCCAAAATGCCGTGGACGTGTACGACCTGAGATAGCCCCACCACACCGGTCTCCCCAAAAAATGTCTGCCGAAGAGCACATCTCCAATAGCTCACCCGACACCAATAGTGGCTACCGTCTCGTCTGCCGAAACATCTGGAAAATCTTCGGTGACGGCGCCGATAACCTCGTCGGCTCCATAGACCCTGCCCTCTCCCGAGAGGAGCTGCTCGCGCAGACCGGATGCGTCGTAGCCGTCAAGGACGTCTCCTTCGAGGTTAGCCAAGGCGAGACCTTCGTCATAATGGGCCTCTCCGGCAGCGGCAAGTCCACTTTGGTCCGCTGCCTTAGCCGCCTCATCGAGCCCAACCGCGGCCATATTCTCATAGACGGCGAGGATGTCCTCGCTATGAACAAGCAGCAACTCCGGGACATCCGCCGCTACAAGATGGGCATGGTATTCCAGCACTTCGGCAACTTCCCCCACAAGAGAGTTATGGAGAACGTCGTCTATGGCCTGCAAATTCAGGGCATGGACAAGGTCACCCGCAACAAACGCGCCGCCGATGTCATTGAACTCGTTGGACTCATGGGTTGGGAAGAGCGCTACCCCCACGAGTTGAGCGGCGGAATGCAGCAACGCGTAGGTCTCGCCCGAGCCCTCGCCGTCGACCCCGAGATCCTCCTCTTCGATGAACCCTTCAGCGCCCTCGACCCCCTAATCCGGCGGGAAATGCAGGACCAGCTAATCAAGCTTCAGCAGCTTGTTCAAAAAACGATGGTCTTCATAACCCACGACTTCCTTGAAGCTCTCAAGGTCGGCGACCGCGTCGCAATTATGAAAGATGGAGAGTTCGTCCAGGTAGGCACGCCGGAAGAAGTCGTCTCAGCTCCCACAAACGACTACGTCCGGGACTTCACCCGAGACGTCCCACGGTCCAAAGTGCTCACCGCCCGCTCCGTCATGACCCCAGCCCGAGTCTATTCCACCACCGACGAGGGATTGGCAGATCTGACCGCCAGAATGAATGACCAGGATTGTGACTGCGCCGTGGTGATCGACAATCAGAATAACTTCCGAGGAACGGTGCAGTTGTCGGACATCCCCGGTGGCTCCACCGGCAACGCCAGCGTCGCCTCCGTAATGCGCGGCTCATGTCCCACCGCCCAACCCGGGACCCGTCTTGAGCAGCTCATCCCCATGGTGATCTCCAACGATGATCCCATCGCCGTCCTCGAAGATACCCGGTGCCTCGGAACTATCAGCCGCCAGGCCGCCATGTCTGCCCTGATTAGCGACGATGGGGTGGCCACGTGATACGCGTAGGCGCCCTTCCCACTCAGATACGCCGCGGCGGCGGTCGGTACCGGACCTATTTATGGGCTGCCGCAGCCGTCTCCGCCTACCTTTTGGCCTACTCCCTCGCCCAAACCAACGCAGGCACCGAATTCGGTGATTGGCCCAAAAATTGGGAATTGGCCATCCAGGAACCCATAGACAACTTCTTCGACTGGGTCGGAGACACCTTCTCATGGTTCTTCAACCCCATCTCCGACGTCATAGATGCAGTCCTGTCCTGGATTGACTCCTTCCTGCTCTGGCTCCCTTGGCCCGTGGTAGTCGCCACTACCGCCTTGGTCGGTTTCAGGTTGGGTGGCAAATGGCTGGGCCTGTTCTGCGGAGCAGCGACCCTGTATATAGGCCTGAACGGCTACTGGGACTCCGCGATGCTCACCCTGAGCGTGGTGGCGGTTTCGGTATTGATCGCCGTCGCCTTTGGAGTCGCAGTCGGCATCCTGGCCGCATCCAGCAACCGGTTCGAGTCAATCGTACGACCCATCCTGGACACTATGCAGGTCCTGCCCGCCTTCGTCTATCTAATTCCCGCCTTGATCTTCTTCGGGGTGAGTGGTACTCAGGGAGTGTTCCTCACCGTCGTCTATGCGATTCCACCCGTCATCCGCCTCACTAATCTCGGCATCAGGCAAGTGCCGCGCGCCACCATAGAGACTGCCTACTCCCACGGGTCCACATCCTTGCAGACCCTCTTCCAGGTGCAATTGCCCCTCGCCAAAAGCTCCATAATGTTGGGCATTAACCAAACCATAATGATGGCCATTGCTATGGTCATCATAACCGCCCTCGTCGGTGTGCCGGGGCTCGGCAGGGATGTCTGGTTCTCACTGAGAGAGATCAAGCCGGGTGATGGACTTGAGAGCGGCATAGCCATAGTCCTGCTCGCCATCATTTTCGATCGTCTAAGCTACGCCCTCTCTCAAACGGACCCAACTTCCTCTAACACTGCTCCAACGGATGCCTCCTTGTCCGAAGGAGCGCTTTCCGAAAGACTTCGGGCTTTCGTGGCCCGCTATCCCTCTCAGGCATTGGGTGCCGGAGTCATATCGCTGCTCCTGATCGTAGGCTTGGTGCTTCCATTCCTCAAGGAGTTCCCTGACGAGATCACTTTCTCGATGGCTGGCCCTATCGATGATGTAGTGGACTGGATGTCTGTCAACCTGCACTTCATCACCAGTTGGATACGGGACAGCCTGTTCCGAGAATTCGGATTAGCGCCCATCCAAACGCTGCTTTTGTGGCTCCCTTGGCCCGCCATGATGGTCCTTGCTGTCGGCCTGGCTTATATCACCTCGGGAAGAGGCGCGGCCCTTATAGCCGTGATCGGTCTGGCCTTCGTCGGCATCGGAGGGGTTTGGGATGTGACCATGGATACCCTGAGCCAGGTGCTGACCGCAGGAGTGTTTACAGTGGTCGTAGGCATTGTTCTGGGCATACTGGCCTCTCAGAACAGGACTTTCGAGTCCATGCTGCGCCCCATCCTGGACACTATGCAGACCATGCCCATTTTCGTCTACCTTATTCCCGTCATAATGCTCTGGGGTATCGGACCCCTTGTAGGCATCATAGCCACGTTTGTATATGCTCTGCCTCCCGTTATCCGGATGACCATCCTGGGAGTCAAACAGGTGCCTTCCCAAGTAATCGAGACCGCCCAATCACACGGCTCCACGGGTCTCCAGACTATGCTCCAGGTAAAGATGCCCCTAGCCTTTCCCACTATAATGCTAGGCGTCAACCAGACCATTATCATGGTACTGGCTATGGTTATTATCGCCGGCCTTGTGGGCGGAGGAGGCTTGGGTGAGCAGGTCTATATCAACTCAATCTATCTAAGGACTGGTCAGGGCCTTGTAGCTGGCTTGGCTATCGTATTCATGGCAATGGTTTTGGACCGGATGACTCAGGGCAAACAGGGAACTATGCGAGCCTTCGCTGATGTAAGATAACAACAAACAGTCACGAGGCCCCGTGGCCTCTCTCAGGAGAGATGCCTATGCGAGAATAGTGTCTAAATCGAAGCAAGGTCCTTACTTTATCCTCCCAACCCGGAAGGGAGAACCGAAAATGAAAAAAGCAAAATCTAAATGGGTTGCCCTCGCGGTGGCCTTGGCGCTGATCGTCGTCCTCTCCGTGGCATTGGCTTGTGGCGGCTCCGATGAGCCCAAAGGTACTGTGGTTATCGTAGACCAGGACTGGGACGGACAGCTGGTCACCACCCGAGTAGTCCAAATACTCCTCGAACAGGAGATGGGCTATACCGTCGAGACTAAGTTCGCTGCCGCCGACTCGGCGCCCCTCTTCATTGGCCTGGAATCTGGCGACTTCCACTTCGTCTGCTGTAACTGGCCCTCCTACAGCTTTGCCCTGCTCGACGAATACGTTAACCCAGGGGGCAAGGAGTCCGTGGAGCGTCTGGGCTCCACCGGCATCATCGGCGGGACCGGCTGGTACACCCCCTCCTACGTAGTAGAGGGCGCCGACGCCCCTGCACCCGGCCTGGACAACTGGGATGAGCTCGACCAGTTTAAGAGCGTCTTCGCTACCACCGACACCGGCGAGCGCGGCAGACTCCTCGGCTTCACACCCGCATGGGACGACAGAAGTCAGGAAAGACTGGATGCCATGGGCGCCGACTACGAGGTCGTTTTCGCCGGCTCCGAGGCCGCAGCTCTCTCAGAACTCGATGGTGCCTTCAACCGTGGTGACCCCGTCCTCACTTACCTCTGGGAACCCCACTGGGCCCACGCAAAATACAACCTCGTCTCGATTCAGTTACCACCTCTCACCGACGACTGCTACCCGGCAGGCAACGCCGACGATTTCAAGTGCGGCTGGCCCTCCGACGATGTAGCTAAGCTCGTCTGGCCCGGCCTCCAGGACGAATTCCCCGATGTCTACGAGTTCCTCTCCAACTTCCAGATGACCAACGCACAGCAGAACGAGATGGTACTCAGCGTCACCGAAGACGAGATAACTCCTCTTGAGGCTGCCCAAGCCTGGGTGGACGCTAACGAGGACGTCTGGAGAGCCTGGATTCCCTAGACTACATGCTTTCGGTCTGTCCGCCGAAACGGATCGCATTCCAAACTTGTAACCATAGGTCACGGGAGGGGTTAACCCCTCCCGTGACCTGACTCGCAGAGGCTTGCCAATGAAGTATGACCACATTGTAGTCGGCGCGGGTTCTGGTGGAGCCGTGCTTGCCAGCCGTCTGTCCGAGGACCCTAACCGGTCCGTCCTCCTGATCGAGGCTGGCGAAGACTTCTCCGACCTGGACCGCCTTCCTCCCGAGCTCAAATACCTCTATGGCCCTCGACCTACCGTCTTCGAAAGCCATCACCTCTGGAACTTCGAGGCCCGCACAACCGACGAGGCCATTCCAACCATGGTCCCGCGCGGCAGAGTAACCGGCGGCACCAGCGCCATTAATGGCGCAAACTTCCTCCGCGGCGAAAGGGAGGACTTTGACCTCTGGGCCGAGGCCGGCAACGATGAGTGGGCCTTCGAAAAGGTCCTACCCTATTTCAAGAAGACCGAGTCCGACCAGGACTTCGACACCGACTACCACGGCAAGACAGGCCCGATTCGCTGCCGCCGTTTCACCCCCGATGAGTGGGGCCCTTTCCAAAAGGCCTTCTATGACGCCTGTCTGGACTACGGCTTCCCAGACTGCCCCGACCACAACCGCCCCGACTCCACCGGCGTCGGCCCCCTCACCTTCAACGTAGTCGACCGTGTACGTTGGAGCACGGCCATCGGATATCTCAATCCCGCCCGACACCGCGTTAACCTGACAATACGGCCCAACTGCGTAGTCCACGGCATAATCTTCGATGGCAACAAGGCCGAGGGCCTGCTCGTCACCAGCGGCGGCGAGATGTTCACCGTCTACGGCGACGAGATAATTCTCTCCGCGGGGGTGATAGGTTCGCCTCACATACTGACCCTCTCAGGTGTGGGCCCTGCAGACCAGCTGGTCAAACTCGGCATTCCCGTGGTCCAGGACCTGCCCGGCGTCGGAGCAAACCTCCGAGACCACATGGACTTGGACCTCACCTGGGAATCCCTCGCCCCAATGCGCGTTGCTGAAGAAAAGTGCGCCGAGGGAGCAATCACCCTGCGCTATACCGCCAAAGGCTCTCCTTGGAAAAACGACATGGTAGTCTGTATGAACAACCGCATGTCGGAAATGCCGGGATTGCCCTTGGATGAATCTGCGGAGGCCCTTGTCGGCTGCCAGCTCCTGATCTATATGAGCCTTTCCTCCGGGCAAATGACCGTCGTTTCCACCGACCCCCGTAAGGCGCCCGAGCTGGACTACAACTACTTTGAGGAACCTCTGGATCGCTCAAGGTACCGGGATGGCGTAAGGATCTGCGTTGACCTCTTCAAGAACTCCGCCTTCGATGATCTTATCGGGAAACGGCTGGGCCCCTCGGACGAAATCCTGGACTCCGACGAGGCCCTTGATCTCTGGCTCAGGAAGAATGTCAGGACCGGCCATCACCCCGCCGGCACCTGCAAGATGGGCCCCTCCTCCGATCCCCTGGCCGTGGTCGACCAGTACGCCAAAGTCCACGGCGTTGAGGGAGTCCGAGTACTGGACGCCTCCGTAATGCCTCACTCGCTCCGAGCCAACCTCAGCGCAAACATCATGGCCATGGCCGAGCGCGTCGCCGACTTCATCAAAGAAGGCCGCTAGCCCAGAAAAGCCCTTGGGTGGCATATTCGCAGTCATCCCAGATGACGGGCGCAATTCCAACAGCAGAATTTTGCCTCTCTCTCATCGCGTCCCCGGTGGCCCGACCCGCACCGTAATTATGTCCGTGTCGCGGAACTGCTGGTGTCGCACCGAAGACGCGTAACGCCGCAGTAGCCGCAGAGAAATCTCCGTGTCTATCGGTGTCTCCTCTTCATGGTCCTGCATCTGCCGGATTCTGTCCTCCAGGTTATCCTCGTTCCCACCACCAATGAATTCCAGGTCCGCCACCGGCCCGTCGCTCGACGCAAGCACCACCAACTGACGGCCATCCCCCTCTGCTTCATCTGCCAGGTCTTCAAGTTCCGCCTCAAAATCAATTGGTGCTAGTGTCAGAAGCGTCTCCTCAGCCACCGCCGATAACCGGTCTTTCATTGTGTCATTCCAACGTCGGCTGTCCGCAAACCGGTGTATGAATTGCGTTAGCTCCGCCAGGGAATCTATATGCAACTTGGACTGGAACCTCATCCGTCTATGGCTCGTCAACTCAAGGAAGATAATCATCAGCACTGCAGACACCCCACCCGTGGTAACTGCACTCTTGAGCAGCGCCCCGATCACCGGCCCCAGGTCCGGCAGATTGAACAGAGCGAACTGGAATGAAGCCCCTATCCAAAAGGATATCCCCGCCACCATCAGACGGGATCTGTTCGGCTCATTCTGGATAACCGTGCGCGCCCCGTCAACGAAAAGCGTCCCTACCACCAGTATCAAGTACCCTGCCATCACCGGGCCCGGTATAGTGCTCAGTAGCCCCGAAACCTTCGGCACGAACGCCACTAATATGAACACGACCCCGATGACATACCCAATTCTGCGCGACGCAACCCCTGTAACTTGCGTGAAAGCTACCGCACCCGGGTTTATGACTAACGGGACCCCACCCGCGACCCCCGACAACAGGTTTCCTATGCCGGTGCCCGCCAGCGCACCTTGCACTCTCCTGAAGTCGATAGCACGTGGCTCCCGGCTGGAGACCTGCTGCATCGAAATCGCCTCACCGTTTACCTGTATGGAGATAATCACCCCCAGGAACAGGAAGGACGGGACTAGCACCCAGAAGTCGACGCTAAAGTCGAGCCCCAGACCCGGCCATTCGCTCGGTACACCGACCCAAGCCGCCTCCGTAACCCTGTCAATGTCGTAAATACCCAACGCCGCCGCCGCCACACACCCCACGGCGATGCCTATTACCGGCGCCCACAACCGCATCACCGGTGTGCCCCTCAATGTCAGTGCAACAACTACAACGAGGGTGACAAGGGCCGTCAAAGGCGCAGCTGCCGGCTCCTCCTGCGCCGCATCGTCGAGCAAAGCAAACACCACCGACGCCAATGTTATGGAAAGTATCATTATCACTGTGCCGCTCACTATCGGCGTTACAACTCGCCGCAGCACGAACAGCCACTTGGAAATGACCAGCTGGAACAGCGCAGATGCAATGATCAGCGTAGTTAGGGTAGCCGGGCCCCCGTCGACTAGCGCGGTGATGCAGAAAGGTATTGCGAAGGCAGCAGTGAACATTGGAAGCACCGCGCCGGCGCCCGCAGGGCCTAGCCGCCTAACCTGCAGCAGTGTCGACACACCCACTACCAGCAGCGAGGCGAACACCATCCAGATTAGATAAGATTCGTCCCCACCCGACTCCTTCGCCACTACCACCGGCGTTACCAGCAATGTCGCCGAGGCGATCATGCTGAACTGCAACCCGAGTCCCAAAGTGGATTTTAAAGGCGGGTTTTCGTGGACCTCGTATCGAGGGTTCCGTACCGCTCCTGTCGCCGTTGGAATTGCCTCCCAATCTTGTTTGTGGGACAGAGCCTAGTGGATTCTACTAAGAATCACCGCACGTTGCGACATTACCACCAACCTAAATTAAGTCCATGCCTTTATTGAACGAATTGCCAGTCACCAATTCCAGATAGTGGCCGTGGAGAGTAACATAGTGCACCGCGCCGTGGCCTCCGGTCGGGTTTGGAGAGAGGTCCCTGTCGCAGCACCAACTGGCGACGGAATCCTCTATGGCTTCATCGATCTCTTGTTTGAAGAGGATGATGGATTGGTCATAGTCGACTACAAGACCGATGCTGTATCCGCTTCGGAAACCCCCGAGGCCGTTCTTCGCTATCGATTGCAGGGTGGAGCCTACGCCCACGCCCTCCAGGAGATCACCGAAAAGCCTGTGAAGGAGGTTGTGTTCCTATATCTGCATCCTCGCCGCGAGCAGAAGTTGGCCGACCTGTCCCAAGCCATCCGAGACGCAGAAGCCGCCGCCAAGTCCATTTTGGCCCCGGTCCCTTAGACCCCTCTACAATCCTTCTATGCAAAGAGGCTCCGCCAAGGCCTATTTCATCGTCGCGCAGGAGAATCACGAAGCCTACCTGGAATCGCGGCTCAAACTCTTCCTCGAAAGCTCGTGGAACACCCACTTCCAGCTTGTCGAGCCTTCTTAACCAACGAATAACCTTATGCAGGCCAAGACTACAGCCAAAACATCCCAGCTATGCTGGTAAAATAGACTCCCGAGATCATGCAGAGTTCGCAAGAAAACACCTTGACCGCTCCTGCTAAGGGATCATCCGGCCTTGGCGCCGGCCTCTTCCTTCTCATTACCGCCGTTGCCACCCTGGTTGCCGTGGTCACGAGGGTCTCCGCCAACGCCGACCAACCCACCCTCGCCGAGTCCCTCGTCGCCATCTCGGAAAACAAAGCTCTTTATGCTTCTGGAGGCGGAGCGCGGTTTGTGTCCGGGGTCACGCTGATTGTCGCCGCTTGGTTCCTGTCAAAGACCGGCACAGGCGAGAACCAACCCTCTGTACGCATAGTCTCGCTTATCTTTGCCCTATCGGGCCTCTTCACTGCCGTTTCCGGTGGAAGTGCCATCGCCTTGGCCAACGCCGCGCCCGCCCCTCCCGACACCCTGCCCGAGACCACAGCCTACGTCCGATGGCTAACCGGCAAGATAGGCTTCACCCTTGCTGGTCTGGCCCTCCTACCCGAGGCGCGACGTCAGTGGAATTTAGGAACGCCCTTCAAGTACCTTGCCCTCGCCTCGGGTCTCATAGGAATTTTCATGCAATTCATCTGGTGGGACGCTGCCACCACGGTCCACCGAATCACTGGTATCGCCTTCCTCTTCTGGCTTGTAATTGTAGGCTTACTGCTGCTCAGGGGTCATCCCAGGCCTGCCCACAAGACGTCGTAGACTAATTGCCCCGCTCCACAAAGGAGATATTCACACGTGACACCCAGGCTTAGCCTCCCTCGTATCCTTCCAATTCTTCTCCTCGTAGTGTCTCCTCTCGTACTTGCCGCCTGCTGGGACGACATCCATCCAACACCAACCGAGCACCCCTCCCCCACCGCCCTTGCACCCACTCCCACCGTCCCGCCCCCCACCCCGACACCCCAGCCCTCCGTTGTCGATCAGCTCAAAATGAATGCAGACGAGTTTGAATACACTACCGGAAAGCATGGCGGCAATCTGACCTTCGCCACCGTCTCCGAGCCCCTCACCTTCAATCTCGCCATCTCCACCGACGCCTCCTCATCCCGCGTTCTCGGCTACCTATTCGAGGGCCTCACCGAGACTTCCTGGCTCACTGACGAGGTGGAACCCGCATTGGCCGAGTCCTGGGAGCACTCCGAGGACGGCCTCACTTGGACCTTCCACCTCCGCAAAGACGTCCAGTGGCACGACGGCGCGCCCTTCACCGCCAACGATGTCGATTTCACCTTCAACCGGATCATCTACAACCCGGACATCCAGGCCAGCAGCCGTCCATCATTCCACTTCCGCTTCTTCGACGAAGAGACCGGAACTTGGGAAGAAAAGCCGATGACCGTAACGGCTCTCGACGACTACACCGTCCAATGCGTCCTTCCCGCACCCTTTGCTACCTTCCTCCGTTCCATGGGGACGTCCATTTACCCCAAGCACATCCTTGATAGTCACGTCGAAGACGACACCTTCGCAGACATCTGGGACATCACCACCGACCCTGTAGAGATCGTAGGCACCGGCCCATTCACCATCGAGAGCTATGTCCCCGGCGAACAGGTTATCCTGAGCCGCAACCCCAACTACTGGCTGAAGGACGCAGATGGCAACGCCCTGCCCTACCTGGATCGCATCATCCAGGTCATAGTCCCCGACTTTGATGTCGAGCTTGAGAAGTTCCTGGTCGGAGAGTCGGATACCCACGGTGTTCTTGGCGAGGAACTGGCTAACCTTGAGCCGATGCAAGAAGACGGAAATTTCACCATATACAAGCGTGGCCCTGCCTTCGGCACTACCTTCCTGACCTTCAACATGAACCCCGGCAGCAACCCTGACACCTACGAACCCTATCTGGCATCTCACAAGCTGGAGTGGTTCAGCAACAAAGAATTCCGGCAGGCCGTGGCCCACAGTATCGACAAAGACGCCATCATCGACGACGTCCAGCACGGTGCTGGCTATCCCCAATGGTCTTCCATAAGTCCTGCCGCGGGTGATTTCCATAACCCCAACGTCCGCCGCTACGACTACGACATCGACAAAGCCAACGCCATTCTGGATGGTCTTGGCTGGGTGGATACAAATGGTAACGGCACCCGAGAAGACGCCCAAGGCAACGAGATAGAGTTCTCTTTCGTCACCAACTCCGGCAACAGCGTACGCGAGAGGGTCGGCGAGATCCTGCGCCAGGGCATGGAAGAGATCGGCCTCGGCGTGGACTACCGGCTGATCGAGTTTGGTGACCTCGTATCCCAGCTAACCCAGACCTACGAATGGGAAGCCATCCTCATCGGTTTCACCGGCGGCAGCGACCCTCACTCCGGCATCAGTTTCTGGCACACTGGCGAAAACCTCCACCTCTGGTACCCCAACCAGCCCTCCCCAGCCACAGAATGGGAAGCCGAAATCGACGAGCTCTACATCATGGCTAGCCGGGAGTTGGACCGGGATGAACGGATCAAACGCTACCACCGCACCCAGGAGATCGCCGCCGAGAACGTGCCTGTCATCTACACCACCCTCTCCGAGCGCCTCTCCGCCATCCGCAACGTATTCGGCAACGTCACCCCCACACTCTACGGCCTATTCGACACCCGCTACATCTACCGCACCGACCTCTAAGCCGCTCCTGCCACCCGCGCACCACCCCGAGGCAAAGATATACTGACCCCGCTTCTATTCACTCAGGCATTGACACCCGTGTGGACTAGACGGTTGGCGCGAGCCTGACCGGCTTACCTCTGGCCTTCGTAGGCCTCTTCTCCATGCTGGGAGATGTCCAGGCCTTCTTCCTCTTGCTTCTCGTCCACCCGAATTCCTATGGTGTACTTCAGAGCATAGAGGATCACGATAGTGACTACGAACGCCCAACTAAAGGAGACGCCTATGGCCAGAAGCTGCCTGATGACCTGCGCTCCTCTGGAGAGGTCGGTCAGCTCTCCTATGGACATGAAGCCTATTCCTATGAACAGACCCGCTGCCAACATGCCCCACATCCCCCCCACCCCGTGGATGGCCCAAACGTCCAGAGAGTCGTCCAGCTTGACCCGGGTCTTGAACCAGACGGCGGTGTAGCACAGCACTCCGGCCCCCAACCCGATGAGCACCGCAGGCATCGGACCCACGAACCCTGCGGCCGGAGTGATAGTCGCCAACCCAGCCACCGCGCCCGTCGCCGCTCCCACTACGCTCGGCCTGCGGGTACGTGCCCAGTCTAGAATGACCCATACCACTGCTGCCGTTGCAGCGGAGATATGAGTGACTACAAACGCAGACGTGGCTCTCCCTGCCGCCCCAAGGTCGCTGCCGGCGTTGAATCCGAACCATCCGAACCAGAGCAGCGAAGCTCCCAGCACCACAAAAGGCACGTTGTGCGGGGTCATATCCAGCTTGCCCAACCCGAGGCGCCGCCCAAATATGATCGCCGCCGCAAGGGCCGCCGCCCCCGAGCTGATGTGCACCACTGAGCCACCCGCAAAATCAAGCGCCCCTGCGCCGCCCAACCAACCACCTATGCCCCACATCCAGTGGGCCAGCGGTGAATAGACTATCGTAGACCATGCAATGATGAAGATAACGAAGCTGCTGAACTTTATGCGCTCGGCGAAGGCCCCCGCTATCAGGGCCGGTGTGATGATGGCGAACTTGGCCTGAAACACCATGAATGTTTGATGCGGTATCGTGTCCGCATAGGGCCCGGGCTCCGTCGCCGAGACGCCCATAAGTCCCGCCCATTCCAAGTTCCCAATGAACCCTCCTACGCTCGGGCCAAACGCCAGACTGTAACCCCACAAAACCCATGTCAGTCCTACAATAGCCAAGGCTATGAAGGACTGCATGAGTGTTGATAGAGCGTTCTTGCTGCGGACTAGTCCCGCATAGAAGAATGCCAGTCCGGGAACCATGAAGAATACTAGGGCAGAGGAGGTCAGGACCCAGGCAGTATCTCCACTATCTATCATGACCCTTCACCATCCCTTTCAGAGGCCGACTCCGAACACCCTGGTTTTCCTCGGCCGATTATATCATTGTGAGGATAAGGAGTCTGCCTGAGTTTCTATGCAGAACAACTACGGAATCTACACAGGTCCCTATGATCCCGTTCACATAGAGGAGTGACATATCCCTCTTGACTTTATAAGACATGTGTTCTATTATTGGGCCAGTCTAGACCCGACACCCACCTTAAGGAGGTACCAAAAACTAGGGAAGCCCACCGACCCACCCGAGGACTCAACGCCCCAGCCCATCCCAACGGCCTTCGCGCAGGCTCGCGGCACAAGCGAAAGCGGAACGTCCGCCTACGGAGGAGCGCCATCTCCTCTACCCCATCGGGTCCCGTGCCCCTTCCCTGACACCCAGGCGATGGAAGATGTCCTGGACTCAACCCGGCACAGGCCCTCCTGAGGGAGGGCCGTCGCAGCCGATGTAGCCCCTCTGTATCCGGCACAGGTCCCCCTAATGGAAGGGCCGTAGAGATGGGCCATAACAGCCGAAAGATGCAGCGCCCTCTTGCAGGGCGCACTACGTGGCCGGCATTGAACTTGCCGGCGAATCGGATGAGCCCCGCAACACGGGGCGCCAAGGGCCATCGAGCCCTTCTGGTGGACGGGGAACCCCCACACTGGGAGATTTTCTCCCCCCCGGACCGCCTTCACAAACACAAGTGGGATGAGCAGGCGGGCCTCCCGCCCCCTGAATCGAGTCCCGGACCTTCCATCGCCTGCCCCCTCCAAAACAAACCAAACGGAAACCGAAACCCCACAATCGAAGATGCTGCAAGTCCGTCGTAGGCGGGGAACATCTGCCTCTGGAGGATCCGCCTCAGGAGGACTGAATAAAAACCCCGGTGTGTCACTAATCTACTGGACGAGTACAACCTATTGATATAGCCGAGCCTGCCGGTTATCCTGCTATAGACCTGCCAATAGCCGATTCAGGGTGGCGGAGACCCATGCGGCAATGGGCAAACCCTGCGTACTAGCCAGAGGGATGCGAAGCCCATAAAACCAGTACGCTACAAGATAGACTACGACCTTAAGACCCTGCGCGGAGACCTCTTCGGAGGGGTAACCGCGTCCGTAGTCGGTTTGCCCGTGGCACTTGCCTTTGGCGTCGCATCGGGCCTTGGCGCCATTGCTGGCCTCTACGGTGCTATCGCCGTAGGTTTTTTCGCCGCAGTCTTTGGTGGCACTAAATCCCAGATTTCCGGCCCTACTGGCCCTATGGCCGTGGCCATGGCCGTCATAGTCACTACCCACTCCAATACCCTCGCCGAGGCTTTCACCGTAGTCGTATTGGCGGGGATTATTCAGATCCTCCTGGGCGTTCTGCGAATAGGGCGTTTTGTAGCCTACACGCCCTATTCGGTTATTTCCGGGTTCATGTCCGGCATTGGCATCATCATCATGCTCCTGCAGGTCCTCCCATTCCTCGGCGCAGACACATTAACAGGCGGTCCTAGAAGCGCTATCCGAGCCATACCCGACGCTATCCAAGCCTTCAACTCTAATTCTTTCGTCATCGCCATCGTTACCCTTGCCGTAGGAGTATTATGGCCCCGACAACTGAGAAAGTACCTCCCGCCTACCCTCGCCGCCCTCATTGTCGGCACAATCATCGGCGTCCTATGGCTGACCGATACTCCAGTGATCGGCGAAGTGCCCTCCGGACTCCCCGAATTTCAGATCCCGGTATTCGACGCTGGTCTGCTGGCCAGCGCCATTCAGCCTGCCCTTATCCTTGCCCTTCTCGGCTCCATAGACAGTCTGCTTACCTCCCTCATAGCCGACTCCATTACTCGAACCCAGCACAGCCCCAACCGTGAGCTTGTGGGACAAGGCATAGGAAACGCTATTGCGGGCCTGATAGGCGGCCTGCCCGGTGCGGGCGCTACCCTGGGTACGGTGGTCAACATCCGAGCGGGCGGCAGGTCTCGGCTCTCCGGAGTATTGCGGGCGGCCATCCTCCTTGCCTTGGTTCTCGGTCTCGGGAGATACGTCGAATCAATCCCCCATGCAGTCCTGGCCGGTATCCTCATGAAGGTCGGCTGGGACATCATCGATTGGCGTTTCCTTACCAGAATCCTCAAAGTCCAGAAGGAGCACCTGCTGGTGATGGTGATCACCCTCGCGCTCACCGTTTTCCTTGACCTGGTCACCGCAGTGGCCATAGGTCTGATTGCTGCCGGTATGGCCGGCGCCCGACAGTTCGAACGCCTGGAGCTGGATAGGGTGATATCCACTCCACTGCTTGACATCAGTTTCCTCGGTACGGATCCCGATAGCGAGGACGATGAAGAGGTAGATACTTTTTCTGCACGTGTCGGCCTCGTCGCCCTCAGGGGCACCTTCTCCGTCGCCTCGTCTAACAAGCTTGTCAGCACAATTAGCGCCGACATCCGAGACCACGAAGTAGTTATCTTCGACTTCTCCGCTACCGAATATATTGACGACAGCGCATCCCTTGTCGTCGAGTATATGATCGACGTCGCCTACGATCAGGATACCGACTGTATCGTGATGGGACTCAAGGGGGCCCCCGCCACTAGCCTTCGCGCCCTTAACGTCCTGAAGCGCGTCCCCTCGGAACGCTATGTCGAAAACCTGGACGGCGCGCGGGAAACCGCAAAGCAAATCCTACGGGAGAGAGAAAATCGGATCATACCCGCTCATGCCTAAACGTGTTTGACCAGGGCTGCATGGCCGTCACTGCAGGACTTGTGCTCGCCTTCCCACAGATAGCCCTCTGGCTCCCCAACTTAATCTACGGCGCCAGATGACCCTTCCTCTCTGTATAACGTGTGCACCCTGGGGTGGGGCCGCTCGTGCTGTCGAAGATCCGCCGAGGCGGGACCCCGCTGAAAGTCCGCCTGAGGAGGATCGAAGTATGAGCGTGTGGGGCAGGGGTAACTCCCCTTAACCGGAGCCGGGTACCGACTCCATCCGCACCTCAACCTCCAGCCTTGTATCCCCACCTCCGTGGAATATCCCCCGAGTCGGGGCCACGTCGTGATAGTCCCTGCCCACCGCAACCCGCACGTGTTGTTGGCCGACGATCCAGTTGTTCGTCGGGTCGAATCCCACCCACCCCAGCCCCGGGAGCCGGCATTCCACCCAGGCATGTCCTGCCGCAGCCGGAATCGGCTGGCCCACATCGTCCTCCACGTACAAATAGCCTGATACGTAGCGGGACGGCACACCCCATGAGCGCGCAATCGATATCATCACGTGCGCATAGTCCTGGCAGACACCCTTCCCAGCCTCCAGGATGTGCTCAATTGAAGATACCGCCGAAGTGCTGCCCGGCACGTACTGAAAAGCCTCATACAATGCCCTGGAAAGACGTACCAATGCACTGAGTGGGTCCCCCTCAGGCTTGCCCACCCCGTGCCCCGACACGAAATCATCGAGCGCGGTTGAAGGCCGGGCAAACCGGCTTGGATGCATGAAGCCCCAATACTCCACAGAGTCTCTCCACGTTTCAATCTCGGCCCACGTTTCAGGCGCTAGGGATTCCGGCACGGGCGCTTTAGGGCTTTGCTCCACCGTGGATAACGCCGTGATCTCCAACAACTCATGAGGCTGGTGAATGATCAGGAAGTGCTTGGTATTTCCGAAATAGTCGCTCTCGGAGGTTAGAGAGATGGCAGGAGTGGTCTTTATCTCGAAGCTCAGCAGCGATTGACCATCTTCTTCCCGAGGCCTAAAGCACAGGGTCAACGCCGACTTGCTCACCGGCGAAGAGTACATATATCGGGAGGTGTGTTTGATGCAGTAGCGGACTGGACCTGTCATACAGCGGGTGCTCCGCCCGGTCTCCCCTAGCCCGAAAACGCTGGCAGCACTTCCTTGACCATCAAGTCTGCCGCCACCTTCTTCTCCCCCTCTACCTCATCCACGGTTGGCCCGAGCACGGCAATCCTGTCTATCCCCAGGTCGACGACTTGCTGTAACCGCCCTATGCACACATCCGGAGCCCCGACTATAGCAAATCGGTCCACGAACTCCGCCGGAAGAGAACCTATCATGCTGTGTTCACTTACGTTATATGACCTTTGTATCTTCGAGAGCACGTCCTGGTCATCCATCCTCATTGGCCCAGACATCTTCCCGTGCATGATTGAGAACCGCATAAACCCGTCCAGGAAGTAGACTATTTCTCGCGCCACTTGCACTTCCGGGTGACATACCACGTTAACGTAGGCCCCATATCTAATTCCATCAGGGTCAAGGCCCGCGTCACTTCTCGCCTTCCGGGCTTCTTCCAACCCCCACTGCAACCTGTTGATATCCGCCCCCAGTGCAAACATCACAATATCTGCCTGCCTTGCCGCCGCCCCGATCACCCTTGGCCCCGAGGCCGCAACCGCCACCGGCACCTTCTTGTCCCCGGGATTTAGCCACGTAAGACGGCTATCGTCCGGCGCTTCTGCCAACTTCAGAGTGTCAACGTGGGGCGCCATCCCACGCCCGAAGGTCAGATCGTCGAATGCTACGCTTCCCCCGCTCAGGTAGGCTTGTAGCGCTTTGAGGTAGTTTTCGAAAAAGCTGATGTAGACCGGTGCGTGACCGACGTGCGCCAGCGCAGAGTCCCCCCTCCCGATTCCCAGCACTACCCGTCCACCCGACAGCTGCTGCAAGCTGGCAACTGCGCCGGCAGTGACCGCCGGGTGCCGGGTCAAGGGATTGGTCACATCCGAGCAGACTTCGATCCGCTCTGTCGCTATCGCCGCCACGGTCATTGCCACGTAGGTGTCGGCGGTAATGTTCTGGGAATCATAGATAGAGACACCGTCCCAGCCCGCCTCCTCTACCCTTCTTGCATACCCCGCAACCCCCCGTACGCTTGGATCAACGGGTGACAACATTTCCACTTTGCTATTCATGTCGCTCCTCTTCCGGACCGATTTGTTCACCCGATATTTTGGCGCAGTATCATTGCGGCCCTTTCCTTGAAGTCGTCTCGTGGATTGAAACCGAGGTTGAACGGGGATGCGGTGAACTACTTGAACCGCGATTGGTGGCCGGCCTTTGCCCGGTGCTTCCTCCGGCGCGGAAAACAGTCGAAAGTCTGTCCCGACTGCCTATTTCGAAAAGGCCGGGAGCACTTCCTTCACCATCAGGTCTGCACACAACTTCTTCTCGCCCGCGGTTTCGTCCACGGTCGGGCCCAGTACCACTATCCTGTCTATACCCAGATCTACAACCTCTTGAATCCGCCTGATGCACGTCTCCGGAGGCCCGACTATCGCGAACCGGTCCACGAACTCCGGCGGCGGTGCAGCCGCACCGGTGTGGTCCCGCATGTTAAACCCCTTATGCACGCCCGTCAGGACTTCCTGCTCCATCTGGGTAACCGGCCCGTACGTCTTCCCGTGCATCACCGAAAAGCGGGCAAACGTATCAAAAAACGTTATCAACTCCCTCGCCACTTCCACTTCGGGATGACAGACAATATTCAGATAAGCTCCGTATCGGATTCCGTCCGGGTCCAGCCCCGCCTCCCGCCTCGCCGCTCGGGCCTGTTCCAGCCCCCACTTTAGCCTTCCAAGGTCTGCCCCCAGGGCAAACGTAACTATGTCGGCATGTCTCGCCGCCGCTCCGATCACCCTCGGCCCGGATGCTGCAACCGCAACGGGCACCTTCTTATCGTTAGGGTCAAGCCACCTCAGGCTGCTGTCATCTGGCGCATCCGCCAGCTTCAGCGTATCCACATGCGGCGCCATCCCTCGCCAGTGCGTCAGCTCATCAAAAGCCACGCTTCCTCCACTGAGGTAGGTTTGCAACGCCTTCAGGTAATTCTCGAAGTAGCTGGAGTAGACGGGCGCATGTCCTACGAACGCCAGCGCCGAGTCCCCCCGCCCGATACCGAGCACCGCCCGACCCTCTGATGCCTCCTGAACACTCGCTATCGCCCCCGCAGTCACTGCAGGATGTCGGGTCAGCGGATTGGTAACATCCGTGCTCAGCTCTGCCCGCTCAGTCGCCGCGGCGGCCAGAGCCATACAAACGTAGGTGTCTGCCCCCAGGTTCTGGGAATCGAAAATCCCGATGCCATGCCAGCCCGCTTCTTCCACCCGTTTGGCGTAGTCCGCCGCTTGTCGTGTGTTCCCGCTTACGGCCGTCAAGATTTCTACTTTGCTTTTCATAACACCCCGATTCTATCCCAGCCTGTCCATTCTCTCGTAGGCGCAGGTCTCGTGCCTGCCAAGCCCTACACATCACCCCCTGGCCACCATTCCCGAAACGCGCTTACCCAGTCATACAGCAGCGGGTTTCGCCTAGTCTACCTTATCCCGAAAACGCCGGAAGCACTTCCTTGACCATCAGGTCCGCAGCCAACTTTGTCTCACTATCCACTGCATCCACCGTCGGCCCATTAACTACGATTCTGTCGACACCCAGGTCGATAATCTCCCGGATTCGCCTGATGCACTCTTCCGGTGGCCCGACTATCGCGAAACGGTCCACGAACTCAGCTGGCCGCGCTATGCTCACGCTGAGTTCGCTCATGTCGAACATCTTGAAGCCCTTGTGTAGACCCGTAAGCACCTCTTGGTCCTGCTCGGTCACGGGCCCATAAGTCTTGCCATGCATTACCATAAAGCGCGCAGTAGTATCCAGGTGGGGATATAACCCCCTCCCCACATCCACGTCGGGATGACAAACAACAACTAGGTAAGCTCCATATCTGATGCCGTTCGGGTCCAGTCCAGCCTCCCTTCGGGCATCACGAGCCTGCTGCATCCCCCAGCTAACCCTGTCAGGTTCGGCTCCCAGGGACAACATCACCATGTCGGCTTGGCGGGCCGCAGCTGCGATCACCTTGGGCCCGCTGGCCGCTACGGCTACGGGGACCTTTTTGTCCTCCGGGTTCAGCCATATCATGCGACTGTCCTACGGGCCCTCCGCCAGCTTTAACGTGTCGACGTGTGGGGCCATTCCCTTCCCGAAGGTCAGATCGTCGAATGGCACGCCTTCTCCCCTTAGGTAGGCCTGCAGTGCTTCGAGGTACCTCTCGAAGGAGCTGGTATACACCGGCGCATGGCCCACGTACGCCAGCGCCGAGTCCCCCCGTCCAATCCCCAGCACCGCCCGCCCGCCCGACACCTGTTGTACGCTCGCGATGGCGCCCGCAGTAACCGCCGGGTGTCGAGTCAAAGGATTGGTGACATCCAGACTGATCTCTATTCTCTCCGTCGCCATCGCGGCGATGGTCATCCCCACATAGCTGTCGGCGGTGAGGTTCTGAGAATCATAAAGGGATATGCCGTCCCAACCGGCCTCCTCGACCTTGCGAGCATAATCGGCAATCAGCCTCACCTCCGGCCCGACCGCCGTCAACATTTCAACTTTGCTACCCATCTCACCTTTGATTATACCCTACCATGTTCACCCCGAACCGGGGCCCGGGGCAGGAGGGACCGCTCGTGCTGTCGTAGATGGAACATCCACCTGTGGAGGATCCGCCTCAGGAGGGAGGCTCTCGAAGTATGAGCAGGGGGAGCACGTCTTCACACTAGCCACGTCGTTAAGAACTTCTCACACCCGTCCACCTCCTGCTTGCGCCCCTCGGCCTTTGGTGGGAGACTTTATGTGCTGCTAGGGCCCTGGGCTCTGGCAGATTTCGAACCGGGCGGAAGTGTCGGAATCGGTAGACGAGCATGATTTAGGATCATGTGCCTTCGGGCGTGTGGGTTCGAGTCCCACCTTCCGCACCACCCTATTCCTCCTCAGGCCTCCGCAGGTCTGGAGACAAAATGACCCCTAGACGGAACACAACCTCCTGGGAGCTGGACCTTCACGGCCAAACTTGGCCCGAGGCCCGCAGACTGTTCGTAGATTTCTACAACCAGGCCCTCTCTACAGGCAAGGGCCGGGTCGAACTCACGATAATTCACGGCTGGGGAGCATCCGGCCAGGGTGGAACCCTACGCAGCCGACTGAGACATTTCCTCTCCGGCTTCCGAGATAGCCTTGAATTCACACCTGGAGAGGACGTCGATGGAAACCGGGGTTGCACATACATCACACCTCTGGAACATCTCCCCGACGCCAATAACCCCCTCGCCGAGGCAATCTGGGACTACTGCCAACGTCCCCGCGCAACAAGTAAGGTGATGGGCAGGTTCCGCCGCCACGGCGACCCTCAGGTCATGGATGCCGTTCGCCACCTCAAAAAACAGGCCCGCCTCACCGAGACCCACAATGGCAAAACACCAATGTGGGAATCCCGATAGGGTGCCTTGGGACTACCTCAGTCTGTTCACCGCATCTTGCGGGCTGATCGCAGGGATCGGGGAGTGTTCGTAGTCCTTGAAATTCCTTGTCACTATGTAACCCGCCCCGCATGCACGGGCCGCAGCCACCTGCATCGCATCCTCAAAGTCCTTCATTGGGAGAGAGGCTGCATAGCGCACCCCTTCGGTATCCGTAGTAGCAACATCCACAATGTGGGTCAGCTGCACTATGAAGTCACGGGTGCTAATTCCCCCATGCCGCGGCGACACGAGGTAGTAAAGGTTAGAGACGCTGTGCCACGCTATGCATGCCTTTTCATAGCCCAGTTCCACAAGGTCCAGCACCTGGGCGGCAGCTTCGGAGAAAGGCTCCCTATCCAAGGCCAAATCAATCAGTACATCGGTGTCGATGAGGATCATCTAAGATATTTGCGGGAAAGGGCTTCGTACCTCGGGTCTTCGCCCTCCGCTTGTCGGAACCGTCCCCTCCATCGGGAAGAGAATGTCGGTTCATATTTGACAGCGGCCTCCCTTAGTGACCTCTCTACAAGGGAAGATAGGGACTCCCCCCGGGAGTAGGCGTACTTCTTGGCCTTCGGTATTAGTTCCTCATCGACGGTTATGGTGAGTTTCTTTTTCATTTCCCTTTCTCCAGCCTACCGTATACGTATAGTATACACACGTATACGGCTTTTTCAACCCCAGCACTGATTCGGTGCGTGGGCCGGGCCAGGACAGGCCACCCCCGAGCCCTACTCTTCCTTTTTCACCCTGATCCCACCGTACGTCTCCGCACGCCACTCGAGCGCCGGCCTCAGACCCTTCTCCTCCACCATGTCGTAGAATTGCCGCACTTGGGGGGCCAGGTGTGTGAACGCAGAGTTCTCGACTGCCAGCCTCTGGGACGCGGCGAATCCCATATTGTCCAGCACCTTGTTCACCAGCGACTTGTTCGGCTCCAGCAGGTCCAGCGGCAGCAGCGCAATCTTCTGCGCCAGTTTGTCCACCTCCGCCTCAAGCTCATCCGCCGGTACAGACTTGAACGTCAGCCCGATCCGTTCCGCCGTCTTCCCGTCTATGTTGTCGCCCGTCAGAAGGACATACTTCGCCCATTGCGGCCCGACAAGGTACGTCCACGCATGCCTGAGTACGCTCTGCATCCCCTTCACGTCCGGGCATCCTATCTGTGCATCCTCGGCAGCCAGGATGAAATCGCACAGAAGGAACAGGTCCGTAGCTCCTGCCAGGAAGTAGCCGTGCACCTGGACGATTGTCGGCTTGCCTGTGCCGCGGATCATGTCAGCGGCATCGGTCCAGACTCTCGTCACCCTCTTGTAATCGTAAGCGGTCGTCACATCAGAGGTTCGGTTGGGCTGGTCAGGCGCCAGGTCGGCCCCTGCTGTGAAAGCCCTGCCATTCCCCTTGATCACTATCACCCTCACCTCTCGGTCATCATCCATGCCCTTCAGCGCATCGACAATCTCGCCAACGAATGCCTTGTTTAGCGCATTCAACTTCTTTGGCCGGTTGAGTATCACGTACCCGATCCTGCCCTTTTTCTCCGTTAGAACGTACTCGTAGTCCACGTTTTCCTCCATTGCCTTATTCGTACACTGAATCGTATTGGTCAGTTTCCTCTAGTTGCCATTCTTGTCCTGGAACCTCGGCACGACCTCCGTGCCAAACAACTCGATACTCTCCATGTACTGCTCGAAGCTGATGAACGGAATGCTGGGGAATATCTGGAAGTGCTGGAAGTTTATCTCCCTGTTCAGTCTGTCCAGCTGCTCCGCAATATGGTCGGGCGTTCCCACCATTATTACGTTGTGCTTCCACAGGAAGTCGAACCAATCGCAGTTCATGTCGTCGTTTTCCAGCGTCTCGCTCGACCCCAGCAGACCCTGCCGCACCCGACCCATGTGCGCCTCGATATTTCCGTACAGGTCGTTAATTCCCGGCCTGGCAATGCTGATGGCTTCCTCCATCGTCTTGGCGCAGAACGACATGAACTGGATTGATGTCTTCTCTCCCAGCGGCAAACCATTGCCCGCACTCTCCGTGCCCTTCTTGTATGCCTCGAACCCATCCCTGATCCCTTCCAATGACCTCGCCGACCCCATCCCAAACAGCCCCCGAGCCCCGGCCACTTCCCATGACCGGTTGCTCGTCACCATCTGGGTGATCGGTGGATGTGGTTTCTGGTACGGCTTCGGCAGGACGGACACCTTAACCAGCTCCCCCTCAGGTGTGTAGTGCGGAGGAGTGAGAGGAACACCGGGGTCGGTCTCCATCCAGCCCGGTAGGGGGATCGTGTAGAAACGGCCCTTGTGGCTGAATGCCTCTTCAGTCCAGGCCTTGATGATTATGTCCAGAGATTCGGTGAACAGGGCGTAGTTCTTTTCGTTGTTCCGGCGGTCCGCCTCCGGGTTTAACTGTGCCCCCCACCGACTGTTGAACCCTCTCCCAATCCCGAACTCGGCCCTTCCCAGCGTCATGTGGTCTAGGGTCGCTATGTCCTCGGCCACCCGGATCGGGTGCCAGTCACAGATCGAGGTCGGGCTTTGTCCTACCTTCAGCGTCTTGGTGTGTAGGGCTATGTCCAGCCCCGTCATTATCGGGTTCGTGGCCGTCGAGAAGAAGCCGTCGTGCCAAAGATGGTGCTCCGCCACCCACGCCGTCGTGAAACCCAGCGCCTCCAGCGCCCGACCATACTCCCTGTACTCATCAACCTGGATGTGCCAGGGGATTACCTTTTTCGTATGCCAGAATATCGAGCTATCAAATCGCATCTGTGACCTCTCCTTTGAGTTTCTGGGTGTGGATCGCCACCCTTGGAGATCTCTGAAAAGCCCCTCAATCCTCCGCCGGGTCCACGAAGGTCAACGCCCGTTTCGGGTTGTCTACCACGATACGCCGGATGTCCTCTTCCTCGAAGCCCTTGGTCCACATTCTCGGCGCCATATATTCGAGGAAGTAGCAGTAACCTTGGCCCCCATTCTTAACCAGTTGCTTCTTCTGAGCTATGTCATGCGACACCAGGAGTTGGCCTCCGTGTCCCTCGCTTATCAGCCATGCCATTATATTTAGCCTCTGCGCGTCATTGAGGATGTCTATGTGAGGCGCAGCCGGGAAAAACGAGGTCTCCTCCCCGAAAAAGTCGTACTCGAGAAAACATCCTGTCTCTGCCAGTTCCTTCAGCAGCTTCTTGTCGAAGATCGTACGCTCCAGGTGCCCGACAATCACCCGCCTGGGATCGGCACCCGACTCCAGCAGGATTTCCATGATCTCCCATGGGCTCGATTGGTCCCTGCCCGGGTGTATCAGGATTGGCGCTCCAGTCAGCCTATGCGCACGAGCCGTGGCCCGTAGCACCTTCCGCTCGTTTGGGTGCAGCGGCCACGAACACCCCACCTCCCCCATTATCCCCGATCGTATGCCCTTGTTCCCAACGCCCTTCAGCACATCCCCAGCTATTTGCTCGGTTAGCGACTCCTCCCTCCTCTTATCCATGTCGGCCGGATGCGTCACGCCGACATAGAAGGAAGACCCCATGATCACGTGCACTCCCGTGGCCCGGGAGATGCGCGTCAATCCCACGGGGTCCCGCCCGATGCCTATGTTCGTTGCATCCACCAGCGCCGAGCCACCGAACTCCTTATACAACCCCACTTCAGCGATGATGGTCGGGATGTCATCCAGCTTGGAATTATCCTTGTTTATCCCCTGCCCGTGATGAATCCATCCCAGGATCTCGATGCTGAATGGAGCTTCGTATTTCCCCCTCTGGCTCGCCTCCTCCGGAACTTCCGCCAACCCGTCGAACGACGATAGCAGGTGTTCGTGCGTCATCGTAACGCCCAGGTCTTCCGGCGCTATTGGCCCTAGTACCGTCTGCACCTTACCCCCCAGGCTCACACCGCTCACTGAGGCTCCACGAATGTCAGTGCCCGCCTGGGGTTGTCTACCAGAATCCGGCGAATGTCTTCTTCCTTGAAGCCCTTGATCTGCATCCTCGGCACCATGTATTCCAGGAAGTAGCAGTACCCTTGGCCCCCATACTTCACCAAATGGGCCTTCTGAGCTATGTCATGCGACACCACTAGTTGGTCCCCGTGCCCCTCGCTTATCAGCCACTCCATCATGCTCAAACGCTGCGCGTCATTCATGATGTCTATGTGAGGTGCTGGCGGGTAATACGAGACCTCCTGCCCGAAGATATCGTATTCCAGGAAGCACCCCGTCTCAGCCAACTCCTTCAACACATTCTTGTCAAAGATCGTTCTGTCCAGATGCCCGACAATCACCCGCTCGGGATCGGCGCCCGCCGCCTTCAGGATCTCCATGATCTCCGCAGGGCAAGATTGGTCCCTGCCGGGATGTATCAGGATCGGAGCCCCCGTCAGCCTTTGCGCCCGAGCCGCGGCCCGTAGTACCTTCCGTTCGTTAGGATGCAGAGGCCAAGTGCACCCCACCTCCCCCAACACCCCTGCACATACGCCCGTGCTCCCCACCCCCCTCAACACGTCCCCTGCTATCTGCTCAGTCAGAGACTCCTCGCTCCGTTCGCCCATGTCCGCCGGATGCCTTGATGCCACGTAAAACGACGCCCCCATGATGATATGCACACCCGTGGCCCGAGATATGCGCGACAAACCCACCGGGTCCCGACCAATACCTAGGCTTGTAGCATCCACCAGCGCCGAGCCGCCGAATTGCTTGTACAACCCCACTTCTTCGATGATGGTAGGAATGTCGTCCAGCCTGGAATTGTCCTTGTTTACGCCTCGCCCGTGGTGAATCCAGCCTAGAACCTCCAAATTGAACGGGGCTTCGTACTTCCCATTCTGGCTTGCCCCCGCCGGCACCCCGAACACCCCATCAAACCACCCTAATACGTGCTCGTGCGTCATCGTAACGCCCAGGTCTTCCGGCTCTATTGGCCCAAGCACCGTCTGCACCTTCCCAGCCAGGCTCACACCATTCACTGAGGCTCCACGAATGTAAGTGCCCGCTTGGGGTTATCCACCAGTATCCGCCGGATATCTTCCTCATCGAAGCCCTTGATCCGCATCCTTGGCACCATGTACTCCAGGAAATAGCAGTACCCGTGCCCCCCGTACTGCACCAGCCGGTTCTTCCGAGCGATGTCATGCGAGACAAGAAGCTGTCCCCCGTGCCCCTCGCTTATCAACCATGCCAGCATGTTCAGCCGTTGAGCATCGTTAGGCATGTCTATGTGGGGTGCCGCCGGATACAGAGAAGTCTCTTGTCCGAATACGTCGTACTCCAGGAAACACCCCGTCTCAGCAAGCTCCTTCAGCAGTTTCTTGTCGAAGATGGTCCTGTCCAGGTGCCCGACAATCACCCGCTTGGGGTCCGCCCCCGCCTCTAACAGGATCCCCATAATCTCCGCCGGACTCGTCTGATCTCGACCCGGATGTATCAGGATCGGCGCCCCCGTCAGCCTCTGCGCCCGAGCCGTGGCCCGTAGCACTTTCCGCTCAGTGGGTCGCAGGGGCCATGTGCACCCCACCTCCCCCATTATCCCCGCCTTTATCCCCGTGCTCCCCACACCCCTCATCACATCCCCGGCTATCTGTTCGCTCAGCGCTTCCTCGCTTCTTTCCTCCATGTCTGCGGGATGCGTCACTCCCACGTAAAACGAAGAACCCATGATCACGTGCACCCCAGTGGCCCGTGAGATGCGCGTCAACCCCACCGGGTCCCGACCCAACCCCAGGCTCGTCGCATCCACCAGCGCCGACCCGCCAAACTCCTTATATAGCCCCACTTCCTTTACGATGGTGGGGATGTGGTCCAGCTTGGAATTATCCTTGTTGATTCCTCTCCCGTGGAGCAGCCAGCCGAGAATCTCGATGCTGAATGGAGCTTCAAACTTGGCCTTGAGGCTCGCCTCCGTCGGCTCCTTGTACACCCCCACCGTCGACACCAGCAGGTGCTCGTGCGTCATCGTCACGCCCAAGTCATCCGGGTCTATCGGCCCTAGAACCGTCTGTACTTTTCCAGCAAGGCTAACGCTGCTCATATACTGCCCTTCATACTAACTGTCATGCACCCTTGGATGAGACCTTGCACGATTTCCCGGAGGGCTTGTGGGGGTGTCCTATCCCCTCTCCCTTGATGGGCCGTAGGTGCGCCCCAGGCGTGAGAGGGCTAGGGCCGTAGGCTCGCCGAGGAGAGCGAGGGTGATACAATTCCCTCCACCCGCAATTGCGCAGGAGCCTCTTCTTGCCCCCACCCCCCTAGTCCCTAATGTTGAAACCCCGATACACCTCCGCATACTTCACGCCCCTCGGCTTTCCATTCTCACTCCGCCACATCCGCATGTACTTCTCGGCGTCCTCCGGCCTGACCTGGCTTCTGTGCTGTTTCAAAGCCTCGATAGCCGTTTCTATAGTGTCTGTCACGTCTATGACCGTGTTTGCATCTTCGCTCCGGTCCATAACCAGCAGTTGGGCAACCTTGTGAGGCTCGAAACCCTCGTCCAGAAGCCCGGGAAACGTGAGCCTGTCCCGGGCCGCCGGGTACACCGCCGACATCGTCGCTTCTCCCACAGCAATGTGGTCCGGGTGCCCGATATAGTCTCCATGATCGAAGCTGCGTATCGGGCAAGGAGAGATGAGTATGTCCGGCCTGTGCCTTCTTATCTCTCTGGATATGTCCTTGCGTAGCTCCAGTGATGGGGTCAACATGGCATCTTCGTAGTCTAGGAAAATCACATCCCTCACGCCCAACACGTCGGCAGCATCTCGTTGCTCCTGCCTCCTCATCTCGGCGAGCTGCTGGTTATCTATCTCCGGTACGTCCGTCCCTTTGTTCCCGTTGGTGCAAATAATGTACACGACATCCATTCCATCTTTGCACCACTTGGCCACCGTCCCCGAGCATCCCCACTCCGCATCGTCGGGATGCGCCACAATCACCATCCCCCGCTGAGGCTTGATATCGTCTTCCATGCTCCTTGTGCCCCTTACTATCTTGATTTTATGTTGAGGTTTTGGACCGAAACCCGGCCTTCAACCGTATCGTTCTACCAGTTCCCTTATCAACAGCGTCAGGCCGGAAATGATTATGACTGCAACCACCGCAAACCTCAACATCGATTCTTTCATTCTCCCGACCAAGCGGGATGCGACCCAGAATCCGGCCAGGGTTGCGGGCAGAAGCATCAGATTTAGCAGCCATCGTTCCCCGGTGTATATACCGAATATTACGTAGAGGACGATTGCAAAGACTGCAACCGTAGAGTAGTAGACCGCTATCGTCACCCTGATTTTTCTCGCCCCCAAGCCCTGGTTGAACAAATGCCAGGCCACAATCGGAATACCGACACCCAACCCCGTCACCAGCGCAGCCCCACTGAACCCGAACGCCGCGTCCACTAACTTGGATTTAGGTATCGGAATCCTTCTCCTGGATAGGCTCAGCGCTGCTAAAACGACTATCACCACGCCAATGAGTATCTTCAGCGACTCCGGAGCCAGGTTTTCCAGTACCAGGAGTCCTACAGGTACTCCAGTCAGCCCTGCTATTACTAGCGGCTTAGCCGACCCCACGTCTACCTCCCCCCTCCCCTTCACCCCGATCATCGCTAGGCCCACGAAGGATAGCGTGTTGACAGCCAGCACCACAGGCGGGGGATCTAGGACAAGCAGGAGCATCGGAGACAGCATCATCCCCATCCCGAACCCCACCAACCCCGCCACCGCCGAGCTTAGGAATACCGCCCCCATTGCAAATGCCAGCTCGGGGCCCGAGAGGAGCATTAGCAGACCGGCCCTCTACGGGAAGGCCCTCTTTTGCAGGTTTCCACTTTCACCTCTCTCAGGTAGAATCCAAGCACCATGTCCACGGTCTTAGCCAATGCCACTATAGTCACCTCGAACCCCAACAGGGACATTCTGTACGATGCCGCACTCGCCGTAGACGATGGGCGCATCGTCGCCCTGGGCCCGACCCCCGACCTCCTGTCCCAGTTCCCCAACGCCGAGATCGTTGACTGCCGAGGCAAGACCGTCTTCCCGGGACTCATCAACGCCCACACCCATCTCATGCGCACTGTCGGGCGGGGCATCCTCGAAGATACGGGTTACCCCAACACTCTGCAACATCCCCAGGATATCCGTGAGATGCTTAGCCCCGACGAGACCCGCGCAATGGTCATGCTCGGCGCATTGGAATCTATACGGAGCGGGTCCACCGGTCTCATCGAAATTAGCCGGAACACGGAGACATTTGCCCCCGCCTTGGAAACAACGGGACTCCGGCTTGTACTGGCCGAAGTAATGGAAGACCTGGACCCCGAGCCCGCGAAACTCGGCATCTATGAGTACTCTGATGACCGCAGAGAAGCGAGCATCCAAAGAGGTTCCGCCTTAGTCGAAAAGTGGAACGGCTCCGCTGGAGGCCGCATAACCTGCTTCTTCGCTCCCGGTGCCCCCGAGTCCTGCTCTCCTCCACTCCTGCGTTCCGTCAGAGACATGGCTGAGCTCTACGACATCGGCTACACCATCCACCTCTGCCAGAGCATGGTCGAGATGAACGCCATCCGCCGCATCTACGGCGTCCGATCCACCCACTACCTCTTCGCCAACGAGTTCCTCGGCCCCCGACTCCTCACCGCCCACAATCGCTACGTCGATGATTCGGAAATAGCGATGCTCGGCGGCGCGGGGGTGAGCATATCCAACAACCCGGCCATCGCTGCCCGACGGGCTACGGCGGCCCCTGTCCTGGAGCTGCAAGCCGCAGGATGCAACGTCGCAATGGGCTCCGACAACATGACCCATGATATGGTCGAGGTACTGCGCTCCGGCGTTTTCTA
Organism: Dehalococcoidia bacterium; assembly: GCA_965220005.1. Classification (GTDB taxonomy): domain Bacteria; phylum Chloroflexota; class Dehalococcoidia; order Plut-88900; family Plut-88900; genus Plut-88900. The sequence continues at coordinate 2,763,353 of OZ244800.1, forward strand.
CGAAAGGGTCCGCCGCAACTCCCAGATGCACCCCATGCCCGAGGACGCCCTCGAGTGGGCCACTATGGGTTCCGCCCGTGCCCTCCGCATCGACCAAAAGGTCGGCTCCCTTGAGCCCGGCAAGCAAGCCGACCTCTTCATCATCAACTCCTCCCGCGCCCATCTCGTACCTAACCTCAGAATCGTATCCGCATTCGTCCACAACGGTCAGGCCGGCGACATAGAGTCCGTCATGGTAGATGGCAACTGGCTAATGCGAGACCGCAAGGTCCTCACCATCGACGAAGCCTCCGTCGTCGAAGCCGCCCAGCAAGTCGGCGCCCGAGCCTGGCAGCGCCTCCTTGATCGCTACCCTGACGTCCCATTCCCCTTCAGCCTCGCCCCTAGCTAAATCCCTGCATATCCATTCACCCGAGGGTAGGGAAAGGTTGCTTGTCCAGTCCCCCTCGACTTAACCCTTCCTTAACCGTCATTCTGGCCCCCGCGATCCGGAATCCATCCTTTGGAGGGGCCGCTCGTGCTGAGGCTCTCGAAGTATGGGCGGGGGGAGGAAATGTGGTTGTCAGAACGGCAGATTTTGGTGTACTCCAAACGACCAAAATCTTTGGAGTAAAGTAATGCGTAGTTAACCCTCCCCCCAGCTCCCAATTAACCCCACCCTCCCGCGGACGCTATAATGGCCCTGCCGTGAGCCCTCTATCAGAATTCTAGGAGGCCAATATGCGTGTAAAGCCACCGTCACTCGACGCCCTCTCCGAAATCGCAGAGTCCTATGGATTCGACCTTTCCGAAGAAGACTTGGAGTCCTTCCAGGGCCTCATCTCCCCAATAATGGCCTCCTACGAAAGGCTCGACCAGCTTCCTGAGCCTGTTCTGCCCGTCAAATACGCGAGAACTCCCGGCCACCGCCCCTCCCCCGAGGACAACCCCCTCAACGCCTGGTACTGGCGCAGCGAGATCAAAGGCGCAGATTCCGGCCCACTGGCTGGCAAAACCGTAGCCATCAAGGACAACGTTTCTGTCGCAGGCGTTCCCATGATGAACGGCACTGCGGTGCTGGAAGGCTACGTCCCGAACTCCGACGCCACCGTAGTCACGCGCATACTGGATGCCGGAGGCACTATCCTCGGTAAGGCCGTCTGCGAAAGCATGTGCATATCAGGCGGCAGCCACACCTCCGACACGGGCCCCGTCCGAAATCCCTATGACCAGACCCGCAGCGCCGGGGGTTCTTCCAGCGGCAGCGCTGCCCTCGTCGGCTCGGGCGCAGTCGACATGGCCATTGGCGGCGACCAGGGTGGCTCTATCCGCATACCCGGATGCTGGTGTGGCATCTATGGCCTAAAGCCCACCCACGGCCTAGTCCCCTACACCGGAATATTCCCCATTGAAATAACACTCGACCATACCGGCCCCATGGCCCGTTCCGCCGCCGACTGCGCCCTCCTCCTGGAGGCCATCGCCGGCCCCGACGGCCTGGACCCGAGGCAGAACGCCAACCTTCAAGCGCAAGCCTATACCCAACTCCTCACTGGCGACGTCTCCGGCCTCCGTATCGGCGTCCTGGAGGAGGGCTTTGGAATAGACGGCCTTTCGGAAGAAGATGTGGATGAAATGAATCGTCAGGCTGCGGCAGGTTTCGAAACCCTTGGCGCAAGCGTGACCAGTGTTTCCGTCCCTTGGCACAAGGACGGCGTCCACGTTTGGAACGGCATCGGAATCGAGGGGCTAACCCTGCTAATGATCGCCGACAACGGCATGGGCACCAACTGGAAGGGCCACTATTCCACCGGTCTACTGGACGCGTTCGCCCGAGGCCGCAGGACCCGCGCCAACGACTTCTCCGAGACCGTCAAGATGATCGTCCTCCTCGGCCAATACCTCCACGACGACTATCACGGCAGGTACTACGCCAAGGCCCAAAACCTCGGCCGCAGCCTCAAGGCCGCCTACGACCGGGCTTTCAAAGACGTCGATCTCCTCCTGATGCCGACCCTCCCCCTAAAGGCCACCAAGATCCCCGGCCCCGGCGTCTCCCGCGAAGAATACGTCGCCCGAGCCCTCGAAATGATCCCCAACACTGCACCCTTCGATGTCACGGGCCATCCCGCCATTACCGTCCCCTGCGGAATGTCCGACGGTCTGCCCGTGGGCATGATGCTGGTCGGTCGCACCGGCGAGGACGCTACAGTCCTCCGCGCCGCCGACGCCTTCCAACGCAACGTCTACTCCCCCGAATACCCGTCCTGACTTCTTTCTATTTTGTCCAAAGCCCAGTCCCCGCTACGTGAATGATGGAGATGAACGAAAGCCAACGTAGGCTCGCCGACGCCTACGCCATCAAGAACGAACGTCAGCTCGTGGAGCAGTACGACTCCTGGGCCACCGACTACGATGCCGACCTCGCCGCCTGTGGCTATCGTATGCCCCCGGTAATCAGCGGCTTGGTCGTTAGGCATCTCCTCGACACAACAGCCCCAATCTTGGACGCCGGTTCGGGTACGGGGATCCTCGGCGAGGCCCTTCACGTGCTCGGCTACTCGGACATCACCGCCATCGACCTCTCCGCCGGAATGCTGCGAGTCGCTGCGGGTAAGGGAATCTACCGTGCCACCCGGCAAATGACCCTCGGAGAGCCCCTGGACTTCCCCAATGGTTACTTTGCCGGTGTCGTGGCGATGGGGGTCCTCACCGTAGGTCACGCTCCGCCATCGTCTTTGGATGAGTTGGTAAGGATAACCAAGCCCGGCGGGACCATCGTATTCAGCATGCTCCACCAGGAGCCCGTGGAGACCGAGTTCAGGGTTAAGCAGGACGACCTTGAACGCCAAGGCTTATGGCGCCTGATCGAGGAAATCCCACCCTTCCAGAGTCTCCCCTACGGCGAACCCGACGTCTCACACAAAGCCTACGTGTACAAAGTCCTCTAGGGTCCGTAGCATCAGCCCCCGAACACCGCCTCCGCAAAGCTCTCCATGATCGCCTCTATCGAGGGGAACGGCCCTCCTGCTCCTGGCAGCGTGATCACCACCTCCCCAATCTCCGGCATCTCTGCAAGCGCTGCAACCTTCTCCCTTACCTCCTGAGCATCCCCCGCCACGGTAAACCTGTCGATGAACGGGTCGAGCCCCGGGACCGGCTCCGCATCTCCTCCGCTCAGGCTTGCAAGATTGTAGTCCCTATTGAACACCTCGATAGCCTGGCGGTCTTCTTCGCTGTATCGGCTCGTGTCCACCATTTTCAACATCGTCAGCACCCGACCCTGCACGTGCGCCCGAGCCACGGCCCGGTCCTCCGCCAACGATGTGATAACCCACGCCGCCTTCTCTACTTCTCCCGGGTTTCTCCCAGCCTCCGTCTCCCCTTCTTTAACCAGTTCCAATCCTTGCCTGACCTGAGACGGCACGGCCCCGTAATGGAGCAGCACACCGTCCGCCACCCGACCCGCTGACCTGGTAATCCTCGGCCCCGACACCGCGAAATAGATCGGTATCCCCGTGGGTCCTTCCAGGTACGAAATTCCTCCCCTCACCTCCTGCCCGAATTCCACTTCCTCGCCCGACAGCAGGCCCCTGACTTTCCCCACGTACTTCTCCAGGGACGAGATTGTCGATCTCTTCGCCCCGATACTATTCACCAATGTGTTCCCGACACTCATCCCTAGTATCAACCGATCCGGAGCAATGTCGTGTAGCGTGGCAAATGCCCCCGCCGTCACGCTCGCATGCCTTGTCCGCGGCGCAGTAACCCCCGCCGCCAGCTTGATTCGGGACGTGGCCAGGGCACATGCCGTCAACGTCACGTACAACTCCCGGCAGTTCAGCTGCGAGTCGATCATCCACACGCTCTCATAACCTAAATCCTCGGCCAGCTTCACCTGCTCCACCACCCGAGGCAAAGGCTGGTTGCTCACAATCCCGACACCGTATTTCATGAATTTCCTCTACCTAATAGATGGGGTTTCGAACGTCGTCCTCGCGGACATATACGGCATGATTATAGAGGTTAGGAAAAAGAAAGGAGCTGGACTTGGCGGTCTGACCCGGCCCTACATGTCCCGGTAGACAGCTAACCCTTCGGCCAGCTTGTCGGAGCGCTCCAACCCGACATACCTTGCGTTCTGCAGATACGTCCTCACGAAATCACCCAGAAGACTCCCGACTCTCTTCATTCCCGTCCGCACACCTTCCACCCCGTGGCCCATGATCACGCCCAGGGACTCGGGCAGCACCGGGTCTTTCAGGTCCCTCACCATCTGCGCCTCCGCGATGTCGAGCACCCGCTGGAACACCCTCTCCTTGCCGGGCTGCTGGGAGTAGGAGTATTTGATATGCGCCAGGCCGTAAGTCAGGTGTCTCGCATTGTCCTGTAGGCACCGGGCAAAGATAGCCTTCTCCGCCGGGTTGTGGGCATACATCTCACCGTACCGGTATAGAGTCTGAGTGAACGACCCCCTAAGGACGTGCAGGAACAAGCTCGCCGAAGTCCAGTCATTGTTGCTCTGCAGTATGACCCTGTCGACTTCCCCCCGGCTCTCGAGACCCAGGCCCCCGCCGTTACTCAAGGCCCTCTTCCGAAATACGTCGAAGTGCCGAGCCGCGTCGAACACCTCAGAAGCCAGGAAGACTTTCACTTCGTGGTAGCCATACGACATTTGCTGGATCCACCCTGCCACAATCTCGTATTCAACATTGGCTTGCTGACACAACTCCGTGCAGAGCTGGCACATGGCCCTTTCCACATCGTCGGGTAGCGGCTCTATGGTGTCCCAAGGAATGTCGGTCGCCGGTACCCAGCGCTTCTGGATAGCCTCCTCGTACAGGTCGGCAGCGTTGTCGGCCCACAGCTCCCGCTTATGCCGCAGGGTGATGTTTGCTATGAAAGGGCGTTCCACCCCGGGATGCGCGCCGCGAAGGGCACGCGTCCTGTCCTCGTGGTACTCAGGGATTTCGCCGTATATCCCAACATTTAGGGACCCGAGAGTCAGCCCTTTCTTCCCTGGCTTGACCCTGACCCCCCACTCGAGGTTCTCCTGCATCCAGTCCAGCGACAGTTCAGGGGCAACAGTTTCTTCCTCTTCGACTATCTCCTGGAGGATGCGTTGGTGCTTCCTGACACCCCCCGGCTGCTGGGGCTCGGACTTCTCATCATTTGTTGGCATATATGCCTTCTCTGGACCGGGTTGCGGACACGGCTACGTCGGCCTACTGCCGACTTGCGAACGCAATTGCGGCCTTAGGGCCGAGGGCTATCAGTTGCGAAGCAGCTTCAGGACCTCGGGGTGCGCCCGACCGTTGGTGAAACGCTCCTCGAACCCCGCCGACTTCACCCTCTGCACCCACTCCCGCATCTGCCTACGGTTGATCGCCATCAGCAGCCGCCATCCCTCGTCCACCTTGTCCTTGCCACCGCCAAGCAAAACCGCCATCGACGCCGTGCTGGCCCTGTCCGTCCCCGCAGACCCGACCGCAGAACCCTCGAACAGGTACTCTTCGCCTTCGTCCAGGTAAGTCTGCATCTCTTCCCGGCGTTCCGGCTCCGTCTGCCCGATGTAGCGCATGTGCATGATGCCGAAAGCCACGTGCCGAGACTCGTCCTGAGCCGCGAGCCTGTACATCCGCTTCTCGGCTTCGTTCTTCGCCAGCAGCTCCCCAGTGCGGAAAATCGTCAACACCGGGGACTCCCCGATTACGTGGACGCGGGCCGACATCTCCGAGAAGTCCCTCGCCATGTCTATGCTGACCACACCGCCGCCCATCGTGTCATCCGAGGCTCGCATCAGGCCCCCGCCGTTTACCAGGGCTCGCTTGCGGAACACGTCCAGGTGACGCGCCTCGTCCATCATCTGTGTCATCAGGAACATCCGGGTCTCCAGGTAGTCGGGGCTGATGCTCGCAACCCACCGACCAGGAATGTCCGCAGCAACAAACTCAATCTCGCTCAGGAAGGTCGTGAATTGACACGCCGCCCGTTCGATATCGTCAGGCAGGGGCTCAATCGTCTCCCAGGGTATATCCGTCGCCGAACTCCACTGCCGTTGCAACGCCTCCTCGTACAGGCCACCGGCGTTCTTCAGCCAAACGTCCTGCTTGGAGTTCACGTAGTAAGCGCCACTCCTATAGTTCCAGTCCCTCGCCGCCGACCCCCTCTGCCGCCCGGACCGGATGGAGCTATTCTCCGGGGCGTCTCCGTAGGACTCCATTTGGATGTCTTCCAGGGTCAACCCGCGCTTGCCGGGCGTGGCCGTCATGCCCCACTGTCCCTTATCCTCCATCCAGCCCAGTTGGGGTTCGTAGTTCTCGTCGTAAATTACGCCCGGACCCGCGGAAATGGTGGTGTTCGGCATGTCGATTCCCCCTGAGGGCCGCTATCCAAGACCTATATACCACGCTCAATATAATTCCCCATCCGAGCCCGTGTCAAACCGGATCCACTTTGTAGTAAGCGCAATGCTCCACGCATGGTACAATCCAGCCCTTCACTCCTAACACCCGTGGCCCATTAGAGACTCGGAAAAGCCAACAGAGGAATTTGCGACATGACTACCACGGCTCCCATTTCTCTCAACGTCAACGGTGCAACCCACACCGTTGAAGCATCGCCTGACAGCACCCTTTTGGATGTCCTGAGAAATGACCTGGACTTAATCGGGGCAAAGCAGGCCTGTGACGTTGGTGAATGTGGTAGTTGCATAGTCATGTTCGGCGGCAAGGGCGTTATGTCATGCCTCCTACCCGCCCGACGCGCCCAGAGCAAGCCCATAGTCACGATAGAAGGACTAGCTGACTGGCATTCAGAGACAAAGGACTCCCCAACCCCTGAAACCTCTGACCTCCACCCCCTCCAACAGGCCTTCATAGATCTGGGCGCCTCCCAGTGCGGCTACTGCATACCGGGAATCATCATGGAGGCCTCAGCCCTCCTGGCCAAAAATTCCAACCCCACCCGAGACGACGTAGTCAAACGTCTGTCCCGTAACATCTGCCGCTGCACCGGCTATGTTAAAGTGGTCGAGGCAGTCCTTGGCGCAGCGGACGCCATTCGTAGTGGCACGCTGACCATGAAGGAAGCATCCAATGGTGGACCGACGGTCGGGGCCAATATGACCCGGATCGACGATAGGGAAAAGGTGACCGGCGAGGCCCGCTATGCCGCCGACCTCAAGATGACCGGCGTCCTTCACGCCAAGGTCCTTCGCAGCAAGGTCCACCACGCCCATATCATCTCTATCGACACCAGTGCCGCCGAAGCCGTGCCCGGTGTTGAAGCCGTCGTCACTGCCAAAGACATTCCCGGTGCCCCGGAGATGCCCAACGCCAAGCCCCAGCGCTTCCTATTTCCCTCGGACAAGATCAGGTTCATGGGCGAGGCCCTCGCCGCCGTAGCCGCTGACACAGAGGAAGCCGCAGAGGAGGCTCTATCCAAGATAGTGGTCGACTATGAAGAACTCCCTCCGGTACTCGACTTCCGGAAAGCCGATGACCCCGATGCTCCTCTCATAAATCCCCCCGAGCCGAATACGGTTATCTCCAGGAGAGTAATCTCCGGCGATGCCAAGGCAGCAATGGAAAAGGCCGACGTTGTGGTCCGGAACACCTTCTCCACCCCCCGCTGGGAGCATTTCTACATGGAACCCGAGGCGGGCCTTGGTTATATCGACGATGACGATCGTATCTTCCTGAACTTCCCTTCTCACGAACCCTTCGAGGGTCACGACTTCGTAGCTAGTATGCTCGACCTGGACCGCGACCGCGTCAGAATTTTCTGCCCGACAATGGGTGGAAATTTCGGCGGTCGGGAAGACTACATGCTGGTCGGAGTATTGGCCTTGCTGGTGCACAAGACCCGAAAGCCTGTGAGGCTGGTCTTCACCAGGGAGGAATCTCTGCTGGGCTCCTCCAAGTGGTTCGGCTTTTATGTTGACTGCACCACCGGCGCAACCAAGGATGGAAAACTCATCGCGATGGACTCCGAGGTGCTCGTCGATGGCGGTAATTGGAGCCACGAGCCCGGGCAGGAGATTAACGACTGTGTAGGCCGAAACGTCTACTTCCTCACCGGTCCTTACCTCGTCCCCGAAGTCCGCATCGAGACCAGCGAGGCTTGCACCAATAGCGGCCGTGCTATACCCATCAGGGGTATAACCAGCATTAACGCCGCCCTCGTCCACGAAAGCCAGATGGACATCCTCGCCGAAAAGCTGGGCATGGACAAGCTGGACATCAGGATCAAGAACGCCCTCCAGGTCGGCGACACCCTCCACACTGGAATGTTCCTGGAGGAAAGCGTGGAGGTTAAGGCAACCCTGGAACAGTCCAAGCGCCCCTACGCTGAGGCCCGAGCCCGCGCCCAGGCCTCACCACCCACCGCTCCGTGGAAGAGAGGCGTGGGCATCGGGACCGGTTGGAGAGCTGTAGGCGTCGGCGGCACATACTCTGCCGCCGCGGAGTTGCTCGATTCGGGGAAGGTGCAAGTGTTGGTGGGAGCAGTCGAGAAGGGCCAAGGGAGCAGGACCGCCATGGCCCAGATCGCCGCGCAGGAGCTCGGCTTGCCCCTCGACGCCATTGAAGTGGTCATGGGCGACACCATTGCCGCTCCCTACCACCACATAACCGCTTCCCAGGGTACTATCACCCTCGTAGGCGGTGCTGTCCACCAGGCCTCGATAGCACTGAAGAAGGTGCTCGTAGAAGTCGCTTCCGAAGTCCTTGAAGACTCCCCCGGAAACATCGAGTGTTCCGGCGGACGTGTCTCCTCCACCCGGGCCCCGGGAGAGCAACTCTCCTTCCAGGTGCTCGCCCGGCACCTCGAGACCAAAGGCCTCCCCACCAAGTACGAAGGCTCCTTCGCCTTCAAGTTTGCCAAGACCTACAGCGAAAAGTCCGGCCTGCAAGCCTTCGACCCGGAAACCGGCCAGGGGTCCAACTGCGACATCTTTGCATACGCCACCTGTCTCGCCGAGCTGGACGTCAACACGGAAACCGGCCAGGTCAAGGTCAACCGCGTTACCTACGTCGCCGACTCCGGCAAGATCATCCATCCCCTCAGCTTCGAAGGACAGTGTCAGGGAGGCGTTGTCTACGGTCTGGGTCTGGCCCTGAGCGAAGAGTACATACCCGGAGAGACCCGTACCATCAAGGACTACGGCCTTACCTCCATCCGTGAGGCGCCCGTAGAAATTGATGTCATCACCGTCGAAGGAAGCTATTCTCAGGGGCCCTTCGGAGCCAAGGGTGGCGGCGAAATGAGCGACGTTCCCATCGTCGGGGCCATCATCAACGGCATCGCAGACGCCACCGGCGCCCGTGTCTACGATCTCCCCGCCACCCCCGAAAGAGTCCTGGAGGCCTTAGCCCGAGGCTAGGCCTCCCCCTCTCGGAAAAGTAGTGAAAACCCTTCTGGCGATCCGGGACAAGCGGGCCTACGGTTGGGCCGTCCTGGTCTCCTTCACTATCAACTACGCCTTAGTCGTAGTTGTCTTCATGACCCTGGGACTGCTTCTCCCAGATATCAGGGAAGACCTCGGCATTGACGTTCGGGGAGCCGGCTGGCTCGCCTCGTCTCTCCTAATCGCCAACCTCTTCCTCGAAATACCTCTGAACTGGGTGTTGTCCAAGTTCCGGCCCTGGAGGGTGGCCACCATCGCCTTCCTTGGCACGCTGGCTATGGTCTTCCTTCATTCCTTCTCCCCCACCTTCACCATCTTGGTTATCGCCAGGGTGGGCTTGGGGGTCTTCTACCTCTCAACCCAGCCACCCAGGACTCTTCTAATCCTCATGTGGCTTCCCAAGAAGAGCGTAGGGCTCGCCAACGGTATGCTTTTTGGCATAATGGCCCTCTTCGAGGGAGCCGGCTTCATCCTGATCCCACAAATCAATGACTGGACGGGCGGCTGGCGAGAGACCCTCTTCGTGTGGGCCATCCTATGTGCCGCCGGGACCCTCGTCTGGACTATAGTTGGGGTCGACCGCAAGTCCTTGCAGCTTGAGCCCGGCCCCGATCCCCCTCCCCAGTACATCAATCCTCTCCGCTCTCTCCTAAAGTACAAGGAACCTTGGTTCCTGGGCCTCGGTCTTTCCGTAGGCATCGCAGGCAGGTTGGCCTTCGACACTTGGTGGCCTACCTTCGCCGAAAACACCTATGGCATCGAAAAAACGGCAGCCGGTCAGGTTCTTGCTGTGATCTCAGTTTCCGGGTTTCCTTCTTCCCTGGGCCTGTCCGCAATACCCTATCTTGTACGCAAGCCTGCACTAGCCTTGATCGCCGCAGGTATGATGCTTGCAGGCAGCTACATAGCCATGCTCTTCACCGGGTCGCTTCTTTACCTGTTCCTCTTGGCCCTGATGAACGGCTTCGCTTTTGGATTCTTCCCCCTGATGATGGCCTCCTTTTACAATTTGCGCGGCATCCAGCCGAGAGACCTGGCCGTTGTCGTGGCCCTCGTCTACACCATTATGTGGGGTGGCGCCGCCATCGGACCCGTCCTTACGGGTTTCATTGCCGGCAACGACGAAAACCTGCGGCAGGGTATCTTGGTGTTATGCTTTGGGCCGCTCGGCATATCCCTATCCGGCCTGTGGCTCCTGCTTCGCCGCCCCCCCGAGGGCACTGCCTGAACCTCATAAGCTGGAAACCGCCTAAATCTAATGACCACGCAACCCGAATACATAGGTCCCTACCGTTGGGTCATCGTAACCTCGGTAACCACACTTACCGGTGCCCATCTGGTGGTCATCTACATTATTGGCCTGCTCCTGCCGGACATGATAGAAGACTTGGACCTGTCCCCTACAGAGCAGGGATGGGTCGGGTCATCCGTCCTGCTGGCAAACCTCGTCATGGCTATCCCTCTCAATACCCTGCTGTCCAGATTCAGGCCTTGGAGGGTGATCGCCGTAATGTCCGTGGCTGTTGCCGGGTTCGCCTTCCTTCAGGGCTGGTCGCCTATTCTGGCTGCCCTGATCATAGGAAGAGTGGGCGTAGGGCTCGGCTTCGCTGCCACTATGGCGCCCCGAGCCATGATGCTTCAGCAGTGGTCCACCCAGCGCCGCATAGCCCTTACCAACGGCGCATGGGTTTCCGGTGTCGACGTTTTGATGGGCGTCGGGTTCCTCGTCACTCCTTTTGTGCTGGCCTGGGTCGGTAGCTGGCAGGGCGTCTACTACTTCTGGGGTTTTGTCAGCCTCGGTCTGGCGGCCCTCTGGCTCGTTTTTGGCAGGGAGAGGCCCACCGGCGAATACCGAGATAGGATGGCTACCCAGCAGGACAGCCCACTAACCGTCTTTCGAAAATATCCCGAACTCTGGATTGTCGGCCTCGGAATGTTCGGCGGCATGACCGCCAACACCGGTTTTCAGACCTTCTGGCCTCGCCTGGCGGAAGAGCAGCTGAGCATCGACCCAAAGATCGTCGCCCTCACCCTTGCTTTCCAGGCCTTTGCCACCGCACCCCTTGGATTCCTCGTCAACGCCGTCCCTCGTTTCGTCGGCAAGCAGCCCCTGATACTAGCCTTTGGCGGACTTGCCGTCACCGCTTCCTACATCAGCCTCCTGTACGTCACAGACACGCGGGTTGTTCTCCTTCTGGGGATCGGGGAGGGAATATCCCGGGTCTATTTCCCCGTCCTGATGACCATGGTGTTCCAGCTCCCGGGAGTCAAACCCCGAGAGGCTGGTGTCGGACTTACTTTCATAGAGACCTGCATCTGGGGGGGCGGTGCGCTCGGGCCCATTGTTGTCGGCTTCGTGGAGGAAGCCACCGGTGACCTGAGGACGGCCATATTGGTCATCTGTTTCGCACCCCTGGTCCTGATACCCGTTGCGGGATTATTGGCGCTTCGCAGGTGGGACCCCTTCGCGAACCTTGCCCCGGGTCGTGCGCCTGGCTCCTAGCTCAGGAATCTCCAATCGAAGGGCGCCTGAGAAATAACCTCGGGCTCGTTCCGGGTGATTATCACCTGCTCTTCCAGCTTCACCTGTTCAAGCCCGTTCTCTCGACCCCAGCTGGACTCGACGGAAATCACCATGCTTTCCTCCAGCACACCGGGATAGTTCCCAAATCCCGTGTCGCTCCCGTCCGGGAAGAAGATCGCCGGGTATTCGTCCGACATTCCATCCCCATGTGCAAGAATCGTATACCGGTTGGCCTTGTACTCCTCCGGCATCTTGGGAGTCTTTTCCGATATCTCCTGAAAGCTCGCTCCGGCTCTGTACAGAGGGAGGCAGTCCTGGAGGAACTGGTAGGCCCGCTTGTAGGCATCCGACTGCTCCTCATTTGGCTTAGCATCTCCGCATAGGTAAGTCCGGGATATGTCGGCGAAGTAGCCCAGTGGGCCTGCCATGTCCGTATCGATAGTCACGAGATTACCAGGCAGCACCAGCCGATCCGAGGCCTCGCGCTTGAGCCACGGATTCGTGTTCCCTCCCGCGCAAAGCAGCTTGGAGTCCGTCCTTTCGCCCCCAAACTGCAGATTCGTCGACGCAAGTACAGCGTACAGTTCGTTCTCGGTTACGCCCGGCTCGATCGCCTCCTGCACCTTCGCCAGCGCCACGTCCGCGATGGCACAGGCTTGCTTGATCAGGACCAGCTCGTCCTCGGTCTTTATCATCCTGGCCAGATTCAAGGGCATTAGCCCGTCCTCAAGAGACACCCCCTGTTCCTCAAGTGAGTGGATGGTCAGAATGTCCGACCTATCCATCGCAAGCGGTTCACCGGCGATGTTCAACTCGACCAAGAGGTCTCGCATCTCTGCCGCCCACCTTTTCGTCGCTTCGACTACGTAGCTCCCCGTACGCCACGAGTCCATGTTCGACGCAGGCCGACCTATTACGTCCTCCCCCAGGACCGGGGTCTCGGTGACCGATGGCATGAAAAGGATCGGCTTCCCCTCCTGGGGTATCAGCGCATGGCGTCCCTTCAAGTGCAAAAAGAATGTTTCGAAGTTTCGGGTCCCGGTGGCATAGCGCACGTTGATAGGGTCAAAGAGAAGCAACCCACCCAGACCGGCCCGACCCAATTCCGCCTGGATCCGCCCAATCCGCTCCAGACGCAGCCTCCGCACGTCGATCCTCTCCTCAAAGTCGACCACCTGCGTCCCCACAACGTCCTTTTCATGTATTCGCTTCGCGCTCATGGTGCTACCCCTCGCCTCTCATTTGTTGACTCTACTGGCCCCAACGCGATTCTAGGAGGCGCCAATGTCACGGTCAACAAAGTGACATTGGGCCATTGCCTTACTCTTGACGGGAATGTAGCATTGTCCAATCCATGTTCAGGAACCCGAATTACATAACCTAGAGGAACATACGATGCAGGAAAAAGTGGTCTCCGCCGACTGTCACATAGACCTGAGTTGGCTGCCCGAGAACCTGTTTATATCACGTGCCCCGGCTCACTTGCAGTCCGCAATGCCCAGGGTCGAAGAGACCGAAGACGGCCGTTGGTGGAAAATCGAAGACGCAGTCATATCCAGGGTGGCCGGTTCCGGACTCAGTGGTACTGGCGAAAAATATGTGCCCGGCTTTTCCCTTCACCTCGACAAGATGGAGGAAGAGGGCTTTTTCTCGGACGCCGCCGAGGGCCTCTACCACCCCACCACCCCGGAACTCCGGCTCCGGGACCAGGACATCGATGGCATTAGCGGAGAAGTAATCTACGGAATCCTCGGCGTGGCCAGCGGGTTCGCCGCCGGCGGAGACGCCGTCCGCAATTCCGAGGCCCTGGGCGCGATCTACGAAATTTACAATGAGTGGGCATCCGAGTTCTGCGCCACAAACCCGGATCGCTTCATCGGACTTGCATGCCTCACCAGCCACGATCCCAAGCTCGCTGCGCAACAGCTGGCAACCGCCGCCGACCTTGGCCTCCGCGGTGCCGAGTTCAACGTATCCAGTGCCTCAACACCTATCTATCAACCTGAATGGGACGCGCTGTGGGCCGTCTCGGCAGAACGGCAAATGCCCATCTCATTCCACACCGTCGGCCTTCCATACCGGAAGCCGGACGCCGGCACCCCCGACTACTGTCAATACGTTGCAATGGGCATAAACTTCACCCTCTTCCAGCTCTCGGGCGCTGAATATCTGGCAAGCATCATCCTTTCCGGCGCCTGCTCCAAAAACCCCGACTTCAACTTCGTCCTCGGCGAATGCGGTGTCGGCTGGATCCCTTATGTTCTCCACCGCTTGGACCAGGAGTACAAGGACCGTCTCTTCCACTTGAATCTGGAAATGGACCCCAGCGACTACTGGCGACGCCAGGGCCACTCCACCTTCCAGGACGAGGTGGTCACCCAGGAGCTAGTTGACCTCATCGGAGTTTCCAACATCCTGTGGGGCTCAGACTACCCCCACCCCGACGGCATCTGGCCTGAGTCTCAGCAGCTTCTCGAAACTAACCTGGCTGCCCTGGATGAGGAGACCCGGACAAACATCACCTACCGAAACGCCGCCGAGTTATACCGCTTCAACTAATAACCGGGCAACCTCGGACCTCCTCTTCCCGGTAACGAGACCTTTGCATAACCCCTGTCCCGAACGGCGGATGGGTGGTCTTATCCCCTCTCCCTTGACGGGAGAGGGCTAGGGTGAGGGTGATCCGGATTTCTTCAGAGTAGTAACGCAAAGGTCTCTTGCCGGGCCACAGATGCGCCTCAGGCGTTAGAGCGCTAGGGTCGAAAACTCGCCGAAGAGAGTGATCCGGGTTCTGCAATTCAGCCTATCCATCTCCGGACCCGAGGTCTTCCTCTCCCCCTGAGCCGAGTCGAAACATGTCGTGAGAGCCTCGAAGTATGGGCGTACGGCGGTTGATTCGCATTCCCCGGGCGGGGCCGCTCGTGCTGAGGCTCTCGAAGTATGAGCGGGGCGCGGGACACGTTTGAACAAGCGGCCACCATTGCTAGTCCAATTCTCGTCCCCCCAACTAACCACAGAGAGCAAGGGTGACCCGACTCCCAAAAGAGCAATCACGCAAAAGTCTCGTAAGGAGAGGCCTCCCCCGTTCATCACGCCCTGATGTTCCCAACGGGCCTGCGCAAGCTGTATCATTCCCGTCCGCATGAGCGCACCCTACCATAGCCGCCCCACCGCGCCCCAATCGACCAACTACCGCTTCGTCATCATCATAGCGATGATGTTACCCCACGTCTTCGGGTTCATTATCCTGGAGAGCCTGGGGCTGATGCTGCCCAGCATCAACAAGGAGTTTCACCTTAGCCCAACGGAAGAGGGAATCCTGGGATCTGCCCCCCGGATAGGAATGATGATTCTGGCCCTTCCCGCGGGCTGGTGGTTCTCCAAGCTCAATGCTAAACGCGTCACCACAATTACCTTCATTATTGGGGCGCTGCTGGTGCTGCTCCAGGGTTGGTCACCTATCTTCGCGGTGCTTCTCCTGGCTAGGGCGCTCTACGGCATCAGCATGGTCGTCCGAGAGCCCGTCAGGGCAATGCTCGTACGCCAATGGGCCCTTCCCAGGGAAGTAGTCACCATAAACGCCCTTTCTAACATGTTGTGGGGCGTCACCGCCGTCGGTTTCCTGCTCGTACCCCTTCTACTAAGGGTCCTGGATGACGACTGGCGGACAACCTTTTATATCTTCGCCGCGGGCATCCTTGGGCTGACTCTGGTCTGGCACATACTTGGCAAGGAGCGGATATCCCCTCAATACCAGGCTGACATGCTTGCCCAAACCCAAAGCCCCATTTCTTCCATCTTCCGCTATAGGGAACTCTGGTTCCTCGCCTTCGGAGTCTTGGGCAACGCCGCCGCCTGGTCCGCCTTTGCTGTCTTCTGGCCCAGTTTGATGCTGGAGAAATTCGGCCTCTCCGAACTCACCTCCGGCTCCATCATTGCAATTGGTGGCGGAGTTTCGGCCTTTGCAGGCATTGGGGTGGGGCTTCTGACCAACAAAATCGGGAAGAAGCGCGTCATCCTTTGGTGGTGTGGCATCGGAATGGCCGCAACCCAGGTCGCATTCCTCTGGACGGGATCCTTTGGATGGCTGGTCCTGATCACTGCGGTCAACGGTGTGGCCTGGTCCCACTTCCCAATTGTCCTGACCATCCCATTCCAGCTGCCCAACATCAAGCCCCGAGAGATCGCCACCGCCATAGGGTTCCTGGAAACTGCCGTGTGGGCCGGTGCTCTGGTCGGCCCCATATTGACCGGCGCCCTGGAAGACTTCGCTCTGGATCCCCAACTTGCCCTACTGGTCACGGCAGCCATGCCGATAAGCCTGTCCATTGCCGCCATGCTCCTCCCGAGAAAGTGGGACGAGCTAACGGTCTAGCCCCCGTGGCCCGCCCTAGTCCCCGTTCAGCCGTATGTTGAAGAGTCGCATGGCGTTGTCACGAGTGATCTTCTTCTTGACCGCGTCGGAGATCCCTTCGAAATTCCTGGCAATGTATTCATGCGACTTCGGCCAGGTGCTCTCCCAGTGGGGATAGTCGTTGGCCCAGATGTAGTTGTCCTCCCCGATGATGTCCGTGTTCTTCACACCAACAGGGTCGTCCATGAAGCAGGCGTAGATGTTGCGCTTGAAGTAGTCGGTCGGGGCCATGTCCGGCACCTCAACAAGTGAGTCCTGCCGCATCCGATACTTGTCATCCGCCAACCACAGGTAGTGAGGAATCCAGCCGATGTCCATTTCGGCCAAAACCACCTTGAGCTCCGGGAACCGATCAAAAACACCCCAGTAGATCAGGTGGGACAGGCTCCTCTGCCCCGGGTGGTGCAGGCAGGTCTGGCTGATCCGGGCCTGGCCGATCTCGTCCTCAGGCCCGAACCCCGTGAAAGCGTGCAGGCTGATAGGGATACCCACTTCCTGGGCGGCAGCCCACAAGGGGTCATACATTGGCTTCTCGTAGGTGCGGTCTAACTCAGGCCACGAGTTTATCAAGACACCCCGCAAGCCCATCGCCGCACAGCGTTCCAGCTCCGCAACCGCAAGATCGATGTCATAAGTCGAGATAAGTCCGATCCCCAACAGCAGCTCTGGGGCGTGAGAGCAGAACTCGGCCAGCCAGTCGTTATAGACGGAAAACAGGGCCCGCTGCAGTGGGGGGTCTGTGAGGCGGTAGAGGGTTAGGGCATAGGAAGGGTATAGCACCTCAGCCTCTGTCCCGTCGATCTTCATGTCTTCCAGCCGAGCCGCTGGGTCGTAACCCCCCGGACGTCCATCTCTATAGGAGACTTCCTCTATATGCGACTCGAATTCTGAGTAGCTATCCCGGCTCGCCCCTGCAAAGAAGGCCATGGATGCCGTCACGGTGGGCAGGTCTTCACAGACCCACCGGTCACCCTTCTCCCCAGGGGGGTCCTTGACTATTCTCGGGGCACGGTCACGGAACTCGCTGGGTAATCTGGTAGTCCATAGGTCTGCAGGGTCGGTGACGTGTGAGTCCCCTGAGACGATCTTATAGTCGGCCATGGTCATTCTCCTCGTGCCCGAGCCCCCTCATTTTCCCTCTCCCTCCATGGTAGAGGGCTAGGGTGATTTCTCTCAGGTTTAGTTATTCTCGATTATAGTACCGAGTCTCTGGTCGGGCCACTACACGTTCACCCGACCCCCGTCTATTGGAAGCTCGATTCCCGTGACATAGGACGACTCGTCCGAGGCCAGGTACAGCGCCCCGAATGCTATCTCCTCCGGCGTCCCGATGCGCCCCATCGGAATGTTAGCTACGGCATCGCCTTTCTCCGCTGCTTCCCTGGTCTGGGCATGAAGCATCGGCGTGTCGATGGGCCCCGGGTGGATGGAATTGGCCCTTATGCCGTCCATTGCATACTGATGCGCAGTCGTCTTGGTCAGAATCTTTACGGCTCCTTTGGAAGGTCCGTACGCTGTGCCGTCCGCATTGCCCACTATCCCCGCCCCCGACGACATGTTCACGATTGCTCCCCCACCCGACTTCTTCATCTCCGGTATGGCGTGCTTGCTCCCGAGAAAGGCCCCCGTGGCATTCACCGCCATTATCCGATTCCACGTTTCCAATGGGGTGTCCGCTACAAGCTCTGGACTGTAGGCCCCAGCGTTGTTTACCAGGACGTTTAACCCGCCGAATCGTTCTACCGTTGCGGCCACAGCGCGCTCCCAGTCATCTTCTTTGGTGACATCCAGGTCCACGTAGAAGGCTTCTCCCCCAGCCTCGGCGACCTCTTCAACAACGCGTTCCCCCCGCCCCGAATCTATGTCCGCGACAGCAACCTTCGCCCCCTCCACCGCAAACAATCGGCATATAGCCGACCCTATTCCCCCCGCCCCTCCCGACACCAGTGCAATCTTGCCTTCCATTCTCATGGTTTTGCTATCAAGTACCTCTCCCCCCTCTCCCTCAATGGGTCGTAGATGCGCCAAGGCGTGAGAGGGCTAGGGTGAGGGTGATTGCCCTTTCTCTAGCCCTGCTCAGTTATCACTCTACGGCAGAAGGTTGCCGCATTAACCAAATCCGGGATGATCACGAACTCTCTAACCGTATGCATCTCGTTCGTCGCCATCCCGACCACTATGCACTCAATCCCGTGCTCCCTCATCACGTTTGCGTCGGTCCCTCCACCCGAGGGTTCCAGCCGCAGAGGCAGCCCCATGGCATCGAGGTTCCGTTTTGCCAGCTCCAGCATCTTCTCACCGGGCCTGACGGTGTAGGTGTTGAACTCTACGTTGAACCCATCCTCGATGATCGCCTCCTTGTACCGGTCCCGCACCTGATCGAAAATGCCCCGAGCCTGGAGTTGTAGCAGGTCCAGGGTTTCCAGATTGCGGCTGCGGAATTCGCCCGTGAAAGTAGCTTGCTCGGGCACAGCGTTCCTGACACTGCCGCCGGATATGGTCCCTACGTTGAAGGTTGTCTCTTCATCGAGCCTTCCCTGGGGAAGCTCGCTGATGATCTCCGCCGCGATCTTGATCGCCGAGAGCCCCTTTTCCGGCTCGACACCCGCGTGCGCCGACCTGCCCGTTATGTTGACCTCGAAGCTCACGTAAGTCGGGCTGGAGCCCGTGAGTTTGTTAACCGGCCCGTTCCCATCGAAGACCACCGCCTCATCAGCCGTGATCATCGAAAAGTCCATGTTACGGGCGCCCACCAGCCCGATCTCCTCGCCCCTGGTGAACGCCAGTTGAATGCTCCGCCGTGGCAATTCCTCCTCTACCACCGACTCCAGCCCCTCTAGTATCGCCGCTACGCCAGCCTTGCAGTCTCCGCCTAGAATCGTAGTCCCATCGGAGACTATCCTGTCACCTTCTATCGTAGGCTTAATCCCCCGCCCCGGCTCCACCGTATCCATGTGCGCAGAAAGCAATAGCGGGTTGTCGCCTTCCTCCCTTGCGATAAGGTTTCCGTGTGCATCTCTCAGAATCTCGAAGCCCAGTGCCTCCAACCTCCTCGATAGGTCCTGCGCTACCTCCTCCTCTTCATCCGATGGGCTGTCGATCTGCACCAAATCGCAAAATGTCTTCACCAAGCGGTCTTCATTGATCATTGTTGCTTCCTCAGGATTGTCACCGCATGGTCTATTTGCGGAATTCGTCGATTCTGGACATTCGCTCCCTGACTATCTCCAGGGTCTCCAGCTTCTTTGGGAAGGCGAACCTCACGAACTGTTTGCCCAACTCGGGTCGGCGGTAAAATGCCCGACCCGGGACCGGAGTCACCCCTATCGTCTCAGCCATGAACATGGCAAACGCAAGATCGTCCTCATACCCACAATCGGGATATTCGGTCATTACGTAGTAGGCCCCCTGTGGCGTCACGTAATCGAATCCGGTGTCCTTCAGAATCGACAGGGTCGCGTCCCTGCGGGCCTGGTAATCCGACGCCAAGCCCTCGTAGTAGCTCATCGGAAATCCCATGCCCTTCGCCGCAGCCATCTGCAAAGGGTGCGCCGCCCCGACAGTCAGGAAGTCGTGGGCCCGGCGTATAGCCGTGCACAACGTGGCATCCATCACTATCGCCCAGCCGATTCGCCAGCCCGTCACGCTATACGTCTTGGAGACGCTGTTTATGGTAACCGTACGTTCTGCCATTCCGGGTAGGGAAGCGATACTGCGATGGGCAAGCCCGTCGAAGATGATGTGCTCATACGGCTCGTCTGAGAAGACAAGGGCATCAAACTCCTGGCAAAGCTCGGCGATGATGCCGAGTTCTTCGTCGGAATAGACCTTGCCTGAGGGGTTGTGGGGCGTAGTGATAATTACCGCCTTGGTCTTCTCCGAAAAAGCCTTTCTCAGTTCATCCGGATCGAATTTGAATGAATCACCGACTCGCCGAAGCGGCACGTACACCGGCTTCCCACCCGAGATCAAAGTGTCCGGCCCATAGTTTTCGTAGAACGGCTCGAAGATGATGATCTCGTCCCCCGGGTCCACAAGCCCGAGCATCGTGGCCATCATCGCTTCAGTGCCCCCGCAGGTCACGGTAACGTGGGCGTCGGGTTCAGGACTCAGACCGTTATACCAGCCGAATTTCCCGGCTATCGCTTCCCGTAATGGCCCCGCGCCCCAAGTGTTGGCGTACTGGTGGAAATCACCTGTGAGGGCCTCTTCAGCCGCTTCAATAAGGGCCGATGGTGGTGAGAAATCGGGAAATCCCTGGGCCATGTTGACACCACCCAGGTTATTGTTGATCCGGGTCATGTCCCGGATTATCGACTCGGTGAAATGCCGGACTCGCTCGGCCGTATATCGTTCGCTAGACAAAATCGCCTGCCCCCTGGAGATTAGGCATTCTAACATGGAGAGCCACCCCCCACCCCATCCCCATGAGGGGAGCCTGTCCGCCTTAGGCGGATCATTCCGGCCCCCGAACCGGTCTAGGATGCTGCAAGCGGAACATCCGCCTAGGGCGGGTCCCCCGCAGGAGGACCGAATGAACACCGCCCTCCCCCTCCCGCTTGACCTACGTGTTCAATCGGGTAACAATGACAACCGACCCAACGTTCGCAGGCCGGTCTTTACCCAACGACTAAATGCAGGGGGTAACGGGATGGGATACCGGATTATTTCAGCAGACAGCCACCTCGACTTGATATGGGTGCCCCACGACGCCTTTACGTCCAGGGCTCCTGCCGAGTGGAAAGACAAGGTCCCCTACGTAGAATCGCGGCCCGAGGGCAACTACTGGATGGTCGAGGGACGCACCATGACTCGGGCGGGCTGGTATGGGCCCGGTCTTAACGGTGGCCAGCGCGGCGAGATGCTGGACAAAGAGGGCTTCACCCTCGGCGATCTACGCTGCTCCGACTACAAGTTGAGAAAGGCCGACCAGGAGCGGGACGGAGTCGACGCCGAGGTAATCTACGGCATCCTCAGCACGGACCGCAGCTTTGACGACAAAGAGGCCCTGGCCGCCACCTACCGCGCCTACAACGACTATATCTCCGAGTGGCAGCAATACGACCCTGAATGGCTAGTCCCATTGGGTGAGATTCCCAACCACAACGGCAAGGTCGCCGGCGCTGAGCTCTCCCGCCTCGCCGAGATAGGTGTCCGGGGCGCCGAGTTCGCCCCCGCCACTATGACCCAACCCTTCTGGAGCGATGAATGGGAACCGCTGTGGCAGGCGGGAGAGGACAGCCAGTTGCCCCTCTCCTTCCACGCCTTCAACATTTCCACCACTTTCTCCGACAAGGACCACCCCGCCGCCGCCGCCGTCAACCTTGTACTGGCTCCCTCTCGCGCCGACGAGGTGCTCTGCTCCCTCATCTTCTCCGGCATCCTGGAGAGGCACCCCAGGCTCAACGCCATCCTCGGCGAGAGCGGCATCGGTTGGCTCCCCTTCACCCTGGAGCGCATGGACTACTCATATGAACGCCGTCTCACCGACATTAAGCTATCCGTCCCTCCATCCGAGTACTTCAGGCGTCAGGTCTATGCCAGCTTCATCATCGACTACTGGGGTACGAAGGCCATGTGGGAGCTGGGCTACCTGAAGAACATCATGTGGTCCACCGACTACCCTCACCGCGACGGCTCTTGGCCCGACTCCCAGGATGTCATCGATCGTACCTTCAAGGACCTTCCTGAGGACGTAAAAAAGGCCTGCGTCCACGATAACGTCGTCAGCCTGTTCAACCTGAACGACTGACCAACTCCTTACCCCTTTGCACGTCAAATCGGCGGGTTCGCAATGCGAACCCGCCGATTTTGTCATTCCTCTTCGGAAACAGTAAGTTCTTACCCGATCGCCGGCGCCGCCTCTCGACTCAGGACACCTAAGTCGCTCATCAGCACTTCCAGTCTCGACTCCTGCTCCGCAGTCAACGACCTGAACGGCGCCCGAGGCACCCCAATGTCGACTCCGGCCATTGCAGTGGCAACCTTTGCAGTCGCGGCGTAGCCCTCAGTCTCGAAGAAGTGGTTCAAGCGGTACAAGGGCCTCCAAAGCTCTCGGGCTGCGTGCCAGTCCTTCTTCTCCACAATCAGTTCGTACAGCTGCACACAGAGGCCCGGAGTCGCATTTGCGACACCCCAGACACAGCCCTTGGCCCCGTGAAGAAGTCCGGCCATGGACCCCGTATCCGAACCGTTGAAGATGATCAGGTCTTCGGACCTCTCTTCGAGCACCCTCTGGAACTGTACCAGGTCTCCGGTGGAGTCCTTGATCATCTGGACGTTGGGGATTTCCACCAGTCGAGCCAGGACTTCGGGAGTGAGATTAACCTTGGAATGTGCGGGAATGTTGTAGACCATGATTGGCAGTGGTACTGCGTCGTTGATTGCCTGGTAGTGGTCTACAAGCTCCTCGGTGCTGGGCACTTCGTAGAAGGGAGGCACGACCATTAACGCCTCGCACCCGACAGCCTCGGCATGCTTGCTCAACTCGCTTACTTCCCAAGTGCTGCAAGCTCCCGTGTGGGCCATAACCGGGACCCGGCCTGCTACCTGCTCGACGGTCAACTCGGTAACCCGCTTACGCTCCTCGAAGCTGAGGCTTGCAAACTCTCCGGTGCCGCCGCACGGAATTATGCCGTGCACCCCGTTTTCCAGCTGGAAATCGATGAGCCGCCTCAGGCTGCTTTCATCAATGCTCTGGTCTACGCGAGAGAATGGGGTACAGATGGGTGTGAAGATTCCTTTAAATTTGCTCACGAGCGCTCCTCCTTGGTTCAGGCGGTCGACTAACGACCTCTTGGGCTAATTGATGAGGCAATGCTAACAAAGGCCCCGGCCCGTGACAACTCCAATGTTCGCCATGCTAGAATCAGTCGCCAAGACTGATCGATACCCACTTATTGGAGGTGACAGGTGAAAGTTGAACAGAAGCTTAAAGAGTTAGGCATTACGCTGCCCGAAGTGAGAACTCCGGTCGGCAACTATGTTCCGAGCGTGCGGACAGGTAACCTTCTCTACGTTTCAGGCCACATCGGCGACCTTAAGGATGCTCTGGGCCAGCTGGGAACCGACGTAACGGTGGAAGAGGGCTACCAGGCGGCTCGAAAGACGGGCATCGCTCTCCTGGGCACAGTGAAAGGTGCAATCGGGGACCTGGACAAGGTGAAGCAGGTGGTGAAGCTGCTGTGCATGGTCAACGGCGCCGTTGGCTTCGCTCAGCACCCGGCAGTGGCTAACGGGTGCTCCGACCTTCTGGTCGAGGTGTTCGGAGACAAGGGCCGGCATGCCAGGTCAGCTGTGGGTTTCTCGGGACTGCCTGGCAACGGCTGCATCGAGATCGAGATGATCCTCGAACTCGAAGATGAAGACTCCATCACCTATTAAAGTCACGTCCCTCTTTCCCTGGAAACGACTCTAGAAAACGGCCGGTGCCCTTGGTGCGCCGGCCGTTTTCAGCCATAGGCCAAAGAAACTAAGAGTTATACCCAAATGGGTAAGGCCGGTTGAACATTCAACCCTTTACGTTATTAGCGAGGAGCCCGCCATGGATATCAGCACGCCAATACATCCGGGGGAGCACCTATCCGAAATCATCGACGAACTTGGTATTAATCAGTATCGTCTCGCCGTGACTATCGGCGTCCCTCCCCGCCGGATCAACGAGATTGTCCACGGCCGACGTTCCATCACCGCAGACACCGCACTACGCCTGGGTAAGGCCCTTCGCATGACTCCCGAGTTTTGGCTCAATCTCCAGCGAATGTTTGATCTGGACGTAGCGAACGCAACCACGGATACGTCTGACATAAGGCCTCTCATACCGGGCTGAGAGACTTGGCCTGAACGGAGTCGGGCAATACTGCCGTCTAGCTCCCTACTCCCATAAGCTGTCGCAGCACGTACTGCAACACGCCCCCATGCCTGTAGTAGTCCAGTTCCACTGGCACGTCGATCCGAGCGGTAACGGAGAAGGTCTTAACAGTCCCGTCATCGGCTGTCGCGGTTACCTTAAGCTCCTTACCCACCGAGAGCCCGTCGGCTATCCCCCCTATGTCGTACGTTTCTTCGCCGGTGAGTCCTAAGCTATCCGCGCTGTCCCCGGACTTGTACTGAAGTGGCAGCACACCCATGCCCACCAGGTTGCTGCGATGAATCCTCTCATAGCTTTCCGCGAGCGTTGCTTTGATGCCCAGCAGGTAGGGCCCCTTCGCCGCCCAGTCCCGAGAGCTGCCCGAGCCGTACTCTTTTCCAGCCAGCACCAGGGTCGGCACCCCTTCCCGCTTGTACTCCTCCGACGCCTCGTAGATGTTCATGTCCATCCCGTCAGGCAGATGCCGCGTCCACCCACCCTCCGTGCCCGGGGCCATCTGATTTCTCAGCCGCACGTTGGCAAAAGTGCCCCGCATCATCACCTCGTGATTTCCCCGCCGAGCCCCGTATGCATTGAACTGTACAACCGGGACGTTCTTATCGGTAAGGTAGTAGCCGGCCGGGCTCTTGGCCTGTATGCCTCCTGCCGGCGAAATGTGGTCAGTCGTGATAGAGTCGCCAACCTTGACCAGCACCCTGGCCCTTCTTATGTCTTGAGTCTCTGATGGGGCATCAGCCAGGTTGCGGAATATCGGGAGTTCCTTCACGTAGGTCGAATCCCGGTCCCATTGATATACATCCCCTTCAGGTACGGGCAAATCCCGCCATCTCTGGTCCCCTTCGAAAACTTTGCCATATCTGTCTCTAAAAATCTCGGGATTTAGGGCCGCTGCCAGACTATCCTTCACCTCCTGCTGACTGGGCCAAAGGTCTTTCAAATATACGGGTTGACCATCAGAACCTGTGCCAACGGGTTCTGTGGTCAGATCAATGTCCACCCGACCCGCCAGCGCGAACGCCACTACAAGCATTGGCGAGGCTAGATAGTTAGCCTTGACCGCGGGATGCACCCGACCCTCGAAGTTCCGATTCCCGCTCAGCACCGATGCCGCAATCACGTCACCCTGACCTATCGCCTCCGACACTGTTTCAGACAACGGCCCGCTATTACCTATACAGGTGGTACACCCATACCCAACTATGTGAAACCGCAGATCTTCCAGGTATTTCAGCACCCCCGACGCCGAGAGGTAATCTTCAACGACCCGGGACCCGGGAGCCATGCTCGTCTTCACCCAGGGCTTCGTCTCCAGCCCTCGCTCGACCGCCTTTTTCGCCAGCAGCCCCGCACCCACCATCACCGAGGGGTTGGATGTGTTAGTACAGCTCGTAATGGCAGCAATGACCACCGACCCGTGGTCTAGTCCATCTTGCGATGCCCCTCCGTTTGAGGCAGCACCCTCTTTACCGTATACCTTGCCCAAGTTGTCTACGAACGCCTCTTTCATATCCCGGAGGCGTACCTTGTCCTGTGGTCTCTTAGGCCCGGCAAGGCTCGGCTCAACCTGAGAGAGGTCCAGCTCCAGTAGGTCGGAGAAAAGAGGCTCAGGTGAATCGTCGGTCCTGAATACACCTTGGGCCTTGGAATACTCCTCTACAAGGCTGACCTGATCTCTGTCTCTCCCGGTCCCCGACAGATAGGCCAGGGTCTCGGAGTCTACCGGGAAGAACCCGACAGTTGCCCCGTATTCAGGTGCCATGTTCGCAATGGTCGCTCTGTCCGGCAGGGACAGGTTGGAGAGACCGGCGCCGCAGAACTCCACGAACTTCCCGACCACGCCCCTCTGCCGCAGCATCTGCACGACCGTTAGCACCAGGTCTGTGGCTGTTGCCCCTTCCGGTAGGGCTCCCGTCAGCCGGAACCCAACCACGTCAGGCAACAACATGTAGTAGGGCTGCCCGAGCAATACAGCCTCTGCTTCAATTCCACCCACGCCCCACCCCAAAACCCCGAGTCCGTTGATCATCGTCGTGTGAGAGTCGGTGCCGATGAGTGTATCGGGGAAGGCCGTTCTCTCACCGTCTGAGCCCCGGGAGGCCACTACGGTCGCCAGGTATTCCAGGTTGACCTGGTGGACTATGCCGGCCCCGGGTGGCACGACGCGCAGGTTATCAAATGCCGACTGCGCCCAACGCAGAAGTCCGTACCTCTCCCCATTGCGTCCGTACTCTCGGTCGACGTTTCGAGCCAAGGCCGAGGATGTGCCCGCAAAGTCAACTTGGACTGAATGGTCTATCACAAGGTCCACAGGGACTATGGGATTGATCTGATGGGGGTCACCGCCCCGCCTCGCCACCTCGGCCCGCATCGCCGTAAGGTCTACGACTGCGGGTACTCCAGTGAAGTCCTGCATCAGGACCCGGGACGGCATGAATGGGATGTCCCCCCGAACGGCGTCTTTGGCAGACCACCTCCCGACCGTCTCCACGTCCTCCCAGGTGACCGTGCCGTTCCCTGAATGTCTGAGAACATTCTCCAGCAACACCCGTATGGTAAACGGCAGTGATGCAAGGTCTATATTGAGTTCTTTAGCCGCCGCATTAAGGTCGTAATAGGTGAAGGGCCCGTTTGGGATATCGAGGGTCTTCTTGGCCTGAAATAAGTCGCGATTATCTGTCATGTCAGTCTCGTTTAAGAAGATTTTGGCCAGGTTCCCGGGCCTGATGCCAGCGACGGTGAGTATATCACGGCTACCGATACGGTTATGTTAATTCACGCTCCACGTCAGTAAGCACCCTGTCCACCCGCTCCACCACAAAGTCAATCTCCTCACGCGTAACGATCAGGGGAGGAATCAGGAAGATTGTGTCGCCCCTCTGGCGAGCCAGGAGCCCGTGGCGCAGAAACGCAGCCGTAATCCTTCGCCCCAGGCCAGCGTCTGCAGGGAACCGCTCTCTAGTGTCCCGATCCTTGACCAGCTCTATTCCGCAGAGCAACCCTAGCCCTCCACGCACGTCCCCTACTATCGGGTGCTCGTACAGCGTTTGAAGTTGATCAAAGAGATAGGCCCCCATGTTTGCGGAATTCTCGACTAGACCCTCCCTTTCCAGGATGTCCAGGTTTGCCAATGCTGCGGCACAGGCTGCCGGATGCCCGCCAAAGGTAAAGATGTGCCGGAACATCTCTCTGTCCCCGCCTATAAATGTGTCCGCAACCCGCTTAGAGGCGATGGCCGCTCCGATAGGCTGGTACCCGCTCGAAAGCCCCTTCGCCCCGACCAGTATGTCCGGCACGAGACCCCAGTGGTCCGACGCGAACATCTTCCCTGTCCTGCCAAACCCCGTGACCACCTCATCCGCTATTATCAAAACGCCATAGCGGTCGCATATCGATCTCACGGTAGGCCAGTAGTCGGGATGGGGAACAGTGCAAGTCGCCGCTGACAAAGGCTCAGCCACGAACGCAGCCACCAGCTCCGGACCCTCGTCAAGGATCGCCCTCTCGACGTCCTGCCCACACTCCAGGCTGCACTCGCCTCGCCGACTGCAATATAGGCAGCGGTACGGATTGGGCATGGATATGTGGACGTTGCCCGGCATCAGAGGCCCGAAGTCCTTGTCCCCTGCCCCCACCCCGCCTCCCAGGCTGATAGTCGCCAGGGTGCCTCCGTGATAGGAACCTGTCCGGCTAATCACTTTGTACCGGCCCGGCTCACCCCTCAGCTTGTGGTACTTCTTGGCCATCTTCAAGGCCGTTTCGATACCTTCCGAGCCGCCGCTCACCAGAAATACACGAGAGTCTTTGTCAGGGGCCAGGGCTGCCAGCCTATCGCTGAGGCGAATGGCCGGCTCGCTGGTCGTGTGCTCGGGGGCGTAGCTTATCTTCAGCAGCTGCTCGTATACGGCTTCGGCTATCTCCTTCCGGCCATATCCAACGTTCTGCAGCTGCATCCCTGAAATAAGGTCAAAATAGCGGTTGCCTTGGATATCCTCCACCCAGCACCCCTCCCCTTTCTCGACAACGTGAAGGCCGCCGGGTTGCGATAGCTCGGACACCTGCTGGGAGTGGGGCCAGAAATGCTCGACGGCCATCTGTTGCAGCCTGTCGAATTGTCCGGATGGGCTTGAGGAAGAGGCCATAATTATGCTCCTTGAGCGACGGCGACCAAAGCTATCCGCGGCAAAGGACGCAGGTTAGCGGATGAAGTAATAAGGATGCGCCCAAAAGAATAAGGCACCCGGCAGCGTCCTATTTTCCACGGAGAGTTGCCCCTCTAGTATCGTCGGCGCAGAGGTGTTTCACTTCCGTGTTCGGAATGAGAACGGGTGGGCCCACCTCGCTATAGCCACCGCAGTGCCTTGATTCAGAGTGGAATTTTAACGCGCTCTCCTTGTATCGTCAACCGTCCGTACTCATCCTGAGACTAGTGCACACCGGGTTTTTATTCAGTTGTGGGGGTAGGGTGGGGTTTGATTGTTTTGGAGGGTTCGGCGATGGAAGACGCCCGTTGGAGGCGCCCCTGTTGCGGCCCCTTGGGGTTCCCGGCGCCCCGGGGAACGGGCGCCAGCCGCGGCCCCTCATACGGCTCATCTCGGGCGTCCCGGGGCTCTGACGCACTTCCGCTAATGGCGGGTCCAGCCGCAACCCCTGTATGCCTGACATGCGCATGGACTTGTCGGGGGCATCGACAGTCATGGCTGGCTCCTGTCTATGGGTGGCTGCACGGTGATCGGCCCAGGGTCCGGCTTTAGGCCGGTGCAGGCATAATATGTTCTTGATACCGACCCGTCCAGGAGCTGTGGGGTCGGCGGTAACGACTGTGCGGAGCGGCGGGCCATCGAGCCTTTCTCGACGTCGTTCCAGCCCTTGTCCCGAATGGGGACGCCGCTTCCGCTTTGCCGCTCATAAGGCGGCGGGGACTATGGGTAACGCAGTTCCAGGGCGTCTTCCAATCGCCTAGGTACCAGGGAAGGGGTCACACGAGACCCTTGGTAGAGGAGATGGCGCCGGTCGCTTGTGCCGCGGGCCTGCGCGAGGGCCGTTGGGATGGGCTTGGGCGTTGAGTCCTCGGGTGGGTCTGGTGGGCTTCCTTGGGTTTTTGGTTCCTCCTTGAGATAGTTGGGTTGGTGTTCGAACGATGGGGAGAATAGCACGGGTGTTCAGGTGTGGTCAAGGGGTTCGTGTCACTTTTGGGCGGACACCGCCCCGGCCCCACCGGGGAACCCTCACCCCCTTTATCCCCCTCTCCCTTAGGGCCATTAAGGGAGAGGGGGAGAGAAGAATTAGAGGCCCACGTGCGTGCCCTGCACGCACGTGGGCCTCTAATTCAGTACTGGGGGATAGGGGGACGGATTCCCGATCAGGGTCGGGAATGACGGATGGAGGGAAGGGTACGCCTCTCCCTGCTACCCCGGCATTAAATCGGTTCCCGCCCACCCGCCCTGTTTTATTGAGATGCAAAAATGCGTTGCATTTTTACATTTCTTCACCAAGGGGGAGAGGGAGGGAAAGCAGGGAAACAGGCGAGTGGGCAAGTCCTAAATTCACGCTCCGCCAAAGACGGACCCTCCCAAGGCGGGTGTTCCACTTTCAGCCTAGCGCATCTTAGACCTCGCGGGGCCTCGGAATGGCGGGAGATAAAGGGGTGATGTCACCCCTATGTCAGATGTACAAGTGAACACTTGCTGCTTAGTTAGAGATGGAGGACCCGCCCAACACGATACACTTATCGGCAAGCGTCCACTAAATCCGTAATGCGGTTTATGACCGCTTCCAAGTCCTTGGAGGCGTACTCCTCCGATTCGTCAAAGTAGCGTATGTTTACCTTTCCGTCCCTTATCCAGAATTTACCACCGAATAGCTCCCATAGGTGGACTGTGGTGAATTCATCGTCTGCCAGGGGCGGTTCATCCCAATCTTTCTCAAGAAACAGCAGTACCCGTTGCCCTTGCTCAAGGTTCGCCCACTTCACTAGCATTCGGCTTCCCGCAGAGTTCAAAGCCCCGGTAAAATCGCGGATTACCAATGCGTCATAAGGAAGTGCGACCGTGATATATCGTTCCACTTCAAGATTTGAATCCCGATAGAAGCTGCGCCCCGCCAACTGCTCCGGCCCTCTCTCCGAGACCGTCCCTACCACTATCACATCGGCATGACCTGCAAAAGTCTCTAGAGGGTTTGGTCCCATAACGACAGACGGCGGGGTTGGGCACGATTCCGAAATGTCAGCTGATGGCTGGGCACATGTAGCCACTGCCAGTAGCAGGGCTAGGCCGAGGAATATGGTGCAGAGCGCCGATGGCGCTTTGACGTGAAAAGTAAGCACCCTTATCGGCTTACGTGAGCTCTCCAATCAACTCCACGGCCTGCGCCTTGGGGAATGCCTTGAGCGTCGTGAAGCGGATATTTCCCTCCCTACCCGTGCCCATGGAGAACTTCAGCATAGTCTCGTCATCAGGAAAGTCGAATATGCCCACAAAGTCGTATGTGCCGAGGGTAAAGTAGATGGCTTCAATCTTGCCGCCCATCTGCTCCACCCTGGCGGCTGCGCCCGCCATCCTGTCAGGGGCTGCCTTGACAGCCTGAATGCCCTTGTCGGTGTAGTTACCTAATACCACGTAGTTCGGCATCTGTTTCTCCTCATAATCGGTCAGTAGACGATTTTTTCTCTTGGTTTCCTTATCCCGGACTTGCAAAAGCAAGGGCTCGGGCCGGGTTACCGACCAGTATCTGGTCGATCTCTTCTGCCAGGAACCCCTTGCGCCGCATGATGGGCTTCACGTTTTCCAGGATATGCGCGTATCCGTGGCCCCCGTACTTGGTAAGCCGGTGCTTGTTGCAAATGTCCTGGGCCATCAGGACCTGACCCAGCCGACCTTCGTCCCGAAGATGCATGAAAAAATCCAGCCTCTTGCCATCGTTGGGCATGTCGATGGGTGAGAACGGGTAGAAGGTGGTCTCTGAACCAAAAAGGTCGAACTCGATGAAGCAGCCGGTCTCGGCGAGCTTGTCCAAGGTGTCGTTGTCAAAGATTGTGCGGTCGACGTGGCTCATTATCGTTCGGGTCGGGTCCCCGCCCGACTCCCGGACAATCTCCATTATCTCCAGCGGAGCTTGCGGGTTGCGGCCCGGGTGGATTAGGAGCGGCGCACCCGTCAGTCGCTGGGCCCGGGCCGCGGCACGAAGGCTCTTTCTCTCGTTCTCCTCCAAGGGCCACGAGCACCCCACCTCACCTATCACCCCCGACCTGATACCCGTATCCCCGACACCCTCTGTAATATCGGAGACAATCTCCTCCACAATCTCATCTTCCGATTTGTCTACGATACTTTTGGGGTGATAATCGTGGACATAGTAGCCGGAGCCCATTATCACGTTCAGCCCCGTCGCCCGGGCTATTCGTGCCAAGCCCAGCGGGTCCCGCTTTATCCCAACGCTGGTCGCATCGACGATTGTCTGCCCCCCCGACTTCTTGAACCGGGCTGCTTCCGCAATAGCGGTATCCTCATCCAGCAGCTCCATGTTGTCCTTGTTGCCGCCGTAATTGTAGCGGACCCACCACAGGTTTTCCGTGGTGACCGGTTGGTATGCGAAGGAATAGCTGGAGGCGTCTTCAGGAGGCTGGAATGTGGAGCCGAGATCAACCAGCAGGTGCTCATGGGTCAGGGAGATGCCGAGTTCGTTCGCGGGCACGGCTCCCAAAACGGTTTGGGCTTTACCAATCAGGTCAAAGTCAGACATTAGCCGTCTCTACTTCTTCAAAGCAGGTCCGTATTTGAGCCGCGTCCCTACCAAGGGTCAAGACTTCGGAACAATCGACTGTGCTTACGGGCTACGTGTGTTGGGTTACCCGCGGGCCTGGTCCAGGGAGTAGTCGATGGCCTCGATGGTCTTGGCGATGTCGTCGTCGGAGTGGGCGCTGGCAGTGTAGAACTTCGAATCGCCCTTGAGCACTCCTGATTCCAGCATGCCATGGTTGAACCGGGCCATCATCGCCTTGTCGGCTTTCAGGGTGTCCCGGTAGTTGTTCACTTCGTCCAACCCGAAGTACACGTCGAAGCATGGGGCTTCACCGACGACCGTACCCTGTATCTCCTTCTCCTTCAGCATCCGGTCCAGCTCTGCCATAAGCTTGTTGCCCGTGGACCACATCCTGTCAATGCCACCCTCTTTGAGAATCTTTAGAGTGGCAAGGCCCGCAGTTGCCGCCACCGGGTTGCCGCTCAGAGTCCCGACGCCCGGTACGAAAGTCCCGTCTTCCTTGGACACGGGGTCGAACACCCGCATGATCTCCTCTCGGCCCGCAACCGCCGACAGCGGGTATCCGCCGCCCACGGCCTTCCCGAAAGTGGCCATGTCCGGCGTAACGCCGTAGTACTGCTGCGCGCCGCCGTAGGACCAGCGGAACCCCGTCACAACTTCATCGAATATCAGGGGGATCTGGTAGTGGCTGGTTATCTCTCGGAGTCCCTGCAAAAAGCCGGGCTTGGGCGGAATGATGCGCTGGCAGCACTCCGTGATGACTGCACCCAACTCATCGTGATGCTTTTCTATAACCGCCTGGGTGGTCTCAAGATCGTTAAATGGGCAGATGAAGACCTGGTCCTCCAGGACGGCTGGGATGCCGGCTGAGTTGCGACTGGGGCGCGGAAATTCCCGCATCTCCGTTGGAGTTACACTCATTTGGGCGTAGTCGTTGGTGCCGTGGTATCCGCCTTCGAACTTGAGGATCTTGTCACGGCCCCGGAAGGCTCGGGCGGCTTTCATAGCGAAGTAGGTCGCCTCTGAGCCGCTAGAGATGAATTTCACCTGCTCGGCGCACGGTACGGCGTTGACTATCTCCTCTGCAAGCTCCACCGCGGCGCCACCCGTCGCGAAATAGGTGCTTCCCTTGCCTATAACCTCCATTACCGCAGCCACGACGTCCGGGTGAGAGTGACCCACAAGCATAGGGCCGGAACCCAGCAGGAAGTCGATGTATTCGTTCCCACTGTAGTCCCAGACCTTGGAACCCAGCGATTCCTTGATGATCAGGGCGTCTTCGGGTTTGAAGAATATGTTGCCCGTCGAGCCTCCGGGAAGGTACTTCGCGGCCTTTTCCATAATGGCTGTTTCTTCTGCAGTCCGCTTCTGTCTCGACATCGTTCCCCCCTCAGGGCTGAATTTGCCCATAGAATATCACGGGCGGCAATATTGAGAAACTGCCGATCACACGCCCTTGAAGTAAGGTGTAGACAACGGGTCTTGACACTTCCACCCCCCTTACCTATGTTTAACGCCTCTCACAACCAATAAGAAGGAGGCATATCATGCTTAAAGCGGGAGACCCGGCCCCCGATTTCGAGGCGGTCCTGGACAATGGGGAAACTGTCTCACTCAGTCAGTTCAAGGGCAAGAACGTGGTCCTATATTTCTATCCGAAAGACAACACATCAGGTTGAACTAGGGAAGCATGCGACTTCCGGGACAACATCTCGTCCCTGGAAGACAAGAACGCCGTGGTTCTCGGCGTCAGCCCCGACAGCGTGAAGTCCCACCAGAAGTTCAAGGACAAGTTCAACCTGCCATTCTCCCTCATCAGCGACGAGGCCAAGGACGTGGCCCAGGCCTTCGGCGTTTGGAGAGAGAAGAAAATGTACGGCAAGACCCGTATGGGCATCGTACGTTCCACGTTCATAATTGGCCCGGATGGGCTGATTGCCAAAGCCTACGATCCCGTCAAGGTCAACGGCCACGTCGAGGATGTGATCGCCAGTTTGTAATGGCGATTTCTACTCGATTAATCGGAGGACAACATGAGACCAAATAAAATCAAGCAGTTGTGGCGGGAGGGCAAACCGGCCGCAATCGCCTGGGTCGGCAGTGCAGACACATACATGGCTGAGGTCCTGGCCAACGTGGGCCTCGACGCCCTCGTCCTCGACATGCAGCACGGCATGGGCATCGGGCCCGATAGGGCTGCACAGTGGTTCCAGGCAGTGAGCACCACCGGCACTGTGCCCTTAGCCCGCGTGCCTTGGAACGACCCGGTGTGGTTTCAGTGGGTTCTTGATGCCGGCGCCTACGGCATCATAGTTCCCCTGGTTAACAATGGCGAAGAGGCCGCTAAGGCCGGAATGTCCTGCCGCTACCCGCCAATAGGTTTCCGGAGCATCGGCCCAAACCGGGCTCCCCTTTACGCCGGTTCCGATTATCTTGCCCATGCCAACGAAGAGATCATTTGCCTCGTCATGGTCGAGAATATCAACACCATCCCCAACCTGGAGGAAATGGCCAAGGCTCCGGGCATTGACGGCTTCTACATCGGCCCTGCCGACCTTGCCATCTCCATGGGCGTCGATCCCCGGAAATACCAGGGAAGCAAGGAGCACGCCGAGGCCTCTCAAAGAGTTCTGGACGTGGCACGGGCCAACGGGCTGGTGGCCGGAACACACTGCAACTCTCCCGAGGAGGCAAAAGAGCGCTTCGAGCAGGGCTTCGTAATGTGTCCGGCGCTGTCCGATGCGGGCCTAATGGCAAATGCAGCCAGAAACGCACTGGAGCGAGCCAAGACGCCTGAAGCGGACGCGTCGAAACCCCTTTACTAGTCGGACAAGGGCTTCCCGCTCTTCATGCGTCCGAAAGGGCTGCGTCTGGATGCGATAGCAAAGGGGCCGGCCGCTACTGTCGCAATACCAAATGCGATGAATATCCACGTATATTGATCCATGCGGTCAAACGTCAACCCTGCCAGGTACGGTCCCAATATTGCCCCGATGGCATATGGCGCGGAAATCATCCCTTGAATCGCTCCAATATGCCTATGCCCGAACTCGCCAGCCAGGAGTGGGTACAACACCGACCCATATGACTGGGCAGACAGACCGTACACGCCAATGAAAAGGGCCAGCGTCCATGAACTCTCCACATTCGCCAGGGCCAATATCCCGAGCCCCTGAAGAGTGTAGGAGCCCGCCAATACCAGGCGTTTGTCCAGAACATCCCCCAGCCAGCCAAAGCCGAACTTGGGAACTATTCCCAGCACCGTGTATGACGCTATGATCCAACCGCCGGCCTTGCTCGAAAGCCCTTCAGCTTCAAGGTGGGGCAACACGTGTACCGAGACCGCCGCCAGTCCAAAAATCGCCAGGAGCTGCCCAATCCCCAATGCCCAGAAAGTCCAGGTCCCCAGCGCCTGGCTGAGAGTGTAGTCCTGGCCCTCTCCCCGAGTTAGGGCCGGGACTTTTGGCGGGGGGTTATCCAGGCCATCGGGATGAAAGCCGTACTGTTCTGGCTTGTGGCGAAGGGCCATTGAGGTCGGAATACCGACAATAGCCAATCCGACCGCAGCGGCAACGGAAGCCGTACGCCAGTCATAGGCGTCGATGATCCAAACGAGGAGGGGCGCAATCAGCCCTCCCACGTTTGAGCCGCCCAGGAGGACCCCATTCGCCTTGCCCCGATGCTTGCGGAACCAGATCGCAGCGAGAGCCGGGCCGATGCCGGCGAAAAATATCGTCCACCCGACCGATAAGATCGCAAAGTCGAGGTAGAAGCTCCATGCCGACCGGCTGACGGACAGCAGCAACATCCCCCCCACCCCCAGGGCCGTAGCCAGGAACATGAGAGCCCGACCTCCGATGCGGTCGAACAGCAGGCCCACTACCACCGACCCGAATCCTGCCATACCCTGCTGCATGGAGAACGCCAGGGAGGTTGCCGCACTGGACAGCCCGAAGCTCTCCTTCCACGGGTTGAAAAACGCCGTGAACCCGGACCCCATCACCCCCGACCAGTAGAAGTTGATGAAGAAGAAGGATATTGCTATCCACCACCCGTAGAAGATCCTTGGGCGGCGGGCCGACTGCGCGGTCGACATTCGGGGTGCCTCTCCTGAGGGCCTATCAGTGCCAGGGAAAGTTATCGCGCATCATAGACAGATGCCACGCTGCTCACAAGTGAGGGTAAGGAAAGAGCCGGGGGGTGATTTAGGTAGGGGCCGGAACGGGATTGCCTGTCCAATATATACGCCGCATGGTCGGGCCTATGCCACTGAACAGTGTCACTGCAAGGAACGCAATACCTCCGATGCTTAGGAGCCAGAACGGGTCGGCGAGTTCCGCCAAAGCGCCGTTGCCCAAATTGGCGAAGGACATTATTCCGCCGGCGTGGATTATGTATATGCTCGATATCCGACCCCTTACCGCGTCCGGGACCATCGATTGCATCATCGTCAGGGTTATAACCATATAGGCCGTCTGCGTCGCCCCCATCACGCTGGCTGCGAGCATCCCTATCGCCATGTTGGGAGCGACGGCAAGGGCCAACGGGGCCAAGGCGCTGAGCACTCCCGCAATTAAGAGCAATCTGCCCCGATACCTCTCCGATCGAATCCCAGCGAGATAAATGGAAGACACCATTGCCCCCGCCCCTACTGCCATCATCAGGTAGCCCACCCCGCTGCCACCCCACCCAAATCTCTCGTCAGACAAAACGGGGAGCAATGCTTCGAAGGACATGGTCAGGCCACAGTGGAAGGTTATGAGCAAGACGATCATCGTCAGTGCAGGCCTTCTGTAAACATAGCTGAACCCTGCGATCAAGTTTGAAATAAAGCCCTTGCTCGCCTCCATTGCCCCGGTCGAAACCGTACTGATGCCCAACACAAGTGCCAGGCTCAGTATGAAGGGTACGTTGCATGCGGCGAAGACCCAGCCAGGCTCAACTGTGGCCAGCAGTGGGGCAATCAGGCCAGGGCCCACGAGCCTCGACGCGTGGAAGGTCGCTGAATTGAGAGCGTAGGCATTGATCATCAGGTCTCGCGGCACCAGGTTCGCCACCAGCGAGAATGCCGTCGGGGTCTGCACTGCCCTCGCCGACCCGTTTATGAATGACAATACGACCAGGTGCCACAACTCCAAAGCCCCTGTGAATGCCAGGACGGTCAATGCTACGCATTGAGCCCAGGCGAGCATGAAGGTGAACGCCAGGACGTGCTTTCTAACGAAACGGTCCGCGAGGTATCCGGCGATGGGCGGAACAATGATGAACGGGATCATGCCCGCGAAGACTGTAATCCCGACCCACAGGTCGCCGTGCACCTCCGCAATGTCCCGGGCCATCACCGCCCGCACGGTTATCAGCGCCCAAGTTCCCGAGTCCGACAGCAGTATCGCCGTCCAGAGAAACCGGAAGTCCCGATGACCTAACGCGGGGAAGTATCGCCCGCCAACATTGCGGGTGATGTTGTCTAGAGAAGTCAAATGCCCCGGACTCGCTGCGGGCCTGAATCGCTAATGTCTATTGTCTTCCCCAGCCGGGATTATTGCCCCGCATGCGGCTCAGCCAATCGTCCCGCTTCTCGGGAGTGAAGATCTCTGCTGAGGCCTCACTCATCACTCCCTCGGTTAAATCTATTCGCTTGTCAGCCCCGGCCAGAGACAGCATACCCGACACCGAATACTTGCCGTATGTCCGGTGCTCTCCCTCGAACCTTCCACCGACAATCAGAGTCTCCAACCCCGAGTTCATGATCGCCCCACAGCACATGGGGCAGCACTCGAAAGTCACGTACATCGTGCATCCGGCCAGGTACGGGCTCCCGATATTGGCCGCGGCGTTCCGTATGGCCAGCAGCTCGGCGTGGGCCGTGGGGTCGCAGTCGACCATGACCCGCGGCTCGCTCTGCCCGATGATCTCACCTTCCTTCAGAATAATCGCCGCTACCGGGACATCTCCGTGGGACTCGGCCGTCCGGGCCAGCTCCAGGGCCTGTTCCATCACTCTTTCGTCTATCTCCACATTCGCCTCCTATAGCCAGAAACGTTCGCAATACTCTTCCAGGGAATCTCTGGTGCTGGGGAATGCCAATTCGTCCCACGGAATTTCGTCACGATCGAAGAATCCGATGCCTATAGACTCGTCCAAGGCTCGGGGCTCTCCCTCAACTATCGTCCCCGCGTATACGATTATCACCACCGGCGAGCCTTCGTAGGAATAAGCTCCAATAAGCCCGTCTATCGAGACTTTGATCCCCGCCTCTTCCATCGACTCACGCGCGGCCGCACCTTCAAGGGTCTCGCCGGCGTCCACGAACCCGCCGGGGAACACCCACTTACCGTAGGCTGGCTCGATTCCACGCCTAAGCAACACCAGCTTCCCGTCCGACCTGACTATCGCCCCCGACGCAACTCTCGGGTTCAGGTACTGGATATAGCCGCAGGTTTCACAGACCAGCCTCTCGGGCTCCCCCTCTTTTACCAACTTCAATCCAAGGCCCCCACCACAACGAATGCAGAACTTGTAGCCGGTGTGTTTGTGGTCGTGTGGCATGGAGTCTTTAGTCAGGGTGTCCAGTCCGGCTCAGGAGGATAGAAATGACACCTGGGGACGCTGAATTGGCTAGGGCTCCGCCGATTATAGCAAAGACCCATGTCGGGGATTCGGAAGGGAACTAAAGGAAGCGTGGGATGCTCACGCCTCGGATCAGCCAAATCCTGGCAGGGATTTTACATGCTCCTCAAGCCAGGAGTTCAATTCCGCAAACCGGAATGAATGTGACTCGAACAGATGCATGAAGAAGGCATACGCTTCTTCGTTGTCACAGTCGATGAAGTGTCCGTTCAGGCGTAGAAAGGCATCCGTGCCGAAAAAGGCAATCCGTTTGTTGCCGTCCAGGAAAGGGTGGTTCATCGCCAAACTTTCCATCATTGCAGCCGCTTCCTGGATGAGGCCATCGTAGTAGCCAATTTGTGGCCTCATGAGCGCCGAGGCCAGCGCCCCCTCGTCACGAAGTCCCAAGCTGCCCCCGAACCGGGCTATCTGATCATCGTGTATAACAATTGCTTCCTCAATAGAGAGGAATAGATGGTTCACTGGGCCAGCAATTCAGCCAGGCGGCGGTTCTTTTCCACACTCGCCTGGTAATGCGCCATGACTTCGGGCCGAACCTTCCGCTGTTCTTTGCTATCGATGTATTCCCGGAATGCATCTTCCAATACGGCCTGAAACTGACGACCCTCTTTGCGAGCTATCTCACGCACCGCATTCAGCAGTTCCGGATCGGCCTGA
Organism: Dehalococcoidia bacterium; assembly: GCA_965220005.1. Classification (GTDB taxonomy): domain Bacteria; phylum Chloroflexota; class Dehalococcoidia; order Plut-88900; family Plut-88900; genus Plut-88900. The sequence goes on from OZ244800.1 coordinate 2,802,597, forward strand.
CTCGAAAATTTTTCCCGTTGCGCGACCATCCCCTGTCCTCCTTAAATGTGTGACTCGATGTTACCTGTCAGCAATGGCTCTGTCAAGAGTTATCTTGACAGAAGTGGATGTCTGTTTCCATTCCCCTTACCCCAGCCCCCGAGGCCTGTACTGCACCGCCTCAGCCACATGTGCGATCTCTATCCCTTCCGATCCCGACAGGTCGGCTATCGTCCTCGACAGCTTCAATATTCGGTGAAATCCCCGTGCCGATAACTGCAGTTGCTGCGTAGCCTGCTGAAGCAAGCCTCGCGCCCCGTCTTCCAGTGCACATACGTCCCTCACCTGCGCGGGTCCCATGTCCGCGTTGCAGGCCAGCCCGCTCCCTTCGAACCGGGCAATCTGGCGGACTCGGGCCTCTTCCACCCTCCGCCTCGCCTGTTCTGACGCCTCCGCATCATCCGTATTCATTAACTTTTCGTAGTCAACTCTCGGCACTTCCACGAACATGTCGATACGGTCCAGAAGCGGGCCACTGATCCGTTTCTGATATCGGGACACGAGCCCCGGCGCGCAGGTGCACGCCCTGATCGTGTCTCCGTAGAATCCGCAGGGGCATGGATTCATGGCAGCTACCATCATGAAGATACTGGTTCTTTATCTGACACAAAATCTTCAGTCGGAATGGCGAGCGTAAGACTGATTATATTGTCCCGGTCTATCGTCGCACCTGCGATAAGGAGTCGCAACAAGTCGCGACGCTCCTCATCGGACAAGTCGTCAAGCTCGCCTCCGACTTTGCAAGCCCAATTTAAGACGTGTCCCTTGAGTGCTCGCCTCTCCACGTGAGCCGCCTCTCTGGCACGATAACTGTCCAGTTCGGCGCGAAGAGTTTCCAGACGCTCGGTGATGAACTTGCGCTGACGGTCTAGTTGAGCCTCGGTTATCTTCTCTAATACGTGCAAGCGGATCGCTCTGTCCTCCTCAAACTGGACAGCTTGCAGATTGCGTTCCACCTCTGAGATCCGCTTCTCCCAGCCATTGTCAGTTGAAGAATCAAGAGCATCGAAGCCTGCGATTATGATCTCGGGCTTCTGAAGCACTCTCTTGACTTCGTTCCAGACCAATTCTTCCAGTCGTTCCGCCCTGATGAATGGGTGTTGCCGACAGTGGAATAGGCGCTTTTGCATCCCATAGCAATGATAATAACGTCTAGGGACCTCCAGATCATATTGGTAAACTTTGCCATTGCGCCTCACAGTGTTTTGCTTAGTTGCCCGCCCCCCCATAAGCATCCCACATTCCTGACATCTGACCAAATGTTGCAACAGGTAGAACACGCGGGTGTTCCGCTTGGCTCGGCTCTTGCGCCGTCTCTTGAGGGCCTGGGCTCGCTCCCACGTCTCATCATCAACTAGCCGAGGAAATGGGATTAAAATCCAGGAACTCCGGGGTTGCCCGTATATTTTCCGCCCATCTTCAGTTGACAGGTGCCGGTTCTTGCCATACCACCAATTGCCTTTGTATACCTCCTTTCGCAGGATTCGATGTACGTGGGACGTATACCATCGCTTGCCGATTGGTTTTCCAGTTGGGATTTCATCGTCCATAAGCTTGCTGACAATTTTCGGGATGCTCAGTTCTTCTTGGACGTACTGCATGAATATGCGTTTAACCACCCTACCCGCAGCCTCGTCTACGAGGGGCCTTCCATCTTCTCCAATGCGGTAGCCATAGGGGACTCCACCCACCGGGATGCGGCCTTGCTTGGCCGTCCCGCGTTTGCCCATAGATGCTCGCTCCCGAAAGTTGTCCAACTCGATCTTGCCGATGGCGGCCATGAGTCCGAAGGTCTTCATATCAACGGCATCCATGACGGCTTCGAGGTTGATCTGGTGTGCCTCGACAACCTCCATGAGGGCAGCAGCGGGATACATGCCACGGCTGAGACGGTCAGACTTCCAACAGACGATGGTGTCGAAGCGTTCCAGTTTGGCGTCATTCAGCATCCGTTGGAATTCTGGACGCCTCTTGGACCATCCTTGCCCCACTTCTTGATAACGAGCAGTGATGGTAAGACCCTTGCGCTCACAGAAGGCTTCCATCTCGCTCACCTGCTCGGAGATGGAGGTCTTTTCATCCTCGGCCTGGCTCTTGTCAGAGACACGAGCGTAGATAGCCGCCCGTTTCATATCTATCTTCCTATCAACTCTCCTTGCCATTTTCTGCCCCCTCTCGCTCGTTCTCATGTAAACAAAAAGACCCGACTCCTGTCGGGAGCGGGTCTGCGAGTAGTACAATCCATTCGCATCACCTGTTCCGACAGGTGGCGCCACGGCCCGGGATGTTTGCGCATCGCCGGGCCAACTTACGTCCTTCACATCATACTGGGGCTACGGGCGGCCGTCAAAGCACCACAGGTACGATGGTGAGCCCGAGTTCGTAAATGCGACGTCCGCCTGACATCGGGCAGGTACCCGCGTGGTAAAAGCGCAAGGACCGAGGACTGAATGCCGCTCTCAGGCTGAAGACTGTCAGGCTAGGTGAGTAAGAGATCACCCTCCCATCTCTCCATCGTCGTCCGGTGATGAGTCCCTCCTAGGAAAGGGCGGGTCATCCCCGGCGCGCTTGATCAGGATTGTGAAGATCCGGCGCAGCCGATCCTCGGCATCGGGTCCGGGCTTGAAGTCGATCCGCCCTACGCTCAATTCCGAGGTATTCTTGCCTGGTCGCCGCGGTCTTCCCGGTCTCTTTCGCTTGTTCGTGTCTTCCATATCGCCTTGTGGGAGCCGCTTATCCAGAGGCCGCAACTCCCTCGCAATGGGTTTGTGGACACGCCGTCCGTGCTGACGGGTATGGGCGAGCACGGGCGGCGCCTGTAGTCAGGGTGCAGGGTCTATCTCTGCTGACCCCGGAACATCATCTGGAATCTCTCGCTCATGAGGATTTCCAGGCCGTTGGGCATCCGGATTGCGAAGCGGAAGATGGCGTGCATCGCCCCTCCGCACGGTTCAGTGCCCTTCTTGCGCCACCTCATCAGCTGCTTGCGGTCCACGCCGATGGACCTGGCCATCGCACCCCAGGAGAGGCCGCTGGCCTCCTTTAGTCCTTCGAGGCGCTCCGGGAAGTCCTGAGGCAGAACGCCGCCCAGGTAGGACAGGTCGCTGCCATCAACGGCGCTTCGGTGCGTGTGGCCATCGAAGCATAATTTTGTGTTAGAGCTGTTCATCCGTCACCTCCAAAGTAAACAGTTGGTTGAAGTCGTTCACGCCGAGAGCCTTTTGCATCCGGCGGCGGATGCGCCCGGAGGGTGAGCGCCCCCCATTGACCAGCATCGACATGTATCCGGGGCTGACCCCGATCTCCCTGGCGAGCCAGTTCTGGGAACGGTTCAACAGGGTGAGCCGCCTCCAGAGGGCCGCCGTATCGAGCCGGACAACAGTCCGTCCTCCACGCTTCCGGGGACTTTTTCGCTTGTCGGTGTTTCGCGAACGCATGGCTATTCCCTCGCCCTCACAGAACGAGGGCGCAGGACTATACGACATTCTCCTCCGTCACTAATTGGTCACTGTGGCGGCATGGCCCTGGGCGAGTCCCAGTCACCGGGGGCACGCCAGGCGCATCCCAGCGGCCCCAGCTCGTCTGTGGCGACCCTGTGGGAGACCCACAGGGGCACGGTCGTCCCCCTCGCCTGCATCTCCTCCCATGCCACGCGCAGGAAGTGGGTCGCCGCGGTCTGGTCATCGAAGACGACCAGGACGTCGGGCCTCGTGCCGTGGTCGTCGGTCGGCCTGTGAGTTGAGTAATAACGCAGATAGGGGGCGAGCCGCTCCGACATGGTTGTCGGACGCACGGCGCGCCTCTCCCATTCCAGGAAGAAAGGCCAGACTGTCTCTCCTCTTTTGAGGATCCCGAAGGCGTCAGGATGGACCGAGCGCATCCCGTCGCCGTGCCTGAAGTAGCGGGAGGCCCTCTTCGGTGGGTCGAGCTGGGAGACCTGCCAGCCTACCAAGACCGCCTGGGCAGTGAGGTGGGCCAGGAAGTCGTGGACGGCAGCGGTGTGTTCGATGTTCCGGAGCAGTTGGCGTGTCCTTCTGCCGGTGACGCCTGTCCACTCATAACTATCGGCGGTGAACAGAGGGGCGGCACTCCACCGCCTCTTGGCCAGGCCGACGGAGGTGCGGTCACGGCGGGCTAGGAGGGCCAGTCCCCGGTCGGTAGGGGCCAGGCGTCCGCCCGCATCGCGTGGGCGGACCACAAGCTTGTAGAATTCCAGGGGAATAACAAGCTGGGAGGCCCTCTGATGGGAGACACCCATCAGCCCGGCGAGTTCCGAGAGAGCGATCCATGGCCAGTCGGCCACCAGCTCGACGGCCCGCTTCTCGGTGGCCTTTAGTATGACCGGCAGCATGTAGTCGGATATGTCCCATCCCCGCCCCTGGACGTTGAAGTCAGAGGGTAGCGATGCCCGCTCCACCGCTGCCTCTTCCGGAAGGGGCCCCTTCTTATCTATCCCTTCCAGGGCCGAGCGCAGGTCGATGTCGGCCCGCACGGAGTGGGGGCTCCATACCGGTCCGTCCGGCGCCGCCGCCACCTCGCTCTCCACGGCGAGGAAGGCTGGCGCGGGGAAGCCCTCCAGCATCCTGCGGGAGTGTCTCAGCCGCACGGGGTCGGGCATGAGGATCAGCACGGCTCCTGGAAGTGCAGTACCGCGCAGCCTCCACATGCGATTGGAGAATGCCGACCTGTCGGACGTGTTTCCCCGCCGGACGATTCCGACGGTGCGCCCATCGGGAAGGGAGACCGCAGCGTCGAGGGACGAGGACCGATACCAGCGGAACCGTATGGGATATGCGACTGCGGCGAGGGCGCAGGCCAGAAGGTAAACGGTTGCCAGGGCGTCGAGACGCTCCATCAGGCTGCGCCGCCACTGCGCAGAGACAGGGCGGGAGCGCAGGATTTCATCGAGAGACATGTCCTCTTCCCCGGCGAGCCGCTTCAACCCCTCGGCCGTGAGGTAGTACCTCTCGGTCGGGGAAGAGAAGTCGGCGGTGTGAGTCACGGCGTCGCAGAAGCCGCCCCTATCCAGCTTTTCCACGGCTTCGTAGACCGCCCCCCTAGACCAGCCGGAGACGGCAACCATCTCCGTCCGGTCCAGGAAAGGCATCGACGCCAGGGCGCGGAGCAGGTCGGCCTCACATCCTTCGGTTCTCACTGTTCCACCTCCTGCTCCGCCTCGTTGCTCTCCAGGTCCTCGGCCCGGTCCCTGAAGTCCCACACCTTCTTCTGGGCGGGGGCTTCGGTGAAATGGATGTCCTGGGCGGACAGGGTGTAGGCGGCCACCGCCTCGCGGATGCGGAGTGCGACGCCGGGCTCTCCCGGCTCCGGCTTTCTGACCATCATGGAGAAGGCGGGCATCCGCTCCTTGCCGACGGTCGCGCGCACGTAGCAGTGGTGCACCGGCAGGGACACGATGTCGCCCTCGGACACGCGGTCCTTGTCCAGCTCCCACACCAGCTGGCGTGCGTCGTTGCCTGCCACCTGGAAGACGGCCAGACAGCCGACGTTGGCCAGAAGGGTGTCCTGCATGGTGCGGGAAAGGTCGTCCAGCTTGGCCAGGCTCTGGGTGGCAAGGATGAAGGAAGCCCCGAACTTGCCCAGCTCGCTGAGCATCGACTCGTAGTCCACGCCGGGCATAGATTGCATCTCGTCGACGACCACCAGCGCCCCCCGCCGCTCCCTGAGGGCTATGCCTCCCTGCTCGCGGATGACCGAATCGACCAGATTGAGAAGGGACGCGCCCACCAAGGCTGCCACATCCTTGCCCACCACACCCTGAGCGGTGGACACCAGCAGGATGCCGCCGTTCAGGATAGTCTCCCGCATGTCGATGGTTGAGCGGCGCTGCCCGAGGATGGCTCGCGCCCGCTTGGAGGTTGCGTAGTAGGAGAGCCTGGTCTGGACCGGGGCAAGGGCCTCGGCACGGTACTGGTGGTGCCAGCTTCCGAAGTCCCTGGCCCACCACTCAAGCAGGTACGGATCCTCGACCTTCTTCAGGACCTCGGACCGGAACTTCCTGTCGGACAGGAGCTTCAGCCCGTCGAGGACGGTGTGCTGGCTGCCCACGTCGGTTGTGGGGTGCTCGTTGGCCTCGTGCAGGGTCTTGACGGTCTGCTCGAGGATGGACTGCATCCTCGGCCCCCACTGCTCCCACAGGCCTCTCGCAACCCGCACCACCGAGTCGGCGGTGCGGTCGCGGTCGGAGAAGATGCGGGTGTCCAGCAGATTGATGCCCGGCACCCTCGTGTAGTCGGCAAGGTCGATGAGTCGCACGCGGTCAATGAGAGACTCCGGGACGTGCTCCATCAGCCCCGCCACCAGGTCGGCGTGGGGATCTACGACAACGATGGCGTCGCCGTCCCTGCCCTCGGCCTTCTCCCGCATCTTATGGACGACGACGTGGTGCATGAGGGTGGACTTGCCCATGCGCGTTCTCGCCACGTAGAGGTGGTGACGCCTCAGCAGGTCGTCGGGGAATCGGATGGGCCGGGGCTTGCCCGCCGTGGTGTCCCCAACTAGAGCGCCGCCCCTGACGCCCTTGGCCGATGGCAGGAGCGCCCTGGCTCCGGATCGCTCCACCAGGGGCGTCTCGTCCCCTGCCCCGGGCGGGTGCCACAGGCAAGCCACTTCGCGGACGCCCATGACGCTGCGCCTGCCGAGCAGGCCGGGGCCCGCCGGATGCAGTTTCGCCGTGTCGGGTATCGAGGGCCTGACCTTGCCGACCTTGAACCGCGATCCTGCCGGGTTGTCGAAGTGGCGGTAGGCGGCGGCCACCGCCCCAAGCAGCTCTGTCGCCCGCTGGGCCCGGGTGTCTGCGGGCAGCACGGCGACGATCTGAAGTTCCGCCTCGAAGGCGATTCGGGAGACCTTCTCCCTTACCAGGGTCGGGTCATCGGCGCCGCTTCGTGCTTTCTTCCACCGCTGCCACGCCCAGCCGCCTGCGGCCATCCCCAGGACCGTGCCGACGCCCAGGAGCGCGGTCTTCCATATCTCGCCGTCCTGCACCCACATGTAACCCTTGAGGGCGGCTAGCGCGCCGATGCTCAGGAAGGCCATCGTCACGCCGTCGATCTGCAACGTTCCGCCCTGATAGGTCTGGAAGGACTCCCTCGGCCCGTAGCCGGGCCTATTTTGGGCCTTGTCCATGTGGGCCTGCGACCAGTCGGGTCCGAGGGACCGCAGCAATAGACGCGCCACGACGCGCTCCCCGTGCTCCAACTCGGAGAGAGCGCCCATCAGGGCTATCAGGGGATCTGAGCCGGGGTCGAGCAGGTCGTCGTCGCGGAAGGTGCGCAGCGGGAGGTATTCGGGACCGTTGGCCCGCAGCGTGATCGACCACGCCTGCTCCCCCTCGTTGAGGTGCAGCGGGTCGTCACCGGTGTGCACATTCCTGATGCGGGCCTGGGGATAGTGGGCGGACAGTTGACCGCGCACCACCTGGTCATCGAAGCAGCGGGCCATAAGCGTCACGCCGTCCATGTCCCCCGCCAGTTCCAGGGAGAAGGGCTCGGGGACGGCGATGGACTGTAGCAGGTTCTCCACACCCAGCAGGGTGCGCTCCCCGGTGCGAGGCGGCGTCACCGCCAGCAGGATGGGGCCTTTTTCGTCCTTGGCGTTCTCAAACGGGATTTTCTTCGGTTTCAGTCTCATAGATGATGGTCCTTTCTCTGGTGGCCTCCCGGCCTCCACTCGATGATCTCCGCCTCCTCAGCCGTTGCCTCGATGCGCACCGGGAACCGGTTGCCCCTGGCCAGCAGGAGGCCGTCACCTCGTGGACAGGAGAGAAGCCATTTCTGCAGGTCCTGGGGCAGGTCGAAGGCCTCCCCCACCGTGGAGATGGCGGCGGCGTCCTGCTGGAGCAGGAGCTTGAACGCGGCGTTCTGCAATAGCGCCCGTCCCGAGTGGCCGGTGATGGTGCGGGAGGTGTCCTCGCTGAGCAGGTCCTGGACATCTTGTGTGATGAATTGGAGGCCAAGTCTGTGCTTCCGGGCCCTCTTGGCCATGGAGACCATGAACGCCGCCCCCTCGGGGTGCTGCATGATGCTCCACACCTCGTCCACCACCAGCAGTCTCGGCTTGGGGTTCTGTGCGGCAGCGGCCCACACCGTCTCGGTGCAGACCATGGCGGCAGCGGGCCGGAGCTCGGGCTCCAGGAGCCTCAGGTCGAACACCGTGACCAGGGCCTCGTTGTGCAGCAGGTCGTCGCCCTCGTCGGAGAGTATGTGGCGGAGGCTGCCCGTGGCGAAGGGCCGCAGCAGCCTGGCCAGGGCCTGCCCCGAGTCGAGTTCTGCCTCATCGTTCTCCCCGCTCTGCAGATAGCCGTAGAAGTCACGGAACCCGGTGCGCTCCCGGGGCTCGGCGTAGTAGCCGGCCAGGGCGTGGTCCAGGTCCGCACGCCGCTCCGCGCCGAGCTTCTCCCCCACCATCACCTCTATCAGCCTCCTCAGGCTGCCGATGCGCTGCAGCAGCTCCTCCGAGTCCCTCCGGTCCATTACGAAGGGGTTCATGCCCTGGCCCGGTACTCCGGGAGAGAGCACCCTGCCACCTGCGGCCCTGGCCATGTCGGCGTACTCCCCCTCGGGGTCGATGACGTAGGCTGTTATTCCGCGGCATATACCCCGCAATACTCCCAGCTTGGTGGCGAAAGATTTTCCGCTGCCCGAGCGGGCCAGGACGGCGGTGTTGGCGTTCAGGTGGGTCCCGTCCCAGGGGTCGTAGACGATGGGCGCCCGGGCCCTGAGGTCCAGGCCGTAGAGAGTGCCGCTGCGGGTGTCCATGTCGGGGGGAGAGAAGGGAAACAGCCGCGCCAGGGAGGAGGTGTCCAGGTTCCTCCACATTGCCACGGCGTTGAGGTTGATGGGCTGCGTTGAGAGGAGCCCCTCTCTCTGGCGGAAGGGGAGGGTGTCCAGCTTGCCCAGGGTGGCGGCAAAGTGGGCCCTGGTCCTCTGGGTCATCTCCTTCAAGCTCTTCTGATCGTCTGCATGAAGGGTCAGGGAAAGGGAAGAGTGGAAGAGACGCTCCCGGCCCCGCTGAACGTCGTCCCTGAGGCGGGTGACGTCCTCCAGGGCTATCTCCGCCTCCGGGGAGAGGCTGCGGCCCTTGCGGAAGGACATGGAGCGGGCCGATTCGAAGCGCACCTTCTGCCACTCCAGTGTGCGGGCAGCCTGGTCGGCCGTGATGGGGGCCAGGTGGACGGACAAGTCCATGGGGATGCCCGAGTTCATGAGGGCCTGCAGGAACCCGGGAACAAGGGTGCGGGGCCAGCGGCCCAGGTGGAGGGAGCGGGTGAACCTGCTGCCGATTCGAAGCTCCCGGCGGTTTATCTCCACACTCACCTGCTCGGTCTCGTCCATGTCCCTGGGAGAGCCGCCAAGTGCACATGCGAGGATGAACATCCTGAGGGTCCGGCCACTGAGGGGCTGGACGAAAAGGCCTACTCGCGAGAGGAGAGACGCCACGTCGTCGGCCCGGTCATGCCGGTATACAACGTAGAACCGCCTGTCCAGCACCCCCTCCCGGGTCTCGAGGTCCCTGAGCAGGCCTCTCAGGGACTCGGCGGCCCCCTTTGTCTTGGGTGGCAGGCCCTCGGGCTGGGCCTTCCTGAGGGTCTCCCTTAAGCTGTCCAGCACCGGCGGGTGTTGCCTTACAAGAAGCTGGACGGGGAAGTCCAGGGCGTTCAGGGCTCCCGCGAAGGAGCCGAGCCTCGGCTCGTCCAGTTCCAGGCCCATCACCTCGCAGACGCCCAGCTTGACACCGTCCAGCCTCACGGGACCTTCCTCCTCCAGGTGGGACAACATGTAGAACGATGGTAAGGGGACGGGCGGTTTGGCCGGGGCGGCATTCTTCTTCGGGGCCGCAGTGGCCCCCATTTTCCCGGGCCTGAGAATCATCTGGATAAGTTTTCCAAATACGGTTTTCAAATCGGTATCCTTTTCCCGCGACTACGGGGCTGCTGGCGTAACTTTCAGCAGGGCCAGGGCTATCCCTTTGGCCGAGAGCGTGAGGACCAGGCCCGTGATAGCCAGGGCCACTGCGCTCCTGGCCCTGCCCGAGTTCCGCTCCTCAGCTCCCTCGGCCATGAGCAGGAACCCGGCCCAGACGACGGCAAATAGGCACAGTCCTGCAGCGGCGTAGGCCATCGCATCCACCACCTCGACGAACTTGAGAAGCATGTTCCCCTTCTCGATGTCCGTCCCCGCACCCATGGAGGCAAACGCCGCACCCACCATTAAGACCAACCACAGAACGCGTATCACCAGGGCCACCTCCAGCCCAGCAGCTCGAACAGCCGCCTCAGCTCATCGGTGTCCGCCGGGGTCTGCTCGGCGGGCTCGGGGGTGGGCTCCGGCTCGGGCAGGATGAGGAGCTCGAAGTTGTCGTCGGCGCCGATGATCGACGCCATGTCCAGGGCCTCTATCCTCGTCCGGGCCAGGGGCGCCCGTTCCATGACCTCAGCCCTCACGTGCTCCTCATGTTCCACGGTGACGGTCACGTCCCTGGCCACCGTCGTGCCGGGTACGGAGAGGGTGGCCGAGATGACGTGCTGGGTGGTTGTCCCGTCGGGGTGGAAGAGAGTCACCGTCTCGGAGACCGTCCTGCTGGTTCCGGGACGGTACAGCTTGACTCTCGTGGTTATCTCCTCGTCCCTCTTGGGGTGATGGGTCAGGGCAACCAGGGGAGGGAGGTCGATCCGCAGGGCCCCTTCCAGGGCGGCTTGCAAGGTGACCTCGTAGACCGCCTCGCCAGCGGGCACATTGACCCGGAAGGCCGTGAACCCGTTCGGAACGAAGGGGACTGGTCCCTGGGCCCCGCCGACGGTGACTATTACAGTCCCAGCAACTGCAGTGACATCCGCATCCATCAACGCCGTCACCGTCACGCTCTCGTGCCCGGACACCGTCGTAATGTCCACCGGTTCTTCGACGGAGTCCTCGCAGATGGAGTCTATGGCTCCATCCACCCGTCCAGGCGTCCAAAGCAGGTAATCGAGCTCAAGGTCGCACAGCTCTCCCTCGACGGAGGGCAGAGGGTACGGGATCTGGTCTCCCTTCAGACTGAGAGCGCCCGCCTGCCCGAGCCCGTCCCGCCAGGAGAGGGTGAGGGAAGGCGAGTCACCGGAGAGTGGGAATGTGTAGCTCCTGGTCTCTCCCCCCCGCAGCCTGGCCGTCGCCCGGAACACGGATATCCGGCCCTCGGGTCCGCCGTAGCCTCTCACCTGCAGTTCGATGGCGGCGGCGGCCCTGACGGTTACCCCGGCGGAGTCGCCCGACACATGCAATCTCTCGACGTATATCCTTCTTCCGGGGACGGGCTCCCTCAGTTCGAAGCCGATCTCCTCGGGATGATGGTCGTCAGCCAGGGCAACGGGGGACACCGCCCCGGCCGCCGCCGTAAGGGCGACGGCCAGGACGGCCAGCAGGTTCCTCCCGCCCCTGCTTCTCCCGGTCTTCTTCCTGTCCTGCTTTGGGTCCTTGCGTTTCCCCCGGCGCCTGCGGCGGCCCTTGCCGGACCGGCCGCGGGGACGGAGTGGCATCCTACCGTTGCGGCGGCGCATGATGATCCGTCTGGCCTTCCTGACCAATAGGGTTAGAGGGCTCGGCGCAGTCCTGACCGGCGTCGGCGCTTCGGGGCGCACCAGCTGGGCAGGGGGTCCGGCGTAGCGCCGGGGACCCAGCCGGAACCGGAGGAGGTCGGCGGCCACCAGGGGCAGCCGCCGGCCTCCCACCTTTCCCACGATCATGGCCATTCCCGCCAGCCCCAATAGGACGGCCAGCACTATCCTCACCTCGGAGGGGCCCACGGGTGCGTAGCGGTACGCTCCGTAGGCCAGCGCGGCCACAGCGGTGATGGCCACCAGCTGTTGGAAGGTGAACCACAGCAGCACCCGGTCCTCGGCCTGCAGGTGGGTTGGTACCTCGTGTTCTCTCATGACTCTTCCTCCACTTCTGCTTTGCCTATCCCCCGTCTGGTGTTGGCGTGGGGGTGCGGGGCTCGGGGATATCCACATCAACGCCCGGGTCGACGATTGCACCGGTCACCACCTCAACGACCACGTAGGCCAGCAGCGCCAGCACGACACCCGCCAGGGCGGTGAGCATGGCGCTCTTCCCCCGGTCCATCTGCTGGGGCCCGCCGCCTGCCGTCATGTACAGGAAGGCCCCGTAGACGAAGTAGGCCACGCCCACGGCGCCCACCACCCCCATCATGATCCCCACTATGTTCGATATGGTCTGGGTCAACTGTTCCATTCGCTTTCTCCTGTTTCCGTTGCTGTTTGGGAGTCTTTATCCCTGGTCCAGAGGTCACGTCGTTCTCGCTTGCCTAGCTGCACATCTCTTGACCTCCTAGTGCCTTCTCGTCTATCTGTTCGTTTCGTGTATCTGTCGAAGTCCCGTCTATCGAAATAAGTGGGCTCACTCGCCGCTGCTCCTCGGGGCAGGCCCGGCCCCGGTCGCATCTGCGCCAGAGGTTGCCGCTTCCCCAGCCGATCTCAGGCCCGAGGCCGCACCCGCACCGGTACCCGCCGCCGTGGCAGCCACCACCCCCACTGCTGCTCCTGCAGGCCCCCCACCCATTCCCCCGGAGAGCAGCCCAATCGTCTTGGCAGAGCGCATCAGGGTCCCCGGCAGGTTCAGGCCGAAGTAGAGGGTGCTGACCCAGGAGTCGAAGGTACCGGCGTTGCCCAGCATCGAGGGCACTCTCGTCGCCATGTAGACGAAGGCCACCGACATCAGCAGCTTCCACACCAGGTCCTGGGCAGGCTCGAAGGCCTCTATGGCGGCGTACTGCCTCAGGAACCCAAACCCCAGGGCCAGGGCTATCAGCTGGATCGACTGCTGGAACACCGTGGTCAGGAAGAGCCTCAGCCAGTGACGTCCCCAGCCCGCCGTGTGGGGCAGTATCCAGAGACCCAACGCTATGGGGGCCAGGGCCAGCAGGATGTCTATGAGGGCCAGCCTCAATACCAGCTGCACCAGGACGTAGAGGACGAAGAAGCCGTAGACCACGTAGAGCAGGGCCACCAACTGGGCCATGCCCACGCTCCCCGCCTCCACCGTTCTGAGGAACGTCTCCAGGGGCGCCCTAAGCAGGTCGCCTGGGGTGACGTCCAGTTCAGCGGCGATGTACTTGGAGACGGTGTGGGCCACGTCGATGACCAGGGCGCACCACCAGTAGGAGGTGGCGGCGGCCACAAGGCCCAGCACCAGGCGGGGGACCGTCTCCCGCCACCCGGTGCTGGTATGGCCCAGGAGGTTCTGCATGATGAGGCTCAGGCCCATCCAGCCCAGGATGACGATCAAAGCCCCCGATGTGACGCCCCATACCACCATCCAGGCCTCCCGCACCATGGGGTGCAGGTAGGTCAGCTCGGGGGGAGTTCCGGTGAGGATGTCGTTCATGGCATAGAGTCCTTAATCGCAGTTGTCGATCTCGGTCCTTGTGGCCCGCTCAACGACCCCGCACAGGCCGCCGTGAACGCCCTCTATCACCCAGCGGGCGAAGGCCTTTGCCCACCTGGCGGGGTTCAGGGCCGCCAGGATCCGGTCGAAAATCCCGCTGGGCTGGTACACGGGTACAAGGGCGTGGAAGACGTAGGGGCCGCCCTGGGCGTCGGCGGGGACGCCGATCACCAGCAGGTAGGCCTTCCCGGGGTCCAGGTCGGGCTGCTCGGACAGGGCCGGGTACTCCCAGGAATACTCCCAGCCGTCCTTCAGCTTCTTCTCGCCGCCCTGCACCCGGTACATCAGGGTCAACCAGTCGCCGTTGTCGGCGTCGCGGACGGCGTAATAGAGGGAGTCGAGCTCCCGGCTGAAGACGGGACGGGCAATGAACCGCCCGTCCTTCTTACGTTCCACAACCTCACGGTCCTCGTTGACGAAGGTGAGGCCGGGGGCCTGGCCGAGAACGATGCCACTTGATGCAATTGCCAGAAGCGTCGCCAAAAGTAGGGCGCTTACCAGCGGCAAAAGTTGCCTGACCGACCGATATCTCGATTTCAGCGCCAACGCATTCACCTCCCTGCAGTTTTGTACGATTCATGGAATCGCAGCGTCTGCAAAAGAGTGTGAACAAGCGAAGAGTCCTAAATAACCTCCTATGGCGGCTCCTACATTTGCGTTCCCCCATTTGCCACCTGTTCAGAGGGCGCCTCTTATGAAGTAATGGGGGTGTACTGGAATTCGACTTTAGTTGCACAGCTTTAGGTCCTGTCGTGGACAAGCTGAAACAGGAACAAATGACGGCGAAAAGGAACAAAAGTTGTGAACACTTTGGCGCAAGTCCCCATTCCGGCCCGGCGATACATCGCAGGCCCTGGTGGGCCACATGGCGAAACCGCCCAACAGCCCGAATTCGTGCAAGACCCCCTACAGGTGGTCCACATGAGGCAGCCGGTGGCAATGCGGTCCGGCGGACTGGGCGGGGCACTGGACTTTGGCCGGTGAGGAGCAGGAGGGCTGATGGATACGAAGAATGACGTGTTCGAGAAGAGCAGGAGCGTAAGGGACATGCAACACCTGCGGTTCATGGCGCTGCTGCAGGAGCTTGAGCGCGACCACGGGCGCAAGAAAGCGGCTGCACTCCTGGGCGTCGACCGCCGGACGCTGGACGCCAGCCTGGACGAGGGCGTGCTGTCGAGGCGCATCCGGGGTGCATTGGACAAGGCCCTTCAGTACGGGCTGGGCTCGGCAGCCGCAGAGCAACGGGACCGCAACGACAAGCTGTCAGACCGGCTGGACGACCTGGAGAGCCGCATCGAGAAGGTCGCCAATGAGACGAGCGCCGGACGCAGGGCCTGCGAGGAGGCGACCAGTGCCGTCCGGGAGGAGCATTCCCAGGCGCACCGGGAGATGGAGCGGGCAATGGCCGGCCTGAAGGCGCAGGGCGCCGCCGATGGCGGGCCGAACGACACGAGCGGGAGGGACGGCGGGGTGCAGCCTGAGGGGAAGTCCCCCCTGCGGCGTGAGTACCCCGATCTGGTGACCCTTGAGCCGGCCCCGGGGGACGAGGAGGCCTTCGGCGATGCATGGCCGCTGATCGTCGAGTGGCGGGAGCTGAAGGCGACCCATCCCAACAGTGGCAGGGGCCTTCGGTGGCTGCTGGCCGAGGAGCGGTTCCTGACGGCAGAGTTGACTCTGCTGGAGAAGCACGGCCTGACGCTGCCCCCGGCGAGATTTCCGCTGCGGGGGTTCGACCGCAACGGGCAGGTCAACTGGCGAAGGACCGCGCTGTCGGACACGCGGAGAGCGAGGGCCAGACGCGAGCTCCTCCGGCGGGTCAGGCGGGTCTGCACCCTCGGACTGTGGTGGCGGTAGCCGGGGAGCCCCCCATTTGCTGTGAACTTTTGTGAACACTTTTCGAGGGGGGTCCTGCAGGCCCTTACCCGCGTGCCCGCGCAGCAGCGATCATATTCTTGATGTTTGGCTTTCAACCAAGGTTTCACGCCATAGAAACCTGGGGGCGCGATCCCTGTTGCCCGGGTACGACCAGAGGATGATTCGCTCTCCTGACTGGTAACCCACGAGGGAATGCTGCCGCTGCGGATGTGACCTGGTTCTCCGCAAGCAGCGAGGGCCGTAACGACGGAGTTGATGAATCCCTTCGTCCTCGGTCCAGTCCGGCGTTCGCGGCTGATGGCCTCTTTCACCGGGCACGCTCTGGCGGTTGGGCTCACCCGCTCATGCCGTTGGACGCAAGGGACGCAGCGCATCCGGCACCTCGTCCTCGACTCCCAGGCCGAAGTGCATACGCCGCTACGGTGGGATCCTCACGTCTGCGGCGTGACGGCAACCCCGCCGGGGCGCAGCTCTTGCACGCGCCGGTCTGCCACCGCGAGCCAGGCTGGCCGCTTCACGTCTTGCAGCCACCCCCATGGACTGAATCCGAACCGGGACGAGCTGCGTCTTCAGCAATCGGACATGGAAACAGGACACCTAGCGAAGGAGGTAGCGAAAGGATGAACAATTCACGGACAGTAGACGGAACGGGGCGGTACGTTGGACCCAGCGCGTCGCGGATAGCGGAGATGTTGCCCCACCGGGTCAGCCTCGAGCGGGGCTGGTTCCGGACCACCACGGCCATCTGCCATGGCGGACGCTCCGACGGGCTGGCGTTCAGGCAGAGGCCGGACGGGGGCGGCATCGACGTACGGTGCCACTCAGGGGGATGCATACCCGGCGTGATCCACGCCCGGCTGGAGGCCCTCATCGGGCTGCCCATCCGAACGGCCTGGGAACCGGGGAGCGGCGCCGCTGCAAACGCCCCTAGGAAGAAGCGGTTGACGAGGAGGCGGATCGCACTGGCAGGGGTCGCGGCGCTGGTCATTGCGGCGCCGCTGCTGCTGGGCCTGGGACTTGAGGAGGCGGCGCTCAACCTTCTCGGGCTGGGCATCGGCGCGCTGCTGCTCAGGCGGCTCCTCATTAGGCGCACCGTGCGGCGATCCAGCCGCTGACGGTTCGGATCCCGAAACATCCCCAACGCAAGGGTCGCCTCCCACCGGAGGCGGCCCTTCTTCTTTGCCCGCGGGCGGGCGTGTGAGACGAAGGCAACAAGGCATAGGCACTAAGGAGGTGCAACGTGACAACGGCAACATTGGCAGCTGGCAATCGGACGATGGAGACGGCGGTGCGGCCCCGGCGGAGCCTCGAAGAGCTGGTGGACCGGCTCATCGCAGCACTGTTCGGGGAGGAGACTGTGGAGGCGGCGCCCAGCGCGACGCGGACCATCCACGAGGCGAGGCGGCTCAGGCAGGCGGGGGACGTGGACGCCGCATTGACGGTGCTCGGCGGGGTGGACGCGGCGAGGGCGGCGCCCTGGGAGGCCCGGTGGGTCTTCGCCGAGTGGAAGCAGATGGTCAGGCGGAGGTTCGGGGGCCGCGACGTGGCGGTCTACAGCCAGGACACGGGCAGGGCCGCGGCTCTGGCGCCGCGGGTCGACGGCTCCCTGGAGGTCGTGGCCGTGCTGGGGATGCGCTGGCGGCCCGGCAAGGTCGTCTCGGGGCGCAGCCTGCGGGGCCTCCGGCCCCTGGCGAAAGGGGGTGCGTGATGGACGCGGTCGGCGTCGACATCCCCGCGCTGAAAGCCCGGCACCCGCTGGGCGACACGGTGGAGACCTCGGGCGTCGGCCTCAGGGGAAAGGGCCGGGTACGGCAGGGCGTCTGCCCCTTCCACAATGAGGCCGAGGGCAGCTTCACGGTCTACGCAGACTCTGAGCGGTTCTACTGCTTCGGCTGCGGCCTCGGAGGGGACGTGCTGGACTTCGTCCAGCGGGCCGAGGGTCTCACGCTGCCGGAGGCGATCCGCCGGCTGGACGGCAGCCCGGGTCCTGCCCCCGGGGCCGCATCCCGTCCAGCCGGAACGCCGCGTCCCAGGTCCTCCGTTCTGCCTCTCCGCGACCCCGCCCTGCTGACGGAGGCCGCCCGGTTCTACGCCGGGCAGCTGCACCGCCGCTCCGAGGGGCGGGAGTACCTGGCCTCCCGGGGCGTGGGCCCGGGCGCCGCAGCCCGCCTGGGCCTCGGCTACTCGCCGGGCGGCGGGCTGCGGCGGGCCCTCGAGTCCCGCGGCTTCCCGGAGAAGCGCATCCGGGACTCGGGGCTCCTCATGGAACGGGGCGGGGAGCGGTTCGCCGGCATGGTCGTCGTCCCCGACGTCGCCGGCGGCCTCGTCCGCTGGCTCGCGGGCCGGGCCCTGAACCCGGAGCTGAGGCCCCGGTTCCAGGCCCTTCCCGGCCCCAAGCCGGTGCTCGGACTCGGGAGACTCGGCCCCGCTCCGCCGATGGCGGTGGTTGCTGAGGGCCTGTTCGACTGGCTCGTCCTTGCCGGATGGGGCATTCCGGCGGTGGCCGCCCTGGGCGCCCAAGGGGTCGAGCGGGTCGCCACTGCCCTCCGGGGATGTCACCGAGTCTTCCTCGCCTTCGACTCGGACGACGCGGGAAGGGTGGCGACGGAGCGGCTCAGGACCCTGCTCGGACGCAGGGCCGCCGCCGTCACCCTCCCCCGGGGCGTCGGCGACGTGGGCGAGCTTGCGGCCCTTGCCACCGGAAGGGACCTGTTCCTGCGCCTGCTGGAGCGGGCGGCACGAGCCGCCCGGTAGGGGGCCACCCCTACCCCGCACCGCGCAAAGGCCCCAACCCTCCCCCAACCCCACCTGCTTAATCACTCCCTCATCAACCCCCATCCCACCTCTTCCCATAGCCTCCCCCACACCCCCCTGTCGACCCGCGCCCTTGCGCGCCCCCACGCGGGAACCCCCCTGCCCGTGCCATGGCGGCGTCCGTACCGGTGTGGCCGGTACGGACGCCGCTTACGGACCCCCCACAGGCCCGCCCCGGTCTATTGGAAGAACCAGGAAGAACATCGCAAAGGAGACACATCATGACAAACGGAACGCACAGGAACGGCAGCACGAACGGCGTCCGGCCCGACACCACCCCCATGGGTGACAGGGAACTGGACCCTCTCTGGGACAGCCTGCCGCCCAGGGTGACCAAGGAGCTCGAACAGTCCCTCGACCCTGCCCTTATATCCAGCCGCAGGGGTCGGGCCAACCGCACCTACCCCTATCTGGAGGGCCACATCGCCATCGCCCAGGCCAACCGGGTGTTCGGCCACGGCGGCTGGGGTTACGAGGTTGTGGGCGAAGTGATTCAGCAGGAGATACGAATCGTCGATCCCAAGACCGGCGAGGTGAGGACCGCCAACGCCTACGCCGCCACGGTCAGGGCCGATGTTCCCGGCGCCCCCTCCCGCACCGACGTGGGGTTCCACGCCGTGCACGACGACACGGCGGAGGGCCACGAGACCGCATATAAGGGAGCGGTGACCGACGCCCTGAAGAGGGCGCTCCGAAGTTTCGGAGACCAGTTCGGGAACGCCCTCTACGGCGACCCTGCAAAGGCGGCCGCCGTGAAAGAGGCAGCGGACAACCACCATGACAAGGAACAGGGTGAAGACCCTACCGAGTCGCAGCTTGAGGCCCTGAAGACGGGTCTCATCAACCTGGGAGCCGAGCAGGGGTTCGGGGAGGAGCAGGTGAGGGAGGCCACCAGGGGCCGTACAGGCAAGGAGCTTGAGGAGCTCACCGTCGACGAGCTGGAGCCCCTGGTGAAGAGCGCCGCCCGGAAGCTTAAGGAGAGGCAGCAGGAGCAGAAGGCGGCCTAGGGGCCCGGCGCTAGGAGCGGGCACGTCCCACGAAGGGACGTGCCCGCTCTTTCCCTACCGGATGAAAGGAGACTGTCAATGACGGAAACGAGCCCGACGTTGGTCGGATTGGTGGACGAGCGCCTGGCCATGCTCTGGTACCAGGTCGACCGGGCCGGCGACCGCGACCTGCGGGGAGAGATCGAGCAGGTGGCCGACCGGTTCATGTTCCCCGGCGACACACCCATCGGCGACAAGGACATTGCGAGTGCCCACAAGGTGTTTCGGCGAGTCCACGCCAAGTACACCCCGAAGGTACAGGCCCGGCTGGGGCTGCGGCTCGTCCCCTGCCCCCACTGCCGGGGAGAGGAGGACAACAAGGATGAGTGAAACATTAAGACCGAGGCCGAGGGTCCTGCCCAGCAGCACCGCGGTGCTGGCCACCTCCCACGGAGACCTCTACCTGACCGTGGCCATCGACGGCGACGGCGGTCCCTTCGAGGTCTTCGGAAGGATCGGCAAGTCCGGCACCTTCGAGCAGGGCGTCACCGAGCTGGCCTGCCGGCTCATCTCGCTGCACCTGCGGCGGGGTACGTCCGTCGAGGACGTCGTCGACCAGTGCCAGGGCGTCGGCGGCATGGAGCCCCGGCTCAACCGGCTGCCCGGCGGCAGGTCGGTGTTCGTCCAGGGCCTGGGAGACGGCATCGCCCACATCCTGCAGGGCTTCGTGAAGGACGAACTGAACCCAGGGACTAAGGCACGTTCCGCACCTGCAGTACGGCCGTCGGTGGCCGAGCGGGACGCCGATTTCGTGCGGGTCGCCTAGACCTTCCCCCAGGGGAACGCACAACGGGGCCGCCTCTCCCCCTGCGGGAAGGGCGGCCCCGTCGTTTACCAAGCACCGGGTGCGGATTACCCCGCACCCCAAGACCCAAGAAGGAGGACCGAGATGTCCAGGACAGTGAACAAGGTAGAGCTGCTGGGACGCGTAGGCGCCCAGCCCGAGATGCGCTACACCCCGGGCGGCACCGCCGTAACCCGCCTCAGTCTGGCCACCGACCGGCGCAAGCAGGACGGGAACAGCGAAACAGATTGGCACGACGTTGTCTGCTGGGGAAAGCAGGCCGAGGCCGTGAACGAGTACGTGGAGAAGGGCAACCGCATCTACGTGGCGGGCCGGCTGGTTCAGAACTGCTGGCAGGGAGAGGACGGGCAGCGCCGCCGCCGCACCGAGGTCCACGCACGGGAGGTCGTATTCCTCGACTCCCGCAACGGGTCAAAGGACAAGGATGATGAGGAGTTGCCCTTCTAGCCGGTTCACCCTCCGCAGAACGAAGACACACGCCCGGACCGGGTGCATCACGGGGCCGCTTCCCACACAAGGAAGCGGCCCTGCCTGCATTCAAGTCCATTACAGAGAAAGGACCTATCAATGAGCATAACCATGTGGCTGGCCTTCGGGGAGCGCGGCGTTTCATCAAATGCCATAGCACGCACGGCCCTGGGGGCAGACCCACCCCGTATATGGGCATCGTGGCCCCACGATCCCTGGGACCTGCGTCGCTGCCTGATTCTATTGGAGCAGGCGCCCGAGACCCGCGAGTCCGGCCTCCGGGTCCTGGGGAACCACTGTCCGAAGTGGGCCTCACTCGTGAAGATCTGGGACCGGCTGTCGGAGACCCTGCGCTCCGAGATCGGCGAGAGCCTCCCGCCGGAGGGGTCGGCGCCCAGGACATACGCATTGATGCGCCAAGCCCTCGACTCCGCGGCCTAGCGTAGGCGAATCCCCACAGCCGTCAGGACACCTTTCGACGGTACCGAAATCCTGACCCCAGACGGGCACGGCACGGGGCCGCTCCCACCAGAAGGGAGCGGCCCCGCCTCCGTCCCAAGCCTTATCACCCTAAAAGGAGAAGAGTTATGACCAACAGAAAGACGCCTACGCACGACGACATCCCTCCAACAGGCTCGGGACAGGCCCTCCTGGAAGCCCTGAGGAGCAACCTCGGCCTCCTTTCCGAACTGGCCGTCCGCTACCAGGTCGACACCCGGCCCGCACACCAGGACGACGCACCGTCCATCAACCGCCCCGAGGACGTGCACCGGCTCCTGGGACCCGAGATGACGCCATTGGCCCAGGAGCAGCTGAGGGTGCTGCTCCTCGACGTCAAGAACCGGGTCATGGGCCAGAGGGTGGTCTACCAGGGGAACGTTAATTCGGTGATGGTCAGGCCCGTCGAGGTGCTGCGGCCCGCCGTGGCCGAGTCGGCCCCTCACTTCATCCTCGTCCACAACCATCCCTCCGGAGACCCGACGCCCAGCTCCCAGGACAGGGCCCTCACCGGCGACCTGTACCGGGCGGCGAAGCTCCTGGACATCGACCTGCTGGACCACGTGGTCATCGGGCACGGCGGGTTCGTCAGCCTCAAGGAGCGGGGATGCTTTCCGGCCTAACGGCTTCCACAACACCCGTCCACCATCAGAAAGGAGAACTACATGGTCACATCCCGGCCAGCTACAGACCCCGTTAATCCCGAGGACCTCTACACCGTGAGCGCCGGGGGCTACTCCGCCACCGCCGACGCCTTCGCACGGGACGAGGAGAAAGACGGCCTCTGGTTCCTCTCCATGGTCGGCTCACAGACGGCCCTCAAGGCCATCTGGGCCTCCCTGCTCAAGCAGCCCCCGGACGCGGCCCACCTGATACGGGGCGCCGACGGAGGAGAGCTCACCGGGGACTACCTCCGCTGCTCCATACCCAACCAGACCATCGGCACCTGGACCACCAAGATATCCCGTCTTCCCACCACGGGCAGTTGGCACGCCATGGTCTACACGAGACTGGCGGAGTACTCCTTCGAGCGGGACGACTTCCTCCTGCTGGCCCGCTCCACGGAGGATGCCCCGGCCCTCCACCACCGGTTCCTGGACCGGCGCAGCCCCCTGCCCCTACACCACTCCTGGGCAACCTGGCTCTGGCGCCGGGGAGTGCGCACCGGCGAGATCGTCCCCCTCCAGTCCTCCGGGATATCGGCCTGGGTCTGCTCCCCCAAAGGCGAGAAGCTCAGGGACGACCTGTCGGATGCCGTGGCCCTGGGCACTCTCACCCTAAAGGAGGAGAACCAAGATGGATAGGACCCTCAAGACCGCCGAGCAGTGGAGCGAGGACGAGCGGAGGGCCTGGCGGCGTTACTGCCTGGACGGTGAGGCTTGCCCTCTCTGCCCGCACGGCCCCTCCGGCCACATATGCAAGTTCGGTCAACCCCATTTCTACGAGAAGGCGACGGAGGAGGACATCAGGGACCGCACGGCGCCCCTCTACAGGTACGGCCTGCCCCAGGGCGGCTTCACATTGGCCCGGCGGGTAGTCGCCGCACCGGAAACCGCGATCATCACGGCCCTCTGCACCGCCTGCGCCGAGGGCAAGAGGATAGACGAGGAACTCTGTTCCCACGCCACCCTTGCCACGGGCGAGGTGCGGGGCATCGACACCAAATCGAAAGGAGATACGACATGAGACTTGCAGCACAGGCCAAAGGGGGCTTCTATCCCACCCCCGACCGGGTGGTGGACATGATAGCCACCCTGGTGGAGACCCCAAGGCTCTCCTACTACAGCAGGGGGAAGGCCCTCCGGGTTCTCGACCCCTGCTGCGGGGCCGGGGAGGCCGCGGGCCGGCTGGCCGGGGCCATGACGGGCAGCACCACCGTACCCGTGCCCATCGAGACCTTCGGAGTAGAACTGCACAAGGACCGGGCCGAGGAAGCCGGGGCCCGCCTGGACCACGCCCTCGCCTGCGACCTCTTCCGCACCTCCATGGCCAACGGCGCCTTCGGCCTACTGTACTTGAACCCGCCCTACGATTGGGACTCCGGGGACGAAAAGAGGGTGGAGCACAGCTTCCTAACCCACTGCACACGCTACCTGGCCGAGGACGGCCTCCTGGTCTTCATAGTGCCCAGGACTAGGCTGGCGGTGTCGGCTCGCTACATTGCCACCCACTACGGCAATCTTCGCTGCTGGGCCTTCCCCAGTCCTGAGAGGGAGGTCTTCGACCAGGTGGTGTTGATGGCGTACCGGAAGGGGGAGCCGAGCCCCAACTCCTACGCCGAGTCCAGGGTGAGGGAGTGGGCCTATGGGGAGCCCGAGGGGCTGTATCCCTACGACTACCCGGTTTATTCGCCCTCCATAACTCCCGCGGGCGACATACTCTTCGCCACCCGCACGGTTGACCCGGTGGCGGCGGCCAGGGAGGCCCGGGCCTCGGGTCTGTGGGCCGCCGCGGCGATCACCGACTCCCTCTGGCCCGCTAAGGATAACCGCACCCGGCCCCTCATGCCCCTCAGGAGGGGCCACATGGCCATGCTGGTGGCGGCGGGGTTCCTGGACAACCTCGTGCTCGAGGCCCAAGGCAGGCGCATCCTGGTCAAGGGACGCACCTCCAAGGAGATGGTCCTGGTGGAGGACACGCCTCAAAAGGAGGTCCACCGCGAGCGGCTAAACACCACCGTCACGGCCCTGGACCTGGATGACGGCGAAATAGCCGATATCGCAGCTTAGACATCTCACCCTGGGCCGCACCCACGACGCCCCGCAGGTTTCACAGACCTGCGGGGCCTTCGCCTTATCGGAAAGGATCAGGAACTCTCTCACATAAGGAAAGGAAGGGTGAAGAGATGCAGAGCACCATGACCCTCGAAGTCTGCGCCCGGTGCAGGCAGCACATACTCCCCGGCGAACCGGCCATGCAGACCGCCTCGGTGGACATCATCGGCGGCAGGGCGGTTTCCTCCCCGGTGAAGGCATACCACCTCAGCGGGCGCTGCTACGAAGACACCAGGGCGCGGTCCCGCGCCGAGATCGACGCTCTCAGGGCCTCCCTGAGAGCCGCTTAGACGCCGTGACCAAGCGCCTCGACCCCCGCAGGGCTTACCGGCAAGTCGTCTTGCCTGTCTCACCTCCCGGTTTGGAGGGCAATGTCAAGCGAGAGGAGAAGAGTCAGTGACTACGCAACAAAGAAACTACGGTGAACGCATCCATAAGGGAGAGATCCTCGGGTATCTCCCGTCCGCTCGGAGAGCGGAGTTCAAGACGGACAGTGGCGAAGTAATACTCTGCGACGTCGATCTGTCCTCCGGGAACTGCGACCTCAACGCATACAAAGGGAGATCGCACAGCGCCTGCGTTACCCGGTATGGCCTGAACCGCCCCGTCATGGTGGAGTTCTACCCTGCGGAAGGGGCATGACCAATACCGAGACGGGACTCTGCCCGGTCATCAAGAACGGTACTCGGCCCCGCCTGTCCCGTAGAGACAGCGCGGAACCGGACCGCCATGCCGTATAGACGGCTCGCACCGGGCCGCCACTCAGAAGGCCCGCCAACCGCGCGGTTCTCGCACATTCAAGAAATCGCCTGGGGACGCTTCCAGGAACCCGAAGCTCGGCAACGTCCCTACCGGGGGCGTGGTGCGTTCCGGGTCCCGGCGTCCCCGCCAATCAAAGGGAAGGAGACGCACAGTGAACCTAGGAGAGTTCATCGACAGCTACAGGGAGGCCATCGCCCAAAGGGTGGTGGAGTCATACCCTCCCCTCTACCGGCCCTCCGATAACGGGCGCAGCCTGCCCCACCTGCTCCGCACCCCCCTGGGGGCGCAGGCCGACGCCATCCGGGGCGCCGCCCTCTCCCTCGAAGCCCACCGGGGCACCACCGTGGTCGGCGAGATGGGCACGGGAAAGACGTTCATCGGGGCCGCAGCCGCGCACATGGCGGGGTTCAGAAGGATACTGGTCCTCTGTCCGCCCCACCTGACCCGGAAATGGAAACGGGAGGTGGAGGAGACCGTGCCCTTCGCCCGGGCGGCCATCGTAACCTCCATCACCGACCTTGAGCGGCTGCGCCTCTCCGCCGGCATCGGCCCGCTGTTCGCCGTCATGTCCAGGGAGCGGGCCAAGCTCTCCTACCGGTGGGAGCCCGCGGTCATCCGGCGGTGGGCCAGGGCACTGGGAAGGCTGGTGCGGGACGAGGAGACCGGGGAGCCGTTCCGGGTACCCTGCTGCCCCGGCTGTGCTGCCCAGGTGGTGGACAGGGACGGCGTTCCCTTCACCGACGTACAGCTGAGCCGCAGGAAGCGCACCTGCGACCACTGCGGCTCTCCCCTCTGGCAGGCCGATAACTCGGGGCCCAGGAGGTACCCCCTCTCCGACTACGTGAAGCACCACATGAGGGGCTTCTTCGACCTTCTCATCGGTGACGAAGTCCACGAGTACAAGGGAAGAGGTTCGGCCCAGGGCATCGCCGCCGGAGTCCTGGCCGACGCCTGCGGTAAGTCTCTCAGCCTGACGGGCACGCTGCTCGGCGGCTACTCCTCAACCATCTTCCACCTGCTCTACAGGTTCAGCCCCGAGATCAGATCGGAGTTCGGGCGCTCCGAGGAGGGAAGGTGGATACAGCGGTACGGGTTCCTCGAACACTCCATGGGGAAGCCCGACGACGACTCGATGGAGGACGGCAGGTTCAGCAGGAGAAAGGGTTACCGCAAGGTGACCAGGGAGAGACCCGGCCTTGCCCCTGCCGCCCTCTTCCACCTCATAGGCAACTCGGTCTTCCTCCGTCTCTCCGACGTGGCGTCGGGGTTGCCCGACTACGACGAGCAGATCCTCCTCTCCTCCATGGACTCGGAGGAGGACTCCACGGGCTACTCCCAGCGCAGCGCCTATAAAGCGGTGTTCGAGAAGCTCCGCAAGGCCCTGGCCGATGCGCTCAAGAAGGGCTCCAAGAGACTGCTGGCCACCTACCTCCAGACCCTGCTGGCCTACCCCGACGGCTGCACCAGGGGGGAGACCGTATTCGACCCCCAGACCGGCAACCCCCTGGTCCAGGTACCGCCCCTCTCCGAGGAGAGGCTCTACCCGAAGGAGAAGGCGCTGGTGGGCCTGGTGGCCGCCGAGCGGTTGGCCGGACGCAGGGTGCTGGTCTACGCGACCCACACGGGGACACGGGACATCACCGGGCGGATGGACGACATCCTCACCCGGCACGGCTTCCGCGTGGCCGTGATGAAGGCCGACGCCGTTGCCCCGGACCGCAGGGAAGCGTGGGTGGCGGAGAAGGTGAAGCAGGGCATCGACGTGATGATCTGCCACCCCAGGCTGGTGCAGACCGGCCTCGACCTCATCGACTTCCCGACCCTCTGCTGGTTCGAGACGGATTACTCGGTATACGTCATGAGGCAGGCTTCCCGCCGGTCGTGGCGCATCGGGCAGACCCGCCCGGTGAAGGTGGTGTTCATGTCCTACCGGAACACGCTGCAGGCCGACGCTCTCAAGCTGGTGGCGAAGAAGCTGCAGAGCTCCCTGGCCGTGGAGGGCGAGCTGCCGGAGGACGGGCTTGCCGCATACGGCGACGACGGGGACGACCTGATGATGGCGTTGGCCCGCAGAATCGTGAGCGGCGACGGGGAGGACGAGGCCGAGTCGGTAGAGGAGGTCTTTGCCAAAGCCAGGGACGCCGAGGCCAACTCGGAGGAATTCCTGGTGGACGACGGCTGGAAGGCCGTCGAGATCGAGCCGGAGACTGTCCCGGTCAACGGGAACGGCAAGAACGCCAACGGCCACCACGTCACCGACGACATCGGGCCGTTGGTGGATTTGCTCCCGGCCAACCGGCACACACCCGCAAACCGCAATGGCTCCAGCGGCAACGGCCATCACGACAGCAAGGCACCGGAGCCGCAGCAATCACTTTTCTCCTGGGCGGAGTTCCTAGTCCAGGAACCGGTCGGGTCCAGGGGCCGCAAGAGCAAACCCCAGCCCGCAAGCCTCTCGATGTTCGAGTGGGCGATGACGCTAGAACAGGAGAGAAATAAGGAGACGATCGGCGCCGGCCGCTAGGCCGGAATGGACGGGAAGGGCGTCGCACATGGGGCGGCGACCTCCCCGCAGACGGCAATGAAGCAGCACCAAGCAGGAAAAGGAGATGAGACAGTGGCACGCATTTTCGTATACGACGACCGCGAGTTCCCCGACCCCGACTCCGAGATGACCGTCGACCAGGTGAAGGGCACCTTGGCTGACTTCTACGGGGAGATCGCCAACGCCTCGGTGAAGGAGACCAAGCGCGGCGACGACACCATCTACGAGTTCCAGCGGCGGGTGGGCACCAAGGGCGCCTGCACCTGCGCCCTGAACTGAAGGAGGGAGTCCGATGGACAACCAGACGTTCGCGGGTCTGCTGGCGGCAACGCCGTCGGTGGCCCTGAGCATCATCGAGCTCACGGCGGAGCTCACACGGCCCGACGGCTCCTTCGACCTGGACGCCGCGGCCGCAAGGCAGAGTGACGTGGAGATGGCCTGCGTCCAGGCACAGGACTACACCGCTGCCACGGGCCGCCTGTTGGAGGCGCTGCGATGGAATCTCTGGCCCCGCCGAGCCTGAGCGGCCTGGCGAAACTGCTCCTGCGGCGTCCGCCGTCGCTGCGGGAGCTGGTCGCGCTGGCCGGCCACGCTGGCGACTACGCATGGTTCACGGCGCTCGTACGCCGCCTATTCCTCGAGGAAGCGGAGGCGATTCTTGCGGCCCCCGACATGCGCACGAGGGTGGAGCGCTTCGCCCGGATCTTCGGGGAGCGGCACTTCCCCCTCTACGCCCCCTTCTTCGACTACTACATGGAAGACGGGGACGAACCGCCCTGGACATGGCTGCGGAGGGGCATCCCATTCGAGCTGATGGGCTTCGGCTACGACGGCCTCCACGAGATGTGGGACGGCTACCGCGACGGCCTCTCGGCCCTGGCCCTCCTGGCCAAGCCCCTCGATACCTTCTACGAGGAACCAGACGGGCTCCGGGTGGCGTGGCTTGAGTCAGCCGCATCCCGCATCCCGCAGCAGACCCTGCTCAAAATCCCCAAAGGAGGCATACCCCTGGACGCCCTCATAGAAGCGCTCGAGAGGAGCAGGTTCGAGGGGGCGGCCCAGGCCTGCACCTGGGTCTGGGCCGAGACCGGCAACTTCTTCCTCGACCACAGCTACGACGACGGCATGTACGAGGGGTTCGCAGACCCCTGGGAGGACGAGGTTATCGCGGACGGAACCGAGGAGTGGCGCAAGGCCAGCGCCCTCATGGACTCGGTGAACCGGTTGACCGACTGGCTGGAGGAGGACCTCCCCGGCCGCTTCGCCGAGATGCTGGACTTCGTCCTGGGGAGGCTCCCAAACCGAGAACAGGAGGTAAACGATGAGTGTTGAGCTAGATACAACCCAATGGTCCCTGCCGGGACCGGCGGACATACCCATGGACCATCTCCAGATGCAGATGGAGATCTACAGGGAGACGATCCTGCTGCGGGGGTTCGAGAACGACTCCACATGGGTAAGGACCGTCTCCGCGGACGAGATCGCCAATGCCCTCACCCGGCACCTGGGGTTCTCCTCGGGGCTCCTGCCCCAGGACGCCCTCTGGTGGAACCAGGGCGAGACCGGGCAGGTGGTTGCCCTCTGGCGGCCGCCGCAGGTCTGGCCCGTGGCCCTGCAGCGGGAGGCGTTCAAGCCCCCCGCCCGGCTCCGGCTCCCCATGCCGGGGCTGGTGCTCGTCTGCTCGCCGGGCCGTGCGCCATGGGTCTACGCCGCAATGGAGCGGCCCACCGACGTCGAGCAGCAGCTCTTCCGGGCCCCGGCCTTCAACGTCTTCGGAGACGGGAGGGTCTGCCCCGGAAGCCACCGGTTCCCCGAGGAGGTGGGGTTGATACCCGAGTCCTTCTTCCAGTCCTACTTCTCCCTTACCGGAGACACCCGGAACCGCTCGAAGAAGCACCCCGACAACCTGCAAGCGCTATGGGAGGAGATCAATGGAAAGACCGAGTACCCGATGGAAGACCTTGTTCCCCAGTGCACCCTGGCCCACGCCATGGCGGTCTCCGAGGGGAGACGGGGCTACCGCTAGCGCCGGGCCCCACCCTGTGGGCTACCTGGTGAACCACCCATGTGGACTCCTGGGCTCCCAGGGTATCGGGTACGACTACGTGCTCGGAGCGGGCGGCCTCTACGTCCAGTCCGAGAGCCCCCATCTGGCGGCGCGGGTCCTGCTCGTCCCCTGCGAGGTGCGCGGGTTGGAGCCCGTGTACGAGAAGGTGTCGCTCTCCCACGGCCCCATCCCGGCAAACCTCTTCGAATTGGGTCTGCGCTGGCTCCGGACCGATCCCGACACGGAGCGGTTCTTCGCCGTGTGCTGGGACGGGGAAGTCTACCAGCTGGTGGTGCCCCCGCAGACCGGCACCTCGACCTCCGTCACCTACCGGCCCCCCGCCGGTGTGGTCGCCGAGTTCCACTCCCACGGAGGCTCCCGCGCCTTCTTCTCGGCCACCGACGACCGGGACGAGCAGGGCTTCCGCATCTACGGCGTCGTCGGACGCCTCAATACCCCCCGGCCCGAGCTGAGCCTCCGGCTGGGGGTCTACGGCCACTTCGCCCCGGTGGACTGGTCGCAGGTGATCGCCGGCCGGATCGGGACGTCCGGCAGCTAGTCGAGGAGGCTGAACCGATGCGAAACACTTGCCAAACCCCAAGGAGGTGAACTGAACATGCCTTACTACCTGGACAACGCCTTCCTGCTCGACAACCCGTGGGTCACCGTGGTCGGCTGCGGTGGCACCGGCGGGTTCGTGGCCGAGGGTCTCTGCCGCCTCTTCCAGGGGCGGGAAGCCACCATCGTGCTGGTCGACCATGACCGGGTGGAGCCCCACAACCTGCTGCGCCAGAACTTCTACGCGGAGGACGTCGGGAAATTCAAGAGCCAGGCCCTCGCCGACCGGCTGGCCAGGGCCTACCGGCGCCCAGTCGGCTACTCGGTTTACCCTTTTCGGGAGGAGGACTCGCGCCCCCATGGGGGCCGCTACCCCGGCCTTCCCTCTTGCGGAGACTCCCTGCTCATCGGCTGCGCCGACAACGCCGCAGCTCGGCGGGCCATGGCAGAGTGCCTGCCGGGCGACCCGGGCCGATGGCTCATCGACTCGGGCAACGACACCAACTGGGGGCAGGTGCTGGTCGGCAACGTCGCCGGCGAGATCACCTGGGACGAGCCGGCGTTCAGGGGCAAGACCTGCTACCTGCTGCCCGCACCCACGCTCCAGCGCCCCGACCTGCTGACGGCGGTGTCCACCGCGCCGCCGGACGTGGACTGCGCTGCCGCCCTCGACCTCACCGATCAGGACCCGACCATCAACCAGATGATGGCGTCGCTGGTCTTACAGGTGGTCCGCCGCATGGTGGCGGGCACCTGTCCCTTCATGGGCCTCTACCTGGACATGGAGCAGGGCACGGTCACCTCCACGTATGCCACCCCGGAGGCGGTGGAGCGGGTGGTCGGGTCCGACTTCGAGCTGGAGATAGCGGCCTAGGGATCAACGCTCATAAACGCATTCAGAGAAGAAACAAGGAGAGGAGAAACCAATGCTTGACCAAGAAACAACCACCATGACCGGCCCGACCTGGCAGGACGCCCACAGCGGGCTCCGCAGGCACAAGCTGATGACTAAGGAGCTCGCCGAGACCATCCCGCCCCTGTACGCCAATGACGGCGCGGACGACCCCGACGCCGTCGTTGCCAGGGTGAAGCTGTTCAGCCCCTACAACGGCTGGCGCTGGTACATCACCGAGTGGGACGCCCAGACCGGACTGTGCTTCGGCCTCGTAGAGGGGTTTGAGACCGAGCTTGGGTATTTCGACCTCACCGAGCTGGCGGAGGTAACCGTGTTCGGCGGCGTGCCCGCCGTGGAGCGCGACCTTTACTGGGAGTCGAAGACCCTCGGCGAGATCAGGAGACAATCGGGATCGATGACGGGCTAGTGAACGGGCACAGACATGCGGACAGAGAAGAATCAAGGAGAGGAGAAATCATGCCTGACGAAACTGGAACGGTAACAATCCGCTCGGATGTCCCGAGCGTTGACGAGAGCCTCTTCGGCAATGCGGCAGAGGACACGGCTGTCGCGGCTGCCGATGAGCAGGACGCTAAGGAGGAGACGGCAGAGGCCCCAGAGGGTTCTGAGGACGCCGGAGAGCAGGCCGGCCTGCCGGAGGACCTGAAGGTTGTCTTGTCAATCAAAGAAGGCAGGGCCATCATCGGGGTGCAACGGCCATCGTCAGACCCGTACATCGAGTCGTTCGATGACCCTGACCTAGCCGGGGTGACGCAGGAGGTCCCGGCGGTCATCGAACGAGCGAGAGCCAGGTGGGAACACGCGCCCAAGCATCCGCCTTTTGAGAGACCCGCTCCTCCGGCCAGGCGCCAGAACCGGCGAGGGCAGGGGTCGGCGAAGACCGGGGCTGCCGATGCAGGTACGGAACAGCAGCAACCCGAGCCGCCTAGGCTGTTCTAGGGACCGGAGCTTGCCTCCCAAGGCCCGGTTGGGAGTTACTGAGCAGGTGGCCGCACGCTATAGGTGCGGCCACCTGCCTTTGGGAGCGACGGCCTGTGTCGGCATTTTTGCATTTGTACGGGCAACGGCCGCGGCGGTGATCCGAACAAAGGACAGTCGCCTAAGAGTCCGTGCTTATTGCCGAGCGGCCGGTGCAGCCGAACGGCCTAAGGCGCAAACCCCAGCCCACTACACTCTCGATATTCGAGTCGACGCAGGAGCGGGGGGTTGGGTTGGTCGGCGCAGAACACTAGATGTGCTAGACAGGGAGGAGGACATGGTAATTCGGTGCCCTCCTCTTCCCGCCCATGTATGCGGTCTTTTTGTGTTTCAGGTAGTCCTTTCCACAAATGCGGTGCTTACTTATCTCTCGAAAACACGAATATTCAAGGCTAGCATCCGAAATCGCGGCGCTCAGCCCAGGAAGGGAGGTTGCTGGTCTAGAGTTGTGTTATGCTTAACGAATACCGCTACTCACTCCTAAATGTCTCCGGTTTAGAACTGAAAATCACTCAATCTTATACAGGATAGGTATGGAATGAAGTTCCCCTCTTGAGTGCTGTGATGAAAACGCCATCATCGACGATTGGAAGTGGTATGTCGTGAGCATAAATCCACAATCTGGGTTTGTTGATGACAATTACCCCCTCTACTGAATATGTGGAGGCAGGATCAATGTCATATTCAGCCTTCAAGTGTTCCACCCGATCCACAAACCACTTCGTCTGTTTGTTCAATGCTTCTATGTAGCGTAAGTACTTTTCACGTTCATTCTCCATCAACTTGGGTATTGTTGCGCTGCTTGATGTGTCTTTGACTTCAACTAAAAGGAAGCGATGAAACTTCCTATCAACAACGAATACGTCTACAGGACCGAATCCCTCATATGGGATTCTCTCAGCTTGCGCTTGGTTCTTCTCTTTCCTAATCTTCAACCCGAGACTAGTGCACTGCGCAGCAATCATGTCCCTAAAAGCATGCCCTAAATTCGTCTGGATTTTCCCGATGGCCCTCCCTAGCGGCCCTTTATCCTTCGTGATCGCAAACTTGATCTTTCCCTTTGTCAATTCCTCTACAAATAGCTTGGAACCTGCACTAAGCACTTCAACACCATATAAACAGATATGATTGTCATGAAAGGGGAGCAGCACGACAGGTCTTCTCAGCAGGCGACTATCCCGCCGGGAGTACTCCATCGGGGGAACCGTCCGAAGGGAAAAATCGGATAGAGCCTGTTTAGAAAGAGCACAGTCAGTCAGCAGGTTTTCAAATGGTCCTGGTGGTATCCCCCATTTGCTCGCCATCTGTTTAGATAACTTGGACAACCCTACGCCCTTCAAATACTGAGTTGGGCCGAATGAGTCGATTAGTGCCCAGGAAAACCGCAACCAATCGATCATCCTGTATCCGCGTTCCGCCTCGAGAGGCTCATCGAGGGTTTTGAATTCCGGTATCTCAACCGCGTCTTCCAATGTAACCTCTTCTTCACTCAATTGATTGAATTCGACCCATTCCCTATCTACCAAGACCTGATGACGATTCAACGCCTTACGAAAGGCTTCTGCTGCCCTCAACCCCCTAGCAGTGGGGCTAGAGGTCACTGACAGGTTAGGATGGACCGTAAGCTCATAAGGTATAAGGCCGCGAGCAATGTTCTCCCAAGTGGCATCCCACTCAAATGCGGCGCGAGCCAGCTCGATGATATATTCCAGCTTGGCATTTCCAGGAGTGATTCCAGGAGACTCGCAGTACTTTACGGTGATTTCAATTAGCCAGCGGATCGATTCAGTCCATGGGGATATGCCTTCCCACAAGCGCATTCTCTTCGCTGTAGGCGCGGTAGTCTCGTAAAGCGAAATCTCCGGGCTGGAGTGATGTTTGAACTTTTGGATGTTGCCAATTAGCTCTTCTTGCCACTCGTAGAGGCGCCTGCAGAGTTCGACAGCATCTAGCCCTGATATCGAAATCAATAAATGATCTGTCAGCCCGTGATAGACAGCTTCCACTTGATCATAGAGACCATCACTTAGTCTTGAGTAGGTGCCGGGGCGTAAACCCACCTTCCCAATGATTGACTTGCGAAGCGCCGCTACCTCTTCAACACGCTTTGCTAAGGGCAACCGTGGCTTAGGTAGATAGTCGTAGCTTGAGGGTACCTGAAGCTTCATGACTTCGGCCAAAGGAGGGATTCCGTGATCGTGCAATTTCATTAGGTCCAAAGTTTAGCGAACTTTAACGACGACAACATCAGTGGAAGCCCGGATTGGGCCTGCTACTTATACGATCGGGAGATGACATGCACCACGGCACGTGAAAATAAGTCGAGGGAGGCGTAAGTAGCCTTATCATAGGCAGCATGATTACTGAGACCTCCCGCGTAAAAGGAGGTCATCTCAAACACGTCGGCGTAGACTCGGCAGCGACTCCGTAGAATAGTGGATGGTGCTCCCGTCGCTCGCAGGCAGCCCCGTTCGGTTCCACATGCTCGGCCACATAAAGGGTCGAAGGCAGCAAGATCTCAAAATGGTTCAATTAGTTGAACAACAACTCGGTCCAGGAACCACAGACCACAGCGCCAGGAAAACACCTACAAGAACAGCACTAGCCCATGTGGAAGCGGGAGGAAATTCAAGAGGTGACATGGGAGATAAAGTGCCACCGGCAGACTTTGAAGGGATATGGCCAGGTTGCAGGATACTATTGAGGAACGGGTGTGTTGCTTTCCCATTATTGTAGGCACAAAAAGGACTCCAATTTCCCTACCACTTATTCGAAAGTACCTGACCATAACGGGCATAAACGCGGAGGTCTATGGATAGGAGACGAAGAGTCAGGACTCGGTTGGAAAGCCTTTGCCTTAGAAAACCGCGAGAAGAACCCAGAACAGTGGAAATATCATCCAGAATACGGAGATACTAGAGACAGTTTAAGGTTCCGATACGAATTTCCGATAAGACTAGGGCAGCACGGCCATATTGTGATAATTCAGTGCCTCTCTGACCTAGATCGGTTTACTGAAGAGTATAGGGAAAAGGAACCTAGGTTTTGTCTTGTCGGCGAAGACTCCGGCTTTGGCCTTCATATCGACTGGAGAAAGGTCAAGCAGAAATTCAAGGGAATCCTAATTACCCCTTACCTGAAGGAGGCCAGAGAACTGGACAATGTCAAATACCACTGGTACAAATTCGATTGCGCCAGCGGGTGTTTCTGGGATACGTCGTGTCTCGAGATCGTTGGATGGACGGGGCCAATATGCTATGACTGAATGGTCAAAGCGGAATGTGTCCAATACCCACGAAGGGCAAGTCCTTCTGCTCGCGTCTGTCAGGCTTGCCCAACGGGAACTGCAACCCGACAATGGGCGGTTTATTGCCTGGCCACTTGGGTTGACCTTATAAGGGGACTCACAAATGAGCGCCCCTTTAGGCCCACCAACGTATACGGTAGTCTGAACAATCTTCGCATTGTGGCTGGGCGGGTTGTGAGCCTTGGCCCCGCGGTCCCTACGCGGAGGTCGAGTCTCCTCGGGAGGGTCTTGTCAGGTAGTTCGTCTACCCAAGTCGCTATTCATCGTCGTCGATGCACAGATTCAATTGGGATCAGTGTCGAGGCTTTTTCTCATCTGAATGATGGTATTCCGCACGTCATTGGATACTTCATCGAGTTCCCGAGCCACCGATGGGCTTTGGCCAAGTTCTCTTTGCAATGCCACCACGATCGGCTGCAGGGAGTCAACCGTACCCGCGCTTTCGATCAGGCCCAATGCCTCGGCCGGTTCAATCGTTGCAAAATACTGGAGCAGGACATGTACGGTGTGGGAAGGTAACACTATGAGACCTTGCTCTGCTATGTCGGAGAGCAACTTCTCGGCAACGGCCTTCCCGATAGTACGACCCAGTGTCGCCACCAATAGTCCTTTCATCACGATCACTACTCCACGCAATAGGCGGTCACTATCTTCAGTACCGCTATCAAGTAGCCTCAAAGCGGTATCAGTCTCACAGATAGCTGCCTCAACGTTTCCATGAATGAGCAAAGTCAAGGCTCGAAAAGCGATTCCAATCGGATGCGCTGAGACGTTATCAACACCCAGGTCAATCTTGACTATTGCATCAGCCGTCTCGACGCCGACGCGTTGGTCCCGGGCGAGATAGTTGACTGCAGTTGTTTCGATAGCTTCGTCTTTTCGGTCCAGCTTCCTCAGCAACCCGATCTTGTTCAATGTCGCCACGCCCCTGGCGACGGTCAGGTTGTCGCCGCCAATATCTTCTGCCATGCGGATAACATCTTCCCAACAGCCGAGTGCCTCCTCCAAGCGTTGCTCGGCTTTCATGGTTTTCGCCTTGACGATCAACGCGTTAACTATTGGTTCAACAAAGTCAGGTGACTGGACGGAGCCAAATGCGCCGATAACGGCATCCTCCGTCAACAGATCGACGAGCAGGTTGTCCAATTCCGGTAACGCAAGCAAATGTCGAAACGCCTTGGATTGGATTTCCATCAGTCGCGGATCATCTCGGTCTAAGCCCTCGGCCATCCCAATGCCAATATGTACTATCTCGTCAGGAGAATAGTAGCTCCCCATGAAGCGTACTAGTGCCTCCACCATTTGACTATCAGCGCCAGGACGCCTCAACAGATAGTAGATGTTGTACATCCTTTCGGCGACGTAGTACGTTCGCCGCCGTTTAGCTCTATCCTCCATCGACACAGCGCCGCGATCCACCAACCGCTTAAGTTGCGCACTGCACTTATTGACGTTCACGCGTGCTTGGGAAGCGACCTCTTTGGCCGTCGCCGGTTTCCACAATCTAGCCAACGCCAGGTAGACTCGTCTTTCTTGCGGAGGAAGAGCCTCGATATGGCTCTTAAAATATTCGGTGTGTTCATCAACCAGATCCAATAAGTTGGACATGAGATCTTTGAATGAGTACGTTTTCTCGAATCCGGCTAGCACTGAGATTAGGCGCGGGTTTCCTCCAGTTAGGATTTGGAGTGGCCTGATCTGTTGGCTTCCTTTGGGCAGTCCTGACAGCGCCGACCAGAGCGTGTCGCATTCCTCAGTGTCCAATGCCGGCAACGCAACTACCCTGAAGAGGTCATAGAGCGCGTGGTCGGGATGGTCAATCTCGTCAAACCGGCTGGTGGCACTCCCAAACAGGACTATACGAGGCTCGGTCTGTAGCGTGTGGCGCAACCGCCATCCAGCGTCGGGGTCCGCAATGTCGGCGAATAACATGTTTAGGTTTTCTACCAAAAGCAGCAGCCGCTTCGCGTGGCGATCCGCATAGTCCAGAATGGCTCCCAAGCAACGCCCCGCTAGATCCCGGTCATCTCCTGTAGTGCTCAGGTCGTTGTAGGACAACCTTAGATTGGCACGCTCATCTTCCGGGGCCTGCTCAGCCAGGTGATTCAGGCACTCGAGCCAAAACTCTCCTACCGTCGCAATCTCGTAGCTCTCCTCGGCAAATACGATCGGGTAGAACTCCGACAATAGGGCATTGCGGCGTATTTCTGCCGCCACTCGCAATAGCAGGTGGGTCTTCCCAGTGCCCCGGGGACCGATTACCAGGGAATGCACATTGGAATTGCCATCACTGGCGTGCAGGGATTCCAAGAGAGACTCGAATTCGGCGTTCCTTACGCAGAATGACGCCACGATCTCATCATCACTGAGAAAACCGGGATTGTACTTCTTTATGCCGACGACCATGGCGAGCCTCTCTCTGACCTACCGATGGGTTATTGAAGTGAAACTCTGGCCATACCTGGTGCGCCACCAGTCCTCAAGCAGGCCGGACACGAAAGCGTATCCCCTTTCGGACTCCTCGAGGTACCCGTCATGCTGCAGGACATACAACACGTCAGCCAAACTATCACCTTCGCCAGTGTCGGCTGCTTCACTGCGATATAGTTCGATCACCTGGTGGGTCAGCAGTCCACCGTTCACCACGGCCTCGGACAGAAGACTCAAGGCGTCGGTATAATCCTCGTCTCCCAACACCATCCGCAGCCGCTCCTCGTAATGAACTAAACCGGCCTGTCCCCTAACGCTGAGAAGGTCCCGGTGATACACATGCTCCACATCCTGTAGCGTGGCCTCGTTCCGCTGGTCTCTGACTAGGTGCTCGTAGAGGTGGTGAAAAAACAGCTGCACATGATGCGGCACACAGCAGCGTAGCCGGCGGCACATTTCCCGCCGTATCTCATCGGGAAGGTTTATCCCCTGTCCACGAGCTAACGCCACCAGGCATTCCACTGCCATGTCGTGGGACCAGGGCCTCAGGTCAAGGGTGGTATAGACATTTGCATGGGCACTTAGTCTGGCTTGGCTGAGGACCGGTTCCAGGCCGACGCTGCCCGAGATGATCAAGCAGACCTTGCCCTGGTGGCTCTGGCAACACTTCCTCAACCAGCCCATGAAAGCGTCCGTAACCGCCAGGCGTTCAGGGGTGACGCGGTACTCGTGCCCCTTCAGTAGGCGGTTGACCAAAATGGGCAACTCGTCGATAGCCAGCACGACCGGTCGGTCGTTGGCCGCCAAGGCCTCAAATACCTGATCTCCGATTCGTTGCCAGTTGCCGGCGTCCAAACCCGCCCGCAGCCTCACGCGAAGTTCGGAGACGCCCAGCTCCTCAATATTGTCGCGTACGTCCCGAACACTATTGCTAAGCCACGACATTATCCGTCTGCGAACGCCCTTAAGCGGGCGCGCCTGGGTGGCCATTTCGGCGACTGCGTCCGCAGCGTCCATAGCCCCCTCCCAATCCACGAATACTGTGGCGAACTCCCCATCCTCATCCAATCGACGTAGCAGCTCTCGCACCAGGCTCGTCTTACCCATCCGGCGCTGCGCGGTCAGCAGCGTATGCGTACCATTCTCCACCCGCTCCCTCAGCAACTGCAGCTCCACCTCGCGGTCGAAGAACCGATCTCCATCGACCCAGTTGCTGCTCATCCGTAGTGTCTTCATCTCACTTCCATCTCCGGCGTTTTGCGACTATAGACATGAGCATACCATGCCAACATAGATGTTGGCAACAAATGCGTTGGCATCTGTAGAGGGCAGTTTGGAGTTTAAAGTGGAATGCTTGGTCCGCCGCGGACCCGGTTTGACCCTATACGGGCGCTCGCCCATGAGCCCCCTTATATTCCCACCAAAGTTCATAGTAGTCAGAACCGTCTTCCAATTGTGGCTCGACAGACTGTGAGTCTACCCTGGCTTGTGGGCGCCGGACCTAAATGTTGCCTCGCGGACGGACCAGACCACCCCTTCAGGGTGCTATCCACTTGACGGTAGTTTTGTGAGCATATTTGAGCGGACGGAAGGCCGAAGATCTCGAGATAAGTGGCTAGCCAAGGGAGACCTGCATAGAAAGTATTTTTACGTGGGGAGGCAGGAGTCTCGGCTACAAGGGTGGCGATAACCTCTGGTCCTATATCGGGAGACACGTTGGGAAGTTCCGTGGCGATGAAGTCTACGGGCCAGATGGACGCTACTTGGGTGAACTAAAGAATTACAAGCCAATAACTAGACCTAGCAAGAAATCCAGGCGAAAGAGCGCCTTCCCCCCTCACATTGACCGTATGGGGCGGGTGAAGACGGTTAACAGCGTCGGCAGGGTGATGCTTGCAGGATACGAGGATTTCCTTGATGTCCACGGCTGTTGAGGTCTCCTGGGCTCTGTTAGGGACCCGGAACCCAAAGATTTCAAACGCGCCGTGAAGTGGCGCCGGATAGCCGGATTGGGGGACATGAACTACCTGGCTCGTGACAGGACCCTCAGATCCCTCAATTGCCACAGCTTCTCGTAAACCTTGTATGGGACCTCAACTTCCCTCAGCCGCTCCACCCGTTTGGATGGCGGTGTTATCCCTATGCTGAAAGACTGCGACCCTCGAATGGGTGAATTGACAACCACGGTTTCCTCTTGACCCGGGACGAGAATGACCCGGCGGTTCTCACTCCTACGATCACTGCCGTTATCGAAGGAAATACTCACCAGAAACTCTCCCTCGACAGAGTCGACATTCTTGAGCCCGAATTGGACTTGCGGGACAGTTACACGCAGTGGCCACCCCCACTGCCACTTCCTTGCCGTCCGTTCCCTCACGAAGGTTTCCTCATAACTTATGGGTTCGTGCGTGTAGTAGGCTTCGACGACAGTCTCGGCGCCCACCTCAATATTGAGAACCACCACAGCGACCACAATGAGGGCCATTGAAATCAATCCGAACCTTAGGTAATCCATTAGCACTAGCCCTCCATTGCCGCTGGCGAATAGCGAATGACAGTAGCCCAGTCCGTCGCCTGCCAATCAAACATTCTTCAACGTTGCAGCGGTCGTCCCCGGATTGAACGGTGCCCCACCGGCACACATAACCGCTTGACGCAGGTCAAGAGAGCGCAGACTCCCATCCACAACCTCGTATCTGGGTCCACCCAAACCCATTCTTATGATTTCGGCGATAACCACTGCCGCCGTGACTGCACCGACAAATGAAGCTCCAACGGTGCGTCCAGCCAA
Source organism: Dehalococcoidia bacterium (assembly GCA_965220005.1). GTDB lineage: Bacteria > Chloroflexota > Dehalococcoidia > Plut-88900 > Plut-88900 > Plut-88900. The sequence goes on from OZ244800.1 coordinate 2,842,710, forward strand.
TGTGGTTATTCCACAATCGTCGAGCCCATGTTGGGCTAGTGCACGGTACGCCGGATTGTCGGCCACGGTGTCATCATCGGGCTGGTCTCCTTGTACCCCCCAGCGATTCTTTGCGGATCGCTGGGCCGGGAAGGTATGAACCTGAAATGCAAGGTACTCCTGGGTTCCGGCGCCCAATCCCGCCTCAATAATGCGGTCGAAACCAACAGCTTCGAGGTCGGCTCGGGCGGGAGCATTGTCAACGCCACACAATGCAACCCGTGGCTCGTCTCCCGCGACCCGAAAGTCACCTGCGAATAGACGTTCCACTATGGACGTTCGGAAGCCTCGCGATTCACACCAGAGGGCCATCGCCCGTGTCTTCTTCATCCCGAGCTTCCCACGCGTTGTGAGTAGCGATGTACTATCGTTAGCCTCGACAAGCTCATCGAAATCCTGTAGTACAAGACTGACCTCCGCCGGTGAACGGTATGGGAGCAGTCCCAGCGTCCAAAGGAATGCCTGACCCAGGTGGCCGAGCCCGATGAGCCAAGCATTTGCGGGCAATCTTTCCAACGCCGGGCCTGGCTCACCAGCAGTGAGCCAACTGATGTTCTTGTCGGGTTGCCACAATGACAGCCCAACATCCCGCCGCCCCGCCACGGCGTTATCACCACGGACGAACTGGAAGGCCTCCGAAACCCCAAGTGCCCCAGCGAGCACTCCAGCAGGGACGCACTCTTGCCGCTCCAGCAGTCGAAGACCGTGGTCGAGTGGTGCAACACCTCCACACCAGCCATTGAACGTAGCCCGCACAGCGAACTCCGCATCGACAGGTGGTATAAAGTCGCCCCCTATCACGATTCGTGGAACGCCAGGAGCGCAGTCCGCTACGACTCCCTGCAGATCTACGACGGCTTCTCTCAGGGTGCGCCAGCGTCCCCAAGGGACAAGCAGGGGCACGTTGAGAGTGCCCTCCACACACACACCGCCTAGAAAGCTGCGCCGGCCAGTGTTCACCGCAGTCAACACGGCCGCCTGTAACGTCGCGGACCGGGCGACACCACTCCCCACCACAATGCCGAGGCGATAGCTGTGAAAGAGACGCTGTGCCTCTTCAAGGCTAGCTACTTCTCCGGTGTCGAGAGCAAGTTTGAGGTGCCTGTGCAGCTGGTCCGGACCTACGACTGAGGTCGTTGTCATGCCCATACTCCTGTGTAGAAGAAACGCCCTGTGCCGCTCGCGCTGTGATCGCGCCATCTGTGACTACCGAGGTATTCGTAGACTCCTACGTCCCGCATTCTAAAATCCGTTGCGAAGTTCGGCACAATGAGCGCCACGTGACCGGCCTGCGCAATCATCGGATTGTCCCTGTCGAGCGGGCTCTGCCGCGCCCGGCCTGGGCCGCCGTGCGTGTGCAAGTCGGCGAGGACATTCAGTCCAGTCTGCCGACAGAGCTGCCACAGCGGTCCGAATCCTGCTCCATCGAAGATGACGATCCCGGAGTCGAGGCAGGTCGGGTCGAAGTCATCGTAGTAGGCGAATCGCACTACCCGACCTTGTAAGCCATCGCTGTGACCGAGCAGGAACGCGCCACTCTCGTGCCGCCCCTCTCCACGCCTTGCAACTCCGGCGAGCCCTCGCCGCCAGACTTTCCTGGGACAGCTGAGCCGGTGCTTAGGTGCCGCGAGGGCCCGAATAGTCGCCCGAATTGAGAAGGTCATGGACAATCCTCAAGTAGTGTGTGATGTCGCTCGCCGGCGACCAGATCATCGAAGGGTGCTGGGTTCGCCAGGTGTCGTGGCCTTTAATGGAAAGCCGATCGCAAGGCAAATAGAGGCATTGGCCGCCCTCCCATCCGGGATTGAAGGCTAGTGGTACTCGTCTCGCCCCACTCGGCCAGCGCTCCGGTGGCAGCGGGATATCTCTGTCAGCATCCCATGGCTGGGCCGTCGGCGGAGCCTGAGGGTAATTCGTACACTCGAAGCGCAGCGCGTACTCAGGTGGACCACCCACCCTCTCGGCCGCCTGAACGGCGATCAGGGCGTGAGGCCACTTCAGGGAGAGCAACCGCCACCGCCCTCGGCCCAATCCGCTTTGAAACGGCCCAGATTCGAGGTGGGCTTGGAACACCTGCTGGTCCACTCCCATTGGTTGCGGGGACAAGCCCTATCCCTCCACCCGCTGCTTGGGTACTAGGTCGAAGCAAAGGGTCCCGTCTGAAACCTTCGCGAGAGTGCCGATGTGCACCTCCCCGTCAGGCAGCTCGCCTGAGTTGCACAGCTTGAGCACATGCTCCGCGGCATCCACAGGCGACATGTCATACTGGCTTTTACCAACCGCCCAATTCTTCACCCAATCGACCGTTGCCGATGGCGGGAACAAGCCCTTCTTTTGGTCCTGGTTGTAGTTGACCGTTAATTCCACGCACTTGCAGCGATGGATGTGCACGCGGATGCGCGGACCCAGGCCGGCTTCATCAATCTTCACGTCCAGTGCCAGAGGAACGTCTGAGTTCTCGATGAATACGAACACCTCTGAGTCCTCGGGCGTGTTCAGGCCGTGCTCGCGGGCTACCTTGACAATGTCCGCAACGGTATCTTTGGGATCCACCTTGACCAGCGTGATCTTTGGAATCCCTTCTCCTTGTATAAAGAGCTCAATGGGGTCTATTACGTCAGATTCCATCACTTACCTCCATGCCCATAACGGGCACTGTGAATCAGCCGCCCCGCTAGCCCGAAGCCCCTTGACTTCCTTGAGGCCTCACGGCTACTGTATTGCGGGTAAGAAGCTGTTCGACAGATATTACGACATACAGTGGTGCGATGTCAAGACAAGTTTTTACTAGTGAAACACGAGGTGGACCATGGTGAAGGTCACTCTCCAAAACTTGGGAGCTATCGTACGTGAGAAGAGGGGCAGTCGAGGCCTCAGGGAAGTGTCAACCGAGGTAGGGACCAGCGCCCCGACACTCTCTAGAATCGAGTCGGGTAAGATGCCCGATCTTCAAACATTCGGAAAGCTATGTCGGTGGCTTGGTGCTAATCCGGCGTCCCTACTTGGAATCTCTCAGGAATTGTCGGAATCCAGTGCACCAGGTATCGCTGCCGCTCATCTCAAGGCGAAGAAGGAGATAGTACCCGCAACGGCGAGGGCCTTGGCGCACGCTATCATCCGAGCACAGCAGATCCTTGCGGACCAACCAGAAGGCGAGGGTAAAGGTGGAGCGCGGCTTTAAGACCCGCTGCGAGGAGATGAGCCGCTCCCTGCGTGCAGAGATCGGTTTGGTTGCAACAGCTCCACTGCTTCCAGACCAACTCGCTTCATACTTGGATGTAGCCGTCTGGTCGGTCGCTGAACTAGACCTTAACGAGAGTGACCTCAATCAGCTTATCCACGAGGACCCGGATGCTTGGTCAGCGATTACAGTTTCTGCGTCGGGCCGGGAGGCCATAGTCGTTAATCCCAAGCACCGTGGGGGTCGCTACTCCAGTGACGTGATGCACGAGTTAGCACATTTGCTCCTAGGACACCAACCAAGCACCATGTTTTTCGCCGCTGATGGAGATGTAGCGCTCCGTGGGTACGACGGTTCAGCAGAAGAGGAGGCAAACTGGCTGGCCGCGGCACTGCTTCTTCCTAGGGAAGCACTCGCATGGGCACGGAAGAGACGGACCTCTAGTCAGGAGATTTGCGAACTCTATGGAGTTAGCAAGCAGATGCTGAGCTTTCGGACGAGTGTAACCGGAATTGACCGGCAGTTTAGGCGTAGGGGGAAGCCAGCAACACAGAGACGGTAAGGAGTGGACAGATGCCGCTGGAACGCAAGGACCTGATCCGTTGATGCTGTTTCCAATACATACAGTTCTTGGGGTTTCGCCTGTAGCTCTAGGATCTCACCGACGGTGTGGTAAAGATTTTGGAAGTGGGTAAAGTATTCCGCAGCCCCCTGTTGCAAGACGTGGTTGGTAAACTCAGTCTTGCGGCTAGTCAAGAACTCACGGCCCATCGACTTTCCGCCATACGCCACCTAGGTGAAATCAAACGAACCCTATTTCTCTTCAATGATGGTCCCAATTAGGTCGCCTGCTGCCCACAGATCGTCTATTCGAAGGGCGATTTGGTACCACGGCTGGCAGTCTGCATCAACAAACTCATCCCGCTGCGATTAGTAGACTGGAGGTGTTTCTGTCGGAACACACGCCTCGCAGTTCACATTCTCTATAGTTGTCCCACCAGCTCGACTTCCCTGGATATATTCAGGACACGGGCACCGGTTCGTGCCTGAATAAGGGGTAACCTGACTGTAGACAGTACCGTTCTTGGTAGAGCAAACCTCCAGACGCTCCTTCCTCTTGGGGGCCAGCCAAGGTCTGAATTCTCGGTTTCTAGATCTCCCATCTCCAGTGATCACTCCATCGCCTCTGTCCTCTTGACAAGCGCACGCATGTTCTATATTCTTTTCCACTGCCAACCCTCCAACTTGTCCCCACCCAAGAACCGCCATGAAGGTCGCCTGTCTGCTCATCACCCACCTCAGGGCCAAGGTCGAGATGCGACACCATACCCGCCTGAAGAACTGCCCCGCAGTCATCGTGGAGAGCTCTGAAGGAAGGACACTGGTGGTCGACACGACGCCGGCGGCCACAGGCATATGGGCCGGTATGACCCTGGAGAAGACCCTGTCCATCCTACCCGATGCCCTCGTCATCGAAGCCGACATGCCCTATTACCGCAGGGTATTTGCTCAGGTTCTCGCCTCCCTGCAGGGGATCAGCGACCGGGTGGAAGGGGCCGAACTGGGCACTGCCTACATCCGGCTGGACGGCCTGGAGCGCCTGCACGGCGGCGAGACCCGGCTGGTCAACGCCCTCCTGAACGCCGTGCGCCAGGACCTTGTCCCGAGGGCTGGCGTGGCCGAGACCAAGTTCCCCGCCCTGGTGGCCGCCCTGATGAGCAAGCCGTTGGGAGCCACCCGGGTCCCGTCCGACGCTGCGTCATTCCTGGCCCCTCACCACGTCGATCTCTTGCCTATAGGTGGAGATATCAAGACAGCGCTGCACCGATTCGGCCTTCATACCCTGGGGGATATGGCCTCCTTGACCGAGGCCGACCTGACCGACCGGTTCGGGTTCGAGGGCGGCAGGGCATGGCGTCTCTCCCAGGGCATGGATGACAGTCCCGTCGTACCTCTGGCCCACGCCGAGACGATAGTCCACCACGCCTCACTCCCATTTACCTCCGCATCCATCGACCTTCTGTTAACCGTGGTGGACACTCTTCTTGCGAGAGCATTCTCTCAACCCTCGATGAGAGGCCGCCATGCCGGCAAAGCCGTCCTTGAGTGCGCCCTGGAGAGGGGCCCGACCTGGGTGACGGAGATCTTCTTCAAGGGGGGCGTCGGGAGCAGGGAGCGAGCCCTCCCCGTTATCAGGACTCGGCTTGAAGAGGATCACCCAGGGGGGCCCGTGGAAGAGGTCATCTTGACCCTGGACGACCTGACCGGGAAGTCAGGGACTCAGCTGGGACTGCTTCCCGAGGCCAGGGAGTCAGGCAGGCGTCGGCTAATCGAGGTGGACAGGGGCCTGCGGGCCCGCACGGGTGGAACTCCCGCCCTGTATCGCGTCGTTGGGGTGTCCCCCTGGCACCCTGCTCCGGAGATGCGCACTCTCCGGGTGCCCGTCGACTCATCGGCAAGAGATGAGGTCAGGTCCCTGTCGAGCCCCATACCGGTTGCCGTGCGCGAGGGACGGGACCGTAAACCCGAGGCGGTGTGCCTGAGGAACCGATGGAGAAAGGTGGGCCGTATCGAGGAAGAGTGGGGCTTCGATCTGTGGTGGATGTCCCGGCCCCTGACCCGAACCTACTACCGGGTAAGGGATGAAGACGGAGTGGAGGCCACCTTGTTCCGGGACGAGAGGGGCGGCTGCTGGTACCAGCAGAGTGCCTAGTCCCGAGGCAAACCTGTGACAACTCCTTATGTCGAGCTTCACGCCAAGAGCTTCTACTCCTTCGGTATGGGTGCGTCCCACAGCCACGAGCTGCTGGCCCAGGCCCGAGCCTACGGCTACGACTCGCTGGCTTTAACCGATACCAACCTGTGCGGGGCGCTGGAGTTTGCACGGCTGGCCGGCGGCCTGGGCATCCGGCCCATCACCGGCGGTGAGCTCGCCCTCGCCGACGGGACCCGGCTGGCGCTGCTGGCCAGGACCCGCCGAGGCTACGGCAACCTCTCCCGGCTGTTCACCCTGGCCAATGCAGTGGACCGCAGGGCACCACGGCTGGACCCCGAGCACCTGGCTCACCACGCCGAGGGGCTCGTGCTCCTCACCGGGGGCCGGGACGGGCCCGTGTCGAAGCTGCTGTTTGAGGGTCGGCGTCGGGATGCCGGGTCTCTGCTGAAAGACTTCATGGAGTGGTTCGGGCCGGACTCGGTCTACGTGGAACTGCAGCGCAACTATCTGCAGGGCGATGCCGAGCTAACCCGGGCCTCGGTGAGGCTGGCTCTGAACCTGGGAGTCCCAACAGTCGCATCCAACGATGTCCACTATCACCATCCCGACCGCTACCGTCTCCAGCACGCCCTGGTTGCGGCCCGGCTCAACACCACCATGGAGCGGGCCCTTCCCCACATCCGGCCCAATCATCACCTCCACCTTAAGTCCCCAGACCGGATGGTGAAGTTGTTTGAACACCATTCCCAGGCCATCACCAACACCATGAAGATCGCTGAACAGTGCGAGTTCGACCTGGCCACCGGGCTCGGGTACACCCTCCCCGAGCCCGCGGTCCCATCCGGCTACACCACCGACAGCTACCTCAGACGCCTCTGCTCCGAGGCGGCACTGCGCCGATATGGAACCGTGACGCCGGAAGTGGATGCCCGGCTGGAGGAGGAGTTCCATCTGATCAGGCGGCACCGGCTGGCGGGGTTCCTCCTCCTGTATAGGGAGATCGTCCTCCTGGCCCAGGGGATTATGGAGGAGAAGGGCCTGGCCCACCCCGAAACTCCACTGGAGGAGAGGCCGCCGGGTCGGGGGCGGGGGTCGTCGGTGGCGCTTCTGGTCGGCTATCTCATCGGCATCAGCCACGTCGACCCCCTGCGCTGGGGCCTCACCCTGGAGCGCTTCATCCCGGAGGACATGACAACCCTGCCGGACATCGACCTGGACTTTCCCCGCGCCCTGAGGGATGAGCTGATAGAGCGGGTGCACCGCCACTTCGGCCCCGAGTTCGCCGTGCTGGCCGGGGCGGTATCCACCTACTCGGTGAAGGGGATCATCCAGGACATTGGCAAAGCCTTGGGGTTGCCTAAAGAAGATTTGCGGATGCTGTCCAAGCAGCTCCACTCCCACGATGCACGAGACCTGCGGGGCGAGATGCTGGAGCTGCCCGCCTTCAGGGATAAGGTGGAAGCACCAGGCTGGCGTGACCTGCTGTCCCTGGCCCCCCAGCTGATGCACGCCCCCAGAAGCCTAGGCCAGCACGTGGGGGGGATGGTCCTCAGCGACTCACCCATACCGGAGATGGTTCCCATACGGCAGGGTGCCATCGAGGGGCGATACATCATGGACTGGAACAGGGACAGTGCCGCGGACGCCCGGTTTGCCAAGATAGACCTCCTCTCATTGCCTGTGCTCGACCAGATAGAGGAGGCCCTGGACCTGGTGGAGCGCAGGGAGGGCAGCAGGCCCGATATCTCGGCCATAGACCCCGATGACCCCGCCGTCTACGAGATGCTGGGCCAGGGGAGGTCCAAGGGGGTGTTCCTGTTACAGTCTCCAGCCCAGCTGAAGATGGGGCAGAGACTCAGGCCCCGCAACCTGCTGGACCTGGCCTACCAGGTGGCTCTCATCAGGCCGGGGGTCGGGGTGCAGGGTAGTGCGGTGTCAAAGTTCGTGGACCGGTACCGGCACGGAGCTAAGTGGGACTACGACCATCCCCTGGAGCGCCGGGCGCTGGAGCGGGGGTGCGGGATCATAGTCTGGCAGGAGCAGGTGGTGCAGCTCATATCCGACGTGTCGGGGATGAAGACCTCGGAAGCCGACGAGATACGTCGCGCCTTCGCCCGGCCCAACAGCGACCACCTGATAGCCATGCACCGGCGTAGGTTCCTGGAGGGGGCCCTCTCTAACGGTGTCCCGAAGGACATTGCCGAGAGGATATTCGACAAGGTCAATGGTCACTACATGTTCCCCGAGTCCCACTCCCACGCCTTTGGCGTAACCGCCTACCAGGCAGCGTGGCTCAAATGCCACCATCCCCTGGAGTTCTTCGTCGCACTGATGAACAGTCAGCCCATGGGGTTCTATCCGTTGGAGACCATCAAGGAGGATGCCCGGCGCTTCGGGGTGCCCTTCCTCAATCCCTGCGTCAACCTCAGCGGGGTTAAGTGCAGTTCTAACAACGGCTCGGTGCTGCTAGGCCTCGGCAAGGTGAAGGACGTGGGAGAAGAGTCGGCGAAACTCATTGTAGAGGAGAGGGAAAATCACGGGCCCTACTCTGGGGCCGGGGACCTGGTGCGGAGGACCGGGCTGAAACCCCGGGCCGTCCACTCTCTGGTGATGGCCGGGACCTTCGACGGGGTCACCTCCAACCGCAGGGAAGCCCTCTGGGACGCGGGGCTGCCCGTCCGGCCTCCGAGGAGCGGGCAGAGGGCACTGCCAATTTCCACGGGGGGCAACATTCCCGAGCTCGCGGACTTCACCGCAAGGGAGAAGATGGCAGGTGAATACGCCGTCATGGGCATCTACCCCAGGGGACACGTCATGGAGTTCGTCAGGCCCACCCTGGGCCCCGACGTCCTGCGCGCCGCCGACATCGATAGCCTGCCAGAGGGTGCAAAGGTGCTGGTCGCGGGGTGGCCCGTGGCCAGGCAGCATCCAAGGGGCCTAGGGGGGACGGTGTTCGTGACCATCGAGGACGAGACGGGGGACGTGCAGCTCATTGTCTGGCCGCGGGTGTTCACCCGGTACAAGAGGGAGTTGGGAAACCACGTTCTATTGGCCAGGGGCGTGGTATCCCGTCACGACGGCACAACTAACGTGACCCTGTCCAGCGTGAGAACACTGGACATCGGGACCCGGATGCCCGACGCCCACGACTGGCATTGAGGTGACGGCTGTCCGGATGGGATAATCACCCGGGAGGGAATGCTTACATGTGCGGTAGATACACCCTGATAGCCGACCTGGGAGACTTGGCCCAGCGGTTCGAGTTCGACGGCAGCGACTTCAGCTACGACCCCGGCTACAACATCGCCCCCACGGAGAGCGTTTTAACCGTGAGGAACGTGGAGGGTCGGGAGGCGGCGCTCATGCGCTGGGGGCTGGTACCCTTCTGGGCCAAGGACCTGAAGATCGGGGCCCGGATGATCAATGCCCGATCCGAGACGGTGGCCGAGAAGCCCGCATTTCGGAGCGCACTGAAGAGGCGGCGATGCCTGGTCCTGGCCGACGGCTACTACGAGTGGCAGAAGACGCCGGTGGGCAAGAGGCCCTACAGGATAATCCTGAAGTCCGGGGAGCCCTTCGCCATGGCCGGGCTATGGGAAATGTGGAAAGACCCCCAGGGAAACGTCGTACCGTCCTGCACCATCATCACGACTGAGGCCAACGACTTTCTTGCGCCAATCCACAACAGGATGCCAGTGATCCTACCTCTGGAGAAAGAAAGTCTCTGGTTGGACTCCGGTATCGAAGATGCGGCTTCTCTAGCCGGAATCCTCGCGCCCTACCCGGAGGAGGCTCTGGATGCCTACGAGGTGTCGACGATGGTGAATTACGCCCGAACCGATGGGCCGGAGGTCATTGCCCGGGTGGGATGACGGGCGGCGGTCATAAAGCGGACTTAGCAGACCCCACCGCGAGTCTCACCCGTCCAGGACACTTATTACCGCGGGGTCGTCCTCATCGGTTACGTTGATAGTCACCAGTATGCTGTCCATGGCACCCGACGGGTCGGTGGCTGTGACCACCACCGTGTAGCTGTTCTTCGCCTCGTAGTTAAGGTCAGCCTTCGTCTTCAGCTGGCCACTGTTCCGGGATATGCCAAAGGACGCAGCGTCCACCCCACCCAGGGTGTAGATCAGCAGGTCACCGTCATCGTCACCGGCCCTGACCGGCGATCCGATGCTCCGCCCGGCCTTCGTGTTCTCGGCCACCTCCCGGCTCGTCCTGTCCGACTGGTCGCCCTCGGTGAGGAAGTCCTGGTCGGGGAACACGGGCGCGGCATTTACAAAACCGCTGTCCGTTGTCGGAGCGGTGCCGGCGGAACTGCTGCCTCGTGCAGGAACTTCCAACGCTCCGGTTGCCGGCTCTTCAGCGGCACCTATGTTGTCCGTGTAGAACGCCGTCGCCCGCAGACACCTGCCCACGTCGGCCGGTTTCGGCGCGTAGACTGCCGACGAGGCTCCAGCTATCGGGGTCCAGTCGCGGACGACATCGATTCCGGGCGTAGCCTGCTCATCCCGGCACTCGGCCGACGGGGCGCCTCTCTCATTTACGACGACCTCCTCCGACCGCTCCCACACCCACCTTGTGATGGTCACGCCGCCGTCTTCGTCGCTGGCCGTGGCATGTACCACAATTCCAACCTGCGGCTGCCTCTGGGACAGGAACACCGCTCCGGCGTCTTCTTCATCCACCACGTTGACGGTCACCTCCAGTGTGGCGGTCAGCCCTCGGGGGCCATCGCCTGAGCGGGCTACGACGGCTATCGAGTACGAGCTCTGCTCTTCGAAGTCGGGCTCATGACCTGCCTTGAAGCTCAGGATGCCCGCGGTGTTGAAGGCAAGGACGTCGCTGTCGGTGCCGGACACCGAGTATGCGTAGGTGGTGTCGTCATAGCCGTCAGGGCCGGTAACGTCGCCGTCCTGGTCCGCCACGGCGTAGGTATCGGCATTCACCGGCGTGTCGCCGTCCCCAATCGTGATGACCGTGTCCGCATTCTCCGTAACTTGCAGTACCGTAGGTACGTCCTCTTTGATGAAGTGAGGGGCCTCGTTCACCTTTGTGACCGTGACGATCACGTTCACCGTGTCCGAGGCGGTGGACGGGTCACTCACCCTTACCCGCAGGACGTACTTGTTGTCGCCGGCGGCGTCGGCAGCTTCACCAGACGGCAGCGCTGGGCCGCCAGCCAGGGCCGTAGAGTCCTCGTCTTCGGTCTCCATGGGGTCAGCCCCCAGCGCCCTGCCGACCCTTAACTGACCGGAGCCGCTGTCGATGGTGAACCTGACGCGGCCAGCTTGATCCTTAAGGTCGGGGGTGTCCAGCAACCCGTAGAACAGTATGTCGTTGTCAGCGTCCGTCGCCGTCACCGGCTGGCCTATGTTCATGCCCGCGGGCGTGTTCTCGGAGAGGGACCGGGCGACGTCGATGTAGGAGGTGGCTTCTTCGTCATCCTGGCCGGCGAAGGAGGGGGCGTCATTGAACAGGGTCGTGGCCTCCACCCTGTAGGCGCTCACCGCCGAGGCGGTCTTGTTCGGTCCGAACCTGTCGGAGTAGGTGACCGTCGCACGCAGGTACATACCAACGTCACCCGGCGCCGGCCTCCGCCCCGGCGCCGTCGCCCCCTCTATGTCCGTCCAGTTAGTCCCATCTCCGGATCTCGCCCACCGCCACCTCTCGGCCTTGACCCTGCCATCTTCATCCGACAGACTGGCCCCAAGCAGCCGGGCGACCTGGGGCTGCGGCCTGACTATGCTCGCCGCTCCCGCCTCGTCCACGTCCGTGACTATGACGGTGACGTCGTGGGTGCCGCCGGCAGCTTCAACAGTCACTCTGTACACGTTCTCCTCCGCTCGCTGACCGACTGCTCCCGCAGACTGCGGCTCTTCGTAGTTGGGGGGTTCCCTGAAGGCCAGTACGCCACCACCGATGGTGAAGAGGTCGTTGTCGGGACCGCTCAGAGACCACTCGATGGTATGTTCACCCTCGTCAGATGCACTGAAGCTGGCGACCGGGCCCGTACCGTTCTCAGCATAGTTCGCTGAGCTGATTCCGGTTATGTCCACGGGGTCGTCCACATCTGTGACATTGATGGTGACCCGTATTGAGTCCGCAGCTCCCGACGGGTCGGTGGCGGTCACCACTACCGTGTATCTTCTCCTTGCCTCGAAGTTTAGAGGGGCCTTCGTCTTCATCTGGCCATCGTCCCTCACTATGCCGAAGAACCTGGCGTCGGCGTCGCCGATGGTGTAGATCAGCAACTCACCGTCTTCGTCAAAGGCGCTGACCGGTGTTCCGACGCTCTGCCCGGCCTTCGTGTTCTCCGCCACCTTCCGGCTCGTCCTGTCCGACTGGTCTCCCGGGGAGTTCAGGTCCTGGTCAACGAACTTCGGTGCAGCGTTGGCGGTTTTGGCTCTCTGTGCAGGAGCTTCCGCAACTTCCGTTACCTGATCGTGAGCGTCGCCTATGTTGTCTGTGTAGGTGACCGTCACCCTCAGGCACCTGCCTACATCAGCCAGCGTCGGGGTGTAGTTCGACGCCGAGGCTCTGCCTATCGTGGCCCAGCCGACAACGACATCGATATCGGGGGTGCCCGGGTCGTCCCGGCACTCGGCCGACGGTGTGCCTCTCTCATTCACGGTGACATCATCTGACAGTTCCCACACCCACCCGGCGATTCTCACGCCCCCGTCGGGGTCGCGGGCCGTGGCATGTACGGTAATGCCAACCTGCAGCTGCCTCTGGGATAGGACCACCGCTCCGGCGTCTTCCCCGTCCACAACATCGATGGTCACGTCCATTGCGGTGGTTAGCCTGCGGGCGCCCTCGCCGGAGCGGGCCACGACTGTTATCGAGTAGGAGATCTGCTCCTCGTGGTCGGGCTCGTGGCCAGCCCTGAAGCTCAGGATGCCACCGTCGTCGAAGGCAAGGACATCGCTGTCGGCGCCGGACACCGAGTACGTGAAGGTGGTGTCGTCACCGTCCTGGTCGGTCGCGGCATAGGTATCGACATCAACCGGGATGCCGCTATCCCCAACGGTGATGACCGGAGGAACTGCGACCTCCGTAACTCTCAGCGCCGCCGGTGCGTCCTCATCGAAGGCAGGAGCCTCGTTCACATTGGCGACCGTAACGATCACGCTCACCGTGGCGGAGGAGGTCGACGGGTCACTTGCCCTCACGCGCAGGATGTACTCGCCATTGAGGGCGTCCCCGGCATCTTCCCCGGGCGGTGCAGCGCCGCCCCAGAGAGCGGTAGCGTCCTCGTCCTCCGGCTCCCCGGCGTCCGCTCCCAGCGGCTTGCCTACCCGGATCTGACCGGAGGCGCTGTCGATTGTGAACCTGGCGTCACCATGTTCATCCTCCAGGTCGGGGGTGTTCAGCAGCTCGTAGAACAGGATGTCGGCGTCGGCGTCCGTCGCCGATACAGGCCTGCCCACGTTCTTGCCGGGGGCCGTGTTCTCGGCCACGGACCGGGTGAAGAGAAGGCCTTCATTCTCGTCCCGGTCGGCAAAGGAGGGAGCGGCGTTGTACAGAGTCCTGGCCTCCACCCGGTAGGCGCTGACCGCCCAGACGGTCTTGCCTGGGCCGAACCCGTCGGAGTAGGCGACCGTCGCACGCAGGTACATGCCCACGTCATCCGGCGCCGGGGGACGCCTCGGCGCCGTCGCTCCCCGTATGTCCGTCCAGGCCGTTCCGTTCCGGGACCTCGCCCACTGCCATCTCTCGGACCTCACACCCTCGTCCTAGTCCGACAGGCTTGCTCCCAGGGGCCGGTCTACCTGGGGCTGTTGTCTGTCTATGGTCACCGTTCCTGCATCGTCCACATCCGTGACCCTCACGGCCACATATTGAACGCCCCCGGATGCTTCGATGGTCACCCTGTACACGTTTCCCTGCGCCCGTGGGCCGCCCCTTGCCGCGGACTGCGGGTCCTCGTAGTTGGGCGGGCTCCTGAAGCTCAGCACGCCGCCGTCGATGGAAAACCGCTCGACGTCGGGACCGCTAAGAGACCACTCGATGACATCGCCGTCCTGGTCATGGGCATTGAAGGTGCCGACCGGGGCCGTGCCGTTCTCAGCGTACTGGATAGAGGAGTCGGCCGTTTGCGCATGGGCAAGATGGATTGCGGGACCTTCCGTCACCATGCTCGCAAGAAGCAGGCCGGCGAAGACGATGAGCAGCGCCACGGCCCGGGACCTGCGGCTTGGGGGAGTCCCCAGGCCCGGATGACGTCCCATGCGGGATCCCGAGGTCATAGTCAGGTACATGAGGTACGCGGGCGCAGGTCACTCCTCCAGCGGCGCGTCGAAGGAGCCTGGAAAAGGCATGATTGCGACCGGGTAGATATTGGCCTTAGCGGACCTCGCCCGCCCGCTATCCCCGTGCTCGCTGACCGCTGTGATCCGGTAGAGGTAGCGCACTACGTCCTCGACGGAGCGGTCAAAATACCGGGTCCGGGCCGGTGTCCCCGTCGATGACCGTGATCCGGCCTTCCACGTTTGCGTCCGCATCCCGCCGCAGGACCCGGTAGCGGGTGAAGGAGGTGTCGTCCGGTTCGTCCCAGACCGGCCTCACGCGGGGACTCACGGTCCGGTGGACCGGCGCCATATCCACGTGGCGCCCCTCGGTGGTCAGCCCTGAGGGTCCCGCCGGTACGGGGCCGCCATGGGCAGCGACCGGCGGGCATGTAAGTAGCAGGAGCGCCTGGACCCGGGATGCCGGCTGGATGGGTAATCTTCGGCTAATATCGGGGGGCATCGTCATGCTATCTCCAGCGGCGGTCTCCCGGCCTGGTGCCCGCGGCTGTTGCCCCGGTCGGCTGGGGATCTCCTCACGGTTGGCGCGGCCCGGTAAGCAGGTGGCGGAGTCTGAGGCCCTCGGCCAGATCCAGCAGCGCCAGCATATGCCGCGCGCTGGGACGCGACTGGCCCCGCTTCCAGCGCTGCATGGTCTGGGGATAGACGCCGATGCGCCGGGTCAGCTCCGCCCACGACAGGCCCGACTCCTCCTTGAGCCGCTCAAGCCGCTCATGGAAGTTGGCGGGGAAGACGTAGGTCTTCCTTATGTAAGAGATGCGCTGTCGCGGCATGGGGCACTCCTCCTTCCGCGTAACTCATCACGGTTCCCTCTGGCGGGCCCCCTCTTTCGCAGGGGCCCGGGCCCCGGGAGCGCTGCCTCTGTCTAATTTCCTTGAACTCGGGCATGCACTTCGAGCACAGGTGCAGGCGCTCGCCGATGCCGTCGACGAAGGCCAGGACCCTGCGGGGGTCGTCGAAGCCCTGCCAGTAGCCGTTCTTGCGCTTCTTCTCAGCCGGCTGGCAGCGGGGTTCCCGGGAGTCGTTGCGGTGCAGGATCGCTCTTTTTGTCGGGCGATCAACGTACAGTTGGAATCTCAATTGTGCCGTCCTCCCAGGGAGACTACGCCCCCTAAAGAAACCCGTGGAGCCCTCCACTTGCTCGGTTCGCCGCGCGCATCAATGGGGATTGCTGGTATCGCAACGATGACGCGGCAGCCATACCGTAGTGTCGAAATATCCCATGCGTCCTTTTCCTTACGTGACTCGGTAGAAGTCCTCAAAGCCTTGCCTCTACCGGCTCTTCCTAAACCTCCCGACTCCTCGCGGCGCTTAGCCCCTGTCCTGTTCACAGACCTCCCATAACCACTGTGTCCGTGGCCTCGCTGGTCAACGACTCTTGATTCCCCGCGTCGTCGGTGAAGGTGACCCACACCTTTATGACCTTGCCGTTGTGGGATGCCTGGAGCGTGTAAGTCAAACCCATCGCCCCGTCGATCTCGGTGTCGTCAGCCAACCACTGGTAGCTGTAGCTCACGTTGTCCAAACCGTCGGCGTCGGAGATTCCGGTCGTGTTGGCCGTAAGGGCCTGGCCTACCTGCGCCGTGCCGCTGATGGTGGGCGCGCCCGTCGCGGGCGTATTGTCAGCGCGGGTCACCGTCACGGTGTATGTCTTGGTGGTCTCTCCATCTTCGGCCGTAACCTCTACTGTGATGATGTTGCTTCCCACACTGAGCGAGACATTGGCGTCAGGCGCGATCCCGCCGCCAAACCTGACGACATAGCTCGCCTGGGAATTGCTAGGGAGGGCATCAACTGTCAGCGTCGACACGAAGTTCGGCACATCCACGTCCCATGTCGTGTCCGGAGGCGCTATCACCCATAAGTGAGTTTCGTTCTTCACCAGCAGAACGCTCAGTGTCGCGTCCGCGGAGTTGGCATGAGCGACGGATTGCCACATCACAGGCGAGGCCAACCAAAGCGCTGCCACCAATGCGGCCATCGTTCCAATTGCACCCAACTGCCTTAGCCTGACTATCTCGCCTCTCCTTTGATTCGAATCATGGTCTTGCAGTCATACGAACGTCCTTTGCCCTGAATAAGTAGGTCTCGGACCGTCCGGATAGAGAGCGTCGCGACTCCGATTCGTGCAAGCAGTTTGATTTGCCGCAGCTCGCCACTGACGAGTAGTCAGGGGGCAGATACATATGCGGTGGGACATCTCCGGCCGCGACAGGCCGGACTCCCGCTTGAACCGCTCCAACCGCTGTGTCCACTCCGTCTATTGGCCTATCGAATCCCAAGTGAATATCTCCCGAAAATGGATACGGCGTCAGTTGGATTCGTCGTGACCGCTGTGCCAGCCGGAGCCGAAGGTCATCCCGTCCTGGCCGACCACCCAGACGCGCACGTCCTCGGTGGTCACCCAGTTGCCCTCTGCGGAGGCCTCGAAAGTATCCGTGCCGAGGAGGTCTTTGATGTCCCTTCCCACCATTGCTTTGTCGTAGTGGTCTATGACCGTGCCGCTTTCGTCGGCTATGAACGCGAACCAGTCCCCTTCAACGTTTTCGGCGCTGTTGTAGTAGGTGATGACGGCAGCCAGTCCCGCAAAAGCAATCTCGGGGCTGGCGAAGTAGGCGATGGTCCCCTCCAGCCCTACTTCACGGAACACGCGGGCGGCTGTGTCCACCAGGGACTTGGTGAACTCGTCGGCGTTTATGTACCAGCCGGAGGCGAAGAGCAGGCCGTCGTGCCGCACCACCCAGACGTTCTTGAGCTCCAGTTGGTCGAAATCGATGCCAAGACCGCCGCTCTCCGGGTTTCGGTAGACGTAGGACACCCACTTGCCGTCCTCGGTGGCCGAAAGCATCTCCGGCCCGAAGTTGTAGCCGTTGGCGTCGGTGCCCACCCAGCCCTTCACGTCCAGCCCCAGACGGTTGGCGTCGGGATGGCCGATGACCAGATCGTTCTCGTCGATGATGAACACGTACCACTGGTCGTCCACGCTCTCCGGGCGGTTGTAGTAGGCGAGAGTGGCGTCGAGTCCATGGATCTCGTACCTGCTGATGGCGTTGTCGACGAAGAACTTGGTGTAGCCGGCGGGGGCGGACCTCGGCGGGATGGAGGCCACCACGCCCCGCGCTATCCGCTCCGCCTCTGCGGTTGTGAGCCCAGCTTGAGGTTCGGGGATGGAGGCGACTGCGGCCTTGACTATCTCCTCGACCGCGTTCTCGGTCAGTCCCGCCTCCGGCTGGGGCATGTCCGCCAACGCACGGCGGATTGCCTCCTCCACGTCGGCGGCGTTGAGTCCCGGCTCCGGCGCGGGCGCATCGGCCATCTCCGAGCGTACTATCTCCTCCACCTCGGCCCGGGACAGTCCCGCGTCTCCGTCTCCGCAGGAGACAAGGAGAAGGGCGACCAGCACGGCCAACGCCGCCAACGACAATGCGATCCTGCTCATCTTCATGTCAGTCGGCAGCCTCCTTCATCATGTGTCCATCATGTTTCGAGCCACGGCTTGACGGGGCAATCCACAAGTCGCTATAGGCCCCCGATGTTCACCTTGAAGTTCGCGTCTTCGGCAACGGCGTCATGGGTCAGCACGGCATCGTTACCTGCTGCGTCCTTGATGGCGCCACCGTTCAAGCCCACTGCGTTCGCGCCGACGGCAACCCCATCACTATCCGAGTCGCCGCTCAGCACCGTATAGTCGAACATCAGTTGGATGCCTCGGACAGCCCAGGGTCCGGGGCTGAAGCCGCAAAACATTCCCTCACACTTGGGCAAGGCGTAATCGAAATCAGCCAATTTGTCGGTACCCTCGAAGTCGAGCTCCAGTTGGGGGACGCTTGTGACGATAACCTCCTCATCGAACTCCACTGAAGCGGTGAGGGTTTCCCCGGCCGTGTAGACGCCATCACTTCCTCCGGTACTTGAAACGAAGGAGACAGACGATATGGTCGGGCGAACCCCGTCCACCTTGTGCTCCGTCTGTGCCGACAGCGCGTCATGGGACAGGTTGGCTGCGTTGTCTGCCGCATCCTTGATGCTTCCGCTGTTTAGTGTCAGCTTGTTGGCGCCTATGGCAATTCCGTCGTCGTCCAAGTCGCCCTCTGCGACTGTGTAGCTGAAGACCACCGCGCTTCCCTCGACGCTTTCGTACTCTGCTGCCTCACCCGTGCCACCACCGATGTCCAGTTCAAGTTGGGGCGTGCCTGCAACGGTAACGCTCTCGCTGAACGTCACCGTTGCCTTGATGCTGTCGCCGATGCCGTAAACGCCGTCATCATCGAAATTGGTGTCGTCGTCACCGGTGTCGCTGGTGATGGCAACGGACAAGACGGTCGGAGCCGTGTTATCGGCCTGGGCGTATGCCGGAGGCAGTCCATCGGACCCGAACAGCCCGAAAGTTGCCGCAAGCGCTCCGACCGCCAACGCAAGGACCAGAGCTAACCTCGTTCCGTTTATCGTGTCGGTCATTTCGTTTCTCCCCATTTGATTTGGCATGACTATTGCCGCTCCGAAGGCTGGCGCAGTTTGGGTGTCTACCCATGCTCTTCGGCCACCGCAGCTTCCTTCGTCATGTGTCGGATCACCGATTCACCAGGCAATCCCCGGGGCGATTAGAGGCCTCCGACATTGCAGAACAACTCTGTGACCGGCGACCATTCGCCCCATCCGTCGTCGCCGAAGCGACCGCGGACCTTGATGCTCAACGTGCTGAGGCCGTCGATGTCGACGGTCCCGGTCAGCTCGGGTTGCTCACCGTCGTCGTCGCTGGCGCTCCATGTGGTGTCGGTGGTGTTCTGTATGGTGAAGCTCACGTTGCTGGCGCCGTGCTTGGGCGTGATCTCGGCCTCCCACTCGTCGGCCACCTTGTAGGTGATGATGTACCCGTCTTCGCGGCCATCGACCAGGCTGCGACTCTCCTCCGGCGGATTCCAGTAGGCGCGGAAAGGCTCTCTGCTGGCGCAACTGTCCTGCGAATTGCTGCCTCCAGTCTCGGAATCGGTCCAGTAGGCCCTGATCTCGCTGGGCTGGTTGGTGGTCTGCGCCTGCACCGTGGAGAAGAGCAGGCCTAACGCGGCTCCCGCGAGGGCCAGAGTTGCGATGGCGGCAATCAGGATGGGGAATCGTCGTCTATCGGTGCGAGTCAACATGGTTCCTCCTTGTGCTGGTGCTGGGGTGTGGGACGCAGCCCGTCCGGTCCGCAGGCGTCAGCCGATAGCGGTGTGGCGCGCAACGGGTAGGGCGTTGCATGGTTGAAGGCGGGGGGACGCGAGGACGCGGGAAGCGCCCTTTGAGGACTCCGGTTGCTTCTGGCGCGCGCTCAGAGGGAGCGGCGATGGGAGAGGATTGGGCCTGCCGGGATGAGCCGGAGGGGGCTAAGGGGCTAGAGCAGGGAAAATCGGGGGGGGGGGTGAACGTCTGTGCTAGTCCGCGACGGAAGGCGGACCAGGTCGCGGAGCTAACGGCAGCACGGGTGGCTGCCACGGCTGTCTCTGCTCCGTCGAGGATCGGGGTTCCTCGCCTACCGGTACTGGTCATCGCTCCTATCACCTAACGTCGTATGATTGCCTGGGCGTCTCGTTGCCCATGACAAGGCTTGCCGCCCGAAAAGCAGCCCTCGTCAACATAAATCGTACTGAGCGTCCAGGCCGGATGTATAGAGTTTGCTACTAGGCATTTGTCTACAGATATACGTAGACAAATGCCTACAATAAGCCTACGCCCATGCCGCGTCGGGTCTCAGCCCAGCATGTTCAGGAAGCGATGTGGACGCTCATCGGGACTCCCATCGGCTGCGGGTAGGGGAATGGCGGGGAGCGCGCGGGGCGTAGCCGAGAGCGTCGAAATGGCTGCGGCGGTCTGAAACAAGTCAAACGCCCCCGCCGTTACAGCAGGGGCCTCTCCGCTGCTCGCTCCGCTGCCTGTCGGCCTGATTCGCCGGTTGTTGGCGGATCGACGGCGGGGCAACGCGGGCGGCCTGCTGCGCGAATGCTGCGGGACTGCCCTCTAACCGGGTCGGCCGAGGGTCGTGCGGGAACAGAGTCTCCTTACGCGTGATGGTCCTGGGAAGAATCGGAGATGGTGACTGACTCGGATTTCAGTCCACCAGTCCGTTTCGCACGGCCCAGACGACGACCTCCTGCTTGCTGCCGAAGCCCAGCTTGTCCTGTATGTGGGAGATGGTGTTGCGGACTGTCGATGATCGGTTGCCCCTGGTCTCGGCGATGGCGGCGTACGACATCCCCTGCGCGAACTGGGTGAGTATCTCCTTCTCCCTCGATGTCAGCTCCTTACGCCTTGGCGAATCGATATCCTTGGGCATGTGTCGCAGCCGCCTGAACACGCGTCTCATCACGTCCCGCGGCATCCGGTATTCCCCTCCGGCGACGTCCATGATGACCAGGTCCGGGACCACCTCCTTCGCCACCCGCTCCGCCTCCTCGCCGTCTCCGGCGTGTCCCACCACCTCGAACTCGCCGGTCCGCTCCAGCAGCTGCTGGAGACCGTCGCGCATCACCGGGTGGTCATCCACCAGCAAGACTCTGATCGGGGTTGAACTCATTTCAGATCCTTCCTTTCATATGCCTATAGGGAAGCTGGCAGGTCACCGCGGTGCTCCACCCGGACTCGCTCGTCTCAACGACGTGCTTGTGCGGGGGTATGGGACGCAGGCCGCCCGTATAGCAGCCCTCGCCAGCGTAAATAGTAGTGAGCCTCCAGGCCGGATGATAGAATTTTGTACTAGGCATATAGCTATGGGATTGTATAGACGCATAGCTACTGGGTACCTATTTAATGCCTACGCTCTTATCGCGGCAGGTCTCAGCCCAGCGTGTTCAGGAAGCGGCGTGGACGCTCAACGGGACCACCATCGGCTGACGGTCGGGGAATGACGGGGAGAGAGCGCAGCGTAGCCGCGAGCGTCGAAATGGCTACGGGGCGGTCTGAGACAAGTTGGAGGCCGCCGAGGCTACCCGTCAACCGGCTCCATAAGCGCAATCATGCGCTTCACGTCGGGCTGCGCCCCGCCTCCAACTCCCCGGTCAGAACGCGGTGCCCGTACTCTGCTGTCCGCCTTCCCTGCGCTGAAACAACAGGGTTATCTGGTGAGACTCGGCATCCTCAAGGCGTCTGCAAGCCTCTCCGAGTACAGCCTCGGCTTGGGACTGAGAATTGCTGGCACCGGAGCAGGACACGGGCAGTGAGGCGATGACTACGAGTGTTACCCCGGCAAGTACGTTATTCAAGGTACGGTGCGGGCGGTTACGACGTTGGGTTCGCCGTAACCGGAGACTGTGCCGTCCACTTGTCCTGTTCCGACGGGCGATTCCATGACAAGGCGGGACTTGACAAGCTGGCCACTGGTATCCACCCAAAGCGTGTGAGTGTCCGCAAATGTACGCTGGGAATCCGGGCCTCTCTTGAATTTCTCAGTTATCGTATAAAGGGTTGTGTCGACTCCCCTGATTGATTCGCTGCCAGAACGTGTTGCCGTAGACAGCACCTCACCTTGGGGACACAACTGAGCCAAATGGGATATAAACGCTCCGGAAGGCACCCCTTCAACAATTTCCCATGCGATGCCAGCTTCACGATAATAGATCACTCCATCAACTTCGATGATTTCAAACTCTCCAGTGTACTCTGAGTGCTCCGCTGTCCCATATAGGTGATAGTTTTGGCCAGACACTTCAATGGTGTAATCAAAGGTTACACCGGGACCCTGGGCGAGAACGCCTATGTCGTAGGAATTCGACGCGTCAGGGTTTGTGCAGGCATTTCTGACGGCAGCCTGAGCATCTATGGGGGGCTGCTGCATGCCATCAGAAACAGGGCGGCCAAGCCAATGTATCCCGATAATGCCAACGCATTCCTTAAGTGCATGAGAATTCTCCTATTCGTCGTCGAAGAACGAAGATATCCAGTCTATTAGCGCAGTTAGCGGTTCTTCGAGTATGTCTCCGGCCAACTCAAGGCCCAGGCCAGGCAGGTCAGATGTGCTCGTCGTGTGGAGGACAGCCTCGAAGGCGGTCGTCGCGGTGGTGCAGACAGTCGCCGCGGCGGTTGTCTCCGTCGAGGATTGGGATTCTTCGTCCACCAGTGCGGGTCATCGCTCGTCTCTCCTAACGTCGTATGATTGCCTGGACTTTTCGTCGCCCATGACAAGACTTGCCGCCCGTATAGCAGCCCTCGCCAACGTAAATCGTAGCGAGCCTCCAGGCCGGATATAAGGAGCACATGTCTAAATTGCATTAGACATTTGTCTATAGGAGTCACGTAGGCAAATGACTACCAGGGGCTTATGTCCATGTCGCGGCAGGTCTTAGCCCGGCGTGTTCAGGAAGCGACGCAGACGCTCAACGGGACCACCATCGGCTGACGGTCGGGGAATGGCGGGGAGCGCGCAGGGCGCAACCGCGAGCGTCGGAATCGCTGCGGCGGTCTGCAACAGGCCAGAGGCCCCCGCCGTTACAGCAGGGGCCTCGTCGCTGCCGGGTACGTTACCTGTCAGCCTGCTCCGTCTGTTCCCGGCGGACCGCCGGCAGGACAAGGCGGGAGGCTTGCGTCGCGAATGCTGCGGGACTGCCTTCTAACCGGGTCGGATGGGTCGTTCGCACGCGCAGGTTGGAAGTCTTTACCGTAGGATGCTGGGCGGGCCGTGGAGGCGCTATCGAGTCATGGGGAGTCAGTGTGGGAGAGATTCAGCCGAGCTTTCAGTCCACCAGTCCGTTTCGCACGGCCCAGACGACGATCTCCTGCTTGCTGCCGAATCCCAGCTTGTCCTGTATGTGGTAGATGGTGTTGCGGACCGTCGATGAGCGGTTGCCCCTGGACTCGGCGATGGCGGAGTACGACATCCCCTTCGCGAACTGGGTGAGTATCTCCTTCTCCCTCGATGTCAGCGCCTTACGCCGTGGCGAATCGCTCTCCTCGGGCATGTGTCGCAGCCGCCTGAACACCCGTCTCATCACGTCCCGCGGCATCCGGTATTCGCCTCCGGCGACGTCCCTGGCCATAGCCAACAGCTGCTCCGTCCCGGTGAACTTCTGAAGGTATCCGTCGGCGCCGGCGGCCACCGCCTCTATGAGGGCATCCTTCTCGGTGGAAGCGGTCAGCATGAGCACCCTGACGTCCGGCAGGGCGTCTATGATCTCACGGCACGCATCTATCCCGTCCCTGCCCGGCATCAGCACGTCCATGATGACGAGGTCCGGGACCACCTCCTTCGCCACCCGCTCCGCCTCCTCTCCGTCGCCCGCGTGTCCCACGACCTCGAACTCGCCGGTCCGCTCCAGCAACTGCTGGAGACCGTCACGCATCACCGGGTGATCATCCACCAGCAAGACTCTCACCAGGGTTGAAGTCATTTCAGCTCCCTCCTCTCATGTGCCTATAGGGAAGCACGCAGGTCACCGCGGTCCTCCATTCGGACCCGCTCGTCTCCACGACGAGCCTGCCGCCCAGACGCTCGGCGTCCTCCCTCATGTTCCTGAAGCCCTGGCCGCGCGTTGCGTAGTCATCGGGGAGGCCACTCCCATCGTCGGCAATCGACATTCGCAGGCCATCGCCCTCGAAGTCCAGGCCGACGCGGACACGACTCGCATGGGAGTGGCGGAGGGCGTTGGTCAGGGCGTTGAAGGCGATGGAGAACAGCGCGCCCCGCGTTGCGGTGGGCAGGGGCGGCTCGACGCCCGACTGCACCAGGTCGGCGGGTATGGAGGAGATGGTCGAGAAGGTAGCCGCCAGCGACTCCAGCACCCCGCCAAGCTCCATCCCCTCGAAGATCTCCCCGATCTCCATCGGGTGCCTCATCTCCCACATCGCCGACCTGGACAGGGCCGAGGTCTCTTCGAGTGTGGACATCAGCTCCTCGTTCGACCGGTCGGCAAGCTCCTTCGCCCGCTCGATGCCCATCCCTATCATGTAGGCGGACTGGGCCATCGTGTTGTGGATGGCGTGGGAGAGCTCGATGCGCTCCCTCTGAAGCGCCCGCTCCCTCTCCACAGCCTCCATCCTCCTGATCCGCTCCACCCTGGAGATCAGGTTGACGACGACCACCACCGTGTACATCCCGGCAACCCTTATGAGCAGTATCTCCTCATCATTGGCTGAGAAGTCCAGCCCGGGCTCGACCGCTAGGCAAAGCGCCGCGTAGACGGCCGTCGCCATCGTGACCCAGACGAGGGTGAGCCTGACCGATCCGAAGACCACCGCGAACAGGGCGAGGGATGGGTAGTACCCCACGAAGAAGGGGGACTCGAACCCCCGGTGCGCCGCAACGCCGCCGCTCAGCATCGCCAGGTCCAGGGCGCTCAGGGCAAGCATCCACCGCCAGGACACGGTCCTTTCCGTGGTGAGCCGGTAGTGCAGGTACCCGTTGGTGGCAAACAGCAGTATTGCAAGGGCGACGTTCGGCCCATACACCACCTCGTTGACGTTGAGCGGATACAGCCAGGCGAACGTGGTAATAGACAGGACGAACCAGCGTCCCCAGACATAGACCCTGGCCACGCGGCGCAGTTCGCCCGGCTCCGGCAGGTCGAAGCTCCGCAAGAAGGCTGGAAACGCGCTGGCCGCTGTGCTCACTGGATTCAGGGCTTGTCTCCGTCAGGTTGGATTCCGGCAGATTGCGGTTGGAATGCGATATGTCCCTCTAACAGGGGCGGTGGGCTCGGTCTCGAAAGGAGAGGGACAAAGTAGTCAAACCGGCTAGGTGGAAATACTCTTCCAGCATTCATTTATATCCTAGAATTTAGCCCAAGGAGGTGAAGGCATCAAGGGCCTATGAACCTCACTGTTTATAGGCATTTGTCTATACCGGTGATGAGGGACGGCCTGCGGTTCATGCTGGAGGGGTCCGGGAAGTTCGAGGTGGTCGGGCACGCAGGGACGGTGAGGAGGCGGTGGTGGTCTGGGCGGTGCGGAACGGACTGCTGGATGACCATCCCACATACATCCTCACCGAGCCCCGCTTCGGCTACCGGATGGAGAAGAAGGAGACAGCGGATGAAGGTGAGCCGACTATGTACCCCCTCTGGTGAGTAGGAATCCTCGCGAATCCTGTGTCGTTGGTCTTGTCTTCATGTAGATGCAACGCCGATAATGAGCATCAGGGTGAGTGTCGAGCTTGTCCCAGGCAACGGCGCCGCCAGGAATGGGCTCCTCAGCCCCTGTGGTCACTGTTCCGCTAGGCGGAGTCCATCACAGATACGGGTGTCTGCGGCTGAGTCTCCCGCAGGGACAGGCTAGGCACGCCATCCTCGCGGACCCCGGGTAGGCAGATGACGTTGCGGCTAATACGTTCGCTAAACTGACCTAAATGGGAGCTAGACAGGTAATGTCCACACTTGGAATGGAACCGCTCTTTGTCGTTGACGACAAGGACAACGAGGCATTCAGCGGGTTGCTGAGTGGGAGCGGATTTCGTGGTGTGGTCAGCAGAATCGACGAAGTAGCTGAGAACACCCAGGAAAAGGGAGACCTCTTCGAGAAAGTCGTGCAGGCTTTCGTTCGACAAGACAAGGCAAGAAGTGAACGGTTCTCTCACGTCTGGCGATGGAGCGAGTGGCCCGGCAGAAACAACCAACCAGACACGGGCATCGATTTGGTTGCGCGGGAGCGAGACACCGGCAACCTCGTCGCCGTCCAATGTAAGTATCGGAAGCCCGGAACTACTCTCTATCTCGACGACATAGCCACCTTCCTGACTGGTCTCGGCCACGCCGACTTCAGCGAGGGGGTCATCGTCTCCACCACGGGGAACTGGGGACCGAATGTCGAGAACGCTTTGAAGAACAGAGACAAGCCCGTTGCTAGGTGGGGCTTGTGGCACTTCGAGAATTCCTCCATAGACTGGTCGAAATTCAGGTTGGGCAGCCCGTCCGATCTCGCGAGCAGGGTGGCAAAGACTCTGCACGACCATCAGACGGAGGCATTGGACGCTGTTCGCAAGGGTTTCGTTGCATACGACAGAGGCAAG
Organism: Dehalococcoidia bacterium; assembly: GCA_965220005.1. Taxonomy (GTDB): domain Bacteria; phylum Chloroflexota; class Dehalococcoidia; order Plut-88900; family Plut-88900; genus Plut-88900. The sequence goes on from OZ244800.1 coordinate 2,868,929, forward strand.
CTCATCATGCCGTGCGGCTCCGGGAAGACCTTCGCCGCACTGCGCATCGCTGAGCGACTCGTTGGCGTAGGTGGGAGTGTCCTGTTCCTCACGCCGTCTATATCGTTGCTCTCTCAGTCGATGAGCGATTGGTGCAACGATGCGGAACTGCCCATCAAGCCGTACGGTGTTTGCTCGGACACCTCCGCCGGAAGGGCGGGACGGTACGACGAGGGCGCGGACATTGCAGCTTACGACTTAGCGGATAGCCCGTCCACTAATGCGGAGACCCTGGTCAGGAGATTCAACCGGACCTCTCATGCAGGGGAAAGATTGAGGGTCGTGTTCTCTACCTACCAGTCTCTTGACGTGATCTCTCGGGCGCAGAAACTCGGGCTCCCGGATTTCGACCTCATCGTTGCCGACGAGGCGCACCGCACGACAGGGGTTCAGCGCAGAGGGATGACTAGTGAGGACGAGTCAGGATTCCGGCGTGTGCACGACAACGGTTTCATCAAGGGGCTGAAGCGACTTTACATGACTGCGACTCCGCGCATCTACGGGGATAGTGCAAAGCGCAAGGCGAACGACGAACAGTTGACCCTTGCCTCGATGGACGATGGGTCTATGTATGGACCGGAGTTCTACAGGCTCGGCTTCGGCGCAGCTGTGGATAGAGGCATCCTGTCTGAATACAAGGTCGTCATACTTGACGTCGATATGGAGCAGGTCGGCGTTGACTTGGAGCGTATGTTGAGCGACGAGGAAGTCGCTGTAACAGCCGTTCCCCGCACGGGGAGGAAGAGCCGGACCAAGATAACTCTCACCCTGGACAACTCTGCTCGGATGGTTGGTTGCTGGAACGGGCTCCGCAAACTCGGAGTGACTCCCAATGAGTTTATGTACGACCCCGAGCCATCAAGGAGGGCAGTTGCGTTCACTAACACGGTCGCTCAGTCGCTTGAGTTCGCCCACTACTTCCCTCAGATCGTCGACGAGGTGAGCAAGACCGGAGATACCGAGCTCCGGTGTCACGTCGAACATGTAGATGGGGCAATGAACGCGCAACGCCGCGCCCTCGCACTTGAATGGCTGAAGGACAGCGAGACCAAGAAGCTCTGCAACGTGGTGTCGAATGCTAGGTGCTTGACCGAAGGCGTCGATGTTCCCGCACTGGACGCCATCTTGTTCCTATATCCACGGAGATCGGTGATCGACGTTGTGCAGGCGGTCGGCAGAGTGATGAGAAAGGCGGAAGGCAAGAGATTCGGTTACGTCATATTGCCTATTGCTCGGGACCCCGGTAGAACTCCAGAGGAGACTCTGAACGATAGCAAGTACAGATACGTCTGGCAGGTGCTCAACGCCATCAAGTCTCACGACGACCGTTTTGAAGCTGAGATCAATCAACTGGCCCTGTCTGAGACTCGCGCCAAGACACCCTACCCTGACAAGCCAGGTGACATAGGCGAATCCACCACAGGCGACATGGCTCTTGAAGCTCCCGAGGTCGAGGTTATCCAAGGAAGCCTCCATATTGTGGGAGACGAGGGATTCCAGAACGCCATTCGCGCCAAGGTCGTTGACAAGTACGCTGACCCTGCGTTCTGGGAGAAATGGGCTACCACCATTCGAGAGATTGCCAGCGCCCACGAGAACCGGATCCGCGCCCTGCTGAGGGGTGAAGATACGAAGGTACGGGAGACCTTCAACGGCTATTTGCAGGGAATCCGAGACAATCTCAATGACGGAATCGCGGAAAACGATGCCATTGGGATGCTATCGCAGCACCTGGTGACCAAGCCGGTTTTTGACGCAGTGTTCGGGGACTTCGGCTTCGTCTCACAGAACTCCATATCCAGAGCGATGCAGTCCACTATTGAGGCCCTGGACCGTCACGGCTTGGAAAATGAGACCGCAGACCTCGACGCCTTCTACCGCGATGTGAGAACGCGGGTACGTGGGTTAAACGACCCACAAGCCAAGCAGAGCGTGGTGAAAGAGTTGTATGAGCGGTTCATTAGCTTGGCCTTACCTCAAGCCGCCAAGTCGCTCGGCATCGTCTACACGCCCATCGAGGTGGTTGACTACGTGGTTCGCAGCGTGGAGGACGTGCTGCATTCCGAGTTCGGAGCATCCGTCAGCGATTCTGGTGTTCACGTCCTTGATCCATTTACGGGTACAGGGACGTTTATCACGCGGCTGATTCAGAGTGGGATCATCACGCCGGATGATCTCCCTCGCAAATACGACCGCGAGTTGCACGCGAACGAATTCCTGTTGCTGGCCTATTACATTGCCGCGATCAACATTGAGACCGCCTACTATGAGGCTCTCGGCGCCACTACCGCCGAGAGCTATACCCCATTTGATGGCATCGTTCTCACCGACACCTTTGAGCAGTCAGAGAACAGCAACCCTATGGATCATGCGCTTTTTCCTCACAATAACAGGCGCATCGAAAGGCAGAAGGGTCTGGACATTCGCGTCATACTAGGCAATCCGCCTTGGTCGGCCACGGACAACCGGGAATATCAAGCCGTGGACCGAAGAGTCAAGGAGACGTACGCAGACACATCAAGCGCAAAACTCCGGGAAGCACTGTACGACCCATACGTTAAGGCAATTCGTCAGGCGTCAGATCGAGTGCTTGGCGGCAAAAAAGGGGGCATTGTCGCTTTCGTAACCAACGGTGGCTTCATTGACGCAAAGTCCTTCGACGGCTTCCGCAAGGCCATTGTCAAGGAGTTTGATGCGATCTACTGCTATAACCTCAGGGGTGACCAGCGAACGTCTGGAGAGTTGTCACGCATGGAGGCGGGGAAAATATTCGGCTCCGGAAGTCGAGCTGGCGTGGCTATCCTGCTGCTGGTAAAGAAGCCTGGCAACTCGTCCGGAGCGACGGTCTACTACAGCGATATAGGTGATTATCTCGGCCGGGAGGAAAAGCTCAAGATGCTCGCAGAGTCCAGTCTCAGGACTACCGACTGGCAGATTATCACACCGAACGCACAAGGAGACTGGATAAACCAACGGTCCGAAAGGTTTCCGTCACTGCGCCCTCTGGTCCAAGACGAGGATGGCGTCAAGAGTGTGGAGTCCATCTTTATCTTGGAATCTCTAGGGTTCTACACAGGACGCGACGCCTGGTGCTATAACGCCTCAGACAACCGGCTGCGGGATAACATCCGACGCAGCGTGGAATACTATAATGAGAAAGTGGAGGCGTTTGAGCGGAGCAGGGCCACTGGCAGTTTGCAAGAACGGGTTAGGAGGGCGAAAGAGCTTGCTGGTGTGACCCCGGGTCGTTTCCACTGGAGGCCGGAGAACCATCGGCACATGGCAAGCGGAAGGAAGTACTACACAGACGATAAGTCCTTCACCTTGGGTGTGTACCGGCCATACTTCAAGCAACGCCTGTGCTGCAACCCCGATCTCAACAGCAGAGTACGGAGATTCCCTCAGATTTACCCCCAGCCCATGTCTAGGAATCTTGGGATAGCCATCACGGGGACAGGGGTTAGCACACCATTCCACGCCCTAATGACAGACTCCATTGCTGACGATGGGCTGGCGGGCCATACAGTCTACTTTCCTCGCTGGCGGTACTTGCCGCCCGAAGAGGCGTTGAGGAATTCTGACGAACTGAAGCGTGTCAGCAATATCAACCCAGCCGCACTCAATGAGTACCGTGACAGTTTTGACGATGCGTGCATCACTGAGGACGATCTCTTCTATCACGTCTATGGGATACTTCACTCCAAGCAGTATCGGGAGACGTTCGCCGCCGACTTGGGGAAGTCATCTGCTCGAATTATGATGCCCGCCACCTTAGCTGACTTCCGAGCGTTCGCCCGTGCAGGGCGAGAACTGGCGCGACTGCATGTCGGATATGAGAGCGTCGAACCCTACGACCTTGACATTCGTGTGGTCGACAACTGGGACATTAACGAGCCAAGCGCGCACCGCGTGACCAAGATGGCTTATCGGCGCAAAGGCAAGGGGATGGACAAGACCCAAATCAGATACAACGCGGGCATTACACTGGCGGGTATCCCAGAGGAGGCTCACGAGTACCAACTGGGGTCACGCTCTGCGTTGGACTGGCTGGTGGATCGCTACGAGGTCAAGACCGACAGTAAAAGCGGCATCACTAGCGATCCGAACGACTGGTCCATAGAGATAGGCGACCCAAGCTACATTCTCGATCTGGTAAGGCGTGTCACGACCGTGAGCATCCGCACGGTGGACATAGTGAAGACTCTGCCGGAATTGCAGTTATGATGACTCGCTGTCGTTCCCGACTTGTTCAGAGGATTCCTAATTCACGCCGCTGACGTTGCGTCTGGAGTAAATTTGTGCCCAAGCTGCTTCACATTTCGGACCTGCATCGAACGTCAGGGCCGCGTCTAAGAAATGATGAGCTGCTCATGGCGATTACGAACGACGCTATGCGGTGGGAGCAGGAGGGTATCCCCTGTCCTGACTTGATTGTGGTGAGCGGCGACCTGATCCAGGGCACCAAGGCAGATACCGCTGATCCAGACCCGGAGATCGAGGCCCAGTATGAAGAAGCCAGCGATTTTCTGTGGCGCCTCGCCGCCCATTTTGTCAATTCTGACCTGTCGCGGGTCGTCATTGTCCCTGGGAATCACGACGTACACTGGGGTCGAGCCCGACGTGCGATGGAGCCACTTACCGAATGTCCGGACAGGATCGATCGCAAAGCCTTTGAGGCTACCTCCAACGTACGGTGGAACTGGCGAGACCAGCGGGCCTACACAGTCGCTGACAACGGTCTGTATATGTCTCGTTTCGAACACTTCCGGAAGTTTCAAGCAGCCTTCTATGCGGGGCTAAACCCTAATCCGCTTCAGCAGGACGAGTCTGACCTAATTTTTTTCGATTATGAATCGCTGGGATTAGTCATAGTTGGGTTTGCCTCTTGGCACGGGAACGATTGCTTTTGCCCCGTAGGAGCCATCGCCGCGGAATCGTTGGTCGTATCTCAGAGGCTCCTCGCTGAATCGAAGGCACCGGTGGCTATCGGGGTGTGGCATCACGGCGTCGTAGGCGGACCAACTGCAAACGACTATATGGACCAGAATGTCATCCATAGGCTGATCGATCTGGGGTTCACCGTCGGCTTGCACGGTCATCACCATTATGCTGCCGCAGCTCCGTTTGAGGTACGGTTACCAAACCGTACTTCCATGGTTGTGGCAGGCGCTGGGTCGCTCGCGGTTGGCGACGGTGAGCTCCCCATGGGTGAACACCGCCAATTTAACGTCGTCGACATTGATCCGGAAAGCAGTTCAGTTACGGTTCATGTGCGAGAGATGTCACCAGCAGGCGTTTTCACTGGGTCGCACCGGAGCGACTTCGGTGGTAACTCGTTCATCAAACTAGTTCTGCCGCTTTCGGCGGCACGCCCTAAAAGAACTACTGCTATTCAGTACCTCGATAAAGCGATGACAGCGGTAGCGACCGGACAATATGAGTTGGCCCTAGAACTTCTCTCCAAAATTGGCCCTTCCCACTCTGATGAGAAACGGCAGGTCGAAATCCAGGCCCTCGAGGGTTTGGGGCAAAGCGAGGAGCTAATTAGACTACTCGACCTACCGCGCACGGCGGACGAACTTACCAAAATCATCTCCCTGCTCCTCGACAATAACCGATTCGACGAAGCCGAAGCGCGCCTTGAAACAGCGTCGGCATTGGTCGATCGTGCTACCTGCGAGCAAATGGCTGCGACCATCGCCGTTAGAAGGATGACCTCGTGACATCAACTGAGAAAAGGATAGCATTCAAGATAGAATTCCAGCGGATACTTGAGTTGTTTGCTGGCCAGATTTACCAATCACCGCTCGCCCTACTCCGAGAGAACACTCAGAATGCCTTTGATGCGATCCGCATGAGGGAGGCTCATGAGAGAGAGGTGCATGGTGTTGACTTCGAACCTGAGATCCGAGTGACCGTCGACGAGCAACAGATTGTTGTAGTGGACAACGGCATTGGCATGACTGCAGAGGAGCTCGAAACCAGCTTTTGGTATGCAGGAAGGAGCAGCAAAAACACCGACGCCGCTCGAGCGGCCGGTGTTGTGGGCACGTTTGGCATTGGAGCGATGTCCAACTTCGGAATCGCTGATGAGCTCTCCGTTGAGAGTGAGTCCGCGGTCACGGGCGAACGGACGCGGTCGTCGGTACGTAAATCAGAACTCTCTACAGATACTGAGGGCATCCTAGTTGCGTCAGTCGAGAAAACTGGCAAGCCAGGCACTACCGTCAAAGCCCACATTGACCCCACAAGTGGAGTGCCCGTTCGGGATGCACGCAATTATCTTAAAGAGGTCGTAGAGTTCGTCGAAATACCAGTCACATTGAACGGCGAAAGGCTCAGTGGCGCCAGTCACAGAGCCGCACTTCCATCCGAGATGCATGCCTGGATAGAGAGGCTCCCAAACATTTCGCTCGCCGGGGTCCTTTCCGGAGATCTGGAACTATTAGGCATGGCTTCGGGAGAACTCCGAGTTGTTTTAGAAAATGTGCAGTCAGCGACTGGCGCTGGAAGGACTGGTTCCATCGTCCTTCTCCAGGGTCGTGGAGCTATCCGCACACTGCGGTCTGGGTTCGGCCTTGCGACCGTCGGCATGGGGTCCATATACAATTGGGGCGGAGTGGTAGACCTCCCTTTCCTGAGTCCCACCGCGGGTCGCGAAGCCCTAGACGCTCCTTCGAACCAGCTGCTGCAACAGATTGTCTCGGCTCTGGACAACGTGGTGTCGCCAATCGCAGCCGAGCATGCTGAATCCTTCGCCAACGATAGCTTCCTGCGTTGGATCAGCGGGACAAAGAAGTTCGTGCTCTGCGGCCATTTGGAGGTGGCACTTCGCCCCGCAGGCACGTCTGAGGCGCTCGCATCGGTAGTTCAACGCGCTGGCGTCCAGTATTACAGCGGGCGGGACGAGTCGGTGATCGCGACATACGCGAGTGAGGAGACGCCCCTTATTGTGCCTTCTCGACGGGCACCTAGGCGTGACTGCGAACTTGGTTACCTGCTCTTATATGGGGTCAATGAGGTCGACACAACGCCTCGAGTGACTGCGGAGCGTCCGATTACGGATGTGAGTTTCGCTCAATCAGCATTTGCAACCCGAGTTGCTCGAATTCTTGAAGAGGACTACTTTCTCGGAGCCGATATTCGTTTCGGGTCGATTTCTGGTGGCTTGTCGTTACTCGTCACGGACAGGAACATTCCTGTAGTAATCTATTTCGATCCAGACTCAAGCAGCGTCGCCCCGTTGATCGCCCTTTATCTCGAGGACTACGACGCGTTCGCACCTTTTGTAAAGGATTTCATCCGAGCCACGGTCTTTCCCAGAATCTCTAAGCTCGTACCCAGCAGCACGCGAGAAGGGTCAGAAGCCTTCTTGCGACATCTTCGTTCGAATCGAGAATGGTTCGAATATGAATTTGAGGACAGAGCCGACGTTGATGAGGTTTTGGAAGAACTCCGTGCCGGGCGAATGACTTTCGCCGAGGCAGCGAGGCGAATGAGCAGCACCGACCGATCCTTCGTGGACGTAAGTAGCACGGGCACAGCTCTGCTCCAATCGGTAGTCGGTGGACTAGAGGATGAAACCGGTGCCAGTGCCATTCCCGATATCTTCGACGCCGTACCTGGGATCGACCGTCGGGAATCAGAGACAAGCGCGCTTATTCTGACGAGCGATTATCCCGTTAACGGATATACTTGCTTCCTCTCCCTGAGCGACCGAGTTCAGCGCGAGAAAGGAGAATTTTTCCTGCAACCGCACACCACAGAGGTAGTTTGGGGTGGACGGAAAGTCGTTTTCATTTTTCAGCATCACTCTGGGCGGTTCGGTCTGTACTACGATATCCTTTGTCCTGCACTCGTCGGAGCAGCGTCCGGGGGAGGTCCCAGGCTCACATCGACTATTCTCACGAAAGGCCACACGTTTATTCCAGTCCCAGACGAGATTGCAAATGATTTCCTGCCGAAGGCAGGCGAGAGAAAGCGGTTGGAAGTACGCTGCGATATTCTCTATCTGGGTGAGCTGGACAATCTGGCTTCGTAGATGCTGGTGAGCCAGCCTGACCATGTGGTGCTCAGACCTCTAACTCGTCGGCCATCGAACCGATGACCAGGTCTGCCCATCCTCGTCGGCCGACTCCTCGCAGAACCACCAGCGGGGGCATACGGTCGGCGAGGACCCACCTGAGAAGAATCGAACCGTTCATTGGGCCTGGTGATACGTTCGGGTACGCGGGAACGACGTGACACACCCATTTTGAGTCCGCTTTACCGACCTGGCTTGAATGGACCCAAATCGGCCGCCCACGAGTACCTGAGTTTTCCGTTGCTATTGTGTCCGTCGAATGAAGGTTCTGCCTTTTATACGGTCGGGGTCACCAAACTGGACTAAATCAAGAAGCTTAGTCTGGCGGTGCACTTTGGATCTGTGACCTTGGTTCGCCCCTGCCCCATCAGGCGAAAGCCCACCGGTAAAGGCGAAATGGCACAGTTGCACGGCTACTGCCGCCGTGTAGCCTGAAGAGAAATGTACTTTGTGGAGGGGACTACGCCCAGTGAGGGAGTGGCTCGATTACAGAGGTGTACAGGGAAATACAGGGATTGACAATCCCCGTCGGTCTGTGATGCCGTACAGTCTGCGTTAGACTGCTGGAAGCAGCAAGACTACAGAGGACAAAGAGTGCATAACTATATTTATACACGCTTTATCTTTAGCGGCTGAGACTACTGAGAGTGGCCGTTGAGGCCTATTGGCCTTCCGCTACCGGCTCCTTCCCAAGCTTATCAAGGACCTCATCTGAGAGTCTCCCTTCTCCTGACTAATACCTTATATCCCATATATAAAGTATAACGATCCGGAAGCCGAAACGGTGCCCAATGGGCGGTCTTACTGTGTAGGTACTCTCGGTTGGGAGTAGCTTAGCCTGCTACTCGGAAAGCGCGTTGCCCGGCGGAACCCTTAGTGTTATTAACGCTGCACCATAAACTAACGCGCTCCGTTGGCGTATTATTGTCCGAGCGGAGCAAGCCCGAAACAGCGGTTTGACACTAGCTCGCGGGGAGTGGCTATATTTCCCTGCAAATCCACATTCGAGTGTCTTTTGGGGTATGCAGCCATAGGTTGATAGCAGCACAACTGTCCTAACTCATTCCTTTCCTGACATCTACCAATGAATTGGGATAATCCATGAGGGTCGCATGCCTGCGCTCGCGGCGGCCCCCATCCAACTGTCCCGTACACTACTCCGCCTGTGCTCATTCTTCCTGAAAGTGAGATAGCAGTCCAAGTACAGCGCTAGCGTCTGGTTGGACCGGTGGATTAGCTCGGCGTAAGCTTGTCCAGCGTAGTCCGGGCGACGCCAGCCCGTGGAGGCGTGTCAAAACCGTACTTGGCAACGCCCTGCATCGTCGGTGACGCCTGAGACTCGTCGACGGATACTCCGAATGGCATTCGACATCTATAGGCAAATGACCCAGACGGGTGGTGATCCAATCGGGAGACCCTTTTGCATTCGCAGAGCTAAGGGACATGTAGGGAGTCCCTCAGGGTAACATCGCTGCGTCCGGCACCATCATCACCGACGCGGATGACGACTCGCTCAAACCGAAACACGAGCGGATGCCAATAGTCTTGAGTAGGATTATGAAAGGTCTCTGATTCTACCGCAGCTTCCACGACTCAAATGGGCTTGGAAGCCTTCTTACTTCCTCTCACGACGAAGGGATGAAGGTCTACGAAGTACCTGTCCTCGTCAACTCCGCCCCAACATCGGACCGGAAGTCATTTACGCGGTAGGCTGATCTTTCAGCAGTCTTGTCTGCGGATCAGCGGTATTCGTTTCCAAGTGTCGAGGATAGGGATGGATTGGGCAATGTAATGTTGGAGTCTAGGAAGTCGGCTTTCCACGGCGTCTAGTAACCCCCGGGTGGTTTCAACCGCATTTGCCCTTTCACATCAATGAACACAACCATAGTGTCCCACGCGTGAATTGAAATACATCGATTCCGCCGTAAATCTGATCTGGGCCTCAGAGTAGCAATTACCACAGCCTGTCAACGCCTCTGTTTGACCACCCTGCCTCTTGGTAACATCCGCGCCCCAGGAGATGTTAGTTGAAGAGTAGAATACCTAATCCCAATAGTGGTGCTAATGCCTTGTTTTGTCTTGAAGTCAACTGGGAAAAGGCGAAAATGGGCCACTACCAAATGGCGCAAGACTGAAAGAGGCAAAGGGGCCTTTCGGAACTCAGAAGCCTCTTTCCTGATCAAACTATCTGGAAACTCACTTCTGTTGTCTAAATTCAAAGCCAAGTTAATCAGCGAAAATGCTGGCGTCTGCGACTCTTTCAATAGCCTTTCGTAAGTATTGAACAAGTCGCGCGAACCGACTGCATTCGCAACTCGCTTTATCAATCCATACGACAAGACGTGCACCAGACCGGTAAGACTCTCTTTGGCTCGGCTTCTTATTTCCCCCGTGCCCAGATCAGGGTGTCTGTACCGAATTTCCTGTGCCATCTCTTGAAGGATTGCGAGCTCCTCGACCTGAATCATTTTGAACACCGCCGATAGAGATCTTAGACCTAAATGATAGCACTCCCGTGCAATGCCAAGCTTCATCGAAGCTTCCAGAGAACCAGGAAAATTCTTAAGCACTTGCCCAAGTATCTCCAAGTGTCTCAATGCCGTCACGAATTGAACAATTGGATCCTCGGAGTTCACCTCCGGTTCTTCTTGATCATCAACCGATTCATCTATTCCCATGTCGGGAGAAGTATTGCGATCCATCTCAGCCAACATCGCCTCACGATTTGCCTTCGGGTCATTCTCCTCATACACGGCATCAGGAAGACCCGACCAAAGGTGTGCCAAGAAGTCAATATCATCTTCCAATTCGGCTGGCTGATGCCCGGTGTACAACTCACGTGAAGCCGCAAGAAGTTCGTTGATTATCACAGGGTCCTTGCTCAAATGGGCGAGGAAAAGCAATATATTTGCGTTGTTCTCAGTGTGCACGTACTGAGTAATATGTCCAAGCATTTCACGGACCCTTGGTTCACCGATGTGGTCTCTCATATAGCTTGCAACAAAGTAATTATAAAGGTAACTGTACTTAAACCTGAATCCGTCATTAATATTGGTAAGGATTCCTTGCTCCACAAATTGTCTCTTCAGTAGTTCAAATGGGCGCTCTATATCATACTGTTTTTCGAATGCTTGATGTATTGCCTTAAATTCAGAGTCACTAATTGTCTTGACCCCTTTTTCTTGCATCTTGTAGGACACAAAGGCCAAATAGGAAGCAATTACGTCGAAGTCCTTGCTGCTCCGACCGCGCGCCAAAGTCGTCCTAACGAAAAGCTCATAGAAATACCCATGCGTACTTGCGGTTATATCAATTGGAGTTGCACTATCAAGCGCTTGTAATACCGCCAATACATAAACTGGATATGAAGGAACATAGTTTTTCCCTACGAGTGTATTTAGAGTACGGGTTGTGCTTTCTAGTCGCCTAGCAAAGGAGTTGTCGGTGGGATCGACAGAGTCTCCCAAAAGCATCCAACGTTCCACTAGCCTATCCCGACCGACATAGCCGAATGGCTGGATTCTGTAGTGAACCATTTCCGCAGAACTCCCAGACAATCCTTGAGGGTTGGACAGTACAGCTAAATCGGACGTGATATCATGGGATAACAGGACTACAAATCTGGCAAATGAGGACAGCCTCGCCAAGAATTCTTTCTTTTGAATACTAGTTAGGGGAAGTCTGTCATAATCGTCGACTATGATCGCACGAAGGCACTTATTGTTTTGTGTGTACGCCTCCAAGGTCATCTTATCGTATTGTCCGCAAAACAATCGCTCTATGTAACCATATACCTTATCGCCACGAGGCGGCTTCTTGGTTCCATCAATTAAGAGTGGGACCACACCATTCTGCAAGAAATCAAGGAATAACTTCTTGGCGAGACAAGTCTTGCCTGATTCTGAGTCACCTGTGATTAACATCTTAGGATTGGATTCCAGCAGCCTCAACAAATGACCACTTGACACGCGTTGTCCAAACCGTTCGTCCCGGATGCTGACTTCCACCAAATCTGGATACAGAAACACATCTTGAAGTGTGAGCATGCCCCGTTCTCCGTGCCGAAGACTTATTCCGGGATCGGTAAGAAACGACCGCATGTCTTCGGAAAGCTGCGCCTGGCTGACGGCCCGGATCCCGTTAATGCGATATTTGGTCCATCCTAAACCGCTCCCGTCATCACCTAACGAGGACTTGGCTGTTAAGGTGTATGTGCCAGTATCCCAACTGAAATGCGCATACTTTTTGCGGCGATTACTCGTATCAAACAAGAACACATTGAACTCACTGAGTGTTGGATCTGCACTATCTTGTAGTATCCCACCCTCTACGCTAATGTTGTGTTGACCTAAATTGCCCTCTTGGGTTCTCCATGAAGATGTATGTTCATGTCCGGTAAGTATAATGTCAGCTATTGATTCGATTCTCTCTCGGAACGAACGCGCATTGTTTGATTCTAGCCAGTTGTAGGGATGGTGGAAGGCGGCCACCACTAGATCTGAGACGTCTTGTTCATCTCCGATGGCCTGGCTTGGGAAGGACAAGCGTCCCTGCGATTCTTCTTGTTGGGAAAGCCAGGCAGTGTTGTAGCAAAGGATCTTGACATTTTCATCTTTTACGGAAAGAGTATATTCGTACGACAATCTTTCGTCATAGTCTTGGCTTGAAGGTATTCGAGGTTGCGGCTCCATCGCATCCAGAAAGTCAAAAAATGCCGTCTGCACGGCGATACATGTCTCTACGATGTCCGAGTCCTCTGCCCTTGAAATGTCTTTCAGGATCGCATCGGCAGCAAGGTCTCTGAGGGTGCCACTAGCCGTAAAATCACAATCATGATTACCAGGAATCATGACGAGATGAACCGGAACCGCTTGGTCTTCTACCGCGCTGGACAGCTTCTCTACAAGCATTCGCTTTGTGTTTTCGAAGAATTCAAAGGCAGCTAGATACTGCTCGTCATTTCCGGAATACACGATGTCGCCAGTTACTATTAGTACGCACAAGTCGAGCGCATAGTCTAAGTTTTTCACCGCATTCACGATCTGTTGATACCTGCCAGTGATTACGTCGTCCTCACCTATTATGTGAATGTCACTTAGGTGGATCAAAAGTAGTTTCATGTCAGCCTCGAGAGTGTGTGTTATAGGAAGTAGGACGCGGAGTGGCGGATCGTTGCTATATACGAGATTTTAGGGACCGGTGGGGTATTCAAAAAGTGGGAAAGTCTTGAGTAAACTTATCTCACAACGAACCTTTGTGTCAATATAGATATGTCGCGTAATGTAGACCGAGTTCTTAGTCTACATGTTCCGGGAATGTCACGCTGGTCGTAGCGCATAGAGCGAACCCACCTCGGCAAGGTTCTGAATCCTGCCCTGGAACTAGTGGCTACTCCTAGGAATGGCAACAATGCCGACACCAACTCCGGGACAAACAACAATCCTACCAAGTCTTATGTGGAGCATTTTGTTGCCTTGCCCGAAGAAGCCCCTCAGAGATTTCGCAAGCCATTGTTGCGATGGTCTTTGGAAGAGTAACTCACCTGTGGCAAGCTATTATCCCTAATGGCCTTGATGTAAACGTCTCGACGTACATTTACCATCGACTTTTCTGATATACCAGAAATCACTCTCGATAATAAGCACAATAGGCTTGGTTGAGCCTCTAGTCTTCCCAAGGCAGCATCATCTTCTCTAGTTCTCTCTGTAGCACCGTGAGGCCCATTTCTGAAAGAGCACTTTTGAGATGGAGGTATTTCTTCCGGCTCCAGCTGGCCTTCGCGATTTCTTTGAATTCGGACAGAATGCAAGCCATTCCCCTTTCTCTGGCTCTAGCTAAGCGCCCGTGCCGTCCTTCCCCTATGGAAGCAAAGTCTGTCTTGACTTCCACCTGGAAATCCCTTCTGCCATCTTTCGACAGGGCGAGGAAGTCGACTTTGTCAGACTGATTGTTCTTAGTCTTTTTGAGTGGGAATTGTGGAATTACGTTGGGATGTATTTCCCCCTCTCCGAGGGAGTCCTCAATAGCCCTCGGCAGGAACAGCCCGATCAACGCATCCACGCGCGCTTCGAGGGGAAAGCCGGCGAAATGCCGCCATCTGTCAAGGTTCCTGAACAGGGTTTCTATGGTTGGATGTTCAGGTGTGGTCAAAATTGCGCCTCCGCAGAGTCAAGTGTTTCATTTGAACATTCTAACGTTGAATTGCGACACTTGCTTTTGGGGACCTACGACCCATCCGTCTGATGCCATCAAACTCTCGGCTTCCAGTTGACGTGGATTGGATGCCCCGCTCTCCGAGAACTACCCATCGGCGTTGAGACGATGCCCGCAACAAGTAAGAAGCTATGGGCCCCCCGTGTGTTATAGTCCCGTAAATTTCCGTTTCGCACAGTTGTTTTCAGAGGTTCATCTCCCTTGCAAGAGCGGTCAAAACAACGGAACCCAACCCCAAGCCCCAGGATCCCATTTCCAGCCCTTCAGCGTTGTCTCTCGCTGGACCTCGAGGTCTTGGAGCACGACGGCAGCCTGCTGGCCGCCGCCGCCCACCGTCCCAACTCCGGCGACTCCCTCTCTATGTCGGAGCGGCCTAAGAGCACAGACTTGGAACGATTCGACAGGCTGGCCGAGAATGCACTGTTCCTTCTCGGCCACAACATCATTGACCACGACATCCCGCATCTCCGGGCCCTGAATCCCAACCTCCGGCTCCTGAAGCTGCCGGTGGTGGACACCCTGCGCCTCAACCCCCTGGCCTTTCCCCAGCGTCCCTACCACCGCCTGGTCAAGCACTACAAGGACGCCGGTCTGGTACGAAATCAGGTCAACGATCCGCTCCTGGACAGCAAGCTGGCCGTAGACGCCTTCGCAAACCAGCTGAGCAAGTTAAAGGAATCCCCGCCTGAACTGCTCACGGCCTGGCACTGGCTGACCACCACCGAGAATGGGGCGGGCTTCGACATGGTCTTTTCCACCATAAGAGGATCCGCCAGGCCAACGTTGGAGGAGGCGAAGAAGGCCATCGAGCGAAGGCTTAATGGCCAGGGTTGCCGGCTGCAGGTACGTTCGGTTGTGGACGATATGCAAGAACAAGGATGGCCCCTGGCCTACGTCCTCGCCTGGCTTGCGGTGGCTGGCACCAACTCGGTCATGCCGCCTTGGGTGCTGTTCAATTTTCCCCAGGCCGCCAAGATTATCAAACAGCTTCGCGACACCCCGTGCCGGCAACCCGGCTGCCAGTGGTGCAGCGAGCGGCATGATCCCACCCGGGAGCTGACCCGGTGGTTCGGCTTCGGGGATTTTCGGCCCGAGCCCGCTGACGAGGACGGGGTCCCCCTGCAGAAGAAGATAGTCCAGAAGGCCATGCTGGGCGAGTCCCTGCTCGCCATACTGCCCACCGGCGCCGGCAAGTCCGTCTGCTACCAGGTGCCCGCCCTGTCGCGCTACGACAAGGCCGGCGCCCTCACCGTGGTCATCTCGCCGCTGGTGGCCCTCATGGCCGACCAGGTGGCCAGCCTGGAGAAGCGGGGAATCACCTCCTGTGTGACGGTCAACGGCCTGCTCTCCATGCCGGAGAGGAGGGACGCCCTCAGCCGGATCCGCCTGGGGGACGCCTCCATCCTGCTCATCTCGCCGGAACAGCTGAGGAGCAAATCCCTTAAGAGCGCACTGGAGCAGAGACAGATCGGTGCGTGGGTCCTGGATGAGGCCCACTGCCTCTCCAAGTGGGGGCACGACTTCCGCCCTGACTACCGGTACATCAGCCGCTTCATCAAGGGCCAGCGGGACGGCGAGGAGCCGCCTCCCATCCTCTGCCTCACCGCCACGGCCAAGCCGGACGTCAGGCAGGAGGTCATCGACTACTTCCGGGAGAAACTAAATGTCGATCTAGGTCTGGTAAATGGTGGGACGCGACGGGCCAACCTGCATTTCAGCGTTGTCCGCACCACTCGGGCCCAGAGGCTGGCCCAGCTCCACGACACCCTGGAAGACTACCTGCCCGGCGACCTAGAGGGCGGGGCCATCATCTACTGCGCCACGAGAAAGAACGCCGAGAAAGTCGGCGACTTTCTCAGAGAGAAGGGCATCAGCGCCGACCACTTCCACGCCGGGCTGGCCTCGGAGAAGAAGAAGCAGGTCCAGAACGACTTCATAGACGGCCGGCTGAGGGCCATCGCCGCCACCAACGCCTTCGGCATGGGCATCGACAAGCCCGACGTCCGGCTGGTCGTACATGCCGACATCCCCGGGTCGCTGGAGAACTACCTGCAGGAGGCGGGCCGGGCCGGACGGGACAACGACGCCGCCCACTGCGTCCTCCTATACACCGACGAGGACATCGAGCGGCAGCACAGGATGACGGCCGGGTCCCGCCTGAGTCAGCGCGACATCAACGCCGTCCTCAAGTCTCTGAAGAACCTGGACCGCCGGAAGAGGGCCAACGGGGAGGTCATCGCCACCGCGGGAGAGATCCTCCTGGAGGACGAGGAGCACGAGTTCCCCAGGGACACGGTGACCGACGACAACAGGGTGAGAACCGCCATCTCCTGGCTGGAGGAGGCGTCCATCCTCTCCAGGGATGAGAACCTGGTGAATGTCTTCCCCTCTTCCCTGCAGATCCGGTCCATGGAGGACGCCTCCCGCAGCATCGATAAGGATGGCGGTATTGACGCTACCTACAGGAAGCAGCTGCTCCAGATTGTGCGGAGGCTGATCAACGCAAGCAGGGACGAGGGCATAACCACCGACGAGCTGAGCGGCGTCACCGGCCTGAACAGCGGGGGCGTGCGCAAAGCCATGGCCACACTGGCCCGTCTCGGCCTGGTCTCCAACGACGCCATCCTGACGGCATACGTCCACCACAGGGTGCAGCGACCGTCCATTGAGCGCTTCACGCGGGCACGGGGCATGGAAAAGGACCTGTTAAGCCTGATGCAGGAGCAGGCCCCGGGCCTTGCGACGGAGGAGCCGCAGCCCCTTTACCTCAGGGAGGCCGCCCAGCGCCTCAAGGACCGCGGCCATGAGCAAGCTCTGCCGCTCCTGGTGCAGCGGAGCCTGAAGAGACTCGCCGCGGACGGGCTGGAGCAGGAGCATGGCACGGCAAACATGCGGGTGCGCACCCTGAGGAACGAAGTGATGCAGGTCACCCTGCTGAAGCACTGGCGGGCCGTACAGAAAAGCGCTGGTGACAGGCACAGCGCTTCGGAAATGGTGCTCCAGCACCTCCTGTCGAAGCTGCCCAACGGTGCGCGTGGAGTAGACCTGCTGGTGGACACGACCGTGGGTCAGCTGACCGACAGCCTGAACTTCGGCCAGTTTGTGGACAAGGCCATCGATGCAGACCGCCTGCTTCAGCAGGCCCTCCTGTGGTTGCACGACCAGGAGGTGATACGGCTCAACCAGGGAATGACGGTATTCCGGTCCGCCATGACGATCCGGCTCGGAGAGGGCCGCAACCGGTTCCTCCGATCCCACTTCGAGCCCCTGCAGATCTATTACGATGAGCAGACTCTGCAAATCCACATCATGGCCGAGTACGCCGAGAAAGGACTGCAATCCTTCGCCGATGCGTTGCACCTCATACTGGACTACTTCAGCCTGCCGAGGCAGCAGTTCGTAGACAGGTGGTTGCCGAACAAGAAACAGGAGCTCACCAGGCAGACCACGCCCGAGTCCTGGCGCCGCATCGTAGAGAGCCTGAACAACAGGTCCCAACGGGACATCGTCACCGACGATCGAGATACATCGAACGTCCTGGTTCTGGCCGGGCCCGGCTCGGGCAAGACCAGGGTGCTGGTGCACCGCATCGCATACCTGATTCGCGCCAGGAGGGAGAACCCCCGGTCCATCCTGGCCCTGGCGTACAACCGGCACGCCGCCGTACAGATAAGGCAGCGCCTTCGCAACCTGGTTGGGGAAGAGGCCGGCCTGGTAACGGTCCTCACCTGCCACGCCCTCGCCATGAGTCTGACCGGGGCCACCTTCGCCCGCTCCATGGAAGGGAATGACGTCAAGGTGCAAACCCTCTTCGACAACGTACTCAAGGAGGCCACGGAACTGCTTGAGAGGGGGATAGGCACGCTCGACGAAGCGGATGAATTGCGAAACAGGTTGCTGGGCGGTTTTCGGTGGATCCTGGTGGACGAGTATCAGGACATCAAGGAATTGGAGTACGGACTCATATCGGCCCTGGCCGGACGCACCAGGAGGGAGCAGGACCAGCGGCTGAACCTATTCGCCGTTGGGGACGACGACCAGAACATCTACTCCTTCAGCGGTTCGTCCATCCGCTACATCAAGCGCTTCGAAGATGACTACCAGGCCAGGCCCTCTTTCCTAACGGAGAATTACCGGTCCACGGGACACATCATTGCCGCTGCCAACTCCGTCATCAAGCCTGCCTGCCAGCGGATGAAGGCCGACCACCAGATAATCGTCAACCGCATCCGAGCACGCGAGCGCTTCGGCGGCGAGTGGGAGCACATAGACCCGGTAACCCGGGGCAGGGTCCAGATACTGCCGTCAGGCAGCGACGCCGTCAGCCAGGCGCACGCAGTAGTCGAGGAGCTGAAGCGCATGGCTTCCCTCGATCCGGAGTGGGACTGGAGCAGATGCGCGGTCATAGCTCGCCATTGGAACCTCCTGGACCCTGTGCGGGCCCTCTGCCACCTAGAAGAAATTCCGGCCCAGGTATCCAGGGAGGACTTCACTGCCACCTGGCAGCTGCGGGAGACCCAGGCGCTGCTGGGCTGGGTCAAGGATCATGGGGGCCTCCTGAAGGCGGAGGCCGCGCTCCAGTGGCTCCGAGAGCAGCCGCAGGGTACGTGGAACGATCTGCTTATAGAGGCCGTGGATAGCTACAGGGAGGAGACCAACAACGAGGGTCTGCCCGCGGCCGCCTTTAGGGAATGGCTCGCCGAATGGGCCAGGGACTACCGTCGTCGCCAGCACGGGCTGCTGCTTACCAGTGCCCACCGGGCAAAGGGACTGGAGTTCGACCACGTCGTTGTCCTGGACGGCGGCTGGAGTAACGCGGAACTGCGAGAGGACGCTGATGCTCCCCGGCGTCTCTACTATGTGGCGATGACCCGGGCAAGGCGCACACTGACCCTGGCAAAGACCGGGGGCTCCAACCCGTTCCTGCGGCTCCTTGACGGCTACCCCTCCGTGCTGACCAGGCCGGGAATGGCACACCTCCATCCCTCACCCCGGAAACTGAGGGAGTCCAACCTGCGGCTCAGTCTGCGGGACATGCAACTAAGCTTCGCCGGCCGCCGGTCCCCTGTCGACCCGATCCACGAGGCGATCGCCGGCCTGTCCGCCGGAGACCCGCTGAAGATCAGGACGGACCGGACCCCATGGGAAATCGCCACCACCGAAGGCATTACGGTGGGCAAATTGTCGCAGGCGTTCAAGAGACCCCCGGAAACGGACGCGGCGTCCGCGACCGTGCTCGCCGTGGCCCGTTGGGACAAGACCAAGTCGGAAGGGGAGTACCTTCGACTTCTAAAGACCGATGACTGGGAGGTGGTCATTCCGGAGATAGTAGTTAGGCGAGGTCTGTAGCCAATGTGGCTACAAATGGAAGGACCTTTCAAGCGTTGGACAACGCTTGAACCGGCTTCCACTGACATCGGTGCTGGGCTTTCTACGGCCCTATGAGCGCTTCAAAAGGGCTCGATTGCCACCTTCCTCGTCTCCTACAGGAAACCCCTCCCTCCACCCCTACGATTCCCCCTCGGTCTGCACCCATAAACTCGAGCAACCTGGGATTCGACCCAGCCGTGGCCGAACGCGTGGATTGACCAGCCTTAGACCCGTGGCAAATCGCAGTCAAGTCGTGCCACACTCCGACCCGAATTCGGCGTCCAAACAGGATTTCGTCCACCAAACTGGGGTTTCGCGTCATTGTGGGCACCTTCAAGATGGAGGGTGCCTATTGCGCAACAACCCTGGATTGGAGGGACTACATGAGCGTCGCGATCGAGATACCTACAGTCAACTATCACCTGTGGAAGGCCTGCAACATGAAATGCGGGTTCTGCTTCGCAACCTTCCAGGATATCGAGCCACAAGTCCTGCCCAAGGGTCATCTGGGGCGTGAGGCCTGTCTTGCAGTGGTCGAATCCCTTGCTCAAGCTTGTTTTCAAAAGATCAATTTCGCTGGCGGCGAGCCCACCTTGTGTCCCTGGCTGCCCGACCTCATCATGCTCGCAAAGAAAACCGGACTCACAACCTCCATGGTAACCAACGGGAGCCGAATCACGGAAAACTGGCTGGAAGGTCTTAACGGAACGCTTGACTGGGCGACTCTGAGCATAGACTCTGTCGATCTAGGCACGTTGCTGAGAACGGGGAGGACGGCCCGACATGGTCCCATGAACGAGTGTGACTACCTTGGCGTGATTGGTATCCTTAGGCAGCATGGAGTTCGGATAAAGGTCAACACCGTCGTGACGCGGAGCAATCTGGAGGACGACCAGACGGGATTCATCATCAGGGCATGCCCGGAACGGTGGAAGCTGCTCCAGGTACTCCCCGTCCAGGGCCAGAATGATGCCCTTGTAGGCCAGTACACAGTTTCATCCGATGAGTTCGAGAAATACGTTCAATCGAGTAGGCGGGTCGAGACCTTCGGTATCAGAGTGGTGCCCGAGAACAACGAACTGATGACTGGAAGTTACGTGATGGTGGATCCTGCGGGGAGGTTCTTCGACAACGTATCTGGAACCCACACATACAGCCGCTCTATCGAGGAGGTTGGAGCCGAAGAGGCGTATGGGGACGTGTCGGTGGGCCCGGCCAAATTCCTGGCCAGGGACGGAGAGCAAGTTTCCCACCTAAGCCCCAGTTATCAGTTTGAGCACTTCCAGCCGAGCAGGACGATATTGAGCGATACCGTAACTATGGAAGCGAATTCGGAAGGTCAAGAAAGTCCAATGAAATGGAACGAGATCATGCCGGAAGTCGCCCAATGGCGACCTCCCGTCAACAAGGATCCTTCGTCAAAAGGTGATTTGTCGATCATGCGGCGCCACCCCGCGCAAGAGCTGCCCGGAAGGTCCGGCCCTCGTTGTATCCGTCCGCCGGTGGGCATGGCAAGGTTGAAGGCCGAGGACCGGTGGCGTAAGATTAGCGCGAGTGTTGGCGTAGAATTGTGAGGGTTCTTTAGCCGGGGTGGCCGGCATTCGCTGTTCGATACTAGTCGATTCGGTATTTCTTGATAAGGCTAGGAGGCTAATCATGAGCACTACCGTGGAAGGCAAATTGGTGCGGGTAGTCCATGGCACTCAGGATCCAAGTAGCACAAGCCAAACCCGGGGCATGATCAGAAAGCCCGGTATAGACTCCAACACCGTTGGCGCCGGCAAGATCTGGTTAGGCCACGTGACTTGTACGCCCAATACCTTGGGACCGCCCCACCATCACGGCGAGGCGGAAACGGCAGCCTTCGTGTTGAGAGGCCAGATTCGGGTCTATTTCGGAGAGAACTTCGAAGAATACGTGGACGCCGGGCCAGGGGACTTTATCTTCGTGCCGGCTCATTTGCCCCATATCGAAGGGAATGTAACCGACGAACCTGCTGAGGCGGTGCTCTCGAGGGGGCCGGACAACATAGTGATTAACCTGGAGGAGTGAGCACTCCCAGGGTTGCTGGGGCAGGTCTTCCAGACGAAGGCCGCTTACACCCCCTCCGATTAATGACAATCCCACCTGCCCCTAGTGTCTCGTGGCCCATCGAACTAAACAAAGTCGAGGGTCTCAATGCTGAGGGATAGTTGTGGACCTGCAATCGGGGGCCGACACGTAGTAAGAAAAGAGGCAGAACCGGAATGTAAGGGGTCCTCCCATGGCTATTCCTGGCTTTTCTCCTGGTCCTAGCCGCCTACTCAATTGAAATACCGACTCCTGAGGAGACCCCATTGTCTGTCCCGGCAACGCCGGGCCCTACCTACACAGCCTCAACTCCGGCCGACGTCACGCCGACACCCCAGGCCGCCATAGAGTCCGCAACGACGACCGGCACTCCGTTACCGGGCTCCTTAAAGAGAACGTCCTGTCCGATACCAACACAGAGGCCAACTGTGCCCCAGAAACTCCGGCGCCAGGCTTGGCCGCCGCATCGCAGATGACCGTGGCGCCAGTACCCGCGGAGTATATAGAGGGCGATCTACTCACCCGTCGCGGGCGACCAGTTGTAGATCTTTTCGATCGTTCCGCCCATTAGCGCGGAACGCTCCGAATCCGAAAGCTGGTCGGCAGCCCGGAATGCCTCAACACCTTGCTTATAGGTCAACAGGTTAACTGCCCGGGTCCAGTCAGTACCCCACATGCATCGATCGAAGCCGAACGCATCGAACACCTTGCCCAGATGCGCCCAGATGTCCGCGTACGGAAATGGCTCGTGGGAGAGGGTACAGGCTCCGGAAATCTTGATGGCCACGTTGTTATATTCGGCCAGTGAAAGCACATCGGCGAGGTCAGCAAATGGTTCCGGCGGTGGGGGCGGCTTGAAGGGTTGAACCAGGCCCACGTGATCGATCACTAACTGAGTGTTTGGATGGCGGCGAGCCAGCTCGCCCATTAATGGCAGCTTTCCCCAACACAAGACGTTCACCGGAACGCCCACTAGAGCACCGGCAGCGAGGATGCGATTTAGACCCGGGTCGTCCGCTTCGAATGGCTGGTACGCAAGCATGATGCGGGCGCCGACCACGCCAGGCAAACCGGTCCACTCCACCATCTCGTCAGCCGTCTCCTCGGACTGCGGATCGAATGGCTTGATCAGGCCGAAACTGCCGGGATGTTTCGCGTATACCTCGAGAGCGTAGCTGGCATCGTAGCCATACATGGAGAACGGCGAAACCAACAAGGCCCCGTCGACGCCGACCGAGTCCAACGCCGCAACCATATCGTCGCCAGTCACCTCATCCGGGCCCTCCAAGAATCCACTCCAGGGGCGCTCAGGGCGGTTACGCTCGTACGCATGGACCTGCGAGTCAATTGTGGGAGTGCGAGTCGTCATCGCCTTCCTCCTTTTCATTCATGGATTTCGGGTGGTTGCGTGAGACTCTGCTCCAGAGTGCCCCAGAGCTGTAAACCGGGACATGTCAGACCTATCTTCTTCTTTGCGACTGCCCGGCGAGACATTCGCCGCACGGTACGTGTAGCCCCACCAACACTGCCGGTAGATAGCTCCGTCTTCGAGATGTGGCTGGGCAGCCTGTAAAGCCACCGAGTCCCAGGGCCCTTTCTCATTTCCCCCCTTCCCGCTCTCGCGGTTCTATGTCGGCACGGATTCCCTCACTGATGCGGTCCGTCTCAGCCTGAAGACCCTCAATACGCAGGAGAGCGTCCCTCTTCGGAAGATCCCGCGCCCTCTCCAATCCCTCACAGAGGGTATCGAACCTGTGCCACTCCGTCTCCTCAAACCCCTCCGGCGCAAGCTCACCCCGCGACATGACCCACGAGCACATAGCGAAGACGCCTCTCTCCGTATCAAGCGCCTCGTCACAGTTGTCCTCCTCAACGCACTTTTTGAAGTCATCCAGCCGGGCGTCGAAGCGTCGTGCGAGCGTCTCCGAGTCGGCGATCCAGTCCTCGACGTCGGGAAACAGACGGTCGCACCCGGTCAGCGACAGTGCGACGAGAGCAGCGACCCCGATGAGCAGAACGGTCAAAATCAATCCAGCACTCGCTGGATCGTCGCGTCGGTCTCCCCCATCGTCACGATTGCGCCCGCGGCATCGTCTTCGTTTACCATGTGGGCCCTTCTTTTCCGGGCGGTGCATAGCCCAGGTGACCACTGCTAAATTTTGATGCCGACCGGGGGTAATCTTGTAAGACTCCATCTATAAGAGCGACAGAATTCTGTTAAATTATCGCCCCAACAGTACGCGGGAATCTGGCCCCTCGTCAATCCGATCCAGGATCTGTATTGGGAGTCCCTGCGAAACGAAGGATCAATTCAAAGTTCGCAGTGCAGGACACGTTGGCCCACCAGACTTGACGAAATCAATAACCTTCACATTGAGGTTCACTCTAGTGCTTTGATAGATGGCCTTAGGTCTGTCGTTAGCTCATCCTGCCCTTGTAGTAGGAATGTTGCCGGGCGGTCACAAGCGGGCAGACAGATTGACAATGGACGGCATTCGCCCGTACTGTTTCGATGGTAAGGTGGGCATTTTGTGCTCCGTATACGCCAGTGTTACCAGGCCAACGAGGAAGGGGTGTGACCGCGAGGTGATTGGTAAGGCCATAACTGAGTCGGCTGGCGTCTGGCGGTCGCTTGGGATTTCAGTACTGCTCACCCTACTGGTCGCCCTGGCTGCCTTGGCCTGCATCGACCCGGAGCCGTTTGTGGTAGCCCCAACGCAGCCGCCTGCGCCGACGGCTGCACCCGCACTGACGGAGGCCCAGGCGGCTGCAACCGCCGCCGCACCTACTCCCGAACCCACTCCAGTGCCACTTGAAGAGATCAACTTCGCGGGTGTGGTCACGAGAACCAACCTGCCAAGCCAAGTGCAAATCGTCTTTTCCCTCAGGGACCAGGACGGACACGCAATTGCGCTGCCGGCCGAGGATGTGCAGAGAGCCACCAAGATATACGAGTGCGAGTCGAGGACAGAGGAAGGATGCAGACAGGGGACGGAGGACTGGGAGGAGATCGACTATACAGAGACCAGCTTCTTCGTTCACACAGCGGAGAACTTCGACCTTGAGGTTGTGTTCGTGCTGGACTTCACCAACAGCATGGCACAGGCGAGGCTTCCGGACGGACGCAGCGGCATTGCGGCCATGTTGGAGGCCGTCAACGCCGGACTGGGTGTGCTGCCGGGCGCCCACAGGATCGGCGTCGTTGAGTTCCACGACAGGAACGTAGAGCCGGGAGTCCTGTCAACCCTCACAACGAACCGCCAGGCCATTCGTGACAACATCTCCCAGTTCTCACAAAGCGGCTTCGACCCCGGCTCATCGCGGGTTTGGGACAGTGTGGTCGCTGGCACCGACCTCTTCTCCACCTTTGCACAGAACCCGCGCGCCATCAGAGCATTGGTGTTCCTCTCCGACGGCAGGGATACGAGCAGCGTCAATACGCGGGACGATATGCAACTCCATGCGCAGGCCCGCAATGTCCAACTCTACGCCTTGGGTGTAGGTGAGGTCTTTCAGGAAGAAGACCTGAGGGAGCTGGCCGGTTTGACCGGGGGCGGTTACTACCCGGTTCACGATGTATCGGTGCTTCAGAGGCAACTTCAACTCCTGGTCAGTGACCTGCGCGGCCAATATCAGGTCAGCTACATAACATTAAGGAGGTCCGGTGAGTACAGAACCCAAGTAGCGGTCGAATTGGTCGGGGTTATGGGTAGTATGCAGACCGCTACCTTCAATGCAGCCACCTTCTTCGGCCCCGACAACCAGGGGGCCATCCAGTTCGACCCACCTTCCATTGACCGCAACGAAGGCAAGGCTACGATCTTCGTTCGCGCACTCCACATGCCGAGGAACATCGACCGGGTCCGTTTCAAGGTCGACACATTCAAGCCGGTCCAAGTGGACTTGGTGGCGGGGCAAGATGGTGGGCTGCTGGACGGTTGGAACCTGTCAGGACCTGACACAGAGGGCTTTTATGAGGTCTCCTCGCCTGTTCCCGTCGAGTTCGGCAACTTCGGACTACTGTTCCGGCTGACGATATCCGATGTTACCGAGGAAAACCTGGAGATACCGGTCGAGTTCGACAACACGATATACACCGCAGGGAAGAGTCTAGAGCGTACGGCATTCATCGCCATAGGTCAGACGCGGATAGCGTTTACTAACGATCGAGACGGGAATTGGGACATGTATGTCATGAACACCGACGGGTCGGGCGTGACAAGACTGACGGAGCATCCCGAGTATGATTGGGGCCCGGATTGGTCTCCCGATGGTCAGCTCATAGCGTTTGCTTCCGAGCGAAACGGAGACTCAGATATATACGTGATGAACGCCGACGGGTCGGGCGTGACACAACTGACAAACCATCCCGGATATGATTGGTATCCAGCCTGGTCCGCCAGTGGGGAACAAATAGCGTTTTCCTCTACCCGTGACGGAGACTCAGATATATACGTGATGAACGCCGACGGGTCGGGCGTGACACAACTGACAAACCATCCCGGATATGATTTGGAACCTGCCTGGTTTCCCGATGGTCGGCTTATAGCGTTTGCTTCAGATCGATACGGGAATGTGGACACAGTGGAGACTGGGGACATATACGTCATGAACGCCGACGGGTCCGACGTGAGGCGATTGACTGACAATCCCTTGCAGGATAGGTCTCCAGCCTGGTCGCCCAGTGGGCAGCAAATAGCGTTTTCCTCTAGCCGGGACGGAAACTCGGAAATATACGTCATGAACGCCGACGGGTCGGGCGTGAGGCGGTTGACAGACAATCCCGGGTGGGATGGGTCTCCAGCCTGGTCGCCCGGTGGGAGGCAAATAGCGTTTTCCTCTAACCGGGACGGAGACTGGAATATATACGTCATGAACGCCGACGGGTCGGGGGTGAGGCAGTTGACAGACAATCCCGGGAGGGATGTGGATTTAGACTGGTCACCTCAATAGCTTCGAGCTAAGCGCACAGCTATGATGAGGACAAATGAACGAATTTTGTGGTCGACAGGTTGCCGGACCGATAATGAGTATTAGGTACAGCGTTTACTAGAGGTTGGTAGGGATTCTGATATTTCCAATTCCGATGTTGACAATGGCTGTTATGGCACGCTCAGACCCCGAACTGGTCGTGACGGCTCCCACACAGTTGTCGTCGAAGACTTCCACGACTACGCAAACAGCGGGAAGGCCAGCCATCACATCCCTCCGGAATGGACGCAACCGTCATAGCTCTTATCTTGGTGGACCCACATGGGAAAGACTATGGGCTATGAGAACACAGAGGATGGGTGGGTTATCAAGTCGGGGGCCGAGATTCCCGATTATGCGGAGAAGCGATCAGGGCCCCTCTTGTCCCTCAGTTCACCACGTCGCAGCTTGGCTGTGCTTAACATAGGTTACCTGAGCGTATATGGGCTGGCCCACCTTCAGATCAGTGTAAAGTCAACGAACTACGCCAGTGTCCGAATACACTGCATCCCCGGGGACTTTTCGCCTGAGGACCATAGCTGTTACGCGGCCTCATAGGCTAACGACACCCCTGTACACCCTGCCCTACTTGTGGTGGGGATTCGTCTCAGAGCAGGTTACTAACAATTCATATTCCCTGAAATAGCCGGCGGACGGTGCATCTGAAGACGGAGTTGCTTCCGAGGCATCCTAACCCCACCTACGGGGGCTCGAACTATAATCTGACAGCTGATCGCGCATTCAGGTGGATCCCAGATCCGGCTCCCACGAGTACCGCAAGATTTCGTTCCTATTACTTCTCAGATATGACCGTAGCCGAGACCATGGCACTCACGAGGGTGGTGCGAAGAAGCCCGCGGCCAATACCGGGCCGTTGTAGCCAGTAGGCAACATGCAGATCATCGCCTAGCACGCCTCGTTCGCCAGGCGAATCAGGAGGCAACCGGCGTTCTTACTCTCCCCTTATCACCTGCCCTTGGAGGGCCATTGGTCCATAGACTTGCAAATTCCCGTGCTCTATCATTGGTTCCAACGTGTCAGCATGATTGAACAGTTGCGATCTATCTGCCCCAATCTTGACCAGCTATCAGGAATGCTCCCGTTTGAAGCAATCGGACCGAGCGTAAATCCATCGGATTTATCGGGTGCCCATTGATTCTGGATGCTCTATACCCGCTGCTGGAGTCCGCATCCTTTGGCGCCTACGCCGTGTCGCTGGACCAGAGAATCCTGTTCTGGAACCGCGCCGCGGAGCGCATCCTGGGTCACTCCTCACGGGAGACAGTGGGCCGCATGTGCCACGAAGTGATGGGAGACGCGGGGTCAGGCGGCCTGACGCCCGAATGCGCCGCAGGCTGCTCCTCGATGCGCTATGTGCGGGCAGGTCTGATCCCACCCCCAACGCGGGTTCGCATGCTCTGTTCATCGGGTGAGCTCAAGTGGGTGCTCATCACCACCGCGGTCATCTCCGGCGTGCTAAAGGGTGCACCTCTGCTGGTATATCTCTTTGAAGAGGGCGGAGAAGTGGAAGATTCCGCTACTGCCCAGGTGTCAATCTGGGATGCGCATGAGAGGCGCAACGCCGGCGTCACCGCGGACCATGGGGAAGCGCACCAGGCACCCAGAGAGACGTCGACTCTGTCCCGGCGCGAGCTGGAAGTCCTGCGTCTGGTGGCGCTGGGCTGGAATACGCTGCGCATTGCCGCCCAGCTCGGAATCAGCCGTCACACCGTCCGCAACCACATCAGAAATCTCCGTAACAAGCTGGGAGCGTCCACCAAGCTCGACGCGGTGCTCAGGGGAATAAGTCTAGGCATCCTGTCCGTGGAGCGTTCCCCTAAATGACTGTAAAATAGCCTGCACAATGGACTCCGCCCGAAACTCGGTCCATCACGGCGGAGTGTCAGAGATCAGGTCTATGGGGAATTCCACAACGAGCCCCGGAATCTCTTTTCCCTTAAACTAGCATGGCCGATGCCGAGAGTGGAGTATGCCCGATGAGTACGACCGATGCACTGGACGACGGGTTCGAGGAAGCCGAATGAGGTCTGGACAGGCTGGAGAATCTGAAGGCCCTGCAGGCCCGTTCCGCTTCAGATCAGGTTGCCTATGAAATCGCGGGATACGTGATGAAGCTGCGGGCGGCGGTGACAGGGCTGACATGGGACCACAGTGCCTCCCAGCTAAGCGAGGCCGTGGGAGCTGAGACGGCGGAACTGGTGGAGGTGCTGCGGCAGACGGTGGGCGACGATTACTGGAATACAAGGATCCGTCCCGCCCTTCTGAAATCGGACTCCTGACGACGCCGCAGGTTCATGACGCCTGCCGTCCGTTTTAGCCCATCAAATGGAGCAAGATAGAGAACCACAATGCTGAGGTTGGGTTCCGGACCTGCAACCGGCCCCAGACCCCCGGCGAGAAAGACGCAACAACCTGTATGACAAGACTCTCACTTTGGGCCTTCCTGGCATTTCTCATGGTGCTGGCGGCCTGCATGGGCCAGGCACCGGCTCCCGAGGGTACCCCGACACCCCTGCCGGCGACTTCGGAACCCGTTTCCGTGACCCCAGCTCCGGCGGACGTCACACCGACTCCCCAAGCCACCCCCGAGTCCACGACTGCCACCGCCTCGCCGTCGCCGGCCTCCCTTACCGGGACGCCGACTCCTGAGCCGACCCGGGAGGAGGCCCGGCCGACAGCAACCCCCGAGATACGACTGGAGACGGTTTTGTCGATAACCGTATCGCCGGGCCCGGCGGATATCCCCGGGTACAACCGGTCTGAATGGAAGCACTGGAACGACGAGGATGGCGACTGCCAGGACGCCCGTCAGGAGGTCCTGGTATCGGAAAGCCTGGTCGAGGTCACCTTCGAGACCGACAGGAATTGCCGCGTCGCGACGGGCCGCTGGTACGGCGCCTTCACTGGAGCCTACGTCGAGGCTCCAGGAGACCTGGACGTCGACCATCTGGTGCCCCTGAAGAACGCCCACGATTCCGGCGGGTGGGCCTGGAACTCGGCCGGGAAGGAGGAGTACGCCAACTACCTGGGAGACCCCGACCACCTGATCGCCGTCACCAGCGGAGCCAACCGGTCCAAGGGGGCAAAGGGGCCGGAGGAGTGGATGCCCCCGGACCAGGGCTACTGGTGCCGGTACGCCACCGACTGGACGGAGGTGAAGTTCGAGTGGGGGCTCACCATGACCCAGGGGGAAGCGGAGGCGGTCATCGCCATGCTGGACACCTGCGATGAGCCCGTCGAGGTGGAGGCTGAGAGGGCGCGGGGCGTCACCACGCCGCAGCCTGAACCTGAAGGGGACGGCGGCGTTTACGGGTCGTGTGAGGAGGCGGAGGCTGCAGGTGAGTCAAGGGTTCAGGGAAGCGCGGGTGGAGGAAGGGGCTTTCCCTCGGAGATGGTTCCCAGCGCCAGGGACGGTGATGGGGACGGGGTTGTGTGTGAGCGGTGAACAGAGAGGCCAACAACTGGACGAAGTCGAGAACCTACTCCTTGAGGTTTGTGCTGGACCTGTAGTCAAGCTACCGTGCCGCCGCATCAGGAGAAACCCACCAAGAACCGACTGAGCAGGACAACCGGTAGCTCAGATAGTAGCAAGAGGTCCCTGCTAAAGCGGAGGTCTCTCGTCAGTTGCAGACCGCTGGACTATGCGGTTTTGCCAATCCGGAACATCTTTGTGGAGCAGACTGGGCAGACACCCCGTGTGGCCGGGCGCCCATTCTTCATCGTAATGGCCTGTTGGCTACTCATCTCCCTCTTGGACCGGCACTTCAAACAATACGCTTCCATGGGATTCCTCCGAGCTTAAATTGGCAGGCCCTATCCTACAATATGATCATCCGTGAGTCTGCAATTACCCCTCTCAATCCCACCTCTCTTTGAGAGAAAGATGCTGTTTGTATCTCCGCATGCCTACAACCTTCGAACTAGCATTCGCCAAGGCTTAAGAAGTGAATCCTCGGTCAGCTAGCTCTCCGAAGTGGAATTCAGTTCTGCTGCCCAGGAGTAATGCAGAGTTTGGTGCTTATTGCGAAACAGGCGTGAAATTTGCCGGAAAAGTAACCGTTCCCTGGGCACGACTGATGGTTACGACCTTATCTTCAATAGGCTGGCGAAGCACTTCCAACGTATTCCGTCCAAATTCGGGCAGCTCGTCAAGGAACAGGACTCCCCGATGACTCAGGCTTATCTCCCCCGGCCCGGGTCTCCGACCTCCTCCCACCAGACCCGCATGAGAGATGGTGTAGTGAGGCGATCGGAAGGGCCTCTGTCTCATGAGCGCCGTGTCCGATTGAAGCATCCCGCTCACGCTGTATATCTTCGTCACTTCCAGCGCCTCGTCGGAGGACATCTTGGGCAAGAGGGAGGGTAGTGACCGGGCTAACATTGTCTTGCCGCTTCCCGGCGGGCCTGTCATCAGGATGTTGTGGCCTCCCGCCGCGGCAATTTCCAAAGCCCGCTTGACGTGCTCCTGCCCCTTGATGTGGGCAAAGTCCGATTCGAAGAATGTCGGCTCTTCGTCGCTGGAATCGGCCTCATCTTCATGATGAGCTGCTAAGGGTTCGTCACCTCTAAGGTGGTTGACGAGGGCCGACAGCGTTGTCACGGGGAAAATGTCTATCCCGTCCACGACGGCCGCTTCCGCCTTGTCGTGGTCCGGCACGAAAACTCCGCGGAAACCCTTGTCCTTGGCGATGCCCACCATTGGCAGGACTCCGTGAGTATGCCTGACCGACCCCTCCAGCGAAAGTTCACCCAGGAAGATGACGTCTGAGGCATCAGTCTCTACCTGCCCGGAGCTCATCAGAATCCCGACTGCAATGGGCAGGTCGTAGGCAGGGCCTTCTTTTCGAAGGTCGGCGGGGGCCAGATTGACGGTAATCCGCTTCATCGGGAACTGGTACCCCGAGTTTCGAATCGCCGCCCTTACTCTCTCACGAGACTCCTGTACTGCCGTGTCCGGCAACCCGACTATCGTGAATGTCGGCAGCCCCGGAGAGATGTCTATCTCTACTTCAATTATGGCCCCCTCCAGGCCAACAACTGCGCAGCTTCTAACCCTTGCCAGCATTAGTGCAGGGGACTCTTTAATCCGAGTCCGTGCCCTGCGCCCTCACCCGGACCCCCGCCCTCTCCTCAATGATCAGGTCTGTAGCATTGAAGTTCCTGTTCCCCCAGCCCCGGTCCATGGCTTCCAACTGGATCTGCTCCGCTATGCCGGACAGCGGTACCGGCGCCCGCACCTCGCGCGCAAGTTGTATCGCCAAAGAAGTGTCCTTCTGGGACAGCTTAAGTGCAAAGCTCGCAGGATCGAACTTACCCGCCAGCAGATCGTTCTCCAATCCACCGACAGGAGAACGGGCATACATGCCCCCGCCCACCGCCTTCAGAAGGGTTTCGGCGTCCACACCGGCCTTGACGCCCAATGTCATGCCCTCCATCACTACCATCCGAGTCGCGGCGCCCATAACATTGTGCACCAGCTTACATACCGAGCCGTTGCCTATACCACCCGTGTAGAGGATGTTGGCGCCCAGGTGGTCCAGCAGGGGCTTCACCCTATCGAAGATCTCCTTGTCTCCGCCGATCATTATTATCATCGTACGATTCGTTGCCCCAACCTCGCCGCCGCTCACCGGGGCATCCAAAACGTGAGCGCCCTTCTCCCTGAACGCCGGGTACATCTTCCGGGCGAGGGAGGGTGAGATGCTCGACAAGTCCACGTACACAGAGTCCTTGGAGATCCCGTCCAGGATGCTGTCGGGGCCAAAAGCCACGGCCTCCACCTCTACGGGTCCCGGCAGGGAACTCAGGATAATTTCGCTGCCCTCCGCAGCCTCCCGGGGCGTGGCTGCCCAGTCGGCCCCCATCTCCTCCAGTGGCCGGACCGCCTCTCGATTGACGTCGTTGACCTTAAGTTTGTAGCCGTCTTCCAAAAGATTGCGCGCCATCGGCCCGCCCATAGTCCCGACACCAATAAAGCCCAAGTTCATATCAAGCACTCCTACTAGGAATAATCGGCCGTCCTCCCAACTCTACGGGCCGCCATTATAGCAATGACACATCCGCTTGACACCTTGTGGCTCGCAGGCTAGCCTCCGGTTAGTCGAGCCAAGGGTTATTGCAGACGGAGATTGGGGGCAGTTATGGCCAGAAGTGGCTTCAAAGTAATGGATTCCGACATGCACGTGATCGAGCCAATAGACCTGTGGCAGACATACATGGATCCCGCCTTTCGGGACCGAGCGCCAAAGGGCGTCACCCGATTCCAGGGCGACATGATGATGGAGGTGAGCGGGAAGAACGTACCTTACTGGATGCCCAGTAAGCGCTACTTCGATTGGCAGAAGCAAACAGCAGAAGACCAGGACGCCGCCTACAAGTACTCCTACGAGCGAAATTGGAACTCGGCTACCCAGGTCAGGGCCATGGATATAGAGGGACTGGACATCGCTTTTCTCTACCCCAGCCGCGGACTCTACACCTTAGCCGTAGACGGCATGGATCCCGGGCTCGGGGCGGCTATTGCAACTGCCTACAACCGCTGGATGCACGAATTCTGCTCCATTGCCACGGATCGCATGTACGGCGCCTCGATGGTGTCCCCATTCGATGTGGAATCCGCCGTTACCGAGGCGCGTGCCAGCGTCCGAGACCAAGGGCTGAAGGCGATTTTTATGCGGCCCAACATCGTGAATGGACGCAACTGGCACGATCCCTACTATGACCCTCTTTGGGCCGAGATAGAGTCCCTAGGCGTGCCCCTGGGTTTCCACGAGGGCGCCAGCGCTCGGCTGCCCCAGATAGGCGACACATTCGAGACTTATATGATGCATCACACCGTGTGCCACCCCATGAACATGATGCTGGCAGTCGTGAGTTTCATCGGCGGGGGTGTGCTTGAGCGGTTCCCGAAGCTCAACGTCGGTTTCCTGGAGGCGAATTGCGGCTGGGCCCCGTGGCTTGTCTGGAGGCTCGACGAACACTACGAGCTCGTCGGCCGCTTCGAGTCTCCTGAGCTCAAGCACGAGCCCAAGGACTACTTCTTGAGGCAGTGCTTCGTGTCGGTGGAGGCCGATGAAACCCCTGCTACCTTCGTGGAGACTTCGGGCCTTAGCAGCACGGTCGTGTTCTCCACCGATTACCCTCACAACGATTCAAAGTTCCCGAAAGCAACGGATATGTTCCTGGACATGCCCCTGTCCGAGGAATTCAAGCGCATGATCCTGTGGGACAACTGCGCCCGAATGTACAACTTCAACTAAGCGCCCCAGGCAACTTCGATTCGTAGTATGCTATGCGGCAACGTCGGTTCAACTCCGAGTTAGAGTCGGCAATACGGAGACCACACTACCGAGACGAAAGGAGGTCGGACAGCAAATGAAAGACGGAATGAGGTTCGTGGATTGTGACATGCACATTATGGAGCCCCAGGACCTGTTCGACCGGTACCTGGACCCGGCCTTCAAAGACCGGATTTCCTCCACGATCGGCGCCGACGGGACTGCCAGGGCCAACTGGTACATTGATGGGATCCACCCTTCCGAAGACACCGAGCTCTCTCAATATCGGAAGCGGATCCGGCCCCAAACCGCGGACGCATCGATTCTCAGCCCCTCCTTGGGAAACCTCACTAGTTCCCGCCTCGTCGAGACGGACCGCATGGGCTTCGCCCTTGAGCGCAAGTACAATGAGGAAGCCCAGGTGATGGCCATGGAGATGGAAGGCATCGACATCGCGGTGCTTTTCCCCACCTCGGGCCTCAATCTCCTGGCCAGGGACAACATGGACCCCCATCTGTCGATGGCCATTTGCCAGGCATACAACAACTGGATCCACGACTTCTGCCAGTATAGCCCCGACCAACTTAAGTTCGCCGCGATGCTCCCTCCCCACGACGTCAACCTCGCTTGCCGCGAGCTGGTCAGGGCCGTCACCGAACTCGGGGCGGTGGGGTCCTTCATGCGACCCAACCTAATCAACGGCCACTACTGGCACTCCAACTACTGGGACCCCCTTTACTCGCTCCACGAGGACCTGGACGTTACCTGGGGTTTCCACGAAGGCACCGGGCCCTGGTATTCCTATATGAACCACCTCTATGGCGAGAACCGGTTCTACCGCCATGTGGCCAGCCACTGGATAGAGATGCAGGAAGCGATGATCGCGCAGATCATCGGCGGGGTCTTCGAGTTCCACCCCAAGCTGCGTGTCGGGTATCTGGAGGCACAGAATTCTTGGGCGCCGGGCCTCCTGACCCGGATAGAGTGGGACTATCCTAACTACCGGGAGACCCACGCGCCTTACCTGTCGATGACTCCCAAGGAGTATTTCCTCCGTAACTGCTGGGCTGCCGTAGAAGGGTCCGAGCCGGAGATTGAGCCTACGGCCAGCCTGATCGGCTCAGAGCACATGTGCATGTCCACCGACTATCCGCACTTCGATTCCAATTTCCCGAACGTCTCCAACAACTTGCTCGCAACCGCGTCCCGGGAGACGGCCAAGAACATCCTGTATGGTGGCGCCCTGCTCTACAACTTCTCCGAGGCAGACTTCGCCAAGGCGGACGCAGCAATGACTGCCTTCCAAGCCCGCCACGAGGAGGCGAAGGCCCCCGCCGTGGGCTAATCCTCTCCCCTTAGACTTAAAGAAGGGCCAGCATCGCCAAGCGATGCTGGCCCTTTCTTGTTGTGGAGGTGAGGGGAGGACTATCCCCGCCGATACTAAAGGTACGTCGTGTGCTTTTCGGTGAAGGCCTCGGTCACGGGGAAGAAGATCAGCAGCTTCGCGGGGCTCGGCCCGACCACCGTGAACCCGTGATGCGCCCCTGTCGGAATGGCGAGGGTCTGCAACGGATTTATTCGCTCCGTCACGCTGTTCGTAATAGCGTCAACCTCCCCTTCCAGTACGACAATCAGCTCGTCCACGTCGTGGTGATGGTACGGCGCACCCGCACCCGGGTCCACAATGTGATAGTCGAAAGTCAACTCGAGCCCGTCGTCGTATCCGGCCAGCCTTCTTCGCCGATACCCGGGTCTACGAGTCTCTTCGGCTGCACTCTCGTGGTCGATAATCGACATTCCAATCACCTTTCGCCGAGAATTACCCGCCGTAGAAGACCTTATCGCCCAGGTCCTTCATCCACAGTGTGGCATCGTCAACACGCCCTTCACCCAAGTCCCCAGGGGTGCCCGCTTCGATCACTTCTCCGATAAAAATGGAGTGGTCGCCCTTCTCTATAGTGTCGGTCAGCTTGCACTCGACCCACGCGGGCGCGCTGTCGAGAATCGGCGCTCCCGAGCTTCCGGCCTGGAAGGACTCTCCGCCTATGGAGTTGCCGTCCCTTTCGTGGGACTTGAAGAAGTTGAAAGCCAGGCCCTGCTGGCCCTTCCCCAATACGTTCAGGACGAAACTGCCGCTGTCTTTAACTATAGCGTGGGCCCCGGAGTCGGCCTTCACCCCTACCGCCACCAGTGGCGGCGCGAATGAGGCCTGGGTCACCCAGTTCACCGTAGCCGCGGCCACCGACCCATCCTTGCCCTCAGCCGTCATTACGTAGATCCCGTACGGGATCATTCTGAGTGCCTTTTTCTTTGCATCCTGGTCCATAGATTTCCTCCCACTCGATTACTTTAGTCGGTACCCGGCTGAGCCATTATATCAGTACGTTTGACACCTGTTTACCGCGATGGGATACTCGCTCGAAAGGGGCACAACTATGAAATACACCACTATTTCGGCGGACACGCATATCGACATCCCGTGGCTTCCTGCAGACCTGTTTGTCTCCAATGCACCCGAACGGTACAAACTGCACATGCCTCGGGTGGAGGAGACGGACAAGGGAAGCGTGTGGAAGGTGGACGGGCAGTTGCTTGGCTGGGTGGCGGGAGCGGGGTTGAAGAGCACATGGGAACCCTATGAAGCAGGTCTCTCCAATCACCTTGATGAAATGGCTGCCACAGGGTTCTTCTCCGACGGCGACAAGGGCGACTTCCACCCCACCACCCCCCAGCTGCGGTTGGGAGACCAGGACCTCGACGGTATTCAGGCGGAGGTCATATACGGGATTCTCGGGCTGGGAGGAGGACTCCCCGTTGGGGCGAACGATTATGGAATCACCGACGCTGACCGCACTGTATTGATGTACGACATCTACAACGAATGGTTGGCAGGATTCTGCAACAGCAACCCCGACAGGCTTGCCGGCTTGGCGTGCCTCACGAGCCACGATCCCCAGGTGGCGGCGAATCAGGTCAGAAAGGCCGCCGAGATGGGGCTGAGGGGCGCCGAGCTGAATGTCAGTCAGACAGTCAAGCCTGTCTACCACGAGGCGTGGGACCCGCTTTGGGCAGCGGCAGAGGAATGCCGGATGCCGATCTCTTTCCATTCTCTCGGGATCGGGTACCGGAAACCCGACCCCGAAGACCAGAAGAGGCTGGAATGGGTTGACTTCGGGCTATTGTTGGTGACCTTCCAGCTATCGGGGGCAGAATTCCTGGCGAGCATGGCGTTCGGAGGGGCTTGTGACCGATACCCGAGGTTCGACTTCGTGCTGGGCGAGTGCGGAGTCGGGTGGATACCCTACGTGCTCTACCGGATGGACGAAGAATATAAGGAGAGCCTGTTTCACCTAAACCTGAGTATGCTGCCCAGCGAATTGTGGCGTCGGCAGGGATACTCCACATTCCAGCACGAACGCCCCACCCAGGAAGTCGTGGACACAATCGGTGAGGAGAACGTCATGTGGGGTTCCGACTACCCTCACCATGATGGCGTATGGCCCTACTCCCAGAGGGTGATCAAGGAGGACCTGGGACACCTGGACCAGCCGGTGATTGACAAGATCACCTGCCACAACGCGGCGAAGCTCTACCGGTTCAACTAGGTGCCTGCCACCGCGATCCCCATACATGACTGTCATCCCGATGCCCCGCGAGGTCGAAGATGCGCCTCGGGCGTGAATCTGGGGCGGGGTTCCCAACCCCCTCTCCCTCGATGGGAGAGGGCTGGGGTGAGGGTGACCCCCTTCCCCCAGTACTGAATTAGAGGCCCACGTGCGTGCAGAGCACGCACGTGGGCCTCTATTCTTATCCCCCCCTCTCCCTCCCATTCCCGTAGGGGTGCCCCTTGTGGGTACCCTGCCCGCCACCCACGCTAATACTTGCATCTCCACCAAAAGTGACACCAACCCCTTGACCCGATATGAACACCCGTGCTATTATCCCCACCGTTCGAACACCAACCTAACTATCTCAAGGAGGAACCAAACACCCAGGGAAGCCCGAGACCCACCCGCGGACTCAACGCCCCAGCCCATCCCAACGGCCCTCGCGCAGGCCCGCGGCACAAGCAACCGGCGCCATCTCCTCATCCCCACGGGTCCCGTGCCCCTTCCTTGATCCCCAGGCAATGGAAGGTCCATCGACTCAATACGGGCAGCCCCTCTCTCATTGAGACCCTGCCCATTTGCGCCCTACCTGATGGGCGCACTGCGTCACCCGCATTGACTTCGCCGGTGACAAATACGGCCCCGCTTTGTCGGGCCTAGGGCCTCAGGGCCCTTAAGGGACTCCACCGTCGTAGTCATATACGGCGGAAGCGGGTTCGCGCTCCCTCCTCATAGAGAGGTCGAGCGCCTTGGGACTCCACCGCCGTAGTCATATACGGCGGAAGCGGGTTCGCGCTCCTTCCTCAGACAGAGGTTGAGCGCCACTGGTAGACGGGTATGCGCCCCACGCCGAGACTCTCTCGGTCCGCCCCGGAACCAACTTGAAAACCTGTGGGGTTGCACAGGCTGGCCTCCCGCCCCCTGTGCCCGAGTCCCGGACCTTCCATCGCCTACACCCTCCCAACAGCCAAAATGAAAAACGAGACCCCACAATCGAAGATGGAACATCCGCCTCTGGAGGACCGAACACCCCTCCCCTCTCCCCCTATAATGTCCTGCGACCAGACGCCTGTCGTTGCCCCCAACCGCCCTCGTTCCGTTTGGCAGTGTGCCGCTCCAGGAGAATTTTCCTCGGGATCAATCAAACAGGCACGGACTCAATCAGAAACAATCAAACGTCACGGTTAATGAAAGCTCGCAATCCCCACTTGTTGGCCCCTTACGTCCCGAACAAGTCCCGGATATTGACTAGACCATCCCATGTTCTTAACATAGCCCGTTAGAGAAGACGTGCGACACGCTCGATGTGATTTAGGAGGAGTCGATGGACTACAACATTATTACCGCAGACACCCACATGGACGTCACATGGCTGCCGGGCGACATGTTCGTCAAGGGCGCCCCCGACGCCCTGAAGGACAAGATGCCCTATGTCAACAATAAGAACGGCAAAGCCCAGTGGGAGATCGAGGGTGAGTTCATGTGCTGGGTTGGGGGCGGGGGCCTCACCGGCGCCTTTGGAGGTTACGTGGCCGGCGAATCCAAGCACCTGGACCGCATGGCCGAGGTCGGTTTCTTCGACGGCATCAAGGATGGCGTATATCACCCCTCAAACGCCGACCTCCGGGTCAAGGACCTGGACATAGACGGCCTGGACGCCGAGGTCATTTACGGGATCCTTGGCATCGGTGGAGGCGGTTTCTCCGGCCCCGGCTTCAAGGACCCCGAAGTCACCGCTACCATCTATGACGTCTACAACGAGTGGATTGCCGAATTCACGTCGACCGACCCCGGCCGGATGAAGGGTCTGGCCTGCCTCGCCAGCCACGACCCCGCCAGGGCTGCCCAACAGCTCAGAAGGGCCGGCGAACTAGGCCTCAGGGGCGCCGAGATCAACGTCGGCACCATGGTCAAGCCCGTGTATCATAGGGACTGGGACCCCCTCTGGGCCACTTCCGCTGAATACCAGATGCCGATCTCTTTCCACACCCTCGGCGTCCCCCACCGGAAACCCGACGCCGCGGACGCAGAGGCCTACCATTGGCTTAGCGTCTGCCTCAACTACACTCTATTCCAGCTATCGGGGGCGGAGTTCCTGTGCAGCATCGTTCTCTCAGGCGCCTGTGAACGCTACTCTGATTTCAACTTCGTCCTGGGTGAGTGCGGCATCGGCTGGATCCCCTACGTCATCGAGCGCACCGACGAGGAGTACGATGACCGAGGATTCCACATGGGCTATCCGATGAAGCCCAGCGAGTACTGGAGACGGCAGGGTCACTCTACCTTCCAGAACGAGTACGTATCCGTCGACCAGATCGAGAGAATCGGCCTGGACAACATCATGTGGGGCAACGACTATCCCCACCCGGACGGTGTGTTCCCCGATTCTAAGAAAGCGCTTGATGACGGCCTCGGCCACCTGCCCGCAGACATCCGCAACAAGATAGTGTGCGAAAACGCCATTAAGGCCTATCGCTTTAACTAGTCCATTTCCCCAGAGGATTGGGTAAAGTGGCCTACGACGAACGATTGGCACAAAGTGTCCGCTTGGAACTGGCAGCCCAGGAGGGTGTGTCGGAAAAGCGGATGTTCGGCGGCCTGGCCTTTATGGTGCGCGGAAACATGGCCTTGGCCATCGACAAAGACCGGCTCATGGTCAGGGTGGGACCGGACCGGTATGAGGCCGCACTGAATATGCCTCACGCCGGCCCGATGGACATGACGGGCAGACCTATGAGGGGATTCGTGGTAGTGCAGCCGAAAGGACTGGACAACAAGGAGGGCCTGCAGGATTGGGTTCAACAGGGGGTGGAGTTCGCGCTTGGCCTGCCCCCTAAGTAAGCCCAACATCGCGCCCTATAAAAAGGATTGGAAAGACTATGGAATACAGCGTTATCTCTGCTGACACCCACCTCGACCTCACCTGGCTGCCCGGCGACATGTTCGTCGAGGCCGCACCGGCTCATCTCAAGTCCCAGATGCCCTACACAACCGACGCGGGACCCGAGAAGCGCTGGATTGTTGAGAAAGAGGACATCGCACGCGCAGGCGGATTTATTGGCTACACCCCCGGTCACTCCAAGCACATGGACCGAATGGCCGAGGTCGGCTTCTATGACGGAGTTGCGGACGGCGTCTACCATCCCGCCGTAGCCGATCTCCGAGTCCAGGACCAGGACCTGGACGGTGTTGACGCCGAGATCATCTACGGCATCCTCGGCATAGCCGGCGGCGGGTTCTCGGGCCCCGGGTTCCGAAACCCTGAAGTAACCACGGCCATCTATAACATTTACAACGAATGGGTTAGTGACTTTGCGAAGGCCTCCCCCCAAAGGCTTGGGGCCCTGGCCTGCGTCATCAGCCACGATCCCGAAGTCGCAGCTAAGCAGTTGAGACGAGCGGCGGAACTGGGCCTGAAAGGCGCGGAGATCAATGTCGCCAAGATGAGCTCGCCGATGTACCAAAAGGAGTGGGATGTTCTTTGGGCCGTGGCTGACGAATGCGACATGCCCATATCCTTCCACACCTTGGGCATTCCCACCCGCACCCCCGAAGGAGAGTCGGCATCCGACTACGCTGTAACTTATGACGGCTTAAGGGAGTGCTTATTCCAGCTGTCGGGGGCGGAGTTCCTGGTCAGCGCCGTCTATTCTGGGGCCTGCATGCGCTACCCCAATTTCCAGTTCGTTCTCGGGGAGTGCGGAATAGGTTGGATACCGTACGTCATCGAGAGGATGGACGCTGAATATGAAGACCGGTACCACCCCATAGGCCTTGAGATGGCTCCGACGGCCTACTGGCGTCGGCAGGGATTCTCCACCTTCCAGAATGAATTCGTCTCCCAGGACCAGGTGGACAGGATTGGGGCCGAGAGCATCATGTGGGGCTCCGACTACCCGCACAGAGACGGCGTCTTCCCCGACTCCCAAAAGGTCATAACCGAAGGAATGGGCCACCTGGACGATGCTGTTACCCAGCAGATCGTCTGTGGCAACGCCGCACGTCTTTACAACTTCAACTGACCGAGGCCCGGTCCGCGACCTGCGGCAACGAAAGCGGGGATGGGAAGTATGACGGTAATGAATCGGTTCAGCGTGTTCGCGTTCGCCCTCGGCGATCCGCCTCCGGCCGCGTCCGAGCTGATTGCCGCCGCCAGGCACGCCGACGCCCTCGGGTTCCACTCCATCTCGCTGCCCCATCACCTCACCCTTCCCGCCGCGCAGGTCTACACGGGTTTCCCGCGTCGGGACATCCTTGATCCGTTGGTCCTTCTGCCAGCGATGGCCGCGGTCACCAAGAACATCCTGGTAGGGACCAACTCGGCAATAGTACCGGTGCTGGCCCCATACGTGTGGGCAAGGTACTTTGCGACGCTCGATGTGATGTCAGGGGGTCGGGCGCTGGCGGGGATGGCTATGGGTTGGTTCGAGAAGGACTTCGCTGCAGCCAAGGCCAATCTCAAGAGACGAGCCCGGCACTTCGACGAGGCTCTAGGGCTCATCCGACGTCTGTGGACCGAACCTGCCGTCACCCACTCCGGCGAGACTTGCCAAATATCCGAGATGGAGCTGGAACCGAAGCCTATACAACAGCCTCATCCTCCTATCTGGATTGGCGGGCATATGGCGTCCATAGAGAGGGCGTCGCGGCATGCACAGTACCTGCTGCCGGCAAACCTCACCGTCGAAGAGATAAAGGAAACGTACCTCCCGCGTCTACAAGAACAGAACGCCAGGTGGGGCACCGAGGCAGGGATTTGTCTAAGCGTTCGGGTCAACGTC
Source organism: Dehalococcoidia bacterium (assembly GCA_965220005.1). GTDB lineage: Bacteria > Chloroflexota > Dehalococcoidia > Plut-88900 > Plut-88900 > Plut-88900. The sequence goes on from OZ244800.1 coordinate 2,911,362, forward strand.
GGCGACAGTCGAGGGACGGACCCTGAGATGCTGCCCCGCATTGCCCGGCTGGTGTCATCGCGGAGATCCCCGGTTAGCGACATCCACAAGATAGCCATCGCCGGATCGCCCCAACACTGCGCCGAGAGAATTGAGGAATACCTGGAAGCGGGAATTGCCCACTTCCTCCTGGACTTCCAGTATCACGGCCTCACGAGCGTAGACTATTCAATGCGGCAGATGGACCTGTTTGTGTCGGAGGTCGTGCCGTTACTTAGTGGGGAAATCTCTCTGTAAATCGAACATATGTTTCTTGACCCGGTGATGCCGGGGGAATAGTGTTCCGTTCACTTATACGGGGTAGCTTTACTTAGTAACTTCCTTGCGGGAAGCCAAGGCAAATAGGGCGATGGGCATAGGTCCCTTCAAATGTCGGCTCCAAAGCGGTCATGTACCCGCACCGTGGTGGGGTACATGGGGTGTTCCGCCGCCTAGATCCCTTGCTCCTCACCAATGGAGCCCCGCGCCCCGAACAAACCTCCACTCAGCGTAAGCTAAAGAGGCTTTTATCACCCACCTAGAGCAAACGTTGCAGCCGATATTGAGCATTGCGGCAAGGGTCTCCGCCTCAGCATAGTTAGCCTGGCAAGGGAGACTCTATGAAGTTTCAACTATTCGTATTACCGACAATTCCGGGCATTCTGGAAGACGGAGAGCGGCTCCGTCCTATAGCCCGGAACAACGACCGTTTCCAGGAGATGCTGGAACAGGTGAGGCAGATCTGCATCCTGGGCGATGAGCTCGGGTTTGACTGCTTCTCCACCACAGAGCATCACTTCCACTCAGAAGGATACGAGTGTTCGGTAGCGCCGCTGGTGCTCTACTCGAACCTCGCAGCACAGACCAAGAGAATCAAGTTTGGCCCGCTGGGGCTCGTGCTCCCCTCATGGGACCCAATCCGGTGCGCAGAAGAGATCGCGATGCTGGATCACCTGACCAAGGGCCGGGTCATCGCGGGTTTCGCCCGGGGCTACCAGGACAGGTGGGTGAACGTGATGGGCCAACAGTACAAGGCCATCGCCGCCCAGTCCGACTCAAGCGCCGGCGACTCCCACAACCGTGAGATCTTCGAGGAGATCTTTCACATCATCAAGGGTGCATGGACCCAGGACGCGTTTTCCTATAAAGGAAAGTACTACCAGGTCCCATACCCGTACGAGGAGGGGATCAGGAACTGGCCCGCGCAGAAGTGGACAGGGAATAACGGCGCCCCAGGTGAGCTGGACGAGGAAGGTACGATTCGCAAGGTCTGCGTTGTTCCCAAGCCTTACCAACAGCCCCACCCACCGATATTCAACGCTTTCTCAGTAAGCGAAAACACAGTGCGATGGGCGGCAAAGGAAGGAACGATCCCCCACATCCAGATCTCCCTCCCCGAGTCTTTCAACCGGCTTTGTCACGTCTACCAGGACGTGGCCCGGGAGAATGGACGAGACCTGAAGTTGGGCGAAAGCGTCGGAGCGTCTCGTGTGGTGTACACCGGCAAGACCTATGAGGAAGCCTACAAGCTGGCCGAAGAGACACTGGGCTGGAGCTACGCCGTATACTACAACCAGTTCGGCTTTGCGGAAGGGTTCCGCTACCCCGGAGAGGACGCACCGAGACCGTTGACCTTCACAAGCAAGGCCGCCGCCACTGAGCGGCTCGTTGACCAGGGCTACGGCATTGTCGGCACGGTGGATGACGTGAAGCGGAAGCTGGAAGACCTGCAACGCTGCCACGAGGACGGCGACGGCGACTTGGAATGGTTCGGGTTCCTGGTAGACCAGGGCATGTACCCGCTGGAGGAGGTGCTGGAACAAGTACACACCTTCGGCACCAAGATCATGCCGGAGTTCCAAGGATAAACATATATCGGGGGTGGCGCTGGCGCGCCACCCCCACCCGGCATAGGAGGTATTCCCGCAATGACCTCTTCAGTAACCGAAAAGGCATCCCCTATCTGGAGGACTCTGCCCAGCCGCTACTATTGGGCCGAGGACATCTACGAACTTGAAAAAGAGCGCATCTTCTACGACTCCTGGCTGTATGTCGGGCGGGTGGCCCAGATCCCGAACCCCGGCGACTTCATTACGCAGGATATCGTTGATGAGAGCGTCATCGTAGTCAGAGACAAGCACGGCATCATAAACGCCTTCTCCAACGTTTGCCGGCACCGGGGTAACAAGTTGTGCAGTGCGGCGTTGGGAAAGTTCAAGGGCAGCGCCATACCCTGCGGCTACCACGGATGGACCTACGACCTGGGCGGCGAGCTCATCGCCACCCCGAACATGATAGGCACTGAGGGATTCCGCAAGGAGGACTTCCCTCTCTATCCCGTGGCTCTTCACTTTTGGGAGGGCGGCATCTTCGTCAACCTGTCCTCAAACCCAGAGCCTTTTGACCCGGGGGTCGGGCCGCTGGCAGACATATTGGCGCGGTACAACCTCGCGAACCTGGAAGTTGCGGAGCGCAGGGAATACCACATCGACGCTAACTGGAAGCTGGTCCAGGAGAATAACGTAGAGTGTTACCACTGCCCGTCAATCCACCCCGAGCTCTGCGCTATCCAGCCGAACGTTAGAAGGGGCAACATTGGCGCCTCCAACAGCGACGGCAACCCGCTCATAGAAGGCGGAAACTCCTTCACGCTGGACGCTACGACTAACAGGCCCCTCATCAGCACCATAACTCCGGAGGACAAAGGCCGCTTCCGCAGCACGCCCGTATGGCCCGCCTTCTTCCTGGGTTTCCTGCCGGACCATGTATTCACCTTCAATGTCTGGCCGACGGGCGTACAGAAGAGCACGGTGGTGATGGAGTGGCTGTTTGAACCCTCAACCATCGCCATGCCGGACTTCGACCCGAGCGACACCGTGGAATTCCTGGACACGGTCGTGAGACAGGACTTCGGCATCTGCCACGAGGTGCAGAAGGGCATTAAGTCCCGGGCGCACAAGTCGGGGATCTACGCACCGAACGAGTTCCTTCCCCACGAGTTCAACGAATGGGTCAGGGCAAAGGTGGAGCGCTAGAGGTATACAGGATTGGACTTTGAATGGACAAGACCGGATAATGGCGCTGTCCCAATGGCGTAAATTAGTGTTTTCTGGGGAGGGTTATCATGGGCTACACAGGGAAAGTTATATCCGGAGACTGCCACGTGGACATACCGTGGCTGCCCGCGGACCTATTCACCTCCAACGCTCCGTCCCATCTCAAAGACCGGATGCCCCACGTGGAGGACACCAAGGACGGCGAGCAATGGTTCGCCGGGGGCAGACAGCTCGGTTGCGTTGGGGGCGCCGGCATTGGACTGCAGCCCAGTCTATTCTGGGACCCATATGTGCCGGGAGTCTCTACTCGGCTGGACCGGATGGAGGAACAGAATTTCTTCACCGATGCTCAGCAGGGCCTGTTCCACCCCACCACCCCCGAGTTGAGGATCAAGGACCAGGAGACGGACGGTATAAAGGGAGAAGTGCTATACGGCGTCCTGGCCCTGGCCAGCGGCTTTGGCTCGACTCAAGGTGAAGAAGGTGCAGTCATAGGCGGTGACGAGCCCAGTGGCCCGGGTTACGGCCTCACCGACCCGGATGCCATCCTCTCAGCCTTCGACATCTACAACCAGTACATAGCTGACTTTTGCAACACCAACCCGGACAGATTGGCGGCCCTCGCCTGCCTATTTGCCCGGGACCCGAAAGAGGCTGCCCGCCAAGTCCATCGTGCTGCGGAACTGGGGCTCAAGGGGACGGAGCTTAACGTGAGCTCCACCGAGGAGCCCATTTATCTCAGGGACTGGGACCCGCTGTGGGCCGCTGTGGACGAGTCCGGGTTGCCAATCTCTTTCCACACGGTAGGGCTGTCTCCCAAGGCGCCGAAGAGGGACACCACAGCGTCAGAGAGGGCGATCATGACAGGTGTGGCCCTGACGGTATTCCAGCTCTCTGGGGCGGAATTTGTATCCAGCATCATCCTTTCCGGCGCATGTGAGCGGTACCCGAATATGAAGTTCGTCCTGGGAGAATGCGGCGTCGGGTGGCTTCCCTACGTCCTGTTCAGGATGGACGACGAGGCCGAGCGCTGGAAGATCGCAGAGCACGGCCTGAAAATGAAGCCGTCCGAATACTGGCACCGCCAGGGATATTCCACTTTCCAGATCGAGTACCTCACCAATGAGATGGTGGAGACGGTGGGAGAGGACAACATCATTTGGGGCTCCGACTACCCACACCCCGACTGCGTGTGGCCCGACTCCCGGTCCGTCATCGATGAGAACCTGAGCCACCTGGACGAGGGCAAGCTAAAGAAGATCGTGTGTGATAACACGGCCAAATTGTACGGTTTCCCCAACTAAACTAATCCCGTAATTTCGAGGTCGAGGCTGGCAATAGCACTTCTTATGGGAGGGCGGCTATGAGCTATACGGGCAAGGTCATATCCGGGGACTGCCACCTGGACATTCCCTGGCTCCCGGAAGATCTGTTCACCTCTCGGGCTCCGGCTCATCTGAAAGACAAGATGCCGAGGGTGGAGGATACGGATGAGGGCCGCAAGTGGTTCTCTGAAGGCAACGTGCTGGGCTGGGTAGGGGGTTCCGGGATTGGCCTCCGGCCCGGGGGCTGGGACCCCTATGTTCCCGGCGTGTCCAAACGGATGGACCGAATGGAAGAGACGGGGCTGTACTCGGACGCGGGGAAGGGGCTGCTGAGGCCAGGAACTCCCGACCTACGGGTCCAGGACCAGGATAGAGACGGCGTTAGCGGTGAGGTCATCTACGGAGTTCTGGGACTGGCGGGGTTCGCCGGTAAAGACGAGACGGAGGTTGCTGCGCCCGCGATGGGTGACGAACCGGGTGGGCCCGGCTATGGCCTTCAGGATCCTGAGTTGATAACCGCAGTCTACAACGCATACAGCGATTGGATGTCCGAGTTCTGCAAGTCCTATCCAGACCGGCTTGCCGGACTCACCTGTCTCAGCCCCACCGACCCAAACATTGCGGCCGCACAGCTTCGGCGGGCTTCGGAGTTGGGGTTGAGGGGGGCGGAGATGAACGTGGCGTCGGCGGTCAACCCTCTTTACCACAAGAGCTGGGATGTGCTGTGGGAAGCTGCCGATGAGACGGGGTTGCCCGTATCGTTCCACACTGTGGGCTTGACTCCTCGGGGGCCGAAGGCAGAGGAATTCAACGACTACTACTGGGTGGTCAACGGTGTGATGATTACGCTGTTCCAGCTTGCTGGAGCCGAGTACCTCACCGGCATAGTATACGGAGGAGCCCTGGACCGTTATCCCAACATGAAATTCGTGCTGGGAGAGTGCGGTATCGCGTGGATCCCCTACGTGCTGTTTCGGATGGACGACGAGTATGACAGGCAGCTCTTTCACCTGGGTCTCAGCATGAAGCCCAGTGAATTCTGGGCGCGACAGGGCTATTCAACCTTCCAGATTGAACACTTGACGAACGAGATGATAGACCTTGTTGGCGAGGACAACATCATGTGGGGGTCGGACTTTCCGCACCCGGACTGCGTCTGGCCCGACTCTCGGTCAGTGATCAACGAGCACCTCGGGCACCTCGATGAGTCCAAGATAAGAAAGCTGGTCTGCGACAATACGACCAAGCTGTACGGATTCCCGAGCTAGTATTTCCCGACGACCTTATTAGCATTCAGTGGGGAGGAAGACGATGTCTGAGTTCGATACCGTAATCAGGAACGGGACCGTAGTCGAGGCGACGGGGATACCGGCGTATAGGGCGGATGTCGGCATCAAGGACGGCAAGATCGCCCAGATGAGCGGCAGCATCAAGGGCTCCGGGGCGAAGGAGCTGGACGCAACGGGGTGTATCGTGGCGCCGGGCGCAGTAGAGCAGCACGCCCACTACGACGGGCAGATCAACTGGGACCCCTACTGCAGCCTGTCCGGCTGGCACGGAATGACATCCATGACCATAGGGCACTGTGGCTATGGAGTCGCTCCCGTGAGGCCCGAGGACCGGGAAGCTAACATGCAGCTCCACTCCCGCATAGAGGCGATACCGCTGCACTCCATGCGGGCGGGCATTCGCTGGGACTGGATCACATTCCCAGAGTACCTGGACAGCCTCCAACGGCAGGGAGTAGGGGTGAACGTGGGCGCAATGTTCGCGTATTCTCCTGCACGGGTATGGGTGATGGGAGCAGAAGAGGCTGCGAACAGGGCAGCGGTCACTAAAGAGGAATTGGCACGGATTCTCGCTCTATTCAGGGAAGCGCTGGACGCCGGGGCCTTCGGCTTCTCCCTGAACAAGAACATGGCAGACCGGCCTGCGACCGGTGGGTACCTCCCCACTCACATCGCGGCCGACGTCGAGTTCGAGTCCCTGGCCCGAGTCCTCGGGGAGTACGGGCTCGGGGGGATCACGATGACCCTCGGTAGTACGGATGACGAGGGGAGGGACATGCTGGTCGAGAAGCTCGCCCAGGCCAGCGGACGCCCAGTCCAGTTCGCCGCCCTGAACTACAGCGACCAGGACCCGGGCCTGTACAAGAAGCAGCTGGCCTGGGTGGAGGGCGCCAAGGCTCGGGGGCTGTCTATCTATGGGCAGTCCATCGCCATGCCGATAGACCCGAGGTTCAAGCTCTCGGAGTTCAACCTCCTAGACGATATGCCAAATTGGTTCATCGCCCTCCTGGGCACCCGGGAAGAGAGGATCGAGAGGCTTCAGCGTAAGGAGATACGGGACGGGATGAAGAGGGACATCGCCGAGTGGGAGGAGACGGACTTCCATAAGGACTGGTCCAAGCTCACCGTGCTGGAGACGGTGCACGAGCGAAATTACAAATACGACGGCATGAGCATCGCCGAGATAGCTGCGTCGGAGGGCAAGGACCCCGTGGATGCATGGCTCGACCTGAGCCTCGACGAAGGTCTGGAGACGGAGTTCAGCCTCTCGGGGCTGGTGGGTGGGAATGCTGAGGCGGATGTCGAGACGCTTACTCACCCGCTGACACACCCCTCGTTCTCCGACGGCGGGGCACACGTCCGGTTCTTCACAACCAGCACCTGGCCGACCTACCTGCTGAGCCACTGGGTGCGCGACGAAGGTGCCCTTACACTGGAGCAGGCCCACTACAAGATGAGCGCCCTGCCCGCCTGGCTGGCCGGGTTCCGGGACAGGGGCATCCTGCGGGAAGGCATGGCCGCCGACACCATCGTCTACAATCTGGACGAGATAGGCTTCGAGACAGAAAAACCCGAGTACGCCACCGACTTCCCCGGCGGCGAGAAGAGGCTCATCCAGAAGCCCAAGGGAATGCGCTACATCATGGTCAACGGCACGGTGACTTTCGAGGAGAACAAGTGCACCGGAGCCCTGCCGGGCAACGTCCTGAGAAGCTACGACATGATTGGCTAAGGGTGCGATTCATACGATAACCTTATAGGGGGGCGAGACTCGTCCCCCTATATTTTTGTGGACGAGTAGCCAGATATGCGCATAAAAGAAGGCAACAGGCCCATTGTCCGCCGCGGCGATTCCTTCGAGATCGAGGTTGACGGTAATCCGATGTCGGCCCATCACGGTGAGACGGTTGCATCAGTGATGTTGAGCAGCGGCAGTCGGGCGCTCCGTAACACCCGGAAGGAGGGCAAGCCTCGGGGGCTCTTTTGCGGGATAGGGGTGTGCTATGACTGTCTGGTGGTGGTGGATGGAAGGGCTAACGTGCGGGCCTGCATGACTAGGGCCGTACCGGGCATGAAGGTGCGGACGCAGCAAGGGATCGGTGGGATGGAGGAGGAATGAGCAGCGTCGATCTTGCGATAATCGGGGCGGGACCTGCGGGGTTGTCGGCGGCGCTGGCTGCGGCGTCGTGCGGCCTTCGGCCAGTGGTCATCGACGAGAACCCGGCTCCCGGGGGTCAGATATACCGCCAGCTTCCTGCAGACTTCCATGTGGACAGGCCTGAAGCCCTTGGGCACACATATGAAAAGGGCCAAAGACTGTTAGCCAAGGCGTATCAAGCCAATATCGACTTGAGGTTGGGGACTACGGTCTGGGGGTTGTTCGATCCATTGACCCTCGGGCTGGACAAAGGTGGCAGCGCCGAGTCCCTTCAGTGCAAGACACTAGTGCTATCGACAGGAGCGTACGACCGAGCTATCCCATTCCCCGGCTGGACACTCCCCGGAGTCATGACTTTGGGTGGGGCGCAGACGTTGGTTAAGAGCCAGAGGATGCTGCCGGGGAAGAGGATAGTGCTGTCCGGGTCAGGGCCGTTTCTGATGCCCGTGGCCTCGCAGCTTATAAGGGGCGGGGCGAAGATAGTAGCCATATTGGAAGCCTCTCGGCCCACCAGGTGGCTCTCAAAGACGGGTTCGCTCTGGGGGCAGTGGGAGCGTTTCCAGGAGGCTTGGGAATACGTGACTCCGGTGATCAAGGCGCGGACGCGGGTCAAGTTCGGGCAGGCGGTGGTTGAGGCGTGGGGCAGTGATAGGGTTGAAGGGGTCGTTACGGCGTCATTGGACAAGAACTGGCGCCCGATACCCGGGACCAAGCGGACGATAATGGCGGACGCGGTGGCGGTGGGGTACGGGTTCAGCATCAACACGCAGCTGTCGCGGCTGTGCCGGTGTGAGCACGAGTTCAAGCCCGGCTACGGCGGCTGGACGGTGAAGGTCGACTCCCGGCAGGCGACTTCCGTGGCGAACGTCTTTGCAGCGGGGGAGGCCACTGGCATCGGAGGTTCGGATGTAGCGGCTGCTGAGGGGGCGATAGCCGGATACTCAGCAGCGCAAGCCTTGGGGCGCATCACGATGTCCGAGGCACAGGCCCGGCAAGCGCCGCACCTGCGTAGGATCCGCAAACTGAGACCCTTCGCCCGGATGATGGCCGAGCTGTTCGCGCCAAGGGATGGATTGCTGGAAATAACCACGCCCGACACCATAGTGTGCCGGTGCGAAGAAGTCTCGGCGGCTGAGATTGACCAAGCCATCGACTCAGGGGCCAACGACCTCAGTGGGGTGAAGTCGAGGACGCGAGTGGGGATGGGACTGTGCCAGGGTCGGGTCTGCGGGGCGGCGGTGGCCGGGCTGATAGCACGGCGTACGGGTCGGCCACAAGCCGAGGCGGGGGCCTATACCGGCAGGCCGATAGTGAAGCCCGTGTCGATGGGGGCGCTGGCCAAGATGGAGCAGAGCGAGTCATGAGTCCAACCGTCGTAACGGCTGACGCGGTGGTGATCGGTGGGGGGATAGTAGGGACTTCCACGGCGTACCACCTGACACGGATGGGGGCCAAGGTGGCGCTGCTGGAGCGGGGGGCCATTGCGTCGGGGACTTCGGGGGCGTGCGACGGGCAAATCCTGATCGCGGACCGGCACCCGGGCCCCGAGCTGGAGCTGGGCAAGCTTGCCGTGCGTCGGTGGAAAGAACTGGCCGCCGAGCTTCCGTTCGATGTCGAGTACGAGGTGAATGGCAGCACGCTCATAGCAGAGGTGGAGGAGGACCTGGGCGTACTGGCCAAGCTCGTTAAGTCACTTCAGGGCGAGTCGGTGGCCGCCGAACTGGTAGAGGGCCCGGCAATACGGGAACTGGAACCCAATCTCGCGGAGGACATACCTGGCTTGGCCTTCTTCCCCGGGCACGGGCAGGTGCAGCCTCAACTCGCCTCGTGGGCCATGGCGGAGGCGGCAAGGCTCGGGGGGGCGGACGTAAGGACCTATGCGCCGGTTACCGGGATAGAGAAGGACAACGAAGGAAAAATCGCGGCGGTGTTGGCCGGAAATGACCGGATAGCGACGCCCGTGGTGGTGAATGCGTCGGGGGCGTGGAGTGCGTCGATTGGGGAGATGGTAGGAGTCGAGGTGCCGGTTATACCCCGACGGGGGCACATCCTAGTGTCGGAGCCCGCGCCGGCGATAATTAAACACGCGGCGATGGGCGCATCATATACCCGCACAATCGACGCTGAGGCGGCGAGCCTGCAGGTGGCGACGGTTATCGAACACACCAAGAGCGGGCCGATGCTTCTAGGGAGCAGTCGGGAGTTCATAGGCTTCGACGGCAACGAGCAGTTAGCGGCAGTGACCGGTATAGCTGCAGGGGCGGTGCGCTTCTTCCCAGCCCTGGCCGGGGTTCAGATCATGCGGTGCTACACGGGGTTCCGGCCCTACACCGCAGACCACCTGCCAATCCTCGGGGCTTGCGAGGCGGTGCCAGGGTTCTACCTGAACACGGGCCACGAGGGTGGCGGTATCTGTATGGGGCCCGTTTCGGGGATGCTGGTGGCACAGTTGATCATGGGGCAGACGCTGGCGATCCCAATGGAGCCATATAACATTTCCCGGTTTGGGACGAAGGCCTAGGGTTTGGCTTTCACCAAATGGAAGGGCCACCTCGCGCTCTACCCTTCGACTCGGCTCAGGGTGAGCGACCCCTCCTGGAGATGGATTCCCGATCTGGGTTGGGAATGACGGAGGGTGGGGACGCATCGCTCGGAGTCCGAGTGGTTGAAGAAGTGATTTCGCACACCTATAATCGGGCAACGAACTGCCCGTTTAAGGAGAAAATGAATGGCCATTGATCGAATACCCCCCGGACTTATCCCGAGCAGTGGCTCGCATACTTTTACGGAAGACACGATCCCGGAAGCTCTTCAGAAGAAGCACAAGTTGGCCGCGGGGCATTGGGGTGTTCTGCACGTTTTTGAAGGCAGTCTCAATTTTGTTGACATCGCTAGCGGGGAGCAGAGAACAGTGTCGGCGCCGGATCTGGTGACCATTCACCCCGAGGCACCGCATCGGGTGGAGGTGGAAGGCCCCGTAAGCTGCCGGGTCGACTTCTTCAGGGAGCCGGATGCGGGCTCCTCGATGTCGGCACCCGGGGCGTTCGCTGAACAGGACGTTCGGAGCAGCTTCGATCGGTGTGAAGCGAACGGGAACTTTGCGGATACCTTCTACAACAACTTCCTGAATTCCTCGCCGGAGATAGCGCCGTATTTCGCTGCGACGAATTTCGAGAAGCAGCGGAAGGTGCTCCGTCAGTCGGTATACATGATGGTGACCAATGACGTGGCAGACCCGGGGATGAGGGACATGCTGGGCAATCTCGCCAGAATTCATAGCCGGGCATGGCGGGACATACATCCAAAGCTCTACGAACTGTGGCTGGACAACATCTGCAAAGCGGCAAGCACCCTGGACCCGGAATGGAGCAAGGATCTTGAGAGGAAGTGGCGCGTGCGGTTGCGGGATGGCATGCAGATTATCATGGCGGCTTATTAGGGTGTAGGCGGGGCTATCAAGGTGGGTGAGGGCCGGGGAGGGGTGGGGGTGGGGATTGGCAGGTAAGTTACTAATGAAACCTCATAGGGTGGGCATCCTAGGTCTATGGGTCATAGGAGTCGCGGTAGCAATCCTGCTAAGCTGCAGTATTGAAGAAGCACAGCCTATCCCAACTAACGCACCTGCTCCCATCTCAACACTCACTGCGCGCCAACAAGAGGCGATAGATCATTTGAAGGGACGTAAGTCTTTAGCTACTCCGATTCCTACTCCAACTGTGATGCTCACTGTGACGTTCATTCCTACTCGCACCCCTGCTCGTCTCCCTCCACCTACATTCACCTCGCGCCAACAAGAGGCCTTAGATTATGCGACGGGACGTAAGTCTGTAGGTACTCCGACTCCTGCTCCTACTCCGACTGCGACACCCGTACCGACACCAACTTCGATACCATGCAAATCTAAAGCTTGCGGTCAGGGTTACTTTCCAAATGGTGGGCTGGGAGCGGCAAAAGACCTCTGGCCAGACATCACCTCTGGAGAGAGGCAGCTAGCAGGGTTTGTGGCGGAATGCGAACTTACGGGTGTGGGGTATAGAGAATATACACAAGATGGAGACCGCAGCAAATGGGTAAAAGTGCAAAGGCAATATCTTCCTGACCAGCCTTTGGGGGATATTATCAAGGTGGGCCTGAATCCCTGGGGCCCCGTGTGGCAGGACCGTGAATGGTGGTGGGAAGAAGAACAAATCTCTGTAGACGGAAGCGGTGCTTATCGCGAGGGAGGGTCTTGCTTGCTCGTTTACGATAATAGAAAGCCACTATATGAACCAGGCACCAGTCTAAAGGTTAGACTAGTGCCGAGAGGAGATACTACCCTCTCCTCAGAGCAGCTTGAGTTTGGAGAAGGGTACCACTATATCTCTGATGAGACGGGCTACGATGGCATATACGATGTCGAGATGTGGTGGGAAGACCCGGATGTTCTTACAGAAGACCGTGAGGGGGACGTGATTTTATTCCATTTTCTGTCGTACGGGCCGGGCAGACGTGATGTGGACGATCCTCCTGCAGATCATATTGAAGTAGCACGCGGCGCTTGGAACTGGTGCTGTTCAAGAGAGGCAAAGGAAACTCGCGAGCGCCTGCGGAGCCAATAGTATAGTGGTGAAGAACGGGAGCTTTCCGACTATCTATATGCACCCGCTTGAGAGGCGGGTGCATATAGATGGAATCCGAGAACCTAAGCGGTCTGGAGAATGATAAACGAAACCACTAACCCATCATTCAATGCTGAATCGGTACTCTGTGTTCATGCCCTGCCCGTGTTTACTTGAGAACACTATCCTAGCCTCGATCGTGAACAGTTCACTATCCAGAACTTGGCGTATGTCGCCAGTTGCATTTTGACCATGCAAATCCAATGCCTTTTTTATGTCTCCAACACGTAGGGCAATGCTGGTGTCACCCGCAGCACGAGCTTTGTCAACCAATCGAATTGCATGCCTGCGTATTTTGATTGCATCACCTGGAGCCATAACTTTCCACTCCTTAACGTATCTTTCTTAATGTGATTTCTAATTTCGACGCGTTTTGGTGAGCAAACGCCTTAGATTCCTCGCGGAGCCTCGGAATGACACGGCAAGGGGTGGGGTGGCGGGGTTTTCGTGGGTGAGGAAATTCAGTGCCTAACCCACGGCGCCTGATTCTCGGAGAGCGGTTATTTCTGAGGGGGAGTAGCCGATTGTCTTCAGGACATCTTCGGTGTTCTCGCCGATTTCGGGGGAGAAGCTGCGGGGCTGCAGGGACTCTCCGGCGTACTTGAAGGGCACTCCCACTTGTTTGACCGCGCCCAAAGTCGGGTGCTGCATCTCGACAACCATTTCACGGGCCTGGATTTGCGGGTCGGTAGCAACTTCGTCGATGGCGTAGACTCGGCCTACTGCGCTATCTATTTCGCTGAGAATGTCGAACCACTCGTCTCGGGTGCGGGTGAGGAAAGCCTTGGCTATCTCTGACTTAACACGTTCGTCGTCCATACCATGTTCGTACTGGTCGGCAATGTCATCAAGACCCATGGCTTTGCATAGGGCAACGTAGAACCAGGGTTCCAGGCTGGCTATCGAGATGAACTTGTCGTCCTTGGTGCGATATATGGCGTAGCGGGGATTGCCGCCGGCAAGGGGAGATTTTCCGAGAACCGGCACGTTTCCAGTCTTGAAGTAGTCTTCGAACATGGTGGCCATGAGGTACATGACACCGTCGGTCATGGCCACGTCGACGTACCGGCCTCGGCCCGTGGCCCTTCTATCTACAAGCGCAGCCAGCACGGCTACCGCAGCGGTGAGGCCGCCGCCTGCGAAGTCGGCGAGGAGGTTCCAGGGGATGGCGTGGCCGCCCTCGGCATTGCCGATCGTGCCCTGGGCCCCAGCAGTCGAGGTGTAGTTGATATCGTGGCCGACCATGCTCTTGTAGGGGCCGGTCTGGCCGTAGCCCGTGACCGATAGATAGACGATGCCGGGATTGATCCCGCTGATGGTATCGTAGTCGACGCCAAGTCGCTTGACGACGCCGGGCCTGTACTCTTCGACGAAAACGTCGGCGTCCTTGACCAGCTTATAGAGGACCTGTCGAGCATCATCACTCTTGAGGTTCAGGCCGATGCTGCGCTTGTTGCGGCCCATGGGGTCGAAGGCGTTCTCCTCCTCGGAGCGGTTGAGCCAGTGAGCCCCGGAGATGGCTCCCTTGACGGCAGCCCTTCTGCCGCTCAGGGCGAACTCTTCGATTTTCAGGATGTCTGCGCCAAGGTCGCCGAGAACCATGGTGCAGAAAGGGCCCGGGGCCATGCGGGAGAGGTCGACTACTTTTACGCCTTCAAGGGGGAGAGTCATTTTTGAGGTCCTCCTAATTGAGTCACGGGGTTATTCTTCTAGGATCGGGGAACACCCTTACCCTAGCCCTCTTCCATCGAGGGAGAGGGTACAGGATACATCCGCCTGCTCAGCCTTCGACGGTGATTACGCCTTCGGCGATGAGGTCTCCGATCTGTTCGTCGGTCATGCCTAGGATTTCCTTATAGACGTATTCGTTGTGCTGGCCGAGAGTCGGGGCGGCGGCGAGGGTGCCCGGGGAGCGGGAGAGATCGAAGGAGAAGCCGTCGTAAGCGTGACGCCCAATAACCTGATGGTCTAGATAATGGAAGAAGCCTCGGTGTTTGACCTGGAGGTCGTTGAACTGGCCCTCGGCGCTTAGCACCACACCTGCGGGGACGCCCGCGGATTGCAGAGTTTCCATGACGTCTTGGGCATCACGTTCTCGGGTCCATTCGCCGATGAGGCGGTCTAGCTCGTCTTCGTTGGCCTTTCTCGCTTCCAGGGTTGCGAAGCGGGGGTCGCGTACGATGTCGGGCCTGTTCAAGACCATGCAGAGGCCGGTCCATTCTTCGTCGGTGAAGACGGCGATGGCGCACCAGGAGTCGCTGCCGAGGCAGGGGTAGGCGTTGTGGGGGGCGGCTCTCGGGTCCCGGTTGCCGTCACGAATCATCTCGTGATCATTGAGTACGTAGTCCATCTGGACGGGGGCGATGAGCTGCAGACCGCACTCCAACTGTGACAGGTCCAGGTGCTGGCCGACTCCGGTCTTTCGTCGGTGGTCCAGTGCCGCTACCAGTGCCGCGGACCCGAAGAAAGGCGATATGAAGTCCGTGTAAGCGCCGTAGGGCGTGGCAGGGTCGCGGTCGGGCCAACCCGTTAGGTGGGCGTATCCGGAGAGGCTGGCCATCATCATCCCGAAACCGATGAATCCGCTGTGCGGCCC
This sequence comes from Dehalococcoidia bacterium, assembly GCA_965220005.1. GTDB lineage: Bacteria > Chloroflexota > Dehalococcoidia > Plut-88900 > Plut-88900 > Plut-88900. The sequence goes on from OZ244800.1 coordinate 2,926,462, forward strand.
CCCGTGCCCCTGTTGACTGGCGCTGTAATAGATTATGTCGGGCTTGAGCTTGCGGATGGTCTCATAGTCGAGCCCCCACTTGGCCATGGCCCTGGGGCTGAAGGACTCCGCGACGACGTCGGCCCATAGGATCAGCTTCCTGGCTATCTCGACGCCTTTGGGCTTGTTGACGTCCAGGCTGACGCCGTACTTGCTGGTGTTGTAGTCGGCCATGAATGCGCTGTTGTTAACCCCCGCCACCCCATCCTTGAATGGGGGTGTCATGCGTAGGGTATCGAGGTGGGTGTGGGACTCGATGTGGACGACGGTGGCGCCGTGGTCGGCGAGGTTCTTGACGGTTATGGGCCCAACGCCCACCCACGTAAAGTCGGCGACCTTAATCCCTTCAAATATCTGCTCAGGCAAACCGTTTGCTCCTCAGATAACTCCAGCGCTGTTAAGACGGGCCAAGTCGTGCGGTTTCAGGCCCAGTTCGCCGGCATAGATATCCTGGTTGTGCTCCCCAACGTGGGGGGCCCGGCGGGGAGGGGGGACGGGATTCTCCGACTGTCGAATAGGCCATCCCGGATATATGACGGTCTCCCCGATCTCCGGGTCGAAGACCTCCTGCCAGAAGCCGCGGGCCTCGAGTTGTCGGTTAACCATCTGGGTTGCCGGCGTGCCGATTGGGGCTATCCAAACGCGTCGGGCGACGGCGCCTTCGTAGAGTTCTTCCATGGTATGAGCTTCGAAGAAGGCGCCGATGTTTTTTTCGATCAATTCGCGGGTCTCGGGATCGGTGGGGACGAATCCGAGGCTAGCCCAGTCGAAGTCCTTGAGGTCGAGGCCCAGGCCTTCGCTGTTCATCCATTCGGTGAGGGCCTGGTTGACCCGGACCCCGGGGCCCGAGCCCACGATAACGAAGTTGACGTAGCCGTCCTTGCAAGGCCACGTGTATCGGACGGGTACGTCCATCGCTTTTCCGTCCCTGAACATAGAGAAGGTCTTGACGGCCCCACCCCTGAGGGTGTTCATGCGGGACAGGTCCCAGGTTATGGTCACGTTCATCTGGGTCCAGATAATCGATAGCTGCATTGAGGCGTCAACATGCTGGCCTTTGCCGGTGGTCTCACGATAGTAATAGGCGTTCATCGTCCCGACGGCGGCTTGAAGGGCTGCATGGCTCCACGCCTGAGGGTAACTGACCCGCACCGGGGGTCGGTCGTCGTCGCCACTGATGTACATGATGCCGCCCATAGCCATACCGATGAGGTCGGTAGCCTTGTACCGGGCGTAGGGACCGGTTTGGCCGAAGGGAGTGATGGAGGTCATCACGAGGCCCGGGTTCTGCCTATTCAAGTCCCGGTACCCGAGACCCAAATCATCCAAGTAGCCTGGGGTAAAGGACTCGATGACGATGTCGGCCTTTTCGGCGAGGCGGAGAAAGAGGTCACGGCCCTCGGGGTGTTCGATATTGAGGGTGATGCCCCTTTTGTTGGTGTTGAACGACCACCAGTAGAGGCTTTTCTCGGGGTCTGGGGTGTTTTGGTAGAAGGGGCCCTGCAGCCGGCCAGGGTCTCCGCCCGGCTCCTCGATCTTGAGTACGTCACAACCGAGGTCGGCGAGGACTTTGCCACAGAGGAAACCGTTCTCACGGGTGAGGTCCAGGACTCTAAGGGGACCGAGAAGGTTCAAGCCGGAAGTCTCCCGTGTAATGATTACGGCAGGACTAGTCGTTGATAGGGAAACCCTAAACGCGGGGTGTCGGGTTGTCAACGGCGCGTACCATTCCGCTATTGTTTATGTGGAATGTCGAAACAATGGACGGAAGACCCACGGCGCCCGGTGAAGTACGAGCAGAGCCGTGCAGAGCACCCGCCCCCGATGCTCGCTTAAATGTATAATCGCCCCGCCCCGTCCGTAAGCACCGACAGTCTTTCAAACAAGGAGGCATAACTCGACATGGAGAACATAAAGCGACTTGCGGCCCTTTACCTTGCCCTGACCGCGTTGGCAGTCTTCTTCAACCTCATCCTCACACCTGTCTACCACGATGGCTCCCCGGACTACCCAGTATGGGAGATAATCAACTACTTCATGGCCGCCGGTACCCTCTTCGCCCTCGGCGCGAGCTACCTGCGAAGACGCGCCGCAGGCAATGCAGACACAAGCACCGCCGAGTCCATATGGTCCAACCTCTTCTGCTACGCCGCAATAGCCCTCGCCATGCTCTTCTTCTGGCAATACCTCTGGCTCCAGTTCCCCGACAATGAGACCGGCGATGCCGTCACATCCCACATCATCTACTTCCCGATAGTCGATGTCCTATACACCATCGTCACCCTGGATGCGGCGCGCTGGCTGTGGAAGAAATGGGTGAGTAGTTAGGGAATCAGTGATGGTTGCAATGGAGGAAGTTCGGTATTAGGCAATAAGACCTTGTGCACCCGTGGCAACCACTTTTCAGCCAGTGCCATGTGTTCGAAGAATAACCGATAACTTTCGGCTTTCTCTTGCACGTGACGCTTCTGAATTACATGCCTCGCCACAGTGCTCGTAACAACTTCCGCTAACATGGTTCTAAAATGCAGTTCGTCTTGCCCCGGCCATCCATCTTGTCTCTTGCCCAAGTACCTCGCGATTGTGGGGTCAGAGGCGTTGACTGTTAGGGTATTACCTTCGAATAACGCACGCTGATTTATTTCGAGTTCTTCGTATTTGATACGTAAGCCACCCACCCCGGACGCGGTCACATTAAGGGTAGCATTTGCCTTCAAATCCCCGATGGAAGCTTGAATGACTGCGCTTGCTCCAACCCCCCTCCCCATGACTTCTATAGTAGATGTGGCGCAGTCATATCGTTTGTCTGGGGCGGGTAGGCTAGCATTGCGGACTATGGCAATGCTTGAATCTCCCGTGATACTCAGAGCAGGGGGATCATCAAATCGTGCCAAAACTTGCCAAGGAATCAACACCCTAATGCTCTTGCGTGTACTTTCCTGTAAGTTATAGCTGCCATGCTCGAAAGCAAACATTTCCACTGGCTTCAGATTTCTGTGCCGCCACTCTACGATACAACTAGCTTCCTCTCCCAAAAAGCTTACTATCAGTTCACTGAGGGCTCCCTCTTGTCTGGCTCCAATAGATTCACTCTTGCTATAGTAGCCTGTGCGCTCCAACAGCTTTAGAGGGAACTCTGTAACTGAGCCATCATCGTCTGTGACCGTAACGATAACCTCTGGCGGCAATTCCACTGGAAGCATCTGAGGATCGTGTCTATAGCGAATGGTGATCGCGGCAGGATTCCCGGGCTCAACAATTCTGGAACTCGGAAGAACCGAGAGGCCTATAGGTGGTAGTGTCCCGCCAGAGCCTGCTTCTCCATCGACTGGTAGTTCCTCTTCTGCCAAGAAGTGTCCTAGCAAATTGGCAAGGTTGCGATTGCGTCGTTTGGAGTCTTCACTGACAGGTGTTGCCCCGCCAGTGCCAGACTCCCTTCTCATGCGTTCGAGGTGAGGTTGTAAATAACTCTCTATGGCGAGATAAAGAGCCTTCATAAATGGATGTTCGCTTCTGCCAACGAATCCCGACCTGTCTCGTTTGAGAAGACTGACAGGATTTCGCTGGCCTGGGTCCTCACCCCGCTCCCTGGCATCATCATATTTACGAATCAACTCTCCAATATATGGCGAGTCTACTGATCCATACAATCTACCGAGATAAGGTGCCCAAGGTTCTCTTGCAAACTTGCCTTGGTATACATCGTATGATGCTCTTCCAGACGAAATGACAAGAGAATGCCTCCAATATTGCTTGTCCATACCATCGTCTAGTGATTGGTCTGACTGGAAAAGATTGATTGTCGCAAACTGACCGGGATAACCGGGAATCGGCACTTGAGCGTTTCGGGCAAGCTCCGCCCCTTTAGGCGGTTCGTAAGCCAACCGTTCGTTAAGACCTTGGCCCCGGTCTATTAATCTCAACTCCCGATTCTGGCGGTCAAGCAAAATTGGACGCATCCCGAAATGTCTCGTCAAATATTTTACTAGATTGTCGTGGGTGGGCAGAGTGAACCGTTGCTGCAACTCAATTATCACAGTCGTTCCTTGACTCTTACGATCCGATTTACCAATAGATTCTGATTCCCAATCTCCCAGTGGGGCTTGATCGTAAAGAAGTCTAAAATTACTATGCTCTCCTCCACTTGTCTTAAGGTCCCACTCGACGGGGCCAAAGTGAACCACGTCTTTCGCCCCCCGACCAAGAAGTCCCCTTCGATCATAGCCATGCTCGAATCCACTCGTTCTTCCGCCTTCTTTACCTAGCCTCTCTTCTGCCTCAGCCTGCGTCATACTTCCGGCGCGGTCCTTTACTCGGATTATGTCTGGTGCCAAACGACGACGTTCTGTCTCTATAGTTATTTTCCGTCTGCCAGAAGACAATTGTGACAAATAGGCATCGTCAGCGTTAGTTACAAGCTCAAGAATAGCTCGTATAGGATCGTTCCCCATAACGAGTTCGAGGTCTTGTTCGTAACCTCTCGATGTTCGTGTTATTGTCCCTTTGTGATGTTTGTTCTTAGCCATCTAAGGTACTCCTGTAGTTCAGGGAGTTCCGCGATTTGTGCCTTATTTAGAAGCTGGTCTATTCGCCATCCAATGACTTTGTGGGGAGCATCCGCGGTTAACCTAACGGCATCAGCCACCTGATAGATCTGGACGTTATCAGTCTGGGCTTTCCAAGATGCGAACAGCTTGTGAGACTGAAGAGCATTAAGTTCTGAATAATCTTCTCGTCTAAGGGCAGGAGTATGGATTCCACTTTGCACTAACAACAAGGAGCGTTGTGCTTCTTGAGCCCATCTGATGCCATTTGCGGTTAGCAACCACCCACTCTTATTATTGCCCCTAGTTAGAGCACCGTTTTTACTCTTCTTTGCATCCCTAAGGGCCACAGCCGCGGTTTCGGCATTTGGAAATTTTGGATATTTTGTCCAACTAAATCTGCCCGGAGCTAACTCGTAACACTTAGCTGCTACGTCTTCCGGATGCTGAGGGTTGGTACCACCTCCGATGTCCCATAGCGCCAGGACAGCTATCTTGTAGTTAGGAAGTTCTCCTATTTGCATGGCGATGAGTATTCTATCACTGATAATGCAGTCAATTGAGACATAAATTCCCCCAGCTCTACTCCCGTACTCTTCCTTCCCCCATCGTGTATCATAGATTTTTGTTGCCTAAGACGATAAATCCAGTTCCCAGGAGTCAACTTAAGTGCCTGCCGACATTACAGACCCCAGTGGCATCGAATACGCTTTAGAGTCCAAGAAGGGCCCCTCTGAGGAAAACGCCCTCGCTCTCCGCCGCGAGAGCATCCGTCACTCCGCCTCTCATATCATGGCGGAGGCCGTACATTCCATCTTCCCCGAGGCCAAGTTCGCCATCGGGCCCCCAACCGAGGACGGCTTCTACTACGACTTCCAGCTCCCCCGAGCCCTCACCGACGACGACCTCCCCGTGATCGAGAAGAAGATGGCCGAGACCGTCGCTGCAGATCTCCCCTTTCAGCGCACCCAGGTATCCCGCCCCGAGGCTGGGGACATGTTCCGAGAACAGCCGTTCAAGCTGGAGATCATCAACGCCATTAAGGACGACACCCTGGGCATCTACACCCACGGCCCCTTCTCCGATCTCTGCAACGGACCCCACGTCGAGTCCACGGGCGGAGTGCCCGCGTTCAAGCTGCTGAGCGTCGCCGGGGCCTACTGGCGCGGTGACGAAAACCGACCCATGCTCCAGCGCATCTACGGTACCGCCTTCGAATCTCAGGACGCCCTGGACCTATACCTGAACAGGCTGGAAGAGGCGGCCAAGCGCGACCATCGGAAGCTGGGCCGAGACCTGGGGCTCTTCTCCGTCCACAACGAGCTTGGCGCGGGCCTCATCTGCTGGCACCCGAAAGGGGCCCGGGTGCGGAGCTTAGTGGAGGACTTCTGGCGGGAGCTTCACCTGGGCTCGGGATACTCGCTGGTCTACTCACCGCACATCGGCAAAAGCAAGCTGTGGGAGACCAGCGGCCACCTCCAGTTCTACAGCGAGAACATGTACGCCCCCATGGAGATCGACGAGCAGGACTACTACCTGAAGCCGATGAACTGCCCCTTCCACATCCTCATGTACCGCTCGTCGCTCCGCAGCTACCGGGAGCTGCCCATGCGCCTCGCCGAGCTGGGAACCGTCTACCGATACGAAAGGACGGGTGTCCTTCACGGCTTGCTCCGGGTCCGAGGCTTCACCCAGGACGACGCCCATATCTTCTGCCGCCCCGACCAGCTTGAAGACGAGGTCCGCGGCGTTCTCGACCTCACCTTCCGGCTTCTCGGCGCCTTCGGATTCAGCGACTACAAGATCTTCCTCTCCGACCGCCCGGAAAAGTACGTCGGTGAGCAAGCCGAGTGGGACACTGCTACTTCCGCGCTTCGCAACACCCTTGAAGACATGGGAATCGACTACCAGGTCGACAGCGGAGGCGGGGCATTCTATGGCCCCAAGATCGACGTCAAGATTGAAGACGCCATCGGTCGAGAGTGGCAATGCACCACCGTCCAGTTCGACTTCAATCTCCCCCGCCGCTTCGAGCTGTCTTATATAGCCGAAGATGGACGGGAGCACAGGCCCTACATGGTCCACCGGGCCATCCTCGGCTCCATGGAGCGCTTCATGGGCATACTGATCGAGCACTATGGAGGCGCGTTCCCCGTGTGGCTGGCCCCGACCCAGGCCTCGCTAGTCCCGATCACCGACCGTCACGTTGACTATGCCAAGGCCGCAGCTACCCAAATGACCGCCGCCGGCCTCCGAGTCGAAGTCGACGACCGGGGTGAGCGCATGAACCGCAAGATACGGGATGCCCAGCTCAACAAGGTCCCCTACATGCTCATCGTCGGTGACAAAGAAGTTACCGCCGAGACCCTATCCGTCCGCAAACGCAACGGCGAGAACTTGGGCCCCCAGCTCCTCGCTTCCGTGATAGATATGCTCCAGGAGGACATTGCCTCCAAGACTTAGCCATCACCTTATCCTTGAACCGCCCCAACCTTCGTGCTAAGCTACCGACTCGTCGGGGCGTGGCGCAGCCCGGTAGCGCACCTGCATGGGGTGCAGGGGGTCGCTGGTTCAAATCCAGTCGCCCCGACCATTTTCTCTCCTCCAACTCTTTCCCCGCCCTTTTCAAGGGCTTCTATTGGTGCCTCGGCCCATTGGCGAATGCCCCCATTTGCTCGTCTGCTATAATCGGTTCACGGCTGTATTCGACGGGAGTGTGAACATGGGAACGGCATTGGACGGCGTTCGGGTTATAGATCTCACCCAGTTCGAGGCTGGCACCACCTGCACCCAGGCCCTCGCCTGGCTTGGCGCCGACGTTATAAAGGTCGAGGCGCCCGGCCGCGGCGATCCGGGCCGTAAGGTGCGCCAGGACGGCACGGGCTTCGACAGCTACTATTTCATGACCCTAAATGCCAACAAGAAGAGCATCACCCTCGACCTGAAATCCGAGGAGGGCAAGCTCATCTTCTTCGATCTGGTCAGGAAGGGCGACATCGTCGCTGAGAACATGGGTCCCGGCACCCTGGAGCGTCTCGGCCTGGGCTACGACGTGCTTTCCAAGATCAACCCCCGCATCATCGTGGCCCGGGTCAAGGGGTTCGGGACCTACGGCCCTTATAGCAACTACAAGAGCTTCGACATGATAGCCCTCACCACCGGCGGCGCCGTCGCCATGACCGGCGAGCCGGGCGGTCCGCCTCTGCTGCCCGGCATTACGGCAGGCGACATCGGGACTGGCTATCACACCGCCCTTGGAATCATGGCCGCGCTGTGGCAGCGAGAGAAGACGGGCAAGGGGCAGGAAGTCGAAGTTTCCATGCAGGACGCGGTGGTGAACTTCACCCGAGTCACCATGCACGGCTACTACTACGACAAGAAGGCACCCGACCGCCGAGGCCGCGCCTCCCCCGGTTCCGCTCCCGCCGACCTATATAAGTGCAAGCCCGGCGGCAAGGATGACTACGTGTACCTGTTCGTCAACGGCATCGTCGGGCTGAAGGTCTGGGACCAATTCCTTCGGTTAATCGAGCGCGAAGACCTGATCGGCGACCCCCGGTTCTCCACCAACGACGACCGTATAGCCAACAAGGATGAGCTCGCCCGCATCATAGAGGATTGGTCCGCCGACCACGACAAGCATGAGGTAATGAAGCTCATGGGCGAAATCGGCGTTACCGCCGGCGCTCTCCTTAACGCCGTGGATATCCACACCGACGCTCACCTCCTCGAACGCGAGATGATTGTCACCGTCGACCACCCCCAGCGCGGCGAATTCACCTTCCCCGGCAACCCCATCAAGCTGTCCGACTCTCCCACCAACGTCGAGCCCTCGCCCCTGCTCGGGCAGCACACCGAACAGGTGCTATCCGAAGTGCTGGGATATGACGGGGAGCGCATCGGCAAGCTGCGGGAAGCGGGGGTGGTTTAAGGCCCTTGGCTTGGTCTGCGCCCCGTTCTCCGAGCTAAGGTAAACCCGGCGTGCCATTTTTCCGACGTAAAAAAGAGCCAAAGGAGACGAAGTCCCTCCAGCAGCTCATTGAAGAGAGGGAGACCCGAGAGGGCAAGACCCGGCCTCTTCCCTTTGTGCCTCTTTATATCATCGGCGGGTTAACTGTATTCATCATTTTTATCTCCTCGTGCGGATTGGCGGTCTTCTTCTTCGTCGGCCCCGATCTCGGAGACGAGGAGCCTCTCCCCACCGCCGTGGCCGTCATCCCGGAGGAATTCCTTATCCGTGGTATCGCTTTTGCCGAAGAGGGACAGTTTGATTTGGCTATCCGGGACTTCACGGAGGCCATACACATGCGGCCGGACTACTCCTCCGCCTTCTACAACCGGGGCCTTACCTACACCAGGCTGGAACAATATGAGGATGGAATCCGGGACTACACCACTGCCATATCCATCGTACCGGAGCACGAGGGCGCCCACGTCTGGCGTGCCATGTCCTACACACTGCTCGGCCGGGATTCCGAGGCGGAAGTCGACGTCTCCCGTGCCATTGAACTAGGCGTAGACCCAGACGAGCTCCGAGCCAGGATCGAAGGCGCGAAACTGTCCCGCGACACTGCCACGGTCACTCCCTAAGCCACACTTGCCATTATCCGTAGGGGCGGGTCTCGTGCCTGCCATGTCTCCTTACCTCCCCCATCCCACCCACACCCTATACACCCTGTTCCTCCCCACCCCGCAGTCCCGGGCCACCCTGTCGACGGCCTCCCTCCCCGACACATCTTCCGACTCAAGACGCTCGAACGCCGAGCGCAACTCCGCGTCGCTGACATCGGTGTCCGGCTGGGGTTTGGGCCCTATGACCAGGGTGAACTCGCCGCGAGGGTGGGCAAAGTGTGCCCGTGCCTCGGATGGAGACCCCCGGAACACCTCTTCGTGCAGCTTGGTAAGCTCTCGGCACACGGCGATCTCCACATCGGGGGCTACCGCGGCGATGTCATCCAGCGCAGCTTGAATCCGGTGGGGAGTCTCAAAGGCAATGGTGGTGCGCCCATCGTCGATCACTGATGACAGGAGTTTCCTCCGCTCCGAACTTTTCCTCGGCAGAAACCCGACAAACGTGAATTGGGAGGTCGGAAGCCCCGAAGCTACCAGTGCGGAGATGACCGCTGTGGCTCCTGGAATCGGGACTACGGGCACCGAGTTCGTTATTGCCGCCGCGATCAGGTCGTGGCCCGGGTCATTGATGTTAGGCATCCCCGCGTCGGAGACCAGGGCAAGGTCATCGCCCATCATGTGCTCCACCAGCCTCGACAGCTTGGCCTCGCCGCTGTGGTCGTGAAAGCTCGTGATGCGGGTCTTTATCCCGTGCCTTTCGAGAAGTCCCCTTGTCTTTCGGGTGTCCTCCGCGGCGATGAGCGGGACTTCCCGCAGGACCCGCAGGGCCCTCAGCGTGATGTCTTCCATATTGCCTATGGGCGTCGCGACTACGTAGAGCAACCTATCTCAACCTGCTAGAGCGGACACATCGGAATTCGGACAATAGTAGCATTCCCCTCAGTGGCAGGTCTTTGTAAAGGCTTTCATGGCGCTTGTCGATAGCCCGGCTTGCACGTAAACACCGCCTTCAATAAACTACGCAGTCAACGCGCTATTTTCGTGCGAGGGTCCTTCGTGCCCAGGGAGACGGAAAATTGATCAATCCCGATTCTTACGGCCCGTCAGCAATGACTCACAGCGACTTCCTCGAAATAGCCGACGACGGCCTCAGATTGTACGAATGCGTGAACGACGACGAGCTTCGTCGGATGCAGGAATTCTCTGTCAGCGCCTTGTCTCAGTAGGTGCAAATATGGCAAGCGACCAAGTTAAAGAGCGGATAGCGGTTTCGAAGGCGGAGTCTGCGCGGCTGGGGCAACGGCTGAGAGGTCTGTCCGCCGAGGACTTAACCCGGCCCAGCGCCTGCGACCGGTGGGCGGTGGGGGACGTTGTTGCCCATCTCGTATTCGTGGTGCAGTTCCAGAAGAACATGATTGTGCGGGGAATGCAGGGCGACGACAGCGCGCCTGAAGGGGCTCGGAGACCGGGGGCCGATGATGCGCCCACGGAAGTGAGGATAGCGCAGGGCGCCATAAGGCTGCGGAAGAAGCTCGGGGATGGGCTGATGGACGCTTTTGACGAGAAATACCGGGAAGGCTTCGAGCTTTTGGACTCCCTGACCCCCAACGACTACGCCAAGCCCTGCTGGCACCCCTGGGAACCCATGAACGTCGCCGACTTCGTAGACCTGGTAGTTAACGAGCTTGCCATCCACGCCTGGGATGCCCTATCCCCCCTGGACCCCGGCTACCACATGTCGCAGGAGTCACTGCCCGCGGCGCTGGCAATCGGAAGCAAGACATTGGCGCGCATGGCTCAAACGGGGCCTGCGCGGTTCAGGTTTGAGCTGTCGGACGGGCATGAGATGCCGGACCTGGCTGTCGGTGGAGACGCGGCCCCGGAGTCACCGAGTGCAACGCTACGCTGCGACGGCGAGGCGTTGGTGCTGATTTCCTGCGGCCGGTTAGGCTTGGGGGACGCGATGTCCTGCGGTCGGCTGAGCGTGTCGGGGGACGAGGGGCTGGCTCGGGAGTTGGAGCGGGGGCTTACGGGGTTGTAGGGGACCTACGCAAACGGCAGCTGTATTAATTCAAGGCTGGAAATGCCAGAGAAGTCTCTGTCATGAGAGGCCAAAGGACATTGCAGCAAAATTGCAGTTGCTGCTATCCAGGCGTCCGCGACATCTAAGCGCAGTCCAATAGACTCTCTTTCCCTACGCACTTGAGCACAGATGTCCACCATTTCGAAATTGGGCCAAACAATCTCATATTGCTCAATATGCTGCGATAGCTCGTTCTTGCGTCTTGCTCCCCAACCTTTCTTATAGGCCCCGAACCAGAGTTCCTCTAACGTTTGGAAAGACAAAAATGTGCGTAGGCCACGAATCATCGGTAAGTAACGCAGGGCGCGGTAGTCCCCACCAAAAATATACGAAACGATATTAGTATCCAGGATTATCAATTGGGAGTTTCCTCTAAGCGCGTATCCCTTGCTTCGTGGATGATACCTATGAACTCGTCAGCATCGAAGGGTTCGCTTGCTCTAACTACTTTTTCAGGATCGAATATCTTGGGGTTGGGGTTATTTAGGAGCGTTTCCAAGCTAGTAGGGTCGCTCCAAGTTCGAGTGGCATTGAGTTGCTTAACCTGAACGGTGATCCATTCCCCCTTCGCGTTGAGTCGGCCTCGCCCGCGTACATCCACGAATCCATTTGCTAATTTCAGCATTTCCATGTCGAGATCACTATTGAAACGCAACTGAACAAATTTATCCCCATATTGATGGAGCTGTGCCGTCCCTTTATGCCAATTCACTTCCTTCAGCCAGCCGTGCACCAATGCTTTTTCTGTGTCTGAATTTCCAACCGGAGCACGACCTACGCTTTTTATCTTTACCTTACGAGGCTTTTCATCACTGCCAATCCAAAGGCTAACATCATCAGGCAGCGCATGTGGTATTTCGTAAAGTCTTCCCGTCACTTCCCCAGGCAGGGTGGAATCCTCGCTCCCATCCCAGTTTCTTAAGGCATCAAACGCTTGTTGGCCAAAGTCCTCCAAATACCCCTGACGGTCAGGTGGATGTTCTAGGGTCAATTCGGCAACATAAGACCCAACATGAGTAGCATTCAGACGTAAGGTACTCTGTTCGCGAACCCACTTTGGCGGCTGTCCCGGACTCCGTTGACGTTCGCCTAGGTGTTCCACTATTAGGCGCATCGCATCTTGGACACCCTGCATTGCAATCATGAATTCATTCAGGGGCACACTACCATCGCTAACTCGACCACCATCCAATGTTACGAAAAGTTTGTCATTCACCGTGACCCCCTTCCTGCACCCTAGGGTACCGACATGGTGTTAAAGGAGCGCGTATTATATCCCGACTTAGCCTAGATTTTTCGATTTGGACCCCTACAACAATTGTAACCCTACCAAGAAACGCGGAAGTTCTTTCTGTCCTTGCTGGTAAAGTCCGCAGAGGTAGGAATCTCGACTATCAGGAGTTCTAATTCGCGTGCGCCATCTGCACAGGCGCGGGGCCGATTTTGTTGTAGCAGTCCAAGGCGGCGACTTTGTAGCACTCGGCGAGGGTGGGGTAGTTGAAGACGGTATTGACGAAGTAGTCGAGGGTGCCGCCGAAGGCGAGGACAGCCTGGCCTATGTGAATGAGCTCTGCGGCCTCTGCGCCGATGATGTGGATGCCCAGCAACTTCCGGTTGTCCCTGTGAAACAGCATCTTGAGCATCCCGGTGTCGTCGCCGAGAATGTTGCCCCGCGCTATCTCCCGATACCTGGCGAGACCTACCTCGTAAGGGACACCGGCCTCGGTCAAAGCCTGCTCGGTGCCCCCGACCATCGATAGCTCCGGAACGGAGTAGATGCCGAAGGGGAAGTGGTCTGGCGTGGAATGGTACTCGATGCCGAATGCGTGGCAGGCGGCGGTCCTGCCCTGCTCCATGGAAGTCGAGGCCAGGGAGGGAAAGCCCACCACGTCGCCGACTGCGTATATGTGGGGCTGTACCGTCCGGTAGTTTTCGTCGACGGGTATGCGGCCCTTTTTGTCAGAGGAGAGGCCAGCGGAGTCGAGATTCAGGGCAGCCGTCGCACCCACCCGTCCAACGGAATACATCAGGAGGTCGGATGCTATGGTCTTTCCCGATTTGAGGTAAGCAACGGCCCTGCCGTCGACCGACTCCACACGCTCCACCTCCTCACCGAAGCGGAAGATGCAACCCATGTCCCGCATGTGGTATACGAGGGACTCGGTCAGCTCCTTGTCGACGAACTCAAGGAGGCCGGTACGCTTCTCAACCACCGTGACATCCGTCCCGAGGGCGGCGAATATGGACGCGTATTCGATGCCTATAACACCCGCGCCGACTACGGTCATGCTGCGGGGAATGGTGTCCAACGCAAGGATGCCGTCGGAGTCGACGATCGCCTGGCTATCGACGTCGAACCCCGGCAGGGGCGCGGGCGTAGTGCCGGTGGCTATGACGATCTTGTCGGCCTCGACTTTGGCGGTGCCCCTTCTGCCGACTACGGAGAGGGTGTTGGGCCCCTCAAATACGGCCTCGCCCTGGAAGACCTGGACGCGGTTGCGCCTCATCTGGTGTCGGATGACCTCGGTTTCCTGGACGATGACGTGGTTGCAGCGGAAGAGGAGGTCTTCGGACATGGAGATGTCTTCCTTGACCGTGAAGGAAGAGCCGTAGATTCCCCGCTGTCGGAAGCCGGTCAGGTATAGCACGGCCTCGCGAAAGGTCTTGGAGGGGATGGTACCGGTGTTGATGCATACACCGCCGACGACTTCTCTACGCTCGCAGATCCCGATCTTTTTGCCCAGCTTGGCAGCCTGGATTGCGGCGCGTTGCCCGGCAGGCCCGGTACCGATCACGAACATATCGTAGCGTCCGTTTTCGGCCATGTTGCTCCAGAAAGCACGTGGGGGAATTGCCCATAACGCTCTGGCAGTGTAGTTGCCGCCCGCGCATCATGTCAATTGAGTGTACTCGTCCGGTAGGTCAGTGACACACTGGCTTTTTATTCAGTCCTCCAGAGGCGGATCCTCCAGAGGAGGATGTTCCATCTTCGATTGTGGGGTTTCGGTTTCAGTTCTGTCTGTTGGGTTTTGGGTTGGCGATGAAAGAGGCCCTTTTGCCCTCTAATTGGCTTTGCATCTCTCTTTGCGGGTGTTCCGGCTGTCGGGGGTCTATAAGTTAGACCCCGCTGAGAGGGAGGGACTTGCAGCCGGCCGTGCCCTTTGCTCGATTATATGCACGGACACTTCCAGGGCAGGACGTCCGTCAGAGGCTCCTTCGGGGCTGTATGCCTCTATGGGCATCTCGTAGGCCAGGGATCCAGCTGTGGCCCCACAAGCCAAACTATATTTGTCCTAGTTTGCCGGAGTGATATGGAGCAAATCCTCCGGCACCCCCTCGCCGTAGCGCGCTAACTCTTGCAATGCGGTCCGAACTTCGAGACGGTTCTCTATGGGGGTCTTACGGTCCGCGAGTACAGCTCCTGTCACCCTTGTTGTAATCTCTCTGCGCACCCTGCCCCTGGATTCCGGCCTGGAGGCTGGAATGACGGGGGGATGGCGGGAGAGGGGTGGGAGTAGAAAGCCAGGGCTTCTTCCATCGCCTGGGGATCAGGGAAGGGGACACGGGACCCGGTGGGATGAGGAGATGGCGCCGGTCACTTGAGCCGCGGGCCTGCGCGAGGGCCTTTGGGATGGGCTTGGGCGTTGAGTCCTCGGGTGGGTCTGGTGGGCTTCCCTGGGTTATGGTTCCTCCTTAAGGTGGTTGGTTGGTGTTCGAACGGTGAGGATAATAGCACGGGTGTTCAGGTATGGTCAAGAGGTCGCATGACTTCATAATTTTGGTTACCGAGCCGGGGAATGCACCTCAAAATTACGGTTACCCAAACCACGGGGAGGTAATCGTGAACCGAGTGAGCATTCAAGAGTACTGCGAACGACAGCGGGACAGGTACCGCGAGGCCGACAGGACCGAGAAGGGAAGGATCCTCGACGAGGTGGTAGCTGTGACCGGCTACCACAGGAAGTCGGCGGTCCGGCTGCTGTCCGGTCGGACTCGAAAGGGGAGAGGCGGCCGTGTGGGTAGACCGGTCGAGTACGGTCCTGACGTGGCGGCGGCGGCCAGGGTGGTTCACGAGGCTGCCAGCGGCATCGGAGCCAGGAGGCTGCAGCCGTTTGTGGGGGAGATGGCGTCACGACTGGAGGCATTCGGAGAGCTGGAGATCGACCCTGCCACTGATACTCTGCTCAGGCGTGCAAGTGCGGCAACTCTGGAGCGGCTCCTGGCTGCGGATCAGGTGCCCGTTAGAAAGAGGACGCACAGCCTGACCAAGCCCGGGACACTGCTTAGGAACCGCATTGCCGTGCGTACCTTCAGGGACTGGGACGATGCGAGGCCGGGCTTTGTCGAGGTGGACACGGTGGCACACTGCGGTCCGACGGTTGAGGGGTTCCACCTGTGGACGGTTACGGCGGTGGACGTGGCCACTGGGTGGGTGGATATGGACGTGGTCTGGGGTAAGACACAGGAGCGTGTGGGAGCTGCTATACGCAGGATGCATCGGAGGCTGCCCGTCCCTCTCCTGGGCCTGGACAGCGATAATGGGTCGGAGTTCATCAACAGAGGGCTCTACACCTACTGCGAGGAGAACGGGATCAGCTTCACCAGGAGCAGGCCCTACCGTAAGAACGACAGCGCCCACGTCGAGCAGAAGAACGGTGCTGTGGTGCGGCGTCTGACCGGACACGCACGGTACGCCTCGTCAGCGGCCTTCAAACAACTCACCGAGGTCTACTCGCTGGCGAGGCTTCACGTGAACTTCTTTCAGCCGGTCCGAAGACTCACTGCGAGGAGTGGGCACGGGGCCAAGGTCATCCGACACCACGACGAGGGAGCGACCCCGTACCAACGGATGCTCAGCAGTGGTGCAGTCTCACGAACTCGGCAGATGTTGCTGGAGAAGCTCTACCTGTCGCTCAATCCGCTCTGGCTGAGCCGTCAGATCGATGCCGAGACCGACAAGCTGCTGGGGCTAGCATGGCGTCAGGGTCAGCCGCTATCCTGGAACACTGCCGGTAACCGTAATTATGAGGTCAATTCCCTCTCCCGGTAACCATCAATTTTGAGGTCGCACGGAGGTTCGTGTCACACTTGGGTGGACACCGCCCCAGCCCGACCGGGGAACCCTCACCCCCTTAATCCCCCTCTCCCTTAGGGCCTTCAAGGGAGAGGGGGAGATAAGAATAGAGGCCCACGTGCGTGCTCTGCACGCACGTGGGCCTCTAATTCAGTACTGGAGGTAGGGGGATGGATTCCCGATAGGGGTCGGGGATGACGGAGGGGGGTGTTTATTGACTAGTTGGAGAGAGACAGGAGTTCGTCGGGGGGTTCTAGCTCATAGGGCTCGTTGTAGCCGCTGTAGGTGATTGTGATGAAGTCCCGGGTCTCGCCATCCGAGCCCTCGTCGGCGACTACAACTTTCCTGGTCAGGAAATCCGTCGTGTCCACGGTCCTGGTTACGCTGCCTGCTGACCCCGGAGCCAGTCCCGTCCCGCCACCCTAGCTTACGGATTCCGAAATCAGGATGTAGCCCCGGGAGCTGTCTTCCAGGTCTACGACACCGTCGAAGGAAGCGGTTGGGTCGTTGGGGGCGACAAGGAAGCCGACCATCTGCAGGGCGGTGAGGAATTCGGTGTCGGGGGGATCGCCTTCGTACCACTCACCGGAATCAGGGTTTTGGAAATAGGTGTCGTTGCCTATAAAGACTCCGTTAGTCGTGCTGGTTGCTCCCGCTATATTCAAGACCATCTCGAATTGAAGGCGGCCGGCCCGCACCACAATGCCGCTCAACGTCATGGAGAAGTCGGACCCGCCGGAGCCGCCTACCGGGAATAGAGACAGCAGATCTACTTCAGCGACGAATGAGACGCTTTCAATTTCCTGTGCGGCAAGAATGCCACATGACGTGACCACCGCGGCACTGTCGAGGGCGCCGTCGGGGGCACATTGAGCAGAGAGGTACCCCGAGGTGTCGACTTCCGGGCTAGGGCTGGCTGTGGGGTCGGGCGTGGAGGTGGGGAACTCCGTGGGTACTGGAACCGGGGTGGATGTCGGTTGGGGAGTGGGGGGAATGGAGGGGAGGGTCGTCGGGGAGGGAGTTTCGGTTGGCTCCGGGTCACCGCTACAGGCTACGAGGATGACCGCCGCCATGAAAAGAGCGGCTGCCACATAGACTATTCTTTTCAATTTAAACCCCTTCAATCAGGTGGCCGACGATTTTAGAGCTAGTCAGCGTTCCCTAATTCGTACCATTTTTTTGAACGGGGCTTGGGAAAAGTGTCATCAAAAAGACATGTTCAGAGTGCGCTCCAGATTGGAGAGATACTCAGCGAAGGCGCGTCGGCCGGCGGATGTAGCCTCGACCCATGTGCGAGGCTTGGCATCCACAAACTCCTTGGTCGTGGCTACGTACCCGGCCTCTTCCAACTTTCGCAGATGGATTGTCAGGTTGCCGCCAGTCAGGGCCAAGGTCTTCTGGATGAGACCATAGGCGACCCGATCAGTCTGGGACCGGTGAGCCAGGATCGTCATGATGCGAAGCCGGGTTGACTGATGAATGATTTCGTCAAGGACGGCAGGCTCGGCGCTCATGCGACGCTGGTCTTCCGAATCCAAGTCCAGGCTATGGCCACTACAGTGAGGATGAGTGCAGCCGACACGGCGTTAGAAAAATCACCTGCAAAATAGGAGGGAACGTAGTGAGCTGCGGCGATACCCACGCCCATGAGTGCAATTGCCTTGTGATGCATGATGCCAAAGAGAATGTAACCGAGCGCTACAATACCTACGGCTACACCGGATATGGCAAGCCCATTGGACTCAATAGTCCACAAGCCGGACGCCGCCGGGATGACGAAAGCGGCCGTGACAACGGTCATCCAGAAGAAGAACACTCGGAGCCCGGTGCGGGTGGCAGTAGGACCGTCGGAGTTCGCGTGCCCGGCTCGGTGCCCCAATATGGAGCTGCCGATCATGCCAATAGTCCCTAACACGCCCCACAAGGGGCCGGGAAACCAGGGATTGTCGTCTGCAAATGTCGCAAAAGCCGTCTCTACTACGAATTGAGTCAGGTAACCCACCGAAACTATGACTCCCCATAGCAACAAGATGGACGGCCAACCCGCCACATACATAAGGCTGCGGGACCTGTCCAGAGTTGCGTGAATGGACTCCCATGCATCCTCTGAAGTAATGCGTTGTTCTTCACGATCCTGATTCTTCATGTCATGCCTCCTGGCGGCCTTAACTCTATGTGTCTATGTGCAAACTAGTTTGTATTACAAACTTTCTTTTGTCAAGAGGAACGGGGGTGCGCTGAGGTCCACGTGGGGGATAGCTAAGGATTAGGCCAGGATGCCGAGGGCAGGTGAGAATGGAGAGCCGAAGATCAAGAGACACCCGACTTAGCTGGTCATAAGGCTACTTACCTTGAAGTTCGGACGAAGCTAAAGGGGTGGGGGTAGGTGAAGTCGGACGGCTCGTATAGGGTGCGAATCTCGATTTCACTGGGGCCGGGCATGGGGTTGGGGAGCGTTTGACTCACTCGACTGCCTCATCCAGTTCCTTTACTTCTGAGAGCGAGAAACCGGCGACCAGATCGTTGGTCTGCGGGAAGGGGCCGTGTATGAGGGCGCGGCTCGTCCCTTCGAAGGCTGCTCACTTGCCCTGTGAAGAGGTTTCAAGCCCTCGCCGCCCAGCAGGACACCGGCCTTGGTTAGCTCCTCGTTGTATTCCCCATCGCTTCAAGGAGCTCGGTGGACGGCATAATGCCCTGTTCACTTTCCTAAGTAGCTTTCACCATAACCATTACACGCATAGTTTGAATTCCTATGCTCCTGCCTAGCGTGCTTACCTGTCTGAAACAAGGAGCCGGCACGAAGGGCTAGGGTTATAAACTCCCAATTTATGGAGGAAATGGTAGCGTTAGGGAAACCGTGTTGCGAAATATCCAGTGGGAAGCATCACTATTCTGCACTGAGTATTCTGCTAATGGTTCGCCCGAAGGTAGTGAACTATCTCCATCATTACTCTGCAGTCGACCTCATTATAGCTAGCAATTTCATCCATCAACGGCAAGCCATTCATTGGCACACCACTTCTCCTCGCATCCTCATCGCATCGCCAAGCACCTACCATAGCACCCAGGCCATCGACTGCGCTGTCGGCCCAGTTGGTTTCGATGAAACCTTGAGAGTGCATGGCTTTAGCAACTGCTTTCAGGCCAAAACCCAGCGCACCTCGTACCACCACAGGCTCCTGACGCATCACTCTCTGTAAGAAGTCGTACCAACCAAAATCCGGCCAATCGCTGGGCTGATTATGCCGGTTCCATGCAGAGTTGTAAGCGTTCTGCAATGTTGTAGGCTCTGCCTGCGACCAGTGAAAAATACGAGGCTTGTCATTGTTGGGGTCGAGGCGGTTTCGTACCGAGGCCATGTGCTCAATCCATTCCTGGATTATGCGGAGTTCTTCCGTCTCAGACAGGCAGTCCACGACCAGCGACTTAAACTGCCACTCGGCCTTCTCCATGTGGCCGCAGCCAATCATGAAGATAAGCGGCTGCCCACCCTTTTCCGGCAGTTGGGTAAAGTCATCGTTCAGGTCGCTGCAATACTCAAAGTCGACATAGAATTCGACATCGGTTGTCGTGTGCCACTCCCCACGGTCCGTCCCGACACGCAACGGTAGAATAGTCCGCCCATCATCCCTGTTTACTTCCAGCAGTCGCTGCAGCACCGGCCCTTGCTTTGCACCAGTGACTCCAACATCCGCAGGAGTAAGCTGTGGGTCATTCCAACGGTAGATTCCGTTCAAGTGGGCATCTTTCCGCTTGTTAACTCCCACCTGCCACAGCTGGGTCAATTCTTTCAGCTCGTCCGCCAACCATTTTTTGACGCTCTTCCACTGGTTGGCCGGTGCATCTTCCTCGTCGTAAGGCTCCGACTCGGCGGGATCAATTTCCAACATCATATCGTCGTCAGCACCAGCCATATTGGGATAGAGCTCAGGAACGGAAGGTTCGGGTAGTAGCTGCCAGTTATGACCTTCAGTGGCCATCCGACGAACCCATTGCAATGCCGACTCCACAGCATCGGCGATCAGAACTTTTTTGGTAATGGCGCCGTATTGTGGGACAGGGCCTAGTCGTTCCATAGCGTTCGCACCGCGGTATGTGACACCCTTGCTCGTGAACTGCCATCCTCGCCCAAGCATGTACGATTCTGGGGGCTCGAGTCCCTGCAAGCGACCCAACATGCGGTTATAGATGTACAGCTGAGCCTTGTACGCTGGACCGCTACCGCCATTGGCAAGTTCGGCGCCACTAGCGTTCAGATGTAGTGTTGTGAACTTGGTGTCCACGACCCGATAGTGCCAGCCCCGGTCTCCCAAATCAGGAGCGGATAATGCCGCTTCCTGTTCGGAGATAGACTCCGGGAACAGGTGGCGCAAAATATCACTTCTAACCAGGAAATCAGGTGAGCCGTAGTTGCGATCATGAGCGTCCCAAAGCACGGCTTGGTAGATTACAGGCGCACCCTCCTGCATCGCTGCAAAGGTATCCTGGGCTTTGTCCAAGCTGCGGATCTCCTGATAGTCCAGAGCCACCGTGGTCACTTGGTACTGCTCTCGCAACAGACTAAGTATGCCGGCCTCGAATTCTCTTCCCTTTTTGAAAATGAACTCTACAAAGTCCAATTCCCTGGTATACCTTCCCGTTTCTTGCCTTGGGAGGTAGCCGCGGCTTTTGCCGTACATTTGCAGCCAGTCAGTAAGTGGGTCGTTAAGTATCCAGTTCCGAGTCCGGCCTGCACTCACCCACTCTCGCCAATCATCGCGAGTAATGGGAACGGCGACTTTTGAACCATCATTCCGATGGGTCAGCGCTTCAATGCCCACGGCTTACCTATTGAGTAATTCGCATAAAGGGACAGAGTTAGGCAAGATTCGCATTCGTCCAAGGCCGGCATAAGCAGATCTCAATTTCAAGACTCCGATGAGGCTTCATAGTCAGGGGCAAAATGCCGAGAGAAAAAGTAAAGGCGTCTGTGTTGGGAACACATGCTAACAATGACAGCCATGCTATTCGAAGAACTTATAATTCCGGTTGAACCGTCAAATTAAAGGTTCTTGATTCTATAAAGAAATGGTGGGCGATACTGGACTCGAACCAGTGACCTCTGCGATGTCAACGCAGCGCTCTAACCAACTGAGCTAACCGCCCCGGGGTTCCGAGTCTAGCAAACGGGATTTTATGAGTCAATAAAGGCTCGGACGACAGGGGTCAAGGGCCTTAATCTGCCTTGCAATAAGTCGGGCCCCTCTGATATAATCGACCCAACTTAAGGCCTGTTCGTGGAAGAAGTGGGGAGCACCCCACTTTTTTTAATACGGCCCAAAAGTCCGGATTGGAGGGTATAGGCCGGTATGAAAAGCGATTTCCTAATCGCGGTAACTCAGCTTGCCTCTGAGAGAAATTTGCCGCGCGAAGTGGTTATTTCCGCTATCGAAGCTGCCCTCGTCTCCGTCTACAAGAGAGAGGGCGAGACCGCAGGCCAGAACCTGTCGGTCAAGATCCTCCCCACCACCGGCGAGGTGAAAGTCGCCGCGCTGAAGACGGTCGTCGAAGAGGTGACCGATACAGACCTGGAAATTACTTCCAAAGAGGCGAACAAATACAAGAAGGGCGCGGCCATCGGCGAGGTCATCGAGATCGAGTCGACGGGCCAATTCGCAGGCAGGATCGCTGCCCAGACGGCCAAACAGGTCGTCATGCAGCGCCTGCGGGAAGCCGAGCGCGAGCTGGTCTACCAGGAGTTCTCCGACAAGGAGGGCGAGATAGCCAGCGCCATCGTCCAGCGCCTCGAGCCCAGGCAGGTGATCGTCGACATCGACAAGACGGAAGCCGTAATGCCCGCGCCCGAGATTCCCCCCAACGAGCGGTGCCGACCGGGACAGAGAATGAAGGTCCTGGTACTGGAAGTAAGCCGCAGCGTGAAGGGACCGCAGGTCATCGTATCCCGGACCCACAAAGACCTGGTCAAACGCCTATTCGAGTTGGAAGTGCCGGAAGTCTACAATGGCACAGTAGAGATCCGTTCCATCGCCCGGGAGGCGGGTTACCGGACCAAGGTAGCGGTCTCGGCGAGGCAGGAGGGCATAGACCCCGTCGGGTCGTGCGTGGGCCTGCGAGGCATCCGAATACAGAATATAGTCAACGAACTCCACGGTGAAAAGATTGACGTAGTGCAGTGGGACAGGGACCCAACCGCCTTCATTGCCAACTCCCTAAGCCCGGCCCAGGTGGCTCGGGTGGAGATCGAAGAAGAGGAAGAGTCCGCAGTAGTGGTCGTGGCAGACAGGCATCTCTCGCTGGCTATAGGCAAGGAAGGGCAGAACGCCCGGCTAGCTGCAAAACTCACGGGGTGGCGCATCGACATCAAGGGTGTCAGCGACGCCGGTGAGAGCAAGATTAGGGCGGCGGCCATCGCAGCCCTTACCCGGCCGGCGCCCACGGTTGAGGAGCCCACCCCCGAACCCGTGGGGCTTGAGGTTGAGACTCCCGAGCCGGAGGAATTGGCGGCAGTAGCTGCAGGGGTGCTCGAAGAGGCAGCAGCCGTAGTTGAAGAGGCCGCCGCTGCACTGGACGAACCGGTCATTGAAGTAGAGCCCGCGGAACTGCTGGAGATTGAAGAGGTCCCGGCGCCGGAAGAGCTGGCCCCGGTAGCCGAGTTAGCGCCCATCGCCGAACCCGAGTCGGTATTAGAAGAGGTGGCCGTGCCCGCCTTCCCCGAACCCGCTCCCCAAGCCATTGAGGACATCTGGCCAAGCACCGAGCAAGAGATTTATCGCCCTGCTACCGAGCTCAGGTTCGCTGAGGACCTGGACATCTTCATTCCCGGCCGCGGTGGCAACAAATCCAAGGGCAAGAAGCGCAAAGGTGCGAAGAGAGGAAGAGGTCCGGGCGGCGGAGGTGGACCGTCCAGGGGTTCGGGTGGAGGTGGACCGTCCAGAGGTCCGGGGGGTGGCAGCTTCGCTCCATTCCCCAGCTCGCCAAGGACCCGTCGGTAGCCGGGTTGAAGGGGTCGGGTTCTCCGACCCACGCAGAAACGGTAAGTAAGGTTGGCTAAGAATATCGCTGTAAAACAGAAACGTTTGACGCCGCAGCGCACCTGCGTCTCATGCCGCAGGGTGATGGACAAGCGGACATTGGTCAGGCTGGTTCGCACGCCCGAGGGGAAAATCGAAATAGACGCTAGTGGCAAGATGTCGGGCAGGGGAGCATACCTGTGTTCCGACTACCAGTGCTGGCACGGCGCAGTCGGCTCCCAGCGTCTGGCACGCGCCCTCAAGTGCAGCATCTCCCAAGAGTCCTTGAACGCCTTTAAGGAATACGCCGAAACGCTTAATCCAAGGGTGTTGGCAACTTCGAAGAATTGAAATAGCAGGTCCGGGCCTAGAGCCCGGAGCATCCGAGCAATATATTGGTTTCTAGACAGTCCAATCCCCCAAGAAGCAGGTCGGTCCGGCAAGGTGTAAACGTCGAGACCCGGCCGGTGTCAGGGCCTCCCCTGGAGATCCCGAGCGCCATAGCGGTCCAGTCCCTATCCGAACTCATGCGGGCCAGCGGCATCGAGGTCATCAAGCAGTTGATGCGCCGCGGGGTAATGGCGAATATCACCCAGGTGATCGACTACGAGACCGCCTCTATCATCGCCTCAGACTTTGGTTTCTCTCCACAACTGGAGGAGAGAAAGGGCACGAGTGTCAGGGATACCAGCGACGCGGAAGCAGCGGACGAAGATGAAAATCTCGCGCCGCGGGCCCCGATAGTCACCATCCTGGGCCACGTAGACCACGGAAAGACCTCGCTGCTGGACGTTATCAGAAACACCTCCGTTACCGCCTCCGAAAAGGGAGGCATAACCCAGCACATCGGCGCCTACCAGGTGAGCGTGGACGGTAAGCCCGTCACATTCCTGGACACGCCGGGCCACCAGGCCTTTACGGCCATGCGGGCCCGTGGGGCTCAGGTAACGGACATAGCTGTCTTAGTTGTTGCCGCTGACGACGGCGTTATGCCGCAAACCCGGGAGGCCATTGATCACGCCAAGGCGGCAAAGGTACCGATCATTGTAGCCATCAACAAGATGGACATGGCCGGGGCCAACCCGGACCGAATAAAACAGCAGCTTTCCGAACTGGGGCTTATCCCGGAGGAGTGGGGCGGGGACACGATAGTCGTGCCATTGTCGGCCAAGACCCAGGAGGGGATACCAGATCTGCTGGAGAACATCGTCCTGGTCGCCGAGGTAGGCGAGTTGAAGAGCAATCCGGAGGGGATGGCCCGGGGCGTAGTGGTTGAGGCTAAGTTGGACTCGGCCAGAGGGCCCATCGCCACCGTATTAATCCAATCCGGCACCCTTAAGGCGGGAGACCGATTCTTCGCCGGTGAGACTAAGGGTAAAGTCCGCGCCCTGTTCGACCATCAGGGCCAGCGGCTCTCGGAGGCCGGGCCCACCGTTCCCGTAGAAGTGCTGGGGTTCGACAGTGTACCCAGGACAGGAGACATACTGACCGGTGCGGAAACGGGGCGAAAGTCTACCTCTGCTTCAGAGCGGCGTGAGCGTCAGATGGCAGCCCGGGACGAGTGGCACAGTGACGCCGAGGCACTCCAAGCCCAGGTTCGTGTCGGTTATGCCAAGGAACTCAACGTAATCCTGAAGACGGACGTGGAGGGCAGCGGCGAGGCACTGCGAAGCGCCCTGGAAGACCTGTCCACGGATGAGGTTGCAGTCAAGATCATTCGCACCAGCAGTGGAATAGTCACCGAGACCGACGTCCTTCTAGCTTCCGCCTCAGACGCAGTGATCCTGGGATTCAACACCAAGGACGATGCCGGGGCCAGGCGGTTAGCCGACCTTGAGGGTGTGGACATCCGCCACTACGACATCATCTACGGCATGCTGGACTTCGTTTCCGCCGCCGTATCCGGGATGCTGGAGCCGGTCTACAGGGAGACGGTCGAGGCCAGGGCGTTGGTCAAGGAAGTGTTCGAGGTGAAGGGCGGCAAGGCGGCGGGCATAGGCGTAAGTGAAGGCAGGTTGAGCCGCAACGCTCTAATCCGCGTCTTACGCAAGGGCGCCGTAGTCCACGAGGGCAGGATCAAGAGCTTGCGCCACTTCAAGGACAACGTCAGGGAGGTCGCCTCGGGCTCTGAGGGAGGCCTCGGGTTGGACGGGTTCGACAACTTCGAAGCCGGAGACGAATTGGTCGCCTTCCGCAAAGAGTTGGTTCCCAACACAGCCAACTGACCCTAAGCCCATGCCCCCGTTCATTCCCAATCATCCAGCGCGCCGCGGGAGTCCCAACCATGAGTAGGCGAACTCTGAGAATCAACGAGCTTCTGCGCGAGGAGCTGAGCGTTCTGCTCCAGAGGAACGTGCGGGACCCAAGGCTCAACCGAATGCTCTCCATAACCTCCGTTTCAGTGTCCAGCAATCTCAAGGAGGCTACGGTCCACGTGAGCGCCATGGGCACTGACGATGAGAAGTCGGAGGTTTTTCAAGGGCTTAAGGCCGCCGGCAGCTATCTGCGCAAAAGCCTGGGGGACCGGCTCTCGCTCCGATACATACCCCGTCTCGACTTCCAGATGGACGACTCTATCGAACGCGGGGCGAGGCTAAACAGCATCATAAACAACCTCGATCTCCCCGAAGAAGACCCGGAGGCGGCAGGCGAGATTTGAGCGTTTCAGGAATACTAAACCTCAACAAGCCAATCGATTGCACATCTTTCGACATGGTGAAGCGGATCAGAAGGCTGTCCGGGGAGAAGAAGGTGGGCCACGGGGGAACCCTCGACCCCCTGGCTTCAGGGGTGCTGCCTATCTGCCTGGGCCGTGCGACCCGGGTGAGCGAGTTTCTAGCTGACTCCAGTAAGACCTACCGCGCCGTCGTTACCTTTGGCGCCGCCACGGACACCTATGACGCCGAGGGTAAGGTGACCGAGGAAAAGGATGCTTCCCACCTTACTCGGGAGATAGTGGAGGAGTCGCTGGGCCCGTTCCGCGGCATCATCATGCAGGAACCACCTATGTACAGCGCCCTCAAGCACGAGGGCAAGCGTCTCTACGAGCTGGCACGGGAGGGGATAACGGTAGAGCGACCCAAACGTGAGACGGCCGTACACAAGCTGGAGATCATAAACTGGGACCCGCCCCATGCAACCATTTACGTCGACTGCGGCCGAGGCACGTACGTCAGGTCACTGGCCCACGACATAGGCCAGGACCTGGAGGTGGGGGCGCATCTTACGGAGCTCGTGAGGCTGCGTACTGGGCCCTTCGATATACAGGACTCGGTCACACCCGAGCAGTTCGAGGAGGCCGTGAACAACGGGCGTTGGGAGGACCTTATTTTCCCGACGGACTTCGCTATGTCCAACATGCCCGCAGCAATACTGGACCGGAAGGGAGAGAGGGCCGCAACCAACGGCCAGCCGATCCCAGTCTCCTACCCCGACTACGACAGGATAACCACCGCGGCGGCACAACTATCGAACGCCTACCGAGAGCCCGGAGAGCTGATCCTCTGCCGAGCCTATTCACTGAACGGCCGCTTTCTCGCCGTAATCTCGGCGCCCACGCCCCGGGGCCCGTGGAGCCCCAAGCGGGTCTTCGCCCCGCAGGAAGAGGGCTGAGCTTCGCCTTGTTCGGTGGCTCTGAGATCGGGAGCAGGGGAGAGGAGTCGGGGCGGTTAAACTTGACAGTAAAGGGCGCCATTGCTAAAGTCACAGCGAGACAGGCGGCGGTGCAATGGCGGGAAAGGCACCGGCGCAAGTAATCGGAGCGGTCCTACAGGGTAAACTTCGCAAATCTATCGAATGTCAGGGTCTCGAAGGGCAGGCGGAAAGCATTTCACTACCGATACCGTACGGCAGAGACCCGTATACCCCTCCCACCAGCCCGTCTAAGGCCAATTCCAAGCCCCGCTAAATCCCAGCATTTCCGGTTGCCAGGCATGTTCGCCCCGAAGCCGGGGACGAATACAACACCCAGTTCCAGTCCCAATATCCTCAAGGACGAAGGTTACCGACACCCCACTCGAAAGACCAATGCTTTGGAAGTATGTGGCGTTTCTTATCGCGCTGGCCTTCGTCGCTCCCCTGCCTAGAAGAGCGGGCTATTTTATTGCCCGCATAGTTGCGGACCTGTCCTTCCTGAGCTCAAAGCGCGCCAAGAAGAACCTCTCCGAAAATTTGCGCAACGTCCTGGGTCCCGATGCCAGCGAAGACCTTGTCAACCACTGCGCCCTGGAAGTGTCACGCAACATGTCTCGAAACATCTTTGACTTGATCAACATGCCGCGTTTGGACCCTCAATCTCTTGAAAAGCCCATTTCTATTAACGGCTGGGATCACATGGAAGAAGCACTGTCCCGGGGCAAGGGAGTAGTGCTGGCCTCTATCCACATGGGAAACATGGATATGTCGATCCAGGTGATGAGGGCCCGGGGCGTGGATTTGACCATCATCGCCGAGGTTGAGGAGCCGAAGCAGCTATACGAGTTGACCCACCGCCTGAGAGGGTACAATGGCATATCCATCCTCCCGGTGACTTACTCGGGGATCAAGCAGGCCATGAAGAAGCTACGGCAGGGAGAAGTCGTGGCCATAGCCTGCGACCGAGCGATCCAGGGCAGTGGCGAATACCGGGATTTCTTCGGCAAGAAGGCACTGCTGCCCATCGGAGGCGTTGAAATGGCGTACCGGACCGGGGCCGCCATACTACCGGCCTTCACAGTAAGGACCGGTGGAAACAGTTTCTCAATGTATTTCGAGCCACCCATCATTCTCGACCGGCAAGATGGAAAAGCCAAGAGCATTCAGTCGGGGCTGGAAAGGATCGGAGCTCTCATGGAGCAGTACATTTCCCGGCACCCCGACCAATGGATGGTCTTCGAACCTATCTGGCATGAAGAGTCCTCAGCTCCAAGGAAGACCGCCTCCCTCGGCGACGGTCGGAGAGCTGTGAATGGTGTAGCCGCCAGGACATCAGATTCCAACGGACGCCGACCCGGGACCGGGGCTTCAATCCCCTCTGGCCCACCCTCAAAACATTGAACATAGGATTCGTATCGATATATGACTTTGGATATCCCGGAGGAGTCAACCTCCACGTCGCTAACCTTGCAGAGCAGTTCTCGAAGGAGGGGCACCGGGTCCGGATAATTGCACCCTGCTCCAAGGATACCGACCAATTTGGCAAGGACAAGCTGATCCCGCTCGGCTGGTCGATCCCCCTGCACACCGCCGGCACCACTGCCCGGATCGTCCTGTCCATGAGGCTCGCCAACAAGGTCAAACCTCTCCTTGAACGGGAGAACTTCGACCTGATCCATTACCATGAACCCCTCTGCCCGACCCTTCCCACCACCATCCTGAGAAACTCCAAGGCCGTCAACGTTGCCACTTTTCATGCCTTCCACGGCGCCCGCAGGATCGTAGGGGTGTCCTGTGCGGACAGGGCATACACGATCTTCAACAGATACGTCCGGAAGCACTGGCTGAGTCGTCTTCACGCGAAGATAGCGGTCTCCCAGGCGGCGCTGGCATTCGTATCGAGACACTTCCCCGGGGACTACACCATCATCCCCAACGGTATAGACCTGGAGAGGTTTCACCCCGACGTAAAGCCCATAGAGCAATTCGACGATGGATATGTGAATATCCTGTTCGTCGGGAGGATGGAGAAGCGTAAGGGGCTCAAGTACCTGCTCAACGCCTACTCCAAGTTGAAGTGGGACTACCCCAAGATCCGGCTGCTGATAGTCGGGCCGGGGAATATGGACTCCGATTCCGAAAGAATAATGGGCGAGCGAAGCCTGGCGGACAAGGACGTGAAGGTGATCGGAAACGTGTCCCATGATGAGCTGCCCCGCTATTACCGGACCGCCGATATCTACTGCTCACCTGCAACCGGCAAGGAGAGCTTCGGCATCGTGCTGCTGGAGGGTATGGCCTCCAGGGCGGCGGTTGTAGCTTCAGACATCATCGGCTATGCCGGGGTCATTAGCGACGGAGTACAGGGCTTCCTAGTGCCGCCGAAAGACGATGCGGCGTTGGCATCGGCGCTAGCCCGACTCATCGAAGACAATGATCTGAGAAAAGCCATGGCTGACCGAGGCCTGGCCCACGTGCAGGAGTTCAGCTGGGACAAGGTGTCCACGCGCGTTATGAGTGTCTATCAGGAAGCCACGGTGACGCGCAGGGATGGAGCCCTGTCGACGCCAAGCTAGCCTCGTCCGTATTCCTGCCTGCTATAATGCAACGCCACGCGCCCATGAGACTTCGATATGAAGAATGATAAAGGCCCTTCCGGCTTCCTCGACACGGCCCGCCTGCGGGACAGGGCAAAAGACTTCCTAACCGAACGGTTCTCGAACCCCACTGCGCGGGTCTTGTCCGGAGTCGGATTTACACCGAACAAAGTCACCATAGCCGGAGGGTTAATCGCCGTGGCCGCGGGGGCGGTGGCTGCCAAGGGTCGGCTCCCGGAAGCCGGGGCCCTGGTCCTGGCCGCCGGGGCCCTGGACTTGGTCGACGGCGCGATGGCGAGGTTGACGGGTAAGCAGTCCAAGTTCGGGGCAGTACTGGATTCCACCTTCGACAGGCTGGGCGAGGCAGCCGTCCTGTTCGGCCTCCTAGCCTTGTACAGCGGCCTCGGGAATACACCCTACGTTCTGCTGGTGTTCGCGGCTATGTTCGGCTCGGTGCTGGTCAGCTACATAAAGGCCCGCGCCGAGGGTGAGGGGATCGACTGCAACGTCGGTCTGCTGTCGCGTGGTGAGCGGGTGGTGCTATTGGGCCTGGGGCTGTTGATAAACCAGGTTCCCGCCGTGCTCGTGATACTAACCTTCTTTTCGTACGTGACAGCGGCGCAGCGGCTCTGGCGGGTAAAGAAGGCCACGGAAGAGGCGGCCCAGGACTCCTAGCTTGCAGTGCCCGACCCGATCATCGCAATGAGATAGGCATCCAGCAGCGGGTCAAGGTCTCCCTCAAGAACGGCATCCGGGTTGGTAGATTCGAAACCCGAGCGATGGTCCTTCACCATCTTGTAGGGGTGCAGAACGTAGGAACGGATCTGGTTTCCCCATCCCGTGTCGACGTGCTCACCCTTAAGCCTCGCCTGCTCCTCCGCTTTCTTGTTCAACTCTATCTCCAGCAGCCGGGAGCGGAGCACTTTCATGGCGGCTTCCCGATTCTGGAGCTGGGAGCGTTCGTTCTGGCAGGTAACCACTATACCCGAGGGCAGGTGGGTAATCCTGACAGCCGTCAGGTTTTTCTGGACGTGCTGACCACCGGCGCCGCTGGCCTTGAAGAAGTCGGTCTTAATGTCGTCCGGATCTATGGTTATGTCGATGTCGTCCTCCGGCTGGGGCAGGACTTCAACCAGGGCGAAGGATGTGTGACGCAGGTGGTCGGCATCGAAGGGAGAGAGCCTGACGAGGCGGTGGACGCCCCTTTCTGACTTCAGGTAGCCGTAGGCCCAGGCGCCGTCGATCTCCAGCGTCACACTCTTGATGCCGGCCTCTTCTCCGGGAGAGAGGTCCAGGATGCGAGTCGGACGGCCTTTCGCGTCACCCCAACGGAGATACATACGCATGAGGGTCTCCGCCCAGTCCTGGGACTCAGTGCCACCGGCCCCGGAGTGGATAGCGACCAAGGCGGCATCGCGGTCGTACTTTCCGTTAAGGGCGAGGTTGAATTCAAGGCGCTTGAGGCGGGAGTGGAACTCAGATATCTCCTGGATGATCTGGGATTCGAGGGAAAGGTCCCCTGTCTCGACGGAAAGGTCTATGAGCCCGGCGAGGTTGTCTACACTGCTCTCAAGACCACTCCAAAGGGTGATCTCTTCATTGAGCCCGGAGAGGCGGCGCATTGTGGACTGGGCGGATCTGGAGTCATTCCACAAGTCGGGTTTGGACGCCTCTTTCTCCAGTCGCTCTACTTCCAGTTTTTTGCCCTCGATGTCAAAGACGGTCCAGAAGGTATGCGGTCCTGGCTCGGAGCTGTTCTACCTCTTGTTTTAGTTCTTCCATTTCGTTCTCTTCCGAGGGCCCTCTACCCGAAGGGAGAGGGAAATTTATTGCACCCTAATTTTATCACTGATTTGCAGGTCCGAACGGCGCTATCCTACCTGCCGCAGCCAGGTGGGCTCGTCTGGTTGGCTCAGGAATACGGTATTTGCCGACGCACCTCAGGACGATGCGCACGGCAGACTCAAGGTCAACCTTGTGTCCTATGGATACGAATATGGGCTTAGTCCCGTCTCGGGTCCTGAGCGCCGCGCCAATAACTTCCTCTCTATCCCTAAGCTCGGCGCGGGCCCCCTTGGCCCGGGCGGGTTCCTCGAACTTGCCGGTCAGCCTGGACTTTGCGCATCCTATGGTGGGTATGTCGAAGAGGAGGCCCAGGTGGCAGGAAATGCCAAACCGCCTCGGGTGGGCGATGCCCTGGCCATCCACCAGCAGTACGTCGGGGCGAAGGGTAATACTCTCCAGGACGGGGATCAAGACGGGTATCTCCCGGAAGGATAGCAGACCCGGCACGTAGGGGAAGGCAACCTCCGTCCTCGCGATCCGGCACTCTACCGTCTCCAGAGTCGGATAGCTCAACACCACTACAGCCGCCGTGGCCCGACCATCCGTGCCTACCCCTGAGATATCCAGTCCTGCAACAAATCGGGGTTGAAGATCAGTTGTGGAAGCTTCGACTTTGGAGGCGAGGCGGAGTTGGACGGCTGCGGCCTCGGAGGGAGAGAGGTCCCAGGGATGGATATCTCGGGCTTTCACAGGGGTGATGGTAGCATAGGAAGTGAAATCTGAAGTCTTTTTGAGCAACTAGTGGTAACATATGGACACGGTATTGATATATGGCTGTGGGGCGCCGGAGGAAATTGACGCCCCTATAGCCTTGTGTTATATTCCCGCCACTTTCGGGTACGACGTAAGAGCTAATGAGAGGGAATACACATAGTCCGAGAATATAAAACCAACGGCAGGATACGAGCACGCGAGATCCTGGTGATCGGGTTGGACAACGAGCAGATCGGTGTTATGCCCGTGCCAGAGGCAATCAGGATAGCCCGCGAGAGCGGTGTCGACGTCGTGGAGGTATCCCCAAGCGCCGATCCCCCGGTCTGCCGCCTGATGGATTACGGAAAATTCCGTTACGAACAGGCGAAAAAAGAGCGGGAAGCCAAGAAGACTCAAAAGTCTTCCAGCTTGCGGGAAGTCCGCATGAGAACCCGGATCGGTGAAAGCGACATGCAGCGCAAGACCAACAAGATCCGCGAATTTCTGACGGGAGGGGACAAGGTCAAGGTCTCGGTGCAGTTCAGGGGAAGAGAGATGACGCACCCGGAGATCGGGAACCAGCTCCTTGGCAAAGTTGCGAGGTCGCTCTTGGAAACCGCTCGAGTCGAGTCTCCACCCATATTGGAACGACGAATGATGAGCATGGTGCTGGTACCAGGGCGCAAGGACGTGCTTCGGGCCACCTCCCCACAAACTACAAATGCCAAAGCTGAAAACGCATAAGGGCGCCAAACGGCGCTTCCACATAACAGGTACGGGGAAAATACTGCGCGCCAAAGGCGGGAAGAGTCATCTGCGGCGAAAGAAGCCCAAACGGGTCAAGCGCCTATATTCCGAGATGCACCCTATTTCCCCCAGCGACGTTCGCAAGATAGCCAAGATGCTGCCTTACGGCCTGCCGTAGGACCAGCCTCGACGCTATTCCAGTGCCAATGAAAACCAATTTCGGAGAGCTATATTGCCACGGGTAAAAGGCGGTCCCACAACCCGACGAAGACACAAGAAAATCCTTAAGCTCACTCGTGGGCAGAGGGCCACCAGTAGCACGTTGTTCCGCAGGGCCAACGAGGCGATGCTGCATGCACTGAGCTACGCCTACAGGCACCGCAGGGAGAAGAAGCGGGACTTCAGGCGACTGTGGATTGCTCGGATCAATGCCGCAGCCCGGAGTGAGGGACTCTCCTATAGCGCTTTCATGCACATGCTGAAGGAGCGGGACATCCAGCTCGACCGCAAGACCCTGGCGGACATAGCGCTTCGGGACCCGGCGGCATTTTCCAAGCTGGCCGCCGAGGTGCGCGGGGCCTGATCCCCGGCCTGTCCGTTCGTACTTCGACTGACCAGAATTGGGTGGCTACCGCCCCCCAGCTCTCAGCTTTATCTCGCCAAGCCCATCACGAGCAACCCGCCCCTGCTAGCACCAATATTTCAACAGGTCTAGCATGGGGAAAACCGGCTCTCTTGACGCCCATAAAGGGTCGTTCTAAAATTGGGTCGCCGCGAGGTATGATTTTTTTCACAATCGCCGCAGTACCCGGTCTGCGCGACCTATTGCGTAGCCGGTCCTAGTATTGTGGTGTAAGAGAGGACTAGGCTGCTCCACCATGGATGGCGCTATACCGGATGTAGTGGTGCTGCGGTTGCCGCTTTACGTCAGGGCTCTAACCCAACTCCACGATTCCGGCATCGAGGTTGTCAGTTCTCACGCTCTCGGGGACAAGCTGCAGATAACGCCGGCCCAGATCCGCAAAGACCTGAGCTATTTCGGACGGTTCGGGAAGCAGGGCCGGGGGTACAACGTCGGCTACCTGCTCCAGGAGCTGAGGACTATCATGGGCCTGGACCAGGAATGGAAGGCGGCATTGGTCGGGTTGGGAAGGCTGGGCCGGGCGATAATCAGCTACCCCGGTTTTGCCAGGGAGGGCTTCCAGGTCGTGGCAATATTCGACGCTTCTCCCAACGTCGTGGGGACTGAACTGGACGGCATTGGCGTGAGGGATATGGGTGACCTGGGGCCCGTGATCCGGGACCTGGGGGTTCACATCGGCATCGTGGCCGTCCCAGAGGAACACGCTCAGAGCGTGGTGGAGCTACTGGTCGAGAGTGGGATCAAGGGAATCCTGAACTACGCGCCGATTTCGCCGCAGGTGCCGGAGGGTGTGTGGGTCCGAAACATCGATCCGGTGTTGTCCCTACAGACTTTGACTTTCCACCTTAAGACGCCCGAAGGGCAACCTGAATAGCCGAGCCTGTAGGTCTTGAGGCAGACGGGATTCCGGCTATGCCTGGGAAGACGGCGCTCCGCCACCACCCCGTCTGCGACGGCGCTCTGCTACCTTCACCCTGAGCTGCGACCGCCTGATCGCGGCAAGGGCGACAGCCAAGTCTGCATCCGATGCCCCGGTCTTTACCTGCTCCTGGGCACGAGCCAACGCTCGTTCCGCACGCTCCACGTCGATCTCATCGGCCCTTTCTGCGGCGTCGGCCAAGACGGTGAGCTTGTTCTGGAACATCTCCAGGAAACCGCCAGTGACGGCTATGGCTACCTCCTCGCTTCCCTTTTTGATACGCAGTTCGCCGGGCTGAAGAGGGGTCAACAGGGGTGCGTGGTTGGGCAGTATGCCCAGCTCACCCAGCTGGCCGGGTGCTACCACCATATCTACTTCGTCGGAGTAGACCCGACGCTCGGCGGTGAGTATTTCGAATTGAAGAGGCGCCATTTAGGTTCTCGCCTTCTAGCCCTCGGCTGCCATGCTGGCGGCCTTCTCAACGGCCTCGTCGATGTTGCCGACCATGTAGAAGGCCTGCTCGGGCAGGGCGTCGTGCTTACCTTCCAGTATCTCTTTGAATCCCCGCACAGTCTCCTTGATTGGCACGAAGCGGCCAGGGGTGCCGGTAAAGGCTTCGGCGACGAACATGGGCTGAGAGAGGAAGCGTTGGATCTTTCGGGCCCTGGTCACGGCCTGCCTGTCGTCCTCACTCAGCTCTTCTACACCCAAGATGGCTATGATGTCCTGAAGTTCCTTGTACCTTTGCAGCACACCTTGAACTCCCTGTGCAACATTGTAGTGCTCCTCTCCGACAACCTGCGGGTCCAGAATTCTGGAGTAGGAAGTCAGAGGGTCGACGGCCGGGTACAGGCCCTGCTCGGCGATGGAGCGTTCGAGGGCGATAACGGCGTCCAGGTGGCCGAATGTCGTGGCAACACCGGGGTCAGTGTAGTCGTCGGCGGGGACGTAGATCGCCTGGAAGGAGGTGATGGAGCCCGACTTGGTGGTCGTTATCCTCTCCTCGAGGTCACCCATCTCCGTGGAAAGGGTCGGCTGGTATCCCACAGCCGAGGGCATGCGGCCCAGCAGGGCCGAGACTTCCATACCGGCCAGGATGTACCGGTAGATGTTGTCGATGAAGAGAAGGACATCCTGCCGCTCCCGGTCCCGGAAGTACTCGGCCATCGTGAGGCCGGTTAGGGCGATCCGGAGGCGGACTCCGGGGGGCTCGTTCATCTGACCGAAGACCATAACGGTCTTGTCGATAACGCCGGACTCCTGCATCTCGTGCCAGAGGTCATTACCCTCACGGGAGCGCTCCCCGACACCTGCGAAGACGGAGAACCCGCCGTGCTCGGTCGCGATGTTACGTATGAGTTCCTGAATGATGACCGTCTTACCGACGCCCGCGCCGCCATAGGCTCCGATTTTTCCTCCCCTGGTGAAAGGAGTCGTCAGATCGATGACCTTGAGGCCGGTCTCCAGCATCTGCGTCTCACTCACCTGCTCCTCGAATGAGGGAGGCGTACGGTGAATGGGCCACATCTCCTCGGAGGGGACATCTCCCAGGTTGTCCAGGGGAGTGCCCGTTACGTCAAACAGCCGACCCAGGGTTCCCCTGCCTACGGGAACGGAGATGGGGTGCCCGGTGTCCTCGGCATCCACGCCGCGGGCGAGGCCGTCGGTCGGGGCAAAGGCGAGGCAGCGGACCCAGTTGTTGCCGATGTGCTGCTGCACCTCCAGCGTCAAGCTCGTCCCGTCTATCGGCACTTCGAGGGCGT
Source organism: Dehalococcoidia bacterium (assembly GCA_965220005.1). Classification (GTDB taxonomy): domain Bacteria; phylum Chloroflexota; class Dehalococcoidia; order Plut-88900; family Plut-88900; genus Plut-88900. The sequence goes on from OZ244800.1 coordinate 2,962,624, forward strand.
TATAGAGCGCAGGCAGTGAGTCGGGAGGGAACTCCACGTCTACTACTGTGCCGATAACCTGTACGATTTTGCCTTTAGCCATTGCCATCTCCACTCATTATCATTTCGATGAGGACCTGTGGGAGTAGTGCTTCTTGCCGTCAAATATTCTGGTAATCACCGAACCCGAGGATTCCAACGATTGCAACGCTTTTTGAAAGTCGATGTCCTTCAGGTCCATCAATCCCCCGGTCTTCCGACCCCTGACCCTCGTGGCCAAGGAGCGGGGATCGAAGGCCTGGGTCTGATTGTCGGCCAGATAGCCTGTTATTTCTTTTAGCCAACGCTGAACGCTCATAAGGGGTCGCTGGGGTTATCCTCCCAGGGCCACGACGCCGCCGGTTATGTCCAGAAGCTCGTTGGTGATCATCTCCTGTCGGACCTTGTTATATATCAGGGTCAGGTCCTGAATCATATCGTCCGCGTTGTCCGTTGCACTGCGCATCGCCACCATGCGGGCCGACTGCTCACTGGCTATGGACTCAAGCACGGCGTGGTAGACCTGCATCTCCACGAAGCGAGGCAGGAGCTCGCTGAGGGCGGTGGCGCTGTCGGGTTCGTAAATATAGCCCGCCTGCTTCATTCCCTCTATCTTGGCGGGTTCCACCGGGAGGATCTGTCTCATAACGGGGGTCTGGTTGGTTGTGGTAACAAACCGGCTGTACGCCAGATAGACCTTATCCACTCTCGCGTCCGAGTACTCATCGATGATAATCCGGGCGATGGGCAGGATGTCCAAGACACCCGGCCTGTCCCCCAAGTCCGAGAATACGGCCTTTATATCCCGTCCGAAGCGGCCCATGAAGTCGCGGCCTTTCTTTCCGACGGTTACCATGGACACGGAAGCGCCGTTGGAGCCAAGGATGAAGCTGCTGGTGGACCTATTCACGTTGGCATTCAGGCCACCGCAGAGTCCCCTGTCGGGGGTTATGTGGACTACCGAAATCCGGTCTCCCTCCCGCTTCTGGAGCAGGGGTTGGACCACGTCGTCCTCGGAGGGCTGAGAGGCGAGATGGCTGAGGATTTCGGCCATCTTCTCGGCGTAGGGCCTGGCAGCGAGGACCCGGTCCTGAGCGCGCTTCATCTTGGAAGCCGCTACCATCTCCATAGCCTTGGTTATCTTGGCAGTGTTTTCGACACTGCTGATTCTTCTTCGGATTTCCCTGGTGCTTGGCAAAGCTGCTTCTCGTGCCGGACTAGACCGCTACAGTCTGCTTGTACTCATCTATGGCCTTCCTGAGGCCTTCAACTGCGTCGTCCCCCAGGTCTTTGGTTTCGGCGATCTTCTCCACTACTTCGGGGTGGTTGGTCTGCATGAACCTGTGGAATCCGGTCTCGAACTCGGCGACGCTGGCCACGGGCACCTCGTCCATGAAGCCGTTGATGGCAGCATAGATTATGCTCACCTGCTGCTCCAGGGACACTGGCACGTACTGGGCCTGCTTGAGGATTTCGGTGATGCGCTGGCCCCGCTCGAGCTGGCGTCGGGTGGCAGCGTCCAGGTCGGCGGTGCCGAACTGGGCGAAGGCGGCCAATTCTCTGAACTGGGCAAGGTCGAGCCGCAGCCTACCCGCGACCTTTTTCATCGCCCGACTCTGGGCCGACCCACCTACACGGGACACCGAGAGTCCCACGTTCATCGCCGGTCTCTGTCCGGAGTTGAATAGGTCGGTTTCAAGGTAAATCTGGCCGTCGGTGATGGAGATGACGTTGGTGGGAATGTAGGCGGATACGTCACCGGCCTGGGTTTCAATAATGGGGAGTGCCGTCAGGGACCCGCCTCCCTCAGCATCTTCCAACTTGGCTGCTCTTTCGAGGAGCCGGCTGTGTAGGTAGAAGACATCTCCGGGGTATGCCTCACGACCCGGGGGCCGGCGAAGGAGGAGGGATATCTGCCGGTAGGCCCAGGCGTGTTTGGACAAGTCGTCGTAAATGATCAGGGCGTCTCTGCCACTCTCCATGAACTCTTCGCCGATGGCACACCCGGCGTAGGGTGCAAGATACTGGAGGGCAGCGGGGTCGGCGGCGTTTGCAGTGACGACAACGGTGTGCTCCAAGGCTCCGTGCAGCTCGAGAGTGGCGACAGTCTGGGCAACCTTGGCCGCTTTCTGACCGATGGCGACGTAGATGCAGATCAGGTTGCCGTCCTTCTGATTGATTATGGTGTCAATGGCAATGGCGGACTTGCCAGTGGACCGGTCACCGATGATCAGCTCACGCTGGCCGCGGCCGATGGGAATCATGGAGTCGATGGCCTTGATTCCCGTCTGTACAGGGGTGTCGACCGATTTCCTGAGCACCACGTTGGGGGCGACCCGCTCTACAGGCCTGGTCTTGTCGGTGCTGATCGGGCCCCGGCCATCGACCGGTTCACCCAGGGGATTGACCACGCGGCCTATTAGGGCATCCCCGACAGGGACCTCGGCGATCCGGCCCGTGGACCGGACCTCGTCGCCCTCTTTAATATCGTTGTAAGCGCCAAGAATAATGGCGCCGACACTCTCCTCTTCGAGGTTCAGGGCCATGCCCGACACCCCGCTGGGGAATGTGATGAGCTCGTTGGCCTGGACGCCGGACAGTCCATGGATCCTGGCGATCCCGTCGCCAACCTCTACCACGGTGCCGACGCCGGTCATAGTGACCTGGGCTCCGAACTCTTCTATCTGTCGTTTGATTATGGACGTTATGTCCTGCGACCCGACCATCGCTCCTCACCTCTAGCCAGTTTCATTTTATTTTAGTTCTTGCGCGTCCGCTCCCGACCTCTACACTCGCCGCTCGGCAAGGGCGCTTCGCATTGCCGAGAGCTTAGTCCTGGTGCTGCCGTCTATCAGGCTGTCCCCGATCTTGATGACGATACCGCCCACGATATCCGGGTCCACCCGCGACGTCAGCTTTATCTGCCTTCCGGTAGCTTCCGTCATCTGGTCTGCTATCCGTTTTTCTGCCTCGGCGTCCAGGGCAACGGCGGTGGTAACCTCCGCATTCCCGACTCCCCGATAGTCGTCCACAAGTTCCCGATACTCCGCGGCGATGCCTTCCGCCAGTGCGACCCGGCCCTTGGATACCAGAAGGCTGGTCAGGTTCCGGGCGAGGGTATCAAGCCCCGCCAACCGTTGAGCGGCCAACTCCTGCTTCTGGTCGGGCCTGACTTTCGGGCTTTCCAGCACCTTGCGGAGGTCCGGGTCACCAAAAGCGGAAGCTAGCTCGGCCAGGTCCTCCTGCCACTTGCCCAGACGGTCCTGGTCCCGGGCAATCTGGAAGACAGCCTGGGCATGCCTTCGTGCCGAAGAGCCTGCAGCCATGTGCTAGCTCCCGTCCTTTCGGGAGGAAACGCTTTCCTCCAGAACGTCGTCGATCAGCTTGCGGTGGCGATCTTCGTCCAACTCGGAGTTGATGACCTTCTCCGCCGCCGAAATGGCGAGCCCCGCGAATTCGCTGCGAACTTTTTCGACGGCATCGTCACGCTCACGAGCGATCTCGCTTCTGGCCCGCAGGATCATGGCCTCGCCTTCCTTCTTGGCGTCCTCGCGAGCATCCAGTTTCAGACGCTCGCCCATTTCGGACGCCTGGCCTATAAGGCGCTGACCTTCTTGTCGGGCCTCACCCAAGGTCTTTCGGACCTCTTCTTCGCTGCGGGCGGACTGGGCCTTGGCGGCTTCAGCAGCCTCCAAGCTTTCCTTGATCCTAGAGGATCGGTTTTCCAGCAGCCTAAGTATGGGTTTATAGAGGACCAGGCGCAGGATTATCAGCACCAGGGCGACATTAATGATCTGCACCAGAAGCCCCGGCAGGTTGATTCCCAGCTCTCCCAATGGCCTCTCCTTTCGGAAGTTAGTACGTGTCCGCCGCTTATACGAACTTGATAATGACGGCCACGACCAACGCATAAATTGCCACTGCCTCGGCAAAGGCTATGCCCAAGATCATGTTGGCGCGTATGGAAGTTTCGGCCTCGGGATTGCGTCCTAGCGCCTCTGTCGCCTTACCGACTAGGATACCGATTCCGAGGCCCGGGCCCAGGGCGCCGAGCCCCATGGCCAGACCCGTGCCGATGGAGCCGAGCCCTTCGTCCCCTATTTCGGCTAGTATAAGACCGAGCAATTCAATCATCTGGTTTCCTCCTGCTCTTTTCCTGGTTTTTGACTACCGATCTTTTACCGTGTGAGTCGTCAGAAGCCGTTGTCAGTACAGAAGAACCTTTCCTTGAGATTCTCCGCTATCGAGCGCTTCCGCTCAACTCTTCCGGGCCAGTTCCTTCCACTTGGGCCGGTATTTCTGCCTCCGCCTCGGAGTGCTCGTCATGGCCGTGAGCCGTGACTGCTATGACAGCAAACATCAAGGTGAGCACGGCGAAGATGATGGCTTGGATGAACCCCACAAACAGCTCCAACCCGTAGAAAGGCACTACCAGCGCCAGCGGGATCAAGAACATCATTACGAAAATCAGGATTTCCCCGGCGAACATGTTGCCAAAAAGCCGGAAGGTGAAGCTGATCAGTCTGGCGATCTCGCTGACGCCCTCCAGCATTCCAACCAACAGGTCTAAGAACCCCGTGCTGATCCCGCGTCTGAATCCACCTAAATTAATGAACTTGCTGCCGTAACCTAAGAAACCGAGAGACCTGATACCCCAGAATTCAATGAAAAACATAGCTATTAAGGCGATGGCCAGGGTTGTGTTCAGTCCCGTGTTGGCGTTCCTGAACAACGGTATCAGCAGACCCACGTTTTGGCCCTCAGGCTGGCCATACTCGATATGGCCGTCCTCGAAGTGGATGTGATCGTCGGCGTATTCCGCCGCGGACATGCTCTGTTCGAAGAGGGCGAAGGGCATTACCCGAAAGGGGCCGACCTCGTCCCAGACATGGAGGTCTTTACCTTCCAACTCAGAGTAGATCTGCTTGCCGACGTGGTCGTTGGGGGCCGCGGACCTCTCGGACTCGCCCCAGTCCAGGAAGACTTCGAGTTCGTGCTCCGCCTCGGTGAGGGTGAGGTGAGGTTCGGCCTCTTCGGCTTTCTCCTCGATGATGTGGTGGACCACTTCCTCCGCCGCCTCCATTCGCCCGACGGTGCCGAAGCCCGGAACCAGGCTGATCCAGTTATTGATAATTATGAAGATGAAGATGGTGACGACAAGGGGATAGAAGCGCCGACCGTTTTTTGCTCCGGCTATCGACTCCACCAGTCCTAGCAGCCAGGATAGCACGGCCTCGACAAGGTTCTGCAGGCCCCGGGGCACCATACCCAGCTTCCGGGTCGCGAAGTAGGCGAGAATGAAGATGACGGCGAGACCGACCCAAGAAGAGAGGATGGTGTTGGTGAGGTTGAAGTCGCCGAGAGGGCCGAGGGGGATGAGCTCTTTGCCAAGGTTCTCGGGTTTAATCTGGATGGCGGGGAAGGGGAAGCGGAGGATGGTGTGACTGATAATAAGAGATAGGATGACCAGGACAAGGGTCAGAAGGAACTTAGGTCGGCGAATTAATCCCACTAACGGTCTTCCTTGCGGTCGGTATTTCTCTTCAGCAGGGGGGACACCATCCGGAACATACCCCAAAAGGCCGCCAGTATGCCCAGAGCCAATCCTACGAGGGTTAAGACCGGGGCGGTGTCAGCCCAATGATCTATTAAAAGACCGCCTGCCACACCTATCCCGATGGCCGTGACTACATACCAACCCAGGCCCAAAAGCCGCAGAATATCCAGCCACTGCCTTCTGTCCAAAACCCCCTCCCGCTCCGGTCGTGCATTATATCACAATGAAAATTGGAGAGGCAAGGCCGGGTGAGACCAAGTTTGGAAAACGAATAGGTTTGGGGGGAGTCGTCCTAAAACTTGTCTTTGATTTGGACCACGTGAGTGACGACAACGCTACTGGATTCCAGTGTCGGGGCACGGGGATAACACCGAAAATAGGGTCACAGGGAGGGGGGATGAGGGGGTGAGGCTCATGCGCTGTCAAGGTCTCGTTTGGGTACTCCCAAGTTGCGGATGATCCTGAGAAGCGTTCCCGGTTTCAAATCGCGATTGCCGTGGCGTGGTATGGGCGATGTGGCTCCCCCGTCCTTGACGAACAAACACGCAACCCAGCCGTCGGAGTTTGCGAGTTAACTCCCTATGGGTCAAACGGAGATCTCGAGCACACTCGGCTGGGAAGAACGGGCGGCATCGGTCTCCAAGGGCGTCACACCAGGGGGCAAATCATACCCTCGTTCCTGATAGGTCATAATGGTGGCCGCCACAACGCTTTCCAATATGGCGATAGTCTCTTCAGGAGTATCCCCCCATGCGACACAGTTGGGGAAAGAAACTACCTCCGCCATGTACTTGTCCGGTTCCGTTGATTCCATTGGAGAATATAGGGAACAAAGCAGGCGATAGCGTTTTTTACTTGTGGTCACCTTAGGCCTCCCGGCTCGGACAATAGAGAAACCGGTTCGCGAGGCAAGTATTCCGCAATCTCCGCAGGCTGGTCAAAAAGGGCAATTGGCATAGTTGCCCTGGGTGTTACACAAACCGGGGAGAGGTCAGGGGGGAGAGTAGTGCCTATTCGGTCTCTGCTGACTTCTTCTTGCCGAAATCTTCCAGATCCAGGCTGTCCACGAAGTCCCGGAACGCCGAGAGCCGTTTCAGCTCTGCCTCATCGACGGGTTTTATGTCCGCAGCGTCGGCGGCGATGATGGGTTTGCCCGTCTCCTTGTCCAGGATGACCCCGGCCTTCTCCAGAACGATCTCCTCCACGAAGATAGGGGCTTTGACCCGGACTGCGAGGGCGAGGGCGTCGCTGGGGCGGGAGTCGACTTCCACCGTCTTGCCGTTGCTTTCGATCATGATCTTGGCGAAGAATGTCTCGTTGTTTAGGTCGGAGACGATTATGGAATTGACCGCCGCGCCCAAGTCCCCGATGACCGACTGCAACAGGTCGTGCGTCAAAGGCCGGGGCACGGACACGTCCTGAAGTTTGACGGCAATGGCGTCTGCCTCGGCAGGGCCGATCCATATGGGAAGGTAACGGTCTGCGTCCTTCTCCTTAAGGATGACCACCCGCTGATAGTTCATCAGGCTGACACGGATGCTTTCTATGGTGACTTCAAGCATGGTATGGCTCTTCGCAACGGGGGCTATGAGTCCATTCTAGCTTACCCAATTTTTGGGTGTCAATCGACTTTTGGCACACCCGACCCGAGAAACTTGCCAAGCACCTCTTCCGTATCCCCTCCGTGAAGGGGTGCGGCTCCCGTGACCTCGGCTTGGGTGCGGGAAAATCTGATGGGGTTGTTTACCATCTTTACCGTTCCCGACTCCGGGTGGGGCACGTCGATAATCATGCCGCGTGCCTTTGTATGCTCGTCGGCGACAACGTCGGCGATGTTGTTAACGGGGCCGCAGGGGATTTGGGCCTCGGTGAGCTCTTCTAACCACTGGGCGGTCGGTTTCTTGCCCATCCCCTCTTCGATAATCGGGTTCAGGACATCGTAGTTGAGCGTGCGGTTCCAGCTGGTGGTAAATCTCTCATCGTCGATGAGGTCCACCCGGTCGATGAGGGCACAGAATATTGGCCACTGGTCCTTGGCCCCGCCGACAAAAGCGAGAGCGACATATCCGTCGCTGGTCGCGTACACCTGGAAGGGGGTCGTGACCGGGTGCCGGGTGCCAAGGGGCGTAGGCACCTCGCCCGTAGTGAAATAGCGGGCGAAGGCGTTTTCCAACACGGCCATCTGGCAGTCAAGCATGGCCACGTCGATCATCTGGCCGACGCCGCTCCGGTCTCGTTCGTGGAGGGCAGACAGGATTCCAATGGTGGTGAAGAGGCCTGCGGTGATGTCGCCCAGGGAGGAGCCGGGCCTGACCGGCGGGCGTCCGGGCTCGCCGGTGATACTCATTATCCCACCCATCGCTTGAACTATTATGTCTAGTGCTGGGCGTTTTGTGTAGGGCCCCCACTGCCCGAACCCCGAGACTGCCGCATAAATCAGCCTCGGATGCCGCTTGCTCAAAACTTCGTAGTCGAGGCCGAGGCGTTTCATCACGCCGGGGACAAAGTTCTCTACGAGCACGTCGAAGTGGTCGACCAATTCTAGAAATGTCTGTTTGTCCCCTTCGTCCTTGAGGTCCAGGATGACGCTCTTCTTGCCTCGGTTGATGCTCATGAAATAGGAGCTTTGGCCGTCTACGAAGGGCCCCGTGCCCCGGGCCATATCGCCTCCCTCGGGGCGCTCCACCTTAATCACCTCAGCCCCGAGATCGGACATGACCATTGTTGCATAGGGCCCGGCAAGCACCCTGGTAAGGTCTAGAACTTTCACACCATTTAGTGGACCGGCCAAATCGTCCTCCTTTGAAGAGCTTCGTGCTCCTCAGCCGAATGCGGTTACAAAAAGTTTACTATGGTCAGCCGGACTTTGCCCCGCGTATGTAACCCGGCGCCCTATCGGCCATCCACCAGACGCAGAAGGTCATCATAGCTGGAGACCCGAGACATAGTTTCGATGAACTCCTTAAGCGTGGCGCTTTGTTCCCGCACTTGCCGCACTTGTTCACCGATGGGACTCACGGCAGTCGGACGGTCGGCGTAGGAGCCGTGGAAGGCGAAATACGCCTGGTTCAGCTTGCGGAGAAAGTAGCCATTGTCGGCGAAGACCAGCCGCCGAGTCTCCATGTAGGATTCCGCTTCCTCTATTTCCCCCTCGGCCAGCAGACGGTCGGCCTCCAGCCGTGTCTCTCGCATTTCGCGGTTGAAGCTGAAGGCTGGGGGTTCGGGTGGGGGGGTGGGAGAGTCCCCTGGCTCGGGGGTGGGGGGTGGAGGTTGTGGGGTGTCCTCCATGTAATGTCTCCCGTAGGCGGCATTCCCGACCTCGTCTCCCGCAATGTTGGCGACGGTCTCGTTGATCGTGACCATCTCACCGGAGGACCAGTAGTTACGACCCAGGGGATAGAAGACGAGGTAGTGATGGAACCATTCGTGGGAGACGGTGCGCAGGGTGTATTGCACGTTGGCAGATGCGCCGACCACGGCGGGGAAGGTTGCCACTCCCCCGGTGTCGACGACCAGGGCGGAGTATTCGCGTTCCAACCCCTCTACCTCATTCTCGATATCCTCTCGTGTCCCGAGGCCTAAACCGGGGGTCAGAAGGCGGGTCGACTCAAGCTCAATCCTGTCCCTCGGTGAGATGACCAGTACGGGAGGAGAGTTTTCGTACTTGAAGTCGACAGGCGGGAACAGGTAGCCGTCCGCATCCAGGAAGCCTATGCGCCAGGACATGCCTTCCTCGGCCAGGATGCCGCTTACCTGTCGTTCTATAACCTCTTCGACGCGGGTCTGGATTTCCAGTCTCTGCCAGTCCATCTCTGCCCGCTCGCTCTCCAGATCTGACACGGGTCCGCCGAGGGCTACGGCCCGTGTTATTTCTCCGTCTATGCGATTTACTTCACCCGTCAGTCGGGCGTATTCCCGGACCTCGGCGATGGCGTCCTCTTCGGACAATCCCTCATCGAAGAGCGAGGAAGCCTTGGAGAGCCACTTGTCGAAGAAATTCCTAAGCTCCCAGGCAACAACGTCGTGGTCATGGCCCTGGATTGCGCTTCCGACTCGGTCCCTGGTTTGGGGAGAGGAAGAGAGCAGCAATACAAGCGCGAATAAGACTAAGAGGAGCACCCCCAACCGGGCCCGCCTGTTTAACCATATCAACTTCGTCAGTCGTCCTAACTTGGCAAGCATGAGTTTGTCCGGGCCGGGTGTATTCAGCCCCTTTTCAGGATAGCATCCCCATGCCCGTCTTCCCGACTAACGGGCCCAGTGTTGCAGGGGTGCCGTACTTTTCCATACAATGACCTTGTTTTACAGATCAGGGGGAGGTCTGAGCAGTTATGCAGAGCTACAAGTCCGAGTCAATCAGAAACGTGGCGCTCCTTTCCCACAGCAAGGCAGGCAAGACATCACTGTCCGAGGCCATACTCTTCAACGCTGGGCACACTACCCGTTTGGGCAGGGTTGAAGACGGGAACACCACCTCCGACTACGAGCCGGAGGAGGTGAACCGGGGAGGAAGCATCCAGCTGACCCTCCTTCCCTATGAATGGAACGACACGAAGGTCAACATGATAGACACGCCGGGCTATGCTGACTTCTTCGGGGAGGTGGTAGCCGCCCTGAAGGTAGCCGACTCCGCTCTGCTGGTGGTCTGCGCAGCCTCCGGCATAGAGGTCGGAACCGAGCTTATGTGGGGGGAAATCTCCGCCCGCGAACTGCCGGCGATGATACTGCTCAACAAGATGGACCGGGAAAACGCAGACTTTGCAGCCGTGCTGGAACGGATCAAGGATGAGTTTGGCCGGAAGTGTGTGGCCATCCAGCTTCCCATCGGTGCAGAGTCCGATTTCAAAGGCGTGATCGACCTCATAACCATGAAGGCCAAGGGGCCCGACGACCAGGACATAGAAATCCCCGCCGACCTGGCCGAACAGACCGGAGTCCTCCGGGACGCGATGGCGGAGGCCGTAGCCGAGTGCGATGACGACCTAACCATGAAGTACCTGGAGGGAGAGGAGCTAACGGAAGAGGAGCTGGTGCAAGGCCTCGCTGAAGGCGTGAAGTCAGGGGCCATAGTCCCGGTTATGGTGGCTGCGGCCCAGTCCAACACCTGTGTGAAGGCGATTATGGACAACATCAGCGCCTACATGCCCTCCCCCATCGAAAAGGGAGGTGTGACCGCTAAGGACCTGGTGTCCGAGGAAACGATCACCCTCAACGGCGACGGTAACAGCCCGATGGCCGCCTTCGTTTTCAAGACCTCCGCCGACCCATTCGTAGGCAAACTGTCCTATTTCCGGGTGTACTCCGACACCCTTCACAGCGACTCCCAGGTCTGGAACTCGGGCAAGAACTCCGGCGAGAAGCTCAGCCAGCTCTTCATGGCCAGGGGAAAGTCCCAAGAGAACGTGACCGAGGTAGTGACAGGGGACATCGGCTCAGTGGCCAAGCTGTCGGCTACGAGCAGTGGCGACACGTTGTGCAACCGAGACAGGCCCCTAGACCTCGGCGGAATCGATTTCCCGTCCTCCCCTCTGTCCGTTGCTGTGATGGCCAAGTCCAAGTCGGACATCGACAAGCTGGGCTCCTCCCTCGCCCGCCTGGTGGAAGAAGACCCGACTCTGAAACTCGGAATCGATCCCGACACTGGACAGATGCTGCTGTGGGGAATGGGCGAGGCCCATATCGACACGACTCTGCAGAAACTGGACCGGAAGTTCTCGGTAGAGGTGGTCACCGAGATACCCCGGATACCTTACAAGGAAACCATCACCATACCCATCAAGTCCGAGTACAAGCACAAGAAGCAGACCGGTGGGCACGGGCAGTACGGGCACGTGAAGATACAGTTGGAGCCCATGCCGCCGGGATCCGGGATAGAGTTTGCGCAGAAGGTAGTCGGGGGCAACGTGCCGAAGAACTACATACCGGCAGTTGAGAAGGGCGTTATGGAAGCGGCGCAGGGTGGCGTGCTCACCGACTTCCCAATGGTCGACGTGAAGGTGACCCTGTACGACGGCAGCTCCCATCCCGTGGACTCATCCGACATGTCCTTTAAGATAGCCGGGGCACAGGCCTTCAGAAAAGGAGCGACCCAGGGCAACCCCGCCCTCCTGGAACCGGTGATGCACGTGAAGATCACCGTCCCTGACACTTACACAGGAGACGTTATAGGCGACCTGAACACGAAACGGGGCCGGGTGCTGGGGATGGAGCCTCAGAACGGGAAGACGGTGATTGAAGCGGAAGTCCCGCAGGCCGAGATAGTCCGCTACGCCGTGGACCTGAGATCGATTACCCAGGGGCGCGGAACCTACGCCACGGAGTTCGCGCACTACGACGAGCTGCCCGCTCACCTGACCCAGAAAATCGTCGAGAAGATACAGAAGGAGAGCGGGTAACGGGCGGCGGGACTGAGGGAGTTACTCTCCTACAAAGGAAATAAAAATAGAGGCCGGGGCGCAGAGCGCCCCGGCCTCTATTTTGTGTTCGACGGTGGAGGGGAGTAGCCTACTTGGGCGCTTCCCAGAGTGTGTAGTAGTTCTTGCCCGTGATTACCGCAGCAATTTCCTCGGCGTCAAGCTCTAGCAGCTTCTCGTAACAGGTGTTGCATTTGCCGATGATTTCCCGGTTACCGGTGAACATCATTCGCTCGATTATCTTGCCCCAGAGGCCCAGGCGCTTAAGGCTCTTGACCTGCTTGGGCCAGGGAATGATGGTGACACTCTCGGGGCGGGGGAAGCGGGGGCGCATGCGTTTTATGGAGCGCAGCCGGTCATCGACGGACTCAGCCATGGGTACGACCCGGGCCATAGGCCCGTCTTCCAAGTCCGTCCGGGTGTCGAGCACCAGGGACTTGCGAAGCATGGGGAAAAGTATAGAGATCACTTCGGCGGTCTCTATGGTCGTGGATATCTCGTCCAGGTCGATGCGAAATTCACCGTCCATCTGTTCCCTCCTGCCTGCTAAAGGACCAGGGAAGCCGATTTACGAAGACGCCAAAAGTTCTTTGCATTTTTCGTGGAACGCCGGCATGACCTGTTTGAAATCACCGACGGCCCCATACCTCGAGTCCTTGAAGACGTTGGCATCCGCGTCCTTGTTGACCGCGACGATGACCTTAGAGCCGAGGCAGCCCGACATGTGCTGGCTCGCTCCCGACAGGGCCACAGCAATGTACAGGTCTGGGCTGACTACCCGGCCCGTTATGCCTATCTGCACCGAGGGGGATATGTATCCGGAGTCGCAGGCGGCCCTGGTTGCACCTACCAGCCCACCGAGGGACTTGGCAACCTCGGCCAACTCTTGGAACGCCTCGGTGCTGCCGACACCCCTGCCCCCGGCGATGATGGCCGGGGCTTCTTCCAGTTTCATGCCGGCAGCTTCCGCCTTGACCCGGTCCACGATCTTGGTCTTCGCTACAGAGGCGTCTACGGAAGGCTGCCAGTCAACTATCTCACCTGATGCGGAGCCGTCATGCTCCGAGGGCTGAAGGGTCTTGGCCCGGACGGTGGCCATTTGCGGGCTGGAGCCCTCGACGACAACTTGGGCCTGGGCATTGCCGCCATAGACGGGCCGAGTCTGGACCATCAGGTTGGATTCGGGGTCAATGTTGAGGTCGGTGCAGTCGGTGCCGATGCCGGTGTCGAGTCGGAACGCGAGCCTGGGCCCGAGGTCCCGGCCGATCTCTGAGTGCGCCATGAGCACTATTGACGGCGAAGTCTCGCCGATCAGGGCAGCAAGAGCCGCGGTGTATAGATCAGAGTCATAGGTGCCGAGTACACCGCCCTCGGCGCAGTAGACTTTGCCTGCCCCATGAGCGACCATCTCTTCGGCTGCGACCTTGGCGCCGTCGCCGGCCACCACCCCTACCACGCTTTCGCCCAAGGTCCCGGCCATCTCAGATGCCTTGCCCAGAATCTCCTTGGAAGTTCCGCTCAATCCGTCATCGGCGACTTCGCCAAAGACCAGGATTCCACTATTCTCCGCCATTGTTAAGACCCTCCTGATACGTACGGGCTGAGCCGGTTAGATAATTTTGTCTTCTCGAAGTTTGAGAGCGAGATTTGCGCCGATCTCGGCGGGACTATCGCCCGGGATGAATTCGCACTGGGAGACCTTTTCGGGCTGGAAGAGTTTCATAATCTTCACCTTGGAGCCCGAGAGCCCGACGCCCGAGGCATCGAGCCCCAGGTCCTCGGCGGACCAGACGGTGGGCTTCTTGCGTCCCGCCGCCATTATGCCGCGAAGGGTCGGATATCGGGGTTCGCCCAGCTCGTTGCTGACGGTGACGACCACCGGAGGCGAGGCCTCAACGACCTCGTAACCGTCGGCGACAACCTTCTCGACCCTGACTACCCCGTCGTTCATCTTGACGTCTCGGGCTATGGGGATGATGGGAATGCCAAGCATCTCAGCGATTCCGGCCCCGACCAGGCCCGTGTCGAAGTCCGAGGACTGTCGGCCACAGATGATCATGTCGAAATCGGCAATCTTGCGAATTGCCGCCGTCAGAACTCGGGCGGTGGCGTAGTCATCTGAGTCTTCGAAAGCATCGTCCTGGAGGAGGACTAACTCGTCGGCGCCCATGGACAGAGGCTTCTTAATCACGTCGGAGACGAGATTAGTGCCCATGGAGAGGACGGTGATCTTGACGTCTCCGCCCTCTTTCAACCGAAGCGCAGCCTCGACGGCCTGCTCGTCGTACCCGTTGATAACGGGGGGGATGCCGGGGGCGGGGACGAGCTTGTTGGTGGCCGGGTCGATCCTGAAGCTGGCCATCGGCATCTGGGGATCGGGCACCTGCTTGACGCAGACGATGATATTCATTGAGGTTTTCCTCCGCGCCCTGATAGGGGCAGAACGAGGCTCGAAAAGGTCTGGCTAAAGCGGCTGGGGAAAGTGTGTGATAACGCTCACAATTGTAGCCCAGCCCGATTTTTGTGTCAATACAAATGAGGGGCCTAAGGCGGCCGCTGCACACCTTCCGGGGCCCGGCTTCGGGCGCGGAATGGCTATGGTATGGTCTTGTGCAAGAAGAGCCTATGGTGCGGGGTCAGCCGGGGTGTCCGTGCCAGACCAAGTTCCTGGGAATCAATCTCTGCCCTACGGGGTCCACTACTAGCAGAAGCTCTTCCAGGGTGACGGCTCCTATCAACGGCGTCGCATCTTCGCTGCCGAAGATTACCGGAGTCACGGCGGAATAGCCGTTGGACCTGACCCGCATCTCGCCTATTTCCATTTCGGCGCGGGAGCCGTCGGCCAATTCGAATATGTCCTTGCGGGTGGGAGATATGCCAATCTCCCTGAGTAGGCTGCCGGGCAACATGGTGAAGATGGCGCCAGTGTCCACCATAGCCTCGATTTCACTCGATCTATCACCATTCAGGTTGGAAATCTGCAACGGCCAATTGAAAAGGCCCATATTCGAACCTCCCTACGCCGCCAAGTTTAGCATATGCCCAGCCTTGAGTTACCCGCAGAAAGGCACGACAGGCCGATAAACACAAGTCCCAGTCTTACTCTTCGGTCCATCAATGTCCTATCCATACCGCGGCCGGGGTTCGGCAAGGGTCTCACTCGGCGGGACGATGTCCCAGAGGTAGTCCCTCGTAGCCCTTCGCTAGTCAGCCTCTTTGAGCTGGATGTTGTTGCCCTGTGCGGTAACCCTCACGTTGACGTTGGTGACGTTGTGAACAGTGAAGGGAATTCCCGGCATGAAGGGCAGGGGTTTCAGCGCAATCTGCGCGCTGGAATTGGGAGGGACTATTATCTGGGGCATCGAGACCTCCTGTCTCAACTTTGCTCCGTGCCGTTTGCCGGTGCGGAGTGGAATTACGGCGGTCATTTTGCCTATCCGGTTAGTGGGCCGTCAAGTGCGTGTACTCGTTCGGTAGGTTAGTGACACACCGGAGTTTTATTCAGTCCTCCTGAGGCGGATCCTCCCGAGGCGGATGTTCCCCGCCTACGACGGACTTGCAGCATCTTCGATTGTGGGGTTTCGGTTCTGTCTAGTGGTGAGGGGTTGGCGATGGAAGGTCCGAGACTCTGATGCAGGATGACGATGGCACCTACGCCGACGCTTGTGATCCACCACAGCGGATCTATCACATCGGCGGCTGTCCTGCCGTATCCCCACACATGCCTTTGGGGACTTGCCGGTGTCGAGGGCGTCCCTGGGTGGGGCAATCCGTCCCGCATCAGCGCTCGACCGCTGTGCGGGACAGCATTCGGCTCGAAGTCGTCATGGGCGGAATGGAGTTCGCCGATGGTGACGACGGTGGAGCCGCGTAGGGGCTCGATGGCCCTAATCCCGGTAACGCCGGGCCGTTTAGCTTCGCCGGCAAAGTAGATGCCGACGCATAGGCGCTCCCCTGATAGGGGGCACCGATTCGGCAGGGCCCCTGGAAGGGGGCGTGCCGCGTAGAGTCGATGGACCCTCCATCGCCTGGGTGGTCAGGGAAGGGGACACGGGACCCGGTGGGGAAGAGGAGATGGCGCCGGTCGCTCGAGCCGTGGGCCTGCGCGAAGGCCGTTGGGATGGGCTTGGGCGTTGAGTCCTCGGCTGGGTCTGGTGGGCTTCCCCAGGTTTTTGGTTCCTCCTTAAGGTGGTTGGGTTAGGTGGTCTAGACTATTTCCAATATAGAACATACGTCTTATAAAGTCAAGAGGTTAATGTCACTCCTCTATGTGAACGGGATCAGGGCGCTTTGGAGGAGTTCCTCCATCAAATGTAGCCAGGGCCCCATGCTATAATCCCGCGGCAAAGCCCCCGACTCCCCACCCTTCCACCCCCCAAATGCATTCCATGAAAGCATACATGTCATGAAAGCCACTTACATCGAACAACAAGGCGCCCCAGAAGTTCTCGCCTACGGTGATCTGCCCGACCCATCCCCATCGACCGGTGAGGTAGTTATCCGGGTGCGGGCCACTGCCCTGAACCACCTTGACACTTTCGCAAGAGCCGGGAGGAACGGCGTCATCCTCGACAAGTTCCCCCACGTTCTGGGCTGCGACCTTTCAGGAGAGGTGGCGGAGCTAGGGGCAGGGGTGGAGGGGCTGAGGGTCGGGGACCGTGTGATGGTCGACTACTCGCTGCCGTGCGGGAAGTGCAGCTTCTGTGTTGCAGGCCAGGACCAACTCTGCAGGAACGGCGGGAGTATCGGCATTACGGTCAACGGCGGCTACGCTCAATACGTAGCCGTCCCTGCAGCGAACGCCCACGTTCTCCCGGAAAGCATGGACTTCGAGGAGGCAGCGGCGATCCCGCTGGTCTACAAGACGGCTTGGCACTGCCTGATTACCCGATGCGGAATGCAGGCCGGGGAAGACGTGCTGGTGATGGCGGCTGGCAGCGGAGTCGGGAGTGCGGCGATACGGATTGCGAAGATGGTCGGGGCACGGGTGATAACCACAGCCAGCACGGAAGAAAAGCTGGCCAAGGCCCGAGCCCTGGGTGCCGACGAAACGATCAACTACGTCGAAAACCCCACCTACAGCGCCGCGGTAAGGGAGATGACGGGAGGCAAGGGCGTCGACCTGGTCTTCGACAGCATCGGTGGCTCGGTGTGGGACGAGAACTTCAAGTCACTCAGACCGGGGGGCAGGCTGGTCAACTGCGGCGTGACTGGCGGGCATCGGGCATCACTGCGGATAGGCCGCATGTTCACCGAGCAGGTGACACTGATGGGCGCATCAACAGGAAACCGCTCCGATTTCTTAAAAGTGGCCAACCTCGTCCGCGGAGGCAAAATCCGGGGCATCGTGAGCCGGACGTTCCCATTAGAGGATGCAGCAGAGGCACACCGGGCGATGGAAGACCGGGACGTGTTCGGGAAGCTAGTGCTGGTGGTGCCTTAATCCACCCGCATCACCCCCACTCATCTCTTCAGTGTCATCCCGAGGCCCCGCGAGGGATCTAAGGCGTAGGCCCACCACAGGCACACCCCTCTCTGCCACCCGGAGTACATCGCGGGCAGAGCCGGACGCACCAGGGTAACTCACCTTCCATTCCAGCTTGAATTGCCTGCTCCAGAGTGTCGAAAGTGCGTATAGGTCTACGGGTTTGGAACGTAGGGAATGTATTGCAATACTCAGTGTGAATAGAGGACAGGCTGGATTCCGAGTGTCTGTTCAGCAAGAATGGCATTGGGTTCTCCTGGCTCTTATAAGCGATTCCCCGACTCGGCGCGGTAGTCCCTCCACTCCTCGGTTGCAGACATGGGGCTGGCGTAGTCGGCGGACCAGACCTTTCTCTCTTGGACAGGCTTGCCCAGGACCCGAGCCATCTCCCTGATGTGCACGGCCACCGATCCGCAGCACCCGCCGATGTAGTTGACGCCCATGTCCTTGGCTCGTTGAGCGTAGTCGGCCATTACGAAGCGGTCGACCTGGTAGGGCTCCATGCCGTCGGGGAAGCCGGGGAGGCCGCCGCAGAAGGGTACTTCGTCGGTGGTGGCGTAGGCCGTGGCCTGGATTGCGATGTAGCCGTCTACGGCATCCCGCATCTCCTTGACGAGAGGGAGCATCTGGTTGGGCCCGCGTCCGCAGTTTATTCCGACAATGTCGCAGCCGTTCTGGCTGAGGGCTATGGCGCACTCGGCGGGGTCTTTGCCTTCGCGGCTGTACTTGTCCTTGAAATAGGCCATGGTCATCATCACCGGCAGGCCCGTGGCCTTGGCCACGTCCAGGGCGATGAGCGCCTCCTCAAGATCAAAGAAAAGCTCGCCTATGATGAAGTCGACACCCTCGTCCACCTGGACGCGCAGCTGCTCTTCGAACTGGCGTCGGGCGATTTCCCGGGAGTCGGCGTCGCCCTGCTTGTAGGACCACGTTGTGCTGAGGTTACCCGCTACCAGGACGTCGTCGCCGGCAACTTCATTTGCAATCTTCACGGCCTGCCTGTTCAGGTCCAGCACCTTCTCGCCGTAGCCGACGTTGGCCAGCTTCTCGCGGCTGGCATAGAAAGCGAAGGCTTGTATGACCTCGGCGCCGGCGCGGATGAACTCCTTATGCAACTCCTTCACGGCATCGGGGTGCTCCAGGACGACCTCCGGAGTGAAGGGACCGGCAATGACATAACCCCGCTTTTCCATCTCCAGGATGTATCCGCCATCGCCGAGGACCACGCCTTCGGCAAGCCGGTCAAGTATTCCCTTCTTCATGGCGATCTCCTTACTCTTATTACGTGCCGAGGTTACGATCGTATTCCCATGGCTGGTGGTCGTCGTCCTCGTGGGCGAAGTCCCAGCGCATGATGCGGGTAGGCTTGAACTTCATAACTAGCCGGTTGTCGCGGGAGTTGGAATAGTTAGCGTACTTATCTCCCTCGACCTCGCCATCGTACCTGAGTGCGAGACGGCGGAAGAGCTCGGGGCCACCCTCTGGAGTGACTTCCGCAATGCCTTCCAGGACGACTTCCTTATACGGATGCTCGTTGGAAGTTATGGCCAAGGATACTCTCGGGTCGCGCATCACGTTCTTGTACTTGACGCGGGTGTCGGTGATGGTGAGGTGGACCTCGCCGTCCTCCCATTCGTACCAGACCACGGTCAGGTGTGGAGAGCCGTCCTTGCGCAGCGTGGCAAGGATACCCAGATTGGGCCTCTTCAGGAACTGTTCCAAGCGTTCGCTCAATACCATGAGTCCACCTCTCTTAGACGTAATATGTAGAAGTGAGGGAAAGTGTAGGTTACCGGTGATAGAGCGTCAACGGGAGTCGGGAAATGTGAGAATGGAGTGCGTTTGGTTGAAATGGGGTTTTCAGGGAATTGGCAGTCTATTTTAGACCGGCGTCTACCGTGCAAACCGAAGGAGCACAACTCCATTACTCAGTAGCAGCGTACTGCCCTACATCACTCCAGGGCGCAGCGGATGTTGCCATCGAAGTCCTGGGAATCGACTAAAGTCAGAATCGGTCGACACCAGGGTGCAGCCATGCTCTATTGCAACCGCCGCGTGCTGGGCGTCGGCGACCAGCTTCCCGGTTGCTCCCGACTCCCGGCACAGTCTCTCGAATATCTCCATATGATCAGGGCCGGGACCGACGATGCGCGCCGTCGGGCGTTCCATCATCGAGGAAATGAATGCAAAAGACTGGCCAAGGGTGGATGGCGGGTCGAAGATTCGAGGGTTGGTTGCTACGCGAACGAAGCCGGACAGTACTAGGACCGAGAGAGCGAACGGCTCCGCTCCAGTCGCTAAGCGAGTGATCCAGGCCGCATACTCGGCGTGCTCAACGGTGGAATCCTCAATGTGAGCATATATCAGCACATTGACATCGGGGAGCAGCATCTCGAATTACCGGCTCCCGAACCGGGCCTCGTCATCCCGCGCATCAAGCGCCCTGGGCCGATCGAGGTCGACTCCGGGGTGGACATGAACTCCACGCACAGTCACCAGCCGAAACGGCGGTGGCTGTGACGGCTCTCCGCGCTTCAGTACGTCGTCCAGCATCTTGGCAATAAAGGCGCTGACGCTTATGCCTCTAGCTTCCGCTGCGCGACGCACCTGCTTCGCAAGCTGGTCATCCAGCGAAATCGTCGTTCTCATGATGCACAGCATAACATATAAACATCTCTGCATCAAAACCGTAAAGGTTCCTCTCAAGACTCCTCAGATGTCGGCCTGTCTCCTATGATAATCGAGGGAGCGGGATACCAAGACCGCGAATTTGTTGAGCGAACATTCGCATGAGTGATTTCGAGATTTCCATTGCCAGCCCATTGCGCCCGGTAGCCCTGTGTTAACATTCCCCCGTACACGCCAGCCCCACTCCGGAGGAGCTTACATGGCCAAGATGACAGGCATAGACGCCCTGATGCAGGTACTCGATTCTTATGACGTCGAGTACGTGTTCGGCAATCCCGGCTCCACGGAGGTCGTCTTTATGGACGCCCTCTACGAGCACCCGCGCATCAAGTACATACTCGCCCTTCACGAGACCGTGGCGATGGGGATGGCAGGCGGTTATTCCTGGGCGTCGGGAAAAACGGGTTTCGTCAACGTTCACACCGCGCCCGGAGTGGCCAACGCGATAAGCGCCCTGTACAACGCCAACGTCGCCGACTTCAACATAGTTGTGACCGCAGGCCAACAGGACACCCGGCTCATCCAGCGGGAGCCAGGCCTCACGGGTGACCTGGTCGGCATGACCAAGCCCTTCACCAAGTGGAGCGCGGAGGTGCAGCACCCTCAGGACATACCGCTAATGACGCACCGGGCCTTCAAGATGTCAGGGCAAACGCCCCAGGGCCCGACCTTCCTGTCGCTGCCCCAGGACGTGTTAAGTCGGGAGGCCGACGTAGAGGTCGGGCGACCATCGTGGATACCGTCAGGCCTGAGGCCCGACCCCGAGGCCATTGACAGGGCGGCGACACTGCTTGCCGGGGCCAAGAGCCCGGTGCTGTTCCTCGGGTTCCGTGTCTCGCGGTGCGGGGCGCTGGGGGAGGCGGTAGAGTTGGCCGAACTGATCGGGGCGCGGGTGACGGAGAACCGCATCCGCGCCGAGACCGCGTTCCCCTCCGATCACCCCCTCTTCGAGGGCGGCATGTGGACAGACGTGCCCAATGCCCTTGACGTACTGAAGGACGCAGACGTGGTCATGGCCATCGGCGCAAATTTCATTTCGCAGCTCTTCTACACTTCCGACCAGATCGTGAACCCTGCCTCGAAAGTCATTCATCTGGACACCGACCCCTGGGAGATAGGAAAGAACCAGCCCACGGATATCGGGATACTTGCCGACATCAAGGCCGCGCTAAGGGAACTCTTGGCTGCGGTATCGGAGAAGATGTCGAGCGACAACATGGCCGGGGCCCGGGAACGCGTATCCCGCATCTCCGATGCCAACCGTCGAAGGAGAGAGGTAATCTGGGAGCGGGCCCAAAGCGGCGGCAACGCCGAACCGATGCGCGATTCAAGCCTCATGCTGGGGCTAAAGGAAGCCATCCCTCCCGACACGGTTATCGTGGATGGGGGGATCACGTCGTCGATGGCTCTGAGAGACCTGCTGGACTTCGGGGATGCTGAGTCGTACCTGGCGGTTCGGGACAACGACGGAAGTCTCGGAGACGCTCTGCCGATGGCGATGGGCGTCAAGCTCGCCTTGCCTGACAGGCCCGTGGTGGGAGTGGTCGGGGACGGAAACGCCATGTACTCAATACAGGGGCTATGGACGGCAGCCCATCACCAGATACCGGTAGTCTGGGTGATTTGCAACAACGCCACATACCGTATCCTGAAGCTTAACAGCATGAGAGTCCTGGGCCCCGAGGCCCGAGAGAAGCTCCACTCCGTCGACCTGGGCGGACCGCCATTGAACTTCGCCAAGATCGCCGAGAGCCTTGGTATTGACGGCGTGCAAGTGACCCGAGGCGACGAGGTCCGGCCAGCCATCGAGAGGGCATTGGCCCTCGGGAAGCCGGCGCTGGTTGACGCGGTTATCGACGGCTCTTTCTAATAAGTTAATCAATTGAGTTGGAGGCAGACTAGATGCCCAATCTAGACCGATTCAGGAAAGACATGCAGGCACTGGCCCAGATAGGCCGGGTGCCGGAGGGCGGGGTGTCCCGCTTCTCGCTCTCGCCCGCAGACATCGAAGGCAGGAAGCTGACGATGGGGATAATGGAGAGCATCGGACTGTCCGTGCGCGTGGATGCGATTGGGAACATCCGGGCGCGGCGGGAAGGTCGAGACCCGTCGGCGCCCATAGTCATGATGGGCTCGCACATCGATAGCGTGCCCAACGGCGGCGACTACGACGGCCCGACCGGCGTCATGGGTCCACTGGAGATAGTCCGTACCCTCAACGACGAGGGCGTCGATACCCTGCACCCCATTGAGGTCGTGGTCTTCACGGATGAGGAGGGTGCCCGTTTCCGCAAAGGCACCCTGGGCAGCGCAGTGATGGCGAGTCGGATCCCGTGGGACGAGATAAAGGATATAAAAGACGACGACGGCGTAACCCTCACCGAGGCCCTCAAAGGCATCGATACTACGGGTACGCCTGAGGAGATCACCCTGGCCGAAGGAGAGGTGAAGTCCTTCGTGGAGCTTCATGTGGAGCAGAGCGGCAGACTGGAGGAGAACTCGAAGCCCATCGGAATCGTGCAGGCGATCACTGGGTCGAGCCACAAGCGGGTCAGGGTATTCGGAGTCGCCGACCACGCAGGCGCCACCCCAATGGACCGTAGGACCGACGCGTTGGTGCCCGCGGCCCGCATGGTGCAGGAAATGGAGCGTATCGGGCGGGCAGACCCTGAGGGGTCGCTGGTATGCACCGTCGGGATCCTACAGGTGAAGCCGGGGGCCATGAACATCGTACCCAACGAGGTGACTTTCACTACCGACGTCAGGGACACTTCCCCTGCGACTCTCGATGAGGCAATCAAGGATATCGACGACATGATCGCTGCGGTGGCCCTGGAGCGGGGCGTGGACTTCGAGATCGAGAATCTAGAATACATACCGGCGGTAGAGATGTCGGAGGACGTTAAATCGGTCATTGCCTCGGCGTGCGACAAGCTCGGGCTGGACCGGATGGATGCCTACAGCCGGGCCGTGCACGACACGTCCCACATGGCGCAAGTGACGAATGGGGGTATGATCTTCGTGCCGAGCGTCGGGGGGAAGAGCCACTCGCCGGACGAGTTGACCTATTGGGAAGACATCCAGCCGGGGCTGGACGTGCTATATGAGGTTACGCTTGCGTTGGCGAAGGCGGACTAGTTCCTGCCGCTACCCTAAAGCGACCCCGCCAGTCTCCCCTGCACAGGACGATACCAGGTTGGCGGCTGGAACAACCTGGTATAACCGAGGTTAGATATCCGCTGGAAATTGACGGGATTTTGACTGGGGTGATAAAATTTGATGCTGCAAGGCTCCTGTAGGAGTGTAGCTCAGTTGGAAGAGCAGCGGTCTCCAAAACCGCAGGTCGGGGGTTCGAGCCCTCCCACTCCTGCCAATCAAAGAGGCTGTGTTGAAGGTAATATTATTGTCATAGTCTCGGCAGTAAGTTGAAGGGGCGAGCGGGGGACGATATTATGCTTGCCGAGGTGGTGGAATCGGTAGACACGCTGTCTTGAGGGGGCAGTGAGCGAAAGCTCGTAGGAGTTCAAATCTCCTCCTCGGCACCATATTAAAGACATACGACAAGCGGAAGTGGCTCAGTGGTAGAGCATCACCTTGCCAAGGTGAGGGTCGCGGGTTCGAATCCCGTCTTCCGCTCCAGGGCGACGTAGCCAAGTGGTCAAGGCGGGGGTCTGCAAAACCTCTATCGGCGGTTCGAATCCGCCCGTCGCCTCCAAAATGACAAACATGCGCAGGCCCGGGACCCCCGGCCTGCGCCTCTTTTAACCAGATCGTTCACGGGCCGAGGTGGCGGAATTGGCAGACGCGACGGACTTAAAATCCGTTGGGAGTACTCCCATAAGGGTTCGAGTCCCTTCCTCGGCACCAGGCTTGGTATACTGGGCACAATGTGTATGAATCAAAGCTAGGATACGAATGGGACGAAACTAAACGGAGAACTAATCTGGCCAAGCATCAAATGAACTTTGAAATGATGGCCGACTTTGAATGGGGAAATGCCCTGATAGAGCGGAGCGACCGGCATAGAGAGATCCGATGGTCGGCCATCGGATACATCGGAGTCCGCATTTGCCATGTTGCTTTTACTATGCGAGACGAAAACATTCGTATCATTAGCCTGAGAGCCGCAAAATCCAGTGAGGTGAGAAGATATGCCAAAGCTTAAACCCGAAACCGTATGGCCGCAGCCTGCAAAGATGCACCTCACTGAGAAAGACCTTGAGGAGATAGCCACCGGCCCGATGACATATGGGCAGATCAAAGAAAAGTATGGTGAAGAGGTAGCTATCGATGTGGGGATAGCTAGGGACCCAGACACCCGTGAATGGACCGACGAGGACTTCTCACGAGCCCAACCCGCCGAAAAGGCCCTACCTCACGTTGTTGAACATTGGCGCCGAGCCCAGGCCAAGAAAGAAGCTATGGCTTAGCCAGATCCTTAGGGATGATGATCGCTGCAGAGGTGATGTTGTGAGTGTAGCGCAGTGGCAGACGCTACACACTTAAAATCCGTTGGGAGTACTCCCGTAAGGGTTCGAGTCCCTTCCTCGGCACCAAGGAATTTAAGGCTAATGAAATCGCCAGATGGTATAACATAAGCCAATCTTTAGAGAAAGGAGGATACCTAATGGCTGGCTCTAAAACGCTTGGGAAGAAGGGTGGAGGCGGAAGCAAGGGCGGTGGGAATCCAAACTACCCGAGTACAACGGGTAACCCGTCAGGTGGTGGCAGAGGCAACGAGCCCAAGGGATAAATAGGGGGCTCGTTATTGACCGAGGCCGGTCCCGACTGTGTCGGGACCGGCCTCATTTACTATCTCTGCTTGGGGGGCAGGCCAGGCTTGCGAGTTTGAGGTGAACCGTGCGAGCCCTTAACCAATACCCTAGCCATTACAGCACTCCAGCCAAACTTCTACACGGATAGATTAGAACTTATATTGATTCGTGCGGAAATAAATGGCACTGAGGAACTGGGCCGAATGTTGAAGAGCCAAAACGACAATGGGGCCAATGAGCAAAACATTTACCGTTCTAGACTCTCCCTAATCCGGCCTCAGCACGTTTATCGGATTCCCGTTCAGATAAGCCCGAATGGTGTCGGCGGCGATGTTGGTCATGTTGATTATGGCGGCGGGGGTGTCGTAAGCAATGTGGGGCGTGATGACGACGTTGTCAAAATGGCGCAGGGGCTCGTCGGTGGCGGGTTCTTCGGCGTAGACGTCGGTGGCGTAACCGGCCAGCTGCCCCGCCTCCAGCGCCTTGATAACCGCCTTCTGTTGCACCACCTGTCCCCGGGCCACGTTCACCAGGTAGGCCCCCTCCTTCATCAACCCCAGCTCCCGCTGCCCGATGATGCCCGTTGTCTCGTCATTGAGCACAGGCGCCAGTTGTATGTAGTCGGAGCGAGACATCAGTTCATCCAGGGAGACGAACTCCACGTTGTGGGCCTTGGCACGATCATCCGAAGGGTTTCGCGTATTGCAGATTACGTTCATCCCCAAGCCGTTTCCGATGGACGCGAGTGCGGCGCCCAAGCCACCTAGCCCGAGAATTCCCATCGTCGCATCCCGGATGGGGGTACCGCTGAACCGTTCCCACTTGCTTTCACGCATCGACTTGTCGGCATTGACCACCTTCCGGGCAAGGGCAAGCATCAGGGCAATGCCGTGCTCGGCGACGGCCTCATCGCCGTAGTGGGGAGTGTTGCACAGGGTTATCCCCTTGCTCCAGGCATACTTCATGTCTATCTGGGTCTGGGGCCCGATGCCAAGGTAGCAGATCATCTTCAAGTCGGGCATGGCATCAAGCATTTCGTGGGTAAGGTTAATCCAGCTCCAGCAGATGGCCTCGGCGCCGTGGCAGCGCTCGACGAAAACCTCGGGGGAAGGGAGATCGTAAAAGTAGCTGGCGTCGGCCTCTCCGGCGAAAGGGTCACTTTCGAAAGGGATCATCCCTCCCAAGTCTGCGAAAACCACCTTTTTCATAATGCAATCCTCCGGGTGAATGACTAGGCTGATGGGTACCTCGCCCCGCTATTGTAATACAGCGGAGATCGGCAACAAGGCCGGATTCGGGGGCTACCTGGTGACCTAGACCGTGCGTCGGCGTAGGGAGTATCCGCTCCGGGCCAGAAGCAAAATGCTTCCCAGCGCTATGACGCTGAGGTAATTTATCGAGCGGTCGAGCAGGGTGACCGAGAGGGCCTCTTCGGCGGAGAGTACAATGGCGAGTACGCTGGTCATCCCGGCCTCGACCAGGCCCAGGCCCCCGGGTGTTATCGGGAAAGTGGTGATTATGGATGCGCCAAGAGCTACAAATACGACTATCGAAATGTCTACGTCCAAACCTAGCGAATATATTACCAAGAGCAGCCGAGCCGTTTCGAAACCCCAAACGGCGATGCTGAGGACTGTAAGTCGGGGCCAACGCCGGAAGCTCTTAATAGTGCCTTCCCGGAAGCTGTCATATCCACCTCTGAATTTGGCGGGTAGGAATCGGGTAAGGCTTCGGCCGCTCACGATCATGGCAATGGGCACGCCTGCGAGTGCGAGGGTCAAAACCACGCCACCCAGCAGGATATAGGTGAGCACGGGGTTCCAATAGGAGCTGAGAAGAAATAATGCGGCGATGCCGAGCAGCCCGAGAGTTACAACCGTGTCCAAAATCCGTTCGGCGAAGAGGCTGCCGGCCACCAGGGCCAACCCTGCCTTCAATCTGCTCGTCAGCTGGTAGCACCTGTAAATGAGGCCCATCCTGAACACCGAAATAGAGTTCAGGAACCAACCCAGGAACCCGATCTCCGAAAGTGTCAGAATCGAAATCTTGTCCTGGGCATTGATGTCCTCACATCCCGAATCTTCCAGAAGCACCCGCCATCTAATGGATCTAACGGGGAAGCTGAGGTAGTAAATGGCGAAAGCAGCCCCGTACAACACCGGGTCAGTCCGCTTTATCTCCAACCACGTGCTCTCGAGGTCCAGATCGAACTGGACTATCAGGAAATAAAGGACGGAGCCTGCAATAGCAATGGCAACTACATTGCGCACGCTGAGAAAACGCCTGCGCAGAGAGGAGAAGGTGAGTGCGGTCCGGCCGCCATCCTCTCGGGAGGTCTCGTCATCCCGTTTGGGAGAGTCGTCTATGTGTTCCGGTTCGTTCATGTCACAGCGGACGCTTCGCGGGGATACCCGGCCTTCTGGGGTACCTGTCGGGTGTGGGGGCGGTCTTTTGGAACAAAAGGAGGCGGCGACCCTCGTCCAGGCCCTCCACACTCACCGGGACCTCTTGTTGAAAGCTGCCACCCAGCTCTGAGAGGGCATGCCGGAAATCGCCGGGCTCATTCACGTAGGAAGCGATCTTCTGAGCCACGACTTTACCGCCGACCCGACAGAAGGGCAGTGTGAACTCCAAAAGAGTAGGAAGCGGCGCGACGGCCCTGGAAACGACAAAATCAAAGGACTCTCTCAGGTCCTCGCGGCGGGCGAGTGTCTCGGCGCGGCCGGTGAGCACGGTTACGTCCTCCAAGCCCAGGTCCCGAGTCAGATGCTCCAGGAATCTTGTCTTCTTACCGATCGAATCTAGGAGAAACAGAGAGATCGAATCTCGGGCAATTTTTAGGGGCACGCCCGGAAATCCCGCCCCACTCCCCACATCCAGCAACCGCAATGAACCCTCCGCAGGCAGCATCTTGGTAACTGTGAGGGAGTCTACGAAATGCTTTAGCTGTATATCATCTGCGCCGGTGATACTCGTCAGATTGGCCGTGAGGCTCCAGTCTCGGAGGCGCTCCAGATAAAGGCCGAATAGGTCGATCTGGGCTATTGTCAGGTCGAGGCCCAAGGCACGGGCCCCTTGTATCAGTTTGTCCATTTAGCCCCGAACCCGCAGTTTAGGAGCGCCGGTGCGGCCGGGATGTCCAGACCGATTATAGCACTGCGTACCTATGCATTGCCCGCCCTATTACTTAGATGCACCGGATTCGCGGAAGAACAGGAAAGTCTGTGGTAATTTGCATGATCGCAAGGCAGTATGCAGACCAGCGTGAGTATTGGTGCACTATGTACTACCATTGTGGAGGGAGATGAAAAGCATGGCCATCAGGCGGGACCAACCTTATATATGGGTAACATGGCTCACCAAGCTCTTGGTCGGGGAGAATTCCTGCGAGCGGGCTGCCTGGTTCAGGGCCCACTATACAAACTTCCGCCGCGCGCCCGACGACTTCGATAGTGCCGGTTGGCAGATGAACCACACCGCTCTCCTGAACGAGGTCCGCGACAGGCTCCAGACCGAGGGTCGCACTGTCTTCATAGAGAAGCAGAACCGCTTCGTTCTCAGAGGAACCAGTGCCACCCTGGGAGGCAAGCCGGATTTGATCGCTCTCTCCGGGGATAAGGGCGTGATCTACGACGTCAAGACCGGGCAGCCTTCAGCCTCCGACCACGTGCAGGTGATGACTTACATGTACGCCGTGCCTCGGGCCCTGGGCCAGTACAGGAACATGGCCTTCGACGGCGTGGTGGCGTACCGGGACTACGAGGTGACCATACCCGCTTCGGCTGTCAATGAGCAGTTTATCAATAGGCTGGCTACGCTAATACGGAAGATCAGTCGGGCCCAGCCCTTGGCAAAAATACCCAGCGCCATGGAGTGCGGCTTCTGCCAAATATCAAAAGAGGAATGCCCGGAGCGGGTGGAGAGTGAGCCCGACGAGGGGTTAGTCACGACTGACTTTTGAGATGGCTGGGAGCTAGGCGTTGAGTTGAATCGCCGCCCACACTAGTCCCAGTATCACTTCGATTCCGAAGACTCCCGCCATCCAGTCCGCCCCATTCGACCGCTTGTTGGTCAGTGCTCTGTTCTCACCGATAGCCTTGCCGGCTTCCTCCAGGACTTCCCTTCTGAATTCTTCCGCCGGTGCAGAGAGCGATTCCTCGTCATAAAGCACACTGGGAAGGGTGTATTGAACAAACCCCATCCGACGGGTGTATATCAGGAACGCGACCGCGAATATGGCTACGGCCAGGGCGCATGACGCTAGAGTTAGGGACAGGGCCGAGGTTAATAGCGGTTCATCTTGACTCAGAGCCATCACCGCAATGGGAAATGCCACAGTCACGATAACAATAAGGGCGATCAGCCTGTCTATCCTCTTCTCGACGGAGGAAAGTCTGCGCAAGGACCAGTCATAGGCAGGCACAATCATCTCGTAGGCGAGTTCTAAAGTTTCCTTGTCGTTGTCCTTCATCGCCTTTCCCCAGATGATACACATAGGAATTTCCACCTGTAGAATACCATAGGCAGGAGTCGCAGGTATTCCGACTATCGCCACCCGGATATTCGCAGTTCCCTCGCGGCGGGGATTTCCCTTGACAGGTACGATGGGTGCTGGTAGACTCGCCATTCGCGGCCACAGGACGTGGTTTGCCGTGTCAAAACAGCAAATTCATTACACGCGGGAACAGATACTTAAGCGTAGCCGTTGAGCAAACGAACATGCCGACAGTCAATCAATTAATAAGGAAGGGCAGGTCCAGGGTCACCAAGAAGACCAAGGCCCCGGCCCTCCGTGTTTCCTACAACACACTGAAGAATAAGCAGGTCCGAAACTCCAGCTCCCCGCAAAAGAGGGGAGTCTGTGTCCGGGTAAGAACCGTGACTCCTAAGAAGCCAAACTCGGCGCTGCGAAAAGTGGCGAGGGTCAGGCTGACGAACGGAATGGAAGTCACGGCCTATATCCCCGGCGAAGGACACAACCTCCAGGAGCACTCGGTTGTGCTCATAGAGGGTGGGAGAGTGAAAGACCTGCCAGGCGTAAGATATCACGTGATAAGGGGGTCGCTGGACGCTTCCGGAGTAGCAAATCGGCAACAGGGCCGGAGCAAATACGGGACTAAAAGAAGCCGTTAACCGGGCGACTAGCAGTCGGGGCCCCACCCAGTGTTGTGTCGCCGAGGCGCACAGCCTCGGTTGACCCTCTTCGACCGGATAGACACCTGCTCAGTTAGAGACTGAGTTCCGAACAATATTCTTGACCGACGCTACACCTATGCCCTCAGAGACACAGAGATAGAGCGAGAAAATGGCGAGACGGAGACGAGCCGAAAAAAGACGCGTGGATCCGGACCCCAAGTACCATAGCTTGATGCTGGCCCGGTTCATCAACAAGACCATGCATTCTGGCAAGAAGAGTACGGCGCAGCGCATCGTATACTCCGCGCTGGATATCATCGAAGACACCGAGAAAAAGAGCGGAATGGACGTGTTTGATCAGGCGATTCGAAACACCTCTCCCCTGCTGGAAGTGAAGCCCCGCCGGGTCGGTGGCGCCACCTACCAGGTGCCGCGAGAGGTCAGGTCCGACCGCAGCCTCACCATGGCAATGCGCTGGCTTCTGACCGCCTCCCGGGCCAAGACGGGCCGGCCCATGGCCCGAAGACTGGCTGAGGAACTTATGGACGCCTCCAAGGGTCAAGGGGTGGCAGCCAAGCGACGGGAAGACCTGCACCGCATGGCCGAGGCCAACCGGGCCTTCGTACATTACCGCTGGTAGAAATTAAAGATAAAGGCATGTCGCAGACACAGACCATAAGACGAGGCGACCCCGAATCCACACCCACTCCATCTTTGGAAATGGTCAGGAACATCGGGTTCATCGCTCATATAGACGCAGGAAAGACCACTGTAACTGAAAGGGTCCTCTTCTTCACGGGACGCATCTACAAGATGGGGGAGGTCCACGAAGGCACGGCGGTTATGGACTGGATGGACCAGGAGCGGGAGCGGGGCATAACCATCACGGCAGCCGCCACCACCGCTTATTGGAAAGACTACCTGGTCAATATTATCGACACCCCCGGCCACGTGGACTTCACAGCCGAGGTAGAGCGAAGCCTCCGAGTCCTGGACGGAGGCGTCGTCGTTTTTGACGGAGTTGCCGGCGTCGAGCCCCAGTCGGAAACGGTCTGGCGGCAGGCCAACAAGTACTCCGTGCCCCGGATCTGCTTCGTCAACAAGATGGACAGGGTTGGGGCCGACTTCTACCGCACAATCGACATGATTGTCGAGAGACTTGAAGGCAACCCCGTCCCGATCCAGCTGCCGATGGGCAGTGAAGACGCCTTCGAGGGTGTCGTAGACCTGGTGGAAAACACCGCTTACGTATATCCCCAGGACGGGGAGGAAGGGCCCGTACGGGTCAATATCCCCGAGAAATACCATGAATTGGCCGCCCGCTATCGGGACTCGCTGATAGAGCGGGTAGCCGAGACCGATGACGCGCTCATCGCCAAATATGTAGACGGCCGGGAGATTTCGGTCGAGGAGCTGAAGGCGGCCCTGCGCCAGGCCACTATTGACAACAAACTGGTGCCGGTAATGTGCGGCGCCGCCCTGAAGAACAAGGGCATCCAGCTGATGCTGGACGCCGTTTTGGAATATCTGCCTTCACCGCTGGACGTGCCCCCAGTCGAGGTTACCTCGGCGAAGACGGGGGAGAAGTCCCTGCGGGAAACCTCCACAAAAGCCCCCTTTGCCGCCCTGGCTTTCAAGGTAGTGACCGACCCCTATGTCGGGCGTTTGGTTTACTGCCGCATCTACTCCGGGACAGTGAAGAGCGGTTCCACGGTGTTCAACTCCAGCCGGTCCGGGCGGGAGCGGATAGGGCGTATATTGAAAATGCACGCCAACCACCGGGAAGAGGTCTCCGAGGCCACAGCCGGCGACATTGTCGCTGCCATCGGCCTCAAGAACACCTACACCGGTAACACGGTCTGCGACCTTCACGCCCCTATTCTCCTAGAGTCCATCACCTTCCCCGACCCTGTTATTTCCGTAGCCGTAGAGCCCCGGTCCAAGATGGACCAGGACCGCTTGAACGATGCATTGGTGAAGATGTCCGACGAAGACCCGACTCTCCAGATGAAGCATGACGACGAGACCGGCCAGACGGTAATCCAGGGGATGGGCGAGATGCATCTCGAGGTGACCGTCGAGCGGATCAGGCGGGAGCAGAGCGTCGACGTCAGGATGGGCAAACCGCAAGTGGCCTACAGGGAGACCATTACGGTTCCCGGCAAGGGCGTCGGGCGGCTTGTTAAGCAGACTGGAGGCCACGGACAGTTCGCTCACGTTGTGGTCAATTTGGAGCCCCTGGAAGCAGGCCAGGGGTTCCAGTTCGTAAACCAGATCCGGGGCGGGGACATACCAACCGAGTACATCCCATCCGTGCAGAAGGGGGCCAAAGAGGCCATGACTTCCGGTGTCCTGGCTGGTTACCCCGTAGTGGACGTTAAGGTATCGCTAGTGGGTGGTAATTTCCATCCCGTCGACTCCTCAGACATGGCCTTCCAAGTGGCGGGGGCCATGGCCCTCAGGGATGGGATCCGAAGGTGCAAGCCCGCGATCCTTGAGCCGATTATGAAGCTGGAGCTCAACACCCCCGGTGATTTCCTCGGAGACATTCTGGGTGACATCAACGGGCGCCGGGGCAACATCAGCGGCATCGTCGGGGTGGGCGGCACTCAAACCGTACAAGCCCTCGTTCCCCTGTCGGAATGCTTCGGTTACGCCACTCACATCCGCTCCCTGAGCCAGGGCCGAGCCATCCACTCCATGGAGTTCGCCCACTACGACAAGGCGCCGGAGAAGATAGCGGAGCAGGTCGCTACAAGGGGAAGGTACACCGGCCTCTAGGCCGGCGGAGAACAACATGGCAAAGCAGAAGATGCGCATAAGGCTTAACGCCTACGACCATAAGATTCTCGACCAGTCGGCGGAGCAGATAGTTGACGCTGCGGAGAGGACGGGCGCAGGTGTCGTGGGACCTATCCCCTTGCCTACTAAGATCAAGAAGTTCTGCGTTACCCGTTCTTCGAACACCTTCAAGGATTCTCGGGAGCAGTTCGAGATCCGCACACACAAGCGCATCATCGAGGTTCTGGACCCTACGAACAAAACGATCGACGCCCTTACCCTTCTGAACCTGCCTGGTGGCGTCGAAATCGAGATCAAGCTCTAGGCAGGTAATACTTATCTGATGATTGATGGAATATTAGGAAAGAAGCTGGGCATGACCCAGCGTTTTAGTGAAGACGGCACTTTGCATGCGGTGACGGTCATACAGGCCGGACCTTGCACGGTCGTTCAGGTGAAAACGTCCGAGAGGGACGGATATCAGGCAGTCCAGATCGGATTTGACAAGGCGAAGCGACTCAACAAGCCGGAGCAGGGCCACATGAAGAGCCTCGGTGAGTTCCGACACCTTCGCGAAGTGAGAAGCAAAGACTCGTCCGGTTTAGAGGAAGGCGCCACAATTGACGTGAGCATCTTCGAAGCCGGAGAGAAGGTGGACGTGATCGGAAAGTCCAAGGGTAAGGGTTTCGCCGGAGTTGTGAAACGCTACCACTTTGGTGGCGGCCCCAAGACCCACGGCCAGTCAGACCGGCACCGGGCCCCGGGCTCGGTGGGCGCAGGCACCACCCCGGGCCGCGTAACAAAAGGCTTCAAAATGGCCGGACACATGGGCAACGAAAGGGTGACTTCCCAGAACCTAACAGTGATGGAGGCAGATCCCGAGCGTAATCTTCTGTTGCTCAGGGGCGCCGTACCCGGGCCCCAGAACGGTCTGGTCCTCATAAAGAAGAGAACACACTAGATAGAATCCCGCAAATATATGAAAGCGCAACTGAAAAACAGGTCGGGAGAGGTATTGAGGGAAGTCGAAGTTAGCGACGGTCTCTTTGCACTCCCACTGACTAGAACACTGAAAGGCTTGCTCCACCAGGCGGTGGTCCGGCAACGGGCCAACGGCAGGAAGGGCCGACCCTCGGTCAAGACCCGGTCCGAGGTGGCCGGAAGCACCCGCAAGCTGTTCCCCCAGAAGGGGACGGGACGGGCGCGCGCTGGAGGCATCCGCTCTCCGCTGCGGCGGGGTGGGGGAGTCGCATTCGGGCCCCAGCCCAGAAGCTACTCCCAGCGCATGCCCAAGAAGATGCGAAGACTCGCCATTCGGGGCGCTCTTTCTGCCAAGATCGCGGACGGGCGCATAGCGATAGTCGATAACCTTGGTTTCGAGCAACCCAGGACCAAGGATATGGTCCAGCTGCTGGACTCCCTTAAGGCTAAGAAGTCGGTCCTGGTAGTCACTCCCGAGCCCAGGGAGGCGCTAATCAAGTCGGCGGGGAACCTGGAACGGGTCAAGACCCTTCCCGCCCGCTATCTGAACGTATATGACGTCCTGGCCCACGAGAACCTGATCATCGAGCTGGAAGCGGTCAGAACTGCCGAGGACCTCTGGGCCCCGGGTGGTCGGACCGTTGAAGAAGAACCAAAGGCCACACCAGTGCGAAAGCCCCGAGCTAGGAAGCCCGTTGCCAAGGCCGAACCCGGAACTCCTGAACCGGAGTCGACTCCCGAGCCGGCGTCCGCTCCCGAAACTGAAACTGAGGAATCGTAAACCGTGGAACTGCTGCAGGTCCTGAAAAGGCCAATAGTCACCGAGAAAAGCACCATCCTCCACGAAAGAGACAAGTACGCTTTCGAGGTGATGTCCACCTCCAACAAGGTGCAGATCAAGGCGGCGGTGGAAAAGGCCTTCGATGTGAAGGTCACCGCGGTCAACACTATAACGGTGCCCGGCAAGACGAAGTTCCGGGGTCGGAGAAAGATCCAGACTTCGCCCTGGAAGAAGGCAATCGTGACGCTGAGGCCCGGGGACAAGATCGAGCTGTTCGAAGGAGTCTAGCAAAGCTGACCCCTTTCGACTAAGGAAACATATATGGCCCTGAAAGTATACAAACCAACATCTCCGGGACGTAGGAACGCCACCGGCTCCTCCTTCGAGGAGATCACCAGGAGCAAGCCCCACAAGGCCCTGCTGCTGCCACTGAAGAAGAAGGCTGGCAGAAACGTCCGCGGCAAGATCACCGTGCGGCACCGGGGCGGGGGCGCCAAGCGCAGGCTCCGGATTATCGATTTTAAGAGAGACAAGATCGGGGTGCCGGGGACGGTCGCCTCTATAGAGTACGACCCCAACCGGACGGCCCGCATTGCCCTTATCCACTACGCCGACGGCGACAAGCGGTACATCCTGGCCCCCTGGAACCTCCCGGTCGGACAGACTATAGTCTCCGGGCCCGAAGCCCCGATCAAAGTCGGGAACACACTGCCCCTGAGAGTAATCCCCACCGGTACCACCATCCACAACATAGAGATGAAGCCCGGAAAGGGCGGACAGCTTGTGCGTGGAAGCGGTACGGCAGCCCAGTTGCTGGCTAAGGACGGCATCTACAGCCTGCTCAGACTACCCTCGGGCGAGCTGCGCAGGGTGGAGAGCGAGTGCAAGGCGACCATCGGGCAGGTGGGCAACCCGGACCAGAAGAACATGAAGCTCGGCAAGGCAGGCCGTAACCGGTGGAGGGGCAAGAGGCCTTCGGTCAGAGGCTCGGCAATGAGTCCTCGAGACCATCCGCACGGTGGCGGCGAGGGCCGGTCCCCCGTGGGAATGCCCGGACCCAAGACTCCGTGGGGCAAACCTGCACTGGGATACCGTACCAGAAGGAAAAAGAAGTCCAACACCATGATCGTGAGGAGGCGGAAGTAGAATGTCGAGATCGATCAAAAAGGGGCCGTTCGTTGACGCCAAGCTGATGAAGAAGGTGGAAGCGGCAATGGGGTCCAACAAGAAGGTGATCATCAAGACTTGGTCCCGCGCCTCGGTCATCATTCCGGACATGGTAGGGCAGACAATAGCTGTGCACGACGGCCAGAGGCACATGCCGATCTTCGTGACGGAGAACATGGTCGGGCACAAGCTCGGGGAGTTCGCCCCAACCCGCCGGTTCAGGGGTCACATGGGCCGCACGGAGCAGGCCACCCGAAGGATGTAGAGACAGGAAAAGAGCAGAACAGTGGAAGTTAAGGCCCGAGTCAAAGGCATAAACGCATCACCCAAGAACCTGCGCAACCTGATCGATACCGTGCGCGGTATGAGGGTGGAGGACGCCATTTCCCAACTCCGGTTCACGCCCATTCCCATGGCACGGATCGTGAGGAAGGTAGTGGAGTCGGCCGCGGCCAACGCTGAGAACAACTACGACATGGTCCGGGACGAGCTTCGCATAGTCAAGATAACGGCGGATGAAGGGGCCAGCTTGAAAAGGTTCAAGGCCAAGCCCCGCGGCAGAGCTGCACCTATAATCAAGCGCACCAGCCACTTGACCGTGGTGGTTGACCAGGACGACGGGGAGAATTAATTGGGACAGAAAACCCACCCTATAGGGTTTCGGCTAGGCATTATCCGGGACTGGGACGCCAAGTGGTTCGCCCGTAAGGGCGTGCAGTACCGAAAGCTGGTGGCCGAGGATATGACGATCCGAAAGTCCATCCTCGGGAGTCACACGGACGCGGCCATCTCAAAAGTCGAGATCGAGAGGAACGCCAACGAGGTCATCGCCACAATTTACACGGCCAGGCCCGGAATCGTCATCGGACGAGGGGGCCAGCGGGTAGACGAGCTGCGTGGGTTGCTGGAGAAGAGGACCGGCCGCCGGGTGCGCCTGAACATCCAGGAGATATCGCAGCCGGAGCAGGACGCCTTCCTGGTCGCCCGTAACATCGCCGACCAATTGGAACGGCGGGTGTCATATCGGCGGGCCATTAGGCAGGCGGCGACTCGATCCATGCAGACGGGAATACAGGGCATCAAGATCATCTGCTCGGGCAGACTGGGCGGCGCCGAGATAGCCCGGAACGAAAAGCACAGAGACGGCCGGGTCCCGCTCCACACCCTCCGGGCCGACATCGACTACGGCATCGCCGAGGCGCTCACTACCATGGGTGTTGTAGGCGTCAAAGTATGGATATATAAAGGGGACATCCTACCCGAACCCAAGCAGTCCGAGGCCGAAAGAATGGAGCCCATCAGCGTAACCATCCCAAGCTCCAAGACACCGGATGCAGAAGCCGAAGGTTCTGACGGACAGCCAATAATATTAGAGGAGAACTATGCTTCAGCCGAAGCGAGTGAAGTTTCGGAAAGCCCATCGGGGACACCGTAGGGGCACGGCCCACGCGGGAGCGGGGCTTTCTTTCGGGGAGTTCGGGCTCAAGGCCCAGTCCACTGCGTGGATTACGAACCGCCAAATAGAGGCAGCACGGCGTGCCATCACCCACCACGTCAAGCGTGGTGGGCAGATCTGGATACGCATCTTCCCCGATAAGCCGGTAACCTCGAAGCCGCTGGAGACCCGTATGGGAAGCGGAAAGGGCAACGTAGACCACTGGGTTGCAGTAGTCAAACGGGGCCGGATGCTCTTCGAAATCGGCGGAGTGGAGAAGGAAACGGCCAAGGAGGCCATGAGAAGGGCCTCCCACAAGCTGCCCGTCTCGACACGATTCGTGTCCCGAGACGAGCTTATATAGATACGCAATCCAAGCGAGGTATCTTAGTTGAAAGCGGAAGAAATAAGGAGCCTGTCGGCAGTGGACCTGGAACGGGAGTTGGAAAACTCCTACCGGGAGACCTTCAATTTGAGGTTCCGCCGCGCCACAAACCAGCTCACCAACCACAGAGAGATCAGACGCATTCGCAGAAAGATCGCACGACTGAAGACGATCATGCGGGAGCGGGAATTGGCTCAGGGAAACAGATGAATAAGTCCCGCAAGACAATTTTAGGCCAGGTCGTCAGCGACAAGATGGACAAGACCGTTGTCGTAGCGGTGGAGCGTTACCGCACCCACCGGCTGTATAAACGGCGCATCAGACGGATAACCAAGTTCAAGGCCCACGACTACAACAACTCCTGCAAGCTGGGAGATACCGTACGGATAGAGGAGACCAAACCCCTGTCCCGAGAAAAGCGCTGGCGCGTGATTGAGGTCCTAGCCCGAATAGACATCGCCGATACCCAGCCGGACGAATTAGCCGGCATGACAGAAGGGGCCAAGAAATAATGATACGCGTAGCTACCCGACTCCAGGTTGCCGACAACTCTGGGGCCAAGGTGATAGAGTGCATCAACGTGCCCGGCGGCACCGGCAAGCGCTACGCCACCATCGGCGAGATCATCATAGCCTCGGTGAAGCAGGCCGCACCCGCCGCCCAGGTGAAGAAGGGCGACGTGGTCAAGGCGGTCATTGTGCGGGTAGCTAAGCCCTATCGCAGGCCCGACGGCTCATACATCCGCTTTGACGAAAACGCCGGAGTTATATTGAGCGACACCTCCAATCCTAGGGGCACGCGGATCTTCGGGCCCGTGGCCCGGGAGCTGCGAGAGCGCAACTTCACCAAGATCGTATCCCTCGCTCCGGAGGTGCTCTAGCATCATCCCGGCAAACGAGAACTTGAAGGTATTATTTTGAGAATCAAGAAGAACGATAAGGTCCTGGTACTTGCCGGCAAAGACAAGGGCAAGACGGGAAGGATATTTCGGATTAGTCCCGCTGACGGACTGGCTTGGGTGGAGAAAATCAACTCCACAAAGAAGGCCATGAGGCCCAAACCCAACGTTAGGCAGGCCGGACTGATAGACCTGGAACTCCCTATGCAAATGTCCAACCTTAAGCTGGTCTGTCCCTCCTGCGACAAGCCGACCAAGGCTCTCGCCGACAAGTCCCAGCCCCAGAGCGCAGCGCCGGGGCAAGGCTATCCCAGAGTTTGTAAACTATGCCAAGCGACGATAGAGTAAAACCGAAGAGAAAATCCAAGGCGAAGGCCAAAGAGGTGGCTCCGGCATCGAACGGGGTCCAACCTAGGCTCAAGGTCCGGTATAGGGAAGAGATCGTTCCGGCCCTGGTGCAGCACTTCGGCTATGCCAACGTGATGCAGGCGCCGAAGGTGGAGAAGATAGTCCTCAACATCGGGTTGGGTGAGGCGCTTTCGAACCCCCGAGCCGTGGAAGGCGCCACCCGAGACCTGGAGACGATCACCGGGCAACACCCCGTGACGACCCGGGCAAAGAAGTCGGTGGCGAACTTCCGGGTGAGGGACGGCATGATCATCGGGATCATGGTCACTCTCCGCGGAGGCAGGATGTACGAATTCCTGGACCGGCTCCTCAACGCCGCCCTACCCCGCATCAGGGACTTCCGAGGCGTGTCCACCACTGCCTTCGATGGCCGGGGCAACTACAGCCTCGGGTTTGGCGACCAGACACTATTCCCGGAAATAGATTATGACAAGATGGACCGGCAACGGGGCCTGCAGGTCACAATCGTGACCTCCGCCAAGACCGATGAAGAAGCCCGGCAACTATTGACCCAGTTAGGCATGCCCTTCGCGCGGCCGGCATAAGATAGCAACAGGAAGGAAACGAGTAGCGTGGCCCGAGCAGCCAAGGTAGCCAAATGGCAAAAGCCCCCCAAGTACCGGGCACAGTTCCGCAACCGGTGCAACCTCTGTGGACGACCCAGGGGATATATGAGGTATTTCGGCCTGTGCCGCATCTGCTTTAGAGAATTGGCCCTGCAGGGCAAGCTGCCCGGGGTCAGAAAGTCGAGTTGGTAGAGCTGAAATTATGGGAGTAGTAACGGACCCCATCGCCGATATGTTGACCCGGATAAGGAACGCCTTGGCCGTGGACCATTCCACGGTGTCGATGCCCGCATCGAAGACCAAGAGCGCCATTGCAGGCATCCTCAAATCCGAAGGATTCATAAGCGATTTCGAAGTAGTGAAGAGCGAGCCCCAGGACACGCTGCGTCTCCTTCTGAGATACGAAGAAGAGGGCAAGCCCATGATCCGTGGCCTGAAGCGGCTCAGCAAGCCGGCCTCCGAGTATACATAAGCAAGGACGAGATACCGAGGGTCTACGGCGGAGTCGGCATCACGGTAGTCTCCACTTCCAAGGGAATGATGACCGGGTCCCGGGCCTGGAGGCAAAAGGTCGGCGGTGAGCTCATGTTCCAGGTATGGTAAGGGCGCTCAAATATATCAGTGAATAAGTAAAGATCATGTCAAGAATTGGAAAACAGCCTATCGCCATCCCTTCCGGTGTGGAAGTCGCAATGAAAGACAGCCACATCACCGTCACTGGGCCCCGCGGCGAGCTTTATTACACCCACAACTCCGATCTCACCGTGTACCAGGACGACAGTGTCCTCACCGTGACCAGACCCACCGATCAGCGGGAACACAGGGCTCTGCACGGGCTCACCCGGACGCTGATAGCCAACATGGTCCACGGAGTGAGCGAGGGGTTTACCAAGAGCCTGACGCTTGTAGGTGTTGGGTACAGAGCTCAGATGGACGGCGGAAAACTGGTGCTACAGGTGGGCTTTTCTCACCGGGTAGAGGTCTCCCCGCCCGAGGGTATAACCCTGAGCGTGGAGGGAAACGATAGGATAATCGTCAGTGGGATAGACAAGCAGTCGGTCGGGCAGGTAGCGGCCAAGATACGCCGCATTCGCCGCCCCGATCCCTACAAGGGCAAGGGCATCCGATACACGGGCGAATATATCCGGCTGAAGCCCGGCAAGCGGGCCGCCACAGGCGCAGGATAAAGCATGGCAAAGTTGGACCGAAGACAAGCAAGATCACGCAGACAGCGAAGGATCAGGAAAAACTTGTCCGGCACCCCGGACAAGCCCCGACTCTCGATCTTCCGCAGCCTTAACCATATCTACGCGCAGGTCATAGACGACGACAAAGGAGTCACCATTGCGGCGGCGTCCAGCTTGGAGGAGTCGGTGGCCAAGGAGTCGGAAGGGAAGCGTAAGAAGGATGTTGCGGGGCTCGTTGGAGATCTCATAGCCTCCCGGGCCACGGGCAAGGGCGTGAACACGGTGGTTTTCGACCGAGGTGGTTATCGCTACTTCGGCAGGGTGCAATCCCTCGCTGAAGGCGCCCGAAAAGGTGGGTTGAAGTTTTGATGGGAAGAAACGACAGACGAGATAACAGACGAGACAGGGTCGACTCCCGTAACTCGGACTTGACCGAACGCGTCGTCCACATCAACCGTGTTTCCAAAGTGGTAAAGGGCGGTAGAAGGTTCAGGTTCACTGCAATGGTAGTGGTCGGCGACGGCAACGGTCGCGCAGGTGTGGGCCTCGGCAAATCGGCAAGCGTCCCCGACGCAGTTCGGAAAGGCAACACCATAGCCACTAAGAGCATGGTCAAGGTACTGCTCAAGGACACCACCATCCCCCACGAAATCGTGAGCAAATTCGGTGGCGCCAAGGTGGTGCTGCGGCCGGCGGG
This sequence comes from Dehalococcoidia bacterium, assembly GCA_965220005.1. GTDB lineage: Bacteria > Chloroflexota > Dehalococcoidia > Plut-88900 > Plut-88900 > Plut-88900. The sequence goes on from OZ244800.1 coordinate 3,003,982, forward strand.
TCCCGGCACCGGGGTAATAGCCGGCGGCGGGGTCAGGGCCGTGCTGGAGGCGGCGGGGGTGAAGGACGTACTCACCAAGTCGCTTGGAAGCAGCAATCCGATCAACACCTCCAAGGCTACGTTGCGCGGATTGCAGCAGCTTCGAGACCCAGCACAAGCCATTGCGGCCCGCAAGGGCCAACCGGCGGAGTCGGAGTAAGGCAAAATCTGTGTCACGAATCAAAGTAACCCTTCGAAAAAGCAGTATCGGACATCCCCAGGACCAGAGGGGCACCCTCCGGGCCCTGGGGCTTAAAAGGCTGCACCAGACCGTAGAGCACGAGGACAATCCGTCCCTGCGGGGCATGGTGCAGAAGGTCAATCACCTGGTTGTAGTGGAAGAAATACAATGAGACTGAATGAGCTGTCGCCGTTACCCCGGTCCAAGAGATCGCGCCGACGCGTTGGTCGGGGATACGGCAGCAACTATGGCCACACCTCGGGGCGGGGCAACAAAGGTCAGAAGTCTCGATCGGGTGGAAGCATACGCCGCGGGTTCGAAGGCGGGCAGCTTCCGCTGATCAAGCGCATGCCATCCAAGAGGGGCTTCACAAATATATTTCGAAAAGAATATCTGCCCATCAACCTGTCCCAGCTCAATGCATTTGAAAATGGGACGGAGGTCACTCCCGACCTCCTCTTGTCCCGCAGGATAGTCAGAGACCTGCGAAAACCCATCAAAGTCCTGGGTGAAGGAGAGCTGGACCGGGCTCTGAGCATCAAGGCGAACAAGTTCTCCGTGTCCGCGGTATCCAAAATCGAAGCAGCTGGCGGGAGTGTGGAGATCCTAGGCTAGATGCAGCAGACCCAAACCGTATCTTCAAGACCCAAGCTGCTCCAGGCCATGATAGATGTGGCCGGGCAGCCAGACCTGCGCGGCAAGGTCCTGTTCATGCTGGCCATCCTGGTCATATACCGGTTCGTGGCCCACGTCCCGGTCCCTGGTATCGACGTTGATAACCTCGCGAGGTTCTTCGATCCCTCACAGGGGAACAATCTTTCCGGGATGCTGGACCTGTTCAGCGGCGGCGCCCTCCGAAACCTCAGCGTCGCCTCCATGGGCGTCTACCCGTACATCACCGCATCCATCGTCATGCAGCTTCTGATCCCTGTGGTGCCCCGGCTGCAACAGCTTTCCAGGGAGGGTGGCGAGGCAGGACGGCAGAGACTGAACCAGATTACTCACTGGCTGACGGTGCCCATGGCACTGGCGCAGAGCTTCGGGCAGCTGGTTCTGCTGGAACGAGGCGGCGTGCTGGAACAGGGCATCGGGTTCACGGGCGGCCAGCTAGGCCCGACCATCGCAATGATGGCCTCTATGACCGCGGGCACCATGTTCTGCGTATGGCTCGGCGAGTTGATCACCGAGCGGGGCATCGGAAACGGTATATCACTGATTATCTTCTCAGGCATAGTCTCCGGGCTACCGACGCTGTTGGGCCAGGCATTCCTGCAGAGGGGCAACGTCGGCGGGCTGGTGGTCTTCTTCGCCATCGCACTCATAACGGTCTACTGCATTGTCCTCTTCACCGAAGCCCAGCGCCGGATTCCGGTACAGTACGGACGGAGCGTGTTCCGAAGCGGCCGAATGTATCGGCAGGCAGGCGCGACGCACATTCCACTGCGGGTCAATTCCGCAGGCATGATCCCGATTATCTTCGCGTTCTCGATAATGATTTTCCCGGGACTGGTGGCCAGCTACTTCGTCGGTTCGAACACCGGCTGGCTGGCCTCAGCCGCCCGTTTCGTCGCCAATGTATTCGACACCACCGGCCTCTTCTACTGGATTATGACCTTCTTCCTGGTAGTGGCTTTCGCCTTCTTCTATTCGATTATCGTGTTCCAGCAGCAGAACATCGCCGAGAATTTGCAGAGGCAGGGCGGGTTTATACCTGGCATCCGGCCCGGCAAACCGACCAACGACCACATAACCAGGGTCCTGCTCCGGATAACGTTGGGAGGCGCGATCTTCCTGGGGATAATCGCCATCATTCCCTACTTCTCCGGGGAGTTCACCGGGGTCAAGGGCCTACAGCTTACCGGTGTGGCCATGCTTATCGCCGTCGGCGTTGTGCTTGACACCATGAGACAACTCGAGGCCCAACTCCTGATGCGCCGCTACGAGGGATTCATCCGATGATGTACGTGATACTTCTCGGTGGCCCCGGAGCGGGCAAAGGCACCCAGGCGGCTGGTCTTTCTTCCGATTTGGGCGCTGCTCACGTAGCGTCGGGAGACCTGTTCCGCCGGGCGCTGGGAGAAGGTACGCCTCTCGGTCTCGAGGCCAAGTCCTACATGGACAAGGGCGAACTGGTACCCGACGAGTTGACCGTCAGGATGGTCCTCGAAAGGCTCCAGGAACCCGACTGTCAGAGAGGGGCCGTCCTGGACGGATTTCCCCGCACCCTGGCACAGGCCCAGGCGTTGGACACGGCCCTTGATACGCTGGGCAAGGGGATCGGGGCAGTCCTATATATAAAGGTCTCGGAAGAAGAGTTAATACGTCGGCTAAGTGGCCGGTGGATCTGCCGAGCCTGCCAGTCCCCTTACCATATAGTCAATTCCCCACCAAAGAGTGAGGGTGTCTGCGACCGCTGCGGCGGTGAGCTCTATCAGAGGGACGACGACACCGAGGCCACATCCCGCAGACGGGTACAGGTCTACAAGGATCAGACCGCGCCGCTGATCTCCTATTATCAGGGGCAAGGCTCGCTCATCGAGATCGATGGAGAGCAGCCGATAGAACAGGTCGGGCAGCAAATGGCCGACTCCCTGAAAGCCCTGTCCGGGCAGGGAGCATCCTGATGAACAAAACGTTTCTGGGAGGCTCCAGGGTCGTCATTCAGGAAGGTATGGAGATCAAGACTCCTCGGGAGCTTGAGCGGATGAAGAAGGCCGGCAAGGTGGTGGCTCACACACTGAAAGCGCTGCAAGCGGCAGTCGTGCCGGGTATCACCACAGCGGATCTGGACTTCGTTGCCCGGTCCGAGATTGCCCGGCACGGGGCCATACCCTCATTCGTAGGTTATCGGGGTTTCCCTGCAGCCGTCTGCGTATCCATCAACAATGAAATTGTCCACGGCATCCCCGGCGAGCGAGTCATCAATGAAGGAGACCTTGTCAGCGTTGACGTCGGCGCGATAGTTGATGGGTTCCACGGTGACGCCGCCGTTACCGTAGGAGCGGGGGAGATTACCGAGGAAGCTCAACGCCTCATCGATGTGACCAGGGATTCCCTGGACTGTGGCATTGAGGCGGCGGTGATCGGTGCACGAATCGGGGACATCTCCTTTGCGGTGCAGAACCACGCCGAGTCCCTCGGTTTCTCGGTGGTCAGGGAGTACGTGGGGCACGGGATAGGGCGCAGAATGCACGAAGAGCCCTCGGTGCCAAACTATGGGAAGCCGGGGCGCGGGCTCCAGCTGAGAGAGGGAATGGCGCTGGCAATAGAGCCGATGCTCAATATAGGGGACTGGACCACGTCTCTGATGAACGACGGCTGGACTGTCGTCACACGAGATGGTAGCCTGTCCGCCCATTTCGAACACAGCATAGCGATCACGACCGAAGGCCCGATAGTAATGACCAGGTTGGACGACTAGCGATAGTGAAGGGACTGTAGGGATAGACTATGGCTGAAGAGCGGACCGTGCAGAAAGAGAAGATAGAGGTCGAGGGCCGGATCGTCGAGACTCTGCCCAACGGCATGTTCACCGTGGAGCTGGCCAACGGACACCAGGTGCTTGCCCACGTATCGGGCAAGATGCGCATTCATTTCATCAGGATCCTCCTCGGGGACCGGGTGCTTGTAGAGCTTTCGCCCTACGACCTGAGCCGGGGACGGATCACCTATCGGTTCAAGTAGGAGACGTAAGCGGGATGAAAGTCAGGGCTTCGGTAAAAAAACTTTGCGACAAGTGCAAGATTGTCCGCCGTCACGGGACGCTGCGGGTGATCTGCGAGGTGCCGAAGCATAAGCAGAGGCAGGGATAGCCGTCTTACGACGGCCTATATGAGTTAATGCGGAGGATGTTATGCCAAGAGTAGCAGGCGTGGATATCCCTAACGAAAAGAGATTCGATATTGCGTTGACCGCAATATACGGCGTGGGCCTGACCACCGCCGGGAAGGTTGCGGCAGCCGCACAGATAGACCCGGACTCCAAAGTCCGTGACCTCTCCGAGGACGATCTCAATCGCGTCAGAGAAGTCATCGACAAGGAATATCTGGTAGAGGGAGACCTTCGGCGCCAGATCCAGCAGAACATCCGCCGCCTGGTAGAGGTAAACACCTACCGCGGCATCAGGCACCGACGCGGGCTGCCGGTTCACGGACAGCGGACTAAGACCAACGCCAGGACCAAGAGAGGCGCTAGGAGAACGGTCGCAGGCCGCAGGCAAGTACGGGCCAAGAAGTAGCAGAGGTAAAAATGGCGAAGCAGAAGGGAAGGTCCAGACGGAGAGAGAAGAAGTTCGTGCCCGTGGGCCGGGCTTACATCCAGTCTACCTTCAACAACACCAAGATAACGCTCACCGATCCGAATGGGAACGTCATAGCCTGGGGCAGCTCCGGGACAATGGGGTTCAAGGGTTCCCGCAAAGGCACCGCCTTCGCCGCACAGAGGGCGGGGGACCAGGCGGCCCGAAAGGGTACCGACCAGGGACTGCGGGAGGTGGAGGTCTTCGTCAGGGGACCGGGGAGCGGCCGGGAAGCCGCCATCCGATCCCTCGCCGCGGCAGGCATCCATATAGTCAGTATAAGGGACGTCACGCCAATTCCCCACAACGGCTGCCGCCCCCCCAAGCGAAGGCGCATTTAGCACGGAGGAGACCCCTTGGCTCGTTACACTGGTCCCGTTTGCAGACTGTGCAGAAGGCAGGGCGAAAAGCTCTTCCTAAAGGGTGATCGCTGCCTAACACCCAAGTGCGCCATCGAGCGCCGGATTGGGCCTCCCGGCCAGCGGGGCACCCGCAGGCGAAGAGTCTCGGAAAGAGGATTGCAGCTCAGGGAGAAACAAAAGGTAAAGCACACCTACGGCCTAGTCGAAAAGCAGCTTTTTCGCCACTTCAGCGCCGCCCGGGAACAGCCGGGGGTCACGGGTGATAACTTCCTGAAGATCCTGGAGAGCAGGCTCGACAACGTGGTGTTCAGGCTTGGGTTTGCGAGCTCGCGGAACCAGGCGCGCCAGGTCGTCAGACACGGCCACATCACAGTGAACGGAACGCCCACCAACATTCCTTCCTACCTGCTAAAAGTGAGCGACCAAGTCGGGTGGACGGGCCGAGGCCGCAAGTCCGAGCACTTCAAGTTCATGGAGGCTGAGATCCGCGGAAAGCCGATCCCTGAGTGGCTTAGCGTCGATCCCCAGGCCATGGCGGGCCGGGTCCTGACCATACCTACAAGAGAGCTAGTTGGCTCCCGGGTCGATGACCGGCTAATCATCGAATACTACTCACGGTAGAAGCCGTTCTATTTCGGAGAACCTGTCCAAATGATGGATATATACAGCGAACCGTTCCAGGCTAGTGATGCCCTGGTCGGCATCGCTAACCCTGAAATTCAAATACTGGAAGACCAGGCGACCTACGGCCGGTTTAGCGTAGAGCCACTCGAAAGAGGTCTCGGGACCACCATCGGCAACTCAGTCCGAAGGGTGCTTCTCAGCTCCATAGAGAGCGCTGCAATAACCTGGGTGAAGATCCAGAGCATTCAGCACGAATACTCCACGATCACCCACGTCACGGAGGACGTCACCGAATTCCTGCTCAACGTCAAGGGAATACGGCTGAAGTCCAATTCAGACCAGCCCGGAAGGCTATTCCTTGACGTGGAAGGTGAGAGAGAGGTCATGGCGGGAGACATAAGCCCCGCTGCAGAGTACGAGGTTGCTAACCCCGACCTGCACCTCGCAACTATGGATTCCGAAGAGGCTGCACTCTCAGTTGAGTTCAACGTGGAGAGGGGCCGAGGCTACATGGCTGCAGCAAACATTGACGGCCTGCCCATCGGCGCCCTGCCCGTAGACGCAATTTTCACTCCCGTTCGCAAGGTGAACTTCAAAGTAGAGCCCATCAGGATCGGCCCCTACATGGGCAAGGAACGTGTGGTCCTGGACACTTGGACCGACGGTACAATACGTCCGGTGCAGGCCCTGCAGGAAGCCGGGGATGCTCTGATAAATTACTTCTCCCTCTTCGCCAACCTGGGCAAGTCCCTCGCCTCCTCAGACGGGCGTTACCTTGACATACCGGCGGAGCATTATGCCATGACCCTGGAGAGTCTTCAGCTTCCGGCCAGGATATTCAACTGCCTGGACAGGGAAGGCCTGAAAAATGTCGGGGAAGTGCTGGAGAAGGGCGAAGAAGAGCTGCTCCAGATCAGGAACTTCGGTGAGAAGTCATTGAGTGAACTGTACGAGATGCTGATGGACCACGGTGTGGATGTGGCATCCATACTGGCCCAGACCGCCCAGCCCTTTTCACCCCCGACTGCGGAGGTCCCGGAAGAGGCGGAGGAAGAGCCCTCTACGGAAGAAGTGGACGTGCCGGCAATGGTCGAAGAAACCGAATAGAGACACCAAGATGAGACACAGGAAATCGGGTCGCAAGTTAGGACGCAAGTCGGACCACCGGAAAGCCCTGTACCGGAACCTGGTCACCGACCTGCTGCGCAACGAGCACCTATCAACAACCGAGGCGAAAGCCAAAGAGATTAAGGGCATCGCCGAGAAGATCATTACCCTCGGCAAGAGGGAAGACCTACACGCCCGTCGCCAGGCCCTGTCCTACGTGGCCGACAAGAAAGTGGTATCCAAGGTCTTCGATGAACTGGGCCCACGGTTCTCGGAGAGGCCCGGCGGGTACACGCGGATGGTCAAGCTCGGGCCCAGGCTGGGCGACGCAGCGCCAATGGCGCGCCTTGAACTGGTCGAGTAATTACACACGCTCAATGACACACGCGGAAGCAAATACAACCCAGGGCGGCGGTCTCAAAAGGATCGCTTTGCAGCTGGAATACGACGGGACTCGCTACCAGGGGTTCCAGTGGCAGCCCGACGCGCCTACCATTCAGTCCGCACTGGAACTCGCCATCGAGAAGACAACGGGCGAAAAGGTCCGGGTCTTGGGTGCGGGGCGGACCGACTCCGGAGTGCACGCTCGGGGCCAGGTAGCCGCATTCCTTATCAGTTCGGAGCTCTCTGTCGAAACTCTGCTTCACGCCCTCAACCATTACCTGGATGACGATATTTCAGTGCACCGGGCCGCTGAGGCGGACTTGGGATTCGACCCCCGGCGTGATGCCGTGTCCCGACGCTATCACTATTCTATTTTGAACAGCCCGACACGCTCACCCCTGCTGCGAGGCCTCACGTGCCACGTCAGAGGCAATCTGGACGGAAGCATGATGGATCGGGCAGCCGGGCATCTGGTGGGCTCGCACGATTTCGCTTCCTTTTCCAGGGTCCCACAGGTACTTGGCGCCTCGACTATTCGGTACATCACGGAGGCCTCCATCTCAAGGCAAGGCCCGATGGTGACGCTGGAAATGGAGGGCAACGCCTTCCTTACCCACCAGGTGCGGCGCACTGCCGGCGCGCTGGTACAGGTGGGGCTAGGTCGCATGACCATCGAGGAATTCCGAGACCTCGTGGACCACCCGAGACCCGGGACCGCAGGCCCTACCCTGTCTCCCGCGGGTCTGTGCCTGGAAGCCGTTCGATACCCGGCCCACGCCGACCCTTTCTTATCTGAAACTATGTTAAAGGCCGAAGTCTCGGTCATGATTAGCTAACAGCAAAGCGATACTGAAAAAATGGCAACACTTACGAAGAATATAACGGCAACGGCAACGGCAAACGACCTTCGGCCCAGATGGCAGGTCCTTGACGCGCAAGGGCAGGTTTTGGGTCGGCTGTCCGTGCAGGTGGCCCACCTGCTGAAGGGCAAGCACAAGCCCAACTACTCGCCCCACATGCTCACCGGCGATTTCGTGATAGTTATCAACGCCGGCAAGGTGCGGGTCACGGGGCGCAAGGCCGAGCAGAAGGTCTACTACAGCCATTCCCAATACCCCGGCGGGCTAAAGGAAGTGCCCTACGAAAGTATGATGGCCAGGCACCCAACCCGGGTAGTGGAACACGCCGTGAAAGGCATGCTCCCCCACAACCGGCTGGGCCGACAGATGTTTAGACGTCTGAAGGTCTATGAGGGCGCCGAACATCCCCACGAGTCCCAGGTCTCCGACAGCCTCAATGCCCTGGAGAAAGATCGCGAAGAGGGCGTCGTATGGCTTGGACTGCCCAAACCGCAGTACAAGAAACGGATTCGCAAGGCAAAGGAATCCTCCGAAGCTCCGGCCCCGGCCATCGAAGAAGCCCCGGCGGACGCCGTGACACCCGAGGACCCGACCGCAGAAGCAGAACCCGTAACAAGCGACGCTGAGCCGGTCGTAGAGGCAGCGGATTCGGTGGAAGAAGCCGAGCCGACTACAGAGATGGCGGCCGAGGTAGTCGACTCTGGACCAGTCGCCGAGGTAGAGGCGGCAGAAGCCTCGGAGACCGAGCCCACAGAAGAAGATAAGGAGCGGGGCGCTTAGCCCCCGGGAGAGGCCGTTGACAGAGCAAAGATATTTCTACGCCATTGGTAAACGCAAAGAGGCCGTGGCCCGGGTCAGATTGTTCCCCGGCAACGGTGCAATAGTCGTCAATGGCAAGCCCATGAACGAATTGTTCACACTCCGGACGCTCCAGCAGGTCATTCATGAGCCATTCGCAACAACCGGCCTCACCAACAACTACAGCGTTTCGGTAAAGGTGGCCGGTGGCGGTATAGCGGGACAAGCCCACGCCATCAGGCACGGCATATCCCGCGCCCTCCTGGTCGCCAACGAAGAACTGAGGCCCGTGCTCCGCAAGGCCGGCCTCCTGACTCGGGACGCCCGCGTCAAGGAACGTAAGAAGTACGGCCTTAAGAGAGCCCGAAAGGCGCCTCAGTACACGAAGCGGTAACGAATAAAGAGCCTAAAGAAGGAGGACGGCCCGACGCATGCATCGGGCCGTCCTCTTTTTTACAAATGGCGCCGTTGGCGAGGATTAGCTCCTCGGGTACGGTTAGCGGAAGTTGTTCTTGAGGGCCTCCAGGGCCGCAACGCAGCAGGCGACGTCCTGTTCATTGGAAGCGCCTGCAGCGGCTATCCCCCCCACCACCTCTCCGCCAATTTCTATGGGCATTTCTCCGTCTGCGGGGACTATCTTGCCCTGGGTAGAGATAACCATGCTCTGAAACCAGGGCCTGCCTACCATTGTCATTATCTTGGCTCCTTCCGCCTCGAACATGACCGCCGTATAGGCCATGTTTATCGCTTCGTCGGCGGACAGGGGCAGGGCGCCGTCCATTCTGGAGACAGTTAGGGTGTATCCCCCATTATCTACTACGGCTACACTCACGGAGCAGCCCATTGCAACGGCCTTGGCCTTGGCGGCGTCTGCCATCTTCTCGGCTACATCAAGGGATAGCGGCATATATCATCCCTCCTCTAAGTTTCCTGTAAGGGTATCAGGACACGGGGCTGCTACGTTGACACGACTTGGCATGGCTATCCTCGGGGCAATCCCAGCCCTCTGCGGGCAATGATCCCCCGTTGTATCTCCGAAGTCCCGCCCGCTATGGTCTGCGATATCGAAAGCAAATAGTCCCTTTGGAACCGGCCTTTGAACACTTCCCACGCCGACCCGGGGCCCAGCTGACCGTGGAGCCCGAGCACCCACAATATGGTATTGGCAAGCTTCTGGGCGCTCTCGGTGAGGATCAACTTGCACATTGAGGCCTCGGCGTTGGGCACGAGACCCTGGCCCTGCATCGAGGCCACTCGGTAGGCCATCCACCGGCCCACTTCGATATTTATCGCTGCATCTGCCAGCCTGTTCCTGACGGACTCATCCGCATTCAAGGCCGGCCTTCGAGACCCGGACCTGCCCAAGTGAGCGGCTATTTCGTCCAGGTGTCGCCTCTGGATCGCAGCGTCCCTTATATGAGACCTTTCGAAGTCCAGGGCCACGGCAACGTAGTACCAGCCCATGTTCTCCTCGCCCACCAGGTTAGCCTTGGGCACCCGTACGTTTTCGAAGAATATCTCGTTGAAGTGATGAGAATTGGCCATATTCACGATTGGGTCGATAGTGACGCCCGGCGTCTTTAGGTCCACCAGTACCAGGCTTATCCCCTTGTGCTTGGGCGCCGAGGGATCCGTGCGAACGGCGAGCCAGCACCAGTCCATCGCGTGGCCGCCGCTGTTCCACGTCTTTTGCCCATTGACCACGTAGTGGTCGCCATCAGAGAGGGCCTCCGTCTGCAGAGAGGCGAGGTCGGATCCCGAGTCCGGCTCGCTGTATCCCGTGCACCAGAACCTCTCCCCTGCGCCTATGTAGGGGATTTGCTCCTTCTTCTGCTCCTCGGTGCCGTAGATCATGAGCGTGGGCCCGACCCAACCTATCCCCCCGACTCCCATGTCCAGGGTGGCGGGAGGAACCATGTTGTAGGCCATCTCTTCCTGGTAGACGACCTGCTCCATCATCGGGCGGTCCTGGCCACCGTATTCCTTGGGCCAGGCCAGGGTCAACCAACCCTTGTTAGCCAGGGTCTTGGCCATGCGTCGGGTGAACTCCAGGCCTTCGCCCTCGTACTCATCGCCTTCCTCCAGCCCCTCCCAGTCGTCGGGCAGCTCCTGTTTAAGGAAACCTCTTATCTCCTGGCGGAACGCCTCTTCTTTTTGCGTGAAGGCTAACTTCATGGCTCCTCCGTCCGGGTCTACACGGTGTTAACTGCTAGCTTTCCTCGATCATTGCTTTCAGGGCGTTAATGCGGGGTACGGGGGAAGGGTCTGCGCCGTAGAGCAGGCCCAGGTAGTAGCTAGCGTAGTCTCCCAACACCGTCAGGCTCATTATTTGCGCCAAGACTGACTCCCCCTCCGCCTCCACAACACTCTGCCCGACCCCGCTCCTTTTCAGAAGCTCGACAATGCCGTCATAAGTGGGCTGGAGACGCTCATCCACGGCATTAGCGCCCAGGAGAACAACGTGGGTCTGATCAGAGACGTTACCGGGCCTTTCCAGACCCTCGACCGCGTTGTGGCCCGCTTCCGGCAGCATTTCGTAGAATGCCCAAGACTTGCCGTTTTCGTTGAGTTGGGTCTTCCAGCGCCGGGCTACGCAGCTGAATATATCACCGGCGTAGACCACAATCAAATTCTCCATCAACTGCCAGGCCAGCGTCTTGGCGAGGTTATCCTCTGTCGGAGTGGACTCTGAATACTGCTCCGAAAGCCGTTCGACTAGCTCAATGGCCTCCTCGACGTCCGACTCAAGGTTTTCGACCAACTCCAGCCTGTTCATGCAGGACAGGAGCGTGAATAGGCAATAGCCAAGCGCAGCACGAGGCTCGGAGACTATGTCAATGGCGTAGACCGGTATCCCGTACTCCGCCGCCGTCTCCTCCAACCGACCTCCCCCCGTCACAGCCACCTTACACCCCGACAACCCGGTATCGAAGGACGATAGTGTCTCGTCGGTATTGCCGGAGTAGCTTGACCCGATGACAAGAGTTTCATCATCGAGCGGACTCGGATACTCGAAGCCGCGAAACACTTCTACCGGAGGGCCGCCTGCCTGCACGACTACCGTCTGAAGATAGTCGGCCGCTATAGCCGATCCACCCATGCCGAAATGCACTACACGGTCCACATGCCTGTAGCTCTCCGGCAGGTCCGGCACAGGCATGGTATTCCATCCCCTGCGGCACTGCTCAGCCATGGTTCGCAACCGGATCCGTAGCCTTGATTGGTCAAGGACGTCGTAGATTCCGTGGTCGTCCAGGTCTATCATCGTTATGCGGAGGCTAGGGCTTGACCGGCGTTCAGAAGTCGGTCAACGGCCTCCATACTCCTGCTTTCAGCGTAAATTCTCATTAGGGGTTCGGTGCCCGAGAAGCGGAACAGGAGCCAGCTCCCATCCTCGAACTCGAAGCGGGACCCGTCCGTCCTGTCCAGCCGGGACACGGGCATTCCGGCTATGGAGTCGGGCTGCGCGCCTACTATTCGATCCCTGGCCTGCTCTTTGGCAGAGCCCGCGATAGGGATGTCGACGCGGTCATAGTGGTGCGGCCCGACAAGGTTGTACAGGTCTTCAATCAGATGTGAAACCGTCCTGCCGGTCTGGGCCAGGAGGTCCAGTATGTAGAGGGAGGCCAGTATCCCGTCCCGCTCGGGGACGTGGCCCCGGAAACCGAAGCCCCCGCTCTCCTCTCCCCCGATCAGGGCGTCTTCCGCCATCATTTTCGGCCCGATGTGCTTAAAGCCGACCGCGGTCTCGTGGACGGGTACGCCATACCGTTCTCCCAGCCGGTCTATCATCCTGGTTGTGGTGATGGACTTGATCATCGGGCCCCTCTCCCCCCGCACTTCCAAAAGATAGTAGGCAAGCAGACCGAAAATCTGGAGAGGAGTGAGGATGTTCCCGTGCTCGTCGGAGACGCCGACCCTGTCGGCATCCCCGTCGGTGGCGAGGCCCACGTCGGCGCCGGTCTTTCTGACCTGGACCTTCAGTTTGGCGAGGTTACGGGCTATAGGCTCCGGCTGCCCGAGCCCCGGGAACAGGGGGTTGCGGATCCGGTGTATCTCACTCACCTTCGCAGAGCCCTCGTCAACAATTCGCTTGACGTAGCCGATGCCCGCCCCGTACATCGAATCCACGGCCACCCCCAGCCCCGACTCCCTGATCCTATCCAGATCGACCAGTGTTGCGACTTGGCGCTCGTATGCGGGCACCAGGTCCACTGTCTCGATGAGGCAATCAGCGTTCGTGTCTTCTGCGTTGGGCTTGGGCACGCCGCCCCGCTCTTGAATATCGGCGATTATGGATTCCAGCGTCGCGGTTATCTCGGGAGTGGCGCTTCCTGCGTATTCAGGCTTGAATTTAAAGCCGTTCCATTCGGCGGGATTGTGGCTGGCCGTAATGACAACCGCCCCCGCCGCTTCTTTGTCCATGACTGCGTAGCTGGCAACGGGGGTCGGGACGGGGGAGATGCTGAGATAGGCGGGGATGCCGTTGGCCGCAAGGACTCCTGCCACATCTTCGGCGAAGCGCTCGGAGAGGAAGCGGGTATCGTACCCGACCACCACCCCCCGTCCCCCGAGTCCCCTGCCCTTCACGTATTCGGCAACGGCTTGCGCGCATATGCGGACGTTGGAAAAGGTGAAATCGTCAGCGATGAGGCCACGCCAACCGTCGGTCCCAAATTTAATCTCGCCCGGCATCTACCCGATTGTACCCCAGCAGGGGGTTGCCGGACGATTCGGGAGGGTCGGCCTGCTAACTAGCCTGTACCTGTCCTCGTGTCCCGGCATCGGCCATCAGAGCCTCGGCCTTGTCGGTGTGCTCCCACGGCAGATCCAAGTCTAAACGCCCGAAGTGGCCGTAGGCGGCAGTGGGTCGATAGATGGGGCGGCGGAGGTCCAGCGTCTCGATAATGGCCGCGGGCCTGAGGTCGAAGTGCTTTTTGGTGAGCTCCAGGATCAGGTCATCGGGGACCTTGCCCGTGCCAAAGGTCTCAATGGCTACGGATATGGGGTGGGCCACGCCAATGGCGTAGGAAAGTTGTACTTCCACCCTATCCGCGAGTCCCGCGGCGACCAGGTTCTTGGCAACGTAGCGGGCCGCGTAGCTGGCGGAGCGGTCAACCTTGGTCGGGTCCTTGCCTGAGAAGGCGCCACCGCCGTGTCGGGCCACGCCGCCATAGGTGTCGACGATAATTTTGCGTCCCGTGAGCCCCGCGTCCCCCATCGGCCCGCCGACTACGAAGCGCCCCGTGGGATTCACGTGGTACTTCGTATTAGCGTCCAGGAGGTCAGCCGGTATGACTTTCATAACGACGTTTTCAATAAGGTCACTCTCGATTTGTGAGTGAGTTGCATTGGGGTCATGCTGGGAGCTGAGGACAACCGTGTCGACCCTTACGGGTACGCCATAGCTATACTCGACGGTGACCTGAGACTTCCCGTCGGGGCGGAGGTAGGGGAGGGTGCCATCCTTGCGGATGGCGGCCATTTGGCGGCAGAGTTTGTGCGCCAGGGAGATGGTCATGGGCATCAGCTCAGGAGTATCGTTGCAGGCGAAGCCGATCATCATACCCTGGTCCCCGGCGCCGATGAGGTCGAAGTTGTGGCTCTCTTGGACGGGGAGCTCCTGCTCCTTTGCCTCCAGCGAGCGGTTGACACCCAGGGCAATATCACCCGACTGCTCCTTAATGGAGACGATAACACCACAGGTCTCGTAGTCGAAGCCGTACTTGGCCCGGGTGTAGCCCGCGTCCCGAATCACGTCCCGGGCGATAGCGGGAATGTCGACATAGGAATTGGTGGTGATCTCTCCGGCGATTAGTACGAGTCCGGTGGTAGTTGCCGTCTCGCATGCCACGCGCCCCTGAGGGTCTTGGGCCAGGATCGCGTCCAGGACTCCGTCGGAAATCTGGTCGCACAGTTTGTCGGGGTGGCCTTCGGTGACTGACTCCGAGGTAAGCATGTAGGACTCGGAAGTCATCAGGGTTGTGCTCAATATATTCTCCTTGGCTCTTTAATGTGATTGCGTGATCAGGAGACGATCAAGTCCCCGACTCCCAGCTGTTGGCGTACTTCACCTGTTCCTCGGTCAGCTCGTCAATCTGAATGCCCATGGATAGGAGCTTAAGACGGCCGACCTGCTGGTCGATCTCCCGGGGCACGGGGTGGACTCCCGGTCCGAGGCTCCCAGCCGACTTGACCATGTATTCCGCGCAAAGGGCCTGGTTGGCAAAGCTCATGTCCATAACGCTTGCCGGGTGTCCCTCTGCAGCGGCGAGGTTAATCAACCTACCCTCGGCGAGGAGGTGGACCCGTCGTCCGTCGGCGAAGGTGTACTCCCGTACCACGCCTCTGATATCACGCTGTCCTACGGACAACTCCTCAAGGGCTTCCACGTTTATCTCAACGTTGAAGTGACCGCTGTTGGCAACCAGCGCTCCGTCCTTGATCACGGCCAAGTGGTGCGTGTCAATGGCCCGGTATCCGCCGGTCACGGTTACGAAGATATCCCCGATTCTTGCCGCATCCATCATCGGCATGACTTGGTAGCCGTCCATCACGGCCTCCAAGGCCTTGATGGGGTCCACCTCCGCCACCACGACCCGGGACCCGAGTCCTCGGGCCCGGCTGGCTATTCCCCGGCCGCACCATCCGTAGCCGCATACCACCATGACCTTGCCGGCGAATAGTACGTTGGTAGCCCGGATAATTCCGTCCAGGGTACTCTGGCCGGTGCCGTAGCGATTATCGAACATGTGCTTGGTGTCGGCTTCGTTGACGCTGATAACGGGGTAGAGCAGCTTGCCGTCGGAAGCCATGCTCCTTAGGCGGATAACGCCGGTGGTAGTCTCTTCCATCCCGCCGACCATGCCATCGAGCAGCTCGGTCCTGTCACGGTGCACGGTGGCAACCAGGTCGGCGCCGTCGTCGAGGGTCATGTGAGGTTTGAGGTCGAGGGCGGAGTTGAGGTGGTTGTAATACAGATCCTCGTCCTCACCTCGAACGGCAAAGACGGGTATGCCATGATTGACTACCAGGGACGCCGCGACGTCGTCCTGCGTGCTGAGGGGGTTGCTGGCGCAAAGGGCAACCTGCGCTCCCCCTTCCTTGAGAGTCAGAATAAGGTTGGAGGTCTCGGTGGTGACGTGAAGACAGGCCGCGATCCGCATCCCTTCCAGGGGTTTCTCCTTGGAAAAGCGTTCCTGGATTCTGCGAAGGACCGGCATCTCCCGGGCCGCCCAGTCCATGCGGTCCTGGCCCTCGAAGGCGCGGCCCGCGTCTTTGATGTCAGATGCTATTGTTGCCATGGGGCGTTAAGGCTCTCTTTCTGAAGTTGCTGGAAGTAAGGTGCGGGAGTCGGGCGCAAAGGAGGCGCGCTAACGCCGAATGGCGAGGAGGAATCGTGCCTCTTATTCGATCGGGTAACCGTCATCCGCCCAGGCTCCGGTTCCGCCTTCTATATTGTACAGATTCGTGTATTCGAAAGCGGCGGCCATCTCGCAAGCCAGGGCGCTGCGTACTCCCATGGCGCAAATGAAGAGAAGTTTCTTGTCTCCGTCTAGCTCGTCCATCCTTGAAAACAGGTCATCGACTGGAATGAGAGTGGCGCCGGGCACGTGTCCCGCGTCCCACTCGTCCTGGTTCCGCACGTCTATGAGTTGGACGTTGTCGTCAGCTAACATTTCACTGGCAGCTTTGGGGGTAATCCTGATAAAGGGCTCGCCCTCTTCCTGCCAAACGTCTTGTCCCAAAGCCATTTCGACCTCCCGGCTTCAACTATCCACCCCGGTAAAACCGGGGCCCGTGGTTCGATCTAACAGTTTAACGCCTGAGGGGTGCAAAGGCCAGAAACAGGCAGTCTTCGGGCTCACAAATACTTCCCTATCAAGGGCGCGAGGTCCGATTTCACCTGCTCCGGTATCGCTTCCCGGGCGGTTATGATTGCGTTTTGCAAGGCGCTGGGGCACACACACTTCTCCCGACCCGGCACATCCGACATGAGTCGCCTGACTATCTCTTGCCCAGCCGCCACATTCTTCAATAGGTTGGACACGACCAACTCAACCGACACCGAATCGTGGTCCGGGTGCCAGGTGTCGAAGTCCGTAACGCAGGCGAGAGTGGCATAGCAGATCTCAGCCTCTCGGGCCAGTTTGGCCTCAGGCAGAGCGGTCATCCCAATGATCGACGCCCCCCACGACCGGTACAGCTCGCTCTCCGCTCGCGTGGAGAAGAGAGGCCCTTCCATGACTATCAAGCTCCCACCCATGTGAGCCTGGGCCGCGGTCTCTTTAGCTACGTCATAAAGCGCGCCGCTGAGGCTCGGACAGAAGGGGTTGGGGAAGGCAACGTGGGCCACTATCCCCTCACCGAAGAAGCTGTTCACCCGGCTTTTGGTCCTGTCGATAATCTGGTCTGGTATAACCATGTCCAGGGGGTGCAGTTCCTCTTTCAGGCTGCCCACAGCACTCACCGAGACGATATGGGTCACTCCCAAAGTCTTCAGTGCGAATATGTTGGCTCGGGCCGGTATCTCCGTGGGGCTGATGCGGTGTCCCTTGCCGTGCCGAGGCAAAAACGCCACCCGACGCCCTTCCAGCATCCCGACGGTTATCGCGTCGCTGGGACTGCCAAATGGGGTCTCGACGTTGACCTCTTCTCTATCGAGAAGGGCCTCCATATCGTAGAGCCCGCTGCCTCCAATGATTCCTATAGATGCTTCAGTCATATTGAATTGCTATTGAACACTCAGGCCCCGGTGCCCGAAAGCAGTTTCAGGGCCTCACTATAGGGCGCCCGGGCGATACCGTTCTCCGTGATGATAGCCGACACGTAGCGCGAAGGCGTGACGTCGAAGGCCGGGTGGGCCGCTTTGACACCCTCGGGCGCCACCCCGATACCTGCGTATTCCAGCACCTCCCTTGGGTCCCGCTCCTCGATAGGGATGTCGTCCCCGGTTGTGAGACTCAGATCGAAAGTGCTTATCGGTGCTGCTACGTAGAAGGGCACCGAGTTCTCCTTGGCGAGCACCGCTATCGAATAGGTCCCTATCTTGTTCGCAACGTCGCCGTTGGCCGCGATCCTGTCCGCCCCGACCACCACACAGTCAACGTCCCCCGACTTCAAGAAGTGCCCTGCCATAGAGTCGGTTATCAGCGTAACGTCTATCTCGTCCTGGGAGAGCTCCCATGCGGTGAGTCTTGCTCCCTGCAGGAAGGGCCGAGTCTCGGTCGCCAGCACCCGGACAGGAGTCCCCGACTCTATCGCGGAGCGGATTATCCCCAACGCAGTGCCGTATCCCGCCGTAGCCAGGGCACCGGCGTTGCAGTGGGTCATCACCATGCCCTCACCTTGAATCAACTCCGCACCGTGCGCCCCGATACGGCGGTTGATTGCCTCGTCTTCTCGGTGGATTGTGATCGCCTCAGCAATGAGGGCGTCCTTGGTGGCTTCCGGGCTGCTCTGTTCGTCGAAGACTCTCTTCATCCGGTCGACCGCCCACCTGAGATTTACCGCCGTGGGCCGTGACGCGGCTATCTCATTACACACAGGGTCCAGGCGGGCCTTGAAATCCGCCATGTCCTGCGAGTCTATGGCCCAGGCCCCGAGCGCCACCCCGTAAGCAGCCGCCACCCCTATGGCCGGGGCGCCCCGGACACGCATCTCCTTGATAGCCCGCGCTACCTCACGGTAGTCATCCAGTTCGAGGTAGACCTCCTGACGCGGAAGCAGGGTCTGGTCGAGGAGTATGAGTTTGCCGTCTCGCCACTCGATGCTGTTCATGTCGGCTCTATGGTTTTCACGTGTATGCGGCTTAGGCCCGTGGCCAGGATGCGCAGCCGCTAGATTATAGGTTAAGTCAAGTCCCCGTACCAATGCCGGGGCAGCCAACGGGCATTTGTTATAATCGGCTCCGAAGGCCCCCTGACCTCGGGGGATTTCCATGAAGTTACCAGGGAGATAGAGTGGAAAAGTTCGCCCGCTTGGAAGAGATGGACCTTCGGATTCAGGAGCTCGACCGCCTCCTCTCCGACCCCGAGAACGCCACGAATCACCAGAGGATACAGGCCCTCTCTCGGGAGCGCGCTTCCATCGAGGACCTGGTGATGACCTACAGGCAGTTCAAAGATGTTGGGAGGGAGCTTGAAGAAAGCCGGTCTATGCTCGACGACAACCTGGACGAGGAGATGAAATCCTTCGTCCAGGAAGAGAAGGCTGCGCTGGAGCAGCGGCACGAACAACTTTCTAGCGAGATCATAGAGGCCCTGGTCACGGGAGACGTGCGGGACAGTAAGGACGTCATCATGGAAATACGTGCGGGCGCCGGGGGCGACGAGGCCGCTCTCTTCGCATCCGACCTCTACCGCATGTACGTCCGGTTCGCCCAGGCCCTCGGCTTTCATACCGAAGTTCTGAACACAAATGACATAGGCATCGGCGGCCTCAAGGAGGTCGTATTCGAGATCAAGGGCAAGGGCGCCTTTGGGAAGTTCAAGTACGAAAGTGGCGTTCACCGGGTCCAGCGTGTCCCCGTCACCGAGTCCTCTGGACGCATCCACACCTCCACCATAACCGTCGCCGTCATGTCCGAAATGGAGGATGTGGATGTCACAATCGACCCCGACGACCTGAAGATCGACATTTTCCACGCCGGGGGCCACGGGGGCCAGAACGTCAACAAGGTCGCCACCGCCGTCAGGATCACACATCTACCAAGCGGCCTAGTCGCGGTATGCCAGGATGAACGCTCTCAGCTGAAGAACAAGACCAAAGCCATGTCCGTCCTCCGGGCCCGGCTCTACGACATCGAATACAGGAAACAGCAGGACGAGGTAGCCGAGGCCCGCCGCTCCCAGGTCGGAACGGGTGACCGCTCCGAGAAAGTGCGCACCTATAACTTCCCCCAGGACCGCATCACCGACCATCGCATCGGCCTTTCCCTTCACAATCTGCCCAGGGTACTGGAAGGTGAAATGGGAGAACTTGTACAGGCGCTGGCCGACAAGGAGCGGGAAGAGAACCTCGTCAGGGCCGGGGTGGGTCCCGGGGGCGCATAGAGTGCGGGTCAGGGACGCCCTCAAGCAGGCTCGGGAGAAGCTGCAGGCGTCGGGGGGGGAGGATCCGGGTTTCGAGGCGGAATACCTGCTACGTCATACCCTTACGTACACGCGAGAGGGTCTCCTAATAGCCCTGGACTCCGACATCTCATCCTCCGATCATCTCCGCTTCGCTTCGATAATCGATCGGCGGGCTGCTGGCGAGCCCTCGGCCTATATCACAGGCCATAAGGAGTTCTACGGACTCGACTTCAAGGTCGACTCCCGGGCCCTCGTCCCCCGCCCCGAAACCGAGCTCCTCGTGGAGCTTGCCCTGGAATTCACCGCCCGACGTGCAGGCAAATTCGAAGGTCTCAACATCGCCGAGGTTGGGGTGGGGTGCGGGGCTATTTCAATCGCGCTGGCAGTACATCTACCGTGGGCTAGGATTGAGGCTACGGACATCTCACCGGCCGCACTGAAACTGGCAAACGAGAACGTATCCAGACATCGAGTCGATGACCGTGTAACGCTGCTGGAGGGAGACCTGCTCCAACCCGTTTCCGGGCCAATCGACATCCTGGTCTCGAACCCACCTTACATAGCCTCGGCACAACTCGCCGCCCTTCCCAAGGAGATACGTGACCACGAGCCCCGGGGCGCCCTGGACGGAGGAGAGGATGGCGTGGAGGTCATCAAGCGGCTAATCCGTCAGGCTAAGGACAAGCTCAAGCCCGGGGGAGCCATGTTCGTAGAAATAGGCTGGGACCTTGGAGAACGAGCCTTGGCCTGTTCCTTGGAACTCTGGCCGGAGTCCGACGCCTCCATCACACCGGACCTCGCCGGTCTCGACAGAGTCCTAACTCTTCGCTCGCCCATAGGAGCGGCGCAGCCCGCATAAGGAACACATGAATATCTTCTTCGACGTAGACGACACCCTCATCGCCTTCGACGGCAGCTTGCGGCCCCACGTCTACGAGGTCTTCCAAAAACTCCTGGACGATGGGCACGACATCTACATATGGTCGGGGGTGGGGCTGCGGTGGGAGGTCATCAAACGGCACAAGCTGCGCCCTTACATCCAGGACTGTTTCGTCAAGCCCACCGCTAACTACCGGAAAGCCCTGGATATTCTCGGCATCCCCGTCCACCCCGACTTCTGCGTCGACGACCACCCGGAGCTGATCAAAGCTCTCGGTGGAGAGGCCGTCAAGCCCTACTACTGGGCCGACACAAGAGACAAAGAGATGCTCCGCATATACGACGCCATCACCGAGTTCGCAAAAGCCGGGGGGAACGCAGCGCCGTGACCTGGCACCCTTTACTATAGAATCCGACCCATAGCCAAGTGTAGGGAGGCCAGTCGAAATGCCAAGGATCATAGACGCTGACAGCCACACCGTGGAGCCCCCTGACCTGTGGGTCGAAAACCTTGAACCCAAGTACAGACATCGCGCAATGCGCATCGCCGTAGATGAGGATGGCCTGGAATACCTGGAGATCGACGGCAAAAAGCCGACGGGCTACCTGATCTCTGGCGGGATGTTCGGCCGACCGAGCGGCATAGGCAAAGACGTAAAGGACCTGCTGACTCCCGGAAAGATCACTTACCAAGAAGGTCTCGAACCCGGTGCAGTTGATCCGATAGAGCGTCTTAAAGTGCTGGACTCGGAAGGGATAGAGGCGACGGTGCTATACCCGACAATGGGCCTCGCCTGGGAAGCCGAATGCCCCGACTACAAGCTCGCCGCCGCCTACTGCCGCGTCTACAACGACTGGATTCTGGACTTCTGCCGACCCAACCCCGACAGGCTCATACCCATCGCCCATGTCTCGGTATCCGACGCGGAGGAAGGCGCCAAAGAGCTGGAAAGGACGGCCAAGCTCGGGGCTCGTGGGGTCTTCCTCAGCGGCTACCCAATTAACGGCGTTTCCTACGGAGACCCGCGCCACGACCGGTTCTGGAGCCTGGCACAGGAGTCCGATCTTCCGGTCTCCCTCCATATCGCTGCCACCCCTCGGCAGGTCTTCGACAACTTGTACACCGGCGGCGTCCCCGAAAACACCTGGTGGAACTTCCTCACTCTGGCCAACGACACATTCATCGGCTTCGCCAGCCTCTTCAAGGGCGCTGTCTTTGATCGGTTCCCGGATATCAAGGTAATCATCCTGGAGACAGGCGCGGGGTTCATGCCCTACTGGCTCGACCGGATGGACGAGTTCTACGAAAAGTTCGGGTTCGCCACGGGAATGCAGAAGGAACCCAGCGAGTACTTCCACAAGCAGTGCTGGATATCCCTGGAACCTGACGACGAGATGGCCGTTGCCACCATCAACATCCTCGGGGCGGACAGGTTCATCTGGGGCGCGGATTACCCACACTCGGACGGGCTTTACGGCGCCGTGGACGTCCTGAAGAACAACATCAGCCCGCTATCGGAAGCCGACCAGTCCAAGGTGCTGGGAGAGAACGCCATCGATCTTTACAACATAGGTCCTGTCTCGTGAATGGGGAGGATTTATGGAATTCGCAATAGTCCTCGGGGTGGTTTTGGGTGTGGCCGTCGGGGTGGTGATCGGCGCCATCGGTGTGCAGCTGAAGACCAGCAGCGCCAGGTCCAGGCTGGAGTCTGAGGCCGCGCTGGTCAAGCAGCGTTTGGAAATTGCCGAGCACGACAATGAGGGACTGAGGGTTAGGGAGTCGGGGTTGCAGGAGGAGGCTACCGCTCGAAGCCTTGAGGCCGGAACCCTCCGAGCCCAGCTCGAAGCCACAAACAAACGCTTCGAAGAACAGATGAACCTCGAAGCCATCATGGCTGACAAGTTCAAAGCCCTCTCCGCTGAGACAATATCCGACAACAGCGACAAGTTCCTCAAGGATGCCAACGAAAAGATAGGGACCCTGGTCAAACCCCTATCGGAAGAGCTGAAGCGTATCGAGACCGACCGCGCCAAATCTCAAGGCAGCCTTACACAGCAAATCGAGACTCTGGCCCAGAACAATAAAGCCCTGGAACTGGAGGCCCGAAACCTCTCCACCGCGCTCAAAAGACCCGAGGTGCGCGGCGCTTGGGGCGAGATTCAGCTAAGGCGAGTGGTCGAACTCGCCGGCATGGCCAACTACTGCGACTTCGAGGAACAGGTGTCGGTGCCCGCGCTCAACGGGGGCCAAGACCGGCCCGACATGGTCGTCCCTATGCCCAACAACCGCACCATCGTCATCGACGCCAAGACTCCCATGAACGCCTACCTTTCCGCCACCGAGTCCGAGACAGAGGACGAAAGGGAGAGAGCCCTTGTAAAGCATTCCGGCCAGGTCAAGGAACGGGCCAGGAACCTGTCCCAGAAAAAGTACTGGCAAGCTTTCGATAGATCACCAGATTTCGTGGTCATGTTCCTTCCCGGCGAATTCCTGCTGCAACCTGCCTTGGAAAGAGAGCCGGACCTGATGGATTGGGCCATGCAGAACAAGGTGGTCATAGCTACCCCCAACACCCTTATGGCGCTGCTTAAGACCGTGGAAATGGGCTGGCGGGAAGTTCGATTAGCCAGGGATGCGGAGGAGGTGGGCAAGCTGGGTAGGCAGATCCACGAAAGGCTCCAGACCTGGGCCGATCACATGGTCAGGATGGGGAATTCTCTGAATCAGACCGTCAGGCACTTCAACAGCGGGGTCGGGTCCCTGGAATCGAGAGTGCTCACCTCGGCCCGCAGGTTCAAGGAACTGGGCGTCGCGTCGAGCCAGGACATCCCCGAAATCCCGACCATAGACACCCAGGTAAGAGAATTAAACAGCGTACCGTCGCCAACAGAAGTGCCCAGCCTCGCCGCAGGCTGGGAAGACGATCAAGACTAACCCCCACCCCTATGGTGTAAACTAGCCGTCAACCGACCCCTCCAAGCCATCTATGAGAGGTAATTCGACATGACCGGTATATGGCCTGGCCTTACTCAGTGCACCGTCAACCTCGGATTTGACATTGACGCCCAGAGCAACTGGATCGGCAGGGACCCAGCACTACGGAATAGGCCGGTGATGATGACCGCCGCCGACTACGGCCCAAGGGTCGGAGTCCCCAGAATCCTCAACCTGATGGACGAATACGGCCTCAAGGCCTCTTTCTTCATCCCCGGTTTCACCGCCGAGCAATACCCGGACCTGGTAAAGGAGATTATTGCGAGGGGCCACGAGGTTGCAGGCCACGGCTACATGCACCGCAGGCCCGCAGAGCTGACCCTGGAAGGGGAGATAGAAGACCTGGACCGGGGCCTCGAGGCCCTGGAAAAGGCCGCCTGTCAAAAAATCACCGGCTACCGCGTCCCGGGTGGTGACGCAAGCAACCGCACCATGTCTCTCCTCGCAGAGCGAGGCATCATCTACGACTCAAGCCTGATGGACGACGACGCCCCCTATATGATCGAGACGACAAACGGCAACGTTCTTCAGATCCCCTTCCACTGGCTCCTCGACGATTTTCCCTACTACGCCTACGCTCCCGCGGTGGGCATGCGGGGCCCGGGCTGCAGCCCCGCGTCAGTGGCCCGCACCTGGATCGCCGAGTTCGACGGGCTCTACACCGAAGGCCGCTGCATGATTCTGGTCATGCACCCCCAGGTCACGGGTCACCCCGGTCACCTCGCCGGCCTGGAAACGACCATCAAGCACATGCTAACCAAGCCCAACGTCGCCATTACAACCGCCGGTGACATCGCCGAGCAATGGCTGGCTACGAACTCGTAGATGGCCGGACTCTGGAAAGACGGCATCCAGTGCGCCGTCAACATCGGCTTCGACGTTGACGGTGTCAGCTCGTGGCTGGGGCGCGACGGTGACTTCGCCAACAGGCCCGTCGCCATGACAATGGGCGAGTACGGCCCCAAGGTCGGCGTGCCCAGGATTCTGGACCTGCTGGAAGAATACGGAATCAAAGGCAGCTTCTTCGTCCCGGGCCACACCGCCGAGAACCACCCCAACATCGTCCCTGATCTGCTTGAACGCGGCCACGAGGTCGCTCACCACGGCTACATCCACGAACGGCCCGCTGCCTTGGACGAATCCGAGGAGCGGCGAGCAATTGAGACAGGCCTCGAGATTCTTGAGCGGCAGGCAGGCTTCCGAATAATAGGCTACCGCTCGCCGTCCTGGGACATCAGCCTAAAAACTCTCGGTCTCTTGGTGGAGTACGGTTTCTCATACGACTCCAGCCTCATGGACGACGACGCCCCTTACGTACACGACGTGGACGGGTCTCGGTTGGTAGAGCTCCCCGTGCAATGGCACCTGGACGACTTCCCTTACTGGGGTTACGCCCCCGCCGCCGGAGTCCGAGGACCGCTCTCCAGCCCGGAGGCCGTGACCCGCACCTGGACCGCAGATTTCGACATCCTCTACCGGGAGGGCAGGTGCTACATCCTGACCCTTCACCCCCAAGTCTCGGGGCACCCGAGCAGGTTGTCGTGCCTGGAGCGTACTATTCAGCACATTATGTCCCACCCCAAGGTCGCATTCATGCGCTGCGACGAAATCGCCCGGCATTGGATCGAGCGGGGCCTTTCCTAGACCCGACCCCAAGCATCAGCATCAGGAGGAACACCATGGCAGGCATATGGCCCGGAGACACCCAGTGCGTGATAACCCTGGGATTCGACATCGACGGGGTAAGCTCGTGGCTCGGCATGAATCCCGACTTCGCCAACCGGCCCGGCCTGCTCTCCATGGCCGAATACGGCCCCAAGCGAGGCGTTCCCCGCATCCTAAAACTGCTGGACGACTACGACATCAAGGCCACCTTCTACATCCCCGGCTACGTCGCCGAGAACTACGAGGACATGGTCAAGGACCTCGTTAGGAGGGGCCACGAGGTCGGCCATCACGGCTACATGCACGAAGCCCTGGGAACCATGCCGCTAGACCAGGAAACCGAAATCCTCGAAAGAGGCATGGCAATCCTCGAACGGATTACCGGCATAAAGACCCTAGGGTATCGAGCCCCCTTCTTCGACACCAGCATGGACACCATCCGCCTGCTCGCCGAGCACGGCTTCGCCTACGACACCAGCATGCACGACAGCGACGTGCCCTACATCCACGACGTTGAAGGTAAAAAGCTGGTCGAGGTGCCCGTTAAGTGGGTGCTGGACGACTACGGGTACTTCGCCTTCGTGCCGCAGGCTGGCAGGAGGTCGGCCATGCAGGACCCCCAGAGCGTTTACGAGACCTACGCCGCAGAGTTCGACGGGGCCTACAAGGAGGGTAACGTCATGACCATGACCCTCCACCCCCAGGCCAGCGGCCGACCCGCGAGACTAACCTCGGTGGAACGGCTGATACGCTACGCCAAGTCCCACCCCAACGTAGAGTTCTGGCGAGGCATAGACATAGCGGAATACTGGCTGGGGCGGTAAACAAGAGTTTTAGGGATCAGGGGCCGGATTAGACTATCCCATCCCTCTTCTTCTCTCTAACTCCGTCTACTTCGACTGGCTGTCTCGCTATTATCGTCCCTTGCAAAGTCGATGTCGGCCTGCGAGGGAATGCGAAAAGAAAACTTTGTATCGCCTTCAAGGTGTGTAATCGCAAAATCTCCAAGCCCTATGATGTCCATTCCGATAAGCACATCGTAGCCTCTCAAGTTGCCTAAAATTACGCGAAGGCCTTGAAACTCCACCTCGCTGGGCAGCTTAACGTTGACGGCATAGGACGGCACATCCTCCGCAGATCCCTGTACGTGGTTGACCTTGCGCGTACCGATACTCCGTAGCACGCAAGCTTCGACCACTCTCTGAGATATGACGCTGCCAGTGGCTCCTGTGTCCCACAGGGCGGTGAACTGAAACATCTGAGGTTGGGGACCACTATCTCCCGGACTCCAGGAGTCGGAGATCATACAGCCGGTTCTGAGCGACCGCGCCCGGTTTGGGGTAATGGTCGTAAAACTGAACGAATGTACTTGGCGAGCTATGGAGGAAACCCCGGTGAGTGAATGGTTACGGTGTAGTCGTCTTCACCTTCACTGACCTTTTGGACCATGAAAGTGCCGGGTTCGTGCTCTTTCCTGGTTTCCATGATTGCATCTAGCTCGGTGTCATATGTTCCGAGGACTTCGTGGTTCTTTAGCACGATGACCTTGCCGTCATACTTCTTCACGAAGTCGTCCTGGTTGTCTAGGTAATAGCGGAATTCGTTATTGACAGTTTCGATGTCCTTGGTGAGTGCCATGATATCGGCCTCCTGTTTGAAGGGAGTATTGCACGCGGGAAACTGAGATGCAAAGAATATGCTATGTATTATAACTCGTCACTATCGCTCAAGTCCCCGCCGACACATCCACTATCTGCCCAGTCATCCCGCTCGACTCCTCAGACGCGAAGAACACCGCGCACTGCGCTACCTCCTCCGGTGTGACCATACGGCGTAACGACGCTCGGCTTTCAAGTCGGGTCCGCACTTCCTCGTAAGTACGCTCCGAGCTTCCGACGAAGGCGTTAATCACCCTCTCTATCCGGTCTCCTTCTGTGGCGCCGGGACAGATGCAGTTGACCCGGATATTGTCAGGCCCGACCTCCTGGGCTAGCGTCAGAGTGAACCCGTGCATCGCGAACTTGGAGGACACGTAAGAACTCCTCTTCGGCGTGACTCTTTTCCCGGCCATCGACGAAATATTGATGATGTTCCCCGACTTACGGGGCCGCATATCTTTCAAGGCCTCTCGACTGCAGAGCATCGTTCCCGTTATGTTAACTGCGATAACTTGGTTCCAGTCTGCCAGGTCCATGTTGGAAACGTCCAAAAACTGCCCCGGTATCCCCGAGTTGTTCACCAGCACATCTATCCTTCCGAACTCGGCGATGGTCTTGTTCACCATCGCATTGACCTGGTCCTCCTCGGCGATGTCTGCGGTGATGGGCAAGCATTCTCGCCCCATTTCACGTATCTTTGCCGCCACCCGCTCCAGGTTGGCAGTGTTCCGGGAGGCGATCGCAACGTCGGCCCCCTCCCGAGCGAAGGCCAAGGCTATCGACTCCCCAATCCCCACACCTCCGCCCGTAACCAGGGCCTTTTTGTTTTCCAATCTTTGTCCTGCCATATTCCTCACCTGACCGCCTTACTGCTTCGTAGTATTGCGATTTCCTCGCCTGAGTAACCGACCTCCCCCAGCACCTCTTCCGTATGCTGCCCCAGCCCCGGAGCAGCCTTCTCCGACACGCCCGGAGTCCGAGAGAAGATGGCCGGAGCGCCCCGCAGGGTTATGGGTCCCAGGTCCGGGGAATCGTAGTCCACACTTAGGCCGTTTCTCTTCATCTGCGGGTCGTCGTAGAGGTCAGAGACCTGCTGCACTAGGGAGCATGGGACTCGTTCTCTCTCCAGTGTCGAAATCCACTCAACAGATGAGGCGGAGGCGAAGATTTGGGCCAATGCCTCCGATAGCGCACCGTCGGCAGAAGCCCCGCTTTTCATGGCCGTCGCCTTGTCGCCAAGAGCCCTGCTCAGCCGCCCCCACTCCTCCCCCGACCTCACACCCAGGAAAATCCACCCATCCGAGGTCTTATAGAGCCGGTAGCCGGGGCTTTCTCCGACATAGTCCGCCTCCCGGGCCCCGTTCGCGCCGCTCCTAACCACCACGTACCTCCCCGACTGCGTCGCCATGCAGGCCCGCAGCAGGGAGGTCTCCACCTTCCGGCCCTTGCCCGTCCGCGCCCTTGCCAGCAGTCCCAGTGAAACTCCGTAAGCCCCCAGGCATGCTGCCCCGTAGTCGGAGATCGCCAACACTAGGAAAACTGGCGGCCTGGACTTCCCTCCCTGGAATGCCATAGCACCGCTCCGAGCCTGGAGAAGGGGGTCGAAGCCCGGTTTACTCCTGTATGGCCCTTCCTGCCCGTAGGCCGACACCGAACAGTACACGAGGCGGGGATTTATCTTGCTGAGCGTCTCATAGTCCGCCCCGAGCCTCCGGGCAACCCCCGGCCGGTAGTTTTCCACAACCACATCGGCATCTTCGACGAGACGATAGAGCGCTCTCCGCCCCTCCTCGGTTTTAAGGTCTACACATATGCTCCTCTTGCCCCGGTTCCAGTCCTGGAAGGTCGGCCCCAGGCTGCGGAAAGGGTCGCCGGAGAGGGACTCGACCTTGATTACGCTGGCCCCGAAGTCGGCCAGGAGTCCGGGGCATAGCGCACCCGCTATGTAGCTGGAGAGGTCTACTACCTTGATGTTGGAAAACGGGGAGGTCAGCAAATCAGCGCCCCCGATTTCACCAGCTTGGCGCACTCCGCCTCGCCATATCCCAATCCTGACAGCACATCCATCCCGTGCTCCCCGAGCCCCGGCGCAGGAGCGGGCACAGAGCCATTCAACCCGGAAACCTTCACCGGCGGCCCAAGCTGGGTCATGACGCCGAGCATCGGGTCGTCAATTTGCACAAGGATGTTGTCGGAGAGGACCTGTGGGTCGACTAGGAAGTCGTCTCGGGAGTCGGCGGGAGCTGCGGGGACGTCGTGCTCATCGAAATACTGCACCCAATATGCCTGCGGTTCCTTGCTGATTTTCCCCCCGATGGTCTTCTTGACCGCCTCATGGTCTTCCGGCGTAAATGACCACGGTGCGTCCCGGAACCGAGGGTTGACCGTGAACTCTTCCATGTCCAGGGCAATGCAGAGCTTGCCCCAGAAAGTATCGTTGCCACAGGCGATGAAGATCCACTTGCCGTCGCTGCACTGGTAGAGGCGATAGGCAGGCTTCACACCCCGAGGGTCTCGCTCCGGCCCTTCAGGGTCCCCAAGGCCCGGCCCCCGGATGAAGCCACTGCCCTGCATGGTGACCGAGCCGTTGAGCAGAGGGACCTCCACCTTCTGTCCTACGCCCTCGGTCTCTCGCACGTAAAGTGCCGAAGTTATTGCGTAGGCCGCGAGGAAGGCCGACCCGGAGCTCGGGCCGGGCACCGTGCTGAATTCCGGCATACCGGCAGGACCATTCTGGTTACCCATAAGGGCTGAATAGGCAGCAACAACGCCGTCGTTGGCCGGTTTATCGGCGAGAGGACCCTCCTCGCCGAAAGGTGGAATGGCACAGTAGATGAGAAGCGGGTTCAGATCGCTCAGCGATTCGTAGTCAAACCCACACTCCCGTGCCTCGCGGGGCAGATAGTCTTCCACAACCACGTCCGCCGATTTAACAATTGCCTCGAATACACCCCGAGCCCCTTCCACCGAGAAGTTGAGGCCCACGCTCCGCTTGCCCCGGTTCCAGTGATGGAATGGCGCCTCTCCTCTCCAGTCAGGAGTGTCGGGGGTCTCAAGCTTGATCACCGTAGCCCCCATGTCTCCCAGCAGCATGCAGGCATAGGCCCCAGCCATGTCTCGGGAGAGGTCTAAAACGGTGTATCCGGAGAGGACGGATTCCATATTCAGGATGCCTCGGGGGGAGTGGGCAGAGCTAGTTGTCTCAATAGGAATTGCCGCAAAGAAAACCGGAAACATTGTGCCATTGCATTTCTCGGAGTGTCAACGCGAGGGGGTCAATACATCCTCAACCCTCCACCAGTCCGTTCGCCCTGAGCAGAGTCGAAGGGTTGACCGAACGGACGGCCTGCTTTAGCTAACACATTGGCTTAAGTTCCCCCATTCGCTCTTCCGGGACGCTGTCCTATCCGTCCCCTACCCTCCACCAGTCCGTTCGCCCTGAGCAGAGTCGAAGGGTTAACCGAACGGACGGCGTGCTTTAGCAAGTACATTAGTTTAATATCCCTTTCTTATGGCATTTTGGATATACATTCTTCGCTGTTCTGACGGTTTCTACTACACGGGTCACACGGATTCACTTGAAAGAAGACTCGCCCAGCACGCGGCTGG
Source organism: Dehalococcoidia bacterium (assembly GCA_965220005.1). Taxonomy (GTDB): domain Bacteria; phylum Chloroflexota; class Dehalococcoidia; order Plut-88900; family Plut-88900; genus Plut-88900. The sequence goes on from OZ244800.1 coordinate 3,034,515, forward strand.
TGAGATGCCGGGGTACACCCAAACCCGACGTCCACTATCACTGATGTATTCGTGTGAGTTCACCACGCGGGAAGAGGCATTGGCGATGGAGCGACGCATCAAGGGTTGGTCACGAGCCAAGAAGGAAGCGCTCTTCCGAGACGATTGGCGTCGCCTAAAAGAGCTCTCTGCCTCCAAAGAGTCCTGATTTCTTATACTTACGTGGTTCTGGCTAGGCTCCCTTTCGTAACACCCTTCGACAAACTCAGGGCGAACGTGGGGCGAGCACAGGCTGGCGTATAAGGTGCGCAGGGGGTGAGTATAATGCCCCCCAGGAGGCCCCACCCGTGCCCGAGATACCAGACCTCGAAAACATAATCGCATTCCTCAACGGCAAGGTTCCCGGCGTCAGGATCGACTCTGTGGTGCCCCGCATCCCCATCGTCATCCGGTTCCCTACCGCCGACGACCTTGCCAAGAGGCTTGCGGGGCAGACTTTGTCCGGCGTCAGCCGTAGGGGCAAGTTCCTGCTTTTCAAGACGGAGTCGGGAGACACGCTGGCCGTAAACCCCATGCTCACGGGCCGCTTCCAGTACGTCGAGCCCGGAACAAAAACCCACGCCAAGACCTGCTTCACACTGAAGCTCGCCGATGGAATGGACCTCCGCTACCACGATATGCGGGTCATGGGTAAGGTCTACTGCGTCGGGCCGGGCGAGGAGTCGATAATCCCCAATTTTGAGCGCATGGGCCCCGACGCCCTAGACCCCGACGTCACTCTCGAAGTCTTCAATACCCGGCTCCGCCGCTTCACCGGCCAGATAAAGCGCATCTTGGTCACCGACACTTTCCTCGCCGGAATCGGCAACGCCTACTCCGACGAAATCCTCTTCGACGCCGGCATCTATCCATTCCGGCGCAGACCCACCCTCAGTGACGAGGAAATCGAGACCCTCTACAACAGCATGTACTCGGTACTCGCGGAGGCCACGAGGGTTGTCGGCGAGAGGATGAACGGGCGGATCGACCTGAAGATTAGGGACTTCCTGAAGATTCACCGCAAGGGTGGTCAGGACTGCCCCAACTGCGGCGGCAGGATCGGCGAGGTGAAGGCCAATCAGCGGATGACCAACTTCTGCCGCACCTGCCAGAAGTAAACCCCTGACCGAAGTCTAGGGGTGGGGGTTCCGTTCGCCCTGAGCGGAGTCGAAGGGTCCCAAGAACGGAACGGGGCGGGTACCGGCATGAATCAGAGTCCCAGGGCCTGCTCTGCGTAGGCCCCCAGCATCCCCTCCTTCTCCTCGTTGGAAAGCAATGGCAGAGCCATGACCTGCTCGATGGTGCGGTCCAGGTCGTACCAGGGGAAGTCCGAGCCCATTAACACGCGGGATGCACCGATGTCCCGGATGAGTTGAGCGAACTCTTCTTCACCTGGAGCGTTGGTGGCCCCACCGACCCACTCTATGATCTCACAGCAGTCGAAGTAGGCATTTGAATAGGCCTCGGCAAGCTCCCGAGCCTGGCCCCAGGTCCCACCGCCCATGTGGGCTATGACAACCCTGAGGTCGGGGAACGCCGCCAGCATTCCCGCAAAGGCCCGTGGCTCGGCATACCCCGCACCCAGTTTGTCCGGCCCCGAGTGCGCGACTATCGGTATGCCCAGTTCCTGACATGCGCTGTAGGCCGGCCACATCCTCTCATCGCTCATGTTGAAGCCCTGCGCTGGCCCGTGCAGCTTCACACCCCGTGCCCCGTGCTTTTCGACCATCTCCCGCAGATGGGCTGCACCTTCTTCCCCCGGCATGGCTATGGCATCCAGCGCGATGTATGGGAACAGGTTATCGTGGCCCTTGACCCGTTCACACGCACCGATGTTGAACTCCCTCAGGTTGTCGGAATACCCCGCCTCAACCTCCCTGATCGCGTCCTCCCGCTCCGACGCTGTCAGCCTCCCCGGCATCTTGGCCACCGCTCGCTCCATCACCCCTCGGGTTGAGAACAGGTTAACGACGATGGCCTTGTGCACGCCCGCTGCCTCCATCGCCTCCAAAGTGTCTTCCAGGTCGCCATCGTATTCGCTGAACTTGACGCCCGGTTTCTCGCCATATTCCCAAATGCCGTAGTCTCCTTTTTCGAAGGCGCCCACGGCCTTGGTCGGGTACAGGTGCAGGTGGGCATCTATCTTAAGTACGTCAGCCATATTTTGCGTCTCCTCCCCTGGGGGTGGGTTGGGGTTTTGAGCAATGGTATTCCGGGGCGGGGCCGGGGGCAAGGGAGGTGATACGCCAAATGGCTAGCAGTGTGATATTGTGTCGGGGCTACGCAGAATTCGAAAGGGGGTGGAAACTTGGCATCGACATCCATAGACCTGAGCGGACAGATAGCCATTGTAACCGGCGGTTCGAGGGGCATTGGAGGCGCCATAGCCGCGGGGCTGGCCCGGTCGGGCGCCGACGTTACTATCGCCGACCTCCCCCAACGGCGAGAAGAAGTCTCCAAGACCCTCGCCCTCATCGAAGAGTCGGGCGGCGTGGGCCAGGCCCTTGACGTGGATGTCACCGACCCCGACCAAATTCGAAATGCGGTCTCCCAGACCGTTGCTGACAAAGGCCGCCTCGACATCATGGTGAACAACGCTGGGATCATCGTTCGCAGCTCCGCCCTGGACCTCACCCCCGAGCAGTGGGACCGCCTCCACAATGTCAACCTGCGGGGCGTATTCTTCGGCTGCCAGGCCGCCGCCCGAGAGATGATGAAGACGGGAGGGGGCAGGATCGTCAACACCGCCTCGGAGCTCGCCTTTGTCGTTCCCAGGAGCCATATCTCGGCCACTTACATTGCGAGCAAGCACGGGGTGGTCGGCCTGACCAAGTCTCTGGCCGTGGAATGGGCACAGCACGGGATCCGCGTCAACGCCATCTCCCCAGGCCCGACCAACACCGACATGATGGCCCCAACAGTCAACGACCCCGAACGCCTCGCTGCTACGGTAGCCGAGATTCCCGCCGGCAGGATGGTCGAGGCTCAGGACCCCGTCGGCGCAGTACTCTTCCTCGCCAGCGACCTCTCCGCAATGGTCACGGGTCACGTAATCCTGGTCGACGGGGGCCGGGCGCTGGTCTAAAGCCGCGGCGATACCCTTGTGCAACCCTCCAGGAGGGTCCCGGGGCATTCCGTTCGCCCTGAACTTGCTGAAAGTGTGCCTTAGGAGCATTGAGGGGTCTCAAAAACGGATGGAGGTGCAAACTCCACTTATTCTCAGACCGCGGGGTATTCCGTTCGCCCTGAGCGGAGTCGAAGGGTCTCAAGAACGGATTGGAGTAGGGAGTCCACTTTCCGCTCTCCACGTGCCACCATCGCTAAACCGTCATTCCTGCCGAAGCACTTATCCAGGGGTGGGGCTTTCCGGAACAGAGCGGTCACCCAACAGTGATGGGCTGGGCCACGATCCACAGGCTCACCACCGTGTAGCCGACCATCAACACCACCATCGGGTACTGGCTCCTTATCGCCGCCCGAGAGCCCATCTTCCTCATCGATATCACATGGGCCACGTAAACAGCGATCACGTGCCCAATGACTATCGCCGCCACCCCCACAAACCACACCAGCCGAGCGCTCACTACGGATATCTGCACCTGCCAGTCCGCCGTACCGAACAGGTCCCAGCCCCACCCAAAGGGGTCCGAAATCTCCTTAACGATTAGCTGCCCCTGAATGGCGAGAAACGAGAAGAAGTGGGCCACGTTATAGGCCAGCGCTATGGGTATAAGCGATGGTATATATGCCCGAGCCGTCTCGCCTGTTGAGCCCCCCTCCCCCGACACCAGGTTCGACACCCGGCAGGTCAGCAGATACGCGCCCATGAAAACAAGCGGCGCTGCAACCAGGACAAGGGTGGTGTTCAGGTCATTGCGGTAGAACTGGACGCCAGTCAGGAAGTACGCCTTGACACTTTGCCAGGCCTCGGTCTCCTTGAACCCGTCCAGGGTCACGGTAGACAGCGCCAGGACTATGAACAATACCTCTGAGGTTCGAACGGATTGGGGATAGGCGAGCCCGGCGCCCGGGGGCCGAAGGTTGAACTCCCGAGCCCCTTTTGCCCTCTCGAAACAGTCGTAGCAGTTAACGCATTCCTCGCCCGACTTTTCACAGGTGAGCTCGCACCGGGCGCACGCCTGGGGATTCGTGGCACGTACCTCGGTCACGGCAAACTTGGAAAGGAAGCGGTAGAGAACGGCAAAGGCCTCGCCGTACTGGAGCCAGGTGTGCTTTCCGAACAGGAACATCCCGCCGAGAGTAACGATTGTGTAAAAAACAATCATTATCCCGATATGGGTCGGGGCGCCGGCGTGAACGTAGACGTTTTCGATCCATGCAAATCCGAAGAACAGGACTATTGCCGGCGTCACCCCAAGCTCATCTGGATACCGGAGCCCGAGCCCCAACCTCCGGCCACCCGTTAGCCTCGCGTACAGGGCCGCTGCCCACTCAAATACGACTTGCCAAGGATTGAGCAGCGCCCACAGGTTCCCTACAAGCGAGAACACGTAGCCCAACCCTACCCACCACCCCACCCAGATGAACGCCACCGAGAAATTCAGTATCGAGGCAGGGTTCCCCCAGAAGGCCGTCGCTATCAACAGTCCCAGCGTCGCCACGGATATCAAACGCAGGAGGGTCAGCGCCAGGACGTTCTCCATCACAGTCCGGAGACCAGGCAGTCGATAGAGGTTTAAACGGGCTGCACCTCGGGCGCCGGGCCTCCCCCGAAGGAACATCCCCACAACAACGAATGAGACCAGCACCGTGGCACCGGCCCCGTACAGGTAGAGCCAAAGCGGCACCGGAAGATCATACCGCTCCCCAAACCCGTGGGCGTAAGCAAGGCCGGGCTGAAACAATACGAGAGCCGCAAAGAACAACCCGCCTAGCAATAGGACTCGCGCCATCAAGTTGCGCCCCCCGGATCATGGACCGGCATTAGAGTTCCTGCCATCACAGAGACCTTTAGACAACCCCGCAGTAAAGGGGATGGGAGGTGTCTCATCCCCTCTCCCTCGATGGGTGTATAGACCGGGGACATAGGTTACACATGTTCGGAGACATGGGTTACACCATAAGGCATGGTAAATCTGATTCAGGAGGGTTTTCATGCCATGGAAGGTTGCAAGTGCCATGTCTCAACGCGAAGAGTTTATCGCCCTGGCGCAGTCCGAGGATGTGAATATGAGCGAGCTGTGTCTGCGCAGTGGGATCAGCCGCAAGACCGGCTACAAGTGGCTGAGACGATATCTCGAAGGCGGAGAGCAGAGGCTGGATGATCTCCCGAAGCGTCCCCGTCACTCCCCGAACCGCACGGGCGCCGAGATGGAGCAGCTCGTCGTAGACCTTCGTAGGGAGCACCCTACCAAGGGAGGACACGTACTGGCCAGGATACTCAAGGATAGTGGTCACAACGGCGTGCCGTCCAAGAGCACGGTCACGGCCATCCTCAGGCGACATCGGCTTATAGAGCCGGCGGACAGCCTCAAGCACAAGCCGTACAGGCGCTTCGAGCACCAACGGCCCAACGACCTTTGGCAAATGGACTTCAAGGGGCATATCCCGGTAGGCAGTGGTGGACGGTGCCACCCACTGACGGTACTGGACGACCATTCGAGGTTCTCCCTGGGCGTGAGGGCTTGTGCAGACGAGAAGACTCAGACTGTCCATGACCATCTCACGTCCATCTTCCGCAGCTACGGCATGCCCAACACGATACTGGTAGACAATGGCTCCCCCTGGGGCAGCGACTTCTACCACCCCTTCACCCCGCTCACCGTCTGGCTGGTTCAACTGGGAGTCAGGGTGGTACACAGCAGGCCATACCATCCCCAGACCCTCGGCAAGCTCGAGCGCTTCCACAGGTCCCTCAAGACGGAACTGCTCCAGGGAAGTAAATACACCGACCTGTCCCACTGCCAGAGCAGCTTCGACAGGTGGAGAGACTTCTACAACCTCAAGCGGCCTCACCACGCCCTGGACCTCGATACCCCTGCCAGCAGATACGCCATCAGCCCTCGGCCTTTCCCGGAGGCCCTTCCAGCCGTCGAGTACGATGCCGATGACCATGTACGTTCCGTCGATGTCAACGGCCGAATATCCTTTCTGGGCAGATCACTCCCTGTCGGTAAAGCCTTCAGAAACAGGCGGGTCGCTCTGAGGCCCACGGCCAACGATGGCACATGGAAGGTATTTTTCTCCGTACAGCCCATCGCTACCATAGATCTAAGTCGATAGAATGTGTTACCTATCTCCCCGAACAACTGTTACCCATGTCCCCGGTCTGTACAATGGGAGAGGGCTAGGGTGAGGGTGATCCCTGTCCTGCTGCAACAACTAAGCAATGGTTTCTCGACGGGAGAGGGTTGGGGCCGTAGGCTCGCCGAGGAGAGTGAAGGTGATCCCTGTCCTACAGCAACAACTCCCCAAAGACCCCCTACCTCGGCAGCACTTCCAGGAATCCAATCACGGTCTCCTCGGGAGCGGACTCAGTGCCCTCGCCCCCGCTGTCACCCCCGCTGTCGTGGTCCATTTCGCCGTCCATGGCGTCATCATCCATGCTCATCTCACCGTCGCCCGACTCCCCAGTCAAGGTCACCGTGGTCATGGCAACTGTACTGTAGTAGCAATGCTCAGTGTCCGACAGTCTGACCATGATGTCGTGCTCACCCGCAGACTCTACCAAGACCTTTGCTTCAGGCACCAGGTACATTCCTCGAAGCTCTCCATCAACGTAGAGATGCCAGTGACCCTCGGCTACTTCCCTTTCGGTATCGGTCAAGGTCAACTCGAAGTTCTCTAATACAACCCCGACTTCGATTTCGCCCGCATCGAGCCCCGGCTCCGCGTTCACCTGTATAGTCGGAGGCTCGGCGCCCTCGGGGAGGGGGACAACGTCGGGACAACCCGAGAGATCGGAGGCAGCATGCGAATGCCCGCCGACCGAGGCAGGATGCATCGCCATCGCAAACCGACCCTCCAGATTGGCGACAAACTCCATCCTGGTGACCCCTTCCTGGCCTAGTTCGTCCTCGAGGTCATACCCGTGAAGATGAAGTGTCCCGGCTTCATCTGAGGTGATTAAGAGGACAACCGTGTCCCCATTCTTGACCCTGAAAACCGTCGACTCCTGTTCCAGCGCCCTGTCCCGGATATCGAGGTTGAACTCAACGGTCTCGGGCGCCGACCCAGAGCAGGCCGCTATTAACAGCAACCCTACGGCGGCTAGCCCTCCGACCAGAAAGCTCACGCGTCTCATCATCAGTTCTTATCCTGCTCCAGAGTGTCTGTGTCAATAACGTCTGAGCCGTCGTTTTGTCGCGCCCTCTTCCTGCGCCGGTCCCAGCGTCTCCACGCTTCCAGCATAGCCAAGAGAATGGGAAAAGCTAGTACAACTATAAGTATTGCGAAAATCTTGCTCGCCGGCCCCCGAACCTCGAGAGGAAAACTGGCCTCTACGGTACCGAGGGGCCCGTCGATGGAAAGTCCCAAGGTCCAAACACCCTCCGCCTCCATGTCGACGTTTACGTCGTACAGGTCCGGGTTCACGGTAGACCTGTTGATGCCGAAGGAGTTCGCCTCCAGGCCCGACTCTTCAGGCGGAGTGACGGAGAGCGAGAGTGCCGCTTCAGTGATGACTTCCTGAGTAGCTGGGTCGGATATGCTGAAGGTGAAGTGGACCAGGCCCTCGGTGGGGTTGCCGGGGGTCGAGGTCACAACGACCTGATACCCCTCGACCTGCTCTTCGAAGATGGTGCTGGTGTCGACGCCCCCATTGGCCAACGCCTCAGGCGCGCCCACTATCATCAGCGCGCCGAACGTGACCAGGATGCCGATGAAAAGGAGCGCAGTTCTGGGAGTCACCTGAAGATGGGAATGGGAGAACAATGCAGGGACCGGCTATCCGTCGCTCAAGCCCGATACAATTGTGATCTCTTCAAGGGCCTTGCGGCAGTCGGGGCAGCGGCGGTTCTTGTACATCCGGATGGTAGCGTCGATGTCCATGTATTCCTTGTCCCGCGGGACCTTGCTCCAGATCACATCGCAGGAATTGCAGATCAACACGTTTGCATTCGCAGAATTTTCGCCTCCCTAGTCGGCCCCGCTCAGTATCCAATTTTATCACACCCCCTCCCCCACCCAACGCCTGACCCCCCGTCATTCCGTTCGCCCTAAGCGAAGTCGAAGGGTCTCAAGAACGGAGTGGGCGGGGATTCCGCTCGCCCTGAGCGAAGTCGAAGGGTCTCTAGAGCGGAATGGGGTGGGGTTTGCCACCCACCCCGCGAAACACGGGCCCGAGCTAAGCCCGGGCCCGTGTCCCAAACTTTGTGCCTAAAGATGGCCTCTATGGGCTGTACCCCGAACCCCCGGAGCCGCCTTCGTAGCTCGGCAGCGTATTAACAAGGTAAGCCAGCACGTAGTCGAAATCGTTGTACGAGTCCAGGTGGGATAGACCCGACCTCAAAGAATCTAACGAGTCCTTTAACGCCCTCAGATCACTGCCTATTAGGGATGCCCCTTCTGCCTCTACGTACGGCAGGCTGCCGTAACTGTCGGAGGCCAGGGCCACAATGGACCCGAACCGCAACAAGTCGTCACCCGGCTCGTCAAATCGGATGTCGTTGTAACCCCGAATCTCCGCGTCCTGCTGCCTCGTTTCCCCACTGACAGGCGTAACCCACCTGACATGCACATCTCCCAGCCTGATGGGCTGTCCGCTCGGGGCTCCGGCCCTGTTAGTCAGCCGTATTTCGTAGAAGACGGTTGTGGCAGTGCCGGAGGGAATCTCCGCAAACTCCTTACGGTTCTCCTCGAAGGCCTGGTCTGTAGTCACTCGGTTCTCGTACCCGACAAGCCGCCACGAATCAACCGACGCGGGGTCCCACTGCACCTGAGCCCGAGTCTGATCGGCAAAGGGAGTCGAGATGGTCGTCCAGTTTTCCCGGCTGAACGTGGCCCGGGCCTGGTTTGCATCATCCAGGTACCTGTACCAGCCGTTGCCGTACTGCGCCAGCTGCTCCAGCAGGTAGTCGTTGTAGTTCTCGATACCCACCCCAATGGTTATCAGCCGCAGCGGATTGTTGCTTTGCCGGTCGTCCGCCGACCGCAGGATTGCAAAGGGGTCCGTCGCATCCACGTTGGCAACGCCGTCCGACATCAGGATCACGTAGTTGTAGGAGTCGGGGCGGTCATACCGCATCCGGTCGGCTATCCGGACGCCCAGGTTAAGTCCGGCCTGGACGTTGGTCCTGTTGTTGGGCCGAAGATTCCCTATGGAATCGGAGACCGCACGGTCGTCCGGCCTCCGGCTCTCAACCGTGTACCGACCGATAACGTCATCCGAAAATTGGACGACGGAGATGCGATCGTTGCTCCCCAGGCTATTTCTTATCGATTCCGCCGCCGCCCGGGCTATCTCCACCCGGTTCCCATCCGACATTGAGCCCGAGGCATCCAGCACCAGCGTCACGTTTAGGGGCCTGTTGTCATCCCTCACGTCTGGAGCCTGGAACGTTATCCGGGCCAGGTGCATCTCGCTCTGCAGCGGGTGCTCCACCAGCGCCGAGGAGATTGCAAAGCTGTTTCTGTCCCTAGGCCGTGCGTATTCGTAATTGAAAGCGTTTACCCATTCTTCCGATCTCACGGAGTCTGGGTCGATCTCGTACCCTTCCCTCGCCCAGTTCAAAGCCAGCTGGAACGACGTCCGGTCTGTGTCCAGGCTGAACGTGGAAGTCCTGTCCCGAGATGTCGCCACCAAAGGAGTGCGCCGGTAATCTTGGAAAGTTGTCGCCGCAGGCACGGCGGTCGGGGCCGGTGCTCCTGCACTGTCTGCGCCTGAACGGGCCCATGCAAACGGGGTTGGTTCCGGCATAGCCGTTGCCCCTACAGAATAGGAGGAAGAGCTGTCTTGACCAGAGTCGGGGCTATCGGGCATCGCTGTCGCCCCTTCCATCATCGCCGTGGCAAGCGGTGCATCCCCTACTCCGTATGATTGCGAACCGGACGTAACGGATGCACTATCTCCTTGCTCCCCCATCGCTTCGGGTGTCGCCGTAGCAGCTTCTCCACACGCAAACCCCACTAACGCCACCGCCATTGTCAAAATCAGGGCTATTGCTAAACGTCTAAACAGCATTTCTCCGGCCTCCTTCTGATCGTGTATAGACTGTTAGACGTTTACCCCCTGTCTTTTGTTCCCTTACACTCCCATCACCTCCCCAGCGGGGCCGCTCACCTTGAGCTTAGTCGAAGGGTCAAGCGGGGGGCGGCCCAGCGTTGTTAATCCGTCGCGGTTATCCTGACTCCCAAGCGAGGCTATTCTCCCCTACACTACAAGGCCCCGCGGGGAATCCGGGGCGGGGTCCTGTCCCCTCTCCCTTTGATGGGAGAGGGCTAGGGTGAGGGTGATCCCCCAGGCGCGGGACTGCTCACCCTGAGCGACGAGTCGAAGGGTCGAGCGAGGGGTGGCCCACCTTTGCCAATCCGTCGCCTGTGCCACCCCCCTCCCGTCATTCCAGACCCCGATCGGGAATCCATCCCCCTCCCCCCCCAGTACTGAACTAGAGGGATACGTTGGCGCGTCTGCGCCAACGTATCCCTCTGTTCTTATCTCCCCCTCTCCCTTGATGGCCCTAAGGGTCGAAGATGTCGTAGATGCGCCTGGGCGTGCGCCTGTGGCGTGAGAGGGGGACCAAGGGGGTGAGGGTTCCCCGGTGGGGCCGGGGCGGTGTCCCCTAAAAGTGACACGAACCCCCGTGCGACCTCAAAATTGATGGTTACCGGGAGAGGGAATTGACCTCATAATTACGGTTACCGGCAGTGTTCCAGGATAGCGGCTGACCCTGACGCCATGCTAGCCCCAGCAGCTTGTCGGTCTCGGCATCGATCTGACGGCTCAGCCAGAGCGGATTGAGCGACAGGTAGAGCTTCTCCAGCAACATCTGCCGAGTTCGTGAGACTGCACCACTGCTGAGCATCCGTTGGTACGGGGTCGCTCCCTCGTCGTGGTGTCGGATGACCTTGGCCCCGTGCCCACTCCTCGCAGTGAGTCTTCGGACCGGCTGAAAGAAGTTCACGTGAAGCCTCGCCAGCGAGTAGACCTCGGTGAGTTGTTTGAAGGCCGCTGACGAGGCGTACCGTGCGTGTCCGGTCAGACGCCGCACCACAGCACCGTTCTTCTGCTCGACGTGGGCGCTGTCGTTCTTACGGTAGGGCCTGCTCCTGGTGAAGCTGATCCCGTTCTCCTCGCAGTAGGTGTAGAGCCCTCTGTTGATGAACTCCGACCCATTATCGCTGTCCAGGCCCAGGAGAGGGACGGGCAGCCTCCGATGCATCCTGCGTATAGCAGCTCCCACACGCTCCTGTGTCTTACCCCAGACCACGTCCATATCCACCCACCCAGTGGCCACGTCCACCGCCGTAACCGTCCACAGGTGGAACCCCTCAACCGTCGGACCGCAGTGTGCCACCGTGTCCACCTCGACAAAGCCCGGCCTCGCATCGTCCCAGTCCCTGAAGGTACGCACGGCAATGCGGTTCCTAAGCAGTGTCCCGGGCTTGGTCAGGCTGTGCGTCCTCTTTCTAACGGGCACCTGATCCGCAGCCAGGAGCCGCTCCAGAGTTGCCGCACTTGCACGCCTGAGCAGAGTATCAGTGGCAGGGTCGATCTCCAGCTCTCCGAATGCCTCCAGTCGTGACGCCATCTCCCCCACAAACGGCTGCAGCCTCCTGGCTCCGATGCCGCTGGCAGCCTCGTGAACCACCCTGGCCGCCGCCGCCACGTCAGGACCGTACTCGACCGGTCTACCCACACGGCCGCCTCTCCCCTTTCGAGTCCGACCGGACAGCAGCCGGACCGCCGACTTCCTGTGGTAGCCGGTCACAGCTACCACCTCGTCGAGGATCCTTCCCTTCTCGGTCCTGTCGGCCTCGCGGTACCTGTCCCGCTGTCGTTCGCAGTACTCTTGAATGCTCACTCGGTTCACGATTACCTCCCCGTGGTTTGGGTAACCGTAATTTTGAGGTGCATTCCCCGGCTCGGTAACCAAAATTATGAAGTCATGCGACCCCTTGACCCTACCTGAACACACGTGCTATTATCCCCACCGTTCGAACACCAACCCAACTATCTCAAGGAGGAACCAAAAACCCAGGGAAGCCCACCCGACCCACCCGAGGACTCAACGTCCTGGCCCATACCAACGGCCTTCGCGCAGGCCCGCGGCTCAAGCGACAGTCGCCATCTCCTCATCCCACGGGTCCCGTGCCCCTTCCCCTGGTAGTAAGGCGATGGAAGATGCCTGGACGGCGTCATGGCAGACCGGCCATCCCCCGCCGAGACTCCGTCTCGAAGGCCGGTTAGCAGCGAGCTTACGCTTTATCAAGCTAGGGGTGGCGGACCGGCTATCCCCGGCCGAGACTCCCTCTCGGAAGTTGACCCGCTTGCGAGCTTACGCCATATCAAGCAAGGGGCTGATGGGCCGCTTGGACCCTCGGGTGGCCCACGCAAATACGATACCTGAGGGGGCCACAGCCCGATCACTGGCCCCCATCATGCCTGCGGGCATTCAGAGGCGGGGTCACAGCCGGACTATCTCCCCGGAAAGTCCGTGTTTATCATCGAGCATTAGGGGTGGCAGGGCTTCCACGCCTCGGAGCAGCCCGACATCCGCCAGCAAAACGGGGCAAGGCCGACCAATCAGCGTCTTCCATCGCCGACCACCCAACAAGCCAATCAACACCCGAATCCCAACCGAATAACCCAAATCCCGTAGGAGTGACCGGCCGGTCGACCTGAGCCGAGCTGCAAGTGCGCCTCTGGAGCATCGAATGGGGTCTCAAAAGCGAAACGGGACAGGGCATCGCCGATTCAGCCGGCCAAGCCTGCTATAATCGGCCCATCCCCTCCCCCGGAGGCCCCACATGAGACCGCCATTTCAGGTCATCGACTCCGACGGCCATATCAACGAGCCCGAAGAGATCATCGCCACCTACATGCCGCCTCCCTATGACGCCTATCTCCACGCCTGGAAGGCCAATGCGGGTGGCGACGTCTACTCCAACAACACCCTGGTCCCCAAGCAGCCCGGTATGGACCCCACCATGGGCGGCGCCCTGGGCACGAACGGCCCTTCCGGCTTCCCCTTCCCCTCCGACTGGCTTGCAATCATGGACGAGGCCGGTGTCGAGAAGACCTACCTCTATCCCACCGCCTTCCTTCCCTACTCCATGATGGTCGACCCCGAATACACTGTCGCCGTGACCCGTGCCTACAACTCCTTCATCCACGACCACTGGCTTCAGGTCGACGACAGGTTCGGGGCAGTCGCCGTCATGCCCTTGATCGACGCCAAAGAGTCCGCCAAGGAGTTGCGCAGATCGGTGACGGAGCTCGGGTTTGCGGGCGCATTCACCCCGGCCGTGGGCTACGGGCTGGTCGGCAGGAAGCAGAACCATCCCTTCTTCGCCGAGGCCCAGGAACTCAACACCACCGTCGCCATCCACGGCGGCCACGCCACCGCCGAATACATCCCGTATACACGGTTCATCCAGCGCCACGCTGTCGGCTTCCCGGTCTCCCAGATTATCCAGATGACCAGCCTCGCCCTGGAGGGCATCTTCGAGCTATTCCCGAACCTCCGCGTCGCCTTCCTCGAAGCTGGATGCACCTGGGTGCCCTACATGCTCGATAGGCTCGACGAGGAATGGGAGCTGCGAGGCAAGGTCGAGGCGCCTATGTGCAAGCGCGCTCCCAGCGAGTACCTCCGCGGCAGCAACGTATTCGTCCACCTGGAACCCGATGAAAAGCTCCTACCCCAGACCATCGAAATCCTCGGAGACGACGCCCTGGTCTATGCCTCCGACTGGCCCCACTGGGACAACGACTTCCCCAACAGCATCGATCACATCTGGGAGAGAGAAGACATCACCGAGGCCCAGAAGCGGGCCATCCTAAGGGACAATCCCCTCGCCATGTACGGCATCAGTGACTCGGAAGGAGGCGCTTAATGCCTCGCTTTCCGTCTGTGGAATGGTTCGAGGAAGTCCGCCAGGTCTTCAACAGCGACGACGCCTTTCAGACCGCCGGCGGCGGCTCCTGCGACGCTATCGTAGGGCTGAAGATCGATGATGAAATATACATTGTCGTTTTCGAGGGCTTCGAGTGTAGCTCTGTCCGTCGGGCGGAAGAGGACGATCTTTATGAGGCCGACTTCTACCTGGCAATGACCGGCGATGAATGGCAGGAGATGATCGTGAACATCGCCGAGAATGGCTCGGCAGACCTGGACCATTCACTTAACAGCCTGGACCTCAACAAGTCCCCCGACAGCCTCGCCCACTCTCTCAACGAAGACGGCTACCGCCTCGACTTCTTCTTCCGCTACAACCAGACCTTCCAATACTTCTTCGACGCCTCCTCCCGCGTAGAGACCCGGTTCTAGACCACCCAATCAGGGTTGGTTTAACCTCGACTCGCACCGTCGATGGTTGGCTTACTGACGCCTACCCATTTATACTGTGAATCACAGAAACTGTGAGGCTGTGACCATGAAAAACATCACCGTTTCCATTGATGAACATACACACCGACAGGCCCGGATCAGGGCCGCGGAACTCGGAATGTCTATGTCCGCCTTGGTGAGGGTTCTTCTGCATCGCCTGGCAGTTGAACCTCCTATGAATGAACTGCCTGAGCTAGAGGCCGAAACACCTGAAGAACAACGTCGAAGGCTTATACAGGGGGCTATTGCAGAGATAACTGCGAACAGCGGCGGCCTGCGGATGAGTGAGAATCTGACAAGGGAAGCGCTCTACGGCCGCAATGCGCTTCGTTCATATGACCACTAACCTTGAGAACGCGTCCATGAAAAATATTACGGTCTCCATTGACGAACAAACCGGTCACCAGGCCCGCATTAAGGCCGCGGAAATGGGCGCCTCAATTTCTGCTCTGGTGAGGGACTATCTCAAATCCCTAACCGCCGTAACTCTGGAAACGCAGGTGCCTGGGGAGGACTCGGAGACCCCTCTCGAACGTCGCCGCCGGCTCCTACGGGAGGTTATCGCAGATTTCGAGGCGCGTGGCGTCGGGTTGCGCATGTCCGAGAACCTGTCCCGGGACGAGATACACGACCGTAATGCGCTTCGTTGATACTAACATTCTGCTCTATGCTATTAGTCTTGACCCTCGGGATTCCCTTAAACGTCCCATAGCACTAGAGCTATTGCGCCACAGTGATCTGGCTGTATCGGTACAAGTACTGCAAGAGTTCTACTCACAGGCTACGCGTGTAACCCGACCGATCCCCATGTCGTCCAAAGATGCCCTGGCATTCTTACAACCTATTGTTAATTTCCAAATTTGCCCCATCACCCTGGAAATCTTCCAATCTGCGGTAGCCATCTCCCAACGCTTCCAACTCTCATACTGGGACGCCGCAATTCTCGCCGCCGCCCGAGCCCTCCGCTGCGACGCCGTCTACTCAGAGGATATGAATCCCCAACAGGACTACGATGGCCTCCGGGTCATTAACCCGTTCGCCACCCCGTAACCCTTTACCTTGACCCCACCCCCCACCCCACCCTAAACTCCCCAAAATCGAATGCCCCTATCTATCCGGAGGAACGTCCATGGCCACTAATGAATCGAGAAAATACGTAATCGTCGGCGCGGGAATTCACGGCTTGAGCACCGCGTGGCATCTCGCCATGGACCTCAAAAGCAGAGGCCAGGGCTCCGGACGGGACATCCTGGTCTTGGAAAAAAGCCATGTCGGGGCGGGTGCGACGGGCGTCGCCTGCGGTAACGTCAGAAACTTCTACATGACCGAGGCTCTTCACCCCATACTCAGGCACAGCGTAGACGTATGGATGATGGACCCGATCAATTTCGGTTTTCAGCAGGTCGGATACGTATCCTGCGGCGAGGCCAACCAGACTCCCGACTTCGAAAAGATGCACAAGTCCCACCAGGCGGCGGACTACACCTCCAACCTCTACGTCGGCAAGGAGGCCAGGGACTTCCTCAAGTCCATCTGGCCCGACTTCAAGACCGAGGGCATAGATGTGGCCCTGGACGAACGGCTCAGCGGCTACGTCGGGACCAAAAACGTTCTCCGTGGTCTGGTGGAGAAGTGCGAGCAGCACGGCATCGAGATCCGCACGGGCGTCGAGGTCACGGGCTACGACACCCGGGCCGGCTCCGTTAAAGCTGTCACCACCAACCAGGGCAACATCGACTGCGACGCCGTCATCTGGGCCCTCGGAGCCTGGACTCCCAAGCACTGGGCCATGCTCGGCAAATCTGCCACAATCAACTGCTCCTACCCTGACGGCTCCATAGTCAACAAGGATATGTGGACCTTCTGGCGGCTCCGGGAAGGCGAGGTCTACTTCGACGAACCCTACGTAACCCCGGAGGGCAAGAACCCGCCCATCCTTCACATCGAGAAGATGAGCACCCCCGTCTACGACGAGAGCACTGGCGAGATGCTCCGGGACTACCTGTACGTGTACTTCAAGAACGCCAACGAGCGGATGGAAAGCCCCGGACTCCAGGGCGGCATCACGCCCGTCAAGATTGGGCCTGACGCCGTTGTAGACCCCTACGGCCACGCCAACGAACTCTACCAGGCCGAGCCCGAGTTCGCAGACTACTTCTGCGCCGCAATGGGCGCCACCATGTCCCGCTTTGAAGGCATCCGACCCGCCTTCAAGCAGCGTCCCAACGGGGGCATCGGCGCCTTCACCCCCGACAACCTGCCAGTTCTCGACTGGGTGGCCCCCAACGTCTACATGATCGAAGACAGCAACCACGGCTTCAAGATGATTGGCATTGGCAAGCTGGTTTCCAAACTCCTGATGGGCGAGGATGTCCCCGACCTGAAACCCTTCGCCTTCAGCCGCTATTCCGAAGGCAAGACCTTCGGGAGCAACAACAGCCACTCGCCGTGGGTGTAGCAGGACTGCAAGAGCGCCTCGACTCAGGGCCGACCCTCATCCTGGACGGCGCCAACGGCACAGAGCTCACTAGAATGGGTGTGCCCACTGACGGACCCGCTTGGTGCGCGGCCGCCCTTTACTCTCACCCCGACACCGTGCGACAGCTCCATCAGGACTACATCGACGCTGGAGCGGACATCATAACGTCCAATTCCTACGCCTCATCTCCCCACAACCTGGATGCCGTGGGCCTCGGGGGCCGGTCCGTAGAACTGAATGCCCTGTCCATCAAGCTGGTCAGAGAGGCAATCGCCAACGCCGCCCCGAGCAGGCCCATATGGGTTGCCGGTTCCATGTCCAGCTTCGGGGTATACGCCTTCAGCCGGAGGGGACGCAAACTACTGCCGTTCCCCGTCCTTGAAGAGAGCTACCGACGCCAGGCCTACGCCTTGGCAGACGCCGGCGCCGACTTCCTCCTCCTCGAAATGATTCGGGAGGCGGAACACGGCGCCGCGCTCCTGAGAGCAGCCCTGGAGACCGGGCTTCCGGTGTGGGTCAGCCTCAGTTGCAGCCTCACCCCCAAGGGTGAAGTCCACATGCTATCGGAGGTTGAGCCAACTGCACCCTCCGAGCTCGACTTCCAGGAAACCCTCGCCGAGGTGATGTCAATCGGCGGCTCCCTGCTGGCGGTAATGCACAGCGATGTACCCTGCATCAGCACCGCGTTGAAGGCAGCGCGCTCAAAATGGAAAGGCCCCCTCGCCGCCTACGCCAACTCCGGCACCTACTTCGTAGCATCCAAGCCCGATTTCGGGAAGGTCATTCCCCCCGATACCTACTTACAGCACGTGCAAGAGTGGATAGAGCTAGGGGCCCGAGTCGTCGGCGGCTGCTGCGGGGTCGGGCGGGATCACATCCGACTCTTGAGCGAGGTGCTCCGCTCCGCTTAGTCAACACTCGTTCTCGCGGCGGACAGCCCCTACCCCACCCCCCAGTCAATCCCATTCCGCAGCATCTGCACGTACTCCTCGACGTCCCAGCTTGCCCTGAAGGCAGCGGGCATCGACGCCGGGTCCTCGACAGTTTCGTGGTAAGCGTGGTTGGTCTGGCTGGCCGGCGAGTGGCAGTGCCCCAGCGCAATGTAGGCCACGCCACCCTTGCCTATGTCCCTGGTATATCCCAGGACCCGGGTCTTCCCGTCGGACTGCAATGACGTATCTTCGTCGTAAATGAACCCGTACCCCGAGTGGTCCGGCCCCAGCTCTGATGACAGGACCACGTCGGTCTCATTCGGGTACTGTATCTCGACCATGTAGGGTTCGTCTATAGTCACGAAGGAAGAGGGAAGGCCGCGTGTCAGGGGATTGTCCGGCCCCGACACATCCACGCGAAACCTCCGCGTCTGCGGGTGGCTGATAAAGAAGCTGCCTAGGGTGTCGTGGTGCTCGGACTTGATCATGCGCCTGCGGGTCTCTCCCTCCACGCGCTTGGCCTTGCCGCCGCTGGTACCGTGCAAACCGACCCACCGGCCCCCATCCTCCATCCACCGCCGCACAAGCTTGTTCTGATCGCCGTCCAGGTGGGGCCCGGCAGTATAGGTGAGCATTAAGGCAGTGCCCGGGAGCCAGCGGTGAATGTCCGTAAAGTCATTGCCGACAGTGGCCTGCACGCCCCTCTCTTCCAGCAGCTCCAGGAGCCGGATGCGGGCATAGTCCATGTCGTGTCCCGCCAACGCCCCCGCCGGATAGCCCCCGGTAATCAGATGCACGCGGCCCGGCTGAACCTCTCTCATTTCTCGCTCCTTACACGCTCACTTTTCTAGTCAATACGTTTCTCATTAAATCAGCCTCATTCAGATCCCCAAACTCTAGCAGGCTTGTTTACGGAGGTTGGCTATGGCGACTCGAAGATATGCTTCCATACGGATGCCCCGGCGCCTGTGCCCAAGTTCATTGAAAAGCACTGTCAAAAGCTCTTCATCGCTGCGAAGAATGCCGTCGGACTCGACCCATTGAATAAGAGACATCAACTGCCCCTGAGTGTACTCGGTCACAGTCAGGCCTTGCCGAATCGGGGGCCGAGGCCCTCTAGCAGCGCCCTTCTCGATTGCCGGATCGGGTTGTTCAGGACTAGGTGAAGTTACTATGTTAAAACCCCGGTCGTAAGAATCTCTATTGTCGGAGATGCGAGCTACATCTTCCCAGGCATCCAGTCCTCTTATCACTAGTCCTCCAGCGTAGTTATGTCTCCGGGGTCGAGCCCCAGCTCCCGTGCCTTTAACAGCCGACGCATGATCTTCCCCGACCGCGTTTTCGGCAGCACCGGTGTGAAGTCTATATCCGTCGGCACGGCTATCGGGCCCAGCTCCCTACGCACGTGGAGTTTCAGCGCCTTCACCATCTCATCCGATCCCGACTCCCCTGCCCTCAGCGTCACAAACCCCTTGATCTGCTCACCCTTTATCTCATCCGGCTTTCCGATTACCGCCGCCTCCGCCACCGCCGGGTGCGACACCAGTGCGCTCTCCACTTCCGCCGAGCCTATCCGGTGCCCAGCCACGTTCAGCACGTCGTCCGCTCGGCCGACCACCATGTAATAGTTGTCGGCGTCCCGCAGGGCCACGTCCCCCGAGAAGTAGACGCCGGGAATGGTGTTCCAGTCCTTGTCGTATCGTGACGCGTCGCCGTAGACGGTGCGGAAGAAGCTTGGGAAGGGCCGCTTGATGACCAGCATCCCGCCCTTGTCGGGCTCCGTGATCGGCACACCCTCCCGGTCCACTATATCCATCTCGACCCCCGGCAGCGGCCTCCCGACCCGTCCCGGCTTCACCTTCATAATGGGCATGGTACCCAGGCACGGGCCTCCCGTCTCCGTCTGCCACCAGTTATCGACGATGTAACCCCATTCTCCGTTCCCGCACAGGTGCTCGTAGGCCCATTTCTGTGCCTCGGGGTTCAGGGGTTCCCCGGCACAGGTCAGAAGACGAAGGGAGCGGAGATTGTACCCCTTGGTGTGGTGCTCACCGTAACGCATTAGCATCCTCAGCACCGTGGGAGCCGTAAACATCACGTTGACGCCATACTTTTCGATTACGTTGTAGAAGGCTCCCGGCTCTGGATAGTCGGGGGCGCCCTCCTTGAAGACAGTCGTCGCCCCATATAGAAGCGGCGCATACACGATGTAGCTGTGCCCGACAACCCACCCGATGTCCGACGTGCACCAGTAGACGTCGTCCTCCTTCATGTCCCAGAACGCCCGCATATGGTAGTACGTCCCGACCATGAAGCCGCCGTGCACGTGCAGCACGCCCTTCGGCTTCCCCGTCGTGCCGCTGGTGTACAGGATGAACAGCGGGTCCTCTGCGTTCATCACCTCCGCCTCGCAATCGACTGCCCCACTGGCCAGAAGATCATCGAAGTCGACCTCTTTCTCCTTGAGCGCCACGTCCTTCGTCTCCCGGCGCCACACGATGATGTGCTTCAGATGGTCGATATCCTTCGACGCCTCGTCGCTTATACCCTTCAGGTCGACGTGCTTGCCCCGCCTGTAGCCGAAGTCCGCAGTTATGACAGCCTTCGCCTCCGCGTCGAGAATCCTCTGCCGCAGCGCCCCGACGCTGAATCCCGCGTACACCACGCTATGCACCGCCCCAACCCGGGCACATGCCAGCATGGATATCGCCCCCTCGGGAGTCAGGGGCATGTATATGATCACCTTGTCGCCCTTCCCCACCCCCAGACCCCTCAGCCCGTTGGCCATCCGGTTGACCAGCTGCGCCAGCCGTCCATATGTAAGAACCTTCTCCGACCCGTCTTCCCCCAGCCATATGAAAGCCGCCTTGTTCTTCCGTCCATCGGTCAAATGCCGGTCAAGGCAGTTGTAGGTGATGTTGCACTCGCCGTCCGGGAACCACTTGAAGTTGGGATAGTCCCATTCGAAGACCTTTGTCCAGGGCTTGTACCAGTCCAATTCCGACGCTACCTCCGACCAGAACCCCTCCGGGTCCTCAGTGGAACGCTTGTACTCGCTTTCGTAGTCCTGAATGTTGGCGTTTTCAACCAGCCAGGCAGGCGGCTCTATCTCGCTCGTCTCCTGTAACAAGTGGTCGATCTGTCTCTGCTCTACCACGATTTCTCTCCCGTTGTAGCGATATAAAGGAGGCCCGAGTCGGGCCTAAAATCCGGTGACATGTTAGCAGTTATATGGGTAGGGTGAAAACAGCGCGGACTGGCCTCCCTCACATAGACGAGACCTTTGCATAACTGTCATTCCCGACCCCACGCCGGAATCCATCCTACGGGGCCGGGTTCCCTCCCCGTAGGGGCAAACCCTTGTTGAACCTGTCTCAAAAGCCGCCTCGCGTCCCACTTCTGATTTTTCCACGGCCTCGATTCATGCTAGGGCATCCTCCCCATTGGTCCAAAATACCCAATCGGGCTGTGCTTAACGGACTTATGAGACACCCTCCCTTGTTGATTGCCCTTCCCCGGGCGGTGAGGCCGCTCGTGCTGAGCGCCGTCGAAGTATGAGCCGGGGGGCGGCTCACGCCCCACCAACCCACCCCCCTCCCATCCCATCCCGATGCCCCGCGAGGAATCTACAACGCTCCTCCCTAAATCCACCCTGGCCCCTGAAACTCCCCCTCATATACGTCATTCCCCATCCTCTTTCCGTCATTCCGCCCCCCGAGAGCCGGTCGAAGATGTCGTAGATGCGCCTGGGCGTGCGCCAAGGCGTGAATCCATCCCCCTCCCCCCAGTACTGAAATAGAGGCCCACGTGCGTGCAGAGCACGCACGTGGGCCTCTATTCTTATCTACCCCTCTCCCTTAAAGGCCCTAAGGGTCGAAGATGCGCCTATGGCGTGAGAGGGGGACCAAGGGGGTGAGGGTTCCCCTGTGGGGCCGGGGCGGTGTCCCCCAAAAGTGACACGAACCCCCGTGCGACCTCAAAATTGATGGTTACCGGGAGAGGGAATTGACCTCATAATTACGGTTACCGGCAGTGTTCCAGGATAGCGGCTGACCCTGACGCCATGCTAGCCCCAGCAGCTTGTCGGTCTCGGCATCGATCTGACGGCTCAGCCAGAGCGGATTGAGCGACAGGTAGAGCTTCTCCAGCAACATCTGCCGAGTTCGTGAGACTGCACCACTGCTGAGCATCCGTTGGTACGGGGTCGCTCCCTCGTCGTGGTGTCGGATGACCTTGGCCCCGTGCCCACTCCTCGCAGTGAGTCTTCGGACCGGCTGAAAGAAGTTCACGTGAAGCCTCGCCAGCGAGTAGACCTCGGTGAGTTGTTTGAAGGCCGCTGACGAGGCGTACCGTGCGTGTCCGGTCAGACGCCGCACCACAGCACCGTTCTTCTGCTCGACGTGGGCGCTGTCGTTCTTACGGTAGGGCCTGCTCCTGGTGAAGCTGATCCCGTTCTCCTCGCAGTAGGTGTAGAGCCCTCTGTTGATGAACTCCGACCCATTATCGCTGTCCAGGCCCAGGAGAGGGACGGGCAGCCTCCGATGCATCCTGCGTATAGCAGCTCCCACACGCTCCTGTGTCTTACCCCAGACCACGTCCATATCCACCCACCCAGTGGCCACGTCCACCGCCGTAACCGTCCACAGGTGGAACCCCTCAACCGTCGGACCGCAGTGTGCCACCGTGTCCACCTCGACAAAGCCCGGCCTCGCATCGTCCCAGTCCCTGAAGGTACGCACGGCAATGCGGTTCCTAAGCAGTGTCCCGGGCTTGGTCAGGCTGTGCGTCCTCTTTCTAACGGGCACCTGATCCGCAGCCAGGAGCCGCTCCAGAGTTGCCGCACTTGCACGCCTGAGCAGAGTATCAGTGGCAGGGTCGATCTCCAGCTCTCCGAATGCCTCCAGTCGTGACGCCATCTCCCCCACAAACGGCTGCAGCCTCCTGGCTCCGATGCCGCTGGCAGCCTCGTGAACCACCCTGGCCGCCGCCGCCACGTCAGGACCGTACTCGACCGGTCTACCCACACGGCCGCCTCTCCCCTTTCGAGTCCGACCGGACAGCAGCCGGACCGCCGACTTCCTGTGGTAGCCGGTCACAGCTACCACCTCGTCGAGGATCCTTCCCTTCTCGGTCCTGTCGGCCTCGCGGTACCTGTCCCGCTGTCGTTCGCAGTACTCTTGAATGCTCACTCGGTTCACGATTACCTCCCCGTGGTTTGGGTAACCGTAATTTTGAGGTGCATTCCCCGGCTCGGTAACCAAAATTATGAAGTCATGCGACCCCTTGACTCGATATGAACACCCGTGCTATTATCCCCACCGTTCGAACACCAACCCTAACTATCTCAAGGAGGAACCAAAAACCCAGGGAAGCCCCCGAGACCCACCCGAGGACTCAACGCCCAAGCCCATCCCAAAGGCCCTCGCGCAGGCCCGCGGCTCAAGCGACTGGCGCCATCTCCTCTTCCACAGGTCCCGGCTCCCTTCCCCCTCCATCCAGGCGATGGAAGGTCCACTAAGACTCTAACCGGCATCTACCCTCCAGGGACCCTGCCGAATGGCGTCCTATGAATAGGACGCAGTAGATGCGCCCACGGCGTATCTAAGGAGCCCCGCTTATGCCGGGCTATAAACTCGGGCCTTATGGCCCTTGGAAAATCTCCCCCGTCGTTCCCTTCGGAGATCCCCATACAACCAGCGACGGCAGCGAGAAAGCGCCCCCCGACCCTCCGATCGGGGCAGAGCGAAAGCTGGTGGTAGAGGCCGCCCCTTAGCGAGAACCCCTCGCTTATCTACCACACCAAACAGAAGCACGGGGCTGAAGCAGGCTGGCCTCCCGCCCCCCTGAATCGAGTCCCGGACCTTCCATCGCCGTCCCTCCAAAACAGACAGAACGAAAACCGAAACCCCACAATCTAAGATGGAACATCCGCCTCAGGAGGATCCGCCTCAGGAGGACTGAACAAAGCTCCGGTGTGTCACTAATCTGCCTGACGAGTAAACGGACTACCACCCCCCGCCCCACCCCTGCTAATATGTCCCCACATCCCAACACCCCTTGGAGAATGAAATGACCGAAAAAATCGTCGGCATAGTCAACGTCCCCGGCGACCCCCGGGCCATCGTGGACGGCATCAAAGAACTCGAAGAAGCAGGGATCCCCGCCGTCTGGCTCACCACCGGCGCCCCCGGCGCCGACGCCCTGACCATCTTCGCCGCAGCAGCAGCCGTAACCGACACCATAAAGATGGGCACCGCAATAACCCCGACATGGGCACAGCACCCCGTCTACTCCGTACAGCAAATCCAGGTCATCGCAGACCTTGCCCCCGGCAGGCTCCGTTTCGGCGTCGGGCCCAGCGGCAAGGGCGGGATGATCAAGACCTACGGCGCCGACTTCCGCCAGCCCGTGACCAACATGCGGGAGTTCATCCAGGTCGCCAAGTCGCTGCTTCAGAGCGGTGAGGTGGATTTCAATGGGAGCCAATATCGAGCCAGGGCCAGGATCGCACCCGCGATACCCGACGTCCCCATTATCGGCTCAGCTCTTGGCACCGGCGCTTTCCGAGCCTGCGGTGAAATAGCCGATGGGGCTATAAGCTGGCTCTGCCCGCCCCCCTACCTAAAGGACTACGCCCGACCCGCTCTCGAAGAAGGCGCACGAAATGCCGACCGCCCCACCCCTCCCCTCATCGCCCATTTCGTCACCTGCCTCCACGAAGACATCGACGAGGTGCGGGCCGCCGTCCGGCAGGACTTCACCTACTTCGCCTCCGCCGAGTTCTACATCAACATGTTCGCCGCCGCCGGGTTCCCGGGAATCAACAGTGACAGCGGCCTTTCGGACGAACTGATCGACTCCTTTACTTTCTACGGCGACCAGAACGCCATCGCCTCCAGCATCCAGGGCCTCTTCGATGACGGCGCCGACGAGGTCTACGCATCCATCGTCACCCCGGGCCCCGACGCCACAGCTTCCAGGCAGCGCACCGTCGCCGCCCTCAGTGAGCTCAACAAGAGCCTCTAGGCAAGCCCGGTTAGACAACAGACGGGAGTCGGAGCCCTAAACCACAGAGGAAGGAGGCATCTCATGGCCGAATCCCCCATGAACATGCAGGACTACGAAGAGACCTACAACTCCTTCCGACTTGACGTGCCGGAGTTCTATAACTTCGCCTTCGACGTGGTCGACAAATGGGCCGAGGACCGCACCAAGCTCGCCCTCCTCACCGTGGACTCCGACGGCAACAGCGCCGATAGACATTCCTTCTGGGACCTCAAGGTCCAGTCAAACCGCTTCGCCAACATCCTCCGGGCCCAGGGCCTGAAAAAGGGCGATCGCGCCTTCCTTATGTTGCCCCGAAACCCCGAGTGGTACATCGCTCTCCTGGGAATGATCAAGCTCGGGGTCCTGCCCATGCCCGCCACCACCATGTGCACCCCCAAGGACATCGAGTACCGCATCAACGCCTCCGACGCCGCCATCGCCATAACCGATGTGGAAAACGCTCCCAAGATCGACCAGGTCGCCGGTCAATGCCCATCCCTCAAGGTTCTGATGACCACCCGAGGCAACCACACCGGCTGGCTCTCTTACGACAACGAAATGGGGCAAGCTTCCCCCCACCTGAAGAACATCGAACCCACCCGAAGTGACGACCCCCTCATGGTCTATTTCACCTCCGGCACCGTCGGCTACCCCAAGATGGTGCTCCACACCCAGGCTTCCTATGGCATTGCCCACGTCATCACCGCCAAGTTCTGGCACGACCTCCGCCCCACCGACATGCAGTGGACCATCTCCGACACCGGATGGGCCAAGACCGCCTACGGCAAGCTCTTCGGCCAGTGGACTCAGGGCGCTGCAGTGGTTCAGCACGACGCCAAGGGCCGCTTCGACCCCAAGGCCACCCTGAACATCCTCGGCAAGTTCGGCGTCACCTCCTTCTGCGCCCCGCCGACCGTCTATCGGCTCCTCGTGTTGGAAGACCTGCAAAAGTACGATCTGTCCGGCCTCCGACACTGCACCAGCGCCGGAGAGCCCCTCAACCCGGAGGTCATCAAGCAGTGGCAGGACGGCACCGGCCTCACCATCTACGACGGTTACGGCCAGACCGAGTCCGTTCTCCTGGTCGGCAACTACCGATGCCTGCCCGTAATCCCCGGCTCAATGGGCAAGCCGACTCCCGGCTTCCAGATTTCCATCGTCAACGAAGAAGGTGTCGAGCTTCCGACTGGAGAGGAAGGCCAGATAGCCGTGCGCGTCAAACCGGAGCGACCTGTCGGCCTTTTCCAGGAGTATTGGCGCAACGAGGAGACCACCCGAGGCGTATTCCAGGGCGACTGGTACTACACCGGCGACAAGGCCTACAAGGACGAGAACGGATACTACTATTTCGTCGGTCGGGCCGACGACGTGATAATCTCCGCCGGGTACCGCATCGGCCCCTTTGAGGTCGAAAGTGCGCTAATCGAGCATCCGGCTGTTGCGGAGTCCGCGGTCGTGGCCAGCCCTCACCCCGTCCGCGGCGACATCGTCAAGGCCTTCGTAATCCTGAGTCCCGGCCACGTACCCTCCGACGAACTCGTAATAAGCCTCCAGGACCACGTCAAGCAGTCCACCGCTCCCTACAAGTACCCTCGTGAAATAGAGTTCGTCACCGAGCTCCCGAAGACCATCAGCGGCAAAATCCGCCGCGTCGAGCTCCGGCAACGTGAGCTCCAGCGCTACGCCAAAGATGCCTAGCCCTCTAAATTAGCCCTATAGTCTCTTCGTGCATTCCGGGAGAACAACATGACCCCCGAGACCAGCCCCCTAGTCCCCGAGACTTTCGGCCCTCTCCAGGGCGTCAAGATTCTGTCCAGCGGCACCATCATCGCACAACCCTTCGCCGCCCTACTCGCCGCCGAAATGGGCGCAGAGGTAATTCAGATAGAGCGCCCCGGCCAGGGCGACCAGGTATGGCGCAACTTGGAGTTCCCCCTGGAAGGGCCCGAGGGAGTCAAGACCGCAAGCGCCTGGGTGCAGGAACGGCGCAACATG
This sequence comes from Dehalococcoidia bacterium, assembly GCA_965220005.1. Classification (GTDB taxonomy): domain Bacteria; phylum Chloroflexota; class Dehalococcoidia; order Plut-88900; family Plut-88900; genus Plut-88900. The sequence continues at coordinate 3,061,493 of OZ244800.1, forward strand.
TTCCACGTCTCCCTGGACCTGTCAAAGCCCAGGGGCAAGGAGCTCTTTCTTCAGCTCGCCGCCCGCTCAGACATCTGGATGGAGTCCTCCAAGCCCGGCGCCTACCAGAAGTGGGGCCTGGACGACGAAACCGTTCTGAAGGCCAACCCGAAGCTCGTCATATGTCATGTGTCGGGCTATGGCCAAGAGGGTCATCCCGACTACCTAGGCCGCGCTTCCTATGACTTCGTTGGCCAGGGTTTCGGAGGTATGATGCACCTCACCGGATTCCCGGAACCCGAGCCTCCCGTCCGTGCCGTCCCCTGGACCGCCGACTACATCACCGCCGGTTTCTGTCTCTGGTCTTCCCTCGCTGGATACATCCACGCCCAGCGCACAGGGCAGGGGCAGGTTATCGACCTCGCCCAGTACGAGGCCATCCACAAGACCCTCGCAGGGACTATGGTCGCCTACTACGAGATGGGTCTGAACCGAGGCCGCTCCGGCAACAAGGCCGGCCTCTTCCAGCCATACGACGTGTTCCATGCCAAGGACGGCTGGGTCATCATCGCCGCCGTGGGCACTCCCTACGACCGCGTGTGCGGCGTCCTGGGCCTCGACCCGAAAGAAGAGAAGTGGCAGAAGGCCCACCAGGGCGTCTACACCCCCGAGGGCTTGGAGTTCGACGCCATCCTCCGCGCCTGGGCCGAAGAACGCACCGTCCAGCAGATAGTCGACACTATGAACGAGGCCCAGGTCGCTGCCTGTCCCATCATGACCCCCGAGGACACAGCCAATGATCCCCACTACGAAATGCGGGATATGCACGTGGAGTGGGAAGACGTCCAGCTAGGCCGCAAGGTGAAGGGCACGGGGGTTGTGCCCAAATTCTCGGAGACGCCGGGCAAGATCTGGCGAGGCTCCGTGGGTCTCGGCCACGACAACGAGTTCATATTCTCCAAGCTGTTGGATCTCAACGCCGATGAAATTGCGGCCCTGAAACAGGAAGGTATAACCTAGGACTTGCCATGCCGGATGCCACCCGACTCGACAACCAGGTAGCTGTAGTCACCGGCGCCGCCCGGGGCATAGGCCGGGGCATCGCCCTCGTCCTCGCCGAGGCCGGGGCCTCCATCGTCATCGGCGACCTCCTGGACTCCTCGGAGACCGTCCGCTTAGTCGAGGAATTAGGCGGCAAGGCCGTCTCCCTGCAAATGGACACTAGCCGTCCAGAAGACGCACAGGCCCTGGTGGACTTGGCCCTTAACACTTTTGGCCGCCTCGATATCCTTGTCAACGACGCCGGAATAGACGCCCCCGACGGCAACGCCTGGGACCTTCCCGACGAGGAATGGACTCGGGTTATAGACGTGAATCTCAGCGGCGTCTTCTATTGCTCCAAGGCCGCCCTCCAGCCCATGCTCAAGGCGGGTAGCGGTGCGATTGTCAACATCTCTTCCCAGTCGGCGCGCATCGGGTCCAAGGGAATGTCCCCTGCCTACAACACCTCCAAAGCAGGCGTCCTCGGACTCACAATGGCCTTCTCCGCCCACGTAGCCGACAAAGGCGTGCGGGTCAACGCCGTCACCCCGGGCTTGGTCAGATCCAAAGAGTTCGGCTGGTCCAAGGAAGAGGACGAGGGAAAGACCGCCGAGTACCCCCTGGGCCTCGGAGCACCCAAGGACATCGGAGAGGCGGTTAGATATCTGGCCAGCCCCGCGTCCCGATGGGTCTCGGGGACTGCACTGCACATCGCGGGCGGCTATCAAAAGGGATCTAGCTGGTTCTAGCCAATCCACACCACAAAGGAAATCACACCATGTCAACACCGTTCCCCAGCAAGGAATCACTCCGTATCTGCTTCGCCCACGTCGCCTACGCTCTCTCCGACACCTTCCAGAAGCGCGGCACAGGCATCTCCGATTTCCAGGTCTGGGACAACGACTCCCTCAAAGCCCGCTCCGACTATGATGTTCTTGTAATCTCCGGACTCTGGAACAACGACATCCTGTCCAGTGCCCCCGACCTCCGCTTCATCCAGTCCATCGGCGCGGGCTACGACCAATTCCCCCTGGCCGAGCTCCGCAGCCGGGGCATCCGGCTCACCAACGCCAGCGGTGTCAACAAGAATGCCGTCAGCGAACACACCTTCTCCTTGATTTTGTCCCTGACCCGTCACCTGAAGTCGGGAGCCAGGCACCAGCAGGACCACTTCTGGCGGGGCATGATCTCCGAGATACCTAAACGGGAAGATGAGCTTGCGGGGAAGACAATGGGTATTGTCGGGATGGGGGCTATCGGGTCTCGGGTTGCAAAGATAGCCAAGGCCTTCGACATGACAGTCCTCGCCACCAAGCGAAACCCCGCCACCGCCCAGGGTCCCGCCGACAAGGTAGTCACTCCCGACCACATCGACGATCTGCTCACCGAATCCGACTTCCTTGTCCTAACCTGTTCCCTGAACGACCAGACCCGCGGCGTCATAAACGCCGGCTCCCTCTCCCGCATGAAGCCCACCGCCTGCCTTATCAACATGGCTCGCGGCGGGTGTGTCGACGAGGGAGCATTGGTCGAGGCCCTGAACAGCGGCATAATCGCGGGAGCGGGCCTGGACGTAGTCGAGCAGGAACCCCTCCCCGACGATAGTCCCTTGTGGGACATGGACAATGTGGTCCTCACCCCCCACTCCGGCGGAGAGACCCAAGCCTACGAGGACAACGTCATCGACATCCTCCTCGAAAACGTCAACCGCCTCACCTCCGGCCAGGCCGAACTCCTCAATCAAGTCCTTTAGCTTCCACCTGATCAAAAAGACAATCGGGGCGCTGGCTAAGCCAGCGCCCCGATTACTTTCCTTAGAAGGACATCGTTCGTGGGTTACTGGACGGGCGAGAAGGATGCGGGGAGCATGAATTTGGTATTCATCGCAACAATGTGCGCTCCAATGGGCGGGGGCCAGTCACCGGCGGCTACTGCTGCCGCCCGGGTCTCGGTCCGGTGGTTCATGTCGTTGTAGGGCCAGATGTGGATGAGCTTGTTCAGCAGGCCCATATCCGTCGAGCCGGCGAAGAACAGGTCCGAATGTTTTCGCCTGTCCGGGAGCTTGGCCCCGAACGCCTCCATAATCTCAGGCATGGAGCCGGGTGTGGCGTCGTAGTAGCGCATTTCGTAGAGAGGGCCATAACTGCCGGGCTCAATCGGCTTCTGGAAGGGCCCGGGCACGACTATCTCACTTTCCATGTTGACAATCAGGTGGCTGGCTTTCGGGGGCCAGTTGGGGTTCTGGGCCGCGGCAGCCCTGGTCTCGGACCTCTGCTGTGCGTCGTCATAGCCCCATATGTGAATGACCTGGTTCAGCGGCCCGACCTCCGTGTGCCAAAAAGCAGCGAGCTTTGAATACTTCTCCCGATGTGGCAGCGCCTCACCGAAGATTTCCTCGAACTTGGGGACACCCCCCGGCTTCAGGGTATAGGTGCGGAATTCGTAGATCATTTTCTCCTCCATAATGTTAGGGTGACGACACGGGACTCGGGTAGTTTATCAGAGAGGAATGCAACCGGGCCGAGGGTAGTGCCCTCAGCCCGATTCTTCCTCGATGATGCTTAGAGGTTGTGCACTAAGCCTAGTGCGCGGGCGAGAATGATGACGGCGCCATGATTTTGTTGTTCATGGTAACCAGGAACTTGCCCGTGGCAGGGGGCCAGTCCCCAGCCGCGACCGCCGCCGCCCGGGTCTCGGCTCGGTGGTTCAGGTCGTCGTAGGGCCAGATATGGATAAGCTTGTTTAACGACCCCATATCCGTGTACCCACAGAAGAACAGTGGCGAGTACTTCAGCCTTCCGGCGAGTTTGGCGCCCCAGACTTCCATGATCTCGGGCATGGAGTTGGGTAGGGCGTCGTAGTAACGCATCTCGTATACGTGGCCGTAGTGGCCGGGCTCGATTGGCTTCTGGAAGGGCGCAGGGATGACGATCTCGGTCTCCATCTTCACGATGTATGCGTCGTCGCCGGGTGGAGGCCAGTTCGGGTCGGCGGCAGCTGCGGCCCGGACCTCGGCCCTGTGCTTCATGTCATCGTAGCCCCAGACGTGGATGATCTGGTTCAGAGGCCCGATATCCGTGTGCCAGCAAGCGGTCAGCTTGGAGTACTTCTCCCGGTGAGGCAGGGCATTGGCAAAGCTCTCCTCGAACTTGCCCATGCTCCCGACGGTCAGCGTGTAGGTGCGGAATTCGTAGATCATGATTTCCTCCAAGGATGGCTACGCGGTAACGGGCGCAGTTTATCAGAAAGAGGGTGAGCAGCGTGGGTGGTAGAATCGACGAGATATTTCGGAGTTGGAGGCCCGCATGTCCAAAGACCTGTTCGACCTATCAGGCCGCGTAGCCATCGTGACCGGAGCATCCTCGGGCCTGGGGGTGACCTTCGCCGAAACCCTCGCCGAGGCCGGGGCCGACGTGGTCATCTGCGCCCGCCGCCTGGAGAAGCTTGAGGAGGCCGGCAGGAAGGTGCGGGAACTCGGGGCCCGGTGCCTGGTAGTCCAGACCGACGTAACCCAGCCCGACCAAGTTGACAACCTCGTCGAACGCACCATTGAGACCTTCGGCAAGATAGACATCCTGGTCAACAACGCAGGAGCCTTCTTCAAGGGCTCTAAAATGGCCGATAACCTGGACTTCGACGCTGTGCAGAAGGTAATGGAGGCCAACCTGACCAGCGCCGCCCTCTGCTCTCACCGGGCGGGCCTGAAGATGCTGGACCAGGGTTACGGGCGGATCATCAACATCGCATCCGTGCTGGCGGTAGTCGGGGGTGTGCCCGAGGACTACTCCTATGCCTACTCCATCTCGAAGCACGGGATGGTTGGTTTGACCAAAGCCCTCGCCCTGCAATGGGCCAAGAAGGGGATCACGGCCAACGCCATAGGCCCCGCCTATTTCGAGACCGAGCTCACGGAGTTCCTCTCCGACGAGTTCGCCGGCCTCGCCCAGCGCACCCCCATGGGCCGCCTCGGCAAGCCCGAGGAGCTGAAGACAGCCCTCCTCTTCCTAGCCGCCGAAACTTCCAGCTACATCACAGGTCAGACCATCCTCGTGGACGGCGGTTGGACGGTCTGGTAGGGTCCTACTGCCTCGGCAGCCCCAGCCCCCGAGTAGCGATGATGTTCATCTGTATCTCGTTGGTGCCGCCGGCTATGGTGCTGGACCGGGTGAACAGGTAGTTCTTCTCGACAAAGCCCTTCAGAGGCGCGTGCTTTGAGCCCTCCGTTAGCTGCCCGTGCAACCCGAGAACCTGCATCGCCGTGTCGAAGGCACGCTGCTCGGTGGAGGAGCCGCACAGCTTGTCTATAGAGGCCTCCTTGTTAGGCACCTCGCCCTTGCTCTGGATGTGCACCACCTGGTATGAGAGCATGTAGGCGATCTCCACCTCTATAGCCATCTCCGCCAGCTTGTTGCGCACCGTAGGGTGTTGGATCAGGGGTTTCCCACCTACCATGGTCTCCGAGGCGAACTTGACCGTTTCGTCAAGGCATCGCCGTGCCGACGCCGAGTGTGAAAGGGAGGATCGTTCGAAGTCCAGCAGGGTCATCCCGGCGTACCAACCCCGGTTGATCTCCCCGACCACGTTCTCCTTCGGAATACGCACGTTGTCGAAGAATGTTTCGTTGAAGGGGTGCCCGCCTGACATGTCTATAATGGGCCGGACGGATACACCCGGCGTCTTCATGTCGGCAAGAAACATGGTGATGCCCCGATGCTTGGGGGCCTCGGGGTCAGTACGGGCCAACAGCAGTACCCAGTCCGAGTAGTGGGCCTGGCTGGTCCATATCTTCTGACCGTTTATCACCCACTCGTCGCCTTCGAGAACCGCCCGTGTCCCGAGCGAGGCCAGGTCGGACCCCGACTCGGGCTCCGAGTAGCCCTGGCACCAGACAACCTCGCCGCGGGCTATGCCGCCCAGGTGCCGCTTCTTCTGCTCCTCCGTCCCATGCACCATGATGGCCGGGCCTATGTATCCTATGCCCTCGCCGTCGCGGCCGGGGGCGTACGCATATGACCATTCGTCGGTGAAGATGGCCTGTTGCATGTGGCTCGCGCCCGCGCCGCCGTATTCCTTGGGCCAGGAGAGCGCCAGCCAACCCTGGTTGGCCAACTTTTTGCGCATGTTCATTTCTGTTGCATGGGCCTCTTCACTGCCCTCTACTGCAAAGGAATCGTCGGTCCACTCCTTGGCCAGGAAGTCCTTGACCTCCTGTCGGAAGTCCTGCTCTTCTGCGGTGAATTGGTATTTCATGGTTCCCCCTTGGAGCGGCTGCACTTTAACCCGTAACGCCTCCCATAGTATCATCGAATCCTCATTCATTCGACTAGCCAAGGAGCCTCACCCCAATAGCCATTATGAAACTTGAACTAGCCAACTACCCCGTAGGGCGAATCATCCTGGGAGACAAGACTAAGTACGTAGACGGCGAACTCCACGTCAACCCCAACGATGTCCGTGACCTGATGTTCGACGAAGAATTCTTCGAAGACATTTCCGTCCACGTTGCCCATCCCGGAGACTCGACTCGCATCATTCATGTCGTGGATGTGGTTGAGCCCAGGCACAAGCAGTCGGGTACTGGGTGCGTATTCCCCGGTGTGCTTGGCCCACCCGCGCAGGTCGGCAACGGCCGAACGGCGCAGCTGAGCGGAATGGCCGTCGTATCAACCTCGACCCCTGCCGCAGGTGAGGGCTATTACTGGAGAGAGGCGATATGTGACATGTCGGGGCCGGGAGCCCGAATATCTCCCTTCTCCGAAAATGCCAATCTGGTCCTGGAGCTGTCCCCCCGTGACCCGGGCCCCGAGATTCCTGCGGAAGATGTAGAGATGATAAACACCATCCGCGGGTCGATATACAGCCAGAGGTTGAACCTGGCGCTCAGGAAAGCCCAGATGGGGCTGGCATCCTATCTCGCAGAAACGGTCTCGGGCTCCAAGCCGGCTTCCGTAGACACCTACGAGCTAACGGAGGTTGACCCGGCCCTGCCCAAAGTGGCCTACTGCTGCCAGGTAATGGGAGAGACACTCTACGGTCTCCCGATAGGTTGGCAGCCGACCTTGCTCCACCCGAACGAGATGATGGATGGCGCCATATACCGGCCCTTCAATACCCCCGGCGCAGTAAGGACGACCATCTACCACCATCAAAACAATTCCCTGTTAAATGACTTGTACCAACGTCACGGCAAGGACCTTAATTTTCTGGGCGTGCTTCTGGTGCCGGCGGGTCCTGAGAAGCTGAGCGAAAAGGAGTTGGGCACGGGCTACGCCACAAAGCTCCTCAAAATGTTGGGCGCGGACGGTGTTGTCATCTCCTGGATGGGTGGGGGGCACTTGGCAGTCGACCCGATGCTCCTCATAAGGAACTGTGAACGGGCTGGGATCAACGCAACTCTGCTCAGCCCCGAGATGGCGCGCACCCCCGACGACTCAGGCTTCGTTTACTTCGCACAAGAAGCCGAGGCCATTGTCAGCACCGGCAACTACGAAGAACAGGTAACCCTCCCAGCCGTGGATCGTGTCATTGGCGGAGAATCGATCTTCGTGTCTGACGAAGATCCAAAGGAAGAGTTGACCATCCACATCACCCAGATCCTCGGGGCTACTCAAACATTTGGTCTGGGTAGACTGTCCGGCACCGCTTACTGAGGGGCTCGGGGCTGGGTGGAGTAGTTAGGATGGGATTCCTCGGCTATACGACACGCCGGAACCCCCGCCCCGAATATCCAACATGAAACTTGAACTAGCCAACTTCCCCGTGGAACGCATCATACTGGGAGACGAGACCCGTTACATCGATGGCGAACTCCACGTCAGTCCCGAGGCCGTTCGCTCCCGTATGTTCGACGAAGAATTCTTCGACGACATTTCAGTCCACGTCGCCCACCCTGGAGACTCAACCCGACTTATCCATATCGTCGACGTAGTGGAGCCTCGATATAAGCAGTCGGGGCCCGGGTGCGTTTTCCCGGGCATCCTCGGCCCTCCGGTGCAGGTTGGAACGGGCAGAACGGCCCGACTCGACGGCATGGCCGTGATATCAACATCCGGACCCGCCGCCGGGGAAAGCCAATACTGGCGCGAGGCCATACTCGACATGTCGGGGCCGGGGGGCCGGTATTCCCACTTCTCACAAACGGCCAACCTCGTCGTGGAGCTGTCCCCCAAAGACCCGGGGCCCGACACACCACGGGAAGACGTGGAAACCCTGAACACCCTCCGGGGGTCTGTTCACAGTCAGAGAATGAACGTGGCGCTGAGGAAAGCTCAAATTGCTCTCGCCTCATATCTCGCCGAGACGGTCTCGGGCTTCTCGCCTGCCTCTGTAGATACCTATGAGCTTACGGATGTTGACCCCTCACTCCCGAAGGTAGTCTACGGTTGTCAGGTGGTGAGGGATCTTGTCTACGGTATCCCCCCAGGATGGCAGCCGACCCTGCTCCATCCGAACGAACTGATGGATGGCGCCGTCTTCTGTGTTTTCAACTACCTGGCCTCGGCAAAGAGCACCATTTACGATCAGCAGAACCATCCCCTGGTACAGGCGCTGTATCAACGTCATGGCGTTGACCTCAACTTTCTGGGTGTGCTCCTGATACCGGCGGGAAACGAAAAGCTGAGCGAGAAAGAGCTTTCCGCCGGCTACGCCGCCAAGCTGCTCAGGATGCTGAACGCAGACGGAGTTGTAATATCATGGATGGGTGGAGGTCACCTGGCCATCGATCCCATGCTACTGATTAGAAACTGCGAAAGGGCCGGTATAAACGCTTCCCTGCTCAGCCCCGAGATGGCCCGCACCCCCGACGACACCGGTTTCGTATATTTCGCCCCCGAGGCGGAGGCAATCGTGAGTATGGGCAACTTCGAAGAACAAGTCGTTTTGCCGCGTGTCGACCGAGTCATAGGCGGGAAATCGCTTCTAATGACCGGTGACGACCCGCGGGGAGAACTAACCGTTCGCATCGGTCAGATTCTCGGCGCCACCCAGACCTTTGGGAAGGGCAGGTTGTCCGGGATTGCATATTAGGCAGTATGGAGTAGTATCGATACGGGAATCGGGTAGAATAAGGCCTCCAGCCTGTTCACCGGATATTTTGGAATAGCCATATACGGGAGAACCCATGACCACTACAGACTACGAGCCCAACGTTGTCCTTGCCACCGGAGAATTCGACACCATCGGGACCCGACCCATCAGGCACGACGGTGTAGACAAAGTCACTGGCCGCGCCCTGTACGGCGCCGACTTTCAGGCTAGCGATCTGCTCCACGGCAAGATCCTTCGCAGCCCCCACGCCCACGCCCGCATCATCTCTATCGACACTTCCAAGGCAGAGTCCTACCCGGGCGTCAAGGCCGTGGTCACCGCCGCCGACTTCCCCGCTGGAGAGCAACAGGGCCAGATGCAGATGGGCGAGATTAGCATGAGCCTCCGCTTCATGCGAGACAACGTCCTCGCCAGCAAGAAGGTGCTATACCCTGGACACCCCGTAGCCGGAGTAGCAGCGGTGAACGCTCACGTCGCTGAGGAGGCAATTAACCTCATCGACGTCGAATACGAAGTCCTCGAACCCGTCCCCACCGTCCTGGATGCAATCAGGGAAGGCGCTCCCCTCCTGCACGATGACCTCAAGACCGAGGAGTTCGGCCAGCAGACGGACAAGGTAAGCAACATAGCCAGCCACTTCCAGCACACGATGGGAGACGTGGAAAAGGCGTTCGTCAAGGCGGACTACGTGGTCGAGCGTGAGTTCGACACCAAGACCGTTCACCAGGGCTACATCGAGCTCCACAACGCCACCGCGTTCTGGAACCGGGACGGCCGGGTGACGATCTGGTGTAGCACCCAGGGCCCCTTCGAGGTTCGGGACGCAACAGCCGGCATCCTGGGACTGGACGTTTCGCAGGTCAACCTTGTGCCCATGGAGATAGGCGGCGGGTTCGGGGGCAAGTTCGAGCCCTACGGCGACCCCGTAGCCGCCCTCCTTTCCAAGAAGACAGGACACCCCGTCAAGATAGTCATGACTCGCCTGGAAGAGATCGAGAGCACCGGCCCGACCCCCGGCTCCTACATCAAGGTTAAGATGGGCGCCAGCAAAGAGGGCAAAATCGTCGCGGCGCAGGCTTACATGGCATACGAAGCAGGGGCATATCCCGGCTCTCCAATAGGCGCCGGCGCCCTGTGCATCTTTGGCCCCTACGACATCCCCAACGTCCTGATAGACGGGCTGGATGTCGTGGTGAATAAACCGAAGACCGCCGCCTACCGGGCCCCGGGCGCGACCAACGCATCATTCGCATCCGAGACCATCGTCGACGAGCTGGCTGCTATGGCGGGCATGGACCCCCTAGACTTCCGCATCAACAACGCTTCCAGGGAGGGTACCCGAAGGGCCGACAGCGTACCCCACCCCAAGGTCGGCTGCATTGAGGTGCTACAGGCTATGAAGGACCACCCCCACTGGAACGCCCCTCTGGAAGGCGAGAACCGGGGCCGTGGTGTGGGACTCGGGTTCTGGATGAACTTTGGCGGTCCGGCTAGCTGCACGATCAAGGTAAACGCCGACGGAACCGTGGCTCTCCGGGAAGGCTCCCCCGACATCGGAGGCACAAGGACTACGATTGCCATGCAGGCCGCCGAGGCGCTGGGCATATCGGCGGAGAGCGTGGTGCCGGGTGTAGTGGACACCGACTCTGTCGGCTACACCAATGGCACGGGCGGCAGCAGCGTCACCTTCAAGCAGGGGTTGGCCGCTCACGAGGCGGCCCAGCACGTCAAGCAGCAGATGATTGCCCGTGCCGCGACCATCTGGGCCATTGAGCCCGATTCTATCAAGTTCGAAAAGGGTGTCTTATTTTCCGAATCTGACCCCGAACTGAAGATGACCTTCGCCGAGCTTGCCTCCAAGATTGAGGAAACGGGCGAGCCGATTGTCGGAGTGGGTAATGTTCAGGCCACCAAGGCAGGGGCATCATTCGCCGGCTCCATCGCCGACGTGGAGGTCGACCCGGAGACCGGGAAAGTGAAGATACTGCGCTTCACCATGATCCAGGACGTGGGCAAGGCCGTACACCCCAGCTACGTCGAGGGGCAGCTGCAAGGCGGAGGGGCCCAGGGCATCGGGTGGGCGATGAACGAAGAGTACTTCCTCAACGACAAGGGCCAGGTCCTCAACTCCAGCCTGCTCGACTACCGCCTCCCCACCAGCCTCGACCTCCCGATGATCGACACCGTAATCGTAGAGGTCCCGAACCCCGGCCACCCCTTCGGTGTGCGTGGGGTAGGGGAAGCGAACATTATTCCGCCCGCCGGGGCCCTGGGCAATGCCATAGCCAACGCTGTCGGCATCAGGATGGATGTCCTGCCGATGAATCCGACAGCGATACGGGATGCCATCGGGCGCAAGGGCTAGGTACGGCAATCGTCATGCGATTCGACAGCAACGTTTTCTATCATCCGCTGCAGGTTTACCCCATGGACCGGATGCTGGACGAGTGGAGGCAGACTGTGAAGCTCTACGACCAGACCGGATTCACCGGCGTCTGGATAGGAGAGCACCACTTCTGGCACTCGGGGTTCCACGTAGCCGCTCCGAGCCCCGTGCAGGTGTGCACCCACCTGGCCTCGATAACAGAGCGCCTTCGCGTCGCACAAAGCGCCTGCATCCTCCCCGACTACCACCCTATCCGCCTGGCCGAGGAGCTGGCCATGCTGGACCAGATGACCAAGGGGCGCCTGGACGTGGGCGTGGCCCGGGGCACAAACAGCCCCGCCTGCATCCAGTTCAACATCGACGCAGACCGCCGCAACAAGGAACGGAACTACGCCCTCTTCAAGGAGACCCTGGACATCATGATCAAGGCGTGGACGGAAGACGCCCTGGTCCACGAAGGTGAGTTCTACACGTTTCCCGTACCCGGCTGGACGGAAAAAGACCCGCGCATCTACACCGGCGACACCTCGCACTACGGCCCCAACGGTGAGCTCATCGGACTGGGTGTCGTGCCCAAACCATACCAGAAACCACACCCCCCGATTTACCAGGCAGCGGACTCCACCGAGTCCTATATGTTCGCTGCTACAAAGGGGATTTCGGTTACGGGGTTCGGGCGCACTTTCGACGGGCTGAGAGAAGCGTGGACAGCCTACCGGGATACGGCGTCACGCGTGTCGGGCCGAGACATCCCCATGGGTGAGACAGCCAACGGCGACACCCTGAACATCATGAGGATGTTCTACATGGCCGAGACCCAGGAGCAGGCCGAGAAAGAAGCCCGGGAGGGAATCAACGCCCACTACGAGATTACCTTCGGGCTGAGCCGCAACTGGGGGCGCAGTGGGGCAATCGCCAAGGACGAGGAAATCAGCGCCGAGCAGATGAACATGGACTGGTTCGACTTCGCTATGTCCAAGGACGTCATCCTGGTCGGCACCCCCGATACCGTCGCCGAGAAGATTGAGAAGCTGCAAAACGAGCTCAACTGTCGGCACGTTACCCTCTGGCCCAACCCTTCCTTCCTCCCCTTCGAAAAAGTGTACCACAGCCTGGAGCTCTTCGCCGAGCGGGTAATCCCCTACTTTGAAAAGAAGCGGGCCCCTGCCCCTGTGGGATAAACCAAAAATCAACACCGCCAAATATTTGTTAGAGACAACTTAGAAAATCTGGAAAAGGGAGACCAAAGTTCATGGCTGACGATCGAGTCCTGATAGTAGACGGAGCACAGCACCACAAGTGGACCAAAGAGACCTTCGAGGACATCCGAAAGGGAGACATCAGCGCGGTCAACATCACGCTTGCCATCTGGGAAAACGCCCGAGAGACCCTCGCCGAGATCGGGCAATGGTACCGCCGCTTCGACCAATTCTCGGACCTCATAATGCCCGTTTTCACCTCGGACGACATCAGGGCTGCTTATGAGGCCAAGAAAACGGGAATACTCTTCGGCTTTCAAAACACCTCTCCCCTCGAAGACAACATCGAGTTTGTAGCAGTCTTCGCCAAGCTCGGGGTCCGGGTTATGCAGCTCACCTACAACACTCAGAACCTGATAGGCTGCGGTTGCTACGAGCCCAACGACAGCGGACTCACCTACTTCGGAGCAGACGTAATCGCCGAGATGAACCGGCACGGCGTCGTTATAGACCTCTCCCACACCGGCGAGCGTACTTCCATGGACGCCATCGAGGCCTCGACCCAGCCGGTAGCAATCACCCACGCCAACCCGACCTGGTGGAAGGACGTCCAGCGCAACAAGTCCGATGACATGATGAGGACCCTTGCCGAGAACGGCGGCGTGATGGGCCTGGGCACCTACCCCAACCTCTTCGCTCCCGACGGCACCCTGGAGCAGTTCTGCGACATGGTCGCCCGCACCGTCGACTTCATGGGCATCGACCACGTAGGTCTTGGGAGCGACCACAACACAGGCTTCCTGCCCGACGAAAAGCGCTACTGGGCCCGTGGCCACTGGTCGCGGGAAGTGCCCAAGTTCATGAGCGCCAAGGGTTTCCACAGCCCCAAGTGGCCGGCAATCGACTGGCCCGAGTGGTGTGAAAAGCCCTCGGGGCTCAGGGTAATTCCCAACGGCCTCCGGGAGCACGGTTTCAACAATGAAGAGGTCACCAAGATCATGGGCGGCAACTACCTCCGCCTCATAGACCAGGTAAGCGCCACCGCAAATTAAGACCATCACAGCTGGGCGGTGCCAGAGGACTAAGGATCTATTCCGCGCGCAAAAGCCAAATCCAATGAGGACAGTTCATGTCTGACGATTCTTCGTTAATGGCTCACCTGGTCCCGAGGCTCACCCGGCAGGTCGAGAATGCAGCAACCGATGCCCTCGCTTACATCCTGAACAGGTCGGACGGCACGATGCAGGCATTGAACTACCTCCTACGGGAAGGCGGATTCGCCATTGAACCAGTCGTCAGGGTAAGCACCCAGGTTACCTTCCCTGACGGCTCCATTCCCGACATGGCGGGCTACGATAAGAGCAACAGGTTGCGCCTAGTTGTCGAAGCAAAGTTTTGGCATTCTCTTTCAGAAGACCAAACCTCCGGATACGCCCAACTGCTCAACCAACCCGGCCCGGCAACTCTCTTGCTCATCGCTCCTGAGCCTAGAATCCCGACCCTGTGGGCGGAGATACATCGGCATATAGAACAACATAGTAGATTGGAACCTATCGAATCTCCCTTGGGAATGCGAAGGGCTAAGGTAATCTGGACGAAACCGAGGGATACGGAGATCCACTTGCTGCTAGCTAGTTGGGTCCGATTGCTCGATAGGATGGAGGTTTCATCCGAGGACGATGGCGTCAAATCGGACATCCGGCAGCTTAGGGGGTTTGCCCAGTCGCAGGGCGACAAAGGCTTCTTACCGATTAGTTCGGAAGAGATGAGTCCCAGCCTCGCCCACCGTCTGGTCTGGTATAACCAGCTTGTCGACGATGTGGTCGATTCTAGGGGAGTACCAGAAAATTGGATGGACATCAAGGGCGTACGTGCACAAGCGCAACGATTCGGATACGGGCGATATTTTTACTTCTCTGGCATATCAAAATCATCCTATTGCTGGTTCGGAGTCAACCATGAAAGGTGGGCTGGAAGCGGTGATACTCCATTGTGGCTCAATGTTGGAGGCCGCACCGACGTCAATATGGATGAGGTCGGCAGGCAACTGAATGTACGGTCCCAAGACAATTGGATGCCAATCCATCTCAAAACGGGCGTGGAATACGACGATGTCCTGGAAGACGTTGTCTCTCAGTTGAAGAAAATAGACGAGATTGTCCGTGCCCTTCTGCCAAGTGAGCAATCACCTACCGAATCGGGCCCCGGAGATTAGGCCTGCATGATTCTTCTCTGCAACGGAGGCCCTACCCCTTGAGGTTCGACGGCAACGTCTTCTACCACCTCCTCGAACGCTACCCACCCGACCAACTGATGGAGGAGTGGCGAGAAGAGGCCACCCTCTTCGACCAGGCCGGCTTCACCACCATCTGGATCGGCGAGCAGCACTTCTGGATCGCCGCCCCGAACCCGGTGCTCATCAACACTCACCTTGCCACCCACACCAAGCGGCTCAGGGTCGGCCAGAGCGCCTGCGTCCTCCCCGACTGGCATCCGATCCGCCTCGCCGAGGACCTCGCCCTCCTAGACAATATGACCCGTGGCAGGCTGGACGTCGGCATCGCCCGGGGCGTTAACACCCTGGCCGGTATCACCTTCAACGCCGACGCCGACCGTCGGGACCAGGCCCGTAACTACGCCCTCTTCAGCGAGACCCTGGACGTCCTCATAAAGGCCTGGACCGAAGACGCCTTCGTTCATCAAGGCCGGTTTTACAACTTCCCCCCTGGCGGATGGGTTGAGCAGGGACCTCGCATTTACTCCGACAACCCGGCCCACTACGCCACTGACGGCGAGATCATCGCCATGCCCGTGCGCCCGAAACCCTACCAGAAGCCTCACCCTCCCATCTGGCAAGCCGCCGACTCCACAGCCTCCTACGCCTTCGCCGCCGAGCGGGGCCACGCCGCCACCTGCCTCAGCCGCTCCTTCGAAGGGGTCAGGGAAGCCTGGACTACATACAAGGAGACCGCCTCTCGCGTCTGGGGCCGAGACATCCCTATGGGCCGCAGTGCCGACGGCAAGACTCTCAACATCATGCGCACATGCTACATCGCCGACACCCAGGAACAGGCCGAGCGTGAGGCCCGGGAAGGCATAAACCGCTGGTACGATGTAACCGTCGGGCTCAACGCCGGCCGCGGAAAACAGTCGTGCGTAGCATCATGGGAGACTTTAAAAGACCGAGACCTCAACGCCGAGTGGTTCGACTTCCTCATGGAGAAGGAGATTATCTGGGTCGGGTCGCCTGAATACGTAGCCGAAAGGATTGACCACCTCCGCACCGAGCTTAACTGCGCCCACGTCACCATCTGGCCCAACCCCGTGGGACTGCCATACAATAAAGTGATGCACAGCCTCGAACTGTTCGCCGAACGGGTCATCCCGATGGTTGAGTCACGGGAGCCTGTGCCAACAGCATCACGATCATCGTAGTAAGAGGTATGTGGAAATGAGTATCGGTACAATCGGTGTGGAGGTATCGGGCCGGAACGCGACCGAAGTCGTCGGACAAATACGACGACTCGAAGAACTGGGCGTCAAGGCTGCCTGGGCTACCTCGGGCGGGGACGCAGATCCCATAACCCTGTTGGCCGTGGCAGCCGTGCAGACCGAGTCCATACTCCTGGGCACATCCATCGTCCCAACCTGGCCCCGACACCCGATCACCGCAGCCCAGCAGGCCAACGTCCTCGCCCATTCGGCCCCGGGCCGCTTTCGCCTCGGGATTGGACCAAGTCACTACTCGGAAATGTATGAGCCCTTCCGGTTCAACTTCCGAAAGCCCCTTACTAACCTGCGGGAATACCTGCGGATAGTGAAGCCCCTGATCCAAAAAGGCTCCGCAGACTTCGACGGTGAGCAGTACCACGCCCACGTCGCCGCCTCAGATGCATTCCCAGACATGCCGGTCATGGCCTCGGCGCTCAGGCCAAGATCATTCCGGCTCTGCGGAGAGGAGGCCGACGGCGCTATCAGTTGGGTCTGCCCACTTGCTTACTTGTGGGACACAGCACTCCCCGCCATGAGAGAGGGTGCCGAATCCGCCGGACGCCCGACACCCCCGTTAATCGCTCACGCCGTTGTCTCAGTCCACGAAGACTACGACGAAGTCAAAGAGGCTGCCCTGGAAGAGATGGCGTACTATCCCACCGCGCCCTTCTACCAGCAAATGTTCGCCCTCGCCGGATACCCCGAGGCCCAGGAGCTAAACGGCTGGAGCGACCGGATGCTCAAGGAGATCGTGATATCCGGCTCCGAGGATGAGGTCGCACCAAGGCTGGAGCAGTTCTTCGACGCAGGCGCCGGGGAGGTGCTGGCCTCCATCATCCCCGCAGGACCCGACAAGCAAGCCTCCTGGGAGCGGACGGCCACCCTCCTCGCCAGCCTCTAGTCTTCCCAGTAGGGCGTGTAGCCGGCCGTGGTGAGCCGGTCAAGACCCGTGGCCGTAACCTGGTACATATCCTCAACTTTGACGACTACGGTCTCCCCATTCACCTCCACCGAGGTCTCGGGCTCCAGGCAGATCACCATTCCCTCTTCAAGCTGCGCGTCCACCATCATCATGTCCGGACGGTAGATTATGGGAAGCTCGCAGGCCCGGAGCCCGGTCCCGTGGCCCAGGGAGTAGGGTGTTGTCGGGTAGCCAGACTTTGCCAGCAGGTCGTTGACGGTGCGGTCCAGGTGGGAGACGCGGACGCCGGGCTTGGCCTCGGCCTCCGTGGCCCGGTGAGATTCCATCAGCACCTTCCATGCCTTCTGCACAGGCGCGGGTGGCTCGCCCACAAAGCCCGTCCTACACATGTCGGAGCCGTATCCGCCCTTCACGTAGCAGCCCCAGTCGAAGGCCATCGTCCCGCCTTCCTCCATCTTGCTCCCCCTCGGGAACCAGCCGGCTGTCAGCTGGCTTTCACCTTTGATGCAGACGTTGTGGGTGATGAACTCGGCGCCCTGGGCCCGCATTGTGCCGTCAATGGCCGACAGCACCTCAAAGTCCAGCGCCCCTTCCTGCATGGCCTTTAGTCCTGCGTCCCCTCCCATTGATGCAATTTCGGCGCTGGAGCGGATCAGCTTGATCTCCTCCGAGTGCTTCACTTGTCGGGCAAGGGCCAGCGGCATGTAGGCGTCCAGGAACGTGGCCTCCGACATCATGCGTTTCATCCCGTCCCACAGCTGGAACGGCATCGCGTCGACCCCCACCCGCCGTGCCCCGAGGCTCCGTAGCTTGCGCGAAAGGATGTCGACCCAGATCTCGGCCTGGGTGATGCTGGAAACCCACGAGGGAGTGGGTACGAACTCCTTGATCCAGGGCAGGTTGGGCATTGGCTTGTCTACCACGCGGTCGACATAGGGAATGTATAGGGAAGCCTCGCCTTCCTGCGTCACAATCGCCGCGAACCAGTCGTAGGATTCGCAGATCAGGAAGACGCCAAAGTCCGTGGCATATCTGATGTTGTCGTGGCCCATGAGGACGAGGGCGTCAACGTTGGCGTCCTTCATCACCTGGGCAACCCTCTCGGTGCGATACTTGCGAAGGCCGTTCCAATCGATATCCGGGTAAGAGTACATGCTCACCTCCCGCCAAGTCTTTCTGCCGCTATTCTATGGCTTTTCGACGCCGGGGGGCTAGGCGCGCGGTGATACACTAGCCCCCGAGACCGGTGCGATACCTCAAGCGCTAAGGAGCATCCAATTGAACATGGAGGAGCGGGCCCAGAGCATCTACAACGACGCCATCGCCATCGATGGGCTGAACATCAGCAACTGGGAGAGCCCGGCTGTTTATCAAAGCCTGAGCAACGGCAACCTCACGGCCATCAACGCCACCATCGCCGTCTGGGAGGGTTTCGAGGAGACGATGGACCATGTGGCAGGTTGGAAACGCCGTTTCCGAGAGATGCCCGACACACTCTCCCAAGTCCGGTCGGTAGACGACATACTGCGAGCCAAGGATGATGGCAAGGTGGGGATAATCCTCGGGTTTCAGAACGCCTCACCCATCGAGAACAAGCTCGACAGACTGGAGCTCTTTCACGACCTCGGAGTTAGGGTCATCCAGGTCACCTACAACGAAAGAAACTTGCTCGGCAACGGCTGCTGGGAACGCACAGACGAGGGTCTTAGCAACTTTGGGGAAGACGCCGTGCGGGAGATGAATCGACTGGGTATTCTTATCGACCTCTCCCACGTCGGTGATCGTACTACCCTGGAAACGGCAGAGTTGTCGGATAAGCCGGTTTCGGCTACCCACGCCAATGCCCGCTCCCACTTCGAGCACGTCCGCAACAAGACCGACGATGCGCTAAAGCTCATCGCCGAGAAGGGTGGCGTTGTCGGTGCCAACGCGTTCCCGCCCTTCCTGCCCAAGAGCTTCGAGTCGACCCTATCCGACTACGTGGACGCAATAGACGACCTCGTGGACAGAATAGGAATCGACCACGTTGCCATTGGCACCGACTACACTCAGGACCAGTCCAATTCCTTCTTCGACTGGCTGTTTTCGCAGCAAGGCACCAAGATCCGCCCCCGCCCCGTTCCCTACCCCTCGCCCCTCCTCCACCCCAAGGGCATGGAAACTCCCGACCGATTCTCCAACATCGCCCTTGAGCTTCTGAACCGGGGATACGGCGAAGAGGATATTAAGAAGGTACTGGGTGGTAACTGGGTGCGGTTGCTGCGGGAGGTCTGGGCTGATTAGGCTTTAGTCGGCGGGCTTGACGCGTTGCGGGCACTGGAGTCCGCGGACACGGACCGCGGAGGGGATTAGGTCCAAATGATGTAAAACTGCCGGGCCAGGTGCAGGCGACGGCAGCAATCTAGTCCGAACCGGCGAATAAGCCGGCACTATACCTCTTAGGCGGTCAGTCCTTGATACAAAACGCTCCACCTACCGGGCGGCGCTTGCTGGTGATAGGCTCCCTCACATCGGGCCACGCCATCAGCTTCTCCACAATTATCACCATTGGGCTGCTGCTGCCCTACATGACCGCCGATTTGGACTTGTCTCCATTGGAACAGGGGCTATTGGGTGCCTCGGCAACCCTGGCGGTACTATTCCTGAGCATACCCACTGCCTGGATTGCGTCGCGCTACCGGCCATGGAGAGTCGCTAGCCTGGGATTGATCATCGTCTCCGGATTCACGTTGTTGCAGGGCTGGGCCCCGGGCTTCGCTCTCCTCCTCCTGGGAAGGCTCGGCATGTCCATAGCCTTTGCCCAGACGGAGTCCGCGACCGCGTTGCTTGTCCAGCAATGGTCGACGCGCAAACAGGTCGCACCGACCAACGGCATGATGATCTCAGGTGGAGATGTCGTCATCGGCATCGCGCTCCTACTAACACCCTTTCTCCTCGATTGGCTCGATGGTTGGCGAAACGTCATGTACATGTGGGCGGGTCTTAGCTTTCTAACTGCCATGGCGTGGGTGGTGCTTGGAGGGGAACGCCAGACCCCCGAGTACCTCGAAAGGTTCCGTTCCCAGCAAAGCAACCCCTTGGCCAGCATTATCAAATACAAGGAGTTGTGGATTCTGGGCGTGGGAATGGCGGGTGGAGTCGCCATGGAAAACGCTTTCGGAATATTCTGGCCGACCTTCGCACAGCAGGATATGTCGGTCGACCCCAAGATTGTCGGGCTTGGGATGGCCCTGTACATGTTCGCCGCCGCTCCCGCGGAGCTCTTTGTGGTGTCCCTGTCATTTCTCCAGAAAAGGCAGCTGACAGTGATGGTAGTGACCGGAGTCTTTACGATGGCCACCCACATCGCACTCCTCTTCACCGGATCGGAGGTCCTGGTAGTCCTCATCAACATATTCCGGGGTTTCTCGATCTGCTACTTCCCCGTGATCATCACTATGGTCTACCAGCTGCCCGGCATCCGACCGCGAGAGGTAGCCGTAGGGCTCGCGTTCATATATACGGCAATGAACGCTGGCGCGGCGCTGGGCCCGCTCGTAGTCGGGGGCATAGTCGAGGTAACTGGAGACCTGCAGGCCGCCCTGTTTGTCACTACACTCTTCCCGCTGACACTCCTGGTAGCGCCACTGCTCCTTAAACCTAGGATGAACAGTCGCATAGCAGAAGACTCTGCTCCGGCTTAGGCAATCGGTATCCCCTGCGTGATATAGTCCTCCTCGTACTCACTCAACTATTCCCCTGGAGGCGCGCAATGAGTGATATCGATAAAGTGCTGGAATCTTGCAAGACCGTCGCCATAGTGGGCCTCTCCCCCCGCCCCGACCGGGACAGCAACGGGGTAGCCCAATACATTCAGGAACATGGGTACAGGATCATACCTGTGAACCCCGCGGCCCAGGAGATTCTCGGAGAGAAGTGCTACCCCAACCTCGCCTCAATCCCTGAGCCCGTGGACGTGGTCGACATCTTCCGCCGCTCTGAAGAAGTCCCGACCATCGTCGCGGACGCAATAAAAATCGGCGCCCGAGCCGTATGGATGCAAAAAGGCGTCATCAGCGAAGAAGGCGCCTCAACAGCCCGTGCCGCTGGCCTCCTGGTAGTAATGAACGAATGCATAGAGTGCGAAGTCCGGGCCCGGGCGGGGGGTTAGCGCGACAGGTAAGGGTGCATCGTCATGATCATGGTAGAATTACGCAACAAGGTAACCTGTTTACGATAGGTGTTAATTATGCCAAAGGTGCAATTTGACGATACTGAATTCGATAGCGTACACGAAGCTAACTGTGCAGCACTGTTCAAGAGATACGGATGGAAATATGAAAAGCCGCGGAAAGGGTTGGCGGGATGGTTCCCCGACATTGTTCTAAAAGGAGATACTACCGTACAAGTAGAATGCAAAGGCAACGTTGAGTGGGATGATGTCAAGACTTTAGATTTGACAAAATATACGGAGGCGGTAAGAGACTCTCATTACGAAGTTCTTCTCATACCTAAGGAACCGCGACGAGAGAAGAATTCAAGGGGATTCGTGAATAGCTTCCTGGGATACCTGTATGACGGAGATGTTTGGTCGTATGCTGCGCTTAGCACATGGTCAGGAAGGGTGGGCTTCTGCCACAATGCTAACTCTTGGAAAGACCGCATGTCTGGACAGAATATCCAAGGCTCCCTAGGAGATGGTCAAAGCCCTGACATCAATCGAGATTGGAGTGCTGCCAAGTACGCTTTAGACGGCAAAGCTGTGTCTTTTTTCAAGCGGGACGTTGATTCAGACACAGAGGTGTGGGAGCCTCCCTCTTAGAACTCAGTTTTCTTCTGCCAACAGAGATTTACCAGTCTCTACGACCTACTCGGCATTATTTCGGCAACCCTCGCTCGTCATAGAGCAAGTCCCCATGCTCGACAGCAGACGGCCAGTCATTCCGCAACATGGCAGCGCACCGTTTAGATATGGCACACATGCTTTGAAGACGTTTCTGCATTGTTCGTTCCCGTTCCAAGCGTTCTCTCAGTGCCACCGTAATCGCCCCAGTCATTGTTTCGCCCGTCAGCTCCGCCAACTCGACGGCTAGTCTGCGTGTCTCTTTATTCTTGATGTTGAGCGCCACTTGGTTCCCCTATTTGAATGTCGTCACCAAGTTTATCACCTTCCCTAAGTATCATCCCACCTTTTGTCGAGCACCCTATCGGCACCCCCAATTGACACCCGACCCCCGCTAAAGGTATGTTTTGGGCCGTTTCCGGCCCGAACCTTGGGACCGGCCCCCGACCATGCCTCAAGCAGACGTCATATTCCACAACGGCCCTGTCTTAACCGTCGACGCGCAGGACTCGGTCTCCGAGGCCGTAGCAGTAGTCGGCAACAGTATCTCCGCCGTAGGTCCTGCAGAAGAAATACTGGCGTCCAGGGGTGATAACACCCGCATTGTAGACCTGGCCGGAAGGGCCCTCGTCCCCGGTTTCAACGATGCCCACACCCACCTGGAACTGACTAGCCTCGGCCTCGGACTCGCGGTAAGCTGCCACACCCCACCCCACGAGAGTATCGAGGACATCCTAACCACCCTGAGCGAGCACGCCGCGGGCGTGCCCAAAGGCGAGTGGATAATCGCCCAGGGCAGCCTCTTTCAGGACATGCGCCTCAGGGAAAAGCGCTACCCCGACCGGCACGACCTCGATCGCGTCAGCGTCGATCATCCCATCCTGTTCAAGACCAGCTACCACATGGTGGTAGTCAACAGCAAAGTGCTGGAGATCGCAGGCATAACCTCGGATACCCCCGACCCTCAGGGAGGCATCATCGAAAGAGACTCCTCGGGCGAGCCCACGGGCCGCATGAAGGACATGTACCACCGACTCCCAGTACCAATGCCCGACTACGCTACCGTCAAGGACGCCATCCGGCGCACCGGCCACGACCGTTTCCTGGCCAACGGCGTTACCACCGTCCAGGAGATGTCCGAGACCGTGTCGGGCCTCGGGGCGATGAGGGAGCTCATAGACTCCGGCGAGATGCCCCTCAGGCTGAGCGTCTATATCCACGTGCCCGGCACTCTTCCCCTGGAAAACGTGCTAAATAGGGAGATCGGAGACTTCGAGTTCGACGATGCGTGGCTCAGGCTCGGTGGTGTCAAGCTGTTCATCGACGGCGGGTTTTCCGCAAGGGCCGCCGCCCTTCGAGAGCCCTACGAAGGCTATCCGGATATCACCGGAAAGCTCGGCTACGAAGACCGGGAGCTCAGGAGGATCGTTCGCAAGGTGCACCGGGCCGGGCTCCAGTTGCGGATGCACACCAACGGAGACCGGGCAATCAAACAACTTATAGACGCCTTCGAGACCGTCTTCGGCATCCCTGCGGGAGTGGGCGACGACTCCTCCTTCCGCCACCGCGCCGAGCACGTAGGGAACGTTCTCCTACGCGACGACTTGACCATCTCGCGGCTGGCGAGCGCCAAGATCCTGCCGGTACCCAACCCTGCGTTCATTTACAGCGTCGCCGAGTTTGTTGCCCCATATCTCGGCCCGGAGCGCAGCCATCCTTCCTTCAGATTCAGGACCCTGCTGGACGCCGGGTTCCGAGTCCCCGGCAGCTCTGATTGCACAGGCACCGACCCGTGGCTCGTCAACCCCATGTTTGGCATCTGGTGCATGGTCAACCGCCGCACCTACTCCGGAGACTTGCTGGAACCCGAGGAAAAGGTCCCCGTCGCCGAGGCCATACGCATTTACACCTACAATTCCGCCTACGCCGAATTCCAGGAAGAGGTCAAAGGCTCCATCGAGAAAGGCAAGCTGGCCGACCTCGTCGTGCTGGACCGTGACCCGATCACCGCGCCGGAAGAAGAGCTAAAAGACATACGCGTTGACCAGACATGGGTCGATGGAAAACTGGTCTACAGTCGAGACACCGCATAGGAGACGGACAATGGCAGCCAAAGAGGAATTGGGCCCCAATCACATAAAGAACTACAAGCTCGGACCTATGCAGCCGTATGGCAACTATCCCCAGTCCTTGCTAGACACCTTCAAGAATAAGTCTCTGTTGGGCCCCGGCGCTCACCTAAAGACAGAGGACGCCCACGCCGGCCTGCTCGAAATAGCCCCGGGCACCGACTACGCTGCTCACACTCACGCTTGGCCCGAGGCCTATTTCATCATCAAAGGGACCGCGGATTGCGTTTGGGGCGAGGACTCGTTCACCGCAGGCCCCGGCACCATGATTTACGGCGGGCCCTTTACGTCCCACGCCATGGTCATTACCAGTGAAGAACCTCTCCTGACCCTCATATTCAGCTGGGCCCCAGGCGGCGACAGAAGTGTCTTCGACGAAGATGGAAAACTAATCTAACCACTGGAAAAGTAACCGACCCATGAAATTCAGCTACTACCTGCCCTGCTACTACACGGACAAGTCCAAGCCCGCCTCCGAGCTCTACGCAGAAGCCGAATACCAGGCTCAATACGCCGAGGAACTCGGTTACGACGCCATCGTCATACCCGAGCACTATTTCATGAACTACCTGGCCTGCCCGAACCTGCTGATGTTCGCGGTCAGGATATCGCAGCTGGTGAAGCTGCGAATCATGTCGGCGGTCATCCCCATCCCCTTGTACCACCCGCTCAGACTGGCGCAGGACATCGCTTTCGCCGACGTGCTGTCGGGGGGCAGGCTGGAGATCGGGCTCGGGCGCGGGGCCTTCGTCCACGAATTCGAGCGGCTGCAGATATCCCGTGACCAGAACCGGGCCATGTTCAACGAATGCCTGGACATCATGATCAAGGCTTGGACGTCCGAGCAAGATTTCTCCTACGAAGGAGATTTCTGGCAGTTCCCGGATACCACCGTCCTCCCCCGACCCCTCCAGCAGCCCCACCCCCCGATCTGGATGTCGGGCCAGTCCGACCTCTCGGTCCAATACGCCGTTTCACACGGCTATAAGCTGATGAATACGCCCTTGCGGAGCGGGTTCGAGGCCCTGGAGGAAACCTACGAAGTCTACTCCGACGCCCTGGACGAGTGGGGCAGAACGGAAGAGGAGTGCCCGCTCCTGATTCTTCGTAACGCCTTCGTCTCCGAGGACAAGGATGTCCTCGAACGGCAGGCTCAGAACCTGCACCTCAACCACCAGCAGTTTGTTACCGTGTACACGGGCCCGAGCGTTGTAAAGGAAGGCATGATTGAGCCGCAGAACGTCCCCTACGAACCGTGGGAGGTGTTCGACAACGTCATAAGTGGCACACCCGACGAGGCGATTCAGAAGCTTGAGCAGTACCGGGACCTGGGGATCAAGTATCTCTGCCTGAACATGGGCTTTGGCGGCAGCCACGAAGAGGTGATGGAATCAATGCGCCTCTTCTCTGAGCACGTGATGCCCCACTTCCCGGACTAAGCTAAGCCAACTCACAGACCCAACCGTCTAAGGGCACAATCCCACTATTTCGCATACGCCTTGTTCGTTCCACAGAGCAAACTGCTTGGGTCGAGCTGAACGACCGGCGCAAGAGGCCCGACGCTCTCCTCGGTAACTCCGTAGGCGATGGGGAAGGCGAGCCCCTCTTCTTCAGCCATTCGAGCCCCTGTCTCTCGATCCTCTATCGTCGCCCCGATTACTCATATTCCCAGCTGGTCCAACTCCTTGCAGCTTCTCTCGTAGGAGGCTAACTACATCCTGCTTTAGATTCACCTCTCGCCCCTATAGAATAGCAGGCGATCTAAACTCCGAATCAAGGCCTGAGAAACGGAATGAAATCCAAATCTCAGTACAACTTAGTAGTGAGTCTGGTCGTGTATAATGCCAAACGGAAGCCGAGCCCCGGAATGGGTGTATTTCAAGCGTGACGAGGGAGCAGGCCATGACAAATTTGAAGGTAGTCCACTATCTGAACCAGTTCTTCGCCGGTGTGGGTGGTGAAGAGAAGGCCGACGTTGGCCCCGGAGCCCGGGAAGGCGCAGTCGGACCCGGCATGGCCCTGAACCAGGCCCTTGGAGACTCCGGTAAGGTCGTCGGAACCGTCTACTGCGGCGACAACTACATCTCCGAAAACCCCGACACGGCGACCCAGGAGGTCGTCGAGCTTATATCTCAGTTCAAACCCGATATCGTGATTGCCGGGCCGGGATTCGGCTCCGGACGCTACGGGTTGGCCTGTGGCCAGGTTTGCCTGGCAGTTAAAGAGAATCTCGAAATCCCTGCCCTTACCGGCGTCCACAAGGACAGCCCCGCCGCCGAGACCTACAAAGGTAAAGTCCTGATGGCCTCGACCAAGGACTCGGCTGCCGGTATGACCGATGCAATGGCTGTAATCGCACGGCTCGCCTCCAAGCTGGTCGACAAAGAAGAGTTGGGTCCGGCCATGGAAGAAGGCTACTTACCCACCGGTCGACGCGTTAACCGATTCTCTGACAAGACTGCCGCGGAACGGGCCGTAGACATGTTGATGCGCAAACTCCGGGGCGAAGACCCGAAGACCGAATGGCCCCTCCCCAAGTACGAGCAAGTTGCTCCCGCACAGGCCCTCGCCAATGCCGGTAACGCCACCATCGCCATAGTCACCGAGGGCGGAATCGTACACCGCGGCAACCCCGAGAAACTGGAATCGGGCTGGGCCACCAAGTGGGTCAAGTTCGACACGGCGGAAGAGCCGGAGATGACCCCCGACAAGTTCCAGAGTATCCACGGCGGTTTCGACACCACCACCGCCAGCGCCGAACCCAACCGGATGGTCCCCCTGGACGCAGCCCGCGAGATGGAGTCCGAGGGGGAAATCGGCAAGCTGTACGACTACGTCTACAGCACCACGGGCAACATGGGGCCAATTGCCAGCTTCAAGCAGTTCGGGGAGGAGATAGCCGCCGAGCTAACCTCAGCGGGGGTCCAGGGAGTGATTCTAACCGCAACCTGAGGCACCGGAACGCGTAGCGGCGCTACGCTTCAGAAAGAGCTTGAGAGGGCCGGCCTCCCGACCGCTCTCGTAACCACCCTGTTCAATCTCGCAGAGGGAGTCGGGGCCAGCCGTATCGTCAAAGGCAAGGCCATCCCACACCCTCTCGGAGACCCGAGCCAGACCTACGAGGGCGAAAAGCAACTGCGTAAGGAGATGCTGAAAAAGGCCCTTGAGGCCCTGGAGACCGAGGTCGCATCCCCCACGGTTTTCACTACCTAGCAGCCACATCCGTATGACAACCCAATCTCCCGCATTCACAAGCAACGGCCGGGACTCGGCGCCGGTTATCAAGGGAGTGGCCTACTGCCTGGCCCACGTCCCAGACCTGGTGCGCCTCGGGTCCAAGCCATCCCGGGACATACCCATCGAACCCAGCGTTCTGGACATGATTCATCGGCATCTGCGGGACTTCGACGACGCAGTGGCCTACCCCCCTCACCAGGTGTTCATCGGCAACCTCCGCCCCGATGACCTGAAGGATGTCCCCAAGCCGTGGTTCGATAACCTGACCGGTGATGCCAAAAGGACCGGCCCATTCGGCGAGGTTATGCCCCAGGCCGAGTTCTATGGCTTGATGAAGATGTGTGACCAGTTCGACCTGATGTCACTGGGCGAGGGTTTCCTTGAAGAGGCCCGCGCCGCGATGTCAGCCCACCCTCTCATCACCAAAGAAGACCTGGACAACCTTGGTAAGTCCACTCCCATCTCCGAGATCGAAAAGGCTATAAACGAAGAGGAGGCCCTTCCCCTCTACATGGACAAGACCCGATTGGTCGGGTGCCTGCAAAGGGGCCACGAGGAGGATAAATCCCTCGTCCCCGACTTCCTCATCGAAAACCTCGCCGCCAAGGCCTCCGCCGTATTGGCCCTCAGACACCTTTGCAACACTGCCACCAATACGCCCCCCGAGAACATAGACTACCTGCTCGGCTGCGGCGAAGAGGCCATCGGTGATAGATACAACCGGGGTGGTGGAAACCTTGCCAAGGCCGTCGGAGAGATGTGTGGCTGCATGAACGCCACCGGGTCGGACGTCAAGGCCTTCTGCTGCGCCCCTAACCACGCCATAATCGTCGGCGGCGCCCTCATCAAGTCCGGCGTGTTCGAAAACGTGGCAGTGGTGGCTGGCGGCTCCTTCGCCAAGCTGGGCATGAAGTACCGGGGCCACGTAACTCACGAAATGCCCGTGCTTGAAGACGTGCTAGCGTCCATCGCAATACTCCTGGGCCCCGACGACGGTGAGAACCCCCACGTACGTCTCGATATGATAGGCAAGCACAATATTTCGTCTGGTACGTCAAACCAGGCCATCACACAGGCCGTCGTCATAGACCCCCTGAAAAAGCACGGCCTCAAGATCACCGATATCGACCGATTCGCCACCGAGCTGCACAACCCGGAGATCACCGAGCCCCAGGGCAGTGGCAACACGCCTAGGACCAATTACCGGATGCTGGGCGGCATGGCGGTCAAGGAGTCGGAGATTGAGGCCTCGGAACTGGACCAGTTCGTGGATAAACACGGGATGCTCGGCTTCTCCCCGACCCAGGGGCACATAGCCTCGGCAGTTCCCTTCCTCGGACACGCCCGGGAGATGATCATGTCTGGAGACATAAACCGGGCCATGTTCTACGCCAAGGGAAGCCTGTTCCTGGGCCGCATGACCCAGCTCTCGGACGGTATATCCTTCATGATGGAACGCAACGGCGGTCGGTAACCTGTATCCAGTGTAGAATTAGGCCGTTACGACGCTATTTTGAGATTGGTTGGAACGTTTACTGAAACTCAGGAGGTGCGCCTTGGATTTTAAAGGTATGAAGGTGATCGCCATAGGAGAGCGGGATGGCGTCCAGGGCCCGGCTATTGCCGAGGTCGTACGCAGCGCGGGGGCGGAGGTGATCCTGGAACAGACCCAGTGCTTCGTCTGAACTGCCGCAGGCGCCATGGACCTGGATGGTCAGGCAGAGATTAAGAAGGCTATAGAATCCAACGGCAAGGACAACGTTGTAGTAGTCCTAGGTTCGCCCGACGCCAACAGCGCTGAGCTCTACGCCGAAACCGTGACCCACGGTGACCCGAGCTGGGCCGGCCCCTTGGCAGGCGTACCTCTGGGCCTTCCGGTCTACCACGTCGTTGAACCCGTGGTCAAAGACGCTGTGGACGCCGGGACGTACGATGAGCAGGTCGGGGTCATGGACGTGGCCTTGGAGAAAGACCTCATCACTGCTGCCCTGGACAAGGTGCGCAACAAGGCCTAAGCTCCGATCGGTGGCCTGGCCCTCTGTGCATGGGGAGTCCAGAGGGGTAATACCCCTTTGGTAGGGGTTTGGGGGTATCCCCCGAATTACTTATATTTTCCCTTCCCTCTTTTGCATGGGGAAGCGACGCAGCAGTAAAGAAGTCATTCTCGCCATTCACTTAAGGAGGCATGACGATGGAGAACAGGAAGAGAGTCGGAATGATGATGCCCTCGGCGGACGGCACCGCCGAGCCTGACTTTCAGATGGTACTCGCTCCCAAAGGCGTGGCGGTCCACGGCCACCGCCTCTGGCAGGGCGACAACCGCCACGACCCCGAAGAGCACTTCGGTAAAATGAACTCGGAGATCGAGTCCGCTGCCCGGTACCTGTCCTCCGTTCGCCTAGACGCCATAGCCTACACCTGCACCACCGGCAGCTTTTTCAAAGGACCCGGGTGGGATCAGGAAATGCTGCAGAAGATTAAGGGTGCTTCGGGGGTGGAGGCCTTCGCAACTACTCCTTCGGTCGTGAAGGCGCTGCAGTTCAAGGGGGCCCGCAAGATCTCGGCCATCACTCCCTATCCTGAGTGGAACAACATAAAACTTAGGGAATACATGGAAGCAAGGGGGTTCGAAGTCCTGAACGTCGACGCCCACCCCAAGCCGTCCCTGGGCGAGATCATGGCCTACGAGCAGGAGCCCGACGAGATAGTCGAATACGGTATTGAGAAGTGCGACCCCGACGCTGACGTCCTCTTCTGCTCCTGCACCGACTGGCGGTCCATGGAGGCCGCAGAGCGCCTGGAGAAGGAGACCGGCAAACCGGTCGTCACATCGAACCAGGCCACCATCTGGCTCATCCTCCAGCACCTTGGAATGGCTGAGCCGGTCAAGGGCTTCGGAAGTCTCCTCGAGACTCCCGCCCCAGCCACCGTCGCCGGGTAACTGTCTCGTTTTACTCTCTACCTATATACAAAGACATTGGGGGTGAGTGTGATGCGCTCACCCCCAATTGCTTTCTGGCTTGAACTGGGGTCTACCCTTCGAAATTCTGGTATTATCGGCAAAGCGGGTTTCCAGCGAGCGGATAAGGAGGTCCCAACATGAATCCTAGAAGAAGAATCGGCCTGATCATGCCGGCCCAGGACTCGACCAGCGAGCCCGACTTCGCCCTCGCCCTGGGCTTGAAGGACTACTCCATCCACGGTCAGCGCATCTGGGACGGCTTCGACATCTCAGGGGCCGCACGTATGGACCGGATGAACTCCGAGATCGACACCGCCGCCAAGTACCTGACCCAGGCCGAAGTCGACGCCGTGGCCTACTGCTGCACCACTGGCAGCTTCTACCGGGGCCCGGGCTGGGATGTTGAGATTATCGAGAAACTGGAAGCCGCATCCGGCGTTCCCGCCGTGGCCACCACGCCCTCCGTCGCCGCCGCCCTTACACACATCGGCGCCAGGAAAATCTCCGTCGTCACTCCATACCCCCAGTGGAACAACGACAGGCTGCGGGAATACTTCACGGCCAAGGGCTTCGATGTGCTGAACGTCGACACCCCCGCCGACGCCTCTAATTTCGGCTTCAACATGTGTAACCACGACCCGGAGACCGTCCTCGAATTCGGCGTCGAGCGCTGCCTCCCGGAGGCCGACACCCTACTCGTCTCCTGCACCGGCTGGCGCTCCCTGGAGGTCGTCGAGGAATTGGAAGCCCGCACGGGGAAGATGGTGGTGACGGCAAACCAAGCCTCCATCTGGTGCCTGCTGAACAAGATGGGCTGGGACGCCTCCATAAGCGGCTGCGGCGAGCTCTTAGCAAACAGGACGCCGGCAGCCGTGGGATAGATGCGGAGCGAATTAGCTATTCAGAGGTGAGGTGCGTGATGGTGGAATATAAGGTAATCTCCGCAGATTCCCATCTGAACGAGCCCCAGGAGGTCTACGACCGCCTACCCGCCGAGTACCGCGCCCGCGCCCCGCGAATTGAGGTGCGGGACGACCAGCGATACATCATCGTCGAGGGCCAGGGCCCGGCCCGTATCGAGGCGCCCAATCCTCTCAAAGAGGATGATATGAACCGCTACTGGCGGGACGACGAAGAGGTAGGCCGCGTCATGCACCGGGCCGGAGGCACGGACATCCCCCTCCGCCTCACCGACCAAGAGACCGACGGCGTCAGCGCCGAGGTCATCTATCCCCACGGCACGTTCCACACCTTCTCCTCCAAGGACCCGGGATTCCAGCTGGCCCTGTCCCGCGTCTACAACGACTACTATAACGAGGTCTTTGGCCCGCACCCGGACCGTTTCGTAGTCTCCGCGGTCGTCCCAACTTTGGATATAGAAAACGCTGTTGAAGAAGCCACCCGGGTGGCCAATATGGGCTTTCGCTCGGCTTCCATACCCATAAGCATGCCCATGCAGCCCTACAACGACTCCGTCTATGAACCCTTCTGGTCGGCAGTTGCAGATGTGGGAATACCCCTGGCCCTGCACGTCTTCACCGACGGCCCAACCGGCGAAGACGCCCCCACAGAGGTCAAGCGCTCCCGTCCAGGAGAGGACCTTGCCGGAGAAGTCGTGGAGATGGCCGCTGCCATGAAACCCCTCTGCCTGCTGGTCGCTTCCGGCGTGCTGGCACGGCACCCCGGCCTGAAGTTCGTGCTAGTCGAGTGCGGAATCGGCTGGCTGGCCTGGGTCCTCCAGACCCTCGACGAAATGCACGAAAAACGACACATGTGGATCGAGCCCCGCCTCCCGGACAGGCCCAGCGACTACTTCCGCAGGCAAGGCGGCGCCACTTTCGGCGACGATCTAGTTGGCCTCAGAATGCGGGATGTCACCGGTGTGCAGAGCCTCCTCTGGGGTAGCGACTACCCCCATGACGAGGGCACTTTCCCCCACTCCAGGGAGGTCATTGAGCGGACCTTCAAGGACGTTCCTGAAAATGAAAAGCGGATGATTGTCGGTGGAAACGCCGAGAGAATTTACGGCTTCTAGTCTGATACTCCGGCCGCTCCCCTTCCTGGTCTTGGCGGTTGCCCTGCTTCTGCTTATTGCCTGCCGACAGCCCCTTGACCCCGGTTTCAAGTTCGTCCTCGTCTCCCAGGAAGTCTCGGTCGACCAGGCCCGGTTCACCTTCGTCCTCCTGGACCAGTCTGAGCACGCTATCGAAGAAGCCCGTGTCAGCGTCGAGTTCCAGCCCCCCGGTGACCACCCTGCACCCCCGATAGCGAATGCCGTCTACAGAAAGATCGTACTGGAAGACGTACGGATGTCAGCCTCCGAGTGGTATGAAGCCGATGTGGAACTCCGTGGCATCTACGCGGTGGACCGTCCCCCCTCAACAGTCCCGGCGAATGGGAGCTGAGAATTTCTATCCTGCATGGCGATAGTAAATCTCCGGTGGAGATAGACGTAGTGGTGCAGGTTTTGGAAGAAAGTTCGACGCCGCGATTAGGCGAAAGAGTTTCGCCCATCGAGCATCTCACAGCCGCGGACGTGGCCGACCTCACCGAAATCTCCACCAGCCCCTACCCCCTCCCCAACTTTTATGAGACCTCCGTGGCTGAGGCACTGTCCGAGGGGCGGCCCTTCCTGGTAGTCTTCGCTACCCCGGCATTCTGCCAGAGCCGTATCTGCGGCCCCGTCGGCGAGACAGTAGCGTCGCTAATCCCGGACTACAGAGAAGACATCGCATTCATCCACATCGAGCCCTTTGACCTGGACCTCATCCGTGGAGGCGGCAAGTTTGAGCCTTCCGTAGAGGCCAAGGCCTGGGGCCTGCCCAGCGAGCCCTGGGTCTTTCTCGTCGACGCCTCAGGCCGTCTGACGGCCAAGTTCGAAGGAATCGTCACTCATGAGGAGTTGCAGGAGGCTATCAGGACCACCCTGGCCCAAGGCTAGGACCTAGTGGAACGGGCAGACCCAGATGGCCGCGTCCTGGTACCAGTCCGTGTCGTCCCCACCCGACTCTGAGTAGTCGTACCCCACAACCGGCTTCCCGCTAAGCGCGTTCTCAGCAACGGCATATGACCCCCCAAACAGGATCGCCAGCACAATCAACAGGTGTATCGTCGGAAGGATGAGCAGTTTCTTATTCAAAGTCCTGCACCAAGTCGCGAGGCACCAACCTTCAGAGAATCATATCACTTGGTAAGGAGAGTATGAGCAGGCACAATGCACCTGCTTATAGTCAGGTTCCCTGGGACGGCGAGGCGGGCTCCAAAGGCGCAGAGCGGGTGGCGGAGCAGACCACCTTTACTTTCCCGGCCCGAGTCCTCAACGCCTCTTTCAGGTCCAGGGGGTGTAGCACGTACACGTCGTAGGCAAGGCGCAGCTTGCGCATCAGGTTTATGAGGTACCAGCTTGCATCGAAGTGCCACCACCGGAGCCCATGCTGCGCCGATCTGGGAGAGGCATGATGGGTGTTGTGCCCCCCCTCCCCGAATCCCAGCAACCCTATTAGCCAATGGTTAGTGCTCTGGTCATTGGTGTTGAAGGGTCGGGCCCCGAACACGTGGCAAACCGAGTTCACCGACCACGTCACGTGATGTGTCAGGAACACCCGGACCAGCCCTGCCCACAGCAGTGCACTCCATCCGCCGATTAGGAAAGGTATCACCAGGCTCAGGGCACACCAGATCAAGCTGGTGCGATGGATGAAGACCATGGCCCGGTCGTTGACCAGGTCTCGGGCCCATCTGTTGTTGTCGGGCCTCTTCGTCCCGAACATCCAGCCGACCTGCGCATGAACGAACCCCTTCAGCAGATTGCTGCTCAGCTGGGGGCTGTGGACGTCCCCTTCCTGGTCGGAATAGGCGTGGTGCTTCCGGTGAATGGCAACCCATGAGATCGGACCGCCTTCCCAGGACATTGTCCCGAGGATGACCAGGAGCAGTTTTAGCGGCGTGTGGGTCTTGAAGCTTCCATGGGCCAGGTAACGGTGAAACCCGATGGTCACCCCGAGCCCCACCAGGACGTAAATTACGAAGAGCAGGGTCAAGTCCAGCCAGTCCACCAGGCTGCCCCAAGCCGCGTATATCGCATATACCGTCGCTGCCAGGGGCACGAACACTAGAATGCTGATGGCCACCTTCTGGTACAGGTTCTCAAGACGGGTCGTTTTCCCAGTCGTGTCCTTGCGAAACGGGTCAGCCGTAAGTTTCCGGGATATCATCTTCGCTTTTCTGCGCGCTCTTTCGGGGTTCTACTTACTGGAGTTCGATAGGTCTACGGGCTTTAGCCCAAGTCTTCCGGCACACGAATGAATTCGGTGCCTTAGTCTCAGGACAAGCCTTAATGCTCGACTATTAGCGATCCAGTGCTTCGTATACTTCCAGGTCGTAACTGAGCAGGTGGGGCCGCATCTCGGCGTCGTCCGTGTACACCGACGCGGGAATCTCATCGGCGCCTGCGGGCTTGATCGCGTCCTGCATCCACTCGCAGTACACCACGTCGGTGTCTCCACCTAACATGCCGATATAGATGGTGGCCTTGGGCCGGCCATTCTTCTCATAAGCTGCACAGATCTTGTCCAAAACGCCAGCCACGTCCCGGGCCTTGCCCGGCGCTGTTCTGCAAACTCGCCTTACTAAATACATTGCCGCTCCTCCTGTTGTTCTCTTTAGTCCTGTCCGCCGGACATTTATGCTATCACAGTGCCCCCGCCCCCGACTCCCCTACAACCCCAGAATGTTTCCCCTTTCATCAACATCCAGGGCCCGCGGCGAAGCCGGAAGCCCAGGCATCGTGACCATGGTTCCGGCCAACGGATATATAAACCCCGCCCCCGCCGAGGCCCTCACGTCCGAAATCTCAAATGTGTACCCTGAGGGCTGACCCTTGAGTCTTGCGTTGTGGGAGATCGACAGGTTGGTCTTCGCCATGCAGACAGGCCACTTACCCCAGCCCATGTCCTGGTAGGTTTTTAGTCTCCTGCGGGCAGCCGGGGCCCATGCCACGTCATCGGCGTTGTATACCTTTTGGGCCAGGGCTAGAACCTTATCCTCAGTCGAGGCTTCTTCGGGGTACAGGTACGAAATCTCCGGCTTGTCGCCCGCGCTCGCTTCCATGACGGCTCGGGCCAGCTCCAAGCATCCATCTCCGCCCTCGGTGAAGCCCCGGCTCTCGGCAGACCGAACGCCGTCAAGGCCCGCAACTGCGGTGCGCACGGTGGCTATCTCTTCATCGGTGTCGGCTGGGAAACGGTTAACGGCAACCACCACCGGTAGGTTGAAGCTGCGTATCATCCCGATAAGATGCAGCAGGTTCGGCATACCGTCTACAACGGCTTTCGGATTGCCCTCGTCTAGCTTGGCCAGGGGGATACCGGCGTGCGACTTAAGTGCCTTGACCGACACCACGATCACCGCCGCATGGGGCTCGACGTCGTTGAACCGGGCCTTGATGTGCATGAACTTCTCAAATCCCAGGTCGGCCCCGAACCCCGCCTCCGTGACTACGTAGTCCGCCAGCGCAAGACCCATCCTGTCCGCAATCACCGAGCTGCACCCGTGGGCGATGTTGCCGAAAGGCCCGGCGTGGACCATCACGGGCTGACCCTCGGCTGTCTGCACGAGGTTGGGCTGTATCGCGTAGCGAAGCAGCGACATCATGGACCCTACTGCACCAACGTCATCCGCGGTAACCGGCTTCCCGGCCCGCGTGAACCCAACCACTATTCGGGAAACACGGGCCCTCAGGTCCTCCAACCCCGAGGCCAGGGCCAGTATGGCCATCACCTCCGAGGCCGTCACAATGTCGAAGCCCGTCTCTCGCACGGGTGCGTTGGCATCCCCGCCGATGCCCGTCATTATCGAGCGCAGGGCCCGGTCCTCGACATCCGTGACCCTTCGCCACGTGATGTCCTCAGCCCCGAAGCCTTCGATCTGGCCCCGCTGTACGGCGTTATCCGTGAGAGCGGCCAGCAGGTTATGCGCCGAGCCCACGGCATGGGCATCTCCGGTGAAGTGGATGTTGATCTCGTCATCTGGCATTACGGTGGTCTTGCCGCCACCCGTGCCGCCGCCCTTGATCCCGAATATCGGGCCCAGAGACGGCTCCCTCAGGTTGGCGATCACCTTTTCACCCAGCTTTCCCAGGCCTTGAGTCAGCCCTACCGTGACCGTGGTCTTTCCCTCACCTGCCCGGGTGGGGGTTATCCCGGTGACCACTATCATCTTGCCCCTGGACCCCGACGTATCGACGGATTCCAGGGGAATTTTCGCCTTGTAGTGGCCGTAGGGCACTATCGATTTTTCATCGAGGCCAATGTTGGCCGCGATCTCTTGAATGGGCCGCATCCCAGCTTACCTCCGTCTACTCCCCGCGTCTGGAAACGATGGGTAGCTTGACATAGGGCTGGTTCTTGGAGCCGTCGATTGGGCGACGCTCCAGGAACGCGGTCCTGCGCTCCATGCACTCTTCGGAGGCCATGTAGTCGGGTATGTGCCTCTGCACGGGCCCGACTTCCGGCAAGATGTGGTCGTTGTATTCCAGGAAGGAGATCTTCTGCATCTGCAGGATTACCGGGCTGACGTTCTTGATCAGCTTGATCCACCGGTCAACCTCGGCCCACAGTCCGTTTGGCTCGACCACCTTGTTGACCAGTCCCATGTCGAAAGCTTCCTGGGCCGTGTACTGCTGGCAGACCATCCAGATCTCCCGGCCCCTCTTCTGCCCGACCCGCGCGGCCAACTCGGCGACGGAGTGGCCCGCAGCCGGACTCCCAACCCGGGGCCCGGTCTGCCCAAACCGAGACCGCGTCGTGGCAATTGTGAAGTCCGACTGGTAGGCCAGGATGTTCCCCGACCCTATCGCATAGCCGTCCACCGCAGCTATGACCGGCATCGGCATCTGCGGCACAACGCTGTGCAGGTCGACTTTGGCCGTCCCGGAGTACATTGCGCTCTCCACGTCAGGGTCGTAGGATTGGTCGTTGCCGGTGCAGAAGCCATTTGGGCCTGCGCCGGAAATGACCACTACTCGGATCGAGCTGTCGTCGGCAGCGTCAAGCAGAGCTGTGGCAATCTCATCCATGGTTATGCCCCGTTTGGCGTTGTAAGTATCGGGGCGGTTTATCAACAGCCAGGCAACACCGTCATCCTTGTGGTATACGATGTCGTTGTAGGCGTCGGAGTTGATGATGGGGTCCCTGTAGTTGGTAAACTTCTGGTCGATCATGTCGACGGCCCCGGAGGCTACTTGCAGCAGCTCACCGGCAGAGTAGTCGCCCTGGGCAGGACCCGTAATGGCGTCGGCGCCCATCTCTGCGTTGACGCCACCGCGGCCGTTCAACCAACGGGTGTAGCCTCGCATGAAGTCATGGACTGCAGGACAGGCCTTGTGACTGAAATCGATCCTGTTCCCCGACGCAAGATCGTCCACGGTCACGGCAAATGCTGCGTTGCCATTGCCGCCGGACTTGAGGCTCAGGTTGAACCTTACACCAGCCGGCTGATAGTCGTTGCTGGCCTCGAAATTGATATTAGCGGACATATAGGGCCACCTCCATAAGTTTGACTAGGATTCAGGTGAAATCTTCGTGATTTCCTTGCCCGCGATGATACCACACGCACCCTCCGCTACACCCGTCAAGCGGCCTGAGCAGGGCACTCTAATGATGCGACTCTTGCATGCTCCGGCTGGATAGGAAGGAGTCCTATTCCCTCTCCCTAAATGAGACCTTTGCATAACCTGTGCTGGAGGGGCAGGGGCCGCTCGTGCTGAGGCTCTCGAAGTATGAGCGGGGGGGAAGTTAGGCGATCCGGCTACTATTACAGGTGCAATCCGCAGTTACGCAAAAGTCTCTTGATGGGAGAGGGTAGGGTGAGGACGATTCGCACCTGCTGCTGGGTGCCCCGCTCATCCCACCCCCACCCCCATCAACCTCGCCGCCGTCCCCCCGAGAATATCCTCACGCTGCTCGTCCGTCAGAAAATCGCAGTGCCGTCGTATCTGGTCCAGGCACTGGGTGTAGGTGCAGAACCGACCCACCATCGGCATGTCCGTGCCCCATATCAGCCGGTCCGACCCAATCCGCTCCACGCATTCCTGCAACGCCGTCTCCGTCTCCTTCCACGGGTACTCCCACCTCCGCCCGACCTGTATCACAATCACTATCTGCATATAGCAATTCCGCGACTGGAACGGCTCCCATATCTCCTCCGGGAATACTATCTTTTCCCCTTCCATGAACGGCATCCAGGGGAAACCGTGCGTAATCATCGTCGTCAGATGAGGATAACGCTCCATCCAGCGAATCATGATTCGCTGCTGTTCTATATAGGCGTCGGTCCAGGAAGCCTGGTAAGTGCCCCCCGCAGTGCCCCCGATTAACGTGAAGTAGACCGGCACGTTTCGCTCGGCCAGGGCATCCCAGAAGGGCCGCATTGGGCCGTCGTCCCACGGCTCATTGTGTCCTGTCTCAACACCCCCGCTTGGTGCGTAGTAGTAGCCGGGAATGAACTGGTACCCTGCCACCCCTCCCGCCGCCAGCTCCCGGTCCAGGGCTTTGATCGCGGCGTCCGGGTCGTTGGGTATGGAGGCTTCTCTCAAGTAGACAGTCCGGCGAAACCGGTCCGGGAACCGGGTGGTCGCATCCCGCAGGTACGCGTTGAGGTGCGTCGGGTGGCCCATCGTCGGATACGTGTGCAGAACCCCCATGTCTATGCCCGCGTAGTCCATCTCAGCCAGCATCACCTCGGGAGTGCACTCGAGGTTGTGCAGCATGGGCGGCGTGTGCTGCTTGGCGTAAACTTCGCCCTCGTATTCCCAGGCAATGTTGCCGTTGTGCCGGGTCCAGCGAATGTCTCTGAGCTCTCCCGTCTCCGGGTCGACGAGAACCGAGTTGTCAAAAAGTTTCCGGTCCCTCACCCGCCACACTGGCTGGTAGTGCCCCCCGTACTCCGACTGCAGCATCCGCATCTTCTCGTCTAGGGTGTCATAGCCCTGAGGAAGGTCCATTTGGGGAAAGCAATAGTTGTGTCCGTCTATGATCATTGGTTTCTTCCCTTTTTCAACGTATTCGAACGGGAGCCGTGTATTGCTAAAAATGGATGAAGGGTACTTAAGCCGGCACTCCCGGCAGCTTGTCCCCGATCCCCAGGCGGTCTATGGTTGCCTGCACGCGGGCCCAGGTGGCGTCCTCCACCTCCACGCCGTCAGCCTGTCGAGCCTGTCGGGTCCGCGCCTCGATCTCCCCGGGGTAAAGTATTTCATCGAAGCCCTGCATTAGCGGGGTATCCTTCACGTAATCGATAGTCCAATCAACGTTTTCGGCCAACTCCGACGGCGATCTGAGCTTGCTTATGTCAATCACAATTATCGTCGAGTCCCCCACCGACTGCCCCGAGCCTTCAAATGAAATCGGCGCGTC
Source organism: Dehalococcoidia bacterium (assembly GCA_965220005.1). Classification (GTDB taxonomy): domain Bacteria; phylum Chloroflexota; class Dehalococcoidia; order Plut-88900; family Plut-88900; genus Plut-88900. The sequence continues at coordinate 3,101,124 of OZ244800.1, forward strand.
TTGGCCCAACATCCTCCCCAGCAGGAACACGAACATGCTCAGGGCGAACCCCTTGTGCCCCATGCTCAGCCCGCCCAAAGGCAGAACGGTGCCTCCGTCGAAGTAGTCTTGAGGCTTGCTGCTGGGTTGACCCTCTGAGTCCAGTAACCACTCCCCAGGCAGTGATTTTGAGCGAGCCTGGTACACACGTACCTTGCCTACTGCCGTCGCCGAGGTGGCGAAGTCCAACAGAATGATGCGGCCTTCGGTGTGCGGGAACGCCATCGACATTGGGTTGGTCCCCAATCGGCCCTTGATACCGCCGAAAGGCGCCACCCCGAAGTCATTGTCCAGCTGGTTCCCACCGAACATTATCGCTGCCATCCCCTCTTTAGCCGCCATCTCCGGGTACGTCCCAAAACGCCCGGAATGCGCGATATTACACATCGTCACCATCCCGATCCCGTATTCCCTCGCCAGCCGTATCGCCGTCTCCGTTGCGAACTTCGCCCCGACCTGCCCGAATACCCCATGGCCGTCTACCTTTGCTACCGCCTTCTCTTCATAGGCAATAGTTGGTCGAGCCTTGGGGTCTACCCGCCCTTCCTCTATTCGCTGTACGTAGTCGGGGATGCGAATCAGGCCGTGAGAGTCGTGACCCGTGAGGTTGGCGTCGGCCAGGTGAACGGCTACGGTCTCCGCGGCATCTTTCGTGGCCCCCGCCGCGAGAAGTATCTCGTAGACTACGTCCCTTAGCTGCTGACCTGTGAGTATTGGCATCGGTTGAGCTCCCGTTTTCTGCGGTCTTGATGGCCGGTATTGTACACGGCATCCCCCCCTTACCGGCAAAAATTAAGTAGAATGCCGTTGGCATTTGACCGTCGCCCGGATTCATTACAATCGAAGTCGTCAAGACACTACGTCAGGAGGCAACAAGTGACTACCGAGGAAAAGTTGACCATGTCTTTGGGAGAGGCGATGTTCTCCCAGAGGGCCATAAGACGCTTCAAACCCGACCCCATCCCCGATGAAGACCTGCACGCCGCCCTCGAAGCCGCCACCAAGGCCCCGAGTGGTTCCAATCTGCAGCCCTGGCGCTTCATCGTGATCCGGGACCCTGAGTTGAAGGAGAAGTTCGGAAAGCTCTACCACGAGGCCTGGTGGGCCAAACGTCGGGACCAGGGCATCTTTCCCAAGGACATTCCGCCGGGCAAGGGCACCATTCAGTCGGCCAGGCAATTGGCCGACGAGATAGGCCAAGCCCCCCTGATCGTCCTTGTTTGCGCTACCTCCCAGGGCCCCGCTTCCATGGCCTCGGTCATACCTTCAGCACAGAACCTGCTTCTCGCCGCCAGGGGCCAGGGTATCGGAGGCGTCCTGACGACCCTCCACCCGGATGTCGACGAGCGTGTCCAACAGTTGCTTAACATGCCTGCCGAGGCTCAGGTCGTCTACTGCGTCCCCCTCGGCTACCCAAGAGGCCGCTTCGGCCCGACCCAACGCAAACCCCTCTCCGAAGTCGTCGCCTACAACGGCTGGGACTAGGAGTCGGCAGTGGGAGACGGCTAGGGCCGTAGCCTCGCCGAGGAGAGTGAGGGTGATCCTCTCTCCCTCACTGAGGCCTTTTCACAACATCCATCCCCAAGGGTGGGGCATTCCGTTCGCCCTGAGCAGAGTCGAAGGGTCTCAAGAACGGAATGGGCGGGGTGTCCCGCCCCCACGCCAAGACTTATGCAAAGACCCCTCGATTGGCGGTGGGCTCGCTGAGGAGAGGCGAAGATGCGGAAAGTGCGCCTTTGTCGTTGCCAAGGCATGGGAGGGTTAGGGTGGGGGTGATCCCTTCTCCCTCACTGAGACCTTTTCACAACCGCCATCCCCTAGGGTGGGGCATTCCGTTGGCCCTGAGCGAAGTCGAAGGGTCTCAAGAACGGAATGGGCGGGGTGCCCGCCCCCACGCCAGGAGTTATGCAAAGGCCCCTCAATTGGCCGTAGGCTCGCTGAGGAGAGGCAAAGATGCGGAAAGTGGGCCTTTGGCGTGCGCCAAGGCGGGAGAGGGCTAGGGCGAGGGTGATCCCACCCCTGCTAGCCCCATCCCCTCATCCGCCGCTATCGCCCCCTCCAGCGCCGCAATCGCCACCTCTATTTGGTCGTCATCCGGGCGCCGAGTCGTCAGCATCTGAAGCAGCAGCCCCGGCCCGAGAAGCACCTTCAAAATCCTGTTCGCCGAATATCGACCGTGAATCCTCAAGACCTCGTAGGAGATACCCGCGATTACCGGCAAAAGCGCTATCCGTGACACGACCCTTATCCACAACGGCGGATGCCCCAGGGCCAGGAACACAAGAATTGCGATCAGCACTACCAGCAATAAGAACGCCGTGCCGCATCTCGGGTGTAGGGTGGTGTACTTCCGAACGTTGTCGACGCTCAGCTCCTCGTCATGTTCCATGGCGTGGATCGACATGTGCTCAGCGCCGTGATAGGCGAAGACCCGCTGAATATCCTTCATCCTGCCAATCAGGAGGATGTATCCGAGAAACAGTCCCAGCCGCACCCCGCCTTCTATCACATTTAGCAGTGCCGCCGAGCTTATCCGGTCGTCAAGCCACTCGTTGAGAAAAACCGGCCCGACGAAGAAAACTGCTACCCCAAAAGCGAGGCCTACTGCCAGGGTGACCCACAGCATCACGTCGGTCCCCGTGCCTCTCTCCTCCCCCTCTCCACCTTCCAGCTCATCTATGGCAACCTGGGCCGAGTACATCAGGGCCCGGGTCCCGATGACCATCACCTCTAAGAGTGTGATGAATCCCCGAACTAATGGGACCTTCTTCAGCGTGCCCGTAAAGAGGCTTTGTATCGGGTCGGTCTTGAGCTGAATCTCGTTGTCCGGGCGGCGCACCGCAATGGCAATGTTGCTCTTGCCCCGGATCATCACCCCTTCTATGACGGCCTGCCCGCCGTAGGGGACCCGTTTTGCCAACTCTTCTCCTTAAATTAAAAGAGGGAGCACATAAGCTCCCTCAAGTGGTCGGACAGGACTAAAGTTACTTGATCCCGTACCTTCTATTGAACTGCTCGACTCTGCCGCCGCTGTCGATAATCCGCTGCTGGCCGGTGAAGAATGGGTGGCACTTGCTGCAAAGCTCCAGCCTGATCTCCGACTTGGTGGACCCGGTCTCGAAGACAGTGCCGCAGCTTCCGCAGGTCACGGTGCAGAGTTGGTACGTCGGGTGTAACTCAGTTTTCATTCTTAAGCGTCCTGGACCGGGTTGATGCTGACTTTCTTACGGTACTTGGAATGGCGCTGAAACTCGACCTTGCCGTCTTTAAGGGCGAACAGGGTGTGGTCCCTCCCGACACCCACGTTGGTCCCGGGATGGATCTTCGTTCCCCGCTGCCTCACGATGATGGAGCCCGCAGTCACGAGCTCGCCGCCGTACCGCTTCACCCCGAGCCTCTGGCCCTGGCTGTCCCGGCCGTTTCTGCTGCTTCCGCCGCCCTTCTTATGAGCCATTACGCTGCACTCTTGTCCTTCGCCGGCTGCTTGGCCCTGGACCTCCGGGCCCGTCCAGCGTTTATTCCTTCTATCGAGACTTTGGTGTGGTCCTGGCGATGACCCGTCTTCCGGCGGTACCTCACCTTGGATTTGTACTTGAAGACGATGACCTTCTTGTCACGGCCCTGCTCCAGTACTTTGGCCTTGACCTTCGCCCCGGACACCGTCGGCGCCCCGACTTTAACGGCGCCGCCCTTCGAGACGAGCAGCACTCGGTCGAACTCGACAGCGCTGCCCGGTTCAAGGGCCAGTTTATCGAGCACGACAGTGTCGCCCACTGAGGCTCTGTATTGTCGGCTCCCCGACTGGAAGATTGCGTAGTCTTTTATTTCATTCACAACCCCCGAATTTTACTTCAATGACTAATCGCCTGTCAAAGCGGGTGCTTTGCTATACTTTCCTCCTGTCAAATATAAGGCTCTCCATGCTGCTAGAAGGTTCTATTGGCTAACCTGACCGTCGGCTACTCATCCGACCCGCCTATTGGATGGCCGAGCATAAGGGTTGGTATCCTGACTACCGTCTCCGAACTTCCTTGGCTCGAAAACCTGAAAGCCATCGAGACCGACGCCTCATTTGACCCAGGTGATTCGGGAGGCCCTATCCTGGACCTTAATGGCAACGTCCTGGGCATAGCCCAGGCCACCGTCCTAGGAACAGGCTCTCAAAGGATACTGGGCAGGCAGCTGGCAGTTGGCATACGGGAGGTCGAAGCCGTATGGGAGCAACTCAAGGGTAATGAGCGCCTGAACCAGGGCTCCGACTACTGGATATACCGCCGCTTTGAAGGCCCCGACGAGTAGATTGCCTTCTCTCCCACGAAGTTCCGCGACATGGCTCAATCTCTCGTCCATATAGCCTGTAACCAAACCTACCTGTTCTCTCAAGGAGTACGAAAATATGTCTAACACCCTAACCGGAAAGGTCGCCATAGTTACCGGAGGTGGCTCGGGTATCGGGAAGTCGGCCGTCATACTGTTGGCCCGAGAAGGCGCCAAGGTCATGATCGCCGACATCGACGAGCAAGCTGGCCAAGAGACGGCTGCGCTCATCCGAGCCCGTGGTGGAGAGTCCGGCATCGTTCGAACGGACGTCTCTCGGGAATCAGACGTAGAGGCGATGGTCACCCGCACCATCGAGACTTTCGGAAAGCTGGACTGCGCCTTCAACAACGCCGGTATCCTCGAAGAGGGCAGTCCCGACGTTACCGGCTACTCGCTGGACCTCTGGAACCGGGTCATAAGCATCAACCTGACCGGCGTTTGGCTATGCATGAAGCACGAGATCCCCGAGATGCTCAAACAGGGCGGCGGTGCCATCGTCAACAACGCATCGGTCGCCAGCCTGGTCGGACTCCCTGGCGCGACCGCCCTGGTGGCCAGCAAACACGGCGTCGTCGGCCTCACGAAGAATGCGGCCCTAGAATACGCCGAGCGCGGAATCCGGGTGAACGCCGTGTGCCCGAGCTTCATCAAGACACCGATACTCGAGCCCTACTTCGCCGCCCACCCCGAGGAAGAAGCGGAGATGGTTCGCAAAGAGCCCATAGGCAGAATGGGCGCCCCCGAGGAGGTCGCCGAGGCCGCAGTCTGGCTCCTCTCAGACGCAGCATCCTTCGTCACCGGCCACTCCATGGTCGTAGACGGCGGCTACACTGCAATGTAGACTGCTTCACATACTAATGCCCGCCCTCTGCACCCCCTTCCGTCATTCCGGCTCTCGGCGGCCGGAATCCATCCCCGGGGGGCCGGGCCGCTCACCCTGAGCACCGTCGAAGAGTCGAGCGGGGGGCGGTCACGCCCTGCAAATCCGTCGCGTACAACAATGCAAAGTCAACGGAGGCGATAACATGCTCCGCTCCAAATGGACTTCTCAAGGCATGATCATGGAAGACGTCGACCCCGGCCCCCTTGCCCCGGGCCGAGTCAGAATCAACGTAACCGCCTGCGGCATCTGCGGTTCGGACCTCCACGTCTACGCAGGCCGCAGCCCCAGGAAACACGACGTAATCATGGGCCACGAGATCGTGGGCACCATTATCGACGGTGGGCCAGGCCTCCCCGACACCCTCTACGCCATCGAGCCCCTGGACGCGTGCCTGGACTGCAACTACTGTGCCGCGGGCGCCACTAATATCTGCCCCAACATGAGATTCATCGGCATCAATGAACCTGGCGGCCTCGCCGAGTCCATCGACGTCCCCGCCCACACCCTCCACCCCGTCCCCGACTCCCTGTCCCCGCTTCTTGCCTCTATGGTCGAGCCTATGGCTTGCTCCTACCGGGGCATTGCGCTGGGTCGGCTGAGGATCGAAAGTCGGGTGCTTGTCCTGGGCGCCGGGACCATCGGCCTCTTTGCAGGCCTCTTGGCCCGGGACCGTGCCGCCGAGGTCGCCATTACCGCCCGACACCCCCAGCAAGTTGATGCCGCCCGAAGGCTGGGGCTCACTCCTCTAGGCGAGCACGAGTGGGAAGATTGGGCCAATGACCGCGGCCCAGACGTGGTCATCGAGACCGTCGGTGGTGAGGCCGACACCATCAACGACGCCATTAAAGCCGCCCAGCCCGAGGCCCGCATCGTCATCGTCGGCATATTCACCGCCCCGTCCCAGGTCGACGGATTGGCTCTGGTCGTGAAAGAGGTGGACATCGTGGGGTCGAGCATGTACGGCGTCGGCGCCCACGGCCGGGAATTCGCCTCCACCATCGAAGCCCTCGCCCGCTACTCCTCAGAGGTCGGCTTCATGCAGACCCACCAGTACCCCCTGAACTCGGTAACCGAAGCCTTAGACACCGCCCTCGACAAATCCACCGGTGCCATAAAAGTCACCGTCCTGCCGGGGTGATGGGGGTTACTTGTTCGTCATTCCGCCCCGCGAGCCGGAATCCATCTCACGAGATCGTAGCTATCTGGTAGGCCATCCCGCGGCGGCGAACACTCTCTACATCGCCCCGAAGATATGTACCGTATGCTTCAGCTGTGCCTGGAGTAGTTTGATCAATGTCTCTGAAGTCAGCTAATTCAGGTGGTAAAGCTTTATGACATTCTCCCCCATCACCTTGCGTTGGTCCGCCTCGGGTAGGTCTTGCAAGGTCTGTCTCAAGTTCTTCACCGGCTCTAGTGGAGAGTCGGAGTGGGGATAGTCGTAGGCCCACACCAGCTTGTCTGCTCCGAGAAGCTTGATAACTATAGGGCCGAATTCGTCGTCTGGGTCCATGGAGAGCCAGCACTGATTTTGGAAGTATTCACTGGGACTCTTCTTCATCTCGGTAGTGAAGCCTATGATTTCGAACTTTTCGTCCATCCTCTCCAGCAAATAAGGCATCCAGAGGGTGCCTGATTCTAGGACTACCAGCTTCAATTTGGGGAACCTATCGAAGACACTTCCCTGGAAGAAGCTCATGAAGCTGAGTTGAGTATCGGTAGTATTGACAAAGCCCCACCAGTTAGGAGTGGTTAGATCCGGGTATAGGATGCCGCCGATGCCATTCGCCCCCGGTGAGGCAGCCACGTGAAGGCCCACTGGAATGTCCTGCTCCTGGAATTCAGCCCATAGGGGGTCCCAGTGGGCATCACCATATGGGATGTTGTGGGAAGCAGCCGAGGGTGTCATCACCGCTCTGGGGGCAACAGTGACGGTGCGCTTTAGCTCCTTTAGGCTCTCCGATATGTCTAACCACGGAAGGATAAGGGCTGGATAAAGCCGCTGTGGATGGTGGTTGCAAAAATCCACGATCCAGTCGTTATATACGCGGCAATAGGCTGCTGCAATTTCGGGGTCCTCGGCGGAACCCGGCCAGTCTAGGCCCAGGGTGGGATAGAGAATGCTCTTGTCAATCCCTTCCTGGTCCATCAGCTTGACCCGCTCGTGCGGGCAGCATCCGCCGGGGTTCATGGCCCGACCGTCCTCCCACGTGAGGGTGGGGTTCTCGAAGACGTTTTTGCGTCGCCACTCCTTGCTCTTGCCAATGGTGGTCGTATTGGTCGAGGTGCCCTTGGCTAAGAAATGGTTTGGTTGTCCGTCAACCACCCAATACTCCAGGCCGTTTTCATCCTTCTCGAAGTGCATGGCCCGATCCCGATATTTGGGCTCCAGGTTATTCTCCCAGAGGCCCGAGGGCTCCAGAATATGTCCATCCACATCTACGAACTTCATGGTAACAACCACCTCCCTACGGCATGCAGATAACAGGTTCACGTTAGCCAGACACAGGCAGCCGGTGCTATCGTCGCTGAGCAAGGCGTTTCAAGACCGCATATATAGCATCGGTCTGGGGGCTACTCTCCAGCCCGGTGCCTCGGCAAAACTTCGCTTTTTCAGGCTAACCGTACAGAGCTATTGCACACTACAACACCTTATTCCTGGTACACAGCATTCCATTCCGCCTGCAATCTGTCGGAGTTTTCACCTGCCCACCTCTCGTTTAGAAAGATGGCGTAGTCAAGGGTATCGGCTGTGAGAGGTAGCGAGTCTCTGACAGCGTCGTAGGCGGAGTCCTCTGCAATTACCTGCGCACCCTTTAGGTTTACGGGACCATAGGTAATGCCCAGGCTCACTGCAGCGTTTATCTCAGGGAAGGACGACCATGCGGCCCATAAGTTGGCCAGTAGGTACGCATTGGGATTCGATTCCTTAAGCCCTGCAGGCATGCCGAACATATCGGTGCTGACTATGTATCCGGCCTCCCAATCCAACGCAAGGGGAGCGTCGTCCTGCCTTACCGCATCGTATATCCGGCCATTCCCACAAACCCCCATAACTATGTCACGGGAGATAAGAAGCTCAGGACACTGGACGCCGAATTCGGTGAAAATTACACCGCCCTTGGGGTCTTCGCTTAGCTCCCTCCATTTATCGAAGGAGCGGTCGATCTCCTCTTGGGTGAAAGGTCCCCCCAAGAAGGTTCGCCCTTCTTGGGTTTCCAGGAGGCTGGGATCATCCGCCATTAGGCCGATGGTAGGATTATGAGGCCACCAGGAATTGGTGGCACGTCGTCCAGGGAATTTCTCGGTGTCAAAGAAGTCGGCCCAGGAGTCGGGTTGCTCGGCGCCCTCAGGATATTCATCGGTGTTGTAGCCGAGGACGTATGTCCAGGAGCTGCCCCCTCCGGCGCCGTATGGGAAGTTTTCCTGAACTGAAGGGAGCAAGTCGGGGAAGGTCCCACCTACTATGGCCATGTCAAATGGCTCCAGGTCCCCGGTTATGATAAAAGCCCTGATGTCCTGGCTGCCCAGATCGACTATGTGCCATTCAGGGTCCTCTATGTTAGCCATGGCACGGAACTTGCTATACACTACCGGGCTGTCCTCAACTATTACAATACCGAACTTCTCTTCGAAGGGTGTAAGGAGAGCTGCCCGCTGGGCATTCTCGTAGGCGCCGCCCCACGAAACCCAAGTGAAGCTCTCGCCTCTGTGCTTCTCCAACTCCGCCTCTAGCTCTTCAAGGGTCGCCGGCTCCTCCGGCGTCCACTCCTCTATGGGTCTAATTTGTGGCTCCGGGATGGGAGTAGCCTGGGCTGCCTGAGTCGCCGTAGCCGGCGCGAGAGTATCATCGCCTCCGCAGGCGGCTGCCACCATTGCTATAGATATCAGGAGCCCCAAGATTCCTAGCACAGCTATGTGCCGCTTAGATAACCCTTTTCCGCGTATTCCACCTAGCTTACTCATCTGCCTCCTCCCGACACTTAGCTCCCTCGCGGGATAGCATCACATACCTATTAGCTCGCTTTGGGACTCCTTCTCATTAATGTGATATATTTAGCAATATTCAACGTTCGTTCAATCACAAAAATTGGAACAACTCTTGTCAACTGTTTCACACTCCCACCCGAATCGGCCTCCTGGAGGATTCAACACGCTTAGTAGAAATTCGTGCCCAGGCTAAAATAGCGTCAGGAATGGGTTGTTACCGGGATGGCGACGGGGGGGTTAGAAAGCCCACACCTCCAATATACAGTAGAGTAATCCTCACTGATCCTATCTCAGAGGCAGCGTAGGAAGAAAGGAATAGACACCGGGTCTGCCTAAGAAGTTCATAGACTCCTTGATAGCGACGTTTCCACTACCCGTTTTGAATATATCGTACATGCGAATGGGAGTTACGTCAAGAAGTTAGGATTGTTTCACTATGTATTAAAGTCATGATAATCTACTTGCCAGAAGAGATTTTGATCATCCTTTCCGTAGTTGAATCATGCTGCCTTACAGGTCCAGAAGGCCTTTAGAACGGTTGCCAACACTCCCTGCAACAATACCCCACCCCCTCCCCCCAGTACTGAATTAGAGGTCCACGTGCGTGCAGAGCACGCACGTGGACCTCTATTCTTCTCTCCCTCTCTCCCTTGACGGCCCTAAGGGTCGAAGACGCGCCTTTAGCGTGAGAGAGGGACCAAGGGAGTGAGGGTTCCCTTCCCACCCCCAAAACTGTGACATCCACCTCTTGACCCTATCGGAACATTAGTACTATACTGCCCACCAGGCCACCGACCTAGTACGTCGGCCCCCACAGGAAAGTACCAAAGGAGTCCCATGAGTCGCACCAGCCTGATCAGCTCCCGTCGACGCCGAGCGGCATGCCGCCGCCCGGCCCCCGGCACGCGCCTCCTCCTCATACCCTTTCCTGACGCCGTGTCTCCAAGCCATCCCGTAGACCCTCTCAGGGTGTCGCCAAAGACCAGCGCTCCCTCTCGGCCCACTCCCCACAGGACAGTGGGCTCCCGCGGCATTGCGCCGCGTAAGATCTCCCGTACTGCGCCACTCGGCGCGGAAGCGGGCCTCCGCGGCATTGCGCCGCGTAAGATTTCCCGCTCTGCTCCACCTGGCGTGGAAGCGGGCCTCCGCGGCATTGCGCCGCGTAAGATCTCCCGCTCTGCTCCACCTGGCGTGGAAGCGGGCCTCCGCGGCATTGCGCCGCGTAAGATTTCCTGCTCTGCACCACCCGGCGCGGAAGCGGGCCCCCGCGGCATTGCGCCGCGAGTGTTCTCCCACGTCCCGTCCCGGGTCGCAGAGGGAGTGCTGGCAACCCTCATCCTCTCCCCATCCCTGTCTCGCTCCCTCAGGGCCGCCGTCCCGTCGTCCTCGCATAGAGTTGCCCTCTCCCACCGCCAACCCGTTGCCTCCGTCCAAAGCCATGCCCCCCACCAACCCAAGCCCCGAACACCTGAAAAATCCTTTCCAAACCCTCGCAGGCGTCATTCAATCAAAACAGCTACGAATTCAATCACCCTTCAATCAAGTCCAATCAATCTTCAATCACTTTCAATCAACCTCAATCAATTGACAATCAACCTCCAATCAAGTCCAATCAATGCCTGCCGTGCCGGACACCCCCCCATGTATAATCCCGAAGGTCGAAGATCCGCCTATGGCGGAAGGAGTACCCGACCATGCGAGAACACCCGCTAGTTGACGTCGACAGCCACGTCCTTGAGCCCATGTCCGTCTGGCAGGGCTACCTGGAACCCGACCTCAGACCCCGCGCCATACGCTGGTCCACCGACGACAACGGTCGCGAGCTAATGCTCATCGATGGCAAGCCCGCGCGCCAGTTCATGCTCCGCAACGGCTGGATGGGCAGCCCTGAGGTTCCCGGCGGCCGCGCCTTCGAAGACCGGGTAACCACCTCCCTCGGCGCAGCCAACGGCCCCGACCGCGTCCAGCTCCTAGACAACGAGGGCATCGACATCACCCTCCTCTACCCCACCCTCGGCATCCAGTGGGAGCCCGAGTTCGATGACTACAAGCTCGCCGCCGCTCACGCCCGCGCCTACAACTCCTGGATCACCGACCTCTGCAAACCCCACTCAGACCGTCTCGTACCCGTCGCCCACGTCATCGCCTCGGACGTTGATGAAGGTGCCGCGGAGCTTGAGCGGGCCGCGGGGCTTGGCGCCCGGGGCGGCATGGTCAGTGGTAGGCCCATCAACGGCATCCCCTACGGAGACCCCTACTATGACCCCCTCTGGGCGCAGGCATCGGAATCCCGCATCCCTCTCGCCCTTCACGTCATGGGATACCCCAGACACCTCGGCTATGACATGTACCCGGACACCAGCCCCAAAATCGCCTGGTGGGGCTTCGTCACCCTCGGCCTGGAGGTCATCATCGGCCTCACGACACTGTTCCAGGGAGCTGTCTTCGAAAGATTCCCGGACCTGCGCCTCGTCGTGCTGGAAGCCGGGTCGGGGTGGCTGCCCTACTGGCTCGACAGGATGGACGAATACACCGAGCTCTTCACCTACGCTACCTCGCTATCGATGAAGCCGACCGAGTACTTCAAACGACAGTGCTGGATCTCCTTCGAACCCAGCGAGGAGATGATGCCCGAGACTATGGACTTCATCGGCGTCGACAAATTCATGTGGGCCGCCGACTACCCCCACACCGACTCCGTCGCCGAACCAGTCCGCCTCCTCACCAAAATGCTCGCTCCCCTATCCCAGGAAGCCCGATGGAAAGTCCTCGGCGACACCGCCGTCAAGCTCTACGGCCTCTAGCCAACCCTCCATGGGACCCCTTGCCCATTCCTTCTTCCGGCCCGCGGGGGTGGTCCACTCCCCTCCTCCATCGGAGGGAGAGGGCAAAAGTGAGGGTGATCCTAGTCCTCTTATTGCGAGCTATTGCAACAGCAACATGTCGCATGTATAATTCCCCCAAGGTTTAAACGCCACCATAGAAATCGGCGCAGAGAAAGGAAAACCCAATGGTAAAGATCTACAACGTCCACAAAGCTATTGAAAACCTGACCCCCATAGTCAACCGGGGCGAGAGTACCCCCGAAGAAGTAGTAGTCGCAGGCTTCGAGATACTCGGCAGGGGTGACTTCCACGATGCGGCCATCAACCTCGGCACCTTCAACGGCGACGCCGGATGGGAGCGTCATTCCCAGGGTGACGAGATAGTTCACATCGTGGCCGGCGAGACCGCAATCCAGATGCTCGTGGACGGCGAACAACAGACCATCCAGGTCAGCGCAGGAGACCTGCTGGTCGTGCCACAGGGCACTTGGCATCGACTGCAGTCCGAAAAGGGAGTTACCGTCCTCACCGCAACCCCCGAGGGCCACGAAGACCACGCCTTCGTCGAAGACCCGAGGACGCTGTATCCCTGCTAAGCCTGTGAATCCGGAGGGGCAGCTCTCTCCTTTGACTCTAATGTGGGGTGGAGACGCATTGTCTCTACCCCACTTATTTTTCCGTCGTTCCAGCCCCCGTTCCGACTTACGGAGTACGGCCCATCTCCCCCGTGCTACACTCCACTCCGTATGCACGCCCTCCGACTCATCTGTATAATTTCCCTCATGGCAATACTTTCAGCGTGCGGGGGTGAAGCCCCCGTCGAATGGGGCCACACCGGCTCCGGCGCCCCCGAGAACTGGGCCTCCCTCTCCCCCGACTTCGCAGCCTGCGCCAACGGCGAGCAGCAGTCTCCCATCGACATTACCGGCTACCAGGCAGGTGGCCCCGGACCCATCTCCTTCTCATACACCACCGCCGAGGCAACCCTCCGCAACGACGGCAGACAGGTCCACGTGGACTACGCCCCTGGCAACACTGCCATGCTCGGAGGTGGGGAATTCAAGCTGAAGTCGGCGCACTTTCACTCGCCCTCGGAGCACTTGGTGGACGGCGAGAGCTTTGCCGCCGAGCTTCACATGGTCCACGCCGACTCCAACGGCCGCCTGGCAGTGGTCGGACTCCTGTTCACGCTTGGTGAACATAGCCCCGTGGCCCAGTCGATTCTCGACGCCGCCCCACCCCCCGATGGCACTGCCAACGCCTCTATCCCCCTCACCAACGCCCTCCCCACCGACATCTCCTACTACCGCTACAACAGCTCCAAGACCACTCCCCCCTGCGATGAGACCGTCGACTGGCATGTCCTCCGCGAACCAATGACGATATCTCAGGAGCAGGTGGAAGGCTTCCTTTCGTTGAGCGGAGGCCCCAACAACCGCCCCGTCCAGCCAGTCGGCGACCGCGTCATTACAATCGGCGGCGCGCCTTAGTAAGGGGCTAAGAGAGTGGGGGTTGTACGACCCCCTACGGAATCACGTTGCCGGCGATCAGGGTGCTGGCAGCGGCGAACATGCCACCCGGCCCGTGAGCAATCCCGACCTTGGCATCCTTCACTTGCCGCTCGCCGCATTCACCACGAAGCTGACGCGTCAGCTCGATCAGCGTGAAGATGCCGTACATCCCGGAGTGGGTGTAGGACAGCCCGCCCCCGTTGGTGTTCATCGGGAACTCGCCGCCCGGCGCAGTCCTCTGTCCCTCGACGAAAGGCCCGCTCTCCCCAGGCCCGACAAAGCCCAGGTCCTCCAGCGCCAGCATCGGGGTGAAGGAGAACGCGTCGTACAGCTCCGCCACGTCGATGTCCGAGTGCTTCACCCCGGCCATATCGAATGCAGCCTTACCCGACTTCCGTGCGCAGTCGGAGGTTGTCATATCTCTCATCATGCTCACGCGCTCGTGAGAGACCGCCTCTCCCGTCCCGAGAACGTACACAGGCTTGTGCTTCAGGTCCTTGGCCCGGTCCGCGGTGGTGAGCACTATCGCTCCTCCGGCGTCGGTAACCAGGCAGCACATTAGCAGGGTGAAGGGCCAGCAGATCATGCGGGCATCCATCACGTCCTGGATGGTGATCGGGTCCTTCATCCGGGCCATCGGGTGCATCATCGCCCACTTCCGCGTCGCCACCGACACCTCCGCCAGCTGCTCCCGCGTCGTGCCGTACTTGTGCATGTGCCGGGTCACGGGTATCGAGAAAGTAGTAGTCGGGCCGAAGACGCCGAACGGGTCTTCGAACTGGCCGTTGTGGGTCGCGCTTTCATCTGCGAAACCGGGCAGGCCCATGCGGGAGCGGCCACTTTCGCCGTGACTGATGACCGCCGTGTTGATCAGGCCCGCGCTCAGGGCCAGCATGGCGTGCTCCACGTGCATGATGAACGAGCACCCCCCGACAATCGTGCTGTCCGCGTACCGGGGCACGACGCCAAGGTACTCGCACAGGTCATTTACCGTCGTCTCCGGCGAGCCACCCGCCATGAAGAGCCCGTCCACGTCGCCCAGGCCCAGGCCCGCATCATCGAGGGCGTTTCGTATCGACTCGGCGTGCAGCGTGAGCACCGACTTATCGGGCAGTTTGCCCATCTCGTCAGACTCGGACGCTCCGACTATGGCGATCTTTCCGCGCAAATCTTTCGGGGCCATGTCAGTCTCCTTATAGCGTCAAAAGGCTCATGCGGGCCGGAACTGTGGCAGCGTCACCTCGTCGGTCACGTCCAGGTAGGCGATCTCGACGGCCATGTCGCAGTGCACCTTATCAGGGTCGGCATCGATGTCGATGAGATTGCTCATCATCCGCGGCCCCTCTTCCAGCTCAACTACCGCGATGACGTATGGGTCTGGCCCGAAGCCCGGGGCCGGCCTGTGGTTTATGACAAACGAGTAGAGCGTCCCCTTCCCGCTTGCCTCGAACCACTCCACATTCTTCGAAAAGCAGAGGGGGCAGAAAGGCCGGGGATAGAAATATGCCTTATCGCAGTCAGTGCAACGCTGGATGAGGAGCTTGTGCTCCCTTAGCGCGTCCCAATAGGGCTGGGTCTCGGGGGTTGGGGTGGGCAGGGGTCGATTAGTATCCGCCAATGGGGCCACCTCCCTGGGCATCCGTTGGGAACTCCGACGCCGCCTATCCTATCGCCCACCCGTTCCCGGTGTCAATCTGATGTACTCGTCCGGTAGGTCAGTGACACGCCGGGTTTTTCTTCAGTCCTCCTGAGGCGGATCCTCCAGAGGCGGATGTTCCATCTTAGATTGTGGGGTTTCGGTTTCCGTTCTGTCTGTTGGGTTTTGGGTTGGCGATGGAAGAGGCCCTCTTGTCCTCTAACTGGCTTTGCATTCTCTCTTTGCGGGTGTTCCGGCTGTCGGGGGACCTGGAGAGCAGGCCCCGCCTGAGAGGGAGGGACTTACAGCCGGCCGTGCCCTTTGCTCGATTATATTCACGGACCGATCCAGGGCAGGATGTCCGTCAGAGGCTCCTTTTTTGGGCTGTATGCCACTATGGGCACGACGGGGCCAGTGATCCAGCTGTGGCCCCACAGCCTGACTAATGATTTTTCAGTATGCCGGAGCGATACGGAGCAAATCCTCCGGCACCCCCTCGCCGTAGCGCGCTAACTCTTGCAATGCGGTCCGAACTTCGAGACGGTTCTCTATGGGGGTCTTACGGTCCGCGAGTACATCTCCTGTCACCCTTGTTGTAATCTCTCCGTGCACCCCGCCCTTGGATTCCCGACTACTCGGGAATGATGGGGTGGGGGTGACAGGAGAGGGGTGGGAGTAGAAAGCCAGGGCTTCTTCCATCGCCTGGGGTCAGGGAAGGGGCACGGGACCCGTGGGGTGAGGAGATGGCGCCGGTCGCTTGAGCCGCGGGCCTGCGCGAGGGCCGTTGGGATGGGCTAAGGCGTTGAGTCCTCGGGGGGTCTGGTGGGCTTCCCTGGGTTGTTGGTTCCTCCTTAAGGTGGGTGTCGGGTCTAGACTGGCCCAATAATAGAACATGTGTCTTATGAAGTCAAGGGGGTGATGTCACACTTTTGGGGGGGCACCGCCCCGGCCCTTCCGGGGAACCCTCACCCCCTTTGTCCCCCTCTCCCTTAGGGCCTTCAAGGGAGAGGGGGAAAGAAGAATAGAGGCCCGCATACGTGCCTAGCACGTATGCGGGCCTCTAATTCAGTACTGGGGAGAAGGGGAGGAAAAAACAGAGGCAGAGGTTGGCGCAGAAGCGCCAACCTCTGCCTCTGGTGCGGTACTGGGGGGAGGGGACATGACACCGCCCCAGATTCCTCGTGGGGCATCGGAATGACGGGTGGGGAGGGGGAGGAGATCACCCAGCCGGTTGTGGGGGAATACCTAACCGCTGCCCTGGTTGCCGATGACCCGACGGGCATGACGTGGCAGTGGGCCCGCTCCCAAGACGGAGAGGGTGGCTGGGAGGACATCGAGGCTGCAACCTCTACCAAGTACATCCCCACCGGGGATGACGTAGGGCGCTACCTCCGGGCAACCGTCTCATATACCGATGGAGACGGCAACACCCAGAGTGCAGAGGCAATCACGACCGATCAGGTGGCGCTAGAGAGGAGTGGTGTCCGCTGCCCATGGTGCGAACCTGAACCGATATGGACGGCGACCCCCGTGCCCACCAATACCCCCGTGCCCACCAATACCCCCGTGCCCACCAATACCCCCGTGCCCACCAATACCCCCGTGCCCACCAATACCCCCGTGCCCACCAATACCCCCGTGCCTCCTACACCCACGGCCACACCCCTACCGCATTCGGACTGCGACGCATTGTGTCGAGACCCATCGGCGTGTTGCCCCACCCCAGTTCCCATGCCAACATCCACCCCCACCCCAACCCCGACTCCTACACCCACACCTACGCCTACACCAACACCCACGGCCACACCCGACCTGGGCGGGCCCACCCCCACCCCCACACCGACGCCCACGGCGCACCCAAAACCTACTCCGTTAGCAGAGGGGGTGGAGAACATAGGCCGGCAACGAGACAGACTTGGGCAATTCGTCTTTGACATGGAAGGGTGCCTGGCAAGCTACACGAAGAGTGAGTGCGATACAGTCCGTCAGGGCATCATCAATGGGGCTGCTGCACTAAACCTAGCGATGAAGCAGGCGTTTGATGAGCCGGGCAAGATCGGCGCATTGGTGTGCGAAAAGACCACTGACCCGGATGTGGAACACGACCATGTGTGTCCAACGGGGAACGAGCATAACCCGAACCTAGATGACGGCCATATCATCACCATCAGAGTGGCGGACCCAGAAACAGACGAGGAGTTCGAGGAAAACTGCAAGCCTAATTCACTTGCGTGTATCTTCCCAGATGATGAATTTGAAGGAGACGAGCCGGAGGTAGACAGATTCATAGGCGACCGCACAATGCTTATCACGATGGGACAAGGGTTTAAGTTTGAAAGGCTTCCCGAACTGTCGACTGTGGTATGGACAAACGACCCACATGAGCATGGCGTTGAAACGAGAGACAAAGATGGTAATCCTGCTGGGTACTTTTACATTGACAAGACCGCGATGCACGAATTATTGCACGTGCTGGGGCCTCCTGACGGGGATGACACGAGCAACCCCGAGCAATTCAATGACACCCTGATGGGATGGGATAGTGACGTATGGAACGAAAAACTCCAGCAGTGCAGAATCGAAGAGACCATTGCGCTGGTGTATTGCCTACGAGAAGAGTTTAGAGATAGGGACGAACAGACTACAGCTTCCATATACTAGAGAGAGGGTGTAACCAGCCGGGCGTGTAGCTAGCAAAAAGGTGAATCATGCGAGCGTTGTATAGAAGTCGATTGCGGGTGTTGCAGGTCATGGGTGTGGCCCTAGTGGTTGTTGTGCTCCTTGCGATAGGCTGTGGTAGTGCCGACACCGAGGTAGAGACCACGCAAGGCAGTGGCAAAAGTTCGGCATCGGGTGCGATGTCCAGCGGCGTTCCCTACACAGGCGAGTCCTCGATGGAGGAAACGATAGCGTATGCGGAGGCTGTGGCCCGCGTCAGGTTCAGGTCCGCCAGACAGACCATCGAGGAAATCCGATTTGATTTCCGCAACTCCGACCGATATATCACTTATTATGCCAACTCCATCGAGATTACGTTCGAGGTGCTTGAATATCTCAGGGGTAGCGGAGGCGATGAAATCAAAGCGGTGCTATTCGACCATGACGGATTGCGTGAAACCCGTGCGGAGGTGGAGGCCCTCAATGAGAACCTATTGTCCTTGCGCACCACCCAATGGGACGAGAGAGAAGCCATCGTGTTCTTGCATTCGGGTGACGGTGTGGTCAGCACTTTTGACGACCCCGACCGCTATTGGATGACCTCCTTCCGCAACAACGGAGAGGACGGCTACACGGTAGCGAGCAGATGGGAAAAGGCGTGGCTCCCCGATGCCGCCGCACAGGGGACGACGGGCAGGGCATCGGGCGGAGAGCAGCGGTTCTTGATAAATCTGCCGAGTGGATCCCAAGACGCGAGTGGACGTAGTAGCACTCAAGGCGAGTCGATGACAATCAGTGAATTGAAGGCCCTGGTCACGAGGATAGGGAATGAACTTGCCGCCGGTGGTACGGAAGCCTACGCCGAGTGCGTTCGTGACAAATACCGCTCGGCAAGATATCAACAGTACCTCAAGAACCATCGTGAGACCGTATGGGGCGTCGAGTACAACCGCCAACACGTGAAAGAGATAACGTCGGGCGCATCATCCGGCACCGAAGTGTACGTCGGTAGTGCGGCTGACCATATTGATGCAGATGACATCCCCGACTCGCTCGATATTGATGATGTGATATTGCACACAGGACAGGATGCGGACTTGTTTGACAAGGTGTGGCCAGCCAACGCTGTTACGGCGCGGCCCCTTCCTCAAGGCACCTACCGGTTCTATTGGGCCGACCAGCCCAAGAATTACGCCTTGTGTGATGCCATATCGGAAATCCGTAAGAAACGAAACGAGGTAATCGTCACGGTCGCCCCGCCCTCCGGTACCCTTCACGAAGCCTTCTTTGATCCGGTGACCATTGGCACGGGGGTGGGGGCGGATGCATCCAACGGTGTGCTCAAGCCCACTGCCTTCACCGTAGACGGGACATCTACGTCCATCACGGGTCTGAAGTATGACGACGACAGCGTAGTGTTGACCCTGTCTCCCCATGTATCGCTGTCGGGGCAGAAGGTGGAGTTCATAGAGCTGGACGGGTCGGTGGGGCTGTCGCTGGAGGTGTCTTCCGCTACGGTAGACTCATCGGCGGGGACATTGACGTGGGCGGTATCGGAGGAGCCGTGGCACAACGCCGACTTACTCATGCTGCGGATTGCGGCTTCCACAACACCCGAACCCACGCCCGTCCCCACAGCCGAACCTACACCTGAGCCCACAGCGGAACCCACACCTGAGCCCACAGCCGAACCCACACCTGAGCCCACAGCCGAACCCACACCTGAACCCACTGCCGTACCTACACCACTTGACAGGCCGGCACAACTGAGCGGAAGCACCACTGGGGCCACTGGGGCTATTCTTGATTGGGCGGATGTGACTGGAGCAACCTCGTATCGCATCCGGGTGAGACTACCCAGCGGATGGGCCACCTTGCCGCACGGCTCAGTCACGGCCTCTTTCAAGGGTTCCCATGCGACGATCACCGGACTTCCGGCGTGGCCCCGCTCCTTCGAGTTTAGGGTAAGAGCCGTAAACTCCGAAACGCAATCGCGCTGGTCAAACATCTTGATAGTAAACCGAGGGGCATCTAAATAACGGGACGGGGGTGAGAAATGCGTCCGGCGATAAATAGGTCGCTACTCGTGGCATCCAACGTCCTAACCTCCCCTACACTCCCCTGAAAGCAACCGCCTCCGCACAGGCTCTGCCGCCTGCGTCTGCAGCCGGACAGTCACCCTCCCAATCGGCTAGTGTGCCCCTCCCCCCACCTAACTTTCCGCGCCCTCATGCGTTTACTCACTTGAACGCACCAATCTTGCTACCTCGCCCTCATATGGCTACCATAGCGCTCGAACGGAGACTCTATGCCCATGCGCAATGCTATGAATAGAAAGACTGGCCGATTGACCCTTCTCTCAGTCCTCGCCATCATCGCGCTCCTGGTCGCCGCCGCCTGCGGCTCGAGCAGCGAGGACGGCCCGACCCTCCAGCCTACCTCCACACCCGTCCCCACCGCCCCGGCCACGCTTGCCACCGCCACCCCTGTCCCGGACTCGCCCGCCGGCACGGGTGGTGAGTTCACCCGCCTCTTCTCCGACCCCCCCACCCTGGACCCTGCCCTCACCTCTGACACCAGCTCCGCCTTCGTAGTCATCGAGGTCTTCAGCGGCCTCGTCACCATCGACGCCGACCTCAACATCGTCCCCGATATCGCCACCCGCTGGGACCTCAGCAACGACGAACGGACCTACACCTTCCACCTGAGAAACGACGTCAAGTTCCACGACGGCAAGCCCGTCACCGCCCACGACTTCAAATTCTCCATGGAGCGGGCCCTTGACCCCCGTACCGAGTCCACCGTCGCCGACCTCTACCTGAACGACATCGTAGGCTCCTCCGCCAAGCTCAAAGGCACGGCCAACAGCGTCAGCGGCATACGCGTCCTGGACGACTATACCCTCGAAATAACCATCGACGCCCCTAAACCCTATTTCCTAGCCAAGCTGACCTACTCCACCGCGTTCGTCGTCGACCAGGAGAACGTCGAGTCGGGCCCCGACTGGACTTCCCGGCCCAACGGCACCGGCGCCTTCCGCCTCGCCGAGTGGGAGATCGGCGAGCGCATCCGGCTTGAAAGGAACGACCTCTATTACAAAGAGCCCGCCCACCTGGACGCCGTAAACCTCCTCCTGAGCGGCGGCGTCGGCATGACCATGTATGAGAACAACGAGATCGACTTCACGGGCGTCGGCCTGGCCGACATTGACCGTGTCCTCGACCCGACGGAGGAGATCAACCGGGACCTGCAGATCACGCCCCCCGACTACAGCGTCAGCTACTTTGGCCTCAATACCCAGATGGCCCCCTTCGACGACATCAAAGTACGTAAGGCCCTGGCCCTGGCCATTAACAAAGAGCTTATCGCCGAGGCCGTGCTGTCCAACCTGGTCGTCCCCGCCTACGGCATCCTGCCCCCGGGCTTCCCGGGCCACAACCAGAACCTGCAGGGCATCCGCTTCGACATCGAAGAGGCGATGAGGTCCCTGGCCGAGTCCAGCTACGGCCGCGGAGACACCGCCATCGCCGAGCTACTCATGCAGGCCGACACCGCCGTAGACGACGAGTCTCGCATCACCGCCCTAAGCGAGGCTTCCAGGATGGCCGCCGCAAAGCTGCCGACCATAATCCTGTCCGTGCCCGGCGGTGGTGGGGCCGTGGGCCTTGATACCGAGGTTGTCCTGGCCATCTGGCAGGAGCTCCTCGGAGTCAACGTCGAGGTCCAGCAGTCCGAGTTCGCCACGTTCCTTAACGACGTCGACCGCCGCCGTTACCAGATGTTCACCCTTGGCTGGGTCGCCGACTACCCGGACCCCCAGAACTTCCTGGACATCCTCTTCCACTCCGAAAGCGCCAATAACCACACCGGCTTCACAAACTCGGAGGTCGACAGGCTGCTGGAACAGGCCCGCACCGAGAAGGACGTCGAGACCCGAATATCCCTCTACCAGCAGGCCGAACAGCTCATCGTCAACGACGTGCCCTGGATCCCCCGCTGGTACGAAGGCGACCGCTACATCCTCATAAAGCCCCACGTCAAGGGCTACGTCCTCTCCCCCCTCCCCATCCCCAAGCTCAGGTTCATCTACATAGAGCCTGAATAGGCAAGAGTAATTGGACACCCTACCTTGTGGTATCCTTTCCACACGGTAGGGTGTTGGTCGGGAGAGTCAAAGAGGACTGCTTTGCGTTCACGCACAGTTAAGAACTTGGATGAAGGGTCGGGGGAACGCCCGCGAGACCTCGCAGATGCCCTTGCCGATCTGCAGCTTGCACCCGAAGAGGCCCGGGAGGACGGACTCCCCATACCAGACCAGCAATTACTTGATGCATCTGAGCAAATCCTGAGAAAGCTCTACGATATCTGGCCCCACCGCTTCGAAGTCTACCCCGACCAGGATGGATCGATTGCTATCGATGCACGCAATGACCGTGGGTCTGCGGTCTTGGTCTTGTGCGAACCCGGAGGGGAGGTGCTTTGCTTGGTGCACACTCACGGCGAGCAGCAGAGCAACAGGTATCCCTCGACTGAAGACCTTCCGGATGATTCTCTGTCTGGAGCCTTTTCCTCTCTGGAGTTAGCGTCCGGCTAGCTCCTATGCCAGTCCCCGAAACCATCGGCCGAATGGGAATATCTAGGCCGGGGAATCTATTCGAGAAGCACCGCCAAACGTGCCAGCAGAAACCGCACACCATACAACGTGTTTCTGCCCCCGTCAGGGGGAATGAGCATTTCGGTCGACAGATTAAGTGTTGCTCCGCTTGAAGAAGCTATTACGATAGCCAAGCAACGGGCTGCAAACCGAGAAGGCGAGTTTCGGGGATGGGCGACTGTTACGGCTGATGCGGCCTGTAAAGAGGGTCGCACGGTAATTGCCTCTCCTATAGAAGGCGAAAATCCCTATCACTCGGACATTGTTTTGCCTGCCGCTGTTGCCAATGACCGCAAAATGCAGAAGCACCACGCTCTAGCACTCGCAAGGCGCTCCAGTTGGCGCGAAGGCCCGAATCCCGTCTAAGATAGATGCTAAGTTCTTCGCACTATGAAAAGACCACACTAGCCAACCCCCGGAGGCGTAGATGAAGGCCTACATCCTTCGCAGGATGCTCTGGGTCCCAGTAGTCCTTCTCATCGTGTCCTTCGTCACCTTTGCCCTCGGCAACTATGGCCCGGGCGACCCCGTTTCCGTTCTCGCCGGTCAGCACCGGGACCCCGATGTCATTGCCCGCATCAAAGAACAGCGCGGCCTCGACGACCCCTTCTTCGTACAGTATGGGCGTTACGTATGGAACGCCGTGCAGGGAGACCTCGGAGAGAGTTTCACCTTCCGCGGCGAACGCGTCTCCAGCCTAATCACCGGCAAGATATGGGTGTCGGCCCAGCTGGGCATCGCAGCGACGATAATTTCTGTGTTTGGAGGTGTGCCCCTGGGCTTGACCGCCGCCCTGAACCAGGGCCGCTGGACGGACCCGGTCATCGTCGCCACCACACTCCTCTTTGTCTCGGTCCCCGTCCTGGTAACCGCGCCCCTGCTCGCCCTCATATTTGTCGTATGGCTGGACATATTGCCCAGCGGCGGATGGGGCGGCTTCTTCGACATACGCATACTCATGCCCGCCTTCGTCATGGGAGTGCCGGGCATCGCCATAATGACCCGGCTGATGAGGGCCAGCACCCTGGATGTCCTGGGCCAGGACTACATACGCACCGCCCGAGCCAAGGGCCTGCGCGAATGGACCGTCCGCCGCCGACACATCGCACGAAATTCCATTATCCCCATAGTCACCGTCATTGGC
Source organism: Dehalococcoidia bacterium (assembly GCA_965220005.1). Lineage (GTDB taxonomy): Bacteria > Chloroflexota > Dehalococcoidia > Plut-88900 > Plut-88900 > Plut-88900. The sequence continues at coordinate 3,124,781 of OZ244800.1, forward strand.
CTCTCTCTGGGCGACCTTGTGACCGGCGCATTCATTACCGAGCAACTGTACGGCATCCCGGGTATCGGCAAGCTGGCCATCGACTCCATATTCAACCGGGACTTTCCGGTCATCATGGCCCTCGTGCTGATCATAGCTGTGTCATTTGTCCTTGCCAACCTGCTGGTCGACGTTCTCTACGCCTTCCTCGACCCCCGGATCAAGTATGACTAACCCGCTGCAGCTCCTGAGCGGACTGGGTCGCCGACTCCTCAAAAGGGACTCCTTCAACTCAGCGCCGGAAGGCCCTGCATCCACCTCCGAGGGGCGCGGCGGTCCCTGGGCACAGGCATGGACCCGGCTGCGCCACAAGAAGGTCGCACTGGGGGCGCTCATCGTTGTCGTCCTTCTCTATGGCGTGGGCGCCCTCGCCCCGTTAACCGCCCCCCGAGACTACCGGGAGACTCCGTCAACTAACCTGGAAGAACTGCCTGGATTCCAGGGCTTGGTCATGTCTCCCAACTGGTCAGATGACTCGACTTTGTACAACTACACCCCCGTAGGCGTTTTTCGCTCCGAAAACGCAGGAGGCAGCTGGACTCAGGTAGTTTCAGGACTGGGCGCCGTCAACGTGGATGTGCTGGTGCCGGTCCCGTCCGTAGGGCCTGAAGAGGTGGTCTACGCCGGTACGCCTCAGGGTGTTTTCGTATCCCGGGACGGCGCCTCTTCCTGGACCCCTGCGAATGTCGGCCTACCTGACAATCTCGGCATCAATCACATCGCCGTGTCCCCTGTCTTCAACACGGACGGGACTCTGATTGCCGCCCTGTCCGGCGGCCTGTTCAGGAGCGCAGACCGGGGCATGACTTGGACGAACGTCACCAACGGCTTCCAGGGGGACTCCCCTGCCGCATCTCACGTCGTCTTCTCCCCCGACTTCGCCACCGACGCCATGGTCATAGCCACTGTCACCGAGCGCAAGACCGGCTCCTTCCGCTCCGTTGAGGAGATCTACCGCTCGACAGACGGCGGGGTGACGTGGACCCAGGCCTACGAGGGCAGAGCGGGCACGTCCCGTGAAACCAGGATGGCCATATCACCCGCCTTCGCCCGAGACGGCACCCTGTACGTCTCCACCTCTCAGGGTTTGCTCCGCTCTCGGGATTGGGGCCAAACGTGGGAGGTGATTGACGAAAGTTTGGGGAGCCACCAGGTCATCGCCCTCCTCATTTCCCCCGACTTCGGGTCCGACAACACCATATTTGCCAACACCAGCAGCCTCGGTATCTATCGCTCGGTAGATGGAGGTGAGTCCTGGGACATAGTAACCACAGGCCTGAGCATCACCAAGGCCGAGGGCCTCGCCGTCTCCCCCGACTTCGGAAACGACGCCACGCTATTCGCCGGCACCGTGGACGGCGGCCTATTCATCTCCACAAACGGAGGCGACCTCTGGACCGAGCTCGCCTCCACGGACCTTATCGAGGGGCCGTCCATTTTTAATTGGCCCCCCAGCTTCGAGCATCCCCTTGGCACCGACAGGATCGGCCGCGACATGCTGAGCCGGGTAATCTACGGCATCCGCACCACGGTGATCATCACCTTGGCCTCGGTGCTTACGGGATCGCTGCTGATTGGTGTGTTCATGGGCGCCGCAGCGGGTTATTTCGGCCGCCGCGTCGACACCATAATCATGCGCACCGGCGATATATTTCTCGCATTCCCCGGCATCCTGCTGATCATCCTCATTGCGGCCACGGTCAAGCCGAGGGTCGTGGAATGGACGAGGGGGTTTGAAGACTGGTCCGGCATCGACGGGATAGTAAGGTCTGGGGCCGTGGACTACTTTGTAGTGTTCGCGTCGCTGACCCTGTTCAGCTGGGTCGGCATGGCACGGCTGGTCAGAGGCCAGGTGCTGTCGCTGAAGGAGAGTCAGTACGTGGAGGCGGCTAGGGCCATGGGCGCCTCGAACCTGCGCATCGTCTTCCGGCACCTGCTCCCGAACGCTATCAGCCCCGTCATCGTATCGGTCTCGATGGGTATGGGCGCCGTGGCGGGATCGGAAGTGGTGCTGAGTTGGCTCGGGATCGGCATCCAGCCCCCGAACCCGAGCCTTGGGCGGATGATCCTCGAAAACTTCGGAATATCCAACCTCTCCATCCTCCGCGACGACCCCCACCTCCTCCTCGTCCCTGCCGTCACCATCGCCATCCTTATCTACGCCTGGAACCTCCTCGGAGACGGCCTCAACGACGTCCTGAACCCGAGGACACGGTAGTGGAAATTTGCAGGCCCACACGATTCTCAGTATAATGTAGCCACTTCAATAGGTGTAATATGACTACGTTGGATACATTTGGTGACCACATATAGCGTACGCGAGTTCAAAGCCAAAGTAAGCGAGATACTTCGCGACCTGAAAGAAGGTGAGGAAGTAATAATCACACGGCGTGGTCAACCATGCGGCAGGCTCACACCCGTGCCTCCTTCGGACAGCGAAAAGCCTTCACTGGCCACTCTTCGCGGCGCCTTTTCTTCAGCCCTCCCGGATGCAACCTATCAGGACTTCCTAGACATCAAGGCAATATGGAATCCCCGCAGCCAACTAGTAGACGAGGCCGAAGCCCGTCGTGCTCGATAGCAATACCCGGTTCTTAGTCGACACCCACGCTCTCTGGTGGTACCTCCACTCCCCTGGCCGCCTCTCCCCGGCGGCTTCCGCAATCTTCCGATTGGCTGAGACCGGCAATGCCGACATTGTAGTTCCAGCGATTGTCGTCGCCGAATTCCACTTTCTTTCTGTAAAGTTTGGACGAGCCCTAGCTCCCACTGCCCTTCTTGATACTTTGGAAAGTGTGGCTGGCATTAGGATGTCGGAGCTGGGAAGAGCGCAAATTGAGCGGGTCGCTGACTTTCCAGAGATTCCCGATATCCACGACCGCCTAATCGCCGCAGAATCAGCTGCGTTTGACATGCCCCTAGTAACAAAGGACGCCATCTTATCGGGTATAGCTCAGATTGAGACCGTCTGGTAGCCGATACGCCCCGGCCGAGCAGGTCGGCCCTACAAATTCACAAACGCCGGACTGGACGCAATCAACGGCACGTCCTGTTGATTCTCGTCCGCAAGCCCGACCCGGTATACTGTCAGCCCGTGCTCGCCAGCCGGCGCGTCGTCTAGCACCCTGAACGTCAGCGTTGCGAGAGTCCCGGCATCTGTCGGGGCTGAAGTCTCGCCCCTCCGGGCCAGGGCGAAGACTAGTTGTCCTATCTCCTCGTCCGTCGACTCCGTCCCCACCAGCGGCGAAATCCCGAGCAGCCCTCCCGCCGACATTCCCTCGTAAGCGAACACCTGCGGGTCATAGTTAATCGTCACTTCCGCCGCGCTAATTCCCTGACCCTTGGGATCGACTTCCACATCCACCGTGAAGCTCCCACCCGGTTCGGCGTCTATGCTGGACGGCGTAAGGGTGACGACCACCGCGTCGTCATCTCCGCCCCCGCACCCCGACACTAAGATCAGGACCACCAACGCCCCAAGGATTGCTGCCGCCAACGATATTTTGGCTATTTTCTTCATCTCGCGTTGCTCACGGGGAGGGTAGCTGTGCACCGAGGATCGCAAGGTCCAGGTAGTTGACCACGTTGTCATTGTTCAGGTCCGCTGTTGCGTCGAAACCTGCCTCTCCGGAAATTGTCCCGTAAGCTTGGCGCAACTGTTCCAACGCCAGCTCCCCATTTTCAATCTCGATCTCGCCGGTTGTGTCTGGAGAAGGCGTCGCCGTTGGAGCGCCTAGGGGAGCCCGAGTAGGTATGGGTGTAGGTGTCGTCGAATCGGGCCGGTTGCCTATCCTCTCCATCGACACCGGAGGCACACCTATGCTCTCTCTCCACATGTTGTCCAAGGTAATCAGATCGATCCCATAGACTTTCTCCAGCGTGTCCTCGAAATTGAGCTGGCCATCCCGAAACTCCCTCAGGAGCTCGCTCATCTTTGCAGTCCCGAAGGTCCTTATCATAAAGTCCACAACCTGACGGGAGTGGCCGTAGAATACGATAACCGCATCCGGCTCTCCGGGCCGGTTGGCAAGCTGTACCAGGGGGTAGAGGGTGTCCGTTCGGACGGCGCGGAGCACCGCCAGATCGTATGAGAAGCCCGGCTCGATATTGCCGTACTCGGCGAGCCCCTCGTTTAGCCAGTCCGGGACCCGTTTCCCCGGCCCTTCGGCGGCTTGTGCAATGAGGAGGTGCGTCACTTCATGGGACACGATTCCCTTGATCTGGCGGTCGAACCCGTTTATCAGAAGCACCCCCTCTTTTCCGTGGGCCTGACCCTGGGTCACCAGGCCACTGGAGCTGGTCCGGCTGATAAATGGAAGGGCATCCTTCATCTGCACAGGGTTGCTGTACATCACTATGTTGACGTTTCGAGTCAGTGAAGTCTCCAGTAGTCGACCCACGTTGCTCAATGTCTCCACTGAAGTGTCCAGCACCGTTTCGGCCCGAGTCTTCACGGGCCCGTTGTAGTAGACGGTCACGTTTTCCCGGGACACGGTGTCCCACTCGAAACGGGTGTCGGTGTACACAAATTCCGTAGCGCCCGTCTCCGCAGAGTTGCCATCCTCGTCTTCCAGTATCCACCTGTACGAGATGACGGCGCCCGGAGGTATGTAGGTGCTGCTCCCGCCCCGGGTCCTGAGCGTGAACTCTGCAGTCGAAGGGTTGCCGTCCTCGAACTCCACAGGTTCCACCCGTCTCGAGTCCTGTCCCACTATCAGGAATGTCAGGTTGACGCGGGCCACGGGCCTATCTGCGGAGAACTCCAGGGAAAAGGTCATGTCATCTGGGAAGTTGGTCTCAACCGACTGCTCCCCGAACTCAACCCATCCGTCTTGTGCCGATACTCCCGTACCTAGCCCGGCCCACAACACTCCCGCTGCAATGATAACCGCCACTGCTATCCAAATATGGCTGTATCTTAGTTGTGCCATCGGTCCGTTAACGTCCCGCCATTAGGGGCTTGCCATGCTTCGTACCAGGGCTATGGCAAGGTTTACGACCTCACCCAACAGGCCCGAGTCTACGAACTCCAGGGTGTCCTCGGCGGTATTGACCCTGGAAAGGTCGTCTGCGAAGAAGAACACCACGGGTATCTCCACCGACTGGAAGACAACGTGGTCGCTGATCAGTCCCTCGGGCTCTCGGCCCGGGGTGATCGTGACTCCAAGATCCGTACCCAGCCGCAAGGCCTCCAGCTGAAGCGCTGGCTCTCCGGCGATGATAGCCCTTTCACCGCTCCCAACATCGTCCAGGTTGATCATAGCAAGCACGCTGCCCGTGTTTTCACCTATGACGTTCGAAACGTATCGCTGGCTGCCTATGAGGCCTACCTCCTCCCCGCCGAAGGCGACGAATGTCACGTCCACGGCAAGGTCGTCGTCCTTGAGGGCTCGGGCGATGGTGAGCAAGGCTGCCGTCCCCGACGCATTGTCGTTCGCCCCGACCGACTCGGTGTCCGTATCGTAGTGGGCCCCGACTATAATCGTTGGCGCCCCGTCTATGGAGCCCTTCTTGGTCGCTACTACGTTGCGGCTCTCCCTGTCTTTCGTCTCCACCTTGACCCGTACCCTCACCTCACCCGACCCCATCATCGCCAGAAGGGCCTGACCGTCTTCCTGGCTTATTGAAAGCGCCGGTATCTGTCCGGCAGTTTGAAGGGTGCCTGCGAAGTTCTCCGGCTCGCTGTTGTAGATGATGACCGCCGAAGCGCCTGCTTCCCGAGCGTTGCTGGCTTTGATTTCAAAGTCGATCTCTCCCCGCCCGATCAACGCCACGGCCCCGTCCAACCCATCCTCGGGGAAGTCTTCTACATTGCCTAGACCTGCATTTTCCAGCCTCGCTTCCACGTCCCCGAAACCCGTCCGGTACATGAACAGCGATTCGATGACTTGCTCATCCTCACCCATGACCCTCAGCCAGGGTTCATCATCGCTTATTAGTCTCAGGTCGAAGCCATTAACTTCTGCCTCGTAGCCAAAACTGCGAAGTTCGGCGGCAATGAATTCCGCGGCCGCAAGCTCTCCGTCCGTCGTAGCATTGCGTTCCGGGTAATCAGAGACGATGGTTTCCACGTATCCATAGGCGATATCACCCAAGTCAGGTGCGAAGGAAACAGCGGTGGGCACGTTGACGCCCGGGGCGGAGATGGGGGTGGAGGTAGGAATTGCGATGGTGGGTGTCGGCGTGCCTGTTGTATCAATTGCCTGGGGGGTGAGTGCCTGCGCCTCAGTAGTTGCTGTGGCATCCCCTCCGCCACCGCATGCGGCCGCAACCAATATTGCCAAGAGTGTAGCGGCCAAGAGTTTCAATTTGATCATCTAAACCTACGTCCTGTGTTCTCGGTAGACACAGTGGAGTTTGGGACTAGAGGGGCTCATCAAACAATAACGCACGTAGAGTCATTTAGTTGCGCCCCCTCAGCGTACAATAATGGGAAACTGCGCTGCAGTTTCCCATTATTTACCTTGCATAAGTTAGGGAACTATTCCCTCCGAGCTGCCGGCCCCCGAGCCGACTTCTTAGGCGCTCCGGTGTATTTTTCATCCGGGAACAGCTCCTCACCGGGAGCCCCGCCCTCGCCGGCTACCGTGCTCATCGGCTCCTCGCCCGCTTCCATCTTGCGAAGAAACTCTTCGCTCACGAAGAACATTCATATACAGAACCCGTCTCGGGCTATATCTTCGTGGTGCCTCTCGCAGGGGCAGATCTTCATGCGATCCAGATCCGGATCGCCATCTACGATCATTCAGGGACAGTAGCGGTAGCCGAATTTCACCTCGTTCTTGGCTAGCCCCTTCTGCACCTCATCAACGATCTCCGGGTCGGAGTAGAACTCGTAGGGTCCCTTCTCCACGTACTTCTCGGACATCTTCACTGCGCCCTTCAGGGCCTGCTCGAAGGTCTTCTTCTTCAACCTCGTTCCTCCTTTGCGTTGGGGCCTATGGTTCAATTATACCCCACCCCATTCCCCAAAACCCGTATAATCTGAGTACGCACTCAACCTCTACCCACTCACGGGAGGCAGCTATGACAGAGTCCAATCTCTCCAACTGGGGCCGCTGGGGCCCCGACGACCAGATCGGCGTCCTGAACCTTCTGCAGGGCCGAGACAATGTCCTGAAGGCCTTTAGCATGGTCAAGGAAGGAAAGATATACAGCTTGGCCGTGCCCCTTGAGAAGGACGGGCCCCAGATGCCCACCTTCCACAAGACCTGGCGCGTCTCCCACGTCGCCGAGCGTAAGGACCCCGACCTCTCCATCATCGACGACGTCATTGTCATGGAGACCCACTCCGGCACCCATATCGACGCCATAGGCCACGTCTGGGCCGACGGTCAGTTCTACAACGGCTTCTCCTCCGACGAGTTCGCCAGCAGCCGCGGCGTCGAGCGGACGGGTATCGAGAACGTCCGCCACATTATCGGGCGGGGCGTGATGCTGGACGTGGCGGCTTACCGCGGCGTCGACCATCTCCAGGAAGCCGAGGCCATCACCCCCGCTGACCTGGACGGAGCGGCTCAGGCCCAGGGCGTTGCCCTGCAACCGGGTGACGTAGTGATGATTCGCACCGGCTGGTACACCCTCTTTGAAAAGGACCGCTCCCGATGGGCCACTTCCTTCCCCGGCCCCGATGCCTCCGTCCTCCCCTGGCTTAAGGAGAACGACGTCTGCGCCATCGGCACCGACCACCCGACCTGCGAGCGCAGGATCAAGGTTGGCAGCCCCGAGGGTGGCCTTCCACTCCACCGCTACGCCCTCAGGGATCTTGGCGTCTACATCCTCGAAAACCTGGACCTGGAGGCACTGGCCCGGGACAAGGTCTACGAGTTCCTGTTCATCGGCGCACCTCTTCGCCTGACCCACGCCACCGGCTCCCCCTGGAACCCCCTGGCCATCATATAGAAAGGGGCTGTGATGACTAACGAAAAGCTTTCCAACTGGGGCCGCTGGGGCCCCGACGACCAGATTGGCGTCCTGAATCTGCTCCAGAACACTTCCTCCGTACTCGAAGCCATAAAGCTGGTCAAGAAGGGGGACGTTTACAGCCTCGCCGTGCCACTGGAGAAAGAAGGGCCACAGTTTCCCCTCTTCCACAAGACTTGGCGCGTCTCCCACTGGCAGCATCTCTACGACCCTGAACTCGACATCATCGACGACGTAATTGCCATGGAGACCCACTCCGGCTCTCACATCGACGGCCTTGGCCACTCCTGGCACGAGGGACAGTTCTACAACGGCTTCTCTTCCGACAAATACGCCAGCAGCCGGGGCGTCGAGCGCCTTGGCATCGAAAACGTGAAACACATCTTTGGCCGCGGCGTAATGCTCGACGTCGCAGCCTATAAGGGTGTCGATCACCTCGGCCCCGCCGAGCCCGTAACCGCCGATGACCTTGACAGGGTCGCCGCCGCCCAAGGCGGCGACCTAAAGCCCGGCGACGTGGTTTTGGTCCGCACAGGCTGGTACACCCTCTTCGGTAAGGACCGAGCCCGGTGGGCTACATCATTCCCAGGCCCCGACGCCTCCGTGCTCCCCTGGCTCAAAGAGCACGACGTGGTAGCAATAGGCACCGATCATCCCGCCTGTGAGCTCTTCGAAAACTTGGAAGACCCCGGAGATATGCCCCTCCACCGGCACGGCCTCCGGGATCTGGGCGTCTACCTTCTCGAAAACCTTGACCTGGAGGAACTGGCCCGCGACAACGTATACGAGTTCCTGTTCGTTGGGACACCGCTGCGTATTACCCACGGTACGGGCTCACCCTGGAACCCCCTGGCAATAGCATGAGCGTCTCGTCCGCAAGGCCGGTGCCCCGCGCCATGACCATCGCCGGCTCCGACTCCGGAGGCGGCGCTGGCATCCAGGCCGACCTCAAGACCTTCGCCGCGCTTCGCGTCTACGGCACATCTATAATCACGGCGGTCACCGCCCAGAACACCCTTGCCGTAAACGGCATTGCCGAAATTCCGGCGGACATGGTATCGGCACAGATAGACGCCGTTATGTCCGACATCGGGACCGATGCCGTGAAGACCGGTATGCTCGCCCACAGCGGGATCATCGAGGCCGTCGCCGAGCGCATCCAGGCCCTCGACATGCCCAACGTCGTCGTCGACCCCGTGATGGTTGCCAAGAGCGGGGACCGGCTCCTCCGGGAAGAAGCGGTGGACGCCTACCGCACCCGGCTTATACCCAGGGCCATGGTCGTCACTCCCAACATTCCAGAAGCAGAGGCCCTGGTCGGATTCACCATCGAAACCGATGACGACGTTCACCGTGCCGCCAGGACCATCGCGGATATGGGAGCCAGCAACATAGTCATCAAGGGCGGTCACCGGGAAGGTCCGGTCACGGACGTTCTTTACTCGGAGGGCCAGTTCCACGAATTCACATCGGTCAGGATAGAGTCGAAGAACACCCACGGCACGGGCTGCACTTTCGCCTCGGCTATCGCCGCGCACTTGGCCCGGGGCTGCACCGTAGAGGAGGCCGTGTTTCATGCCAAGGAATATGTCTCGGCCGCCATAGAATCCGCGTTTCCTATTGGCCAGGGACACGGACCCCTGAACCACTTCCACGCTCTGTGGGCCCTTTGCAAAACGCTCGTCCCGTAGAGGGAAGTATGAGGTAGGTTTCCCTCTCTGCTGGGGATAGGCCTAGGGCCGTAGCCTCGCTGAGGAGAACGTGGAGGAAAGATATTCCTTCATTGTTTGACTAACCCGTATCGAGGTGGTGGAAGATGATTATCGACAACCACATCCACATATTCCCCGATCAGGCCGGCCCGGACACGGGCCCCGACCCCACACGACACGTTGCCCAACTCCAAAAGAGCGTCGCCGATTTCTGGGGCAGGATGGTCTCAAGTCACACCGACCCCAAGTTCATACCGGGGCCCGAGGAAGACGTCGGCTTCACCGTGGGAAGGCATGGCCGTTACTACTGGCGGAAACATGGCGAGGCTTGCTGGCTCCAACGAGGCCCCGCATTCATTAACAGAATGGAGTCTACACCTGAGCAGATTATTGCCCACATGGACGCCGTCGGCGTGGACATGGCCGTTATACAGGCCGACTACGACTACGTAGACTTCGATACAGGCCGCGAGAGCTATTTCCTAGACGCCGTGAGATCACGCCCAGATCGCTTCTTTGCCACTGCCGCCGTCGACTACCGGCTCTCTCACTCCGACGACTTCCTCCAGGGTCAAATCGCCAACCTCACCCACGCAGTGGAGGACTACAGGTTCCGAGCCCTGTTCCTCGGCGGAGAGGCCATCCCCGACCCTCTCGACGACCCTCGCTGTGACCCCTTATGGCAGGAAACGGTCCGCCTCGGAGTACCGGCCTACGTCAATACTGGCTTCTGTTCCAAGGCAAAATATCTGGAGCAGCTCAGGGGCCTCAAATCTGTCCTGGACCGCTTCCCTGACCTGAATGTCATCGACTCCCACGTCGGCGGCAACCTTCTCCACCCCTCCAGCCCCGAGTACGTGGAAACTCCCACCGAGCTCTTCTCGCTACTGGAGACCGGTCAATTCTACCTGGAGGTCGGCTACGTTCTCGCCTACGAGGACTACCAAATCTGGGGCCCCGACTCCCTCTACCCCTACGCCCAACACTCTAAAATCATCCAGGAAGTCTACAAGCTCTTCGGATCAATGATGGTCTGGGGGTCGGACCTGCCCTGGTGCTACCGCACCTGCACCTACCAGCAGAACGTTGACCTGGTCCGTCTCCACACCCCCTACATGACGGACAAAGACCGGGAGCTGGTCCTCGGCGGCAACCTCTCCCGTCTGCTTGCCTGACCACTTACCCTCGTTAGACACCCTCACCCCCCTCCGCTATAATTTGCTTGGTGAAATCCTGTTATCCGGGGAGGCGGGCCTGAGAGTCAACACCCGATTCTTCGCTATATACCGGGAACGGGCCGGGCTCAAGGAGGAGGACCTCTACCTCGATGAAGGCGCAACCTCCGCCCGACTCGTGGAGCGGCTCTCGGAGCTGCACCTGGGCCTGTTCGAAGGTGGGGGAAGGCTTGTGGTGGCGGTCAATGGAGAGTACGTCCCCATGGACCACGTCCTCGCCGACGGCGACGAGGTTGCCCTGATACCGCCAGTGAGCGGAGGCTGGAATTGATCAAGATAACTGAACAGCCCATAGACGCCGCCGAGTTCATCACCGCGGTCAACCGGAAGGATAATGGCGGTCTCGCCGTCTTCCTAGGCACGGTGCGCGACTTCACTGGCCCGACCCGCCTCGCCTACATGGAATACGACGCCTACAAGGAAATGGCCGAGAAGAAGATGGCCCAGATCGTAGATGAGGCCCGGGCCCGCTGGGACACTCCGGACATCGCCGTGGCTCACCGATTCGGGCGGCTGGAGCTGACCGAGCCCAGCGTAATCATCGCCGTCGGCACACCCCACCGCGCCGAGGCCTTCGAGGCCTGCAGATACGTCATCGACCGTATAAAAGAAGAAGTCCCTATCTGGAAGAAAGAGGTGGACGAGCACGGGCAGGGTGAGTGGGTTGAGGGTTGTGTGCCGTCCGTCAGAGAACCCGTCTCCCATTAGCGGAGGGATCGCATAGTGGTCTAGTGCGGGCGCCTGCTAAGCGCTTATCTGGGGAAACCTGGATCGTGGGTTCGAATCCCACTCCCTCCGCCATCAACGCTACGAGAGTCAGGTTTATAGCATCGATTTGGGGACTATGCCTTGAGCACCATAATATTGATCATCGGACTTGGCGACGTGGGCGCCTGGGCACTGGAGTTCCTGGCTCGGGAGCCGGGTGTCGGCGCCATAGCCGTTGCCGACCTGCGCGCCGACTGGGGACGATACCGCACCAATCTCGCTGCCATCGGCGCGTCCATGAACGGCCATGACAAGTCCTTCGCATTCCACCCTGTCGATCTAAGCGACGTGTCCCAGACTGCGGCGGTCCTCGCCGACGTCAAGCCGGACGTGGTGATCAACGTATCATCTCTGCTTTCTCCCAGGTCCGTTACCGAACAGCTATCCCGAGTTCCGGGCGAGGCCGGAGAGCAGGCCCGGGCGGCCTTAACCATCGGGGCGCAGCTGCCCTGGCACCTTGCCCCCGCCTACAACGTGATGAAGGCTCGGGACAGCGCCACACCCGATACACCCGTGGTCAACGTATCCTTTGCAGACGTGGTAAACCCTATGCTCTGGAGCGCGGGGCTCGGGACGGTGTGCGGGGCGGGCAACTGCGAGCATTTGGCCTACGAGATACGCCGAACCGTCGCCGCCGACCACGAGTGTGCCTCCGACGCCGTTCAGGTCTTCCTTGTGAGCGGCGGCAGCGCCATGCTTCACGCCGGGCCCAGCAGGATGCCCTATTTTCTCAAGCTCACCGTCGACGGCAAGGACGTCACATCCAACTACGACCCGAAATCGCTTATCGAGGCGGCTATCCGAAGCCGTTTCTTCCCTGTCGAAGGATACCCACCCCTGTTCCCTACTCCTGCCGCCTCGGCGGTAAAGAATGCCCTTGCGATTGCTCAGGACAGCCGGGAGCTTATGACTGTGAATTCACCACTTGGGCTGCCGGGCGACTATCCGGCCAGGCTTGGGACAGACGGCGCAGAGCTGGTCCTTCCTGAAGAGTTATCTCGGGGGGAGGCGGAAAAGATCGGGCAAGCAGCTCTGCCCGCATTCGGCATCTCCGAAGTGCAGGGAGACGGCTCTGCCTTATATTCCGAGGAGACCCGAGGCCGCCTGAAAGACCTCTTAGACTACGACTGTCCCAGCATTCACCCGTCTGAGGCTTGGGATCGGGCGCGGGAGCTGATGCAGGCGTATCGGCGCTTTCTTGAGCGCGTGTCCTAGATCTTCCGACTCCAACCACACCCGAAAAATATGCTGAATTGGGCCCGTAGGATAGACCGCAGTTGGCTAGTGCTAGCCACTGCCTTCGTGGTTATCTTCTTCAACAGCGGGTCTCGGATGGCTTTCGGTGTAGTACTCAAGCCTCTTGAGGCGGACTTGGGCTGGAGTCGGGGCCCCCTTTCCCTGGTACAGACCACTTATATGGTGGTCTCGGCGCTTACTATGCCGCTGGCGGGGCGTTTCGCAGACCGGTACGGCTTTCGGTTAATAATTGCAGCCTTTGTCCTAGTCATGGCCGCTGGCGCCGGATTCACCGGATTCGTGAAAGCCCCATGGCAGCTTTTCCTGCTCTACGGGGTAGTATTTGCGGTCGGGAGCGGGGGCTCGAACCTCGGCGTCATGATCGTCCTGGTGAGCCGCTGGTTCCCGAACAATCCGGGCAAGGCCAATAGCACCGCAATTACCGGCGGCGCCATAGGACAGCTGGTAATAATCTCGCTATTGTCGTCCGTTCTGCTCGACTGGGGCTGGCGAACCTCATACATGATCATAGGGTTGATGATTCCCGCTCTCAGCGTGCCGATGACCTTGGCCTTCATCCGCTCCCGGCCCACAGTGAAAGAGGTCACCGGGTCGGTAGAGAGAGCACAACAGAAAGCTGGGAGTCGACTCCCCCAAACCGGCATGTCCTACAAACAAGTTGTGACTACCCGGAAGTTCCTCACGCTGATATTCATGTTGTCCATATGCGGCTTCCAGGACTTCCTGGTCAGCACCCATATCGTCGCCTTTGCAACCGACCAGGGACTAACCCCTCTTCTGGCAGGCAATTTGCTGGCGATTATGGGAGTAATGGGGATGTTCGGAGTTCTTGTCTCGGGCTACCTTTCCGATGCCTTTGGGCCTGGCAAACCCTCCGGGGTGTGCTTCCTAATAAGAATCGTGATCTTTGCCCTGGTTGTGACTTCCACGTCACCGGCGGCTGTTATCGTATTTGGCCTTCTTTACGGGTTCACCTTCCTTATGACCGCCCCTCTTGCCCCGATATACCTGGCTCGGGGATTCGGAGTCAGGAATCTGGGAGCGCTTACGGGAACAGCCAACATGGTGCACCAGATGTCGGGGGGGTTAGGCGCCTTCATAGGCGGGCTAATGTTCGACAATAGCGGCGACTATCAGGATGTTTGGCTCTTGGCACTGATACTCTCGGTAGTCGGGTATATATCTGTACTCGCGATCCGGGACCAGCCCCTTCTATCGATGCCCTCTCCCAATCTGGAAAAGGGCTAGCAGGAAACATACGCCTCATTACGACTTAATGGACAGGTAATAGCCTGTCAGATATCATAATCGCCGCTCATCAAAGGAGCCCAAAATGAAAATTCACGAATATCAGGCAAAGAGCCTGCTGGCCCAGTACAAGATACCCGTACCTGAAGGTCGCGCTGCCGAGACCCCAGAGGAAGCCTCCGAGGTCGCCCGAGAGTTGGGCGGACGCGTCGTGGTCAAAGCGCAAGTCCACGCCGGGGGCCGGGGCAAAGCGGGAGGTATAAAGGTAGCCGATACGCCGGAAGAGGCCGCGGCCCACGCTAAATCGCTCCTAGGGACCCGGCTCGTCACCCATCAGACCACTGCGGAAGGCGTACCCATCGGGAAAGTGCTTGTCGAAAAGGCTGCGCCGGAGGGCAAGGAGCTGTACGTCGGAATCGTCATAGACGGATCGGCAGGCGTGCCGGTGATCATGGCCAGCGAGGCGGGAGGCATGGAGATAGAGGAGGTCGCTGCGGCCACTCCCGAGAAGATACTCAAGGAGGGGGTCGACCCAACCATCGGGCTTCAGCCCTTCCAGGGTCGGCGCCTAGCCTACGGTCTCGGGCTTGGGGACAAGCAGGTCCGGCCAGCCGGGGCCATATTCTCAGGGTTGTATCGGCTAATGCGGGAGAAGGGATGCTCGCTTGTCGAGATTAACCCTTTGCTAGTGACGGGAGACGGGTCATTGATTGCCCTGGACGCCAAAGTTGACTTTGACGACGATGGCCTTTTCCGCCACCGCGACGTACAAGACCTGCAAGATGATTCGCAGGAAGACCCCCTCGACGTACAGGCCAACGAATATGACATCAACTACATCAAGCTCGACGGTGACGTGGGGTGCATGGTCAATGGGGCGGGTCTCGCGATGGCGACCATGGACATTATCCAGCTTCTCGGGGCTGCGCCGGCAAACTTCCTGGATGTGGGAGGCGGGGCCAATGAAGAGAAGATTGCCCAAGCCTTCAAGCTCCTTGTCTCAGACCCGAAGGTAAAGAAGGTGCTGGTCAACATATTCGGGGGCATTCTCCGCTGTGACGTTGCAGCGCGAGGCATTGTGGCCGCAGCTCGTGAAGTCGACGTGGACATGCCAGTGGTTGTGAGGATGAGGGGGACGAATGTGGACGAGGGTCGGCAGATTCTGGAAGAGTCGGGGCTGAACATCGCCTTCGTGCCGGACCTCCAGGGGGCCGCCCAGAGAATAGTTGCGGCTCAAAGCACCCGCTAAGGAAATACGTAAATGAGCATTCTAGTAGACGACAATACTCGGCTGATGGTGCAGGGCATCACCGGAAGAGACGGCAGCTTTCACGCCATGCGCTGCCGAGACTACGGCACGAACCTGGTTGCCGGGGTGACTCCGGGCAAGGGGGGCACGGACGTGGAGGGGGTGCCGGTGTACAACTCCGTATCCCAGGCCGTTGCCGAGACGGGTGCAAATGTCGCCCTGATTTTCGTTCCCGCCCCTTTCGCTGCGGACGCTATCCTGGAGTCTGCCGATGCGGGAGTGCCCCTAATCATTGCCATCACCGAAGGGCTCCCCGTGCTGGACATGGTCAATGTGGGCAAGTATCTGAAGGACAAGCCCGTCCGTCTGATCGGCCCGAACTGCCCGGGAGCGATATCCCCCGGGTCCAAGGCCAAGGTGGGGATCATGCCAGGCAACATCCACATGGCGGGCCGGGTAGGAATAGTCTCTCGGAGCGGGACCCTTACCTACGAGGCCGTTGCGCAATTGACCGAGCTCGGGATTGGGCAGTCAACGTGTGTGGGCATTGGGGGAGACCCGATAATCGGGTCTGACTTCGTACAGATTCTCGGTCTTTTCCAGGAGGACGACGAAACCGAAGCAATAGTGATGATAGGCGAGATAGGCGGGTCTCGGGAGCAGGAAGCAGCAGCCTTCATTAAGAGCAATGTGACCAAGCCGGTGGTCTCGTTTATCGGTGGAGCTACGGCGCCTCCCGGGCGTCGGATGGGACACGCAGGAGCCATAATCACCGGCGAGAGCGGCACCGCCAAGGCTAAGGCGCAGGCTCTCAGTGACGCCGGTGCCACGATTGCCTATAGCCCTGCGGAGATCGGGCTCACGATGCAGAGGGTGCTTAACTCTCGCTAACACTCTGCATCAGCTAGTCCATTGGGAGCGGCAGAGTCCCCTCTGCGCAATGTTTCCGTAGAAATCCGACAGTCCATGTAAGCTCATGGACATGTCAAATCTCACACTGATAACGTTGGCCTGGGAGTTGTACGAGCAAGGGATGACAAAAGCGCAGATAGCGCGGCAGCTGGGTAAACACCGGGAGACGGTCCATCTGTGGGTTCGGGGCATCCAAGAACAGGGGCTGCTGCCCTTCCTTGGGCGATACGAGCAAGCCAAGAAGGGGCCCAGGTTAGGGAGGCGGGTCGACCCGATGGTGAAGCGATGGATTTGGGCCATTAGGGAGCGGGAGGCGGGGTGCTGTGGACAGAAGATCGCCTATTTCCTGGAGCGGGAACACGGGGTACGCCTGTCAGTGCCTAAGATATATGAGATCCTGAAGGAGAAGTACATCATCCGTTCCAAGTGGAAGAAGAATCGGCGTAGAGGGCCGGTGCCCACGGCCAGCAGCCCTCGCCAGGTGGTACAGATGGACACGGTGATGTTTGGAGGCCTGTTTGCCTTCACCGGCATCGACATATACACCAGGGAGGCAGACATCCTGTTAGCCCCCTCCCTGACCGCCGCTTACGGCTGTGCCTTCCTGGAACAAGCGATGACACGGCGCTTCGATGGCAGGGTGGAGTTGATCCAAACGGACGGGGGCAGTGAGTTCAAAGAGGCCTTTGCAGAGCGGGTGTTGGCCTACTGCCAACGACACCGGGTGGCTCGGCCCTACAAGAAGAACGAGCAGGCCTACATCGAGAGCTTCAACCGGACAGTGCGGAAAGAATGTCTGGGCTGGACCCGCTACAGCGCCCAGGACCTTCCCCAGTGCCGGAGATTAGTAGAGCAGTTCCTGGATCGGTATCACTACCACCGCCCACACCTCGCCCTCGGACTAAAGCCCCCTCTCAAGAAAGGAATCTTCCACCTGTCGGATATTTACGCATAATATTGCGCTCTGTTGATAGCTACTACCCAATCTGCTATCTTCTTAGTCCGCGATTCGCTTAAGTGGGGCTGTAGCTCAGCTGGGAGAGCACCTCAATGGCATTGAGGGGGTCAGGGGTTCGAATCCCCTCAGCTCCACCAAGTTGTACGGTAGACAGAACCGAGCCGTTCAGCGCCAACTCCTCAGCGTTCCTCTAGGGTATGAAGCTGTCGTTGGGCATGGGGATGGTGTAGCACAGCAGGGGGTCGCCGGGATCCACCAGTATCCCCCCGGCGAAGGTTTCCATGAACTCCCGCCAATCGATCAGTTAACCTCCATTGAGGAACTCACTTCAGTGCCGGGTGTCTGGCCTGAAACCTTTCACCTTTTCGAACGGCCGGCTCTCGGTTAGGCGGCCAAGAACAGTGAGTTAAGAGTCCTTAACAACGCTAGAGGGCTCTTCGTCGGGTGGCGGGGTGGGGTCCTGGCTGGACTGTCCGCCATTGCCGGGAGAGGTGTCGTTTGAGTCTTCCTCAGTAGCTGTGGCAGCACTTTGGGGTGGAGAATCGGGGGATGTGGGATGGGCTGGGGATCTGCTCAATCGGTGCTTTAAGTTCAATATGAGATTTATGACTCCCATCAGGAGCCGCAGCACAAATTCCAGGCCAATGAGGAACAAAAGGTAGTACAAGATGTTTTCGGTGTAGTCTCCTGCCCCTTTGAGAGAGTCAAGGGAATCGGAGACGGAGAAGAATGATGCATCGATGAGGAATACGCCGAGGACTGCAAAGGGCAGCATCTTGGCGAGGTCTCGGGATAGGTCTTCCTTGTAATAGGCTGTGACTCGGATTGCACTGACCGTGGCAAGGGCTATCAACAGCGTATCTGCGAAGGTTTGCTCTTTAGAGAGGAAGGCCAATACAAGGGTGAGGACTGCGAACCAGAAGAATGCGAATACCGGAAACAGAATGAGGTATTTCGCCACGTACAAGGTAAAGTGGAGCGAAGATCGTATCCATCGGTGACTCGACTCTTCATAACTGGACAGGTCCAAGTCAAACACGTCCCGAGCAGCGACAAACCGATAGAATTTGAAGACAAAGATTGCATAGGCTGCCATGCCCAGAACGTAAATCGAGACCGGCCACAGCAAATCTAAGGCCTCATTAAGGTCCAGTCCCTTGGTGAAGATGTCGTTAATGTCCATAAGGCTTCCGTTAGACGGTAGAAATCCCCAGTTTAGGCGTACCTGTAGGACCGAGATACAAACCCTGCCCTTGTCCAATGTGAATCCTGAATAATTTGGAAGGAGTCACGAGCGTTAATGACTTTCCATTTATGCAGCGGGCGTAAGATTCACACTCTTCCTAAACATACTGATGCAACCTCGCTAGTTGTAACACAAATCGGGAGGGGCCAACAGGCCTGGGCCTTGAGCACGCCGGGAATGGATGGTACGTCCATTAACCTATCTGCAGGTCTGTCCTATATCACCGGTTTCGTCCAGCAGTCGATTATCGGTGACAACGTACAGTAGAAATGTGCACTGTAATTGATACGGATTTTAGCAGAACTCCCTTCTTCTACAGCGCTTCGGCTCTCATAAATTAAGCCTTGGTCACTAGCCTATACCGGCTGTGATATCCTAGCTACTAGAGAATTTCCAAAGGCAATTTCTGGAAGTTCCAGGCAATTCCAGGAGCCGTTTCTGCATGCGATTCATCATAGATAGATGGCGGCGCATCGGCACCCGACTGTATCTAGCTTTGGGATTTGCGGTGGCACTGACGCTAATCTCCGGTGGGGTAGCCGTCTACTATTTCGAGCAGAGCGGAGACCATAACTACCGGGTCCAATCAGAATCAGTGCCGGCTTTGGAGTCGTCCTGGATAGCCGCTCGTGAGGCGGAACGCTTACGGATTCTGGGGCTCGAGGTGGTGGCCGACGCTGAATCCGGCTTCCAACGCCAGGATACTAAAGCCATCGCCAAGTCTCTACAAAACTTGGAGACCGCCTTGGAAAGCGTGAGCGGCGTGCAGACCCTGGCAACCGACGCCCAGGCCGTCAGCGGTGCGGCCTATGACTTGGCCGATATTATAGACAATCTAGTACTAGCCCGCGATGCCTTGCTGACGGCAAACGACCTCGCATTGGACTACCGGTTACACTTGGCAACAACCTCCTCGGATATCGGGGAGTCAGAGGCTGCATTGTCGGTGCTGCGGCAGGCGTTGCAAGCTCAGGATGATCCCTCCCTTCAGGGGATGTTGGAGAGGTTTTTAAGCATACATGCGACCGGCATAGACCCAGCGGTGTCATCTTTAGGCGAAGGTGCGGGGGTCTTCTACATCCGCGGCCAACAGCTGGTACTGGAAACCAACATCAGGGAGCTGGCGGCATCGTTCGACGAGTCGAGTGCCGCATTAGAAAGCTCAGTGACGGCGCTGCTGACCGCATCCGGCGAGCATTCTTCGGAAGCCTTGGGACTTGCCGTGAGCAGCTTTGACGAAGGCCGAACGCTGCTGGCAGGTATCAGTGTAATCAGCGTGATTGCGGCGACTTTGGCAGCCTGGATTTGGGTAGGAAACGGCATGGTCAGGCGGCTTTCCCGCATGTCTGATCGCATGAGGAAGATGGCCGACGGAGACCTGGAGACTCCGGTGCCAGAAGTGGGCCGCGACGAGATTGGAGAATTGGCCAACGCCCTGGAAGTCTTCAGACAGCAAGCCCTGGAAGTCCAGCGTTTGAATTTGGTCGAGAAGCTATACGAGGAGCTGCGTGTGACCAACGCAGAACTGAAACGGGTCCAGGCCCGGCTGGTGGCCCAGGAGAAACTGGCGGCTTTGGGTGAGCTGGTGTCGGGGGTGGCTCATGAGATCAGTAATCCGTTGAACTTCGTCAATAATTTCTCCGAAGGCTCTCTCGAACTGTACAGTGAACTAACGGAGATGCTGGACAACTACAGGGACAGGATGTCAAAGGATGACACCGCCTTACTGGATGACATCACACAGGAGATGACCGCAAGTCTGAATCGCGTCCTTTCAAATGGGGGGCGTGCCCTGGCAATTGTCGAACGGATGCGAGGGTTAGGTGTCACGGGCGGAGACTCCGTTACGGTCGACTTGAATGAAGTATTGCGGGAGGCGGTGATTTCGGGGTGTAATACCTTTAATGCCCAGTGGCAGGACTTTTCCGTGGACCCTGTTTTCGATCTAGATGGATCTGTAGGTGAGACAACTTTGGTCGAAAGGGATTTCTCCGAGGCGCTGCTTAACCTGGTATCAAATGCCTTCTATGCCATGGACCAGAAACGGAAGACCTCGGAAGGCTATGAACCGGTCCTGGCCGTTTCGAGTCGGCGTGTCGGTGATATGGTGGAGATACGAGTGCGGGACAACGGCACCGGAATAGCCAATGACGTGCTTGGCCATATCTTCAACCCGTTCTTCTCGACACGGGATGGAGCAGCAGGGGCAGGGTTAGGTCTTCCTCTAGCGGCCGATGTGGCCCGCAGGTTCGGGGGAGATCTATCGGTGGACACCGTATACGGTGAATACGCGGAGTTCATCATGACGCTGCCAATTACTATAGACAGCCCCACTGTGCCTGAGATGGAAGAAAGCCTGTTGCAAGGGTCCGTTTAACGGGCTCTCTGTCACGCATTATCTGTTTGGCACCTCGACTTTGCCTTTAGCGTTTCCGCGCTATCAGGTAGGAGAATACGCCAAGGGCGAAGGCGCTGGTAACAGCCTGAATAACTATCAGGGTGGTCCGCCTACGCGGGCTGGAAGCAATACCCCCCAACGTGTTGCGGATGCGCGGTATGGCGTCTCCGATTACGGGTGCTGCGGGTTGTTCCAATTCTTGTAAGTCGGTTTGAGGCGTAGACCCTCCTCCGGGAGCAGACAGTGGTGCGGCAGTAGGCACAGCGGTGGACGTGGGAGTGGGGACAGATGTAGGCGTAGGTGCGGGTATGGGAGTCGGGACCGGAGTCGGAGTTGGTGTGGGTGTTCGCGTAGGTATCGGAGTGGGAGTTGGCGTAGGGGTAGGGGTGGGTGTCGGTATCGGGGTTGGAATGGGGGTTGGTGTAGCCGTAGGCGGTGGTGGAGGAGGAGGTGGTGGTGGCGGTGGAGGTGGAGGTGGCGATGGCGATGGCGGCGGAGGTGGAGGTGTTGGTGTCGGGGTTGGCGTAGCTGTGGGAGGCGGCGGAGGTGGCGGCGGAGGTGGTGGCGGGGGAGGTGGTGGTGGCGGAGGTGGTGGGGGTGGAGGCTCAACGGGACCGCCATCAAAGAGGCCACACCAAGACCTGGGGTCGGAGCCACAGGAGAATTGACATTCACTTCCACCGCGGCTTACGGCGCAATGCGGGTTAGCGCCAAGGGGGTTTGAAGGTAGTATGGGCAGGCCTCTACTATCGCAGCTAGTGAAGGTACTGTTGCGATCGCCATCTGCCTCATCGTAGTAGTACTTGCATTGAATGCCCTCTTGAGCGTTGGCGCGCATTGAATAGCCAATACCTATGGTGAGCAGAACAATGGCGATGAGTAAGGCGCCAAAGGCGTATTTCATGCAACTGACTCGAGATTCTTCAATGCGGGCACTGGCCTACCAGAACTTCAATATAGTCACCCAAGCATCACATCAGGGTTTCCCGTGCTCTGTTCCTCTGACTCGATACACCGATTAATGTCCCGTTTATTGCGGTTTACCTTCAACCTATTCTGTGCCCTCGCACATTAATACCTCTTCCTTATTATTGTTTGCACGGCGCCACACCGAGGCGTTCGGAATTGCCTCCACGCCGGTCAGGTCAGGATGCCTTTGGGACAGAAGTGCCTAGTGTTTGAAAAGCCTTAGCTTTTTCCACCGGGCCCTTTAATCCTTGAAGACAATTTTGAACCTATACACAATACGATTATATCCCCTTGTACCCACAGTCGACCAATTGGTCTACTAATCCTCTAGGGCGAAGTAGGTTTTTGGGTCCTCATCTTTGACACCCCGGCACGGCGGGCATATCATCCCCTCCTGAAATCGGGGCTCGGGCCCCGTAACCGAGAAGAAAAGAGGGACAAAGATGCATCACTGGCAAGAGATCAACGTAGACGGCATTTTTTCGTACAGCGACAACCTGAAGATAGCCCACGCAATAAGGGCAGGAAACACTGTCTACATATCGGGGCAGGTGGCTCTTGACCCCGACGGCAACGTAGTCGGCGAGGGCGACGTGGAGGCCCAGGGCGACTATATCTGGGGGAACATCAAAAAGGTGCTGGAAGCCGCAGGGGCGTCGATGGACGACGTAGTGAAGGGCTTTCAGTTTGTAGTAGGGCAGGACAATTTCGCCGGGATGTCCCGGGCACGGCGGAAGGTGCTGGGTGACGAGCCCCTTCGGTGCATGACGGCGATAGTGGTGTCGGGGCTGGTTAAGCCAGAGTTGCTGCTGGAGGTGGACGTAGTAGCGGAGATTGCCGAATGACCGCGACGAAAACAGGAAAGAAACACTGGACCAGCTATACTGTACCCGGCATCTGGTCACTGCCTGAGCACCAGAAGATCAGTCATGCGATAAGGGTCGGCAATACGATTCACATCTCGGGGCAGACGGCTCGGGGGTTGAACGGGGAGGCAGAGGGAGGAAGTGATGTCGAGGCGCAAGGCCTAGCCATCTGGAGACATATCGATACTATTCTCACCTCGGTCGGGGCGAGCATGGACGACATAGTGAAGGTCTTCCAATTCGTGGTGGGTAAAGAAAACTTCGCGGGGATGAGCCGGGCACGGAAGGCGGCGCTAGGAGATGCGAAGCTGAGGGCGATCACATCTGTGGTAGTAGCCGGTTTGGCCAGGCCTGACCTTCTTCTGGAAGTGGACGTAATTGCCGTAGTGCCCGACTAGCTGGGGCGCAGGGCATAGCCCAGGAGGTCGAAAGTACGGTCCAGGCGCGCATCTTCAGATAGCGCCTCAATGCGCCTTGAGAGTGGGGAGGCCTCGGGAGAAGCTTCTGCGGTGTCGGCTGCCTCAGGGGATTCCCAGACGAATATGCGGCCCATCTCCGGGGAATCGGCGCGGCCCGTGAATCGCAGCCCGAGCACGTAGCCCTGCTGGAGAGAGAAAGCCGTGTCCAAGGCTTCAAGGAGGTTTGCGATTCGCTCCTCATTGCCGGGCTTTGGAGTGAACGTGGATAGCCTCATCACTGCCATGTCCGGTTACCCCACCCCTCGCTTCTCAATGGCTCGCTCCAGGATCCTGCGATAAAGGTCGGCGGGCGCGGCCCCGACTATCGGCTCCCGGCCTTCGATGAGCACCAGCGGCAGTCCCGCCGGCGCCTCTCCGTAGTCCATCACCATCTCCAGATGCTCGCCGATGACCGCCACTTTCTGTTGACCGCCATCTAGATCCCTTTTGAATCTCTCGGCGTCCAGGCCCTCACGAGCGGCGAGGGCCGCAAGCTGCGAATAGTCGCTGACGTCAATGCTTTCGACGAAGATTGCCCGGAACAGGGCACGGTGGTAGGACTCGAAGGCTTGGAGTCCCTGGGCGGCGGCGCACTTGGCGGCCTCCAAAGCGGGAAGACTTGACGATATGTAGGGCTTGTCAGCGGCCCAGGGCTCAAAATGTGCCTCGGGTTCGGCTTCTGCCGCCGCGGCCCGTGACGTCCTGCCGTGGGGTGTGACAAGGCGGGAGTCGGCGCGGCCCATGAGGAGGGCGTAGCTCTTCCATTGGAACTCCACCCGAGGGCCGAGAGCCTCTTTGACCTTGTCCAGCCGCACCGACGTGATGTAGCACCAGGGTCATATGTAGTCGGAGTAGATGGTGACTGACAGGTCTGGGGGCATGGGTTGATCCACAGTGTTATGTCTAGTCTATCGCGAGGGATTATAGCATAGGGCCAAGACCGCCGCCCCGGCAAGGACGACCACGTTGGGACGTCTCCTCCTGCTTCGGCACGGTGGGGATTGATTGGATGTCGATTGACCGTTGATTGTCAATTGATTGAGGATGATTGTAAGTTGATTGAAGGTTGATTGGACTTGATTGAAGGATGATTGAATTCGTAGCTAGTTTGATTGAATGACGCCTGGAAGGTATGAAAAGTTGTCTGAGGCATCGAGGAAGGGCTATGTGGGGGTGAAAGCAGGCGGGCATAACAGGCAGGATTGACATGGTGGATGGGGTAATTTGAGGGTGAGTATAGCACGGGTGTTCACATCGGGTCAAGGGGATTTTGGCGCGGGTGTCGGGGGGGATGGTCCTAGAATCTTGAGTCAAAACAAGAGGCCTCAGCTATCATGACCTCTAGCGGTATACACCACCAATTCCAGAATTTCATTGCTGGTAACAGTGCCGATGAACTCACCTGTATTTTTGTCCAGTACCGGTAGCACTGTTAGCGAATTTTCAGTCATTCGCTGGAGAGCATCTTCCACCAATTCCTCCGAATTAGCATTGGGGGTATTACGGCGCAGCACCCGGCCAAGATCGGTGCGGCCCCATTCGCTGCGCGGGAGGTAGCGCAACATGCTCAACGACACGATGCCAGCGAATTTTCCCTTATCTACAACCACGTAATCGTTCTGTTGCGGCAGAATCCAACTGTCAACGAACGCCTTTACCGTAAGTGATTGCATCGGGTAACTTCGAGAACGGTCCAGGATGTCGTTTACTGTAATGCCCTCCAGGGCAAAGCGATCCAACGAAGGAGGCATTTGTCCCCGGGGAATAACAGTATCGGAATGTTTTAGTCTTCGAATTGCAAAACTGATTCCGATGGGGGTCAGAAGGATATATCCGAACATGACTAGTACCAGCAAAGAAAAGACTCCCTTGTCAATGGTGCCGGTCTCCAGTAGCAAGAGAAGAAGGGCGATTTCGGCCACTCCTTTGGCCATCAGGCCCATGGCGGTGGCGAAGGGAGCATGAAGGCGGGTAACGTATGCACTGATAAACACTGCAAGGAATTTGCCGGCCAGAGGCACAAGCGTTAGCGCGAGTACAGTCTCCAAGGGCAGCTCCAGGAACTCCAAGCTCAGATGTAGTCCTGCGGACGCGAAAAACAGGGGAACGAACAACCCTTCGGAGGTGCCTTTCATACCCGGCATGATGTCGCGCCGAACCTGGTACGGCAACATGGAGAGAGCGGCACCAAAAAGCAGAGCACCAAGGGACCCGTGAAGCCCAACCTGCTCGGCCAAGACAACTACCAAGAAAAGCCCGCCCAGCAACAGCCCAAAAGAAAGTTGCGGCACTCTTAAGAATCGATGCAACAGAATGATCACCCTGGGCAGCAACTTGGTGGATACGAACCATGTAGCAACTGCAAATCCGAGAATTTGCCCCACCAGAGTCAGCACGCTGATCCAGTCCAGACCGTGACCGCGTCCCCCAGGGTCAAAATGTTCGCTTATAGTGAATCCCACAACAAACAAACCGATTAGCTCGGCGATTATTGCAGCGGTGAAGACTTGGACTCCCACAGGCTCTCTCAGTCGGCCTTCGTCAATCAACACCCTGGCCACAAGGCCGAGGCTGGACAGTGACAATACGCCAGCCAATCCCAAGGCTTCGGTAAATTCTAGCCCTAAATGGAGATCAAAAAGGTGATCGCTGGTAACTGCCAGGGACACCAATAGCGATATGGTCACAGACAATACGGAGGCAAGGAAGAGACGGCCACGAATGGCCGCAAAAAATCCCCTAATGTCCAGCTCCTCCAAGCCTATAAGGAAAAAGAAGACAAATATACCGATGCCTAAAAAAACTTCGAGGCCTGGGCTGGTTTTAACGACTCCGCTTAGGGGACCAAGGACAACTCCAGTAGTTGCATAGGCGATGATTGAATTCAGGTTGAACCGTTTGAATAAGCCCTCGAGCAACTTGGCAACTACAATGAGGAGCCCAACTGACAAGACGGCATTCTGGAGATCCAAATTGAAGGGCCCTTTCTAGCAGCTGTTCCTCTTGGTGGCAGCAGCTAAAACGAAAATGGGAATAGTGAACCTGGGGGTAAAGCCGCTAAAGAATAGCATCTTGTTTTCGTAATCCCGCAGCAATGAGGGTTCATTCTGCGGTCGACGTATAGTGCGCTTGTGTTAGGGGTATTGTGCAAAAGGGCCTCGGCAGTGTCAATGAGCTAAAACAAGGATGCGTGCCATAGGGAGAGCAGGTGTGGGGCAGATGTTTGCATCCGCTCGACCATTCTACGGGGCTCACGGTGAGCGGGGGGAGGGGTTGTGATATATTGTCGGCGGTGGAGACCATTTGTACCCGCACACATATGGCTCAGTGCCATTCGCCCCTGGCAGGTGAGTGGTGAGACTTCCGGCGTCCCTTTCCGTTCTGCTGGCAACGAAACGACGCCGTCAGGTGTTGCTGGCGCTTGCCGCCGGCCACATTCTGACCCAGATGTCCAGCCTTCCTGTGGCCCTCTCCGTCGGCACGCTGGCTAAGGAATTTTCCGTAGGCATCGACGAGGCGGCCTGGATTGTCATCGTCTACCTACTAGCCCTGGGCAGTGGCGCACTCCTCGGGGCCCGGCTTGGCGACAGGTACGGACACAGCCGAGTCTACGTGCTGGGAGTCGCCGCATCGACCTTGGGAGCAG